>NZ_CP119423.1:0-2400000 GCF_029223585.1 Photobacterium sp. DA100 | reverse complement strand
GACCAGCATTTTGAAGAGTTTTTCTGTGCCCTAATGCTTGGTTACATTGCGGTATCACTGAATATAGAAGTCCTAAACCGTTACGTGTTTATGTCGCCATCAGCATTTACCGATGAGATAGCAAGGATGTTGATGCTGTTTATTGTTTTTCTGGGGGTTCCCTGGGCGGTAAAGTTAAATAGACATATCATCATAGACCTATGGCCCCAAAATATATCAGCAAAGAAGAAGCTTATTTTAGATGTTATCTCCAAAGTCTTATTTTTACTCTTTGCCTATTTATTTACCAAGGCTGCATTAGAGGCCGTAGAGTTTCATAAGATGCTAGGAACCAAAACCGAAGCCCTTGGCTTTGAATATTGGATTCAACTTTCCATGTTGCCGTTTGCATTTGGTTTAACCTGCGTACGTATTATTCAAAAAATTATTTCCTCGGTGTTGGAATACAGACACGCTGGAAATACCGACCTAGCACTTCACGAGGAGGTGTAAATAATGACCACAGTACATGTTCTATTGCTCATTCTGGGTTTTATCGCGATGGTGATGGTCAGGGTTCCGGTGGCCATTGCTATTGGTATTGTTCTAATTATTTATAACAAAATCCTTGGCCTTGAAGTCTTTGAAATGGCACTGGATACCTTCCAGTCCATCGATAGCTTCCCGCTACTGGCTATTCCGATGTTCGTGTTGGCTGGGACAATAATGGCGACTGGCGGGGTTGCACAGCGTATCCTGGATTTATCCGACGAGTTTTTCGGTCATATGTATGGTGGTCTGGCGATTGTCACCATTATGACCAGTGTAATATTCGGTGGACTGTCGGGCTCTGCACCGGCAACGGTAGCCGCGGTCGGTAGCATCACTATCCCAGCGATGATTAAACAGGGTTACCATCCTGGATTTGCCGCTGGTGTTGCTGCCTGTTCAGGCGTTATCGCCATTATTATTCCACCGAGCAACCCGATGATTATCTATTCGCTCACCCAGTACGCGACATCGGTGTCGGATATGTTTCTCGCCGGTATTGTTCCTGGGTTGCTGCTGGCCATTGGAATGGCTGTGCCGGCATGGTGGATCTCACGCCTTAATGGTTGGGGGGCGCATCGTGAAAAAGGGACATTCAAAACTAAGATAGCAGCATTCAAGCACGCCCGCTGGGCCATCTTGACGCCAGTAATTATATTAGGTGGTATTTATTCAGGTATTTTCACCCCAACAGAATCAGCTGCTGTTGCATGCTTTTACTCATACATCATCGGGGTGTTTGTCCACAAGGACCTCAAAATTCGCGATACCTTCAAGGTGCTGTCGACAGCGGCCATGATCACCGTTGTGGCAATGTTCCTCATGACCTTTGCAACGGCCTTCGGCAAGGTGCTGACGTCACAGGATGTGCCTGCCATTATTGCCGGTATGATGTCTGATAATGTCAGTACCATGCTGATGACATTGTTGATGATTAATCTGTTCTTGCTGTTCGTTGGCTGTTTTATGGATACGCTGGCGGCAATCATTATCCTGACTCCGCTGCTTTATCCGCTGCTCCAACAGTTCGGAATGGGGGTTTATCAATTCGGTATCATGATGATCATCAACTTAGGGATAGGTTTTGTAACCCCTCCATTTGGCGGCAACCTGTTCATTGCCAACCAGTTGAGTAATACCTCTGTACCTCAAGTATTCAAAGGGGCCTTCCCTCTGGTTATGGGGATGTTGGTTTCCTTGCTGTTGATCACCTTCGTACCGTTCTTCTCAACAATGTGGCTGTGATGACTATGGGGATCTATTCAATTTTGGGAAAACCACGGCATTACGCATGGGGAGGGGAGAGCTTTATTCCCTCCCTTATCGGGCGGGATAACCCCGGTAACAAGCCTTTTGCTGAATGGTGGTTGGGAGCACATCCCGATGATAGTTCTTTGGTGGTCGTGGATGGCAACCACCAATCCCTGCTTGACTGGCTGAAAATACACAACGAGGTTCAGGATGAAGAAGAGCGGCAGGGAGAGTTTCCACTGCCATTTTTGATGAAAATCCTCGATGTTGAGCATATGTTGGCCATACAGGTCCATCCGACAAAGGCGCAAGCCGAAGAAGGCTTTATCCGGCAAGATAAGCTGGGCATAGGACGAACGGCGCCCGAGCGGACATACCGAGATCGCAATGACAAGCCAGAAATGATGGTGGCATTGACTCCCTGTTGGCTTGCTCATGGCTTCGCTACGAGGGCAACAATTATCAGCCGTTTTGCTCTTTATGCCACATTCAATCAGTTATCAGATCAAATGCAACTATTTGGTATTGAGGCTGCGTTTGAGCGTTTGATGAAAATGCCTCAGTGCCAGGTGAACGAGTTACTTGGCGAAGTGGTTGATATTCATCGTTACCCCTATTCGCGTTGTGAGTTGAACCAACAATTACCTGAATATTGGGTCTGTCGCGCGGTATTAGATCAACGAAGTGGTTACGATCGCGGTTTACTCGCTATGTTGATGATGAATATTGTCCATATACCGGTTGGACAGGGGATATACCAAGGTGCAGGTGTCCCCCATGCTTACCTTGCTGGGCAGAATATCGAGATTATGTCGAATTCAGATAACGTAGTACGTATCGGGCCCACCAAACTGCATGTTGATCTCGATGAGGCCCTGCGGCTAATTGATTACCAGGAAGTGGTACCAAAGATCTTGCACCCAGAAGGTGGGCAAGAAAGTATTCGTCAATATTCACATGGTGGAACGGCAGCATTTCGTTTGCAGTAACTTTATGTCGAAGGGCAGTCCAAAAGCACTCAATATCACTTTCCTTTCTTAAGTATGGTTTTTGTTGCCCGCGGAACTTTGACTGTATCCATAGAAAATAATGTCAAACACTACTGTCAGGGTGAGACTTTCATCATACCTGCCAATACCAATGTTTTATTAAGCTCTGCAGATTGTGTGGGGTATATTGCAAGTTATGGAGCAAAAAATGCTAACAATTAATACTGAATTTCTAAACCAAGCAGTTAAAGCTCATGAGTATATTCAATTGGCTCCTTATGCTAAATTGGCCCACCATCAACTGGTAACTGGGGAGGGGGTGGGGAGTGATTTCCATGGTTGGATTCGCCTGCCCGAAACCATTGACTTGGAAGAAGTTGCTGATATCAAACAAAGAGCTGAAGACATTCAGCAACAGTTTGATGCCTTTGTCTGTATCGGTATCGGGGGGTCTTATTTAGGCCATAAAGCCATCCTGGAAGCACTTCAACCCGCTGTAGGTAAAGAAGAAAAAACCGAGATTCTATTTACGGCCCATAACTTGAGCTCTCGCTACCTCGATGAGGTCATGACATATCTGGCAGACAAAAATTACTGCATTAATGTTATTGCTAAAGAAGGTATTGCATTGGAAACCGCGGTGACGTTCAGAATTTTACGGGCTGAGCTGGAGCGTCGCTTTGGCAAGGAAGGGGCGCGGGAGCGTATCATTGTTACAACGGATAAATACCGAGGCCCGCTAAAAGATATCGTCGCAGAACAAGGGTATCCAATGTACCACCTGCCGCATGAGGTTGGTGGGCGCTTTTCAGTTTTCACGCCGGTTGGCCTATTGCCGCTGGCGGTTGCCGGTATTGATATTGATGCATTGCTGGCCGGCGCCAAGCAAATGATGACAGTGTGCGAGTCCGATGATATTGAGGCTAACCCGTCACTCAAATATGCGATTACCCGTAATATCATGACTCAAAAAGGCAAAGAGATAGAGCTGTTTGTGAATTACGAACCTTATATGGTGTTTTTTTCCGAGTGGCTAAAGCAGCTGTTTGGTGAAAGTGATGGTAAGGATGGCAAAGGCCTGTTCCCCGCCAGTGCGCTTTACTCGACGGATTTGCATTCACTGGGGCAATGGGTACAGGAAGGCCGCCGCAACTTATTTGAAACAGTGCTGAGCGTGAATGACAAACCTGTAGATGTGCCGGTTCCAAGCCTTGAAGAAGATTTGGATAATCTGGGCTTCCTCGCAGGGTCATCCCTCAATCATATTCAGGCTTCGATTAAGCAGGCCAGCATGGTGGCCCACTCTGATGGTGGTGTCCCCAACCTTGAAATTGCCATTGCAAAGTTGGATGAATTCCATCTTGGTGGATTGATGTACTTCTTTATGATGAGTGTGTCTATTGGCGGTTATATGGCAGGGGTGAATCCATTTGATCAAAATGGTGTTGACCAATATAAATCGGAAATGATGAAAATACTGAAGGGTTAATTATTTCATATTTGGTATTTTGCTAAAAAGAGCCGACATTTTGTCGGCTTTTTTTATTTCTGTATGAGCGGTAAATAGAAATACAAGTGTTCGTCTTGGGAAAAAATGTGTGTGAAATCAAATTTTGACTGAGGTTGGTGTTACGGAAATTAATAATAATATTACTGGCTCGACTTTTAAATTATATCGATCACAAATTAGGGGCGTGGTAATTCTCGTGGGATACCAAATAAGGTATATTCTAAATATGGAATTTGAGGTTTGATTACATATTTGGAATTGGCAATTTAAGCCCTTACATTTTTGGCAATTCGTCATTGATCAGAGAATTAAAGGAATCCCTATGCGTGTGCTGTACCTTGATCTTGATACCCTTCGTCCCGACCACCTAGGTTGTTATGGATACCAACGAAACACCTCCCCGAATATCGATAAAATCGCGGCTCAAGGTGTTAGGTTCAATAACTACTATGCATCTGATGCACCCTGTGCCCCATCACGCACGGCCATGATGACAGGCATGCAGGGGATCCATAACGGTGCTGTCAGTCATGGTGGCACCGCAGGCGATATTCGGGCCCAGGGGGCAAGCCGACAATTTAAGAGTTATGTCGAGCACAATGCATTGCCAACCTTGTTTAGACAGAACAACATGCGGACGGTGTTAGTCAGCCCATTCCCGGAGCGTCATTCATTGTTTCATTATTATGCCGGTTTTACAGAAATGTATAACACCGGTGGCTCCGGTCATGAGTCGGCAGAGGAAGTGACACCGACAGTGCTTGACTGGATTGATCGAAATGGTGATGAGGATAATTGGTATCTGCACATTAACTATTGGGATGCACATACTCCATATCGCGCACCAGAAGAGTTTGGGAATCCATTCAAGGATGCTCCTCTGCCTGATTGGATGACTGAAGAAAAGATGGCTGAATTTTGGAAAAAAGCGGGGCCACACTCAGCACAAGATTTTAATATGTGGGACAACAATACTTATGACCAATATCCCCGCCAGCCAGGTGAAATCGAGGGAATAGCGGGTTTTCGCCACATGATTGATGGTTATGATTGCGGTATCCGATACATGGATCAGCATATTGGACAGATTTTTGCAGCACTCGAAGCCAAAGGGGTGATGGATGATTTGATCATAGTGATCAGTTCCGATCATGGTGAAAAGCTGGGTGAGCTTGGTTTGTTCGGTGAGCATGCCACGGCGGATAATATTACCTGTCGGGTGCCGTTTATTGTTCGTTGGCCGGGAATGCAGGCTGGTATTGAAAATAATGCATTACACTACAATATTGATTGGGCTCCGACTCTGGCTGAATTGATGGGTAAAGATCCACTTCCTCTGTGGACTGGAAAGAGCTTTGCATCAGCGATTACTGAAGGTGCGGAAGATGGTCATGAATTTTTGGTGTTGAGTCAATGCGCTCATGTCTGTCAACGTAGTGTCCGTCATGGTGATTACATTTATATCCGCACTTACCATGATGGCCTGCACCTATTTCCACAAGAGATGTTGTTCAATATTAAAAATGATCCACACCAACAATACAACCTAGTGCAGGAACTGCCTGATATTGTCAAAGCAATGGCTTATCAGTACCTGCAGTGGCATGACCACATGATGGCGAATCAGCCGTTTGGTAGTACCGAGGACCCGATGCGAGTCGTGATGCAGGAAGGCGGCCCGCATCATGCAAAATGTGAAGATATCTCTGCATACTTCAAACGCTTGGAGGAAACGGGGCGTGGCGATAAAGTAGAAAAAATAAAAAAAAGGCACCCTGGAATAAATAATAAGTAATTAATAAGTTTAATTATTTATCACCTTTGAATTGGTATGCCATAATGACTGGGCTGATAACTCTTGCCCAGTTGAAAATAAATATATAATAACGTGAAACCTGGAGGTTAATTATTATGACCGTAGCCAAATCAGCGGTAGAGCCCGCTATTACCAATCGACCCAGAAATAAATTTCTTGCAACGCTATCAAAAAAAGAATTATTCGCCTACGGCATGGGTGGTGTTGGCTCTAATTTGATGTTCCATTTCATCGGAACGTTTTTGATGTTTTTCCTGACGGACATGTATGGAATTGATCCATTGACTGTCGGTAAAATTTTCCTGGTCACCCGCTTGATCGATGCCGTGACTGATCCGTTATTTGGTATGATTTCAGATGCAACCCGAACAAAAATGGGACGCTACAGGCCATATTTGATCTTCGGGGCGCCAGTGCTTGGTTTGACTATAGCTGCGCTATTTTGGGCCCCAGAGTTGTCAGTAACCTCGAAAGTAGTGTTTGCGTATGTTGCTTACATTACCTATTCTCTGGCACAAACGGTTATCAATGTCCCATACCACGCCCTCACGCCGGTGATGACCACCAATTACCATGAAAGAACAACGGTGGTTGCGATGAAGCAGGGACTCGGTATTTTGGCGACCTTTGTGGCAACGGCGCTGCCTCTCATCATGGTTGACTGGTTCGGTGGAGGAATCTCGGGTTGGCGTGCAACGGGAATCATTTTTGGCGTCTTGGTCACAGTTAATTTTTGGATTTGTGCATATGGTGCCAAAAAGCGCGATACGCTGGAAAATGCCAAGCAAATTGCAACTCAAAAAATCACTCCTAACCAAGTATATAAAACAGTTAAATCCAACAAGCCGTTAATAGCATTGGTAACTGCGCATGCGACTAATATATTCGGTTTTGCGATGGAGACGTCCATTGCGATTTATTTCTTCAAATATTACATGATGAATGAAGCACTGTTTCCAATGCTTAAGGGGGTAGGGAGTTTTATACCATTTATTATGGTGGCATCACTACCTTTGCTCGGGCGTATTTTTTCAAAGAAAGGGATGTTTCTTGGCGGAAGCTGGGCTGGGTTGCTAATTTGTGTCTTTTGTTACTTCACTGCCGACTTGTTACCAGTGTGGCTAATGTTCAGTCTGCTAGTGGCTTCAATGGCATGTAATGTTTTCGCTGGAAACCTAACCTGGGTGTTGATCCCAGATTGTGTGGAATACGGTGAATATAAAACCGGTAATAATGCGAATGCACTAACAACAGCGATAATGACCTTTGTAGCAAAATGTAGCAGTGCGATGGCAGGTTTGTTGACGGGCTATGCACTGGCATCGGTTAATTACACACCCAATGAAATCCAACCTGATGATGTGCTAAATACCATACTTATCTTGAAATTCCTGACGGTTGCGTTTGCCCATGCCTGCTCAATTATTGCTATGCGTTGGTATTACATTACACCTGACTTGTTTGAAAAAATAACGGCTGAGCTGAAAATACGACGAGCAGCCAAGACACAAGACTAACGCCATATTGTTGCTGTAATAGGGTGCCTGTTGCGGCGACATAATGAAGGATGATTATGAATATTCCAGATTATAAAAAGTCAGGCTTGCCAGTTGCCGTTCGAGTTGAGGACTTGCTCAGTCGGATGACGGTTGGCGAAAAGGTAGGTCAACTCTGCCAGACCCCTATGCGTCACTACGATAAGCGTCGCGAAGAACATTTGGCTGCGGTGAGGGAAGGACGATTTGGTTCAAGGATCCTTGCCGACACGGCCTGGGCGGGAAATGCGCCTGGCGAGATTGTTGACCCGGTGCAACTCAATGAAATCCAAAGGGCGGCGGTGGAAGAGAGCCGATTAGGGATCCCACTCATTATTGCCCGGGATGTGATATACGGCCAGCAAACAGTCCTACCCATCCCGCTGGCACAGGCGGCTTCATGGAACCCTGGTCTGGTAGAGCAAGCCTACCGTTGTATTGCAACCGAAGCCGCGTCGTTGGGGATTCATTGGACATTTGCCCCGATGCTCGACATCGTCCGTGATCCTCGTTGGGGTAGAGTTATTGAAAGCAGTGGCGAAGACCCATATCTCACTAGCCAATTTGCTGGCGCTGTTGTCAGGGGATTTCAGGGGCAGGATCTTGCTGCTACCAGCTCGCTGCTGGCTTGTGCTAAACACTTTGTCGGTTATGGAGCCGCAGAGGGGGGACGGGATTACGATACAACAGAGATCACGACCAATACATTGCACAATGTGTACTTGCCACCATTTAAAGCTGCGGTTGAACAAGGTGTTGCGACCTTAATGTCAGGGTTTAATGACCTTGGTGGTACACCGGTCACCGGCAGCCAAGAGCTGATTCAGGGCTGGCTCAAAACAGATCAGCAATTTGACGGTATGGTTGTCAGTGATTGGGGATCGATCTCAGACTTGAGCTATTTCGGCGTAGCTGACGACTTGGCCGAATCTGCGGTACAAGGGCTGAACGCTGGTGTCGATATGGCCATGACCTACGAGGTATATGACGACAACCTGGCAAGGTTGCTCGAGCAGGGCCGTATTGATATTGAAAGGCTGGATGATGCGGTTAGTCGTGTACTGACCGCTAAGTTCAAAGCGGGGTTATTTGAACGGCCATATGTCGATGAGCGGTGGCATAAAACAGCACTGCGTGCAGAAGTGCATGTGGAGAAAGCGCTTGAATTAGCTGAGCAGTGTATCGTTATGCTAAAGAACCGTGGTCAGTTGCTGCCATTGCCTAAGCAAGGGTTGAAACTGGCTGTGCTGGGACCGCATGCCCACTCGCGTCGGCAACATTTGGGACCTTGGTGCCTAGATGGAAAAGCTGAGGATGTCACTTCTATTTTTGCAGGCATTACGGCTGCAGCCCCAGAACTTGAGGTGATCACCGAGTCAGCGGTTTTCAGTGATGAAATGGTTGAACAAGCTCACCGAGCGGATGTGGTGGTGCTTTGTGTTGGGGAGAGCCATCGCCGTACCGGTGAGGCAAGGAATGTTGCAGAGTTGGCCTTACCTGCTGGGCAAGAAGAATTAATTGAAGCGATTGGTAAAATAGGTAAGCCTTTGATTGTAGTGCAGTGTACCGGGCGTCCTCTTCCTTCGCCTTCAGCGGAGCAATATGCCGATGCCTTGCTCTATAGTTGGCAGCTTGGCACCGAGGTGGGTAAGGCCTTAGGCCGTATCTTGTTTGGTGACATCTCGCCAAGTGGAAAATTGCCTATTTCGGTCCCGCGTTCTACCGGGCAAGTACCGATCTACTATTGCCGCAAACCGATAGGCAAGATGCGTGCTTTTCAAGATTATATGTCATATAAAGATCAACAAGATACGCCTTTGTACCCCTTTGGATATGGCTTGAGTTATACCAACTTTGCTTATTCCGATCTCTGGGTGGAACAACCGGTTATAACAGGTGTAGAGAATCAAATAGTTTCAGTTACAGTAACTAATACAGGGCAAGTAGAGGCATCGGAAATCGTTCAGTGTTATATACGCCAGCATGTTGCTCGAACTACCCGACCAAGCAGAGAGTTAAAAGGTTTTAGGCGCATACACCTAGCACCCGGTGAATCTTGTCAGGTTAGCTTTAAGCTAACCGCTATGGAGTTGGGCTATTATACCGAAAACGGTGATATGGTTTTATCTGACTCGAAGATTGATGTGTTTGTCGGGGAGAGTTCCCAAACCCAGTACAGCACCCATTTTTATTTATCGGTTCAATAACGCTTTTCTCTAAGTGAATACCACTGTGTCCAATTGGGGCAGTGGTATTTAGCGCAATGCTGTTTCAATCTAGCCTGCCTTTCATGACTTATCTTTATCTTCATAGGGTTAGTAAACTCTGATTGTATGCTATGTCACACTATGGTGACTGGCTACTATGGGAAAAATTGCAATTTTGGTATATATCAAATATGAACTTTAATGAATCTGACAATTATTCGGCCCCGGCCTGCGCAAGGGGTTTTTGGGTGCTGCAATGTCTCACTACCGCGAGGCAACCGTTGACTTTGGAACAGCTGTATCAAGTTTCAGGTGTCCCTAAGGCAACGCTTTCAAGAATTCTCGATACCTTGGTCCAGATGGAAATCTTGCATCGCCATAAAGATAAAAGCTATGAAGCTATGCGCCAACTTACCGCCGTCACGAATGCGGATATTGCCGATTTTGAAACGACCCTCAAAGTTGAAATGACGTCGCTGAGCAAGAAGTGTGGCCATACCGTGGAATGGTATGAGTTTTCTAAAAATGGCATGGTATTGCAACACAGTGTCAGCCCGATCTTGGAAAGGCGGGTGTGGGCAAAGGAGGGGTATGTCCGAAATTGGCTGGGTGAGGTTGATGCCGTATACCTAGTCGGCAAAGCATTTTCTCCAATGCCCGTTGCCGTCAATGAGACTCCCTGGCGTTATGAGACGAAAGGTGACAGGGTTATTCTTACTGATGAAGATGAAGCCGACCTTATTGCCAAGGCAAAATTAAAATGTTGCTATGCGGATATAATGTTCAATGAAAATGGTGTTCGGCGAGGAGCCGTTGCCTTATCATTTTTAGGTAAGATCAGAGGGGTGTTGGCAATAGCGGAATGTTGGACACCGGCAACGGATATGCATGAGATTAATGCGATTAGCTATTTACAGTTGGTCAAAAAGCGATTCGATTGATAAAGAAGCCCGTTTTTACTCTGTCTCTTCCCTGATCAACGGTTGTGACGTTTCTGCAATCGGTTCGACAGTTGAGGGGGGATAACCAAAGCGTTTTTTGAAGACATTGCTGAAATGAAACGCATCAGAGAAGCCAAGGTCAAAAGCTATTTGCGAAATAGACTTGTTTCCCCGTTTCAATACGCCGAGCGCGATATCAAGTTTCAGCTGTAGGTAATATACTTTTGGTGATTTACCGGTATGATTGAGAAAAAGTTTCCTTAAATGTTGTTCACTACACCCAATAAATAGTGCCATCTCCCTGACCTGCCAGTTATCGGATAATCGGTGGTGCATCTCTTCTATCACCGACTGCACGCTGTTATATGATTTTGACTTTTGCTCATTGTTAACTGTTAATAACCATTCATAAAATATTTTATTGAATATCGCTGCTGCATAACTATTGTAATCAACTTTTTGCTTTTGTAATGAATCCAGTAATTCTTCGAATTGAATAGCAAAATGCCTGTGATTATCGATCTGGATCACTTTTTGTTTTGGTATTCGATTTATAGTTTCTGGGTCACTGTTAATTTCAATCCAATACAACTTCCATATTAAACCATCACACCGATAGCAATGAATTGTATGTGGGTCGAGAAAAATCAGTGAGTTACCTCTAATTCGAATTTCTTCCTTGGTTTTTAAGTTAATGATTCCATTTCCTTTTTCTGTATAGATGATGACTAAGGTATTCTCTCTGTAGGGCAGTCGCCTGTCGCGAGGCCATAAATTAATATAATGCTCATCACCGATCACATCCCAGAAAGAACGAATACCAACACTGTTGAAGTTCACATTTTTAGTAATTACCAAGGGTTGATTTTTCATAGTTTCGTTTTTTACATGGATTGGTTCGTTAACTACATCTAATAATGTGTGACTTTAAATTATATTCCTTGTTGATATTTAGAAATGATGAATGTTTGTGACGGATGTCAATATTATTAATGACAAGTCATTAGGCATGTATTTGCAGAGCGCAAAAACATACTTATAGCGGATAACGATAATAAATCGCACCCTACATGGAGAGTTTACACATGATAGCAATGAGCTCGTTCATATTATTTACTCTATTGGTTGCCTGGATATCATATAAAGCAACTAAACAAGAAAACCTCAAACAATCAACAGGTTATTTTTTGGCTGGACGAAGCTTGCCCTGGTTTGTCGTCGCCGGTTCGTTGTTCCTTACTAATATTTCAGCAGAACAGTTGACCGGGCTGAATGGTAATGCGTTTGCCAACGGTGCCAGCGTCATGGCCTGGGAAACTGTCGCGGCAGTGACAATGATTGTGTTGGCTGTGGTGTTTCTGCCAAGGTTTTTAAAAGGTGGGGTAGCAACGGTTCCCCAGTTCCTTGAAGCGCGTTATGGCAAGCGGATGCGCTCTGTAGCATCATTCATTTTCATCTATGCCATTGTAATTGGTTTCCTGCCTTTTGTACTTTATGCAGGGGCAATTACTCTTGGAAAATTATTTGGGGTAGCAGAAGTTCTTGGTGTGAGTGAAACCGCCGCAACTTGGCTCATGGTGATAGGACTCGGTATTGTCGGTGGGATTTATGCGGTCTTTGGTGGGCTCAAAGCCGTTGCCGTTTCAGATACTGTTAACGGCGTAGGCCTGTTATTGGGGGGCTTTCTGGTCCCCATCCTAGCGTTGTACCAGCTTGGCGATAGTAGTGTCGCCGAAGGCTTTAATATTCTGATCTCTGAGTCTCCTGAAAGAATGGCGGCCGCCGGGGTAGGAGACAGTGCGGCGATCCCCTGGCATACCTTGTTTTCCGGTATTTTACTCATTAACCTTTTCTACTGGTGTACTAATCAGGCTATTGTTCAGCGCTCACTGGGGGCAAAGAACTTGGCGGAAGGCCAAAAAGGGGTATTGGCTGCTGCAGCAATGAAAGTATTGGGCGTAGCCATGTTGGTGCTTCCGGGTATCATTGCGTGGCACATGCACCACAAAGGGTTGATTACTGTACCAACCCGAGGGTTTACCGAAGCTGGGGAAGCAATACTCGCCAAAGATATGGCCTATCCAACTCTCGTCCGGGAAGTCATGCCGACATGGATGACGGGGTTCTTTGGTGCCGTTTTGTTTGGCGCTGTTATGAGCTCTTTTAACAGTGGTGTTAACAGCCTTTCGACGCTAGTAAGCTTGGACATCTACAAAGAGATCATTAACCCGAAAGCCGACGATATTAAAGTGGTTCGGGTGGGTAAACTGTTTGGTGCGGTGACGATTGCAATCTGTGTCTGTATCGCTCCTTTTATTGCCCATGCGGATGGCCTTTACACCTTGATGAGAACCATCATGGCGGTGATCAATGTCCCCATTTTGACCGTCATCTTGGTCGGTATCGTCTCCAAACGTACGCCAGCGTTGGCAGCATTTATTGCGTTACCGGTGGGGATGGTCACTTTCTACATGACACACTTTGTTCTCAAGGGGGACTTTGGCTTGTTCCAGATCCACTGGCTCCATATCGTCGGACTGAATTTCCTCTGGATGGTAGGCATTATGATGGTCGTACGTTACTTTAAGCCAATGGCCAAGCCATATGAGCAGTTCTATACCAATCAAGTAGAGGTGCAGCCTTGGAAGTATGCCGCACATGCTAGCTGGGGGATTATTGGTTTGTTAGCTCTGCTTTATACGGTGTTCTCTGAGATTGGCATTCTTGGTCAGCAAGGCAGCGCGGTAAAGGTGATTGCAGTATTGGCCATAATTGCTGTTTGCTGTTTCGGCCTCAACTACATGATAACTCGCCGTCAATTGATAAAGCCAAGCTCAACTGGCGTGGCAAGAGAAGCCTAATTCTTGTGCGGTATAGGCAGGAGTATCCCTGCCTCCCTTCAAGCATATCTATCTTTATTTTACTGTGAGAATGAAGTATGTCAGTTTTTCAAGATTCTGGTTTTGAGCATCAATTCCTTGACTCGAGATTGCGTCAAGGGAGTTATCGCGTTGATCCTACTGTATCTAAGCCGAATATCGTTTTTATCACCGTTGATATGATTTCCCCGGATTGTTACTTTACATCTCGGCCACTGGCTCAGGTGATTCAAACACCGAATATTGATGCCATATCAGCAGAAGGTACGAGCTTTTGTCGTACCTATACAACCAGCCCGTTATGCGGACCCGCGCGCGCCGCGATGTTCACAGGCATGCATCCACCCTATTTGACCAATGGTGAACGGGCACTATGTGGCTCGCAAGTGGATTTACAAGTGGATGATGTGATCTTTCAGGATTATCTAAAAGCAGAGGGATATATCCTTAAACATGCAGGAAAATGCCATGTCGGGGTAGATAAATTTATCCGCACTTTTGGTGAGAACGTGCATGCCTGGGATCGATGGGGGCCGCCGGTCGTAGATGACGACCGGTACCTTGACTACCTTGATCATTTAAACGTACAGCCTCCGCGATATCGACGGGAACTGGTCGGATTGAGGACAGATAAGCAAACGCCAGCGAACTCATTCGGAGGCTGGATTGAACAGACTGATGGTGCGGATTTTCCTAAAGAGGCCCACTATTCTGCATTTCTTGCCGATTTGACGATCCGTCAGATAAAAGCGGCTAGACGTCAGGAGCCAGGAAGACCATTTTTTGCCCAGCTAGATTTCTTCGATCCTCACCAGCCTTATTCAATTCCTAGTGGGTTTGAGAAACGGTATGAGGAAATAAAATCTGCGATTACATTGCCTGCAAGCTATACCGAATTGCAAGCAAATAATATCCTACCAGATAACCCAATCTATGCGTTGTACCGCAAATATTGGGGAATGTACGATGAAGATACCGTCATCGACTATATTGCCGCTCACCTGCTTCAGGTCGAAGTGGTCGACTACGCTGTTGGCAGGCTGGTGGATTACTTGAAGTCTGAAGGACTTTGGGACGATTGTGTTGTTGTCTTTTCGGCGGACCACGGTGATATGAATGGCCGGTTAGGCATGGCAGACAAAGGGGTGTACTTCCAACCGGATATTTTTGCAATCCCACTCTATATAAAAGCGGCAAAGCATACTATGCCGGTAATGAAGAAGATTGAGACTGTGTGTTCGGCATTGGATATTGCTCCGACACTGTTGGCGGCTGCGGGTATTGAAAAACCTGCGCATATGGAAGGGAGTAACTTGCTCAAAGTGGCAAGTGGCGGAGAAAAAGAGCCGATGGTGCAGGTTTTCCAGACTGGCATGCATGTTGGGATGAATTTTGGGGCTGCAATCAGACTGGAAATGTCAGGCAAGGAGTGGTTCTACGGTTACAATGCATCAACTGGCTATCAAGAGTTATACGACGTTGATGCAGATGAGCAGGTTAACCTGTTTTATGAAGCCGTTGGATTGGCGATGAGGCCCGAACTGATCAGAAAAATGGCTGAAGTCCTTAGTACCGACGTCCGTTGGCGTGGCTATTGGGCTTCATTTCGTTTACACAATATGGAATACCTCCCTGACGATACCGGAGCGGATATGCAGATGTTAAAGCCGGCTTAATTCTGCTTTGCGTAATTAACCGAGACAGATAAAACCATATGGTTAGCTTATAAAGTATGACAAACTGGTTGATATTGATGTCTATTAATTAGGGATAAAATGAAACGGATATTGGTAACAGGGGCAACGAGTGGGATTGGTTACGCGTTGGCACAACAATTATGCATGAAAGGGTATAGTGTTGTTGCCACTGGTCGGAATTGTGCCAAGTTAGAGGAGTTGGCGGCACTGACGGGTTGTCATATTATCGCGGCTGATTTGAGTGATCCTGAGCAAGCTGTGGCATTGTTCGAACAGGCAGTTGAGAAGCTCGGCGGGGTAGATGTATTGATCAATAATGCCGGAATGAATTCTCGCAAATGTGGTATTGATGAATTCACCCTCGAAGAGTTTGACTACCAATACGCTGTCAACTTGCGAGCACCGGCCTTATTGAGCCGCGAAGCATTGAAAGTCATGAAACCTGCAAGGTCTGGCCAAATCATCAATGTGCTCAGTACTGTTGCTAAGCGTTCAAATGAAACCATGGCTGTTTATACGGCAATGAAACAAGGGTTGGCAGGATTCAGTGCGATATTGATGAAAGAGGCTCAACCACACGGGATCAAGGTTACTTCACTGTTCCCCGGCGGGACAGACACTAACTTCAGGGAAACTGAACGACCGCAGTATATGCAGCCGGAAAGTGTTGCGCAGACTATTTCTGCGTTGCTCGAGTTGCCACAGGATGTGGTGATGCATGAAATGGTGTTTAGGCCGCCGGTTGAATTAGAGTAACTCACTGAGTGAAGCCCCTGTCGAAGAGCTGGGGGCTTTTGTGCACACCGTTCTATCTGATGTCAAACAATCTGCAGATAGTGATAGGCTAGCTATAAAGACTGTCATATGAATACCTCTCGTCAAGCTCAAGCAATTAAAAGTGGTCGAATTCTTGATGTAAAGGGACAGCGCAAAAGCTTGAGCATGTCGAGTTAGTTCAGCCATATTTTGGACGGGTAATGGCGGCGCTGGTTTTCGGTTGCGACTTTTTCCGTTTCTATCTTGTTTCCACCGTTGGCGACCGGTAGAGCTTCAGTTCGGGCTTGAGAGCAAGGAACAACCCTGAAAGACCATTTCAATCTGAAATGAAGGATAATAGCGGTATTGTACTGTACGGTCTGACTGATTATGGTGAGCAAGAGGTGTCTTCTATCAAAATTGGGGCGACGATTATTACTATGAATCACGTGGTGACTACGGGACTCTTATCATAAAATTGTAAGTATCTTCCACTCCCAGCCAGTCAAGGATTGCTTGTTGGAAACCTTTAACGGAACTATTGAGCCGGCAAGTTAACTGTCTTTTGTCATTGTCTTAGTTAAACCCGGTAGCGTTGACGGGTTTTTCGTTCTCATCCCTAATAACGCGACTCATAATGAGTAATCTCCCGCAATTAGCCAGTTTTCCCAAAAACACCTAACTAAATTTTGTAGTAACAGTTGGAAGATTCTGGTTTGTTCCATCTAAATGATAACTGGCTACAGCATAACAATAGAAGGTTAGGTTTATGACGTTTGATATTTTTTGCCTAATAAAGCGGCATGCTTTATGGGGAATCATATTATTGACGGGGTTAGCAGCATTACCTGTAAAGGCCTTTGACCCGGCACCTAATACGGTACAGTTTACCTTTGAAGGCTGTCGGAATGACGGTGATCCGACATTGCTCGCTGACAGAAATAGTCTACCTAACGATGATGGCAATTATACCTGTCAGGATCCGAATACCTTAGGAGGGGCTGATACTCCTTATACCTCAGGTAATTTGGGAAAAGGCTGGGATGAACTGGATCTGGTTCCTTTTCGCTTGATAGCGGAAAACGGCGATAGTGCTGGAGTCGTAACATATGACATTAGGGTGGCGGCTGACAACCAAGATAATGGCAATGCTGGCTACGATCAGATTGTTGATGTCCAGATCATCGGAGGTGGTCTCGACAATGACTTTTCCGATGCAAGCTGTACCTTAATCAGCGTTGGCGCGCCTGTTGTGACCGATCAGGTGAATGGCGGTGCCGATGATGTTATCTACCGCGAACTGAGAATATCTCAGGGCCCAAATACCACCTGTGTCATTGACTGGGCGAACCGGCTGGCAATCGGAGCCAGTCAATTTCCGGGTTCTTCACTGCAAGCGTATGTTTTTGAACAGGAAGGCTTCCAGCAAGGCAGAAGAACGATAACCATTGATGTCGATGCGAGCCAAGCTTTTGGTGTTCGCAAAGACATGACGGCCACTGTAGGCGACGGTATTGTTTGGAATATGACTAAGCAGGCGACGCCAACTACGCTGAACCTTGGCAATACCTGCGACACTTCTCAGGATAACAGCGCTGAAGCCACCATTCGTGTTGAGTGGAGTGTGATACCGACATCGGGGGATGCAGTTCGTGTGGTGACTAACATTTATGTCGCCAACAATATTTCAAGAGAGGTGGTGGTAGATATCACGGATGAGATCCTTGGTGATATTGGCGCGGGTGAAGAATCACTAGATGTTGCTACCTTCAATGGGGTGTCTGTCCCAGCCAATTCTGAAGTGTTCGTTACCCACACGTTTGAAGCGCCGTTGGGTGTATCCGGTTTGAATGATGTCGCGACAGCGACCTTCAAAGATCCCGCGTTAGCGGGTGTCCCTGCCTTTCCTGGCCAGCCGTTAACCACACAATTTGATTTGGTCCAGGATGGTGCTGGTATCCAGCAGGTGAGTGGGGAGCTGACGACTGCAACAGTATCAGATACCGAGCGGTTGACTGGTACGGGGCTGAGCTATTTTGTCTCTCAAGTAACGGGAGCGACTGGTACTTTTTCAGGGAGTTATCAATTAAATACTCCACTGACACCGGCTGATCCCGATCTGGTGTGGACATCAGAGACGCAGCAACCGGGTGAGTGTACCGATCCAAACGGTTGTGCTGTTGGTTTTGTTGAATTTACCAAAACGATTTCGGCAGCGGCGGTTACCAGCACAACCGGCACTCTGGCGGACTGGGCACTGCTAACAGCCTCGGATGGTACCATGGTTGAGAGTGGGACTGAGCAGTCACCGGTGCAAGTCACTGTGACCAGCTCGATTTTAGTCGACCTCGATGTTCGATTGGCGGTGCCTGCCCTAGTTGCGCCAAATACCTTGCAGTGTACAGTGGAAGTGAAAAACTCATCGAATGAGCTGATCGAGACGCTAACCTATGACTTCAACAGCTCAAACAATGATATTACACAGACCATTGATGATATCGCTCCGGACGTCTATACCGCAGAGGTAACCAGTTGTGGCACCTTGGTTGGCGAAACGGTCAAAATGGTTGATTTGACGCTCCCGGCTGAACCAACGCTGTACGATTGCTCAGGTCAGCTGGCATTTGTATTGGTTGAACCAGAGCCGCCGGCACCGGTGCTCGCCGCTGTTGATAAGATCACCATGCCAGCTGGCGAGGAAAATGGCTGGACGATGACGCTGAGAGGCCCGAATACCGGAGCGAATGGTATTGTGCTGGTTACCAGTGACTCTACACCTGGCGCCTATGAGGTTTTCCAGGGGCAGGACGGTGATTTTGAACTAGTCGCCGGGGACTATACAGTTACTGAGACGGTCCGCGAAGGTTGGGTGCAAACTGCAAGTTCCGGTTGTGAGTTCACGGTGACACTGCCTGAGGATGAGGGAACGACTAAACAGTGCTCGTTTACCAATAAGAAGCTTGGGACTATTATCATTCACAAGCTAACCAAGCCGAAATATGGCACCGGTTTTAGCTTCTCGCAAAATATCGAGGGCAGTGATGATTTCATTCTCGATCATGGTCAGAGCAAAGTGTTTGAAAATGTGATTCCTGGCAGTTATCGAGTCACTGAATACGACCCTGCGCCAGACTTCATTCTCATTGATCTGGTTTGCACCGAGTCTGAAATGGTAAATACCCAAACCAATACATTGGCTCGGCAGGCCGATATCGTCTTGGATCCCGGCGAGACGGTCGAGTGTACTTACACCAATCGTGAGAATGGTATGGTGAAGGTGAAGAAACTGACTAACGGTTATGCAACGGACGACGAGTGGAAGTTTACTTTGTCTGGCCCAGGCGTGAATACATATATCGTTACACCGCCAAATATGTTTGACTTTGATGGAATTAAGCTGACACCTTACGAGAAGTACACCTTATGTGAAGTGGACATTCCCTACGGATGGCAGTCATTCTGGATGGTAGATATCAACGGCGATTATTATGTTGATGAAAAGCTGAGATTTGAAAACAGCAGCAATGACGCACCGATTGATTACTACCTCAAAGTCAGCAAGTTGTTCAACCCTGATTATGGAAATATGCAATCTATCTACGAGGATATGTCACTGTGTGTGAACTTTATGGTGAAACCAGGGCAAACCTTGTTCTTCCAGGTGGATAATAGGCAGGTTAAGAAAACAGAGCCGGTGGCTTGTTACGATAAGCCTATCTATGGTGGTTACCTGACCAGCGAGGACTTAGAGACGCATACCTATATGCTCGGTGGGTACCACGTAGATACTTGCGAAGAAGCCACGGAGGTACTGGATAAATATGCTTCATTTGGCAGTGCTGATTATTTGGCCGCTAAGTTGTTCAGCGCCAAACTGCATGAGCAATATGGGCTAACGAGCTGCCAGCAGGCAGAGACAGCCATGCAGAAGAGCCATTCTATGCTCGAGCAGTCTGGATACAGCAGCTATGGCTATCAACCAAGCCGTTGGAGTAGTTGGGATGCCAACAACCTGGTCCGGGATCTCGATACCTATATGTCAGGCTACATGTGCCGATAACAGTTGGAATTGAGTGTTGAGCAATGGCCGAAGTGACAATTCACTTCGGCCATTTACTTGTGGCTGAATTGCCCCTATCAAAGGTATAAGGGGTTAACGCCATGTTCTTGTTCCAGACTGAGTATGCACCCTAATTTGCATGTTATGTAAACGCAAATATTCCGCAGGGGTGATACTAATCAATGTTTTGTTATATCGCTTTTGTGAATGCGAACCTTTGCTTTTATCTGTTAAAGTCATGCGGTAAAGTCGCAGCGGGTGAAGTGATAGTATTATTACCAAACAAGCTTTTGAAGTTTCCGTTGGTGATAATTGATATGCTAATGGATTACAAAAAATCAACTACGTTTGAGCAACTGAGCGGTAAAGAGCTGTTTGAGGCTGTCGGCAAGAGTTTGTATGAAGCTTTTGCTGTCGATAATGTCATTATTGGCTCGGTAAGCGATGATAGTGAGGGGCTAGAGATCCTTTCGACTTGCTATCAAGGTAAATTTGGCGAACCAAGTTATCTCTCCTTCGCGGAAGTGCCTGAAGCTGAAGTCGTCAAGCAGGGGACTCTCTTTATTGTCTCTGAGACTTTAAAAAAACAATATCCTCGCTATTCACACCGGCATGCTGGATTGGCCGCAACCTATATTGGTATTCCCCTGTTTGCACGCAATCGTCAATTGGTTGGTGTGCTCTCTTGCCTATTTCAAAATCCCTTCAATTGCATGGATGCGCTACAGGCGTATTGCGATACGTTTTTAACCTACCTCGGCCAAGAGGTCGGCTATGAAGCCCTATTGCAGCGCCAGGTGAAATTACGGTGGCAGCTAGAGGAAGGGCAGCGAGTCGCAAAGGTAGGTAGCTGGGTTTGGAAGCTTCAAGAGCAGCACTTCGAGTGGAGTAAAGAAGTTTATCGGATTTATGATTTTAAAGATGAATCTGTCAAACCGACACTGTCATTGCTGTCAGAGTTAATCCATCCAGAAGATCGTGAATGGGTGCTCGATACCCTTCACCGTTCAATTGAAAGTGACGGCGTCAATTACAACCTGGTACACCGGGTACTGCTACGGGATGGCAGTATTAGGTATCTGCGCAAGCGAGCTGAAGTGTTGCGTGACAGCAATGGTAAGGCGGTAGAGATACGCGGTACGGTTCATGATGTAACGGATGTCTATCAAATCTCAGCTAAATTGAACAAAGCCTCCCGCCAGCTTACAACGACGTTCAATTCCGTAGAAGAAGGGATTTGGGAGTTTGATCTTGAGCGCAATGAATTTGCGACATCTGCCAAATTCTGGCACATATTAGGCCGAGAGAAACCAGTAGCGGGTGATGATCTCGAAACCTGGCTATCTTGCATTGTTGAGGAGGACAGGAAAGAAGGGATTGATTATTTCGACCGCTTTATCCAGCAGCAACATGCCTCGGTATTTCAGTTTGAGTTTCGGGTTAAGCCGAGTAGCCGGATAGCCCTTGACGGTAATGAATGCTGGCTAACGGTAAAAGGCAGTATTGTTGCCCGAGATGAAAATGGTAGGCCAACGAAAGTCGCGGGTATTCAGCGGGATATCACTCATTCGGTGGAAGCCAAGCGTCAGCTGGATCGTGCGCAGGTGGTTTTTGATAATACGTCAGAATGTATCTTGATCACAGATAAAGACAACAAAATTATTTCGGTCAATCGCGCATTCGAAGAAACGACGGGGTACCGGGAAAAAGAGCTGCTAGGCCTGTCGCCCAATGTCTTGTCATCAGGGATCCATGACGACAAATACTATCAGTTCCTGTGGCATAACCTGAACCATTATGGTCATTGGAAAGGCGAAGTGTGGAATCGGCGCAAAAATGGCGAGATCTACCCGGAAGAAATTTCGATCAATGTGATCCGTGACGACAATGAAGAGATCATTAATTACGTGGCGGTGTTCCGCGATATTAGCCATTGGAAGAAAGCGGAAGAGCAACTGACCTTCTTTGCCTACAAGGATCCGCTGACCGGTCTTGTGAACCGCCGAAGTTTCGTGAAAAGGGTGAAACAGCATATCGCATCCATTGACGACAAGCGTGGCCAGGCGTTTTCGTTGCTGTTTATTGATATGGATGACTTCAAGTCGCTCAATGATCTATATGGCCATGACTTTGGCGATAAGGTATTGGTTCATATTGCCAGTTGCCTCAAGCGGGAGTTGCCGGTTGCCGATGATATCTGCCGCTATGGTGGTGATGAATTTTGTGTCCTGTTGCCAGAAACGACGTCCGGAGCGGCAAGAGTGTGGGGGCAACGGGTTGTTGATAGTGTGGCAGAAGCCTTTGTACTAGATGATATTGAGGTCAATACCACTGTCAGTATTGGTATTTCGACGTATCCAGAAAGTGGGGAAACACATACCGAACTGCTAAAGAACGCCGACTATGCCATGTACAACATGAAGGGGCAGGGACGAAATGGGGTCTGCCAGTATGATGGCGCATTACAGTCGGATTATATCGACAAGTTGAAAATGCGCGATCGGCTCAAGAAGGCGATCTCCGATGAATTGCTGACCGTCTATTACCAACCGGTTGTGGATGCTCGTACAGGGAAGATTAGTCGCTTTGAAGCCTTGGTGAGGTGGACGGACGAGGTTGAGGGCAATATTTCTCCGGCCGAGTTTATTCCCGTTGCAGAGCGCTATGGCTTGATAAGATCGTTGGGAGATTTTGTTTTACACCAGGTGTGCCATGATCTGAAACAGTTACACCTGGCCGGTTTTGCTGATGTGAGTATCAGCATCAACCGTTCGGTCAAGGAATTTATCAGTAGCAATGGCCTACCGCCCATTTGGGATACCATTGAATCTTATGCCCTGCCGCTGAAGTCCATCATTGTAGAGATCACCGAATCGACAGCCTCTAGCGAAAGTAGTGACATCCAGTCACTGCTTGCATCGTTTAAACAAAAGGGGATCGAGATCGCCCTTGATGATTTCGGGACCGGCTACTCATCACTGAGCTCGGTGGTCGAGCTCAGGCCGAATATCATCAAAATCGACCGCAGCTTTATCGAGGGGATCGATAAGCAGGATAACCGTACGCTGGTGTCCTTGATTATCGACTTAAGCCATAAGCTAGGGATACAAGTCGTCGCCGAAGGGGTCGAAACGCGCAAGCAGCTGGAGATTTTACGGGAAATGAACTGCCATTTTGTCCAAGGTTTCTTTTATAGCCCGGCCGTACCGCTGGCAAGCTGTATTTTAATCCTCGAAGCACAGTTGTAAGTGAAAGAGCCTGCCAAGCGGGCCTGTCAGTAAACTTGGCTTGGATTTGATGGGCTTAACTGGGTAAGATGTCGGTCTTGTTGTTCGCGGAGTAAGCCCATGCAGGCAGTTTGTTTTGATTTTGATGGCACTTTGGTTGATTCAGAAATTTTCCACGCTGAGAATTGGAGCCAATACCTTTCGGGTTTGAATATCGACATATCAGCACATGATTTTCTTGTCGATTTTGCCGGCGTGCCATGGGAAATTGTCGCCAATCATTTTTCTTCGGTTGCTAATCTACCGCATACCGCTGCGACCGTTGTGTCGGATATGGAACGGCTGACCTACAAAGCTATTATAGAAAGAGGGATCCCTGCTAAGCAGGGGGCGTTAGAGCTTATCAAGTCGCTGCATGGGGCGCGGCCATTAGCTGTGGTTACGGGTTCGCCGAGGAATTATGTCGAGGGGATGTTGGCTCATCTGGGGTGGTTGCATTATTTTGATCATGTTTTCTGTGGAGAAGATGTCAAGAATAATAAGCCAGCCCCCGAGATTTACCAATTAGCCTGCCGGACCTTGGGTATAGCGGAAAACCAGGCTGTTGCGATCGAAGATAGCCAAACAGGGGCGCAATCGGCTTACACGGCTGGTCTTAGGCTGGTTGTGGTCAATGATTTACACCCTGTTGGCCAAGACTTGACGCCTTACCGCTACGACAACCTGCTTGAAGCACAGGCGCAGCAAGCGAGCTGGCTCGTTGCATCATAGTTTTGCCTTTGCTTGTGAGCGAGCCAAGTCTTTTGAAGTAACTTGGCACGCTAGGCAAAGAAATTCAGTTTTAGTCAATGGGCCTAGAGAAAGGGCCAGAGAAAGGCATTGTTATGCAAGATGAAGAAATCATGACCGGGGATATGCTGGTCGAAACGGTAGAGAACCAACTGGAAGAAGGCAACCCAATCAAGGTTAAAGAAACCCTGATGCGGCTGATGATGACAGGTACACCGAGAGAAGAGGCGATCGAGATGATTGCCTGCGCATTATCGGTGGAAGTGTTTGATGTTGCGAAAAATGGCGGTAGCTTCGATTTGAAACGATACAGTGAAAATTTGAATGCCTTACCGGATATGCCCTGGGAGTTTGAAGACTAACCTTTGGTCACACTCACAAAAAGCCGCTTTTTAGCTAACACCGATCAGTTAAGCCATTGATCAGTTGAATGATCCTACGGTTGAGTGAAAATACCCTCAGACATTAAGTATGAGGGTATTTTTTATGTTGGCACATTGGCTGATCGATGTTGATGATTTTGCTTCACCTGACTCACTCTCTTTGTTTCAAAAAGAGTTGCCTCTTGAGTGGATTCAACAAGCACTCGATGACACCAACAAGGCAAGTTTAAGGCGACGGAAGCTACCTGCTGAGCTTGTGGTCTGGCTTGTTGTTGGGATTGGTTTATACCGTGATAGACCGATTACCGATGTACTTGATAAGCTAGACCTTAAGCTTTCCAGTTCTCTAGGTGAGTCCATTGCTCCGAGTGCGATCCCCCAAGCAAGAAAACGGTTAACAGCTAAGCCTCTCGAAGCCCTATTTACATTAACTTCACAGCATTGGGTACAAACAGAGGATAGTGAAGATACATGGTTCGGGTTAAAGCTTTTCTCTGTAGATGGCACGCAATTTAGGACCCACGATACCCCAGCCCTTGCAGAGCATTTTCAATACGTTAAGCACAGTAAAACTCGCCATACTGAATACCCAGTTGTAAGGCTATGTGCACTCTGCTCCCTCCGAAGTCGGCTAATCCATAATGTCGCTTTTGGTCCTAGCTACAAGGGTGAAGAAAGCTACGCCAAGCAACTCATTTCCTCTGCAACAGCCAACTCCCTTACTATTTTCGACCGATGCTATTTAGGTGCAGAGTTGATGATTAACTGGCAAAACCAACATGGTTCTAGCCACTGGATGACTCCCATTAAATCCAATACAAAGTACACAATCATAGAGCAGTTAGATGAAGACGGGCGTGACTTGATAGTAGAAATGAATGTTTCTCAACAAGCTCGCAAAAAAGATCCTCATCTGCCTGAAAAGTGGCAGGCTAGACTTGCGCTTTATCCAGAAAAAGATCAACCCAATCATATCAAAGGGGTTTTGACGTCCCTAACAGACAAAAAATATGACCTGCAATCCTTGCTTAATGTTTACTTCGAACGATGGGAAATCGAAAACAGTTACGGGGAGATAAAACACGACATGCTTGAGGATGAGATCCTACTTCGCAGTCAATCAATCGAAGGTGTTGAGCAGGAGATCTGGGGCACCTTAATTGCCTATAATCTAGTCCGGTTGGAAATAAGCCGAATAGCGAAAGAAGCTAAAGTGTCGCCTTTACGGATCAGTTTTATGATGGCTTTGAGGGATATCCAGGATGAATTAATGTGGTGTGCAATCGCATCGCCCGGCTCAATACCCAAGAAGTTAAGGGCAATGCGAGAGCGAGTAAAACGTTATATTTTGCCTGAGCGAAAAAAACGGCCCAAATCAAGGACCGTTCGTATCAGTAAAACTCGCTATGTGGTTCGCTCCAAGCATCTTAATTGATAGGAGTTAGCTTTTTAGCGGCTTTTTTGTTGCCTAAATGTTTTTTATTTGTTCGGTGGGGCGTGCCGGTGGGGAATTGAAGTGTACCCGTATCGAAAAAAGAAATAGAGAAAAATGTCGCGGATGACCGATTAGATGTCTCTTTTTTTAAAAGAAGCACTTGAAAACAACGAAAAATGTGAGCCTTTTCTCGTGCTAGTGTGGTGTTTATGACTGTATAGGCACTATGTTGCTGGTTTAAAAAGCTGGTTTTGGCTTTAAAGGTAGTAAACTGGTCTGGTTTGTTGTTGTTTATTGGTTTTTTCTTGTGTGACGGAGCTCAAAAACAGTTTCTTATGCTGACTGGGAATAAAATGGCAGTTTGATTTGTTGGTTTTAAGTTAAAAAATGGTCACACATTCCAAGGTTTTTTCTTTATTGTGTATATATCTTTTAACGAGGCAGCAAGGAAACAAAAGATGATTATTGGTGTACCTAAGGAAATCAAAGTTCACGAATACCGTGTGGGTATGGTGCCAGCTTCAGTCAGCGAAGCCGTTGCCCATGGACATAAGGTATACGTAGAGACCAATGCTGGTGCTGGTATCGGCTTTACCGATCAGGACTACATTGAAGCAGGTGCCCAGATTCTGCCCACCGCCGAAGCGGTATTTGCAGAATCAGAAATGATTGTAAAGGTTAAGGAGCCACAAGCCGTAGAACGTGCAATGCTTCGTGAAGGCCAAATCCTATTTACTTACCTTCACCTTGCGCCAGACCCAGAGCAGACGCATGACCTTATCAACAGCAAGGCTGTGTGCATCGCTTATGAAACAGTAACCGACGATAAAGGCCGCCTACCACTATTGGCTCCTATGTCAGAAGTTGCGGGCCGTATGTCTATTCAGGCCGGTGCGCAAGCACTTGAGAAATCAAGAGGCGGCCGCGGTATGCTACTTGCCGGTGTACCGGGTGTTGAGCCAGCGAAAGTGGTTATTATCGGTGGCGGTGTAGTGGGTGCCAATGCGGCACAAATGGCAGTGGGCATGCGTGCCGACGTGGTTGTGCTAGACCGCAACATCGATGTGTTGCGCCAGCTAGATGCTCAATTTGGTGGCACTGTACAGTGTGTATACTCAACCAAAGATGCGATTGAAAAACACGTCTTGGAAGCTGATCTTGTTGTTGGTGGGGTATTGGTTGCCGGTGCCGCCGCACCGAAACTGGTTACCGCCGAAATGATCAAGAAGATGAAGCCTGGTGCTGCTATTGTAGACGTTGCAATCGACCAGGGTGGCTGTGTCGAAACGTCGCACGCAACGACTCACAGCGACCCGACTTACATCGTAGACGATGTGGTTCACTACTGTGTGGCTAATATGCCAGGTGCGGTTGCTCGTACATCGACATTCGCATTGAACAACGTGACTCTGCCTTATATCCTCAAGTTGGCAGACAAGGGCTACAAAGCAGCGCTGCAAGAAGACAAGCACCTGCTGAACGGCCTGAACGTATACCGTGGCCAGATCACCTGTGAAGAAGTTTCTGAAGCACTGGATCTTCCATACATCGCGCCAGAGAAAGCGCTAGCGTAATATAAGCGTCACTGATATCAAATCCCTGCCCAGGCAGGGATTTTTTTTACTTATAATCGTTAGACACCGATACGAACATTCTAATCTATGAATATTATCTGCCTTGCTATATGGATGATTGAACTACTGAAGGATTAATCGGCATGGATAATAATTTAGGCATTAATGTAATAATTAATGACTCATAAAAACAATGCCTTAAATAAAATATCAAATAAGCTTGGATATTAATGCCAATAAAAATATACCCAAGTTACTTCAAGATGCAGGAATGGTATTCCCTTTTAAAAAGCTTCATCGAAGGAGTGAATGGGCTAAGATCCTACCGAAGGGAGAGCACCTTGAAGTATCTTGGGTATAACGTATTCGCCGAATAGCCAATAAAAAAACAGCAGCTTTATTAAGCTGCTGTTTATTAAACGATAATACAGGAGAATTTAATTAAGCGTGTGCGTAGATAACGCTGCCACCCTTAATGGTATCGATAATTTCCCGAGACAGCTCTGTTGGTAATGCAGGGCATCCCCAGCTGCGGCCAAGGTAGCCGTGACGGTTGATGAAAGATCTTGTCGCGTAGTCAGCACCGTGGATAACAATGTAACGGCGTCTGGCATTGTCGTTGACACCCGGTGTTAGGCCGTCCAAGCGAAGTGAGTAACCATTACCGCCATAGTAGGTGGTATCGGTGAGAAAGGTCCCCAGAGACGTCTGGCGGGAGTTGACGGTGTTTGAGAACTTAGTGGCATTTTTACCGCCGCTATTTACGCCGTGTGAGACGAAAGTGCGGTAGAGTAGCTTGTTCCGTTGTAGGTCAACAACAAAGAAGCGTTCCTTGGTTGAAGGAAGACTATAGTCAATGATCGTCAGAACAGGCCTTTTCCGGCCCTTAGTATTGTAATAGGCCTCGTAGGCTTCTTTAAATACTTGATAGTTAATGACTCCATTTAACTTTGCTTTGTTATATACGTCTTTAACCAAGATATCTGCTTGCGGATTTTTCGAATAAGGCTGGCTTGTTATTACACTGGCAGTGGCCTGCAGTGGCAGAAGAAATAGTGCCATTGCAAATAGTACGGTTAGCTTTTTCATTGTCCCTGTAAAATGTTCAATTATGTCGTTAAGGTTGATTGGGCCTGACTTTAACACATAAAAGTGAGTAATAGACGCCGCGAAAGGGAATATCGACAAGCCGAAGAATAGCAAAAAAATCCTGTTTTATTGCATTTACCTGCTCAAAAAATAATTAATTACAAGTAATTAAAAGCAATTGTCATTTTTATATGAAATTTTGTCTAAAAGGGGAAAGATCTAGTCAAATTATCCAGTGTTACAATTGTCACGGAGATAATTTATTGTTTGATAAAGTCAAATCTGATGTCATATTTTGAAAACAAAGAAATGTTAGCCTCTTTACTGTTTGGTTGAAAAGTGAGCGCCTTATCGCAATTTTTTACTTCTCACTAAGAGGAACTCGCACCAATGTCCTGCGATATTCATCGTCGTTAGCCAGATTTTTCCACTTATCTTTCATTTATGAAGTTAGGATCTTACTGTTTTTGCATCGTTTTGGTTGATAAATGCGCAGGTTTGACCCTGCGCATTATATTTACGTTGAACTGGTTAAATTGTGCACACTACAGCCCAGCTACCATCACTGCCAGGTGTTGAATTACTCCACCAGTTGGCTTGGTACACGATGCCGTTGTAGATGATTTTGTCACCTTGGTTGGCATGACTCGGGTTACCAGCCCAATCAGTCTGTGGCCAGTTAGGGTAGGTGTTGATTCCCGTTGTATCGCAAGTTCCGTCGCCACCACCACTACCGCCGCCGATGGAGCCTAGTGGCAAGTCGGGTTGTTCGAACTTAAACGCGAAGTCCTTGCCTCCAACAGTAACACTGTAGTTGGCTGGGCCGGATATCGGCAGGTAATAAACCATGTCGAGCTCGTATGTACCGCCTGCAGGGAGGCTTTTCCAGCTTGGCAGAGTGAAGGCGACCCGGTGCATGACCCCTTCCAAGCCACCGATGTTGTTGGCACGGGTATGGCCTGATGCGATGACCGCTAAGCCGCCGCCGGATTGATCTTTGGCATTGTCTGGTGCTGATGTTGGAATATCGAATTGGAATTCAGTTCCGCCCGGTATCTCTTGGCCAGTGTTGTTGGTGAAGGTCAGTTTTGGGTTAATAGGGTAGTTCTGATCACCGACCTTGAAGCCCGATACGTCAACGGTAATATCCAGTGCTTCTGCGGGAATTGCGCCTGTGGCGATTTTGTTGCCATAGGGGGTGGCTGACTTGAATTTCTCGTAAATGGCTTTGGTCATGGTATTGCCCATGTGGTATTCGCCATTGCCCGTCTGACATGCATTTTCTGTTGCATCGACAGTCGTGCGGTTACCGCTAGTATCAAGCAGGTAGCAGTTGTAGTCTCCCGCTAGCTCCCAAAACATGATGCCGCCGATCTCTTTGTCGATCACATAATCGGCTTTGACATTGATGGATGCCTTGTCTTCCGTGGATAGGAAGACTTGCTTGTCAGCATTCCACAGCCAGGGAGCAACAGCAACGGTATCATAGTGGCGGGTGTACGTACCAACCAGCTGATGCTCAGGGTTGTTCGCCGGGTCGAGGTTGTACGCTGTGCTATAGCTACCGAAGATACCCTGGGCAAGGTTCATTGCATGCCACATTGGGTTTGAACCGGCGCCCATTTCCTCACCAGCGGCGTTCTTGTCGTGCCACAGGTTATCGATACCAACGGCGCCATTTCCACAGTTGTTTTTCTCGCCTTCACCGGTTCCAGGGGCACATAATGATTGGTTAGGAAGGGCAGCACGGCCCCAAAGTCCATTTTCACCGCCGGTTACTCCTTGCCAGCCACGGGTATAGTAAGGTACCCCAATATTAATACGTCCAGCAGGCATCGAGCCGCGGAAGTAATGATATGCCCAGTCTGTGTTTAGGTAACCAATACCGCCATAGGCGGCTGTGCCATAGACGTTCCACTGTTCAAGTTCCGAATCTTTACCTGTGTCGTAAAGAGCGGCATTGTGGCCGACATGGTCGTTCCATGCGCCGTGTAGGTCATAGGACATGATATTGACATAGTCGAGGTATTTTGTGACATCAAAGTCCTCCATCCCCCGCAACAGGTAGCCCGAAGAGGGGGCGGCGATAGTCAGCATATAGTGGATGCCGTCTTGCGCAGAAGCCTGATCCAGTTTTTGGCGAAGCACTTTCATCAGCTCCTGATACGATGCCCATAGGTAGGCACGGCGAGGTTCCATGAAGGCTTTGTCATCAGGGTTACCGGCACCGGCCATCGAGGTAGGGTATTCATAGTCGATGTCTAGGCCATCGAATTGATACTGGCGCATCATCGCTACTGCAGATGCGGCAAACTTCTCGATGCCTGCGTGGTTGATCGAGCCATCTGCATTGGTGGTCATGGTATAGAAGCCGCCATCGGCAACGCGGTTACCGTTAGCATCAAAGTGACCTCCGGTTTCTGCCCATCCACCGATAGAAATTAAGGTCTTAACATCGTGTTTCTTCTTGTAGGTGGCGAGTGCACCAAAGTGTCCTTTGAAGCCTAGGGCTGGATCAATCTCCACGCCAGGCCATTCTTTGCCAGTTGCCGGGTTGGAAGGATCGGTTACGTCGCCAACATTGACCTTGCCATCGCTGCCGATACTGACAAATGCGTAGTTAATATGGGTCAACTGCTGCCATGGAATATCACTGACCAAGTAAGCGGCCTGTGGGTCATCGCCACTGCGCCAGCTAGTGAAATAACCTATGACTCGGCGAGGGTGATCAGCCCCCATGATCTCGCGGCCATTTTCATCATAAATGGTGCAATAGGGGACGTTAATATCGGGTGTTTGGTACAAGCCGTCGGGACGGCAGTTTGGTCCGTCGATGCTCGCTAGGCTTGACGTGATGGGAGCCATTGCTGCAATGGCATTGAAAGCCGCCATACACGAAACAGCGAGGGTGCTGAGTTTGAGTATTCGAGTAATCGCTTGTCCTTGTTTCAGATGTTTCATTGAAAATTCCTTACTTGTTGACACGCATTAATTGAATTTGTAAGCGGCATCTAGCTCTTATGTTGCGCCGTGAAAAAAGTATAAAAGGAATGTTGGAAGGGATGTGCTAAATTGTTGATTTTTTCGTGTCACTTCGCAGTGTGTTGCTTTTATTTTGAAATGTTCATGAGCTTAATTTGCACCGTGAACCGATAATGGTGAAATTTATGTCGCTTTAGAGACGAAAGCGGAAAGAACGAATGACGTATTCCAGGTCTGAAATTAGGTACCAGATGGTCTTGCTGCCGAAAGGTTTCAGCCGATAAATGCTGATTGTCGGAGAGGCGGTATTTTGGGGAGTATTGGTGATACCAGTGTAGAAAAAAGAGCCCGAAGGCTCTTTTTGCAAGATTACTCTTGGTTGATTTTTGCTTTGAAGCGCTCACGTGTTGCTTCATCAGCTTGTTCATACCAGTAATTAAGCATGTTTTCAGCCACATTACGTGTCTGCTGCGGGTCAACAGGTGGCTTAGGTGACGTCCCTGCCGGTTGAGCGGTCGCCGGAAGTGTCACTGGTACTGCCGTTGTTGCTGCAGCAACCGCAGCTGCTTTGCCTGACTGGTTGTAAACGGCAACTTCTTTTTCAAAGTCACGGCCAAACTGAATGCCTGACTTAATCAGCTTATCTTGTTCAAAGCTGATTTTTTCGCCGTCGGCTGCAATCAGGGCCAGCTGCGGAGATCTTTCAAATTTACGTGCATCTTGTCCGGTACGCAGCTTTGGCAGATCGAGTTTCAACGTTGTGTCGCTGGCCTCGAACTTAACAATGATAACCTCTGATTTGAATAGGTAGTCATCGCCATTTTCACGCAGCGAGTCGATATACCTGAATGCAAATTGGTTGACACCATTGGGTAGCGTTAATGTGTCGTTGCCGTGTTGCTCTACACCATTAACCACAACAAGATCCGCTGGGTAAGGGAGTTCAAGTTTAACATCAGCAAGAGAGGAGAAGCTAATGCCGCAAGCTGCAATAGCCATTAACGCTGTACGAAATTTCATAGCGGTTCCTTGAAAAACAATGTCCGAAATAAGTGGTTTTTTATCGGTATTCTCCTAGCAGTTTGTCGCTAGGTAGCTGAATAGGTGCTGAATACTGACTTTGATGGCCATTTTTATACCTAAGTCAACTCGCTGAATCCAGCAATTTGAAGTCACTTGGGTATAATGTCCGCGAATATAACACTTTGTTAGACGTGATGCTTATACACAGCTTACGTTTCTGCTACGGATAGAAAAATACAATGGATATGTCGTTATTGCAGGCGAGCCTGCTGATCGGAACCGGTTTTCTGGCCGGGATCATCAATACCCTAGCCGGTGGAGGCTCTAACCTAACACTTCCTGCTTTAATGGTGATGGGGATGCCCGCCGAGGTGGCAAATGCAACTAACCGGGTGGGGGTAGCCGTACAAGGCTTGACGGCCCTGATCGGTTTTCGTCGTCACGGCAAGCTGGAAACATCAGATATACCAGCTATCTTGTTGCCGACAATCATTGGTGGTTTGTTGGGGGCGGTTGGGGCTGCCTATGCCCCTTCTACGTGGATAAAGCCATTGTTACTGGGCACCATGCTGACAATGGCTCTGGTCATTTTAATTCGCCCGGCGATTGTTGCACCGCCTGCGGGGACAGAGCCCAAAAAAGTAAAAGATACTCCCAGTTCATGGTGGGGGCTGGGCTTGGCGGGCTTCTATGGCGGTTTTGTCCAGGCGGGGGTCGGGTTTGTATTGCTGGCGGCGCTCGCAGGGACGCTTCGTTATGATCTGGTGCGAGCGAATGCGCTGAAAATGCTATGTGCTCTGGCTTTTACACTCGTGGCTTTGGCGCTGTTCATTATGGAAGATCTGGTGCTGTGGGGGCCCGGCTTGATCCTCGCGGCAGGGACGATGGTAGGCTCTCACATCGCTGTAAAAATGGCGATTTCAGCCCGGCCAGAAACGCTGAAATGGTTCCTGTTCCTGATGACGCTGTGTGGTTCTGCTGCAGCGATGCTATCCAATTAGGCAATACACCGAGCCTCTAGCGCTCTATGGCAACAGGACAATGGATAAACAAAAGCCAGCAAAATACTGCTGGCTTTTTGGGATGATAGCTCAAGATCAGATACGTGTTACTTCACGTAGCAGGCAAAACCTTTGAGATAGAAGCCTTCTGGGTAAGCACTGTCTAGAGGGTGGTCGGCGGCCTGGCTGAAGCGTTCGATAAACTGTACTTCACGGTTGGCATCCAAAGCCGCATCGGCGATGATCTTCTGGAACAAATTGTTATCCATCAGGCCCGAGCAAGAGTAGGTCAGCAGGGTTCCGCCTGGCTTCAGGATCTGCATCGCCAGCATATTGATGTCTTTGTAGCCACGGCATGCACCGACCAGTTGAGATTTAGACTCGGCAAACTTCGGTGGATCCATGATAACAACATCAAACAGCTCGCCGCGCTCGCGGTATTCACGCAGTAACTTGAACACATCGGCATTGAGGAATTCGGCATTCTCAAGCGGGTAGCCGTTGGCCTCGGCATTCATGCGTGCTGTGTCGAGCGCAGGCTGGGAGACATCAACATTGACAACTTTGCTGGCACCGCCTTTTAGGGCATAAAGGCCGAATCCGCCGGTATAGCAGAAACAGTTAAGTACGCGCTTGCCGTTGACATATTTAACTGCTGCTTCGCGGCTGTCGCGCTGGTCTAGGTAAAAGCCGGTTTTGTGGCCACCCACGATATCGACATTGATCTTGACGCCATTCTCTTCGATGGTGACAAATTTCGGCGGCTCTTCACCGGACAGTACACCGGTACGCTGCTTAAGACCTTCTTTCTTGCGCACTGATACATCAGAGCGCTCGTACACGCTACATTCTGGGTAGCAAATGTTGAGGGCCTCAACCAAAGCGTCTTTCTGCGCCTCGGCACCAGCGCTTAGCAGCTGGCACACAAGGAAGTTCTGGTAGCGGTCGATCGTAATACCAGGCAAGCCATCTGACTCAGCGGCAATCAAGCGGTAACCGGTCAGGCCGTCACGGGCGGCAAGAATGTCACGCAAACCTTGGGCGGTTTTTAGGCGGTTGACGAAGAAATCCACATCGATTTTTTCGTTACGGTCAAAGGTCCATACTCGAACGCGAATTTGAGATTGCGGAGAAAAAGCACCGCGTGCTAACCACTCACCTTTGTGGTCGAAGATATCAACGGTTTCGCCAAGCGATGGCTTGCCTTCGACACGCTGAATCCCGCGCGAGAAGACCCATGGATGGCGGCGGCGAAGTGATTTTTCACGGCCTTTAACCAGATAAATTGAAGCTGTCATGACTTGCCCAGTATGGAGTAAGGAATGGGGGCGTATTATGTTGTCGAAACCACATAAAATCAAATTTATATGAGAGGCAGTGCCGGTGAGTGGGCACTGCCTGATGGGTAGGGGTTACACTTTGAGTCCCTGCATCAGGGATTCCAGCACCTCAGCTTGTTTGTTGAGTTGTTCAATGTCGCTGGCAGAAGCATTGATCGCACTGCAAATTTGATGGGACTGGCTGCGCACCTGCTCGACATTGCTCGCGATGTTATCGGCTACCGCCCCTTGTTGCTCGGCGGCTGCCGCAATTTCGGTACTGCGATCAGAGATATGCTGGTTACGCTCGGTGAGAAGCGATATCTCATTATCGACAGAGTCCATCAAAGCTTCACTGTTTTGCGCATTATCGACAGTATTTTGCATAACAGCCATCAGCTTTCGGCTATTTTGCTGCAGTGCTTCGATCATCTGCTGAATTTCTACGGTTGCACTCTGGGTGCGCCCTGCCAAGGTGCGGACTTCATCGGCAACGACGGCAAAACCGCGCCCCTGCTCGCCGGCACGGGCGGCTTCGATGGCGGCGTTCAACGCCAGGAGGTTGGTTTGCTCTGAAATGCCGTTGATGGTGGTAACCACATCATCGATTTTGGCGGCGTTGGTATCCAGTTCGGCAACGGCAACCGCCGCTTGGCTGATCTCCTCGCTGAGGTGGCTGATTGCGTTGCGTGTCTGGTTGACCTGGGCACGACCTTGTTCAGACACTTGCTGTGCTTCGCGTGTTTGCTCCGAGGTTTGGTGGGCATGGGTCGCGACTTCGCGGATGGAGGTCGCCATCTCCTCTGTCGCACTGGCCAGAGAGTCAAGATGTTGTTGCTGCGAGGATGACAGTTGTTCGCTGCCTTGGCTGCGCTGGCGCAAACTGCTGCTGATTTGCTGCATCAGCGCAATGGCTTGCTGGGTAGCCTGAACCAGTTGCTGCTCCCGCTCGCTAACCCGGTCAATAGTAATCGCGATGGTGCTGAATTCGTCACGGACCTTGAAGAAGTTCATGCGGTTGGTTAAGTCACCATCTGCAAGGCTTTGCAGTGCCTTGTTGGTGGTAAACATGGCGCCGCCAATGAAAGTCATGATGTAGTACACCGCAGCTAGCGTGACCAGCAGGATAGTTGCCATTACCGTCCATTGGCCAGTACTGACGTGGCCAAATAGCCCGGCAGCGGTGTCGGATGAAATGGTATAGTTCATACCGCTGACAAAGGCAGAGACGTCTCCCTGGCCAACATGCAGGTCAGTATTGGCCAGAAGGCGCTGGGCATCGGTTTGGCTGATTTGCTGCTGTGACAACAGGGACGCGGTGGTTTCTAGTTGCTGAGTCGTGATTTCAATACGTTGCTGGCTGGCACTATCGGCTAATATAGTAGCGACGCTGATTAGTGCGATAACGGGCAGCAGGAACAACAAGTAGAATTTTTCCTGCAGGGTGATATGGATTAAGTAGCGGTCGATCCATCTAAAGGCGACTTCTTTCATATTAATTCCTAAATCAGAAGCTTATAGCATTATATTTTGCGAGTATTTTATTGTTATCGTTTTGAGAGTAGGAAGCTTGAGGTGATTTATGTCACAAATCTGTGTAAAGGCACTAATAACCGGTATGGTTCAAGGGGTTGGCTTCAGGTTTCATACCGCCCATGAAGGGCTGAAATGCGGCTTGACCGGATACGCGAAAAATTTACCGGACGGCAGTGTGGAAGTAATGGCATGCGGGCCAGAAGAACAGGTAAAACAGCTGCTTGGGTGGCTGGAGATAGGGCCAAGAACGTCCAGTGTCGATAATGTGACGTGGGAACAGATCGACTGGCGTCACTACGACGGCTTTGAAATTATGTAGTTTATTCTGCTGGGAGTGGCGTTTGTCGCACATCGCGGCAACAAAAGGCGAGTGGAGGCCACCCGCATTTTGTCAGTGAATGGATCGTGATTGATTCGCTGAGCGATTAGATACACTTCACGGGTTTTGGCAGGCCTGCCAGTTTGGTTGCTTGCTTTGCCGGACCTTTCGGGAAAAGCTTGTACAGGTAGCGTGAACTGCCTTTCTCTTCGCCGTATTTTTTTGCCATTGCCTTGACCAGCATTCTGATGGCCGGAGATGTATTGAATTCTTGATAGAATTCACGAACAAAACGCACCACTTCCCAATGGGCTTCGGTCAGTGTGATACCTTCTTCATCAGCCAGTACAGGAACCAGAGCCTCACACCAGTCGCTGGTGTTTTTCAGGTAACCGTGAGCGTCGGTTTCTATTTGTTTACCTTCAAATTCAAGCATGTTTGCCTCGCATATAGAACGGCCAAAGCATAGTGATATTCAAGGTTGGCTGCAAGGTTACGGCTATAAAAAAAGCGCCTTGCGGCGCTTTTTCGTCATTTCGATGAACGAAGCTATGATTAGTCGTTGCTGCCCATTACGCCTAGGATTTGCAGCAGGCTCAGGAACAGGTTGTAGATAGAAACATACAGCGTCACTGTTGCTGAGATGTAGTTTGTTTCACCACCACGAACAATGTTCTGGGTTGTCAGCAGGATAGCTGCTGATGAGAACAGCACGAACATACCACTGATCGCCAGTGATAGCATAGGCAGCTGGAGGAAGATGTTGGCAATCACCGCAACGATGATGGCAACAAAGCCCGCCATTAGCATACCGCCAAGGAAAGAAAGATCACGCTTGGTGGTTAGCGCGTAGGCCGAACAGGCCATAAAGGTCAGTGCTGTACCGCCCAGAGCCGGAACGATAGCATGGCCCAGGCCCGCACCCACGTACATGTTGAGAATTGGCCCTAGGGTATAGCCCATGAAGCCAGTAAGCGCAAAGGTAAAGACGATACCCATGCCGCTGTTTCGGTTTTTCTCTGTCAGGAACATTAGACCGTAGAAGCCAACCAGTGTGATGATCAAACCCGGATGAGGCAGATTCATCGCCATTGCAAAACCTGCAACGACAGCTGACCATACAAGCGTTAGAGACAGAAGAAAATAAGTGTTACGTAGAACCTTGTTTGTAGAAAGTACGCTTTCGTAAGCTGTGCCACGATTGACAATACGATCGTTCATAAATAGTCCCCTCAGGGTTAGATATGTGATTGCTAATGTAAATGTATATTGGGGCTTTTCATCGTTATTGCAAGCCGTTTATCAAATTAATGTGGCTGTCCCCATACAATAACCACCAGTGTAACGGTATGACCTGAATGATACTTAACAATTCCTTATCTTTGTGGCCAAAGTTGTAAATGAATGTTACAGCACATTCTTGCTGCGCCTCAGTAAGTGGATGTTTAATATACGCTTTAATGCAGTATTTGGTTCAAGAATAGCTGTGTCCGATCGGACTGTGGGTTATCGAAAAATGCTTGCGGGGTGTTTTCCTCAATGATTTCGCCCATGTCCATGAAGATCACCCGATCGGCAACCTGGCGGGCAAACCCCATTTCGTGGGTGACGCAAATCATCGTCATTCCTTCATTGGCAAGCTCAACCATGACATCCAGTACTTCCCTGACCATTTCAGGATCGAGTGCCGAGGTTGGCTCGTCGAACAGCATGATTTGCGGCGTCATACACAGGGAGCGGGCGATGGCGACGCGCTGCTGCTGGCCGCCGGAGAGCTGCCCGGGGTATTTGTTGGCTTGTTCGGGGATCTTTACTCGCTCCAAGTATTGCATCGCGATCTGCTCGGCCTCTTTCTGCGGCATTTTCTTCACCCAGATTGGGGCCAAGGTACAGTTTTCGAGTACGGTGAGATGAGGAAACAGGTTGAAGTGCTGGAAACACATTCCGACTTCTCGGCGAACCAGCTCGATATTTTTCAGATCATTAGTAAGTTCATTGCCGGCGACGATAATTTGTCCCTGCTGGTGCTCCTCAAGGCGGTTAATACATCGGATCAAGGTCGATTTGCCAGAGCCAGACGGACCGCAGATGACGATTTTCTCGCCTTTTTTGACCGTGAGGTTAATGTCTTTGAGGACATGGAATTCACCGTACCATTTATTGACCGCTACCATGGTGATCATGTCAGATGCCTCCTTGCTTGAGGTATTACTCACTATCATATTGTCCCTCATAGTGTTCTATCGCTTATGACCGGTATGGAGTTTGTTTTCCAGATAAATGCTGTATCGTGACATGCCAAAGCAGAATACCCAGAAGACCAGGGCAACGAAGACATAGCTTTCCGTTGCAAACCCCAGCCATTTCGGATCGGTGTTGGCAGCCTGACCAATGCCAAGCACATCGAACATACCGATGATGAGTACTAGACTGGTATCTTTGAAAAGGCCGATGAAGGTATTAACGATGGCCGGAATACTGATTTTCAGTGCTTGTGGCAAAACGATCAAAGACATCTTCTTCCAATAGCCAAGCCCCAGAGCATCTGCTGCTTCATATTGTCCGGAGGGGATAGCCTGCAACCCGCCGCGAACCACTTCGGCCATGTAGGCTGCGCTAAATAGCACCACCCCAATTAATGCCCTGAACAGTTTGTTGGTTTCTGTTTCGGCGCTAAGAAATAAAGGGAGCATGACAGATGCCATGAAAAGCACCGTAATCAGAGGCACACCGCGCCAGATCTCGATATAAACCGTACACAGGCTGCGGATCACCGGCATATTCGAACGTCTACCCAATGCCAGTGCGATACCGATCGGAAGGGAGACGACGATGCCGACAATGGCAATGATCAAGGTGATCAGCAAGCCTCCCCAGAGGTGTGTTTCAACCACGGGAAGGCCAAAGATGCCACCGTAGAGCAGGCCGGCAATGATGAAAGGGTAAACATTGACGAAGAATAACCAAATCCATGTTCGGCGCGGTGTTTTCTCATAGCCGAGCAAGGCCATGAATAGAGCCAAAGTGACGTAAAACAACTGTGGCCGCCACAACTCTTCCCGGGGATAGAAGCCAAACATGAACTGCTCGAAGCGAACGGAGATAAACACCCAGCAAGCACCGTTACGGTGGCAGTCATCCCGGTTCGTGCCGACCCAGTCAGCCTGGAGCAACGCCCAGTCGACAATGTTCCAGATAGCCATGATGGCCAAATAGCCCAGGATGAGAGTCATCAAGCTGTTGACCATGCTGGAAAACAGGTGCTTGCGTAGCCAGCCGACTATACCGACCGTATTGGCTGGTGGAGGCAAGTCGGGGCGAAATTGATGTTGATGCATTTCCACGCCTCCTAACGTTCAACCAGTGCGACTTTGCGGTTGTAGATATTCATCACCAGTGAAGTAAACAAGCTGAGGGCGAGATAAACCGCCATGGTCATGGCAATAATCTCGATGGCTTGCCCGGTTTGGTTGAGTGTTGTACCGGCAAAGACCGAGACCAGATCGGGGTAGCCAATAGCCATTGCCAATGATGAGTTTTTGGTTAGATTGAGATATTGGCTGGTAAGTGGCGGGATGATGATCCGCAAGGCTTGTGGGATCACAACCAACCGCAGGGTTTTACCTTGAGGCAAGCCGAGAGAAAGCGCAGCCTCTGTTTGTCCGTGGCTGACAGCGTTGATCCCGGCCCGGACAATTTCTGCAATGAACGATGCGGTGTAGATACTCAAGGCAAGTAGCAGCGCAGCCAACTCGGGAATAATGCCGATGCCTCCTCTGAAGTTGAAGCCTTTGAGTTCGGGGACTTCTAGGTAAACCGGTTGTCCGCTGGCGAAATAGCTAAAGGTGGGGAGCACGACCAAGAGGCTGAGTGATACCCAGAGAATAGGGGATTGCTGACCAGTCGCTTTTTGCTTTTTTTTGGCGTAGATGGCATAGCTTATGCCCGATACTATTGCTGCTATCAGGGCAAGACCGATCCAGTAGGCATTTGGTCCGAAAACAGGCTTGGCAAAATACAGACCGCGAACATTAAGAAAGACACTTTCGCCGAAGCTGAGGCTGTTGCGGGGTGAGGGCAGTGCCTGTAACACGGCAAAATACCAGAAAAAAATTTGCAGCAACAGCGGGACATTACGGAATATTTCGATATAGACGGCGGCAAAGCGGCTGACCAGCCAATTTGACGAGAGCCGAGCGATCCCGATGATAAATCCAAGAAGGGTGGCCAGCAGAATGCCGAGTACAGAAACAAGGGCTGTATTAAGCAGACCGACAAAAAATGTCCGGCCATAGCTGTAGGTCTCGTCATAATCTATCAGACTCAGACCAATACCAAACCCAGCTTCTTGACTGAGGAAGCCAAACCCAGTTGCAATGCCTCGTTGATCGAGGTTGGTCAGGGCATTGTTGATGATGGAGTAGACAAAGTAGCACAGTGCTGCAGCAGCAAGAGCCTGAAACAGCACAGAACGAAAAGTGGGGTTGTACAACAGGTTTTTTGTATTCTTCGCGGCCAAAACAACACATCCTGTGTAAAAGAAAACGCTGACCGGAGGGGGCATCCCCCCTCCCGATTAACTAGCAATCGCAATGATCACTAGCGCATTGGCGGCGCATACAACAGCCCGCCATCATTCCATAAGGCGTTGATACCACGCTTGATTTCCAGCGGAGAGCTCATGCCGACAGTGCGCTCAAAGCTTTCACCGTAGTTGCCGACCTGCTTGATGACCTGGTAGGCCCAGTCATCATTGAGGCCAAGGCCTTTCCCTTTGGGGCCGTCAGCGCCAATCAAGCGGCGGATGTTGGGATCATTGGACATTTTCATGTCGTCGACGTTGTGCGATGACACCCCAAGCTCTTCAGCGGTAATCATGGCATTCAGCGTCCATTTCACAATATTGAACCACTGGTCGTCCCCTTGACGGACTGCGGGGCCGAGAGGCTCTTTGGAAATGATATCTGGCAGTACTACTGCCGAAGATGGATCCGGCAGGTTGAGTCGAAGGGCGTATAAGCCAGATTGGTCAGTGGTTAGCGCATCGCAGCGGCCGGCTTCAAAGCCTTTTACCGTTTGGGCGGCTGTATCGAAGACAACAGGGGTGTATTTCATTTCGCGATGGCGGAAGTAATCTGCGAGGTTGAGCTCTGTTGTGGTTCCTGACTGCACGCATACGGCTGCGCCATCGAGCTCGGCGGCACTTTCGATCTCAAGGGCTTTGTTGATCATGAAGCCTTGGCCGTCATAGTAGTTAACACCGGTAAAGTTGATCCCCAATGCAGTATCACGGTGAAGGGTCCAGGTCGTATTGCGCGATAACAGGTCTATTTCCCCTGACTGCAGGGCTGTAAAGCGTTCTTTGGCAGTCAGCGGGATGTATTTCACCTTGGTCTTATCGCCCAGGGTAGCGGCTGCCACCGCCTGGCAGAACTCGACATCAATGCCTTCCCATTCGCCTTTTTCATTCGGGTTGGAGAAGCCAGGCAAACCGGTTGTGACCCCGCACTGGAGATATCCTTGCTTCTGGATTTTAGCCAAGGTATCTGAGCTTGCTGAAGATACCGGTGCGCTATCGTTGCCATCGGATTTTGCTGCAAGCTGTTTTTCAAGCTCTGCAATTTTAGCTTTGAGTTCTTCCGCTCCGGAATCAACAGCCGCAACGGCGCCGCTAGAAGCCTGGGCTAATTGTTGTTCAAGTGCTTCGATTTTGTTCTGTAGCGATTGGATCATTTCCTTGTCTTGACTGTTTCCACCACTATCACAGCCAGCAAGAATGAGAGCAAGAGCAGATGCGGCCAAGGTTGAGCTGAGGGTTTGCTTCATAATTACGTCCTGTTATTCCTTATCATGAGAAATTGACGTTTTATCGCCATTATTAACAGTTACATCCAAAAGCGTATCCCCGTGATTTATCCACCTAATGGGCACTTTCTTTCAGTTGTAAAAAATAACTGCCTGTTTTTCTGTCACTATTCAGTATAGAAATAGTTTGAAATAGTTCTAGTTAATAAGTTGTTAATAGGGAGATGGCGGGTGAAATGAGAGATGGCGCGCAAATCAGTACCCCAAAATAAAGCCCCGCAACGGCGGGGCTTGAGGTTATGTTGGCAGTATACCTTAGCGGTAAACGTTGATCTTCACTGTTGCCACGTTAGATTCATTGCCTTTAGTGTCTTTGACACTGTAAGTCATGCTCATCTCGTAGTCTTTCAGCGGTGTCACCGAAATGCTGCCATCGAAGTGGATGCTGTAACGGCAGTCCCGGCTGCTAGGGGCATTGTGGATCACAATGCTGCGTGGGTCGATGGCGTAGTCACCGGCCACATCATTGTCTAGCGGCTTGATCTTCGTGGTAAAGCCGTATTTGGCTGAAACCTCGTCGTCCTTGGCTTCCAGGTACTTAGGTGCTGGCTCTGGTTCCGGCGCCGGCTCATTGTATACCGGTGACTGGTAGTCAGGCTCAGCACCATCAAGGAATGGCTTGAGCGGTTCCAGACCTTTCGCGGCACGGCCGTAGGCACCAATCATAGGGATCTCAATCCACTCTTCTTTAGGCGAGCCGTTGAGGTTGGTTTCGGCAAAGAACTCATCCCCTTCAACACCGTTCGGGATGAACAGCTGTGGATGGTCAAATGGTGCTTTTTCTTGGCGAACACGCTCATCGGTCAGCGATTTCATGAAGGCAACCAGTGCTTTCTTCTCGTAGTCCGTTAACCCAAGGCTGCGAATGTCTGGGTCGAGGTTGGACGTGATATCGCCAAAGCCGGATGAATCGCCAAGGCCTTCGCTGGTGCGGTTACCACCACGGTTGTAGAATTCGACAACTTGCCAAAGTGTCGACATACTCCCGTTGTGCATGTAAGGGCCGGTTAGCTCGATGTTACGTAGCGTGGGGGTTTTAAACGCCCCGTGAACAGCTGTTCGCTCTTTACCCTCTAGGACAAGCGTTTTGAGTGCGTTGGTGTGGGCTTCTGAGTCGCAAGGCTCGTCTGCAAGCACCTTGGCTTCAAAGGTACAGGGATCGACCTCAAAGTTATCAGGCACATCGTTACCTAACAGCTTCTCGATAAACTGCTGGGTATGCGACAGAGGATTCCCCCAAGGGTCTTTTCCGCCCAAGCCAAGGTCTTGGTTGGTCGGCGTCACACCGATGTTGTAGAAGCCGTTGTCATAGAGCGAGATGCCCCCGTCTCCCATGTGCATCCGCTCGACCAGACCTTCTTCCTGCTCCTCGGCAATCAAGTGCGTCATGGCTTTCGAGAACTCTGGACCACTGTGACAGTTCACGCACTTGCCTTTATCGACGAATATCTCCAGGCCTTTTTTCTCGAGGGTGGTCAGAGCATATTTGTCGCCATCCATATAACGGTCAAAGCGTGAATCGTCCGAGATCAAGGTTTTTTCATATAGCTGGATTGCCAAGCCCCAGAACAGGCTGAAGTTTTGTTCCATCTGGCTGTAGCCGTCAAAGTCTTGATCCGAACCCCAGTATTCGATATTGAAGGCGTCTTTGATCATCTCTTTGTATCGAGAGCGAAGACCGTCGTTCGGATAGCTCGAGTCATAACCCAAGACACTGTCCGAGCGGTCAACCTGCTGTAGGCCAAGCGGTTTGAGATTGAGTAGTTTCTTACCCATATCTCTGAAGGCCTTGTTGGCACAGGTCATTTCGAACGCACTGCCCGGAGGGCCAACAGCCTGCGAGGCCGCACTGGAGTTAATCAGATCCACTTCTTTCTGGCTGACATATTTGGTATATGGGTCAAAATGGAGCACTTTGGCCTCTTGGTTACGACGGCCAAATGGGTCAACCCCGTTGAAGGTATTATTGGCCCGACCATCCCAGAAGTTACGGAAGTTGAAAATGGCATTGATAACGGTCGGCGTATTACGTGGTTCGACACGGCGAGTGCTCACGTCACCAACGTGGAAAATATCTTTGACGGTGTCACAGGTCTCGCGGCGGTCCGAGTACCTCGGGTCGCCAAAGCTTCCGCCGTAAAGTTCGTCAAATACCAGACCTTCAACCCCTTGCGAAGAGACAACATCGTCGGAATCGAATAGGACTTCTGAGTCACGGTCATCAGGATTGGCATAAACACGGAATGGGAAATCATTTGGCACTAACGTGTAGTTAGGTCCGCCGACACCGGTTTGCGTCGGATCAAAAATCTCCCTTTTGGTCTCATCAACATTGTTGAGACCCGGGCTGATTTGGTTTTTAGTCCGGTTATCGGCACCAGCACTGTAGTGACAGCTTGCACAAGCCTGCCCCTGGCTACCTGCCTGCATGTCCCAAAACAGTGCCTTGCCAAGTTTTATGGCTGCTTTTTCATTTTTTACATATTCATCGAGCCCAGGTACGGGAGCCGGTTTAATGCCTTTGAGTGATCCGAGGCCTGATAAATCAGGTCCTTCAACCACTTCGGCATTGACACTGGCGATCCCGGTAGCCAACCCAAACATTGAAGCTGCTACTAAGGCTGTTAGTCGATGACGTTTAAATAACGTGTTGTTCTTCATCACTCACCCCTAACGTCCAATACGAAATGTTGCTTTTATATACGAGAAAACCTCGTGCAATAAAGATGAGTGAAATCTGGGTTCTTAATTATCACTTTTGTGAAACCAGCATGAGATAAAAAAGTCGTAGGTATTTGATTTGGGAGAAACGGCGTCGTAAATTGGAAAGGAGAGTGAAACTGCAACAATTATTAAAAATAAACAAAAAAGAAAACAGTTAAGTTAAAAGAGCTGGTGAATAAGAAAATGCTGGGAGAAGAAATTTAATTCAAATAATACAAAACGATAAATTCATATTGCTTCAATAGTGAAGCAATGGTGTCGAATTTGATCAATTAATACTTGAGTCAAAGATGTGGAATCTATCTTGAATTGTTGAATGAGAATTCTTGAGTGAGAAGAAAAAGGAAAAGCACAGCGAGGCTGTGCTTTTTTATCGTCTAGTTAGGAAAATTTAGGCACGAGCCAGTTTTTTCTCTAGGGCCTCGGCATCAACCGGTTTGGTTAGTACAGAAAGCAGTACATTCAGTGCCATCATTACCGCGCAGATGCTGTACGCCAGGGTGTAGTTACCTGAAGCGCCCATAGCGATAGCCGTAATAGCCGAACCGATAAAGCCACTTACACCCCATGCCGTGTAAAGCACACCGAAGTTGGCGCCATAGTTTTTCAGTCCGTAGAACTCAGCGGTTAGGGTTGGGAATACGGCTAGTAGCGTACCGTAACCAACACCTGCAAGCGCTGCACCAACCATTAGCGTGAAGCTTGAATCAAAGCTTGCGAATAGTGCCATGTTGATGCCCTGCATGATAAATGCCAGGGTAAGCGTTCGAAGGCCACCGATCTTGTCTGCCAGCATACCAGCAGCAACACGGCCGCCAGAGTTGAAAATTGACAGGACAACGACAAGGAATGCCGCTTCAGTGATGTTTGCCTGCTGGGCAGCGATCAGAGTGATATTACCAATAACCATCAGGCCGGCTGAAGAGGCAAGGGCAAACATAACCCATAGCGAGTAAAACTGAGGTGTTTTCAACATTGCACGCCATTGGATGTCAACCGGCTTGCTAGCTTTCGCCTTGTAGTTAGCAGGTGTTTGTGGCTGGTAGCCTTCTGGTGGGTTAGTGATAGTGCTTGCTAGTGGAACTGAGATTAGCAGGATAGCAACACCAAGAATCAGGAAGCTCGTGCTGATACCGAAAGAGTCAATTAGCAGCGAAGTTAGTGGTGCTAGGTAAACCGCAGCCAAACCAAAGCCGGCAGCGATTAGGCCGTTTACCAGACCTTTCTTTGATGGGTGGAACCACTTCATTGCAGAAGGGGCAAGGCACGCATAGCCAAAACCGATACCTGCACCAGTCATTAGACCAAAGGTAATTAGAAGAAGTAGAGGACTAGTTGCAAAGCTTGAAATGATCATGCCTGAGCCAACAAGTGTCGTACCCAAGATAAGGATCTTGCGTGGGCCCATGCGATCTTGAAGAACACCAGCTACCAAAAGAGATAGAGCAAAAGTAATTACAGCAACTGAGTATGGCATTGAAGCGTCTGCATCGGACCAGCCCATATCGAGAACTAGAGCTTGCTTGAAAACACTCCAAGCATACAGGATGCCCATACATAGGTTGATACAGAAACCTGCCAGCAGGATCTGCTTTGCTTTATCGAATTTAGTCATTGTTTTCTCAGTCACTAGAAGGTAAGCAGCATGGTTCTCATGCTGCACTCAAAAAAAATTGGTCTTTATTAACAAAAGTTGATTGCTACTAAAGGTGCGCGGATTCTATCAATATTTTTTGAATAGGAAACAGCTAGAAATATCTAGTTACAATTGTTTCCTCGGTGATTTTGTCCATTCATATATTGTTAATAATAAATAACCTCACAATTCAAGTGCTTACCCGTGCTGCGGGTGAGTCTTGGGGGAGATGTGAACGTGTAAATATATGCCCGCATCACAGTTTGTAAACCTGCGATGTGGACATAGTGTATGAAGTGGATGTGGCAGGATCAGTGGGAAAGAATACTGTAGATTTTGTCTTTCAGTTGGAGGCGTTCTAATTTGAGTTGGGTAAAATGGTGATCGTCTGTGGGGATGTTACTACCTTCAAGGCCTCTGATTTTGTGATCTAGATGGTGGTAGCGATCGGCCATTTGCTTGAAGTGTTCGTCAGATTGTTTCAGCTCCTTAATTTTGTCCTGATGCTCTGGGTACTCGATAAACAGTGCATGATTTTCACCTAACATATTGATACTCCCACGCTCTTCATGACCCTACCGAACTTGACGATAGGTATAGGTTCAACAGACATACCACAGACGCTTGTGGCCATTAATAAAGCGCACCCTAAACGAGAGAAGATCTTTTTCTGTTCGTTGTTATAACCAGTTGATGCAGTCATCAACCTAATAGTTAAGGCTCTATAAAATAATAATAGCTGGGAGAAGCCGAACGGCAAAGCCGGGCCATAGAGGCCCGGCAAGGTGAGGGGGATTATTGAATGAAGCTGATGTAGGTTTGTAGAACAATAAGGTTCGCGATGTCGATAAAGAAGGCACCGACAATAGGGACGACCATAAATGCCTGCGGCGATGGGCCATTGCGTGAAACGAGTGCCCCCATATTCATTACAGCTGTAGGGGTCGCACCCATACCAAAGCCACAGTGGCCGCCTGCAATTACTGCTGCATCATAGCTTTTGCCCATGAGTCGGAAAGTGACAAAGTAGGCAAATGTCGCCAAGGTAACCGTTTGTACCGACAAAATCACAATCATTGGCAATGCAAGGCCAAGCAACTCCCACAGCTGCAGGCTCATTAAAGCCATAGCCAGGAACAGGGAAAGTGAAATGGTGCCCAGGGCATCGACGGTTTCATTATTGATTTTGTAAACCTTGGTTGTCTCACAAATGTTGGTAATGAATACACCGATAAAGAGTGCGTAGACAAAGTCAGGGATACGTAGCCAGCTAATACCAAAGCCGTCGATAAACTCTTTCACATGTGCAGCGCCAGCGACACAGATCAGCAGGATAAAGAGTACTTCGATTGTATTCTTCGCGGTAATGCGATCCTCTTCGTGGTCGCTATATGTGACCAGATCAGGGTGTTCAATATGGTGTTTCTCGCCAATACCGAACTCCGACTTCAGTGAAAACCGATTGATCAGCCGCTGTGCGACAGGACCGCCAATGATTCCGCCCATGACCAAGCCAAATGTGGCTGCTGCCATTGACAGTTCTAGGGTCTGTAGGCCATAGCTATCCGCAAACGTCTGTGACCATGCCGCGCCTGTACCATGGCCGCCAGAAAGGGTGATAGAGCCCACCATCAGCCCCAGGAGAGGGTCAAGGCCAAGCATAGTGCTTAGGCTTACACCAACGGCATTTTGGATAACGATATAGAGTGTTGCAACACCAAGGAACAAGAATACCCGAGAGCCACCTTTGGCTAATAATTTAAAGCTAGCGGCTAAGCCGACCGTGGCAAAGAACATCTGCATGAGTGTGTCTTTGAGGCTTAGCTTGAAGGTTATATCGACACCTTGTGTATGTAAGACTGCAATAAGTACAGCAACAATTAATCCGCCAACAATAGGCTCAGGAATATTGTACTTTTGGAATACCTTTACTTTGCTATTAATGAAGTAGCCAAGAAAAAGCACAATAATCGCAATGAGAAACGACTCAAGTTCGCTTACTTGTATAACTGAATTCATGATTATGTCTTTTCATTTTTTCTCAGGCGTTAATTTTACCGCCTAAAATGGCGACTGCCTATATTGCCATTTCAACTGCAATAGTGTAGACCCTTGGTTATCACTTGGTTGTTTATGTTTTGATTATTGTGCTTATGTATATTTTAAGACAAAGCTGCAAGGTGCTTTGTTATTGTAATGTTCTTAGAATTGATTTGTTGGAGCTTTGTTGATAATCAATTCAAAAGATAAGAAATGCTTCAGAATGAAAACGTGACCGCTTTAAAATCAGCAGGCTATTGCTTTAATAGTGAATATCCATACGAAAAAAGCGGAATATATCTGTCAAGAATCAATGTAATTAATATGTTACGCCTCTGAAATTGTTGTTTATTTTGTAACCTAATTGGATCTTTAGGGGTAAATATCATCGAGGTGAGTGTTTTTCGCCCTATATTTTTTTGAATTTTTTTATCCTATTCTTGCTAAATGATAACTGAGATTGATTTTTGGTCACGGGTGATTAATAAAACAGCGTATATAATACGCGTGAGATCAATTTTTTTTCGTTTTTACCCTTCGCGATGCCGGGAAAGGTTCAGGTTACACCTCTGAATCTTTTATCTTGATTGCGTTTGGAGCATTGTCTTCAGCTTTTTTGAGGTAATGCTGTTCAAATTCCTCGACTGGTTGAGGTCGGCCGAATAAGAAGCCTTGGAACTCCTCAACTCCGATGCTCACCAGAAAATCACGTTGAGACTGGGTTTCTACGCCTTCGGCTACAACTCGCATATTCAAGTTATGAGCCAGTTCGACGATTGAGCGGGTGATAGCAATATTATCTTTGTTCCAAGGCAGATCTTTGATGAACTCGCGATCAATCTTGAGAATGTGGATTGGGAAACGGCTCAGGTAAGCGAGTGATGAATAGCCGGTTCCGAAATCATCGATAGCAATTTTAACCCCAAGGGCTTCAAGCTTAATTAGCTTGTCTAGTGCCGTATTAACATCGGACATGATGACGGTTTCGGTGATCTCTATTTCGAGATATCTGGGATCACAGCCAGCTTGAATGATCGCTTTGTCGATTGTTTCGACGATATTTGATCCCAATAACTGCTGGGCCGAGATATTAATGGCAAAGTTGAGATAGATTCCTTTGCTCTGCCAATCTTTTAATTGTTGGCAGGCTTTATGTATCAAGTGCTCTCCCGCTTCAATAATGACGCCAGAGCGTTCAAGTATCGGGATAATATTGAGTGGTGACTCATGCTCGCCGTGTTTATTTCGCCATCTTAGCAGGGCTTCAATACCTGATATTTCATGATCATGGGCATGAACTTTGGGTTGATAGTAAAACTCATAGCGATCAGTACCCACAGTGCGTCGTAATTCAGATTCCAATTGAATTTGCTGTATGCTGTGTACGCCCATTTCCTGGGTATAGAAACAGAATTGGTTACGCCCTTGCTCTTTGGCTCGGTACAGGGCGATATCTGCATATTTACTGATATTCTCAGCGATCTCCGAGTCATCGGGGAAGAAACTGATACCGATGCTGGCGGTTAAAAACAGCTCCTTGCCTTCCACAACGAGAGGAGCCGAGATGTGTTTCAAGATACGCGTCGCAATATTGGTGACATTTTGCAAGTTGGCATTTTGCGATAGGAGAATGGCGAACTCGTCACCACCAAGTCTGGCGAGGAAGTCCGTTTCTCTTAATAGACGCTGAATACGCTTCGCGGCAGTTTGGATCACCTTGTCGCCGACTGCATGTCCTAGAGAATCGTTGATCTGCTTGAAATAATCCAAATCCAGAGAAAGCAGAGCGATGTTCTCTCCGTGGAGCTTATTGCATTTCACTGCGGCACCGAGTTGTTGTTGTAGCAAGGTTCGGTTTGGCAGTTCAGTTAACAAATCGTAATGCACGAGACGGTGCAAGCGGTTCTCAAATAATACCCGCTCTGTGATGTCCTTGCCGGTGGAAATATAGTGGCTAATTTTTCCGCGGCTGTTACGAATAGGGGCAATGGTTTTTTCTTCATAGATGACCTGCTCATCACCCTGTTTGCGGGCAATAACGCGCTCAATAACATGGCCGTCTTTTAGTTGTTTTTGCACATGCTTGACGTCATTGAGGTTGTTGAGTGTATTTCTCAACAATTCAATTGATTGTTTACCAATAATGTCTTTGGATCTGATACCGTTATGCTCTTCGAAAGAGCGGTTAACATACTCCACCACACCTCTTTTGTCCGTAATAATGATAGAGTCGTTGCTCTGTTCAAGGGCACGCGACATGCTCTTGAGTTTTTCCTCTCGTTCAATCCAGTAGGTCACATCACGCAGGTTAAGCAAAATTTCACGGCTTGAGCTGTAGATCGTTTCTGTAGCGATGACCTCAATATGCTTGGTTTTCAGGTTGGTGAACTGCAACCGGATCTTGATTGTGGGTTGTTTCTTCTCGCGCAATTGATGCAATTGTTCAATAATCGCTTCCATCTGTCGGCGGAATTGCGTCCCGGGTAATAGTTTTGTCAGGGTAGAGCCAGTAATGTCCTTATTACCAAGGGATAATATCTGCCTCGCGGCATTATTGGCGGTGACAACTTTCATCTCTTGGTCGAGGGTCATTAGTCCGTCTGGTACATGGCGCAATACCGTTGCGTATTGTAAGGCGGTATCTTGAATTTTTAGTGTCATTTTGCGCTGGGCATTCAATAACTGGGATAGATGCCAGGCCAGTACTAGGCACCCAGAAGCCAAACAGATGATTAACGCGGTGAAAATGACCAGTTTGACGATACGCTTTTTAGTGAAAGCAAGTTCGGCCACCGCTTCCGCCATGTTGATTTTGGATATGATTGTCCAGGGTAAGTCGGTACCCTGAAAAGGCAGGGTAAAACTATCTTCTCCTTTGAAGGTTGAACCGGAGAAAAAGCGGGTATAGGTATACAGGAAGTCGCCAATAATGACTTGGCCGCGGTTGTTGTTCTTAATCTCATTCCAGAGAGAAGGGTATAGGGTATTAAAATCCTGCTGTTGGGGATCGACCAAGGTTGGCATGAATTGCCATGCACTTTCTGCTGTCGGACCAAGCAACCATTGACCATCGCTGTTTATTAACCAGTTTTGCACTTGGTCCCAGCCGTATTGCTCTTTGAGCTCTTCAAGATAGTCGATACCGAGATAATTGAGTGTAAGCAACCAGCTTTTGCCGTTAATTTTCACATGGCTGACAAACCTCAGCATGGGTTTGTGAGGGAGTTCGACTTTGCCATTTTCTTGATTAAGGTCGAATTGAGAGGTGTAAAAACTACCCGGCGGGATGTTTAGGGCTTTCTGAACATAGTCACGGTGGCTTTTATTTTGCAATTTATCTTTCGTGACTGCTTCAGTTCCGCCAACTTCTTTGTTTACCCTGATAACTTCCTGGCCCTGATCGTTGATCAACCGCACCTGATCATAGTAGGAGCGGGTTGTTGATATACGCTGGAATGTTGCGGTCAGGATCTCGTGCTGTCGCTCGATGGAGTGTTGAGATTGGGATAACTCTATTGTTTTTTCACTGATGTAACGGAGATCTTCAATAATCGGCGCGAAGTGTAACCGGGTAATGTGTAAAGAGGATTGATGGCGGCTATTCTCTCGATCTTGAATGCGATGGTTGAGCTGAGTGATATCTTCGCTGTAAATATAATAGATAGATGCTGACGTAATAGTCAGTAAGGGTATGAAAAATAGTAAAAATCGTAATATAGCAGTTTTCATACTTTATCCATGATACTTATCAAACTCGGTTAGTATAGCTTTTAACTGCCAGTAGATGCATATCAAAATGTTAAATTAGCTTTGCGCATCACATTGCATAGGTGTTTGGCTTGTATTTCGTTCTCCTTTCTTATTGCTGTTAGATAACTTCCTTTGATTAAGGGTAATCGTTTTCACTGGCTGTCAGATTTTGTTCATCGTTGACTTTACGGTGTACCAAGCACGAACCCAATGTTCCTTACTCCACGAAATCTTCATATATTTATGAATAATAATGTTTTTATTGATTTTCCTTAATGGAGAGTGCTTGACTGATAAAATGAACGGAACCCATCAATGCGTTGTAATTTGTGGAAACGTTTACACAATGTGGCAATGATCACAGATTTCATTTTGAGCTTATTGATAAACTTGCTCGCAGTTAAGAACAAGAGGTTGTTCTCGTTGAGGTGGTTTGGGCTGTCATAGCGAGTGAGTTGGGAGAGAGTGATGAAGGTATTAGTAACGGGTGGTATGGGATATATCGGAAGCCATACCTGTGTACAAATGATTGAGGCAGGTCTTGAACCAATCATTCTGGACAACCTTTGCAATAGTAAAGAAGCCGTGCTTGAGCGGGTTGATACACTGACAGGTGTAACACCGACTTTCTATCAAGGTGATATTCGTGATCGTGAAATATTGGATCAAATTTTCTCAGAGCATGAAATTCGCTCTGTGATCCATTTTGCGGGCTTGAAGGCCGTGGGTGAGTCAGTGCAAAAACCGCTTGAATATTATGACAACAATGTCCATGGCACATTGATGCTCGTTGATGCCATGAAGCAGGCAGGCGTGAACAGCTTAGTGTTTAGCTCATCCGCTACGGTATATGGTGATCCTACCGAAATCCCAATCAAAGAAACGACACCAACAGGTCAAGTCACCAACCCTTACGGTCGCAGCAAGTACATGGTCGAAGAGTGCCTGCGTGATATTCAGGTTGCGGTACCGGAAATGAGTATCACCTTGCTGCGTTACTTCAACCCGGTTGGCGCCCATCCATCGGGCATTATGGGGGAAGACCCGCAGGGCATTCCTAATAACCTGATGCCATTTATCGCCCAAGTTGCGGTAGGGCGCCGAGAATTCCTCTCTGTGTTTGGTAATGACTACCCAACACCGGACGGGACTGGCATTCGTGATTACATCCACGTTATGGATTTGGCCGATGGCCATATTGCGGCCCTGCGTACTGTTGGCGAAAAGCCTGGCCTGCATATTTATAACCTAGGTACCGGCAAGGGTAGCAGTGTGCTCGAAATGGTTGACGCCTTTAGTCAAGCCTGTGGTCATGATGTGGCTTATAAAATGTGTCCTCGCCGCCCGGGCGATATTGCCGAGTGCTGGGCGGATCCGGCAAAAGCTCGAGAGGAGCTGGGCTGGGAAGCCAAATTTGATGTGACTGCGATGGCTGCCGATACCTGGCGCTGGCAATCTGAGAACCCGAACGGTTACTAATTCGTTTTGAGATGATTTTGGAAGCAGGCGGTATCTTCACCCCCTAAGTATGCCTGCTCCTACCTTTATGTTTTGCAGCCAATCTGCAATTGGGAGTTTTGATAATGTCTGAGCAAAAGTTTAACCCTGTCGACCACCCTCATCGTCGTTACAATCCGTTGACGGGACAATATATTTTGGTTTCTCCGCATCGTGCTAAGCGCCCGTGGCAGGGGGCTGATGAAACACCGCAACAGGCAGAAGACAAGGCCTACGACAGTGAATGTTTCCTTTGCCCGACCAACACCCGTGTCTCAGGTGATAAAAACCCTGACTATGCCGATACCTATGTGTTCAACAATGACCATGCGGCACTGACACCGTCAACGCCGGATGCGCCTGAATCGGATAATCCGTTATTCCGCTGTGAAAGTGCTCGCGGCCTGAGCCGTGTGATTTGCTTCTCTCCTGATCACAGTAAAACGCTGCCTGAGTTGCCTGTGGGGACGATCCGCAAGGTGATTGACACTTGGAACGATCAAATCGAAGAGCTTGGCACGGAATACGTTTGGGTTCAGGCATTTGAAAACAAAGGGGCAACGATGGGCTGCTCCCAGCCACACCCGCACGGTCAGATTTGGGCTAATAGTTTCTTGCCAAATGAAATTGCTCGTAAGGATGAAAACATGCGTGGCTACTACCAACAGCATGGCTCGAACCTGCTGGTGGATTATGCTAAGGCAGAAATGGCAGATGGCTCCCGCACGGTCGTTGAAACGGAACATTGGATCGCCGTCGTACCTTATTGGGCGGCATGGCCATTTGAAACCATGCTGATGCCGAAAACCCATATCCGTCGCATGAACGACCTAACCGACGAGCAGCGTGATGACCTTGCCGTTGCGATCAAAAAGCTAACCAGCCGTTACGACAACCTGTTCAAGTGCTCGTTCCCTTACTCTATGGGCTGGCACTACGCACCGTTCTTCAAAGAAGGTGATACTTCGACCGAACACTGGCAGCTTCATGCCATCTTCTATCCGCCACTACTGCGCTCTGCCACCGTGCGCAAGTTCATGGTGGGTTATGAAATGCTGGCTGAAAGCCAGCGTGACCTGACGGCAGAGCAGGCAGCAGACAAGTTGCGTGCCCTAAGCGACGTCCATTACCGCGAACAAGAATAAGCAACCCATACAGAAAGAAAGGAACATTTTATGTCTAAAACACAATTGCTGATCGACGCTGTTAATACTTCATTTTCTTCCGTACTGGGTTACCAAGCGACGCATCTTATCCAAGCACCGGGTCGCGTGAACCTGATCGGTGAGCATACCGACTATAACGACGGTTTCGTTCTGCCGTGCGCGATTGATTACCAAGCGGTTGTTGCAGCAGCCCGTCGTGATGACAATATTGTGCGCGTGGTGTCTGTGGATTACGGTAATCAAACCAAAGAGTTCGACCTGACTTCAGAGATTGCTTTCGACGAAGAGTGTATGTGGATCAACTACATCAAAGGTGTCGTGAAGTGTCTGCGAGGCCGTGGCTATGAGTTTGCCGGTGCCGACATCGCCGTAAGCGGCAATGTTCCGCAAGGTGCGGGCTTGAGCTCTTCTGCGGCACTGGAAGTGGTGATTGGGCAGACATTCAAGACACTCTATGCGCTAGAAATCAGCCAGCAGGAGATTGCCCTGAATGGCCAGCAGGCGGAAAACGAATTTGTAGGGTGTAACTGCGGCATTATGGATCAGTTGATCTCTGCCGAAGGTCAAGCCAACCATGCCTTGCTGATTGACTGTCGTTCGCTGGAGACCAAAGCTGTCTCTATGCCGGAAGATATGGCGGTGGTTATCATCAACTCCAACAAAAAGCGTGGTTTGGTTGACAGCGAGTACAACACTCGCCGTGAGCAATGTGAAGAAGCGGCCCGTATTTTCGGTGTGAAAGCACTGCGTGACGTCACGATTGAGCAGTTCAATGCTCGTGTAGAGGAGCTTGACGAAATGGTGGCCAAGCGTGCTCGCCACGTGATCACCGAAAATGATCGCACTGAAGAAGCCGCTATCGCTTTGAGCCAAGGTGACATGAAGCGTATGGGAGAGCTGATGGCAGAATCTCATGCCTCGATGCGCGACGATTTTGAAATTACGGTCCGTGAGATTGATTTCATTGTTGATACCGTTAAAGCCGTGATTGGCGAACAAGGTGGTGTGCGTATGACTGGCGGTGGTTTTGGCGGCTGCGTTGTGTCAATTGTCCCGCCGGCATTGGTTGAAGAGGTGAAGGCCGCCCTTGCTGAGACGTATGAGGCAGAGACTGGGCTGAAAGAAACCATTTACGTGTGTAAAGCAAAAGCTGGCGCGGGTGCACTTGCCTAAGGTGAGATTGCTCAAAGAAGGAATATGAAAATGACACTACCACATAAAGTGTTAGCGCTGCACGAAACCATGACAATGGAGGCGGCCGATGACGGTCGCTCTGCCAACCTGTTTACCCTAACCAATGATGCAGGCATGACGGCAACGTTCATGGATATTGGTGCCACGTGGCTGAGTTGTACAGTCCCTGTCGACGGTGATGCGAGAGAAGTGCTGCTTGGCTGTGCCAACATGACGGATCATCTCAAGCAGAGTGCCTATTTTGGTGCGACGGTAGGGCGCTACGCCAACCGTATTGCCGGTGGGCAATTTACGATCGATGGCAAAACATTCCAGGTAAGCACCAACCAAGCGGGCAATACGCTTCATGGCGGCCCGGAAGGTTTCGCGCATCGACGTTGGACGTTGGATTCTCGCACCGACTCAAAGCTTGTCTTTAGTCTGCTCTCTAAAGATGGGGACCAAGGTTTTCCAGGTAACCTTGAAGCGAAAGTGACGTTTGAGCTGACTGAGGACAATACAGTAGCGATTAGCTATCAGGCGGACTGTGATGAGCCATGCCCGGTAAACTTCACCAACCATGCATACTTTAATTTGGCAGGAGAAGCCTCTGGGGTGGATTGCTTACAGCATGAGTTAACGATTAGGGCTGACTACTTCGTTCCTACCTCTGATGTTGGTATTCCTTGCGGGGAGTTGAAATCGGTAGCACAGACCGGATTTGATTTCAGGGAGGGTAAAACCATTGGCCAGGAGCTTCGAACCGATCCCGAGCAGGTATTGGTGGGGGGCTATGACCATGCATTACTGTTAAAGCCTGAAGTATGCGATGGTATCAGTGATGTTGCCACGGTGATTACGCCAGATCAGAAAATCACCATGACGGTCCAAACAACCAAGCCAGCGGTCCAGCTCTACACCGGGAATTTCCTGACGGGTACGAAAGGGGCATCGGGGGAATACAAGGTCCACCAGGGTTTTTGTTTAGAAACTGAATACCTGCCAGATGCACCTAACCATCCAGAGTGGCCGGGTGATAGCATTCTGCGGCCAAACCAGACCTACGCTCATTACACCGGGTACCGGTTTAATTTCTAGTTGCTTTGTTTTTCTTTGTTGTTGAATTGGGGTTTGCCCGCTCGTATGAGCGGGCTTTTTTTTATTGGAGCCCTTAAAATGTGCCGCTCTCTATTATCGCTATTATGATATTAACTTACTGATATTGTTGAGAAGTCGTGGTGGGTCGCAGAATGATATGCAATGCATTGCCCTAAAGTCTTTCTGTATATAGGATGAAGCTGATTTTTGCTTTTATATGGATTGATTAAATATGAATTTACTAAGATTTTCTGCCGTGCTAATCGCGGGCTCACTGTTGTTTGGCTGTGCATCGCCTGCTCAGGTTGAAAATATGAAAATTGACGACTCTGTCAATATGACCTTTGATGAAAAACTCACCAACGCCATTGCGGTAAACCAAGTGGATGGGGGAGAAGAAACTAATCCTCTTTGGACTTCTGAGATAGGCAATGCAGAGTTTGAATCGGCGTTGAAACATTCGCTGCAGCTACTAACGTTGATAGCAAAAGATGGGCAGCCGGAGTATGAGTTATCCGCGCAGTTGATGGAAGTTGATCAGCCTTCGTTTGGTCTGGATATGGAGGTCACATCATCGATTCGTTATGTGTTAATCGAGAAGAGTAGTCAAGACGTTGTATTTGATGAGGTGATTGTTGCCCCTTACACCGCGACATTTGGCGATGCATTTAGTGGGGTTGAACGTCTAAGAATGGCCAACGAAGGCTCGGCAAAGTCAAATATCACGCATTTTCTCGAAAAGCTGACTGGGCTTAATATCGACAAATCAAATGTGCAGTTAGTGAATTAAAACCAAGGTGTTATAGCGTGCTAGCCCGCTCTAAGGCAAGATGCGGGCTGCAGCAAAGGCGCTATTGTATGTCCTTTATAGATATTGGTGTAACCAACTATACTGCAAGTGGGTATCAGTTGATCTGCAGTATGCAGAGGACAACATTATGTCAGCACAAGAGAAGTTGGGTGGTTATGCAAACGGGTTTGGTTGCTTGGATGCTACAGCTATCGCTGCCAATGTGACAGCCGAATATCAGCTGTTGGACAGGGATGGTGTTGCCTATGGTAAAGGTGATTTACCAGGGTATATCTCTGAACTGAGGAAGCACGGCGAAAAAATGGAGATCACCAATGTCATGGTCGATGGCGACAAAGCATGGTGTAAGTGGCAGCTTGGTGAAATTGTCGGTGCCGGATTGATTACATTTGGCGATGATGGGGTAAGTCAAGAGCAGTTATTCTATCTCTGAAAGCCCTTTCGCGTGTAGATGAATCCGTTCATGTACGGATACTCGCCCGTTAACAGGTGAAGAAAGACGTTGGGAAGTAGTATAATCTCCGTCTGATTTGTAAGAGACGCTGTATCTGGTTTTAAGCATGAAAAAAAACTATATGACTGTCATCGTCACGTTCGTGTCGGTATTTTGTGCCATAACGGTTAAGAACTATTTCGTCGGCGCCACTTTGGCGGCAGGTGAACTACACTTTTTGCTCGATACATTGATACTTTTGGTAATTTATTTGCCTATTTATTTCATTTTCACAAGGCTAGGCAAGAGATTTACTGTTGACGAATAATTGCGGGTTCAACTTTGCACTGTGATGATTAGCTGGTGCCTATATATTAAGTACCAGCTATGTAATGTCCAGGTCATTCGTTTTGGTTGGCATGCGAGAGTAGTTCTATGAGTTCGTTTTCAGTCTTCGGAGTTCTATCTAACTGGATATGGGGTGAAGAGCCTCCCCACAGCATATAGGCCGTATCGGTACAGTGGTCATGGTGAAACCATTTTCCATCGATACAGATGTCGGTATAACACCTTGGATCTTGTATTAGCTCCATATATACGCATCCTCTTTTGTCGCAACATGTTTACAACATACGACCAATGTATATGCAATAAATTGATCTTGGTCATCAACCTATAACTTTTCTCTTTTCTGTCCCTCGCAAAGCCGCTTGTAACTTCCAGAAATGGCTTAGCATTTGCCTACCCATGCCCCCTTTTTCTTGCCCTGTCGATTAAAGCCATTTCATTTATGGGCAATGACTCATCGGTGTGTTGATTGGTGAAACTCCGAGCTGACAAACTGTGACGCCTTTTCCGTTGTTGTTGTTTGACTAAAAACCTTAATGGCTGTGCCTATTTTCTTGGTCTATAGAAAACATATCCAAGCGATTTGTGTAAGTGTTTATTAACTCAAGGAAATAGAGCATGGCGAAGACAACAAGTATTGGCAGAAAGCCCAAGGTGTGCTTGGTGCTACAAGGTGGCGGGGCACTAGGGGCTTATCATATCGGGGCCTATCAGGCTTTGGAGGAAGCCGGTTACACACCGGACTGGTTTGCAGGTATCTCTATCGGCGCGCTTAATTCTACGATTTTGGCTGGTAATAAACCGGAAGCTCGGCTTGAGCAGCTTGAAAGGTTTTGGGAGATGATTTCTTGGCCGGGAACAGATGTAACCATTCCCACTGAATTTTCATTGGCCTTCAATACCGTCAGTGCCAATACGGCATTAGCATTTGGTCAGCCTAACTTCTTCTACCCGAGACTGGTTAACCCATGGGTCGCCCCTCCCGGTGACGGTGCCACAAGCTTCTACAATACAGCTCCGCTGTTTGACACCCTGGCCGAGTTATCAGACTTCGGCTTGATCAACGGCAATGAGGTAAGACTGACGGTTGGGGCGACAAGAGTGACCGATGGTGAGTTGGTGTTTTTCGATAGCTATTCGGACACCATCGAGCCCGCACATGCCGTGGCGAGTGGATCATTGCCACCGGGATTCCCCGCAACCAAGATTGGGGAGGATCATTATTGGGACGGCGGGGTGGTATCCAATACGCCTTTGAACGGTATTCTCGAGCTAGCGGAAGATGAAGATCTACTGATTTTCATGGTTGATCTGTGGAATGCAAAGGGCGAACTACCGCAAACTATGCCTGAAGTGCTGTGGCGTGAGAAGGAAATCCAGTATGCGAGCCGTACTTGCGAGCACCTTGAAGCACTGGTTGCCAAGCGCAACCTCGATCACCTTAAACGGGCTGCCCCCGAGCTAATATCTAGTGCCCAGGTGCCGGATGTGACAGCCCTGACGGCAGGGAAGAAGATAGACATTGTCCATATAACCTTTGACCCATTGCAAGGGCATATCCCGCTTAGCGATACTGAGTTTTCTCGTCGCTCGATTCGGCTACGGCGTGACTGCGGGTATAAGGATATGCAGCAAGCGTTGAGAGAATCGCCTTGGACCCAACCAGACGATAAATTACCTGCCCATTTCCACCGTCGCCAAAAGGATGGTACGTGGCGTAAGCCACAAGCAGCCAGTAGCGTAAAGCCGACCAAGCGTAAAAAGGCCGTCCTAACAGAGATTGTCTGATGTTATCCCGTCTCGTTAAGGATACGGTCTAAACTGGCTCGTTTGAGAAATGATGACGTGACGGATAGTAGCTGGTGGAATAGACGAGAAGCCCGCCGTTTAGGGCTTCTCGTTTTTTGCTTTCAGTTTATTGAAGAGCAACCTTGAATTTACCGATGGACTGATGGAATGACGACACCAGGATGCAGACTTCTTTGGCTGTACCTTGGACATCGCTGGCTGATTGATGGTTGTTAGTGGCCATTTCGGCTATCTGCTGGATTCTCTCTGCCAGCTCTTGGTTGGCGATTGATTGTTCGTGAAGCGAACATGATATTTCTTCAATTAAGGTGTTTAGTGTTTGTGACATCTGGTGCATTTCACAGACTTGGGTTTCTGCTTCTATTGTCTGTGATAAGTTGTCGCTTACCGCAGAAACGCTGTCTTCAATATGGACAACAGTGGTTTCAATACCAGAACGTAATTCTTGAATGGTTGAGGCAATCTGCTTGGTTGAATCGGAAGTGCGGACCGCAAGGTTTCTTACTTCGTCGGCAACAACCGCAAATCCGCGGCCTTGCTCGCCGGCACGGGCAGCTTCAATCGCAGCATTGAGTGCCAGGAGGTTGGTCTGCTCGGCAACATCATTGATGACACTGACAATGCCTTCAATCTGCTTAGAATGCTGATCCAGAGCGGAAATCGTCTGGCTCGAACGGCGTGATTTTTCCGACATGTCATTCAAATGTCCTATTGCAGCACGCATCGACGATGCTCCCTCATTAGCTTTCTCGCCACTCTCATTGGATAGGGATTTCATTGTGTCGGCATCATGGGAAATGGTGTGAATGCTTTGAGAAAATTCTTCAACCAGGGCGGCAATAGAGTTGGTGTCATCGGACTGTTGGTTTGATGCCCCCACAATATGGCTAGACAGTTTTTCTAGCTTTGTTGCTTGTCCTTCTAGCTGCTGCGCACCAGTATGAATAGCCTGTAATGTATTTTCGAAAGTTGCCATGAGTGTGTTAAAAGCCAAGCCGACCGCAGAAATCTCATTTTTGCCCTCGACCGCTAGGCGCAGGGTAAGATCGAGGTTGGTTCCGGATTGTTGCAAAGTCGACTGCAAGTGGGCAAGGGGAGAAGTGATCGTTTTGGTGATATATAGCGAAACAACTATGAGCACTAATGTTAACAGGGCGACCAGCGACATCAAGTTCCGGATATCTTGGTAGAAAATGGTATCGACGTCATCGGTGTAGAGTCCGGTGTTGAGAACCCACCCCCAAGGCTCAAATGCCAGTGAATAGGCGATTTTCGGGTAGGGTGTTTCATCCTGGCTGGCTTTTTTCCAATGGTAAGAAACAAACCCCCCTCCGTTCTGGGCTGCAACGACTTGCTCTTTGACGATCAATACCCCGTTGATATCTTCAAGCTTAGAAAGATTTTTTCCGTTTAACGTTGGATTGATGGGGTGGTGCACCATGGTGTTTGTCATGTCGTACACCATAAAGTAGCCATTGTCACCATAGCGCATTGCATCGAGAGCGGATATTGCCCTTTGCTGTGCCTCATCGTTCGAAATCTGGCCTTGGCGGGCTTGCTGATGGAGACTTGACACTAATGTTTCCGCGGTTTCGACCAGGATCTGAATTTGATTTTTGCGTTCGTTCAGCATGCTGTCTCTCTTGTCAAAGACAGCAAGTGAGGTGGCCAACAGAAGGGAAGATACTGCGATCAGAATAAGCAATATCAGGCGTTGCTTAATGGATAGAGCATTCATGGTTTCCTCCATGTCCCCATAAAAGGTAAGTAATTAATTCAATTAATGTTAACTACCTTTTAGTCTAGCAATGCAAACATTATTTGCTTGAAAATTAGACACGGCTTTGTTGTTTTTCACTTATCGTAGGTGATAGTGTGTCTTATTGCGTGTAGTGCTTTAGGCAGAGCCATACTTCGCCGATGATGCCACGGAGGATATTACTTGTCTCTCAACCCTATTAGCCTTAGACCAGCCCAGTTAGACGAGTTGGAGCAACTGTTTCTACTGGTGACCAAAGATGAGGCCTGGACCCAGTTTAACGGTCCCTATTTCCCCTATAAGACTCCCACCGTAGCCGAGTTTAAGGCTAATCTCTTTGCGCGCATGTATGAAGGCGAAAGTATGCAACTGATAACTAAAGGGGAAGTCCCTGTTGGTTCGGTCAGTTATTATTGGGAGTGCGAATCAACGCGCTGGCTGGAAGTCGGGGTCGTGATTTATGATTCAAATTACTGGGGGCAGGGGATAGGGTATCTTGCCCTGATACCCTGGGTAAGCCACTTATTTGCCACCAAAGAAATTGAGCGGGTAGGGTTAACAACGTGGTCGGGTAACCCGCGGATGATGACCTGTGCGCAAAAGCTCGGATTTACGCAAGAAGCCTGTCTACGTAAGGTCCGTTATTATAACGGCGAATATTATGATTCAGTAAAATATGGGGTGCTGAGATCCGAATGGAAGCACACCATAACCCCTCTAGGACAAGGTTAACCATGAGGGGCAAAATGCCGTTGTCTTAGCACATCAGCGTGCCACCATGATATCGAACACAAGCATATTCGCTATTGTCTGACAGACGATTCCCGGACGATGACATCACCTTCAACCTTGATGGTCGGAGACATCAAGGGCTGCTTGTTGACCAGCTCGATAAGGGTTTCTACCGATTGGCGTCCCATGTCGGAATAAGGCAGCTCGACAGAAGTTAAGCCCGGCGTGAATTCACTCGCGACTTGTTGGTTGTCAAAGCTGACCAGGGCGATATCCCCGGGTATCGACAAGCCGCGCTCAGCAATTGCCTGATAGCAGCCTATAGCCATGTAATCGCTGCCGATAAAGATAGCCTCGGGCGGGTTGGGCAGGTCGAGCAAGGCCAGCGTTTGTTGATGCGCTTCTTTTAAGGACCAGTTTCCTTCCTTGACCAGGGCCTCATCGGGAATGATATCGTTATTGATCAATGCCTGGCGGTAGCCATTAAGTCGATCGGTGCTTGCATCCATCCATTTTTCACCGCAAATCATGCCGATACGATGGTAACCCTGTGCCAGCAGGTGCTCCGTTACTTTGTAAGCACCGAGCTTGTCAGCCGGAAGAATACTCGGCAGATCGGAGTGATCTTTACAGTAACAGTTCAACAGAACTGTCGGTGCATCAATACTGATGTTGGGCGACAGGGCCCGAGTCATACTAGAGGCGTATATCAGCCCATCGTATTCCCCTTGTTCGATTTCATTCTGGATCTGGGCAGCTAATAGCTTGTCGTTGCTGTAATCAAATGTCACCAATACCCGATCCTGCTGCCAGGCGGCTTCACGGGCAGCGTTAACGGCTTCAATAAAGGGATCGTAGTGATTTAGCCCGTTGATCACTAAAGCGATTTTCTTCGGCCGTCCTTTTGAATGCGACGCGCGCTTATGTTCATACCCCAACTTTTGTGCGGCATCCAATACTTTCTTCTTGGTTGCTTCTGCCAGTTTTATTGACTGTGAGCCGTTGAGAACCAGTGAGACAGTTGGTTGAGACACCCCGGCAGCCGAGGCGATATCTCTCATGGTGATCCGCTTTTTGATACTCATTGATGATGCAATTTCATTAGCTGATAAATTAGCAAATATATTAGCAAATCAAGCTGGGTTCTTTCATCTGGAAAGTGTGTTAGATCACGTTTTGATACATGAAAATCACAAGAAATGTGATCTCATGAGCAGCAAACTAAGTGGAATATTGATCAATTCAACCTAGTTAATACATTAGCTAATATATTAGCTAATCATTATTTTGAGGTTGAGATGATTAAACAGTGGTCTAATGAAAAAGCGTGGCAATGGCACAAGGGGCAAGGTTGGCTTCGAGGTTTTAACTATTTGCCGCGTACCGCGGTGAACTGGACGGAAATGTGGCAAGCCGAAAGCTTTGACCTTGAGGTGATTGAACAGGAACTCGTTTGGTCGGTAGAAGCCGGTTATAACACTCTGCGTACCAATTTACCTTTCATTGTTTGGCAAGCCGATCGCGATGGCCTGCATCAGCGTCTTGATGCTTTTCTAAGTGTATGTCAACGCTTGAATATTAAAGTGATGATGACGCTGATGGATGACTGCGGTTTTTCTGGCGACCATCCCTACCTTGGCCAGCAAAAAGTGCCCGTGCCCGATCTGCATAACAGCCAGGCTGCGGCCAGTCCCGGACGAAATATCGTTATGGACCCAGGTCAGTGGGGCCGGGTTGAGGCCTATGTGCGCGATATCGTCTCTACGTATCAGTCAGACAGCCGAATTACTATCTGGGATCTCTACAACGAACCGACCAATCGGATGATATTCACCCTCGAAGGTGAGCTGGCTTTTGATGAAGAGATGGAAGCATGCAGCCACCAGCTGATGGAGAAAGCGTTTGAGTGGGCGCGTGATTGCGATCCGGTTCAGCCATTGACTGTTGGTGCCTGGCATGCACCCAGCATTCTAGACCGCAGTTTACCTATGTATGAGCATCCAACTGACCGCAGAGCGATGGAATTGTCTGACATCATTACCTTCCACGCTTATTTACCGTTGGATCTGTTTGGTAAAGCGGTTGAGATTGTTTCGGCCTATGACAGGCCGATGATGTGCACCGAATGGCTTGCCCGTCATGCCGACTCCAATCTTCATGAGCAGCTACCGGTTTTTCATGAAAAGCAGATTGGCTGCTATCAATGGGGGCTAGTAAAAGGAAAAACGCAGACCCACTTGCCGTGGCCGGAAATCAAGCGTGCTGACATTAACTATCAATCCCGCTGGTTCCACGATCTGCTCCATGAAGATGGGACGCCTTACGACCAGTCAGAAGTTGACTTGATTCAGAAACTGGCAATGACCAATTAACCAGACACAAAGTGAGCCAGTAACCACTTTTGGTCTGGCTTACTTGCACCTGACTACAATGATAAGCACAGTGTGAGACGTGAAGATGAAAACCCTACAAAATAAATTGCAACCCAAAGAGCTCATGTCCTATTTCGGCTATGGGGTAGGTCAATGCTTTAGCTTTGGCCTTGTCGGCTCGTTTATTCTCTATTTTTATACCGATATTTTGGGTATTTCCCCCATTGCGGCGAGTATGATTTTCCTCATTGCCCGGGTTTGGGACGCGGTGAATGACCCGATTATTGCGGGCTATATGGACACCTTGAATTCCCGTTTTGGCAAATTCCGCCCTTATATGCTGTTCACTCCTTTCTTGATTGTTCTGGTAACTATCGCTTCTTTCTATAACATGGATGCCGATACATCGACCAAGGTGTTGTATGCAGGTGTGACATATATTTTATGGGGTACGCTCTACACCATTTCCGATGTCCCTTTTTGGTCAATGTCTTCGGTAATGACCGATGAGCCGCAGGAGCGTGCAAAAGCGGCAACGTGCGCGATGCTTGGCGTGAATGCCGGTATCGGTGCCACGATGATTTTCTTCCCGAAGCTGTCGGCGATGTTCGCTGAGGGGCGGGCGGATCAAGGCTACCTACCAGCGGTGATTATCCTCATGCTGATCGGCCTTGCATTTATGCTCAACGGTTTCTTCAACACCCGTGAGCGTATCGAAACCGCCTCTGACGGTCAGGTGACGTTAAAAGAGACTTTCCAAGCGGTACGTCAGAATAAGCCATTGTTCTTCATCCTTGCTGCTTTCTTCATGAATGTGTTCTTCAACATCGTGAACGGCATGTATATTTTCTTCTTTACCTACAACATGGGTGATGCCTCGCTGGTATCGGTCATCGGTACAATCACCTTGGTCAGTGCGATAGCTTGCTTAGCCACCCCAATGCTGACCAAGCGGTTCCGTAAGCGTGATATTTTCATCGTGCTGTGTGCATTAGAGGTTGTGGCCCGTGTTGGTTTTTACTTTACAGGGTATGACAACCCAACAACGGTAATGATCTGGCTTTCGGTGATCACGGCTATTTTCATGATGACGAACCCGCTGATCTCGGCAATGATCGCCGATACTGTGGAGTACTCTTACTACCGTACAGGTAAGCGCTGCGCTGCAATTACTTTCTCGGGCCAAACATTCACCGGCAAGTTATCAGTAGCGGTAGCCGGTGGCCTGACCGGTATTATTCTAACCATGATTGGCTATGTCCCTAATGCAGAACAATCAGCATCAGCATTGAGTGGATTGTTCTTCTGTGTCTCTTTGCTGCCGGCATTGGGGGCGGTGATCCGTATTTTCATTATGTCGCGCTATACCTTTACTGAAGAAGAGCACGCGAAAGTGAGGGCGAAAATTCAGCGAGGTGAGTTTTATAACGCTGAGCCTGAATTGAAAGAGGTGGAAGTGCAACAATAACCGCTTCTGGAAGTAGGAACCAAAAGGCCACTTTGTGGCCTTTTTGCTTTGGAGTGACCCGACTTGAAGAACACGCTAAGATGAAGTGGACAAGGGATAAAAGGAATTATCATGGAACCACGGATCAGCATCATTACTTTAGGCGTTCAAGATCTTGATGCCTCATTTGCGTTTTACAGTAAACTCGGCTTCCCGTCTTCGAGAAAACCAGAAGACGGTATTATCTTTTTCAAGACGGGCGGTGTGTGTTTGGCGCTATATCCATTACAAGCACTGGCTGAGGATGTATCGCCTGACTTCAAAGTGGAGAAAACAGGATTTTCTGGCGTGACCTTGGCCCATAATACCCGTTCGAAACAAGAGGTCGATGCTGTACTAATTTTGGCGGAAAAAGCCGGCGGTAAAATTGAAAAGCAGGCCCAAGATGTGTTTTGGGGGGGCTATAGCGGCTATTTTTCCGATCCTGATGGGTACCTATGGGAAGTGGCTTATGGTGATTGCTGGGAGTTCAATGACGACGGCAGCCTAGTCATTGACTAATGCTTATGACGGGTATTTTGTTCAAGGAAAGAAGATGATTAAAAGTGTCGGTGAAACAGTAATTCAATCCAAGCATCGGGCAACCTGCCATTGCGGCGCCGTCGAATTAGAGCTGAGCTTACCCAACGGCATCGAAAACCCCCGGCGTTGCGACTGTTCCATTTGCCGTCGTAAAGGGGCGATAGTGGGCTCGGTCAAACTTGATGGTATTCGAATCATTAAAGGGCAGAATGTCCTTAAGCTGTACCAATTCAACACTCATACCTCCAAGCACTACTTCTGCTCTGAGTGTGGTATTTATACCCATCACCAAAGACGTTCAAAGCCGGAAGAATACGGTTACAACATAGGGTGCCTGGAAGGTGTCAACCCATTTGAGTTGGGTGATGTGGTGACAAATGATGGTGTTAACCATCCGGCAGACCGTTAATGCTAAATTGGGCTTCATTTTCTCGCGAACCACCACCATTTCATTCACGGTGAGTTTAGGGGCCGTTCTAGCCTACGACGACAAGGAATGGCAGCAAAAAGGTGACGTGTACACTTACTACACCAGGCCATGCTTGCCTCTGATCAAATTAATGATGAGATCTACAGTACGGTCAGTTTGAATTATGACTTTTGATACGGTTTCTCAACATAATCTGGGTAAATTATCTTTACATGCCGCTAATTCTATATTGTTCAATTGACGGTGTTTTACGGTAATTTACCGTTTATCTGTATCAGTTTTGAGAATTTGAACGACTTATATAACTTTGTTATGCCTTATGCTCTATAGCTTAATCATGTAGGGTAGAGATATAGAGTTATTGAAAAATAGTTATTGTATAAATGTGGAAATTTATGATGTTTTTCTCTGAATGTTTAGCTGGGGTTGGTTTATTATCTTGATGGTAAAAGGTTTGCGTATAAACGTAAACCAATGTCAGGGTCAAAAATCATGTTCGAATTATTCGAACGACATGTTTAATTCTTAATGTTTCTTTATCTTGATGCTCTAGCTAAATTTAACTCCGAGCCCAAACGAAAATATTAATGGAGAAGAGATATGCTTAAGCTTACAGGTACTATGATTGCTGCGACTGTATTACTAAGCTCACCAGTGATGGCCGATTTAAACCTTGATGTTACTCCGCAAAACGAAGGCGCATGGGTAAAAGTCAGCGAAAACGGAGCACCCGCTAGCAATGTGCAAATTACAACCAATGTTCCAGGTACTGGTACTTTCACCACCGATGAACATGGTAGGGTTTACGTGACTGTTGCTTCCAATCGCTCAGGTAGTGTGAAGTTCAGGGCAATGGACCAAGAAGGTAACCTTGCTTACAAAACGGCGCTGATTAACAAAGATAAGTAACGCACCACAGTATGGAATGTAGAGAAAAGGAATTTCTCATTAGTCATGGCAGCGAACAATGTGTCAGTGACCTAGTCAACAAAAGGCCGTGAAGATTGCTCTAATCTGCACGGCCTTTGTGATCAAGCCTTTATGATGCCGGTATTAGTTGTTGGTTAACCAGCCCTTCTCAACAGCTAAATCAATTTGCTCACAGGCATATTGCCAAAGTTTCGGCGTGACTTTTTCCAGGTACTCGTTACGCTTAAGCACCTGTTGCTTGCTCACGGTGTGCTTAACCCAGCTGCCACCCTCATTGGACATGTTCTGGATCAGCGGCAAAATACGGTCCATGGCTTTGGCAAAGCGGGCATCTGCGGTTTCAGCCTGCTCAAACTCCATCCACAACGATTTCATTTCAGCGAACTGTTCGTCAGGCAATAAACCGAACAGGCGATTGGCGGCTTCGATTTCTTTTTCTTCCTGGCCGTCTAGCTCGTGTTGTTCGGCAAAAGCAAAAGTGTCACCGGCATCGATCTCGACAATGTCATGAATGAGCAGCATCATGATGGCACGATTCACATCAACTGGCTCTTCAATGTAGTCTTTCAGCACTTGAGCCATAAGCGCAATGTGCCAGCTATGCTCTGCACTGTTTTCCTGGCGGTTGTTATCAGGCTTGACCATGGTTTTGCGGTATACCGCTTTCAGGCGATCCAGTTCGTTGATAAAGGCCAACTGTTTTTCAAGATTAAGCATACATTCCTCTTATTGCTTTTTATTTTTGAGCGACGGACAAGCGACGTACTAGGGTAGGGACAAACATCCGGGTACATGTCTTGTTCTCATCACCTTTGGCGAGAGCGAGCGAAAGGTTTGCTGCTTGCTCCGCCATGATGTTGATCGGGTAGCGCACCGTGGTCAGTTTCGGGCTCAAATACTTGGCGATGATACCATCATCGAAACCGATCAGAGAGATATCTTGCGGCGGGGTAATCCCATTTTCTTCCAACACCGATAAACAGCCTGCGGCCATGTTGTCGTTATAGGCGGCAATAGCTGTGATCGGTAGGTTTTTTGATAGCAGGTTCATCATCGCATGCTCACCACCGGCTTCATCCGGGGAGCTGTATTCGATGTAGTTGTCATCGGCCGGCAAGTTATAGGCGCGCAGTGCATCTAGGTATCCAGCAAGGCGCTGCTCGGTATCTTCGATGTCGTGGTTCGAGCACACATAGCCGATATGCTGGTGGCCATTTTTGATCAGGTACTCTGTTGCCAGGTAGGAGCCCTTGTGGTTATCAAGTGCGATACAGCGATGGGCAATTTCCGGAATAAAGCGGTTAATGACCACCATGCCCGGAACTTCTTTGGCGAAATCAATCAGCTCTTGGTTACTCAACCCTTTACTGTGAATGATCAATGACTCACAGCGACTGTTGATGAGCAGTTCGATGGCCTCTCTTTCGGTGGTGGCATTGTGATAACCATTGCCGATCAGGATTTGTTTACCATTTTGTCGTGCGATCTGGTCGATGGCTTTTAGCATCGAACCGAAAAAAGGATCAGATACATCGCCGACCACCACACCGATAGTATTGGTTGATTGGCTGACCAAGGCCCTGGCATTGGCATTGGGGCGGTAGCCCAGCTCTTTCATCGCTTGTGTTACTGATGCAATTGAGGCTTGACTGGCTTTGGGAGATTTATTGATAACGCGTGATACCGTCGCAACGGAAACACCGGCCAGCTTGGCCACATCCTTAATCGTAGCCATGGCTACACATCCTAGTTCGAATTAAGCTTGGCGACTATTAAACACCGACAGTGTAACGGGTGCAATATCAATGCAGTAAAAAGATAAGCTATATTTATTATGGTCAATAAAATCAACGGTAAAGACTGGTGTAACCGTTACCATAATTAGCGTTTTGCTGTTGGTTGTCCAACTATCGTCCCTTACTGCAGTGTACTTGATTGAGAGTATCAGTAACGAGTCAGGCTTTTCAGTGGGGGAGCATATACTTTAAACCAACACGCCTAAGCGAAATATAAATATATCAATGCTTACAGAAAGGCTATAAGTTCAAACTGAGGAGTTATCTCCAAGGAAATAACTTGGTCACAGGTTACTTTATGAGAAGTCTTAACTTGCTTCCTTTAGCAATTGGATTATCCCTAGGAGTCACAGGGTGTGGGGGTGACTCAAGTTCCTCTGATGGTGGCAGTGATATTGTCCAAAGCTCACCGTTAGCACGAACAATAGGTACAGTAGATTCAGTTTCGTATCCAGACGAGTCCTTCACGATCAACCAGCATCAACTTGACGGTTCACAGGCAACGATTAGTTATGATGACAGTAGCTATAGTTTTGATGAACTAAAGCAAGGAATGCAGGTTGAAGTGGAATATCAGAATAGCCAAGCCCAGCAAGTTTATCTGCAACCTGCAGCGACTGGGCAGGTAACCGCGGTTTCGGATAGTAGCCTATCGATAAATGGCCTTAGCTACGAATACCCAGGTACCGGCTTTAATATTGGCGACTGGGTGATGCTTTACGGCTTGGTCGAACCTGATGATAGCTGGAAAGTGACAGTTGTTACCGTGGTTGACCCTCAAACAACGGCGGAAATTGAAGGAGCAATATCTGGGCTCGATCCTTCGCAAAGTGTGTTTACGATAGCCACTGTTCAGGTCGATTACTCTAATGCAGTTATCGAAGACAGCCGAACATTGGCTGATGGACTATGGGTTGAGGTTTACGGCCAGTTTAACGGAAGTCAGTTTGTCGCCTCACTCATTGATATCCGGGATAACGATGATGTGCGCAATACTGAGCTTGAAGGGATCATCACTTGGGTAAGCCCAGATCTCACTAGCTTTGATATTGGTGGGAACGTCCGAGTTCATACCAATGGCAATACATCCTTTGATGACGGGACGCGGTCAAATCTGGAAATTGGTGCAATTGTCGAAGTGGATTTGATTGAACTGGAGAACAAGCTTTTTGCTACTCGGGTTGATTTCCAAGATCAGGTGAGTGTATCGGATAATTTGGAGTTCAATGTTGAGGGTGAGGCGAGCTATGACGGTGTGACATTGAGTATCAATGGCATTGTCTTCATCGTTGATGTGAATACAGAGTATGACGATGGTATCAGCCTATCTAATGTCAACGGCCAGTGGGTGGAACTCGACGGTAAAGCCAATAACGGTAATTATGTGAAACGGGTTAGGCCTGAGAGGAAAGACAATGAAATCAGCCTAGAAGGGTTGGTTGAGAACGGTATTATGTGGGGGTATTCTGCCACAGACAATTCACTAGAGCAGTTCAATGGCCAGTGGGTTGATATCGAATGTCAGCGGGCACCAGATAATTCTCTCTCGTTTTGCCGCTTAGATCCTAGCCGATGACTTTTATCCTGACTGAACAAAAGCCCTGAACTAGGCAAACAGCATCAGGTTCAGGGCTATTATTTTCTACCAGCGAGAATTAACTTACTTCAATCGGCCCGCCGAATGACGTTACCGGCGGAACGCTACCGGTGAACTTCTCGAACTCAACCAGACAGGTGTTGGCACTGGTTGCCTGAGCCAGTTCAGAAGACGGAATATCCTGAGTCAGGGTATTTGGATCGCCATAGGTATCCATCGCGCCTTCTTTCTCGTTCAGAGGACCATACCATGCCCCTTCTTCGATACGAACCACGCCCGGTGCGTAGCTGTCTGTCAGTACAGCACCGGCTAGCAGTTGACCACGGTCGTTGTAAACGCGGACCAAGTCGCCGTTTTGGATGCCCTTGGCAGCGGCATCTTGCGGGTTGATGTAGATTGGCTCACGGCCCTGTACCGCGTAGGTGGCACGGAACTCTTCCGATTCACACATTTGCGAGTGTAAGCGTTTGTCTGGGTGACAAGACTGCAGCCAGTAAGGGTGTTTGTCTGAGCCCGGACCACCGTGTGAACGCTCGCTCTTCTCGAACCACATTGGGTGGCCCTGACAGTGCTCGTAACCAAAGCGATCAATCTTACGGCTGGTGATTTCGATAAAGCCCGATGGCGTACCCAATGGGTTGATCTCTGGATCCTCACGGAAATCGGCATGGCGAACCCAAGGCTTACCTGTACCGGCGTCGAAATAACCCTGGGCCCAGAACTCATCGAACTCTGGCATGTCGAATTTTGCCTTGTTGGCATCACGGCATTCGCTGTAAAGCTGGCGAACCCATTCCATCTCATCCATACCACGGGTGTATTCTTTGTGGCGACCGAAACGACGCGCAACTTCCGTCATGATTTCGAAGTCTGTTTTTGACTGGAACAGTGGGTCAACCAGCTTCTGCATCGCAATTAGGCCACGGCCACTGTATGAGCCATAAACATCGATATCGTTACGTTCCCACTGGGTACAAGCCGGTAGCACGATATCCGAGAAGCGACAGCTGGCTGTCCAGGCAAAGTCAATGGTGACAACGGTTTGAAGTGCCTTGAAGGCTTTCTTCATCTTGTTGCGATCCTGGTGGTGGTGCCAAGGGTTACAGCCACTGATCACCATCATCTTGTAATCAGGCAGGGTCACTTTAGAACCGTTGTAGCGGATCTGCTTGCCTGGCTCGAGTAGACAGTCAATCCAGCGGGCTACCGGAATAGTGCTGCTGTAGCCGTTGAAATCGTTGTTATCCCACTTAGGCTTCTGGCCTTCATCTGGGTTACGCGGGAAACCACCCGGTGCAGCGAAGCCTGTCGATGGTACGCCGATCGAGCTGTAGTGGTGACCGTAAGAAATACCACCGCCTGGCAGGCCAATTTGTCCCACCATTGCTGCAATAACCGCCCCCATCCAGTATGGCTGCTCACCGTGTTCCTGACGCTGGATACACCAGCCAAACAGCATCTGGGTACGGCCGTTAACCAGCATGCGGGCAAACTCGCGGATCTTATCGGCGGATACACCACAGATCTCGGCAGCCCATTCCGGATCTTTCTCGATCTTGTCTTTGGTTTCACCCATCACATACTGGATGAAGTCATCGAAGCCCAGGCAGTAAGTCTTGATGAAGGCTTTGTCATACAGCTCTTCGGTGTAGAGCGTGTGCGCAACACCTAGCATAAACGCCACATCGGTTTGCGGGTTGATGTAGAGGTGGTCGTTGTTCAGGTAGCGCTGGGTCTTGTTTTTCACCGGGTCAACGGAAAGCACATTGATTTCGCCTTTGGCGACTTTCTCTTTCAGCTGCTCCAGGTACGCGAAGGATTCATGGGTTTCACAGTTCCAGCCAACCTGAAGGTTTTTCACCGGATCATTGGCCCAAAGTACAATGTTGTCACTGTTCTCCAAGATTTCAGACCAAGAAGTACCCTGCGCATAAACTTCGGTGGAGCCTAGTACGTATGGCAAGATGGTTTGACCTGCACCCGTCGAGTAGTCACCGACTTTCTTGATGTAGTTACCGTGCATGCCGACAACGCGCTGCATGTGGTTACCACAGCTGTGGAACTGGCCGGTTTGACGCCAACCCGTTTGGCCGGCGTGCAGGGCCCATGGACCGTAATCTTTCTGAATGCGTTCCAGTTCGCGGTAGAACAGATCGATGGCTTCATCCCAGGTTACGCGGACAAAGCGGTTGTTACCACGGGTCGCTGCACTGTATTTATGCTTCTTCAGCCAGTCGAGGCGAACCATCGGGTAGCGCACACGTGACGGGCTGTAAAGAATTCCCTTGATGCCGTTGAGCATCTCGGTTGGGTGCTTATCCAGCTCCAGCGGTTTGATTTCTTGTAGCTTGCCACCGTAGATGTGGGCGCGGAATGCGCCCCAGTGAGAGCCTGATACCTTCCAGGTTCCTACGGTTTCAGCCGCCATGGCTTTGTTCATACCCAACAGGCTTGGACCAATCACTGATGCGGCGCTAGTGGCTACCATACCCTGTAGGAAACGTCTTCTGCTTACAGACATATTCAATTACTCCATCAATCGCTTAGTGGTGGCCATCTGCAAAATCAGATGAGTGTTTCTGTAGGTACTTCAGCACCAAGGCTTTGCTGTCGGTATCGAAGTTAACGAATGCCATCATGCCGTTGAACATGCCTGGCCAAGTGTTGGCATCAAAGTGTGCTTCATCCGGTTGGGTGTGACACACAGAGCAGTTGGTGTTGTAAGACTGCTTTGCTTTTTCCCAGATAGGCCGGACATCGGCCATCAGCGCTTCTTTCTTCATCCACACTTTGGCGGTAACACGCTGCCAAGGAAGGCCGGTTAGGTCATCTTCTTTGCGCTCGAATTTCTCGACAACCTGATCGTTGGTTGCTGACTCTTTAAGCAGTGAAGCCACGGCGATGTTCATGCCGAAATCTTCCTGGATAACACGACCAAAGCCTTTGTCTTTGCGCCAACCGGATACTTCCACTTCAATCGCATCTGCCGTTTGGCCGATGACTTTGACTGATGATGCAGGGTTTAGCAGACCAGCTTCCGTGGTCAACTCTTTTTCTTCGTATAGCGGCAGGTGGCGCACGCTTACATATTCTTGTCCTGTTTCGAACTTGGTGTTCGATGCCAACTGCTCAAGCTCACCGATCATGCCACCGGAGCTGTCCATGTTTTTCGGCAGGTTGTGGGCAATGCCTTTGTGGCAATCCACGCAGCTTTGATCACGCTCAGCCGCTTGTTTCATCTGGATACGGGCAGTTGGGCGCATGTTGTCGAAATCCATGCTGTCGTAGTCATGGCAGTTTTTGCATTCCAACGACTTGTTGGCTGAGAAGCGATCCCATTCATGCTGGGCCAGTGCTACACGGCGTTCTTCGAATTTTTCTTTGGTGTCTAAGTCACCGAATACTTGGGCGAACACTTCTTTGCTGGCTTGCATTTTCCGGGCGATCTTGTCAGTCCAATTGTGCGGGACATGACAGTCAGGGCAGGTGGCACGAACACCCGAGGTGTTTTTCCAGTGCACGGTTTCTTGTAGTTCTTGGTAAACGTTATTTTCCATTGTGTGACAGCCAATACAGAACTCTTCGGTATTGGTCGCTTCCAACGCAGTGTTGAAACCACCCCAGAAAATAACTCCTGCGATAAAGCCACCGAGGGTTAAAACCCCAAGGCTGATATGAACACTTGGCCGAGAGAAGGTCTGCCAAGCTTTAATGAGAAATGCTTTCATGTTGTGTACTCAGTGTGTGGTTATTTGATTGTTGTTATGTTGGCTTTATCCCATATGGCCGGGAGGCCCCAAGAAGAAGATTTGCATCATCCAAACGAAAAAACCGTAGCCAGCAACGGCGGCAACACTAAGGATGGGAAAGAGAAATACCGTGATGAAAAAGAAAGCACGCCACTCACGTTGCTTTTCATCCTTAGCAACTGTGCTGATTCCATTAGTCATAGTTCTACCCGTTCTACTTTGTTAATTGAGCTAAAAGGAAAAGTGTTAACAAATGTTTTAAAGGGATCTTAAGGTATATTTTTGGGGTGTTTCAATCGGACAAAAGCTATTCGTTTTACCTAGTTAATTCTTTTTTGATCTGTAACGGAAAGATGAATGAGATGAGATTTTATATAACTATTTATGGGTAGTTATGAAAATTTATTAACGGGGTGTTGTGTTTGCTTTTTGTTAAAATGGTTTGTTTTTGGTTGCGTTGGTGATCGAGGTATAGCGAAATAAAGGTGATTTTTAGATGATTGGTGATAAAACGAACGATAAAAAGTGTGATCTGGATCTGTATAAATATTAACTATGTAAGCCGAAGGGTAACTCTGTACACAATTAATAGTTGGTTTTGTGGCTAAAAAATACATATAAAAACTGTTTCACTGCGAGTTTAATTAGAAATGATTTATTACAGATGTTGGTTTTGCATAATAAAAAAGCTGGCGTTTACCAGCTTTTCAAATATGACGTTGTGATGAGTTGAGGGGCTTTTTTATCTGGCCATCTCGAACGCGAGGGCTTTTTTCTCGACCTGACGGAAAAGCAGGGTAAGAATGCCATTTACCATCAAGTAGAAGGCACCAGCGATACTGAAGACCATGAGCGTATCATAGGTTTGGGCGTTGATTCGTTGTGCATAGCCCATGATATCCATAATGGTGATGGTGCTGGCGAGAGAGGTGCCTTTGAAAACCAAAATTACTTCATTGGAGTAGGCTGGAACTGCCCGGCGGATCGCATATGGTAGCAATACACCCAATGTGGCTTTGGTATCCATGCCCAAGGCTTTACACGCCTGCCATTGGCCCCGAGGGATGGCATTGAAGGCGCCTTTGAACAACTGGGTGCTGTATGCCGCGGTATTTAGCGCCAGTGCCAGCATGGCACAGAACCAAGGTTGGCTCAGCCAGTGCCAGAGAATACTCTCGCGTACCCACTCGAATTGACCAGGACCGTAGTAAATCAAAAAAATCTGTACTAGGAGCGGTGTACCGGTAAATAGGGTGATGATACCCCGGCTAAGCCAATGGAGTCCCGGTGTCTTTAGAACCAGCGTCAATGTCATCAATAACGCAAGAGTACAACCAACCAGCAGGGATACCGCGGTCAGTTCAAGGCTGACTATCAAGCCTTCGAGCAGTTGCCAAACGTGCTGTTCATTCATGCGTTTGCTCCTTCTAATGCGTTAGTTTTGGCTGACTTTTTGACTGATGATTTTTTCGATACTGTTTGGCCATCCTGGAGGCTGTATTTTTTGTCGAGCTGTTTTACTACTTGCTGGGTGACCAAAGTAATAACTAAGTAGACAGCCGCAGCACAGGCATACCAGGTAAAGCTTTCGTGGGTAGCCGCAGCGGTCAACTGAGCCTGCTTGAGCAAATCGGTCACCCCAATCAAGGAGACTAAAGCGGTATCTTTAAGCAGTACCAGCCATTGGTTGGTCAGGCCGGGTAGGGCATGGCGAACGGCTTGCGGCAAAACAATCTTGAAGAATGCCCGTGACTTGCTGATCCCCAGAGCACTGGCTGCCTCCCTCTGACCGTTGGGCACAGCCTTGAGGGCGCCTCGCAGCGTTTGCGAGGCATAAGCGGCAAAGATAAGAGACAGGGCGATGACCCCTGACAGAAAAGGGCTGACCTCAATAAAATCTCCAGTCAGCAAGAACAGCACTTGCGTTGAACCGAAGAAGATAAACAGTACAACCAATATTTCAGGTAAGCCCCGAAGCACCGTGACCATTGTAGTCGTTGGCCAGGCAATGGCACGAAAGCGTGACATTTCACCACTGGCAAATAGAACAGCCAAGACCAATCCAACAGCGACGCTGGCCAGGCTTAGCTGGATGGTGACCCAGCTAGCCTCAAGTAGCGTCAGAGCATAACCTGATAACGCCATAATTTATTCACCGAAGTACTTGTTGAAGATTTCGTCGTACTGGCCGTTCGCCTTAACGGTTTTCAGGGCTGTGTTCAGCTTGTCCAGTAGCTCTTGGTTGCTTTTGTTGACGGCGATACCAAAGCCGTTACCGAAGTATTGGGCATTGGTAACCTGCTCACCGACGTACACAAGGTTGTCGTTCTTTTTGAACCATTCGGCAACCACGGCAGTATCACCGAATACCGAATCGATCCGGCCATTTTGCATGTCGATGAATGCGTCCTGGTAGCTGGCATACGGTACAGCGGTAACACCGTCAAGCTGCTCGGTTAGGTAGCTCTGGTGGGTTGAACCGTTCTGTACGCCAACACGCTTGCCTTTAAGCGCGGTTTGATCGGCCACTTTGCCATCAAGTGCAACAAAAGCAGCAGAGTTGTCGTAGTATGCGTCGGTGAAGTTAACCACTTGCTGACGCTGCTCAGTAATATCAATACCCGAGATAGCTGCATCGTAACGACGGAACTTCAGCGCAGGGATCAGGCTATCGAACGGTTGGTTGTGGAAAGTACACTTAGCTTCAATCACATTGCACAGAGCGTTTGCCAGGTCAACATCGAAGCCTTGAATTTCGTTATTTTCGTCAACGTATTCGAATGGGGCGTAAGTTGCTTCCATCGCAAACTTAATTTCTTCCTGAGCGGCTGCGTTAGCTGAAGCCAAACCAATCAATGTTGCCAATACAATCTTTTTCATCGCGATACTCCGTGCGTCGTTAGCTGCAGCATCACGTGATAGTGATGCTGATATATATAATGTGCGTATATCACTGAAACTCAGTGCGTGAGGTATTCTGCAAACTCCGGGGTGGTCGGGGTTGTGAAGGCCTCTTTGGTGCCGTGTTCCACCATGCGGCCTTTTTCAAGGTACAGTACGTGGCTGGCGATTTTTTTGGCAAAGTCTACCTCGTGGGTCACCACAACTTGGGTAATGCCAGTTTCGCTCAGGTCATTAATGATTTTGACAACCTGGTTGGTAATTTCTGGGTCGAGTGCAGCAGTGGGCTCGTCAAACAGCAGCACTTCAGGTTTCATCATCAGCGCGCGGGCAATCGCGACTCGCTGCTGCTGGCCGCCAGAAAGTTGCAGCGGCCAAGCATCGGCTTTGTCGGCAAGCTGTAACCGTGTTAATAAGGCCATGGCTTCGTCTGTGGCTTGCTGTTTGGAGATACCGGCCACTTTAACCGGTGCTTCGATAAGGTTTTCGATCACCGTGAGGTGGGGCCATAGGTTGTACTGCTGAAAAACCATGCCGACTTTACGTCTCAGTTTCAGTGCTTCTCTTTCGCAGATAGACTGGGAGAAGTCATAGGCTTCGTTGGCAACCTGAAGCTGGCCGCTGGTGGCATTTTCCAGCAAGTTAAGCACCCTTAGCAAAGAGCTTTTGCCAGCGCCACTCGGGCCAAGCAATACCAAGGTATCCCCTTTACCGCAGGTGAATTCAACATCATGAAGCACCTGGGTATCACCATAGAATTTATTAACACTCTTTACTTGAATACTCATGCTGACTTACTGCATTAATCGTCACTTGAGGGTTATATTACCCAGAGTGAGATCTTATGCAAGAAAAATGTATAAAAAATTCCATAGGTTACACTTTTGTTTGATTTTTGTTCTAACTTCTGCCCTTTTATCCATTTAAACCACTGTAATTTAGTGGGTGGAGTGGCAGATGTGAAAATGATAAAAAAAGTCGCACTCTCGGTGTGGGATATTTAAGCATTTCAGGGGCGGGAGCGATTTGACCCCCTCGGATATTGAAGGGTTTTATTTCCAGGGCTGGACATAAGGGAAAGGACTGGCCATGAACTCAGGCGTAAAAAAGGCCACTTTGTGAGTGGCCTTGATATGCTTTTTGCCTGACAGGGAATTATGCGGTTTGAGCTATTTCCGTTGTCTCACGGCGGGCTTTAACAACCAGAGCGTAACCGAATAGAGCAACAAAGCCGGTGATAAACATCGCTGTCGTTACCGTCATCAGGCCGTGCATGGCAAAGGCCGATACCAGACCGCTTGCGGCGAAGCAAACCATTGTCTGAAGGAAGTTCAGCAGGCCGGCAGCAGTGGCACTACAGTTTTTGAAATCTTCCAACGCTTTACTGATGATGATCGGGTAGATGGCACCGTTGGCCACCGCCAGCAAGCAGAATGGTGCCAGAATAGGCCAAATAGTGGTTGGCTCAGTTTGCAGTGAGATCATGAACATGATCGTTACGCTGGCAAAGAACAGCTTCAGGATCCAAGGTAGCAACTGCTGGCTGTCATATTTGTTGAGCAGAGTACGGCAGCCGTAACCACCAACAATAAACGCGACCGTCTGAGGTGCATAGCTCAGGCCGATATCTGCGCCAGAGTATCCCATCGCGGCCATCACGAATGGTGAACCGGTTAGGTAAGCAAAGAATGCAGCAGAACAGGCAGCGAAGATAATCATATTACCAACGAATTTTTTTGAACTAAGGATTTGGGCATAATCGCGGCGTAACTGCACCGAGACCTTTTCCTGTTTTTTGTCCAAATTGGCACTTTCAGTTTCTTTTAGTGTCATGATGGACAAAACGGCACCAAAACCAACAAGAGCAACAAAGATACTGCGCCAGCCGAACTGATGCTCAAGCATGGCGCCAGCCAGCGGTGCCAGGGCTGGGGATAGGGCAACCAACGGCATAATGGTCGCGAAAACACGCTCAGAGACCTTGCCTTCGTAGCGGTCAACCACAACAGCCTGCCAGATAACCGTTGCGCTACATGCGCCTAGCGCCTGGGCAAAGCGAGCGACTAGCATTAGCTCAACATTTGGTGCAAAGGCACAGAAAACCGAAGCGATACTGAATAGCGTCATACCGCCCATTAGCACTTTGATACGACCAATACGATCAGACAGTGGGCCATAAATTAGCTGGCCGAGTGCCATACCCAACAGGAAAATACTTAATGTCAGGCCAATAAGTGATTGTGATGTATCAAAATCCTCTCGAATAACTTCGAAAGCAGGGAGATACATGTCAGTTGCCAAGAAGCCCAGCATACTTAAACATGCAAACCATAGAATGGTCATTTTTGAAGGTTGATTTGTCATAGCTTTATTTCATTTAACTGTTTTGTACTTTGCGGCAAGTCTATACATGGTTTTTCATAGTGTGAAACGGTAAAATTTAAACATTGCTTTCAAAAAAATTGATGTGAACAATTTTGCACCTAAGTCGCGCGTTTTTGTCTTGCGCAGTGAGCAAGGTTGAATATCGGCCGAATGGCGCCAATTAGCAGCAATCTGTTGCGTTTTTGCTGTAAAAAACAACCGAATTAACTGGGCTAAGGCCTGGTTAGTAGCGGTGAAAAGGAAGAGCCCGATGTTTTCTTATAATGATTTACAAGTGATAGATGTTGTTGCCCGGCGAGGAAGTTTTTCCGCAGCTGCTGAAGAATTGCACAAAGTGCCGAGTGCAATAAGCTATACAGTCAGGGTGATCGAGGAGCGGTTGGCTGTCGATTTATTTGTTAGGCTCCACCGCCAAGTCCAGTTAACCCCTGCCGGAGAGTTCTTTGTGGAAGAAGCCAGGGCGCTACTTAAGCAAATGGAGCAACTAAAAATGCAAACCCAACGGGTCGCAAATGGTTGGTCGCAAAGTGTATCGGTGGCGCTGGATACGGTGGTGCGCGAGAGCCGGGTAAATACCTTGGTACGCGATTTCTACCGTCAATTTCCCGATATGGAGCTGCACCTGACGATGGAAGTGTTCAATGGGGTATGGGATGCCCTGTCGGATGGCCGGGCAGATATTGCCATTGGTGCAACGGCAGCGGTGCCAGTAAGCGGCCACTTCGATTACCGTGATATGGGGGTACTGGAGTGGCGTTTTGTGATCAGTCCCGATCACCCCCTGGCAGGAACAGAATATCCACTCGAGGCAGAGGAGCTTATCGAGTATCCGGCCATCTGTCTTGAAGATACTTCGCGGGTATTGCCGAAGCGGGTAACCTGGCTGATGGACAACCAGCGCCGGATTATGGTGCCTAACTGGCACAGTGCGATGTCGTGTTTGAAGTCGGGCCTTGGGATTTGCGTGGTGCCCGAGCATAAGGCCCTGCCACTGATTGAAAGCGGCGAATTGGTGGAGAAAGAACTTGCGGTGAAACCGCCGGTGAGCCCGTGTTGTTTGGCGTGGAATAAAGAGAGCCAAAACCCCGCGATTGATTGGCTGCTCGATTATCTGGGGGATAGCGAGCAGCTTCATCGCGAATGGATGCGGTAGCCTCTATTATTGAAGGCTTACTCTGTCGGCTTCTCGCTCTCAGCAACCGCTACGGTTTGATTCTGCTGTGCTGATTGTTCGGCCTGCTGGGCTTCTTCGGCTTCCATCTTGGCTCGCTCGGCTTTAGAGATGTAGCGAGGCTTGTTGCTGCGGTGCATCTTGGCGTTTTTCTTTTTGATTTTTGCCTTTTGCGTCTCAATGACTTTTTTCTTGCGGTTCATGTCTACATACCAAATCAAAATTGGCTGGCAATTCTAGGGGGAATCGCAGGGAATGTGAAGGGGGGATACCCTAGTAGCTTGAAGTTAGCTGGGTATCAATATAGACCAATACTGAATTGGCTCCCCGCCAATGGGGCTATAGAGGGGCGGTCCCGACGGACAGACGACGCACCAATGTCGGCATGTACATCCTCGCTTGCGTGGCATCTTTTTTTTCATTGGCAAGCTGCAGTGATAATTTTGCTGCTTGCTCAGCCATAACCTGGATAGGGTAGCGGATCGTCGTCAGCTTTGGATGAACATAACGGGCAATATCGCCATCATCAAAACCGATCACCGAAATATCTTCCGGAATACGCAAGTTATTCTCGTGCAGTACGGCCAAACAGCCTGCCGCCATGTAGTCGTTGTAGGTGGCCACAGCTGTTACGGGGAGGTTCTTGGACAGCAGGTTGGTCATGGCATACTCGCCGCCCAGTTCATCCGGCTCACCGTACTCAATGTATTCCTCGTTAGCTTCCAAACCATGATCTTTCAGTGCTTCAAGGTAGCCGGCCTTACGATCCCTGGCATCTTCAATGTCATGGCTAGAGCAGAGGTAACCGATGTGCTTATGACCATGGCGAATAAGGTATTCGGTGGCAAGGTAGGAGCCCTTGCGGTTATCGAGCGCAATACAGCGCGAGGCGATCTGCGGTACGATGCGGTTAATAATGACCAGCCCTGGTATTTCGTTGGCTAAGCCGATGAGCTCTTGATCGTCCAATCCTTTACTGTGGATCACTAAGGATTCACAGCGACTGTTGATCAGCAGGTTAATGGCGTTGCGCTCTTTTACGGCGTCGTGGTAGCCGCTACCGATAAGTAGTTGTTTCTCATGCTGATTGGCAATGGTATCGATGGCTTTGACCATGGTACCGAAGAAGGGCGCGGAAACATCATTGACCAAAACGCCGATGGTGTTGGTCGACTTACTGACAAGAGCCCTTGCGTTGGCGTTTGGCCGGTAGCCGAGTTTTGCCATTGCGGCTTTCACGGCCTTGATTGCCGTCTCACTGGTGTGTGGTGCGTTGTTGATCACCCGTGAAGTCGTGGCGACGGAAACGCCCGCTTCTTTCGCGACATCCTTGATGGTAGCCATAGAGCCCTCTTTCTTTACTGCTGGCTCATTAAACAATGGTTGGAGGAATAAAACAAATCCCGCCAATGTTTTTTCATGAGCTGAATTAATTATTGTAAGGTGAGTCACTTAACGAAAACCCTGGCGACTAATTTATAGGCAAGTCAGTCAGGATGAGGCAGGCGTGCCATGAAGAATAACGATTTATTGGCTAATGTAGGTGGAAAATGCCGCCTTGAGGGGGAGCCAAGGCGGCACGGGTTAGTTAATCGCGAGAATATAAGAATCGCTTAATCAGCAATCACAAGAGCCAGGCTGTAGGCATATTGCTTGCCGGTCAACTTGAATTCCTCATGAACACTCGGGCTCCAGGAATCGTCACCGCCGACGCCCATATGCTGGTGGTCTACGCGAAGGTAGATTTGCTGCTCGGCCTCGAGCTCGTTGGTGTGTTTCGCTTCAGCCAGTTGCTGCTGGCTGTAACGGCCGACGCTGAACTGGAACTCACCAGTGATATTCAAACTACCGATAGACAGCGAGTTACAGCCACAGCGCAGCCCATTATCTGTCGGGAAGATGTACGGGGTGTACATGCCGCTCAGTGTTTCGGTGTATTGACCAAAGCGTGCACCCGATAGCCTGTCAGGGTAGTTTTCAAATGGACCAAGCCCGCGCCATTCAATTTTCTGCTGCTCTTGCTGTAGCGGCAATGCTAACTCTAGGCCAATGCGTGGCATAGGTGGTAGCCCATCAGCGAGTTTAACCGAGACATCTAGCTTGGTTTGGCCTTGGCTGTCTAGGGTGTAAGTCCAGACGGTGATCGCCTGTACATTGCCATTGAAGGTATACACGAATGTTGAAGTAACGGCGACGTGGTGGCTCAGGGTATTAACCTGGCAATCAGTGCATTCGCGGTTCCATTTGCCGATCCCGGCAGCATCCCAACGGCATACCCAGGCATTCGGGTCAACGAAATCAACCTCACTAACGCCAATGTCGTTATCGAGCGGGGCACGGAAGAAGTTATCGGTTGGCGAAGCCACAAGTTGCGGTTTACCTTCGACAGTCCATTGCTCCAGCAGGCCGTTAGTTTTGTTCCAGCACCAGTGGTGCATGCCATCGTCACTGCTGACCAAAATGCTTTGATCGCTTTCAGTCACAGCAGGGGCCTTGCCTCGATTGAATGTCGGGTAAGCCAGAGAGGTGCGGTTAATGACTGCAAATTGTTCGCTGGCGACAGTGTGTCCGGCTTCAGCCCATGGTGTTGCCTCACGCAGTGCAATATCGGTATTGAGGTGGTATACCGCACCGGCAAGAGGCTTGAAGTCAATATCGATGCAGAGGGTCTTCTGGCTATCTGCCGGAATATCCAGTGGCTGCTCGCCAGTCGCAATGACACGGCCATCTTCAAGCAAAGACCATTTCAATTGCTCGTTGTCGGTACCACGGAATAAGTTCTCGTTGGTCACTGTCAGGTTATAAGCCACACAGTTGGCCAGTTGCTCTTCGCTCTCTAGCTGGACGGTGATCATGCGCTGGCAGTGTTTGGCTTCTTCCAGCGTTGGGTGCGGGGTCCTGTCCGGGAAAACCAACCCGTTGATGCAGAACTGGCGGTCGTTGATGGTATCGCCAAAGTCGCCGCCGTAGGCCCAGAAATGATCGCCTTTGTCATCGAACTTGCTAATCCCTTGGTCAACCCAATCCCAGATAAAGCCGCCTTGCAGGCGAGGATAGTCGCGGAAAGCGTCCCAGTACTCGTTGAAGCTGCCTAGGCTGTTACCCATGGCATGGGCATATTCACACAGGATCAATGGACGGTTCTCATTAGGCAAAGATACCCACTTCTTGATTGACCACTTTGGTACGGCTTCATCGGCAATCGTGGTGTTAACACGGGCATACATAGGAGCAATGATATCGGTCGCGGTTGTATCGGAGCCGCCGCCTTCATACTGTACCGGGCGAGATGGGTCAAAGTTCTTCGACCAGGCATACATGGCATTGTGGTTGCTGCCATGACCGGATTCATTGCCCAATGACCAAATGATAATAGAAGGGTGGTTCTTGTCGCGCTGTACCATTTGGGTGTAGCGGCTCATGTAAGCGTGCGCCCACATCGGGTCAGCAGACAGGCGGTTCATCGGCTCCATGCCGTGGGTTTCGATGTTGGCTTCGTCACACACATACAAACCGTACTCGTCACACAGCTCGTACCAACGAGGGTGGTTAGGGTAGTGGGCGGTACGCACCGCATTGAAGTTATACTGCTTCATCAGGCAGATATCTTTGATCATATCTGCTTCTGTCATGACATGGCCAAGCTCTGGGTGGTGCTCGTGGCGGTTGACACCGCGGATCAGCAGAGGCTTGCCATTGAGACAAAGCTGGCCGCCGATGGTTTCGACCTTACGGAAGCCAACCTGATAGGCTTCGCTTTCAATATGGTTGCCATCGGCATCAAGCAAAGAGACCACACAGCGGTATAGGTTCGGAGTCTCGGCACTCCACTGTTTCGGCTCACGTACCGACACCGTTTGGAATACCACGTCGTTGTAGCTACCGCGCTCGTCAATACGGCGGTTGTTCGGACGGTTAATCACGGGCTCTGTGATTGCCTGCTCGCCATCAAACAGCTGGATCTGTACCTGATGCTCAGCAGTGGCATTGATATGGGTAACAACAGACAAGCTGCCGTCACGATAGCAAGCATCCAGATCCGGTGTGATAAAGACATCTTCAATGCATTGTGAAGGCTTGGTCAGCAGAGTGACATCACGGAAGATGCCGCTTAGCCACCACATGTCTTGATCTTCTAGGTAGCTACCGTCACTCCAGCGGATCACCATGACCGCTAGTGTGTTGTCACCAGCAACAAGGTACGGAGTAAGATCGAATTCTGCAGGCAGGCGGCTATCCTGGCTGTAACCAACCCAATGGCCGTTACACCACAAATGAAAAGCGGAGTTCACGCCATCGAAGATAATACGGTGAGTTTCTGCCAGCAGGCTTGCTTCAACCGTGAAGCTTGTACGGTAGCAACCTGTTGGGTTGTCTTTCGGGACGAAAGGCGGATTGACTTCAAACGGGTATTTGACGTTGGCATAAATCGGTTTGTCATAGCCTTGGAGCTGCCAGTTGGAAGGCACCGGAATATTGTCCCAAGCCTGATCATTGAAGCTAGGAGTTACGAACTCGCCGTCAACGTGCTCCGGTGCACCGAAAAGCTTGAATTTCCATTCGCCGTTCAATGACTGGCGCTGGGCATTTTTTGCGTCTCGTGCACTGTCGGGGTCACGGAAGCTGGCCAGTGGGCTGTGCGCAGACAAACAATGGATGTTCACTGACTGAGGGTTCTCCCAGTCTCGGCGCTGAATAATGTTAGAAAATGCCGTCATCGTTATCCTACTTATATTGATCTTATGTAATCTTGAAAATTTTAGTTACTGCGCCGCACGGCGATAGCTTGTTGCCCTGCGGCAAGTTATTCATTGGGTCTTTCTGGTTAATTAACCCTTGGCGGTTACCGCGCCAAGGTGTCCAACAGGTAATCTTTGGCCTGTTGATGGCCGGCTGATTCGGCTTTGTTCGCCCAATCAACCGCTTGTTTAAGTTTTCCGCTGCTCATGGCTTCATCAATTTGCTGTTTGAAATAGTGCCAGCTCTGTGTGTCAACGGATGCAGCCTGTTTGTGTGCTGCTGAAATAGGCTCTGATGCAGTAGCGGGTGCTGTTTTTGATACGGCAGCAGCCGAGGCATCTTTCGTGGTCAAGCTCGAAAGCAGTTCTACTACAGGGTTGCCGTAGTGTTGCTGTGTGCTGATTTCAACCACGCCGACAGGCGACAATGACGCATAGAGCGGAAGACGCTTGTTGCCGATAATGTTCTGTGACTCGGCAAATTCCTGTTCTGGGTGGATCCGTTCTAGCTGATTACCAATTTGCTGAGGATCGTGCTGGATCACCATGTAAGCCATGTTGTTGAGTTGCGTGCTGAGGATAAATTTACCTTCAATGCGCTCGATACCACTTAGGCTACTGGTGAAGTAATGAAAATCTTCAGTGGTGTACTGCTCGACCAGCTGCCAATGATCGTCATAGATGGCTATTGCCGGGGCGATGACTTGGTTGTTGTTAATCGGAGCACTGACTGTCAGCATGAAAGGAGCAGCCGTTTGCGGCAAGCCATAAGCTTTGGCTGGCGAGCGGTCTGATTCCTCATTGCTATTTTGGGCAAGAGGGAGGGTCTGGCCATTGCCATCGAGAATCACATACTGTTGGCTATCTAATGCCAACGGTTGGATTGAAAGCGCAGCAATAGATTCACAGCAAGCCGATTGGTTAAGATCGGTATTGAGTGCCGTGTCTGGAATACTGCTGCAAGCGGTTAGGCTCAGGCCTAGCAGAATGGTCGCCAACTGATTCTTCTTCATGCTTTTTCCTTAGGGTACAGGCCCAAACAGGCCTGTACCGTTTCTAGTCAGAATCCCAAGAGTGGGCTATTACCACCAAGTCTCGACGTTGAAGCCGAAGGTCACTTCGTCAACGCTGTCCTTGCCGCTGGCGTTACGCATAGCTGTGCCGTAGGTATCGCCACCACGGTTCCACTCGTCGTTCTTCTCGGAGTAGGTGGCGAAAATACGCAGTGAAGGGCGAGCCCATACGCCTTTACCGGCCTGGAACATCTGGGCAACAGTGACTTTGTACATGTCATTGGTGCCTGCGCCGTTTTGTGCTTCGACGGTTTCGTAACCGACTTCCAAAGCCGTTGCCATGTAATCTGTCCAGCTGTACTGCGGACGGGCACCGACACTGAACCACTTCTCACCATCGTTGTTATCTAGGTTCTTGTCCTGATAGGCGATGGAGTACATTACTTGGAAATCTTCGTTGACGTTCAGATCGCCAGAGTTGAAGACTCGCCAGCTATAACCATCATGCTCAACACCTGTGCTGTATTTGCGGTTGGAGCCACCCTCGGCGCTCATCAGGCCACCGGCAAGGGCATCGGTACCATACTGGAAGGCAAAGGTATTCGAGCCGTAATCCCAAGCTTGGCGGTAAAGAGCTGATAGCATGGCACCAGAGGTGGTGATATCTGATTCTTCATAGCTAGAGTTTTGGGTGAAAATGTAGTTCAAGCCGAAGGTCAGATCTGCCGTGTCGCTGATAGTAATGTCACTGATACGGGCATCGATGTTATGCAAACTGCGGCCATCAGCACTGGAGTTCGGTGCCATCCAGGCAATGTGGCCGCTACCGAAGCCAAGATCCCAATCCTCGATACCAATACCGGTGCTTGATGTATCCCAGTACTTGATATCAATCATGTGCACTTCGTGACGGCGGTAAAAGCGCTCACCGGCCCACACTTTGGCATTTGGCTGTGATGCGAATAGGCCGTGACCGGCTGACCACATCTGGATGATGCTGACATCACCCCAGCTTTCTCCACTCCCCAGGTAAAGGGTAGTATCGAAGTAAGCATCACCGTCTTGCCACACATCGGCCTTCAGGCCCGCTTCCCACCAGTTAAGCTCGTTACCCAAGCGGTAGTTACCATAACCCTCGCTGGCGCGGATCACGTCGTTACGCTCACCTTTGCCATTATTATGGTCATCATTGTCTGTGTAGATATTTCCCCATTTGGCATAGCCAAAATATTGAATATTTTCTACAGCAGCTTGGCTGGCTAGTGGGGCCATTATCAGTGCTATGCCTACTGCTTTTGCTAGCATCTTCTGTTTCATGAAACGTCTCCATCATTTTGTTTTTTTATGTATGGGTCCTAACTCAAGAGCGATCCTAGCATTGCTCTGGAAACGTTTACAGTGAGGCGTGACGTATTTTACCTAAGAAAGGTAAATCAATTAATAAAACTGTAATTTAGCTCACATTAACGGCGTGTTTTGGCTTATTTTGATGGGAAATTGAACAGTAAATGAATTTATTTGTCCGGAAACGATTACACATAATTAGGGTGAGGGCAATAGGAAGGAAATAAAAAGCCCAACAAAACAATGGGTTGGGCTTTTTTGATCAATGGAAACAAACTTCTTTTCCAAGCCGTACAGATTGCTCGGTAAGCTAAGTAAAGAAGCTATCTATGAGTGTTTTGAGTTAGGAACCCAAGGATAACGTTTCACTCTGAATCACAATAGTCACAGAATACGTCAGCTATTAGTGTGAATTCAAGTAATATGTGAAACTCCTTGAATGGAATGACAACTCAAAACACCGCATTTTTACTGGTGTGGTATCGATTTCACTAGTATCAGTTACTTGTCGAAGGTGCGAGCACTTGGCTGCTCCAGACACGCCAGGATTTGGTCTAGATGATGAGCATTGCGTTCGCCACTTTTCTAAGTCATCATCTTGTTATTAAAGTGCCCGCATAATAAAAAAGCCGCTCAAATGAGCGGCTTGCACTAGACGAAAAACCTTAGTTTGTTTCTGGGGGTAAGAGGAACACACCGTTAGGGTTAATCGTTAGGTACGCATGGTCGGTGAAGCTGGTATCAAATTGCGTAGAGTTGAGCTGCAGCAGTAGCTCATGGCCTTGCCACTCCACCACGACTTCATACATAGAACCCATATAAGCAGCACTGGTTACCCGGCATTGCTGGCAAGGCTCACCATGTTCGGCCAGTAAAATGGCTTCAGGGCGCACGCCAATCTGATAGTCGCCAGGGCTGATACCTGAAACATTGTCTTGGGCTGCCGAGAGGCTGTAGCCATGGATGTCTATGGTTTCTCCGTCGAAGTGGCCTTCAAACATGTTAGCCTCACCCATGAAGTTGGCCATAAACATTGAAGCAGGGTGCTTGTACAAATCTGTCGGGCTGCCCTGTTGCATGATGTCACCCTCTTTCATGACGATGACGGTGTCAGAAACTGCAAAGGCTTCGGACTGGTCGTGGGTAACGTAAAGTGACGTGATATTGAAGCGCTGCTGCAAATCACGGATGGTCTCACGCATATTCCTGCGTAAATTGGCATCAAGGTTACTCAACGGCTCATCAAACAGCAGTACCTTGGGCTTGAGCACGAGCGCCCGCGCCAGGGCAACCCGCTGTTGCTGCCCGCCGGAGATCTGGTCGACGAAGCGCTCACCAAAACCTTCCAGATCGACCAGTTTGAGGGCATCATCGACCCGCTTTTTGATCTCGGCTTTATCAAGGCCAAGCATCTTCAACCCATAACCGACGTTTTCGTGTAGCGACATATGGGGAAACAGGGCATAAGACTGGAACACCATACAGATATCGCGATGCTGGATAGAAGTGTTGGTGACATCCTCGCCATCAATGAAAATCTGGCCGCTGGTGGGTTTTTCCAGGCCAGCGACAAGGCGGAGCACCGTGGTCTTGCCGCAGCCTGATGGGCCCAGCAAGGTCACCAGGCTGCCTTTCTTAATTTCTAAATCGAGGTTGCCGATAACGGGTTTGTCGCCAAAGCGCTTACAGACGTTTTTGAGCACCACAAAGTTTTCAGTTGCCATGAATATATTCTCCAGTTAGGACGCGTCGTTTTTGGCTTTGGAACGCGAAATACGCGCTTCACCGACAAGGAAATCAAAAATAAGGATGATGCTTAGCATCACAACGATCAGGATGGAGCCGTAGGCAATGGCGATACCGTATTCACCGTCTTCTACCCGGTTTAGGATGTAAGAGGTCGCCACTCGGGTTTCCGGTGTTACCAGGAAGATAATGGCGCTTACTGTGGTCATTGCCCGTACAAAGCTGTATACCAATGTGGATAGAATGGCTGGACGCAGCAGTGGCAACAAAATATGGGTGATGGTTTTCAGCGAGTTGGCACGCAGGCTCAGTGAGGCTTCATCCAATGATTTGTCCAACTGACCCAGCCCGGCAACGCCAGAGCGGATCCCCACCGGAACGTTTCGCATCACCATGGAGATAACAACGATAGCGGCGGTACCGGTTAGGTACACGGGGGCATCGTTAAACGCTAGGATATAGGACACACCGGCAACGGTTCCCGGTACGGCAAAACAGAGCATAGTGGCGAATTCGATCACTTTTTTGCCGTGGAACTGCTGACGGACGACGATGTAAGCAATCAATAGTCCGAATAGCGCGGTTAGCGGCGCGGCAATACCGGCATAAGTCATGGTGGTGATCAGTGATGGCCAAGCCCCTTCGCTCATACCCATACCGAACAGGTTGATGTAGTTGGCGAGGGTCAGGCTGTAATCAACCCCCCAGTTGACGGTAAAGCTGCCGTAGATAATGCTGCCGTAAAGCAGGATGTTGAATGCCATCCAGAAATACAGCAAGCCAGAAACACTGTGTTTCAATGTTGCAGGCAGTGGCTGGACATCGCCCCGGTATGACTTCCCTGAGATGGTGACGTAAGAGCGTTTGCCTATCCAAATATACTGCACTACAAAAATCGCCAGGGAGAACAGAAGCAATACTGCGCCAAGGGTACTGGCCGAGGCGTAATCCAACTGGGCGCCAGCAATGTAGAAGTAGATCTGGGTGGCCAGTACGTCGAAGCTGCCGCCGAGTACCAGCGGGTTACTGAAGTCTGCCAGTGACTGGACGAAGATGATCAAGAAACTGTTTGCCAAGGCCGGTTTGAGCAGCGGCATGACGATTTTAAAGAAAGTCTGGTAGCGATTGGCCCGCAGGGTATACGACGCTTCTTCCAGTGAGGGATGCAGCGATTTCATCGCACCGTCAAGGATCATAAACGACATCGGCGCGAACGCCAGTACCTGTGCCATCCATATACCGGTAAAGCCATACAGCCAGTTGGTTTGGGTAAGGCCGAACCAATCCACCATCAATTCGGTGATATACCCAGAGCGCCCCAGCATCAGGGTAACACCCAAGCCAACGACAAACGGTGGGGTGACGATTGGTAAAATGGAGAAAATACGGGCAATGAAGGCGCTGCGCTTGGCGATGCGAGTTGTGTAGATGGCAAAGACCAAACCGAAGAAGGTTGCCCCGATCCCCACAGATGTGCCCAGCATGAATGAGTTCATGATGATCTGGATGATTTGGGCGCGGCCAAGGATCTCGAGGAATTGCCAGGCGACAAAATTGCCCATGTCATCTTTGAACATGGGGACAAAGATAGCGATGCTCGGGAAGATAATGAAGGTGGAGATCAGCAGCACGATAGCGATGAGCGAGCCAATAACAAAGGTATCGCCGCCAAGGTATTCAAGCCGTGAGAAAGCCAAGGTCATTACTGCGCCAAGGACAACAAATAGGGCGATGGTTGCGTAACCCATTCCTTGCGCGGTATACCAAGATGAGATCACCACAAACAACATACAGAAAGCGGAATAGCCGATGTCGAAGTAGTGTCGGTTTTTGGCGTATTTATCCTGCACTTGGGCAGGGCGGATCAATAAAACAGCTGGGAGGGCGAACCATAGCCATGAGATATTCATGCTACTCCAGCCCATCGCTGCTCTGAATTCTTCCGGGGTGGATTCAAAAAGGCCCCAGTCGAGAGCAAAGACAGGCAGCAAAATAAAAGCTGCCAGCAGGCTTAAAACCCAATAGAAGACAGGGTCGCGCTTTATGGTACTTTGCGTGATTGGTGCGGCAAGTTCGTTCATTGTCTGTACCTGAAATATAGAACGGTGTTGGTGTTGTCAGATGATGCGGGACAGGGGCTGCCAAGCAGCCCCGCAGGGATTACTGTCCCATCTTGACGACATTGACCCACTTATTGATCAGACGTTTGCGTTCGTCAGACGAACCGTATTTGTCCATGTCATAGCTGATCAGGGTTAGATCTTCAGGGTTTAACGCGTTTGGTGATTGCTCGGCCTTGATGTTGGTTAGGATCTGGAATGATTGGCCTTTCTTCCAGGCTGTTTCCTGGCCTTCTTTTGATAGCACAAAATCAACGAACTTCTTCGCGTTATCTAGGTTACGGGCACCTTTGATCACACTGACACCGCCAATTTCATACCCGGTTCCCTCACAGGGTGAGATCAACTCGAGTGGTGCACCTTTCGATTGCTCCAGTGAGTAGTCGTGCAGGAAGCCGATGCCGATAGCAATCTCGCCTCGGGCTGCATTTCGAGAGGGGGTCACACCAGACTTGGTGTATTGGGAAACGTTCTTGTCCAGCGCTTTGAAGTAGTTAAAGGCTTTGTCTTCGTCCCACAGTTGGATGAAGGTTGCCAGTGCGGTGTAGGCGGTGCCTGAACTTTGAGGGTCAGCGATCTGGATCTCACCGGTGTATTCCGGCTTGGTTAAGTCATTCCAGCAACGTGGGATTGGCAGGCCTTTCTCTGCAAGGCGTTCTGTGTTTACACCAAAGCCAAGAATGCCCATATACACGGCAGATGAGTAGTTACCTTTGCGTTTGGCGGGATCTCGGAAGTCCGGCATGATGTTTTCAAGCTGTGGGGAAGGGTAGGCTTGCAGTAGGTTCATTTCGCCAGCTTGAGATTGCGGGTCAAGAGTACCGCCGTACCAAACGTCAGCTCGAGGGTTTTTCTTTTCGGCTTCGATTTTGGCCAGTGTGCTGCCAGAACCGTTACGTACAAAAGACGTTTTCACATTGTATTTTTCAGAGAAAGCTTTGGTTTCCGCTTCACACATCGCGTTGGTTGCACTGCAATATACAACTAATCGACCGTCAGCCAAAACTTGTGGAGCTGCAAAAGTTGAACCCAGAATGCAGGCGGCGAGCAGGGAGCGTTTTGTTCTAACTTTCATTATTATTTCCTCTTGTTGTTTCCAACGTGTAGGGTTGGATAAGTGACAACGAGAGGAATCATAATTTTAGTTAACGGCGATCCCTGCCCGTTGCTGTGCTTTGACGAAAGGTAAAATCAGCAGTCCAATCGACGCTGCACACAGCGTGATGACTCCGAAGAAACCTTCCCAGCTAAAATTCTCTATGAGCACCGCTAGCGGATATCCGGCCAGCGCGGCCCCCAAGTAGGCGAACAGTCCGACAAATCCTGTCGCGGTTCCGGCTGCGTCTTTGTGTGAACACTCTGCCGCGGCCATGCCTATCATCATTTGCGGCCCGAAGACGAAAAAGCCAATGGAGAAAAAGCAACCTGATAGCACCAACACGTTATCGAGCGGTGTAAGCCATAACGCCGCGACGGAGATGAAAATGCCCAAAGCAAAAATCAGGTTCATGGGCGCTCGGTTGCCACGGAAAAATTTGTCTGATCCCCATCCGCCAAAGAGTGATCCGAGAAAGCCGCCTATTTCAAACATGGATACAGTGGTGTTGGCCGTGATTAATGGGTACCCGTGGCGTTCGGTCAGGTATAAATTTCCCCAGTCATTGATTGCAATACGTACCACATAGACCAGTAAATATGAGCTGCACAGTAGCCAGATATACTTGTTGCCCAAGACATAGGTTTTCAGTATCTGCTTGAATGGCAGCCCTTTACCCTCTGCTTCGTGCTGTTTTTCCAACTCGTCATCACGCCACTCGCCAACGCTTGGCAAACCTAGGGTTTGCGGTTTATCCCTCAGTCGAAAGCACAGAACCGTGCCCACGACGATGGCCAGTAGACCCGGCAAGATGAAGCCAAACCGCCATCCCCAGCTTATAGCGATTATCCCGATCGAGACCGGTATAATTGCACCGCTTAAGTTGTGGCAAGTGTTCCAAATCGACCACCAAAAGCCGCGCTCCGATCGTGAATACCAGGAGGTCAGCAACTTGGCACAGGGGGGCCAGCCCCAGCCTTGGAACAACGCGTTGAGTGTCCATAGCAGCACGAAGGCAGATAGTGATGAACTGAGCCCGAACAGTATGTTTATTACGCCAGTGGCGATCAGACCGAGCCCCATGAAATAGTTCGGTTTGGTCTGATCACTGACCATGCCGGACAGAAATTTCGATGCGCCATAAGTGATGTAGAACAGGGTGCCGAGAACGCCAAAATCGGCAGTGCTCAGCCCGAGATCCGACAGCATTGCAGGCATGGCAAAGCTCAGACTTTTACGGGTGAAATAGAATACCCCGTAACCGATATACATCGCGGCCATCAAATGAAGACGCCAGTAGCGGTAGCTTTCGTTAACTTGGCTAGGGCTAGTTGCGACTGCGCACGTCATCACTTCTCCTTAAGTGCTGAAGTTGATGTTATTGATAATATGAATGAAAAGAATGAGACAGTTTCATAAATGACTAGGAAAATTTCCTAGTTAAGGTCATGTGGTATCGGATTTTGTGGGTAAGTTAACAGTTATACGACAGCCGAGTTCATTGCTACGAATCGTCATTTGACCACTTAGGGCGTGAACACGCTCTTCTATTCCCCGCAGTCCATGCCCACGGCTTCGCCAGTCATCCGGCAGGCCAACACCATTATCTCGAAGCTCAAGGCTAAATTGACTACCGGGCATCAAGGATAGTTGAACCTCTGACGCTTGCGCGTGCTTGCAGATATTGTTCAGTAATTCCTGAACGATTCGATACAGGGTTACAGCTGTGACTTCATCTAACCGATCAGCCAAAATGCCAAAATTAAGCTTGAAATCGACTTGTCGCTCTTTGAATCGCATTTCTGTCGCTAACTGGCGTATAGCTGCCTCAAGCCCCATTTCATCCAGTGCCTGTGGCCGTAGCTGCTTGAGTAACTGACGGGTGGAGGTATGGATCCGCATCGCCAGTTCATGGGTGGTATCGGCTATTGTTTCTGCTTGTTCACTATTTGCCAGCCTTTTTGCCAACATAGATTGAATTTGGATCGCTGTAATGTTTTGGCCTATCTCATCGTGAAGCTCTCGGGCGACAGACTTACGAATATCTTCCTCTACGTGAACAAGCTGTTTGGCCAACTGCTTCTTATTGTGCAGTTCGGCCTGGAGGTTTTCGTTGGCTTTTTTCAGCTGCTGGGACAGTAGATACTGGCGGCTGATGGCAATGCCTAAGCCCAATCCGATTGACGCCTGAGTCGCAATAAAGCTCTGAAGTTCGAGGTCCGTTTCGAATGAGCCTGAAATCTGCCGAGCTGTGGCGAGTAAGATACTGTTCATCACACTGGCGAGTACTCCTCCTTGCCAGCCATAGCGGTAGGCCATAAAGATATTAGGCAAGAGAAAAAGCAGCAGCGAAAGGGATTTCATTTCTTCGAGAAAGGTGAGTTCGGCTGCGAGGCCGATACTGAAAAAGGCCAGGCACCATACCAGTGCCGAGCTACGTAGCGTAATTTCTTGGTGTACCAGAGTTGGGCTAAGAGGTTGCCATATTTGGCGGTGGAGGTAGTCATAAAGCAAAAAGAAAAATGGCATTAAGAGAATGCCGCCAGTCAATGCTGAGACCGCCCCTTCCAACGCGTAGTCGATGGTCATCCCCATGGGTTTGGAAACCATCAAAAGGGCAATACCACATAGATTGGCATAGGCAAAAGCAAAACAGCACAAAGCCAGTAATTGTTTCCAATATACATCTAGCCTTCGCCAGTAGGGTTGGAAGGCAATGGCTAAGCCATGGCTAAAGATGGAAAACAGCATGAGAAGATAAAGCGCACTGTCATCGCTGATCACCGGCAGCATGAGGGCAATCAGCCCTATCTCTCCAATGGTAAACAAAGGCCAAAGGCGGCGGGGGCTGAGCGCATAGATCGCCAGTTTCAGTCCAGTAGGGAGAAACAGGCCTGCTAAAAGCAGGTCTGATACCAGGTAGCGGCTGATATTCCATAAGCAGAACCAGCTTATGGTATACACAATCAAGCTGAAGGCGTAGGTAAAAGCGTGGGTTAGGATCAGCCTAGGCAGGTGTTGCCGTCGCGTTATTTCACTCATACTGGCTCATCATGGAGCAACTTGTGGTGTAGGGCGAAACGAATTAAATCGACATTATTGGATAGTCCAAGCTTGCTGAGAATATTCGCCCGGTGAACGTGTATCGTTTTATGGCTGATAAAAAGCTCACAGCCTATTTCTTTAACGTCCTTACCCAGTATCAAATGGTCGAACACTTCTCGCTCGCGCTTGGTGAGTTCATGCAGCACATCGGGCCCAGCAGACGCGTTGCTTAAATTAACCAGTGCATCGGCGCAGAGGTAACGGTCACCGCTTGCAACGGTACGTATCGCTGTGACCAGTTCACTCGGGCCACAGCGTTTAGACAGATAGCCGTAGGCGCCAGCATCAATGGCTTTGCCAACAAAAGAGGCAGAGTCGTAAATACTTAGGATAATCGCCTTGAAATCAGGGTGTTTTTTGCGAAGTTTCTCAAGCAGTACCAAGCCACTTTCATCAGGCATCGAGATATCAATGACAGCCACATCGACCACAGTCTCTGAAAGCCCGCGGAATGCATCCTTGGCATTGCTATATTCACTATGCACCTGAATATCAGGCTCAATGGAAAGTAATTGAGCAAACCCCGAGCGAACCACAATATGGTCATCAACCAAGGTAACAGAAATCATTTTCGTAACCTACTTCATTGCTAGCAAGTTAGAAAATATCAATGTCATGACCTTAATGCACATTGGAACCGCGAAGGTGTGATAATTGTCGCTAAAGCCCTGAGGCCTGTCCGACACCGCACACATTCAGCGAAGTAATTTATGTAACTCATACAGGTCTTCCAATAGCAGAGTGCGAAAACCATCTATCCTTATAAATGCCTTTCACATCTGTAGGATTTGATCATGAAAAAGCTAATCGGTTTGCTAGGTATCGTGTTGTTCAGCGTTTCTGTACAAGCTGGCGGGGCTTCTGGCACAGGCGGTATTCCCAGCCCTCCGTGCGTGATTGATGGCAAGCTTATTCACAAGCATGTCCTAATAACAGAGTGTAACGAAATGAAGAAAGAAGTCGCCGACAACAAGGCTTCCACGACATACTAAATGACTAGACTTAGGCTTAGACACATCGCATCGGCCTCTGGGTCTCTAGAATTCTGTATGTTATAAGTGACGGGGTCACGTTAGATCCCGTACTACCTCCCATCTAACTTTTTTACTTGTACTGGCAAGCCTTTCCATTTGAAAGCATTATCTTACTAAAAAACAGTTCGATTATTTGAACTCTCGTGGAAACGTTTCCAGTGTGCGGGTTTGCTCACAGTATCTAGTGGGTATTTCATTATGATCGGGTGAAATTTCATGCTCAATAGGAAACCATGATAATGGATAAGCAAATCATTCGTCTGAAAGGTCGACAGTCGGAAATGATCATCGAGTTAGGAGAAGTCGCTGAAGTGATCTACTGGGGGGATGCGCTTGCCGCGCTACCCCAAGGGGCAGATGTTGCCTTGAAACGCCCAGTCCCTTATGGCCGATTAGATAATGATGTGCCTGTTTCATTGCATCCTGAGCTTGCGAGGGGCCTCTTCGGCAGCCCTGCTCTTGAAGGCCACCGTAATGGGCAACACTGGTCGCCAGCTTTTACGATCAGCTCGGTTCATCATGAGGGCGGAAATCTGGTGGTGGAAAGCCGGGACTCCATTGCAGGGCTTGCACTGACGGTAAGCCTGGAGATTGATAGTAACGATGTTGTCCAATTCAAACAGACGTTGACCAATATCGGGGAAGGTGAGTATCAGGTAAATCGCCTGGCCAATACGCTACCTTTGCCAGAGCGGGCCAATGAGCTACTGACTTACTATGGTCGTTGGGTGAAAGAGTTCCAACAGGTACGCCAGCCTTTGTCGCAAGGGGGCTACCAGCAAGAGAACCGTCGTGGCCGAACGTCACATGAACATTATCCGGCGTTGATTGCCGGTACCCGTGGCTTCGGCGAGTGTGACGGTGATGTCTGGGGCTTCCATTTGGCGTGGAGTGGCAACCACCGTATGCGCGTTGATGTCAAGGCCGATGGACGCCGTGTCGTCCAAGCGGAAGCACTGTATTTACCGGGCGAGATGACGCTGCCGCCGGGTGGCAGCTTGGTCACCCCTGTACTGTATGCCACCCACAGTGCAGCAGGCTTGAATCGGATGAGCCTGCAGTTCCATGGCCACGTACGTGAGTCAATCTTGGCGGCGCAAATCAGCGAGAAACCCCGCCCAATCCATCTTAATACCTGGGAGGGGATCTATTTCGAACATGATCCTGAGTACATCAAAGAGATGGCGACAGAGTCGGCCAAAATGGGGGTAGAGCGCTTTATTATCGATGATGGTTGGTTCAAAGGGCGTAATGGCGACAAAGCGGCATTGGGTGACTGGTACCTTGATGAAACCAAGTATCCTGAGGGCCTTGAGGGTATTGTTAACCATGTGAATGAGCTAGGCATGGAGTTCGGCCTTTGGTTCGAACCAGAAATGATCAACAAGGACTCGGATCTGTACCGCAATCATCCGGACTGGCTACTCGCTGTCGAGGGATATGACCAGCCAACAGGCCGCAATCAGTATGCGATAAACCTGCAAAATGATGATGCCTTTGACTACTTACTGGCAAGGCTTGATCACTTCCTGTCTACCTACAATATCGCTTACATCAAGTGGGACATGAACCGAGAGATTGTCCAGCCGGGCCATCAGGGCCGTGCTGCGGGTAATAACCAGGTGACGCGTTACTACGAATTAGTCGAAAAGATCCGCGAGCGCCATCCTGAGGTAGAAATCGAGTCATGTGCCGCTGGTGGTGGCCGGATTGATTACGAGGTACTTAAACGCACCCACCGTTTCTGGACGTCAGACAATAACGATGCATTGGAACGACAGCAGATCCAGCGTGGTTTTAGTTATTTCTTCCCGCCTGAGGTGATGGGAAGCCATATCGGTGCGCGCCATTGCCACAGTACCCGCCGTACCCATGATATCCGTTTTCGTGGCCTGACAGCCCTGTTTGGCCATATGGGTATCGAGCTAGATCCGGTGAAAGAGGGGGCCGAAGAAAAGGCCGGATTCGAGCGGTATATCAAATTGCACAAGGAATACCGTAGTTTGCTTCATAGTGGCAAGTCTGTGCGTATCCCCGTTGATGATTGCGATGGCCAGTTAGCCAAGGCGGTGATCAGCCAGGATGGCAACGAGGCACTAGTAATGGTGGCCCAGTTGGCGATGCCAACCAATTCGCTCAGTGGTGCCTTGAGGATCCCCGAATTGAATGCCAGCAAGGTCTATCAGATATCCGTGCTGGATCATCCGGTTAATTTCCATGAAGGCTTGGTAAACCAGCAGCCTGCATGGACCAAACAGCTATTATCTCTTAGCGGGGAGTGGTGCCAAAAGGTCGGGCTTGCCATGCCTATCCTCGATGCCGAGAGTGCGATACTGATCAGGCTAGTTGCTGAGTAACTAGCCTGAGTATAAGCAATCCACAATAATGGGACCTTGTAGGTCCCATTATTTTTTTATCTGTTAATGGTAAGGCATCTTTCACCTAAACACGGGCGCGATGCGATAAGTGATCAAAATCGCACTTTGCGTTTCTATTCATGGAATCTCTGGAAACGTTTCCATGGCTGAGGTTTAGATCACAGTTATCCTTCTGTAGATCCTTAATATACCCTTTGAGCCCAGAGCTTGACGGATACAAAAAAATTAAATAAATGCTGTACGCACCCTTTTAGTTAGGGAAGGGGTGTGGAACAGACGGAAGGATAAAACATGTCTGACAAAATCACACTACAAACCAAGTTATCATATGGCCTCGGCGCACTCGGGAAAGATTTCGCGTGTGCACCGATCTACATTTTCTTGATGTTCTATTTCACGGATGTAGCCGGCTTGTCTGCTGCCTTTGTGGGTACTATCTTCCTTGCTGCCCGAATTATCGATGCGGTCACCGACCCGATGATGGGGGTAATTGTTGATAACACCCGTTCCAAGTTCGGTAAATTCCGCCCATGGATTGTCATCGGTACACTGCTTAACGCCATCGTATTGGTTGGCTTGTTCAGCACTCATATGTTCGAAGGGCCGGCTCTGTACCTTTACGCTGCTGCGGCCTACATTCTTTGGGGCCTGACTTATACCATTATGGATATCCCGTACTGGTCAATGATCCCTGCGCTTTCAAGCGAGCGTCAAGAGCGTGAGAAACTGGTGGTTTGGCCACGCCTGTTTGCGAGCCTTGCATGGTTTATCACCGGTACTTACGGCCTGCACATCGTTGGCGTGTTGGGTGATGGCAACCAAGGTGACGGTTTCTTCAATGTAGCTATGCTGATTGCCGTCTTGTTCGTGATGAGTGCCTTCCTGATTGCCCGTAACGTCAAAGAGAAAGCGGCACCGGCGGATGCAAAAGCGGCAGAGAAATTTAGCTTCAAAGATGTACTGGTGATTATCGGTAAGAACGACCAGCTTAAAGCGCTGATTGGTACGGTGCTGTCGTTCCAGATTGCCAACCTGCTCGTAGGCGGCTTTGCGATCTACTACTTCTCATACGCACTGGGTAACCCTGAACTGTTCCCTGTTTACATGATGGTAGCCGGCGCGGCGGAAGTTGCGGGTGTGTTCCTGTTCCCTCGCATTGCGGCCAAATTGCCTCGTAAGCACCTATGGAAAATGGCGTGTGGCTTCCCAATCTTGTCTTGCATTGTCCTACTTGTCATGGGCGTGATGTTCCCTGGTAATGCTTTCCTTATCGGTCTAGCGGGTGCAGCAATCAAGTTCGGTGTGGGTATTGCCAACGCACTTCAGACGGTGATGCTTGCTGACGTGGTTGACTACGGTGAGTACAAAACAGGCCGCCGTAGTGAAAGTGTTATCTTCTCGGTGCAGACTATGCTGGTTAAGTTCGCTGGCGCGGCGGGTGGCTTCATTGTCGGTGTGGGCCTGTCTGTGGTCGGCTATGTACCCAACGTCGAGCAGACTGCCGATACGATTATGGGGCTTCACTTCATGATGGTCGGTCTACCAGCAATCCTTATGGCTGTCAGTGGTGTTGTTTACCAGCGCTACTACCGCCTTCACGACGGCTTCAATAAAGATGACGTCGCTGCGGATATGGTTGATGCTAAACCGGTTGAAGCATAATTTTGAAATCTAGAGCCTAGACCGACAATAGGTTGAAACAACAAACAGCTACCTCCGGGTAGCTGTTTTCGTTTGGCTTGTGGTTGGTTTAGTTTGGCTCGTCTCAAGTCGAGAGGGGCTAAGCCTCTCTCAGGGTTTGGTAGCCCGCCCAAATACGTGTGGTGGTGGTGATCCAGCACAGCGTGCCGAACACCCAAGCAATGGTAGCGAAGTGGGCAGGGAACAGGCAGAACAGCACAAAACAGGCAATCGTTTCAGTTCCTTCGGTCAAGCCGCCGATGTAGTAAAGCGACTTTTGTTTATAGACCGGACTTTCGATATTGCGCTTACCGGCCATGATCGCAAAGCTGAGGAAACTTGAGCCGGTACCGATAAAAGAGAATATGAGGAAAGCCCCCGCTACCGCATTGGCTTCAGGATCTGCCAGCACGAAACCGAATGGCACCATAGAATAGAAAAGAAAGTCCAAGGTGATATCGAGAAATCCGCCACAGTCACTGATCCCCTGTCGGCGGGCAACTGCCCCGTCGAGTCCGTCGAACAGGCGGTTGAGGATAATTAATCCTAATGCCCAGCTGTAAGCTTCCAGAGCCAAAGCGGGTAGGGCGAAGACTCCGATGACAAAGCCGGTTATTGTGACTTGATTGGCTGTGATACCGAGTTTGTCCGGCAATGCCGAGAGGGCGGTTAAGGGCCAGCGGACTACCTTGATCGTGTATCTATCTAACATGCTTGTTGTTCCTGAACTACGGTTGTCCATGGCCAGTCCAATACGTGGCCCTGTGGTGGGATGTCATCATGATCATGGGTCACCATGATCGCAGGGATCTGACGACTTTGGATCTGATCGAAGACAAACTGGCGGAACTCATGGCGTAGTGCTTTATCGAGTTTGCTAAAAGGCTCGTCTAATAGCACGGCTTGAGGCTCAGACAGCAGCATCCGCATCAGGCTGATCCTCGCGCGTTGGCCGCCAGATATCTCGTTTGGTTGCTTGCTGGCCAGCTGAGACAAGCCAAGGGTTATCAATGTCTTTTCGGCGCGCTCAACTCGGTTTTTTCCTTTGCAGTCGCGGGGGATACCGAACATGAGGTTTTCCAGCACACTCAAATGTGGGAAAAGCAAATCATCTTGAAATAGCAATCCGATACAGCGCTGATCAGGAGCCAGTGTCATTACACTTTGCCCGTTGAGCGTGACATCGCCGGAAAAAGAGAAGTCATGAACGAGATGTCCTGCGATGGCACTGAGCAGGGTTGATTTCCCGCAACCGCTTGGGCCCATTAAGGTAAATACCTCGCCGGGCTGAACGTCAAAACTGACCGGTGAAAAAAGGGGGCTCTCACCGTGTTGGATTGCTAGGTTTTTCACAGACAAAGTCATCCGTGAGTGTACTCCTTTGATTTATTAGACGAGTAAAGTGTTTGTAGCGAATACTGGCGGTAGTGGCGCCAACGATAACTTAGGCGGTTTGCGACTATTGCCAGCGAGAAGAAGACGAACGGTAGCACACCCTGCAGCAGGCCGTAAATTGCCATCACCCGTCTATCCTGACCGCTGGCCAGGGCCACGGCTTCGGTGGTCAGGGTGCTGATCCTGCCGGCACCGAGCATTTGGGTTGGCAAGTACTGCGCAAGGCTGACACTGATCCCAATGGCCAAGCCGAAGATAATGGCAGGCTGAACTTGGGGGCGCTTAACCCGCCACCAGGTTTGCCATGCGGTGAGCCCCAAGCTGCGGCTACATTGGTCAAGGCGGGTATCATAGCTACGCCATGCGCCATCGAGAGCCAGATACATGTAAGGAAAAACAAATATCAGGTGGCTCCAACAGACCCATAGCCAGTAGTGCTGGCCAGGGATCATGTAAGTCACGATTTGGATTCCAAACAGCAAAGAGAGCTGAGGCGTGACCAGCGGAATAGCAACCAACCAGACAGGGAGGCCCCGCCGGTATTTTTGGCGGTACTCAAGACACGCTATTACCAAGAGCAAAGCGACTGTGCTCGATACCAGTGCCAGCAAGAGTCCTGTTCCCATCAGCTCGGCCAACGTTGGCAGCTCTTGCTGCCAGAACCGCGCGCTATAGCGGGTGGGAAGCAAGTCGGGAAAACGCCATCTTTGGGCAAAAGACCAGACTATCAACAGTGGGACGATCAGCGCGGGAATAGCAATGAACGGGCTGTAAAGTGCCAAATGACGATGTGGCATTCGCTTGCTGTGCTTGGTAGCTCTAGGGCCTTTTGTCATCCAGCCTCGCTGCAGCCTTAAGCAGGCCCACTCGACAGAACGGATGAAGCCAAGGCTGGCAGCTGTGGTAATGAGCAGGAGGCAAGCACCTGCTGCAGCACGAGGAAGCTGGTGGAGTTCGGGATCGTTAAACCATTGCCATACCAGAATCGACAAGGTTGGAGGGCGTGTCGGGCCCAAAATCAATGCTACATCCACAACCGACAAGCCATAAGCAGCAACCGCAAACAGGGACAGGCGTAACTTAGGAAGCCATTGCGGCAGAATAACCTTGCGCCAAGCCTCTGAATGGCAGTAACCCAAGCTGGCAGATACCGCACAGAGCTGGCCCACGTTGAGTTGCTTGAGAATAGGGATACTCATGATCAGCAGGAATGGCGTCTCCTTGATAGCGAGTGCCAACATCAGGCCGATCCCGTAGCTGTCCTGGATAAGCCCTATCCCAGCTAATTCCGATAGCCCCAAAGAGTCAAGAAGCCTGAAAAACCAGCCGGTCGGAGCAAATAGCAGGGCAAAGCCAATGGCGAAGGCGACATGCGGCATGGCCAGCATGGGGGAAAGCGTACGTTCGAGGTTCAGCCAGCGCGCCGTTTCCCAGTATCGCCTTAGGATGATATAGGTGAAAAACAGGGCCAGTACGGTGCTGCCCAACCCTGTGAGCAAGCTTAAGGCAATAGAGACAGTGAGGTTAGGCCATGTGGCGACAGCATGAAGCGCGGTGAGGCTCACACCATCAAAGCCAAGTGTAGGTATCCAAGATATTGACGGAAGCAGCAGCCCAATCATGCCCGGCAACAGCGGCAAAAAACACAGCACAAGGGCAACAATAAATAACAGATGAATCATAAATCACTCGTTGGGTGGGAGCCGACTCCCACCCTGAAGGCTTAACCCTATAATATTAGCTGCCGTAACGCTTTTGCCATTCCAGCTCTATGGCAGTCAACCAGCTTGGATGTGGCTCAGGAATGGATTTAAACAGTGAAAAGCCTTGAGTGCCTCTGCTGGTCAAGGCCTCCTGTTTCAGGATGGATGGGTCCCCCCAAACCTTGGCATCTGCCTTGCGTGCTTGCGCTTCCGGACTCATCAGAAAATTAATCGTGACCAGGGCACCTGCTTTGGCTCGAGCGTTCCACGGGATTGCCAAAAAGTGGATATTGGATAGCGCACCTTGTTCAAACGCATAAGCTTGAGCCGTTTCTACCAAGTTACCATTCTCGATAGCGGCGTTGGCTGCATTGGGGTTGAAGGTGATCGCCAGCAGTAGCTGCCGATCATCCAGCAACTGAATAGTTTCGCTGGTGCCTGATGGGAACCGCTTACCTTGCTGCCAGGCAACGGGATGGAGCTGATCCAGGTATTGCCACAGCGGTGCGGTGACTGTTTCGAAGCGTTGGCGTTCGGTCTGGCTGTCAATCTCGCTGTATAATGAGTCCGGTTGATTGGTCAGTTCCAGCAATGCTGCTTTGAGGAAGCTGCTGCCGTGAAACTCTGGTGGTTGAGGATAGCTGACCTTGCCCGGATATGCCTTGGCCAAGCTCAGGAGCTCAGCAAAGTTTTTCGGTGGGTTATTCAGCGTTTCCTTGTCATGGATAAAGACCAGCTGGCCCACGCCCCACGGGGCTTCTAAGCCAGCAGTGGGCTCGGTGAAGTCTTCATCAATCGGCAGGCGGGTATCCACATACTGCCAGTTCGGAAGCTGTTGGGTAAACGGGCCATAGAGTAGGTTGCTGTGTTTCATCGAACGGAAATTCTCACCGTTGATCCAAACCAGATCGACACTGCCGCCAGCGTTTTTTCCCGCCGCCTTTTCTGCCAGCAGACGTTGGGTGGTTTCGGCAATGTCTGCCACTTTGACATGCTTGAGGTTGATACCGTACTGCGACTGAAGCTGACGGCCGGCCCAGCGCAAGTAGTCATTGATCTCTTGGCTGCCTCCCCAAGCATTGAAATAGACGGTTTGCCCGTTGGCCTGTTTGACAATTTCATCCCAGTTTTGCTCGGCTTCTGTCGGGGGCTGTGCCGTGCTGAGGCCAGAGGCCAGCGCAAATGCCAGCCCAAGCAGTATTTTTTTCATGATTTATCTATCCCTATTTTTCGCTCAGCGCGCTTTCGTTGCGGCGCTTGGGTGGAGTTTCAACCGTGTTAAGTTGAAGCGTGGCCTTGGTCATTTCATCCTGCTCGCCAGCTTGAGCCTTTTTGCCTTTCCGCATCCAGCGATGGTATTGCTCAACCAGTGCCAGCAGCCCCTGCGGAGCGTTGGCCTGTTTCCAAGCGCCTGCGGTATATTTTGCCGCTTCGCTCATGGTGGGGTATGGGTGAACGGTCGCCAAGATTTTGTTGAGGCCTAGGCCATGGCGCATGGCTAGGGTAAATTCCGCAAGCAATTCACCAGCATTATGACCAACAATCGTTGCCCCGAGGATTTTGTCCTTGCCTTTTGGTGTGATCACCTTGATGAAACCATGGTCTTCACCATCGGTAATTGCACGGTCCAGGTCATCAATTCCGTAGGTAACAATATCAAAATCAATACCTTGTTGCTTGGCTTCTTTTTCGTTGATACCCACACGGGCGACCTCTGGCGAGGTGTAGGTGGCTGCAGGCACGACCGAGTAATCGGCTTTGAATTTCTTGAACTGGCCAAATAAACCGTTCACTGCGGCATACCATGCCTGGTGGGCAGCTGCATGGGTTAATTGGAATGGCCCTGCTACATCACCGACAGCAAAGATATTCGGGTACTTGGTCTGGAGGTACTCATTGACCTCCACTGTGCCACGGGCAGAAGTGGTAATACCGAGTTTCTCTAGGCCGAAACCTTGGACATTGGCGACACGTCCAAGGGCCAGCAATACCGCATCGAACTCAACCTCAACGCAATGGCCTTGCTCTGCCTCGAGCAACACACACTGGTGTTGTTGGCCATGCTCGTCGGTAGCGACTTTGAACTTCACGGCTTTGTGATTTGTTTTAATGGTAACGCCATCACTCTCTAAGCTGGATCTGACCTGGGCGGCGACATCACAGTCTTCACGGATCAGAAGCTGATCGGCCATTTCGACCAGGGTGACTTCGCTGCCAAGTCGCCGGAAGCTTTGTGCCAATTCGCAGCCGATTGGGCCGCCACCCAATACCAGCAGGCGTTTCGGCTGTTCGGTCAAAGACCAAATGGAGTCGGAAGTCAGATAGTTGACTTCATCAAGGCCAGGAATACTCGGTACCAGCGGACGGGCTCCGGTCGCAATGATAATATTACGGGTGGTTATGCGCTCGCCATTTACCTCTACCTCCCAAGGCGACAGGATAGTGGCTTCACCGGCTACACAGTTTACGCCCAGTTTACTGTAGCGCTCGACGCTGTCATGGGGCTCGATTTTGCCGATAACTTCATGAACCCGACTCATTACCTTGGCAAAATCGACCTTGGCCTCACCGGTTTGGATGCCGAATTCGTTGGCTCGGCTGATTTTAGCCATAGTGTGTGCGGCCCGGATGATGGCTTTGGAAGGCACGCAACCGGTGTTGAGGCAGTCGCCACCCATTTTATGGCGCTCAATTAAAGTCACTTTGGCCTTCACCGCAGCAGCAATATAAGCACTGACCAGACCACCGGCGCCTGCACCGATCACCACCATATTCTGATCAAAGCAAGCAGGCTTTTTCCATTGGGCATAAACGCGGCGCTGGTTGATAGCTTGCATGAAGGCTTTGGCAATAAGCGGGAAGATACCCAGTAGGGCAAGAGAAACCAGCACTGGCGCTGAGACAATGCCGCTCAGACTGTCAATCTGACCCAGTTGGGTGCCGGCATTAATGTAGACGGCGGTGCCAGCGAGCATACCCAGCTGGCTGACAAGGTAATACATACGGGTGGTGATAGGTGTCAGGCCCATCAGCAGGTTTACGATGAAAAACGGAAACACCGGGATCAGGCGCAAGGTAAATAGGTAAAAAGCACCGTCTTTTTCGATACCACGGTTTATGGCCGACAGGCGGTGGCCGAAGTTAGCCTGAACCCAATCGCGCAAGATATAGCGACTGAACAAGAAAGCCAAGGTCGCACCGATACTGCTGGCAAACGAGATCAGCAGCAGACTCCACCAGAACCCGAACAGAGCCGCGCCGAGCAGGGTCATGATGACGGCTCCGGGCAATGAAAGCGCAGTGACAACGATATACAGGACAAAGTAAGCCAGGCTAGATAAAAACGGTTTGGCATGGATGGTATCAGTCAGCGCCAGCTGCTGTGTCTTGGCTTGTTCCAGCGTGAAATACTGGCCAAGATCGAAGAGAAACCAAACAGCGATCAGCGAGACGACAATGCTGATCACCAGCAGTTTTTTTCTGTCCATAGCTTGCTCCTGTTATTTGTCCGTGTGCGTAGGGGCATCAGAGGGTTGTATATCACTCGGTTGAATAGGTAGTGAGCAGAAATCTTGCTTTGGTACATCGAGCGCAGTGTTAAATTTCGCCGATAAGTTTTGGAATGCAACCAAGGCCGTTAAGTCAACAATAGCATCTTCATCGAACCACTGTTTCAAGGTTGCTAGCATCTCATCAGTGACACGTTGTCCGGTAATGGTCATGGCTTCCACATAACCCAGTACTGCTCGTTCCTGCTGATCGAAAAGGTCACTGTGCTGCCAGTGGGCTAGCGCTTTGATTTTCTCTACAGAGTCGCAGCGTTCGGCAAGCTTCATGCCGTTGGCATCAACACAAAACTCGCAATCATTCAATTGCGATACCCGGACACAAATCAGTGAGCGAAGGATCGGGCTTAACGGGGAGGTGCGGCGATCCAGGTAGCCGAAGAAACCGGCAACCAGCCAGAACAGAGTAGGTCGCCGTCCCCAAAGTTTAGCTGGGTTAAGGACTTTGCCATAGTGGCGTTTTTGCAACCACAATAGCGGCTTGATAAATAAAGAATAGTTTTCTTTGGCGGAGATGCGCACGGTAGCCCCTTGTCTCTTTGTTATGCCACTTTGAGCTTATCGAATAGGTGGCAGTAATTATTACTGAAATTATCAGGTAGTTATGAGACAAAGACCTAACGAAGAAGCAAATTATTTCACGCGAACGCCAAAAAAGATGATCAGTTGACCGATATTTGTACAACTTGGGGCTTGGATTGGCTAATGACCTTGTCTGAAGAAAGTTCAGTTAGCACTATGTAGCCACTTGCCATCAGAGGAATAAAGGCAAGCAACATAGTTTTACCTATGTGATAGTTACGATACCAATACTTGCGGGCCCTGATTTTGAGCATCAGCCCCCAACATAAAAGCAGGGCATTTAAACCGGCTATTGGGATCAATAGTGGCTGAAGTGATTGATAGGTAGTGATGTTATTTTGTACTAGGATAAATGCTAACAGGGGAGGAAGCAGGCTGAACAGAACAAGCGTTCGCATAATTCGCGGCCACTTGCCAAACTTATCCTTGAACATCTGATCACTCTGTCCTGGAAAAGGTTTGGAACAGTTCATAGTTACCCTCCGGTGTTATTTGAAACATATTTTACAAGTGTCAGTTTGCAATTAAAGGGTGTTGAGCGATTTATAAACAGTGTTGTGAGTTGATTCAATCTTTAGCGAAAATTGACAAAAAATTGGCAAGGAAATGCTTGATTGTTGACACTTGTCATTGACGCGAATAATACAAAAAAAGAGACCTTCACGATCTCTTTTTATATATGAAACTCGTCGTATTAGCTTAATTTTGCTAGTAATTCAGAGCGACGATCTTTGGGAATAACCGACCAATGTTGGCCGCTTATTGCCCCCTCTAGTGCCCACAGCAAATCGATACTGACGGTGCCTTGGTGACTGTCCTGCAATGCTTTAAAGGCATTGATTGAGCCTGCTTCTATTAAATCATCGACTGTACAAATCCCCGCTTTTTTAAGCATTCTTTCATTTGCCAGGCGAAGGTTTGGTAGGTCTTTTATTCGATCTGGTGATGCTTTGTCTTTTGTTTCTTTATCAACTTTAGCTGCATCAAGAGAGCGGGTTGCCTGCTCAATGATCTTTCCAGTGTCATTCCACCATTCGTCTGGAATGGCGTAATGTTTTGTTACGACTGGAAAGCCGCGTTTTTTATAAATATATGGCTTAAGCCCTGCCTTTTTATATTCTTGTTCGTTTTTTGCGTTGGCGCGAAGATGAAGTTTGTCATTTACAACGAGTGCAAACATTGTTTCACCCGCGAAAATTCCAAAACCACCAAACATTGAACGAGACTTAACGTTATCGAAACAACTAAATAGGCGTAAAGATTCTTTTAAAATTGGTTTGTCCATGCTTCTTCTCGGTGAAAGTTTCTTGGGTCACCTAACAACAGAGCGAGGATTCAAGAATAGCAAATATCATTACATTACACTGTCAGGAAAAAGTAAGAGTTTCCTGATGTTAGCTGCTATATCCATCGGCAACCCCGCTACCATAAGTTGACTGAGTTAATAAAAACTCCGACGACTCTTAGGCCGGAAGCTTTGCGTCCCTACCTTTCGGTAGGTTTGCCTTGTTCGTGACATTTTAAGAATATCTCATATGATATTTTTGAACTTGATCGCAACTTTCGAAATGTGATGTTGATTCCAGAAATTAACAGCTAATTTTGTTCATGAATGAATATTTTTGTCCCAAAAGCCAATATTTAACACAGTGCAATTGGATAAAAAAACGGAGGCCAATGCCTCCGTTCTAATTCCAAAAAAGTAAACGATACCGGATACTTAGTTAAGTTTCTTCACCGATTTGCGGATCACCAGTTCAGGTATCATTTCAAACACTTGGGGTGCGTGCTCTTTGTCTTTTACGCGTTGCATCAGAATTTCAACAGCACTCTTGCCCAGACGACGTTTCGGTTGGTGGATAGTCGTCAGTGGCGGCGAGAAATACGGGGCCAAATCGATATTGTCGTAGCCGACGATAGAGATGTCTTCCGGTACGTTAATTCCCGCCTGCTGGAAGGTACTGATCATTGCCATAGCCATGATATCGTTGAAGCAGAAGATAGCCGTAGGGCGTTCTTCCATGGCAATGAACTGTTTGGCTGCAGCCACGGCAGATTCACATTCGAAGTCGCCTTCGAGGATCCACTCTTCCTTAACTTCAAGGCCGGCTTCAGCCATAGCTTTTCGGTAGCCTTTCAGGCGTTCGCGACAAGCTGTCTTTTCGCTGTGGCCCGTTAAGCAACCAATCGTTTTGTGGCCATGCTCAATAAAGAACTTGGTCGCCACATACCCGCCAAGCTCGGCGTTATCCTGAATTTTATCTGTATGCGGACTTTCTGGGCCCCAATCCATGATCACCATAGGGGTCTCTTTCTGACGCTCGAGCAACTCCAGTAGCTGTTCATCCAGATCCGAGCACATCACCAGCAAGCCATCAACACGCTTTTCGGCCAACATGCGCAGGTAATCACGCTGTTTCGATAGGTTGCCTTCGGTATTGCACAAAATTAGAGTGTAACCGGCGCCATAGCAGAACTCTTCAACCCCGTGAACGACTTCGGCAAAGAAAGGGTTGGTCGATTTGGTTACCAGCATACCGATGGTTCTTGTTGTGTTGCATTTCAGGCTTCGCGCAACCGCACTTGGTGCGTAATTCAACTCTTCAACCGCAGCCAATACCTTCTTTTGCGTTGCTTCTGCGACAAAGCGCGTTTTGTTAATCACGTGAGAGACTGTGGTTGTCGATACACCAGCCATACGTGCAACATCTTTAATCGTTGCCATAGTTATTCTTCTAATAATAAAGGTCAGAGAACCTTATAAATTAATACCTTACTCAACAGAAAAATGAACTAGATCACCATTTTCTATCCGAGTAGTTCATTGTTCTGTTGGGTACGAACCGCAGAAACGGCAAAAGGCCGCATCACGAATGGGCGGCTTCGTTTCTTATTCCTGCTGTATGCTTAACATGCCATATCGCATGTGTTGCATTGTTTAATCGCTTGCGTTCACATTTTACTTAGTGTGGCCTAGAGTGCAATGATTGTTATCTCAAATTGCATAATTCGTAGCTAATGATCGGTTTTTTGCTTGCATGGTATACAACAGGGCCAAGATGCGGCCCCGTTTTAGGTGATTTGCTTAGTTATGCAGTTTGGTAAGTTGCGGACAATCTTGGGTGGACTCCGGGCTAAGCCGTTGCCGGCAGCACCACCGGGTAACCCTCTATCGGGTGGTGAGTGATGCATACTGGCCAGCCATATACAGATTTGATTGTATCCGCTGTCAGGGCTTCTTCCGGGGAACCATCGGCCTGAATTTTGCCATGGTTGATGATGACTAAGCGATCGGCGTACTGCGCCGCGAGATTAAGGTCATGGATCACGATGATGACAGCGGCACCAGCCGCTGCCATTTGCTTGGCTACAATCAGTGCGTTGTGCTGGTGGGCCAAATCGAGGGCCGAAGTGGGCTCATCCAGCATTAAGATACACTGCTCTCCGGCATGGCTGAGCTGGGTCAGCACCCTGGCGAAGTGGACGCGCTGCTTTTCACCGCCTGACATTGATGGATACAGACGTGGTGCGAGCTCGGTCACCCCGAGCATCGCCATTTTTTCCTGAGCGATTTTTTGTGTCTGCGCATTGGGAAGCTGGAGCGGGAGTGTCCCCAGCTCCACGACTTCCTGTGCCGTGAAAGCAAACGAGAGGGAGCTGTGTTGCGGGAGAACGCCAAGTCGTTTTGCTAGTTCCGAGATAGGCCAGTTTTGCCGAGGAGTGGCAAAGACATTTACCTCGCCCTCGGCCTCCACTTCACCGCATAGCACTTTGAGCAGAGTACTTTTCCCCGCGCCGTTGGGCCCTAAAAGCGCGGTTAGCTGACCGCTTTTGATCTGCAGTGAAAATTCGTCGAGTAGTGTTTTTCCACCTAGGGTCAGTGAAAGATTTACCGCTTCAATGGCGATGCCACTGCCCGTCAAGACTTGCGGGTTTGAAGTCGCCAGGTGATTCATGACAGTTTGCCTTTTTGCTTGATCAATAGATATATGAAGAATGGGGCACCGAGCAATGCGGTGATAATACCCACAGGCAATTCCGCAGGTGCTGCAACAACACGAGCAAGCATGTCTGCAACCAGCAGGATCAACGCACCGAGCATAGCCGAAAGCGGGAGTAGGGACTTGTGGTTGGGCCCTGAGAGCATTCGGCTGATGTGGGGAACGATCAGGCCGACAAAACCAATCACACCGGTGAGGGATACGGCAATGCCAACCCCCGCGGCGCACAACAAAATAAGTACACGCTTCAGGCGCTGGACGTTAACACCAAGATGTTTGGCTTCGGCTTCACCCAACAAGAAGGCATTAAGGGCATTGGCATTGCGATCAAAGGCAAATAGCAGTCCTAGCAAAGTGCAATAAGCCAGGCCGATACCAGGCCATGTTGCTCCTGCTAACGAGCCCATTGTCCACAGCGACAAATCGCGAAGCGCTTGATCATCGGCGTAGTAGTTCATTAACCCCAGCGCCGCGCCGGAGAGGGCACCAATTGCCACACCGGCTAGCAACATGATAGTCACCGATGTGCCATTTTTGTCTGTGCCGAGCTGGTACACCAGAAAGGTGCTGACAGCGCCACCGATAAAGGCAAAAACGGGCACTGTGCCCAATGTTAGTAACAGTGGAGAGCTGGCTGCTAGTGGCGCAAAGATCACGATGGAGAGCGCCGCACCGAGGCTGGCACCACCGGAAACACCAATGATGCCAGGATCTGCCAGCGGGTTTCTGAATAGTCCTTGCATCACGGCACCACACAGGGCAAGGATCGCGCCGATAGCCATGCCAAGCAAGGTTCTCGGTAGGCGGATCTGGTGGATAACGATGTCGATATGCGGCGGCAAATCAAAGTTAATAGGTAACAGCGCCCTGAAACTGTCGGCAAAACTGATATCCATCGGCCCAACGGCGATCGACGAAGTGACGGCTATTACCAGTAATGTCATACCGACAGGAAATATCAGGCCGGTTGGGATTCGTTGTAACTGCATTATTAATATTCTGCTTAGATCAACGGCAAAGCGTTATTGATGGTAAAACACTTGGTTCAGGCGTTCGGCTTCGCTCAGGCTTTTCAGGCCAAGGCCGCCAATCAGTGCGGTACCGTCAATTGTCACTACTGCTTTATTCTGTCCCGCTGGGGTTGCAGAGAGCAGGGGCATTTTCTGCAGCAGCTCATCGGCTGAGCCGATCTGGCTGAGGGTGCGTGAGCTAAGCAAGATAATATCAGGCTGCATTTCAACCATAGCCTCGAGCGAAATAGGCTTGTAGGACTCTACCGCATCAGCTGCAGGGTTGGTGGCACCGGCAAGGCGGATCACACTGTCTGCGGTGGTGTTGCGGCCTGCGACATTCGCCGGGCGACCCTCGTGGATCATCAGAAAAAGGACTCTTTTCTGCTCGGCTTGCTGCTCGAGGCTGTGGTTAATAGCGTCAACTTTTTCTTGTACCCTGGCCTGAAGAGCACGGGCGGCTAGCTCTGTATGGGCCAGCTTACCGACTTGCTGAATACGGGTCAGAAGATCATCAACGGTTTCGCCAGAGTTGACTACATTCACTTCAATACCGGCTTGCTGAATCAGATCCAATGTCGCCTTCGGTCCCATTTCATTCGAACCCAGTAAACGGGTTGGGTTGAGTGCAATAAGACTCTCGGCCGAGAGTTGGCGGTGGTAGCCTAGTACTGGCATACCTTCATCGACTAGCGATTTACTGGTGACATCAACAGCCACCAGCTGCTCTTGTGCCCCCATGGCATTGATAATTTCAGTAATTGCTGCCCCTGCACTGATAATGCGCTCACTGGCGTACGATGCCGTGGCAGTAAGGAGTAATGCGGTAGCCAGAGCCAATCGCTTCATTATTTGTCCTCTTCCATTAATAATTGTGTCGCTTTAATTTCGTTCTGCTGTAGAAAAGCGAGGAGTTTAAGCATGTTTTCAACTGAACCAGCCTTGTCAGCACCAATCACCACGGGCTTGTCAGGGTTGGCTTTGACTTCTTTGAGAAGTGCGGCCTTGAAGGCATCCCAACTGTCGATTTGTATCCCTTGCAGTGCCCAGTATGGCTCTGTAGAAGTGATATTGACGGTAATTGGATCTGCCTGAGTTTCTTGTAGCGCCTGGGTTTCTGTCTGTGGTAGTTCGACATCCAGTGACTGAAGCTTTACGCTGGCAGTCAGTAGGAGGAAGACCATGACGATAAAGATGATATCGAGCAGTGGGGTAAGGTCGGGTTTTAGATCATCATCACCGGTGACACCTTGATGGGTACGAATCATGACGCCGCCTCAGCTTCAGCCTTTTTGGCATTGTCTACTTTCGGCAGGCAATTAGGCTCCAGGGTCAAGCCTTCTAGCCATAGGTTACAGTGGTTGAGGCTATGCTCGAGTTTTGCTGTCACCTTATCAGCCCAAAGGCCAAGCAGTTGTGACCCCGTGATTGCAGGCAAGGCAATGATCAAGCCTGCCGCTGTCGTGCGCATGGCCAGACCAAGGCCATCAGCAAGATCGTTAGGGGTGACGGCACCCGAGCTAATGGCAATACCCTTGAACATTTCAATCAAGCCGAGCACGGTACCCAAAAGGCCAAGAAGCGGGCTGATCACGCCAATCAGGCTAAGCAGACGCAACCCCGAGCGTAGCTGAGAGCGCTTTTGCTGAAGCCAGATCCCTGCGGCATCTTCCCGTAAAGCTTTGGAAAAATGGCGGTGAGAAATAAGCATGGAGACACCTTTGAAAAGCAAAGGGCGCTTTTCTTTGAGAGAGTTTGCAAGCTGGTCCAGGCCTGCTTCGTCAGTACGGCTTTGCGTTGCCAGTAGCGCATCAATCTTACTTCTGCCTACACCAGTGCATAGCAAAACCTGAATACAACGCTCGATAAGGATCATCAATGTCAGTGCTGAGCAAAGCAGTAGAGGAGCTGTCATCAGGCCAAATTGATTTTGTAGGGAGTGAAACATTTCCATGAGTGAATCCAATAAAATACTAGTCCAGCTTAAAGCGGACAGGAACTTGTACGCGATGGGCAATAGCCTGACCATCAACAATATGGGAAGAAAAACGCCAGCGCTTGATGGCTTCTAGGGCTGCCTCATCAAGGATTTCTGCACCGGATGATCTCAATAAATTCTGTTTGACCTGCTTTCCAGACTCATCAATCCAAATCTCAACCAACACCTGTCCCTCAATCCCGCGACGCTTGGCAATTCGCGGGTAGGTCACAGGGCTAGGACGTGTTGCGAAGGTTGGTTTAGTGATGAGCTGGGGTTCACTGTTTACCCCTGACGCTGCTTGATCTGCAGCCGGTGGAGTAGGAGCCGGTGTTTTAACCTTATCCTCAACCGGTTTAGGCCTGTTTACTTCAACGGGCTTCTGAACCGGTGTTGGCTTTTTAGCAATCTTCTGCTCGACGTTTTTCTCAACAGGCTTTTCCGGTACCGGCTGATTGATTTCCTCCGGTTGAACTTTAGGCTCCGGCTGTTTTTTCTTTACTAGCTTTTTCACCGCCGTTTTTTCTTTTACGGCTTTTTGAGGTACTTCGACGGAAGCTGGTGATAGCGGCTCGGAAGTAACAGGTTCAGCCGGCCGAGGCGTGGGTGCCGAGACGAGGTTGAGCGAGACCTTGGTTGAGTCTGTGCCAACTGGCATCGCCATCACCATTTTGTTAGGTACAGCAGAAAGCAATAGGCTGTGGGCAAGTACTGAAACAACACCTGCTATGGCATATCTTTTCGCGTTCACTGTTCTACTCCGACCATGCAAAATAATGCTACATGTGTTTGTTAGTTTTGAATAATTTCGTAAAGAGCAATCTATTACTTCGCTCTCCGAATCAAGAATGACTCTCATTATCCATGTAATCGAAATAATATCAATTATCATTTGCAATATTATTTAGGGGTGCTTATGATTGCCGCAAATAAGAGTGGTTATCATTCTCTGATGGTTTAGGAGGGGCTAGGTATCTAGCTCGACGAAGAAGTAGATGATTGAAGAACAAGCATTACAATCTGCTGTGTTGGCGCCGGAACTACTGACCGAATCGATTGTAGGAAAACACACGCCCGATCCGCTTCGATATGCTTTTGCCAGCAAGCGTTCAGCGCATGCGGGTGGTATGTCGGCGATGGTTGCCGAGCAAGAGCGGCAGGGTTTAGCACTGAAAGCGCTATCAACGGTATCGGAAAATCCCAATAGTCGTTGCCTCTATATTCACATTCCATTCTGCCGGGTGCGTTGCACTTACTGCAACTTCTTCCAGTATGCTTCCAGCCAGTCGCTTATCGACGAGTATTTCGATGCCTTGATGGTAGAGCTGAAAGCCAAGGCCGCAATGCCTTGGACGCAAGCTGCACCGTTCCGGGCGGTATATGTGGGTGGAGGTACACCTACTGATCTAACGGCAGAGCAGGTGACGCGACTGGGAAAAATGGTGAAAGCGTATTTCCCTTTAACTACAGATTGCGAAATTACCCTTGAAGGCCGTATTAATCGCTTCGATGACCGAATGTTCGAAGGGGCACTGGAAGGAGGCTTCAACCGTTTTTCCTTCGGTGTACAAAGCTTCGATACTACAGTTCGCCGCAAGGCCAAACGGCTAGATGATCGCGAGCCTGTTATGGCGCGCATCCAGTCTCTGAGTGCGACCAATGCAGCACCAATCGTTATCGACCTGTTGTTTGGTCTTCCCTATCAAGATATGCAAGTTTGGCAGCAAGACTTGACTGACTTTTTAGAGAGTGGAGCACACGGTGTTGACCTTTATCAATTGATTGAAATGGGCGGTACACCAATGAAAGGCATGATTGAGAAAGGCCGCTTGCCAGAGCCTGCCGATACGCCGACCAAGGCATCGATGTTTGAATATGGCGTAAACTTTATGGCACAGCACCACCTGCGCCGTTTGAGTGGAAACCATTGGGCTCGGGATAACCGTGAACGCAGTATTTACAATAGTCTGGCTAAGACTTCCGCCGAGGTATTGCCTTTAGGAGCAGGTGCTGGTGGTAATGTTGGTGGTTTCGGCTTCATGCAGCACAGAACCCTGGACGCATATATAGACGCGATAAAGGCAGAACAACTGCCATTGGCTATGATGACCAAGTCTAGCCCTCATGCGGCATTGCATGCAGAGATCAAAGCCAGTTTTGACCGTGGTTTCCTGTCTGCGAGAGATTTTAGGCAGAAGTTCTCCCAAGATATCTTTGCACTTTGCCTGCCGCTGTTTGAAGCATGGCAAAAAAATGGCTTGGTGAAGCTTGAAGGTCAGTACCTGTCGTTGACCCTGGCGGGGACGTTTTGGTCTGTGACCTTAGCCCAGTCAATGATTCAAGTTTTGCAGCAGAACGCGATGAAGCAAGTTGCAGCGTAAACGACTTAACTATTACCAATTAGAACTCGTAGATTGAAGTACCTGGAGATAAAACGTGTTTGAGAAAATTACATTTGAATCGCTAAAAGCACAAGTTGCAGAACAACTCGCCGCTGAGCCTAAACTCCACGCCATGGCAATTGCAGAAACGTTGGGAGTTACCGAAGGGGAAGTCGTGATGGCTTTTCCTGAAGAGCTGGTAGTAGCACTACCGGGTGAGCATGCAAAAGCGATTCTGGAAGACCTACCGACTTGGGGACCGGTTACAACAATCGTTCACTCCATGGCGTCAATTTTTGAAGTAAAAGCGCCTTTTCCTAAAGGTAAAGAGGCTCGCGGTTACTACAATCTAATGGGTAAAGAAGGCGAACTGCATGGCCACCTACGTCTAGACCTTGTGACGGACATTGCTTTGGTCAGCAAGCCCTTTATGGGGCAGGAAAGTTACTTCATCGGCTTCTTCGCCAAAGGTGGCGAATGTGTCTTCAAGGTATACCTTGGTCGTGACAAGAAACGTCAGCTATTCTCTGATCAGATCGAGAAATTCCAAGAACTTAAAACAAAATTTAAATAAATAATAATACTCCGGAGAAAGTCAAAATGAATGCTGTAAAGCAAGAGCGCCTTCAAAACCGCTTGGGTCCAGAAATCAGAGAATTCCGTCAGTCTTGCCAGACCATTCAGTTGGCGACGGTTGATGCTGACGGTAAGCCCAATGTCAGCTATGCACCATTTGCGCTCTTGGATGATGGTTACTACGTATTGATCAGCCAGATTGCCAAACATGCTCGTAATTTGTTGGTAAATCCGCAGGTTTCTTTGATGATGATTGAAGATGAGGTATCGTCTAAAACCATATACGCACGTAAGCGTCTCACGTTCGAAGCCAACGTGGTTGTGGTAGAGCGTGAAACCGAGAAGTGGCTGGCGGCGGTAGAGGAGTTGAAGTCGCGCTTTGGTGAGATCATTGATGGTCTTAGCGGCTTGGAAGATTTCAAGATGTTCCGTTTCGAACCGACTCAGGGTCTGTTTGTGAAAGGCTTTGGTCAAGCTTTCCAGGTGGGGGGGGATGATTTGGTCGATTTTGTTCACCTTCAGGAAGGCCACCGCCGGATCAAAGACGGCAGTGAAGTCACCCAGTCGACCGAAGAGCTATAATTTTTTGAAAATGTCTTAGACTCCAACAGCCTAGGTTGCTCATCTAGGCTGTCATTTTTGGTAACTATAACAGACTATCGCGGATAGGCTTGATCGTGATCAGCGTCTGCATTATTGAAACTTGATAGCGCAAAAATACATGTGATAATTAGGCTAAAGATAATTATCAATGGATAAAGTCATGTCTACTGATCCGCGCCGCGAAGTGCGATTTGCCTACATTGCAAGCTTCCTTACTCCTCTGACGCTGATGGTTTCTGGCATTGTTGCCGTGATCTACTCGGCCTACAAGCTGAACAAGGGGACTGATGAGCTGAGCTATACCCATTATTACACCATCATCCGAACCTTTTTTTACTTCTTCACTTTTTTTGTTGTGCTAGGTGTTACCGCCGCGACAACAACAGGTATTGTTGCCGGGGCTGAGTATTGGGTATACAGCCCATTCTTGCACAAGGTGCTGCAGGTTATCCCTGTAGTTGGCCTGATCATTGCTGCACTGGCGATTGTGAAGTGGTTTATCCAGCATATCCAAGGTATGAAGTTGCTTAAAGCGAACCAGCCCATGGAGCTGTAGAATCGATAAATAAGTCATTGCTTAAAAGCCGATGTTTATGCATCGGCTTTTTTTATTGCGTTGGGACAAATAATACAAATAATTTTTAATTATTTTTTTTCGAAAAAATAAAGTCATCAAAAATTATCATTTTGATACTTATATTTTAATTGAAACATTATCGTCTGTTAATTTATGGTTGATAATGGTGTTGGTATTTTGTTGTCGATATTTATTCTTATTGTTTTTTTACGGCTTCATTAAATATAAAGTCATTATATTTGGTGATTGCGATCATGTTTTATTTACTACTTTAATAATTAATAAAAGCAAAAAAAAGATATGTGACAGATGTTTCATAAAAACTCCATGCGTAGGTGTAGATTGGATTAGTGTTTTTATACTAAGTATCCACTAATGTTAGATCTATCTTCTGGTAAAGAGCGGATTATTCAGGAGTTTGTTCCGGGCAAGCAGGTGACACTCGCTCACCTTGTAGCGAATCCTACTGAGGAATTGTGCGAGCGAGTTGGGGTGGAGAGTAAAGGTGCGATTGGGATTTTGACCCTTACGCCAGGCGAAACTTCAATTATTGCCGGTGATATTGCAACGAAATCTGCAAATGTAAATATTGGCTTTTTAGATCGTTTCTCAGGTGCTTTGGTTATCACTGGTAGTGTTGCATCGGTCGATGAAGCGCTTAAGACCGTTATTTCTGTACTAAACACCACCTTATCTTATAACACCTGTGAAATAACGCGGACATGATATGAATAACCAACAAATATCAGATATCGCCTTTATTGGTGAGGTGGATGCAGGTAAGTCGGCACTGATCAATAAGCTATTAAATACAGATACAAATACCGGGAAAACGCAGGCCGCTATTTTTTACCAAGGCAGCGTTATCGATACACCGGGAGAGTTTGTCGATAACCGATCGTGGAATGGTGCATTGCTTTCAACTATCTCGACGGTAAAAACCATCGTAGTCCTTCAGCCGGCGGATGCTAAACGTGTCAGCGCGCCGAGCGGTTTGTTACGGGTATACCCGAACAAGAATATTGTAGCGGTGGTCAGTAAGTCTGATGTTGAAGGTGCCGATTGTGACAGGGCAGAACGCTTGCTGAGGGGGGAGGGGATTACGGGGCCTTATTTTCGAACCTCAATCTACGATCTGTCTTCAATTGAGCATCTTCATGAGCATTTACTTTCTCTTCAGCCTGTAAGTGCTGTATGAGTCCATTTAATTTGCAAGGGAAGCGGTAATGAAACAGTTAATTTCTGCTGCAGATATACGTAAAGCGAAAGCGGATAAGAAGAGTTATCTGATCGTACCGGTAGCACAGTACATTATCACACCAGAAGCTCGTGATGTCGCCAATGTCGAGGGCATCGAGTTGCTGGATACCGAGCCAAGCCAACAATCAGTCACCTCCCAACCGGAAGTGCAAGCAGGCACCGATACCGGGCAGGCCTTACAGAACGTTGAGGCGGAATGCCCGCAACAACTGGCTGCCAAGATCCAGTCGGAGATTGAGTCGAAGCTATCTGGTGTCGACAGTGATCAAAGTGCACTAATCAAAGAGTTGATCAGTAAAGCATTACAAGACTTTGGGGTGCAAGCGCCGCCATCAGCCCGCCAAATCAATGATGATGGCATTGTGCTGGTCAGAGGGAGTGCGGTTCAGCTTGGCGAATTCGATGGGGCGCCTGGCAAGAATATCGGGCTTACTGATGTTATCGGAGCTCAGGACAACAGCAATATGGGGGTGGGCTATATGGGATGGGAGAACGCCTTCTTCCCATGGACCTTGTGTTACGACGAAGTCAATGTGGTATTGGAAGGCGAATTCCACGTTAAAACAGCCTCAGGTACCACCATTGGCCAGCCTGGCGATGTCATTTTTATTCCTAAGGGAAGCACGGTGGAATTCGGTACGCCGACCCACGTACGTTATGTCTACATTACTTACCCCGCTGAGTGGGCATAACCATGGATAGTCAAACCACGCCTGCATTTATAACAGAGGATTACCTTCGCCAGCATGTGGGACTGCGTGCTGGCGGTGAGATCTACCTGCCTGCAGGTACCCGTTTCACGCCATCGGCTCAGCAGATGATCACCGAGCGACAAATAACAGTGAAATGGCGTGATGAGAGCGGGCGGGTTTTTATCGGTGAGCAAGATGAGGCGAAAGCGTCAACCAAGCAGGTACACCCACTAAAAACCAATAACGCACGGCCAAAAAATGCGTGTGTGATGTGCGGTTCAGATATTGCCGATAAGCCTGCATTGATGACACACCTGAATGATCAGGTCTTGGTACCGAAAACCCATCCAAGAATTGCCCTGCGGGGCAAGCTTGATAGCTGTATTTGCTTTTGCGTCATGGCTCAGTGCGCGATGGAAAACCAACCGGAGATCCTTAGAGGTTTCATGGCGGATATTCGTTCTTACTTGGGGCAGTTACTGCAAGCTGAAGTAACCGAACAACCGCTACCGTTGCCAAGTTTGGGGGATTTTCAGGCTGATGAAGTGCATCGCTGGTCGCATAAGCCGTTGGCCTATCTCGGACATGATCACTTATTACCTGAAGTGAGCTACGGCCAACAGGTTGCACAATTGAATTACTTGCGCGCTCTAGTTCGTGAACTGGAGCTAATGGCCAGCCAGGTGTATCTCGACGACTGCATGCAGCTGAGCCGCAACGATATCGTAGCGGGATTGAATCGACTTTCAAGTGCGGTGTATGTGGTGATGATTTTGGTGCTTCAGTGTGAAAAAGGCCGTCGGGATATTCTCAAGGAGCTCGGCCATGAAGTTGCTTGAAACTTGCCGAGAAGCTTGTCGCCAGGCCCCGAAACGTATTGTCTTTCCCGATGCTGAGGATGTTCGCTTATTACATGCAGCCAATGAGATGAAACTGGCGGGACTGGCTGAGCCAATTTTGCTGGGCAATCCGTTCAAGCTACGCGATTTGGCCCATCGCAGCGGCATCGCCGTCCCTTGCCTGACCCTACTCTCGCCGGAGTCAGCGGGGTGTTTCGATGAAATGGTCGCTAGTTATGTGTCACGGCAGCGGAAACCCATAACCACTGAAGAAGCAGCAGCCAGACTCAAACAACCATTGGATTTCGCCATGATGATGGTGGCCCATGGCTATGCCGATGTGTGTATCGGCGGCAATCTATCGACGACGGGGGATGTAATACGAGCGGCGATACGCGGGGTAGGCATCGCCCCTGGCTCCAAAACGGTATCAAGCTTCTTCTTGATGTTGTCACCAGATGGTGAAGCGGTACATGCATTTTCCGATGCTGGTGTGATCCCCCTACCGACTGCAGAGCAATTGGCTGATATTGCGATCGATACTGCGGCGAACTTTGCCCATCTCACGGGGCAAATCCCACGAGTAGCGATGTTGTCATTTTCGACCAAGGGAAGTGCCGAACATCCAACGGTGAGCAAGGTGACCGAAGCAACAGAAATGGTTCGCCAGCGATGCCCGGATCTCATCATCGATGGCGAGGTGCAGTTTGATGCGGCAATAGTGCCAGCGGTCGCTGCGCAGAAAATGCCAGATAGCCCCCTTGAAGGGCAGGCAAATGTATTTATTTTTCCTTCGCTTAACGCTGGCAACATTGCCTACAAGGTGGCCCAGCGGCTAGGCGGATATATTGCGTTGGGGCCGATGCTGCAAGGCTTGGCCTCTCCGGTACATGACTTATCTCGCGGCTGCAGTGCGAACGATATCGTTGATATATCGGTGTTGGCCTCATGTCTGTGTCGATAACTTTAAACAAACAAATGTTGAGGAATAGCTAATGGAAGCGTTAGGCATTATTGAAACCAAGGGACTGACGGCATTGATCGAAGCGTCTGATGCGATGGTCAAAGCTGCTCGCGTGCAGTTGGTAGGCTACAAGCAAATTGGCTCGGGCATTGTTTCTGCGATGGTGCGAGGTGATGTGGCTGCGTGCAAAGCGGCAACCGATGCCGGCGCGGCAGCAGCGCAGCGTCTAGGTGAGGTGGTTGCAGTGCATGTGATCCCTCGCCCACATGGTGATCTGGAGGCGATCTTTCCGATCACGACCGAAGTAGAAGAAAAGCCGGCACCAGCATCGAAATCACGTACTGAAAGCAAATAATCCAAGGAGCAGTAAATGGACGCATTAGGAATTCTTGAAACCAAAGGGTTGACCGCACTGATAGAAGCATCGGATGCGATGGTCAAGGCTGCACGAGTCGAGCTAGTTGGCTATCAGCAAATCGGCTCTGGGTATGTTACCGCACTGATCCGTGGTGACGTGGCATCGTGCAAGGCGGCAACAGATGCTGGCTCTGTGGTGGCGCAGCGTCTGGGTGAGTTGGTGGCGGTTCACGTGATCCCTCGCCCTCATCAAGATCTAGAAAAAGTATTTCCGATCAAAGTGAAGTAATCATTCTCCCTCGCAATGGGGGGGAGACACATTAGAGGAGTTCGTATGCGCGTCGCGAGAGTGATAGGCCATGTGATTGCCACTGTACGCAGTCAACACATGCGGATGGATAAGCTCTGCCTGGTGGAATTTGTCGATAAGCAGGGTAACGGCATGGGTGACATCCATATTGCGATGGATCAGCTTGGAGCGGGCGAAGACGAGTGGGTGATGGTGGTCTCGGGCAGTTCTGCCCGGGCTGCTTACGGTGATTTGCAAACTGGATCGCCAGTGGATCTCTGCGTAGTGGGGATCATTGATGAAGTCACTGCGTCACGCGAACAGCTTTATCGGAAAATTTAACATGTTGCATGGAGTAGATTCATTATGGATCAGCAGCAAATAGAAGAAATTGTCAGACGTGTTGTCATGCAACTAGACATAGTCGATGCCGGCACGCCTTCTGGCTGCGAAGCTGGTGACTACGGGATTTATCCGACGCTGGATGGCGCGGTTGCTGCGGCAAAGCAAGCCCAGAAGCAAATTCATTCATTGGCCTTACGTGACGAGATAATCCTTGCTATACGCCGTATGGCCAAAAAGCACGCCGAAGAACTTTCGACCTTGGCGGTAGAGGAAACGGGCTTTGGTCGTGTCTCAGATAAAATTGCCAAGCACCTGCTGGTTGCCCAGCGTACCCCGGGCACAGAAATTCTGGCCCCGCAGGCGGTATCTGGTGATGCGGGTATGAGCCTGATGGAAAATGCGCCGTGGGGCGTCATTGCATCGGTGACACCGAGCACTAACCCTTCCTGCACCGTCATCAACAATGCGATCAGCATGATTGCTGCAGGGAATGCCGTGGTATTTGCCCCGCACCCAGCTGCCAAGAAAGTTTCCCAATATGCTATTCAGCTAGTCAATAAGGCCAGCGAAAGTGTTGGTGGCCCAGCAAATATCTGCACCACAGTTGCAACGCCATCGTTGGAAAATGCGCAAGCTTTGTTCTGTTACCCGGGGATTGGCCTGTTGGTGGTGACAGGCGGTGACGCCGTGGTGGAAGCCGCGCGTAAAGTGACGGACAAGCGCTTGATTGCCGCTGGGCCGGGGAACCCGCCTGTCGTGGTAGATGAAACGGCCGACCTGCAACGTGCGGCTATCTCTATCGTGCAGGGGGCATCATTTGACAACAATATCGTCTGCGCCACGGAGAAAGAAATCATTGCAGTCGAGTCGATAGCTGATGAGCTGAAAGCCTGTATGTGCCAACACGGTGCCTATGAGTTAACGCCAGCTCAGGCTGAGTCAGTTGCAAGAGTGGTGCTTAGAGGCTATCCGGGTGATAACCCGTCGGCAGATCCAAAATGGGTCGGACGTGATGCGGCAAAAATTGCCGCTGCTGCAGATATCAAGGTTCCCAGCGAGACCCGGCTCTTGGTTTTTGACGCACCGAAAGATCATGTCTTTGCCACTACCGAGCAAATGATGCCGATCCTTCCGCTGATCAGGGCGAAGCATGTTGATCAAGCGATTGACTGGGCGGTGGAGCTGGAAAACGGCAATCGTCATACGGCTGCCATCCATTCGAAGAACATCGACGTCCTGACCCGTATGGCATTTGAAATGGACTGCAGTTTGCTCGCCAAGAACGGGCCTGCAATCGCTGCCATTGGTGCGGGTGGCGAGGGATGGACAACCATGACCATTTCGACACCAACCGGTGAAGGGGTGACCAATGCGCTGACCTTCACCCGTAAGCGCCGGTGCACGGCTGTCGATGCCTTCAGGATTGTGTAGCTATGACTAGTTTGCTCGAACAAGTTAACCAGCACCTTTTGCTTATCGATGAATTGGTGAACGATGAGTCACCGATTGCGGCACCAGAGCAATGGTATGTCGGGATTGATTTGGGGACCGCCGATATCCAAACCGTTGTGGTGGATGGCTGCGGGGTACCCATTGCGGCCTTCCTTGATTGGGCGGATGTCGTGCGCGATGGGGTCGTGGTCGATTATGTCGGTGCTTGCCGCATAGCGCGTGAGCAGTTGCGTAAAGTGGAACAAAAGCTCGGTGTGAGCGTCGAGCATGCCATTACTTCCTATCCGCCGGGAACCGATCCGCGTATTTCCATCAATGTGGTGGAATCAGCAGGGGTGTTGGTTAGCCATGTGATTGACGAGCCAAGCAGTGTTGCCGAGTTACTACAGATTCAACAAGGTGCGGTGATTGATGTGGGGGGCGGGACCACCGGGACTGCCATTATTGCCGGCGGTGAATTAGTGACATCTTTGGACGAGCCATCGGGCGGCCGCCATGTCAGCTTGACCATTGCTGGCGGGCTTAGGGTGGATATGGATGAGGCCGAGCAACAAAAGCGGCGCAGCCATGAAGATCCCATGATTGCTGCGATGGCCAAGCCGGTGATTGAAAAAATGGCCGATATTGTTGCTGGCCATATAGCGGGGCACCAACCTGCAGCTATGTACCTCACGGGCGGCGGCACCCTGATTGCGGGATTCAGTGATATTTTCCGCAAGTCATTTCCTGCTACCAATGTGGTTGAGTTTTCACGAGCCCTCTATCTAACACCCTTGGCAATCGCGAGCTATGGCTTGAGGTTGGCAGGCAAGGAGTAAGCGATGAATGTGTCACAAGCTGATATTGCTTCGATAGTCCAGCAAACGCTAACTCAATTCAGGCCGCACCGCGGTTTCACTTTTCGCTCTCCGGCCGTCACCGTAACAGGTGGCCATTGCGTCAACCAATTGGGGGAGGTGTTGAAGGAGTTGGGCGCGACCAAGGTGCTTTTGGTTGCCGACAAGCAGGTTCACCAACTTGGCCTAACCGCGAGTTGTGAAGCGGCAATAGCGTTGTCAGGGCTTGAGCTTACGCTATTTACCGATATTGCCGGCGAGCCGGACTCAGATTGTATTAAGGCTGGTAGCGAAACGCTTAGTCGCTGCGGTGCCGACTTTGTCCTCGGAGTGGGCGGTGGCTCGGCGCTGGATGCCGCGAAAGCCATTGCTGTGCTGGGGGACTATGCCGGAAAACTGACTGATTTTCGAGTCGGCGGTATCGCCTCACGTCGTGTCGGGCTAGGAGCGATTCCTACCACCGCAGGTACCGGATCCGAGGTTACTGATATTACAGTGATCAAGGATTTGGCTCAGGGCATCAAAGTGCCAGTGAAGGGGCCGGCATTAGTGCCTGATATGGCGCTTATCGATCCGGCCTTGATGCTTGGAGTGCCCGCCGGGATCACTGCCGCCACGGGGATTGATGCTCTTACCCATGCTATCGAAGCGTACATCTCGCGCCATTCTAACCCGTTATCGAAAGCCTATGCCTACCACGCGATTGAGGCGATTGGAAAAGCCCTGCCGATTGCCGTTGGCTATGGCCAGGACATTGATAAACGTTACGACATGGCGGTAGCCGCGTACAAGGCTGGCCTGGCATTCAGCAATGCCGGGTTAGGGCTAACCCATGCTATCTCGCATCAGATTGGGGCTCGTTATCACCTGGCCCACGGCGTGGCCAACGCTATCTTGCTGCCTTATGTCATGGCATTCAACGCGCTTAGTTGCGAAGCCGAGCTGGCTGAAGTGGCGAACGCGCTAGGTGTGGGGCGAGAATCAATGACATCGCGAGAGCGTTGCCGGGCAGCCGTGCATGCCGTACGTCAATTGGTCATGGATTTAGGCTTACCGACCTCGCTGGCCGACGTTGATATTGCCAAGCGAGATATTCCTTTGCTGGCTGAGCAGGCGATGAAGGATATCTGCCTGCAAGGAAATCCTCGCGATGTTAGCCCGGGCCAAGTAGCCAGTCTTTTACAGCAGATGTTAGCTGGCACTCTGCCGGAAGGGTATTGTTGATGGACAGGAAAGTCATTCATAGCGTCGGTATTGATATTGGCACGACGACGACGCAGGTTATTTTTTCCAACCTGACGGTGGTTAACCGAGCTCCGGCGTCGCAAGTGCCCGTGTATGAGTTCATCGAACGTGAAATTGTTTATCAGAGCCCGGTGTCTTTTACGCCAATCAACCGCGAAGGCACCATTGATGCCGCTCGGTTGCAACAGTTTATAGAACAGCAAATCGAGTTGGCCGGCTTGGCCGAGAAGGTTGAGACCGGGGCAATCATTATTACCGGTGAAACGGCGAAGGCGATTAACGCCCGTGATGCCATTATGGCGTTGTCCCAAAGGCTGGGGGACTTCGTGGTTGCGACGGCAGGGCCGAATCTTGAATCTGTTATTGCCGGGCGAGGTAGTGGCGCGCAGGAGCTGGCACAGAACGGTCACCTGAAAGTGATGAATATCGACATTGGTGGCGGTACCTCCAATTATGTCGTGTTCGATTGTGGCCGAGTGGTCGAAACCGCCTGCCTCAATATTGGCGGTCGTCTGGTGGAGTTAAACGACAACGGTGATGTGGTATATGTCCACAAGCCAGCCATTGCCGTAATGCAGGATCTCTTTGGTGAGGCGTTGCATCCACGCCAGATCACCGCTGATCATCTCAAGCGTATGGTTGAACGCATGGCCGACTTGATTGTTGAGGTAATGGAAGGGCAGCTTTCCCCCTTGGCTGTACAGCTACTGCAAACCTCGGCGCTTAGAGAACATCAGGATTTAGATGCCGTATTTCTTAGTGGCGGTGTCGGGGAGTGTTACTACCAGTCAGACAGCGAGGGACTGGCGGCAGGTTTTGGCGACGTCGGGCCAAGTTTGGCACTCTCGCTGCTTCGTCATGGCCGGCTGGCGAATTATCCAGTGCGCCGGCCCAATCAGACACTGCGAGCCACGGTGATTGGTGCCGGCGCTTATTCGTTGACTTTATCGGGCTCGACAATCTGGCTGAACTCGGACGAGCTGCCTCTCAAGAATATCCCGGTTGTTCATCCCGCCGTGGATTGGATGCAGCCGCGGCCGTCGATATGCGATGAGATTGTCATTGCTGCCGAGAGGATGGATCTTGCCCTCGGTTGCGACCGCTACGCGATAGCCCTCGATCGTGGTATGCCTGTGCGCTACCAAGCCGTGCAGCACGTGGCAGAGGAGCTAGCCCGTTTCTTCCAACATCATGGTAATCATCAAGATCCAGCGTTGGTCATTGTCCACAACGATATCGGTAAGGCCGTAGGAATGGAGCTACAGCCCAAACTGCAACCGCAGCCCGTCAGTGTCATTGACGAAGTGATCACCCATGAAGGTGACTATATCGATATCGGCAACAGTTACTTCGGCGGGGAGATTGTGCCCTTAACTGTGAAATCTCTCGCCTTCCCGTCTTAAAAGGAGTTGTTACATGAAGTTAAAAACCCACCTGTTTGGCCAAACATACCAATTCAGGGATGTGAAAGATGTACTTGCTAAAGCTTCGGACCTTCGCTCCGGCGATATTCTGGCGGGAGTAGCGGCACACACTGCGCAGGAGCGAGTTGCTGCCAAGCATGTATTGTCGGAAATGACGCTAAAAGATCTGCGCGAGAATCCGGTGGTCAGCTATGAGAGCGACATGATCACCCGCATCAACCAAGACAGCCTGAACCGTACCATGTTCGAGAAAATTCAGAACTGGTCGGTGAGCGAGCTTCGCGAGTATGTGTTGAGTGACGATATCAGCAACGAAGATATGCAGCGCCTTCGCAAGGGCCTCACGGCTGAAATGGTGTCGGCAGTTGGCAAGCTGTGCTCGAACGGTGACCTGATGTACGGTGCCAGCAAGATGCCAGTCATTACCAAGGCTAATGCCACTGTTGGTTTGCCGGGGCACTTTAGCTGCCGTTTGCAGCCAAATGATACCCGAGACAATATCAACTCTATCTTGGCGCAGACCTACGAAGGCTTAACTTATGGCTGCGGTGATGCGGTGATCGGCATCAACCCCGTGACTGACAGCGTCGAAAACACCACGCAGATGCTCAACGCCATCCAAGACGTGATCACCAAGTGGGATATTCCTACCCAGCCATGTGTGCTCGCCCACATCAGTACCCAAATGGAAGCCGTACGCCGTGGTGCGCCGGGTGGCTTGTTGTTCCAAAGTATCGCGGGGTCGGAAAAAGGCCTGGCTGAGTTTGGGGTCAGCGTCGAGATGCTCGATGAAGCCTATGAGATCGGTAAGCAGTATTGCAACCTGGCCGGCGAGAACATGATGTATTTTGAGACCGGCCAGGGGTCAGAGCTTTCTGCCAACGCTCACCATGGCGCCGACCAGATGACGATGGAAGCGCGTTGTTATGCGCTAGCCCAGCGCTACAATCCGCACCTGGTGAATACCGTGGTCGGGTTCATTGGTCCTGAGTATCTCTACAACCACCAGCAGATTATTCGGGCCGGTTTGGAAGATCATTTTATGGGTAAGCTGTCGGGTATTCCTATGGGGTGTGATGCTTGTTACACCAACCACGCCGACACCGACCAGAATTCCAATGAAAACCTCGTCACCTTGCTAGCCGCCGCCGGGGTTAACTTTGTGATTGGTATGCCGCTTGGTGACGACATCATGCTGAATTACCAAACCACTTCATTCCATGATACCGCCACTGTGCGACAGCTGCTGAAGTTGCGTCCGGCACCGGAGTTTGAAGCCTGGATGGAAACCATGGGGCTTATGGAAAATGGCCGCTTAACCCGCAAGGCGGGCGACCCATCAATCTTCTTCAAATAAGGGGTAGCTAGGAATGAACGAACAAAAGATTCAGGATATCGTCGCCACCGTGCTTGCACAGTTAGGTGAAACAAACGTGACGCCGTCAGCGGTGACTAAGGTGGTTGACGCGAAGATCTCACAACTGAGTGCCAACCACGAGTCATTGCCCGATCTTGGTGATAAATGCTTCAAGAAGTGGAACGGTATTACCAATGCCGCCGATAGCAAAGTGGTTGATGACTTGATGTCTCAGACCGATGCAAGGGTAGGGACGGGGCGCACAGGCCCACGGCCAAGAACAACAGCGCTGCTGCGTTTCCTTGCTGACCATTCTCGCTCCAAGGATACGGTGATCAAAAACGTTGAATCTTCATGGCTACAAGAGCGCAACCTGATGGAAGTTCAGTCTTGCGCGGTAGATAAGGACCAGTACCTGACTCGCCCCGATCTAGGCCGCAAACTCAACGATGATGCCAAGATGCTGATTCGAGACAACTGCAAGAAATCGCCGCAGGTACAGGTTGTCCTTTCCGATGGCCTGAGCTTGGATGCGGTAACCGTGAACCATGATGAAATTCTGCCGCCACTGCTTAACGGATTAAAGAATGCAGGCCTGGATGTCGGTACGCCTTTCTTCCTGCGTTATGGCCGCGTAAAGGCACAAGACGAGATCGGCATGCTGCTAGATGCCGAGGTTAACCTGTTGTTGATTGGTGAGCGTCCGGGGCTTGGACAGTCAGAATCATTGAGCTGCTACGCCATCTATAAACCAACAGAAAACACCGTTGAGTCGGACCGAACCGTGATTTCGAACATACACGCGGGTGGCACACCGCCGGTTGAAGCGGCGGCGGTCATTGTCGACTTGGTGAAAACCATGCTGGCGCAAAAAGCCAGTGGTATTAACTTGAAGCGCTAAGAAGGAACAAAGCATGGCAATTTTAGACAAAATCCAACCTGCTGTTTTGGCAACCCGTGTGATTGCATCGGTCGATCCTGTGTATAAGGAAAAAATGGGGCTGGAACCCCACCATAACAGCATCGGGATGATCACGGCTGATTGCGATGACGTGACCTATTGTGCGCTGGATGAAGCGACGAAGGCCGCAAATGTAGATGTCGTCTATGCCCGCTCGTTCTATGCCGGGGCGGCCCACTCATCTGGCCCAACGTCAGGTGAGGTGATTGGGATTTTGGCCGGCGCTTGCCCGGCAGACGTCATTGCCGGTCTTGAGCGTGCCAAAGCTTTCATCGAAGACGAAGCGGCATTCCAATGTGCTGACGACAATGGCGACATTGCCTTCTTCGCCCACTTGGTTTCTTCGACGGGGAGCTACTTGTCAGCAGAAGCGGGGGTGGAGCAAGGAGAGGCCTTGGCTTATCTGATTGCCCCGCCGTTAGAGGCGATGTTTGCCCTTGATGCCGCATTGAAAGCTGCGGATGTTCGCTTGGTTAATCTATTTGCTCCACCGTCAGAAACTAACTTTGGTGGCGGTCATTTGGCAGGCTCGCAAGCGGCTTGTCGTGCCGCGTGCGAGGCATTTCAGGCAGCCGTGCTTGAAGTTGCCCGTAACCCAATAGCGAACTAGGCGAGGTGGATGTGGAACCGTTATTGAAACTGGTTCAGCAAGCAGGGGTAGTCGGGGCCGGTGGCGCTGGCTTCCCAACTTACGTCAAGCTTGATTGTCAGGTTGATCTGGTACTGGCAAATGGTGCCGAGTGCGAACCGCTGCTCTATAAGGACCAAGTCCTGATGCAGCAGTGGAGCCATGAGCTTTGCGGCGGTATGTTGTTGGCCATGAAGCAAGTGGGGGCATCACGTGGGGTCATCGGTATTAAGAAAAAGAATACCGACACCATTGCTGTGCTACAGGCTCTGCTGCCTGAAAATATCGAACTGCTGCTGATGGATGATGTTTATCCGGCTGGCGATGAAGTGGAGCTGGTTTTCCATGCGACGGGTCTGCGGATCCCGGCTGGTGGGTTGCCAAAAGATATCGGGGTGCTGGTCAACAACATCGAATCTTTCATTAATGTTTTCCGGGCAGCTAATGGCCAACCTGTAACAGACACCATGGTCACGGTCCACGGTGAGGTCGTGGCACCGTATTCGGCATGGCTACCTATAGGTATGACATACCGTGAGGCCATTGAGTTTGCCGGTGGCATGACCGCGAAGGACTGTATTGTCGTTGAAGGCGGGCCAATGATGGGGTCGGTAACTACTGATCTCGACAAGCCCATTACCAAGGTATCGAGTGGTTTGCTGGTATTACCGAGGACCTCACGCATAGCCCGTATCAAGCTGCGCAGCGAGGCAGATCTGCGCCGTATCGGCAAAGCCGCCTGTGATCAGTGCAGCCTGTGTACGTCGATGTGTCCCCGTAACTTACTGGGCTATCCGATCAAGCCGCATCTTGCCATGCGCTCGCTGCAAGTTTCCGGTAGCAGTAACTTGAGCTACGCACTGGCTGCGCAGGCATGTTGTGAGTGTAACCTCTGTACTATGTGGTCGTGTCCCGAGGGGCTTGATCCTAGCCGGGTTTGTGCGACGACGAAAAGGGCGTTGCGCGAGCGACAGCAGTGGCAATCGCCAGCAGAACTTCAGGCGCAAACCACAGAGGTTCACCCATTGCGCGAATACCGTGGTGTGCCGACCAAGCGACTAGCCCGCCGGCTTGAACTCACGGAATACATGGTCAAAAAAGCCACTTTCCATGACTTTGACGTCACTCCCGAAAAGGTGGCCATCCCGCTGGCCCAGCATATCGGCCTGCCAGCCCAAGCCATTGTCAAAGAGGGAGAAACGGTTACCAAAGGGCAGATTGTTGGTCAACCCGCCGAAGGCGGATTGAGTACCGCTGTCCATGCCAGTATCTCGGGTATTGTCACTGCTGTGGGTGATTCAGTAGTAATCCAGCATCAAGCAACAGCCGAGTCGGCGGCTTTGTGCAATTAGACATAGATTGGAATAGTAAATGGTAAATGCAATTGGCTGTATTGAACTGAACTCGATAGCGCGTGGTTACTTGGTTGCTGATGCCATGCTCAAGTCGGCAAATGTTGAGATCCTGTTTAACCGGACGATTTGCCCCGGCAAATTCATGGTGATGGTCAGCGGGGATGTGGCTGCAATCAACGCCGCGGTTGAGACCGGGTTGCGGGTTGGTGGCGGAGAAGTGGTTGATGATTTAATCATCGCCAATGTTCACCAGGACGTGTTTCCAGCCATTGCAGGCACGCGTGTGGTAGAACACACCGCGGCATTGGGGATTGTCGAGACCTTTTCTGTCGCCGCTATTGTGGAAGCTGCGGATGCAGCTGTGAAAGCAGCAAATATAGAGCTGTTGGAAGTCCATATGGCAATGGCTATTGGCGGCAAGGGCTTTGTCACTCTGACCGGTGATGTAGCGGCGGTACAGGCTGCTGTCGAAGCGGCAGCCGATAGAATTAGAGGCAAAGGTGTATTGGTCGACAAGGTCGTCATTGCTCAACCTCGTAAAGAAATCTTAGAAGGAAAAGTATAAATCAGCGAGACACCAATCCGTGCACCGTTGAGGGTTGTTATCCAGACTTCGCATACTGTTGGTTGCTGTTGAAAACAGTTGTTACTGAACCGCTCGCTTTATTGTCTGTTGAGTAAATAAGGCGGGCAAGACAAATTTACGTTCCACGTTTTAGCCGTATGCAGCTGCACAGGGCGGGCTTCTTACACCTTGAAAAAAGTAGCCATCACTTGCAACTGATGTAAATCATTATTTGGGATAAGGAAGGTACATCATGAATGACATCATTCTATACATTATGGTGGGCTTTATGGTGCTGGGGGCTATAGATAAAGTACTCGGCAACCGTTGGGGCTACGGAGAGCAATTTGATGAAGGCTTCATGGCGATGGGGGCACTTGCCTTGGCCATGGTTGGTGTGGTCAGTCTGGCACCTGTTTTGGCTAATTTGCTTAGCCCTGTTGTGGTGCCGCTCTATACCGCACTTGGCGCGGACCCGGCGATGTTTGCCGGTACGCTACTGGCTAATGATATGGGTGGGTATCCACTGGCACAAAGCATGGCGGAAACCGAGGCGGCAGGCTTGTTTTCTGGCCTGATCCTCGGGGCGATGATGGGGCCAACATTGGTATTCACTATCCCTGTTGCGTTGGGGATCATCCAAAAAGAAGACACTCAATATCTAGCACGAGGTGTCCTGATTGGGATGATCACTATTCCCGTCGGCTGTTTCGTTGGTGGTTTGGTCGCCGGCTTTGATATGGCAATGATTTTGGGCAATTTGGTTCCTATTGTGATTGTGGCCGGACTGATTGCTGTTGGTCTGTGGCTAAAACCAGATTCGATGATCCGAGGCTTTGAAGTGTTTGGTAAAGGTGTTATTGCCGTTATTACTATCGCCTTGGCTGCGATTGTCGTCGAAACCTTGACCGGCGTGGTGCTGATCCCCGGTATGGCACCGATTTCTGACGGTATCGAAATTGTCGGAGCGATTGCCATCGTTTTAGCCGGTGCATTCCCAATGGTTCACTTTATTACCAAGCACTTGAACAAACCGCTTATTAAGCTGGGTAGTTCGATGGGCATGGGAGAAACTGCAGCGGCAGGCCTTGTCGCTACCATGGCAAACAATATTGCAATGTTCAATATCTTCAAAGATATGGATAACCGCGGAAAAGTGATTAACGTCGCCTTTGCTGTGTGTGGCTCTTTTGTATTCGGCGATCATCTTGGTTTCACCGCTGCCGTGAATAGCGACATGATTTCTGCTGTTGTAGCCGGTAAGTTGGTTGGGGGCTTTAGTGCACTGCTGCTAGCGGTTTACGTGACCCGAAACATGACAGATGAACCTGACATGATTCCTGCCAATCAGCCCTGATAAACAGTGAGTAACCCAAGGCAAAGGGCGGCAGTAATGCCGCCCTTTTTGTCATTGAGACTTTGGTCATTACGAAGGGGGCGCGTATTTCCCTATACTTTTTGTATCTGCTTTATCGTAAAGGAAGTACTCAGGAACGGAGGATGTATGGCTAGAGCGAATAAACAGTTAAGTATTCCGGAAAGCGACAACGGCGTACAGCAAGAAAAAATGAGTATGCATGAAGGGATAGCGGACTGGTGTGACTGCTGTGTGTGCGAAGCCGAACCCTATTGGTTGGAAGTCGCCGAGGAGATGGGAATTGATATGAGTAATTTTTCTGACGGTCGATAAAACCATACCGCAGCCGTCGGCTGCGGTATTATCCTGGCTTGCTGATCAAAGTGACTCAAGCAGGGTGTTGAGCTCGTTCACTAAGTTTTCAGTTTTTGGATCGAAGGCTTTCATCGCGGCAAAGGTATCGGACTGAAGCTTCTCCTGTAGCGCCATTAATGACTCATCGGCAAGAATGCTTTCACGTTGCTCTGCCAACTGGCGTTTGGCGGCGGCAAACTCTTTGATCAAGGCCTCGCGCTCTTCTTCGCTGGTTTCGGCGTTGCGAACTTTATCCTGGATTTCTTGTGCTTGGTTGATGAACTCATCTGGGTTGTAACCAATTTCTTTGGCTTTAGCCTGGTAGGCTGCCTCGAACGCCTTGGCTTGTTCGACTAGCTCAGGGTTTGCCTGAAGAGTCTGCTGGCGAATGCTGGCCAGATCACGCTGAATAGCATTGATACGATGCGTGACTTCTTTCTGGCTGGCAACGGTATCCGTTGCTGCGTCGCTTGCCTTTGACGCTGGGCTGAAGGCGAACAAGGTCACGAGCAGCAGAGGAAGAGCATATTTCATTAGGCTCAATACAGTATTGGGTTGTTGCTGGGTACGCGTTTTGCTGTTTTGCATAAATTAACCTTTGTTGGTCGTTATCATTGCTATGTCTGCAATGTATAAAAGCTCCCTGAGCGGAATGTCAGTATTGTGTCATGTATGCTGGATAAGAACTGAACAAGCAGGCTAATGCATTTATTTTTGGACTATTTAACCGTTAACGACATAAAAAAGCCGGCAATCCATATGCCGGCAAAATTTGAGATAGTGTTTTTGATGCGCTGGCTAACGCCAGTCAGGTTTATTGTTCTTCGCCCTTTAGGAACTTAACGTCCAAGTGGCAGAAGGCGGTGAGTACTTCTGCGGCGGCTGCGTAAAAGCCGAACGGATCGCGTTGTTTTACTTCTGCGGCAAAGGCTGGCAGCCAATTAAGCAGCATGGTGTTGATGAAGTCTAACTGCGCCTGCATCATCGGCTCTGCCTGCTCTTCTGAGCCTTGCTGGTTGGCGATGATAATGAGGTTACCCATGAAATCCAATTCGACAGCAAGGTGGTCGGCCGGCTCGTTGAACTCTTTGCGCTGGGCAATGCCGTATTCTTCCATCAGCTTGTTCATGTCTTGTGCTGGCTTGTCATTCATCAGGCCGCTCTTGCCGACATACATCGAGGCATAGGGTAGGGCGCCGGATTTTGGGGTGCTGAGAAACAGGCCACAGAAGTCAGCCGCAAGCTCTAACTGGGCATCTTCACGGCTTTCCAAACGGTTCAATGCTGCACGGAATGCTTCAACGGGTTGCTTCAGTTCAGGCGTCATTGCCAGACCTGACAGGAAAGTGACCATTTCGCCACCACGGTACTGTTCGATGTCCTGCTCGGTAAGTTCACGAGCGAAGAGGGATGACATCCACCAATAAATTTCTGCGCGTTGTTCGTTGAAAGCAATAAATTCTTTCATGATCACTCCAAATCAAGGCATACGGCTAGCAAACGTAGACGTATGGAAAACATATTCAGATAGAATAAATGATGCATTTATTATACGTGAATAGGTTTTTTAAACACACTGTAATAAAAGCAAAAAACTATTCAGAGGCCGAAGCCCCTGAATAGATGTTGGCGACTATTAACTTATTCTAGATCCATTGCAGGGAACAGAGGGTTAATGTCTGTCACTGCAGTCGGGCCGTGGAAGCCGGTCACTGCTGGAACTTTACCTGTGTACTTCTCGATTTCTACCTGCGCTGAGGCTGCGATGGTTGCCTGAGCCAGTTTCGAAGAACCGATATCCTGAGTTAGTACGTTCGGATCACCGTAAGTACAGATGGTACCCGGCTTACCGCCTTCAAGCGGGCTGTACCATGCACCTTCGTGGATACGACAAACACCGGACATGTAGTCATCGGAAACCACAGCACCCGCCAAAACTTCGCCACGGTCGTTGAATACACGTACGATGTCACCAGACTTGATGCCACGGGCTTTAGCGTCTTCGGTACTGATGTAAACAGGTTCACGATCAGCCACCGCGTAAGTCGCGCGGTGCTCAGTCGAAGAACACAGCTGCGAGTGAAGGCGGTGTTTCGGGTGAGTACTCTGCATATTCAGAGGGAATTTCTCTGAACGAGGACCACCGTGGCTGCGCTCGGTTTTCTCAAACCACATTGGGTGGCCTTGACAGTCATCGTAGCCCATGTCGGCAATCGTCTTACAGTAGATTTCAATAAGGCCTGTTGCCGTACCTAGTGGTTCAAGATCCGGTTCTTTACGGAATGACTCGTGGCGTACCCACTCGGTACCCGCAGGGAACTCAAGGAAGCCTTCTTCTTCCCAGAACTTTTTGAAGTTCGGCATACGTACACCGATACCACGTCCTTGTAGGCGGGCACCGTTGTAGAACTGCTCAATCCACTCCATCTGTGACTTGCCTTCGGTAAAGGCTTCTTCGCGATCATAGCGACGGCATAGTTCACGGAAGATATCGAAGTCATCTTTCGCTTCATACATTGGCTCTACAACTTTAGGTAGGGCAATAATACCGGCGTTAGAGTGGTTACCGTACTGTTCGATGTCGTTACGCTCGTGCGTTGTCGTCGCTGGCAGAACGATATCGGCAAAACGACAGGTCGCCGTCCACTGGTGTTCAACTGAAACCACAGTTTCCAGTTTACGCCATACCTTGATCATCTTGTTGCGATCTTGATGGTGGTGGAACGGGTTGTTACCACAGAAGATCGCCATTTTCATTTCAGGGTATTTCACTGAATGGCCGTTCCATTCAATGGTTTTACCTGGGTTTTCGATACAGTCGACAAAACGGGCAACAGGAATAAAGTTTGAGTAACCCTTGTACGAACCGTTGTGGATTGGATCAACCCCTGTCACACCTGAGAAACCAGACATCAGTGGGCCAGCAGAAGTCACAGAGCCCGCATCGTTGTAGTGCCAACCGAAGCCGAAGCCACCGCCCGGCAGACCGATCTGGCCTAGCATCGCAGCGACAACTACTAGCATCCACGCGTACTGTTCACCGTGCTGCATGCGCTGCAGACACCAGCCACCGATGATCTGGGTACGGCCTGAAGCCATTTGGCGAGCCAGCTCGCGGATCTGGTCGGCTTTCACGCCACAGATGTTCTCAGCCCATTCCGGTGTCTTCGCAACACCGTCTTTCTCACCGAGCAGGTAAGGCAGGAACTTGTCGAAACCTGTGGTGTAGTCAGCCAGGAACTCTTTGTTGTACAGGTTTTCGCTGTAAAGTGTATGGGCAATAGCCAACATCAGTGGCACGTCTGTTTGCGGGTTAACTTTAACCTGCTCGCCACCAACGAATTTCTGGGTGTCAGAAACAACTGGGTCAATGTAGATGACTTTGATGTCTTTGTTCTTAACTTTCTCAGCCAACTGCTCGAAGTAGGCGTATGGGCTGTGGTCAGGTACCAGCCAGCCTACCTGCAGGTTTTTAACCGGATCCGAACCCCAGATTACGATGGTATCAGAGTGCTCAAGTACAAGTGGCCATGAGGTCTGCTGTTCGTAAACTTCCATTGCACCAGCAACATAAGGCAGAATCACCTGCGCAGCACCGGTAGAGTAGTCCCCCATCTTACCAAGGTAAGTACCGTGTAGACCGATAGCACGCATCATCATGGTACCGGCAGAGTGCAGCTTACCTACTGACTGCCAACCCGTGTGGCCTGCATAGAGAGCACTTGGGCCGTAGTTGTTCTGGACACGTTCCATCTCATGGTAGAAGAAATCCAACGCCTGAGACCAAGGAACACGGACAAAACGGTTGTCACCGCGTTGGGTCGTATCAGACTTGTAGCCATGCTTTAGCCAGTCAAGACGAACCATTGGGTATTTCACACGTGCCGGGTTGTATACCACTTCACGCACACCGTTGATCATGGTTGTTGGGTGTTTGTCCTTCTCAAACGGAACGGTATCGACCCATACACCGTTTTCGACTTTGGCACGGAATGCACCCCAGTGAGAACCAGACAGAACCTCACCCGTGAAGCTAGCTTTGGTTTCTGTTGCTGCCATTGCCTTACGAGGAGCTAGCAAGCTTGTCCCGACAACAGACGCAGCACTTGCTGCAACCATGCCAGAAAGGAAGCGACGGCGTGATACGCCCTTGTTTAGAATTTGAGTTGCCATTGAGCAATTCCTTAAGTTTGAATTCTTTTTTTGCATGGGAGGGGGAAGCCGTCTTCCCCCTCTGCTAACAGGAATTAATGTGCGCCAGCGCCGCCTGTGTCACTGCCGTGGTTCTGAAGGTATTTCAGAAGGGTGCGCTCTTCAGTCTTGCTTAGTCGGTAGTATGCGCTCATGCCGTTTAGGCTTGAGATCCAACCGTTTGCAGTAAAATGGCCAGGAGCCGGGGCTGCGTGGCAAGCAGTACATGTTGAGCCGTACATGCCTTCGGCGTAGTTCCAGATTGGCTGAATGTCATCAATCATGTCATCTTTGGTGATCCAACCTTCAACCGAAACGTGCTGCCACACAATGTTGGTAGAGGCATCGGTCTGCTCTTCGAGTAGTTGTTCGGATGCTTTCACATCACCACGGATTGTTGCCTTGAATACACGTTTGCCCATGTACTCAGTCAGTACGCGACCGCGACCTTCTTTCTCTAGCCAGCCATCAATCTTCACTTTGAGCATATCGCCATCACGTTCAAGCACCGTCACCTCTGAAGCTGGTAGCAGGTTGCCAGAAACCGGGCTGTTCGTATCGGCAACGGCAAAGATGTTCTTTTCGCTTAGAGAGTAAAGCTTGTCAGCGACTGCACCTTGCGCGTCGGCTTTTACTTGAAGCTCTTCGAAGTCTTTCTGGAAACCACCGGCCATGTTTGGCAGCTCGTGGGCGATACCTTTGTGACATTCGATGCAGTTCATGTCCTCAGCAGCGGCTTTGTTCATCTCGAAAGCGGCTTGTGCAGACTGCTTGGTGTGATCCATTGCATCGTACGAGTGACAGCTCTTACAGGTTTTTGAGTTCTGGCTCTTCATACGATCCCAAACCATGGTAGCCAGCTCGAGACGATGCTCTTCCAGTTTCTCTGGGGTATCGATTTTCTTGGTGATGAAGTGGTTGTACACGTCTTTCCAAGCGCCAAGTTTACGCTGAACCTTGCCTGGGAAATCTTTTGGCTGGTGACAGTCAACACACTCGGCACGGACACCTGAAGCGTTTTTGAAGTGAATGCTTTGTTTGTATTCTTCGTAGTTCTGCTGCATCGTGTGACAAGAAGTACAGAATTCGGTTGAAGAAGCGAATTCGAAACTCTTATGAACGGTCACAACGCCCGCCAAAGTGATACCAATACCAACCAAGACCAGCGCAAGAATCGAGTACTTGCTGCTAGGCTTAGTCAACATTTGCCAAAGTTTTTTCATAGTGGAAGATTCCAATTTAGAATGAATGCCTGCCGTAAACTACGGTGACGTATAAATTTTTATGGGGTAATCTTAATTCCACGATGTGAATAAGGTTAAGGGTGGCAGTGAACAGAATTTGCGGGTTTATGACAAATTGTGAATAGCTGCCTCCTGTGCTAACGTTTTAAAGAACAGTAAATAAGACATAAAGAGAAAAAAATGAGTCATCACGTACTTGTAGTAGAGGATGAAATTGTTACCCGTACCAAGCTGGTCGGGTACTTTGAAAATGAGGGATATAAGGTCAGCCAGGCCGAAAGTGGCGCCCAAATGCGTGAGATTATGGCCAGCGAAAAGATCGATTTGGTTATGCTTGATATCAACCTGCCGGGTGAAGATGGTTTAATGCTGACCCGTGAGCTGAGGAGCCGTTCAGAGGTGGGTATCATCTTGGTTACCGGCCGTACAGACAGCATTGATCGGATTGTCGGGTTAGAGATGGGGGCTGATGATTATGTCACTAAGCCGTTTGAGCTGCGTGAGCTGCTAGTACGCGTGAAAAACCTGTTGTGGCGTATCTCTCTAGTCGAAAAAGCACGTGATGAAACCATTGTAGAGATGCAAGAAGACAGCATTATCCGCTTTGGCGAATGGCAGTTTGATATCAATAAGCGCGCCCTGACCCACAATGGCGTACCTGTCAAATTGACCAAGGCTGAGTATGAGCTGCTGGTGGCATTTTCTTCTCACCCGAATGTGGTTTTAAGCCGCGAGCGTATTTTGAATATGCTTAGCCACCGCGTCGAAGCACCAAATGATCGCACTATTGATGTGTTGATCCGCCGTATGCGTTCGAAGATGGAAGTTGACCCGAAAAACCCCCAGATTTTTGTTACGGTGCATGGTGAAGGTTACATGTTTGCGGGTGACTAATAATCCGGCAAGCATGCATTGAATGCCTGAAATATTTTGTAATAACTAAGCCGGGATCCCATGGGTGCCGGCTTTTTTTGCGCCTATTTTTCGGTATTTCTATTGATCTCGATCAAAAGTTATTACGTGTTATTAACAGCGCGAACTGTCATATAAATACTGCGTTCACTTATTTTTTTGCATTTAATGGCCAAAAGTTATTATTTGGTTTCATTTGTATTGCTAATTGTTTGTATTTTAATGCGCTAGAGAACCGTTTTCTACTAGTGGAAAATACTGTTTGGTTATAATTTGTACTGGCAATGGCTGGATTATCAAGCGGTTAATTGTTTTGCTGGCTCTTTTGGTGGGGAAGTGTTTGTTTTTAACGCAAGCTATGACGAAATATTTCACTATGTCCTTGGGTGCAAAACAAGCCAGCCTGGCTATTGCCAGGCTGGATCTTGATTGATGGGGGCAGTGCTAGAGTGTAACTTGCTGGTTGAGAATACTCTCAGTCAGCGTGTTGATCTTAGGGAAACTGATCAAGCTCTGTTTGGCGATGTCCTTTTGTTCTTCGAGGACGTCTTTCAAAATCTGCTCCGTGGTAAGCGGGTTGGCGAGTACAACACGGAACACGGTTGTCAGCCTGCGGCCCCACGCTTGCGGTGTGATTCGGGTACGAGAGACAAATGACTTACCTGATTCACGCTGGCGTTTCTGGATGAACTTGGTCATATCGTCCAGGGCGGCCAATAACTCTTCGCGTTGCTCTGGATCTGCAAGCTTCAGTGCTTCCTGAGTACGGGCTGGTGCATAACGGTAAGTCAGCAGGCATAGCTCGGGTTCTGAGATCAGTTCAAAGTCAGAATCCTGGTTGATAAGCGATGCGAAGTACTGGGCTTTTTCGATGCTGGTATTAATCAGCATTTCATAGCCAGGGCGGCTGATGATGTTGAGGCTGGCATACAGTAACATCGCCATGCCACTTCGCGACCCTTCGAGAGTATGGCTACCTAAGTCTTTAGATCCTTTACGCAGGATATACTCTGCGTGATGCTCGATGGCGGTCATCAAGGCTGGGTTTTTGAAGATTACCATACCGGCACCCATAGGCACGTACAGTTGCTTGTGGGCATCGATAGTGACGGAGTCAGCCCGCTCGATCCCTTTTAGCAACGGCCTATAAGTATTGGACATCAGGGTCGCTCCCCCCCAGGCGGCATCGACGTGGAAATGGCAACCATATTCCTGAGCGAGATCAGCGAGCTCTTCCAGCGGATCGATATTGCCTGTTTCGGTGGTGCCAGCGACCCCGACAATAGCAAAGGCTTTAACCTGGTTCTGCTTAAGCTCTTCGAGCTTGGCCCGCATTTCATCGACCCGAACACGGTTGTGGCCATCGGTCTTGATAGGGATCAGGCAATCTCGGCCAAGTCCAAGGACATCGGCGGCTTTCTTGAGCGAGTAGTGACCCCGTTCAGAGACCAGTACGACAAGATCTTCATAGCCATAATGCTTCATGGCTTTGAACAAGCCTTCCTGTGCGACACCTTTAAAATCACCATCGGGTTTGAGTGCACTGTTGCGTGCTACCCACAGAGCGGTGATGTTGGCGATAGTCCCTCCTGAGCAAAATGCTCCCAGCGAATGGTTAGCACTGTGCATCCATTGCTGGTAGAAGGCATCATTCTCGCGGTAAATCAGGTTATGCAGCATTCCCAGAACCTGGCGTTCCAACGGCGTGAAGGCCTTGGAGGTCTCGATCTTCACCAAGTTTTGATTGAGGCCGATCATGATCTTGGACAACGGCATCAAGAAGTAGGGTAGGGCCGAGGTCATATGGCCAATAAACGTCGGTGCAGAGGTATGTACCGACTGGGCTACCAGTTTGTCCAAGAGGAAATGGGTATGATCAGAAACAAAGCTAGGACTCTCTGGGATATCCGCGGAGGAAAAGTCTTTTTCGATTTCAGCCAGGGGTTTCTCCCGGGCAGCAATATGCGTCTGCAAAAACACATTCAGGTTTTCTGATATCTCTTTTTCGATCCGACCTAATGTCGACTCTGGTGCTTCCGGCACTGTAAAAATGCGATGCAACGACTCTTGGGTCGCATCGGCTTTTTTGTGATCCACTACTGCCATAACGATTAATAACTTGTAACTATTTCGGCAAATTGCAGCTAATTTAATGCAATTTGCCGCTGCTGTCGAAAAAAAATTAGAATCGGTAGTTCATACCCACGGTGAATAATAAGCTATCTTCATCATAAAAAGTGATGTTGGAGTTACTTTGGTTATAGCCTATTAGCGAGACTAGGTTCCAGTTTTTCCAGTCCATGGGCTCGTTGTACTGGGCTGCCAAGAATACGCCCCAGCGGTCATCCTGCTGAGTACGCTCGAATATTGGATTCGTTGCGTCAAACTCAACATAGTTGTAGCTTGCCGTCAGGGCAAAATTGGCCTTGTTAAAGTGGTGCACCAGACTGAGCTCAACACCATAATTATCACTGGCCATTGCACTACCTTGCGCATCGTCACGGGTATAGCGAATAGCCGAGCGCAATGCCTGAGCCCGGTTTATTGGCAAAAGGTGACTTAACTGGGCGAAGTAAATGTCAGATTGGCGGTCGAGTGACTGCTTTTGTGCATCGGTTAGCTTGGGCTGGCTAGCACCGCTGTTCTCGTGGTCGATATCTTGGTTGCCACCCGCCAGTTCGAGTGAAAAATGACTGCCGAGGATTTGGTTGTATTGGAATCGCACTCCTCTGATTTTACTGTCAGTTTTAGCGCGTGCCTGATCAAGCAGGTACGGGTCTTGCCAGGTTTCGGCGGTTAACAGGCCGGGGACATAACTCAGTATCAAGGTGCCGTTATCGTCCAGTTTATGCTTATACCCCAGCTCAATATGGAAGCGTCCAAATGCCAAATCCGAGCGGCTAGTACCGAAATAGAACTGCTTGTTGAGCGCATCATTGGTATAGCTGATGGTACCGAGCGGAGCGATCAAGGCATTACTTTGGGATTCGGCCTTACCATAATCGCTAATGGTACTGTTGTTATCGGTATTGAAAGGCGATCGGCTCTCGGAATATCCCATCAGCAAGGAAATATCGGCATTAAAGCCTGCCGACCATGGTTGAGGTGGATTGGCTTGGGCCTGGTTAGGTATGCACACCGCCGGAATGAGCAGGAACAGTGCGTTCAAGTGCCGATTTATCATCTTGGATCCTTTCAATTGCAGGAATTCGGTGCAAAAAATATGCAGTGCTGATAGCTGTATATTGCACGGTATATGAATATTAACGAATATGCAATTTGAGTTGTTGGCGAACGGCCCAAACACCAGCTCAGTGGTTGGGCCTTTAGGCTATCGCTACTGGCATTCAATAGCCGCTATCGCGGTCATTTTTTCGTTGTAGGTATTTAGGGGCTTTTCAATGTTCCCTGGGTGGGTCAACAGTTCGGCGAAGGCACTGCGCAATGCGTAGTTTTGTGGGTGCGGCTTACTCTGCCTGTCATCAAAGGCCAGCTTCGCCGCCTTGCCTAGCTCTGAATCTTGCTCGGATAACGCTTTCACATCTTTCTGGCTCAGATTGAGCCAGGACTCTACGGGTAAAGACAGGGCCAATTTTTCCCTGTCGTTTGCAAGATACCAGTCAAAGGCATCACGGTTTAGTTCAAAGTGGTGTTTGCGCCCTTCGAGAAACCATTGGCCCACTTCGTCTAGGCTTGGCTCTTTTTCTACCGCTAGTTCCACAAGGTCTTCATACCAGTTGAGGGAAGCATCAATGTACTGATGGTATTTTTCACTTTCGCAGCTTGCGGGTGCTGCCAAGACGGCTGAGGGGATGAGGGCCGCTGAGAGAATTACTGCTGCTAACTTCATTTCTGTTCCTTGATTATTTGTTTTCATTGGGCTTTGTAGCTGACAATTACCTGGCGACTTAGCGCGAATATGCTGCGTTATATGTTATGTGTCGCCCTATCTAGACGATTCGATTGTAGCTATCTGATTGCAAATAGGAAAAGAATTCTTTATGAGAATGGATCATTGTTAACACATTTGCTGCATTCTTTGCGGAAAAAAAAGGAGGCATATACGCCTCCTTGTAGGTTAATTAATCAGAATTTTACGAGTGGTGCTTTTTCATCGCGACGGAAATGCAGTAAGCTGCGCCACCCCAGGTGATACCCAAACCGAAAAGCATCATAATGATTGCGCCTGTTGTCATAGCTTGGCCTCCTGTTGTGGCTGTGGTTTAGATGAAGCATTGATGATGACGGCAACAACAAACATTGCTGCTACAAGTCCCCAGCCCAATACCAACAGATCAGAGACTGCGTAACCGCCGTAACCGTCGTTGAAGGTATTGACCAGGTTGGTGCCCAGAATAACCGCCAGCATGGCTGGGCTGAGGAAGCGGATACAAATTTCAAACCATTTGCCGATGCTGAATTCAGAAATGTTATTCACATAGCTACGTATATCAGACACTTTCAGCAGCCAAGCAATCACTACCAGTTCCACAAGACAGCTTGCCAGCAAGGCAACGTTGTTAATGAAGTAGTCAACCAAGTCTAGTAACAGCAGCCCGCCATTGGTGGCGAATGCCATTGAAACAACAAAGCCCATGCCACACACCAAAGAGGAGGCCACTTTTCGGCTGATATTGAGCTTATCGATGATGGCGGACGTTACCGCTTCGATAATTGAAATGTGCGAGCTAAGACCAGCAACGACCAAGGCCAAGAAGAACAATGGCCCTAAGATGAACGGCGCCGGCAATAGGTTAATTGCAGCCGGAATGGTGACAAATGCCAAGCCTACACCTGCCGAAACAACTTCGGTGATTGGTTTTGCTTGCTCTTGCGCCATGTAGCCGAGTACTCCGAAGATCAAGACCCCTGCAGTAATCGAGAATCCACAGTTGATCAGCACGGTCATAAAGGCATTGTTGTTGATATCAGACTTCTCTGGCAGGTAGCTTGAGTAAGCGATCATGATGGCGAAGCCAACGCTCAGGGTGAAGAATATTTGGCCGTAGGCTGCAGACCATACTTTTGCATCCATGATTTTGCTAAAGTCTGGCTGGAACAGGTAGTTGAGGCCGTCCAGTGCCCCTGGCAGGAATACGACACGGGCAATCAAAGCCAGTACCATGATAAAGAGTAGCGGCATCATGATTTTGCTGGCGCGTTCGATACCCCCTTTTACCCCTGTGAATATGGCAGCAAAGGTGATAGCCCAAGCAATTGTCATAGGGATGGCAATATGGCTTTGCAGGCTACCAAGCTGACTTGGGGTATTGTCACCCAGTTGCAGGTACTCGCCAAAGAAGAAGGCATTGGTATCAGTCCCCCAGCTTTGGGTGAAAGAGTAACTCAGGTAAGAAATCGCCCAGCCGATAATTGCCACATAGTAGACCGCGATAATGGCCGCGATAAATACCTGGAACCACCCCAACCACTCATATTTAACCCCGAGCTTGGAAAAAGCTCTCGGAGCGGCCCCGCGAAGTTTATGACCTAGGCTAAACTCCATAATCATAAATGGGATGCCGGCGGTGAGCATGGCAAAAAGATAGGGAACAAAAAAGGCGCCACCACCATTTTCGTAAGCCATATATGGGAATCGCCAAATGTTCCCTAGGCCGATTGCAGAGCCAACTGCAGCAAGGATGAATCCTGCGCGCGAGCCCCATTGTTCACGTTTCATACACATCTCCTTATGTACGGCAAATCACTATAGAAATAGGATTAGTCAGAGAATTATTCCAATTAATATCGATACTTAGCGTGAGAATTGAAAGGTAAGACCACGCTGATGGGACGAGATTAACTAGAGTAAATATGTAAAGCAATAGAGTGTGGTGTTGTAACTGTAAAATTGACCAGTTGTTAATTATTGGTTTTTATAGAGATGCCAGACAAGAGGAGGGGGATTGTTTTCATGCTGGTGTAAAAAACTACCTAGAGGGAAACTGCTTGGTTGGAAATATTATTTTACAAACACAATGATAATGTCTAAAAAATGGCCCTAAATTAGGGTATCAGCACACCAGCGAAGACTTTCGCTGGTGCTAACGGGGGAGCTACTGCTCTTAACTAGCCGAAGAGGTTAGAACGCGTAGGTGAAACCGAGGTTCGTCTGGAACTGGGTCAACCATTCAGAATCGACGCTGATTTTACAGGTTTGGTTACCTTCGGGCAGGTGACAAATGGTCGTCGTATCACTTTCCATGAGATTTGCCAGCCAGCGGCCTTCAAGAAGGACCGAGAAATTGGGCGTAAATTTATACTCGAGACCACCCAGAAAACCACCTGAGAAAACAAGATCTTGATCACTCCAGTCGGCATCGACTATGGTTGTGCCTATGCTTGCGCCAAGATAGGTATCAAAGTGCTCAAAGGTATTGAAACGCAATGAACTCTGGAAATGAACGTAGGTAAAAGAGCCGGAATTGGAAAAATTCTCGTAACCAGTCGGAAGGTGGCTGACAAATAGGCCAACGCGCCCATTATCCAAGTCTGTCTCGATACTGATTGCGTAATGCGGGTCATCGTCGGGGGCTATTTGTGTCCCATTGTCATCGGTTACTGAATTCGAAAAGGTGTATCCAACATACGGTGTCACATAGATAGTATTCGCCGATGCCGCCCATGATGCGGTCAACAACCCAGTGGCAGTGATCAATAAATGTCCAATTTTCATACCATTATCCATTAGCGCAAACCCAAGTATAAGTGTGACAGCTTTCTTATATTATTGCTTTTTCATTAGCCAGAATCTTGAACTCCCCCTAAAATAGGGTTAATAATTTGTTAAGATTGCTTTCTGGGGAAGGGGATTATTATGGACTTTGATTTGAAACTAGCAATATGCACTGCAATTATTACCATGACAGTCCTGCTGGGCTTTGGGCTCGTCTCTGTAACCATGTAAAATATTAATAAACAAAAGAATAAACTTATAATTAAGGTTTAATCAAACTAAGGAAGGTATACTGTCTGCCAGGGAATCTAGTAGGATTGGTTTAGCAGTATGACAAATCACTTACCGTTTAGCTTAAAAGCGTTTGATTTACCTTCCATTAACAACTTTTCGCGCCAGCTGCTTAGTGCAAGAAAGAAAAAGATAGCGCTAGTTGTTCAGGGGGGAGGGCAACGTGGCATTTTTACGGCCGGTGTGTTTGATGCGTTTTTAGAGAGCGATTTCGACCCGTTTGAACTTTATATCGGCACCTCTGCTGGAGCGCTGAACCTCTCTTCTTTTATCAGCCGTCAGCCCCGTTTCGGGTATCAGTTCATTACCAATTTTACGACTGACACTGAATTCTTCAATCTATACAAATACCTAAGCCAACAGAAATCAATGAACCTCGACTGGGCATTGGAAGAGGTTCGTGCACAAGGCTCTATTCCGCTAGATCTTATTACTGCCCGGGAAGTCCTTCAGCACCGGACCGCATTGGCTTGTGCCACTCGCAAAGATACCTTATGTGACATTTACATGCCTATGTATGAGAAAAACTGGTGTGAGGTATTGCGGGCTTCATGTGCCATACCGGTGATCTACAACCAACCTGTTAATTTCGATGATTTGGAGTGGGTCGATGGTGGTGTCAGTGCCGCCGTGCCAGTGAGGGAGGCATGGCAGAGAGGGGCAGATCTTGTTGTCGTCGTCAGGACGGAACCTGTTGCCTTGCCACAAGATGAAAGCCGTCTGTTTAATGATTGGCGCGGAAAAGTAGAAATTGCCCTGCCTGAATATATCGATCGGCTTAGCTTGAACCAATCCATTGATAAGGTGAAAGCGCTTCATGGTGAGCTTACGACCAAGTTCGAGAGTTGGAAGTTGGGGTGGCGCGAGAAAGAGCTATTACTCAAGCCTGAACAAGCAGAGGCTGCCGCGGCGGGAACACCAGCGAGCAAAGGGAAGGGCTGGAGCTTACTTTCAGCAGACAATATTGAGCGTTTTCTCTCACTTACAGGCAACAGCAAGCGCCTGGAAGTCATCGATATGCTAAACCGCTACTATACCACCTACCAAGATGCACACGAGTTCATGTTGTCACCGCCTGACGGTCTGCAGGTTATTCAGATTGCGCCTGAGAAAAGCTTGAAGAGTCGTGCACTACTTAGCAGCAAAGATGATCTGGAAATTGATTATCGTGAAGGCAAGCTGATAGGCCGCGAGTTCGTCTCTCATTTTGCCGATATTTTGAATGAAACCACCGCCGTGAAGCGCTAACGGGCAGCAGCTTGCTTGCAGTGTGTTGAGATCAAAAAAAGGAACGCCGAAGCGTTCCTTTCCAATAACAGTGGTACCAGCTATCAAGCAAGTACTTGCTGAAGCCATGGCCAGCCTTGCTTCTTACGGCTTAGGGTGTTTTCCATCATCAGCATGCCGTCTTTAGCATAGGCATCTAGCACCTCGTTCCATTCACCTTTGTAAAGCAAGCGCGTTGTGCTGGTAGTGATATCAGTTAGCATTAGGGCAGCCATTGCCAGGCCTTCCTCGTCACAACGACGCTGAAGATCGGCTTCAAGCTCGGCAATCATATCTTCAACTTGCTCAAGAGTTGCAAGTTCGATCTGGCCTACAACAACGTTACGCTCTTTGAACGGGTACGCTTTCAGATCTTTTTCAACAAGTTCTGCAGCAGATAGACCCTGGATGTCAGTTTTAGCGATCAGTAGCTCTTTGATGAACAGGTCTAGATCTTCAACACCCGCTAGTGGAGCTAGTTCAGCAACGGCATCTTTGTCTTTTTGCGTGCAAGTTGGAGACGCAAAGCCAACAGTGTCACTCAGGATAGCCGACATCATCAGTGTGGCAAGCTCGCGAGTGATTTCTACGTTTTCCATCTTGAACAGGTTGAACATGATGGTACAAGTACAACCTACCGGCCAGATCCATGCTTCAAGCGGGTTAACTGTCATCACGTCACCTAGACGGTGGTGGTCAACAATACCTACGATTTCTGCTTCTGCGATGTCGTCAGGTGCTTGTGCCAAGTCAGTGTAGTCAACAAGCCAAACTTTCTCACCGGCAACACCTGTACACATTTCAGGCTGGTCAACACCGGCTGTCTGAAGAATGTGCTGTGTTTCACGGTTAATTTCACCTTGACGAACAGCTTTAGCTTCAACGCCACGAGCTTTAAGAAGAGCAGCACCAACAAGTGCTGAACAGATGCTATCGCTATCAGGGTTTTTGTGACCAACTACTTGAATCATGTCGTATCCTTTACTGCGTCATTTGCTGCTTGTTAGCAGCAAGACTAATTAATTTATCCTAGCCTGTGCGGTGACAGGTGCTATAGGAATGTAACCGAGCAATTTTAGAGTTTCTGCAAAAAATAACAATTAAAGTTGCGCAAAAAAATATCGGTTGATTAATATCACAGCTAAATTAGCTCGACGAACTCTGCAGATCTTGTTGTAAATACTGCCTAAATTCACTGAACGGCATGGGCTTGGCAAAATGGAAGCCTTGCATCAGGTGAATATCACGTTGATGCAGGTAGGCAACCTGTTCTGCGGTTTCAACCCCCTCGGCAATGACTTTGAGGCCTGCGTGTTTGGCAAACAGGATGATTGAGTCAAGTATGTTGGACTTAACATCATTGGTGCCGATAGTGTCGATAAACATCTTATCGATCTTCAATGTATCGATTGGCAGGTTTTGTAGGTAGCTAAAGCCACCATAACCGGTACCAGCGTCATCAAGCTTGATCGAAATGCCAAAGTCTGTCAGCTGCTGGATAATGCTCTTGGCTTTCGCCAAGTTCTTAAATGGGATCCGCTCTGTTACCTCGAATGCCAGCCTGTGGGCAGGGACATTGCGCTGTTTGAGCAAGTTGATTGTCGTATGGAGAAATTCGTCGTCCTCCAGTTGTTGCGGGGTGACATTAATACTGACGTAAAACCCCTTGTTGACAAAGAACTCGTCCTGGAATTGGTCAATAACCTGCTCAAGCATATATTGCGTCAGTAGCTTGATTTGACCATTGTGTTCAGCGATGGGGATAAATTGATTAGGAGAAATAAGCTCCCCGTCTGCGCGTTGCCAACGTATCAACACCTCGCAGCAGGCCATCGAATCGGTACGGGTATCGATAATCGGTTGATAGAAAGGGACAAACTCCTTTTTGAGCAGGCCGAAGGATATCATTTCCTTCAACGTCCGCTCGGGGGTTCGGTACAGCCCGATCATCAAACTGACAGACAGCAACATAAAAAACAGCAGTAACTGGGTAAGGAACAGGTCATGCTCTGTCACGTAGTCGATCCCTTGCTCAGTGGCATAGACATTTATGGCATAGTTAGGGCCAAAGGGTTGGCTGGCAATAGGAAAGTAGGTTTCAGTGCTCTGCATCGGATACACTTGAATTTCTTCGCCGCCACGACTTAAGGTGATGGCGGTGCAGCTTGAGCAAACCTCACTGCGGGTGAAAACATTTTGCACTGGCTCGGTAATGAGGATCAGGCTGGCTTCCTGAAGCCGGTAGTGGACCTTCAGGCGATGGTTGTGATACGGAGCAACGTCGTAGCTGAAATCAACAGCTTCGTGCAAGATGATTTCGACAGGATTATCAAAGTGTTTTATCAACGGCACGTTGTTGCCATATACCGAGCAATGGCCCTCTGCTGTCTGGAGCTCCAGCAGCTGGATGCCTGTCGACTGCTCGATAGTCTCGCGCAGTAGGGCGATATCATGCGATGTGCAGGTAAAGTTGAGCTCGCCTATCAACGCTTGTAATTCATGCCCTACATTCAGGTATCTTTCTTGGTAGAACTTATGGATGTTTTCAAGTCGCTTCTCAACTTCATTCTTGAACAGGTAGTGGCGGATAGGCTGCGAACAAAAAGCAATAGCCACTGCCCCCATTAGAAAGAACAGGAAAGGAAAGCGCCAGCGTAGCCAAAGAGTCATGTTCATCGAAGCATTAACGAGTTGCTCAAAAAGGGCGCTATTGAAACATAACTTTTTTGGATATAACAGGGTAAATGCATTGGCAGGGTAAAAAAAGTGCTTCTATTTACTTTGACGCTCTGCTACCGCATTCAACTGGTGGACCGCTGAGATTTACCTTTATATTGGTGTATTAAAGATGTATATGTAACACTTCTTTGTGGGGGTGTTTCATGATATTACGTTTTTTCCCGATAATCCTGAGTTTTTGGTTACTTGGCGCACATTTCTTGCGTTACGGAGCATGGATTCCGTGCTTGTTGCTACTCGTTTACCCTATCCTGTTAGGTATTCGCCATCGGTGGATACCTTATATGATGTCGATCAGTTTGAGTCTCGTAGCGTTGAAGTGGCTGCATGTGACGTACACCATGATCACTGTCAGGCTGATGATGGGAGATGACTGGCTGCGGATGTTGGTGATCATGGCGGCGGTAGTCTGCTTTACGCTAATGTCGATGTGTCTTTTCCAGGGACAAAAACTCAAAGCTTACTATCGTGCCTGCAGCGCCTAAGCCACAGATAAGGTGTGGTTTTATCACTGCCTTTGTTATGTTATAACATTTCCTTGAAGGGGTGGTTAATATTGCTCTGATAAGCAGCAACCTATACCTTTACGCTGTTTTAGTGCAATAATTTTAGATATCATTACCAATTATACCCAAGTCGCTTCAAGTCACCTGTTTGAGTTGGTCCCTTGAAGTCATTTGGGTATATCTACCCGAGTAAAAGAGTAATACCCTAGCGACAGCTGTACTTGCGAGTATCAACGGCTGGGTGTTGTGTAGAGAATAGTCAGTCAAACAGTATGCCTGTAGCCTTTGCCGTTAGGCTTGTATCGATTGGATTGCCGCTACTGTTTTGGCTGTAGAAGTACTTAGGAACAACATGGTTAAAGTAAGGGCCCGAGTGCCTTTTAAAGTCGGTAAAAGAAGTGATATTCCTGCTGAACTGCTTTCCTTCCGAGGGCTAGAGTCAGGCAAAGAACATGTTGCTGTGATTTTCCAAAATGCCGATCAGCGTTCAATACCGCCACTTGTGCGTATGCATTCTGAGTGTCTAACGGGTGATGTTTTCCACTCTTCGCGTTGTGATTGTGGTGAACAGCTGGATGAAACCATTGAAAAGATGGGCGAGCAGGGCGGGGTACTGCTGTATTTGCGCCAAGAAGGTCGCGGGATTGGTCTTTATAATAAGATCGATGCTTATGAACTGCAAAGCCAGGGAATGAATACTTACGAGGCGAATAATCACCTCGGTTTTGGTGATGATCTGCGTGATTTCTCTGAGGCGGCCCACATGCTTGCGGCACTGGGTTTAAAAGAAATTCGCTTGATCACCAATAATCCGAAAAAAATCCGCGAGCTCGAAGCTCTCGGTATTGTGATTACAGAAGTGGTGGGTACTAAAGCACACCTTAAAGACGGTAATGAGAATTACCTGAAAACCAAAGCTGCTCACGGTAAGCACAGGTTTCACTTTGATTAATCATTGATGCCTTTTCGACGAAACCCTGCTCCGGCAGGGTTTTTTTTATCTCGAGATTGCTTATTTATTCACGTATTACAAAGTGTGGGATCAGCTGATTGTTGGCGGTGCGAAAAGAAGCATGCCAAACACTCTAATTAAGCATTAATTTTTCTAATGCGATTGATAATAAACAATCGTGCTTCAACTGACCCTAACTGCTTGCCATGATTAGTGTTCAGCTATACTATCTCGTTTATCACATCAGGTGTTGAATCTAATCTATCTCAACTCCTAGAGCTTTTATATCGCGTCAGCTCCAAAAAATAGCATTAAATTTTATTTGTTAATGAAATTCATCAAAGATGACGCAGTTTCTCAAAATATTATTCTGTAATGAGGATATTGGCTGTGAAACAGCAATCACCTTCTTCTAGCATGGCAAGATTGTTATTTCTAATAATCATTCTTGCGGCTGTAGGGCAAATGACCCAAACAATGTATGTGCCATCGATCCCGGCGATGTCGGATTTTTTCTCAGTAAAGTCGGCATATTTACAGGCAGTGATGGCGGCGTATCTCATTCCTTATGGCATGTCGCAGTTTATCTATGGACCTTTGTCTGACAGAGTTGGACGACGTCCAGTGATCATTGCGGGCATGGCAATTTTTATTGTCGGTTCAATGGCGGCGTTGTTTGCACCGAGCTTTGAGTGGTTCCTTGTTGCTACATTTGTTCAGGGGATGGGCACCGGTTGTAGTGGTGCCATGTGCCGAACTGTTACCCGAGATTGCTTTGACGGTGAACAGCTGCACCGGGCCAATAGTCTAGTCAGCATGGGGGTGATCTTTTCACCGCTTATTGCACCGGTGTTGGGGGGATACCTCTCGTCAGTATTCGATTGGCAGGCGAGCTACTGGTTCCTGTTGGTTTTCGGCACCTTGGTCACGGTTGCGATGATGTTCATGTTTACCGAGACCCTGCCGAAAGAAAACCGCCGCAATGAGCGAGTGTGGGTAAGCTATCGCTATGTGCTGGGTAACCGCCGGTTCCAAGGGTATGTACTCTGTCTGATTGCGACATTCGCCGGTATTGCTGTATTCGAAGCAGCTGCAGGTGTGCTACTGGGTAGCGTACTTAAATTGGATCCGAAAACGGTGAGCCTGTTGTTTATTCTACCGTTGCCGGGTTACCTTGCGGGTTCATGGTTGTCGGCAGTGCTAGCCAAACAGATTGGTAATACTCGTGTCATGTTCCTGGGGATGTTGGCAATTATTGCTGGCGCATTGGCAATCTTCATTCCGGGTATGGCTGGCCTAGTCACAGTTAGCTCATTGATTGGCGGTGCGTTTGTGTATTTCATTGGGGCAGGGATACTCTTTCCTGCGGCAACGACCGCTGCGATCCAGCCTTTTCCCCACCATGCCGGTACGGCAGGGGCTGTGCTGGGGGGATTACAGAACCTTGGTGCAGGCTTGGCGACGTTGGCTGCCTCTATGATGCGAGCCGAAGATCAGTACAGCTTGGGGGCGGTGATGACGGTCATGGCTATCTTGGTGGTACTGAGCTTGTTGTGGGTCCGTCACAGTAGCCGTCATGACACCCCTGTTTTGGTGTAAGTAAACCGAGACAAGCACTTGAGAAAAAGGCGGAGCCCCTTACGAGGCTCCGCCTTTTTGTATTTCGCGACGATTTGTCTTTAGTCACGTTTCCACAGAATGTGGCAGAATTTGTTGTTAGGATCACGGCTCACAAGAAGGCGGGCGAAGACATCGTCTAACTCGTCGCTTTCTTCATTTACCAGCCCCACACGCACTTCAGCATAGATTTCTTTGTCAACGTCAAAGCCAACGTGCTCTGCCCAGTCATCTTTGGTCTCAACGAGTTCGGCAGCACCACGCTCGTCGAATTGCATGGTGAACAGCAAGACGTCGGCTGGCTCGAGGTTATCAGATGCCATCTCAAGGAAGATGTCGTAAGCGGCATCGATAACATCGTCATAAGAAATTAGGTTTGGTGTGTCCATGAACTCTATCTGTAATTTGTAAATTGAATTTGCAGTATACCCAAGCGACTTGACGGTGCAAGTGCCCGCCGTAGACCGAAGTGACGGCAAAATAAAAAAGGGGAAGCCTAAAGCTTCCCCTTGTCGCTATATCGGTGCGGATTAATCAGCACGGCTCATGAACTTACGCTCTTGAACGTTGACCTTCACTTTCTCGCCTGTAGAGATGTACTCAGGAACTTGTACGGTTAGACCTGTCGCAAAGCGAGCAGGCTTGGTACGAGCCGAGGCTGAAGCCCCCTTGATTGATGGGTCTGTTTCCTCGATAACCAGTTCAACCGCTGAAGGCAGTTCAAGGCCTGCGGCTTTGTCATTAACCAAAATGACATGCAAGCCCTGGGTGTCTTCGGTAATGAACAGCATCTCATCAGCAATCTCTTCGGCGCTGAAGGTGTACTGATCGAAGTTTTCGGTATCCATGAAGATGATGTTCTCACCCTCAGCGTATGAATAAGCGACTGGGTGCTTAGTCATCTCAACAGTGTCTACCACATCATCAGCCTTTAGGCGTTCGTCGACACGATGGCCTGTAGCCAGATCGGTACAACGCATTTTGTAGATTTTTGTACCGCCACGGCCGCCAGGTGTTGTTACTTCAATGTCTTTGACCAACAGCGTTTTACCGCCGTTTACAATGACAAAACCTTTCTTAATTTCACTAGCTCTTGGCATGGACTATATCTTTCTGTTGGTAAAAACCGAAAATTACCACGGTTACGGCTGAACACCAACAATTTCCTGAGCCGATAGACCAACTTCTTCAGGAAGTGTCGAGTGTATTTTGAATTTAGCCAAAAAACGTACGAAAGGCATAGGTTTAGCGTAGTAAAAACCTTGGCAGCTTTGGATGCCCAGATCTTTGACATGCTCGGACTGTTCAACCGTTTCAACCCCTTCTGCAATCAAATTGCAATTGAGATTGTGGCCAATTTGGGCAATATTGCCCAGAATCGACTTGGTCACAGAGTCTGTCGCAGAGGCGGCAACGAACGCGCGGTCTATCTTAATGATGTCAAAACTGAGTGCCTGCAGAGTAGAGAGCCCGGCATATCCTGTCCCAAAGTCATCCAGCGCCCACTTTATTCCTTGATCCCGTAGCGCCTGCATACCACTTTGAAGCAGTGAGACATCCGTGTTGGAAAAGTTTTCCCGCTCAGAAAACTCCATAACAATTCCACTTTGCAACAGTGGGTGGCGCTCAATGATTGCCGTAATGGCCTGGACAAAGTGTGGCGAGGCAATCATCGACGCGGTCACATTGATCGATAAATAAAACGGTTTATCGATTGCTAACATTGATTTCTTGTCCTGTGCCGCTTGCTCGAAAAGTTGCAAGGTGATCTCGTTTATTTGTCCGGATTGCTCTGCTGCCGGGATAAACTCAGCAGGCATGACTGTTTGTTTTTTCGGGTGCAGCCATCTGACCAGCAACTCAGCGCCAATCCATTGTCCGGAGATGGCAGAGACAATAGGCTGGTATTCGGCATAAAACTCCCGATTATAGATCCCTCTCTGGATTTCGGTATATAGCGGAACCCGTTTAAAGAAAAAGTAGTGTGCAAGAATACACACACCAATGGCATTGGCAAGAATTAATAAAATCCCCGTCGGTAGAAAAGTGACGATAAGACTGAATAATAATGCCTTGGTATATCCAACCGAGATCCCGATAGGGAATTCTGTAGACTCTTCATATGCTTTGTAAAATATTGAATCAGAGCTATTTATATCGTTAATATTGGATAAGTACTTGCGCTTGTTGTTATACAAGTAGGCATAAACATTATGGTGGCTGGCAATTTCTTTCAGCCATAACTCGAGGACGTGTTTATCAAAATGAATTTGATACCAGCCAGACTCTATATATACCATAAAGAAAATGGCTGTTTTTTCATTTTTCTTGTCGTAAATCTGATAGATAGCATATTTCTCCCCGGCGGGAAGCTTTTCAATCTCGAAGTCAGCAACCTCCTCCTTGGTTAGGGTTGCACTGCGGTCGCTACAGATGGTGGAATTGTTTCGGATGAAAATAACCTCTTTAATAACACTATAGTTTAATGTCATTGTTTCGAGGGCATTGCGGCTCTCTTCGCTGCAGTCGGGATATAATTGTGCCGTTACAGATAATTGGCTTTCAAAAGCAATTAAATCAGCGGTAATGGATGACAGCAATACTTTAGCCGTGTCTTCTGACTTTTCTAGCGCATAGGCATTAACGTAGGCAAAGAAGGTAACTAAGCCTATGATTATCATACAAACAAAAATAAAAAATTGATTCTTTATATTCATTATGTTGAGTCGAAGTCAAAAAGTACGCGAATACTATAATAGTTTCATGTTTAATTACATTGAAATGTGCAAAATTGTACACATTTCAATGCTTGGTCATTTTGTTGTCGCAAAGTGTCTAGCGACTGACAATAATCTGTCATTTGCTGCGTGATTATTGTTCAGTTGGTGTTGGGGATAGATAATGATGGATGGCGTTTTGGTATAATTTCAACGCCAGAAGAAATTAAGAGGAATATCTGTGACTAAAGCTTTACCTGCTTTGGATTGCCCTGCGGCCTTTCAGCCTGAGTTCGCTAAGATTATTGACCAATTGGTCTTCCAGCTTAGTCGAAGTATTACGGCAGTGCACAGTGTGTATGTTGCCGGTAGTGTTGTAAGAAAGCAGGCGGTAGCAGGTCGTTCGGATCTCAATGTGACTTTGGTTGTGGCTGAGCCCTTGACTGTGTCGGAGCATGCAATACGTAGCAGCATAGCCAGTCGAGTTGAGCAACAGTGGCCACAAATCACTGCCGTACAGCTCACCGTGTTGACCAAAGATGAGGTGCTTGATATCTCAACAATTTTCAAGTGGGGGTTTTGGCTGAAACACTGTTGTGTCTGTGTGTTTGGCGACGATCTTTCCAGTCGGTTTGGTTGCTTTGAGCCTAGCTGGGAGATCGGTAGATCGATGAATGATGATCTGCCTTTGCAGCTCGACGAGTACCGCCGAAAAATAATGGCAACAAGGGTGGTGTCCCACTATTTGTCTTTCTGCCGTGATGTTGCAAAAAAAATGATTTGGTCCTGTTATTCGCTGGTTTTCCACCGCTCTGGAAAGCTGGCTTTATCGCTTGAGCAAGCGGCCGAGCTATTTCTTTCTTTTTACCCGCAACATGGGGTGGCGATTGAGCGGCTGTTTCTTCTTGTCTCCGGTACGCAAGTACCGAAAAAAGCGGTGTTGTTCATGATCAATGACTTTGGTCAGTGGATTGTTGCTGAATTTGGTAAGATTGAACGTAAGATTGGTTAAGCCTGGCAAATTAACGAGGTGTTTTTGCAAACTCAGTCAAAAGGCTTTGTACTAACAAGGCAGAGCCGTGATGTTCGCGGCCAAACGGAGATTGTGCTTTGGGTAAGCACCGACACTGGCCCTGTCCGTTTAGTGATCAGCAATGATAAACCGGTGAGCTTTGTTCGTCAGCAAGATCAAGCACCGGCCCAGGCTGAACTTCATAAGGCAGGCATACGGGTTGATTGGAAACCGCTGCCATTAAAAAACTTTCAGCATGAAGCCATGTCGGCTTGTTATTCTCACTCAATTAAAGACAGCCTGCAGTTACCTCAGATCCTTTCTGCGGTCGGCATTGAGGCCTTTGAGTCTGATATTCGCTTGGCCGATCGCTTTCTGATGGAGCGCTTTATTTGTGGCGGTATCGCCTTTACCGGTGAACGTACAGCGAAAGCAGGCTTTGATGAGTATCATCAGGTCAAAGCGAAAGCGGCGGAGTACAAACCCCAGCTATTAGTCGTTTCACTGGATATCGAGTGCTCCGAGAAAGGGGTGTTGTATTCGGTTGGTTTACATTGCGAAAAAGATAGCCGGGTGATCATGGTGGGCGATGCCTCGTGTGACGAGAATGATCATGAATGGATCCAGTGGGTAGAGTCCGAGAAGGCTTTGCTGCTTGCCCTTGAAGCCTGGTTTCTCGAATACGATCCCGACATTATTATTGGCTGGAATGTCATTGATTTTGATTTTCGTCTGCTGCTCAAGCGGGCAGAGTGGAATGCGATAACCCTGCGTATGGGTAGGGGAAAGCAGCCCCCTCACTGGCGCCAATCCACCCAGAACCCGAATCAAGGCTTTATTACCGTACCCGGTCGCGTTGTTTTGGATGGTATCGACACCCTGAAGACCGCCACCTACAACTTCCGCTCCTGGTCCTTGGAGTCAGTGTCGCGTGAATTGCTGGGGGAAGGCAAAGAGATCAACAATGTCCATGATCGGATGGCGGAAATCAACCAGATGTTTCGTGAGGATAAAGTCTCGTTAGCCAAGTACAACTTACAAGACTGCAAGCTGGTATCACGCATTTTTGACCATACCCACCTGCTCGACTTTGCTATTGAGCGAAGTTGCCTGACTGGGGTAGAGCTGGACAGGGTCGGTGGGTCGGTGGCTGCGTTTACCAACCTCTATTTGCCTCAGCTTCATCGTGCAGGTTATGTGGCTCCGAGTTTGGATAGTGAAAACTGGATAGCGAGCCCGGGCGGCTATGTGATGGACTCTAAGCCCGGTTTGTACGAATCGGTGCTGGTGCTGGACTTTAAGTCGCTATATCCGTCGATAATTCGAACTTTTCGCATTGATCCGCTCGGATTGGTAGAAGGCTTGCTGCTCGAAGAAGGCAGGCAGGATAACCAAGCCATTGCCGGATTTCGTGGTGGGCGCTTTCACCGTACCAAGCATTTTTTACCGAAAATGATTGAGTCATTGTGGGCGGCGAGGGATCAAGCCAAGCGAGAGGGCGAAAAGGCCTTTTCTCAGGCCATCAAGATTATCATGAACTCGTTTTACGGCGTTTTGGGTTCGTCGGGCTGCCGTTTCTTCGATCATCGCTTGGCCTCGTCCATTACCATGCGTGGCCACGAGATCATGAAAACCACCCGCGAACTGATAGAAAACAGGGGCTACGAGGTGATTTACGGAGATACCGACTCGACCTTTGTTTCGCTCAAGCACGCCCATTCTGCTGAGAAAGCGGATGAAATAGGCCGCGAACTGGTGGGCTATATCAACCAGTGGTGGAGTCAACACTTGCTGAGTGAATATAAGGTCGAATCGGCGCTAGAGTTGGAATATGAAACGCATTACCACAAGTTTTTGATGCCGACGATCCGTGGTCAGGAAACGGGGAGCAAAAAGCGCTATGCCGGTCTGGTGATTAACAATGGCCAAGAGGAAATGGTCTACAAAGGGTTGGAAACAGTCCGTACCGACTGGACCCGCTTGGCCCAAACTTTCCAGCAAACGCTCTATCACCGTGTGTTTCATGATGAAGAAGTGGAAGAGTACGTCAGGCAGTACGTGGAAGAAACCCGGGCTGGTAAACACGATAATGCATTGGTTTATCGCAAGCGGTTACGGCGTAACCTGTCGGAGTACCAGAAAAATGTTCCCCCTCATGTCAGGGCGGCACGAATGGCCGATGAGGTCAACCAGCGTCAGGGGCGTCCGCTGCAATATCAGAGCGGCGGCTGGATCGAATATGTGATCACTATCAATGGCCCTGAGCCGGTTGAAGCCCAACAGAGTCCAATCGACTACGAACATTACATTGATAAGCAGCTAAGGCCTGTCGCTGACGGTATTTTACCTTTTATTGGCAAGCACTTTGATGATATTACTGCACCGCAGTTGGGACTATTTTAGATTTACAGCAAGGATTAGAGCACATGTTTGACACCCGTTTAAGCGCACAGATCCAAGAGCGTATCGATCAGAAAACCAAGCCATTGGGGGCTCTGGGGCAGTTGGAGAAGCTCGCTCACCAGTTAGCGCTTATCCAAAGTCAGGGCAAAGCGCACGCGGTGGATGAAATCACGCTGCAGCAGCCGACGGTTCTGGTGTTTGCCGGCGATCATGGCATTGCGGAGGAAGGGGTAAGTATCGCCCCGAGTGCCGTGACCCAGCAGATGGTAATGAACTTTCTGGCCGGAGGGGCTGCGGTCAATTGTTTTTGCCGTGCCAATGAGGTGGCAATAAAGGTGATCGACTGTGGCATCTTGCTACCTGTTGAGTTGGGATCTCCGCTATTGATTCAGCGCCGGCTTGGGGAAAGGACGGGGAATTTGGCCATTGAGCCAGCGATGACACAGCAGCAAGTACAGCAAGGAATAGTGTGGGGGCAAAACCTGGTCGAGGATGTGATCAATCAGGGTTGCAACCTGGTTATGTTTGGGGAAATGGGCATCGGTAATACCAGCAGCGCATCGGCGCTATTAGCCGCGGTTACCGGTGAGCCTGCAGAACGCTGTGTTGGTTTTGGTACCGGCGTAACAACAGGGCAACTGGAAAAGAAAAAGCGCTTGGTCAGCCAGGGCGTTGCTCGATGCGACTCGTCGCAGCCGCTTGATCTCCTCGCTGAGCTGGGGGGCTTTGAAATCGTGCAAATGGTCGGTGGTTTCCTCGCCGCGGCAAAGCATCGTACCCCTGTACTGGTTGACGGCTTCATCGTGACGGTGGCAGCATTACTGGCTACAAAGATTGATCCCAATTGCCGTGATTACCTGATTTTTGCCCACCAATCCCATGAGTTGGGCCATCGCATTGCACTTGAGCAGCTAGTTGCTGAGCCGCTGCTGGATCTGTCTCTTCGTTTGGGGGAGGGGACTGGGGCGGTATTAGCGGTGCCGCTGCTTCGGGCTGCTGCCGAGTTTTACAACAACATGGCCAGTTTTACTGAAGCCGGGGTAACGGTATAGCACAAACAAAAAACCGCATATTGATGCGGTTTTTTATGCTTGTACTTGGTGATCGCTGGGATCAGCTGAAGTATTCAACACTAGAAACAGAAGACTTCATGGCGTGGATAGGATCAAACTTGATCGCGCCTCGGTTCGGGGTGCAGATCTTATACATGTCGTCACATTCAAAAATAGCCAGAACAGTCTCATCCGTTCTGAACACGTCGGGAAGCGGTTTACCGATTTCACAAGAACATTCAGCCCCTTCATGTTGCCAAACAAGCTTGTAAACGCGTTGGTCTTGCTCTGGTGCTGAAACGTGGTTGGCAATCGAGTTGAATACTGCTTCTGCTTGCTGCGGGCTAGTTGCCGATGGTACAAAGAAATCCATGGTTCCCTCCTGGTTGAACAGCAGTCGTGGAAAAGAGTTGTGACTGCAAAAAATATAATGTTATCGATCCGGATAACCACAAAAGACTAGCAAAATTATTATCAAAAGTACAAGTCATTGAATGACTATTCATTATTGGTGAGAAATTTTGCTGGGTTGGTATTTGGCCGCTAGGTTATGAATTTGGGAAAATTAGGGCAAGGGATTATTATCATTAGTAGATAATTTTTGTCAGCGATGGGAAGCGGATGGAGCAATTAGACTTTTTTACCATTCCCAGTCCATGTGTCGGGGTATGTCAGGTCAATAACCGTGGTTATTGCAAAGGTTGCTTTCGCAGCAGGGACGAGCGGTTTTATTGGCAGCAGCTAACCAATGAACAAAAGCGCAATGTGATCAGGCTATGCAAGCAGCGTTACCAAAGGGTAATGCGAGCCAAAGCCCTGCCAAACAGTCAAGATGAGCTCGATTCAGACATATCACCGCAGCAGGAATTGTTTTAGGTGACTTTCTCCCAGCTTATTAAGCATTGCTAACGCAGATAGCTATATCCAATAATTCTGCAGATACAAAAAAAGCGCCATAAAGGCGCTTTTTTCATTGAGTATGAATCAAATGCGATTAAACGCGTTTGAAGTCCATGTGCTCAACTTTTGGCTTGAACGGGTGACGCTGGATGTCTTGAGGCTTAACAGCAACTTCTTGACCGTCGATCACTAGAACGATACCTTCGTAGAACTCAGGCTTGTCCATCTGGTTCATCACGTTGTCGTGGTTTAGCTCGATAGATACTGGAGCTGCTTCGCCACCGTAAACGATTGCTGGGAATTTACCTGCGTGACGTAGGCGGCGGCTCGCACCTTTACCTAGGTCAGTACGTACTACTGCTTCAAATTTCATCTTAAATACTCTTTCAATTAAATTCACTGAGTAATGCGACCTTACTCAATGTCGTAAAAACGAGCGCGAATATTAGCAGCGTTCCTATCAAGCGGCAAGTGAAAAAACACAGTCTTCATTCAATCACTTAAAAATTAGGCAATTAGCCCGAAAAGCCGCTGCCTTGCTTATAAGTCAGGCATGAATGATAAAGCATCGGCTGAAAGATAAAAAGCAATATGGTAAGACTGAGAAGCAACCCTAAAAAAATTACATGATAATGATAGTAATTATCGTTTGTATTTGTAATAATCCCGGCCAGTTTCATTACCACCTAGAAAATAATAAGCAGGGAATATGAGTTATAAGCTTACTTTAGTGGCAAGTTCAGTGGTTCTTGCGCTTTCACCTTCTCTTCATGCTCAAGATGAATTTTCCGTTTTTGATGAGGTCGTGGTTTCTGGTACTCGTTCAGAACAAAGCATCAAAAATATTCCATCATCAGTATCTAAGGTCTCTTCCGAGGATATCGAGCAGAATTTGTCAACGGACATAAAGCAGGCGTTGAAATATGAGCCGGGCGTCCAGGTCAACGGCCAAGGTCGCTTCGGTATGGAAGATTTTACCGTCCGGGGGATGAGCGGTAGCCGGGTGAAGGTGTTGGTCGATGGGGTCGAGCAGCCGTCCTCCTACAACCCTGGTGCGGATGTAATGCGCAAAAACGCCAATACCTTTGAAGTTGATACGCTTACGGCAATAGAGGTGAACAAAGGCCCGACTTCGACACTTTATGGTAGCGACGCCCTGGGCGGTACCGTGCTGATGCGTACCAAGAATCCAGAGGATTTACTCGGGGCGGGTGATGATACCCATGTTGGTTTGAAAACGGGCTATGCCAGCGCGAATGACGAGTACAAAGCAACGGTTGAAGTGGCCAATCGTACCGGCGACCTCGACACCATGCTGATTTATACCTACCGCGATGGTAATGAAACTGAAACCCATGGTGATGGTGCTGATATTCTTGGTCCTGAGCGCGGGGCTGCCGATCCATACAAGATTGAATCTCACAATATACTGGCGAAGGCGTTTTACCAAATCAACGCTGCCCACCGTGTCGGCGTGACTGGCGAGTATTACACCCGTGATGCAAAAGGCGATATTTTATCTGGCGAAGGCCGTGACGGTGGCATGCCGGGTTATATCTACACCAATGTTCATGGTAAGGATAAAGACAATCGCTACCGTTTAGGTTTTGAACATGAGTGGCAGGCTGATTTTACCGCTTTCGATACGCTTGGGTGGAGCCTGAACTGGACGGAAAGTGAGTCCGAGCACAATAGCTTCGATCATACAGATGCAAAGGGTAACCGAAATCGCGCCCGTTCTGGTAAGGACGAAAGCCTGCAGTTTGATTTGCAGATGCAAAAAGCGATTGAGCTAGCAACGAGTCGCCATGAGTTCACTTACGGAGCGACAGCCTCAAATGACAAGTTCAAGTTGTCCTACATTGACTACAACTTGGATACCGGTGTGAGCTCACCGGGAAGTGAAGAAGTCCCAAGCTCCGAATCAGAACAGCGCGCGGTGTTCATTCAAGATCAAATGTTCTTTATGGACGACCGCATGGTTGTGACTGCAGGCCTGCGTTACGACGACTACAAAGCGACACCGGATAGTTCATCGGGTCTAGAGCAGCATAACAGTGATGCTCTAACATCGCGCTTGGGCGCAGTTTATCACTGGAATAATAATCTGAGCACTTACGCCCAGTACAGCGAGGGCTTTCGCTCGCCAACTATCTACGAAATGTATTATGACAAAGATAATTCGATGTTTGGCTATCGGATCGAGGCAAACCCAGATCTGAAACCGGAAGAGAGCCAGTCCTATGAAGTTGGTATCCGTGCCAATAATCATCTGGGATCTGTAGAGTTGGCTGTTTTCTACAACGACTACAAAAACTTTATTTCGAGCAAAACAACGATGGATGGCAGTGTTGAAGTGACCCGTAATGAAAATATCGGCAAAGCGCGCATCTACGGTTCGGAGTTTAAAGGTAGCTTATGGCTAGATGAGGCCTTTGGTGCGCCGATGGGCTCCTATGCCCGTTTGTCGATGGCATACCTTGACGGTGAAGATCGTGAGACTGGCAACACGCTGGATACTATCGCACCATTTACGACAGTCGCAGGTATTGGTTATGACGCACCATCTGATGCTTGGGGGACCGCATTAACGGTCACTGCCGTTGCGGCAAAAGATGACTGGGAAGAGGCTGATAACCTGAAAGCACCAAGCTACACGGTTGTTGATTTGACCGGTTACTACCGTCCGACCCAGGATCTCACGTTACGCGCTGGCCTGTTCAACGCTTTTGATGAGAAGTACTGGCAGTACCAGGATCTTGAAGGCGCGACGGCATCTACACAGGGCATCGATCGCCGTACACAGCCGGGCCGTAACTGGGGTATTAACCTCGATTACGCGTTCTAAGCGAGGCTGATTTGATATAAATAGCCGCACACAGCTTTGCTGTCGTGCGGCTTTTCTACTGTGGTACGTAAAGCAATTAGTCCTTTTGGTACTGATCTAAATCGAACAGTTTGTCGCGTATTGCCCAGAAGCGTCCGCTCTTGCGAGCAATAACGATTTCTGGTGGCCGAAAGCGGTGCTCGTTGTTGGCCACTTTGGTCGGAGCGGTCACGGTGAAAGGACGGTGGCGATCAGCCAGATGAGGATTGACGAATTTCTTCATGAAGCTGTCTTTTTGCCCCTTGGTTGATAGCGGCCATACTTCACTGATCTCGGCTCCCTCATCACTGATGTAAACCACCTTGAGCTGAGGTTTGCCAAATTTGTTCTTGCCCGGCTCAAGGCGCAGGTCATGGCAGTTCATGATCATTGCATCCTTGAGCTTTAAGGCATCGCGCAGTTTCTTGTCAGGATCAACCATTACCGCATCGCAGACATTGCAGCGTCTTGCTGCGATGTCATTATCGGCACCGCATTCTTCACAGTACTTGGCTCGAAAGCGATAACCGCATTCTTCTCGCTCGCCGGAGTCATCGTCTTCAAAATAGCCTTGGCAACGGCGGCCATAGTGTTCGATCAGGAAACCGGCCGGATCGAGCTTACCCCAAAAGCTATTTTTGAAACCACATGCAGGACAGGGCACCATAATGACTTCACTGTCGCTGTTGGGTTTGGGATCGCCGACTTCCGGTTGGTAGAGATCATAACAATTGCCTGCATACTCCAGCACCAGGCAGTCTTTCTTGCCTTCGAACAGGCGCAGCCCCCGGCCGACAATCTGTTGGTAGAGGCTGATCGATTCTGTCGGGCGCAGAATCGCAATCAGATCGACATGCGGTGCGTCGAAACCGGTGGTTAACACCGATACGTTGACCAGGTACTTTATTTCTTGTTTCTTGAACTGTTCGATAATCCGGTCACGTTCATCAAGCGGCGTGTCACCAATAACCAATGCGGCGTTTTCACCTTCAAGGTAGCCCATGATTTCCTTGGCATGGTTGACGGTGGAGGCAAAGATCATCACTCCGCGACGGTCTTTAGCGTAGTCAATGACTTGACTGATGATCATTGGTGTCGCGCGGCCGGACTGCTCAATCACGCTGTCGAGGTCGGCTTCTTTGTAGCGGCCGTTATTGCCTGGTTTGAGTTGCGAAAAGTCATAGCCCATGACCGCCATATCCATCATTTTCGGCTCAGTCAGAAAGCCTTCATCCAGCAAATAGCGGATAGGCAACTCGAAAATACAGTCTCGGAAAAAACGCTCTTGCTCGGTGCGGACTTGCCCCCGGGTGTGGTATTTGTAAATCCAGCCCATCCCCAGGCGATAGGGGGTGGCGGTCAGGCCGAGAATTTTTATGCCGGGGTTGATTTTCTGCACATGTGAAATTACCCGGCGATAGGCACTGTTTTCGTCATCAGGGACACGGTGGCACTCGTCAATGACCAGCAATGAAAACTCATTGGCAAATTGGTCAAGGCTGTTGACCATTGACTGAACAGAGGCAAACACGACTTGCCGGTCGGTTTCTTTTCGTCCTAGGCCGGCTGAGAAAATGGAAGCTTTGAGGCCATAGCTTTCATACTTACTGTGGTTTTGCTCAACCAGCTCTTTGACATGGGTCAGTACCAGTACTCGGCCGCGGGCGATGCGAGCTAGCTCTGCCACCACCAAGCTCTTGCCTGCCCCTGTGGGAAGGGCCAGCACGGCTGGTGTGCTGTTCTTTCTAAAGTAGTGGATGGTCGCATTGACACTGTCTTGCTGGTATGGGCGAAGCGTATACATATAGGCGAAAATATCAGGGATGCTATGGGTAACTGTACAAGTTTACAGGTGTGTAGGGGCAATGAAAACACCCGCTGACAAAAGCCTTGTCAGCGGGTGCGGGTAGAAATGGGCAGTTGGCTATGAAGCGATGTTGAGCGGCACTGCTTCAGGGGAGATGATCTTGGTCATCATGCAGAACTGTCGGCGCGGTACAAAGTCATGCTTTTCATAGAACTTGCGTGCTCCCTTGTTACCGATATTCACTTCAAGCGAAAGGGCATGCACACCGGCGGAAGCCGCATGGGCTTCAATTTGCGGGATCAAGGCAGTACCGATCCCTTGCTGGCGCCATTCAGGTTTGAGGTAGAACTGGTCGATCAAGCCGATGCGTCCGCCGTGCTCTAAGCTGAAGCTATAGCTGACAATGATGTGGCCGGCGATGAGCTTTTCGCCATCGATGTCGACTTCGATAAACCAAGCCTGACCTAACTCAGGATTCGTGAGCAGGTGTTGGATAGCCTGCTGAGTTTGTTCTTTTTTCTTCGGCAGTACTTCATATTCAAAAAGCTCCTCAACCAATGTAAGCAGCATGTCCATTGATGAAATACTTGGCGCAACAAGTGAGATGTTCATATCGTAACCTTTACAGCTAATCGGTATAACCAATGCGTAGATGATACTTGTTATACGTAACTATTGCCTGAATACGTCTACTGATTTTAAAAGATACATTGAAAAATGTTTGAGACTTTGAGGTTAGTTACGTTCTGGGATTTTGCACTGAACTTTTGGGAAATTGTTTACCACGAAGGGGAGTCTTCATGGATTCGTTGCTCAGTTGCTTCTATTTTAGCCCATATCATGAAAGGGATAATGCCCAAGGGCGCCAGACTTGGTATGATACGCGTTTTTGTACCATCTGGAGCCAACCATGAGGCTTGATAAGTTTCTTAGCACAACACTTGGAATTACCCGTAAAGAAGCCGGTAAACTATTAAAAAACAAACTAATTGAAGTTAACGGTGAGGTTGTTAAGAACGGCGCCCAGAAAGTCAGCGATGATTGCGATGTTCAGTTCGACGGTCGTTCATTGTGTTTTGATGGTCCGCGTTACTTTATGCTGAACAAACCGTCGGGTTTTGTTTGCTCCCATGTCGATGATTTTAATCCTACGGTGTTCATCCTGCTGGATGTCGTGAGCCCGGAAAAGCTGCATGTTGCTGGCCGACTCGATGGTGACACAACCGGTTTGGTCCTGTTGACCGACGATGGCCAGTGGTCCCACCGCATTACCTCACCTCGCCATGTCTGCGAGAAGATATACTACGTTGAAACGGCCGATCCTATCGCACCTGAAACGGTGGAGCAGTTTGCCCAAGGCGTGCAGTTACGCGGTGAGAAAGAGTTGACCCGCCCGGCTAAGCTGGAGATCTTGGATGAGAAAGCGGCATTGATCACGATTTCTGAAGGTAAGTACCATCAGGTGAAGCGTATGTTTGCAGCGGTTGGCAATAAGGTCGAGGCCTTACACCGTGAGCAGATTGGTAGCGTGGAGCTGGATGAGGATCTGGCACCGGGTGAATACCGGGCGCTGACTCCAGAAGAAGTGGCCTCTTTTACCAAGTAACGCTTTTACTCACGCCTATTACAAGAGGGATTATGCGAGTTATCCCTCTGTTTTCTTTAATTTTCCCGCATTCTGCAACAAGACATGATAGAAACTCACTCTTTCCTAGAGGGAAAGAGTGTATTCAGTTAATTCGTCGTACAATATAAGTCTTTGACTTTTTCCAGCACTTTGAGAACACATGACTGCGACAGACAGCCAAAAACTAAGTATTCAACTCATTATTATTCTAGGGGCTATTGGGGCACTGACACCGCTGGCGATCGATATGTATCTCCCGGCGATGCCGACTATTGCAAAAGATTTGATGGTAAACCCCGGTTTGGTACAGGCAACCTTGACCGCCTATACTGCCGGTTTTGCGATTGGCCAGTTAATTCATGGCCCGTTAGCAGACAGCTTTGGCCGCAAGCCCATTTTGATTGTCGGCATTATTTCCTTCGCTATCGCTGCTGTATTCTGTGCTGTGTCTGCGGACATTATAGAACTGACATGGATCCGCGCCGCGCAAGGTTTCGCAGGTGCCGCCGCGGCGGTTATTATCCAAGCCTTGGTGCGGGATATGTTCGAGCGTGAAGATTTTGCTCGCATGATGTCGTTCATTACCCTGGTGATGACGGTGGCACCTTTGGTCGCCCCGATGCTGGGTGGCTTTCTGGCGGTATGGTTTGGCTGGCGCTCGATTTTCTGGGTTCTGGCTCTTTTTGCGGTTGTAATCGGTTTCGCTGTAACTGCGAAGATCCCGGAAACGTTACCCAAGGAGAAGCGGTTGCCGTTTCACCTTGGCTCGACCTTGCGCAATTATGCAAAAATGCTGATCACACCAGTGGCTGTAGGTCTGGTTTTCTGCAGCGGCTTTTCATTTGCCGGTATGTTCACCTTCCTGACCGTGGGCTCGTTTGTCTATATTGATATCTACCACGTCAGCACCGAGTACTTCGGTCTATTGTTCGGCCTCAATGTGGTGTGCCTGATTCTGATGACCAGCATCAATGGCCGCTTGGTGAAAAAACGCGGCTCGCACTGGATGTTACGTTTTGGCCTGACTGTGCAGTTAATCGCCGGTATTGGCTTGGTTTGTGGCCAGCTGCTCGGCTTGGGCTTGTGGGGGGTAGTGATCCCTGTCATGCTGTTTGTCGGAACCATCTCAATTATCGGCAGTAATACCATGGCATGTCTGCTTGCTCGCTATCCGCATATGGCGGGCACGGCGTCATCACTGGCGGGAACCTTGCGCTTTGGTACCGGTACCGTGGTTGGCGGACTGGTTGCCCTGATGCACAACAACACGCCGTGGCCTATGGCGCTGACAATGGCTGCCTGTGCAGTGCTTTCAGCTTTGTTTTATTGGTTCCTTTCACGAGAAGCATAAAGGTTATCGATGGCTACGTTTTATCAAGAAATTTATAAGGTTGTCTCGCAGGGTCTACAAGAGCTGACGGAGTCTCAGCAAGCCGGGAAGACACCGAAGAACCCAGTGAGCGAGACGTTGTATCTCAATGCCTGGGTGACAAAGGTCATCAAGCAGCAGCGTTATGATCATGTGGTTGCCAAGACGCTGATTGACTGGCAGAAGCAGGCGCGCAGTATGGGCAAGAACGCTCAGCTCAAGAGCCAGTTTGAACAGATCAAATCCTGCTACGAGGGGATCCCTCGAGACGGCGAAGTAACGGGTACACTACATGCCCAAACGCTGCATGACTCTCAGCTCAAAGCACTTTACGGACAGCTGGAGCAGCATGATTGGTTGGTGACGACCGAATATGAAGTGAACCGCAAGGTTACCCATCACACTGATGGCCAGGCTTCGTTGGTGGTCTGCTCGGCCCAGTACGCCGCCGCTTTTGATGACAGCGGTGAAATGGTTAAGCCGCTGTCACTGTTTGTCCGTGGCGACACCCGTCAGTTTATTGATTTGGCGTATGCTCAAGGCCTGTTGCTGTACAAAGTGACAGATTACAAATCGATAGTGAAATACCATGGCGAGTTCAAGCTGTTCCCTTGCAATGCCGGCACGCATTTGCCGGAGTTGCCAGCTCAGCAGTAACTCGCTTGTTTGCATAAGAAAACGGGAACCGAATGGTTCCCGTTTTTGTCTTTGCTATAAGCCATCGGCTTGATTATATCGTCTCGGTTTTCCCTTCCTGTGCCTTTGCATGACAGCGCTCCACTAAGGCATGGGTCATTCCCCGGAAAATAAAAAGGTGGGCGGGCATCATGGCAAACCAGTAGAGCAAGCCGGAGAAGCCGGCTGGGTGCCACCAGGCACGAATGTCGATTTCGCGGTGGTCACCTTTATCTTCAATGGTAAACTCCAAGCGGCCAAGCCCCGGAGCCTTCATGCCAAATAGCAGCGACAAAAAGCGGTTGGGCTCGATACTGATCACCTTCCAGGAGTCAATTTTATCCCCCAGCTCCAGATGGTCGGGATCCCGGCGGTAGCGGTTCAGCCCTTCGCCACCGATAACCCAATCCATCCACTCTCTGATCCACCACAGATAATTGGCATAAAAATAGCCCTCTTTCCCGCCCATCCGCAGAATTTGCCGCCAGAGTTGTTCGGCAGTGGCGTTGGTTTTCAAATGGTATCCGGCTTGTTTGGGGTAATAACCAAAACCGGGTTGCCAGCGAGCGAGCGCGTCCGGGTCAAACCCCCAGATATCACTCCGGACAACTTCGTTCTCGTGTGCCAGGCTTTCTTCCACGGCTTCGTCATAGCTCAGCAGATGCTGGGGGATCAGCGATTGCAGCGCAGAGCCGTTGGCGCGTAAATCATGGCCTAGTCCGCCGATTAAGGCTTTTGCGATATTGGTGGGTACGGATGTTACCAAGCGAAGCCAGCGGGCGGCGAACCTTGGGGTCAGAAAGGGCAGGGGCAAGATCCTGACTTTTCTCCCGGCCTGAAAGCCAATCGTACGAAGCTGTTTGGCATAGCTGATATTTTTCGGGCCAGCGACATCCATTATTTGGTGGCGGGTAGGCTGGAAGTTGAGTAGTTCAAGGAGGTAATGCAGCAGGTTGCGCAGTGCAATCGGTGAGCTCTTGGAGTAGACCCATTTGGGGGTAATAAGGATGGGGAAATGCAAGGCAAAATCGCGCATCACTTCAAAGGCAGCAGAGCCGGGGCCAACGATGATCCCCGCACGCAGCTCGGTAATTGGTTTACCGCTTTCTCTTAGAATTTCTCCTGTCGCCTTGCGGGCTAAAAGGTGTTCGGAAGGTTTGCCGTCTGAAGGTTGCAAAGCGCCCAAATAGATCACTCGCTCGACATCTGATTGTTTAAGGGCGGCGCTGAAATTTTTCGCAGCCTGCAGTTCAATGTCAATAAAGTCGTGGCCGTGGTTCATGCCATGGACGAGAAAGAAAACACTTTCGACTCCTTCCAGCAGGGGGGCTAGGTCAGCTGGCTCGGTGAGATCGAGTTGGTGTAAACTGACATTATCAAGATTTTGCCAGCCGCGCTTTTCTAACAATTTCAAGTTGCGGCATGTGGCTTTGACCCTATAGCCTGCACAGGCCAGTTCGGGCACAAGGTGACTGCCGATGTAACCCGATGCGCCAACAACTAAAATTGTTTTATCCATATACTACTGCTCCGTGTAGCGGGTAATTGGCCAGTTAAATGAGGTGGAATCAAAGACTGGCTATCAAACAAAGGTATACAATAAAAATATACAACAGCAATCGCGGTTGTGCGGCGCTATTTTGTGAGGGGCATGTAGGGGCTTTAAAGGAAATGTAGAGCGGATGTAACGTAATAGGTGTGTTTTATCTCTATGTTCATTAAAGGCCTTTATAGAACAATTGGTTTGCTGTAAATTTCAGGGCAAACACTTCCTATAACTGGGGATTATAATGTTACGACTGGTCAACCTTTGCAAAGGATATATGGATGGTGATGAATACCATTCGGTTTTGCAAGGTGCTGAGCTGGAATTAAAGCAAGGTGAGCAACTGGCGCTGATGGGTGAGAGTGGCTCGGGAAAAAGTACCCTGCTTAACCTGATTGCTGGGCTAGATAGTGTTGATTCCGGTGAGGTATGGCTCGGTGATAAGCCTATCCATACTATCTCGGAGCGAGAGAGAACGGCTTTCCGTCGTAACAATATAGGTTTGGTTTTTCAGCAATTTAATTTGCTACCAACCCTCACGACGGCAGACAATATTCGTTTCTGCCGCCAGCTAAAGGGGCTGGAAGAAAACCCAGCGCTGTGGCGACAAATTATTGCCGCCTTGGATTTGATGCCGCTGCTGGGGCGTTACCCGGAGGAAATGTCGGGAGGCCAACAGCAGCGAGCGGCGATTGCCCGGGCCCTTTACATGGAGCCGCAAATTCTATTGGCGGATGAACCTACCGGTAGCCTGGATGAGCGAAATGCCGCCGCGGTGATTAATTTGCTTATCAACCTGACCAAACAATTGGATTGTACTTTGCTGCTGGTTACCCACAGTAAACAGGTCGCCGCACATATGAACGGCTGCATTCGCCTGCAGGGAGGACTGTTACATGTCAAGCCCCGTAGCTAAAGCGCTTTGGGGGCATTATAAGCGTCACCCTCTTCAAATTGTCCTTGTTTGGTTGGGACTGACATTAGGTATTGCCCTCTTGGTTGGGGTCATGGGCGTCAATCAGCAAGCGCGTGAAAGCTACCGCGATGGTGAACTCCTTTTTTCCAATCCTTTTCCGTATCGCATTCGTCACAGCCAGCCGGCGTTAAAAGTTCCCCAGGGGTTTTATGTCCAGCTTCGTCGTGATGGTTTTAGCCAATGCGTGCCGATGGATGAGCTGCGCATTACGCTTGACAACGGGCGCAGCCTCGAGCTTGTCGGCCTCGATCCTATCGCGTTGTTTTCCAGCTTCCGCCACAATACCGTACCGGGCAGCGAGAACCAGCAACAGATCCTGTCCCTGATGCAGCCACCATATCCGGTGCTGGTGGGTGAGCAGCTCGCCAACTATATGGGATTCAAGGATGGCCAGATTTTGCAACTGGAGTCTGGAAAGTCCATCGGCCCGCTCCAAGTCGTCAGTGAAGAGCGTATCAAGGGACCGCGGTTAATTGCGGATATGGCCTTGCTCAGGCAGCTGCAGCCCAGCTCAGGGCTTAGCTCGATTCTTTGTGGGGACTTGAACCCGCGAACCCTCAGCAGACTGGAAGATAAGCTGCCAACTGCGCTCAAGTTAGAGAAACAAGAAACTGCCGGTCTAGAGCCGCTCACGGATGCGTTCCACTTGAACTTACTGGCAATGGGCATGTTAGCTTTCGTGGTCGGTCTGTTTATTTTCTATCAGGCAATGTCGTTGTCTTTTTCCCAGCGACAGCCACTGGTCGGGTTAATGCGTCAAGCGGGGGTTTCTTCGGGGCAATTGATTCAGGCGCTGAGCTTGGAGCTGGTGGTATGGATTATCGTGGGCTTGATAGGAGGGAACCTTTTGGGCCTGCTTCTGGCAGAAAAGCTGCTTCCTTCCGTGGCCCAAACTCTGAATGACCTCTACGGGGCCAATGTGAGCCTGGCGGTTCGCTGGCAATGGGAGTGGGGGGCTGCCTCGATCCTGATTGCCGTCGGCGGGTGCCTGCTAGCCTGTGGTTGGCCTTTGGTACGCCTGATTAATAGTCAGCCTGCGCGTTTGGCTACTCGTATGTCGCTGGTAAGGTTCAGCGGCCGAGAGTTTGCCCTTCAGGCGGTGTTCTCGTGCATGTTCGTCGGGGCGGCTATCGCGGCCTATCAACTGCCACATGGCCAAAAAGCGGGGTTTGTCCTGATAGCTTGCATACTGATTGCCTCGGCACTGGCTATGCCTTTCTTGTTGTGGCAGCTATTCCGTGTGTTGGGGATTGTGGTTCGCTCGGCTCGCCTGCGCTGGTTCTTTTCCGATGCGGCGGCCAGCCTGAGTTATCGGGGCGTTGCCGCAATGGCATTCATGCTGGCGCTGGCATCGAATATCGGTATGGAAACCATGGTCGGCAGTTTTAGGAATACCACCCAAACCTGGTTAGAGCAGCGATTGGCGGCTGATATCTATATTCGCCCGTCGGTTAATATGGCCCCGAGGATGACCCAGTGGCTGGAAAACCAAGATGAAGTGAAACAAGTTTGGTGGCAGTGGCGCAAGATGCTGCCATCTGAGTCTGGTACCTTGCAGGTTGTCAGTGTTGGCGGGACCGAAGACGAAAAACAAGCTCTTGCGGTTAAAGTCGCGATGCCTGAATACTGGCAGAAACTGCATCATGAGCGGGCCATTCTGGTGAGTGAGTCGATGGCCCTGAAGCAAAATATCAAGCCGGGGCAGGTACTGGATCTGCCGCCGCCATTAAACAAGCAGTGGCTTGTCGCCGGTGTGTTCTATGACTACGGCAATCCCTACGGACAAGTCATCATGTCCCAGAAGCGCTGGAAGGCGATTTGGCCGCACAAGGGGCAAGTGAGCCTTGCGGTCCATCTTGACGATCATGCCCAGGCAGATAGCATAATCCGCTCTCTTGGCGAAACGTTCCGCTTGCCGCCGGAGAGAATACGCAACAACAACGACTTGATGCTCCAGGCAATGAATGTGTTCGATCGTACATTTATCGTCACGGCAACGCTTGGCAAACTGACCTTGGTCGTAGCCGTGTGCGGGTTGTTCTTTGCAACGGTGGCAGGGGAAACTTCACGCCTGCGCCAGTTTGCCTTATTGCGCTGCATGGGAATGACCGGCCGGGAACTGGCGTTGCTGGGAGGAGGGCAGTTGCTCGTGATTGGCTTGCTCACCGCTTTGATAGCCTTGCCGCTTGGCCTTGTCTTGGCTCAGTTACTGATTGATGTTGTTTTGAAGTACTCCTTCGGCTGGACAATGCCAATCGAATATTTCCCTACCAACTATCTGTTCTCACTGGGATCGGCGTTGGTTGTATTACTGCTTGCCGGGGCGTGGCCGGTATGGCGGCTGGTGAAGCAGTCAGCAATCATGTCACTAAGGGAGTCGTTCTGATGAAGGGGAGAAATTTCCTGCGCGGGTATTTGATTGTCTCTCTTGTCGCTATTGTTGCGGTGCTGGGACTGTTGAGCTGCGAGCCAGAAGAAGCCCAGGTCAACCGTTCCGTATCCATGATGGTGGGGCAAGACAGTGACCAATTTGCCCAGGTTGTGCCTGGCTATCAGTTTCAGTTTCCGCGTGATCATTTACCCCATCCGGAATTCAGAACCGAATGGTGGTACCTGACGGCAAACCTCAAAGCAGAAGATGGCGAGGAGTTTGGTTTTCAATGGACCTTGTTCCGCTCCCGTTCGCTGCCTGGCGAGGGGCACGGTTGGGAGAGCCCGCAACGGTATATGGCCCATTTGGTGGTTAGCGGCAAAGATAAAGTGTGGGCTGCCGAGCGTTTTGCCCGGGGAGGGATCGGACAAGCGGGCGTGCTAGGGCAGCCCTACCGAGCATGGCTGGATAATTGGGAGTGGCGCTCTTTCTCCGATTCGCCATTTCCGGGAGTGCTGTCGTTCGCCGATGACAGCGGTATGGCCGGCAAATTGGCGATCCAGCAAACCGGTAATATCGTGTTGCAAGGCGAGCAGGGCTATAGTAAGAAGCATGCGACCAAAGATATTGCGTCATACTACTTCAGTGCCCCCTTCTTGCAAATTGACGGGCGTATAGAGTTAGACGGTAAGCGTTTCGAGGTCACCGGTGATGCTTGGTTTGACCGTGAGTGGAGTAGCCGCGGACTGGCTGAAAATCAACTGGGATGGGACTGGTTCGCTATCCATCTCGATGATGGAAGTGCATTAATGCTGTATCAGATCAGAGAAAAAGATACCCGTCCGTATTATTTTGGCTCGCTGAGCAGGGCCGATGGCCACAATGAGGCACTGGCGGCGGAAGACATTCAGTTGCTGCCGGTTACATTTTCGACCCAAGGGGGAAAAACGCATCCCGTCGCATGGCAAATAGATGTGCCGTCAAAGGGGATAAAACTTAAAGTGGATGTGGTCCGAAAGGAGCAGTGGCTCCCGTTCATCTTCTCTTATTGGGAAGGGCCGATAAGGGTTACAGGAAGCCATACAGGACAAGGATTTATGGAGCTGACAGGCTATTGAAGCCGCGCCCTGTAAAAGATTATTAGGAACAATAGGTGTTAAGTAACTTGCATTTCGATGAACAGACGCTGTCTCAGCGCTTAATGAATCATCGCCGGGAGTTTCATCGCTACCCGGAAGCCGCGTGGCGGGAATTTTTTACCACGAGCCGTATCGCTAGCCATCTTGAAAACTTGGGCTACTCGCTGCATTTCAGCGATGAGATCATTCTTCGCTCCTCGATTATGGGGCGCGATGAAGTGCTGGTTGCTCAGGCACAAGAGCGGGCGATTAGTTGGGGAGCGGATATTACCTATCTGGCCCATATGGATGGCATTACCGGGGTTGGAGCGGTGCTCGATACGGGGCGGCCAGGCCCTGTGATTGCGCTGCGTTTTGATATCGATGCCGTTGAAGTCATGGAAAGTGAAGAGGATGCCCATCGTCCTCGGTTCCTGGGTTTTGCTTCACTGGCACCGGGTGTGGCGCATGCATGCGGACACGATGCCCACGCTGCGATTGGCTTGGGAATTGCCGAAGTACTGGCACAAAACAAAGATCTGCTAAACGGTAAGATAAAATTACTGTTTCAGCCAGCAGAAGAAGGGTGCCGTGCGGGTAAGGCCATTGCTGAGAGTGGCTGGCTTGACGATGTGGACTATTTCTTTGCGGCCCATATCGGCATGAACGTGCCAAGCGGGACCTTAGTCTGTGACCCCCAGCATTTCCTCTGTAGTTCAAAGTTTGATCTTCATTTTACGGGCAAACCCGCTCACGCTGGGATTGAGCCCAATGCTGGGCAAAATGCCCTTGCGGCGGCCTGTACCGCGGTAAGCCAGATGCTGGCTATTCCACGCCACCGCGATGGTATGACTCGGATCAACATCGGGCAAATGCATGCCGGCGATGGACGTAATGTCATTCCAGCCAGTGCGGTACTGCTGGGGGAAACGCGTGGTGAGAACCGTGCCTTGAATTCCTATATGTTCCAGCAGGTGGAAAACATTGCCGAGGCTGCGGCGATGATGCATGGGGTGAAAGTTAAACTCTGCGCGCAAGGCGAGGCGATAGGTCTTGAAAACGATCTTGAGCTCGTCGAATTGCTGGAGTCTGTTGGCCCGGAGAGTGGATTTACTGACGTACTCAGAGAAAAAGATTTCGGTGCCAGTGAAGATGCCGGCTATTTGGTTGACCGCGTGCAGTCCCGCGGTGGTAAGGCGATATATTGTCTGATTGGCTCGGACTTAACGGCAGGCCATCACAATGGTGATTTTGATATCGATGAAAGCCGTATGCTGCCCGCGGTTAAGCTGCTGCTCAATGCTGTCAATGCCCTTCAGCAACCACTGTTGCGAGCAGAGTCGGCCAGTGAACCGTCGATAACCAGCAATTGATTTAATCGCAAACAAGACCGTCACCCTGCCAACTAGGATATTATCCTTTTTGTCACAGGCCCCGGTGAAAACTGGGGCTTTTGCATCCTTCCTGCCAATAGTTACGCCATCTCTGAAGGGATTCTCAGTCCTGCAATTGCTGTTCAAGCAGTCTAACAGTTCGATAAATAAGACAATTTTTTTCTGTGCTTTACCCAAAATAACCTAGCCTTATTAAGCAGCGTATTATTAAAAGGGTATCGCGTGAGTAAAGCCAACACTCAATTACTCCGTATTAAACAAAGACTGTCGGTTTTCCAGTTGGGTAACTGGTTATTGCCTTTTTGCTTGAGCGATAAGTTCAAGTTTGCCTTCCGTGTTGCTGTCAGCCTGACGCTGGCCTACTTGATCCCCATGGCTTTGGGCTGGTCTCAGCCTTCGACCGCGGCAACAACCGTAATGTTGATTGCATCGACGGGGAGCCGCCGCGAATCACTGGCCAAAGGCACACTGCGGGTACTTGGTACTATTGCCGGAGGGATTATCGGGCTAATCCTCGTCGGTTTTTTTGCTCAGGACAGGCTGCTCTACATGGTTGCCGTGTCCCTGGTTGTTGTGGTTGTTTTCTATATTCGCTCAGCATATCTCAACGATCCGACCTTATTCATGCTGACGGGTGTGATGATCCTGATGATGTACAATGGCGGAGATGCTGAAGGTGCTTTTATTTATGGGCTTGATCGCACCTTCATGACGATATTTGGTGTGGTCGTTTACACCATTGTCGGGGTGTTCCTCTTTCCCCCCAGGGTAGAGCAGAATCTCCGTCACCTTGGTGATGAACTGAGCGCCGCACAAAAAGCGTTGTTTGAGGCCATAAGCCAGCCGCCGCACCAAGTAGAGTCAGAGAGTCCCCCTGACGGGCAAGAACTCGGCTCACCGCCGCCGGGTGACGAATCAGCGGTAGCCAAGGTGGAAGATGTTCCTCCCACGGTGGCTGAGCTCAGTAAAACGGTATTTGCAGCCCAGCAAGCCTTCGCAGCTCGGTACCAAACCCTTAACAGTGAATGCAGTGAGATTTCCGCCTACAAAAAAGAGTGGGACGGCACGGTTGCGTTATACAGCCAAATTTCCGAATTGCTCTTATTTGCCGCGAAGGACCATTCACGCTCAGGGGGGCACCCGGTGGATTATCTCCGTGACTTTGAGGAAATGCGTGCCGAGGTGATTGGGCTATTCGACAGGTTGCCGGATGCCTGGGAGAAGCAGGAAGCCCATCCGCCGCAGTCACTGGCGGCCGTAGAATATGATGGGGAAAGGCTGAAGCAGGCCGGGCACTTATACCGCGGGGAAGCGATATCCTCCGGTTATCTGTTGAATCAGCTGCGGGAGCGCCTCGCCAAACTGGAGAGCTGTATCAGCAGTATCGACTCGTTGACCGGGACGGTGGAATTCGAGTTGCCAGCGCTAAAGGCCAAACCCAATTTTAATTGGTGGGATGCCGAGAATGCCAAGTCTGCGGTAAAGGTTTTTGTCACCTATTGGCTGGCTGGGGCATTTTGGATCCATTTCAACCCGCCTGGTGGCTATAACTTTGTTATTTTCAGTACGTTATTTGTCTCTATCCTGTCTTTTTTGCCTTTCCATCCAGTGATGCTTTTTGTTCTGTTTACTCTTGGGTTTGTGTTCTCCGTGCCTGCCTATGTGTTTTTGCTGCCGCAACTGACCCTCGGCTCGGAACTGGCATTGTTTATCTTCATTTATACTTTCGTCGGGTTTTATATTTTCAAGGGACCCATCACTATCTTCTTTCTACTGGGGATGTTTACCCTCGGTATTGACAACAGCATGGTGTATCACTTCGGTATCACCCTCACGATTGTTACTCTGTTCTATATGACGGTGCTGTCAGTCGTGATTTCCTATTACTTGCCTTTCTCAAGCCGCCCCGAACATTTAGTGTTGGTGTTTCGCGAGCGATTTTTCCGCCATGCTGCAGGGGTGATCCACTTACTGCAGGTCGACCACCTGTCGGTTTGGCAGAAACTGCAGCTGGTTTGGCGCATTGCCACTATGGTGGTGGCGCTGAAAAAATTACAGGTGTGGGGAGCGAAATTTAACACCGAGCCCTACCCATCACTGACAGCCGAGCAACTCACTCAGTACATTGCCCAATGCGATGTATTCCACCACCACCTGATGACCTTCATCAAAGCACGTAAGCAGTTAGATGAAAGCCCGCTGCTGGTGGAGGCCAAGCAAGGCCACAGGGACACCGTCATTCCCGTATTGGCTGTTGCCTTGTGGAAGGCAGACTCATTGAACGCGGCTAAGTTGGATGTCGATCATCTCCTGCAAGACTATAAGCGGTTGGAAGAGCGGCTGGATGAGTATTTTTCGCATCTCGAATTGGAGAAGTATTCGAATTCAGACATCGCCGGTTTTTATATCTTCCTAAACTTGAAAAAAAATATTTTCCAGTCGTTGCTCAACTGCAAGCAGGCAAGTGATGAGATTGCTTGGGATGAGCTGCAGATGAAGCGGTTTTAGGGGGCATAGCTTGGTAGGTAAGATCAGCGTTTGCTTAACAGTGATTTCCCTGCTGGTGACGTCAGGCTGTACGGTGCTGGGGCCGAAATTTGAGGGGGTGGCCCCCGCGACATTGCCGACATCGTGGTCAACACAGGACCTGGCGTACAGTAAGACGGTGACTGCGCGTTGGTGGCAGCAGTTCAATGATCCTGTGCTTAATGCCCTGGTCGACAAGGCCAGCCAGCAAAACCTGGATTTGGAGGCTGCAGGGCTGCGGATCTTACAGGCCCGTGCAGCACTTGGCGTGGCGGAATCTTTTCAGAATCCACAGCGCCAGAATGTGTCGGGAAGCGTGGCGAAAATCTACCAGAATGAAAACACCTTCGACAATGCCTCGTTGAGCTTCGATGCTGCCTGGGAGCTGGATGTCTGGGGGCGCTACGCACTCGGTGTCGAGTCAGCAGAGGCAACCTTGTATGCCTCAATCGCTTCCTATCACGATATTTTGGTTACCATCACGGCTGAAGTTGCCAGGAACTACATCAACTACCGCACCTTTCAGGAGCGGGTGTTGTTATCTGAGCGCAATATTGAAATTCAGCGCCGGGTGGAAAGGATCACCGAGATTCAGTATGAGTCAGGTAATGTTACTGAGCTCGATGTTCAGCAAGCAAGGACCCAGCTATACAACACCGAATCGGCACTGCCAAGTTTGAAAATCGGTATGATGCAGTCACGCAATGCCATTGCGGTATTGCTGGGGATCCTTCCGGAGCAAGCCATGGAGCTGCTAGACAGCTCTTGGGTGAATGCCAAAGTCGCGGCATTTGATAGTAAATACGCCGCGACCCGAAGCCGTAGGCTGACGAGTGATTATGATCAGTTTTCGCTGATCCCCGCAACGTCACCTATCCATACGCAGGTCGAAGCCGACTTGGTGCTGCGCCGGCCCGATCTCCAGTTGGCCGAGTTGCAGGCCCATGCCCAGAGCAGCCAAATCGGTATTGCAGAAGCCGATCTCTATCCGCAGTTTTCCTTGTTCGGTGTGATTGGCATCAACAGTACCGTTCCGGCAGGGAATGACTTTAGTTTCAGCGATTCGCTTAATCTTTCTCTTGGCCCTGCCTTTTCGTGGAATATTTTCCAGTATGGCCGGGTAGAGAGTGCGATCCGAGCCCAAGATGCCCGTTTCCAAGAGACGCTAACCAACTACAACAAGCAGGTCTTGCTGGCGGTACAGGAAGTAACCAATGCTTTGGAGTCTTACCAGCTCAACCAGGTTCAGAAGGATCTTGCTTTCCGCTCTGTTGATGCATCCGTTCGCGCCTACAATATCTCCCTGACTCAGTACGAAAATGGCCAAATCAGTTTCGAGCGCCTGCTAAATTCACTGGAGAAAATGACCCGCAGTGAAGATGCCTATGCGATCGTTAAGGGGAATGTTGCCAATCAGGTCGTTGCGCTCTACAAGTCATTGGGTGGTGGCTGGGAGGCAGAAACCGGCCGTTCATATCTTAATGATGCACTGCGATCCCAAATGGAAAGCCGGACAGACTGGGGCGAAATGCTAGACGACACCCAATTGCCGGTGTTGTCGCCCGGTGAAGTGCCGAAGGCGGTCTCTCCCTTTGGTGAGCCGATAGATCCGGCCAAGCAGCAATACCCAGGAGGTCCATAGATGGAAATGCCGCATGAAATGTCCTGGGGAGACGTGTATTACTCACCCTTTTTGCTGGTCATCATCTTGTCTGTGATAGCGACTTGGATAACGGTTGTGATCCTCAATAAAACTCGGTTGTCCCGGTTAATTGCTTATCCTTCGATGACATTTCTGGCAATAACGGTGCTCTACACCGTTGCTATTGATGCTTATTTTATTCAATTTTAGGTGTGCATATGAAGAGTATAAAAAAGCTATTCGTTATTGCGCTGAACCTCATCATTATTGGTGGTGCTATCTATTTGGGCTACCAGAAATATCAAGAATATTTTGAAAATCCCTGGACACGAAACGGTCAGGTCAGGGCCAATATCATTAAGGTGGCACCTAGAGTATCCGGACCCGTTGTCTACGTGGCTGTCGTTGATAATCAGTTTGTGCGCAAAGGTGAGTTGCTGTTTCAAATTGACCCCACGACCTATGAAGTTGCCTTGTCGCAGGCAGAGGCCTCGTTAGAGCGGGCGAAAATAAGTTCCAAGGGCAAAAAGATTGAGCTTGACCGGTTGCTTGATATCCAACGCAAAGACCGAGGTGCGGTCTCGCTTAAGGACATTACCCGCCGGCAAATTTCCTACGAGGAGTCGCTGATTCAAATCAAAGTGGCCGAGCAAAATTTACGCGCAGCCAGGCTGAATATGGAGTTTACCCAGGTGTTTGCTTCGGTCGATGGCTATGTGTCTAACTTGGACATACGCGAGGGGACGCAAGCGGTGGCCAATCAGCCTTTGCTTGCCGTGGTCGATGTGAACAGTTTCTGGGTATTCGGTTATTTCCGGGAGAACCAACTGGCCAATATCAGGATTGGCGACGAGGCCAAAGTGACCTTGATGGCCTATCCCGAGCAGCCGATCGAAGCGGTGGTCGATTCAGTCGGGTGGGGGATAGCACCACAAAATGGTGCCGTGGGCTATAACTTGTTGCCGAGTGTAAACCCAGTTTTTCAATGGATCCGCCTGGCGCAGCGTATCCCCGTGAAAATCACATTGGCCGCCTTACCTGAAGGGGTGAACTTACGATTTGGCATGACGGCATCAATCATGGTGATGGAAGAGCAGCAGGATTCGGGTTCACAGCAGACACAATAGGTGGATGAGGAGGCAAAATGGGTAAGAAGATCACCGAAAAGAATAATTTCTATTACCTCACGATCGCGTTGATTATTCTGTTGGTCAGTTCGTCGCTTGACCAAGTACTGCAAATCACTTGGTTAGATAAGATCCTGCAAGCTATCACCTTGTTGACTTTTGTGGTCTGTTTGATGAGCTTGCGATTTGACTCGGGCTGGTTCCGTTTTTTGATGAGCTTGCTTATCGCCTGGGTAGTGCTGGTGGTTATCAAAGAGCTGTTCGGTTTCAGGCAGATCGATATTGCCATGCTGGTCCTGATGCTGTGCTTTTTTTTCGGCACGTTTAAGTCGATTATGCGCCAGATATTGTTTACTGGCACGATTGACAACAATAAGGTCGTCGGTTCTCTGGCTCTGTTTCTACTCCTCGGCTTGATGTGGGCTATTGCCTACCTGTTGATCTTGGAATTTTCTCCGGGCTCCTTCACCGGGCTCGAGGCCAAAGATTGGGGCGATAACTTGTCCAATGCGGCCTACTTTAGTTTTGTCACCCTTACCACTTTGGGCTACGGCGATATCAGCCCCATTACCCCCGTCGCTCAGGTTATTGTGTATCTAGAAGCGATTGCTGGTGTGTTCTATATGGCAATTGTTGTAGCCAGCCTGGTCGGTGCCAGCCAAAACAATCAGGAAAACAACGATGGATAAACAATTAGAAAAGTACAAAAGCAAAGTATTTATCAATAACATGCTGGAGTCTGCTATTCGGATTGGGCTGTTAATTATCCTGATCGGGTGGACTTTAGGGATTATCAAACCCTTCATTATCCCAGTTCTCTGGGGGGCGATTATTGCCGTGGCCTTGATGCCGTTGACGCTTAAACTTGAAGGGGTGATGAAAGGTCGGCGCGGTTTGTCGGCAACTGTATTAGCACTTATCGGTATTGCCATTTTGGTCGTGCCATTGGTGATTGTGATGGGATCGATTTTTGATGGCATTGTCAGTTTAACCGAGTTTCTACAGAACGAATCGGTCAAGCTGCCGGGTCCATCTGCAAGAGTCGCTGAAATTCCACTGATCGGTGGCAAGCTCCACAGTACCTGGTCATTGTTTGCCACCAATATGGAACAGGCATTGGTGCGCTACGGCGAGGAAATTAAAGCGGGGGTCAGCGCGTTCGCGGGAGCGCTGGGTAGTGGCTTAGCCACCGTGGTGATGTTTATTATCTCCTTGCTTATTGCGGCTGGTTTTATGGCCCATTCCGAAGCAATGGCGAAAGCGGTGAAGCAGGTTTCGGTACGGGTTGTCGGTAAGCATGGTGAAGAGTGGGCCGGTTTGATTGCCGCGACTATACGTAGTGTGTTGCTCGGGGTGGTGGGGGTTGCCTTCATTCAGTCGATCCTGATTGGCGCAGCGATGTTCGTGTTCCAGATCCCCGCGGCAGGGCTGATCACCTTTGCTGTGTTCATTTTGGCCATTGCTCAACTGCCGGCCTTGTTGATAGTACTGCCCGTTATTGTTTATGTTTTCTCATATATGGATACGACACCTGCTACAATTTTCACTGTTTGGGTATTATTGGCAGGGTTGTCCGATAATATCCTCAAACCTATGTTGATGGGGCGAGGTGTGGAGATCCCCATGCCGGTTATATTGATTGGTGCGATTGGCGGGATGATCTCTGCGGGTATTATCGGGTTGTTTATCGGGGCCGTGATTTTGGCAATCTGGTATGAGTTATTTATAACCTGGATGAAGCTGCCCCAGCAAGAGGATGAGCTTCCCTCAGAGCCATTGGAAGAGAAATCTTCTAAGGATTAATGGAACAGAAGCAAGGATGCTGAAATGACACAAGCCAAACAGCTAAGTACGCTGACATTAACCCAAAGCCATAACTGGCTCACTGAAGAGCAAGAGGCCCAGCTGTTGGGTCTGATTGCCCATTGTTTTAAGGGGGTTGAACCCAATGCTTATTTCAATAAGTATTTCTTGGGAACTGATGCCTATGAGCGAAAACTCAAGCTGTTCTACCAGCAATTCTCGGACATAGTTCCCCAAGAAACCAACGGTGCCATTGGAAAAAAAGACAATAACGGCAAAGTGAGGTTGGTGGGGTATTGTTTGCTGACCTTCCAAAAAAATGATGTTGGTGGTAAGGAAACGATCATTATTGGAGCGTCGGCCGGTTTTCTTCCCGATCAGCGTCATGGCAACCAAACCGTGACATTTTCTCTGCTTGAGGCGGCGAAGTGTTATATACGCCATCCACTGACCCCGGTGTATTATGCCGATACCATGATTAGTCCTGCTATGTACCGCGTGATGGCCAAGTTCCTGCCCGAACTGTATCCCAAGGCGAATACACAATTGACCGAGCCAGCTTCTCGGATCCTCGATTACTTACAACAAACTGTGATGTTCAGAGAGCCGGACTGGCACCCCCACCTCTGTTATGTCCAACGTTCGGTCGACTATGGCGAGCAGGAGATTGCCTCGTTTAAGCGCAGCACCAAAAGGGATATTCAATATTACTTGTCTATAAATCCGAACTTTTCAGAAGGATATGGTATTGTCACCATTATACCGGTGAATATTAAAAACATTCTCGGTTCCGGCATGAAATTTTTGACAGGGCGATAGGCATGCCACTGCTTGCCATTGGCCTGATTGAGCGACAATTAATAGGCTATGGCTGAGGCATGCAGCAGTTTTTTAAGAATATCTACCAGTACATTAATCCAGACAAGGATCCCGGCCTGCAAGCCGCAAACCAGCTCTGGGAATCCTCCCTGCCAACGCTGTGGTTGCTGGGTAAGACCGGAGCGGGCAAGTCGACTTTGGTCGCGACAGTAACAGGCAATGAACTGGTCGAGGTTGGCAATGGTTTTCAGCCTTGCACTCAAACCGCCGTGGAATATTCGTTCCCAGCCGATAACCCTGTTTTGCGCTTTCTCGATACCCGCGGGCTATCAGAAGCTGATTATGATCCTGCCGAGGATATCTCTGCCTGTCAGGCCCAGAGCCATGCCCTTCTGGTGGTCATGAAGGCCGAAGAGCCCGAACAGAGCGATGTGCTGTCGGCGTTGAAGAAAATTCGCAAAGATGGCCGGATTGATAGTGTCCTGGTCGTTCATACCGCTTGCTTGTCGATTGTCGACCCGGAGCAGCGTCTGCAGGCGATTCGCTATAACCAGGATCAGGTAGAGAAAGTGTGGGGAACCACTCTGATGTCGGTCAATGTCGATTTCCAGGCTTATGCGGCAGGAATGGTTGCGGCGCACGGTCGCGAGCCGTTTGGGTTATCGGCCCTGAATCAGCAACTTGCCGATATGTTGCCGATAATCCACCTAATGCAGCAGGCGCAGCGGCACCTTGATGCTGAGCACAGTAACTTTCTCAAGCTGCAGCAAGAAGTCATGTGGTATGCCGGCAGTGCCGCGGCAACGGATGCACTGCCCGGTGTCGGCATGGTATCTGTTCCGGCCCTTCAGGGAAAAATGCTGCACAGTTTGGCACGGCAGTACGGTGTTGAGTGGAACCGAAAACGCTTTAGCGAGTTTGCCGGCCTGCTTGGCAGCAGTTTTGCCCTGAAATATGCCACCAAGCTGGGGCTTAGGCAGTTGGCAAAGTTTATACCGGTTTACGGACAGACAGTCGGCAGTGCGGTCGCGGTTGCCATCAGCTTCGCCCTGACATATGCCATTGGCCGTGCTGGCTGCAAGTATTTATATCATATCAGCCGAGGAGAAACGGTTGATGAGACAGATATTCGCCAGGTGTTTGAACAGGCATTAAAACAGGCAAAGTCCAGCCAAGCGGGCAGGGCGACGGCAGACAACATGGATAACCGCCAAGATCATGAAAAAAACAATCAATAGTGTCAGCCTGCTTAATCGCTTTTCGGCGGGGGTGGCCCCTTTAGCTTTCGCCGCGATGATCATTCCGGTGCTTGTGTTGGCCGGGTGGGGGCTGTTTAAGATCATCCAGGATGACCAATGGTTGTTTTTATCTATTTTGATTGCTTCCTCGTCAGGCTTCGTTATTGCCGGCGCTGTTTGGTTGCGCCGGCTCCGGCGTAATGGCTCTGAAGAGGCCATACAGCTGGAGAGTGATTATGACGTTGCCCCGTCGGGAGAGTGGGGGGAGTTTGACCGCGAGGTTTGGAACGCTCTCAGCCCGGCTATCGGCCAATATCTCGAACAGGATGATAGCTGGCCTGCGTTAAGGGGGTATGCCCTCGCGTTGTCGCAGGCCGTTGCCAGCCAGTATTACCCTGAACGCGATATCAAGGCATTGTCATTTACCGCGCCAGAGTTCCTGTTGATGCTGGAAAAGGTGAGCCACCGTTATCGCCACTTTTTGCTCAACCACGTGCCCTTTGCCGAGACGCTAAAACTGTCGTATTTCCAGCAAGGCTACCACCACAAAGACAAACTGGGGGCAGCGAAAAAGGTTTATGATGTTTATCGGGTATTCAGGGCCATGACCCCGGCAGGACTGATTGCTGAGGCCAGAGGGCAACTGCTGGGACGCCTATTCGATGAAGTTAGCGCAGAGGTCCAGTTCACCCTGAAAAAAGTACTGCTACAGGAAGTCTTGTCGGTGGCAATAGACTTGTACAGCGGCCGGTACAAGGTGGCAGACGGTGAGCTCAAGGGCCATGAACCGGATGATGCGCATTTTGCCGAGGAGCTCGAGCCGCTTCGGGTCGCAGTCGTCGGCCAGGTAAGCGCAGGGAAATCTTCACTGATCAATACATTTGTCGGCAGCATGGTGGCTGAGGTAAGCGCGATTCCGTCAACGGACAGTATGGTCATCCACCGGTGCTATGTTGATGGAATTGACATCATTCACCTTGTTGATTTACCGGGTATTGATGGCCATGAGGCCACCAACAGGCAATTGCTCAATCAGATGGTGCAAAGTGACATTGTACTGTGGGTACTTAAAGCCAACCAGCCCGCGAGAAAGAGCGATGTGGTATTGCGTCAGCAATTTGATGAATATTATCAGCAGGCTGATAATCGCAGCCGTAAAAAGCCCAAAATAATCATGGTGCTCAATCAGGTTGATCGCCTGCAACCAGTGCAGGAGTGGCAGCCGCCCTACGATTTATCAACCCCTGTGTCACCGAAGGCGACGACCATTAAGGCAGCGCTTGAATTTAACAATATGCAATTGGCACCGGATGATGCAGTTGTGGTTGCGATGCCGCCCAACGAGCAACCCTATAACATGGACAGTTTGGCTGAAGCCTTGTTGAGCACCTTCGAAGAAGGAGTAAATACCCAGCTCAATCGGCGCAGGATGGAGCATCGGCGTGATGCGTTCAACAAGCAGGCAAAGCGTTTGTATCGTCTCGGTAAGGTGGCGGTGAAACGCTATATGGCGTAGCGCCTGCGATGGGAAAGTTGCCCAACCCCGTTGGGTTGGGCTGACGAGATCAACGGGCCGCTGACTAGCGGCGCTTGATTTTTCGTGGGATCACTTCCACTCCGGTTCTGTACCGGCCTGCGATAGCATTCAGGGCCAGTTCAAGAGCATTATCAGCGATAAGTTCAAACTGCTGCGGCAGCGACTGAATTTTGATGGGCAAGAAATCGAGCAGGCGATTATCACCAAAAGTAGCGAGATGGGTCTTTTGCATCAACTCCGGGTTGGCGAGCAGGCAATCGAGCACCCCCTCAAACAGGGTATAGGAGGTCGCAAGGATGGCGTCCGGCATGCAGTCATTATCGATCCAATTCTGTACCTGCTGCTGACCTTGCTGCTGGCTAAAATGATCACCGTTGGCAATTAACGTTTTGGCTTCCGGCTTTTGCGTTTGACTGCTGTAGGAGCGAATTGCGGACAAAAAACCTTGTTCACGCTCTTTGGAGACGCCGAGTTCAGGTACCGCACCCACCAGGCCGATACTGCTTACTCCTTTATCCAAAAGGCTAAGGGTAAGATCAAATGCTCCTTCGAGATCTTCGCTGATTACACTGGCAAACATTTCATCGTTCATGGCTCGGTCTATGGCGATCACCGGTACTCCACCTTTTTGAATCCGTTGGTAGAAGTCATTATCGGTGGGCAGGGTACTGGCCACTATCAAGGCATCGATACGGCGGCTCAGCAGCGTTTCGGCCACTTTCATTTCCGTCTCTGCGTCATCATCCGAGCAGGAGATGATCAGCTGGTAACCCGCTTTACGCACATTGCTTTCCAGAAGCTTGGCTAGCTTGGCATAGCTGCTGTTTTCGAGATCAGGAATGATCAAGCCAAAGGAGCGGCTGCTTCCTGCCCGTAGAGAGGTGGCTGCATGATCGGGGCGGAAGTTGTGCTCATTGACAACAGCCATGACTTTTTGCTGGGTTTTCTCGCTGATCCGGTATTTTTGCGCTTTACCGTTTATCACGTAACTGGCTGTGGTGCGGGATACACCGGCAAGTTTTGCTATTTCATCTAGCTTCATTCTGCTTCTTGTATTTTCTGTTGGCAGGCACCTTCCATTCTACTGCTTCGCATTCGGAACAGAAAGAGGCTGATACGCTGAATACTAAGTCGGTATACCCAAATAGCTTGGGTACACCAGTGGTGTTTTGTGCGGCGGATCAAAAATTCAAGCACGATCTCCCCGGCATGTTTGCAATATTAGCTGAAACCATTCAGCATGTCAGCTGAATGGTTTCAGCAGCGATATAATTTTGAACTAGATTGTGCTGAAATTTAATTTTTGACCAAATGCTGAATCGATTCAGTCGGCTCTTGGTCATTCAGGTTTATATTTGTGTAGACGGGGAGAGAAGGTCAACGGCCTTCACCAGGTTTAACGAAACTGGAGTAAACACATGCTGTCACTCTCAACAAAAGATATTCAGCTCAAACAATCAGCAACGGATAAGCAAGAAGCAATCAAGGCAATTGCGGCTGGTCTGGAACAACAAGGTCTGGTTGAAACCGGCTATGTTAACGGCATGCTGGACCGAGAGGCTCAAAACTCAACATTCCTCGGTAATGGTATAGCCATCCCACACGGTACCACGGACACCCGGGACTTGGTGAAAGAGACTGGTGTGCGGGTTCATCACTTCCCACAGGGGGTTAACTGGGGCGATGGCAAAACTGTTTACCTTGCGATTGGTATTGCTGCGAAGTCAGATGAGCACCTGGGTATCCTTAAGCAACTGACAAAAGTGCTGTCTGCCGATGGCGTCGAGGAGAAGCTTAAGACGAGTGACAGTGCAGAGGGGCTGATCGCTATTTTAAACGGAGAAGCGCAGTTAGAAGCCGACTTTGATGAAAGTTATGTACAGCTTGCTTTTCCTGCCACAGACCTTGTCCAATTGACTGCGGTAGCTGCTGGCTTGGTGAAAAATCACCAATCAGCAAGCAACGACACGGTGGCTGATGCGATTGCCTCGGGCGCGACCCATCTAGGGCAAGGGCTATGGTTGGCAAAAAGTAATAAAGGCGTGAGCCGTACGGCTTTGTCATTTGTTACACCAGCGGAATCTTTTGAAGAAGCAGGCACTCCAGTAAAAGGTCTTTTGTTCGTCGCCGCGTGTAATGGTGCCCATGTCAATAACATGAACTACTTGGCACAGCTACTTTTCAAGAACCAAGTAGGCAAGCTGTTCAACGCAGCGGCTGATCAGGTAGTGACTTTGCTAACAGAGGAAGCGCTGGAAGGTAACACCGAAGTCTTCAAAATTCGCAACCCGCATGGTTTGCATGCCCGTCCGGGTGCCATGCTGGTTAGTGTTGCCAAGAAATTCAGCAGCAACATTCTGGTGGCCAACCTGAACGGAGAAGGCAAAGCCGTGAATGCCAAGAGCCTGATGAAAGTGATTGCCTTGGGTGTGAAGCAAGGCCATGAGCTGCAGTTTACTGCCCAGGGCGACGACGCGGATGCGGCACTGGTTGCCATCGGACAAGCTATTGCCGATGGCCTGGGCGAGGGTAAATAGTCATGACGCAATCTCAAGCGATTAGCCGCGCGCTGAAAGTTGTCACGGTAACGTTGAATCCGGCGCTGGATCTGACCGGTAGCCTCGATGCCCTGAGTCCTGGCTCGGTGAACCTTGTCAATGCCGGGTCATTACACCCAGCCGGTAAAGGGGTGAATGTGGCCAAGGTACTGGCCGAGCTCGGGGCTGATGTTACCGTCACCGGCCTGCTTGGTGCCGATAACCAAGAACCGTTTTGCCAGCTGTTTGACGAGTTGGGAGCCAAAGATGCCTTTGTACGGGTAAAAGGTGCCAGCCGTATCAACGTTAAGCTGGTCGAGCAAAATGGCCGAGTCAGTGACTTCAACTTCCCAGGTGTAGAGGTTGGTGAAGAGGACCTCAAGGCCTTCGACACAACATTGAAAAACTTGGCTGAAAGCCATGACGTGTTTGTCATCGCGGGAAGCCTGCCACGCGGTATTGCACCAGAGCAATGCGCGGCTTGGATCCAGTGGCTGCACGATAACGGCAAGCAGGTGTTCTTTGACAGCAGCAAAGCCGCATTATCGGCTGGCCTGGAGGCATCGCCATGGCTGGTTAAACCCAACGATGAAGAGCTTGCCGATTGGGCGGGCCGTGAACTTGGTTCAGAGCAGGCTATGTTGGAAACGGCCGAGCAGCTGTCAGCCAAGGGGATCGCCAATGTGGTGGTGTCGCTGGGAGCCGAAGGCGTAATGTGGCTCAACAGCGAAGGTTGGCTGCGTTCCCAGCCGCCTAAGATGAATGTGGTAAGCACCGTAGGTGCAGGGGATACATTGGTTGCTGGTTTGTGCTGGGGACAGCTAAACCAGTGGGATAAAGAAGAGACATTGGGCTTTGCCACAGCATTGTCTGCATTGGCAGTCAGCCAGGTAGGCGTAGGCGTTGAAGATATCAACCAGGTGCTGAAAGTAAAAGAAAATGTCCAAGTAAATAACGTGAAAAGCTGATTCGGATCAGAGGGTGTTGAAATGAAAATTGCAGTTATAACAGCATGCCCGAGTGGTATTGCAAATAGCATTATTGCAGCTGGCTTGATTGAAAAGGCAGCAGCAGAGCTCAAATGGACGGCGGCCGTTGAGTGTCAGTCATCAGTAGTACCGGTGAAAGCGTTAAGCCAGAGTGTCATTGATGAGGCTGACTGTATCGTTGTTGCAGCGAACACCGCAGTAGATACGACACGCTTCAAGGGTAAGAAGCTATGCCAAATCGCTATTGAAGATGTACTGGCTGATCCGAAAGCCGCTCTTTCTCAAGCAATTAGCCAAGCGACGGTACTTACAGACGTTACGGCTGTCGTTGCAGATGCGGCAGGCGAATCTGCCAGCAAGAAAATTGTTGCGATTACGGCATGTCCAACCGGTGTTGCACACACCTTCATGGCGGCCGAGGCCTTGGAGGAAGAAGGTAAGCGCCAGGGCCATCAGATCAAAGTTGAGACCCGAGGCTCAGTGGGAGCGAAGAACCAGCTAACGGCGGAAGAAATTGCTGCCGCTGACTTGGTTATCATTGCTGCGGATATCGAAGTGGATCTTTCTCGCTTTGCTGGCAAGAAACTGTACAAAACCAGCACGGGAGCTGCACTGAAGAAGACAACGCAAGAGTTTGAGAAAGCGTTTGCCACGGCAACCCCTTATCAACACCAAGCGGGCTCTGCAGCTACAGGTGAAGCTAAGCAAGAAAAAACAGGTGCCTATAAGCACTTGATGACAGGTGTATCCCACATGTTGCCACTGGTTGTTGCGGGTGGTCTTTCGATTGCGTTGTCATTTGTGTTCGGTATTACGGCGTTTGAACAAGAAGGGACGTTGGCCGCGGCACTGATGACTATCGGTGGTGGCTCGGCATTTGCCCTAATGGTGCCGGTACTGGCTGGTTTTATTGCATTTTCAATCGCTGACCGTCCGGGCCTGGCTCCGGGTTTGATTGGTGGTATGTTGGCAAGTTCTACCGGGGCTGGTTTCCTTGGTGGTATCGTTGCAGGTTTCCTTGCGGGCTACAGTGCCAAGCTTGTTGCTGACCACGTTAAGCTGCCTCAGTCTATGGAAGCGTTGAAGCCCATCTTGATCATTCCTTTGCTATCAAGTTTGGTAACTGGCCTTATCATGATTTATGTGGTGGGCGGCCCGGTATCAGCGGCAATGACTAGCCTTACTGACTTCCTGAACAACATGGGATCTGCAAATGCCGTCTTACTGGGTATTATCCTCGGCTGTATGATGTGTTTCGATTTGGGTGGCCCGGTCAACAAGGCCGCATACACCTTCGGTGTAGGCCTGCTTGCGTCCCAGACTTATGCGCCAATGGCTGCTGTAATGGCTGCTGGTATGGTGCCGGCGCTAGGTATGGGCTTGGCCACATTCTTGGCGAAACGTAAGTTCAATGCCAATGAAGCAGAAGCGGGCAAAGCCTCTTTCGTACTAGGTTTGTGCTTCATCTCAGAAGGTGCTATTCCGTTTGCAGCGCGCGACCCAATGCGAGTTATCCCAAGCTGTATGGCCGGTGGTGCGCTAACAGGTGCCCTGTCTATGCTGTTCGGCGCTAAACTAATGGCTCCTCACGGTGGTTTGTTTGTCCTGTTTATCCCGAATGCGATTACCCCTGTACTGATGTACCTTGTGGCGATTGCGGCCGGTACGGTTGTGACTGGTGTGACTTACGCATTCCTCAAGAAATCTGATGAGGAGCAGATGGCTGTCGCTGAAGCGAAATAACAGTTAATCACTTGTTCATCCAATAAAGAAAGCCCCGGCAAATTTGCCGGGGCTTATGCCACCGCTGCCTACGGTATGTTTGCGTTTGCCCCAAAACCTCAAAAGGTTAACAGAGTTATCTTTCCATGAAAGAATGTTATTATATTATCTCTGTTACGACAGACGTATGTATTATGTAGACATTCCCTGCGAATGAATAAAAGCGCTATTTATTATTTTATTATTTACCCTAAGTTATAGTTATAATTTATAATTTATAATTTATATTTTTTATTTTTCTTCTGCTGCTAACAGCACATCTTCCCCATTAACAATCAATAAATAAGATTTACCGATTTCCAAATCACAGACATTTATTTGGTTAGCGCCTAAAATAAGTTCTTTATTACAGTTATCGAGTAATATCTGATTGGAGAAATTACCCTTTGATAGGTTAGTAACTGAAAACGCGGATGAATTGACAGTTATTGTCACATCTTCTATTGTAAATATTCTCAACCGATATTTATCCTCGACCGGAGATGGGTTTTGAATATTAGTCGACAATGTTAACGCGCCTTCATCACTCCACGCTATCGCCCACAATTTTTCCTTATTATTCATTGTTATATCTTCTTGTAAGGCATGGGCAGTCTGGCTGTTGGTATCTTGCGTACCAATATCAACCTTCATTGGTGTCGCAGATGTCCAGCTAATAGAATGATAATAAGAACTAAAGTTAGTTACTGAAAATACTTTGTTGTCTTCATCGAATAACGAACTAGCGCCATTAGACTCTTTTACATAAAAATCTGCTGACATACCCGATATATTAACTAGATCTATCCCCAGAGTTCTAACGCTGATCTCATCCATAGTGACACCGGTAGGTTCGGATGAATCGCTCGATGAACCACCACCGCAAGCAAATAATAAAAATGTTGATAATGCTGTAAGCGCAACCCTAATCATCTTGGAACCTCGTTATTATTTTTTGAAGCTCAGGATAAGCATATTTCAAGAATTGATAATTTTTTGATGAATAATAGGGAGAAAAATAAGAAATTAATAAGTGATTGAATATATGGTGATTTTTAGCTCTCAATATTGAGATTTTGCGGTGAGATAGTGATAAACATCCTTAAGAACGAAGGCGAGTAGTAAAAAACAGAATACTCGCCGATAAAAAGACTGTGAGACAATGGGGTGCTTTGGCTCAGCACATCCGCCGTTTCAAGCCGCTAATATCCAGCAGTCGAGTGGCTATTTCTTCCACTGATAGGCGACTGGTGTTGAGGTAAGGAATGGCTTCGCGGCGGAACATGGCTTCAACTTTACCCAGTTCGCTCTCACATTGGTCGACACTGGCGTAATGGCTGTTGGCATAGCGTTCATGGCGGATCTCAACCAGCCGCTCGGTGTCGATAGTCAGTCCATAGGTTTTGTAACGGAAGGGTTCAATCGCTTTAGGAAGGCGCAGCTTACTCATGTCCTCGGCAATGAAAGGGTAGTTGACCGCCCGAATGCCAAATTGCATTGCAAGATAGAGGCAGGTTGGAGTTTTGCCGCAGCGAGAGACGCCAAGCAAAATAATATCGGCCTGGTCAAGGTTGTTGAGAGAGACGCCATCGTCATGGGCAAGGGTGTATTCGATGGCCGCAATACGGTCTTGGTAGCTAGCAGCATCCTTGGCAATGCTGTGGGAGCGCTGCAGCTGGGGTTGCGGTGCCATTTGAAGATCTTCACTCAGTGGCGCCACCAGGGCATTGAGCACATCGTAAAAATGGGCGCTACTTTGCTCGATCACCGCCTTTACTTCCGGCAATACGATGGAATAGAACACCAACGGCTCTGTCCCTGTTTTCTCGTAAGCTTGATTGATCTGTTGCTTCACACTATTGGCACGTTCAATGCTTTCAACAAAGGGAAGGGTCGTTTGGCGCGTCGTGATATCAAATTGTCCCAGGACGGCGTGGCCTAGGGTTTCAGATGTAATGGCGGTACCGTCAGAAACGAAGAACACATCACGAAAATTGGGTTTGGATTGCATAAAAATTTTAATCCTTGAAATTATTTTTAGCCAGAAGCATGGCTGCACCCAATATAATCACCTGAAAGGCAAGTTTCCAGATTTTGCATCACACTTTTGTGCAACCCTGGCTTTGTTTTTTTTACACCGTCTTTTAGAGGATTTTACATCTTTGGCCGAGAATGCGTTCTTTGGCTAGGTTGCTCAATATTTGTTTAATCTGCTATGAGGTACGATGTCGTCAGTTTTACAGTGGCTTTGTCAAAAAGTTCAAAATTAAGTTAATGATAATAAAGAATAAATACTATTGTTGTGCGGTAGTGCTGCGATCCCCTACCAAAGTTGAGCCAGATCAAAAACCTGATGCGCTTCAAATTTTTTTGATAACTTGCTAGATAATTTTGATGAGAGATGGAAAACTGAATACAGACATTTCGGTGCTACTAAGGCATAGCAAGGCCGCTAGGATGTACAGGAATGTATATGAAAATGTCTATGTATGTGTGTATATCCAGCTGTATCGCATATAGATATACGTTTTCAAGTGATTGAAAATGGAAAAGATTTGACAGAATTTTAGCAATTAAATTTATAACAATACCTTACAGGGTAACTGTGCTTCGATGATGAAGTGCGCTTAAGGAGAGATGATTGACTTTTTGCTCTGAAAATTGACATTTTTTGCTTTTTTTTGCAGCGAAAGGCAAACGTTTACTTATGGGTTGCCTGCTTTAAACTGTTGAATCCAATAAGGAGAATTGCCGTGCAACAGAATGTTGTCTGGTACGATGCTTTGTCAATGAACGATGTTGATAAGGTCGGTGGTAAGAATGCATCTCTTGGCGAGATGGTGGCGAATTTGGCGAATGCGGGAGTGAAAGTTCCCAATGGCTATGCCACCACCTCTTATGCCTTTAATCAGTTCCTGGAAGCCAATTCGCTCAATGAGCGGATCTATCAGCTGCTTGACGAGCTGGATGTTGAAGATGTAAATGCCTTGCAGCAAGCTGGCGAGACTATCCGTAATTGGGTTCTAGAGGCACCGCTTCCGCTGGATCTCGAGCAGGATATTCGCGAGAGCTACCATGAGCTTGCCCAAGGTGACGAGATGCTTTCTGTGGCTGTCCGCTCGTCAGCAACAGCAGAAGACCTACCTGATGCCTCCTTTGCAGGCCAACAAGAAACCTTCCTCAATGTCCGTGGGATCGATGCGGTAATCGAAGCGGTCAAACACGTTTTTGCATCGCTGTTCAATGACCGTGCAATCTCATACCGTGTCCACCAAGGGTTTGACCACAAAGGTGTTGCGCTATCTGCGGGTATCCAGCGTATGGTGCGCTCAGACAAAGCCTCTTCAGGTGTCATGTTTACTTTGGATACCGAGTCAGGTTTTGACCAAGTGGTATTCATCACTTCATCCTGGGGCCTTGGAGAGATGGTCGTACAGGGGGCCGTCAACCCTGATGAATTCTACGTTCATAAACCAACCCTGCAGGCGGGTAACCCTGCCGTTGTTCGTCGAACTATCGGCTCTAAACTGCTAAAGATGGTCTATACCGAGGATACTTCACTGGGTAAGCAGGTTGAGATTCTCGATACCACCCAACAAGAGCAAAACCAGTTCTCCTTAACTGACCAAGAAATTGAATCATTGGCCAAGCAAGCGCTGATCATCGAACAGCACTATGGGCGACCAATGGATATCGAGTGGGCCAAAGACGGGATCACAGGGGAACTACTGATTGTCCAGGCCCGTCCCGAAACCGTGCGCTCGCGCGATGATGCCAATGTCATGGAGCGCTTCCACCTCAATGGGACAGGTCATGCCCTGACTGAAGGGCGAGCGATTGGCCAACGTATTGGTAGCGGCGAGGTGCGTGTCGTCTCCGATTTGTCTCAGATGGATCAGGTCCAAGCCGGTGATGTGCTGGTGGCAGATATGACTGACCCTGACTGGGAGCCGGTAATGAAAAAAGCGGCGGCGATTGTGACCAATCGTGGTGGCCGTACTTGCCACGCAGCCATTATTGCCCGCGAGCTTGGCATTCCGGCGGTAGTCGGCTGTGGCAATGCGACGGAGTTGTTGCGAACCGGTCAGCGCGTCACCGTATCTTGTGCTCAAGGGGAGACGGGCTACATCTACGAGGGAGAGCTGGACTTTGAAGTACGCCGCTCTGCTGTCGATGATCTTCCTGAGTTGCCGCTTAAAGTAATGATGAATGTCGGTAACCCTGATAGGGCGTTCGACTTTGCCTGTATTCCGAACGAAGGTGTAGGTTTGGCAAGGCTGGAGTTTATCATCAACAAGATGATCGGTATCCACCCGAAAGCTTTGCTTAATTACGACCAGCAATCCGAAGAGCTGAAAGCTGAGATTGATCAGCGCATCATCGGTTATCCTGATCCGGTTGAGTTCTACATCCAGAAGCTAACAGAAGGGATTTCAACGCTTGCTGCGGCATTCTGGCCAAAACGCGTTATTGTGCGCATGTCAGACTTTAAGTCGAACGAATACCGCAATTTAGTTGGCGGTGTGAATTTCGAACCGACAGAAGAAAACCCGATGATCGGTTTCCGCGGAGCCTCACGTTATGTTTCCGAGCAGTTCCAAGATTGTTTTGCTCTTGAATGCGAGGCAATCAAACGCGTTCGTGAAACCATGGGGCTGAAGAATGTCGAAATTATGATCCCGTTCGTCCGTACGGTAAGCGAAGCGGCTTCTGTGATTGATTTGCTGGCGAAGTTCGACCTTCGTCGCGGCGAGAATGGCCTGAAAGTGATCATGATGTGCGAGCTGCCTTCCAACGCGATTCTGGCTGATGATTTCCTCAAGTACTTTGACGGCTTCTCTATCGGCTCTAACGACATGACTCAGCTGACGCTGGGGTTGGACAGGGACTCCGGTGAAATTGCCCACATGTTTGACGAGCGTAACGCTGCGGTCAAGGCCATGTTGGCCATGGCGATTAAAGCTGCGAATAACGCCGGAAAATACGTAGGGATCTGCGGCCAGGGGCCATCCGATCATGATGACTTAGCCCAATGGCTCATGGAGCAGGGGATCGATTCGGTGTCACTGAATCCGGATACCGTGGTCGAGACTTGGTTGCATCTGGGTAAGCAATCATAAGGTATTGCTTCATTGGTGAAAAGCTCGCTGATAAGGCGAGCTTTTTTCTATCTCTCAACATCATCGCTCAGGCATAGATTGTTAGCGGGGTAATGGATTTCAGCATTGATAACTATGTCTCACTAAAACGCAAGTAAGTTCGAAGACGATCATTAATGTATTCAAAGCAAGCTTTGTATTTGCCCTCGGCGAAATAATTACCTAGTCTGAATGCGATAGTCAATGCGTAGAGTGATAGGGTGTCGGCATGGTTTGTTTGTTCATTCACTTTAATCCCTTTTTTAAATGGACAACCTCACTCTGGTTTTTTCTGTTTGCAGCCATCACATTCTCAAATTCAGTCTTTGCATCAGGGACTATTATGATCGATCTAACACGACCCAGCGAACATCAGCAGTGGCAAGTAACCAACGACAACGTGATGGGAGGCATTTCTCAAGGTCAGCTTACTTTTGATGGACAGTCGAGTCGATTTTGGGGGGAGTTGTCACTGGCCAACAATGGCGGCTTTAGTTCGATCAGCCGACCTCTAGAATCACTGTCTGCCGATGTGGATCAAGTCGAGCTGGTGTTTATTGGTGATGGACGCCTCTACCAATTGAGGCTTGCGACATGGAAAAATGGCAATCGAATAACCTACAAGCACGATTTTTCGACCATAGAAGGGCAACGCCAAAAGCACGTGTTTGAGCTGAGTGATTTTCAAGCAGTGTTTAGAGGACGGCTAATCGATGGGGCTCCTGTACTTACTGCGCGGGATATAAAACAAGTCGGGGTGTTGATTGCCGATAAGCAGCCTGGCCCCTTTGCGTTAAATCTAATACAGCTTAAATTTAAAACCTCGCAGGAAACCGAATGAGCAAACGAATTATTAATGTATTGCTTCACTGTACATATAGAAACCACATATAGACAACAGTAACATTGTGCAGTGAATACTGATGTTGAGGTGGTGAGTCTGCTTAGTAAAAAAGAAAGCCGCCAGGAAACGCGGCGGCAAAATTGCTAGGAAGAATACCCAAACCGGTAGTTTGGGTATTTTTTTATTGTTTTAGTAGTTGAAGGGAAATAAGCCCAAGCTATTGCGGTTTATATAGGTAGTAGCTTGAGCTGTTTGGGGGAACCTATTTCACTTCAGGGTAAGTCTTGTAGCGTACGCCCATCATCTGCTCCATACAGTGGACAACCTGGCAGCTGTAGCCGAACTCGTTGTCGTACCAGATATAAAGCACGCAGCGTTTGTCCTGGGCAATAGTTGCCGCTCCGTCGACCACGCCGGCATGGCGTGAACCAACGATGTCGCTGGAGACGATTTCGGTTGATTCGGTGTAGTCAATTTGGCCTGAAAGCGGCGAGTTCAATGCCATATCACGTAGGTAGGCATTCAATTCGTCTTTGGCTGCAACGCTGTTTAGGTTCAGGTTGGCAACTGCCATTGACACGTTAGGAGTAGGTACACGTATCGCATTGCCGGTGAGCTTGCCTGAAAGCTCAGGTAGCGCCTTGGCAACAGCTTTGGCCGCACCGGTAGAGGTGAGTACCATGTTCAGCGATGCAGAACGGCCACGACGCTCTCCGTTGTGGAAGTTATCAATCAGGTTCTGATCATTGGTAAATGAGTGGACCGTTTCGATATGACCTGAATCAATGCCGTATTTGTCGTTGATTGCTTTGAGAATAGGGGTAATGGCGTTGGTGGTGCAGCTTGCTGCGGAGATGATGGTATCATCTTCTTGAATTGCCGACTCATTGACGCCGAACACCACATTTTTCAGGTCGCCTTTGCCCGGCGCGGTAAGCAAGACCTTTTCGGACCCGTTGCAGTCCAGGTGTTTGCTTAGCCCTTCACGATCGCGCCACATCCCCGTGTTATCAACAACTAGCGCGTTATGAATACCATAGGCAGTGTAATCGACGTCGGCTGGGCTATTGGCATAAATCACTTGGATGTAGTTACCGTTGACGATGATCGCCTTGCGGTTTTCATCGACGGTAATGCTGCCATTGAATGGGCCGTGTACCGAGTCACGGCGAAGCAGGCTGGCTCGTTTTTCCAAGTCGCCATCTTTGCCGCCACGAACCACAATGGCTTTGAGGCGAAGCGGGTAACCTTGACCACTTTTTTCTACGAGCAGTCGGGCTAGCAGACGACCGATACGACCAAAGCCGTACAGCACAACATCACGTGTTTCTACAGACTGGGTGCTGTTAAGTGATTCTTGCAGTGCGGTCTGCAGGAAATCGCTGATATTGCCTTCATCTTCATTGTTAGACCAGTAGCTGTGTGCCAGTTGGCCAATATCGACTCGGCAAGGCGAGAGATCGAGCGTTGCCAATGTTTGGATTAGTGGCAATGTCTGGGATGGTGACAATTCAGAGCCGGTGTAGCGGCGGGAAAGACGGTGGGATTTAACGATATCGATAACTGATGTATTTACGATTTGCTTGCCGAACATCAGGACTTCGACGCCTTTTTGTCGGTACAGCTGACCCAGCAGCGGGGAAATAGATTCAGCATTGGTTTGGCTTGTTTGCCAGTCTAGAAGGTATTTTTCTGGACTCATCGTTAGTTAGGACCTTTCACGTTAGGGAAGAGACCGCAGAGCGGTTTGTAATATTTTTGTTATGAATTTTATGGCGGAGAGTTTAACGTTTGCGTGGTTTTTATCCTAGTAAAATTAACGAGTTGTAAATGTGATCTGGAGCATGCTGAAACAGTGATGTAACGCAAGTTTTTTGCTGCCACGGTTTTGTAGCCCATAAAAAATGCCGTTACTTATTTTTGAACGTTAACAAATGCTATTAGCAATTTGACTCTCAAAATGGATAGTTTCGCTCTGTTGCTGGCGGTGAGATAAATATGGTCTATAAAACAATAAGTTATAAGCCTGGTGACTTGGTGCTTTTTTTGCTTGCAAAGCAATTGATAGAGTGTTTGCCAGATAAACTTGGAGTAATCATGAAAATGCCTTTCCTCGCGTTGATAGTCACATTACTCATATTACCTTTAACCGTCTCTGCGATGACGGTTGAGCAACTTGCCAGTCAGTTAGGCCGTAATGACCTGATCATTTACGACAGTCGCAGTAAGGCCGATTATGACGCCGGTCATATACCCGGTGCCATCAGTTTTCCATTCGAACAAGCTTACTACAGCAAAGACAAAGCGCTGTATATCAAAGGGCGGACGCAAATTACGTCCTTGTTAAGAGAGAAAGGCCTCGAAAGAGAAAAGCGCGTTATTTTATACGATGATGGCGACCTCATAAGTGCGGCTCGCCTGTATTGGATTCTAACCCTGTATGGGCATGATGACGTGACTGTTTTTGAGTCCGGCTATAACTCATGGATTAAGGCCCAGCCAAGTGAACGTCAGGAATCGAAGGTCGCGTCCAGCCACTTTGCACCTAATTTTGATGCATCGGTTTATGCCAGTACCACCTTGGTCAAACTGGCGACTTACTCAAAAAACTACACGATCTTGGATGCTAGGTCATTGGATGAATATCGGGGTAATAAATCGATGAGTAGCACTTATGGCAGAATACCATCCTCTTTGCATTTTCCGGTATCTGCGTTGATCAGTGAAAAGTCGGGACAGCCAGTATTAAAAAGTAATAGGGAGCTTACACCTGTCATCAGTCAGTTAGAGCGAAATAAAAAATATATTACCTATTGCAACTTAGGAAAAAACTCAACATTGAGCTTTTATGTACTGAAAAGAGCAGGTTTCGATGTTGCTTTATATGACGGCTCCTGGATCGACTGGTCGATGAAAAAATTGCCGGTAGAGCAGGAAAAGGGCCAATAGGATGTTAGGCGAGCGAATGACATCACAGGTGGCAATGTTCACGAAAGGTGTATTGGCCCGGCGACTTTTTACGGTGATCGGCTTGATAATGCTGGCTTCTATCTTTTTTTCGCTGCTGTTTACCTATAAACAGAATGTCAACCGTGTGACAAAAGATGTGGAAATGCTCATGAATATCTCTTCGCCTTTGGTAATTGATGTTTTTTTGAGTACGGATTTAGAAGGCTCAGTAGAATTGAACCGATTCTTTGCAAATTATGAAGAAATCTCTGCCGTCAATATCTTTGATCTGGAGGGAAAATTGCTCCATGCCTATCAGAGCCGGGCAAAAAATAGTTTCTCGTATATTGGCTTCAAGCCTGTGGGTAACCTCAGTTCAGGCTTTCACTTTAACATCGTCAATGAGATTCTATTTGATGGCAAAGTAATTGCGCAATATGAGGTTTACTATAGAAGCGAATATACCGTAAAAGATTTGTTGTTTGCCCTAATACAACTTGCGCTGCCATTTATTTTGATGTTGTGCTTCATGTTGTATTACGTCTATACCCGAGTAACAAAACCTATTTATGCCATTACTGAACAGCTTTCGTTGGTGGGTAAAGGCCAGGTCAGCTTGGATGAATTTATGGAGTCAGATACCGAAGTTGGGTGCTTGGCGCGAAAAATTCAAGCTTCAGATGCCAAGTTGTTTTTTAGAAACAAGAAACTCATAGAGCTTAACCAAACGTTGAAAACGAAAACCGAGCAACTAGATCGGGCTGTGAAAGTGAAGACAGAATTTATGGCCAATATGAGCCATGAAATCAGAACGCCAATGAACGGCATCATAGGTTTCATACAGTGTCTGCAGCAAAAGAACCTAGATCATGAATCGACCCAGCAGGTTGAATACATCAAAGAATCCGCTTTGTCTTTGTTGGTTCTTATCAATGAGATTTTGAACTACTCAAAACTTGAAAGCGGAAAAGTGAAAGTCACAGAAAATGATTTCAATATGTGGCGTCTAATTAATTCATGCGTGAAAACGGTTCACTCAGAAGCGAGGGCTAAAAATCTTGAGGTGAATATTAGCCTGCCACCTGAAAAGCGTTGCTATTTCCATGGTGATGAGCAGCATCTGCGCCAGGTTCTGACTAATTTATTGGGGAATGCGGTTAAATTCACGGCCAAAGGCTTTGTTAATGTATCGGTAGACCTATTGCAGGAAAAAGAGCTCGAAGCTGAGTTATGCATTCGGGTTTCCGATAGTGGTATCGGTATATCGGCAGATAAAATTGACAGTATATTTGAATCCTATACGCAAGCCGATGGTTCGATTTCAAGGCGCTACGGGGGGACAGGCCTTGGGCTGACGATTTCAAAACAGTTATGTGAATTGATGGGTACCCAGTTGGGGGTGATCAGCCAAGAAGGCAAAGGGACTGAGTTTTCGTTTCGTCTGACGGTGAAAAAAGCGCAGGCAGTTCCAGAAAATAATCCGTTACAGCTTAACGAGTGCTTGGATTGCGACTTATCTCAATTTGCCAATACCCGTATTCTAATCGCTGAAGATAGCCATATTAACCAGCAATTGGTAATTGCCTTTTTAAAGTCGATGGGATTAACCAACATCGATATTGTCGATAATGGTCTTCAAGCTGTTGATTATATGAAAAGCACTCAACCAGATGTTGTATTGATGGATTGCCAAATGCCAGAGATGGGAGGGTTGGAAGCGACGCAGAAGATTCGGCGCCTGCCCAATGGTAGCCAGATCCCAATTATCGCCCTGACAGCGAATGTTATGGAAAGTGAAAAACAGCAGTGTTTCGATGTGGGTATGGATGCGTATTTAGCCAAACCCATAATTAAAATTAACCTCTTCAGTACTCTGTTAACCATACTCAATACCAATTCAGTCAGCTAGGCGATAAGCCTCCAATCGAGGCTTATCGCACGGACGGAAGCTGGATTGCTATAGGGTCAATAGCAGCCCCTCTTTTCCGGCCAGTGTAATGCTAAGAATGCCGTCCTTGCACTCCCACTCATCCCCAGTCAGCAATTCTTTCAATACGGCATTAGGAGTTGCGCCTAATTGCCAAATCGGCAAGGTCAGTGCCTTGGAAGAGTGGCTGTTGTTGATCAATGTGATCACGGTTTCACCTTCGAGAGTGCGCGCGTAGGCCAACTGCTGCTGCTCAGCATGGAGCCACTGCAGGCTGCCTTCCTGAAGGGCAAGGTAGTGTTTACGTACGTCGATCAGCTTGCTGACGAAATCATAGGTTGGGTTAGGGTGTTCAGTGCGCTCCCACGGAAAACAGCGGCGGTTATCTGGATCATGGCCTCCTTCTAACGCTACTTCAGTACCGTAATAAATACATGGGGTACCGATATAGGTGAACAGCATCAGCAGGGCCAACTTCATGGTTTCTTGATCACCATCCAAAGTTGTCAGGAAACGCATGGTATCGTGGCTGTCAAGTTGGTTCAGCTGGGCCAGTTGGTTATGCCATGGCACTTTACCGCGCACCTCTTCCAGCCAAGCGGCAAACTCGGCCGCATCGATCTGACAGTTATGGTAGGCAATATCTTTATTGGCAAAGAAGGCGCGCACAGGGTGGGCAAAGCCGTAATAGTTCATGGCCCCGTCTTCCTGATCGCCTTCTAGCCAGCTGGTGGCCTCGAAGAAGTGCTCACCCAAGACATAGCAGTCAGGGTTGACCGACTTGGCGGCCTGACGGAATGCTTTCACATAATGGGCGTTGTTGGCGGCACCGACGCCTTCACCTAGCATATGGATAACATCAAACCGCCAGCCGTCGATATTGTATGGTGGGCGAAGCCACTGTTTGATAACGGCATCTTCTCCAGCATAGATATAGTTCTGGACCTCTGGGTTAGAGAAGTTGAGCTTTGGCAGGGTCTCAATCCCTTTCCAGCCAACGTAGCTGTTGCTATCACCGTCGAATTGATAATAATCGCGGTAAGGTGAGTCAGGGTTGCCGAATGCGCCTGCGGTTTCCTGCGGCTTTTGGTAACGGTTAAACCATGGGTGGTTGACCGAGGTGTGGTTATACACGGCATCCAGCACAATCTTCATGTCGCGACCATGAAGATTATTGACCATATGGCCAAACTGCTCATTGGTCCCGAGGTGGGGGTCGATACGGGTATAGTCAGTCGTATCGTACTTGTGGTTACTTGGCGCCTCGAAGATAGGGTTGAGATACAGTGCGGTGATCCCCAGCGCCTGCAGGTAGTCGAGCTTATCTTCGATGCCCTTTAGATCGCCGCCGAAAAATTCATTCGGCCCATTGCTGTCGTGTGAGTCTGAGACCGGCTCGCCCCACTTTTTGGCAATTGTTGGCCGTTCATCGCCCTTGAGGCAGTATTCATTATCGACCACGCTGATGGATGGGTCACCATTGTTAAATCGGTCAGGGAAAATTTGGTAGAACACCTGGCTCTTGACCCACTTTGGTGGCTGGTGCTGGGCGTTGTATTTGAAATGTGACTCCCTGCCAGGCATCCGAGGGCCTATCCCTTTACTGTCCAGCCACCACTGGCGGCTGTTCTGCATCACTTTGAAGCAGTAATGAGTTAACGGCTTGTCTTGATTTAACGGAATTTGGCCGTGCCAGTACTGGAGTTTGCCGTCAGTTTTCCCCTTTTCCATATCAATGAGCATTTCTTCATTGTCAGGCTCGCAGCGAATGAAGATAGTGGAAATGAGTGTGTCTGCTTCACTAACAAGCGTCAGGTCCAAGGAATGGTCCGAAACCGATACCCACTGTTTGTCCTGTCCGTGGTAAAAAAAAGGCTTAGTCATCATTGTTATCCCGCCCTCAGAAGTCGATGTTCCCCCTACCATAATGGTTTTGGAACAAAAATGAATCCTCCTGATTCAAAAAAATCGGGCGTAGGCGGGGGCGTAGAGAAAACTGGAGCGGCCTGCGGCCGCGGAGATTAACTGTGCAGATATCTGTTATATCGAACACCGGCTGTTTGGCGAGTAGGCAATCTCTTTTTTGCGCATTGGCATGCTGTCGACTAGCTGAGTGATGTGCTGCCAGTTGGTTGGCTCACTCCAGCGGTGTTTCTCAAGCCCGTCTTTACCGATCAATATTGCGGTGTGTGAATTGCGGGAAATATTGTAGAGCTTTTCCAGTCGGACTATATCCTCAGGGCTAAAAATATCGGCAGGTTTGTTGAAGCCGTCTTTGGTCATGACCACTACGACAATATCCCGCTCTTGCAACATGCAGTCATGCATGAGGGACTCCTTGATGAAAGTCTTAACATGCTGATCTTTTTCAGGGGCGAAATAGAGGATGCTGCGGTGGTTCCAGTGCATTGAATCCATTGGGTAGGAGAGGGCGGATACACTAAAGCCAATCAGAATCATCGCAACTAGCATTTTTGCAAATCGGTTCGTTAACAGCTTGCTCATTGTCGTCTTCCTTCCAAATGGTACAGGGGAAAGCCGGTGATGGCGCTCTGTAAATTTCAGCGCTGCTGCCAATAACTAACGACATTCATGTCGGATTGGATCAAAGGTGCGAATATTGTCTCATTGTTGTGCTTTTAGTATATACCAAGCGTTGAGGGGCATTTGCGGAGAGCGAGATAGGCGCTCCCTTGAGTGATGTCTGCCAGGGAGCGTACTGTTTTTAGAGGCAAGCGGGAAAAGGCTAGGAGACGGTGTACTTTGCCATGTGCTCGGCAACATAGTCGATAAAGACGCGCAGTCGGGCTGGCATGAACTTGGTTTGGGCAAACTGCAGCGCGATGTCCCCTTGGTAGTTGCCTTTGATGGTCCAATTTTCCAGCACCGGTTTCACTTCGCCTTCAGCAAGGGCTTTCTTAATGACAAAGTCTGGGAAAATACCGATCCCCAAGCCATCCATGACACCGCGCAAGCGCATCTGCGAATGGTTCACCGCATAGCGGCCTGATACCGCAACGGTATGCATCTCGCCGTCTTTGACGAAATCCCAGATATGATCGGTGGTTGTCTCGCCTAGGTAAAGGCAGTCGTGGTTCACCAATTCGGTCGGGTGGGTGGGGGTACCTCGCAGCGCAAGATAATCCGGGCTGGCACACAAGCTAAGGCTAACCTTGCCGAGTTGTTTTAACACCAAGCCCTCGGTTGGCTTTTCCGTTAGGCGGAAAACAATATCTATACCTTCGGAGATCAGGTCTATATCACCGTCTCGAGCTTTAAGTTTGAGCTCAATATCAGGATACTGGGTCAAGAAGGGCAGGACCATCGGTTGCAAAACGATACTTAAGAATGCTTTCGGAGCAGCCACCGTCACTGAGCCGGAAGGGGTTTCGTGCTCAGAGCTCGTGTACTCGACCACTTGCTTGGTTGCTTCTAACAGTGCGCAGCATTGATCGTAAATGCCTTTACCTGACTGGGTGATAACCAGCTTACGGGTGGTCCGTTCAAGCAGCTTGGTCGAGAGGGTCTGTTCCAATCGGGAAAGTTGTTTACTCAACGCTGAAGGCGTAACGCCGAGCTTTCTGGCTGCAGCGGTAAAACTGCCTTCATCAACCACAATTTTAAAGACTGCCAGTTCAGGCATTAAGGCAATTAGTTTATTTGTGTCCATAATTCACGAGACCTTTTCCACGAGAGGGGATAATAGTCTGATTGCTCTTTGATTAGAATGGCTAAAGTTCAAAGATCCTGTGAAATTGCAATAATTGCAGGTAAATCACCTAATCTATAAATGGAAATATTGCTCAAATAGGCGTTTTGCACGCATATTTGTGCCAGTTGTCAATCGGTGGTGACTGGTAAACGATATTATTGTGAGGAACATCATGTCTGCCGCATTCTATGATCAAATCAAACAGCAAATAGAAGAAGTAAAAGCTGAGGGTCTATACAAATCTGAGCGTGTAATTACTTCTCAGCAACAAGCTGCTGTTAAAATTAGTTCGGGCGAAGAAGTTCTTAACTTCTGTGCCAACAACTACCTAGGCCTTGCCAACCACCCTGAATTGATCAAAGCAGGTCAAGAAGGTATGGAAAAACACGGCTTCGGTATGGCATCTGTTCGCTTTATCTGTGGTACGCAAGACATCCACAAAGAACTAGAGCAGAAACTATCTGAATTCTTGGGTAAAGAAGACACGATTCTTTACACTTCATGCTTTGATGCAAACGCGGGTCTTTTCGAAACTATTCTAGACAAAGAAGATGCAATCATCTCTGATGCATTGAATCACGCTTCTATCATTGACGGTGTTCGCCTATGTAAAGCAATGCGCTTCCGTTACTCGAACAACAACATGGAAGAGCTTGAGCAGCAGCTGATTGCTGCAGATGAAGCCGGTGCTCGTCACAAGCTTATCGTGACTGACGGTGTATTCTCAATGGACGGTGTGGTTGCTAACCTGCCAGCAATCTGCGACCTTGCTGATAAGTACAATGCACTCGTGATGGTTGATGACTCTCACGCTGTCGGCTTCATGGGTAAAACCGGTGCCGGTACACACGAGTTCCATGATGTAGTTGACCGTATCGACATCATCACCGGTACCCTAGGTAAAGCAATGGGTGGCGCTTCCGGCGGCTACACATCAGGTAAGAAAGAAGTGATCGACTGGCTACGTCAGCGCTCGCGTCCATACCTATTCTCTAACTCTGTTGCCCCGGCTATCGTTAACGCGTCTATCCGTGTTATTGACCTGCTTAAAGAAAGCGGCGACCTGCGCGACCGCCTATGGTCAAACGCAGAGCACTTCCGTACCCGTATGGAAGCAGCAGGCTTTACAATGGGCGGTGCGGATCACGCGATTATCCCAATCATGCTGGGTGATGCGAAAGTGGCGGCTGAGTTTGCTGAACGTGCGCTAGCGAAGGGCATCTATGTCATTGGCTTCTCTTTCCCTGTTGTCCCGAAAGGCCAAGCACGTATCCGTACCCAAATGTCAGCGGCTCACACACCGGAGCAGCTAGACAAAGCGATCGATGCCTTCATCGAAGTGGGCAAGGACATGGGCATTATTTAAGCTCATCTTCCCAATAGTTCAAGGGCTAAGGGCTGGCAATGTATCAGCCCTTGCAATTCTACCCTGCAGTAGGAACAAATAATGAAAATCAAAGCACTTTCTAAACTAAAGCCTGAAGAAGGTATTTGGATGACCGAAGTGGACAAGCCTGAGCTTGGCCATAACGATCTGCTTATCCGCATCAAGAAAACGGCTATCTGTGGTACAGACGTACACATCTACAACTGGGATGAGTGGTCACAAAAGACAATCCCTGTACCTATGGTTGTCGGTCACGAGTATGTGGGTGAAGTTGTAGGCATCGGCCAGGAAGTCCGTGGCTTTGAGATTGGTGACCGCGTATCGGGTGAAGGCCATATTACTTGTGGTCACTGCCGTAACTGCCGTGGCGGTCGTACTCACCTTTGCCGTAATACCACAGGTGTTGGTGTAAACCGTGAAGGTGCCTTTGCTGAATACCTAGTGATCCCTGCATTCAATGCATTCAAGATCCCTGAAGGTATCTCTGATGACCTAGCATCTATCTTTGACCCGTTCGGTAACGCTGTTCACACTGCGTTGTCTTTCGACCTTGTCGGTGAAGATGTCCTGATCACCGGCGCTGGCCCAATCGGTATCATGGCGGCAGCTGTTGCTAAGCACGTAGGTGCACGCCACGTTGTGATCACTGACGTTAACGAATACCGTCTAGATCTTGCTCGTAAAATGGGTGTTACCCGTGCCGTGAACGTGGCTGAAGAGAAACTGGAAGATGTTATGTCTGAACTAGGCATGACGGAAGGCTTCGATGTTGGCCTAGAAATGTCTGGGGTCCCATCAGCATTCAACAGCATGCTAACCTGCATGAACCACGGTGGTAAGATTGCCCTGCTGGGTATTCCACCATCAGACATGGGTATCGACTGGAACCAGGTGATCTTCAAAGGGCTGATCATCAAGGGTATCTACGGTCGTGAAATGTTTGAAACCTGGTACAAGATGGCGAGCTTGATCCAGTCTGGTCTGGACCTAACGCCTATCATCACGCACCACTACAAGATTGATGATTTCCAGCAAGGCTTCGATATTATGCGCTCTGGAATGTCAGGCAAGGTTATCTTGGATTGGGAATAATCCCGACCGGATAAAAGAAAAACGGGCTCTCGAGCCCGTTTTTTTATATTTAGCTATTTAGTGACGGCCTGTTCGCGACCCACAAGAGAACTGGTATGGCACACTAAATTTTCACCAGTAGCAGATCACATGGCATATTGCGGACAAGTGCGGCAGCTTCAGAAAAGATTTGAGTTAGTGCATTGGTTTTGTGATGCCCCATGATCAAAAGATCAATATTGTGCTCTTTGATGCTGTGGCGAATTTCGTTTTCAACCACACCGCAGCAAACCAGGTACTTATCGACAGCCACCTCCATGTTTTGGAGCTGTTCTTTCATGGCTTGAATTGAGGCGCTACGTTCTTTTTTTTCGTAGTCGGTGAGATCGATATTCATGATGCCAAAGTCGTAATCCTCAAAATCCATATTGACATGAATAATATTGAGCTTGGCGTGCGGATAAGCCTGTGCAATAGTCTCGGTTTTCCGCAATATAGCATCGGTATTGTCGTCAAAGTCCAATGCTAGCATAATATTTTGATAACTCATGATGAACTCCATATCCTGTTTAGAAATACTTAAATCCAGAGTACGAAAGCAATAACTCCTAAGACGCAGTAGAAGTAAAATAATTTATTGATGTTTTGGTTAATAGCTAAGTTCATGCAATATAGATTAAAATACCCATATAAATTGTCAGTAAACCTACAAAGTAAGATGACCACAGCACCGTTAGGCGTTTAATGACTTGTTCTTCCATTTGTACCTCAACAAAAGAAAATGACTAATAAGGCAAAGATCAAGATGGTTGCGATAGGGGGTTTTGAATGGTCAGAATGCTGATTTAGTCCCAACGCTTTTGCATCGGCTTGACTGAGTTTGAATTCAATTTTCTCGCAATATTCGTCTAATTCATGCATAGCCACCTCCTGAGCGATGAACACAGCATAACGCTACTATTGGTTAAGTTAAACTAAATAAAAATTAATGGGGGTTCAGCCTGTCTTAACTTGGTGTGAGCGGGAGGGGGAGAGAACAGAGAGTGAGCACAGGTGAAAACAAACGGGCCAAAAGGCCCGTGTATTAGTAGTTAGATGGTATGGAGCGGAGGCTTAGCCCAGCATAGCACTCATTGCAACGAGGGCAACCAAGCCGCCCATCATTGGAATGGCGGTGCGTTTTACCAGCTCAATCGGCGAGATACCAGCAACACCGGCACAAGCGATGACTACACCGGCAACCGGTGAGAACGAACGGAAGATGCCTGAAGACAGCTGCATTGGCAGAGCAAATGCGGCCGTGGAAACGCCAAGTGTAGAGGCAATTTGCGGCGCCAGATCAGAGAAGCTGAAGAATGGTGCGTTGCCCGAGCCTGACAGTAGGGCTGTTGCGCCAATGATGCTCACCATAACGATAATCATCGGTAGGTAGCCCAGACCGGCAGTGGATGTCGCGCCTAGCAGCATGCTGATGAAACCAATGGTGCTCAAACCAACTACGAAGGTTTGGGCTGCGATGATTAGCGATACGACGCTGGCGAATGCTTTGCCCATCCCATCGAGAAATACTTTCAGTGACGCGGCAACTTGTTTACCGTCACGGTTAACGATGAAGTCACATACCATCGCGATGAACAAGCTGGTGAACATTGCGGTAACGACATCGACTTTAATCCACGAGATAGCGAAGTTACTGAATGTTAGCAGCATCAATAGCGGTAGGATAGGAAGAATAGCAAACCATTTCGGCGCGTCGACGGTGTCTTGCTCGACTTCTTTCAGTTCATGGGTCACACCGTTTTCCGCATCTTTCTTGTCGAACCAGCGCTGACAGAAGAAATGAAGCACGGCGATGACAGCCATGACCACGGGTGCCACAACGATCTGGTGGTTAACGAAATAAGTGGCGGCATCGATGCCGATAACTTCCGCTGCTTTTAGCGAGTTACCTGAAGCTGGACCAAGGTCCAAGCACGCTGTGGTTGCCAATACCGCCGCAGTAGATGCTGGGGTACAGCCGATTCGCACAAGTACTGGATACATAGCAACAAGCAGCAACATGGCCAGGCCAACAGCAGAAGGAATGAAGATGTTGATGATCTGGCCAAGTACGTAAGTCAGAGCAAGTACGACGTATGGGCTCTTTATCAATGATAGCGGTTTAGTTGAAACCTGTACCATGGCATTGGCAGCACCGATATGGTTCATGTAGCTAGAGAAACCAGCCACACTCATAATGATCAAACCAAGGTTGGCAACCGTGGATGAAGAAAGTGCCTTAATAACAAGGAAAAAGTCGAAAACAATGGCACCAGATGAATTGGTACCAGAAGGCAGAAAATCGGTATTGCCGGCAGCAACGCCGATCAGGGTCATTAGTAGGCCAGCTGCAAACAGCGCGGCTTGAGTATTGTATTTTTTAACAATCAAATAACCCGCACCAATAATGATAGGTAGCGATAGCAATGGGACGAACATCTTTAATCTCACATAGTATTAATAGTAAAGTATGTTGATGGCTAATTATGGTTTTGTGTATATAAAGCTTAATAAATTAATATCACCAACAAGCTTGAATCTATTTAACATCCCTGTATCAAGTGTTGCTCCTGCAACATGTAGATCCGTGATTTCCTTACGGCATCTGACATCAGGCTTAACTGCAAAAACGAAGATGTGATTGACGCTACCGTAGTGGAAATAAGCAAACTGATTTCAATGTTTCGAAATCGATTTAATGAATGCCTGACATAATCTTACTGAAAAGAGGTATTTAAATAATGGAAGCTCTATGTATGTTGAGACCTAGGTCATATTGATGTCTGTAACAAAAGATGTCTTTAAATTAACAATGAAACGTCAGTAAATGACTTTGATGGAATGAAGATAATATAAAATAAAAATATTATATTTAATGTTTCTTGTGTGTGTTTTATTTTTGTATTGTTATTAATTTTTACGCGATGAACGCTTTTATTACAAACTTTTGTTGTGCCAATTATAACCCAAAATATAAAGGTTAATATTCAATTGGTTTCTGTGCTCTGGTGGCTCTGCGAGGTATACCTTTGATTTTGAAATGGCGGGATAACTAGCCATGTCCATTGTCTGGAAAATCAACCCGTGATGAAGTTCACAAAAGCTGTTATACTGCGTCCACATGGTGAGAAAGTCGTCTTTAATGGCGGCTTTTTTATTGCTTGATAGACATCATTATTGGAACAGTACATTGATTTCAACAGCTAATATCACAATGAAAGCAGCGCTGTTGCAATTAACTAAATCGTTCAATACTATCACTTTAGCCTCTTTTCAGATTGGAACTGACATGCCGCACGCCATACCCTACATCCGTTTTAGCTCTTCCATCCAACAAAAGGGTTCATCCCTAGAACGTCAGCAAAAACTGATTAACGAATACCTTAAAAAACACCCAGAAGTCGAACTGAGCAGCCTTCAGTACCAAGACTTAGGTTTGTCCGGTTACAAGGGTAAACATTTAGAGAACGATCTAGGGAAGCTCCTAGAGGCTATCGAAGCCGGGCACATCAAAGCAGGTGATTACATCCTTGTAGAGGCTATGGACAGGCTAGGGCGTTTACCTGAGCTAGAGATGATATCGCTGCTACACAGTATCCTGAAACATGACGTGAAGATCATTACGCTACAGGATGGGCAAGAGTACAGTACCGACGCTATATCAACTAATGGCGGTCTGCTTTACTTGCTGGCTGGTAAAGTCCAAATGTCTCACCAACATTCGAAGCAACTATCTGAGCGTGTAAGTGCCGCTTGGGCGAAGAAACGTAAAGAAGCTGAGGCTGGTAAAGGGGTAAAACGAAAAGCGCCTTGGTGGCTTTCCTGGAATGAAGAAACTGAACGCTATGACCTCCTCACTGATGAAGATAAGCAACTTCTGAACGATGTGTTCAAATGGTATTTGTCAGGACTTGGGGAAAGGAGAATCCTTGCAAGATTACGTGAAGTAAACCCTGATAAGTTCGGAACGACAGACCCCGCTACAGTCAAACGTTGGCTTCGTAACAAGACAGCTATTGGCTACTGGAACGATATACCTGACGCTTACCCAGCAGCGATAGAAGAGCACCTCTTCTACCAGACACAAGAAGAACTGGCTAGAAGGGCAGATGGTAAGTCTCAATCACCGCGCTCAGGGCATTTCTTGTGTGGTCTTGTTAAGTGTGGTTGCTGTGGCGGTAACTTCTCAATGAGGACCAATAAGCATTCACGTGACGCTATGCTGTGTAGTGTGGCTAACAAGAGAAAGGATAAGTGCACGAACGGTAAAACGATACCTGTACAGGTGTTAGACTATGTCCGTTATGAGACGTTTGCTGAGGCTGTACAGCAGATTCAAGACAATTCACAGAGTCAGGAAGCTGAACAAGAACTAACAGTTGTTAAAGGTCAAATCACGGAGCTCGAAGATCGTATAGATAATCTCATCGAACTTGTTGCTAGTGGCTCGAAACGAACACAGAAGATCGTTAACAAGTTGGAAGCTGAACTGGAAGAGCTTCAAGGGAAAGAGTCTGATTTACTCCTAGAGCTTAGAAACCCAGCTGAAACCTCCTACGCTGATGCACTCATCACAGGCAGTGAGATGCTTGATGATCCTGAATTGTTAAACGAGCTATTGAGAAAGGTTGGCTACCACTTATCGGTGAATGGTAACAAGATCACTTACAAAGATAAGGTTTGGGAGTACGTTAAATGGTCTCGAAAGAACGATTGTTACCACATGAATGAGTGGACGATTGAAGGAGACTTGGTTTCTAAGTTTACGCTTGATGTCATTCGTGGGTGGACTCCTGAAGAAGTAGAATTGTGGAAGCCACGAGAGTCAATTGAGACCAACTACTATGTACTAGATCTGAGTCGTGGGGAGAAAGTCAAAGTATCTCCTGATGACAATGCTGAATTGATTGATGCGTTACGGGCAATCGACAATGCTGTAGCTGATAGTGTGAAGCCCTAGGACTTTACGATTTTACAACTTCCCCCAAATTTAGAAGGTCACCATAAAAGGTGGCCTTTTTAGTCTCTTCTGAAAATATCCGGTAAACCTAACTTCCTCCAAAAACAGACCTGCCTTTTTCGTGTAGGTTGAACCGTCACCTTGAAAATATCGGTGGGTTCAGTGTCTCGGTGTTTGGCACGTAGCAACCCCGATGCGCTTATACCGCTAAGATTTTAAAATATCGGAGAGTGTATTCGAGAAGATGACAGCGCACTGAGCACTTAGCTTGTAGCGTCTATCTTTCTTAGTTCCCTGTATCAAATCAAAGCTCTATCAGATAGGTATACCCTCTCGATAGCATCATAGCTAAGTGATAGATAACTATCGTATAAGCTGTTGACATAGATATATGATAGGTTTTATCGTATAGCTTTTGGTGTTTAACTTAAATGATAATTTGAAGGGTAGCCTGATGGCATCAACAATACGTGTATACCTACGAGCTTCTACTACTGAGCAAGATGCAACTCGTGGTAAAACTGCTGTGAGTGAGTTTCTTGAAGGGTTCTGTAAACCAGCTAGTAAGGTGGAGCACTACGTAGAAAACGTCTCAGGAGCTACGTTAGATCGCCCAGAGCTGAATCGTTTAATTGCTGATAGTAACAAAGGTGATGTGCTGGTGGTTGAACAGATTGACCGCTTAACTCGACTATCTGCTCATGACTGGAAAGCCTTGAAACGCACTATAGAAGACACGGGACTAAACATCGTTAGTATTGATCTACCGACTTCACACCTGATTCTTAATCAAGGCCATTCTATAAGTTTAGTTGGTGATATTTTGTCGCATGTGAATACACTTCTGCTTGAAATCTTAGCGACGTCTGCTCGTAAGGACTATGAGGATCGTCGTAGGCGTCAGGCTGAAGGGATTGAAAAGGCAAAGGCTGAAGGTAAGTTCAGAGGTAAGCAACGCTCTCAGAAGACCATACAGGCGTGTCAGGCTGCAATGGCTGATATCGAGAAGGGGTTATCAAAAGAGAAGGCTGCCAAGGCTAACGGCATTGGGGTTGCTACGCTTTATCGTTATATACGAGATACAAAGAGCTGCCTCATTACCTGTTCATGATGCAACTCAGTTTTGCCCCAAAATCGTTTAGAGTAAATCCCCTTCATTTTTTCGAACAAGTTTGCTTGCCCTACAAAAAGTTATCCGAACTGTAGTTAATAGCCCATCTTTACTATCAAATTTCATGCATAAGACTTAGCTAACCGAGTGTTCTATGGTAAATTTTCGCTATAAATGTCAGTAATTGTAGATAGTTAGTGCAACGGAGATAGCTAGGTTATGGTCAATCAAAATGCAGAACAAATCGCGCGTGATAACATTGATGAAATGTTAAGAGCTGCTGGATGGGCAGTTCAAGACAAAGGCAAACTCAATTTCAGTGAAGGTATCGGTCAAGCTATTCGCGAGTATCAGACTGATGTAGGTCCAGCCGATTATGTTCTGTTTGTTGATAAGAAAGCTGTTGGTGTTATTGAAGCCAAACGAGAAGAAGCTGGTGAAAAGATAACGACAGTTGAAACGCAAACTGAAGGCTATGCAAATGCTAAATTGAAGTGGGTTAACAATAGTGAACCATTACCATTTCTTTATGAGAGTACTGGTATTCTTACTCGTTTCACTGATGCCCGTGATCCTAAACCAAGATCTCGTGAAGTCTTCAACTTTCACCGACCAGAGACCTTATTGGAATGGGTTGAACAAGGCAATTCGTTACGTGCTCGCTTACAAGATATCCCACCATTAAACCCAAGCAACCTGCCTGCTAAAGAGCTTGGATTACGTGATTGTCAGGAAGTAGCAATCACTAACCTTGAAGATTCATTGAAGAAAAATAGACCTCGTGCTTTGATTCAAATGGCTACTGGTGCAGGTAAGACGTACACGGCCATCACCTCGATGTATCGCATCTTAAAGCATGCAAAAGGCAAACGTATCTTATTCCTTGTGGATACTAAAAACTTGGGTGAGCAAGCCGAACAAGAAATGCTGAATTTCACGCCTAGTGATGATACCCGCAAGTTCACAGAGCTTCATGTTGTTCAGCGATTGAAATCGAAGTATGTCCCTAAAGATGCTGAAGTATGTATCAGCACAATCCAACGTATGTACTCAATTCTTAAAGATGAAGAGTTAGATGAAGCTCTTGAAGAACAAAACCCAGCAGAGCAGCTCACTAAACCTAAAGAGCCAGTGCCTGTAGCATACAACCCTAAAGTGCCAATTGAGCATTTTGACTTCATCTTTATCGATGAGTGTCACCGTTCAATCTACAACCTTTGGCAACAAGTATTAGATTACTTTGATGGATTCCTTATCGGTCTGACAGCTACTCCTGATAATCGAACATTTGGTTTCTTTAAACAAAATGTGGTTAGTGATTATGACCATGAAAAAGCAGTGGCTGATGGTGTAAACGTGGGTAACGAAGTCTTCACGATCCAAACCAAAATCACTAAAGAGGGGGAGAAGTTACGAGCCAAACAGCAAGTTGAGCATCGTGAACGTGTTACGAGGAAGAAGCGCTGGGAACAGCAAGATGAAGACGAAGCATATACAGCGAAGCAGTTAGATAAGGATATTGTCAACCCAAGTCAGATACGAACTGTGCTAACTACTTTCAGGGATAGTTTACCGCAAATCTTCCCTAACCGTGAAGAAGTGCCGAAGACACTTATCTTTGCGAAGACGGATAGCCACGCAGATGACATCATTCAGATGGTTCGTGAAGTCTTTGATGAAGGCAATGATTTCTGTAAGAAGATCACGTATCGAGTGAAGAAAGATAAAACAGATGCAGAAGGAAACGTAGTTGAGAAAGGTGAAGATCCGAAGTCTGTGCTTTCTCAATTCCGCATGGGCTACAACCCTCGTATTGCTGTTACTGTGGATATGATTGCAACTGGTACAGATGTTAAGCCTCTTGAGTGTCTTGTATTCATGCGTGATGTGAAGAGTCGTAACTATTTCGAACAAATGAAAGGGCGCGGTACACGAACTCTTGAATTAGATGAACTGAAGAAGGTGACACCATCAGCAACTACGGCTAAGACGCACTATGTAATTGTTGATGCGATTGGTGTTACTAAGTCTCTGAAAACTGCAAGCCAACCACTAATTACGAAACCATCAGTTCCATTAAAAGATCTAGCAATGGGAGTTATGATGGGTGCTAGTGACACTGACTCAGTTAGTTCGTTAGCAGGACGATTAGCTCGCTTGAATAAGCAATTGGATTCTCAGGAACATAAGCGCATCGAAGCCTTAACAGATGGTGTACCTATCACTCAGATTGTTAAAGGGCTCTTTGATGCTATTGATGGTGATAAAGTTGAAGAACGAGCACGTATCATTGCAGGCCAGCATGGTGATATGGATCCTGGAGAAGAAAATAGAGCGAAAGCACAAGCTGAAATGGTTAGTCAGGTAGCGAACGTTTTCAATGGTGAATTGATTGAACTAATTGATACGATTCGTAGAGAAAAAGACCAGAAAATTGACCATGAAAATTTAGATGAAGTGCTGGTTGCCGATTGGGAGAAAGCTTCAGAGGAACAAGCAAAAGAACTTGCTGTTGAGTTTGGTGAGTACCTAGAAGCTAACAAAGATGAAATAACAGCGTTAGAGATTTTCTATGATCAGCCTCATCGCCGCAGAGAGATTACGTACAGCATGATTAAAGAAGTGCTGGAGAAGTTGAAGTCAGATAAGCCCAAACTGGCTCCTTTGAACGTTTGGCAAGCATATGAACAACTTGATGATGTAAAAAGCAGCAAACCAATTGGTGAATTGACCGCTTTGGTCGCTTTGATTCGTCGTGTGGTAGGGATTGATGATAAAATCTCGAACTTTGATGAAACAGTTAGCAAAAACTTCCAGCGTTGGGTAATGAAACGTCACTCTGGAAGTAATCCGAAGTTTACAAATGAGCAGATGGACTGGTTACGTATGATTCGTGATCACTTCACTACATCGTTCCACTTTGAAATTGATGACTTAGATAGCACACCGTTTGATGGTGAGGGCGGTCTTGGAATGATGTATGAGCTCTTTGGAGATGAAATGAACAATATTATTGATGAATTGAATAGTGAGTTAGTGGCTTGATTGAACAAATATTAAAAAATGCACCTGACTCTTGGGAAGTCGTAGAGCTAAATGAAGTCGGGGTAATTAATCCGAAGATTGAAAAGTCATTATACGAAGATGATAAGGTCTGTTCATTTGTTCCCATGCCAGCTGTAGAAGCTGAATCAGGTCGAATTGATGTCACCGAGACAAGACTCTTTAATCAGGTTAAGAAAGGATTTACGCCCTTTTTTGAAAGGGATGTATTATTCGCAAAAATCACACCGTGTATGGAAAATGGCAAGGTTGCAGTAGTACCTAAACTGATTGGAGATCTAGGTTTCGGATCCACAGAGTTTCATGTTGTCCGACCATATTCGTGTATTAGTGAAAGTTATCTCTTCTACTATTTGGTCTCTCAAATCTTCAGATATGAAGCCGAGCGAAATATGACAGGGGCAGTAGGTCAAAGACGTGTGCCTGCACCGTGGCTGTCATCTGTAAAAATTCCATTACCTCCACAAAAAGAGCAACAGCGAATTGTAGAGAAGCTAGAGGAACTATTCTCAGAGTTAGACAGTGGTATCGAGAGTCTAAGGAAGGCTAAAAAGCAACTAACTTCTTATAGGCAAGCACTCCTTAAACAAGCCTTTGAAGGAAAGCTAACTGCTCAGTGGCGTGAAGATAATTCAGATAAATTAGAGTCGCCAGATGATATTCTTGAAAGGTTAAAACGTGAGCGTGACGAACGTTATCAACAGAAACTTGATGAATGGGAAGTAACTGTAAATCAATGGGAACAAGATGGCTCAAAAGGAAAGAAACCATCTAAACCACGAAAACCTAAAGCGGTCACTCCATTTGTTGATTTACCTGATTTCTGTCAAGAGTTACCTGATAGCTGGTTCTGGGATAAGTTAGGGCATATGACTCTGGCTGTAGAGTACGGAACGTCAGCAAAGTCTTCTGAAAGTGGGAGAGTTCCTGTACTTCGAATGGGAAACATTCAGAACACGAAGTTCGATTGGGACGATCTTGTATTTACTTCTGATGAAGATGAAATATCAAAGTACACACTGAATGGTGGGGACGTTCTGTTTAATCGAACTAATAGCCCTGAGTTAGTCGGCAAAACTGCAAAATATAATGGTGAACGTGAAGCATTGTTTGCTGGTTATCTTATTCGTGTTAACCACTTTGATAATTTTGTAAATAGTGATTATCTGAATTTATTTTTGAACTCATACGTTAGTAAACGATACGGCAATACAGTTAAAACTGACGGAGTTAATCAGTCGAACATTAATGGAGAAAAGTTATCAAACTATCCATTTCCATATTGTTCATTGGCAGAGCAAGAACAAGTGATTCAGATTCTTGAAGAAAAAATCTCCAAGATTGAGCGAAGCGAATCAGAGATTACTATGAATCTCAAAAAAGCGGAGCTCCTTCGTCAGTCAATTCTCAAGAAGGCATTTTCTGGCAAGCTTGTTTCTCAAGATACAGAAGATGAGCCAGCAAATGAGTTACTAAAGAAAATCGCAATAGAAAAAGAAGAGCTGGCTGAGAAAGAGAAAGCAGAAAAAGCTGCCGCACGTAAGAAAAAAGCGACTGCTAAGAAGACAGTAAAATCATAATCAAAGTTGAGTGCTAAGGCAGTTAACAAGAAAAGAACAAGTGAAAAGAAAATGAACACACAAAGTATTATTTCTAAGGTTTGGAGTTTTTGTACAACGTTACGTGATGATGGTGTTGGCTATGGTGACTACCTAACTCAGATCACATACCTTATCTTCCTCAAAATGGCAGATGAATACAGTAAGCCACCATACAACCGTGATGTTGGTGTACCAGAAGAGTACAACTGGAAGAGCATTAAGTCAGAATCAGGTGCAGCGCTAGAAGTTCAGTATGTATCTGTTCTACGTGAACTTGGTCAGCAGCAAGGTATGCTTGGTCAAATCTTTACTAAAGCACAAAACCAGATTCAAGATCCTGCGAAACTAAAACGTCTTATCGATATGATTGATGGTGAGAAGTGGGTAATGCTTGGTGCAGATGTTAAGGGTAACATCTATGAAGGTTTGCTTGAGCGAAACGCTGAAGATACTAAGTCTGGCGCAGGTCAATACTTTACTCCTCGTGCACTAATTTCAACGATGGTTAAGTGTATGAAGCCTCAGCCAAAGCAGACTATAGCTGACCCTGCTTGTGGTACAGGTGGTTTCTTCTTATCGGCTTATGATTACCTAACAGACAAAAACAACTATCAATTGGACAAAGAAGATAAGGCATTTTTGAAGAATGAGACTTTCTTCGGAAATGAGATTGTTGCGAATACTCGTCGTCTATGTCTGATGAACATGTTCTTACACAACATCGGTGAGATAGATGGTAAAAGCCTAGTAAGTGGTGATGATGCATTGATTGCTCAACCATCGAAAACGGTAGATATGGTTCTTGCCAACCCTCCATTTGGTAAGAAGAGCAGTATGACATTCACCAATGAAGAGGGTGAACAGGAGACTGATGATCTTACATATAATCGTCAAGACTTCTGGGCTACGACATCGAACAAACAAGTTAACTTCGTTCAGCATATCCGTAGTATGTTGAAAACGACAGGTCGAGCGGCAGTTGTACTTCCAGATAACGTATTGTTTGAAGGTGGTGCTGGTGAAACAGTACGTAAGAAGCTAATGGAAAGTACAGAGCTTCATACGATCTTGCGCCTTCCGACTGGTATATTTTATGCCAACGGTGTGAAAGCAAACGTTTTATTCTTCGATAACAAACCTGCTCAAAAGGATGCTTGGACTAAAGATATTTGGATTTACGACTACCGTACCAATGTCCATCACACCTTGAAGAAAAAGCCAATGACGATGGATCATCTTGAAGACTTCGTTAAGTGCTACAACCCTGATAATCGTTATGATCGTACCGAAACGTGGAATGAAGAAACTAATCCAGATGGCCGCTGGCGCAAATACACTCATGAAGATGTACTAGCTCGCGATAAAACTAGTTTGGATATTTTCTGGCTGAAAGATAAATCACTAACTGATCTTGAAAATCTACCGGAGCCAGATGAGTTAGCAGAAGAAATTATCGAGAACATGGAAGCGGGATTGGATAGTTTCCGTCAGGTGCTTTCTGCTTTGAAATAGTAAGTGAGAACAGCATTCAGCGTAGATAAGTTGAATGCTGTTTCTACAGAATCTGTTACAGCCTCTCTCTACTGATCTGCACATGTAAAACTGGACACTTCACTAAGCGACTTTCCCATACCTAAATTTATCCGCATTTTCCTAATTTAAGTGATTACTCTAAACGATTTATGTCCAGTTTTGAGTTGTGATGTTAACAGCCTGTTTGTTAACAGCCTGTTTGTGAGCCGCCGGTTTATACACTAGAGTATAAGCTGATGAGTTTAAACGAATAAGTCAGATTCACTTACATCTAAAGCTTTCGCCAGTTGCTGCACTTCTATATCAAGGACTTGCCGTGTTGCTGACTCAATCTTCGCTAAAGTTCCACGGCTGATATCAAACCCAATAACACCACACTTAGCTGCAAGTTGCTCCTGTGTGAGTCCTTTTTGCATTCTGATCTCACGTACCTTTCTACCAACGATATTCAAAACCAACCTCCCATCGAATGATGATTGATTGTGAACGCTAATCTAGGTATATTTGCTCTACCAGCGGAGCAGAAATGTGAAGTTTGACTAAGAAGGTATAACAATGTCACTTAAACCTTGTCGTGAATGCGATCACCCAGTATCTACTGAGGCGAAAACTTGCCCAAACTGCGGTGTGAAAGATCCTGTATTGAAGTTCTCTGATATCGTCATAGGACTAGCTGTACTAGGCGCAATTGTTTATTACGGCGGTGGATTCTTGCTTGGACTGTTGTTTGATAGCGATAAGAGTCACGAAGAAGCTACCGTTAGTTACGCAACGGAAGAGAGGGTACAGATAGTCAGAAACTTCCAGAGAGAGCAGGGGCTGAGTGTTGACGGTATCATTGGAAACCAGACGTGTAACGCAACACGCAATCACTCTGATATCCAAGGGATCAATTACATCCTTGATGAGTGTCAAAAGAGACAGAGTAGCGCTGGAACAGCTCCACCAGCTCAAACTAGGAACGTACATAAAGTGGATGTCTTAGACGTAGCGTTTTACCCACACTGGGCAGGTCATGAGAGTGAAATCATTGCTTGGGTTAATGCGACTGCACCGCAAGGCTGTGAGTTAGGCCAATATGATATCGGTCAGACAGATAATCTACTTTGGCTATCATGTGACGGTGTAAGCTATCGTCAGTTCTTCGATAAGGTTGTGAAGGGTGATACAGGGCAAATTCAAGCCTTATCTAGTGATGCTGCATGGTTGGATTGTCGTGAACGTTTAACGCAGCATGTTACAAGCCGTGGCTGGTCACGCCCTCGTTACAGTGTCCTAAATAACGCCACACTTGAGCAGTCTACTCATCGAGCTGACAGTATCACTGTACAGGTAGGTGGTCGAACGACAAATGCCATTAACCGAGAAGTTGTAGCGCTTGGTTTCTGTACCTATGAAGGGACACAGCTTGTTGACTTTACCGTTAGGGAAGAGTGATAGCTTTTTGAGTACACGTAACAATTGAAAGGAGGGTCACCGTAAAAGGTGGCCTTTTTAGTTGTATCACACCAATTACTTAACTCAGAACGTTATCAGTATGGAATACTGAAAAGTAACCTATAAAGTATTATGTTTAGCGGTGATATCACTTATGGAAGAGAGTGATTAGCGAAGCAAACTCTCTACTGTACCAATAGTACTGTAAAGTTATACTGTAACAGTACTTCTTTGTTTGAACATTCTGTTCTAACATAAGAGTTAGTCTGTAAAGAATTACTATATAGTAGAAGGGATAAGAGATAAAGAAGTGTGATTAAGAGACGCTATAGCAAAACTGTAAAGTTAAGAGCCTATACAGTTATTTAACCACGAATTCAGATCTTGTCAAGTTTTTTATATTGGTTGCATATGATCGTTTGATCACTTATTGATCGAATGGTGATTTACTGAGTGAGGTTGACACATAGTCTTCACAATTTTACCTGTTCTTGCAAATGGCACATTTCTAAAGTCAGGGGGGAGGTTAGTCAGGTTATTAGGCTCTACACACATCAAGCCTCGTCCAAGTTATCTTTCTGAATATATTGGATAAAACGCATTCTAAGCGCTTTTCTTAGCTCTGTAGTACATCATTAGCGTGAGGGGAGGAAAGGCTTGTCAGGAGGCGTACAGGGCGTATTTGACCTGATTTGAACGCCTGTTTTAAGCATTAGCAAACCTTCCTTGACTGTTCTTTGATTAGACTTATTAACCATGCTGGTTGTCAGTAGGAATTTACCTTCTGCTTGTCAAAATAGTTAAACAAGAAATCTACATTAGGGCTAGCATAGTTACCATAAACACGCTATATTGTTCACCTTAAAGTTGATTGGTTACCAAAAAGGTGTAAATATCATGGTGAGGTAGTAAAACAACATTGCTGGTTTAACGGCGTTATTTATCATTCGCTGTTTATGCTTCTGTATTCAGAGCAGTATGGATTAGTAGTAGCTAAAGTCTTTCTTATCTGCAAAGCTAGTGATTGCTTTACAGCAATGGCTGGTTATATAGGTTCAAGCTTATGTGCTGTGTAGCTCGTAAGGATTTATCTATTGCAAGGAGAAGAAGCGGTGCAGAATAAAGCTATTAATAAATACTGTCCTAGATCGGGTAAGTTGGTTCAGCTAGACTCACTTACTGAATATAAGGGCTTTATCGTTGGGTTTTGTAATCCAGATTGTCGCAATGACTTTGCTGCAAACAAAAGTGACCGCCCAACAGACTCAATGTATTTTGACACTCTTATCAAAGAGCACGAGTTAGCCTGAGTAATATCCATGTGATAAAACTCATCCATATGCTTACTTACAGTTATGTCTCGCCCAAGTTCTATGGCACTTCTTACTATTGTGATCTACTACAAGCAGGCCTAATACCTGAGCTAACCGTGATCCACCAGCACTTATGTAAGGGCGAACCTGAACTACAGCACCCTACGTTTACTAAATCCAATTTGTTGCATACAAATGATCGCGTGATGTAGCTCACGTTATCTGTTATAATCCCCCCAATTTTAGAGAGCTGGCAAATACTGTCAGCTCTTTTATTTGCCTGTTTTACAAGACGTTTCCGATGGAGGGAACAAGTTATCATCAGTACAGCTAATATCACAATGCAGTTTGGCGACAAGCCACTGTTTGAGAATATCTCCGTTAAGTTTGGTGAAGGTAACCGTTATGGCCTGATTGGTGCGAACGGTTGTGGTAAGTCAACGTTCATGAAAATTTTGGGCGGAGAGCTTGAGCCTTCTGCAGGTACTGTCTCTAAAGATCCTAACGAGCGTATGGCGAAACTGGGTCAGGATCAGTTTGCTTTCGAAGAGTACACTGTCGTCGACACAGTGATCATGGGTCACAAAGATCTATGGAAAGTCAAAGAAGAGCGTGACCGTATTTATGCAATGCCTGAGATGTCGGAAGAAGACGGCATGCGCGTCGCTGATCTTGAAGTAGAATTTGCTGAAATGGACGGCTATTCTGCTGAGGCTCGTGCTGGTGAGTTGCTTCTTGGTCTTGGTATTCCAGAAGAGCTGCACTTTGGCCTGATGAGCGCGGTTGCTCCTGGCCTGAAAGTACGAGTGTTGCTTGCTCAGGTACTGTTTGCTGACCCAGACATCATGTTGCTTGACGAACCAACCAACAACCTGGACATTCACACCATTGCATGGCTGGAGCGTATTCTTCTTGAGCGCAACTGCACCATGATCATCATCTCGCACGACCGTCACTTCCTGAACAGCGTATGTACGCACATGGCTGACCTTGACTACGGTGAGCTACGTATGTTCCACGGTAACTACGACGAGTACATGGTAGCCGCGACTCAAGCTCGTGAGCGCCTATTGGCCGATAATGCCAAGAAAAAAGCACAGATTGCCGAGCTGAATACTTTCGTTAGCCGTTTCTCTGCCAACGCATCGAAGGCTAAACAGGCTACATCACGTCAGAAGCAAATCGACAAGATCCAGCTTGAAGAAGTGAAAGCATCGAGCCGCCAGAACCCATTCATCCGTTTCGAGCAGGAGAAAGAGCTGTTCCGTAACGCGCTTGAAGTCGAAGGCCTGAAGCAGGGCTACGGCGATAACATCCTGATCAACGGCGTGAAGCTGCTGGTGGAAGTGGGTGAGCGTATCGCGATCATCGGTGAGAACGGTATCGGTAAATCTACCTTCCTGAACACCCTTGCCGGTGTAATGGAGCCGATGGATGGCATGATCAAGTGGTCGGAAAACAACAATATTGGTTTCTACGCCCAGGATCACAGCGCTGACTTTGAGAGCGACATGAACCTTATTGACTGGATGGGGCAGTGGAAGAACGAAGGTGACGACGAGCAGGTGGTTCGCGGCATCCTCGGGCGTATGCTGTTCTCACAGAATGATATCAAGAAGTCTGTGAAGGTCTTGTCTGGTGGTGAGCAGGGTCGCATGCTGTTTGGTAAGCTGATCATGCAAAAACCAAACATCCTATTGATGGATGAGCCAACCAACCATATGGATATGGAATCTATCGAGTCGTTGAACCTGGCGCTGGAAAACTACAAGGGTACCCTGATGTTCGTTTCCCACGACCGCCAGTTTGTATCATCGATTGCAACGCGTATCATCGAAATCACCAAAGATGGCGTGGAAGACTTCCACGGCACTTACGATGAATACCTTGCTAAGAAAGGCCTTGAAGGTTAATAGCCTTGTGTTGAGTTGCCTTTTCGGTAGATAAATTTTTGAAAGCCGCCACGTATACCTGTAAATACAGAGTTATACAGGGCGGCTTTTGTTTAGGAGATGATTGTATGAAGATTTGGGTAGACGCCGACGCTTGTCCGAATGTCGTTAAGGAAATATTATTCCGTGCCGCGAATCGGGTAGGGGTTGCTGTCACATTGGTGGCGAACCAGTTTATCCGGGTGCCGCCCTCGCCGCATATCAAGTCGATACAGGTTGAGCCGGGGTTTGACGTTGCTGATAATTATATTGTCCAGCAAGCAGAGCCGGGCGACTTGGTGATTACCGCTGATATTCCACTGGCTGATGAAGTGATCACCAAAGGTGCCCATGCATTAAACCCGCGAGGTGAGATGTATACCAAAGATACGATCAAGCAGCGTCTGCAAATGCGTGACTTCATGGAAACAATGCGCAGCTCTGGGGTGCAAACCGGTGGCCCTGCGCCACTTAGCCAAGCGGACCGACAGAACTTCGGCAATAAACTCGATGCATTTCTAGCGAAAAATCACCGTAAGTAGCAGGCCTTGCTCTGCAAATATTTCAGTAGTGAGGTTACTCTTTCGCCTCACTGCTATCTTCGGATTGTGCGTCTTCTTCATTGTTGCCCTTTTCGCTCTTTTCCTTTTCTTCCTGCTCCTCTTTCTCCTTTTGGGCTTCTTGCTCTTCCAGTACCACCTTAGGTGTCGATTTTTCTTTCTTGGCTAGCCGGTAGGCCAGCGCCAAGCCGAACGGGGATGTCTCGTCGGTGACCAGTTTTTCCAAAGCCTTGCTGTCGACCTGATCGAGCTGCCCCATCTCACTGGCGGTCCGCTTAGATTTGCCGATCACTTCATCGTCAGGCAGATCAACCATAATGGTGGCGGCTTCGGTGAGGGCGGTGGCGTATTCTTCGGGATCATTGAGATCGTAGTCAGAAATTTTCATGTGCTGACGAATTTCAAGCGCCCAGTTCAAAGCAAGATAGGGAATGGAGGCTGTTTTGTTGTCTTTGCCATCTGGCTCTGGCGGGATGTAACTAATGCCGTTGAGAAAGTTGACCAAGGAAAGGTATTTGTCATGCTTGAGCTGTTTCATGCCTATGTATTCAGGCAGGTCATCGGGCTTGAGCTTTTTGCCTTTTTCGTTGACCAGCCACACTTCGTTGTCATTGCTCATTTCGGCCCAGAAATCATCACCAGAGCCCAAGAGGTTATGACTAACTTTGAGGGTAATTGGAACGCTGGTGCCGCCATTGGGCATATCCCAGAAGGTCGAGAGTAGGGTTAATCCTTCTGTCAGGTATAGGACACCTTCTTCAGGGCCCACTACCACAGTGGTTAGTGCATCCGCATTCTGGCCGACTTTGCCAGAGCATTGATAGGTTTCCGGATCGGTAGGGAGGGAGTTCTCATCCCATTTTTTAACACCTTTGGCACCGTTTACCCGGCACAGATCCCGATACATGTTTTTCAAATCCGCTTTATAGCGCTGCAGATTGGCAAATATTTGGTCGTAATCTAGAACCGCTTGGGTGGGCAGTAGCTGATCCAGTGTGACGGTAATTGTGTCACCGTTTTCAAGCTCGCTGTAGTTAACCTTTTCTGCATGGGAAGAAAAAGGGGTACAAAAGATCGCACCAAGAATAAGGGAGCACAAACGCTGACAATACATAAACCCGGCCTCACACCATTTTTTACAACAGTCTAGCAAAGCTGAGCCGAACAATTTGTTTCATCAGTGAGTGGCTTGGGCACCGCAGGCATATAGCCTGCAGTGGATAAAAGAGGGTGAGGGGGCGCTGAGCTATCAGATGCCGAGCTCGTCGAGAAGATCTAGGTCTACCTCGACAGGTGCTGTAGTGTTCTTTTGGGGGATGTGAGAATGGCTCTGTGCCGCCGCAATGATCTGGTCGGGATCACATTCTTCATGCTGATCAAATTCTTCGAGTTGGATGAATTCGGTTCTATCCATGGCCAGCTCGAGGTAGAAAATATTGTTCTTCTCGGTCGTGAAGCTGACGCGACGAGCCTGCGGCCGGTCGAGATTGGTATCTACCGATAGTAGTACCTGCTTGTTCAGGGCAAGCATCTTGGGCTGGTTCTGGGTAATCGATACTTGCAACTCGCGGCGGATTTTACCGGTGAAGTCCCCAACAACCTGGTTCATCAATTCACCGAGGACATCGGCCACTTCATCGGACGAATGGTGAATAGCGAGCTCTTCGGCCGACATGCCCATCTTGAGCATATAGCTTTGGTAGAGTTCTAATGCAGCCTGGTGAGAGAAGTTGGTGACGACAAGTCCGGTAAAGCCACCATCAAAAAGTACGAAACAACCAATGTCTGGTTTAAGGCTGGTTTTATTTATTTTTTGCACCATCGCCGAGTAACTGACAGGGCTGCCCGTAGCCGCTGATAGCACGCCAGAAAATGACTGGCACAGTTTAAGCAGGATATCGTCGGTAGTGATGACTTTGTTTTTTTTCATTGAGCTTGCAGTTTTGGTAGGTGAGGAATGAAAGTGTGACATTAAAAGCAGGGAAATGCACAATGCATGGCTTAGTGGCTTGACGTAGTTCACCTTTTTGCCAGTAAGCCATGCGGCTATTGCCGTTTGGCGGCACTTTTTCGGAATTATGGGAAGCGTTGTTCTAGGTACTGAATAATATCATTGGACTCATACATCCATGTGACTTCACCGGATGCCAGCTCGATACGTAGGCAGGGCACTTTGCGTTTTCCCCCGCCATTGACCAATGCTTGCTCATTGTCGGGTTGCTTGGCATCAATAGTTTCGAGCGGAAGACTCATTTTTTTTGCTGCGCGGCGTACTTTGACACAGAATGGACAGGACTCGAACTGGTAAAGGGTCATCGATTCAAGCTCTTTGTTGATACGCTGTTGCTCTTCATCGCTGCGCTGCTGTGGCTTGGGAGAGAAAACGGCATTGAGCAATAAAATGAGCTTTCCAAGAATAAGGCGAATAACTTTCATTTCTAATAATGTCCTTTTGAAATAGTGCTTTTTTATCATACCTGTTTATTCATAACCAAAAAACCACAGTAAAACTACGTGTAATTAACGAATGCCGCGTTAAGCCTAAGTTGTTGAATTATTAATAAGTGAATAATGCTGGACAAAAGTCGATCCATGTCACTCTGTGGAAAATTTAATACAGCTAAAAATATAAAAAAGATATAAAGCCGTTATCATAATCAAAGTTGGTAAGCAATTTGGGTCATATCTTTGTGTCACATGACAAAACTATATTAATTTGTGATGATTCGCGGTTGGTACACCGGGCAATGCAAAAGTTTTTCAGCGAATTTACAGGCATAACCCTGTATTTCGCTGAAAGCGGCACACAAGCCCTGGAGTGCCTTGCAATGAATGATATCGATGTCATGTTTCTTGATTTGACGATGCCGGTGTTGGATGGTTTTGGTGTGTTACAGCAATTGCCTGTGAGTACTTATCCGACCAAAATTATTGTGTTGTCAGCCGATGTACAGCAACGGGCCATTGAGCGTTGTGTTGATGCCGGGGCGAATTACTTTTTAGCCAAACCTTTTTCGCGCTCCCAAATTTATTCGACGTTGAAAAAATTGGGCTTCTCACTAATCCGAAAAAGTAGAGATATTCCACCAGAAAGTAATTTCATCCCTTCTCAACCGCTCTATGGAAATGATTATTTATATCAATTTCAGGAGATCGCTAATATTGCACTAGGGAGGGGGGCAGCAATTATTTCCGACCATTGCCGTGAATTTATTACCATGCCATTACCGAATGTTGCGATGTTAGGTTGTGGCGAACTGGATATGATGATCAGCAACCTCACTCATCGTCCGGACTCCACTGCGATTGCCCAGCGTTTTGTCGGCGGAGGCATTCACGGCGAAGCCCTGGTCTGCCTATATGGAAGTGATATTGGGCTATTTGGCGAACGTTTGGGGTTTAGCACATTCGGTGATAAACAGAGTGAAGTGATTATCGATATAGCCAACTTAATGGTGTCCTCGTTTTTGGTTTCCTTGTCTGAACAAATGAATATTCCTTTTTCTATTCGGCAACCCATATGCCTCGAGGAATATATGATCAGGGGAGGGAGTGAAGCGATGAATTGTGAGCTGTTTACCATCGAATACAGCTACCAGTCTGAAAAAATGGATATGGCCTGTGATGTTTTACTCATGATGGATCATGACTCTACACAAGTGATCAGACGTTTTATGGAGACATTGCAGTGACTTACCCTGACAGTTTATCTGAATTCCATCTTGCCGCGCAGGTTATCGACAATATTGATGCTGGTGTCGTGATGCTTGATAGCAAGCACAGAGTCATGATTTGGAACACTTTCATGCAAGCTTACAGTGGTATCAGCGTCGAGCAAATTATGGGGCAAAACTTATTCGAGGCAGTACCTGACTTGCCGGAAGAGTGGCTGAGAAATAAAATCCAGTCGACCTTTAAGCTTGGGACTCGCTCCTTCAGCAGTTGGGAAGACCGGCCTTTTATTTTTAATTTTACCAACTTTAGCCCAGTTAGCGGCGGTATGACGAGTATGTTTCAGAACATGACTTTAACCCCGTTAAAAGCGCTAGATGGTGAATACCGACATATTTGCCTTACAGTTACCGATGTATCGGACATTGCGAAAAGCAAGATCCACCTAAGAGAGAGCAATGCGCAGCTGACCCACTTAAGTATCACCGACCGGCTGACACAGCTTTATAACCGAGGTCATTGGGAGTCTTGTTTATCTGCCGAGTTTGACCAATGCCGTCACTATCAAACCGTGTCGAGCCTGGTCATGTTCGATATTGATCATTTCAAGAAAGTGAATGACACCTTTGGCCACATTGCTGGCGATGCGGTGATTAAGTCTATTTCCAGTCTGCTAAAAAAGGCCAAGCGTCAATCTGATATTGCGGGCCGATACGGTGGCGAGGAGTTCGGGGTGATCCTGCCGGGCACCAGCTCAGAGTTAGCCCAGTATTTCACGGAGCGATTGCGCAAGCGGGTCGAAGAATCATTGGTGAAAATGGACATCCGTGATATTCGGGTCACGATTAGCTTGGGGCTCTGCGAGTGGGCGCCTTGGATGACGTCTTATGAGCAATGGTTAGAATGTGCCGATAGCGCCCTGTACCAATCCAAGAGGGCGGGCCGCAATCAATGCACGCTTTATCAATCTACAGTGGAACATTGTTCTGATATGTCTGGGGTGTCATAGGTGTAAAAGCGAAAAATATAGTTTTTGCCTATATCATTGGATTGATTTGACATAGAATAATACGTTCATTCTCATTTAGGCTATCTTGTTGATTGCAATTGCTAATAGCCTGAATATTAGCAGTAACGTAAGACAAGAATCATTGGAAGAGTAGATTGGATTATGGTTGTAGAATCTGAAGGCTATCATGCGCTCATAGAGTACTTTACTGAGCACCTTTCCCTGTTTGAAAATGCAGAAGCTAATGGATGCGAGGAAACGGTTGAAGATGTAGTGACAGATATGATCGCAACCAATTTGATGACTGTTTTTGCGCAAAATCCGGATCTGGAAGCTGACTTCCGTTTTAAGTTGATGCAGGAAGCTGATGCGGTTATGGAAGATTTGAACGAAGTGCTTGCCGGAGCGTGGAGTCGCTGCCCAACCAATGAGCAGGTTTGCTTTTTAGAAGACTATGTCGGGTTGGTTAAAAACCTATTTGATAGCGCGATAAGCCAAAATGCTAGATAAAAAAAGCAGCAGTTAGCTGCTTTTTTTATTTCAGCAGACTTCCGGTTTCGCTTCGTTATTTCTCCACTTTTGTCCGGATAAATTGTTTTTGCTATTGATACCAAGGATGACATAGTTAACTGAAATCTAATTGTCATATTTATTGAGTAAGTTTGCCTCCAAGATGTCCTGTCCCGCTAGCTGAAATAGAGACATAAAACCATTTCGTTTCTGTTCTTGGGGAGAGGATGTGTCAGATCACGATACTGGCTGAACTTAATCAGGGATATGATCAGCATGAAAAACCAGTTGCGGGGTAAACCCCGTCTCTCCATTGTAGCCGCCATTCAAATTGTTTTTGTATTACTGGTCGTGACCGGTGGGTTACTTTCTTTTTTCGGTAATAATGGACTGAAAAATATTACGCGGGAATTTGACGTTCTCAGTCATCAGGCGCTGCCGGTTACTATGAACAGCAGTGTGATTGTCAGGGCGTCATTGCAATCTGCCCAGCATCTCGGTGAGATGATCAACAGCTCGTCTGTTGAAGAGCTTGATATTGCACATCAAGCTTTCGTCAGCGAGCAGAAAACAATGGCAGCGGCACTCGGTGAACTACAGCGTCTTGCGGATAAAAACCAACTAGGTTGGTTGACTAATGATATTCATGCGCTAATTAGCCAGGCTGATGACGTGGGCACAACGGCTGCAACGCTATACCAGTCTCAGCAAGAGATATTGATTAACCAGGATAAAATCGAAACCGACAAAGCGATGATGAATTATGCGGTTTCTTCAGTTCGCGCCGAAATGAGCCGTGTTGGTACCGAAGTGTTTGCCAATAATTTAGCTGGCATTAACCATGTTACAAATTTTGTGAATCACTCGCTGGAAATGGCAAGTCATCTGATGGCATTGATGCTCGAGCGTGATTTATCTAAAGCACGAGGGTTGGTACGTAGCCTGCAAAGTACCAACCTGTCGGGTATGAAATATGCCTGGCGGGAAATGCATCGCCTCGACCCGAGTATTGCGGACTACACCAGTGTTACGGTGCCGTTCTCAATGGTGAAAGCACTGTTCGAGTATAATGGCATTGTTGCGCTGCAGCTTCAGACACTGGCACTTCAGCAAGAGCAGGCAGCCAAGGTGCGAGAAGCCCATCAGCAAATCGGGTCCATGGCTACCCAGATTAATACGCTTATCGATGGTGCCAATAGGTTGGTTGAGCAAGGCGAGGCCGGGGTTATAGAGGCGAGTGAAAATGCGATGGCATTGTTTATTACCTTTAGTATTGTTGGCCTGGTGGTTGCCATTTTTGCCAGTGGCTGGATCAGCCATTCAGTAAAACGCTCGCTGCAGAAAATAGACCGTGTCGTCAAGGCGACGAGCAATGGTGATCTAACCGTTAAGGCCACTCAGGATGCACCGAAAGAGTTTGCCGTGTTAGGCGGTTTACTGAATCAATCAAACTTCAACAATAGCCAGACACTCGGCCAGCTAGTGGCAAACAGCCACCAGTTGAGCATGGCTGCGGAAACCAGTCAGAAAGCGGCCTCGCAGTCGCGGATTGCCATCAAAGAGCAAAGTGATGAATTAACAGCTATTGCAACGGCTATTTCGCAGCTTGAAATCTCGATTAAAGAGATTGTTGCCAGTACTTACGAGTCAGAGCAAGAAGCCATGCAGGCTAATAATATGGCTCAGCAAGGGGTTGATATTATCGAACAGAGCACATTGCGGTTACGCCAATTGGATGAGCGCTTTGCGGTTAATGAAACCCGCATGAAAGAGCTCGATAGCCACGTCGATAAAATCACCCAGGTGGTGGAATTGATCAGTACGATTGCCGATAACACCAACCTGCTGGCACTCAATGCCGCCATTGAAGCCGCTCGTGCGGGCGAGCAGGGCAGGGGGTTTGCCGTGGTAGCCGATGAGGTTCGCAAGTTAGCCAGCGAAACTAATATGCAAACAGCGTCGATTCGTACCACGATTGATGAGCTGCACCGGGCTGCAAGGGATGTCAATCAAGCGATGGTGGTCAGTCGGGAGGAGATGACATCCTCGATTGACTTGAGTAGTGAGGTGCAGGCATCAATTCATCAGATTAAATCAATGATTGCCACGATCAATGACAAGGTGATTGCCATTGCAGCGGCAACCCAGCAACAGGAAAATGCCTCGATCGATGTCGGGCAAAGTGTTGAGCGGGTCTCCCTGAAAGCGCAAACTAACAGCCGAGAGTTGAAGACGCTGGTGGAGCAGGCCGGAATGGTATCAGATATCGCCCACCAGCAGCAGGATTTACTGTCGACATATCGGTTGCAGCCTTAGCGACGATTGTGCATTTTGAGCTAGCATGGGTATACAAACGCCAGTAGAATGCTGGCGTTTTTTGTTGTTAGGTAAACCGTTATGCGTATTCATGCTGTTCATAAGTTATATGATGAGCGCCTTGCTCGTTCTACTCGTCCGTTTCTTGCCCGTGGCTGTAAAGTAGAGCGCTGCTTATTCTGTATGTTGCGCAAACATTTGTGTATTTGCTCCAGCAAGCCGGAAATCACATCGGATGCCGCTTTCTTGTTGGTGATGTATGATGATGAGATCCTCAAGCCTAGCAATACCGGCCGTCTGATCGCCGATTTGTTTGAAGATACCTATGCCTATATCTGGTCGCGTACCGAGCCAAATCCTGAGATGCTGGCGCTACTCGAGGACCCACAATGGCAGCCGTTTGTCGTGTTCCCAGCGGAATATTCGGCCCCGGAACGTGTTGCCGAGCGAGTAGAAATGGAGCCGGGTAAGCGACCATTGTTTATTATGCTTGATGGCAGCTGGGCGGAAGCGAAGAAAATGTTCCGCAAGAGCCCTTACTTGAATCAGTTCCCTGTTCTGTCCATCAATCCAGAAAAGCCTTCACGGTACAAAGTGCGCGAAGCCTCAAAAGAAAACCAATTGGGTACCGCTGAAGTCGCCGCGCGAATTATCGATCTTTTCGGTGAGTCAAGAAATGCCGATGTATTGGATTTGTGGTTTGATGTTTTCCGCGAAAACTACCTCACCGGTAAAATGAACCGGGTGCTTCCTGATGATAACGCGATCATCCAGCTGCGCGAATACATGGCAAGTTATGCCTAAGCAGGGGAATTAGGCTTAGGTATTGCTGAAGTGCATTTAAATTATGCAACATTTTGATGTTTCTTTCAGCAATCGCGATAGCAAGCACCATGCAGCCCTGCTAAATCTGCAGCTCGTCACAGTCTGTAGGTGTAGATATGTGGATAATTTTTTCAGTTTTGTTTTTTTCTTATTTTTTGGGAGTGCAGGATGTACTACGGCTTTGATGTGGGTGGAACCAAGATTGAGTTTGGCGCGTTTAACGAAAAACTTGAGCGTGTCGCCACCGAGCGAGTGCCAACCCCGACAGATAATTATGATCTGTTGGTCGAGACTATCGCCGGCTTGGTAAATAAATACGATGCACAGTTTGGTTGTGAAGGCTCGATTGGTTTGGGTTTGCCGGGCATGGAAGATGCTGATGATGGCACTGTTCTGACCGTTAACGTACCTGCGGCAAAAGGAAAGCCGCTACGTAAAGATCTTGAAGCAAAAATTGGTCGTTCGGTAAAAATTGAAAACGATGCGAACTGTTTTGCGCTTTCTGAAGCGTGGGACGAGGAGCTACAAGATGAGCCTTCAGTGCTGGGTTTGATCCTGGGGACTGGTTTTGGTGGCGGCTTTATCTATGAAGGTAAAGTTTTCTCGGGCCGCAATCACGTTGCTGGCGAAGTCGGTCATACCCGCCTGCCTATCGATGCATGGTTCCACTTGGGTGAAAATGCACCGCTGCTAGGCTGTGGCTGCGATAAGAAAGGCTGCCTGGACAGTTATTTGTCTGGCCGTGGTTTCGAACTGCTTTACGCCCATTACTACGGTGAAGAGAAGAAAGCGATCGACATCATCAAGGCGCATGCTGAAGGTGAAGCCAAGGCGGTTGAGCACGTAGAACGCTTCATGGAACTATTGGCGATCTGTTTTGCAAACCTATTCACAGCTACGGATCCACACGTGGTTGCGCTGGGTGGCGGCCTGTCAAACTTCGAGCTGATTTACGAAGAGATGCCAAAGCGCATTCCGAAGTACCTGCTTTCTGTTGCAAAATGTCCGAAGATCATCAAAGCAAAACATGGTGATTCAGGCGGCGTCCGTGGTGCTGCATTCCTGAATATTAAATAATTTACGATTCAGCTGTCACTATTCGATATCATTCAAGCACCGCTTTGCGGTGCTTTTTACTTTGTGGCGACTAAAAACCGGAAACTTCCCGCCAACACTCACACTTGCCCAGCTTTTTTGCTAGAATCCGGCCTCTTTTGAAAATTGTCGGTATTTTGCATGTCTTTCCAATCGCTGGGGCTAAATAGCCAACTTGTTGAAAATGTTTCTTCTCTCGGTTTCGAGCAGCCAACACCGGTGCAGCAGCAGGCTATTCCTGAAATATTAGCAGGCCATGATGTTTTGGCCGGTGCCCAGACCGGTACGGGAAAGACAGCCGCGTTTGGTTTGCCTCTGCTGCATCGCCTATTGGAAGGCAATGGCACTGCGACGGAAGCAAAACAGGTCAAAGCCTTGATCCTGACACCGACCCGCGAGCTGGCCCAGCAAGTGTTCGATAGCTTGAGCGGGTATGCGAAAGATACTGAGCTGAAAGTTGCAGTGGCCTACGGTGGCACGAGCATGAAGGTGCAGGTCAAAGCCCTCGAGTCGGGCGTGGATATTTTGGTTGCCACGCCAGGCCGCCTGCTTGACCACGCGCATGTGCGCACGGTTGATCTCAGCCAGATCAGCTATCTGGTGCTGGATGAAGCCGACCGCATGTTGGATATGGGTTTTATTGATGACATCAAGCGTATTCTCAAGCGCATGCATGTTGAGCGCCAGACTGCTTTCTTTTCGGCGACATTTGGCAAGCAGGTCAAGAAGCTTGCGTATGACATTTTGGATGAGCCAAAGCTGATCGAGGTAACGCCAAGCAATAGCGCCGCGGTTACGGTCGAGCAGATGGTGTACCCAGTCGATAAGCATAGAAAAAGTGAGTTACTGGCTTATTTGATCGGTTCCCGAAATTGGCAGCAGGTTCTGGTGTTCACCAAAACCAAGCAGGGCTCGGATGAGCTTGCCAAGGAGCTTGGCAAAGATGGAATCAAGGCTGTCTCGATCAATGGGGATAAAAGCCAAGGCGCGCGCCAGCGTGCGCTGGACGATTTCAAATCGGGCAAGGCAAGGGTCTTGGTCGCAACTGATGTGGCTGCCCGTGGGCTGGATATCGAACAGTTGGAATATGTCGTCAACTATGAGATGCCATTTAAAGCCGAAGATTATGTCCACCGCATTGGCCGTACCGGCCGAGCAGGGCAGGCAGGGCACGCGATCTCACTGATGAGCCTGGATGAAGAGTGGGCGCTTCGGGCCATCGAAGAGCTGCTTGATACGCGCTTGCCGCAGCAGTGGCTAGAAGGCTACGAGCCTGATCCGACGATTGAGCCACCGGAAAACCGCCGCCGCGGGCGTTCGAGTGACAAGCGCCGTGCCAAGGCTAAGTCTCAAGTTCACAAGCATAGAGGGCGTCAGCGCCAGCGTAAGTAGCCTTTTTACCGCTTCCATTTTTCACCTTCAATAAAGCACCACCTATGTGGTGCTTTTTGTGTCAAAAGCGAGGGTGCCTGCCTTGCGCGTGTAGAAATACGTGATCAAGCAGTAATTTCTGACTCTTATTTTTTGATGAAAATTTAGAGGCTTGGTGATAGCTGAAGCTTCTGGTATTCTATTCTATCTTACTGTTAATGAACGAAATATTGCCCCATTTATTTTCCTTTTTATTATTTGTCATAGGTATTCATGGACAATTTAAGGCGACGTATACGACTAGCGGCTTATATCCTGCTAACGTTTTCATCGTTAACAGCGTTGTTTCATATCTTAGGGGGATTTGAAAAAGAGCTGAAAATTGATGCCAGGAATGCCATTTATTCCAGTATCGATGACAGTAGCCAAGGGGGGGACACTCAGTCCTATATCGACTTTAATGGCAAGGCAGTTAAGTTGAACTGCGATATAGGTACACAGGGAAAGTGGCCATTTTGTGAGATATCGATTGATCTGGTAGGCACGATGGGTGGTCTAGACCTATCTTCGTTTCACTCCATCGGCATTGATGTCGACTATTACAGCCTGATGGATGGCGAACGTCTCAGGGTTTATTTACGCAATTTCGATCCTGATTATTCCAGCACCGATGATCCTGTGTCATATAAATTCAATGCGATAGAGTTTGCACCAGGTTTAGGCGACGGCATGAAAGTGATCCCTTTGAAAGCATTTCAGGTGCTTTCATGGTGGATAGCTGATTACCAAGTACCGATTGAAAATTCTGGCCCTCAGTTCGATAACATAGTGCAAATTGAAATTGCGACAGGTAGTCACGTCAAGCCTGCACATTATTCGATTAAACTGAACCGGCTGGTTTTTTATGGTCACTGGCTATCAGAATCCGCACTTCTTAGGGTTAATATTTTGCTTTGGGTGCTGGCTGCTATCTACTTTTTGGTAGCAGAACGTCGGCGTCTTGCTGACCGGGTCAAGCAAATGGGGGCGCAGGCGGATTATCTCAAACAGGCTAACAAGCAACTGTATCAACAGTCGCTGGCGCTTGAGCAGCTCGCGTTCACCGATAATCTGACGGGAACGCAAAACCGACATGCGGTAGATCGCTGGTTGCGGGAAATCGTTGATTTTTCGCAACGAAACTGCCACGCATTGTCGATGGTGTATATCGATATCGATTATTTCAAGCGAATCAATGATTCATTGGGGCATCACGGCGGTGACGAAGTACTTAAAGAATTTGGCAGGGTGCTGAATCTGCGAGCGCGAAAAACGGATGTAGTCGTACGTTGGGGCGGTGAGGAGTTCATTATTTTTTGTCCTGCCACCAACCTTCGTGGCGCAAGGGAGTTTGCCGAAATGGTGCGGGAAATTGTCGAGAGTTACCAATGGACAAATGGGCTCCGTATCACCTGTAGCGTCGGTGTGGCAGAGCATCGGCCCGATGAGAAGATAGAGACATTCATACAGCGGGCGGATAACGCACTGTATAGAGCAAAGCAGCAGGGACGTAACCGGGTTGAGGTGGTTTAACTTCTAGCTCTGTAGGTCAATAAAAAAACCAGCACACGCGTGCTGGTTTTTTATTATGGAGGCTGATATTACCAATGTTATTTGGTGCAGTGGCGAATTGCATTTTCCAGCAGTTCCGTCGCCGTCTGGTGACATTCTGGCAGTTCGGCATCGGAGGCGTTAACCGGTGTGACACGCTGCCCCCACTTGATAACGGCGGCACCCCAGGTCAGTCCCGCACCAAATGCCGCTGACAGAATAGTGTCACCGGGTTTGACCCGGCCTTGCTCCACCGCTTCGCATAGCGCAATAGGCACGGTTGCGGCTGACGTATTGCCATACTGGTGAATATTAACGAAAGCTTTGTCCTGCGGAATGCCGGCATGGTCGCACAGGGCTTCGATTATACGCTGGTTAGCTTGGTGGGGGATCACCACATCAATATCCCCCTGGGTTAGGTTGGCCCTTCGCAACACAGTGTTAGCAGCCGTTCCCATTCCCCGCACGGCACGTCGGAATATTTCCCGTCCCACAAAGTTGAAGGCAAAATGTCCGGCATCTGGGTTGAAGCGATCCATGGCCGTGCCGAATTCCGGGATGGCCAGCACATCTCTTCCTTCTGGATCACAGCCCAATTGGGCATCGAGCAGGCCAGAGAGCTGGGTTGAGCGGCTCAGAACAGCAGCGCCTGCGCCGTCACCAAAAAGTACCGCCGTATCACGCTGGCTCCAGTCGAGATACCATGACAGGCGTTCGGCTCCGATAACCAATACATGCTGGTAATTTCCGGCCTGAATCATTTTGGTCGCAGTTTCCAGACCATACAGGAACCCCGTACAAGCGGCATTCATATCGAAGGCGGCAGCTTTGGTTGCGCCCAGGTCGAGCTGCACTTTTGAGGCGATGTTGGGGACAAGGGTGTCTGGAGAGCAAGTCGCGACAATGATGAGGTCCAATTCGGAGGCATCTACGCCGGCAGCCGCAAGCGCACGGGCTCCTGCGATATGGGCCAGTTCAGAAGTGTTTACATGGCTTATTCGTCTAGACTCGATACCCGTACGAGTTCGTATCCATTCGTCTGAAGTATCAACAAATTGACTGAGCTCATCATTACTCAGCTCAGTAGGAGGGAGGCACTTGCCCCATCCGGTAATTTCTGCGTAGTACATAACTTCACTCGTATATTTGTTCGGCATAACCAAAGTAAACCATAACTGACTGTTAACACAAGGAATATGGTGAGTTTCTATACAGATATTGAGGTTATGTCAGATATGAGTATTTGTTACACTGCATACAGCTAGTAACCATTAAGGAAATAACCAATGATTCGTTTGGGTGTAATCGGTACAAACTGGATCACCGACCGCTTTATCAGCGCTGCATTATCAACGGGCCAGTACCAATTGATGGCTGTTTATTCCAGGACACTGGAAAAAGCGTCTGAGTTTGCCAGTAAGTATGGACAAGTAGAATGTTATGACTCACTCGAGGATCTTGCAAACAGTGATGTAATAGACGCCGTGTATATCGCAAGCCCCAACTCGTTGCATGCCCCGCAAGCCAAAGTGTTTATCAATGCGGGCAAGCATGTGATTGGAGAGAAACCATTGGCATCCAATATTAATGAAGTGCAAGAGTTGGTTGAACTGGCTGCCGAAAAGCAAGTGCTGTTATTTGAAGCGATGAAGGCAACCTATGTCCCTAATTTTGCAGTGATTCAAAAAGCCCTACCTAAGCTTGGTCGTATTCGCAAAGTGTACTTTTCCTACTGCCAGTATTCCTCGCGTTATCAGAAATACCTAAACGGTGAGAATCCCAATACGTTTAACCCTGCTTTTTCCAATGGGTCACTGATGGATATCGGGGTCTACCCATTAAGCAGTGCCATTGCCTTGTTTGGTGAGCCAAACAGCATGACGGCACAGGGAAACCTACTCGACTCCGGGGTGGATGCCCATGGCACACTGGTGCTGCATTACGCGGATTTTGATGTCACTATTGCGCACTCGAAAGTCAGCGATGGCTTTATCCCGAGTGAAATCCAAGGCGAGCAGGGCACCTTGTTGGTTGATTTTATATCTGAATGCCATGGCGTTAGGCTTTGTCGCCGTGACGAGCCTGCGGTTGATTTAACCGTAGCGCAAGATGAGAATGCGATGCGCTATGAAGCCGAGGAGTTTGCCCGTTTGTTGAACGCTGGTACAGTCAACCACGAAGGACTTGTTCGCAGCCAGATTGTCAGTGCAATTACGACCCAGGCGAGAGCGATACTGGGCGTTCGCTTTCCGGCCGATGAACTGTAAGGTGCCGACAAAAAAGGTGGGGCAATTGCCCCACCTTGTTGTCTTGTTTGCGTCTGTTTGGGTTACCAGAACAGGTAGGCAAGCGCTGACAGTACTGCGATACACAGGATATTGAGGTAAATCCCGACTTTCATCATATCCGACTGCTTGATATGGCCCGAGCCAAAGACGATGGCATTCGGTGGTGTCGCTACTGGCAGCATGAATGCGCAAGAAGCGGCAACGGCAATCAGGGCTGACAGGATAACCGGGGATACGCCTAAAGCCTCGGCGACAGTGGCAAAGACCGGTACGAGAAGCGCGGCACTTGCGGTATTACTGGCAAACTCAGTGAGGAACACAACAAAACCTGCCACCACCAAGATGGTGAAGAACAAGCCGGCTTGCTCCAGGAACCCACTCAGGCTATGGGCCAGGAAGACACTGGTGCCAGTGGCCTTGAGCACATTACTCAGGCAGATACCGCCGCCAAATAGTAGCAACACGCCCCAGTCGGTAGACTTCTCGATATCTTTCCACTGAACCACTCGCGATGCACCAAGCATGACAATCGCAGCCAGGGCAACCAGCGTGTCAAAGCTCTTGAATCCGCCAAGCATGCCATTGATAGGCTTGCTGAAAATCCACAGCAGAACCGTAATACCGAAAATGACCAAGGTCGCCAGCTTGCCGTTGTTCCACTCAACAGGCTTGTGGTCTAGATCGAAGGTATGCTTCAAGTTCGGCTTCAGCATAAAGTAGAGCAGGGCGACGGTTACAGGAAGCAAAACAATCGATACCGGCAAGCCGAATGCCATCCACTCTGTAAAGCTCAAGCCAACTTCGGCGGCCGCGATGGCGTTAGGCGGGCTACCGACGACAGTGGCAATACCGCCGATACTTGCGCAGTAAGCAATACCAAGAAGAACGAATACATAGGTGCTGCGCTCGCTCTTGGCGTTCACCTTGTTGAGTACCCCCAGCACAAGCGGTAGCATCATGGCGGTGGTGGCGGTATTACTGATCCACATAGACAGGGCTGCAGAAACACCAAAGAGCATGAATACGGCAACCGACATACGTCCCTGGGCGATCAGCAACACTTTATCGGCTATTGCCTTGTCCAACTCTTGCTTGTGTAACGCTGCTGCGAGGGCAAAACCACCCAAAAACAGGAAGATGATAGGGTTGGCAAAATTACTCAACGCCGCAGGCGTCGGGAAAATATCGAAACTGACGGCAAGGATCGGTACCAAAATCGCAGTGATACTGACATGGAGGGCTTCGGTCAGCCAAAGTACCGCAACAAAAGCAAGAATACTGAGACCAACAACCACTTCTTTGTCAAAAGGTAGGGTATTTAAAAGTAAGGTAAAGAGGGCGATGTCTGCCAGCAGAATAATACTGTTCCGGTCAAACAGCCACTTGCGTAGTGTCATCGTCAAGGCTGTCATAGTAGTTTCCTTTCATCTGATTATAGTTATCAAGTGCAATCATGTGCACTCAGGTGACTTGCTATGAATGTTACCAACTGTTTTTGTTTTGTTAATATGTTTGCGTTCAATTGTTGGCCAATTGACGATTGGATTGATTGAAGTGTGAGGTTATGAAGTTGGAATGTGTAGAAAAGTACCCATTTCTACGGACGACTTTTTGCGGCGAGGCGCAGATCCGCGGCTCAAAGAACTCGGTATGAACATTGTCGTTACAGTATGTGATATTACTCTCATTGATCAGGGTTGCTGGTCTTAGGCTATTTTACAGTTGTTATGCGATGGGTATCATAACTGGCAGAAAGGTAATTGTGTGAATTGATTGTTGGCAGGTAGCATGAAACAGCAAGGGACTCGGAAGCGTATTAGGCAGGATGCACAAGTGCATGTCCGCAATGTCAGGGCAAAATTTATAAAGTCATTCGATGCTTTGTCTAAAGGAGGGGCGGTATTATCGACAGGCAATGCTTCGATAAAATAAATCAGCAGCGTATCTCCCAGCGAGTGGTCGGTAAAGCAAAGCTGGGAGATGCATCGGGACGGTAAATTTAGCTTGGTCGGTGAGGACCTTCTAGCTCAAGGGGCTCTCTTTCAATCGGTTCTTTAGGTCCGGCAAATTTAGGTTTCATATCAAGAATATATACATCTATAAGAGCTTTGATCCTGGCAAGCACTTCACGAACCCTTATTTTTAGTCCTGCCAATCCCTTGGGCTCTGGGACCGCAAGGCATATCGCATCAATTTTATTCCTGCCAGCAATAAACAATGCACGCTCACAGTGAAAGCGTTGGGTAATAATAACGAAGTGGTTGGCATCGAAGACACTCTTGGCTCTGACGACAGAATCTAGGGTTCTGAATCCGGCATAATCCAGTACGATGTCTTGCTCTGGAATACCCGATTTAAGCAAATCTCGTTTCATTGTCCATGGCTCGTTGTATGAGCGGTGGGCATTATCGCCACTCAGTAGCAAAATATCGACTTTTCCTTCTTTGTATAGCTGCTGGGCGGCATCGATCCGGTATTGATAATAAGGGTTTAGTGAGCGGGCGATATATTTGCTGGTACCGAGCACTAGACCAATAGAGCGGGTAGGGGTGTCTTGCGTGCTAGCAAAGATCCGAGACGAGGCTTGATCGGAGAACCATCTGTCGATCAATAAGATACAGGAGATAAGTAAAATACAGCCAATGGCACTGAAACGTATGATATTCAATAACTTCATAACGTCCCGGATTTTGGTTGGGCTGGTAAACCTGCCAGAGAACGCTGACTTCTCCGGCTAATGAAAAAAAGCATGTGTTTCTAAAATCCCTTGTAAGGCGAGTCGCGCCAAAAATAGTGTAACTGTGTCGCTCAAGTGTGAAGATACCTCGGCTCAATAGGAAAAATCAATGCAGTAGAACTTCGCTATTTGCGAGGGGTAGGCACCAATAACGATACGCTTCAGTAGTTTAACCCAATCGCCCGGATCTGTTGTGTTAAATAAGCGTCAAATGCATTGCATATGGGTGATACGCTGGACAGCGTGGTGGCAGGAAAACAAAAAGCCCTTTGGTCGGACATACTGGATTTGAACCAGCGACCCCTACTCCCCCAGAGTAGTGCGCTACCAAACTGCGCTAATGTCCGCCAAAAGGCTTTATATTCATTGCTTTAGCGAATGATTGACAATGATTCTACAGTACCAAGATAAGAATGCAATAGGCTAAGTTTGTGAAAATAATACCTGCCTCTCATTATTAGCTCTAAATCTATTTGTCTGATTTAAAAGTAATCAATTTTCAATCACCACGGTAGGGCCACAGTTTCCGGCAAACGACGGCAGAGCCGGGCCCGAAGAGAGTATGCTGGAGAGGGAGTCCTGTTGTTCAAAATCCTTGCCCAAACTTAATCTTATTTCCTGGAGGTAGCGTTTTTTAATGCACGATAGCTGGATCCGATTGACGGCATGGGAGCCAAAACTATCGGTAAGTACTTGCTTGAACGGCTCAATAGGCATCTGTTGGCCAGCATGCTGTTTGATATATCGTCCAATTAATGAGGCATCAACTTGGCGGACTAATGAGGTGGCTAAGAGAAAATAGTCATCATCCTCACGGTGTTGGCAGCTCCCGTGCTTTTTCCATTGATATGCCCCAAAATCTGTCTGGTAATAAAAATTGGGTATCCAGGGAGCGATAGCATCGATTGTCTCTGGTTTTAGTTCCATGGCTTTATCCGGATCGCAGTAGCCATAGCGAATACCGCAAGATTGCCGAGTGGGCCATAAGCCGTGTAGGGTAAGGTTGTAAATGGCGAGCTGCTGTCGGTGGATGGCTGTGCATTCCGGCTTCGCTGCATGCCCAGTAGCATGCTCGCAGAAACCATGCTGCCAGCTAATAGCAAGCAAGTACGAATCATATTGGCCTTTGGCTTTGCACTGCTGATTGGTTACCTTTTCCTTGAGCGGAGGTGAAAAATCGGACTGCCCGCAAGATAGGTTAACCCAGCGTAGTGCCGGAGAGGCTGCGGGGACAACAATTTGCAGCCACTCTCCATCGGGTTTGTTACGGGCATGAATGGCATATTGCTGTTGTGGTATCACGTTGATATCACCAGGGTTGGAATGTTGGCGAAAAGATTGAAATGCAGGGCAAGGTTTTGTTGCTTCGAATACACCTTTCACTTTGCTTGAGGCAAATGACACTGCCGTAAAACTAGTAACTATTAGTAATTGAATTAACCGCTTTAATAACCAAGCCATGATAATAGTTGTGGTGTAAGCCAGCCATATGTAAGAGTATATATCGAAGTCACTTGCAGGGGGCTGGAGCTGGCTTCATGATGTTCAATATTAGAGAAAATGTTGGCAGGCTTAATGCGCTTTGGTGAATCTATTTGCTAAAGTGTACACCCTAGTCCACAATCACTATATGCAGTCAAACCCTGCTGATTGCTGAATATTTGATAATTTCCTTAAATTTATGTTCACAAGGATTCTAACAAGAGGTATTATCATCGTATCTACCCGTTGTAGTTCCTAACTATTGCCACTCTTTGCTTCTGACAACTTATGTGCTGCATTGAATGTGGTTCAATATGAAAAGAATTCTCTTGCCATCGATGCAAGATAAAATATTTTTGAATGTTATTTGCATATCATCATGACATCGCTTGAATAGCCATTTCAGTCGGCGACTTCAGTGCATGATATTCAGTTTAAGAGGTAATATTGATGGATAACTTTGCAGCTGCTGAGAAAGCATTATCAGCGATGCTTAATAGTGTTGAAGCTAAAACTGTAAAAGTTGATACTAAAACAGGTGTTATAAAAGAAGAGCGTGTTGACTACCGCCAGGTACTAATCGATTTTGCTGATGAAGTACCGGGACGTCAGAAAGCGGTGATTAAGCGCATGCCTCTACACAAAATTAACAATCTTATTGCTGTTCTCCATGAGTTTAAAGATGAAGCCCGTCAGGTACGTATGATGGAAATTCTCGCGCTTATGGAAAAAGATGGTGTTTCTCCCGAAGAACTAGTTGAAACAAACGAAGAATAAAAACACTTCAGCCTATTGCTGACATTAGCCCGCCTTCAGTTTGAATACTGTTGGGTTAATTCAATAATTCTCTGAACATATACATGTTTCAGAAATTGTTGCTCTATTTATCTAGAGTAACCCCCTCATATGCCTCTTAAATGTGTCAATCAAACGATTGGCACATTTTTCTTTATTCCATATGCACGCTGTTTCTTCCTTGTTGGGATGTAATTAAATACATATACCTGTATCTAGACTATTAGTATTAGGGCTACGGCATTCCTGATAGTATGCTTATGTGAGAATTAAATATTAAGTAAAAGGTTAAATAGTGGATACATTGGTAGAAGCACATCAGCTGGGAAAAAGCTACGGGAGGTTCCGAGCGCTGATGGGCATTAATTTTACAATTAAACCGGGGCAGGTGTTGGGGATTCTGGGCCACAATGGTGCCGGGAAATCTTCATTAATCAAGTGTTTACTAGGTGCTCATGAATATGATGGGTCACTGAGTGTTTTCGGGCTGGAACCAAGAAAAGAACGTGTAAACATTGTCCGGGACTTGGCTTACCTGTCGGATGTCGCCGTACTTCCGGAGTGGATGACAGTAAGGCAAATCGTCAAATACAGTGCAGGCGTGCATCCAAATTTCGACCAAGAGCTTGCCCAACAGTATTTATCGCAAACGGATATTCCGCTATCAACCAAAATCGGGCGTCTGTCGAAAGGAATGAAGGTGCAATTGCATCTAGCCCTGGTAATGTCAGCCGATGTGAAACTATTGATCTTGGATGAGCCCACGCTTGGCTTAGACCTGATGTTCAGAGAGCGGTTTTATAATCAGCTTATCGAGTGGCTAAAGAAGGGTGAGCGTTCCATGATTATTGCTAGCCATGAAGTTGACGAGGTGTCTCATCTGCTAACCGAACTGCTTATCTTAAAAAAAGGCAAAGCAGTGATGAATGGCACTGTCGATGAGCTTAAAGGGCGCTTTCAGAAGGTTATTGTTAACGAAGAAAATCTGCGTCAAGCAGAAGCGGCGAGGCCCATCTATATCCAACATGGGGTAAAAGAGTCCATGTGTTTTTTCGAAAACGGTAAAGCCGAAAAGCTATCGGCACTCGGTGAGGTCTGTGAACCTTCTTTGTCTGAGGTCTTCATTGCCCTGCAGCAGGAGGATGTATGAGAGCCTGGTTCACACTGCTTGAAAAAGAATTGATTGAGCACCGCATTGTCATTCGGTTACCGCTTTTGCTGCTGGCCTTTGCGATCATTAACTTTGTCTTTGTGATGCAGGGCGATAATGTTGCCCTTTCGATCCAGTCCAGCGGACAGGGAGTGATCGACTGGGGGGTAGCGCAAGGGACGTTTGCCGGGTTGGTCGGCAAGCTTAACGAAGTGGTCGCCGGTATTGTTTACCTGGTGTTGTTCTTTATTTACGTCCCCAAAACGTTGCGCAAAGAAAAACAGGAAGGCAGCTTACTATTTTGGCGCTCAATGCCTGTCTCTGACTATCAGGCTGTAGCTGCGAAACTGATATTTGCGCTGGTGGTGATTCCATTGATAGCCTCTGCCTTGATGATTGCCGCCGACTTTATCGTTTGGGTCATGGCAACCTTGTGGCTACATCAAGAGATGATGGCAAACTGGGGGATCTCCATTGCAAATCTATTGGGCCACTGGTGGGCCTTTTCCGGCCGGTTGGCATTGATGAGTATCGCCCTTTTTCCTATCGGCGCAGGACTTATGGCTTTGTCCCAGTTGACCAGATACCCGCTTCTCGCGGCGATTCTGACGGTGATCCTGTTTAAAATCGCGATGTTCCAAGCAACAGGGTCGAGCGAAGCCGGTGCCGTGCTATCCGAGATTTACGGGTTGCCTTTTTCTATCTTGACGAGCTCGTCGGCATATACGGTCTTTGCCGAGTTTGGTTATTTTTCGCATCTTGTGATGCTGGCGGTTGGCGTGGTGCTGTATTGGCTGAGCTGCTGGTTACGAGGGCGGGATGACATGTTGCGTATGATGTAGCCTTAGGGTATTTCGTATCAATAGCCACGCATAAAAAAACGGAGAATGTAACCATTCTCCGTTTTTTTGCTTTAAGCTGGCTAACTACTAAGCCGCTACAACAGTGTTTAGGTATTCTACTTCACGCTTGTATTTACGTACGTTGCGTGAAAGCGTACCTTTTGGCACATCAAAGCGCTTCTCTGCTTCATAGCTAGATAGGCCTTCGAAAATCACAGCCTCAACAGCAATGCGTTGATTCTCAGATTTAAAAATCCTCTGTGCGATAACTTTATATTGTGAACGGTTCATGTGATGTGTACTCGCTAGGCAAAAAACATTCCCAGAGAAAATCTCTAAGGAAGAAAAGTTAGTTCTCATTTATGATTGATGAGATTACCAGCTGAACCCTAACAGAACCTTAATCGATTAAGCGTAATCCTGTTGGTAGTGCATCACCGAATACGCGCTTAGTTTCACTCTCTGTCAAGACCTTGACGGTTGACACCATTTCTATCCAACTTTCTGGCGCTTTGCTGGCTTTTAGCTTCAATATAACGTCATTTCGGTTATTTTCGTCAATGTCCAAAGTACGGTCTCCGGTCATTCGACACATCATTACCGCCGCAAAAGCGATGTTTGGATCCTTGCGCCAGTCGAAATCCATCAGCTCCGGCAAGCAGTAGGCAACGTGCTGAGGCGTGAGCAAATTATGCGCACTGCCATAGAAAGGACTGCGGGTTGCGATACGGCCAATCGCCCACCAATGGGCCTGGGAGTACTGTGGTTTTTGCAGCCGGCCGAAGATCCACTCAATGAGCTGCAGCTTCTTGTCGAAAGGCAAGTTTTCTAAACTGGCAGCCAGCCTTACCATGTCTTCATAGCTGCGTTCTTGCATTTCCTTGGCCAGTTTGCTGTTACGGCTTGCAGCAGGGTTAATGTACTTCGCAATGTCCTTGTAGATGATCAGCTGTTGCTCCTGGCTCAGGCCACCGGCAATACGGCGCCAGAATGTCCACCAATCACTCCATGTCTGCGTGCTGCTACCGGCCTGAACACCGTGTTGGTAAAGCTGCCAGACTTGCTCCATGCGCCATTCATCGGATGGGTAACCGAAACCTGGGCGCATTGCAAAACCAGTCAGTTTCAGCCAGTTCCTTTCATGGAGATCGGAGCGGCGACGTCTTTTTTTGCTTTCGAGTAGCGCGTTTGCCAACTCCCTCAGGCATGGCGTTTCCCAGCTGTCGCGTTTGCCTAGGGTTTTCTCCAAATGGCTACGAAGCGTCTTGATAGTCTTGGGATCACTGTTTTTGGTACTGCCGCCATAGGCTTGTTTGACAAGGGCAATGGCATCGTCCATGCGCGCAGGCAAAGCAGATTGAGCAAGGGTCGAATCATCGCCGTCACGGTGCAGTTTGGCCAAATCCTTGCGGATGGCAAACTCGACTTTCCAGCGCTTGGTGTCATCGTGAATGCTGACACATTCCAGTTGCAGGGTGCCGACTTCCGTCAACTGGCAGGCGAGGGTGACCTCTTCCCGATCTTTCTGGTTGGCGGCCAGTTCTGCACGATCGCGATCACTGTCAAGGGTGGCAATGAAAGGCGGCAGTGAGACAAAGCTCTCTTCATCTATGGTAAAGATCTCTCCGGCTTGGGTGTGGCTGTCGTCGGTTGAAGAAACCAGGTTAAAGCGTACCGGCTCGCCCAAGGTCAGGGCGAACTTGCGATCCTTCAGACGAATTTCGGTACTTTCGTCAATGCCTTTTGGCAGCAGGCACAAGCCTTGTTTTGTGCGTTTCTTATTTTCCAGTACCAAGAAGAAGGAGCGGGCAGAGCCACCACCAATCTTGAGCTGGGCACCATGGCGAGCTTTGGCATAGGCAACGGCCCCATAGGCCACAGCAAGATCCGGGTGTGGGTTATCAAGCTGTATGACGGTGTCACCTTTCCAGTGAGAAAAGGTGTCCAGTACGCGGCTGGATAACAACGGACTGTTGAAAACCCCACCATTGAGCAATACCGCAACCGGAATGGCCGGCTGATCGGCGCCTGGTGCCAAGGTGCTATTTGCCAGGGACTCTCGGCAAACAGAATCATGCAGGGCGATGAATTGGGCCAGGTGTTTGCTGATAGCCGGATCCGCGGCATACGGCAAACCGAACTCGATCACAGCCGCCTGGCGATGGCTTGGTTGATCGCTGAAGTCGGTTCGCGGGAAGAAGCCATCAAGCGCGATTTGATGGACTTCATCGCGTGTCATATCGATGCTCTTGGCGCCGCCAATCAGGCGGGAGCCACTGCCCAGCATGGTGACCTTCGCCGTGTCAGGAGCATTGCCGGAAAGGAGCTGCTCTTTGACTTTGCGGGTCTGCTGGATCAGCTTAGACAGACCAGACGCACTTAGCTTCTTGCTGCCGCCATGCAAGCGCTGCTCGGCGAGATGGGCGAGGGCAAGGTCAATGTTGTCACCGCCAAGCATAAGGTGGTCACCAACCCCGATTCGGTCCAGCGTCAGCTTGTCGTCTTTGGTGCCAACTTTGATCAGGCTCAAGTCAGTAGTACCGCCGCCCACATCGCAGACCATCAACAGCGGGATATCCTTGAGTATGTCTTCGGCGTGGTCTTTGTTCTTGGCATACCAGTCGTAACAGACAGCCTGAGGCTCTTCGAGCAGCAGGATATCACCGAAGCCAGCGAGCTTGGCCGCTTCTAACGTTAAGGCCCGCGCGCCTTCGTCGAAGGAAGCCGGCACGGTGATTACGACTTCCTGATCTTTGAGTTTGTCACCCTGATGGTGGTAATCCCATGCCTGGCGGACATGGTTGAGATAGCTGGCGCTAGCAATTACCGGCGAGACTTTCTCCACACTGCTATTGGATGACCAGGGGAGGATAGCCTCGGTTCTGTCGACGCCGGTGTGTGATAACCAGCTTTTGGCACTCACCACCTGGCGGCCTTCCACTTTGGCACCCATTTCCCTGGCAAGCTCACCGATGATGGCATGTTCAATGTCACCCTCGACAGGCTCGATATCCCAGGGCAAGACCATCAGTGATGGGTCGATTTCACCTGCGGCAGGGTGGTAGCGGAAAGAAGGGAGAAGTGGTTTTCGGGCGACCTCGCCTGGAGCGATAAGTTGGTCTATTTCGAAAATCTCAATCGGGCTCGATTCTAGGTTGTCTGAAATCGGTGTGTAAGCGACAACGGTGTGGGTTGTCCCGAGATCAATACCGACAAGGTAGCGAGGAGAAGTCATTCATTACTCCAGACGTGTTGTTTTAATACTTTTTAAGGCTTTCGATAGTATCCCAAAAAGCCGTTGAGTGCATTAATGAAGGCTTTATCTTCAAGATTAAATCTTTGATTTCAATAAAAGAAAATTAAATGGATAAAAAAAACGGCGCCCTGAGGCGCCGTTTGTAATAACTGTATGTTATTTATCGCGAACGTCGAATTCGACCTGCCATTTCTGGCCGCCGTCGGTCGGGATCGCTTCAAGGCAAAGGGTGCCCAGCTCAGTAACACGAGAAGCCAGGCGAACCGGTACAATTTCACCTGCGCTACGGCCTTCAGAAACCGGAAGGGTAACCTGAATTGCTGGCAGCTCTTCGAGTTCTTCTGGTTGCCACCAATCTAGGTGGGTGCCAGCAGGGTCATCACGGCGAACCGTTGAACCAAAGAACTTGAATTGTACTGGCTGGCCAATCACCAGGCCGAACTCGCGGCTAGGTACATCGGCATGAGTACCTTCTTCCATACCGAATGGCGCAACACAAAGTGCTTCCAGAGGCGGCTCCATACCAGGGATAGCTGGCATAGCACTTTCGATACCGACATAGTAGCTGCTCGCGATACCGCCGCGGATACGAACGCCTTTGCCTTTGCGTACCGAGCCGTAGTATGACGCACCGCTCGCAACCGCAAGGTCGAGGTCTAGGCCTTCAAGCAGTTTGGCTTCTGGGCTACCGGCCGTCGTCAGCCAGCTGTTGATGATTGACAGCAGGCGCTCGGAAAGCAGATCAGATTTCAGCACACCACCGTTGAACAGGATAGCGGTAGGGCGGATGAAGCCTTCGTGCAGTTGATCGTATTTCTCGAACAGCTCGTCAACCGCTGAGGACTGGCGGCTAAGGAAACCCGCAACATGGCGTGATACCGCTGCATCTTGCGCGTACGGTAGGCCCATCTGGGTCAATGCACCACGCTGCATTTCTACCGGGTGTTGCTCGATGGTGTTGCGAGGGAAGAAGCCTTCAACCAGCGTTTGCTGCACTTCTTCCTGGGTCAGTTCAGTTTGCAGTGTGCCGCCCAGCAACTTAGAGCCACGGCTTGGAACCACAATCGGCACAGCCTGCAGTTCGGCGTCGCTCAGCAGAGCTTCTTTAGCGTCACGGCAGGCGTGGGTAATGGCCTGAATTTGCCATGGCTGAAGCTGTTTGCCTTCTTGTGCAAGCTTCATCTTCAAGCGGTAGGCCAGGGCAAGGTCCATGTTGTCACCGCCCAGCAGGATATGATCACCAACAGCAACACGGTTAAGGGTAAGGTTACCGTCATCTTCGGTGACCGCAACCAAGGACAAGTCAGTCGTACCACCACCGATATCGACCACCAGGATGATATCGCCTACGGAGACTTGGTCGCGCCACGTATCGTCGTTGTTCTTCAGCCAGCTATATACAGCGGCCTGTGGCTCTTCAAGCAGCGTCATGTGCTTGAAGCCCACTTCACGGGCTGCTTCAGCGGTTAGATCGCGTGCCGCTGGGTCGAATGACGCAGGAACCGTAATCGTCACGTCCTGCTCGAACAACGGCGTTTCTGGGTGCTGGTTGTTCCAAGCTTCTGCTAGGTGAGCAAGGTATTGGCGAGTCGCTTCTAATGGCGATGCCTTGGTCACTTCTTCTGGGCTGTTCAGTGGCAGGAAGGCATCACGACGGTTCACACCACCGTGGCACAGCCAGCTTTTTGCACTCGCAATCAAACGAATTGGGGTTTTGCTACCGAGGTTACGGGCCATGGCACCAACAATTGCGTTAGGCTTGGCAGACCATGGTAGGGCAGTATCACCTTCAGCTAGCTCAGACTCATGCGCCTGATACATGAAAGAAGGAAGTTGGCTCTTTTCTTCTACATTGCCCGGCGTTGTTAGCTGGGCAATAGGCATGACATTGACGCTGGCGTCTTCGTCTTGCAGATCAACATAAGATAATACGCAGTGTGTGGTACCAAGGTCGATACCAACACTGTAACGGTGTTCTTGAATTTCTTGCATCACAGTTCTACCTCAGCGGCGGCAACAATTTTTGCGTCGTGACCTTCAGCCAGTTTAGGCAGTTTAATGTCAGTCACTTTCCAGCCGCGGTGGATTAGGGTTCCGGTAAATGGCGCTTCGCCAACAACATTACCTGTTAGGCGAACTTCAGAAGCGTTGAAGCCTTTTGGTAATGTAATACGTGTTTCTTCTTCTTCGTCACGTACAGGGGCAAAGCTGAAGTATTCGGTCAGTACTTTTTGGCCGCCTTCATGAATAACGCGGGCAGCAGCACCGATTTCGGCATCGCTGAAGCCTTTTAGATCTTCTTGCATGAAGTCAATAAAGCGTGCTTCTTGCTGAAGCAGGGAAAGCAGTTGCAGAGCCGCATCGGGAGTTGAGGTTTTTAGCTTAGGCTCAACTTCAACAATCTTCTCGATGATTTTTTCAACTTCAACAACTTTTTCGACCTCGACGATTTTCTCGACAGGTTTTTCGACCTCAACGATTTTCTCGACTTCTTTCTCAACAACTTTCTCGACTTCGACAGGTTTACCTTTTTTGGAGATATAAAGAACCAGCATGACGAGTACCAAACCGCCGAGCCAAGCATGTCCCATATCAATCGTTGTCGGCATTGCCGATAAGTCCACAGTTAATTCAGAAAAATCAAAAGCCATATGTCGTCTTCTCTATATGAGTGAGAGTTTAATTCACAAATTAGGGCGAATATTATCATAATCAAGGTGCATTACACCTAAGGGGGGTATTTTTTTGCCCTCTATTAAGCATTTAGCCGCCTTAGTCGCTTAATTTAACATCAAATAATGTTTACATTGCTCTGTCATTTCGTGGTTTATAAAATGATACACTGCTTTTGCCTAGTGTTTTGAACAATCATATCTTTCATTTTTAGCGCAAAATGTTCCGTTCAGTGAGGCTATTCATGAAATTACCATTCAGTAGCAGCACCGAGGGGCGGAATTCGCTACACTAGCGCCGTAATCAATCAATCCTAGGTAAGAGAATGTCTTCTGATTTTTATGGAACCAGTGCCGCCTATGCCCGCAAAGAGCAGGGCTACCGCGAGAAAGCGCTGAAACTATACCCTTGGGTATGTGGCCGCTGTGCCCGTGAGTTTGTGTATTCGAACCTGAGGGAGTTGACGGTCCACCATGTTGACCATGACCACACCAATAACCCTGAAGATGGCAGCAACTGGGAATTACTGTGCCTGTTCTGTCATGATCATGAGCACGAAAAATACACCGAGCACGACAATCAAATGGGCAGTGTGGTGAAAGCGGGCGAAGATGATCATCAGGCGGCGACATTCAATCCATTCGCTGATCTCAAAGCTATGATGGAAAAGAAAAAGTAGCCTATTACCCGCTGGCCAGAGTTAAGGGTAATTCAATACCTGCTTAATTTCTGCGATATTATCGGCGATCCACGTTTTGTTGATCGCCCCCCAATCTTTAATCTCGTACTTTCCACTGCGATTTCGCTCGCCCTGTGTTTGCTTGAAAATACAAACAATATCGAGATCTGCCAGGCTCTTGATGGTGTCCTGTGCGGTACGCCGCGGCATGCCGGTATATTCCAAAATATCTGGCACGCTAGCGATACCTGAGTCAATCAGGTGAGCGACATAAAGCCGTCGGTAAAAACTGGATTTGGTTTTGCTGATAGCCATTCCCTGACCTTTTTTCAAACAACTACTTAGCTAACACCCTAGCATCATTGCCCGGGATTTTATACCAGTGTTGCTAAATACCTTTGGTTTGATGCACGCCCGGTGAATTTTTTTAATCTTATCAAGTTATCAATTTCGATGAAGCTTACTAGAGTTATAAGTATCCAACAAAATTGGAGAAAGTAATGAGTGATGCTAACCGGCACCGTTCTGAGCTGAAGGCTTTTCTGTTTATTACCATCATACTGTTTCCCATTCTTGCTGTTGCCGTTGTCGGAGGCTATGGGTTTTTCGTGTGGTTTTTACAGGTACTAGCAGGCTAGTAATAATTAAAAACAATAGCTTGTGTGATTGTCTTTACCGTGAAGCAATAGTTGAGTGAGAAAGCAATGAAATGTTCCCGGCGTAAGTTTATCAAAGCACAGGCCGCGGCCAGTGCTGCCGCTGCGGCAGGGATCTCGATCCCTGTGGTGGCAAGTAATGTTGTTACAGATGCATCGAAAACCCAAATCAGTTGGGAGAAAGCTCCCTGTAGATTTTGTGGGGTGGGGTGCTCGGTCAATGTAGGGGTTAAGGATAACAAGGTTGTCGCGACCCATGGTGATATCAAGTCACCGGTGAATCGTGGCCTTAACTGCGTAAAAGGCTATTTTCTCTCGAAGATCATGTATGGCGACGATCGTCTGACCCAGCCTCTTCTCAGAATGAAAGATGGCAAGTTTGATAAAGAGGGCGATTTCACGCCGATAAGCTGGGATCAGGCCTTCGATATCATGACCGAAAAATGGAAGGCGGTGCTCAAAGAGAAAGGGCCCGAGGCCATTGGTATGTTCGGCTCGGGGCAATGGACGATCTATGAGGGCTATGCGGCCGCGAAGTTGATGAAGGCCGGCTTCCGCTCTAACAATATCGATCCCAATGCGCGGCACTGCATGGCCTCGGCGGTCGTTGGTTTTATGCGTACTTTTGGTGTCGACGAGCCCATGGGGTGTTACGACGATATCGAAGCGGCGGACGCGTTCGTGCTGTGGGGCTCCAACATGGCGGAGATGCACCCGATACTCTGGACAAGGGTAACGGACCGTCGGTTGTCCAATCCACAGGTCAAAGTGTCTGTGCTTTCTACGTTTGAGCACCGCAGCTTTGAACTGGCCGATATCCCGATCGTCTTCGAACCCCAAACCGATCTTGCCATCCTCAACTTTATCGCCAATTACATTATTACCAATGACAAAGTCAATCAGGACTTTATTGGCAAGCATGTTAATTTCCGTCGTGGGGCAACCGATATCGGCTATGGGCTGCGACCAGAAAATCCGCTCCAGCAACAGGCGAAAAATCCTGACAGCGGTGACTCTGAACCGATGACCTTCGATGAGTTCAAGGCGTTTGTGTCCGAGTACACGGCTGAAAAAGTCAGTGAAATGTCCGGGGTGAAACCGGAGCGGCTTATCGAGTTAGCCGAGCTTTACGCCGATCCCGATACCAAAGTGATGTCATTTTGGACCATGGGTTTTAACCAGCATACCCGGGGCGTGTGGTGTAATAACCTAGTTTACAATATTCATTTGCTCACCGGTAAAATTTCGACCCCCGGTAACAGTCCATTTTCACTGACCGGCCAGCCATCTGCCTGTGGTACCGCCCGTGAAGTCGGTACATTTGCCCACCGCCTGCCAGCCGATATGGTGGTGAATAACCCAGAGCACCGCAAAATCGCGGAGAAAATCTGGAAACTGCCTGATGGCACCATACCCGGCAAGGTCGGTGCCCATGCGGTGTTGCAAAGTCGAATGTTGAAAGACAGTAAAATCAATGCCTACTGGATCCAGGTAAATAATAACCTGCAGGCCGGGCCTAATATCAACGAGGAAATCCTGCCGGGTTACCGTAATCCGGATAACTTTATCGTGGTGTCGGATGCCTATCCGACAGCGACGGCTCAGGCGGCAGATTTGATCTTGCCCACGGCGATGTGGGTAGAAAAGGAAGGTGGCTACGGTAACGCAGAGCGCCGGACTCAGCTGTGGCATAAGATGGTCAATGCGCCTGGTGAGTCTAAGTCTGATCTGTGGCAGCTGGTCGAGTTCTCAAAACGCTTCAAGACCGATGAGGTCTGGCCGCAGGAGCTGCTCGACGCCAACCCTGATTACAAGGACAAAACCTTGTATGAGGTGCTGTTCGCCAACGGCCAAGTGAATCAGTTCCCACTCGAAGACATCTCGGAAGGACACAGTAACGACGAGTCGACGGAATATGGTTTCTACCTGCAAAAAGGGCTGTTCGAAGAGTACGCCCAGTTCGGCCGCGGCCATGGTCATGATTTGGCCCCGTTTGATGTTTACCATGAGGTGCGAGGCCTGCGCTGGCCAGTGGTCGATGGGAAGGAAACGCTGTGGCGTTACAAAGAAGGCTATGATCCTTACGTCAAGCCCGGCAGTGATTTTGAGTTCTATGGCAAGCCAGATGGAAGAGCCATTATCTTCGCCTTGCCGTATGAGCCACCGGCTGAGAGCCCGGATGAAGAGTATGATCTTTGGTTGTCAACCGGCCGGGTACTGGAGCACTGGCATTCAGGCTCGATGACACGCCGGGTACCGGAGCTGCACAAGTCATACCCTAACGCCCAAGTTTTCATGCATCCAGACGATGCTAAGGAAAGAGGGATGCGGCGTGGCGATGCGGTGAAAGTGATTTCGCGCCGGGGCGAGATCATAACCCGGGTTGAAACCAGGGGCAGAAACAAACCGCCGAAAGGGTTGGTCTATGTGCCATGGTTTGATTCAAGCCAGCTGATCAATAAGGTGACACTGGATGCCACCGATCCGCTCTCCAAACAGACAGATTTCAAGAAATGTGCTGTCAAAGTGGTAAAGGCATAGGAGTATCACCATGAACAAACTACTTGCTGTGCTTTTCTTGGTATTTACAACCGGAGTTGTCATTGCAGCAACGGAGGCGATAAAGGGGGATGAGCTGGCAACAACCCGGCAATATGCCTTGAACGGGGAGCCCCAACCGCCGGCGATGAACAAAACCATCAACAATGACAGGATCCCCAAGCGGAACTACCCAATGCAACCGCCGGTGATCCCCCACAAGATCGACAATTACCAAGTCGATTTGAATGCGAACAAATGTATGGCCTGCCATGCGCGTAGCCGGGTAGAAGATACACAGGCGAGAATGATCAGTGTCACTCACTATATGGATAGAGACGGTAACTTCCTAGCAGAATTGTCGCCACGGCGATATTTCTGCCAGCAGTGTCATGTGGTACAAACCGATGCGAAGCCATTGGTGGGCACTTCATTTACCGATCTCGATACGCTGCTCGATCAAGAGAAGTAAGGGAGGAAGCGTATGTGGCAATGGTTAAAAAAATGGTGGGCTCTCATTCGCTCGCCAGCAAAGTACTTCAGCCTTGGGTTTTTAACATTAGGTGGGTTCATCGCTGGCGTGATTTTCTGGGGGGCCTTCAATACAGGGATGGAGTTTACTAACTCCGAGCCATTCTGTATTAGCTGCCATGAAGATAATGTGTATCAGGAAATCCAGGGGACAATTCACTTTACCAACCGGACAGGGGTCAGGGCGATTTGTTCAGATTGTCATGTTCCACATGACTGGACGGATAAAATGGCCCGCAAGATGCAGGCTTCCAAAGAAGTCTGGGCTTGGATCACCGGAGCGATTTCAACACCGGAAAAATTTGATGCCCGCCGTTTGCACATGGCGGAGCGAGAATGGACCCGGATGAAGAAAAATGACTCGCTGGAGTGCCGCAACTGCCACGAGTTTAGTTATATGGACTTCACGCAGCAGTCCCAGCGCGCATCGGTTCAGCACTCGAGTTCCCTGGCGGATGGCTCTAAAACCTGTATTGATTGCCATAAGGGTATCGCTCACCGCCTTCCTGATATGAAAGGGGTTGAGGGCTTTTAGTGCATAAGTGGCATCTAAATAAAGCCTAAAGGGCATAATGCGAGCAAGACGACCAAAATCTGATATGTTGCTTAAGGCATGCGGATTTTTGGTCGTTTTTTTATTTCGCCATTTCTATAAAAAACATCTTTCAATTTCATTGTTTTAGGCGTCTGTGTTGTTTTTTTTGGGCGGTGTGCTTATTAAATTGAATGTTAATTATTAAAAAGTTGTGTTTTTAGAGCTTGGCAGCGTATGATTTGCCTGCAATTTATGGCCTTTAACAGCCTTGATTGGATCTTGGTTCTTACTTGTTGATTATTACTTATGAGCAAATTTGCTGCACCTCGCTTCACCCTAAAGTTGTTGGGGCCACGTTACTGGCCAACGATACTATTGATACTCATCATGTATTTGCTGAGTTGGCTGCCTTATGTCGTACAGCGTCGACTAGGGCAGGGGATTGGCCGTTTGGCTTTGGCGGTTATGAAGAAGCGCCGTTTTACCATTGAACGTAACCTTGAGCTTTGTTTCCCTGACATGCCTGCGGAGGAAAGAAAAAAGCTAGTCAGAGCCAATATTGACAATACGGGCCTGGCCTTGTTTGAGACTGGGATGGCCTGGTTTTGGTCTGATGCGCGGGTGAAACGTCACGTCCGTATCGAGGGGATGGAATATATCGAGCAGCTAGAGCGTGAAGGCAAAGGCGCGCTGTTCATTGCCGTACATTCATTGAACTTAGAGTTGGCGGCCCGGGCGTTTGGTATTCATAAGTCAGGAATGGGCGTATACCGTCCTAACAATAATCCTTGCTTCGACTTTGTTCAGTACCGGGGGCGAGCCCGTTCTAACCGAACCTTGATAGACCGAAAAGATGTCAAAGGGATGTTGAAGGCACTAAGCACGGGGGAGCGGGTGTGGTATGCCCCAGACCATGACTACGGACGCCGTCGTTCGACATTTGCGCCTCTGTTTGCCGTTGAACAAGCATGTACGACAACAGGTACCAGTTTGCTGGTGGACAACAGTGGTTGTGAAGTGATGACATTTAGAATGGTGCGCGAGACTGATAGCGGCGATTATGTCATTACGCTTGACCCGCTTCATGAGGCGTTCCCACGCAACGCACCGGAGCAGGCCGCGGTGGTCATAAACAAAGCGGTCGAAAATGCCATCCTGGCGGCACCGTGCCAATATATGTGGTTGCACCGCCGTTTTAAAACCCGCCCCGAGGGGGAGCCGTGTTTGTACCGCGCAGCAGAGGAGCTGCTCCATTCACCGGCGGCTTAACGGCGCTTTGATACCTTCCTTATTGTTGCTGGTGGCTTGCTCTTTCAGCCACCAAGCATTCCTTCTCGCGAGTCCAATGCTTATTCTTAAGCCAACAATCGCTTCATCTCTATCCACTCACTTAATCTAAGCTGAAAAATATCAGTACAAAACTTCATCCTCTTGCATAGCCGATCGCCACGCAATAGAATGCAGTGTTCGATATAAATTCCGTCAATGGATTTTGCCTGGCGCCAACCAGGCCTAGATAAAATATGAAGGCGGAATAACAATAATAAAGGGATCCCCTAGCTTATGAGTAAATTTACAGCGCCTACTTTTACCAAGTCGCTATTACACCCGCGGTATTGGCTAACCCTGCTGATGGTTGGAGTGATGTACCTTATCAGTTGGCTGCCGTATTTTATCCAGTTTCGGTTGGGGCAGGGACTTGGGCGTTTGGCGATGCGTATAATTAAAAAGCGCAAGAAAACCATAGCCCGTAACCTAGAACTTTGTTTTCCGGATATGTCGCAAGAAGAGCGCGATATATTGATGAAGAAGAATATTGATAACACCGGCTTGGCGATGTTCGAAACCGGTATGGCTTGGTTCTGGCCGGATATTCGAGTCGAGCGCCACGTCAGTTACGAGGGCCTCGAGCATATCCATAAGCTAGAGGCTGAAGGCAAAGGCGTGCTGCTGGTCGCGGTTCACTCATTGAACCTTGAGCTAGGTGCGCGTGCATTTGGTATGAAAACACCGGGTGTAGGTGTCTACCGACCAAATAAGAACCCTTGTTTTGACTACTTCCAGTTCAAGGGGCGTATCCGCTCGAACAAATACATGATTGATCGTAAAGATGTCAAAGGCATGCTGCGTGCGCTACGCAAAGGCGAGCGGGTATGGTATGCTCCCGATCATGACTATGGCAAGCGACGCTCGACGTTCGCGCCTTTGTTTGCGGTAGAAAAGGCCTGTACAACCACAGGCACCAGCCTGCTGGTGGACGCTTCTCACTGTGCCGTCGTGCCGTTCGCTATGGTTCGCAATACCGACTCGGGCCGCTATACGCTCAAGGTCTTCCCGCCATTGGATGCGTTCCCGCATAATGATCCCGATGCGGCTGCCGCTTATGTGAATAAAGCTGTAGAGCGCTCTATTATGGAAGCGCCCGAGCAATATATGTGGTTGCACCGCCGCTTTAAGACCCGTCCCGAAGGCGAACCCTCATTGTATGAGTAACCGTCTTTCCGGTGAATGATAAAAAAAGCTTCCTCGTGAAGCTTTTTTTTATATCTGCAGTATTCAAATTAGCCAGCACCGTTTTATTTGTATTGTCTTACCTTGTTATTGGTGACGTTATTCATTTCAAAGTTGAACTTATAGTCAAGGACTCCTATGTTTTTTTGATATGCAAATATAAAAAGAGAGCGCAAGGATGGATTCAATAGCAAACTTTGTCGCAGCCATAAACGGTTTTGTCTGGGGATTACCCATGCTGGTGCTCATCCTCGGGGTGGGCATTTACCTGACACTTGGCTTGAAATTAATGCCGATTGTAAAAATAGGTGCCGGCTTCAGGTTACTCTGGACAGGAAGGATCCCCGAGAAAGAAGAAGAGATAAAGGGGGAAATAAGTCCGTTTAATGCGCTAATGACTTCGCTGTCGGCCACTATCGGGACCGGTAATATTGCCGGTGTGGCGACGGCGATATTTTTAGGGGGGCCGGGCGCCTTATTTTGGATGTGGTGCACGGCACTCGTTGGCATGGCAACGAAATTTGCCGAAGCGGTATGCGCAGTGAGATACCGAGAAACGGATGCCAATGGCAACCATGTAGGCGGCCCGATGTACTACATCAAAAACGGCCTTAGTAGCAAGTGGGCATGGCTGGGAACGGCATTTGCCTTTTTTGGCGCTTTTGCCGGGTTCGGCATTGGTAATACGGTACAGGCGAACTCTGTTGCTGCAGCAGTTGAGTCGAGCTTCGGGCTTTCTCCGGCTGTATCTGGCTTGGTCATGATGGTACTCGTCGGATTGGTGCTTATGGGGGGGATCAAGCGAATTGCTGATGTTGCCGGTAAGTTGGTTCCCTTGATGGCGGTTTTTTATATTACCTCTGGCTTTATCGTTCTCATCATGAACATATCCGAGATCCCGGCTGCCTTCGGATTGATCATTAGTAGTGCTTTTACGCCGGTAGCCGCGCAGGGCGGTTTTGCGGGTGCTGCGGTGTGGGCGGCAATCCGGTTCGGCGTTGCGCGTGGTATTTTTTCTAATGAAGCCGGGCTTGGTAGCGCGCCGATTGCTCATGCCGCAGCCCAAACCAAGAACCCGGTCGCCCAAGGGTTAGTCGCTATGCTGGGAACGTTTATCGATACCATTGTTGTTTGTAGCATCACAGGCTTGGCGATTGTGGTGTCAGGTGCCTGGCTAACCGGTGAAACAGGATCGGCATTAACGTCAGCGGCCTTTGCCTCGGCATTGCCGGGCATTGGTAATTATGTCGTAGCCATAGCCTTGTCTATTTTTGCGTTTACAACAATTTTGGGCTGGAGCTTTTACAGTGAAAAATGTGTCCAATATTTACTGGGTGTAAAGGCAATCGTGCCTTTTCGGGTGCTGTGGATTATTGCGGTACCGATTGGCGCAACCAGCTCTCTGGAGTTTATCTGGTTACTCGCCGATACGCTCAACGCCATGATGGCAATTCCGAACTTGATTGCGCTATTACTGCTGAGCCCGGTGGTGTTTAAACTAACCAAAGAATACTTTGCCGAGCTTGCGCAAGAAAAAACTAAGGGGACTGATTCCGAATAGCTTTCACGAGGATGCGGCTTACACGGTTTTCCCTGTGTAAGCCGGATTTCGTTGTCTGCGGTCAATGCTGTTTTTCGATGGGCCTTACACCAATGTTCCCTGTTGGTAGTCTTCAATCGCTTGCTCAATTTCTTCCATGCTATTCATCACAAACGGGCCGTAATGAACAACGGACTCATCAATGGGAAGGCCTGACAGCAGCAATACACCAGCTTGCTCATTTGCCGATAGGGCCAAGCCTTCACCGTTGCCGAGGATGGCCAGCGTACCTGCTTTGACGGTGGTGCCCTCAACTTCTATTTCGCCACGATATACGTAGAGCAAGGCCTGAAAATCCGGGTTGAGGCAGCTATTAAAGCGAGCGGGATTGTCAGCTTGCCAGTCGGCGACAGTCACAGGTACGCCGGTTTGCTGAAGTGGGCCGGCTAGCGTTGTTCCCTTGATAGTGAGATCGCCGGCAATAACCCGGACAAGGCTGCCGTCATCTTGTCGGTATTGCGTAATGACGTCTGACTGGAAATCATGATAATCCGCCGGCTGCATTTTTTTCGCGGCTGGCAGGTTGAGCCAAATCTGGAAGCCATGGAGCTCGCCGTCTGTCATGATTGGCATCTCGCTATGGATAACGCCTTTACCGGCAGACATCCACTGCGCACCGCCATCACTGAGTTCGCCTACATTGCCCATATGATCTTTATGCTGGAAGTGGCCTTTTAGCATATAGGTCAAAGTTTCTATCCCGCGATGCGGATGGGGAGGAAACCCACCGATGTAATCAGCAGAATTATCAGACTTAAGCTCATCGATCATCAGGAATGGTGAGAACTGAGCGTTGTTAAATCCGTGGACGCGTTGAATACGTACCCCGTCACCATCAGAAGAAGGGTGGGCGGGTATGAGGGACTGTATTTGTCGAATAGCCATAAATGCCTCCTGATCTGCTTATGGTTTAAGTGTATGTTGGCTTTAATATGACCAACAGTAGGCATAGGCGAACATGTTGTTTTAAAAAATCGAATAGAGGCTGTGGACGGCAGTAAAACAGAGGGCGAAGGGAATAAAAAACCGTCCTGCCGGACGGTTTCTTTGATTTCGTGAGGGCTTGCTCAGCGACGGTTAGCGCTCATTCGAGCGGTAGCCTGGGGCAAGAGTGGCACTGTTAACCTGGTAGAGCGACTGAGGATTCGCCAATGCCAACTGGTAACCGACATATTCGTGTAGTCGGCCGTCTTCGCTGCAATCGACTTCCCATTTTCTCAACAGGTAGCCGGCGAGGGCTGCGCGAACCTCAATCACAAGCTTGCCGTCTTTCATTTCGTAATCCAGCTCGATAGCTTCTGGGTTGCCCTGCCGCGGGTGAGGGATCAGCTCGACTTCTATGTATTTCTGCCACTGGCGATCAGCCTCGATACGCTCTTCGGCGGTAGGCTCCTCGTCAAGGATCGTCACCGAGATCACCCGGTTGCAGACTACATCCATGAATTGGTTATTTTTGCGGTCAAAGGAGCGCACGTGCCAGCGGTTACCGGAATCGACAAGGCTGTGGGGGGCGATCACACGTTGGCCTTTACCACTGGATGTGGAGATGTATTCAATCTGCAGTAATTTGTTACGGTAGATCCCTTCGCACAGCGCCGCCATGATTGGTGTACGCGGCACGGTAAGCGATGTCGGGGACTCACACTGGATGGGAAAATCCTGATGGCCAGAGAAGCCATCGCCATAACCGAGCGAGATGGTCGCCAGGGTCTTTTTCAAGTCCAGATTAAATACAGGGCAAAACTTCGGCTGCTTGTAGTACTTCTTGGAGCGCATATCCAGCTTGAGGTTATCCGGCGCTATTTCTTTATACAGCGCGAAATCCCGAGTAGTGGCCGCATGACCAACCGCAAAACGATCTATCAAATCTTTCCTTGTTACCTCACCCAAAAAGTAAAGGGCAAAGTCAATAAAGGCTAATCGCTCTCGTTGTGCCGAGCCAACGGCATTGAGTTTGGCCTCGACATCCATGTGTGATAGTCCAGCGTTGTTGTATGAAGTCATGTGTATTTATCCAGTACTTTGGCTTGCCACTAATATATACCGAAAATCAGTAGAAGCAAGGCTATTTATAAAGATAACAGCGTATTGAAGTGATTTAAGTTAATTAAATCAATGGTGTAATCATAATCAGTACTGTACTGGTTAAATTAACAGGTTTACATAATCATTATGAGTAGATAAAGTGCTTGTACTTGTTTTGAGTAGGTGTATTCATTTGTGGTACTTAGCCAGTTAATGGTATAAAGCATTAACTGATTGCGCAAAAGTGCTTTGCTTTGAAGGGATTAAAAGCGAACACGTGTTTGCTCTAAAGTCCACAAAACATTAATGGTGAAATTTTGCTGTTAATGTGGACAATACTGCGGCGAAACATAATTTTGCAGGTAAATAAAGTTTCAGCGACCTGCAAGACAAGCTGAATGGCTAGTTCTGACAATATCAATAAATAGGTGATCAACCGTGAACTTGACGAGACATCAATTGAAGCAAGCTTATCTATCGTTGAAAAATGGGGCGGTATGCTTGGACGATCACTTAGCTCAAGGTGTGTTGGTCTATGTCGAAGGATTGATGATCAGTGAAGGGATCGAGCGAGATAGTTACCTGAGCCTTGACACATTGACCAAAGTCAGTGCCAAGGTACGTATGGGGTCGTTGATGCCGATTGACTTTTTCGGGCTCAATGCCAGGCCATGTGAGGAAGACAATTTCAAGCCAATCAGCCTCAAAGTGTGCGAACTGGTCTCGCAGCCAAATGGCCAGTCAGTCCGCCGTTGGAAAACCCTGGCGAACTTTTCGGCAAGCGATTTCACCATCGCCATGGAAATCTTGCTGCTGGTGATCAGCGAGCTGTCAGCGCTTGATGATTACTCGGCAGGGGAGTGTGTACCGGCGGGAGTTGTGGCTCAGTTTCATGACTATCAATATCGACAAAGTGAACATCGATACTGCGCCTGAATTTAACAAGCCTGTAAGCATGGATCCTTCAGAAATTAACTAACCCAATAATGATAATCATCACTTTAACTTACTAAAATGTCAGGTAAAGTGATGATTAATCATCTGTAAGCCAATTCCATACCACCACTTCAATGCAAAATAGCTTTTACCATAACAATGCTTCGCGCCTTGCCAGCGACTACCAGAAACTTGTTTTTGAAAACGTGCACGCCAGTTGGAAGCGTTTTTGGCCCGTTGCTGAAGACACGGCCAAGCCACCATGTGTTTTGGATGTAGGAGCCGGCAGCGGCCGTGATGCTTTGTGGTTTGCTGAAAACGGGTGTGAAGTATATGCCGTTGAGCCAGCAGAAGCGCTGCGTGGTATTGGCAAGCGGCATACCCAAGCAAAGGAAGTTGTCTGGCTTGACGATAGCCTTCCTGAACTGAAAAAAGTCATCTCTTTGGGTATCCGCTTCGATTATATCCTGCTCTCAGCGGTATGGATGCACATACCACCTTCAGAGCGTGAACGCACATTCCGAAAGCTCAGTAACCTTCTTGCGCCAAATGGCAAGCTGATCATTACACTCCGCCATGGCGACTTTGACGATGGCAGGAAAAATCATGGTGTATCGGCAGAAGAGATTGAACAGTTTGCTAAAGAGCGAGCCCTGCATGTTTGCTTGAAAACCGAGCTCAGTAGTGATGCGATGGGACGCAGTAGCGTTCAGTGGCAGACGGTGGTGCTTAACCTTCCTGATGATGGCTCGGGGGATTTAACCAAGGTACGCCATATCATCGTTAATGACAGTAAATCAGCAACGTATAAGCTGGCTTTACTCAGGACACTTGTTCGTATTGCTGATGCCCACCCCGGAGCAGTGTTGGACCGTACCGATGGTAAGGTTGCCTTGCCTCAAGGTCTGGTTGCGCTATATTGGATCCGCCAATTCAAACGCCTTATCGATATTGAAATCGATGGTATTCAAGGTATTCAGCAAAACAGTAATACCAGCAAAGGGTTGGGTTTTGTCAAAGAAGACGGCTGGCATAAGCTCCGTCATCTATCCGCAGATGATCTCGCTGTCGGTGCATTGTTTACCGGTGAAGATGCAAAAGCGCTTCAGAAAACACTATCAGCCACGCTTGCAACCATTAAGAGTGGTCCGGTTAAGTTTATTTACCAAGGCCCGAAAGATAATCATTTGTTTGAAATGGTTGCGCCGACTCAGAAACGGAAGTTATTGAGCTCTCTGTTCATTGACAGTGAGTTCTTGGCAAGTTTTGGTACTTTTGTGCTGGATGAAAGCTTGTGGGACTGCCTGCGACTCTATAGCAGTTGGATTGAGCCATTGGTGGTTAATCAGTGGGTCACAGAGATGAAGCGATTTGAAAACAATAGGTTGAGAAACATTAATCTCCAAACCTATTACGATTGCTTGATTTGGGTCGATAAAGATCACGATACCCGAGAAGTGCGCAAGAAAGTCGATGCGCTCCGCCAGTGTGGCACCGAAATCCAGAGTGTTTGGAGCGGCACTAAACTGCGCGAGCAGTACCATGTCGATCACTGCCTGCCATTTGCCTATTGGCCGAACAATGACCGCTGGAACTTGCTGCCAACGACCACAGCAGAAAACCTCAATAAAAAAGACAGGGTGCCAAAATCCAAGCGCTTGAGCAGCTCGAAAGACCGAATCTTGGATTGGTGGCAGGCCGCCTGGCAAACCGAACAAGAGCAAACCCGCTTCTTCGATGAAGCCGTGCTCTCCCTGCCAAACTTGCCGCCGCAGTGCCGTAACTTCGAAGACGTGTTCGAGGCAATGGGGTTGCAGATCAAAGGCGTTAAAAGCCGCTTGCTGGTGGGGGAGTGGTGAGGGCTCTCCTGTTTCACTTCAGACTTTAAAACACCCTCTAAATCAACTTGTAGCCCCTAATGACTAAATGATTATCGGGGGCAGCAGTGTTGTACCTTTTCAAAACTTAGCAATATGTTTTTTTAAACAAAATCGTTAGGCAAAAAAGCTAAATTCTATTCAATGCAGTCCATTGAGTTTTGCCGCTTTGCGATATGGTCAAAGAGGAATCTTTCCGGACAAAAATATCCCAAACCATAAAATGTTTCGACCGCTAAGTAATTGGTTAGTGCGATGCTTTGTGGGGTGTTGTTTAGTGCCCGTACCAATAAATCCCGCCTGTTTCGCAAGTCTTAGTACAAAAAACCAACATATTGCTGTATTTGAATTATCTTTTAGGAGCTGTTACCCTGTGTCGACATTTTAAATTGTTTAGTGGTCTAAGTTAAATTTTCATCACCAGCAATTGAAAGGTGCTTTTCTTGGATGGGAAAGCATCAATGACAAAGCGTTTAAAGAGTATTATGGATAGTGTACTAAAGAAATATAGTATCGAGACGACCGACTATCAGGTGGGTCAGGACAACATTCAAAAATGGGGTTTTGATATACATAACCCTGTATTCGGCACCAGTGCAGGACTGATTATTCTGTTTCTCGCCGCCCTTCTTTTTATTGATCCGGAAACCGCCAAGCAAGGCTTGAACAGCCTGAAGAACGGTATCCTCAATGACTTTGATGTGTTCTTCATGTGGATCACCAACTTCTTCCTGTTTTTCTCATTGGTGCTGATGTTTTCACCGTTGGGTAAAATCCGTATCGGAGGCAAGAATGCTAAGCCGGAGCACTCTAGAGTGTCTTGGTTGGCCATGCTGTTTGCGGCAGGGATGGGGATCGGCCTGTTGTTTTGGGGAGTGGCCGAGCCGACGGCGTACTTTACCAACTGGTGGGGCACGCCGCTCAATGTCGAGCCGTATACCGAGGAGGCCAAAGCGCTGGCAATGGGCGCGACCATTTTCCACTGGGGTGTCCATGGCTGGGCGATTTACGCCATTGTAGGCTTGTCGCTGGCATTCTTTGCGTTCAACAAGGGGCTGCCGCTTTCCATTCGCTCGGTGTTCTATCCGGTATTTGGCGATAGGGCCTGGGGCTGGTTGGGGCATGTTATCGATATCTTGGCGGTGTTGGCGACATTGTTTGGCTTGGCAACATCACTAGGCCTGGGGGCGCAGCAGGCAACCAGCGGTATCAACTATGTGTTCGGCACCGAGGGCGGGATCGGCATGCAGATGGGGGTTATCGCCTTTGTCACAGCCATTGCGATTTTCTCGGTTATTCGCGGTATTGATGGCGGGGTGAAACTGCTCAGTAACATCAATATGGCGTTCGCCTTTGCACTGTTGGTGTTTGTCGCCTATGTAGGTTTCGATGTGGTGACGGTTGCACTGCCTGAAACCATCATGGCTTACTTTGGTAACATTGTTGAGCTGAGTAACCCGCATGGTCGCGATGATACTACCTGGATGCAAGGCTGGACGGTATTCTACTGGGCGTGGTGGATTTCATGGTCGCCATTTGTCGGTATGTTTATCGCCCGAGTGTCTAATGGCCGTACTGTACGTGAGTTCTTGTTCGCGGTGATCTTCATACCAACGCTGATGACTATTATCTGGATGTCGATTTTCGGCGGGATTGCTATCGATCAGGTGGTGAACAAAGTTGGTGAACTAGGTGCCAATGGCCTGAATGACATCTCGCTGACCTTGTTCCATGTCTACGATGCACTGCCATTTAGCTCGGTGATTTCAGTATTGTCTATCGGCTTGGTGCTGATCTTCTTCATTACCTCGTCTGACTCGGGCTCGCTGGTGATCGACAGTATTACTGCCGGCGGTAAAGTGGATGCGCCGGTTCCCCAACGTATTTTCTGGGCGACGGTGGAAGGGGCGATTGCCGCTGTAATGCTGTGGATTGGTGGTCAGGAAGCGCTGCAAGCTTTCCAGTCCGGCGTGGTGGCGACTGCTTTGCCGTTTAGCTTTGTGCTGTTGCTCATGTGCGTGAGTTTGGTGAAAGGGCTGAGGACTGAACGAAGCATTTACTAGGTTCACTCGGCTATGACGACAACGGCTCCAAACTGTGTTTGGGGCCGTTTTGTTTGTTTGAATACTCCCCGGGCTTTTAATAAAATAGTCACATAGCTCCTGTTATTTATTTCCCCCTATGAAGAAGTTTGAATTTGTTGTTCAAGATCTCTTAAGTAAAATTTACCAAGGTGTGATCACCGATAAACTGCCCGCCGAGCGGGAGTTGGCAGAAAACTATTCGGTGTCACGTTTTACCGTTCGTAAAGCACTTAACAAGCTTGAAGCCATTGGCGCTGTATTTGTCAGGCAAGGGGCCGGGCATTTTGTCAAAGACTCTAATCGTAACAACCCTTTGGTTTATAACTCGATTACAGAAAATAGCTTCGAGGAGATGTCGTATAAAAAAGTCAGCTTGCATAAGAAGATCACAGACTCTCACGATAAAAATTCATTCTTGATTGATGAGAATGATTATATCTGGTGTATCAAGCGATTGCGTTTGGTTAATGGGAAAGTTGTGCAGCTGGAAAGTACCAAGCTGCCGGTGAAGTTATTCCTGAAAATGAATGATGAAATTATCGAAAGCTCTTTGCAAAATCATACATTGGATCTTGGTCTGCAAATCGACAGGTATTTAACTAGCTATAAGGCGATCAATATATCGAAGGAAGAAGCAGAGCTATTGGGGTGTAAAAAAGGTATTGCGGCAATGAAGATCACTAATCGGGGCTTTTTGTCTACCGGTGAGGTGTTTATTGTCAGTGAGGTGATTGATATCGATTATCAATGTACCTATGTGATCCCGTTTAATAGTGAAAATATTAAGTTTAGGGGTAAAAAAGAATAGCTGGTTATTTCAGGAAGAAATAACGCAGCTATTTGTGTGATAGGTCTGAGTTCCTGGTTCCTAGTTCCAGGATCTAGGATCTAGGATCTTATAACCCGTTTAAGGTGTATGAATAGTGCCATCGGGCAGGCGGCTCTGCGTCCACTCGTGGGGGCGGTAGGTCACCGGGAAATCCCGAGCTGCTTGCACATCCATCTCGACGCCGATGCCGATTTCCTCTGATGCGTACAGGTAGCCGTTGCGTGGCTCCTGGGCATTAGGGAAAACACGCTGGGTATTTTCTTTGTACTCCACGTGCTCCTGAATCGCAGCGTTATGCAGGTGAACGTTCATATGGGTGTTCACTGCGGCGCCAATCGGGGTCATGTCCGGCGGGCAGTGCCAGGCAATACGTACGCCGAATGTCTGGCATAGGTGGCCCAGCTTAAGGGCCGGGGTGATCCCGCCGATTTGCGAGACATGGCAACGGATGAAATCAATCCGACGGTTGATTATAAGCTGCTTCCACTCTTCCGGGTTGTTGAATAGCTCACCCAGGCCCAGTGATACAGAGGTTTGGCTGCGGATATTATCGAGCCATTCTGTCTGGCTGGGTGGCAGAATGTCTTCAATAAAGTACGGCTTGTATTGCTCGACTTCTTTGGCGAACTGAACCGCCTGATTCGGGAACAAACGTTCGTGAACATCATGAAGAATATGGAATTGGTTGCCATATTTTTCACGAAGCAACTTGAACATGGTCAGGGTGTTCTCGGTGTATTGGTCCTGGTCGAAGTAGGAGCCTTCGGTCGGGCTTTCGGTGGTGTGGATGTTTTCTGGCACACCACCGTAGAAGCCTAGCTGGCAACGGATATGTTTGTATCCTTGCGCCAGGAAGCCATCAACAAGCTCATAGATCCCTTCCATCGTGTCGCTGGTTGCGTGGGTATAAACCGGAATTGCATCTCGCGATTTACCGCCAAACAGCTGGTGCAAAGGCATTTTGGCCAGTTTTGCCTTGATGTCCCACAACGCCATATCAACACCCGACACCGCATTGTTGATCACCGGCCCATTGCGCCAGTACGCATTGACCATCATCATCTGCCATAAATCTTCAATGTTATTTGCGTCTTTGCCAACAAGCAGTGGTTTAAGGTATTCATCCACCATGGTTTTAACGGCGAGTGGACGCTGCTGGAAAGTGGCGCAGCCATAGCCTGTAACGTCTTGGTCGGTATGGACAATAACAGTAATTAAATTGTGACGATCTGGTTTAGTAATAATGCATTCAACATCTGTGATTAAAGTTTTTTTCACAATGAATTTCTCATCTGAGCCGGAATCTTTTTTTATATATACCAATTGGAAAAGTGTTATTTCAAGCCTATTTTTTCATTAAATTTAATTGGTACGGTAACAGAGTAAAAGGAGGCAAAAAAACAGACCAATCATAGAAAATTCATTGTTTTGGTATTAAATGGCCTGATTTTCGTGATTTAACTCTCAATTTCGTCCGTTGGTTTTTTAGATTGGTTCGATATCATTTGTTTCATCAAATGGAACTTCAGGTGTTGAACAGCGCTTCAATTGTGCAAGTCGATGCACTGTCTCAGGGCCAGAAGGAAAAGAAAATAAATGAGTACGGCGTGAATGTTTTAACTGAGTTTTTTACTCAAATTAAATGAAATCATGAATAAGACATATCTTAAGTGTGAATATACCAAGCCGATTGGGAAAATACCTTTTTACAAAAGGTCGCTATTCCACTAGATTTCTTTTCTTAAAGAGAGTTATTTAAATATGCAAATTAGTGAGTCGATGGGTGGTTTTGGAAAAAAGGCATCCGCATCTAAGCAAAATGCGATGACAGAAAAGCTTTCGCTAATGATTGATGCGTTGGGTGGCATTGGCAATATTAGTGATGCAACACACTGTATGACCAGACTGAGGCTGAAGATTGCCGATCAGTCAAAGGCATCGGAAGAGACCTTGAAATCTATCAAAGGGGTTCAGGGCGTCGTCTTTGCAGAAGGGCAAATCCAAATCATTATTGGTGTTGAAGTCGAGAAGTGGCACAAAGCCTTGCAAGCTATCATGGCGGGTAGCGGCGCTGCGGTGGGCGATGAAGACAAGCCAAAAGACAAAGATGACGGCAAGTTGTTCCAGAACGTCATGCGAGTTGTTGCCGGTATCTTCGGCCCCGTTGTTCCTGCTATCGCCGGGGCCGGTATGCTGATGGGCCTGCTATCAGGGCTTATTGCAACCAATGTGATTTCTGAAACCTCCGACACGGTATACTTCTTCCGCTCAATTTCTGTCGCTGTTTTCTTCTTCCTCCCTATGCTGGTGTCATTCTCGGCCGCCAAGATGTTCCGCGTCAATGAGTACATCGCGCTGGCTGTTGCCGCGGCCATGCTGTCGCCTCAGCTGGCGGATAAAGCCGCCGCGCTCAAGGCGGCCAGTGATGCTGCAGAGCTGACGGTGCTGGGAGTCGTGCCCATTGAATTGATGAACTACGGCGGGGCTATCGTTCCGGCTATCCTGGCTGTGTGGTTGCTTTCCAAAGTCACCCCACTGGTTGACAGCATGGTACCTACGGTGGCCAAGCCGGTATTTACCCCGCTGCTTGCTTTTACCGTCACTGCCACGGCGACCCTGTCGGCGGTAGGCCCGCTTGGCATGTGGCTGAGTAATGGTGCAGGCTGGGTTGTGAGCTCGCTACTTGAGATTTCCCCTACGCTGACAGGCTTTGTGTTCGGCCTGACGCGTCCAATCACTATCGTATTTGGTATCCACCACAGCATGACGCCAATCAGCTTGAACAACTTCGCGCTGTACGGCAAGGACCTGCTGATGCCTATCATGTGCCTGGGTAACCTGGCTATCGCGGGTGCGACAATGGCAATTTGGTACAAGCAGCGCAAGAGTGTATCGAAAGAGCAATCTTCAATCACTGCAGGCTCTGGTGTAACGGCAATCCTAGGCATTACTGAGCCAGCACTGTTCGGTGTGCTGACCAAGTACACCAAAGCGATGTTTACCGCGAGCCTGGCAGCCGGCGTGTTCGGTGCAATCTCTGTCACACTGGATACCCATCTGACCAGCTACATCCTGTCATCGGTGTTCAGCTTGCCTGCTTACCTGTCAGCTGGCACACAGAACTTCATTCAGGCAGTAATGGGTGTGTGTGGTGTGTTTGTATTGTCATTTGTCCTAACGACTCTGTTCGTAAAGCTGGATGACGAGTAATACATAACAAGTAGTCAGCCTTCTTCTTCAAAGCCGCGGTTAGCAATAGCCGCGGCTTTTTGCGTTGGCAAAATTGTAAATGGTCTTTTCTCCTACTTGTTGCTGGCAAACGGCTTTGCAATGATGGTTGGAGGACGATAAAAGACCGCGGAAGGGAGTCGTTATGTTGATAAATGAAAGATCCGGCGTTGGCGCATTGGTTTTTGCTTTATTGTTTGCTGCTTCGCCAACTATCGCGGCAAGCGATTATGCCCAAGAATGCGGGGTAGAAGCTGCGGACAAAGTCGTCATCGGGCAGAAGGAAAGTTTTTATGCACCGGCGGCAAACCTCATTTTCCGCTCTCGAATTGACACGGGAGCAACCCGGACATCCATGCATGCCACCAATATAGAGATAGAAAACTTCTCGCCCGAAGCGGGTGACAATATTGGTAAAATGGTCAATTTCATAACGGCCAATGAACATGGCGAGACCGTACACATGCGCGAGAAAATCACTCATGTACGCCAGATACAGAATTCGCTTGGATCCGAGATGCGATACAGCATCGAGCTGGATTTAACCTTGGCCGAGCGTGATTATCGTGTCGAGGTTAACCTTAAAGACAGAAGCCTGATGTCCGACAAACTGCTTATCGGGCGCAACCTACTGGCCTGCAATTATGTGGTAGATGTGTCTATACACAGCACCTATGGGGTATGAGCTTAACCAAACAGGTAAACTCGCTAGGGTTTACCTGTTTGTGTTCTCGGTGCTGCTGTGGCGAAGCGGTGTTTTATCTCAAGAGAGGTATTAACCGTCCAGGCCCATTAGCTCTGTGACGTCAGAGCCGGCTTCAACCAATTTGCGCTCCTGGTTGAGCTTGAACCAGTGGAGAGGTTTGCCGTTCGCGGCTTGGTAGGTCATGGTAGCACCGGATATTGCCAGCCAAGAGCCTTCAGGAATGCCGATTACAGATTGATGCGGGTTGACCACAAGGAACTCTTCGATACGCTCGTCGCGAGTTTCGCCCATATGGCCTTCAATAGTGGCGTCAATGTAGTGCGCGTTGATCTGGAAGGGCACAAAGCCAAGGGAAGGGGTGATAGCCGCCGAGACAATACACATGTCATTGGTGGTGCGGATAGTCGGCGCGCTGATAACGGCACCGGCACTCCAGCCAATATACGGCACACCGCGTTGGGTGACAGCTTGCTGGATAGGGCCAATCAAGCCAAGGTCGTGCAAGGTTTTGTTCAATACCCAAGTATTGCCGCCACTGCAGATAATCGCGTCTGCTTGGCGTACGGCTTCTACGGGATCTTCTGCACGGTGAAGACCGCTAACTTTCACATCAAGGTGGCTTAGAGACTCGGCAATCATTGCGGTTCGCTCGTCGTGGCTGCTGCGAATAACCGCGTACGGGATGACAAGTACATTTTTGACTTGTTTACGGGTCAATACTTCTGTGATTGCTGGAAGGGCGAATTCCATCACCTTGGTGTTGCCGGCAATTTTGCCGTTACTTAATAGTAAGAGATCCATCATATATTCTCTTGTTTGGGTAAAGAGAGCTATCATATATGAATCTGTTAGCAGCTAAGGTGAACAAGAGCACAATTTTGTCTCTGCTGATCAGGCTATTTATTTACTTGTTAGTGTACCCATTTTGATGATTGATCATAGGTGGCTTCCAGTTGAAGCTGAGCGGTTTCTAATAGGCTGAGCAATTGACTCACTTTCTGGGTTTTCCCGTGGGCAACTGCTTCCCTGATTTGCTGGTGATAGTCACGAACTTTTTGAATACATTGCTGACGCTTAAATATGCTGCGTAAACCTTCTGCCTGATCCATATTAACCTCAATTTTATGCTTTGAATTATTCTGTGGATGTATACCCTGGTGACTTGGGTATATATATTTAAGCAGTAAATTAGCGGTAAAAGTTCAGGGTATTGTCAATTTACTATCAATTTATCTTTTGATTTTATTTTTAATGATAAATATAATTGATTAATATTTAGACAAATCTAAGTCGGATCTTGATTGTTTTACTTACCAAGAATGGAAAGTTAGATTGCACTATGTAGGTATGGTCGACATAACACTGCGGTTTAACCGAGTTTTTGGAAGTGTGTAAAATCATAACTAAATATTAAAGTTATTTTTTATCAGCTATTTATCTAGTGGTGATTTCGATGTTTTATATTCTTAAAAAATCGCCTGATTTCATTTTGTATGCCATTGAAAATCTTTATTTCAGTATTAACTTTTCGTAATGATGGCGTTATTTTGCCTTTATTTTTCTCACAATTAATTTCATATAGGGTATTGCTGTCTTTGAATTTTAGGTAACTCAAAATGAAAACAGCACAAGTGAAAAATCGCTGGCTAATTGCGCTATCTGCGGTAGGTATTCATATTTCAATTGGTTCTGTTTATGCGTGGAGTGTATTTTCCAATCCACTTCATGAGGCGTTTGGTTGGGATTTGCAGCAAATCTCCCTGACCTTTGGTATCGCTATTTTCTTCTTGGGCGCTTCGGCTGCCGTTATGGGTCATGTGGTTGAGAAAAAAGGTCCACGTTTCACCGGTATGATCGCTGCGACTTTCTTTGGTGCAGGTATTGCCGGCTCAGGTATTGCCGTTGCAATGGAAAGCCTATACCTATTGTATTTCAGCTACGGTGTGCTGGCGGGTATCGGCCTGGGTATGGGTTATGTAACGCCGGTTTCGACCCTTATTAAATGGTTCCCAGACCGCCGTGGTTTGGCGACAGGCTTGGCCATCATGGGTTTTGGTTTTGCGTCAATGATTGCAAGTCCGGTTATCCAAGCGTTGATTAGCGCTGTCGGCCTATCTACGACCTTCTTCATTTTGGGTGCAACGTACTTTGTTGTTATGCTTTCGGCATCGCTTTACCTTGAGCGTCCGCCTGAAGGTTGGAAGCCAGCGTCTATGGTTGAAAGTAACGAAAATGCGGCAGCTAAGAAACCTGCGGCAGACTTGAATCAATCAAGCGCAAACGATGCAGTTCGTACACCAACGTTCTGGGGTCTATGGGTGATGATTTTCATCAACATCACTTGTGGTATCGCGATTATTTCTGCAGCGTCACCAATGGCTCAGGAAATTGCTGGTCTAACAGCAATGGAAGCGGCCACCATGGTGGGTGTGATGGGGCTGCTTAATGGTCTGGGCCGCCTACTGTGGTCTGCAGCATCTGACTACCTAACGCGCCCGAACACCTTTATGCTGTTCTTTGTTATCCAGATTGCGGCTTTCTTCATGCTGCCTTCACTGTCAAACGCAATTGCATTCCAGATTGTGGTGTTCGTTATCATGACTTGTTACGGCGGTGGTTTCTCTACACTTCCTGCTTACATTGGTGACTTGTTCGGTACTAAGCAACTTGGTGCGATCCATGGTTACGTATTGACCGCATGGGCACTGGCGGGTCTGTCTGGCTCTTCTCTAGCTGCGTTTGTTCGTAACCTAACAGGCAGCTACACCATGACCATGTATATCTTCGTTGGTATCTTGTCGGTAGCCTTGGTGATTTCTGTTGTAATGAAAGCACACGTAGCAAAAGTTCTGCGTGCAAAAGCACAAGATGCGGTGGAAACACAGCCAGTTACTGCATAATCTACTAAATAGGGCAATTATGTGAGGGCAACCACATTTTAATTGTCCTATCTCAATGTTGAAGTAGAATCAGTTGGTTATAAACAAGAGATTCGTCACAAACAGTAAGTAGTATGAAAGCAGTAATTAATACACTTTATGAAGCCAAGTTGGCTGAGCTTAAAGAGAAAATCGACGCAGGCAGCGTTTCCGTTCAACTGACTATTGTTACTGTCGGTGATGATCCTGCCAGTAAGGTCTATGTGAGGAACAAGGTACGCCTGTTCGAAGCGCTTGAGCTTCCTTGCCATCACATTGTCTTACCTGAAGAAGGGACAACGCAGGCAGATCTTGATGGCTTGGCCGAGAAAGCGGATCATCCAATTTTATTCCAGCTGCCTCTACCTAATGGACTGGAAGCTCCAGACCTGCCGGCCGCGGTCGATGTTGATGGCTTTGGCTCTGAGGCGCTGGGCCAGCTAGTACTCGGGCAGAACCCGGTCTTGCCATGTACGGTTCAGGCGGCGATAGATATTATCGAAGCCCACTGTGGTGAGTACAGCTTCCCTGGCTTGAAAGTAGCCGTACTTGGCCGCAGTAATATTGTCGGCAAACCGCTAGCGATTGAACTGATCAACCGTCAGAGTACTGTATCGAGCTTCAACAGCCGCTCTGATCTAGAGGCGGTCGACTGGAACCAGTTTGATGTGATTGTGGTGGCAACGGGTTTCCACGGCACACTGGACAATACCCAGTTTATTGAAGGCCAGCTGATTATCGATGTCGGCATCAACCGTGTGGACGGTAAGCTGGTGGGCGATATCAAGCACCAGGATGGTCATCTGTCAGCGGCTGCTATCACTCCGGTGCCGGGTGGAGTTGGCCGTCTGACCTGCCTGAATGTGTTGGGCAATGCGGTTAAGCTCTGTCAGTCTAAATAAAGGCTTTAAACCTATCAATTTATTGGAAAAGCGCTACCTAGGTAGCGCTTTTTTTATATCAGAGATCGCGATATACCAAAGTTGGTATATCAACGATACAGATGGTGTGATTGCTGCTTTTATCAGCTCTTTTAGAATGCACCCATTACTTCACTTCAGTCTGTTGGAGGCGAATATGAGTGATTCTCGAAAGGTGCGTAAAATCCACTTCTATATTGTTGCTATTGTTACGGCTTTCTTTTCCATTTTTTCAGCCGTTGTGATGACCGAGCCCGGTCAAAGTTTGAATTTACCACGTAGCTGGACCGTGGCGTACTATCACTACAGTGAGTACTTTATTGCATTGAACATGGCATTGCTGGCTTACCTCTGGTATTTGCATACTAAGGCGAAGCTGTGGACGAACCGCAGGATGCGGTGGGCCAGCAAAGGTGTGTTGGTGTGTATTATTTCGGCTAATTTCTTACTGAGTTTGCTGTTTCCGCCCAGACAAACCGATGCCATTTACATGACCGTTGCCCAGGCCAACAATCAACTACGTAAAGAAGAAATTATTTATGCGGTAGAAATCAATGGTGATGTACGGGGCTTCCCGCGCTCGCACCTGAGGATCCCCCATATTGCCGGGGATACTATAGGCGGCGAAGAGGTGGCGATGACGTTTTGTGGTTTGAGCAACCTGCCTGTGGTCATCGATCAAGATATTGGACACGGTGAGAAAGCCGATCTTGGTATACTTATCCAAACCCACAATAACTTAGTGATGGTCGAGCGTAACTCCGGTGATCTTATTCAACAAATCACTATGGAAACTGAGTTTGGTGAATCTGATATCAAGCAGTACCCAAATACAATGATGACATGGGAGGCATTCAAAGAGATCTATCCAGATGCCGAGGTGTTTATCTACCCGTTTGACCGTTGGATGGACAAGCTGTTAGTCAAAGCTTTTGATAAGCCAATGGAGAAGCAGTTCGATCCGGAGCGTGGCGCTATCTTTCCGACTTTGGATATGGCCGATGAAAGGTTAAATGCCAAAGAGCAGGTATGGGGACTGAACAGCGACGGAAAGCAGATCGCCTTTACTCATGAGTTTGCCAAGCAAAACCCGGTATATGAGTTTGAAATGGCTGGGAAACCCTATGTCTTGGTCTACAGTGAAGAGTACGACATTGTGAACCTCTTCAGCCTGGAAAAAGAAGGGCAGCGAGTAACGTTTGGTGAAATAAACTTCAAGGGCGAGACAGACTCGGAATGGGGGCGCTTGGAGCAAGTGCCGACCCAGAACGGTATATTCTGGATGGTGTGGTCGCACTGGTTCCCAGAAACGAAGTTGATGAGCTAGGTAACAAGCGATAGGTGCCGAGGTTGAGGGGGGAAGTGCAGGGCGCTTCCCTTTTTTGTTGCTTATGACTGTTGTTGATCGGCGCTGGCGAAGACCTTTCGCACCAATTCTTCGAGCCAAAGGTACTTGGCACTGCGGAATAGGTTATTGTTGAAGGTCAGGCAAATCTGCATGGTGAGTTTGTCCTCGAGGCCGGCAAACTCGATGAATGCATATTCACTGGGAGAGAGGTTGGCGAGAGATGTCTTCGGGCAGATACAAATCGCATTGTTGTCGCTGATATATCTGAGTACATTGCTCAGGTACTGGCTTCTAAGCTTGGGTTTTAGCACTGTCCCTTCAGGAAACAATTGCTGGATCAGCATGTACTGGTTGTTCAAATCCGGCAAAATCAAACCAGTGATGGGATAGTTCAAGATGGTGGCGATAGGGGTGGTTTGCCCGGCTAATTCGTGCGAACTTTTGCAGACCCCTCCAATTAAGGTTTGTGCGACAGGAACTTGCCGCAATGCCTTGGGGACACCGACCGGATAGAAGCTGATCCCGGCATCCAGCTCCTGATTGATTAATTGGCTGACCGTTGCCGCGCTGTAATTGTGGATTTCAATATCGAGGTTCGGGGCCTGTTGGCTTATGGCTTCGAATAGCGCATAGCCGTGGCTTTCGGATAAGTAACTGTGCAGCGCAATACGGAACTGGCCGGACAGTTCACTGGGATTGAAGTCATCCCCTTGCAATGTACTGGCAAGAAGGGACAACACTTTCGGAAGTTCTTGCTCTAACCCTTGCGCTTTCGGGGTGAGCTTTAAGCCTCTGGGCTGGCGGATAAACAGTGGATCGTCAAAATGGCTACGGATTTTGACCAACGCACGACTGACCGCCGGTTGGCTGATCCCTAAGCGCTCGGCAGCCTTGCGAGTATTCTTTTCTTGCAGCAGGACGACTAACACTTTGAGTAAATTTAAATCGAAGTTATCCAGTTGCATCTTCTGCCTACAATGATTTTTGTTTGTCGGTTTAATCCTAGTTGATGATAGCAAGAACGTTTTGTTTGATAAATGAACGTTTTAGGTGCTGTTAATCGATTACGTGCTCAATTAAATGCTTATCAGGGATATTTTCTTGACCACGGCTGTGAGGAGGCGCAAAGTAGCGCCGAATGTAACAAAATGTAAATGTGGTCAAGTATGAAAAAAATTACTCTTGTAGCCTCGGCAATGGCAGCGTTGGCGCTAGCACCGACTTCAGCGCTGGCATGGAACTACCAAGGGCATATCACTGTGGCGGAAATTGCCTACCAGAACTTGGAACCAGCAGTGAAAGTGCAGGTTGATGAACTTGCGCACAAAGCTTATCAGTCGATGCCTCACGACGTTCAGCAGAAAATGGACAGTTTTGAGGGCGCAAGCCAGTTTGCGAAAATGGCTATGGTACCTGATCTGATCCGCAAAACACCGGCAGAGCAGGTATGGCAGCAAATGGGAGAGACAATCCCTGCGACACTGAATCAGTGGGACGAGAAAGAAACAGGTGCATGGCATTACATTAACCAAACGTACCCGGCAAGCAGCCAGTGTGACTTTGTCCATACCCCGAATATCAAGCTGGTGGCGGGTTACCTCTACGAAGACTTCAAGCACAACCCGCAGGCCGCAAGCCTGATGTTCATGAGTCATGTTGCTGGCGACTCGCACCAGCCAATGCATTCTATTTCGCAGAGCCTGAGTACAACGGAATGTGTCACAGACCTTGGCGCAAACAAGCATACGTTGGATGTCCCGCAAAAAGATCTGCATCATCTATGGGATAGCGGCATGGGTATGTTGGATAAAGCGCATAACATTCATGCCTTCGCGGCTTCGCTACAGCAAGACTTCCCTAAGGGAAACATGGAACTTGGACCAGTGGCAGACGTGGATCTGTGGGTCAAGGAAAGCTTCGCTTTGGCTGACTTTGGTTACAGTGTCGAGAAAGATACCGCGCCATCTCAAGCCTACTACCAAAAGGGGACTGAGTTGGTAAAACAGCGATTGACCCAGGCTGGTTACCGCTTGGCCGACGAGCTAAATACGGCTTTCGGCACACACTAAGCCTTTTGATCCGATAGCGTAAGCGGCATTCATATGCCGCTTTTTTTGTTGTTGATAGGAGCATTAGGTATCTCCAATTGACTCTCCAATGGCTATAATCAAGCAAAGAATCCTTATTTGGGTCATTTTGCGCCAGGAGAGCCTGTGACTTCCAATGTTAATACTACAAGTTCACAGAATTTAGTGCCTTTCATTCGTTATTTTGAAAATAATCGAATTGAGTGGAAAAGTGTTGCTAGCAAGTTCGATATCCCAGAAGACATAGGCACCAGGCAAATCTGGTTATCTTCCCAGCAAATGATGTTTTTCTTGATGGAGATGGTCCGTCAGACAAACCAGGGGGTTGGTTTAGAGGTTGGGAAATTAATCACAGTAGCTCAGATATCGCCATTTCTTGAAGAGAGCCTCAATCGTTGTCGGGATTTAGGTGAGGCGATAGAAACACTGATCAAATTGATGCCTGAGCTAAGCAGCCATGTCGTGATTTGGGTTGAGAAAATTGAAGGGTATTGGTATCTGTGTCACCGCAGTGCGTATCACCCCTCTGCTCCCGGGTTTGATCAAACAGAGTGGTTTCGCTCTTTCGCACTGCTCTCTATGTGTCGCCTTTTTCTTGGTGAACGATGGGCGCCAGAGCATGTTTATATGAGCTTCCCTGAGCACTTAACCCATGGGTTAGCCCTGTCTTTTCCAACCACACGCATGAGCTTTGCGCATCCGTATGGCGCATTAAGAATTCAGTTGGCAGATACGTTTCAGCCGATTCCGCCTGCTAGCAGCGATGTTGAATGGTCTGAACACATTAAACGCTTGTCTCATACTTACGCCATTTTGCCTTGGTTTACCGTTGACTGGTTTGCAAAGTTTCTCAATATGTCGTCACGCACTCTGCAAAGAAAGTTGGCCGAAAAGGGGCTATCGCTAAAACGACTTCGAGATGAGTCGAGATCAAAAGTAGCTAGGACGCTGCTCGGCGAAGAAGTGTTGCCGCCAGAAGAGGTGGCATGGCGGTGCGGTTATAGTGATCTATCTAACTTTAATCGTGCGTTTCGCGCTTGGACGGGAATGACGCCAGCGCAATATCGTAGGCTCAATTTAAAAAGCGCGCAGTAAAACTGCGCGCAGTGCCATGGGTTACTGACCGGTTTGGGTACGACGGATCGGTTGGCCGGCCTGAACCGTGGTATCGAGATTGGTGTCTTTAACAACAATTTCCCCATTAACCAATAGCCAATGTACCCCAACGGCTGGATGGTTTGGATCTTGGTAGGTACTCATATCTGCAATGGTTTCTGGATCAAAGACAACGATATCGGCATCCATTTCTGCTTGAAGTCGACCTTTGCGCTTCATCTGTGGAACAAAGTCTTCCAGTAGTTGTGCGGGCATGAGTGTCATTTTGCGCAATGCATCAGACATCGAGAGTAGGCCGCGCTCTCTGACGTATACTCGCAGTACTTTTGCAAAAGTGCCGTTTGAACGAGGGTGTGAGAACAAGTCTTTCGGTAAAGGCCATTCGTCACCAGCATAATTATCGACATGTCCATCTTCGTCCATGTGCATCCAAAACATCTCATCCGACTCAATAAGTACATCCGGGCTCAAAATAGAAGCGTCAAGTTTAGCCAGATCTTCTGGGTTGTTTTCATCGAGGAAATGCCAGACGATGAAGGTACCCGGGTTGTTCTCTTGGTAGTCTGCCAGTTGTTCCTCGGTCATACGCTTTTTACCCAACTGGAAGTTTTCTGCCGTTGAGCCCATACGTTCACGCCAACCTTCACCTTGGAACATTGCAGCCCCGACAACAGTACTTGCTGCGCCATATGGATAGGCGCCCACGGTAACGTTAATACCTTGATCTTTGGCCTTTTCGACCATAGGTAAAATCCTATCGATATCCTTCAAAGAGGTACTGTTAATGTGGCATAGGTGCATGTGCGCGCCGGTGATCGCCGCATTGCCAATCAATTCTTTCACTGCTTCAAATGAGCTCTGAGGCTCAGCGTTGCTGGCATAACGCACATGGGTATATGTGGCCACGCCTTGTTCAGCGGCGAGCTCTGCTAATGCGTAATATTCTTTCTGGCCGTGACCGGGTGCATAGCCTGCATTGATACCAATACCTAGTCCACCTTCATCCAAGCCCTGTTCGATTAGCTTCAGGATCTTCTCTTGCTGTTCTGGGGTTGCAATGTCCATTTTCCAATCATCACGTGACTGTGCTTTCTGGAAGTAACCTGCGGTTGCCTCTGGCTGAGTATCGCTGAATGTCGCGATACGAGCATACGTCCAACCTGCAGCGGCGCCATAGTTGAGGGGCAAGCCTTTTTCACCCTGTGCTTTGTACCAATCACTAATAGGTAGAACACCTGACTCTAGCTCAAGCATAGTGGTAACGCCTTGCATGGCTTGCATACGGTAATCACCAATGTTCTGACCATGGGCATGAACGTCAATAAAACCCGGAGCCACGACTTTACCTGTTGCATCGATGGTTGTTTCACCGCTAATCGATTCAGTGGTGATAGTCGCGATTTGATTGCCTTTAATACCGATATTGGCGATCGCATCAAATTGTGTTTCGGGATCAATGACACGACCATTGAGGATCACCGTATCGTAGTTTGCCGCGATCGCAAACGGAGATAGCAAGCCAAGGCTTAGGATTGATGCCTTTTTCGCCCATGAGTGCATAGATTTCATCTGTTTGGCTCCTGATAGAGATTGGAGGTAATGTTGATCAAAATTGATAACAATAGATTTAAAAAGAATTCGTTCAGGTTTTTGCTACAACTAAGCTGTGTCGAGTAATATAGAGAATTTAACCAATATATTTTAGGTCATAACGCGCCAATCATAATAGCCGGGTTAAAAAAGGACCAAGTTAAAGCTTATTCATGGAATAAAGAGCCTCAGAGCGTTACGGCTGTAAATTAATAAATTCCAATTTCATTGGTTGGTGTTTGTTTGTGGATGTAAAACACAGATTAAAATTTGGCGTGATATGACCTACTTGAACGATATGTAAATCCATATAGTTCACCGCGTTTTTTAATACCGGAGAACTATGATGAAATATTTTGCGAAAACATTAATTGCTACCACTCTTTTGCTTGCGGGGCTTAATATTGCGTTTGCAGCAGAAGCGGCGAACAATAACATTGATCCCTCTAATCTAACGGCTGTAAGTACCTCAGGCTATGTTGGTATGAATAACCAGGGTGATGTAAAACTTTCAGCATCGGTAGGATTTGGCTTGAATAATGGTCAAATGGCGATGGGTACGGTTGAAGGCACCATGGGAAATGATGGCAAATACAAAGATAGCCGCTTACAGTATTTCCACGTATTTAATACTGGTAACAAGTTTGCACCAACCGCAGCTGTTTCTTTAGATCTCATTGATAATAATAACTTTACCACGGCAGCAGTTGGTGCGATTTCAATGTTCGATCCAGGTATCGACAATTTTGTGGTATTTGGCCGTGTAGGTGCTTTGGTTGGACAGTATGACGAAGGCTTTACCAAAATGATGGGTGAAACCGATGACAGCATTACCGGTGGGATGGCCGCGGCATACCTTTCTTGGAAGCCTGGTGCTGATGGTACCTACCTAATGCTTTCTCCTGAATATACATATATGGATGGTAGTATTGAAACAACAACATTAAAAACGTCATTAACGGTTGGTACACCGCTTTCCGCTGATGGCAAGCGCTGGGGCCAATTTAAGATTGAGAATACATACGGGAGTATGGAAGCATCGAAAACAAAAATTGATATAGATGAAACGGTTGCATGGGCGTTTTATAAAGTATATTTCTAACTTAGGAATAAATAATCACGAAGTATCCCCACTCGTTAAATACATTTTAAGTCAGAACGGCCGCAGAGCGGATTTATTAAATTTATTGCTTTTTTATATGAGGCGCTGAAAATAGAGACGTAGCGATGGTTGTTGTGGGTACCTAAATAATAAAAGTAGGGGCTGCACTTGAGCGAAACCATAGCGGCTGCATTCTTCTGACTGATTAGCATGCGTCATGCTGGCTCTACTCTTGTTGACAGTTTAATCATCCTGTTGAATGTTGGTAACCAGTCACAAATAAACACTTTGCTTGGTAATTGCCAGATCCGACCTGTTATTTCTCTGCTAGCTTTATTTTGCTTATAAAAGTCAAAGGGAAAGACAAAATGAAAAAAATGTTGGCAGTGGTTTTATGTGTTTTCAGTCTGGGCGTCACCGCAGCGACCAGTAGCGGGAATTTAGGCAGTACAGGGTATACCGAAACGAAATATCCGATCGTACTGGTGCATGGCTTGTTTGGTTTCGATACATTGGCAGGGGTAGATTACTTCTATGGTATTCCACAGTCTTTGACCAAAGATGGTGCGACGGTGTACGTCGCACAGGTTTCGGCAACAAATAGTACAGAGGTGCGAGGCGAGCAACTGCTGGCTCAAGTTGAGCGTCTATTGGCCGCAACGGGTGGCAGCAAGGTGAACTTGATTGGCCACAGTCACGGTGGTCCGACGGTTCGCTATGTTGCTTCGGTCAGACCTGATTTGGTTGCTTCAGTGACCAGTATCGGCGGCGTACATAAAGGCTCTGATGTGGCTGATCTGGTGCGCAATACCGTAGAGCCGGGATCGCCTGCAGAAGCATTGTCAGTGAAGCTGGCAGAAGGCTTGGTTACTTTGATAGGGCTACTTTCTGGCGGAAGTGACCTGGAACAAGATCCACTGGCCTCGCTTGATGCCCTGACGACCGAAGGCTCTCTGGCCTTTAACCAGCATTACCCGGAAGGGGTACCTACAACAGAATGCGGCAATGGTGATTTTCTGGCCAGTAACGGGGTCTATTATTATTCATGGACCGGTTCATCAACCTTCACCAATCTGCTTGATCCGAGCGACGCAGCAATGACGGTGCTTGGGCTGGCGTTCGATGGGCCTAGTGATGGCTTGGTGGGAACCTGCAGTACCCACTTGGGCAAAGTGATCCGCGATGACTACAAAATGAACCACTTGGATGAAATTAACGGTCTGCTGGGCATTCACCATTTGTTCGAAACTGATCCCGTCACCTTGTACCGCCAGCACGCCAACCGCCTCAAACTGCAGGGACTGTAGGTTATGGCTAAGCGGTCAAAAGTAATTGTTGGTGTATTGGCGATTGTCGTTGGTTGGGCTGGCTACCAGTGGATCCAACAGACAGGCACGCCTGCGTCGGCAAATCTGGTACAGGCACCATCCCAGCAAGATACCGAAGTGGATGAGTCATCGAGCCGAGAATTGCTGGAGTATGCCTACTCGGCCCAGGGTGAAATTGCGTTGCCGGATATTGAGCAACGGGTAGAGGCCTATATTGAGCACTCAGGGACGTCGTTATTGGATCAGTCGTTGCTTGCCGCGTTTATCGGGTACAAGAAGGCCTTGATGGGCTTGGAAGAGCTGGCGATGGGGCAGTCGATGGGGCTGGACGAAATGGAGCAACTGCATATTGGTTTACTGGCGTTACAGCAGCAGTATTTCACCCCGGAGCAAATTGCCGCGCTATTCGGTGATGAAAATCGACTGCGCTCGATGGCAATAGAGAAAAAACGCATTGAGGAGAATGCGCTTGATGCCCAGGACGCAGAGGAGCAATGGATGGCGCTGCTAGCCGAACAGCCGGGGTATATTCGAAGGAGTGAGCAAAATACCCAGTTGATGGCAGCACTGTCTAATGACCAGCAATTGTCACAGCAGGAGCGTTACTTGCACCATGTAGCCTTGGTCGGAGAGGCCGGAGCGCAGCGCTTGGAGGCGGTTGAAGTGGAAAGGGCAGCCTTTGAGGCGTCGCTTGCAGATTACCTGACGCAAAGAAGCGTAATTTTGGCTGATGAACAGGTTGGAGAAGAAATGAAGGAGCTCCAAATTGAGCAACTGAGGCAGCAGTCGTTTGAACCTAAACAATGGAAGCGGGTGGCTGCACTTGAGCGCATCCATGACAGGCGCAGCTAATGGATTAGTTATTAGGTCGTAAATACAAAGCCCGGTTAACAGCCGGGCTTTGTTATATCGATAGGTTTTTCGTTTAGCGGGTTGCTGGCTTAAGCAGCTCACCCAGGTAGCGAACCACATGGGCGGCATCCTGCGCTGCATGGGTGATTTTCTTGATAATGGCCTCAGCGCGCTCGTCATCCTCGCTCAGCGCCGCTTTGACTTTAGCATTCATCGCCTGGGCATTTTCAAGTTTTTGCTTACAGTCTTCAAACAAAGCAGACAGAAACTCCATATCGACTTCACCCCCTTTGATAAACATGTCAGCCGCAATTCGGTACACGGTGTGGAACTTGTTGGCCATGTCTTTTTGGTTAGTCTGACCTTCTTTGGCCCAGTCTTCAGCCCAACCTTTGAAAATGATGGCGATTTGTGGGTTTGGAACAATGTTTACTTGTGGCATTCGAACTGTCCTTCGGGGGTATCAGAAGTTTTAACAGGGCAAGTGTAATAGAGCCGGCGATAGGGTTAAAGGGTAGAAGCGGTATATGCTTAATTTACGAGCAGGTTGTGATCAGTACATCGTGAAATTGCGTACACAATCATATGTTTTACCGTCTTTTTTAGCTTCTTGCTATGTAGGAGTCAACAATGCGCCTTCGCCAAATATCGCGGGAGTTGTCAGTGGCTAAGCCACATCGCCTCCTGGTTTATGCTGGCCTGATAGCAACGCTTTTAGCTGGTCCGGCAGGAGTCCAATCTCAGCCGGAATGTGAAAGTTGGCTTGATCAGCAGTTCAACAAGCTCAATTCCACTGAGACAGTCCGTCTATGCGAGCAGTTTGCCGGGCAGGTCTTGCTGGTGGTGAATACTGCGAGCCAGTGTGGTTTTACGCCTCAGTTCGAACAACTTGAGGCGGTATATCAGGACTACAAGGAACAAGGCTTTTCTGTCATAGGTTTTCCTTCTAATGACTTCAACCAAGATCGTGGCAGCGAAGAAAATTCTGCTAAGGTCTGTTATCTCGATTACGGGGTGACTTTCCCCATGCTAGAAAGAACCCACATAAGAGGTGAAAAGGCGAATCCTGTATTTCAGCACCTAGCGAAACAAACGGGAATACAGCCAAAATGGAATTTTTATAAATATATTATCGACAGGCAGGGTGAAGTGATCGCGGTATTTTCTAGCCAGACCAAACCTACGGACGCTACCATGCTTGATGCCATTGAGAAAGCGCTATAGGCATTTGCGATATAAACATTGAACATTCTGTCAGAAATACGTTCTTAATGTATCTTGGGGGCGGAGATAAAGTTGATTGAGTTACCCTGTGACTTTTTCGATGCTACCTGTGATTTTTAATCTAAAGGGCTGGAGCAAAAGTGCGCTTGCATTTTTGGCTTTTAAAATCAAACAATTGGTTTTCTATTTGTGAGCTTCAACTGTATTGATGTGTAACCTTGTGCACTTGAGTCAGGAGTTGAAGAAAAACTGCGTTTCATGTCATTTCAAATTGATATTTGTAACACTGATATATAAAAATAGGCGTGCTCATAATGATATTTTTGAAATTAAAATCAAACTTATCTTTATTAAATAATTATTCACTGAGCATGAAAATATCAGTTGGAAAAACCTGAGTGCAGGATGTGCTTGGGTTTTATTTATATCGGAGTTTACACATGACACGAATAAACGCATTATCTGGTGCTATTGCACTGGCCTTGATGTCATCGTCAGTTTCTGCACAGCTATTAATAACAGAGTACGTCGAGGGTAAAAGTTATAATAAAGCGATAGAAGTCACTAATTTGGCTGATTCTGGAATTAATCTCTCAGAATACAGCGTTAGGCTTGCGATGAATGGGGCCGATTCATTTGGTACCACCATCAACTTGAACGACGTAAATCTAGCGGGTGGCGAAAGTTATGTGCTTTACCACAGCTCAGCGGCACAAGATATTAAGGATGTCGGCGATCAATCATCGGGCAGCCTTGGTTTCAACGGCGATGATGTGGTTGCTTTGTTCGAAGGCGAGGAGCTGATTGATAGCCTAGGCCAGCTGGGCGTACGTGAAGACTTTGCCAAAGATGTCACGCTTCGCAGGGAGCCGGCTGTAACTTCAGGCAGAACCGATGTAGATAGTGAGTTTGACGTTAACGCCGAATGGGTGACTTTTCCAACAGATACCTTCGATGGCCTAGGCTGCAGTGGCCTTGAGGCGTGTGATAGTACTACTCCGCCACCGAATCCGTTTGTGTGTGATACCGATAACCTCGTCCCGATCTATGACGTGCAAGGTGATGGCAACCGTAGTCCGCTGGTACCAGAGGGAAGCTTCGAAAGCCCGGAAAAATATTTTGTCCGTGGCGTTGTCACCGCTCGCGGCGAGAGCTTGTATAAGGGCTTCTACCTGCAAGACCCGTATGGCGACGGTAATGAGAATACCTCGGATGGGGTTTTTGTCTTCTTGGGTGGTAGTACCACACCAAGTGAAATTCAGCCGGGTGCAGAGGTGTGCTTAGAGGCGACTGTTAAGGAATACTACGGCAATACTCAGCTTGATGTACGCGATAGCGCCTTCAAAGTATTGAGTACGGATAACCCAATTCCTGCGCCGACACGCTTCCGCGTGAAAGAAGGGGAAGATCTGCATACTGCGCTCGAGCGGCATGAAGGCATGCAGGTGCTGCTTGATGCTGATAGCCCGTTGGTGATCACGCGCAACTTCAGTTTTGACTATGCGTCATACCGCAATAACTTAATGCTGGCTCATAATGCTCCTCTTTATAATCCAACCCATCTTTACGCGGCTGAAACCGACGCGGCTAAAAATGTGGCTGCTGAAAATGCGATAAGTCGTGTATATGTTGAATCAGATTACAAGGCCAAAGACGGAGAAGTGCCATGGTTCGATAACTTCAACCCGGTCGATGGCTATATGCGTATGGGGGACAAGCTAACCGGATTGACGGCAATGGTCGGTTACAGCTATGGCGAATACCGTCTAGTGACGACTAACATAATCGGCAGCGGTGACTTGCTGCGTCTGCCTGAAAATGAAAGGGCCGATGAGCCAGTTACAGCAACTGAAGAGGGGCTTAAAGTTGCTGGCTTCAATGTGCTGAACTACTTTACCTCGTATGCGGAATCGGGCAATCCTAATTACATGTGCTCTGACGCATCGGTAACACCTGGTGCTAAATGCTACCGCGGCGCGCCATCGGTTGAGGAGTTTGCCCTGCAGCAAGCCAAGCTAGTCAACGCGATTGTGGCCATGGATGCTGATATCGTTACCTTGATGGAGCTGGAAAATAACGGTTTTGATGAGAACAGCGCACTGGCATCTTTGGTCAATGCTCTTAATGATGCCCAGCCGAACAAGAAAGATCACTACCGTGCGGTGAAAGTGCACAAGTCCGATCTGACATTCAAGGATGAACCTGGCTTTGAGGAGATCGGCTACTTCGGTACGGATGCCATCACTGTCGGTATCATCTATCGTCATGACAAAGTGAAAGCCAAGAACCAAGCTCGCCAGATCATGATGCCAGAGCAGCATGCGCCGCTTGCTGAAGGCGGGGTGAAGAGCGCCTATCAGCGCCATGCCATGATGCAGAAGTTTAATATCCCTGGGGCCAAGGATGATCTGACCGTCATTGTTAACCACTTCAAGTCAAAAGGTTCAACCTGCTGGGAAGACGATTTTATCTTCGGTGACGAGGAAGATGTTCAGGGCAGCTGTAATAACTTCCGAGTCTCTGCGGCCAAAGTGCTCGGCGAGGCGGTTCAGGATCTTAAGGGCGACGTGCTGGTCATGGGTGATTTGAACTCTTACGGTATGGAAGACCCAATTCTAACGCTGACTTCATTCGACGAAGCTGACCGTGGTGGGAAAATCTTTACCGCCTCTTATACTACACTGGACGGTAAAGTGTTTGAGCAAGAAGGGCAGCTAGTCAGAAAAGGCTATGGCTTAGTTAACCTCAAGCACAAGACCGACTACAGCTATAGCTTTGAGGGTGAGCTCGGTAGCCTCGACCATGCACTGGCCAGCCCATCACTAGTGAATAAGGTGGCAGCAGTAGAAGCGTGGCACATCAATGCAGCTGAAAGTAACCTGTTTGAGTACAGCAGCAAGTACACCGGCAAATTGGAAAAATCAGACAATATTTATTCGTCGTCAGATCATGACCCAATCATTGTGACACTGGAGTACAAACACAAGAACGGCAAAAAATAACGTCGTTTGAAAAGTAACAAAACAACCGGCACCCTGCCGGTTGTTTTATTTATGCCATTATTATGTTCATTGAGTATTGAAAACATAGGCCATCGACATTGCATAAATCGCCGCTGAGAATTGTGTTTCTTGTCACTTGCGCCATGCTGGCGTTTGCCGGAAATTCCATATTATGTCGACTGGCGTTAGCAGAAGGCTTTATTGACGCGGGTAGTTTTACTTTGATCCGATTGGTGTCCGGCGCTGTCACGCTAGTGCTGTTAACGCTAGCTATGTACTCAAAGGCTTCTTATTCGCCGTCGAACTGGCATAAATCCGACATGCTGGGTGCGCTGATGTTACTTGGTTATGCGGCAGCCTTTTCTTTCTCGTATATCAACATCACAACAGGTACAGGGGCATTAATTCTGTTTGCTTCAGTCCAATTCACCATGATTGGGTATCACCTATTCAGTGGCAACAAACTACAGTTTTGGGAGTGTATCGGGCTTGGGCTATCACTGAGTGGGTTTGGTTATCTGCTTGTTCCCCATGCCTCACGGCCCGATCTGCTCGCGGCGGCGTTGATGGCCATAGCCGGAATATGCTGGGCGGCTTTTACTATTTTGGGGAAGAGTTTCAGTGAACGGCCCGCAATGGTCACCATGGCCATGAGTTTTGCACTGGCAACACTGCTTGGCGGGCTGATAGCGGCAGTGTCGTTTCCTTATCTGGCGGCCGCTGCCAGTCTTTCATATCGCGGAGTAATACTTGCCGTGACTTCTGGCGCGGTGGCTTCCGGGATCGGTTACGCCATCTGGTATGCGGTATTGCCAGCGTTGTCGATATTGAAGGCGTCAGTTGTCCAACTCTCTGTTCCAGCATTGGCCAGTATCGCGGGCTGGATAGTGTTGAGTGAGAAAATTACCATCTCCACAGCAATTGCGACAACGCTTATCCTAGGCGGTATTGCACTGGTATTTGCGGCAAGAAGCAATCAGTGATGTTTGTTTATTTCACCCGAAGCAACCGGTATCTCACGTCCTCTATATGAAATACCAATACCTGTGATACTTTCATCGCTTCAACCTTTTCTAGCATCTCAGCATCAAATTGCTTCTTCTTCATCCACTGCAATGGCTGGTTGAAACTATCCTCGCTGACCACAAATGACTCATCTTGAAAGGTACTGCTACGAATATTGACAACCCAAACGCGTGATTGAAAATCAAGGACGTCTGCGGCGGCTGTTTTGAGGCGTTGCCATAATGAAGAGTTTTTGTTCATCGGTGAATCAGTGACTGTGTTCAAAGTGGGGTAGTGTAGCGTGCTTGGTGATAGGAGGCTAGGCTTGGGGGAGAGAGGCTGACGTCGTTGTGGTATGAAAGAAAGCTCCTAATGGCATATGTCAGGAGCTTTCCCAAAAGGATTCGTTGGGGGTTTTACACTGCGTGGCTGTTGAGCGCTGCTAGCTTGGCAATGGTGGTTTGGGCGACCAGTTTGCCATCCATGTAGTAGCTGACGTTCTCACCATTCTTGAATCCTTCAAGCACAGCGGTCTCGCCATTGTTGTAGACAATATGCATTTTGACAGAGTTCTCGTCAGCCTGAATCATCTCTCCGGTATCAATCTGTCGGTTGTTTGAAATAGGGCTAATAGGAGCCTCTTGCAGGCTTGGGTCAAGATCGTCATTAACCTTGATATGTGTCTCAACCTTACTGTCAAAGATATGTGGAGAATCCGTAATTGGGTTTTTACCGGTCCAAAACTCCAAAGAGTTAAATACGACGTAGTCTGCCGCACTGGTAATGCCGTAGACAGGCGCGAGAAGAAAGTTAACACCAGCACGAGCATAGCGGTTATCAACAGCTTCAACATTAAATTTCATTACTTTTCCGGTCACCGCATTACTTCCCACACACCCGGTCAGTGCTGATGCAAATAATGTTATTCCTACCGCTTTTAATACGATGTTGTTCATGTTGCTTCCTGTACAAAATAATAAGTTATTGTTTGCGCCGGGGAGTATATTTAATGTTTATTGGTGATTCTTACCAAATTGCGCCAATTATATTTAATCGTATTTTTTAGCAAGCAGGTTTGTTTTAACTTGTTGTTGTAATTGATTTATTTAAATGAAATTTTTTCTTCTGGTGTGGGAGACAAAAAAGAAGGGCCCTAAGGCCCTTCATCTAGTATTAACCAGTAATAGTGAATTAACTGATATTAGTTTGCGCGATTCAATGTCACCACATTGTACTCAAGCGGCTTAAGAGTCGGCATGTTGTCAGCGATGTAGTCGATAACAGCCTGTGCATCGGTATTGCAGCGGACGTTGTCAGCCTTACAGTTCGGCGCTTCGCCTTGGTAGTTCACCTTGAATCGGCCGCCGGCCTCTACGATGTTTTTCACTTTGAAGCCTGTTAGCTTGCCATCGACATAGGCAAGGTCGACACGGCCTGAAGACTTCTGCTGGGCAGTAAAGAGCGGAGTCCAGCCATCGTTACCCGTTGCATTGTAGTTGTTGATAGCGACGTTGTAGGTCTTGTTGTCTTCAATTGGTGTCCAGATAGGCGCATCAGCGGTGCCGGTCATTACTTCCACGTAATCCAGTTTGCCGCTTTGGTAAGGCGTGGTTTCGGTGTACTGGTAACGGATGTGGCCGCCGTATGGGAACTTACCTGCGTGAGAGCCTTCAGGTAGTGTCGCAGTGACAGTACCGTCGATCAGCTCTTTGATGTACTTGCCTTTCACCGGAACAACAGACATGAAGTTAGAGAAAGGGAGTAGCTCTAGCGATACATTACCCTCACGGTATTCTCCTGCTTCGATGTTGGTGCGAATACCACCGGCCCCAATCAACGAGAAGTCAACTTTCATGCCAGTAACAGCAACCACTTCCGGAGAGTTAGCCCAGTAGTATTGGCCAGCGGCCAGGATAGGGGCAACATCAGAGCCGTGCGCGTCTGTGCCTCCGTCACCAGGGCGACGCTCATGGTTGATTTCTTCTGGAACTTGAGCAATCACTTTACCGTAAGCTTCGTCGACAGCTGGCTTGTACTTAGTGTCGATGATTTGGCGCATTACTGCTTCTTCTTCAGTAATGGTGATGTTGTCTTCACCTTCGATGAAACTAACGACAGACGCTGTTTCAGTTGCGCTGAATTCACTGCCAGCTTCACGCATCGGGGAATGGAAGTATTCATCGTTACTTAGAAGTACATTCAAGCCGGCACAGTTGGTAACTTGGCCGTCAGCGTCAAATGTTACGTCTAGCTGACCGATGGCTTGGGCATACTGGCCTGCTTGTACTACACAGGTTTGGCTTTGGCCATTCGGGTTCTGAACCATTTGGGCGTATTCGCCACCGTGGTTGTGGCCAAGGTTGGTGAAGTCACCCAGTAGGGTGTGGGAGTGGCCACCAACGATCAGGTCGATACCGTTTACTTGTGAGGCGACCTCAACATCAACGGCGTTACCAATGTGGGTCACCGCGATGATATTGTTGATCCCTTTGGCTTGCAGCATGTCAACGGTTGCCTGCGAGGATTCCACCATGTTGTGGAATTCGACCTTACCCGTGTTAGGTGCAATGTTTGGCATGTCGTCTAGCGCGATACCGAATACCGCAACAAGGTCTTTGTCTGCAGGTAGGTTATCTAGGTCGGTGATTTTTGTTTTCTGATTACCGTCGAAGGCGAAAACAATGTAAGGCTTGAGGTTGGTTTGATCTTTGAGGTCTGGATCGTTGCTGGTGTCGATATTAGCTGCAAGAACTGGGAAGTTAATGTCACTGATGAACTGGTTGAGCTTTGTGTTGTTCAGGTCAAACTCGTGATTGCCCAGAGCCATTGCATCTAGCCCCAATCGGCTGAGTAGTTCGGCATTCATAGCACCTTCGTTTAACTTGAAGTAAGCACTGCCTTGCCATGCGTCACCGCCGTGAAGGAAAAGAAAGCTTTGGTTATTATCTTCGGCTGCTTTCTTGTATTCATCAGCCATGGTCTGTAATCGCGGGAAGCCACCAAACTCGTTGTACACTAGGGTGTCATTGGCCTTGAAACTCGATTTGACTGGGTCGAAATTTGAATGCGTATCGTTGATATGCGCGACGGTCAGGGTAAAAGAATCTCCTGTCTCGACAGTGGACTGAGCACAACCGGCCAGTGCAGCGGCGACAGAAAGCGCAATAAGAGGCTTAGAAAAGTTCATTAGACAACCTATTTATAATTATCTGTTGATGATAAATCGGAGTGAGTGGCGATTTATCCCTGAGAAAAGCCTTAAATAAGCAAGGCTTGCGAACTATATACGAGATAAAACAGAGGGGCAATTACAAAACGGAGACATAATTTCTCAGTTTTTCAATCCAGAGCAAACGTTTGTGCTTATCGTTTGCTAGATGATTGCAGGTTATTGAATGTAAAGGACAGGGGGCGAAAAATCTGGCTTTGTTTGGTGATGTATAAACTTGTAACGAAGTGTACTGAAAATTGCGCTGCTGCTTATGTGAGCAATATGGCGTTGCTTAATTGACCATGGTGGCCGCATTGGGAAAAATATCCCGTGAATAAAATTCCCCATATTATCTAAATTGATTTAACTCAAAATATAACCTGTATTTTAAATGCTCCTTATTGTGTTTCAAAAGAAATAAGAAAATAGCATTATGCTGGGGCCCAAATGACATTCTCTATAAGCATTGGCTGTTAACTTTTTGTGATGGGATAATCAAGAAAGGTTTAAAGCTTGATGATGACGTGTATTGCTTAAGCGGGTGATCACAAAATTATGCTGGGAAAATCGTATTCCCTTGCCTATTTTTCGTCTGAGTGGAAAAATTTCCCACATAAAGAGAATCACGGGAAATAAAACCCATGAATAAGCAAGAGTTTATCAGTGCGGTCAATAAATTTGATTCATATACAGCTGCAGAAAAACGAATTGCGGCATATTTTATGGACCACTACACCATGTTGCCGTTTGCAAAAATCGATGAACTCTGCAAACAAATTGGGGTAGGCAAGGCGACATTAGGGCGCTTTCTGCAACGGTTAGGATTTAGCGGTTTTATTCAATTTAAAAAAGAAGTCTCTGATGACTTGGCGCAGACGTTAACAACGCCTATCGAGCGCTATGAATATCATACCCATGAACCATCACAGGATACGATAGAAGGTCTGCTTGCGAACCATTATCAAGAAACAATAGATAATGTTGATAAGACATTCAATGGATTATCGGAGCAAGACTTTAAATCAGCCATGAAACTGATGCGCCATACAACAGGCAAGCTCTATGTCATGGGAAGTGCCTCATCAGAAGCACTGGCGACATATTTCTACTTATTGGCGAGATACTTACGTAAAGATGTGGTGCTGTTGAAAGCGGATATCTCAACACTGCCGCATCAATTGGTCGATGTGAGTAAAGATGATGTGCTGTTAGCGATTTCATACCACCGTTATTCCTCGATTACGATCAAGCTGGTGAGGTGGTTCCATGAGTGCGGTGGGCATAACATATTGGTGACGGATCAACCGGTAAACCCGTTCGTGTCATATTGCGATGTACAGTTTATTGTTGAAAGTGCAGGGAGGGGGTTCTTCAATAATCGGGCTGCGGGCTTTGCATTGATTGAGGCGTTTATTAAAGGTCTTTCTCTGCATCAAGAAAAAGATAATCGATTTAAACGAATAGAAGGATTATTCGACGAGTTCAGTGTATTTAAAAGCTAACAACTCTCCACTTTAAAATATTTTAATTAATTCAGCAGTGCAGGCTACGCGTTACTTCTTGTTGTGGGTATATATCCCTGCAGGGAGCCGAGCTAATCCGTTGTTGCGCTGTTGTGTTTATAAAATTAAAACCATTTGTGAAATAAATACAATTCCATTGCTTCTCTATTGAAGGGGTTATAAATGATTACATACCTTGCTCTTCCATCCATATTTGGTGTGGGATATTTTATCGTCAAAAAATATAATACACAGGCTGTCTTGTTTTTGGCCGGCTTGCTAATGATTGCTCTAGGGGTGATAAGCGGTAACACCGATTTCATGCCAAAGGGCGGGGCACATACTGGTTCGGTTATTGTCGACTTTTTTGAAGTGATCAAAGTGATTTCATCGACCACGCTGGCCAAGCTGGGTCTGATCATCATGGCTGTTGGTGGCTTCTCTAAATATATGGGACACATTGGGGCGGCCAATGCCATGGTGCAAATCGCGACCAAACCGCTGTCTTATGTCAAAAACCCATATGTGGTATTGGCGATGGCCTATATTATTGGCCAGCTGATTAATATCTTTATTCCAAGTGCTACAGGGTTAGCGCTATTGCTATTGGTGGCCATGTACCCGGTTTTGGTCGGTGTCGGTTGTAACCCAGCGGCCGCGGCGGCTGTTGTCGCGACCACGGGCTGTTTGGATCTTGGCCCTGCGTCATCAGCGGCGAATAAAGCGGCAGAAGTGTCAGGTATTGATGTTGCCACTTACTTTGCGAGCTACCAGCTACCGGTATCGCTGGCAGCCATGGCGGTGATTGCTGTGCTCCACTTCTTCTGTCAGCGTTACTTTGACCGCAAGGATCAGGAAAACGGTGTGACCCATGAGTTCAACCTGGATTCTAAAGAGCAGCGTGAAGCGCCAAAATGGTTCGCTATCCTGCCTGTCCTGCCTTTGATGTTGCTGTTGACCTTCAGTAAGTTCGCCATTACGTCGATCAAGATGGATGTGGTCACCGCGATGTTCATTGCCTTGTTTGTTTCTATGGTGTGTGACTTCATCTATACCCGAGACGGTAAAACGGTGGCGGCATCACTGAAAGTGTACCTGGAAGGCATGGGCGGTGTGTTTGCGGGTGTAGTAACCCTGATTATTGCCGCGCAAGTGTTCGTGGTTGGCCTAAGCGCAATTGGTTTTATCGACCTGCTGCTTAACTCTGCGGCTAACCTGGGTCTTGGCTATTCAGCCATGGTTGTGATGCTGGTGGGTATTATCATCACTATCACCATGCTTTCTGGCTCGGGTAATGCGGCATTCTTTAGCTTCTCAAACCTTGCACCAGATGTTGCTTCTCAGGTGGGTACGGCTGCAGCGCATGTCGCGCTTCCGATGCAGTTGTCAGCAGGCTTGATGCGTTCAGCTTCACCGGTAGCCGGGGTGGTTATTGCCTGTGCGGCTGTTGCCAATGTGTCGCCGATTGAACTGGCCAAGCGAACAGCAATCCCAATGCTTGGTGGCCTGCTTACCGTGATGATTTGCTCCCAAGTGATTGTGTAAGCAATAAGCATAAAAGAATAACAATCATACGGCAGAGTGAACCTCTGCCGTATTGTCGATTCAGAACGGAGCTGAAAATGAATATTGTCGAAAGATTTATCAATTATACCCGTATCAATACCACAACAAGTCGTGAGAAAGGTGCCGCTGGTATCATGCCTTCCTCTCCGGGACAGATGGAATTGGCAACGCTGATCAAGACCGAACTAGCAGGGCTTGGTCTGGAAGATATCGTGTTGCGCGATACGGCGATTCTCACCGCTACGCTGCCGGCAAATACCAATAAAGATCTGCCAACGGTTTCTTTCTTTGCCCATCTCGATACCAGTGCCGAACAAACCAGTGACACCAAGGCCAATATTGTGTCCTACCAGGGGGGCGACATTGTGTTGAACCCTGCATTGGATATTGTGCTCAAGGAGGCAGAGTTTCCGGAAATCGCCCAATATCAAGGGCAGGAAATCATTGTGACGGATGGAACCAGTTTGCTGGGCGCTGATGATAAAGCAGCCATTGCAGCGATTATGCATGCGCTTCAAGTATTGAAAGCCAATCCAGAGATCGAGCACGGCTCGGTGAAAGTGGCGTTTTTGCCTGATGAAGAGCAAGGGTTGCGTGGTGCCAAGGCGTTTGATGTGGAAAGCTTCGGCGCTGACTTTGGCTATACCCTCGACTGTTGCGGTATTGGCGAGTTTGTCCATGAAAACTGGAATGCCGGCAATGCGGTTGTAACCTTCACCGGTCAATCTGCCCACCCGATGTCAGCGAAAGGTAAGCTCAAGAACTCGCTGTTGATGGCGCATAAGTTCATCGCCATGCTGCCTGCGGGCGAGGCACCTGAGTATACCGAAGGACGAGAAGGGTATTATTGGGTGAAAGAAATGGCAGGTAACAGTGCTAAGACAGTGCTGAAGATGGACATTCGTGACTTTAGTCAGCAGGGTTATGCGGATCGTATGGCCTTCTTGCAGCAACTTGCCGATAGCTGCCAAGCGCTATGGGGAGAGGGGCGTATCGATATCGAGCTGTCTGACCGTTACGAGAACGTAGCCAATAGTTTGGAGGGAGAGGCTGGCTTCCCTATCGATATCGCTAAAGAGGCCTATCAGCGCAACGGTATCGAGATGAGGGCGATTCCAATGCGAGGGGGCTATGATGGGGCGGTGCTATCGCAAAAAGGCCTCCCATGCCCGAATATCTTTACTGGTGCGCACAACTTCCATTCGATCTACGAATATTTGCCGGTGAATTCATTGCAGGCGGCGAGTGATGTCGTGGTGGATGTGATCCGCATTACGGCCGAGAGGTTTGCCAAGTAAGCTCAAGGTGGGGGACCACAGACTTAGCTATCCGATAAAAGAAAAGAGCCAGCGTTTCTGAACGCTGGCTCTTTGTTTTTGATTCTAAGATAGAATTACTTGCTGGTAGCAGCCACAGGCTCAGTGCCTTCTGGGTGCCATGCGCCGTCTAGATCGTCCAGCTCAGGGAACTTAGAGCGGTCGAATTCAGGTGTCTTACCAGCCTTCAGCTGTGTCTCGTAGTCCTTGATAACCTTGATTGCCAGCTTAGACAGCATAACTAGAGCAACGATGTTGATCAGCGCCATCATACCCATTGAGGCATCGGCCAGGTTCCAAACAACTGGTAGTGAAGCAACAGAGCCGAACATTACCATGATAAGTACACATACGCGGAAGGCGAATAGGCCTTTCTTGGTGTTACCGTTCAGGAACATAACGTTAGTTTCAGCGTAGCTGTAGTTCGCGATGATAGACGAGAAACAGAACAGTAGAATCGCTGCAGCCATGAAGTAGGTTGTCCAGCTACCAAGCTCGTTGGTCAGGGCTTGCTGAAGCAGGCTGATACCGGTTGCTGCGTTTGGCTGATCCATCACACCGCTTAGCATAATCATTGCTGCAGATGCTGAACAGATAACGATAGTATCAACGAACACACCTAGCATCTGAACGAAACCTTGTGACGCTGGGTGGTTCGGGTTTGGCGTAGCACTTGCTGCGACGTTAGCTGCAGAGCCCATACCTGCTTCGTTCGAGAAAAGACCACGTGCGATACCGCTTTGCATTGCCTGAGCAATGGTGTAAGCCACACCACCGGCTGCTGCTTCCTGCCAGCCAAATGCGCTCTTAACGATTAGCGCTAGAACAGCTGGAAGCTCAGTGATGTTCATGATCACGATGATGAGTGCGATTGCTAGGTAGCCAATTGCCATAACTGGAACAATCTTCGCCGAAGCCGCTGCAATCTTACGCAGGCCACCCATGATGAAGAAGCCAGAGAAAGCAACAATCACAATACCCATCATGGTTTCGTCCAAGCCGAAAGAGTGGCTTAGCGCATCGGTGATAGTGTTTGCCTGAACGGCGTTGAAGACAAGACCGAATGCAATGATCAGGAACACAGAGAACAGTGAACCCATCCAGCGCATACCCAGGCCTTTCTCCATGTAGTAGGCAGGGCCACCACGGTATTGGCCATCGATATCTTTAGTCTTGTAGATCTGTGCCAGTGTTGACTCGATGAAGGCTGTAGACATACCGAATAGGGCAATCAGCCACATCCAGAAGATAGCACCTGGGCCACCGACTGTCAGAGCAACGGCGACACCAGCCATGTTACCAGTACCTACACGGGCTGCCATTGATGTACAGAACACTTGGTAAGAGCTGATACCGTTATCAACATCTTTACCGCTTTTAAGGACATCAACAGAATGGCGGAATTGGCGAATTTGGATAAAGCCGAGACGTAAAGTGAAGTAAATACCGACTGCTACCAGTAGGTAAACAAGGAGTTGGCCCCAAAGTACACCGTTAATTGCGCCGATGATAGTTTCTAAACCATCGTTCAGCGAGGTCAACCAAGTTTCGTTTGTAACACTCATACTAATTTCCTGTATATGACACTCAACCAATTAGCGGTTGGTTAAGCAAACTGAAACGTCCATTTACATGACAGTTCATGAATATGATTCTGAATTTATATTTGTTATTTGCTGGTTAGATCCAGCCATGTGTAACTTGTTGAAGTTACAATTGTGAAACATAGAATCAGGTGTTTCATCTGTAGACGGGGCTGTAAGTTAGCACGAAATTTGCCTGTTTCAGTGTGATATATGTCACGCTTTATGAATGAGAATTGTGAGGATTTGGCTTGCAGTACTTCATTCTGTTTAATTGGTTATTTAATTTCAGTATTTTATCTTGGTGTTGTGAGATTTTGGAAGGGTGTCAACTGAATGGTGTTCAATTGATGATATTTTTGTTTTTTACTCTGCGTTAACCAAAAAATGCAGAATATTTAACCGCTGGATGTTGGTTGAATTTCGATTATTCTTAACATTTGAGAATGGCTGTAAAGCTTTTTGAATGGATTGATGAATATTATTTCATGATTAAGTTAATCAAAAACCGCTCTGTAAAAGCGGTTTTAACCAGTTAAGTGCAATTTAACAGCGTGTGTTAATGAAGGAGGGAGCAAGAGGAGTTGTGTTGATATGGCACTTTACCAGAGGAATGTTTATCTTCCTGATAGGTAAAAGGTTGGGTTTCATCATTATTTGTATCAAGCGCCATCATTTCGAATCGGTGGCCGCAGATACACACATAGCCCCCCGTTTCTGTAACCAGAAACTCTTCATCTTGGCCGCACTGAGAGCAAGTTGGCAGATCCTGCATACTGTTTCCAATACCTCTATTTATAACTTACAGATAGTGGCAGGCTAAAAGCCATACCACCAGTCCATAGTAATTGCACTGTAATTTATTGAGTATCGACTTAATGTATTTTTTAGAGGAAACACAAAAATAAAGAAGATGGGGTTAGGGCAAGTTTGCATATACAAAAAAGATTGTATAGAGGGAAGGTGGAAGAAGGCTCGTCAACAGGCGGCTCTTTTAATCACAAGTCCAGCGCGAGAACTTGTGATGGGTCAAGCCTTCATGTTGAGATGCTTTTTAGATTATCTTGCATATCTCTTTGACGATAAGGCTAGAAAACCATAGGTGAGCGGGGTTGTTTCTGTTTCTCGTATGCTGAACCAGATAAATAGGTACGTGGTGTTCGTCTTTATGATCGAGTGAGAGTAGTAGGTCGAATTCGTTGCCGAAACTACTCAGGGCGCTTACACAGTTAGTACCAAACATAATGGAGTCCGAGTCCTTCATCACGTCCACGAGAACTTGTGTCTGAGAGCTTCTCAGCATTGGTTTCTTATCTAGCATCAGATCTCGGTATATATTCATGATTGGTGCGCTAAAAGATTGATATTGGTCCTCTTCTACCAGCATTCCTATTAGTGGGTAGTCGGAAGTATCATCAAGCTTAAGGTCTTCTTTCTTGAATAGAGGGTGTGCTTTCCTAGCAAAAAGTTGAGGCTTTAATATACCGATTTCTGTGGAAAGGTATTTTTCGTTAGGAGAGGGAGCGTAATGGATCGAAAAATCTAGATTTCCCTGATCAATTAAAGGGTAAGGGTTTGCTTTTGCAGGCAGTTCTGTGATTCGAGCCTTGGGGGCAACGCGATTTATTTCTAACACGAGTTTGGGCAGGAGAACGCTAGAAAGAAAGGCTGGTAATGCAATTGAGAAGCTATAATCACATTTCTCAGGGGTAAAGTCTTCGGATAGGAATACACCTTGTAGAAGAGGGATGATGACTTCAAGTTGCTTGCCGATGTGCAGGGCTTTTTCGGTTGGAATTAACCCATTGGAGACCCGAGTAAACAGAGGATCGTCGAATGTTTCTCGTAGCCGGCCGAGCGCTCTACTTACCGCGGGCTGGGAGACAAAAAGGACCTCTGCAGTGCGTGTTACGTTTTTCTCTTTGAGTAAAGTATCTAACGTAATCAACAAGTTTAAGTCGATTCTTGATAGCTGCTTATTCATCGGGTGGCTATGAGATAATTATTCACTTCGGTAATGTCAGCATATTACTATAAGTAGTTAGATGCAAATTTAGAATAATACTAGTATCAACCTCATCAACTAGAAATATATATTAAAGAGGTTGAGTATGAAATATAAATTACTCTCTACCCTAGTATTTGTTAATACTATTTCTTCAGCGACAGCTGCGACGTTTGAAGCAGATGTTCCGCCTTCTATTATTACTCCTAACCATGTTGAATCTAAGTATTTAGGTGAACTCAATTATACAGATGGCGCCCCATCGCTGGACACACACCTTAAAGCGTCAGACTTTGTTGACACTGCAGATGCCGTTCGTGTTTTTCTATCTGGTATACCGGTTGCGTCTATACAAGGGCTGTTACTCGGCCATGAAAGTGTTGGTATGGAGCCCAACAAAACCATTGCCATCTCTGAAGGGATGCTAAATGCGAACAGTATTTGGCTTACCGCAAATACGACAACCCCATATGTTTCGTCAGAAATTGATGTGAAAGATGGCCCCGTGGTGCTAGAGGTCGGTACGCCAATACTCGGTTTGGTGGATAACGCTGCGTTTAAGTTCACATCCCGAGTAGGTGTTACCCATCCTCAAGATCAAGGGAAGGGTGGCAAATATTTCTTCTATCACACATCTTATCAAGGCGAGCTGCCAAAAGGTTATATCCACGTCAAAACAGACGGTTATCAACATTGGTTGCTAGTTCGTATTATCACAACGCCTTCCACGTTAGAACATGACGTCAGCCAGCTGAAAAAAACAATGAAGCTGTATCCGTATGGCAAAAAGAACCAAACGGAGTTCTTGAATATTACCGGTATTAAGTACAACACCGTACATGCAATGAACCACGAGTTCTATGACGAAATTAATGCACTGATTCAGTATGAACCTAAGGAAATATTTGATCCTGAATGGCTATCGTTAGCGAAAAGAATTGGTATTGAAAAAGGCAAGCCGTTCCAGCCTGATGCCCGTATGCAAGGCATTCTTGAGGAAGCCGCTAAAATCGCGACAGCAGAAGCGAGGAGTTATTACTTCTACCCTGATGAATCACTCATTACTTACGAGGATAGCAACTGGTTTACTCCTTTGATTAATGGCCATGAGTTCCATGATGAAAATGGTGTCATCAATGCCGATGATCGAGCGATGTTCCACTTCATGGCAACGGGTATCACGCCAGATATGGTAACAAAAACAGTCGGCCGGGGTTCTGATTACCGAGTCGGCAACCGAGATAGTGACAATCAATTACTGGATGGTTCCGAGCACTACACTGTGACGCTACCACCAAATGCGCCAGCCACTAAGTTTTGGTCGTTTATGGTCTACGACAATCAAACCAGATCCATGTTAGAGACTGATCAAGCAAGCGCAGGCATAGATGGGCTCAGTAAGGGGCTTCGCAAAAATGAAGATGGATCGATTACGATTCATTTCGCACCGGTTGCGCCAAAAGGTTATGAGAAAAACTGGGTTCAAACCGTACCAGGTAAAGGTTTCAACGTATTGTTTCGTATGTATGGACCAACTGAAGCTTGGTTTGATGGCTCTTGGAAACCATCAGATTTTCAGAAGATAACCCGTTCTGAGTAACGACATCGAAATCCAGTTCAGCATCACCTCAAGGACGAGGTGGTCGCCAATTTATCATTCAGAAAGGTACATACTATGAAATTGAAGTCTTTGGCTCTAAGCCTATTGGACGCGACGACCCTTATGACGGGTCACGTGCACGCATCTGTAACAAACCAATCTTTTGACAATACGGACAATATACTGGCTCGAGCATCTCAAATTGAGGATCTTGAATATAAGATCATGGTGTAAAGAGCAACTCAGACCGCAATCTGGGCGATGCCAGCAGTTACTCAAGTTGATTTTCTCAAAGCGACGCGCCGCGATCTTGGTGGTGACTACAACGACGTGGTTTACATCAATAAGCCATTTGCTTCAAACAAAGGCTTTTTAACGGCCAATGACGTAGCCGCGTATGCTTGGGGAACCATTACATCACGCAATGGCCCTATCGTTATTGAAGTGCCGGCAGCTTCAGACAAAGTGAGTTACTTTGGCTCCGTGGTCAACCAATGGGAGCAACCTATTGTGGATGTTGGCCCTGCTGGTGCAGACCAAGGTAAAGGCGGAAAATATGTCTTCTTGCCACCAAACTATGAAGGTACGCCTTCAAAAGCGGATTTGGAGGCCGAAGGTTACATTGTTTCTGAAACAGAGACGTTGGATTATGGCTTTGCGTTTCGCCCACGCCTATATAATGGCGCGACCGATAAAGACGCAGGGGATTATGCAAAAGGCATTAAAATCTATGAGCTGAAAGATGCCTCTAATCCCCCTGAAACAGATTACCTCAACGCTACAAATGTTGATTATGACTGTTTGCCTTACTACAACGAGACCTTCTTCGAAGATGTGAATGATGTTGTGCAAAACAACCCAATTCGCGAACAAGACAAAGTGATGGTTTCTCTACTTAAGGAGCTTGGGATAGAGAAAGGGAAGCCATTTAATCCTACTGAGAAGCAGCTGAATGCAATGAGAGAGGGCTTGTTGCTAGTATATGCTCATATGCAAAAACGCTTTGTCACTGATGGTGATACTATCTCACCGTTGTGGAGAGATAAAGAAGGGCAGCCGCTATCAAATTGGGCATTTTGGAACTTTGGTGACCAACCATACAAAGGTTTTACCTTTGAAGAAGAAAACGAAGTGCTTGTTGATAAGCGAGCGAGTTCGTATTTCTACGTCACTTACCTGCCTAAGAAGTTTGGCGGGGAAACATTCTATCTTACTGGCGTGAAAGACAGTAATGGTGACATGTTAGATGGTGAATCGACGTACAAGCTTAATGTTCCGAAGGATACGCCGGTAAAAGATTTCTGGTCAGTGATTGTTTATAGCATGGAGACTAAAAACTTCGTCAAGAACGTGGATCGTGTCGGCTTGTCTTCTCGCAACCAAGATACGATGAAAGTGAATGGCGATGGCTCTTACGACATTTACTTTGGTCCCAAGGCTCCAGAAGGAATGGAAGAAAACTGGGTGCCGACCAATGGTGAAGATTTCTTCTTACTGTTCCGCCTGTATGGGCCAAAAACAAAAGACTTCTATAAAACCTGGATGTTGGGCGATCTAGAGAAAATAAACTAAATGGTTAATAAGAGGCAGTAATACTGCCTCTTATTAATTTCCCTTCTAGAAATACCGCTAATTATAAGAATATGGCTTAAATCCTAATTAAAATTACTTAGCAATAAATATAACTGGATATAAGATGAAAAATCATCATATGACGCTGTTGTTTGTTTTTACAGCAGCTCTTTCTGCCAATGTTTACTCATCAGAAGAAATTAAGACCAAAGAGCAGCAAGCTGCTCAATCAGCAGTGAACCCGTTGACTACCAGCTATTGGATTCCGATTCAGTATGAATACAGTGAAAATGTAGGTCCAAATAAGGGGACTAGGCATACAACGAATATACAGCCTATTATTCCATTCGAACTTTCCAAGGATTGGAATCTAATTACTCGAACCATTATTCCTATTATTTCTCAAAGCGATGTTACTCGTGCTGGTGAAAGTGAATCAGGTCTTGGGGATATCAATTCGACGTTTTTTTTCTCACCGACAGAAGCGGTTGGCGGCGTGTGGACGCATGGCTTTGGTCCGACATTTAACTTTGATACTGCAAGCCATGAAGCGCTTGGCACAAATGAAACGGGTATCGGGTTATCTTATGTCGGCCTTACCGTACTGGGCCCTTGGACGGTGGGATTTTTGGCAAGCCATACCTACTCGGTTGAGGAGGGTATTGGCGATACATATAGCACAACATTTGTGCAGCCCTTTATTGACTATACGACAGAGTGGGGCACCACTTTTGAGCTGACATCAGAAACCGCCTATGAGTTGAATAGTGATCAGTGGTCAGTGCCGGTCACGTTAACGGCTTCTCAGTATTTCGAGCTAGAAAATATACCTATGTTGCTTGGGGGAGGGGTGAAATATTGGGCTGAATCGGCAGAGTACGATCCGGAGGGAGCAACCCTAAACCTCAACTTGTACATCCTTTTGCCAAGAACATAAAAGCGCATTTATTTATATTGTAATTTTACTAAACAAACACCTCCAATCAACAGCTGAGACTATAAAAAACGGACAATGAACATTCGGTAATCAAATGGGCTGGTGCCAAGTCAGGTGGAATCAATTGCAACTATTGGTTCCCCCTGATTTTAAAGGGTTATGCAGTTAGTTAATATCTGATATGTGGTTAAATGATTGGTGGTGTCATTGTTAACGCCTTAATCTTCCTCTTATCAATAAAAGAGGCAGGTATCGACATGACAAAAAAGTACCCTATAGGGGCTTTTATCGTGGGGGCAAGCGTTACTCCTATAACATTTGCTAGTGGTATTTTTCTTCAAGAGGCTACTTATTCGAACTTGGGGACGGCTGGTGCGGGTGATGGGGTCTATATCGAGTCCGCTACTTCCATTTGGACCAATCCGGCGGTAATGTCCCATATTGAGGATGAGTTAACCACAGTTACCGGAACGTTATTAAATCTAGAGATTAATTACTACGACGATGGTAACGGTCGGGATGGTAAATCCAGCTCGACATTACCGGTTGCGGGTTTTTTTCACGTCATTGACTTAGGTAATGATTTTAAAGCTGGCCTCGCATTAGGCTCTCTAGGTGGAGCGACATTGGATTATGGTAATGAATGGCGGGGAAGGGCTCAGCTGACGGATGTTGCATTGCTAACTTATCAATTTAACCCGACACTAAGTTATAGAGTGAATGAGCAATGGTCCGTCGCTGGTGGTGTTCAGGTTAACTACGCTTTTTTACAAGGCAACACTGCTAGTATAGAGCTAGATACCTCAACCAGTTGGGCGTTTGGGTACAATATTGGCACTGTTGTTCAAGCAACCGAAAAGCTCAAGCTAGGTCTTTCGTATCGCTCGGAACTTACCCATGAGTTTGAAGGTGATGTGTATACGCAGCGTGCATCTGGTACATATAAGACTTCTTTGCCATCTCCGGCTATTTCTGATTTAAGTGTATCATATCAACTAAGTCCGCAACTCTCCTTGATGAGTTCTATCCAAAATCACCATTGGTCAGCGATGGAGTCCACCGATATTAATATGACGATAGGTAATCAACTCATTCCATATACGATAGACAGAGATTGGGATGATGTGTGGCGCGTGTCTTTGGGGGGGGAGTATCAACTTCATCAAGGCTGGAGTCTAAAAGCGGGATACGCTTATGAATCTTCTCCTTTAGATGATCCTTCAAAGCAATCACCGGACTTACCTGTAGGTGAGCAACATCGATATTCTATTGGTCTAAGCAAAAAGTTCGATGAGAGCAAGCTGGATATTTATTACGAACTTGCTGACTTCGGTAAAATTGATATTAAGCAAGAATCAATGCGCGAACTTTTCTCTCTGAATGGCCACTTTACCGGGACGGTTCACTTTATTGGTGCGGCATATACATTCTAACAAGGAAGTTACTATGAAGAAACTTATTGGTTTTGTTAAATGGTTGGTTAAAGCGATGTTCGTTTTATCGTGTTTGGTCGGCTGTTCTCTCTTTTTTTCTACGCTGTCGAAAATACATGGCAAAGCAATGCCTGCTAGTGATTTTGTTGGTGGTAACCCAACCATAATAAAGTTACTGAACTCGGAAGTTTTCATGGGGGTGATCTTTGTCGTTACTATTTCAATATTTTCATATGTAGGCTATCTATTTTGGCGACTCCATGAGGTTGCGGTTCATGAAAGTGAACATCAAAAAAGCGCGCACACAACCCTTGTTTTTGCACTTTCTCTGTGTGGCTTAATGATCAACAAAGTTTGGTGGGTTTTAGCTCTAATAATTGCCTTTACCCGTTGGGATGTTATTGGTGACGCGTTAAGTGGTGTTATCCGTAAGGGCGTATCTGGTTCTAGGCTTTCTTCAGAGGATTCTAAACAATGAAAGAGATAATGCTACCTTATGTTTTCATAATGTGGGTTCTGGTCAAAGCCGGGGTCATAAAATGGAACCTACGCAATGCAACCATGATAGTCTCTTTTGGGGCGTTCTTGGCCACTACCTTATTTACGGTTAGTCGATTTTGGGCTCCAGTAGATTTGACCGATAGCAGTACCGTCAAAGCGCCACACGCAGTGCTGAGCCCGCTCGTCGGTCAAAAGGTGAAAGAGGTCTATGTCACCCACAACCAAATGGTGAAAAAGGGCGACTTACTTTACACGCTGGAATCTACGGACTCACAGGAGCAAATCAAAGGGCTGTATGCACAACTTGAAGCGTTGAAGCATCAAAAAGAATCGACCAAATCTCAATTAAAAACCGATGAGAAGAATTTAGCTCGCCTGAAACAATTAGATGAATACAGTAGCGAGAAAGAGCGTGATGACTTAACCAATACAATTCAGCAGGGCTATTCTGAATTGTCTGAACTGAGTGCTCAGATGGTGAACATTAAAGCTCAGATTTCGGAAAGCCAATGGCTAAACGAGTTGAATAATGTTGTTGCTCCATTTGATGGTCAGATGGGGGTTGTCAATCTAGCCGAGGGCACTCGAACCGGCAATATGCATATCTATGACACGAGAAAAAAATTCTTAGAGATGCGTGTTAGCGACCAAGCTTATCGTTACATTAAAGTCGGTCAGTTTGCGGAGTTTTATGTAAACTCACATCCTGGTGAGGTATTTCGAGGGAAGGTTCACAGTATCACGAGTGGTACTGGTGAGGCTCAAGTCTCGGTTTTAAATGGCTCTAAAAGTGTTAATCAGCATGTGGCTCAAAATATGGGCTCACATGGCCGGACAGTTATCATAGAATTTAAAGAGCCTGAAGGGTATTCCATACCAATAGGTGCAACAGGTGCTGGTTGGATTTCGGCGACTAAGCCTCATCCGATCTTAGGCTTTATGGATATCATTGGCGGGGCGACGGTTCGCTTGAAAGCGCTAAAGTCGTACCTCAATGCTATATAATGACAGTTGAATAATCATGGCCGCATTAAGCGGCCTTTTTTACATCTGAACGAAGTGTTGGAGACATCGTTTTGTGGGTGCCATATTAAGGGGCAGAGAGTCAGCATTGAATGATCTTTTCCCTCAAAATTGGAGCGGTGGTGTAACCGAGCTTTGTTGTTTAAAGCTGTTCTGTTAAAAGTAGGTATCAGCGTATTGATGTTCTGTTTCGTCGTGAAGGTCGGTTCACCAATTATGGGCTTTGTTGCGTAAATTGAAATGAATACGAGCGAAGCCATCGTTGTTGATTGGTTAATCAATTGTGGTTGTTTGAGGCATGCCAAGGCTCTACAACTTATTTAAAGCAGGAACAGCGGCAAAGGATTCGCCAACCTGGGCATTATAACCTCGAAGGCTCAAGCTTGAACCAAGGACAGTCTCAAGGAGTCGTTTATATCTCGACATCGCAGTTTCAGATATCGATCGTGAGTGATAGCCAGATGTTTTCTTCCAATGCTCATTGCTTTCATAGATACGTTGGTAAGCAACAACTTGGTTTCTCGAGGCCCGTCTTCCCAGTATGTAGCCCCACTTCTTGGTGGAATGAGTGGCTGTGCTTTTTTACGCTTAATTGCTTGATAACATAGCCGTGTATCGTAGGCACCATCGCCCGATACTGACTGGATTTTACGCTGAGCTTTCTTTAATAACTCGGGAAGAACTTCACCATCAGTAACCGTTGAAAGAGAAAGTTCTGCACTAACAACCTGATGAGTATCAGCGTCAACAGCAAGGTGCAGCTTACGCCATAAACGCCGCTTTTCTGCACCATGCTTCTTGGCTTTCCATTTGCCATCACCGACCACATTTGGCCCAGTTACATCAATAGTTAGATGACGAATTTCACCTCTGACAGGCATTTTGATCGAAACATCGACGTCCTTCGCTCTTCGACTGATACGAGTGTAGCTTGGGCAACATAGTGACACATCCATTAATGTCAGCATCGAGTTGATAAAGTCTTCCGTAGCACGCAGTGATAGTCTGTAAATTAGCTTAATGATCAATGCTGTAGTGATGGATAGGTCAGAATATTGATTACTGGAACCACGCCCACCATGGTGGGAATTACACTCCCATGACGATATCGCTTCTTCATCAATCCAGATCGCCACTTTCGGAAAGAGTACAAACTGATTTACGCAACAAAGCCTCTTACCCCCGCAAAATGGGAAATTTGTATGGGTATTATCCCTAACTGGTCTTGAACACGGTATAGAGGAGGCTCGAAAAGTTCAAAAGACACTGAATGTTTCAGGACAAGGAAACGGTGTCTGGGAGCCAAAACTTTTTGATAAAAAACAGTACGAACAACTCCACAAGGAGTACATGCAAAAAGCGATTGACGGAGGCATAGTCCTTGACTATGGCTACACTGAAGGACGTATTTATACTGAAACAAAGCGTATGTCTGATCCTGTCGGTTGGGTGCGGACTTTAGAATTAACTCTTATCAGGTATCACAGGACTGAAAATGGTAAGTGCTATCAGACTACTTTCGAAGAGCAAAAGTAGACGAGTTTTGGTCAATTACAGTTTATGTCGAAGATAGTTGGTTGTTCCTTGTAGACATGAGAACTGTTTTGAACTCTCGTGAAGCAATTCAAAATGAAGATGGCACTTACACTGTATCGTGTGGTGGTGATGCACCAAATAACCATTGAGAATGGGACTGACAAAATCTTTAACTGGATGTGGAGAGCTTATGGTTCATCCTATAAAGTAAAAGCGGGCAAGTGGAATCCTATTGCCTCTTTTCACACAGTAGAACGTTAGTCAATAACTATTATGAGATAATATCTATAAAACTTTATTAATTATACCTTTTGAATTTACATAGAAGTTCAAGAGGTTTTATTGTTTTTTCAAACTTTAAAAGCTAAAGTGAATTTGAATTGGAAATTTATTCAATTAGCTTGAGATTGTTTTCGCCACTTGATTATTATTTAAATTACAGCCAATAATGCAGAGTTAATTAAACAGTATACAGTTTATCAAGATGTTAAAAAATCCCCGAGCGATAAGCTTGGGGATTTGTTTATAAGAGATAGCCTTGTGGCAGATCCTACTCTGTAATCGCTTGGCTAATGCAATCGAATATTAGAATGAAGTACGCTTGTAACGGCGGTACTCAGCATCCCAGAAGTTATCGTTAATCTTCTCTTTGATACGATCATCAGTATTCTTCGGCGCTTTACGCTGCTCAACCGCTTTCTTAGCGACAGCAAACGCAATGTGGCGAGAAACGTTCTGGATCTCTTCCAGTGGTGGAAGTAGGGCACCTTTACCGTTAATCGCTAGTGGCGAGCACTCAGCCAGCGCACGGCTACTTTCCATCAACATTTCGTCTGTAACACGGCGTGCACCGACAGCCAGAACACCTAGGCCGATACCTGGGAAGATGTAGCTGTTGTTACATTGAGCAATCGGGTAAGTCTTACCGTTGTGGACCACAGGCTCGAATGGGGAGCCGGTAGCAACAAGTGCATGACCATCAGTCCAGCGGATAAGATCAGCCGGTGTGGCTTCAACACGGCTGGTTGGGTTTGATAGTGGGAAGATGATTGGTCGCTCGCAGTGCTGGTGCATTTCGCGGATCACTTCTTCGCTAAATAGGCCCGGTACGCCAGACACGCCGATCAGTACAGTTGGCTTGGCATTACGCATGACATCCAGTAGTGAGATGTTGTTGTCTTCTGTATCCCACTCGTTGATGATTGCACGAGGCTGTACCAGCTTCTTCTGGAAGTTGATCAGGTTCGGCATGTCATCAACCAGCAGACCCCAGCGATCAACCATGTAAACCTGGCTGCGGGCTTGCTGTTCAGAAATACCCTCAGATACCATTTGTGCAATGATGGCTTCAGCAATACCACAACCGGCAGAGCCAGCACCTAGGAATGTCACACGCTGCTGAGATAGTTTGCTACCCGCCGCTTTACAAGCCGCTAGGAGCGAGCCAACAGTAACGGCGGCTGTACCTTGGATGTCATCGTTAAAGCAGCAAACCTTGTCCTTGTAACGCTCAAGCAGTGGCATTGCGTTTTTCTGAGCAAAGTCTTCGAACTGGATTAGTGCATCAGGCCAACGTTGCTTGACTGCCTGGATGAATTCGTCAACGAAGTTGTCGTATTCCTGTCCAGAAATACGAGGATGACGCCAGCCCATGTACATAGGGTCAGACAGACGCTGAGGGTTGTTTGTACCTACATCCAGCACAACAGGTAGTGTGTATGCCGGACTGATACCACCACACGCGGTATAAAGAGAAAGCTTACCGATTGGAATACCCATACCACCGATACCCTGGTCGCCCAAACCAAGAATACGTTCACCGTCAGTCACAACAATTACCTTTACGTTGTGGCGCGATGCATTGTTTAGCATGTCTTCAATGCGGTCACGGTTAGGGTAAGAGATGAATAGGCCACGGCCACGGCGGTAGATGTTGGAGAAATCTTCACATGCCGCACCAACAGTTGGGGTGTAGATGATTGGCATCATCTCTGTGATGTGGTTTTCAACCAAACGGTAGAATAGGGTCTCATTGGTATCTTGGATATTACGCAGGTAAATGTGCTTGTCCATGTCGTTTTCGAATTTCAAAAACTGCTGATAAGCACGTTCAGTTTGTTCTTCAATGGTTTCGATTGCTTCTGGAAGCAAGCCTTCCAAGTTGAAGAACATGCGCTCTTCGACAGAGAATGCACTACCTTTGTTAAGTAGGGGAGTTTCTAGTAACGCAGGGCCAGCGTAAGGGATATAGAGTGGGCGTTTATCGTTATTCATGCAATAGACTCTGTTTCGTTGGTAGTAAAGAAATGGGCTGCCGTAAGCTTTTCCATTTAGGCGCTAATCGTAGATCTACCGTGCTGATTATTCAAAGGGAAAGCGCAGAAATTTCGAGGCCTAGATCAAGTTTTGGATGGGTTTTTATCGTCATTAACACGGTATAAATTTATTTTGTAATGCAAAAGATATTTATGTTTTGCTAGTGTTTGTCATGTTTTGATTTTGTTTGATCTTATGTTGCGCGAAATGGTGTGTTTTCTCGCTGTTACATCTGCATACAATGTTGCGTTGGTGTGGTGTTGTGTTTGTGTGTATTTTGTTTGTTTTGTTGCCGTTATGTTTATTTTGTTGTGGTTGTTTGTGGTTGATTTGTTTTAACTGGTTAGCGGTGGAAAAGGCAGTCTAAATACGTTCATAGCGTCCTTATCGTCATAACCTAATCGTTTTATCCGAAGCAGAACAAAGTTGAGAAACTCTTGAGTGACCAACGATAAATATTGGCGGGGGGGATGCACAATCCAACCGAAGTTATAGTTGGGCGAATAGCTATGGATGACTTGTTCGAGAAGATTCTTTTGGGCGAATAAGTCGCCAACTCTTTGTGAGATCAATATCAGGCCATGGCCTTGGATCGCGCTTTCGATCAGCAGAGGAACACTGTTAACTGTCAAATTACTCGAGAGTTGAATTGATTGGCCGTTATCATGAGATAGTTTGTTAAGCAGCTCACCATTACTGAAGCGATAGATGATGAAATTGTGCTCAGGTAACTGATCCAAACTGGCTGGAGTGCCGTGGTTTAATAGGTACTGAGGTGAGGCGTAAAGCCCATATGGCTCTTCTTGTATTTTGTGGGCAATCAGGTTTTCTTCTGTTCGAGTATTCACAACCCGGAAAGCAACATCAATTTCATTCTTAATCAGATCCAGTTCATCGTTGGAGCTAATGACTTCCACATTGATGGCTGGGTGCAACTGCATAAACTCCAATACCAATTTTCCGATATTCATCATCACTGGTGAGATCATGATTTTAAGCCGGCCAACGAGTTCTTTTTCGGGGTGCTGAAGCTTACTGATTGTTTTATCTAGAGTATGAATGAGGCCCACGGTTGCGTTATAAAAGTCATTTCCGGCAGCTGTGAGCGTAATATGGCGACTATGGCGGTGAAAGAGTTTGATTTTTAAGTCACTTTCCAGCTGTTTAATCCGTCGGCTGATATTGGATTTAGGTAAATCTAGCCATTTGGCGGTTTCTGTCAGTGAGCCAAACTCTGCTACTTTGTGAAATAGTTTAATGTCTTCAGTTTTCATTCAATGTTTGGCTTCAGTTTGTTGTACTCGGTTCTAGTTTATCAAACAACAATTCAATTATCGTTCTGTATCTTAGAACGAAGCGTTCCATTTGGGCTGGTTTATTGGTGACGGACAACTGCTTATACTCTCGCCGGCTTCATGACATTGTCATGATGGTCAGTGTTGGTTGGTAGTGTTGAAAAGTAATGGCTGAAAACTGTAAGCACAAAGTTGTGGTAAGAATTAAGAGAAGATGGTGGCAAAGGTTTTTTTATAAGCAGGTTTATCGGTGTAACTGCTGTTATAGGGAGTTCAGGCTTTGAGCTTGGACAAAGAACGGACTCGAAACCTTGTGCAGAGGAAAAGTGCCAATCACCTGCGTAATGTAAAGGCTAGATTTATTGATAAATATCATGCCGTTCCTGAAAGTAAAACAAAACGCCCGCATTCATAGAGCGGGCGTTTTAGTGATTATCCAACAGGAAGGACAATTACTTCATGGTTTCAACTTTCTGCTGTAGAGCATCCAGCTGTTTTATCTTGCCCTGAAGGCCCATAGATTGGTAGTTGATAGATGCTGGGTTCATCAACTGGCCTTGCTGCATTGGGTAATCAGGCAGTGTCTTGAAGAAATCACCGATCACGTCCTGAATCGGTACGAATAGCCACATGTTGTCCGCCATCCAGCGTAGGTACATACCAGATTCATGTGGTGCTTTTTCAAATGGGTCAGCACGTAGGTGAATGATCTGCGGCCAGTTCTGCTCAAAGCGAACAGCATCAGAAATGTTACCTTTCATGACGGCAAAGTTCAGCTTCCAATCATGCCAGCGAACCGCATTCAGCTCACCATTGGCAGAGAAGTAAAGCAAGGATTCACGAGGGCCTTTGTCTTCTTTACCTTCAAAATAAGGTTTGAAGTTATAGCCATCAATGTGAACTCGCCATTCCTTACCGTTAGCTTTATAGCCGTCAGCCAGTTTTTCTTTGACATCCGGTACACCGGCAGCAGCCATTAGCGTTGGTAGCCAATCTTGGTGAGCCATCATGTCATTGAAGCGAGAGCCTGGTTCAATAACACCCGGCCAACGTACAAGCTGAGGTACGCGCATACCGCCTTCCCAGGTTGTACCTTTTTCACCATGGAATGGGGTTGCACCGCCATCAGGCCATGTTGCGGTTTCAGCACCGTTATCCGTTGAGTAAATAACGATGGTGTTATCGGCAATTTTTAGCTCGTCTAGCTTGTCGAGCAAGATACCAACATGATCATCATGCTCTAGCATGCCATCGGCGTAAATACTGATCCCCGATTTGCCTTGGTACTTCTCTTGTAGGCGCGTCCAAACGTGCATGCGGGTAGTGTTGTGCCAAATGAAGAAAGGCTTGTCGGCTTTTACCGCTTTTTCCATAAAGGCAAGTGATGCTTCCAAGAACTCCTCATCCGCATGTTCCATACGCTTGCGAGTCATCGGGCCAGTGTCCTCAATCTTGCCATCCGCGTAAGACTTGATCACACCGCGTGGACCATAGTTTTTGCGGAACTCAGGATCTTTCGGATAGTAGTAGGTTTCAGGCTCTTCTTCTGCGTTGAGGTGGTAGAGGTTGCCAAAGAACTCATCAAAGCCGTGGGCAGTCGGTAAGTGTTGGTCTTGATCACCTAGGTGGTTCTTGCCAAATTGCGCGGTCATGTAACCTTGCTCTTTTAGCAAGTCAGCAATGGTTGGAGCCCAGTCAGGAATACCGTGTGTTGAGCCTGGCATACCAATAGTAAGAAGGCCGGTACGGAAAGGTTCCTGCCCGGTAATAAATGACGCACGACCTGCAGTACAAGATTGCTGTCCGTAGTGATCGGTAAACAGTGCACCTTCATTAGCGATACGGTCGATATTAGGGGTTTCGTAACCCATCATACCCTGGTTGTAGGCACTGATGTTCCAGTAACCGACATCATCACCGAAAATCGCCAGGATATTTGGTTGGTCTGCCGCAACGGCAGCACCGGAGGTTGCAAGCACCCCGAAACCGACGGCCAGTTTACTTACTTGGTTTGCCATAGTAACTCCATGCAAAATTAGAGAGTTGATTTGTTGTTGGGGCTAAGTTACTGGCAACTAAGGGTCTCTGTCGCTTTATAGCAGTTATAACCTTTAGTTAAGTGGCTGATGTAATGCTCTGTTTTATATGGCTTTATTTGATGTAAGAGGCAAGGTGAGCAAAATCCTGTTTGTGATATTTGTCACATCATCTTTCTGCGTTGCTTTTTTAGCGCGGTGTATTTCCCGGTAAATAAACGCCATTAATTTTACCGATGTAAGTCGCGGAACGACTCATTGTGAGCTATTAATTTTTGTTGCACGGCACCATTTTAACTTAGTGACTGAGGTTTATATGACAGCGAGAAAAGGCTTCAAAAGCCGAATAATGATACTTGCGACCCTGTTGGTCAGTGCCGCAAGCAGTAGTATCGCAGCAGAGAAACCCAATATTTTGGTTATTTGGGGGGATGACATCGGGCAGACCAATCTTAGTGCCTACACCTTTGGGTTGGTTGGTTATAACACGCCGAACATCGATAGCATTGCCAAAGAAGGGATGATGTTTACCGATTACTACGGTGAACAGTCCTGTACCGCCGGTCGTTCGACGTTTATTACCGGGCAAACGGTATTGCGAACTGGTCTAAGTAAAGTGGGCCTGCCTGGTGCAGATCTCGGCTTGCAGGCGGAAGATGCCACTATCGCTGAGCTATTGAAACCCCTGGGTTATATGACAGGGCAGTTTGGCAAGAACCACCTTGGCGATAAAGATGAACACCTGCCGACCAACCACGGTTTCGATGAGTTCTTCGGCAATCTCTATCACCTCAACGCAGAAGAAGAACCCGAAAATGTCGATTACCCTAAAAACCCTGAGTTTCGCAAGAAATTCGGGCCACGTGGTGTGATTCGCTCCTACGCTGATGGCAAAATCGAAGATACCGGCCCGTTGACCCGTAAACGGATGGAAACTGTCGATGATGAAACCCTTGAAGCGGCATTGGACTTTATGGATCGTGCAGTTAAAGCCGAGAAGCCTTTTTTTGTATGGTGGAATGCGACCCGTATGCATTTCCGGACCCATGTAAAAGAAGAGAATTCGGGTAAGACGGGTATTAGCTTCTATGCCGACGGTATGGTTGAGCATGACAACCACGTCGGTGTGCTGCTGAAGAAAGTCGATGATCTCGGTATCAAGGACAATACAATTGTTTTCTATTCGACCGATAACGGCCCACACATGAACTCGTGGCCTGATGCCGGTTTAACCCCATTCCGTGGTGAGAAAAATACCAACTGGGAAGGGGCATACCGAGTGCCTGCCATGGTGCGCTGGCCGGGCAAGATCAAGCCGGGTAGTGTGTCCAACGAAATCATGCACCATATGGACTGGATGCCAACTTTCCTCGCCGCCGCCGGTGATGATCAGATCAAAGAGAAATTGATAGAAGGCTATCAGGCGGGTGACAAGAATTTTAAAGTCCATCTTGATGGGTACAACTTCTTGCCTTATTTAACCGGGGAAGTCGATACTGGTCCACGAGAAGAGATCTTCTATTTTACCGATGACGGCGATCTGAGTTCACTGCGCTACAACAACTGGAAGATTGTTTTCTTGGAGCAGCGAGCCAAAGGGACACTGCGGATTTGGGCTGAACCTTTTACCCCGCTCCGTGTACCAAAGATCTTCAACTTGAGGATGGATCCTTACGAGGTGGCCGATATAACCTCCAATTCTTATTACGACTGGATGCTAGACCGTGCCTTTATGCTGGTACCAGCACAAGCCTACGTGGCTAAGTTCCTAGAAACATTCAAGGCGTTTCCGCCAAGGCAAAAAGCGGCAAGTTTCTCTCTCGATCAGGTGATGGAAAAACTCCAGCAGCCGCCAAATAAATAAGATGTTGAATTTAGGGCTCTTCGGAGCCCTTTTTTTTGTCTCCATGCTCTATCTTTAATCAATGGCACAACAATCTTTCATGGAAGCCTATTCAAGGATGATAAAAGCGCAAATCGGAATGTTGATGGCATTGCCGCTGTGCTGGTTGATAGTTTTCGTCATGACGCAGCCGGCAACAGCACAGTCAGTGAATTATGTGGGCAGTGAAGCCTGTATCGATTGTCATAACCGACAAGTAGAGGCGTGGCGAGGTTCGCACCACGAGATGGCAATGAAGCATGCCACTGCCACATCGGTGTTGGGCAATTTTTCCGATCAGAGTTTGCAGCACGATGGCAAAACAAACCGCTTTTTCAGCAAAAACGGGGAATATTGGGTCAATATTGCGGGGGCTGATCAAAAGTTTGCTGATTTCAAAATTAGCTATACCTTTGGTGTCTACCCTCTACAGCAATATATGGTTGAGTTTCCCGATGGCCGGATTCAGCTAATTCCCTTTGCATGGGATTCCCGCGCGCCGGAGAAAGGGGGGCAGCGTTGGTTTCATTTATACCCAGAGCTGACACCAGCGGATGAGTTCTACTGGACCAATGCGGGGCAAAATTGGAATTTTATGTGTGCGGATTGCCACTCAACCAACATCAAGAAAAACTACAATGAAGGGTCCAATTCATACGATACGACGTGGTCTGACATCAATGTTGGCTGTGAAGCTTGTCATGGCCCGGCGAGTGGTCATATTGATTACATTGCAAGGGGAAAGGGTGAACAGTCTACGTCAGAATCAGAAGGCCTAATGGATGCACGACAAGTGGGGTTCACCCGAGATCTTGGCGTACAGGTCAAACAATGGGTTGCAAGGGAGGGCGATAAGACATTACAGCCCCAATTAATAGAACCGACAGAACAAACGCAGACCTGTGCTCAATGCCATAGCCGGCGAACCCAACTCAACCAGACAGCCGATCATGTTAAAGGCTCTTTTCTGGATAGGTATCGCCTGAGCTTGATCACCCCGGAGCTTTATTATCACGATGGCCAAATTTATGATGAGGACTATGTGTATGGCTCGTTTCTGCAATCACGGATGGCCCAAAAAGGGGTGACCTGCACCAACTGCCATGATCCCCATACGGCAAAACTAACCGTTGCTGAGGAAGCGGTCTGCAGCCAGTGCCATGTATCACCCGAATATGCGTCAAGTGAGCACACCTTGCACCAGCCGGGAACCGAAGCGGCCAAGTGTACGACCTGCCACATGCCAGAGACGACGTATATGCAAATTGACCCGAGGCGGGATCACAGCTGGCATGTTCCTCGACCTGATTTGAGCCAGCATATAAAGACGCCCAATGTGTGTACCGGTTGCCATCAAGATAAAACCAACCTGTGGGCGGACAAAGAGTTAGGCAAGCGTTTCCCCAACTCGGCCTACCGCCATCAGCAGCATTTCGGTGTCGCGTTCTATGCCGACAGCATCAATCACCAAGCCGCTCCCGACGCACTTTCGTATACCGCACAAGACTCAAGCCTGAGCGACATTATTCGCGGCTCGGCATTGTCCCGAATGGCTGGTAATACCGGACAAAATACCCTGGTAGCGTTGGCGCGAGCGGTAAAGCATGACAGTGAGCTGATCCGGTTGGGTGCGATTGAGGGGGCGTCGGGATACGGCTGGCCGGAGCGATGGCAGATCCTATCGCCCTTGTTAACAGACCCGGTACTGGCAGTAAGGACAGAAACGGCCGGGGCTTTGGTCGAGTTTTGGCAGCAGATGCCGCTGCAACAAAGAGACCGTCTCAACGGGCCGCTGCAAGAGTATATCGAAATCCAGAAATTTAACGCCGATAGAGGCTTTGGCCGGACCAATTTGGCCAATGTGTATCGTGCGATGGGGGAGATGGACAAAGCGGTTTTATGGTATCAGGGGGCTATCGAGGTTGAGCCTTACTTTGCTAATAGTTACGTCAATCTGGCGGATCTGTACCGAAGCCAGAATAACGACGAGCTTGCCTTGCAAGTTTTGCAGCAGGGGATGGAAGCCCAGCCGAATGACAGTGCGCTCCCTTACAGTGCAGGTTTAGCACTGCTTCGGACGGGTAAGGCGGGAAAAGCGAACCAGTATTTGAAACGAGCTGCTGAAAAGGCCGTTGGAAATGCGCATTACTGGTATGTCTATGGTTTGGCGTTGGAAAAAAGTGATGTGCTGGCCTCAAGCCGGGCATTGTCTTCTGCGTTTGATATCAGTGGCAACCCGCAACACCTATATGCTCAGTGTGAAGTATTGGCACGAAATTACCAGTTGGGTGAAGTGGCTGCGGAATTTGAAAGCTGCACTCAACAACTTGGTCAAATCGTTGCGCCGGAGGTTGTTAAACAGTTGAAAGTACGGGCTGGAAATTAGCTTGGCTGTAATGGCTATTATAACCAATAGTTATCGGTCTTGCAGGTACGATAGTGGCAATTGAACAATGGCGTAATTACGTAACATAGGTGAGGGTAAGTCATGAACCAAGCACAACAGGCTATCAAGCAGCTCATTGAGCAAACAGAAAAAAGTGTGATTGGTCAACGCCATGTTGTTGAAGCTTTGGTTATTGGGTTAGTGGCTAACGGTCATATCTTGCTAGAGGGGCTACCCGGTACGGCTAAAACACGGTCGGTAAAATCATTGGCAAATTTGCTCAACACTGATTTCGGACGAATTCAGTTTACTCCAGATCTCTTGCCATCGGATGTGACAGGAACAGAGATCTATCAGGATCTCGACGGTAAACCTCAGCTGCATTTTCAACCAGGGCCAATCTTCAATAGCATTGTCCTGGCCGATGAGGTCAACCGTGCACCGGCAAAAGTCCAGGCGGCTTTGCTCGAAGCTATGGCTGAGGGAACAATTACCGTAGGCGATACGACTCATCAACTGCCTGAACTTTTTATGGTGCTGGCAACCCAGAACCCTGTAGAGCAAGAAGGGACATATCCGTTGCCGGAAGCACAGATGGACCGCTTTATGATGAAGGTTACCGTCGAATACCCTGAGGATGATGCAGAGCGTGACATTATCCGTTTAGTCCGAGGAGAAGAGTTAGGTACCGAGGCTGCCCGAGCGCAAGATGAAGCGCTGGGAAATATCGACGCTGATGTGGTACTCGAAGCCCGCCGCCAACTTCCCCACATTGCCGTTTCTGATCTGGTTGAGCGTTATATTGTCGCTTTGGTTATGGCGACCCGTAAACCAGAACGTTACCCCGACTCCAATTTGGTCAAATGGATTGAGGTCGGCTCGAGCCCTCGAGCCTCCATCGCCTTGGATAAATGTGCCCGTGCTTATGCATGGCTACAGGGGCGTGATCATGTTTTGCCTGATGATGTACGTGCCATGGCACCCATGGTACTGGGGCACCGTTTTACACTGACCTACGATGCACTGGCTGACGGAATTAATCATCTGAGGATTGTCGAAGAGCTGCTTGACCATGTAGAGATCGGATAATCGGGGGGCACTATGGCAAAGCCAAACATTGCTCCTCAATCAAAAGGGCTCGATGGTCGGATTTATTGTGATTATTCGCGCTTGGTGCGTCTGCAGTCCCAAGTCGGAACCTTTAGTCTACTTCCGCACTTGAAAGCCGGCAGTGTACTATCGGGCAGGCACAATTCTTTGTTTCGCGGCCGAGGTTTGAACTTCGAAGAACTTCGCCATTACCAACTGGGTGACGATATTCGAAACCTAGACTGGAAAGTCACATTGCGTACCGGCAAACCGCATGTACGTAGCTATACCGAAGAAAAAGACCGCAATGTGATCATCTGTGTCGATCAGCGTAGCCAAATGTTTTTTTCGTCAACCCAGGTGATGAAGTCGGTCATTGCAGCGGAAATCGCCGCCATGTGTGGCTGGCGGGTTTTGAAAGATGGCGATCGTGTCGGTGTGGTTGTCGCTTCCGCAGAGAAAATCTATCACTGTCAGTCCCAGCGCTCGCAGCATGCGTTCATGGCGCAGCTCAAATTATTGGCGAAAGCTAACCAGCAGTTAAGTGTTGATACCACCAATAGTGAAAGGGTGAGCTTTTCACTTTGGCTGGAACAGCTTAAGCGGATGAATTTAGCCCAATCAACCCTGGTTTTTATTACCGATTGGCGTGATTGCGACGAGCATCACCTCGAGCAGCTCAAGCAGCTGCAAATCCATAATGATGTGTTGGCCGTGCTGGTTAACGATCCGCTTGAGCAAACCCTGCCGGGAGAGCTGGCCAAGTCGAACTGGGTTGTGGGGGATGGCCAGTATCAGCTGACTCTTGATAGCAAGGAAAAAGTCGCTCAGGCCAGTGCGACTTTGAGCGAGCGCAGTGTGCTTACTCGCCAGTCTCTGACCCGCCTGATGGCGTTGAAGCAATTACCGTTTATTGAGCTGGATACCTCGGGATCACATATCGCCCAGTTCCAGCGGCTTGTTGGGAGGCAGTAGCCATGAGCATCGAACATTCGCCTCCTAGCACCTACATTCTGCGTGAATTGTATGATGTTACCGTACCTGAAAGCGTCAGTTGGATACCACAGACGATAGGCTGGAAAGTCCTGCTTGTCTTGTTGTGCGTTATTGCCGGCTACCTTTGCTATCGCCGGCTAGTACGCTGGTGGCATAACCGTTATCGAGCTGAGGCGCGGACAGCGGTTACTCGCTTGCCTATGCATCGAGGCCTTGAAGGCAGTGTAGATAGTGGCGCTTTCGACGGTGCTTTATTTTCAATACTGAAAATTGTTCTGGTTTATTTGGAGCCAGCCAACGCTAAGCTATTTGGTCACGCCTTTTTGCAAAAGCTTGATGAGCTAGGCAATGGCAGAGTGACCTTCCAGGATGAGCTTGGTACCCGGTGGGTTCAGTCATTGGTTGACCCTTCAATCACCCTTGGTAGGGAAGAACAAGCACTGCTACGCGAGAAAGCTTTGTGCTGGATTCGGGAGCACGAAGGCCGGTCAATGACGAAACATGTCTCGCTCAGAGCGGCTTTGGCCAAGCTGCTCAATGGAAATAAAAAACAAGGGGAAGGCCACCATGTTTAATTTCTCATTGTTCGATCTGGAGTTCGTTTACCCATGGTGGTTTTTGGCGTTGCCATTCCCCTTGATTGTCTTCTATTTCGTGCCGGCATACCGCACCAAGCAAAGCGCAATAAAAGTGCCTTTTTTCAGTCAGCTTATAGAAGCCCTGGGCGAAGTGCCGTCAGCGGGGGCAAGCCAGCTGTCACCATCCTGGTGGCAGCGAATGACTCTGGTGATTTCTTGGATATTGGTGATTACCGCTTTGGCCAAACCGACAATACTGGGAGCGCCACAGATCCGGGAGAGCTTCGGTAGGGACGTGATGGTGTTGGTTGATCTGTCTGGTTCGATGGCCGAGCGGGATTTCTCCTCTTCAACGGGAAACAATGTCTCCCGCCTGGATGCCGCCAAGGAAGTACTGGCCGACTTTGCCAAAACACGACAGGGCGACCGCTTGGGGCTCATTTTGTTTGGTGATGCCGCTTTTTTGCAGACCCCGTTTACCGCCGATCAAGACGTATGGCTTGCGCTGCTTAATCAAACAGAAGTAGCGATGGCCGGTCAGAGTACCCATCTAGGTGATGCCATGGGACTGGCAATAAAGGTGTTTGATCAAAGCCATCAAGAAAAAGGGGACGAAGACCGGGAAAAGGTGGCGATTGTGCTGACCGACGGCAATGACACTGGAAGTTTTGTTGAACCGATAGAAGCAGCCAAAGTGGCTAAAGCTAAGGGTGTCAGGATCCATATGATAGCGATGGGGGATCCGCAAACGGTTGGCGAGGCTGCATTGGATATGGCAACAATCAATCGTGTTGCCAATGAATCTGGCGGGCAGGCATTTGTTGCGCTCGACCGTGAATCGCTGCTGGGGGCTTATCAAGAAATCGGCAAGCTAGAACCTCAGCTCTATGAGAGTTCGACCTACCGCCCTAAACAAAGTATTCACCACTACCTGATTGCAATAGTCGTGGTGATGTACCTTATTGCCTTTACCATGGCGACGCTGAACCGTGGTAGAAGGCTTGGTCAGGGCATGGAGAAAAACAATGTTTGATAGTCTCAGCCTGCAGCAGGCGATCAGCCAATTTCATTTCATCAGGCCGTTGTGGCTGTTGGTGCTTGTACCGATGGGACTGTTGTTCTGGCTCCGCTGGCGTGAAGCCAACCAACCGGGCTGGCAAGAAGTATTGCCCAAGCACCTCCGTCAGGTATTAACCATTGGGGAAAAAGGTTGGAGCAAGCAACTCCCCCTTAAATTGCTGATGGTGATTATTGCGATGGCCATCCTGATCTGTGCTGGGCCGACCTGGCAACGCCAAGCCTCTCCGTTTGGTGAAGACAAAGCGTCATTGCTGGTGTTGCTCGACAGCAGTGAGTCAATGTTGCAGCAAGACCTGCCGCCAAGTCGACTGGAGCGTGCCAAGCAGAAGGTGCGCGATCTACTCGAGTTACGACAGGGAGGGAGCACGGGGTTGGTTGTGTATGCCGGATCTGCCCATGTCGCAATGCCGATGACTCAGGATACCAAGGTGTTCGAGCCGATTTTGGCTGCAATTTCTCCTGATATCATGCCGGCGGAGGGTAAATTTGCCGAAAAAACCTTACCGCTTATCGAGCAGTTGCTGCAGGGAAGACCCGGTTCGACGGTATTGTTGGTATCTGATGGTGCAAATCCTAATACCATTGCTGCTTTTAACGCATTTTTCAGCGACAAGCCTTACCAGTTAATGATTCTGGGCGCGGGCAATCGGGATGTTGTCAGTAGTGCCCCTGCTGACTTTGCTTCCCTACGCCAGTTGGCGAGCGAAGTTGGGGGGCGTTTCATCGAAATCACGGTAGACAATAGCGATGTTGAAAGGCTCAACCGCACAGTCGAGCGAAATATGCAGCTAAATGGCGAGTCTTCTATGCCCTGGCAAGATATGGGCTATCAGCTGTTGTTACCGATTGCTTTGGCGATGCTGCTTTGGTTTCGAAAAGGCTGGTTGGTGCAATGGTGCGTCGTACTGTCACTGACCGGAACGCTATTGGCGGCGCCTGCGGTTAATGCTGAAACCATTATTGCATCCAAGGCGCAAACTGCGGAACCCGCTGAACAAGTGACAATTTGGGACAAAACGGTTCAAGGGTGGTGGGATTTGTGGTTAACTCCCGATCAGCAAGGCCAGCGCCTGTTCAACCAAGGACAATATCTTGAAGCGGCAAAACATTTTGTTGACCCACTGAGGAAGGGAACCGCCTACTATTACGCCAGTGAGTATAAGCAAGCCCACCGTGTTTTTTTGCAAATGGATACCGACTTTGGCTTATACAATGCCGCCAGTGCGTTGGCTCGAGAACGTGAGTATCTAGCGGCAAGAGATTTATTACGGTCCTTGGCAGAGAAGGATACCTTGTCGACTGAGCTGCGACCAAGTGTTGAGCATAACCTAAAAGTCATTAGCGGTATTGTCGATGAAATCAACCGTACCAGTGAGAGCCAGGCCGGGACCACAGATGGGCCGGAAGAGTCCTTCGAACTAAGTGATGACAAACCTCGCACAGCGGAAGGTGCCGATGAGCAGACTGCAGCTGAATTAATGATTAAAGAAACACTGAATGCTAATGAGATCTTGGGGAGCAATGAGCTCGCTGACAAGTGGTTGAAGCGGGTCGAGGCCGATCCAAAGTATTTCTTGCGGGCAAAATTCCAGATCCAACGTAATCAATCAAATCAACCAAAGGAAGGCGGAGAATTGCAGCAATGACATCGCTATTTCCAGCAACGTGGTTACCACATTGGCAGAAATATTTAACCTCTGTAGCCGCCATTATTTTTGTCTTTTTTGCCTCTCTTGCCAGTAGTTTGAGTTACGCTGTAACGATTCCGGATTTACAGCGTAGCAATGATGTCGAGATTAAGGCATGGCTGGCAGTAAACAGTACCGATGAGTCCGGTAAGAAAGTGCCTTCCTTTAGTGTAAATGAACAGGTGATTTTATACATTGAAGTTGCGACCCCGCGTTGGTTTACCGGCGGAACGCAGATAGAGCCAGTGGAGATCCCCAATGTAATTGCCAAGCAGCGCAATCAGCTCGCGACCAATTATACCGAGCGAAAAGGGGGGGTAACATGGTCACGGCAACGGTGGGAAATCACCTTGTACCCGATAAAGTCCGGTTCCTATTCAGTACCTTCGCTGGCGGTGAATGTACAAGTGTCAGCACCTGATGGTTCCAATGTATCGGGTACCATGTATACCCAGCCTTTGGCTTTTGATGTCAACCTGCCGTCAGGGTTGCTCAGTGATCAAACGCCTTGGTTTACTGCCACAAATGTGCAAGTCAAACAGGAGTGGCAGCAATCGAGCGAAGAGCTGAAAGTCGGCGATGCAATTACCCGCAAAGTGACGATTCAGGCCCAGGACACGCTTTCCGTCCTCCTGCCAAACCTGCTCACAAGGGAAGCGTCAGATTACTTTCAAGCTTATCCCCAGCCTCATCGTTTGGAAGACTCACAAACCCGAGGAAACTATCAGTCTTCCAGGGTTGAGGAAACCGTGTATGTGATCCAGCAGGGTGGCGACTTTAGTTTCCCAGATCAGCAATTTCAGTGGTGGAATGCCCAAACTAATCAACTGGAAACCGTTACCGTTGAGGGTAAGCAATTCCACGCCCGCCATACACCAGCCTCATTTGTGAAAGCGAACCTGCGTATCCTGATTGCTGCCATGACCACAATGGGCATCGTGCTAACCGCTTTCTCGCTTGGCCGACGTTATTATCGCACTCGCCCCAGACCACCATGGCTTCTGTTCTGGCTTGATGTCAGGGGAGGAAAGTGGGCTCAGGCCAGGACGAAACTTTATCGGCAATTGCGCCTTTTAACCAATCAGCTTGAAATGAATAAAGCAAAGGATACTAGCGACTGGTTGATAACAAGTGGTCAGCTCCAGGCTGGCGATGAGAAAGCGCACGTGTTTAAGAAAATGTGGCGGTTGATCCGTGCCCAGCGGCAATCTGGTGGAAGGTTTAAGCTGCCAAAAGTATTACCTAAGCTAGATGAGGTTCACAAGGCGCGATATTAGTACTTCAAGTTACTGATAATTAATGTCTATCATTGGAAGGGTATTGAAATATTAAAATGGCAAGAGAGATGAAAAGTACTGATCTTAACCTCATCCCCATATTTGTCGCTGTATATGAAGAGCAGAGTCTGTCAAAGGCGGCGGTTCGTATGGATGTTAGCCAGCCAGCTGTGAGTAAGGGGTTAAAGCGTCTGCGGGAGATTTATGATGATCCCCTGTTTCATCGCAATGCTAATGGCGTGGAACCAACCGCTTTTGCCAGTGATATTTATCCGGCATTGGCGGCATCTCTGAAGAATTTCAGTTCTACGTTATCAGCTTCAAGGGAGTTTGATCCAAAAACATCAAGGCGGATATTTTCGATTGCCTGTGTATCGGTTGCTAGCTTCAGTATTATCCCCGTTTTGGTCGAGCAAATTCGCCTGGAAGCACCGAACATCGCACTGGAAATTCACCCGTTGTTTACCGAGGATATGGAGGCAGACCTACGTTTGCAACGTTATGACTTGGTGATAGATTTACCACCACGAGGTCGCAGCCTGCTCAAATCGCAGGTTTTGTATTCGGAAGAATTGAGTGTGGTGTGTTGCAAACATCACCCTCGTTTGACGGACTCGGTCACCATCGAGCAGTTCCTTGCCGAGGATCACGTCGTCGTTGCCCGATGGCATGCCCGTGGCAGCTTATTAAATGCCGAAGATATTCCGGAGCTTGATCAGCGTAATATTGTTGTTCGAGCACCGGGAGCGGTGGAAATGCTGCCAATTATTGCCGGTTCAGACATCATTGGTATGTTGCCAAAGTCCACTATTGAATCTTTTTCGGAGTTTTATGCGATCAAGGCTTTGCCGATGCCGTTTGGCCAGGATCTTTATGATCTTTGTGCGATATGGCACCCAAGTCGTACGACAGAAACCAGTCACCGCTGGTTGAGGCAGCTGTTGTTTAAAGTGGTAAAAGAAAATTTCCTCTAGCTTATCGATATAACCGTAGCCTGCTTCCTTCGGATATTGGTTAAGTTAGGTGTGGTCCAGTAATCCATAAATGTTTTGCCTGAAACTCAAAGAGCCTACTGTTTTAGTAGGCTCTTTATGTATGCGCTGCAGCCTGATCAGTGGTTAGAATTGATTTCTTTCAAGACTTTACCCGTAGCCCCGCTTGGCTGGGTAATGCCCAGCACATTCGACAGAGTTGGGGCAATATCATAAGGGGTTATTTCACGAGACACCTTTTGGGCGTCTATCTGGTAACCGGCAAAAATGACCGGTACATGGGTATCGTATCGCCAAGGTGAGCCGTGAGTTGAAGCAATGGTCAATCCGTCCATATCATTGATATAGGTACGTGGGGTAAATACCAGGTAAATATCACCGGAGCGCTGTGGGTGAAAGTTGTTTTTTACCAGTTGCATCAAGCGAGTATTGGGTAGGTTATTTTGCATGACGTCTGTACTTGTAACTGCTTGCTCTATTCCTTTGATCTTTGTTATTTCCTCAGCAACTACCCTCTGGACAGCTTCAAGAGAAGCGCCCTTGGCCTTAATAACCTCATGGTTGAGGTAAACATAAGGCTGTGAGTACAAGCGCACCGCGTTTTCATCCAGGCCAAACTCCTTGTTTAATCGGCTGACAAGCTGCTCGTTGATTAAGGCATCCTGGTTGAAGTACTTAGCTGTTTTGTAACCTAGCGCATTTACCGTCGGTGCAGCTTCCGGCACTCCATGATCGGCGGACAGGACGATTAAGGTATTATCCAGCCCGACCTGCTTTTCGACATCGGCCAGCAAGTTTGCAAGCGTGCGGTCTAGGCGGATTAAGTTATCCTCCGTTTCCAGGCTCGATGGCCCGTACATATGGATGACATAATCATTGGAGGAAAAGCTCACGGCGAGGTAGTCGGTAAAGTCACCTTGGCCAAGTTTCTCTTGCTCCATAAGGGCTGCGGCAAAATCCGCAGTAAGCTCATCACCTGCCGGGCTTAAGGTCAGCATGGTGCTGTAATACTGGAAGCTCGAAGGGCCGTAAGGATGGGGGAAAGTACGTTTAAAGCCAGCAAGGTCAACCTTGTGCTCTTGAGGGCCTTCCTTAAGGGTGTACTTATCCCTTTCAAGGCTGAGTTCCCATTTTTGCTTGCTATAGCGGGCAGGATAGCCTTCGGTATTCCAAGCTGTCACCCATTCAGGGTATTCATCAAAATAATAATTACTGGTGACAAACTCGGATTGGGCCTTAGAGAACCAGAAGGCCTTGCCTGAGTGGCCTGCCAGCGATATGGCACCGCGGTCTTTAACGGAGACCGAGAAGATTTTCGATTCACCGTTGCTGGCAACCGCCAGCTCATCGCTGAAGGTAGTTGATAGGATAGGGACAGGTGATCGGCCATCAAGTTTCGCGGTTTTTTGAGTGGGGTCGATCTCTGTGGATTGGTTAACCCCTGCACCCTGTGTCAACATGGTGTAGTCGCCGTCTTCAACGTTGTAAACCAAACGCTCTTTTTGGCGATCGTACCAAACGTTACCCACCATGCCGTGTACACTAGGCGGCGCTCCGGTAGCCAGTGATACGTGGCCAACAATGGTTTCAGTGTTGCCATGCTGGTAATGAGCATTGGTGTAATAGGTGCCTTCATCCATGAGATAACGAAAGCCCTTATCGCCAAAGTTGTGTTTATAGCGGTCCAGCAAATCACCGCGTAGGCCATCGACAGTGATCTGAAGTACCAGTTTTGGCGCTGGCGGAGGTGCGGCGACGGCATTTACGCTGATTAAACTTAAGCTAAGACATAACAGGCGAGGTACTGTTGCTATCTTCATTGATAGAAGCTCCATTCTGGTGAAATCGAACACTTGAAGTGTAGAAGAGAAAACAATGGGCCTGACATCCAGGGCCATTAATTTAGGGGACTATTTGGTGTCGCGCACTAGCCGTAACCCCATGTCGGCCATAATGATGTTTTGGCTGGCAAAATCTCGCCGGTAACTTTCAGACAGGGTTTCGTCATAGGCAAAGCTGCCACCGCGAACAGACTTGTGCGCAAGGCCGATTTTGGAGTCTTGTGCATTATTCGGATTATCGGTTGGGCCGTAGCGATAGAAGCCTTCGTCGTAGGCATCGATGACAAACTCCCCAACGTTACCTGTCATATCATAGAGGCCAAGTTCGTTAGGTTTTTTTTGGCCGACCGGGTGGGCGCGGTTGTTGGCATTTTCGGAATACCAAGCAACGTCATCAATATTGTCAGAGCCGCTGTAAATAAAACCTTGACTCTTGTTTCCACCTTTGGCGGCATACTCCCATTCGGCTTCTGTAGGCAGGCGGTAGTTGGCTCCGGTCAGGCTATTTAGCTGTTCGATAAAGTAATTGGCTTGCTGCCAGCTTAGATTGTTGACCGGCACGTCGGGATCGCTGAAATAACTCATCGAAGAGCCCATTACACTTTCAAATAACGACTGCGTGACTTCGAACTTTGAGATGTAGAAGCTATCGACCGAAACGGTTCTTGCCGGCGTTTCGGCCCTGCTAGCTTCTGGTAAGTTCGACCCCATTTTGAATGTCCCGCCCTCGACCAACACCATGTCCGCTTCTATTTGCTGCATCACAGGGTGGGGCGGAGAGGCAAACAGTTCATTGTTGACCCAAGACGTAGCAGCTATCAAGATGAGTCCGGATAGGGTGAAACATGCAACTCGCTTAAATGTTGCTGATGGCATAAGAGGCCTCCGTGAATCAACAAGCAGATCATTGAATTTAGAGGTCTATTGTAAGCAAAATTCCCATTCCTAAAGGTTATATGCTGTATAACTCGATATTGAGTTAAGTTGTTGAATTTAATAATTAATTATTGGTGTTGATTTGTGGGTTCTAACATTACTTCCTGAAAATTGATTATAAGGCGGACTTTATTCCATCATTGACTTTTTTAACTGTCATATCTTTGAACTGTAAAAGTTGCAGTTTCATGTCTAATTCTTTGGCTTCAGCCATGCCCTTTACAATCCAATTTGTAATGGAATTGCTGAATTTATCATTAAATTTTATTTTGAAACTACAAGAGTAATTTGCCACTATAGCCTTGGACTTAATAACAAATATTGAGTCGTTAGGGTAGGTGAAGTCAACGCTGACGGAGACTGTAACATTAATTAAAGAGCTACTAATGATATACCCCTCCTTATCTTGCATTAAAACATATGGTTCCTTACATCCAAGGTTAACCATCATAGCTATCGCTTGTTCAGTTTTCATTTTTCATCTCTGTTTATTGTGTTTGAAAAATCTTCATGTGCTTCTTTAAATTGAGTGATAAGCCAAGTCATTATGCACTCTTGGCCGTTAAAGAAAATTCGGCTATTTTCGTTACTTTGCGGTTTATATATTTCCACGCAAGTTAACCGGGGACAGATATCATTTATATTTATGATTAACTGATGGTTTGACATTACACCATGAACACAAACCCCATTTGTAGAACCGCGAATTTTAATAATCTCAATGTTGAACTTTTTAGCAATCCTAATGATTTGGTTTAATTCTATTATCTGTTTCTTGTTGCTTTCCATGTTTTACTTAATGTTTTTTAATGATTAGTTGTGAGGTTTAGTGCTTCTTCTAAGCTGATTTCATTTATTACTCGATTGATTCTTATATCCATTAATACTATGTTTTTGATATTGATATCAATCCAATTTGAAAGATTTAATGATTTTTCATCACTATACTTAAGATTAAAAGCATTAAACTCATAAACACTACTGTTTATACATTTGATTGTAATCATCGATTTGATTGCTTCAATTCGATTAATTAAAATGTTAATTTTCACATTGGTTAACCTACCAGTAACCGAAAACTCCTCAATATTTTCAAACATGCATTTAGTATCAGTGATGCCAAGCTTAGTAAGCTTGGCAATGATCACTTGGTTTTGCATATACAACGCTTGAACTGAAATCATTATATTGTACCTAAATTACTAGTATTTTTTCCTTCTGCCACTGTCAATCCAGAGGTTTTTTATAAACAACATTTCCTTGTATGGCCCTTTCTTCGGCTCAAAAGGTAAGCTTATGTTCGCAGGATAATTTGCATCGTATTGCGAGCTAACAATAGTTTTCAACGACAAAACTCCACAGTTATCAATAGCTCTTTTCAGAGTGGCATGAGTCTTGACCGCTAAAACATCTTTAGTGTCATAAATCATATGTTTAACTAAGCAATATTTTTAACCTGTATAACCAATGCGCAACAAGTATATATATCGGGTTGGACAATGCGACAAAGTGAGCATGAAAGTGCGTAGATCAAAGCAAATCTAGTAATCGGATAAGTGCTATTATGACAGACTTCACAAATGACTAAAAATCCATACGTTGAAATCATTTATGTGGGTTTTTTCATACATGCAATATGTCGCAACGTTTGAAGGGTGGGGCTGGATCTGTGGATCTATGGCATACCTTTTGTGCTTTGAACGTCATTTGGCGATGAATGGTGGCTCATTTTCACTGAGTGTTTATGCCTGTTGCCTTCATTTTTCTTGTTTTCTTAATGTGTTGAAATTGATAAGAGCGCATCTGTCATCATCAAATTGAAGCTCTGCCGGTTTTCGTGTTGAGCCTTGCTTAACTATCTTGATGGTATTATCAATCTTCTGTTGGTTTTAAGTTGTTGTTTTTTAGGGATGGCGAGGCTTTATCCGCAATAACTAATGGTTATAAGGGGTATAACGAGCATCTGTGTGTGGCACGTTTTATGATTAGCTTACTGAATTGTTCATAAGTAGGTGGAATATGCTGATTACTCAGGGCCCGCAATACAACGGCAAGGCATCGAAGCGATTGCACGTGATGGCAAAACCCATTGGTGCCGCGTGCAATATTGATTGCACCTATTGCTATTACCTGAGTAAGCAGGACTTACTTGAATATAAGAAGGGGTGCTCACCGCAAATGGATGAGGACACCTTGGAAACCTACATACGGCAATACATCGAAGGCCAGAACACACCTGAGATCATTTTCTCATGGCAGGGCGGTGAGCCGACGATGCTCGGTGTCGACTATTTTCGAAAGATTGTCGAGTTGCAAAAAAAATACCAGCCACAAGGCATCGTTATCTCCAATGATCTGCAAACCAATGGCACTTTACTCAATGATGAGTGGTGTGAGTTTCTGGCACAGAACAATTTTTTGGTAGGGCTGAGTATTGATGGCCCAGAAATGCTTCATAATGCCTACCGTACTAACCGGGCTGGACGCGGAACCTTCAAGCAGGTAATGGCGGCGGTAGAGCTGCTTCATAAGCACAGGGTGAAATTTGCCACGCTGACCTGTATTAACAATCTGACCAGCAAGAATCCGCTCGAGGTGTATCGTTTTTTGCGAGACGAAGTACGTTCACCCCAGATCCAATTTATCCCTATTGTTGAACAGAAGACGTTCCGAACCACTGCGCCCCAGAAATGGAAACCGCAAGAGCAGCTTCGCCAGGGAGATAAAAGATTAAATCCATGGCACAAAAACGCTGTCGTGGAGCCATGGTGTGTATCGGCCGAAGGGTGGGGTGATTTTCTTATCGCTGTGTTTGACGAATGGGTGCAGCACGATATTGGCAACGTCTTTGTGCAGTATTTTGAAGCCTGTGTTGAAACCTGGATGGGGCGGAAAAATCCACTTTGTACCTTGGGGGAGATCTGCGGTAAAGGGTTGGCGATGGAGCCAAACGGCGATGTATTTACCTGTGACCATTATGTGTACCCTGATTACCGGGTCGGCAATATTCATCATCAGAAACTAGATGAGATGGCGTACTCCGAAGCGCAGCAGAAGTTTGGCTTTGCTAAATCACGCACCCTTACCAGCCAGTGCCAGCAGTGTGACTATCAGTTTGCGTGTTATGGCGAATGTCCAAAAAACCGGTTTATCCGTACCAAAGACGGAGAGCCGGGGCTGAACTATCTGTGTGCAGGTTGGAAAAAGTTTTTCTCGCATGCGGACAAAGCGTTGTCCTTGGTGTTGCGTGCAACGGGTAACCCTGTTGCCCACGGTAAATTTTCGGATGCTGTGCTGAAAAACGCTATGCCTAAAACGGCGTTACGTCAGCCGTTTTTTCCAACCCGATTCTAGTGTGAGGTAAAGACGATGAAAAACACAGTGATTGCTATGCTTTTGGGGACGTCATTAGCCTTGCCGTCGTTTACCGGAGCAGCAGCCTTGCAGAGCACTCCTCAATTGAGTCGTGATACTGGTATGGCTAACCAGTCATCTAGCCAACAACAGCAAGCAACACAGATTCAACAGTGGGTGATGATCGCGCAAGATCATCGTCAAGATGATGGAAAGCGAGCCGATGCATTGAGGCAGTTGGCCCGATTCCCTAACCAAAACAGCCTGGTTGCAGTGGCGCGAGGCCTCCAAGATGAAAACCCTCGAGTGCGCGAAGCTGCGGTAATAGGGGCTGAGCCGTATCAGTTTGCTCACCGTTGGCGCATGCTTTCGCCATTGCTCCAAGATGTTGATCAGCAGGTACGCTTGACCGCGACCACCAACCTTATTCGCAGTTATGGGGAGATGAACGCTGAGCAGCAAGCGCTGATGGACCCAGCCGCCGCCGAGTTAATCAATTACCTCAGGCAGACACCCGATCAACCGACCCAGTTGCTATTGGCCGATATATATCGCTGGCATCAGCAATTTGATGAAGCGCATCAAATCTACTCTGCGCTGCAAAAAAGCGAACAGCAAACCGCGCAAATATGGCTGGGGTTGGCGGATAACTTCCGAGCCCAAGGGGATGACCAACGAGCTAATAAGGTTCTAAAAAAGGCGCAGCAAGTATTTCCGGACGAAGCGAACCTGTTCTATTCACAGGCCTTGACTTTGGTGAGGCTTAATAAAAAGGCACAGGCGGCTGAGGCAATGAAGAAAGCAACGGAGCTTGCGCCGGAGAATAGTTACTTTTGGTACTTAAATGGTGTGCTGCAAGAAGCAGTCAATGTCGATGAGGCAACAGCATCATTTGAAAAAGCCTATGAAATCTCAGGGGCGCCCGAGCAATTGTATGCCGTGTGTGATATTTACGTGCGGTATAACCATCTCAATGCTGATGCATGCCTGGACTCTCTGGGTGAAGTTGCCCCCGCTTTTGTTATAGACGAACTAAAATCTAAACGGGGCTAATAAGCCCTATTGACAATTAAAAATAATAAAGAGGGAGCAAATGCGACCATTAAAATCAGCACTGGCAGTGATGTCGGTATTGTCTTTACCTGTTCATGCGAGTGGTATTTTCCTTCAAGAAGCAGTTACAGCGAATGCGGGAACAGCGGGAGCGGGAGATGGTGTCTATACCGGATCGGCGGCGGCGATGTGGGTAAACCCTGCGACAATGAGCGGGATGGGGGAAAGTTTAACTACATTCAATCTGCTCGGCTTTGATCTCGAAATGAAATATCGCGACAGCGGTGATAATGGTGATGGCAAAGCGCACTCGGTACTGCCATCCGCTGGTGCATTTCATGCCCGTCAGCTAACAGATGATATTCATATCGGTTTTGCCCTTGGTGCGGTTGGCGGTTCTAGCCTGTCTTATGGGACGGAGTGGGCGGGTGCGGCAGCGTTGGATGAAATTACCTTGACCGCAATGCAAATCAACCCGGCAATTAGCTATCAAATCAACCCGCAATGGTCGGTTGGGGCGGGCGTGCAGCTAAGTTGGGCCTCGCTAGAGCAGTCAACAAGCCTGCTCGATATTGATAAAGATACCGACTGGGCGTTCGGGGCCAATTTTGGTGTGATGTACCAGCATGATGAGCGCTTGGCAATCGGCGCGAGTTACCGAACTAAATTGGAACATGAATTTGGTACCCGCGTATCGGGGCCCTTAAATGGCCCAGTTATCAGCAGCCTGCGTACGGATATTACCGTGCCGGCTATTGCCGATATCAGTGCCAGTTATGCGGTTAACCCGAAGTTAGATCTACTGGCATCGGTGCAGTGGCACCAGTGGAGTGAGTGGGATAATACGGTGATGGAGTTTGGCTTCGTCACAGACAGAACGAAAACAGTAACAATTGATCGCGATTGGGATGATGTGTGGAAATTTGCACTGGGGGCCGATTATCAGTTCAATAGCCAGTGGCGACTTAAAGCGGGCTTCTCCTACGAGACATCACCACAAGATGAGCCAACCAAGCAGTGGGTAGATGTTCCGGTCGGCGAGCAATACCGTTATTCGGTCGGTGCAGCAACCAAGTGGAATGATGTCACTATTGATATGTTCTACGAGTACACTGACTTAGGTGACGTTGACATCGACCGACAGTTCCAAAACCCTGTGCTTAATGACATAACGGGTACGTTTGATGGCCGTATTCACTTTTTGGGGGTAAGCTTCACGTATTAAATGACGTGAGTTAACGCATTAAAAAAGCCAAATCTTTATGATTTGGCTTTGTTTTTTTTTGCATTACGCGCTAATGCTTTGCTTCTGACACTTTTTAGGTGCTGTTGCACTAAAAACTTAACTCGTTGGGAATCGTTCATCACTTATCTAAAAGGTTGAAAATTTAAAAGGATTATATAAGTGATTATTGTGGAATTGATGATATCCGAAATTCCCATAAGAATAGTCTATTTAGTTAGTAGCCTTCGAAGGTTTCAATAATGGGCACTAGCAGTTTTGTAAGCCATTGAATCTTTTCAGATTGACGGCGAGAGGCTTTGGTAATGATTGCGACGGTAAGATCTAAGTCATGCTCAAAGCTTTGCTCTCTGTCTGGGGCATAGCGCAGGGTATAGTGCTGATCCATCAGTTGAGTAGTAAGAATATGGTTGTCAGTGTATATTTTCGGCTCAATGGCTGGGTCTATCATCTCATAGCGGTTAACAAACTCATTGACGCCCGATATAACGTATTTTATGTAATCTCCATTCTTGTTTCCTTCAAAATAAGCACAGCCTCTGAAAAGTGGTTTTTGATGTAGTGTTTGTGCTTTATTACTTAAGAGATGTATCCCGATGTCTACAACTTCTTGTTGTATCATTGTTTCGCTAAGTGCATTCCACTGACGAATATCAATGACTGCATCGCATTCTTTGCGAATGGCATCAATGATATCTTTACCAATGGTAATGAGGTAGGGTTCGACAATATGTAAAGTAATTTTATCGATAAATTTGGGGTTAAACTCCTCAGGCTCAAGGGCTTGGTTGACTTGCTCTAAAGCAGCACGAAGCTTCGGCTCAACACTTACTGCATAGGAAGTCGGGGTCAACCCTTCCGCACTTCGAACAAAAAGCGGGTCATCCAATTCTTCACGTAGCTGAGCGAGCACTTTGGACACATAAGACTGAGAGCGCCCCAATTTTTGAGCGGCCCGGGTCGTAGAGCAAGTCTGCATTAGCGCAAGAAACACATGGAGCGTATTTAAATCATTCATAATCCAATAATATCTATTATTCCATAAATGAATTATCTACCAATATTTGGTGAAATGAAAGAAGATTGATGTACAGCTTGGTTGGAATAACGGTAATTCCAAATATAATTATGAGTAAGTTATAATCACGCCGTCATTCGCAAAAGAGAGACTGTCTTTTCTATCTCGAGATAGAGCTCTGAGTGACAGCAAATAAGAACCAATATGCTAGGGATTTGCCTTTATGTTTATGATGTAAAGGCTTTTTTTATTTATGTTTTACGGAAAATATGAAGCTAGAACAACATATAAAGAAACATAATGGAAAGTCAATCTTTCAGGTCATTATTGCTGTCATATCTATATCAGTGATTTTGTCACAAGTGACTGAACTCTGGTTGGATGAGAGTATTATTATTGATAACGAAATTGAAAAAGAGCATGTAAAACAGTTACTTCTTTTAGCTATTCCGTTTGTTGGTATCGGTTTGCTTGTTGCTGGCCGATTTTTTGGACAGGCTGCTATCTATCAGAAAATGGCGATCTTGGTCATTGTGAGTATTGTTGCTACCATACACACTTTATCCATATCCATGTTTTCAGATATTTCAATAATTAGTTTGATACTGATAACCTTGGTAGCAAAATTATTGATTTTTTCACCAGCTTTTTCATTGTTGGTTTATGCAAGTTATGTTTTTCAAGCTAATATAATGGTTGTTGTTTTTCATTCTGATATTGTTTTATATTCTAACTATTATTTTTCATTGTCTGCAACGTACCTCTGGCTAAACTATTTATCCATCAATAATTATAAGTGCTTTGTTAATGACTATTTGTATGAACAGAAGAAAAAAACATTGATGGCAAGAGCAGTACTTTTAAATAGGGAAATAGAAGCTAAAAATATCATGCTCAATTACCATGCTTATATTGACGAGGTAACCGGCTTATACAACAGAAGGTATCTGCAAGAGAGAATGACCTTGCTAAACCAAGACCGCCAATCATGCCAGCTTGGTGTATTACTTATCGATATTGACCATTTCAAACAGGTTAATGATGTTTATGGCCATGCCATAGGGGATACCTACCTGAAGCAAGTATCTCAGGCCCTACGGACTGTCTTCAAACGGCATTCGGATGTGATTGCCCGCTATGGTGGTGAAGAAATCGTTGTGCTTTTGACGGGTCCGATGGAGTCGGGGCTGGACATCTTAGCCAGCCAAGCTTGTGAGGCTGTGAGACAATTAGGTTTGCAGCATCCTCGCCAAGCGACTTTGAGTATCAGTGCAGGGGGTGTATACATAGAGGTACCCACCGAGCCAGTTAAGGCTTATCTCGATATCGCAGATAACTGTATGTATAAAGTGAAGTCCCGTGGGCGGGATGGGTATTACATCGAGTCGATAACAAAGTGATTGGTTAATTAAAGGCCCAGAGAGATGAGGAGAACTCATCAATTTCGACATTTCTGATAAGTGGCCTTTTATATCTCTTCAAGAAGCGTTTAAGTTTGCTACTTTGTGTTTCTCACCGCGACTAAGCGTCAACTAGTACCGATTTTGTTTGCTCAAGTACAAGTTCTCTAAACCATTGATGTGCAGGGCTATTTAAGGTCCTCTTATGCTCAATTAAGTAAATGGAAAAGTTTAACTCTAGGCTGTCTTTCGTCAATGTTAAAGGTATGAGTTCATTACTCACTTTAGCAAGTAAGTTAGAAGATACTAATATCGTCGGGGTTTGTTTCATTACCTTAATGAGGGAATTAAGTTGACCACTTTTAAATGCGATATCTCTATAGAGGCCATGGCTTTCTAAGTATTGATCTACTGGGTTGTGGCTCGCAGATATTGAGCGGATATCCAACGTGAGGTCCACAAACCGATAACCAAGGCACTCCTCAAGTGTAACAGCCTCTTGACTGGCCAAAGGATGATGCCTACAAACATAAAATGTTGGATGGATTTTGCCTATCTCAGTACAAATGAAATCCACTTTGTTGATTGGTTTTTCTATGTGAAGAGTAAAGTCAATGGTTCTCTCGACTAACTGCTGAGTCGGGTTCCTGGTAGTGGGGAACTCGACCAGGCTCGCTTTAGGTGCTTGGTTGAAAAGTGCTACGCCGAGTTTTCCACATATCAACTCGCTCATTAGAGGAGGGGCTGAGACAGCAAAAGTATGTTTGCAGCTTTTAGGGCTGAAACTGCAGGAATCTACAATGTTTTTTATATTGAATAGAGCCTCATTGAGCGCAGCTTCGAGCTCCAATGCCTTTTGAGTAGGCACTAGGCCACTAGGTTCTCTATAAAAGAGAGGGTCATGAAAGATATCTCTTAGTTTACCTAAGATTCGACTCATGGCTGACTGAGAGAGATAGAGGGCGGAAGCGGCCCGGGTTACGTTCCTCTCTTTTAATAGAACACTTAAAGATACCAGAAGGTTAAGATCAATACGTGATAACTCTTGTTCGATAGTTTTCATATTATCCTTAGAAAATGTTCATTTTAAGCAAGCCAATACAGATGTTTTTGAATTATAGGATAGCTTCTTTATTTAAGGTAGGCTTGGGTTCAAAGTCTTTGAACAGAGGAGGTTATTTTAATTATTAATACCTTTAGCTTAATATTCTTGATTGACGATAAAATAATAAAGGCCACGTTGAGTGGCCTTTATTATTTTATTGTTTTTCTTTTACGAATGGTAAGATTCGGTAGCCGTCTTTTACCTTTTGGCTAGGGATGTAATGACGGAATGCTAAGTTAAACTCACCGGACTTATTTTGAGTTTCTAAGTTATTTGGTGCACCAGAACCACAACCAAAGCTTACCGTGTAGGTGCCATCTGTATTGCGATCCGCAGTATTTGAGCTGATATTGGCCACATCATTGAACATGAAGCCTTGTTTGTTGTAAACAGTTACAGACCAAAAAGCTTGGTCTTGAGGATCTTCAAACGTTGCTTGATAACACTTGTTGGCTGGGTAGTTACCTGATACTTCGTAAATGTTATCAACTATTTGTGCACCACCCCAACCAACAGCGGCACCAACAGCATATTTCTCCTTAGTGAAGAGCTCTTTTGACGCATCATTTGGCGCGGTAAACATTCCTACTAATGCTGTTGCTCCGTCACGTTTGAAAATGGCAGGCATCTGGGCTTTCAATGCATTTTCCGTCTGCTCAAAAGATGCTTTGTTGACCTGTTCTGCCGTGAACACCTTGTTTGACTGAGCCGTAATGACCATTTTGTCTTGTATTGCGTGAGCTTCAGATTTTGTAAAGGTTGAGTCAAGACGGACAATAATGTAGAGGTGATCGCCTTTTGTCGTGTTGAGCTCAAATGTACCTGCACCATATTTCATTGGCAGAATGCGGTGATCTTCCGTGACACCTTGAATAGACATGTATTTCCCTTTTGGGATTTCTGGCAGAGTAACTGTTGCGCCCTCTGATACATCTATTACTGCCAAGGAGTAATAAGTGTCTCTATTCATTCGCACCACATCCTGTTCATCCAGTGGTGTTAGCTCACGCTTATGGCGAAAATTGTTTACCCCAACAACTTCTTGGTTTTTAACAAACTGACGAGCGGACTCAAGGGTAGGGTAGTTTTCTGATGTTGCGATAACGCCATCTTGGTTGAAGTAATCACTCAAGGTACTTACTTCCGCAGACAGTGTTGGAAGTGATAAAAGGCTGAGTCCAGCCGCGACGGCAATTGCTATCTTTTTCATTTTTATTCCTAAAAATTATTGGATTTAAAAGGGGCTAAATAACACGATATCAATGATATTTTAGTTTTTAACTTTGTTGAAGCGATTAATGCTGATAATTGATATGACTAATTTGCATAGAGATTAATGTAAGTTTCATTGACTGTCTGATGATTATTGGATGATACTTATTCTATCTATTTAACTTTTTCTTAGATATATGGTTTATTTTAAATAGTAAGTGTTTATGTTTTATTTGTCATGAAGTTTATTATTGGTGGTAGATTAGTTTGAATACATCATTAAATAAAATGCTCTTTATTAAGGAGCAGTTAACGAAATCAGTGATTGGTCAAGAAAATATGGTAGACACCTTATTAATTGCTTTGCTGACGAATGGTAATGTTTTACTTGAGGGCTTACCTGGTACTGCCAAGACACGCTCTATAAAAGCGCTATCTAAGATCTTGGATGTTAGTTTGGGGCGCGTGCAATTTACACCTGACCTTTTGCCGTCAGATGTAACAGGTACTGAGGTATATCAAGATGTTGATGGTAAACCGACGCTGACGTTTCAAGCAGGCCCTGTATTCAACAATTTATTGCTGGCAGATGAAATCAACCGTTCCCCGGCCAAAGTTCAAGCCGCCTTACTAGAAGCTATGGAAGAACGACAAGTGACGGTAGCGGGTAAAACCTACCGACTACCAGAACCATTCATGGTGCTTGCAACACAGAACCCGGTAGAGCAAGAGGGGACGTATCCTTTGCCAGAAGCTCAGATGGACCGCTTCATCATGAAAATTAATCTCGATTATCCCGATTTTATGGCAGAAGAGCGGATCATCAAGATGGTTCGAGAAGAGGAGGAACCTCAAGGTAATGAGATTCAACCTATTGACCCTCGGTGTATTTTTGACGCTAGAAAACAGATACGCGAGATTCACTGCAGCGACGCTGTATTGAAATACATCGTCGCCATCATTGTTGCTACTCGAGAGCCTGAGAATTACAGCGAATCTGAATTGGCGAACTGGATTGCTGTCGGTTCTAGTCCCCGTGCAACTATCGCATTAGATAAATGTGCCCGCGCTATGGCCTGGCTTAAAGGGAAGCAGTTTGTCGATCCTGATGATGTTCGAACAGTCGCTCACAGTGTGTTACGACACCGGCTCATCCTCTCATACGATGCATTGGCAGAAGGTATCAGCCCTGACCGCGTCATTGATGAAATTCTTACACAAGTTGCAGTGGCATAAGGGCAGTGGGCATGACGTTACGTTCTTTTGTAAGAGCCTCGGCAACAAAGCCGTCCGAACCAGATCCCAATATCTATACATCGCTCAAATCACTACAAAGCATGAAGTTTAAAGCAACAGGTTTTGACTTTCTTCCTCACCAACCGATTAACAGTTTATTGGCAGGACGCCATATGTCGAAGTTAAGAGGGAGGGGGTTGAACTTTGAAGAGATGCGCCATTATCGAATTGGTGACGATATTCGAACGATGGACTGGAAAGTGACGATGCGAACGGGTAAGCCGCATGTAAAGATATTTTCTGAGGAGCGCGAACGGAACGTATTTCTGCTTGTTGACCAAAGAAGCAATATGTTTTTTGGCAGCACCCATAAAATGAAGTCGGTGATTGCAGCTGAGTTGGCGGCACTTATTGCTTGGAAAGCTGTAGGCTCAACCGACAGAGTGGGGGCGATTGTGTATAACGACTCCGGAGCCGTTCCCATTGCGCCGCAACGCAGCGCGAATCATGTGCTTAAGATTCTCAACCAGATAGTGACCATGAATCACAAGCTGAGAGTGGGGGCGGCTAATGACTCACAACAAGGCTCTTTTGCAAAGTTATTCCACCAAGCGAAGCGATTGGTCAAGCATGATAGTTTGGTGATTTTTGTGACTGACGGATACGGCTACAACACGCACAGTGAAGAGCAGTTCAAAGTACTTTGTCAGCACAACGATGTTGTGTTTTGCCATGTATCCGATCCGCTTGAGCACCAAATGGCTGAGCTAGGAAAGGCGGTGTTCAGCGACGGTCACAACCAAATCGTGTTATCGGGGCGAGACCTCGAGTTAAGAGCCGAGTTTGCGCGAGATGTCACCCGCGCGATCGAGCAGTTCACCGATACAGCACGTAAGTATCGAATTCCCGTTTTGAAATTAAATACTGTTGTGCCTGCAGATTACCAACTCAGAAAAGCACTCAGTGCTTGCCGACAAGCTTAAAGATTGGGGAGGGTATGTTGTATGACTATATCGACATCACTTGAGACAATTTTGCCACTCGGAACGAACCCTTTGCTCAGTAATCTAGCAGAGGCAGGGGGGCCTGAGCGGATTTCTTGGCTGCCTAATGCGCCCGGTTGGTTCGTGTTATTGGCTATTTTACTTTTCTGGATTGCGTTTCGAGTCTATCTGCGAGTCAAGCGATACATTGCCAACGCATATCGACGTGCTGCATTACATGAACTTCAGCAGTTACAGCATATGGATGTAGGTCTTAGTCGGTTACCCCAGTTACTTAAACGGACTGCGCTTTATGCATTTCCTCGTCAAGAGGTGGCACCATTGATTGGCCAAGACTGGGAGAAGTGGCTAGATGCCCATTGTCCTGACAGTCAATTCTCCACTCGATACTCGGGGATGCTCGCCACGCTAGCTTATAACCGTGCTGAGTCTAACTCCGAGCTGCAATGGCAGGAATGCTTCAAAGCAGTCCGTCATTGGATCCAACATCATGAGGTGAAGCGTGATTGAGTTTGATGCGCCTTGGGCGTTTGTGTTGATTGTGTTGCCTTACTTCGTATATCGTTTCGTCTCTCCTTACAAAGAGCAAAAAAGTGCCTTGCAAGTCCCGTTTTTTGAACGGCTGTTATCAATCTCCGGTGAAGAAGCGTCGGAAGCCGCAAGCCTTTTGCAACGTCGTAAAGTGCAGTGGATCTTAGTTATCGTAAGCTATCTCGCTCTGGTTGTAGCGCTTGCTAAACCAATGTGGCTCGGGGATCCCGTCGAGCAAAAGAAATCAGCCAGAGAAATTATGGTGGCGCTTGACCTTTCTGGTTCAATGTCTGAGAGAGACTTTACCGATAAGCAGGGCCATAAACACGATCGACTAACGGTTGCAAAACAAGTGTTGGGTGAGTTTGCTGCTCGTCGTCAACACGATCGTTTAGGCCTCATTCTCTTTGCCGATGCGCCTTACGTGCAGGCCCCTTTTACCGAAGATATTGCGACTTGGCAATCCTTGCTCACTCAGGTGCAGTTGGGGTACGCGGGGTTTCAAACGGCATTTGGTGATGCCATTGGGTTATCAATCTCGCTTTTTGAGCAAGAGCAGAGCAAGCAGCGTGTAATGATTCTATTGACGGATGGCGACGACACCAGCTCTAAAATGCCCCCCTTAAAGGCTGCGGAAATTGCAGCCAAATATGGTGTGAAAATTTATGCGATCGCAATCGGAGACCCAAGTACCGAGGGACGTTACAAAATGGATCTGCCAACACTAGAGAAAGTGGCAGCAATTACAGGGGGCCAAATGTATCACGCCATGAATCGCTCTGAGCTGGAGCAAGCCTATTTAGCCATCGAGCAGTTGGAACAGAAGGAGTTTGAAGTTTTGACCCATCGGCCTAAGTACAGTCTGCACCACTGGATATTTGGTTTTAGCCTCGTGACACAATTAGTCGCGCTTATGCTCATTATGCTGGTACGTCTTACCAAGGGTAAGCGTCGTCAAATGAACATGCACACTATCCAGAAGCATGCACAAAAAGAGGAGAGATAGAGTGAGTGATCTATTTATTTTCTTTGATGGTGGAGAGCTATCTCAATTTCACTTTTTGCGGCCATGGTGGTTGTTAGCGTTTTTACCGATGCTAGGCCTGTATTACGTCTTAAAAAAACAAGACGATGTCATGTCTCAATGGCAACGGGTTATGTCTAAAAATGTGATTGAACATCTTACCGTAAAACGAAGTGGGCATGGCGTGATTACCCCTAATCGGCTCTTTGTGTTGTTTTCAGTCTTAGCGACATTCGTGATGGCAGGACCGTCTTGGCAGCAGCAAGTGTCTCCATTTTACGAGGACAATGCAGGGCTGGTCATTGCCTTGGATGTGTCAGCCAGTATGAATGCCACTGATATTGAGCCCACACGTTTAGAGCGAGCGAAGCAAAAGATATCCCAATTAATTCAATTGCGAGGAGACGCTAAAACCGGCTTGGTTGTTTTTGGGGGTAGTGCGCATGTTGCAATGCCTATGACGAAAGACAGCGAGTTAATACGTTACTTTTTGGATGTATTAGATGAGAACTTGCTTCCTATTAAAGAGAGCAATCCTGAAGTGGTAATCCCGCCGGTTGTGAAAATGCTGAAACAAGCGAAAGCACCCTCTACGGTACTTCTAGTGACAGATAAAACAAATACGTTAGCCATTGAAAAGATGAAATCCGAGTTCAAAGAACTCAATCACCAAGTTGTGGTCTGGGCGATGAGAGAGAGCGGCCAGAGTGGTGGTTTAAAGCAATCTGCTAGTGTTCCGAAGGAGAGCCAGACGCAACTGAATAATCTATCGATGTTAGCCGAGGCAGGGCATGGCAAGTTAGTTACGTTCATGCGTAATAGTGCCGATGTCGAGCAAGTACAAAGTCTGATTAAAAATAATCTATTTGCCGTCAACGATACTGAGCAACCCTGGCTTGATGCTGGCTATTTATTGCTTTTTATGTTGTTGCCAGTGCAGTTGATGTGGTTTAGGCGTGGTTGGACATTGCAATGGTAAAGGAAGTGACTTTGATTAGGCGAAATCAAACCTACGTTGATGCAGAGAACCACACTTATGGTCTAGTGGGCAGTTTGACCTCGACGTTTTCTGTAGTACTAATGAAGCTAATAAAAAATAGGCTTAAACTGATGACTTTGCTTGTCCTTTCATTGCCTGTTTGGTATTGGCAGTCGTCAACCACTTTTTATCAGGCGTGGTTTTCTAAAGATCAGCAGGCGGCTCTCTATTTTGAACAGGGTGAATTTAAACAAGCGGCACAGCTGTTTGAGGAGCCTCAATGGAAAGCGTATAGCACCTATTTATCTGGCGATTTTGTAACTGCAATCGAGCTTTTAGGTGCATTAGATAATGACAAGGCTCAGTTTGCTCTTGCGAATGCTTATGCTCACTCCATGCAGTTTGATCAAGCATTGACTATATATGAATTTATGAAGAACAAACCTGAGTTTGAATCTATTGCGACCAACAATATTACAGTGATTCAGATGGCCATAGAGAAAATAAAAAATTCGCCGCCTGAAAAACAGGGCAACGAAAAAGTGTTGGATGATCGCCAAATCGTGAATGACAACGATCAGGAAGGGGAAAGTAATAGCGTCGTTGTTTCTGATCAGTTATGGCTGAAACAAGTACGCCAAAACCCATCAAAATTCTTAAGGCAAAAGTTTCAGCAGGAGTACGCGAGTGAGCATCTTTAATCAGAATGTTTTTTGTGCGTTGAACCGTTTTAGGTTTAGTTGTTGGCTTAGAGTCTACGGTATATTTCTGCTCTCCGCTTTTTGGTGTGCACCAAGTTTGGCTAACCAAGCGCAGTATACAATGTTTGACTTAATTGCCGATGAGCAAGTACGAGTAAATGTCTTACTTCGCACAGATAAAAGTGTCGTACCAAAGGAGCGTATACCGATTGAGGTTAAGGTTGAAAGTCAATTTCCCATCATAGAAGACATGAAGTTGCCTTATTTGGATATTCCGGGGGCTGTGGTAGTCAATGAAGAGCCAATAGTTACCCGCTCTCAATATCAGCATGATGGCAAGACATGGTACACCCAAACTTCAACGCTATCGGTGTACGCAATGCATGCAGGAGCGTTCAGCTTAACCAGTTTTTCCTTGCCGCTATCAGTGAAAGTTCATAACGGCGATATAATAAGGGGAAGAATTGAAAGTCGTCCCGTAGAATTTTATGTCGAGAGTTTTGGCCAGTATGAATCTTTAATGCAACACGGGGTTGTCTCAGATGAGGCTGAACTCTCTCTCATGATTGAAAAGGGTGATGGGAAACCGTTAGAAGAAGGCGGTTTTGAAATTGGTCAAGCTGTCACTCTGACTTATCGATTATCAGTAGAAAACTCGCACAGTATGTTATTGCCACAGTTTGAGATTGAGGACCCGAAAGGTGTTGAAGTATACAGAAAGCCAGCAGAGAAAGAGGACATTCTGAGCCCACTCACGCATGAGAACACAGCCGTACTTACTCAATCATTCACCTATGTTTTTCAGCATGAAGGGACAGTTAAGGTACCCGAACAGACGTTGAGCTGGTGGAATTCCAATACGCTGAAAGTGGAAACACTCAAAACGTCAGCGCACTACTTTCAGGTTGGGGAGGTGAGTGTAGCCGATAAGGCAAAGGCAAAAATTATTCAGTGGTTTGATTCGCACTATCATCAAACCAAATGGTTGAATGAATATCGCGAGTATCTTGCGGCTGGAACGCTTATTTTAAGCTTTCTCTCATTCTTATTCTTCGCGAATCAACGTAGAGCACGTAGCTATCGGGGTGAAAGAGGGAAGCCTGAAAGTAAAGAGCTCAAGCAAACCTTTTTAGACCAGTGTGACCGTGCAGCTTACCCAGAAGCGGTGCAAACGTTATATGAAATAGCCTCACGTTTAGGGGGCTCACGATCGTCGCTGAGTCATGTTTTGGATAACGAGAGTCGTCAAGTTTGGGAAAGGTTGTTAGAAATGGCTTTTAATAATCAAGCATTGTATGTTGTCTCAATAAAAGAGGCTCAGCAATTACTGAATGCACTTGTTATCAGTGTTGAAAAAAAGCCATCTAAATTTATGTTTAATTGGGATTTGAACCGGGATAAGTAATTGGTTAATAAAAAGCCCTGAACAATCAGGGCTTTTTATTATTAGAAACGATAACGGCTAAGAATCGATGTGGTTAGTAATGCCAAGGGAATTTGCTGAAGTCTTGGTCACGTTTTTCCAAGAATGCATCTCGGCCTTCCTGTGCTTCATCGGTGCCGTATGCTAGGCGGGTCGCTTCACCAGCGAATAGCTGTTGGCCGACCAAACCATCATCCGGCAGGTTGAAGCCGTATTTCAGCATGCGCATTGCGGTAGGCGACTTGCTGTTGATCTCTTTCGCCCAGCGCAGAGCTTCTTCTTCCAGCTCGAAGTGGTCAACGACTTTGTTCACCATGCCCATTTCATAAGCTTCTTGAGCGCTGTAGTTAAAACCACAGAAGAAAATTTCACGGGCGCGTTTCTGGCCGATCATTTTAGCCAGGTAGGCAGAGCCGTAGCCAGAGTCGAATGAAGCAACATCTGGGTCAGTTTGCTTGAAAATAGCATGCTCTTTTGACGCCAGGGTCAGATCACAAACCACATGCAGGCTATGGCCACCACCGACGGCCCAGCCCGGCACGACAGCAATAACCACTTTTGGCATAAAGCGGATCAGGCGCTGGACTTCAAGAATGTGCAGGCGACCCATGCGGGCTACATCAGCCTTGCCGGCTTCTTCGCCTTCGTATTTGTAACCGTCTTTGCCGCGGATGCGCTGATCACCGCCCGAAGAAAATGACCATTGGCCTTTTTCAGAAGGACCGTTACCGGTGATGAAGACACAGCCTACATCAGACCATTGGCGAGCATGGTCAAGTGCCGTGTATAGCTCGTCTACGGTTTTAGGTCGGAAGGCGTTTAGGCAGTCTGGACGGTTGAAAGCAACACGGACAGTACCTTGGTCTTTTGCACGGTGATAAGTGATATCTTCAAAATCGAACCCTGGAACTTCTTCCCAAAGTTCTGGATTAAAAATCTCTTTGCGAGTCATGATGACGATTGCCTCATTGGAAACGATGATGTAAGGCTAGGGAGTTACAGCCAAATGTCAATGGTTTATGAAAGATTGTGACTAGAAGGCGAGGGTTTTGGGTGAGGTGGGGTATTTATCCAGCAACTGTGTGTGGATTTGCTTCTTACTGGCCCGCTAGCCACCAACAATACGGGTACGGTTGGTGGCTTAGCCAATTATTTAAAGCGACAAGAATTATAACTTAACGAGCATCTTGCCTTTGTTTTTGCCTTCGAACAGACCGATAAAAGCACGCGGTGCCTGTTCGATACCCTCGAACACGGTCTCTTCCCATTTGACTTTACCTTCGGCGATCCACTGGCCCATTTGGTTGGCATACTCGCCGTAGTGCGCCCAGTGATCAAACACGATGAAGCCCTGCATCTTGAGCTTCTTGATGATCAGCATTGACAGATTACTCGGTCCGGGCTGTGGCTCGGTAGCATTGTATTGCGAAATCAGACCACACACAGCAATGCGGCCATAATCGTTCATATTGTTAAGGGCTGCTTCTAGGTGCTCGCCACCGACATTCTCAAAGTAAACATCAATCCCCTGAGGAGCGGCTTCAGCGAGGGCTTCAGTCAGGTTGGTTGCCTCTTTGTAGTTGATGACCGCATCGACGCCCAGTGAACGCAGATACTCGGCTTTCTCCTGTGAACCAACAGAGCCAATCACGGTACAGCCATGCATTTTGGCAATTTGGCAGGCGATGCTGCCCACAGCCCCCGATGCTGCAGAGATAAATACGGTGTCAGACGGCTGCAAGTCGGCAATACGGAACAACCCGGTCCAGGCCGTCATACCCGGCATCCCCATGATGCCGAGAAAGCTCTGATCTGGCAGGGTGGTTTCAGGTAACCGGGTCAAGCCAGTGCCGTCGCTGATGTAATGGGTACGCCAGCCCAGCATGCTGCTAACCTTGCTGCCAACGGGAAAATCCGGGTGGTTAGACTGGATAACCTCACCAATCGCTCCGCCTTCTAGAGCTTCGCCGATCTGGAAAGGCGGCACGTAGCTTTTGCGGTCGATCATGCGGCCTCGCATGTAAGGGTCGACCGACATCCAGGTATTCATCACCAAGATTTCACCATCTTTAGGCTCAGGCAGATGGATTGTTTGTAGGGTAAAGTTGTCTGCTGTCGGTGTGCCTGCTGGACGGGAGGCAAGGTGGATCTGCTGGCTGTTCATTCTCAATCCTTATCAGTTCGTTTTGATACTGTTTACTGCCGGAATATGATTACTGTCGAAATACTTATTGCGATAAATGTTAGCGCGCAAACTATTTGTCTAATAACTTAATGGTAGATTTCTGAACTTGCAATAGGTTTGCGAAAAAATAATTTGCGCGCAATGTATTTTGTTCTTCGTTGATTCTGCTATTATCGCAACTGAAATGATAAATGCAGATGAATAGACTCGGATTTTAGTATGGCCCAGAAGCTTTCTGACAATGTGTGTTTTGCCTTGTATACCGCGTCGAATGCGCTGGTAAGGGCCTATCGTCCTTTGCTTGACGAATTTGATTTGACCTACCCGCAGTACATTGTGATGCAGTCGCTTTGGTATAGCGATGGGGTCAGCCTAAAAGAAGTCTCCAACAGTACGCAATTGGACTCGGGGACACTCACGCCCATTGTTAAGCGCCTAGAGGCGAAAGCCTTGTTGACTCGAAAGGTGTCTGCCCAAGATGAGAGAAAGAAAGTCATTTCCCTTACCGATAAGGGATTACTGTTGCGTGATAAGGCGAAAGATCTGAAATCGCAATTGGAAGCGAAATCAAGCATGCAGCCAGAAGATGTTGAGATGCTGCGAAAACTCTGCCTGGAGTTGGCAGACAAGCTTAGCTAGTTAGTTGTGAACTGCCAGGGCAGGGCTTGCCGCAACCATAAGCAACTTGTCACTAAGTTAGCCATGACATCCCTGCCAAAACTTGCCACAATAGCGGTTATGTTGTTGATGCAAAACCGTTGCTATGTCTATCTCTCTACCTATCGATTCGCTTAAAGCGGATTTTCTTGAGCGCCTCAGCCTGTCACACCTTGTCGTTTCTGCCGAAACCGGTTCGGGTAAATCAACCCGGTTACCTGTTTGGGCCGCAGAGCGAGGTCGGGTCTTGGTGGTTGAACCTCGGCGGGTTGCCTGCCGCTCGCTGGCTGAGTTTGTTGCCAGTGAAAGGCGTGAGGACGTCGGCCAGACGGTCGGATATGCCATCCGATTCGAGAATATGTTCTCTGATGATACGCAAGTAGTTTTTGTCACTCCCGGTGTGGCCCTGCGTTGGCTAAGTGAAGACGGTCTGGCCAGTTTTACCACGGTTATCATTGATGAATTTCACGAGAGACGATGGGATACCGACTTGCTGCTGGCTATGCTCAGGCATAAAGATAGCCACAGATTGGTCGTGACATCGGCCACATTGGACAGTGAACGGTTGGCGACGTACCTGCAGGGGGAGTGCCTAGGGGCGAAGGGACGCACTTTCAACGTTGCTGTAGAGCATATTGCCTCTGACAGCCGCAATATGCCGGATATCCGCCATATTGAAAACAAGGTCAGAGAGGCAATCGTCACTCGCTATGAAGCGCATCAGGATATTTTGGTGTTCTTGCCGGGGCGCAAAGAGATAGCGCAATGCCTATCATCGTTGAAACAGGCGTTTCGAGATCAAATCGACTTGGGCACACTTGATATCATTCCGCTGCATGCGTCAGTCAGCGATAATGAGCGACACCGCGCCTTGACTTCAAGTGATAAGCAACGAATTATTCTGGCGACCAATGTGGCGGAAACCTCTCTGACGATCCCCGGCGTGACCTTAATCATTGATACAGGTCTCGAGCGCAGGACTCACCAACGGAACGGACGCACCGTGCTAGGCCTACATGCCATTTCCAAGGCCAGCGCAGAGCAGCGCAAAGGGCGAGCAGGGCGTGTGACTGACGGTACCTGTGTCAGGTTATTTGGCAAGGCGGCACCGCTGGAGTTGATCACGCCGCCCGAAATGCACCGTGAAGAGCTGGTTGAGCCCATGCTGGCCGCAGCCTGCTGTGGTTACCCGCTCGATAAGCTCTCCTTTGTTGATGCCGTTCCGGAAAAGTCGTTGCTGCTTGCCAGAGAAAAGCTTCTCCAGATGCAGGCCATTGACGATGGCGGGCTGGCGACTGAGCACGGCCAAATCTTGTATCCGTTGCCCATTGATACCCTGTTTGCCCACCTGATCACCGCCATGCCCGATAGATCTAGCCGCGAAGCCATGGTGGACTTGGCTGCGTCGCTAAGTGTCTACCAGCGGATTTGGCAAATGCCGTCTGGTGAAGAAGCTCGTGAAAAATTGGCCCAATGGGAACCCAAGCACTGCGATGCGATGGCACTTATCAAGCTGTTGCGCGGAAGTGAGCCGGAGTGGTTATCCTTTGATAAGGATGTCTTGGCGGAAGCGAGAATGCTATCAGAGCAAATGCGTGAAGCACTGGAGTTACCAGCCCTCGAGGTGGCCACATCCGTAAAGAGAGATGCATGGCTGATGGCGGTGATGAAGGTCGCACCTGAGTTGGTATTTGTCCGGCGCAAGAAAAGACGCCAGGCATTGGGCAATGGCTACAGCGAGGTGAACACTGGCCGTGATAGCCGCTTCCCTGACAACGCTGAAGCAGCGATTGTGTTTGATCAGTTTGCGCTGCCCGGTAAGGGGGTGAAGCAGAATTTGGTATTGGCCACCTGCATGGCGCCGATTGCTTTGGAACTCATGAACCAGCTGGGGATGGGGGAAGATGTTTTTGGCGAAACGCGTGTGACGGATGAGGGGTGTTTGGTCGAAAAGCAACGGGTTTATGCCGGACGGGTGATCCAGACTGATTGGGTTGCCCCGGAAGGTGCTTCTGCCCATGATACCTTTGTCGAGATGATCCTTGATGGTTCAATCTTGCCTGGCTTGGGCGAGAAAATTTCAGTGGATATTCATCAATGGAACCTGTATTTGGCTCTGGGCAAATATCAAGCCGATGTCTGTAACCGTTTACCAGAGCCAGTTGCAGTGCGGAAGTGGCTTGGTGAGCAGATAGCAGCGCTTGGGGTTGAATCAGCCGACGACTTCGAGCTGTTTACCTGTGATGACTTTGTCTTTGATGGGATCCCGGAATGGGAGAGAGCCGATTTTGATCAGGCTTATCCCTACCAAGTGATATTGACTGATCTCACTATGCGAATTGAATACCATATCGGCCGTAAGCTGGTTTTGGCGGTTCATGAAAGCGGAAACCGTAAAGCTGATCCGAAACGTTGGGAGCTGCCGAATTGGCAGGGGTGGAAAGTACAGTACCGCAAAGCCAGTCGTACGGTAGATGTGCGCTAGAGCGGTTGTTTAATGAAACCACAAGCTCCGATGATGTTGCCCTGAGTGCCATATGAGAAATTCAGTAAGTTGAATGGATTTGATCAGAACTGAATTTCTCTAATTCATAGTATCTATTCATGAACTTACGTAGATTACACCCATCGCATTAGGGAATGCCTTTATTACTATTTGCATAGGTGTAAAAAATGAAGATACGTAGCATTGTTCTGTCACTGTTAGCATCAAGTGTTCTGGCCTCGGGCGTGATGGCAAATGAGGATAAGAATAATTTATCTCTTTCGACTAACCCAGTGCCACTTTCGACAGCAGTGAGTTCAGAGTTTTACGAATTTTCTAAGACTATTCCGGCGCCAGATTTGACTGCGTTGGAGAAGAATATTCCAGCAACCAAAGCTGAGTGGCGCAAATTGATTGAGGCTCGAGACCAGGTTGCAATTGAAAGAGCGGCTAAACTCGCAAATGATTTGGAAGTGAAGATCGAAAAAGGCACGGTTGCTGGAGTTGATGTCTACTGGATCACCCCTAAAACAGTTGCCCCAGAGTTGGAAGATAAGCTATTTGTTGCCGTCCAGGGCGGGGCATATATGCTGAACAGTGGTCTGGCATCAACAACGGAAGCAATGATCATTGCTACCCAGACACAAATTCCTGCGCTGGCAATTGATTACAGAAAAGCGCCTGAATTCCCAGCCCCGGCTGCTCGCAACGACATCATCAATGTCTGGAAGGAGCTGCTAAAAACACGTAATGCTGACACTATGGTCATGGGAGGTACATCTGCGGGTGGTTCATTAAGCGTTCTTGCTACGCAGGAGATGAACTCGCAGCGTATAGCCACACCGTCTGCGCTGTATGTGGGGACGCCAGGTGTCGATATGACCATGACAGGTGATAGCCGATTCATTAATGAAGGCCTCGATCATATTCTCGGCAGTTGGCGCGGAATGTCTTCGGCAATGGTTGATGCTTACGTGGGCGAGCTCGAACTGAATGATCCTGTTGTCTCACCAATTTATGGCAGTTTTGATAACTTTCCTGCGGTATATCTGATCACCGGGACACGAGACTTGTTGTTGAGTGATACGGTTCGACTTCACAGAGAGCTCAAGCGAGCAGGGGCTGATGCGGAGCTGAATGTTTATGAAGGGCAGTCACACGCGGATTATATTGTCGCACTGGGCACTCCAGAGTCGAATGAGCATTATGGGGAATTGAGTGAGTTTATTCGCAATAGTTTGCTGTAGTGCTTGAACATTGACCAATAGCCAAAAAAGCCAGACTTATGTCTGGCTTTTTTGGCTGGCTTGGGTCGGTAATGTTCAGCATCATCTTTTTTCGAAGCGTGGAAAAATGGGCTCTAATCGACCATTATTCTTATGGTTGTTTCCTTGTGGAGAGGAATATGAAGAAGCTCAAAAGAAACACTTGCTCTACGGTTACCTATTCAATTCCATGGGTTTTGCTGATTTTTTGGTTGGTTCTGGTTGTACGACCTCAGAAACCACGCAAAAAGAAGAGTTTTCAGGCTTTCTAAGTGATTATTCGCAATTGGAAAAAGGCACCAGCCTTGATGGTCAGGCTGTTGTACTGAAATGGATCAGCCCAACTTTACCAGCTCGCAAATATACTAAAGTCATGCTTGATCCTGTTGTGATATATCCGGCCCCAAAACCTGGTCCGCAATTACGCGCTGAGGTGCTAAAGAGTATGCTGGCCTATTTGAATAAAGCTGTAGAACGAGAAGTTAGTCGGAATTATGAGATTGTTACCGTGCCGGGGAATGACGTTGTCCGCCTTCGCTCAGCGATTACTGGTGTGAGGACCAAAGCGGAAGATTTGGAAGTCTATGAATATATTCCTATCGCATTGGCATTGGCGAGTGTTTCAACTGCAACCGGAGCCAGAGACCAAATGGTAGAGCTGTTTTTAGAGGCAGAACTTACAGACAGCTCGTCAGGTGAAAGGTTGGCTGCTGCTGTCAAAAAAGGGTTTGGTGAGCCAGTAGAAAATACCAGTGATCAGGTAGAGCTTGAAAACGTTAGGCCGGTACTGGATAGCTGGGCACGCTCTGCAGCAACGTTGTTGGATTCGACAATTAAATAGCGTTACTGCATTAGGCGTAAATCTGAAGCTGCCTGTTTGTAATAGGGCAGCTTTGATTCAAATTCACTAAGTTATTGTTATTCTTTTAGTTTACCTTTCAAATTCTGCATAAATGTTTTGAAGTGCGGGAAGAAGTCGGCAAACAATGGATGTTTTCGATCTTTCATCATCATAGGGCCCAGAAGGCGCAAAGCAACACCAAGTCGTGTTGAGTCATTACTGTTCAAACCGCTGCCTTGTTTGATTGCGTCGACAATGGCAAACATATCTTCTCGATCTTGAATCTCAAACTGAATGGTTTCTGCATTATCTGTATTGGTGTGTTCGATAGTAATACGGTAGTTATGAGGGTGTTTCATTTTCTTCTCCAGTCTTGAATTTGTCCTCAACTAAGTTGATAATGTCAACTATAATAGTTTGGTTGATAAAGTCAACCATGTTGTGATTTGAGGGAATCAAGATGTCAGAGCCAAAGTCACTAGAGGGCGTGTTTCACTTAGTCCATATGATCAAGCGCCACATGCATGAACAGATTGAGCAACTGGACTTGAATATTTCGCCTATGCATATGCGGGTTCTTAAAATTATTAATAAACAGCAAACATGTACTGCAGTTGATATTGCCCAGCTCTTAAACCGTGACAAAGCACAGGTGACCCGTTTGCTGAACGAATTGATCAAGCAAACCCTGATTGAAAAAGTGCCTAACCCAGAAGATAAGCGCAGCCAACGCCTGTTGGTCACCAGTGAAGGTATGGAGGTTCTGGCGCACCTTACGACTATTGACGGCAACATGAATAATAAGATGATGAAAGGCATTTCTCGCGAGGAGTTGAAAGAGTTCGAACGAATAACAGGCTTAATGACAGAGAACCTTGCGAGAGCAGATTAAATCAATTGCAGAAGTAAGCTGATAGTAGGACATGGGCTGTTGGCTTTGATGTTCTCCTGGTAGCATTACTGGTTGAGTTTAGCCTTGTACAACCGCAATTGATTCATGAGCATGTTCAGGATGAGAATAGGTATGAGACCATGACATTTTGTATCTCCCTAAATGAACATCTGCTATTTAGGGAGATATTGTATTGTGGGCTTGTGCGGCATAGTTATGTTGCTGATGCCGTTCAGAAATTTGTTCGCTAGTTCTACTATGTAACTTACCGCTAATTTGGCTTCAAACTATTTTGTACTGACAATTTCGCCCGGATAAACTCGGAGTGGTCGACATAGATAAGCTCGGCCACTTGGCGAATCACCGCTTCTTCCATCGGGTCCAACACATCATCGGCGTATGCGACTTGCCACATGGCTTCGATGAGTTCGAAGCGCTGTTCTGGCTCGAGCGAGCGTAGTTTGCTGGTAAAGTCGTACAGGGAAACCGACGATTTGCTCTGCATAAGCGCTTTTTCGATAAGCGCATCGGCGTTTTCTTCGCTGATATCGAGCAGGTTAACGAGTTGGTGGCGTTTGGCCTGCATCTCTCTGGGATCGTCACTGTGATCTGCGTTAGAGACTTCGCACAGCAAACATGCCATTGAGAGGTGGAGGGTCGGGGTATCGACAGCGCCGCCACCCGTTCCTTCATTCATGACTTGGCGGAAAATAGTACGTAATTGTTTGAACATGCTGTGCCTCAAATTTCACTTTTATTAAGTATAAGACTCCTCCGAAGGGCTGGGAGTTCCTTGGTCACAGTTTAATTGGATGTTTAGTCAGCAACGATTAATAAAAAAGCTCAGGAGTGACGAGGGGAAATCTTAGGGCTTGGACTACATATAGCCTGATGCGCTGCAGGGAAAAGAAAAGCAGCCTGGAGCTGGGCCCCAGGCTACAAATATCGAACCAACCGTGTTCTGGATTAGAAGCGGGCGTTGATAATTGGGAATACAGGGATGTCTTTGCTGATGAAAGTACCAGATTTGTCGTAGTTGATCAGACCAATCTGAACACCTTTTTCGATGCGGTCTGTGGCGTTGATGAAACCAAGCTGAAGACCGTTTAGGCTACCTGCGTAGTTCAGGGCACCGAATTGAAGACCAGTGAATTGGCTGCCAGTGTAGTTGGCAAAACCGATATCAGCACCTGCCGCTGTGTTGTCGTTCCAGTTCGCTAGACCGAATTTAACACCGGTAGAATCGCCAGTAACGCGGTTGGCACCAAACAGGATACCGAAGCTCAATCCTTTGAAAGTCTGAGATTCCGCAAGGCCAAGCATAGGCAGCTGGAAACCTGTTACAGATGGAGTCTGCCCGTATAGAAGGGAAGCGCGGAAACCGTGAACATTACCGTCTGGTAGGTTGTTGCCTGGTACTGAAAGTTGAACAGGTTGGTTAGCAAAAGCAGGTGACGCCACCACTGCTGCTAGCGCAAGGCTAACTAGTGTTTTTTTCATTTTTTATACTCTATGTATGAAGTTGCGACAAAATAATACCTGAAGACATAAAAGTGCTGCAAACAATGGCTAAAAAAACTTACATGTTTTGGGGGGTATATTCTCTTTTGCCGCAAAACCACAGAGTTGTGGTAGAATTCGTGCAATTTTGTGAAATACCCAGCTGAATTATCAGGAATTCCATTGACTCAGTCGAATACTCCTCAGGCTAACGTTTTAAACAACGAGAAAACACTTAAAGCCGCGATTAAAGATTGCATGATGCGCGATCAGTTTCGTTTGCACAAACGCGTGCAAGGTGCGGCAAGAATCAAGAATGAACAAGCAAAGCATGCTGTGTTTGATGAGATCGCGCTAGATATCGCGAAATCGATGCAGACCGTGCAGATGCGTACCACCCAGCGTCCGACCATTTCTTACCCAGAACTTTTGCCGGTCAGCCAGAAAAAAGACGATATCGCAGAAGCAATCAAGAACAACCAGGTTGTGATTGTTGCTGGTGAAACCGGTTCGGGTAAGACCACCCAGCTGCCAAAAATATGTTTGGAGCTTGGCCTTGGTACCAAGGGCATGATAGGTCATACCCAGCCACGTCGATTGGCGGCACGCTCTGTGGCCAGCCGTATTGCCGAAGAGCTTGAGTGCGAACTGGGCTCGTATGTGGGCTATAAGGTTCGATTCAACGACAAGGTATCGGATCGCAGCCAGGTTAAGCTGATGACTGATGGTATCTTGCTGGCGGAAATCCAGAATGACCGCTTCTTGAATCAGTATGACACCATCATTATCGATGAGGCGCACGAACGTAGCCTGAATATCGATTTTATCATGGGCTACTTGCGCGAGTTGCTGCCAAAGCGACCTGATCTCAAGGTTATCATTACCTCGGCGACGATCGACCCAGAGCGATTCTCCAAACACTTCAATAATGCGCCGATCATCGAAGTGTCGGGTCGGACTTATCCGGTTGAGGTGCGTTACCGTCCGGTATCTGAAGACAGCGAGGACAGCGACCGCGACCAGCTTCAGGCCATTTTTGACGCGGTGGACGAACTGTGTGATGAAGGTCTGGGGGATATCCTGATCTTCATGAATGGTGAGCGTGAAATTCGCGACACCGCCGATGCGTTAGAGAAGCGAAAGCTGCGGGATACTGAAATCCTGCCGCTCTACGCCCGGTTGTCCGCAGGTGAGCAGAACCGTGTCTTCCAGTCTCATGCGGGGCGCCGTATTGTCCTGTCGACCAACGTTGCCGAAACCTCGTTGACAGTGCCGGGTATCAAGTATGTTATCGACCCGGGTACTGCGCGGATCAGTCGCTATAGTTACCGAACAAAGGTTCAGCGCCTTCCTATCGAGCGTATCTCGCAGGCGAGTGCCAACCAGCGTAAAGGTCGATGTGGTCGTGTCGCGGAAGGTATTTGTATTCGCCTGTACTCGGAAGAAGACTTCCTGTCTCGTCCAGAGTTTACCGATCCGGAGATCCTGCGTACCAACCTAGCATCGGTCATCCTGCAGATGACGGCGATTGGCCTTGGTGATATCCAAGCCTTCCCGTTTGTAGAAGCGCCGGATAACCGTAATATCCAAGACGGTATCCGCCTGCTCGAAGAGCTGGGAGCCATTAACACCAAGGCGAAAGATCCACGCAAGCGTCTGTCTGCGATTGGCCGGCAGCTAGCCCGTTTGCCAATCGACCCGCGCCTGGCCCGCATGGTGCTGGAAGCCCCGAAGCATGGCTCATTGCGTGAAGTCATGATCATCGCGTGTGCCTTGTCTATTCAAGACCCGCGCGAGCGTCCTTCTGACAAGCAGCAAGCCTCGGATGAAAAACACCGCCGTTTCTACGATAAAGAATCGGACTTCGTGACGTTCGTTAACTTGTGGGACTACATTCAGGAGCAGCAAAAGGCGTTGTCCGGCAACCAGTTCCGCCGCCAGTGTAAGAAAGACTACCTGAACTACTTACGTGTTCGTGAGTGGCAGGATATCTACTACCAGGTGAGCCAGGTTGTTAAAGAGCTTGAGTTCCGCATCAACGAGCAGGAAGCGAGCTACCAAGGTATTCATACTGCGATTTTAGCCGGTATGCTTTCGCATATTGGTCTTAAAGATCAGGAAAAGAATGAGTACCAGGGAGCCCGCAACGCACGCTTCAACATCTTCCCTGGCTCCGGCATTTTCAAGAAACAGCCTAAGTGGGTCATGGTGGCCGAGCTGGTGGAAACATCACGCTTGTGGGGCCGTATCGCCGCTAAGATCCAGCCGGAATGGGTGGAGCCTTTAGCCGAGCACCTACTCAAGCGTAGTTACAGCGAGCCGCATTGGGAGAAGAAACAAGCCGCCGTCGCCGCGTTCGAGAAGGTGACGATTTACGGTATTCCGATTGTTGCCAAGCGCAAGGTCAACTACGGCAAGATTGACCCGGTTATTTCACGCGAGCTGTTTATCCGCTCTGCGCTGGTGGAAGGTGACTGGGAAACCAAGCACAAATTCTACCAGCAGAACCGTAAACTGCTGCGTGAAGTTGAAGAGCTGGAGCATAAGTCTCGCCGCCGCGATATCCTGATTGATGACGATGAGCTGTTCAATTTCTATGATCAGCGCATTGACCACACAGTGGTATCAGGCCGTCACTTCGACACGTGGTGGAAGAAGGCGTCCCGTGACAATGCCGAGCTGCTGAACTTTGAACGCGAAATGCTGTTCAAGGGGGATGCTAGCCATGTCACCGATTTGGATTATCCGAACTTCTGGCACCAGGGTAACTTGAAGCTCAAGCTGAGCTACCAGTTCGAACCGGGCGAAGATAGTGACGGTGTAACCGTGCATGTTCCTCTGCCTATCCTCAACCAGGTTGAGCCAGATGGTTTCGACTGGCAGATCCCAGGTTTGCGCCAAGAGTTGGTGGTTGCTCTGATTAAATCGCTGCCGAAGCCTGTTCGCCGCAACTTTGTCCCGGCGCCAAACTACGCGGATGCTTTCTTGGCCCGTGCAGAGGCGATGGCAATGCCGCTGCTTGACTCGCTGGAGAAAGAGCTCAAGCGTATTTCGGGTGTCACTGTGTTGCGAGAAGACTGGAACCTTGAACAGGTGCCGGATCACTTGAAGATCACTTATCGGGTGGTCGACCATCGCAACCGCAAGCTGCGCGAAAGTAAAGATCTCTACAGCCTGAAAGATGGCCTGAAAGAGAAGGTGCAAGAAACGCTGTCCAAAGTGGCGGATGATGATATCGAGCAGGAAGGCTTAAAGACATGGAGCTTCGGCGAACTGCCTGAGCGTTACCAGCAAAAACGTGGTGGTTTCGAAGTGAAAGCTTATCCCGCGATTGTTGATAACAAAGATTCCGTTGGCATCAAGTTGTTTGAAACTGAAGAAGAGCAGCGTACCGCGATGCAACAGGGCCAGCGCCGCTTGGTGTTGTTGAATGTGCCTTCGCCAATCAAATATCTTCATGCTAATTTGCCGAATAAGTCGAAGTTGGGTCTGTACTTTAATCCGTACGGTCGGGTAATGGACTTGATCGATGACTGCATTGCCTGTGGTGTCGATAAGCTGATTGAGGAAAAGGGTGGCTTGGTATGGCAGCCTGAGGCTTTCGAAGCCCTCAAAGAGCACGTGCGTGCCGAGCTGGGTGATACTGTGGTTGATATTGCAAAACAGGTCGAAGAAATCCTGACAACAGCGTTCAATATCAACAAGAAGCTGAAAGGGCGTGTTGATTTGACAATGGCCTTCGCGCTATCGGATATCAAGGCCCAGATTGAAGGCTTGATTTTTAAGGGCTTTGCCACTGAGTGCGGTTGGAAGAAGTTGCCAGATATTCTCCGTTACATGCGTGCGATCGAGCGCCGTATGGAGAAACTGCCAATCGATCCGAACAAAGACCGTATGCATATCATGAAGATCGAATCTGTGGTTTCGGATTACAAGGAGCTGCTGAATAAGATCCCTAAGGGCCAACCTGTGCCGGAAAAGGTGAAGGAGATCCGTTGGATGATTGAAGAGCTACGTGTCAGTTACTTTGCTCAGCAGTTGGGTACGCCTTATCCGGTCTCGGACAAGCGAGTGCGTAATGCGATTAACGATTGTTGATTGAATACAATTAACGGCCGATCTTAATTGAGAAAGCAACCCTATCATTGGGTTGCTTTTTTATATATATCCGACGGTTAACCATTCTCGTTTACGATTTTTTCTGATTAACATCAAATATTCTGTGAGCGAATATCTGCTGCTCTTGGTGATCGAAATACCACTTTATGGCTAGGTGTTTGGGTGCTGATAAAACTATTGATATTAGTCAATATTCATAACCAAGACCGTTTTACTCTGATTCTAAATATACCCAAGTAGCCACCAGCGCAGAATTTGGCAGCTAAGGCCACTTGGGTATATTAATCTAATCAAGGCGGTGGCAATGGATAGTCATAAATTTAGGGCCTTCATGAAGGGATTGTCTCGTCGGCAATTTCTTGGGCATTCGGCCAAGGCTGGGGGGATGGCGGCAATTGCAGCGAGCGTCCCACTTCCTTTTTCAAGTACAGCGCAGGCGCAAGCTCCAGCGAAAGAGTCAGCGGAAAAAATCACCTACAGTGCCTGCTTGGTAAACTGCGGCAGTCGCTGCCCGCTCAAAGTGCACACCCAAGATGGAGTCGTCACCCAGATCTCGACCGAGAGCGGGATTGATGATGCGGCATGGGGACAGCACCAGATCCGCCCTTGTCTGCGAGGGCGCTCAGTTAAATGGAAAACCTACAGCCCAGATCGCTTGAAGTATCCGATGAAACGGGTCGGAAAGCGTGGTGAAGGGAAATTTCAGCGTATCAGCTGGGATGAAGCAACGACGATTATTGCAGATAAGCTCAAGTACACCATTGAGAAATACGGTAATGAAGCAATTTATTATCAGTATGGCTCGGGCTCTACCGGGGCAAACCTGCTTGGTCGAAATGCTAACAAACGCTTCTTGAATACGGTGGGGGGATTCCTTGAGCAGCATGGTACCTATTCGACTGCGCAAATATCGACGGTCGAGCCTTATGTTTATGGCAGTGGCCAAGGCAGTTTAATCTCCAATATTGCCCATTCAGATTTGGTGGTGATGTTCTGCCAGAACTTGGCAGAGACCCGTATGTCTGGCGGGGGCCAGATTGCTGAAGCGTTCGAAGCGTTGAAGCGCAGCAATGCCAAGGTCATCATTATTGACCCCCGCATGTCCGACAGCAGCATCGCGTTTGATGCCGAGTGGATCCCAATCAAGCCGGGTACGGATGCGGCACTGGTTGCTGCGCTGGGCCATACCTTGGTTGTTGAAGGATTAGCCGATGATGCGTTTATCAATCGCTATTGTGTTGGTTGGGATGGCAGTACATTGCCGGCCTCCGCACCAGAGAATGCCTCCTACAAAGATTACATCATGGGTAATGGGCCGGACGGTATTGAAAAGACGCCTGAGTGGGCCAGTCAGATATGCGGGATCTCACCGATTAGGATAAAACAATTGGCTAGGGAAATGGCCGGGGCTAATGCGGCGTGGATTTCACAAGGGTGGGGCCTGCAGCGTACCGCCAACGGTGAACAATCGGCACGTGCAATCATGATGCTGCCTGTCATGACCAAGCAATTTGGTAAGCTAGGTACCAATACAGGTAACTGGGGCAGTAGTGTTAAGTATGCGGTGCCCGGATTTGCCACGGCCAACCCGGTGAAGACATCGATCCCTTGCTTCCTCTGGACAGATGCGATCACCCGCGGGACTGAAATGACCGCTGAAAACAGCTTTATTCGCAACAAGGACAAACTGGAAACCAACATTAAGTTCTTGTGGCATTTTGCTAGCAACGTCACCATGAACCAGCACTCGGATCTCAATAAAACCCATGAAATACTGCAGGATGAATCCATGTGTGAATTTATCATGGTGTGGGATCACCATATGACCCCCTCGGCGCGCTATGCCGACATTTTGTTGCCTGATGTCACGACTTTGGAAACCAGTGATCTTATCGATAACTCCTATGCGACAGGGGCCTATCATTATGTGACCCGCTTGCAGCCAGCGATAGAGCCACTGTGGGACAATCGTCCGACCTATGATGTATTGGCCGATATTGCAAAAAAAATGGGGACCTATGACGCCTTTACCGAAGGACGGACTTACGAGGAATGGATTGCACACAGTTACCACAATCTGCGCAAGAGTAACCCGCACCTACCTGAGTTTGCAAAAACCGATGGCATGGGAGTAATCGATCGCAAACTGGCCAAGGCCGAAGACCATATTGCGCTTAAAGCCTTCAGGGATGATCCGCAGGGTAATCCACTCAAGACCCCGTCAGGCAAAATTGAAATGTACTCTGAACGCCTGGCAAACATTGGCGATACGTGGGAGTTGCCAGAGGGCGATAAGATCACCGCTGTTGCTGAGTATTGTGAGAGTTTCGAAGGCTTGGGTGAACCTGAGCGCATGAAGCAGTTCCCATTGCAGATGATTGGCTTCCATACCAAAGGCAGAACCCATTCTACCTACCATAATGTGCCGCAACTTCGCGAAGCGGTTCGAGATGAAGTATGGATGAACCCAGTAGATGCCGAGTCACGGGGCTTGCTCCAAGGCGATCGTGTATTGGTGTTTAATGACCGCGGTGAAATCCATATGCCAGTGAAAGTTACTGCACGGATCATTCCGGGGGTTGTCGCCGTTCCGCAAGGGGCTTGGTATCAACCGAATAAGCAAGGAATCGATGTCGGAGGATGTATCAACACCCTGACGACACAGCGGCCTTCTCCTTTGGCAAAAGGTAATCCGCAGCATTCTAACTTAGTGGAAATCCGAAAGGCTTAGGGGGTGAGAAATGGCGCAATATGGATTTTATATTAATTCTGCAAAGTGCACCGGCTGTAAAACCTGCTCGGTGAGCTGCAAAGACAAGAAAGATCTGGGTGTTGGCCCTAAGCTTCGTCGCGTATATGAATACGGCGGTGGCACATGGCTACAGAAAGAAGGGCTCTGGCAACAAGATGTTTACAGCTATTATGTATCGGTTGGCTGTAACCACTGTGATGAGCCAGCCTGCGTGCAAGGCTGTCCGACAGGTGCAATGGCGAAAAGGGAGCAAGATGGACTGGTCGTTGTTGATCAAGACCAGTGTGTTGGCTGCCGGTATTGTGAAATGCGTTGCCCTTACGGCGCGCCACAATACGATGCCGAAAAGAAGGTCATGAGCAAATGCGACGGTTGCTTCGACTTGCTGGAACAGGGTAAATCCCCCGTCTGTGTCGAGGCGTGTCCGCAGCGTGCGATTGAGTTTGGGCCGATTGCTGAATTAAGACAAAAGTATGGTCAGCTTAACGAAATAGCACCATTGCCTAACGCGAGCCTGACCAAACCTAACTTGGTTATTCATCCGCACTCGAAAGCAAGGCCAAGCGGAGATAAATCAGGTGCGATTCAAAACCAGGCGGAGGTATAACCATGCATGAATTACCTTTGGTGTTTTTCACCGTATTGGCTCAAGCGGCAGCAGGAGCTTATTTAATATTACTGTTGAGCCAGCCTCTCAATGGTATGGATGAACGCAAATTGTCTATTGGTATACTGGTGTCCATGGCTTTGCTGTCAGTAGGGATGCTCGTTGGTATGTTCCACCTTGGTATGCCAATACGCGCATTGAACCTACTGGCTGGTATTGGTCGCTCGCCAATGAGCAATGAAATTTTGCTCGGTGGGGCTTTTGCCGGCTTTGGTGTCTTGGTCGGTTTGGCCGGGTTCTATGGCAAAGGAACCGCGGCACAAAGAAAAGCATTGCGTTGGGTAACCGCGGTCTTTGCTATTGCCTTTGTCGCCACCATTCCTAAGGTTTACCAATTGAGCACGGTGGCTGCATGGAATACACCGCACACCACCATTCAGATGCTGGTATCAGTCTTTATTACGGGTGGGGCGTTGGCGGCAGTATTAGGCGCGTTCCGTCATGGCATTGCAGTATCCATTGCTGCGGTGTTTGTCACATTGGCACTGCGTTTTGACTATATCACCTTTGTAACGGGAGTAGAGCCGGTATTGGCCGCTCAGCAGAGCAGCCTTTGGGTTACTCAAGCTATCGCGCTGTTAATTGGCGGTGCGCTGGCCTTCTTTGCCCTCATGAAACAAAAATCGGCCCCACCGATACTGCTGTCTGTTTGCAGCTTGGTGATAATTGCTGAGCTTGTCGGGCGGGTGAGTTTTTATAATTTGTGGTCAATCACCATGTAACCGCAATGAATGTGAACATTAGAAAGCAGGCCAGGAGAGAATCTTGGCCTGTTTTTTATTTGGCACTAACAAAATGAGGAACAGAAATTTGTGGCGAGGATTGATAAAAAATGAAGAGTTTTTTGATATTGATCTTATTGAGTTTCGCGAAAGTCAAAATTGATATCTACATTTAGATATGTCGATTATCTCGTCACTGATCATGCAGGAAACACTTATGATAAAGACGCCGCTGAAACGTGTTGCTCTGATAGCAGGCTTACTGGGGGCATCGGTTGTATATTCAGCAACCAATACCAATGATACCGATATCCCAGCGAGTATTCTGACGCCTGATAAAGTGGAAACGAGCATCGGTACGCTAACCTTCAAAGATGGCGTACCCAGTGAGCAAACTATCGATGTGCTCTATACGAATTTAGATACTATTCGTGCCACTGAAGTCTTTATGAATGCCATTCCTATGGCCTCGTTAGAGGCGCTGAGGATCGGCCATGAACACATGGGCGTGACTCAATCCAATCAGGTGCTGCTGTTTGATAACTTGATGGATTCAAAGCCGCTTTTTCTGACGGGTAATACAGACACGGTGTATGCATCTGCCTTTTTGGATCTTGAGCGCGACGGACCGACGGTGGTCGAAATTCCGCCGGGTATGGGGCCAACGACCGTGAACGATGCCTTCTTCAGGTTTGTGACCGACATGGGGGCCGTTGGCCCAGACCGGGGGAAAGGGGGGAAATACCTGATCCTACCGCCTGACTATGAAGGTGACGTTCCACAGGGCTATCATGTTTCGCAATCAACCAGTTACGTGAACTGGTTTATCGCGCGTGGTTTCTTAAAAGACGGTAAAACAGATGCGGCTGTAAACGCCTACCGTACTGGCTTGAAAATATATCCGTTATCGAAGAAAGATGCGCAACCGGCGATGGAGTTTATTTCCGGCAGTGGGAAATCCTTCAACACCATTCACGCCAATGACGAACACTTTTACGATGAAATCAAAGCTGTGATTGATAAAGAGCCGATAGAATTCATTGATCCAGAGTTACGAGGCTTGATTGCATCGATTGGTATCGAAAAAGGCAAACCGTTTAACCCCGATGAACGCATGCAGATGATCCTCAAAGATGGTGCGGCAATCGCTAATGCAACTGCACGGGCGCTGATGTTCAAGCCGCGCAATGAAAAAGCGTATATTTGGGATGATCGTAATTGGAAAACGGCCTTTATCGGCAATGATTACCAATGGTTGATTGATGAAGGCAATGGTGGGCGCAACCTTGATGCGCGTACATACTTCTTCTACATCGCAACGGTAAACACACCGGCGATGGCACTGAAGATGGTGGGTAAAGGCTCGCAGTATGCGGTTGTTGATAAGACGGATAATGGGGAGTTCTTTGATGGTGGCAAGAATTACAAGTTGACTATTCCGGCTGATGTGCCCGCGAAAAACTTCTGGTCGGTTGTTGTCTACGATACCCAGACACGCTCGGAGCTGCAAACTAGCCAGCCGTTCCCGAGTAAAAACGACAAGCGTGATAATATGGTCGAGAACCCAGATGGTTCGGTCGACTTGTACTTTGGTCCATCAGCGCCGAAAGGGAAAGAGTCAAACTGGATCCAAACAGTACCAGAGAAGGGTTGGTTTGCAATTCTGCGTTTATACGGCCCCCTTGAGCCGTGGTATGACGGCAGCTGGAAGCCCAGTGATATAACCGAAGTGAAGTAATTAATTAGCCGGTCAGCCTAAAGACCGGCTTTTTTATGCCTAAATTGCAGTGCATGTTGTTAAGGCTGTGAGTCGTCGACTAATGTTAACGATATCAAAATAGTTGGACTCTCAATGTGTAGAGGTCGGTTATGAAGGTACTCGGCCGTTAATGACAAAGGAACGTAATATGAATGAAAAAGACAAAGGCAAGCGGCATGGGATTTATAAGTATTATGAAAACCACCCGGATTCCGCTGATGAAAAAATTTTCGGCAGAGTGAGTTACCCAGACCGGCGCGGCTTTTTGAAGGGGGCGGGCTTGGCAACCATGGCCGCTGTACTTGGCGGTGCGATTCCCTTCCACCGGAACATGCCTTCGGGGATCATTCCGGCAGCGTTTGCCGAAGGGTTGGACGATGTCGTGATTGACGGCAAAGATGGCCTGACAGTGCTCAACGACAGGCCGATGAATGCCGAAACGCCACCTCATCTTTTGAACGACGATATTACGCCGACTCAACGACACTTCATTCGCAACAACGGAATTCCTCCGACAGATGTGGATCCGGAAACATGGCAGTTGACCATCGACGGGCTGGTGGAAAAACCGTTGACATTGTCTATTGCCGATCTCAAGAAAAACTTCGAGGTTGTTGAACAGCAACTGGTTGTGGAATGTGGGGGCAATGGCCGTGCTTTCTTCGATCCCAAAGCAACAGGAAACCAATGGACCTACGGTGCGGTTGCTTGCTCAAGCTGGACCGGAGTCAGACTTGCTGATGTCATCAAGGCTGCCGGTGTTAAGGAAGGTGCGGTGTATACCGCCCATTATGGTGCTGATAAACACCTATCCGGTAAGGAGGACAAACTGCCCATTTCGCGTGGAGTGCCGATACAAAAGGCAATGGGAAGTGAAAATCTTATCGCCTTTGCCCAAAACGGCGAGGCGTTGCACCCAATGAACGGTGCACCGCTACGGTTAGTTGTACCTGGCTGGCCCGGCTCATGCTCACAGAAGTGGTTGACTCGAATTCAGATTAGGGATCAGGTTCATGACGGGCCAAAAATGACCGGTACGTCATACCGCGTTCCCAATAGGCCAGTTGCTCCCGGAGAGGACGTGGCCAAGGAAGATTTCGAGATCATAGAAAGAATGCCGGTGAAGTCGCTGATCACATCCCCGCAAACCAATACCGAAGTGAGTGGTAGCGAAGTGCAGGTGCGCGGTCACGCATGGTCGGGGGATCGCAAAGTGTATAAAGTGCAGATATCCATTGATTTTGGTGCCACCTGGCTGGATGCAGATCTCTCTGCCGCGGCCAACAAGGGGGCCTGGCAAACCTTTAACGCCAAGGTGACATTTCCCTTGCCGGGTTATTATGAGATCTGGGCCAAGGCGACGGATGATCAAGGGATCAGCCAGCCATTCGCCATTGCGTGGAACCCGAAGGGTTACCTCAACAACACCTATCATCGCGTTGCGTTAGTAGTGAAAGGGTAAGCGCATAGAAGGGATGCATAATGTTGCGGATTGCTTTGATCGTATTTGAAATTTTGTACCTGTTCAGCGGAGCCGCATCAGCCAGTGAAGATTTAGTTGTGGCCGGTGAACAGAAAGCAAGGGTATGCAAGGCGTGCCACCAGTTTGAGCCCAACGGCACCGTGGTCGTTGGCCCACCTCTATGGGGATTAGCTGAGCGGAACATCGCCAGTTTCGAGGGGTACAATTACAGTGTCGGCATCAAGCAGCATCAGGGGAAATGGACGGCGGAAAAGCTCGATGCCTTTTTGGCGTCACCTGCGAATTTTGCCCCAGGTACCAACATGGTCTACCCCGGTGTGAGTGACCCTGCTGCACGTGCAGCCATTATTGCTTGGTTGGCGACAAAAAACCCGGTGCCAGCAGACTGGGTGGCCGCTTTTACTGCAGGGGAGCTCAGGTCGGACGGGGCTGCCGGGCTATTACCGGGCGAGAATGTCGAATTGGTCGCGGCGGTTTGTTCTGCCTGCCATTCTTTGCATCTGGTCACGCAGCAGGGGCTGAGTAGGCAAAGGTGGAGCGAGACCCTGGAGTGGATGGTGGAAGAGCAAGGCATGGATGAGCTTAGCCCCGAGGAGCACGAAGCCATAATTACCTACTTATCGACTTATTACGGACAAAAAAACCGATAAACAGTGTTTATCGGTTTTTTTCATTAAGCGGTGCGATCAACGTTCCCAGTAGGCTTCTTCCAGACAGTCTTCGCGCTCTGGCAAGCCACGTGAAAGGCGAGGGGCGTGCTGGGTCAGTACTTCATAGCTGACGCGGTTTGAGTACTGACAGATCTGAGAGAAAGAAGAGTAGCTCAAGAACTCAGCGATATGTTTGCCCGAGTTAGGTACATTTGCCTTGTGGAAACGGTTAGCTGACATGTCGTGCAGCAAGGCAGACAGCGCAGCATCACCGGCACCATTGGTGTTCTTAATTTCTACCGGGCCACCAAGGTAAGGGGCAATATGCGAGTATACGCGGATTGGGTTCTTACATGTATTCTTCTTCATTGGGCGGCTGAATTCGTATTTGTTGAAATCAGCAATACGGCCCGGCAAAAGAGGTAGCGTTGATTCGCGCTTGAGCTCATAATCGGTGTAACCAGCCATGTAAAGCCCCACCGGACCTGCTGTACACAGAACCAAGTCGACCCATTCAAGAGCCTTATCAGCTGCAATTAGCGGATCTTTTTCGCCGGTTAGGGCCTCGGCTTCTTCTTCGTTCATCGCCACGCAGGTAACGTGATCTTTTAGGAAGTCAATCCACCAATCTTGCATGCCTTCAATGACATACTTGGTACCTAGGGTCAGGACAACAGGTACGTTATGTTTCTTGGCGTATTCGATAGCTTTCAGTGCCGAGTCTTTCATTGGATCGCCCGGCTTGCCTCGAACCAGGTAGGAAGAAAGAACAAGTGCAGAAGCATTTTCAAAAGCACTTTCTGGTACGAATTCAGGCTTAAGCTGATTCATTTCCCCTTCGTTGATCGCAAAAGTTCGTTCACCGTCTTCGGTGATAAGGGTGTAGCAGCGACCAATTGGGCCATCAACAGGTTGCAAGAAGTCTAGATCCATGCGGCTAGAGGTATTGCATAGGTAGCGGTAAGCGTACGATCCAATCTTAAGGTCTTGACTCATTACGCCAAGAAGAATTGACTTGTCATCCGCAAGAACTGAGTAGTTGTGTAGGGTGTTACCAATGGTATCACCTGGGTACTCATGGCTGATAAGGTTGCGCTCTTTCAGCTCTTGGTAAAGTAATTCAGCTTTGTCTTCAGCGAGAACCAGTGAATGACCTTTACTAAGGTTGTGGCGGGCCAGGAATTCATCGTCGATTCGTGCTTCGATATCCACGATAGTTTGGCCGACACCCACAAGGTGAGTACGAGATAGCGGATTTTCTTGCTGGATTTGAGCTACTAATGGATCGCGGGCATTGACTGGGAAGTAATGCTTGGATTTACGCTGACCAGGGAATTTCATGTTTGAAGGCTATCGGTTAAAGGGAATTTTGTTTCATTGTATCATAAAAATGAGATTTATATCCCAATTCATGACGCTAACAAGACATTTTTAGATTGGTTGCTGGTTTTTTATTCAGAAAAAAACAGCGTGTCGATTTTCAATCTATAAATGCTTATTTTGCAAACAAAAAACAGCCACGATTTGGGCTGTTTCTTCGCAAGCAAAAGATGATTATACCTGATCTTTCATATGATACTCAACGGCAACAGATTGCTGCTTCGAGTATCATGATTATTACGAAAGCAGCTTAGGTTGAAATGCTTTTTCTCCGGCAACAGGGCGGTTCACTGAAATCGCACGGCCTTTCTTCATTCCTTTTTCGTAGTCATCGGTAAGGGCATTCATAGCCTCCTGAAGCTGCTTTTTGAAGGTTTCTCGGTCAAGGTTCTTGAACTCTTTGTCGATGAAGTTTGTCATGCGCTTATCATGGTCGTCATCGGTGTTGAGCTCGGGGAGCTTCTCCAGGGCGCCTTCAAGCCAGCCGGCAAGAAACGAGGATACCCGGCGAGACACTTCAGCATTGCTGGTTCCGGTGCCCTGAAAGCTGTTTCTGAATTGGCCCGTTTGCTGGTTCATTTCACGATATACGATGTCAAAAGCAAAGGCAGCAAAGATCGCACGCTCAGCGACACCAATGAACTCGGCCTGCTTGAGTCCTTTGTGGTTTGTCAGCACACATTCAACACCAAAGCGGCGGTTGATGCCACGGATGATCTTCAATATCTGCTGGCTGATGTCGGCCGGAAGCAGGGTCTTCGTCTTGGTTTTGCCCATCTGGATAAACTCGATGTCATCTTGCTCAAGGCCGTATTTCAGCATCAAGCGATGCGCCATTTTTATGGCTTGCGCGGCTTCATTGACATTGGCGGAGTTACCCAGCTCGAGGCATTTTGCAATTTTTTTGAGCGCCTTTCGCTTCTGTTCAGACATTCGATTGCACCATGATTGAAAAGGGCACACATTTTAACGTGTTCCCATAGTCAGCACAATTGTCTTGCGCGGATAGTTTATTCAGTTTTTACGGGAAAAATATACACCTCTCGCAGCAGTAAAACACTCCGTCAGCGATGCTGGCACTGAGTAACAGGGAGCGCTGATTTTGTTGTGCTCGGTGGTTAATATCAAACAGTTGATGACGCTCCTTCTTGAGTCTTGGCTATCGGGAACGCATAATATTCACAGTTTTCACTTCAGGTATCTTTGCTATGACAGCGACCTACCAATCCGTTGACGTACCCTTTGAATATCGCCATACCTGTTGGTTCTGCGGTGAGCCCTATTTTGAATCGTACGCTTTCATGCCGTCGCCTAATTATGATCACCAAACCTTGCCAGTGCTCCTGCCTAGCTGCCAGGAATGTTACGGCCTTTGTAAAGGGATAAAAGCCAGTGATTTGGAATTGCTACGCGATAAGGTGAAAGAGCAGCTCCATCGCAAATACCAAAAGCATTTGCAGATAGGGGTGAACTGGACCAAGGAGGAACTGGAGCAGTCGGAGTTTGAAGGAAAAGCTCTCGAAGGCTTTCGCGAAAGTGCTTGGGCCATGTTTGAAATTGCCAAAGCTCGGGTGAACTACCAAGGCTGGCCCCTGACTATTGACGGGTTACCGGTTGCGGCCTTGAGTACTGGTTTTCATATTCAGTTTGATGGTATTACCTATACCAGCCTGAGTCATGCTGTGGAGCAACTGGCAAAAGCTTATAATATTCCGCAGCAATATCTTGAAGACGTTGTTGAAGTCGTTGGGCGTGACCGTTTGTCCTATGCTGTCCGTTTTGCCAAAACTACCTATGGGTATTCGGCCGCTGAGCGCGAAGCCAGTATCGATAGCCTGAAAGCCCTACTTGCGGAAGAGGCGGCCATGTCATTGCCAGAGCAGAAGAAAAGTAAGGGGGTTGATGTGAAAGTTGGCGATATTGCCGAGTTGATTTTGCATCGAACCCTCATTCCAACGCATGCTACGCAATGGGTCCTCAGACAAGGTATCAAAACCCTGAATCAGTTAGCCGAGCAAGAAGATGCGTTCTTTGAGCATTTTGGTTCCGATTCAGAATTGACCGCATTTAGTTATTTTACTGCCATGCAGGTCTATCTGGAGCATCGAGAGCTTGAGCCGGACTGGGCCGAGCAGCAAGATCCTAATCGTCAGTGGTTTGATATGCTGTAGCTACTGTGTCAATCCCTACCAAAGGCGCCAAACGGCGCCTTTGGTCATATATGGTCAGCGATTATTGATTATGACGTGACCATACCATAGTACGGCCGTTCTCATCGAAGGCCAGCACTTCATAAGGATCTTTCTGATCGTTGTACTCCATTCCTGGCGAGCCCATAGGCATTCCCGGAACTGCCAGACCGATCATACGTTCAGGCTTCGATTCGATAAAACGAAGGATGTCTTCAGCCGGCACGTGGCCTTCAAAGGTATAACCCTCAATTTCTGCAGTGTGGCAAGAGGCATAATTAGGGCGGATACCCAAATCAATTTTGGTTGGTGTCATATTTTCTTTGTACACCATTTCTAGCTCGAAGCCATTATCTTCCATGTGCTTAACCCACTCTTTACAGCAGCCGCAGTATGGCGACTGGTAATTCGTCCCTTTGATCACTTGGGCAAATGAGAAGGTACTGGTTACAATCAGTGCAGTTGCAATTAGGGCTTTCGAAGACGTTTTCATAAATATATCCTGTCAATAAGTTGTTGATTTTAAGTGTTTTAACTTGCTTAAGAGAAGGCTTTACTGCGCTTACAACATGTGTGCGCAAGAGGCTGGGTTTGTGGCCAACCACAATTAAGCAGTGACAGGGGGGCGGAATATGGCTCTTTTGAACAGACGATTGGAGCCTTCAAATTCTTTGTAATAGTGCAGGCCTTCGAGAGGCGCGACAACAAGCTCATCGGCGAGGATGGCCGGCGGAACTTGTCCTGAGTGGCATTGGTTGTCTTGGCAGCACTTATCTGAAGATGCAGTGCCGGCCGTATCGCAGTGTTCACCGGGTTGGGAAGCCAAAGTGATGATGCTGGCTTTCTGTGTACAACAGGGTGATATTAATGCAGTTGCGCTACAGCCATGGGCGTCCATCGAGGGGTATTGAGGCGCAGCTGCACGTGATGCTACTGAAATAAACAGCATCATGATGATGACAATGTTGGCAATCATCTTTTGTAGGCGCATAGATAACCCAATTCAAACGGACAAGCACATTATATCCGGCATTTTCGAAATTGAGCAATCTCAACAGCAAGCCGGGCTCGTTTTTGGACAAAAAGTAACAAGTCCATGATCGGACATTATTTTTCCATTTTTTGCGCTCAACCCTTGTGTGACGTGGCTTGGAAAGCGATGAAGCCTTACTTTTCTCTGACAAAACCTATTGTGCGATCGGCTTAAATAAGTGCAACGAAAAAATACAAATGCGCGTGGCACAGTGCGCAAGGAAACTATGATGCAATATACTGAACAAGACCGTCAGGTTCTTCATGATACTTGGATGAGCTATAAGGCGAAAATGCGAGTGACTCAAATTGAGATGGCAAAGCGTCTTGGGGTCAGCCAGTTGGTTTTTTCTGACATCCTTCGTGGCAGTGTTCCGCTAGAGCACCGGTTTGTCACTCAGTTCTGTAGCTATATTGGCGTCGACCCTGTGCTGACACTGCCTTCGCTTCGTAATCAGGTTGGTGCCGAGCTGCCAAGTTCCGTCACTCTAACCAACACTTTCATTGTTGACGGCGATATTAAGAATGTACGATACAGTGGCAATCAACTGGTTGTTGAATATGTACACAGTGTTGAAGTGCATTAAAAGAGGCTGATATTAACTAGGCTGTTTATTGACACCTCTGCGGTTGGTTTTCAAGTAAAACCAGTCGCAGAGGTGTTTTTGTTGGGGAGAGGACAGGTCCGTCGGGTAGTGGGGGAAGCGCTATCTTCGTTGCAGGATTTTTTGCGAATTAGGCTGGGCTGCCGGGGATACCCCCCATTCAGGGATACACATGTACAAGCATGCGGCCCCAAAAATGGATGCCAGTAGGTCTGACGGCCAGTGCATACCAAGCCAAATGCGGCTGATCCCAACGCCTACAGCCCAGATAATGATGATACCGGCCGGAATAATTTGGCGGCGTCTTAAAAAGAAACCTCCCCAAAAAGCCACACATACAGCGGTAAAGATAGTGTGCCCGGAAGGTAGCGAATAGTTAGTTTCACCTTGCCAATGAGCAATACGCCACTGGCTGACACTTTTGCTTGCCTGTTTTACCGCCGAATCTTTCTCTGTATCGCTCAGAGCATAAAAGGCCTGTGGGCTATCCACGATATGCATGGATTGCAGTTGATGGGTGTATGGGCGCGGAACCTCTGTAATATGTTTCATCACGGTTTTTGCCACAAAGCTAAGTGCGAGCAGAAGGGCAAACTGAACTCCCAGCTTGAATAGTGCCTTCCTAGGCAGCTTGAGCACCACGGGAATAAGCATGAAAACGGCGACAGAGACCAAAAAACCAGGGTTCCCGGCAGAGTGGGTTAACAGCGAGAAAAACATGCCGCTAACGGCCGATACAGGTCCATCCAGGTTAGCCTGAGAATAGAATACCAGCACGATGGATAACAGGGTGGTCATCAGCAGCAACGCGATAAGGCCGGGTATTTTTCTTTCAATGAATGGACGGAGGAACATAATCAATACACTTCATAAAATGGAGACGGGATTCTAGCAGAGTTTACTGTTTAAAAAGTAAAATAAGTGTCATAAGTCGTTAGATTAAGTTTAGTAGGGAATAAGATGAAGATAGCCGCAATAGGATTAGGCGATATCGCTGTAAAGGCATATTTGCCGGTACTTACCCAACTGGAGAATGTTGAGTGGGTTTTTTGCACACGTAACCCAGAGCGTTTGCAGCGGCTGACGAAAAAATATCATGTTACTGAGGCCTATACTGATTATGCGGATCTGGTTAAAGCCGATATCGATGCCGTTATGATCCACAGTGCAACGGTTTCACATCCTGTGTTGGCTGCCTTTTTCTTGAATCTCGGGCTACCGGTGTTTGTTGATAAGCCTCTGGCTGATAACTATGAGCAATGCGAACGTCTCTACGATTTGGCTGAACGTAAGCAGACCCCTTTGTTCATGGGGTTTAACCGCCGCTATATACCCCTGTATAAAACCCATCTTCCGGGTCTGGCTGGTGTAGACGCGTTGCCTGAAACCCAACCATCTTCAGAGCCATTGTTATCATTGCGCTGGGAGAAGCATCGCCATGACTTACCGGGTGAAACTCGAAGCTTCATCTTTGATGACTTCATCCATCCGCTAGATAGCATCAACCTCAACGCAAGCATTGCACCTGAAGAGCTCTACATTACGACTCAGTCAGCCCAAAACGTGGGCCGAAATCTACTGGGGCGACTGGATGTGCAATGGCAACAGGGAGAAACCTTGTTTCATGCCTCAATGAACCGCCAGCACGGGGCGACGATGGAGACAGTGACAGCAAACTACCGCAATGCCAGCTACCGATTTGACTCTTTCGCTGAAGGAAGCCGCTGGCTTAAAAACAAAGAAGAGAGAATCAAGTTGGCCGACTGGACACCAATGCTTGCCGCGAAGGGCTTCCATGCAATGGCAGAGCATTGGCTTGATGTGGTAAGGGCCGGAAAGCAATCTCTCTCGTTGACCCAGCGCAACTTGCATAGCCATTTGTTGGCGGAACATGTTGTCCGTGAGGTAAGTAACGGGTGAGTTACATGCGGTATCATGCTTTGTTGTTGGTGGCTTTTTGAACTGTGTCACAAAAAATATTTCGTGTTCAAAACATTTGAAGCGAAATGATTGATAGGTGCTATAACTCACTATAATAGCTGACTATTTTGCTTGGTTGTCTGTTTTTACAGCTAGATCTCTGAGTTGTAATTATAAAATATAAAGAAATATTTCACTGGTATGGTGGCGGGCGAGCTGTTAAAGTGCCGCCCCTCACACACACCGTGAGATTATTATGCTAAGCAATACCCTAAAAGGTAGCGATAAAAAAGTTTCAGTTCTAACGATTGGTTTCTTGGGGCTGTTCCTCCTGTTTTCCCTCTATGATTTGACCCTTATCGGTCAGATCATTGATACCGCTTTTTCCTATTCCACCGCCGCATTTGGCCAGTTTTGGCAGTGGCTGATGGTGACGAACCTCGTTATTGCACTGATGATTGCTGTTAGCCCATATGGCAAACAGCGATTGGGGGCGTCAAATAGTAAGCCTACAATAGGTACCTTCCGCTGGCTGGCGATGATCATGTGTACATTGCTTGCGGGAGGCGGTGTGTTCTGGTCGGCCGCTGAGCCTATCTACCACTTTATGACGATACCGCCGACGTTTGATGGGGTCGATGCACAATCTGCGTCTGCTGTTGTTCCGGCACTGAGTCAAAGTTTTATGCATTGGGGTTTCCTAGCGTGGGCTGCGCTAGGCACCTTGGCAACGATTGTTCTAATGTATGCCCATCATCAGGGCGGGGTAAAACTACGTCCGCGAGCTCTGCTGTATCCTGTTGTGGGCAACAAGTTGGAAAACCACTGGGTCGGTTCCGTTATCGATGCCTGCTCAATTATTGCGGTCGCGGCAGGGACTATCGGTCCGATTGGTTTCCTGGCTTCGCAGCTGGGTTATAGCCTAGAAGTGGTTGCAGGGATTGAAAACAACGCTTCAGCGCAGATGGTCATTTTGGCTGTGGTGGTGTCAATCTACTCGCTTTCAGCCTTTACCGGGATGGACAAGGGACTGCAGTGGTTAAGCCGTTTCAATATTATCGGCGCATTTGCATTGCTTCTAGTGATGTTGGTGTTCGGTCCGACTCAGTTCATCTTCGAGCATTTTGGTCTGGCGTTTGCGTCTTATATTCAGCACCTGCCGGAGATGAGTGTGAATGCCGGAAGTCCTGCGTGGAGTCAATGGTGGACCTGGTTCTTCTGGGGCTGGTTTATTGGTTTCGCTCCGATGATGGCGATTTTCATTGCGCGAATTTCTGAGGGTCGCAGCATACGCGAGCTGATCCTGACGATTGCGGTGGCAGCGCCAATCGTGACCAATTTCTGGTTTACCGTATTGGGGGGGACAGGGATCTTCTTCGAGCTTCAGGTGCCTGGCAGCATTTCGGGGCCGCTTGCCGACTCTGGCCTTCCTGCGGTATTACTGGCATCACTGGCGCAATTACCGTTTAACGAGCTGTTGATTCCGGCATTTTTGGTACTGACAACGACTTTTGTTGTGACTACCGGCGACTCAATGGCTTACTCCATTGCCCTTGTTGTATCGGGTGACAACCAGCCGTCTAAGGCACAGCGTTTGTTCTGGGCCTTGGCGATGGGCATTATCGCTGGGGTGCTGTTGCTGGCAGGCGACGGTGGCTTGAATGCGTTACAATCGTTCATCGTGATCACGGCGGTGCCGGTGTCTATGTTAGTCGCTGTGACCTTGATCACTGGCCCAATCGCGGTGTTGCGAATGCAGGACAAAAAAGCTACAGCCGAGTCCCAGCCGCATTGGGAAACGGCACCTGTTGCCAGTCAGCCGTAGTAAAACCAGTAAGTAGATAAAGCGCAAGCCAAATACATGGCCTGCGCTTTCATTTCACTCAACTACTGACTAGTCACTAGCCTCCCATTCTGGTATATCAAGCCGTTCTCCCTGTCATTTTTGAGCAGTACAGGCCCATCAAGGTCGACCAAGTCAGCTTGGCTGGCAACGGGAAGAGCGGCTTCCATGGCAAGTGAAGTACCAACCATACAGCCTACCATGATATCCAATCCCTGCTTCCTTGCTTGGTCAGCGAGCTTGATCGCTTCGGTCAACCCGCCGGTTTTATCCAGTTTGATGTTCACCATTTCGTAGCATCCGATCATCCCGGCAATGTCATCGCTGGTATGGCAACTTTCATCGGCGCAAAGGGGAATAGGATGCGGGATGCCTTTTAATAACCCGTCTTTGCCGGCGGGAACCGGTTGCTCAATCATGCGAATGTCATAGCTAGTCAATGCCTGGAAGAGCTCTGACAACGGTAGGTTTTCCCATGCTTCGTTGGCATCGAGAATAATCTCACACTCGGGGGCCTGCTCGCGAACGGCAGCAACACGCTCAATTACGTTTTCGGCATCAAGCTTTACTTTGAGTAGTTTTGCACCTTGGAGGCATAACTCGCGTGCTTGCCTAGCCATTTTTGCAGGTGTATCGATAGAAACGGTCAGAGCCGTGACTATTTGAGGCTTAATGTCAAAAAGTGGCGTAGGAAAACTCGTCTCGGCGTTGAATCGCCAGAGAGCACAATCGATAGCATTTCTTGCTGCACCTGCAGGCAATTGGGGAACGAGTTCTTGCTGCACAGCTCGGGCTGACAGGGTTGGGTGTTGTTCAAGCAGTCGATTGAAGTGCTCAATTTGTTCGATCACGCTATCTATACTCTCACCGTACCTGGCATACGGTGTACATTCGGCGCTTGCGCAATGATCGCCTACCTTAAACGTCGCAACGACAACATCTTGGTGGGTGCGGCTACCGCGGGCTATGACAAAGGGTCTTGCGAGCTCAAATCGTTCGTGACGGGCAGAAAATTTCACAACGGATCCTCTTATAGCTGGTGAAGTTGCTCGGCTATGGCTGAAACGCCAAAACGAACAGGATCGGTAACAGGCAACTGATATTGGCTTGCCAACTGCTTGCAGTAGGTCCGGGCCTCGTTTTCGTTTAATGCTGATGTATTGAGGCAGATCCCGACAAATGTTGCCCTTGGGTTGGTTAGACGAGCGGCAGTGAGGTTCGCTGCCATAACAGTGTCCAGCGCTGGCATAGGCATGTGGGGAAGGTGGCGGATATGCTTGCGCCCAACTTCGTGGCATAGCACCATTGCATCAGGCTGAGCACCATGCAGCAGTCCCATACTGACTCCGGCAAAAGCGGGATTGAGCAGTGAACCTTGGCCTTCAATGATATCCCAATCATGATCATTAAAATCAGGGCTAATGGCTTCAGTTGCACCAGAAATGAAATCTGCCACAACGGCATCGATGGCGATACCTTTGCCGGAAATAAAGATACCGGTCTGTCCCGTAGCGCAAAACTGAGCGTCTAGCCCTTGTTGGTTCATCTCTTTCTCTAGGGCGAGCGAGGTGTACATTTTACCAACCGAGCAGTCAGTACCGACGGTAAGAAGGCGTTTTCCCGCACGGGCTTTCCCGTTACCTACCTCAAGCTCACCATCAAAATGGCGAACGTCGAACAGCTCACAGCTATTGGTGCTGGCTCTTTGCGCCAGTAGCCTATTGTCTCCCAAGCGCTGGTGCATACCGGAGGCTAAATTAAAGCCAATATCCAATGCCTGTTCCAGAGTTGGTAGCCAAGTTTGAGGTATGAAGCCACCGGCATTGGCAGTTCCCAGCACCAGAGTCCTTGCGCCTTTCGCATAGGCATCGGCAAGAGAAAGATCGGCCAGCCCGAGGCTGACTGTTTCTGGTGTCAACCTTAGCTGGCCAGTACAGATTTCTGGGCGCCATTGCAGGATCCCTCTGGCTGTCTTGGCGGCAAGAGGGTCTGTAACATCACCGAGAAACAATAAGTAAGGCTGTGGAATTTGCATGATTCATCCTTGGTTCTTTTAGTGTAACGACACCATAATCGAGCCTTGAAAAAAGCACGAATACTTAAATGTTTCAGGGGTATAACATCAGGTTATAGTCGCTCAGTTGCTACATCGTCACTCTTTAGTATCAGCTAACGTTAAAGAAAAAGAACGGTGAAGCACATGACACTAGCTGGAAGGTTACTTAGCTTATTGCTTGGTATTGCGATATCAGGATGTACGACATACGGAAAAGTGGTCAATGACCCTAAGCTCACGCTAACGACAGAAGATACCTACTCGTTAACCACGGCGGCAAAACGGGTCAATGAAGGGGAGGTTACGGTAGCCATTGCAATGTCAGGAGGGGGAACACGGGCTGCAGCACTATCCTACGGTGTCATGAAGGCTCTAAAGGACACGTCTCTGCTGCAGGTGGATGCGTCAAAGCCGGTTATTGATGAACTGGATTTTATCAGCTCGGTATCGGGCGGTAGCTTTACTGCTGCCTATTATGGCCTGTATGGCGACAAACTGTTTTCGGATTTTGAGCAAGACTTCTTATATCACCGAGTGAGCGATGATCTGTTTACACGACTTATTAGTCCCAGAACTTGGTTCGCTACCGGAGGGAGAACCCAGCAAGCCATTGATTACTACCAAGCCAACCTATTCTATGGCGCAACTTTTGCCGATTTGAACCGGCCAAACCGACCCACGGTCGTGATAAATGCTTCAGATCTCGGGGGCGGTGTAAGGTTTTCATTTCTTCAAGAGTATTTTGATCTGCTTTGCTCAGATTTATCGACGTATCCGATTGCCAACGCGGTTACTGCTTCCTCTGCGGTACCCTTGGTTTTTAATCCTGTGGTACTGAGAAACCATGAAGGGTGTGAAGAAAGCCAGTTAATTGCCCTGTCTTTGGGTAACGAGCATAAAGCACATGCTCGGCGTACGCTTGCGGCGCTAAAGAGTTATCAAGATAAGTATGATAGGACCTTTATCCACCTTGTTGATGGCGGGATTTCAGATAATCTCGGTTTGTTGTCATTTTATGATGTCGTTGAGAGCTCTGGTGGCGGTGAGGCTTTTTTCGAGCAGGTAGGAGTGAGAGCCTTACCTCAATTCATCATGATAGTGGTCGATGCTTCGACATCACCAGATTATGAGATGGAGCGCTCAACCCAAGAGCCGACAATCAATGAGACGGTGTCAGCCATGACAGATATCCAACTGCATCGGTTTAACGATACTTCAAAGGCACTTTTTGCAAAAACCATGGAGCAGTGGGCATCCATTTTGTCTAGTGAGGATGTGCAGGTATCGACTTATTTTATTGATATCAATCTGCAAGATGTGACAGATATAAAGAAAAGACATTACCTCAATCAGATCCCGACAGATTTTAGCCTGGAACCTGAGCAGGTTGATGCGCTGATCGAAGAGGGCTACCAACAACTTGTCACTAACGATGAATTTCTGTCCTTCCTTGCTGATTTCAGAACGAGGTAAGAGCCGTAATAGCAAGGTTGGTATTGTTATAAACACCCCCTGCGGGGGAGAGTTCATACCATAAGGGGGATGAGTTTTTAAAATCTGTGTCTTGTGGGTGTGGCCAAGTCTATTATTTACGCTTTTGCTTAGTCTGTGCTTTCACGCGTTTTGAAACAAGGTAGTGCATTGCCATAAGAGAATCGTAGTTCATAAGTTACCTCTATAATTATTAATCTGTAATTAATTTACCATTGCGTAGTGTTATTACTGCCGCAAGAAGAATTTTAGTGTGATGTGTATCACTTTTCAAGTGGTTATTGGTATGCGTAATCACGGGTTGTGAAATTTAATTACAAAAAGTATTGTGTGTGAGATCGGCAGGAGAAATGGCCAATTAACCGGAATTACATTATTAGAATTGGGATAATTCACTATTGACGATGGGGGGCTCTGATAAGCATTGGCGTAGCAGGTCAATAAGCTGATTTGCCGTAGAGGATAATGGGGAATTGTCGGCAAAAAGTAGGCTGACTGAGACCGGTAGCGGCTCAGACAATGGACGCACTGTAAGTTTGTCTCGGTAGTTTTGTGCTGTCCATGGATCAACAATTGCAATGCCCATCCCCTGCATGACCAACTCTGCAGCCGTGGAGTATGAGCGCACGGAAAGTTGGAACTGATGATCGGGGCGGTGGTGCAGGATAGACTGCTTAACTGCCATCCCGAGAGGATCCCGAGCGTCAAGGCCTATTATTGGAGCTATCTCAAGCAGACTGGCAATGGAAATAGCGTATTCTGTACAGGGTAAATCTGTGGGTAATAATGCAACCATTTCAGTATGCTTCAGTACTTGACTGGTGAGCCTAGGGGGAGCGACTTGGCCAAAACTAATAGCAAAATCAAGTTGATTTTCAAGCAGGGCGTTACATAGTTCATCTTGATTACCGGTTGAGATCTCAGCTGAGATGGCTGAATGCTTGCATAGATTGGCGAGTACAGGTGGCAGTAAGCTTGTCGAAAGTACAGGTGGAGCACCGACACGTAAATGAGAGTGACCTTTTTGCAATTTGCACGTGAGTGATTGGAGGCTTCCGAGTTGACGGTAGACTTTTTCGGCTTCCGGCAATAAGGCCAGCGCTTGCTGTGAAGCAATTAAACGGCCTTTGTGGCGGTGAAACAGGGGAAAGCCGAGTTGAAGCTCGGTATGGGCAAGGATACGGGTTATATTCGGTTGCGAGACATGCAGTAATTTTGCTGCGCCTGAAACACTACCTGATTTCATTACAGCGTAAAAAACTTCAATTTGACGTAAATTCAATCGTTGTCCTTATCTCGTTTCGGCTCCAATCCTTTGAATATCAACATAACATATATCCTGTAGGTAGCAACAACCCAGCACCTCTTGCTGGGTTGCTTGCCTGGGTGCAGTTGTTCTGATTGATTATTTGTCAGCGACCGGTACCATAATGTGCACGTAAGGAGTGTCTTTCCACATTACGTAGGGGCCGCCAGAGGAAGGATCATCGGTAATGCCTTCGAGCATTGCTTTAGGGACAATGATCATAAGATGTGGCCCGGTTTCAACATAGTCATCAGCGTTCTTCGGATCAGCATGATAAGGGTCAGAGTTACTGACTCCGGCACCGCGGTCACCTTGAAGCATGTAGGAAATACCAATTTTTGTGGCTGTAAAGTCTTTCTTATTGACCATCGCTGTTAGCATTTCCATCCATACAGCATCGTTACACATTGGCATCCCGTCATTTGGAAAGGTATCGGGCATACATGTCCAACCATTAGAGCCTTCAACAACCACTTTGCCATCAACGACGATTGTTGCTTCATCACTGATAGACGCAGGGGCTGCAGATTTTGCTCTGCCTATTTTTTCTGTCATCAAGTCTTCCGCCATCTTGTCGTCTTCGGCAATGGCTGGAATGACAAACAAGCTTGTTGAAAGCACGGCAGAAACATAAAAAGCTGATTTTAAAAGATTAACCATGATTATTTCTCCACCTTGTCTGAAATCGTCATCATGGATCGAGCTGCCATATTGACATGACACCATAAAGTATAGGGGGTTATCGGTAATTAACAGGGGATTCGTGCTGGTAGCTTGCAAGGTGGGCGAAACAAAAAGCCGCCTCAAGGGCGGCTTTATAAATCTTTAAATTAACGGCTGTAAGTCAGCCAGTGACAACTCAGCGGTTGCCGTTATGCAGCGATTGCCGAGAACTCAGATTTACGTGCATTGAAACGTTCAACCAAATCATCAATGGCTGCCTGGTCGTAAGGCTTCAAGCCGCTCATCAGCATACGCTTGCGACCGGTGCCAACAACTTCACCATTTTCCTTAAAGTGGAAGTTCAAGGTAACGCTACCGCGTTTTCCTTCAACCTCGATTTCGGATTCTGCCAACTCAACAGTAGGAGAGGTCAAATCCAAACGGTCAAAATTGAGTTCCATGCTTTCGTAGATGACCAACGGACGAACGGTATTGATCATAATGTCTTTGGATTTCATCAAAGGCACCATGATGTGCGGGAAGTTCATACCCGAGAACTGAACGTAGCTCTTGGTAACTTGTTCGATAAGCGCTTTGTCTGTGGTGATTTCACCTTCACGTGTCACATGGAGGTACTCTTTGTCTGCATCATCAACAATAGCGAAGTCATTGAAGCAGCTATGTTTCGCTTTCAAGCCGATACCATCATTGATCATGCCGGCAAATTCGAAGCGCATCTTCTTACTGATGCCAGCACGAGAAAGCACAACTGAAAATAGAAGATCCCCAGGAACGCAGAAACGTTTGTTATCTTCATCATGAATGGGATTGAAATCGCCCGCGACTTTTTTTGCAAAGTGACTCGCTTGCTCACGGGTAAAGCTGAATACACCATTCTCTTCTAAGTAATATGAATCTAGAAACATGCCTAACGTACTGATAGTGGATTAATTAAACTGCCAACTATTCTACCTGATATCTTCCCGATAAATGGTCTAGCCAGTGATAGGTGCTAAACCGGGGAGGAAAATCAGCTAATAGTGACTCAAATTTCAATATAGTCTTTGGTCGATTATTATACCAAATCACTAAGTTTGATTGCATTTGTCACATTTATGGATGCTAGTATAGCGCGTAAATAATTTTTTAGTGCAACTCAGTACATAATTTTGTACTATTGCGAAAAACGACCTGAATGACAATAACATACAAATCATTATTAAAAATGATATAAGTCGTTTAATTACCTCCGGATAAGCAATGGTTCAGTTTAACCACTGGGCTGGCACGGAGGGTTCAGACAGGTTCTCAATAATTGACGAACAATGGCTAGGTTACTTTATCTGAGCAATTCCAAGATGCTATGTACAGGCATGGCACAATAAATCATCTTCTAGACGTGTAGAAGCTCAGGAAAAATAAAGTAGCACGGAAGCTGCAAAAAATAAGCACTCAGTAAACGGTGGCTTAAACACCGTTTGCTGAGTGCTCATAATAATGCCAAGCTATCTTGGTATGATGCAGCAAAATCTCGGGTTGGTAGTCTCTGCAACTGCAATAATGCAGTGCAGAGCTCTCATCTTTTCTTTATCTACTCACACTTAAATACGGTTTTCCAACGGGATAACACGTACTTTCTCCCCAACTTCTACTCCTGGCTGCTCTGGCAAAATTTCGATTAAACAGTTTGCTTCGCTCATTGAACGTAAGATACCTGAGCCTTGTTTACCGGCACTTCTTACTGTTAGGCGACCATTGGCATCGATGCCAAAAACACCGCGGCTATATTCGGTACGGCCAGGGCGAGAGCGCAGCTTTTCTTCTGCAACCGCGTTGTAGAAAGGGGCCTGCCAGTCTGTCATCCCCTGAAGCTTGCGGATAGCGGGCTCAACGAACTGCATGAAGGTAACCATAACAGCAACAGGGTTGCCCGGTAGGCCAAAGAAAGGTGTGGTATCAATATGACCAAAAGCGAGTGGGCGGCCTGGTCTCATGTTGATACGCCAGAAATTAATCTGTCCAAGTTTGTCGAGAACCGTCTTGATGTAATCAGCATCGCCGACAGAAACACCGCCGGAAGACAGGATCAAGTCGGCTTGCTCGGCAGCAGTGCGCAACGTCGTCTCGAGCGCTTGTTCACTGTCTTCGATGATTCCCAAGTCAACCACCTCACAACCGATTTTGCTTAGCATGGCATGCAGCGTATAGCGGTTTGAGTCGTAGATACAGTTTTGCTTTTGTGCCTCTCCCGGGTGCTGCACTTCATCACCCGTTGAGAAAATTGCCACTTTGACTGGCGGCCTGATAGCAACAGAGTCCAGCCCAAGGGACGCGATCATGCCGAGCTCAGGGGCTGTAATTTGTGTTCCCGCCTTAACAGCGGCCTGGCCGATGGCTAGGTCTTCACCTGCTTGGCGTACATTTTGCCCCGGCTTAATTGCTCCCATCTTTAGGTCGAAAGTGACGCTGTCACCATTCTGGGAGGCTTGTTCACGCATAATGACAGTATCGGCGTTTTGCGGCACGGGAGCACCAGTCATGATCCGAACCGCTTCACCACCGTTCAGCGGCTTATCATAACTATGCCCAGCCATGACCTGAGCGACGACATGGTAGCTGTCGCGGCCGAGATCGTCGCTGCGAACGGCATAGCCATCCATTGCCGAGTTGGTGTGCTGGGGGACGTTCACAGGCGATAAAATATCAGTTGCGACAATTTGTCCCAATGCAGATTTGAGTTCCACACTTGTCTGGGCCGTTGGTGCGACAATCTGGCGCAAGATCCTATCACGGCCTTCAGAGACTGATAGCATACCTGATGGGTCCAGATCGCTACAGGACAGTGAAGGAGCTGATTGTTGCTTGGCAAAATCGGCGACAAACTGCGTTAGCTTGTCGAGATCATTGATATCCAGTTGCGGCAATTTAGTCTGTGCCGCAACATTTGCTGCAACAGCGATAATGTTGCTGTCTTCAGGAAACAGCCACGGTTTACCAATTTCTTTTCGGTGCAGCTCGATCTTAGGAAAACTAAGTTGTTTGAAGCCTTCGACGAGGATAAGGTCAAGCGCATTGAGATCCAGCTCGGCAATCAACTGGGGTAGGGTTGCCTCTTCCTCGGGTGTCTCTGTGATCATCGCCCGGCGATAACGAGAAGAGATCAGCATCTGTCCGGCGCCAGCTTTGCGCAGCCGGTAGGAATCTTTGCCTTCTTTGTCGATATCGAAGTTATGGTGGGCATGCTTGATGACGGCAACGCGGATCCCTAGCTCGACTAACTTGGGCAGCATAGCTTCTAATAGGGTGGTTTTACCCGTTCCGCTCCATGCGGCAAAGCCGAGTATCGGCAGGGAGGTTTGAATTGGGTTCATAATGCTTGTCCGAATTGTTCTAGTTCTTCTGGCGTATTTAAATTGACGAATGCATTGGGTTGATCAGTGAAATCGACGGTGATCATATTGCATTGGCGATAAAGCAAGATGATTTTACGATCGCCGTTTTCCAAAAATTGTTCCAACTTGGGCAGAATACGGCGGTTAACCAAGGTCACGACCGGTTGGATGTGCTCGCCATCATGGGCGACGGCAATATCGGTGTCGCTATCGCAGGCGCTACACATTCTCGCAACGAGATCATGCGGCAGGGCTGGACAGTCGCATGGTACAAAGCCAATCCACTCGGCATCGAGGTGGTGGAGTGCTGCATGCATGCCACCCAGAGGCCCTGGGTAATTTTTGATGTGATCGCCAAAGACTTTGCCATATTGGCGGTAGGTGTCTTGGTTTCTGTTGGCGTTGATGGTGATAGCAGAGGTTTGTGCTCGCAGGGTATCGATGACATGCTCAATCATCGCGCGTCCCGCAAGCGTGACTAATCCTTTGTCGTTGCCACCCATTCGGCTGGCTTGGCCACCAGCTAAAATGACCCAGCTTGTGTTATCCGGCGTAGGCATATTTGTTATTGTCCTCGTTAACGAGCTGCAATTCGGCTCGTTCAATGAGTTGTGAGTCTGAAATTGTCCATTGGCGACGGCACAGCTCGGTCAGTGCATTCTTCTGGTGGCTGGTAATGACCAGGCTGGTGCCCCGTGATAATAAATCTTTGCACAGTACAACCAGACGGTCTGTCGACTCCTGGTCAAGGCTGGCACTGGATTCGTCCATCAAAAGCACGGCAGGCTTAGTAACCCATGCCCGGGCCATAGCGACACGCTGCCTTTCTCCACCGGAAAGCACAGAAATATGCTCATCGGCCAATGTTTCCAAGCCTACCATACGTAGGGCGTTGATTGCCTCGATACGGCGCTCTCGTCGCTCGCGAATGGTGAATTTAAGACCATAACAGACATTATCCAGCACGGTTCCATCAAACATGTATGGTGTTTGATGCATATATACAACACCATTATTGGATTGGGCACAGAACAAACGGCGTAATAGCGAGGGTTTGTTGATATTGATAGCGCCTGTAGTAGGGCGCTGTAATCCGCTAAGTACTTTTAACAGAGTCGTTTTACCAACGCCGTTGTCACCACTGAGATAGACGGCATCTCGTGGCCCGAGGACAAGGTTAGGAATGTGAAATAACAGCCGGTCTTTGAATCTAACCGATAGGTTTGTGGCCTCGATTGAGAGTTGTGTCATCAAATTCTCCGGCTTAGTTAGTGCGAAGGTGGGCTTTGCCACGCGCCACAGATAGGAAAAAGTTTAGTCCTAATGCCAAAATCAGCAGCACCATTCCTAAAGCAACACCTTGAGCGAAAGCACCTTTGGAGCTTTCTAGGGCAATGGCAGTGGGAATATTCCGTGTTGAGTTGAGGATATTACCACCAACCATCATAGAACAGCCAACTTCCGTAATGACCCGGCTAAATGCAGCGATGATAGCTGCCAGCAAAGGAAAACGGCTTTCCCACATTAGGCTCATGAAGGCTCTGGGCAAGCTGGCACCCAATGTCAGCGAAGTTTCCCAAGCGCGTTTGTCACTGTTTTGGAAGGCGGCGTGCATCATGGACACCAAAATGGGCAAGCAGATCAGCATCTGGCCCAGAATCATCGCCTGCTGAGTAAACAGCATTTTCCAGTCACCCAGCGGGCCTGCCCGCGAAAGCAGCATATAGAGCAAAAGGCCGATCACCACCGTAGGGATGGATTGGCAGGTATTGAATAAAGATAAAATCAACCAGCGACCCGGAAACCGACCATAGGCAAGGGCGAAACTGATCAGCAAAGCTGGCAATAGCACAATGCCAATTGCCAGCAGTGAAACCGAAAATGAAACACCCACGATCCCCCAGAGAGCGGCATCGCCGCTAAACAGCAGTTGGATCGCTTGGTGTGTGGTTTGCCAGATATCCATTTACTGAGTAATAGCATCCGCGACAAATAGCTGTTCGCCGTGTCGCTTGTAGTTGTTGATCATGTTTTGCGCCTTCGAGTTAACCAACCAGTCACTGAAAGACTTGGCACCTTGGTAGTTGATGTCAGGGTAACGGCTCGGGTTAACAAGGATCACCTGGTAAGGGTTGAACAGGCGAGAATCGCCCTGCAGAACAATTTTCAGATCAAGTTTATTCTGGTACGCAAGCCAAGTTCCGCGGTCGGTCATAGTGTATGCCTGCAACTCGGACGCCATATTGAGTGTCGGGCCCATGCCTTGGCCAACGGCTTTATAACCACCGAAGTTCGGTTCGATGTTGGTTTGTGCCCAAAGCGTCAGTTCTTTTTTGTGGGTACCCGAATCGTCACCGCGGGATACGAAGGTTTCGTTTTGGTCGGCAATGGTTTTCAGTGCGGTTGTTACATTTTTCATCTCACCGATGCGTGCTGGATCGGACTTCGGACCCACAATCACAAAATCGTTGTGCATTAATTTACGCGGCAGTACACCAAATCCTTTTTCCACAAACATGGCTTCTGCCTTTGGTGCGTGGGTCATTACTAGGTCGACATCGCCATTTTCGCCCATACGAAGGGATTTACCGGTACCGGCAGCAAGCACTTCTACCGTGTAACCGGTATCTTTTTTGAATTCAGGCAGCAGGTAGTCCAGTAGACCTGAGTGATAGGTACTGGTTGTGGTTGCCAATCGTATCGTCATATTTTCTGCCGCTTGAATTGCAGCTGAAGAAGCAAGGGCCAACACAACAAGAGTAGTTTTCAATAGTTTCATAGTTCTTCCTGACTGAACGTCATTTTGTCATTTATTTTACGCAAGTGAAGCGAAGCTCTCCAAGGGAGATATTCTTCATCGTGATGCGTGAGTCAATAAGCAAATCAAATGCCAACTTGAACAAGTTGCGTATAATAACGCTAGCATTGTCTATAAGATAATGATTTAAAACAAGATGTTCGTCACTACTCACATTATTTATAAAACATTTTGAAACATCTTTGACAGGCATATTGATAGTGAGACAAAATGTCCCACCACCATAACCATAAATTATTTAGGTTTTTATGACTGAAAATCCATCAGTGTCTTGGTCTGCGGTTTCTGTTTTGGTTGTTGACGATGAGCCGGGAATGCGCGCCATCCTGAAAAAAGCACTGAGTAAGCAGTTTGCTCAGGTTGATGTCGCAGGAAGCATCGAGGAAGCGGAAGAGCTTCGCAAGCGGTGCCATTTTGATCTGTTGATTGTTGATATCAACTTGCCGGGGCGATCTGGTATTGAATGGCATGAAGCCTTTGACCCTCAAACGCGCCGAAGTGATGTGATTTTCATGACAGGCTATGCCGACTTGGAAACGGCGATCAAAGCCCTGCGTGCTGGCGCGTCAGATTTTATTCTCAAACCGTTCAATCTTGATCAGATGATGCAATCGGTGCAGCGCTGTATTGAGCGACGCTTGGTGGAAAGGCAGAACTTTGCCTTGCAACGCGATGTAGAGCGAAGTTATCCCGTTGATATTATCGGTGATGCGCACAGTACGTTATCGATGAAGAAGCTTATTGGTCAGATAGCCCCTTCCCAAGCTGCCGTGTTGGTCGAAGGTGAATCGGGCACGGGTAAGGAACTGGTTGCCCGTGCACTTCATCAACTGAGCAAACGTAGCGGTCCTTTTGTTCCTCTGAACTGCGGCGCGATCGCGCCAGACCTGCTCGAAAGTGAATTGTTCGGTCATGTTTCGGGGGCTTTTACTGGTGCGAAGAAAGGCCGAGAGGGCCTGTTTCGGGTGGCCAACAACGGTACCTTGTTCTTAGATGAAATTGGTGAAATGCCGTTGTCTATGCAGTCTTCATTGCTGCGTGCCCTGGAACAGAAATCGATACGGCCGGTCGGTGCCGAGCGAGAAGTGCAGGTGGATGTCCGCATAGTGGCGGCGACAAACCGTAACTTGAAAGAGGAAGTGGCCGAAGGCCGGTTCCGTCGAGACTTATACTATCGCCTCAATGTGCTAACAATCGAGTTACCCGCTTTACGTGAGCGGTTGGATGATATTCCTGCGCTCGCCCATCACTTCACCCAGCAGTTGGCAAAAGACTTAGGCTCAAAACCGGTTAACTGGACCCACGAAGATATCAGCGCCATGCAGGCCTATGATTGGCCCGGGAATATTCGTGAGCTACGCAACATGATGGAGCGTTGCTTGCTGCTGGGTAAACCGCCGGCAGATTACTGGCGTGAATTGGCCGGCGAGGCACCAGCCAGAGCTGAGCTGATGAGTGACCCTGTCACTCAGGATCCAAGCCAGTCGGTCGACGCGGCCTTGTCCGCGGATGGCAACGAGAATCATCAGCCTTGTCGCTGCCAGGACGATGATATGACCTTCTGTTATCCAAGTGATTGGACTCTTAAAGAAGTCGAAAAAGCGCACATCATGCAGGTTGTAGATTCCCATGCGGGAAATAAATCAGCGGCGGCCAGGCAGCTAGGAGTTGCCCGCAAAACGCTGGAACGCAAATTCAAGGAATGGGCAGATGAAGCCCTGACGACCACCGAACAATAAGGCCGACTATGAAACAGTGCATTGCGATCTGGGTCCGTCGTTTTCGGACTATGGTTCGTTATCGGTTACTGTTGCTGACATCTGTACCGATTATTATTACCTTGCTGGCGTTGATCGCCCTGACAATGTACTGGACGGTGATATACACCTGGCAGAATGCATTGATGAATGTGCGCGCTGATCTGGCGGTTGCCCACCATAGCATGGAGTTGTTGCAAAAAGAGCAGCGGATGCGGCTGGGCTCCCTGACGGAATCCTACCCATTCCAAACATTGCTGAAAGAGGATCAAAGCCAGCTTATTGATTGGGTCAAGCAGCAGGCGGGTCAGTATGATCTGGATTTTGTTGTTATCCACCCGGCTTCCGCATTAGGAGAATTCCCCAAAGCGAATCGCCATTTATTACTCCAAGGCAAGGAGCAGACCTTCTTCGAGCGGCTAGCGTCGTATGAGTTGGATGATCTGCACCCGGATCTGCCCGCACGCGCGCAAATTCCGCTGCTCAGTGAGAATAACCTCGTATCTGATGGCCTGATAAGCCGCAGCTTAATTCCCATCTTTAACCAGCAGGGCGATCTGCAATGGATCATCGATGGTGGGATTTTGCTCAACAACAGCACCCAGCTTGTCGACCGTATCCGTGATCTGGTGTACGCATCGGATACCCTTCCAGAAGGCAGTATTGGCACGGTCACGTTGTTTATGAACGATATCCGGGTCAGTACCAATGTTCCGCTGGATAGCGCTCAGCTCAATGGCCGAGCGGTGGGCACTCGCGTGTCAGATGATGTCAAAAAATCGGTGCTGGAACAGGGCGAGATGTGGGTGGACCGTGCTTTTGTTTACGATGATTGGTATGTCTCTGCCTATGAGCCATTGAAAGACTACAATGGCGATATTATCGGCATGCTTTATACCGGTTACCTTGAGTGGCCGATGATCAAGATATACCTGACCAATATTGTCGAGCTTGGGGTGGGGATTGTTTTCGTTTTGCTGATCTCTGGCGTGATTGTCTATCGCGGCGCGAGAGATCTGTTCAGGCCAATCGAGAAAATGCACCAAGTGGTTTCGGCAATCCAGTTGGGTCTGGATCGCCGCATCGGCAGCTTGGATCTGACCCGCGGTCATGAACTCCAAATTCTCGGCAAGCAGTTTGATACCATGCTCGATCAGCTTCATCAGCGCAATGAAGCAATCAAGCAAGCGTCGCTGCAGCTCGAGGATAAAGTACAGCGGCGTACCCAAAGCCTGAGAGAGAAGACCGAAGAGCTGGAGCAGCATATCAAACTGTTGAATCAAGCCAGAAGTAAACTGGTCAGTAATGAAAAATTAGCGGCTCTAGGTGAACTAACGGCAGGGATTGCCCATGAAATCAACAATCCTACGGCTGTTATTTTAGGTAATGTTGAGCTGATGCAGCTAGAGCTCGGTACCGATAGTGAACGTGTTCGAGAAGAGCTCGAAGCGATTCACCAGCAGATCGATCGTATTCGCAATATTACCCGAAGCTTGCTGCAGTATAGCCGCCAGGGCGGGGTACAAGATGAAGTGACTTGGCAGCATTTGAACCCGATAGTCGAAGAGAGTCTGACTCTAGTCAGGAGTGGTACCAAAAAGTTCGATGTCGAGATCCAAACAGAACTGAACGCTCGTTGCTGTGTGGAAGTCAACCGCCATCAAATGCTGCAGGTACTGGTGAATTTGCAGATGAATGGTATCCATGCCATGGATGATCAAGGTACGTTGCAGGTGATAACTGAAGATTGGTTGGATGATGCTGGTAGTCCGGTTGGGGCGATTGTGAAAATCGTCGATCATGGTTGCGGGATCAGCGAAGAAAGTATCGAGAGGATTTTTAACCCTTTCTATACCACACGGAGAAGCGGTACTGGGTTAGGGTTATCGGTGAGCCAAGGTATTGTGAGTGGTATCGGTGGCGAAATAGTGGTGGAGTCCGAGTTGGGCAAAGGGTCGGTATTTACCGTCTATTTACCGGAAAAAGCGAATAATAGTACTAAGATGTCTGTTGATTTAGAGACGATATAGCAGGATAGGAAGTAAAAAGGGCATGTTGTTGACATGCCCTTTTTACTTTAATGAACGCTTTAATAATAAAAGTTTCATCGCTCTTTACCGTAGGAGGTTACATAAGTACGAGGCCAACGACCATAAATGCCAAGCTGGTGAAAATGGTACGTGTGATAATGCCGGTGTGAGTTGGATTGATCATTTCTTGATGCTGCATATATTACCCTTTTATGACAACTTGAAGATATTTGTGATTTTATTTTCACTTTTCCATCATAGATCAACTTTCTCGTGAATAAAGCAATAATTGAAAAAATTGTGCACATTGTCATTTTGGGCTAGTTGGTGCCCATACCAATAAGAGCAACTTTATTCTAGATTGGTGAGTTTAGGGATCAGCAGTTTTTGTCCTGCAAAAATTGTCGCATCGCTTAGATGATTGACTTGCTTGATTAAATCGACAGAAATGTTGTTGGTCTGGGCCAGCTGATTGAGAGAATCGCCTACCTTGATGTCTATGACATCATAATGTTGCTTGGCATAGTTAGATGCGTGCTTGTGTTCAAAAAAAAGGGTCTTGTTTTTAAGCGGCATCAAGATCTTATTGTCTTGATCCCGGCGGGTATAGCCAGCGGTGTAACCGGGGTTATAGTGATACAGCTCCTTGCTGGATAAACCTGAGAAGGTGGCGACGGTGCCCAGCTTGACCTTTCTGCTGATGGTTATCTCTTCGAGCACAGGTTTGGCTTGGATTGGGTGGAGAGGGATGTCATACCGGTAATTGCGGTGTTTTACCAAATCAGCCATCGCCAGTAGTTTCGGTACGTAATGGCGGGTCTCTTTGGGTAGCTGCAGTGACCAGAAGTCGGTGGATTTACCCTCTTGCTTGTTCTTTTTGATTGCAGCCCTGACCCTGGCGCCCCCGGTATTGTATGCCGCAATGGCATGCAGCCAGTCTTGGTTGAATTTGTCATATAGGTATTCGAGTAAATCCAATGCTGCCTCTGTGGAAGAAACGATATCGCGCCGGCCGTCGTATCCCTTGATGATTTCTAACCCGAATGCCTTTCCGGTTGGTTCGGTGATCTGCCAGAGGCCCGCTGCGCCTTTGTGCGAGTACGCGAATTGATCAAAGCTGCTTTCAACAAAGGGTAAGAGTACCAGTTCTATTGGGAGTTCGCGGGCGTTCACTTGCTGGTAAATATAATAAAGAAAAGGCTCAGCCCGGGCAGTGACTTTTTCTATGTGGTAGGGGTTGTTGACATACCAACGTTTGTAATAGCGGATAGTGCGGTTGTTTGGTACCTCTATGGTTAGCCCACTGGCCAGTAAGTCCCATAGATCGGGTGTTTGTTCCGTTTGGGCTTCCTGATTTTCGCGGTTTAAGGAAAGCTCCGGGTGGGGATGGCCAGAATTTGTGGTATCTGAGCCGGTAGCAATGAAGCTGCCTTCAAACAGGCGTTTGTCGATTTCACATTGGGCAATGGCATCTTCAGACAGAAACTGTATTGAAGCTACTGATGTGGTCAAGGGGGCCAAGTCACTTTGATTAACGGTGCGAATGGATTGGCACCCAGCAGCGCAACTCATTAACAAAAATAAAAAAATACTTCTCATAAACATAATAAATTGTCGCCAGTCAAAAATTTATTTTGATTTATGTCATTATTTTGACGGTTGTATTTATGTTAGCAGCATTCATAAAGATTGAAAGCCAATGACTACGTTAAAATGCATGTCTGTCCGAGAATATGTGTTCTTACTCAAAATGAGACAAATTTCACAATATTGCGGAGTAACAGCTAGGCTTTACGATACTGATAGCGAGTTGGATAGACGTATTTATGCAAAGCACCTATTTCCCGGCCGGTACGGTATTGAGAGTCCGATGCAGTACCTATTGGCATTACGGTATCGCTGATGGGTATGGTTATGTGATTCATAATTCGAAAAAAAGGCGTCGGGTTGAGCGTGAAACCGAAACTGAATTTTCCGAAGGACGGGTGATTGAAATCAGTGATATCATTGGGCCGAACCCACATGCAGCAGTGCGCTATGCGAAAACTCAGCTTGGCAGGACATATAACTTATTTAGCCAAAACTGCGAGCAATTTGTACGAGAAGCCCACGGGCTGCAGATCGAGTGTACCCAGTTTCAGAGATTGGTTGTGGCAGCTGCCGGGGGATATATGACGCTCAGTGCGCCATCGATGCTGGGGAAAATGGCCGGGATGGGGGTGTTATTAGGCGCTGTGTTAACGTCGTCGGAAAAGCAGCCTTATCAGAACGCTGTGAATGGGGCCAAGCTGGCGGTAGGGGCGAGTTTGATCCTACCGTCATTGCTCCGCCGTATACTGTAGCGTTGTTTGTATGACAGGTGTTGCTTATTCCTACGGGGTATCTGCAACAAATTTCAAATAGTTAGATCTCGCCCACAGAAATTTTTGTTTATTGGACGTATGTTAACAAAAGGTGACTGAGTAAATACACTAATGCGCGAGAACTTCTGTGACGATTTTAATTGAACGCCATCATGACAGAGCTCATGATGACATTACTATGCTTAGCGAAAAGATTGCAGGTCAGCTTGAACAGGAGTATGGCCTAACTTGGTCCTGGCAAGACGATAAAATGCATATCAAACATTCTGCAGCAAAAGGTTTCTTACATGCTGAAGAAGGGAAAATAACAATCCAGCTCCAGCTGATGGGCTTTGCTGCCGCATTCTTTGCAACTACCATCGAAAGCCACATTACCGAACAACTGGATAAACATTTGCTTGCCAGTTGATTCACCGTATATAGCAATTTCTTCTATAAAGAGCTCATTTGAGCTCTTTTTTTATCTCTTTGATTCATAGCGTTTTTTCTGGCCTGCTCTGTGACAAATCTCACAATCATACCCTTCGGCGCGATAAAGTGTTGTTTTAGGGAGAACATTCTAATTGAAATTCGTAAATTACATACAAGCAGTCAGGCAATACCCACTGGCTGGCACTATCGCAATAGTATGGAGGGGAAACTGATGGGAATTTTCAAACAGACTGCGGAAGAATCAAACAAAGAGCAGATTCGTGACGCAATGGTATACAACATTTGGTTGGCAGGCCTTGGTGCTTATGCCAAGAGTGCTGAAGAAGTTAATCAGTTATCAGACAAAGGTAAGAGCCTGTTTGATGAGTTGATTGAACGTGGGCGCGCAGTGGAGTCAAAGACGAAAGAGCGTGTTCACACCGCACGAAGCCAGACTTCAGTGGCGATTGAAGAACGCATGCACAACATGGTTCAGAAATTCATTGGGCTGGATAACGAGCGTCTTGATCGTGTTGACGACAAGATCGACCAGCTAACCGCTAACATCGAAGCTCTTGTTGAACGCCATAAGGCACAAGCTGAGAAAAAGCCGGCAGCTCGCAAGCGTCCAGCTGCGAAAGAGACTGAAAAGGCGGCACCTGCAGCCAAGAAACCAAGTGTTGCACGTCGTAAAACAGTAAAAGCGGCTCAGCCTGTTCCAGAGGCTAAACCAGAAGTAGAGAAGAAAGAGGTCGAAGCGCCGGTAAAGCCGCAGACCGTAGCAGCAACTAAAGCTGTTGCGGAGCCAAAAGCAGCAGCTGAAGGCACCAAGCCAGCTGAAAGTGCAAAACCTGAAGTGGTCTAAGCATAGCTATCAATAGATATGCAGCCGTAAGTTCAATCGCGCGTGCTTAAAGTAAGATAACGCAAGAGGATATGATTATGAGCAACAATACAGTAGTGAAAGCGGCAAAAAATGTCGTTGAAAGTGGTGAAGGCATTGCACGTAACATTTGGTTAGCAGGCCTTGGTCTTTACAGCCGTAGCTTGGAAGAAGCCCAGCAAATCAACGAGAAGTCAAACCAAATGTTTGATGAGCTTGTTGAGCGCGGGAAAGAAGTAGAAATCCAGGCGAAAGAGTGCATTGGTAAGAACACGGAAAAAGCAACAGAGGAAGTAGAAGCAGGTATGAATGATCTGTTCTACCGCCTAAGTGGCGTTGACCGAGAGAAGCTTGAGCGTATGGACGAGAAAATCGACAAACTGACTCAAGCCGTTGAGAAATTGGCAGAAGCAGAGTAACTGCCAATACGGAGCTACGTTTATGCCAGCCAGACAATAAGTAGCTCCGGGCTGAGCAACCGTTCCCAGTCTGCAGGTTGTGAAGCCTTTAGGTTGCGCGTGGGCCATGCACGCGCACCTTTTTTATTATTTTTTCTGCCTTCGGTGGTAGAGCTTTTTTACACCCTTGAAAACAAGATTTTTTACCTTAAATAACAGAAAAATAGACACTTCTTTTAAAATATCATCATTTTTTTACTACGAGATATTGACCAAACCGCTTGTTTAATTCTAACTTTGTAAATGAATTGTAAAAGAGGTGGTGTATATGGATAGTTGGCGTAATAGGGCTTTCAACAAGGTTTTATTCCGTATTATGCGGCAACGTCTTGCAAATTGTGAATCGACCGAAGAAATGCGGGATCTCATTTTATCAATTGATAACTATGGGCCTTTTATTGCGGCACCAAAAGGGATGGAGATTACACCAACTCGTTTTTCAGATGTGCCTTGCGACTGGGTCGACATGCCCAAGAGCAGTGGTAATAAGATCATTCTCTATTTTCACGGTGGCGGCTTTTGTTTCCACAGCCCGAAAATCCACAGTGCTTTTTTAGCTCGTCTTGCGAACTATACCAATGCTCGGGGGTTGATGGTTAACTATCGCCTAGCACCTGAGAACCCTTATCCTGCTGCTCCCGATGACTGCTTTGCGGTGTATCGCGGATTGCTGGTTAAAGGCTACCATCCCCACCAAATTTTCTTTGCCGGCGACTCAGCCGGTGGAAACCTAGTGCTGACAACCATGCTACGTATCCGGGACGCTAAGCTGCCGCAGCCTGCAGGGGGGATCATGATGTCACCTGTAACAGATATGGCTGTCACGGGGGCATCGGCATTCAAGAAGTGCAAGGATGACCCTTTTTTCGACTTGAGTACCTTGCTACTGATGCGTAACAACTATATCGGTATGCAAAACCCCTGTGATCCAGATATCTCTCCCTATTATGCTGACCATCATGATTTGCCGCCGACATTTATTACCGCGGGCACCGAAGAATTATTGATGGATGATGCGACGCACCTTGCTGAGCGATTAGGGCAGGCCGGAAATGATGTGACGATCAATGTCGTGAAGGGGGTGCCGCATGTTTATCCGCTATTCTATCAATTGAGCGAAGCCAGGGATGCATTGAAGCTAATGACTGCCTTTGTGCGAGAAAAGTTCAAGGAAGCGGGCGAATCCATCGATAAGAAAGCCAGTTAATATCCAAGCCGTAGCGTTGTCGGCGCTACTCTGATAACAGAGCCCAAATGCTGAGGGCTCGTGTTATTGATCCACGCCAGGCGATTGGATTTAGTTTGTTAAGGTCGAGAGCTTTTGCTTTTGGTAGTGCATAGCTGACTCCGATACTCTGCCACTGTTACCGCTCTGCAACCATTTTTTAATCCTTCCTGCATCGCCTATAGGTGTGAGTTTACCGTAGGCATCTAAGGTGACAATCAGTAGCTGCTTGCCTTCCACCTCGGTGATCATCGCCAGGCAGTGACCTGCAATATCCAAATAGCCGGTCTTACTCAGCGCAACGTCCCATTTTTGGCCTCGTACCAGCGCATTGGTGTTGGTATAACCCAACTTGTACCTAGGCTTCTTGAAATAGGCGGTATGCACTGGAGTGGTGCTGTACTGTCTGATTTTTGGATAGTCGTAGGCTGCCTTGATCATTTTCGTAATGTCGGCAGCGGTAGAAACGTTGTCAGGGTTCAAGCCGGAGCTATCGACGAATACCGTGTCAGTCATACCCAACGACTTGGCTTTGGCGTTCATGGCCTTGATGAAGGCACCATAGCCACCAGGGTAGTGTCGGGCTAACGCTGCCGTGGCAAGGTTCTCAGAAGACATCAGGGCGATGTGCAGCGCTTCGCCCCGGCTTAGGGTAGAACCCATCCGGATCCGTGAATAGCCGTTATAGATCCTTTCTTTGTCCAGCTGTTCAAAACTGATGGCTTCATCCAGCGCAAGATCGGCATCCAGTACCACCATGGCCGTCATGACCTTGGTCAAAGACGCAACGGGCATGATGATATCTGCGTTTTTTTGGAAGAGCGTTTTGTTGGTGTCGAGATCGGTCACAAACGTACTCACGGACGCAGTCTGGATATTGTCAGTGTTCAGTTTACTGGCATGGGCCGCTGATACGGCTAGGGCCAAGCAGACGGCGATAAAATGATTGAGATGGCGAAACAAAACCACTCCTTGTTGATATAACAGTGTATGACATAGAGATACTGACAAGGGTAGCTTGGGGGTAGGTGATGGTAAAGTCAGTTTACGGTTAAGTGTAGGGTTGATGCCCCTTAGTCTACTTTGTCTTCCCACCACTGGTACATGCAAAAGACAAAACCTAAGGCTCCAAGGGAGATCATCAGTTGCAGAGCGAACTCATTGAGTAGATTGGGCTCGAAGGATGAGGCCATGATTGCTATCGTTGCAAAGGCATAGGCCAGGTAGCCCCAGGAGCTGGCGCGGTAGAACTGCAGTATTTCCAGCGCAATAAATAACAGTGAGGACGCGATATAGAAGCGGTAGAATTTAGCGATGATATCGGTATAGATTTCACCCGCGAATCTAACCATTAGCCAGTGAAAGCACGCGTAAAATACAACAATACAGATAGTCGATTCTGATAGGCTCTTAATTAACTTAACGTTCATCCACAATGTTCCAAAAATAACGCATAACAACAGAATGACATACTCTACCTGATGATGTTATTTCAAAGTGTAAGAGTGTATTTTTAGTTAAGTAAAAGATTGAAAAGTATTAGGAAAAACAGCTTTTAATAAATAAAATAAAACACCCCGTCAATAGATGGGGTGCTTTGATATATTTGGCCGTTATTTTTTTGCGGCAATTATGTCACTAGCTCCGATACCAAATCCTGGTGGGTGAAGAAAGGGGACTTCGCATTTTCTGTCAGATAAGGCTCTACCATCGAGATCAAACGCAGTACTCCTGAGCGTGCCAGGTCACTCTCGGTGTAGTGATCATCTAGAAGTGTCTGGTAATTAAGCCAGTTCAGACTCACTAGCAATAAGTTATCTGCCAATAGAGGCAGGCTTTGCTCATCACATTTTAGCTTGCCCAAGACAACGAGGTGTTTGAGCATGTCATTACATAAATGACGGAGCTTAAGGATCAAGCTTCTGATTTTGCGCTTAATCTGTGGGTTTTGGCCATTTAGGCTGTCCAAATTTCTGAACAAGAAGCGGTAATGGGTAAATAAAGCCATTACAGTGTGCATGAAAGGCCAGTAATCATCGAAGTCCTTGACCTGACTTGCATATTCATTGCTGATGGTTGTCAGTGAATTTTGCAACTCGGTGACCAGAGTGGCAATAATTTCATCTTTGCCGCGGAAATGGTAATAAAGGTTTCCTGGGCTGATCCCCATCTCGGTGGCGATGATTAATGTACTAACTTGTGCAACACCATCACGATTAAACAGCTCAAGACTAACTGACAAAATCCTATCTTTGGTTTTCATCATCTTTTCCTTGTTATTCGAGCTTCACATCCGGCAACCCCATTAATAGCATTATTTGGGATTGCCGAAGGTGACGGGGTGAACGTTATTGTTCTTCAGCGACAAGGTGAGGTAGTACTTCACGCAGGAAGTCGTACTCAGCTTGCATCTGATCTTTCATGTCACCGCAGATAAATGAAACGAGCGTGCTACCTACCAGAGGGATCGCAGACTTCACATCCATTGTCACATGATTCGATGTTGTGATTCCCGGACGAGTCGTCGGTTCGCTGAACACCATCTGGCCAGTAATCGTTGCCGGTACACCCAAGATCTCAATCTGCAGCTTGCAAATCAGCTGATCATTTTCTTGCCAGTGCCATGACTCGGTCTGCTTGATAGTATTGAAGCTACCTAGCAGGCTTTTAAGTACTGCAGGCACATTGGCAGGCATATCACGCTGGGTTTCAACACGGAAACCATCTTCGGTTTCCTCAAGCTTGTTGATACGAACGTTTTTACCGCCAAGTTTCTGGTATTTCTCAGTGATGAGCTCTTCTTCACTGAAATAACGCAGCAAGGTATCAAGATCTTCTTTGTAATCGTGGATAACTGAAACTTGCATTGCTTAATTCCTTACATATGTATTTCGCGCATGATGCTGTTGAGCGCAACAACATCGGCCGACGGTTGCTTAGGCTCTGCCTCTTCGCCGTCATGCTTGCCGTGATTTGGGTTGTAGCCTGTAGCCATCAGCAGCTCACCCAGTTTCGGATATACGCCATGGACGAAGGCACCCAGTAGGCCAAGCTTGGTCGCAATGCGTTTAGGCTTCTCGATAATCGCTTTGATAATCAAGTCAGCGGCTTCTTCTGGAGTAAGCAGCGGGATACCACCTTCTGCTTCACGGTAATGATCGGAAATCATACGTGTCTCAACAAGAGGCATATTGATGGTGGTAAAGTCGATTCCCTGGCCGCCCAGCTCAGTACTCGCGGTACGGGTAAAGGTATCCAATGCTGATTTCGACGCGGCATATGCCGAGAACAATGGCTGGTTGGTCAACACCGCAATCGAAGAGACGTTGATGATGTGGCCTTCGCCGGCTTCGATCATTTCTGGTAGGTTACCCAAAATCATACGAAGTGAACCGAAGTAGTTGATTTGCATGGTTCGTTCGTAATCATGAAGGCGGTCAGTCGCTTTCTCAACCGAACGGCGGATAGAGCGCCCTGCATTGTTGATCAAGATATCGACTTTGCCGTGATCATGTTTAATCTGCTGGATCACCTCTTGAGCCGGTGCATCTTGGCTGAGGTCGCACTGGTAGATAAAGGCTTGGCCACCCAAGCGTTCAATCTCATTACGAACTTGTTGCAGACGCTCAAGGTCACGGGCAATCAATACGAGACGGGCTTTGGTCTTCGCCAGTTTGATAGCTGTGGTGTAACCAATACCTGAAGAGGCGCCGGTGATCACTACGACTTTGTCATTAACACAACCTTGTAGGGTTTTCTCGACATGCAGTTCAGGATCTAGGTTGCGCTCCCAGTAGTCCCAAATCTTGTCTGCGTAATCCGCTAGGCGAGGGCAACAGATGTTGCTGTCTGACAGTGCATTTAGCGTGTTGCTGCAGTCAAACTGCGTCGGGTAGTTGAAGTAGGTCAGCGCATCTTGCGGCATGTCCATTTCTTTACTGATGGCATCAATAAAGCGCTTAAGCACAGGGACTTGACCTAACTGGGTCCAGAAGTGCGACGGGATCATACGGAATACACGCATGTCCAGGCGCATCGCCATGCGCGGCGCATGGCCAGCTTCGGCGAATAGGTTGATTACTTCGCCAGAGCGGTATGGATCCGGGTCGACGATATGGAAACACTGGTTATCCAATTCAGGTTTGTGCGAGATATGGTCGATAGCATCGGCAACATAATCAACAGGCACTAGGTTCAGACGACCGCCCTCAAGGCCAAGAAGAGGAGCCCATTCAGGAAGAGCGCGGCGTAACTTCTGGATAATCTTAAAGAAGTAGTAAGGACCGTCGATGCGATCTGCTTCGCCAGTTTTCGAATCACCGATCACGATACCCGGGCGGTAGGCACGCCATGGGATTGTCGATGTTTCTTGTACCAGTTTTTCCGCATTGTGCTTAGTTGAGAAGTAAGCGTGCTCAAGGCCTGTTGCTTCATTGAGCATGTCTTCGCGGAACCAACCACGGTACTGGCCCGCAACAGCAATTGAACTGAAGTAATGGAAACAGCCAGCATTAATGCGCTCGGCGAAACGTAGTGTGTGTTCCGTGCCGTCAATATTGGCGCGCATCATATCTTCCTCGCTTGCAGTCAAATCATAGATGGCCGCAAGGTGGAAGAACTGGTCAATTTTTCCAGTCAGCTTTTTGGTATCTTCCGCTGAGATACCCAAGTTTGGTTCGGTAATCGAGCCCTTGATGCAGTGAAACTTGTTCTTAGGCAGATTATGTTTTTCTAACAGAGCTTCCAGTCTATCTTCAGAAATTTTGTCGTAGTTTAGCAGGTAGATATCACCAGGACGTTTAGCCAGACGTTGTAATAACTGAGAACCGATAAATCCAGTTGCGCCGGTAATGAAATAATTCATGACCACTCCTTACGCGGTATTTATTTTACATTCAATTGCAGAGTAATTAACTGGTCAGATGACCGATTTCAGTGTGCATCTAGTGGCACAATTCCTCAAAGAAAAACCTATCAAATTGTGGCCTAGATCAATATTCTTAAAGGGTATTTCATATTTTAGAGTAATTGCTCACATTTTTTCTTTTTGGGTTTCATTTGTCACATCAGACCAGTGATAAATCTCGTATATATGACGCATGATAAATATTAATAAATTCATATAGTTGAAATAGCTATCTATCTTGACTTTATTGAGTGAACTATCTGTAAAGGATTAAGTTTTAAGCATTAAAGGTGTGCCAAAAAACATCAGACCAGAGAAAAGCAATGTTCGGGAGAGCATTGGCAAGGCTGTTGGCAGGTTGTGATTGCAAACGTTTGTTGGTGTAGGAGGGTGAGGGCTAAATGATTGCACTTTGCTGGTGGCGGTATTAAGTCGAAACTTGGGTTTTGCTATCTTTATACGTTTGATTTAACTCGGGGAAAGTAAAAAGGGGCATTACGCCCCTACATACAGAAACCCGAAATTTATTTGCCGCTCCAGACCTGCTGACCGCTACGGCTGAAGTTGTAGCCGCCGAGTTGGTCGCCTCTTGCCTGGATATGGCCATCTCCCAATGCGTGCAGCAGCTTTTGTTGCAGCTCCCTAAAGTAGATGTTTTTGGGGAGCACGAGCTCAAAGGCTTCGGTGCAGAGAGGAATAAACCCAAGGCCGACTTCGCCCGCGGTGCTCTGGCCCGCACATCCCACATCGGCATCCCCCCTGGCGATATAAGATGCAAGCTCACGCTCACTGTTGCAGGTATCAACGCTGTTAAGCATGTCGATGGTAAAGGCATGGTTGTGAAGCCATTCCGATAGCGCCCTCATACTGCCAGCGCCTTCTTGACGCAATGCCCAGCGCCAGCGGGAGGACAACAGTTCCTGGGGCTGGATAGAGCGACTATTGACGCAGTCGGCAATCTCCCGCGAGACAACCAGGCCTTGCTGGCGCTCGAAGGCATGAATAAGCACCCAATTTCGGTGGCCACTGTATTGCTGCAGCAAAGCAGGATGACGGAGGCTGGCTTCTTCTGCATGGCCCCAGTGAATGGCGCACATATCGACATGGCCTTTGCTCAGCATTGCGAGCCCCTGACGGGTGCCGGTAGAGGTATAGCCGATAAGGGCTGTGCTACCAAGTTTGTTGGCCATGTCACCTACGATCATTTGTAGCAAGGGATCATCCGAGCCGGCAATCAACAACCGATCATTCAAGACGCCATTGTGGCAGGATTCGAGTAGCCATTTATCAAGCAGCGCCTTTGGGAATAGCCATTTGCCTGTGACTTTCGTTGCTGGAAGCAACCCATCATTTGCCAGCGAATAGACTTTCTTTTCGTTTAAATCGAGGTACTCGGCAACTTGTTTGGCATTCATAAACTCAGGGTAGGCGCTATCCATCATTTTTCGCCTTGTTGCTGGTGGCTTGTCTGCTGTTGATCGGTATCACCTTTGTGTGCGGGCTTATTGGCATCATCGAGCGATTCGCTAGCGGTTTCTCCTTTGATATCAAGGACGAGGTTTTCCACGCCGTTGTATACCTGGAAGCGGTGTCCCTTGGCTCGGGCAATCATAGTGATCCCCAGTTTTTGCGCCAGCTCGTAACCCATCTGGGTTGCCCCTGAACGGGAGAGTAAGACCGGGATCCCCATTTGTGCAACCTTGATGACCATTTCGGAGGTCAACCGGCCGGTGGTGTAGAAAATCTTATCGGAACCTTGCTCGCCCTTGAGCCACATTTCGCCAGCAAGGGTATCTACCGCGTTATGGCGGCCAACATCTTCGACAAAAGAGAGAATAGCGGTGTCTTTGCACACCGCGCAGCCGTGTACGGCACCGGCGGCCTTGTAGGTTTCGTTGTGGTGGGTCAGTGCCTCAAGCAAGCCATACAGCTTAGATTGCCGAATGCGTGGCTGGGGAAGCTGGACCCCCTCGAGCTTTTTCATTACGTTGCCAAACATTGTGCCTTGACCGCATCCGGACGTAACGGTTTTCTTTTCCAGCTTTTTTTCTAGCCCGTCGGTATTTTCGCGGGTGATCACGGCAGCCGAATTGGTTTCCCAGTCGATGATCAGCGATTCGATAGCATCGATATCTTCGATAAAACCCTGGTTCTTGAGGTAGCCGAGTACTAAAGCAGAAGGGCGCTCGCCCAAGGTCATCAGGGTAACTATTTCAACCCAGTTCAAATAAACCGTAAGAGGGTGCTCACAGGCAATTTCTTTCTCCATCATATCGCCATATTCATCCATAACCTGAACGGTCATCGTCTGATTAACAGATGAATTTGTTTTAATTATTTTTGGCAGTTGGTTCATCAAATTATCCTGCTGTTGATGGTGATTATTTTGTGGCATCTAAAGGAGGCCTTCCTGTTGGATGGGTACATGTATACGCAACACGGTCTGGAACGTCTACTTTTAAAACATAGATTAAGTCGTTGTCTTGTGTATAAGCAAACATCATTCCAACTTATTTGTATCGGGAGATGTCGCGGTTTTTGGAATGGCTTATTAAAGTTGGTCTGTTATTTGCTTGTAGGAAGTATTCACGTGTTAACCGAACCCAAGGGTTAACGGTTCCAACCAGCTAAGGAGCGAATGTGCCTGAACAATATAAGAATGAGTCGCTGTGGCCGATAGCGTTTCGCTTGGTGTCGCAAGAGAAACAAATTGGGCGTTGGACAACACTTTCTTGGTCTATTGAAGACGTTTGTCTGTATGACGAAGATGAAAAAGCCGCATTGGCGAGGCTGGACGATGGATATGTCATGCCACTGGAATTACATCGCCATGAACGCTCGGACTATCGTTTCAATCTTAGCTCTCGTGATCCGCACTTATTCATTGTTTGTGAAGAAGAAAATGAACAGCTATCGCCCTTGCTTATCACCGCGGCTCAAGGGCTCGCCAGCAGTTATATGGATGGCGACTATCAGGTTCTTCATATCAAAGCTCCTTTGCAAATCCAAGCCTGGATGGAGGCATTCATAGGTCGTCACGGCGAGCAAATCGAATATCGCCGTAAACGTTGTAAGAACAAAGAGCAAAAAGGGCGTTCTAGTGGCAACTAACTTCTTTCAGCGTTGGTCTCAGCGCAAAATCAAGGCCAAGGATGAAGGCGAAGTTGAATTAGAACAGGAGCTTGTCGAACAAAAATTGCCATCTTCCGTTCTAGATAGCCCAAGTGACAACGAGGTTGTGGAACGAGAGAAAGATGACAACGGTTCTGAGTATTCCGCTATAGATACCGCAGAAGAACAGGCGGATGCATCACTGCCCGAGTTAACCCTAGCCGATGCCGCAAAGGTGACATTTGACTCTGGAGTATCAACCTTTATGAAAGCAGGGGTTGAAAAATCTGTGAAAAAAGCGGCTTTGCGCAAGCTGTTTCACTCTGATGAATTCAACTATATCAGTGATATGGACGATCACACCGAAGATTTCTCCAATGTACCTGTGCTTGATACCAAGGTAACTCAGCAGCTACGCCAATGGGTAAACCATGCTGCTGAAAAGGTAGAGGAAGCAATCAATGCCCCTAATGCTCCACTGGCAACGGAAGATGGGGCTCATTCCGTCGCGGCAATTGCAGATCAGCGAGGGAACGATACACCAGATGTCTTGCCGACTGACGAATCTGCAGAGGCGGCTGAAGCCGATGTTGAAACTGGTGTTGCATTCACCATCCCTACTGAAATGGTGAAAGAAGAACCCGAAGCTTTAACAGGAGCTGGGGCATTTTCTGATGGCAAATTGGTTAAAAGGGCCAACAAAGGTTCGCAAGAAGGATAAGTTAAATTTGCCTATGTCGTTGATGGACCAATGGCAACGTCATAAAAAATTGAAAGTCAGTCAGCCATCATTCGATGAGCGAAATATAAGCAACTGAGACAAAAAGGGAAAAATACCCTTAAAAATGATCGGGACATTTTGGCGCAATAGCTTCCAGGTAGTGGGACAAATTGTCGCTTTTGGGCTTGGTCAATGTGTCCCAAAGAGATTATGGCTCCCTATAAGTCATTTTATTCCGTGAAAAGTTGGATCGGTTATTGCTCTAGTAATGAGTATGAAGCGCAGCGTTAAGAAAAATCTTTTCTAAACATAGCGTTTCAATCGCCACTGACTAACGGTGACGAGTAGACAGGAATAATAATGTTAAATAGTACACTAAAAGCACTTTCTGCTTACGATGAGCAAAATGGAAAAGCAAGACTGGCCGCTATCAATGGCACCGTTGAGCTTTCCAATCTAATTCCACCAACGGTTTCTTATGAAAGCCGGGGGAATGTGTTGCTCGTTGGCGCAGAAGAAGTCATTACAACGCTTGAAGCGCAGTTTGCTTCGTTAAAGTCGGTAACCCTGCTTGCCACAACGAAAGCAGATAACAGTGACAAGCGAGACAATCTTTATTTTGCTTCTAAAGTGACCGTCAAAGGTTACTTGGGCGCATTTGAAGTGTCTTGTGATGTAGAGAGCATGTTGACGACAGTGAATCTGGCAAAAGTGGCCATTGGCCAAGAGTGCTTTGATTTGATCGTGGATATGACGGAAACCGGTTTATCTGACGTTGAGATTTGTGCACCTGGTTATTATGCCGTTGGCACGGGTAGAGCAAAACTGGCTAATGTGGTTGATGATCTCCCTGCGATGATTGGCACATTTGATAAGCCGAAGTATTTCCGTTTGGATCCTGAACGTTGTGCACACTCTTCACGAGGTGTAACTGGGTGTGAACGTTGCGTTGATGCGTGTCCCGCTGGTGCACTGTCAAGTACCGGTGATCGCATAGAAATAAACCCATACCTTTGCCAAGGCGTGGGAACTTGTGCCACTGCGTGTCCGACAGAAGCCATTTCTTATGCGCTACCTGATCCGGCCAACACTCAGCACTTTGTTTATCGATTACTGGAAAACTACCGAAAAGCGGGTGGTGAATCGCCAACGCTGCTTTTCTATGGCAATCGAGACCAAGCAACGGTTAACGAAACCCTTGCAGAGCTTCCTGAGTCAGTCATTCCTGTTGCGTTGGAAGAGTTAGCGACAGTTGGGATTGATACTTGGTTTAGTGCCCTGGCTTACGGTGCTCATCAGGTGCTTTTGGCAACCCATACCTCTTATATTCCTGACACTATCGATCGTGTGCTTCGCAATGAGCTTGCAATCGCTCAGTCGTTTTTGGCTGAAATGGGTTATGAGGTTGAGCGTATTACTTTGTTTGATTTTGCAGAGGCGAAAACCTTTACCGGTTTTGATGCTGCTCTATTGAATATTGCAGCTCCCCTTGAAGGGAGTAAACGCGAAAAGTTGTTTACTGCTCTTGATGCTCTGTATGAACAGGCCAGTGTGAAACCTGCACACTCTGCGGTTGCAGAAAATGCACCTTATGGTTCGGTTGATTGCCGGGCTGAGGATTGCACCCTTTGCATGGGATGTGTGTCTGTCTGTCCGACACGAGCTCTACATGCCATTGGTGAGCGTCCCGGCTTGCTGTTTATTGAGCAAGATTGTGTGCAATGCGGTATGTGTGAAAAGGCATGCCCTGAAAAAGCCATTACTCTGAATCCGGGAGTAACTTGGAATGCTCAGGTTCGTCAAGAAGCACAAGTTCTGCACGAAGAGGAAGCGGCGTGCTGTACCAGTTGCGGTAAACCGTTTGCACCGGCTTCTATGGTGAAGATGTTGACTGAAAAGCTGCAAAACCACTCACATTTTCAGGGAGAGGCGATTCGTCGTCTGAATATGTGCGAAGACTGTCGTGTTCGCGATATTTTCTCGACGATCGTCGATGATCCTGAAAGTCAGTTAAACGTGTAGGAATAGCAAATGGAATCAGTACTACAAACTCGTCAAGAAGAATCTGCACTGCGCGTAGAAATCTATGGTTTGCTGGCCCATCTGTTTCGCAAGGCACCGGACCAAACCGTTTTGGATTGGTTTTCTGCGTTGGATGTGGAAGCGAATCAACATGCTGGAAGCCAAAATACCATGGCAGCTGCTTGGCCTGTTGTGAAATTAGCTGCTCAGACGACATCGGTGTTGGCGGTTGAAGAAGAGTATCAAGACTTGTTCATTGGCATTGGTCGCGGAGAAATCGTGCCTTTCGGATCATGGTATCTGACCGGTTCAATGATGGAAATGCCTCTGGCCCATCTTCGCCGTGATCTCGCCCAACTAGGTTTTCAGCGCGATGAAAGCGTAAAAGAGCCGGAAGATCATATCGCAGCCTTGCTCGAAGTGATGGCGATGCTGGTGGAGGGAGGAGACAAGCATCTGCAGCAAGTCTTTTTCAACCGTCATATCGCTACTTGGTTTGAGCGGCTGTGCAAGGATCTTAAAGTGGCTAGCAGTGCAGTGTTTTATAGCGCGGTTGCCGAGCTTGCTTTGCAGTTCCTTCTGGTCGAAAAAACACGATTGGTAGAGGTGAACTAGACTTTACCTAATTTTCATTTTGAGTGACGACGTAACCGCTACCAGCTTCGAATGAGGGTGCTCAGGATGTCGCTGAGGAAAAGTTGACCGTCGTTATTATTACGAAAAACTTAGCAAAAAAATTGATTTCCAAAGCGAGGAATTCGGATTTGGAAACACGATAAAGGAGCAAGCTTTTATGAGTGAGCAGAATAAACCTAATCAGAGCCGTCGCCAGCTATTGAAAAATATTGGTTTGAGTGTGGCTGCTGGTACCGTTATTGCGGGTACGGCAACGGCGGTTCAGGCAAAGGTTGAACAGCCTGAAAACAATAAAAATGACAATACAACTGGCTATCGCGAAACCCAACATGTTCGCGATTACTACGAAACCTTGTAAGGCGGAGCCATAAATGAAACTGACAAAACGTTCCGACAACGTAAGCAAGGACGAAAACCAGCTGGGTATTTCGCGTCGTTCCTTTATTCGTAACTCTTCACTGGCGGCTGCTGGTGGAATGGCCGGCGCGAGCTTGTTTGCGCCGGGTATGATGAAAAAAGCCGAAGCCAAGGAGGTTGATCCTAAGGCGCCGGTAGAAGTGAAGCGTACTATCTGCTCCCACTGCTCTGTTGGCTGTGGCATTTACGCTGAAGTGCAGGAAGGTGTGTGGACCGGCCAGGAGCCAGCTTTCGATCACCCATTCAATGCTGGTGGCCACTGTGCGAAAGGTGCGGCACTGCGTGAACACGGTCATGGTGAGCGCCGCATTAAATACCCGATGAAGCTGGTCGATGGCAAATGGAAAAAACTGAGCTGGGAACAGGCGCTCAACGAAGTGAGCCAGCAAGTGATGAAGATCCGCCAAGAATCGGGTCCGGACTCTGTTTACTGGCTTGGTTCGGCGAAGCACAACAACGAGCAGGCTTACCTGTTTCGCAAGATGGTTTCGCTTTGGGGAACGAACAATGTTGATCACCAGGCCCGTATCTGTCACTCGACCACAGTTGCCGGTGTAGCAAACACCTGGGGCTACGGGGCGATGACCAACTCGCTTAACGACATGCACAACTGTAAGTCGATTCTGTTTATTGGCTCTAACCCAGCCGAAGCACACCCGGTTGCAATGCAGCATATCCTGATCGCCAAAGAGCGCAACAGCTGTAAGATTGTGGTGGCTGATCCGCGCCGTACCCGTACGGCGGCAAAATCAGATCACTATGTATCCTTGCGTCCGGGTTCTGACGTTGCCTTCATTTGGGGGGTGCTATACCACATCTTCAAAAATGGCTGGGAAGACAAAGAATTCATTCGCCAGCGCGTTTGGGGGATGGATGAAGTTCGCGCCGAGGTGGCGAAATGGACACCAGCAGAAGTCGAGCGTGTAAGTGGCGTCGCGGAAGCGGATGTATACCAGACCGCGAAACTGCTCTCCGAAAACCGCCCAGGCTGTGTGGTTTGGTGTATGGGGGGAACCCAGCATACCACAGGTAATAACAACACCCGTGCCTACTGTATCCTTGAGCTAGCCCTTGGCAACATGGGTAAATCGGGTGGCGGTGCCAATATTTTCCGTGGTCACGATAACGTTCAGGGGGCAACGGACTTTGGCGTGCTTTCTGACAACTTGCCGGGTTACTACGGTCTTTCTGAAGGTGCTTGGAAGCACTGGGCGAAAGTATGGGATGTGGACTACGAATGGTTGAAGGGTCGCTTTGACCAGGCTGAATACCGTGGCAAGAAACCAATGAACAATGCCGGTATTCCTGTTTCGCGCTGGATTGATGGCGTGCTTGAAGACAAAGCCAACATCGAGCAGAACGACAACATCCGCGCCATGTTCTACTGGGGCCATGCGGTGAACTCGCAAACCCGTGGTACCGAAATGCGTAAGGCGATGGAAAAACTGGATATGATGGTGATTGTTGATCCGTATCCAGGGGTTGCCGCGGTAATGAACAACCGCAAGGACAATGTTTACCTGCTACCGGCAACGACGCAGTTCGAAACAACCGGATCGGTAACCGCGACCAACCGCTCAATTCAGTGGCGCGATCAGGTGATCGAACCTTTGTTCGAATCCAAACCTGACCACGAAATCATGTACCTGCTGTCTCAGAAGCTGGGGCTTTCCGAACAGTTGTTCAAGCACATCCGTGTTGAGAATAACCAGCCGGTGATTGAAGACATCACCCGCGAGTACAACAAAGGTATGTGGACTATCGGTTACACCGGTCAGAGCCCTGAGCGTCTTAAAGAGCACCAGCAGAATTGGCACACCTTCCACAAAACCACCCTTGAAGCCGAGGGCGGTCCTGCGAACGGTGAGACCTACGGTCTGCCATGGCCATGCTGGGGTACGCCGGAGATGAAGCACCCGGGTACTCATATTCTTTACGATACCTCGAAAACAGTTGCCCAGGGTGGCGGTAACTTCCGTGCCCGTTTTGGTGTGGAACGCAATGGTGAAAGCCTGTTGGCTGACGACAGCTACTCACTGGGTTGTGAGCTGGAAGATGGCTACCCAGAGTTTACCGACAAGATGCTCAAGCAACTGGGTTGGTGGGACGACCTGACAGCCGAAGAGAAGGCCCAGGCCGAAGGCAAAAACTGGAAGACTGACCTGTCCGGTGGTATCCAGCGCGTTGCCATCAAGCATGGATGTATTCCGTTTGGTAATGCCAAGGCCCGTACCGTGGTATGGACATTCCCGGATGCTGTTCCGCTGCACCGTGAACCGCTGTACACGCCGCGCCGTGACTTGGTAACGGACTACCCAACCTGGAATGACAGCGAAGCCATGTTCCGCCTGCCAACACTGTACAAGTCCATTCAGGACAAAGACATGTCTGGTGAGTACCCGATTGTTCTGACTTCTGGTCGATTGGTCGAGTACGAGGGTGGTGGTGACGAGACGCGTTCTAACCCATGGTTGGCAGAGTTGCAGCAAGAGATGTTTGTTGAGGTGAATCCGAAAGACGCCAATGATATTGGCTTCAAAGACGGTGAGATGGTTTGGGTTGAAGGTGCCGAGAAGGGGCGTATCCATGTTAAAGCCATGGTGACCCCGCGTGTGAAACCGGGTATGGCGTTCATTCCGTTCCACTTTGGCGGTAAGTTCCAGGGCGAAGATCTCCGTGGACGTTATCCTGAGGGCTGTGCGCCGTTTGTCTCTGGCGAGGCGGCCAATACGGCGACCACCTATGGTTATGACCCTGTAACGCAAATGCAGGAAACCAAAGTAACCCTCTGTAAAATCTCTAAAGCGTAAGGAGTCATTCTGATGGCACGTATGAAATTTCTTTGTGACTCTAAACGTTGTATCGAGTGCAACGGTTGTGTGACAGCTTGTAAAAATGAAAACGATGATGCGCTGGAGTGGGGTATCCAACGCCGTCGAGTGGTAACGCTTAACGACGGCCTGCCGAATGAAAACTCCATCTCGGTGGCCTGTATGCATTGTAGCGATGCGCCATGTATGGCGGTGTGTCCTGCCGACTGTTTTGTGCAGACCGAGGACGGCATTGTTTTGCATGACAAAGATCTCTGCATTGGTTGTGGCTATTGCCTGTTTGCTTGTCCGTTTGGTGCGCCGCAGTTCCCTAAGCAAACGGCATTTGCTGAACGCGGTAAGATGGACAAATGTACCTTCTGCGCCGGAGGTCCGAATGTGGAGACTGGATCGATTGAAGAGAAACAGAAATACGGTGCTAACCGTATTGCTGAAGGTAAGTTACCTATGTGTGCCTCTTTGTGTTCGACTAAGGCGCTGTTGGCGGGGGATGCAGCCAAAATCTCCGATATTTATCGCGAGCGTGTCGTTGCTCGCGGGGCAAAAGAAGCGGGTTGGGCAAGTACTGACGACCTTGCCTATGACGCCTCTGAGGTGCGCAAGGCTTAAACCGAGCCATTGACTCAGTGGCAATCACGCGTTGATTTTGCAAGCTGTGATTGCCACTTGTATAGAGATCTGAACATAACTGTTGAATTAACAGTCGGGAGAAATATGACTAAGCGAATTCAACACTGGCTATTCTTGCTGACCACAGCCTTGGTATTGATGTTTTCACTATCGGCGGCAGCTAGCAATGAATCCAGTGCTAACACTGAATCTGAGCGCTTGGGCGAATCCGTTGTAAGGCATGAAGTTATCGGTTATGCCGGTGCTGACTATTGGCGTGCGGTCAAGGATGGCCAAGAGGGCTATACCACGTCTAAGTCACCTGAGCATGGTGTGCTGATTAGTGTTCCGGGACAGACCTGGTTCATTATGAAAGAGAAGTGGATGTCACCGCTTGGTGCATTGGCGATTTTTGGTAGCTTGGTGATGGTGGCGTTGGCATATGTTGTTGTCGGTCCTCTAAAGCTGAGTAAGCCTAAGACAGGGCGTAAAATCAAACGCTGGAGCCGACTCGATAGGGCGCTGCACTGGAGCTTGGCGTTTACTTTCCTGACACTAGCTTTCAGTGGCTTGACTTTGGTCTACGGTAAGTACTTTATTAAGCCGATCGTGCCTACAGAGCTGTGGGGCTGGGTCATATACGCGGCCAAGCAATATCACAACTATATTGGTCCTTTATTTGCCTTCTTTTTGATCGCCGTTCTGGTTAAATGGTGGCGTAAGAGCATCTTTAATAAAGTTGACATGCAGTGGTTCATGAAAATGGGCGGCATGGTTGGCAAGCACAAGGGAAGCCATCCATCGGCGGGGTTCTCCAATGGCGGTGAAAAAGCAATTTTCTGGCTGTTGATTTTCTTTGGTGCTTTTATCGTAGCGAGTGGATTCGTGCTCGATTTCCCGATCTTTGACCAAACCCGTCGTGATATGGAGCTGTCCCATCTCGTCCATATGCTATCGGCGCTGGTATTGATTTGTGGCTTTATTTTCCACATCTATATTGGCTTGTTTGGTATGGAAGCCGGTCTGGATGGCATGATCACAGGGGAGGTTGATGAGACTTGGGCAAAAGAGCACCATGACCTCTGGTACGAAGAAGTCAAAGACTTGCCTGAAAATCAGCCCGGCTACGATGATAAGGTCGAAGCGGCCAAGAAAGGCAGTGCTACTCAGGATAATGTCTAACGACAGACTATAGCGGCAAAACCGGCAGCAACCCTGCCGGTTTTTTTATGGCTTTACATCCTAACGCACTATAACTTTTTATTTGTTGTCTATAATTAGACTAATGTCGTAGACGTTTTGCTTATAACCACATGAAAACAATGGTATAAAGCTTATAAGAGAGATGAAGAAAGGACACGGCTATGCTTTTCCCTTATCGAAATATTGTTGTACTAACAGGAGCGGGTATCTCTGCGGAGTCAGGCATCCGTACTTTCCGTGACCAAGATGGGCTGTGGGAAAACCACCGCATTGAAGATGTGGCAACGCCAGAAGGATATTACCGTGATCCGGCACTGGTACAGAACTTCTATAATCAGCGCCGCCAGCAGTTAGAGAGCGGGACGGTATTTCCCAATGATGCTCACAAAGCGCTAGCAAGGCTAGAGCAAGAACTCGATGGCAAAGTTACTATCGTAACCCAAAATATTGATAACTTGCATGAAATGGCCGGAAGTAAAAACGTTATCCATATGCATGGGGAACTGTTGAAAGCGCAGTGTAGCGAAACAGCTCAAACGGTAGAGTGGAGCGGTGATATTACGCTTGATGACCACTGCCACTGCTGTCAAATGCCGGCTCCTATGCGACCTAATGTGGTTTGGTTTGGTGAAATGCCAATCGGAATGGATAGGATCCATGAAGCTTTGATGGAAGCTGATCTATTCATTTCCATTGGTACTTCCGGTGCCGTATATCCTGCAGCCGGTTTTGTACACGAAGCAGCGATGCACGGTGCACATACCATTGAACTGAATTTGGAGCCAAGTGAAGTAGAGAGTGAGTTTGCCGAGAAACGCTATGGCCCAGCTTCTTTGTTGGTACCTAATTTTGTTGATGAAATCCTAGGCTAGATTACTGAGTATCAAATTTCTCCAATACAACGCCCGCATAGCGCGGGCGTTTGACCGTTTGAGCTATTTATTAGCTCAGCATTCGGACATACTTGCTTTGACAGGCAATGGCTTAGTGAAGAATTTTGCCTTAGCGTGATCATATATCCAGTTATAGATAATGGCGTACAGTAAAAAGAAAATCACTATTCCCAAGTCCAAAATAAATACAGTCCAGAAATCGAGCTGCAATACCCACATCAAAACTGGGATGGTGATAAAGATCAGCCCGCCTTCAAAACCTAAGCCATGAAGAATACGGGTTTTAGTCGTTCTATTTAGGCGATCTTCTCCTGCAAACTTATCGAACAGCACGTTGTAGATGTAGTTCCACGCCATTGCAATCAGTGACATTGCAACGCTTAGTCCACCGACAACGGCTGGGTTATGCCTGGTGAAAATCGTGGCTGCCCCCATCAAAATCACAAGGGCAAACACTTCAAATAGCACGGTGTGCAAGATACGTTCTTTAATCGTCATAATTATAATCCTGAGCTAATGTTATGCGTGCATAATATCGCTACTCATGATTCAATCTAGTTAGTTATCATCACTTTTACTGATAGTATGTACAATCTTGATCAACTCCAGATGTTTGTTATTGCTGCAAAATTAGGATCTTTTTCAGCCTGCGCTAGGCAACTCGGAAAAGTCCAGTCTGCGGTTAGCCAGGGGATAGCAAACCTTGAAATCGATTTGAATGTCGAACTGTTTGATCGCTCTACTCGCAAGCCGACGCTCACGAAACAAGGCCAGCATTTGCTCAGATTTGCTGAAGCCACGTTACAGCAGAGCTTTGAATTGCAGAGTGCGGCCAAGGCGTTGAGTGATTTCCAGGAGGCTGAAGTTACCATCTTAATTGATGATAATTTGTTGATAGACAAACTCGGTACGATTGCTGATGAGTTCAGTCAGCGCTTTCCATCGACAACTTTGACGACCATGCTGGCCAGTAGCACTGATATCCCCAACCTTTTGCTGAACGGAAAAGGGGATCTGGGAGTGATGTTGACTGACATGGTGTATTTCAAAGAACTGGATGTTCGCTACATCGGCAGTATTCGATTTGTGCCCGTAGCTTGCCCAGAACATGTTTTATCGAAACATGACAGTGTCACACCAGCTGATTTGATCCCTTACCGCCAGCTTATGGTTCGAGGTGAGGGCGGAAAATCTATGGCTTATATGCCACCTATTTCGTCTAACCAGTGGTGGACGAACGATCACCATGTGCTCATTCAGTACGTTGAGAAAGGCTTGGGTTGGACATATCTTCCCAGCCATGAGGCGAAGCAAAGAGCAAAATTAGGGAAAATGAAAATACTGCCTGTTACGTTTGATCACAAGGAGTGGCAGGCTCCGGTTGAGTGTGTGGCTCCAAAAGGAAAAGCAGTAGGTCCGGCGGTGAAGTGGCTTAATACAGCGATGAATGGCTTGCTAGAGGATATATGACTCAAACAAAAACTCGGGCCTGAGCCCGAGTTTTCTATACTAAGTGGGAGATTACTGACCTGCTTTTAGCTTCTGGTAGTACTCTTCATAGATAGTGTTTGCACCGTTAACGCTGTCCTGCCACTCACCGGCATCCATCACTTCTTGCGGCGGGTAGATGCTTGGGTCGTTAACAAATTCGGCTGGAAGCTTGTCTTTTGCTGTTGCCACAGGGGTTGGGTAGCCGATTTCCAGCGCAATTTTTGCTGCGTTCTCAGGACGCAGTAGGAAATCGATCATCTTGTGGGCAGCATCGGTATTCTTGGCATTAGCCGGGATAGAAATGCTGTCCATCCAGAAGATGGCACCTTCTTTTGGCCATACGATATCAATTGGTGCGCCTTCTTGACGAGCCATGTAAGCAGAACCGTTCCACAGCATACCCAGAGAGGTTTCGCCTGCCATGTAAGGGTTAGCAGGGTAGTCAGAGTTGAATACCAACACATTTGGCATTAGCTTCTTAAGCTCTTCGTAGGCGGCTTTAATTTCTTCAGGATTTTTGGTGTTCGCAGAGTAGCCAAGTTTACGTAGGGCGATGTGAAAGAATTCACGCGCGTCATCCATCATCATCAGCTGGCCTTCCCATTTAGGGTCCCAAAGGTCGGCCCAGCTACTAACTTCTTCTTTGTCCATCATATCTGTGTTGACACCGATACCGGTCGCACCCCAGATGTATGGGATCGAGTAGTCATTCTTAGGATCGAATGGCTTGTGCAGGAAGTTAGGATCGATTTCATCAAAGTGGCTTAGCTTTGACTTGTCGATTTTTTGCAGCATATTTTCTTCACGCATTTTCGATACATAGTAGGTTGAAGGAACCACTAGATCATAGCCGTCACCATGGGTTTTTAGCTTTGCGTACATGGTTTCATTCGACTCGTAGGTCGAATAAATCACTTTAATACCCGTTTCTTTCGTGAACTGTTCCAGAACTTCTGATGGAATATATTCAGACCAGTTATAGAAATAAAGCTCTTTATCTGCAGCTGTTGCCATGTTCGAAAACATTGCCATTGCGCAAACACCGCCGGCCATTAAAGAAGACCATTTTTTCATTGTTATATGCTCCAAACTAAATGGGATTTTGAGAGTGTTCTCTAGCGAATGTACTAATTATGGATGAAAACCATCTCGGTGAAGTACTTACCGCTTCTCCTGCAAATTGTCGTTATGTTCACCTATGAGGGTAAACATCGGAAATATCCCCAATAAATTGAGTAATATGCTGTTAAAAATCAACGTTATTACAGCGATTTTTAAGAGCATATTATAACAGGGAATTGAATGGTAAAGATAAGGAATATCTTACCTTAATAACTGTATGAACTATTAATAGCCGATATTTGTATATTTTCGATATAAAAAAGGCAGCCGCTTGGCTGCCTTGGATTTATGGCGAAGAATTACTGGCCTGCTTTGAGTTCCAGGAAGTAATTCTCGTAGCGGATGTTCATCTCACCAACCGCATCCTGCCACTCACCACGGTCAAGATCTTCTTGTGGTGGGAACAGGGTAGGGTTGTCTTTGTATTTCGCGTTTGATGCTTCAACTGCAGTCAGGTAGCCAGTTTCTTCTGAAATTTTGGCTGCAACATCAGGACGCAATAAGAAATCGATCATCTTGTGTGCTGCTTCAACGTTTTGGGCATTCTTAGCAATAGCTAGGCTATCAACCCAGAATATACCGCCTTCTTTAGGCCAAACCAATTCAATTGGTAGACCTTCTTTCTGGGCTGCGGCAGCTGAGCCATTCCAGAGCATACCCAGGCCAACTTCACCTGCAAGGTAAGGAGCGGCAGGGTTGTCGGAGTTGAACACCAAAACATTTGGCATCAGTTTTTTCAGTTCTTCGTAAGCTTCATCGATCTGTTTTGGATCGGTGGTGTTACCAGAGTAACCTAATTTACGCAGAGCAATGTGGAATACTTCGCGCGTGTCATCCATAAGCATCAGTTGGCCTTCAAGCTCAGGATTCCAAAGGTCCGCCCAACTATCGAAATCAGCAGGGTCGTACATGTCAGTGTTGACTGCCAAGCCTGTCATTGCGATAACGTGTGGGATCGAGTAGTCGTTGTTTGGGTCAAAAGGCTTATCCAGATAATTCTTATCAAGCTCTTTGAAGTTGGTTAGCTTTGATTTATCGATTTTCTGTAACATGCCTTCATCGCGCATTTTAGCAACGAAGTAAGTTGACGGCACAACCAGGTCGTAACCTTGGGGGTGGGCTTTTAACTTAGCGTACATAGTCTCGTTCGACTCGTAAGTCGAATAAATCACTTTAATACCAGTTTCTTTCGTGAACTGTTCGCGTAGCTCCGTAGAAATGTACGGACCCCAGTTCATAAAGACTAATTCCTTGTCTGCCGCATTGGCAACATGAGTAAACATTGCTGCAGCGCATGCAGTACCGGCTAGAAAAGCGGACCATTTTTTCATTAGATTATCATCTCCAAAACCCTTTTAGGGTGTTAATACAAAACAAGTGGCCCGAAGGCCACTTGCTCGTTCTTTGGCTGAAGCCAAATTTAAAGCGGTGTTGCAAGCCTTATTTGATCTTCTCCCGTGCCAGCAGTTGAGAACTGACAACTAGGATCAGAGACACAATTAGCATAATTGTAGCCAATGCGTTCACTTCTGGTGAAATACCCACTTTAACCATGGAGTAAATCTTCAAAGGCAAAATTTCGTAACTCGGACCTGTTACAAATGAACTGACAATGACGTCATCCAGCGACAGGGTGAAGCTTAGCAACCAACCAGCGGCAACCGCAGGCTTGGCTAGCGGCAGGATAATCTGCTTTAGGATGACCCATTCGCTTGCGCCCAAATCACGTGCAGCTTCGAGCATTTTCACATCAAACCCTTTCAAGCGGCTGTAAACCGTTACCACCACGAATGGTAGGCAGAATGTAATGTGCGAAAGCAGCAAGGTGAGGAAGCCAAGCTCCGCGCCAACCAAGATAAACAGCGCCAGCAGCGAGATTGCCATTACGATGTCTGGTGACATCATCACCACGAACAGCATGCCGTTGACAAAATGTTTGCCGCGGAACTGGTAGCGGAAGAGGGCAACCGCCGTCAAACTACCAATAATCGCTGCCGCAGTTGCCGAGAACACGGCAATATTCAGCGAATGCCATGCCGCCTGCATCAAGCTGTCGTTGTTTACCAGCTGGTGATACCACTTGGTGGTAAAACCTCCCCATTTCATGCCGAATTTGCTGGCATTGAATGAGTTAACAATCAGGATAATGATTGGTGTATATAGGAAGGCATACACCACAGTCATAAAACTGAATTTAAATGCGCGTCCCATTATTCAAGCTCCACTTTACGGTTAAGCAGTTTGCCTGCCCGGTAGTAGGCGTACAGCATGACTGCCATCGCGATCGTCAATGCAATACTGGTTGCTGCACCGAACGGCCAATCACGGGCGTTCAATACCTGGCTCTTAATCACGTTACCGATCAGCAGATTCTTCGCTCCGCCAAGTAGGTCGGACACATAGAACATACCAAGAGCAGGTAGTAGCACCAGTAGACAACCAGCAATGATGCCTGGCATGGTCAGTGGAAAAATCACCTTCACGAACGTTTGGAACTTGTTCGCACCCAAATCGCGCGCGGCTTCAATATAGTTGTGATCGAGTTTCTCAATCGCCGAGTACAGCGGTAGCACCATAAACGGCAGAAGAATGTAGACCAAGCCAACCATTACCGCATACTCGGTGTACATGATACGTAGCGGCTTATCGATAATGTCTAGGTAGAGCAGGGTATTGTTCAAAATACCTCGGGTACCCAACATGATCTTCAGACCATAAGTACGGATCAATGAGTTGGTCCAAAACGGCACAATCACCAAAAACAGCATAAACGGACGCCATTTCTCTGGCATCTTTGCAATCGCATAGGCAAACGGATAACCAATCACCAAACAAAGTAGTGTGGCCACCAGCGCCATATAGAACGAGTGCATCATGACCTTGGCATAAAGCGGATCAAACAACCGGATGTAGTTGTCCAATGTGAAGGTCATTTCAATCAGGTTTGCATCATCTCGGGTCAGAAAACTGGTGCCGATGATCATCAGGTTGGGAATAAATACAAACAGCAATAGCCAACCAACAATGACGGTTATGATGATGTTTTGAAGATTAAGCTTCTTGTTCATCTGCTAGCACCACTTCCCAGCTTTCAACCCAAGTAACCGCAACTTTTTGATCCAGAGAGTGGTCCACATCAGGATCATCTTCGTTGAAGAATTCACTTACCATGACAGACGTGCCCGTCTCCAGCTCGACCACAGAGTCAAGCGTCATACCTTTATAGGTACGCTCACGGATATAACCAATGATGCCTTGTGCTTCGTCACCATTGTTGATTTCTTCCAGGCGAATATCTTCAGGTCGCAGCAATACTTTAACCTTGTCACCCGGGCTAACTGGCAGCTTGCAGTGGATCATTGAAGGGCGGCCTTCAACATTTGCCAATACACGGGTTTCATCCAAGCGCTCTTTGACGACCGCATCAAACACGTTGATTTCGCCAATGAAACGCGCGACAAATAGGTTCTCTGGCTCTTCGTAAATTTCACGAGGAGAGCCATCTTGCTCAACGTTACCAGAGCGCATAACAATGATACGGTCTGACATTGAAAGGGCTTCTTCCTGATCGTGGGTAACGAAAATGAAGGTAATACCCAGTTTACGCTGCAGCTGTTTCAGCTCGATCTGCATCTGTTTGCGAAGTTTGTAGTCCAACGCCGACAGGGATTCGTCCAACAACAATACTTTTGGCTTGTTCACTACCGCTCGTGCGATTGCAACCCGCTGCTGCTGACCACCAGAAAGCTGGTGAGGCTTACGAGGGGCAAACTTCTCTAGTTGCACCATACGCAGCGCTTCCATTACGCGAGGCTCAATCTCACTCTCAGCGACTTTCTGCATACGCAGGCCGAAAGCAACATTGTCAAAGACTGTCATATGCGGGAAAAGAGCATAACTCTGAAATACAGTATTTACGTTGCGTTGTTCCGCTGGAATACCTGTTACGTCTTTGCCGGCAATAACAATCTGTCCCGCATCGGCATTTTCAAAGCCGGCGATTAGTCGAAGAACAGTTGTTTTACCACAGCCAGAAGGGCCAAGGATGGTAAGGAATTCACCATCGTTCACATTCAGATCGAGACCAGTGATAATTTGCTTGCCATCGAAGCTTTTGCCCAGCCCTTTAAGCTGAATCACCGGTGCTTTAGTTGTTTCTGCAGCGTTCAATTCTACAAGATCTCCACCCAGGGGTTTCATAGATAATCCCCCCAACTATTAGGTTGAATTTAGGGGGCGCATAATAGTCCCGTAAACGCGTAATTCAAAGCGTTTTTTTCCAATTTCTTAGACTATTTTCATACTAGCGAACATCTGTTTAATAACAGCTTGGATGCAGTGTCTGTACCCGAATGAAATTTACTTTAAAATCAAGGCATAAGCATATGCATTCCGTAGGCGTAATCTATTAATCATAGTGTATTCAGACTGACTAGCTAATTCGCCCTCCAAAGTCACACTCTGGACGGAAAAGCAGCTTTTTGTCGCAAAGTTTCTCTATCGGGCCTAACTAGCGTACAATCACGGGCCTAGTGTGTAATATTTAGTGAAATACAAATGAATAACAAAACATTCCAAGTTGGCGGCTCAATCGAAAGAGCGTTGAAAGGTGAGAGTGATCTTCAGTCACTGTCTGTGCTTCAAGAAGCCTGGAAGATCACAGCCAAGAATTTTCTGACTTTCTTGCCAGCGGTTATTGGTTTGTTTCTGGCACAAGTTGCGCTGCTTCTGCTGGGCCTGCAAGTGCAACTTGGAAGTGCTGCCGTGTTTTTCGATGCCGTTATAACTGGCGGCGAGATGTCTGCCTCGGTCATTGAGGCGGGTTATATGGCAAATTTCTGGTCGGATGTATTAAGTGCTCCTCTGTTGGCGGGCGTTAGCTTGATGGCATTGAACCATGCAGTTGGTCTGCCAAGTAAACCAAGCTACTTGGTCAAAGGGTTTCCTTTCGCCCTGGTTTCAGTTATCACGGTGTTGCTCAGCGCTTCGTTACAGGGTATCGCCAATGCGATTTTCCCTATTTTCGGTATGCTGCTTTCGATGGGCTTTAGCATGGCAATTATGCTGGTTTGCGAAAAACGTTTATCACCACTGAAAGCAATTCAGTTTTCACTCGTGGCAACTTTGCGTAAACTACTGCCGATGACAGCTATTTTTATTGTCATCCTAACGATGTTTATTATTTCATTTGCCACTGCTGGTATCGGTTTAATTTGGACGATCCCATTCTTCTTTAATGTGAAAGCCATTATCTACCGCAACCTTTTTGGTGTCTCGCTTCATGTCACGACAGTTCAGAAAGGACAAAATGATAACGACCAAAACCAGCAGGGGGATCCAAAGGTTTTTGACGCGTGATAAAAAATATAACAACCAGTAAAGTTGCCATTTTTGCATTAGTCAGTGGATTGACAGCATGTGGCGAAATCCCATTCCAAAGCTCCAACGATGAGGCCGCCTCGGCCTCATCACAAAATGCCAAGCCAGACTTTTCCAAAATCACCGACGTTACTCTGAAGAAAGCGGCTTTCTTCGACTTTCTTCGCCCTGCCGTTGAGCACGAAAATCAACGGATAATAGAAGAGCGCCAGTTCCTCGAGTCGGTTTTATCTTCAGTGAATACCGGTGAATCGCTTTCTCGAGATCAATACGCCTACGCCGAAAAGCTCGCTGACGCCTACAAGCTTCCGCTTGACGGTAATATGATTACTGCCGATTGGCTCGCTGCGATACTGGAGCGTGTTGACGTCCTTCCCGAGTCGCTTGTCCTTAGTCAGGCGGCAAATGAATCTGGGTGGGGAACGTCACGCTTTGCAGTGGAAGGCAACAACTATTTTGGCCAATGGTGTTATCGTAAAGGCTGCGGTTTGGTTCCTAATGCACGGAATGAAGGAGCAAGCCATGAAGTGGCGGTATTCGCATCACCGTATTTATCGGTGCAAGCCTACTTCATGAACGTGAATACCAATCGTGCCTATCAAGACTTACGTGATATTCGCTCTGCACAGCGTAAGGCCGGCGAAGAGGTTGAAGGTACGAAGCTGGCAGAAGGACTAAGCCGTTATTCAGAGCGAGGTCATGCATATGTTGATGAAATTCAAGCAATGATCAAGCATAACAATCAATACTGGCGCCAAGGATAAAGGATGAAGTTGACCCATTGGCTAGTTGCGGGCGTAGTTGCCAGCACTTCGCTCTATGCTCAGCAGGCAGCGGCTCAGAACATAGAGATGCGTTACAGCACACTTTACAGTAAGCTCAAGCAAAATGTTAAAGAGGGACATGATGATGTCAAATTGGCACTGTTCCTTCTGAATCAGCAGGATGGCAGTGTCTGTCAAATCCACAAAGGATCGATGCGTAAAGATGAGCATTATGAAGAGTTAGAGATCCCGGCAAACAATGAGCTGACGGTGCCAATTGATAGTAATTTGCGCCAGGCCAACCCAGACGTTACCTATGTCATTGACGATGGCATTACCTGTGATGTTTCGATGCAAGTTATAGCCAAGCAAGATTACGGGACATCAATCCAGCAAGTCGAAGTTGCCAAGCTAGTTCCTCAGATGAATCAGCTGTTGTCAGATCTCGGCGGAATGTTTTCGGGATGGTTCATGCCCGATGTCGAAGGGGTCGTCGTACACTTTGACAGTGGTGATACCAAGGTTATCGAGTTATCGTCACTGGCTGAGGGCGAAACCGTTACATTCAGTCATCCTGCCGTTAAGATTACCCCCTGGGTTCCACGTAGCTAGCCACTAATTGAATTAAAAACCCGAGTCAAAATGTACTCGGGTTTTTATACACTCGGTTTGAACCTACTTCAGAGAGCAATAATCAAAGTTGCACAGCTGATGCTTCTGCAAATCGCCATATGTCGACTTGTCCCACTTATAGATGTTTTCAAACTCTGCACTTTCCAGCGGCGGAATATAGCCAACATCATACTGGCTGAGGTAATATTTTTTAAATAACTCTAACTTGTAATCTTTGTCATACCAATAGGTTAACTTGGATATCGCATTGTTCGGAAGTCTGGCTTTAATGCTGTTAAGTTCATCTTGTGCTTTGTCGGGATTTGCTCCGGTGTAGGGCTGATCCTCTCCAAAATAAATCTGGCACTGAGCTTCACTACCCAAGTCGTGTGCCGCCTTCATTACCGCCTCACGAACAACAAAATGATCGATGTGTGACCCATTGGCAAGCAAGACAAACGCTGCACAATCTTGCTGTTTGAGTATCGGGGTTATATCTGCAGCAATTCGGTTGTAGACGTCAATTTCAGCTTGCCTGAAATCAGCAAAAGTACCGGCAGGTCCTCCACCAGCAGTCGGGGATCCTTCATATAATCGCAATGGAGCATCGTAGAACCCTGCTGTTTTATAACGGAAGTTATCCCAGTTGCCGAACATTTCAGTGTGGGCGCTAAAATCTTCATTAAAACGCATTTTCGTTATATCAAGCACCCGCTTATTGGTTAAGATATCCAGATGGTTAGTTGAGTAATTTGACAGGCTAAAGAATACCTCTGTTACATTGGTTTTGTGCTCAATACTACCTTCATTGGCTAATTTGCTGATGAGTCCACCAAAGGTAAGTAGTATGTCATCGGGATGGGGGCTTAAAAAGTAGAGGTTTTGTTCCGGTATTATTGAATATGTCTGTGCGGATACAACACTCGGTGCTATGGCGAGGGCAAGAACAGTAACGGCTGTTTTTAACGGGCTTTTTACTATCTTCATTTTTCACATCCTAATTGTTTTCAAACTATGAGGTGACTGCTTTAAACGCCGAACATAACAAAGAATATTGCAAGAATATGGAATGAACGGCCATGCTTTTATTTGCTGACAATCCTAGCAATATGTTTCGCTTGATAAGTAATTTATAGTTATTTATTTGTAAGCAACTTCTTACAAACGCGCTAAAACAATACTCAGATCCAATTAACCAACAAACAACTTGCCCAGCTTGTTAATTAAACATATAACTAGTTCGGAAGTATTTAGCAGGATCTCTTATGGAAAAGAAAAATATACTTGTTGTGGATGATAGTGAAGAAATTAGAGATGCGCTCAGCGAATATTTAAGTCGTTCAGGGTTTAACGTTGTTACGGCTTCTGATGGCGATGAAATGTGGCAACAAATGGGTGTTCAGGAACCGCATCTTATTGTGCTGGATATAATGCTTCCAGGTGAAGATGGCTTTACGCTTTGCAGTAAAATACGATTAAAATCACATGTTCCCATTATTATGCTGACTGCGGTGTGTGATGAGGTTGATCGCATTACGGGATTGGAAGTCGGAGCCGATGATTATATTACGAAAACATTTAGCCCTAGGGAGTTATTGGCGCGAATCAAAGCACTATTGCGCCGTAGTGAGTTCAATAGCAGCACGTTATTTAGCCGAAGGATTAGCTTTCTCGATTGGACTTTCGATACGGTCAAAAGGCGATTGGTCCATGCTGATGGTGAAACCGTTCAGCTTTCAGGTGCGGATTTTTCCTTACTGAGCTTATTTGTACAGAACCCGAATAAAATTTTCAGTCGGGATGAAATCGCCCAGTGGGTGTGGGGAAGAGAAGCAGAGCCTATGGAACGTGGGATCGATGTGCAGATGAGCAGGCTTCGGAAGCATCTTCATGATCATGAACGCTCAATTATCCTGACCGTGAGAAATAAAGGATACATGTTGGCTGTTGATACCCTTTTTGAGTCATAATTAATTCATGAATAAGTTTCCTCCGTTTTTCAAGTCAATTACATTTCGAGTTGGGGCTACATTACTGGTAGTTATTATTATTGCCGAATTAATCGCTGGGGCAATTTGGTATCATGCCAATGAAGAAGAGAAAAAAGATAGTATAAAACAAACCGCTTTGAGTATAGCTGAGGGAGCATTAGATACCTACAGTTACTTTCAATCGCTCCCGGTTAACTATCGCCACTTAATTCTCAGCCAGTTGCGAGAATCAGGCGGAACGCGTTTTTTTATCTCTATCAATGATAAATATATTCCCAATAATACCCTTACAAGCTTCCGTTATACACCATGGTTGATACAAGAGCTGGAGCAAGAACTGATGTCTTCACTTTCCGGGGTCGAAGAAATTCATGTTGCGTTAACGAAAAGAGAAGATATACGGGTTTTTAATTCTGCTATCAGGCTGAATGAACTGCCGGAGATTTGGACCAAGTACAGCTTGGTTTTGGGTGAGTTAAATCTCCCTATTTTAGTGATGCAAATCAAAATGTCCGAGCAAGAATGGTTTTATATCGCTTCGGTTTTACCCGTGACATTTTCGAGTTTATCTACACCGTTTATAGAGCAACGTCAGTTTATTTTTCTTGGTATTACCTCAGTGCTATTGATGCTTTGCACGGCGTGGATCGTCCGAAAGGAGCTGCGCCCCATTAAATCATTGGCAAAGGCGGCCACACTGATGGGCTCTCAGTTAGTGGTCAAAGAGATCAAAGAGGAAGGGAGTTCAGAGATGAAGGCTACGGTCCACGCCTTTAACAAAATGAACCGGAGAGTGCGGTCGTATATCCGTGACCGAGAAATGCTATTCAGTGCGATATCCCATGATTTGAAAACGCCACTTGCTTGTCTCAAATTGCGGACTGAAATGCTCGATGATGAACAGACAAGGTTGCGGTTTGAAAAGCTGCTCAACGAATTCGAGTTGCTGCTAAAAGGGGCCTTGCAGTGTATTCGCGAAACCGACATTCATGAAGAGCCTGAGACAATCGACATCGGCAGCCTCTTAGTTCAGTGTGCCGACTATTATAACCGTCATAAGCCAACGGTGTCTCTTGAACACATCCTGGACACTCACTACATCGGCAAACCGGTCGCGATAAAGCGTTCAATTTATAACCTGGTTGATAATGCGGTTTTGTATGGTGAAAAGGTGGATATCTCGGTACTGAACTCAGCGTCATACCTTGTGATCACCATACGAGACTATGGGCCTGGGATTGAAAACAAATTGCTGGAAAAGGTTTTTGAGCCTTACTTCAGAACCGGAGATCAAGACGTCGACGGATCTGGCCTCGGGTTAACGATTTCAAGAAGTATTGCACGTTCTCATGGTGGCGACTTGATACTGAATAACCACCCTGAGAGGGGGCTGATAGTAGAATTATTTTTATCGAGAGATGTATGAAAAAGGTTTTAATTGCAGGACTTATCACTTCAATTTTTTCAGCTCACGCAGCTCAGGATCTGCAATTCCTCCATTGGTGGACATCTGAAGGTGAGGTCAATTCCGTCCAGGTTATCAAACAAGAGCTGGTAATGAATGGGTTTAACGTCTTGAGTGTTCCTGTTGAGGGAGGAGGCGGGAAAATTGCTAAGTCAATCCTCCAGGCTCGAGCAATTGCCGGCAACCCACCGGATGTCGCGCAACTGGAGGGCCCGTCGATTAAGTCGTGGGCAGCACTTGGTTTTTTGCACAACATCAACGATGCGGCTCAACAACACTCGTGGGACGAGAATTTGTTTAAGGTTGCCCGTGAAATACACCGCTATAACGGTGAATATGTTGCCGTTCCTGTAACCCTCCATCGCCTCAATTGGATGTGGGTAAACCACGACGTGCTGGAGCGTTATCAGCTCGCTATCCCGGAAACGTGGGAGCAGGTAATCGAGGTATTTTCGCAACTACAGGAGCGCGGGGTTGCGCCACTGGCTATTGGGAATGAGCCATGGCAGATTGTCCAGTTGTTTGAGAATATTGCTTTTGGCTTAGGAGGCGCTCAATACTACAAAAAAGCCTATATTGAACTGGACGCCGAGGCGCTTTCCAGCCAGACCACATTGGAAGCGTTGCACTTATTTCGGCAGATTAGTTCGCTAGTCTTACCTTATCTGACCAAGCAAACCTGGGATTCGGCAACCCGGCAATTGCTCGAGGGGAGCCGGGCTTTTCAAATCACTGGAGATTGGGTAGCCGGTGATCTGATGGCGTTAAACGGTCATTTCCCGGAAAAGATTGGTTGTTATCCCACGCCAGCCCATGAGCCCGGGTTTATTTACAATATGGATAGCCTGGTGCTGTTCAAGAGCCCGCACCTCAAGGCTGAGGTGGCGAATCAGGTTGCAAAATCAGTATCTACCCCCGAGCTCATATCGGCTTTCAACAAACAGAAAGGGTCAGTGCCACCATACCATAATGCGTCTTTATCAGGCTTCAGTTCATGTGCTATTGATGCTTATCAGGATTTCCAGCTGGCAGAGAAGCAGGGCAATCTAGTACCGAGCATGATTGATTCGATGGCTGTTAGCCCGGTTATAGAAAAAGCGGCTGCAAACGAATTATTTCGCTTCTTCAATGACCCATCAATAAAGCCGGAGGATGTCATTTTGCATATGCAAAGCATGGGGGCGAGCAATATAAGTTTGTGAGTTGATATTGAGGCCCGGTAAAACCCGGCTTGCTTACCGGGTTTTATCGTTGGCGCACAGAGGGTAGGGTTATACTGTTAAATCGCGATCCGTTGCTTTGATTCTGATCCCGCCTTTTTGGTGTTCTGTTACCTTCAATCCATGAGGAGTTTCGTATGAGATATATAGTTTGGCGTGGTCATTGCACCATTTCGACACTTGAGAAGTTAAAAGAGAGTTGGGTAAGTAGCGAGAGTGGCAACATTGGGAAAAATTGAGTTGGGCTTGCCGTTTGAATTCAGAAGCTATGCGGGGATAGAACAAATCAAGCTTTTCATTTCCGTCTTTATTGCAGAAGTGTAAGTTTGCTTTTAATTGTCCTTTTCGGTATCTCAACTTTAGCTTGGCTGGAATATTGTCATTGATTACGGGTATCTGGACATCCACAGTCTTTTCAATCGGTTCATGCGGTAGAAAAAGTTTAGTAAGCATAAGACCTCCTTGGTTAAAGCCATCTTATGCACTATTAGAGAAAATATTTTCCACCGATGTCACACATACTGAATGGCAGCTAAATAAGATGTGAGTTCTATAGTGGACGATCAACCTTTTACATTTCCACACACTTTATCTTCGGCTACGCCGAGTTATTTAACAGGCAAAAACGAAAGTTACCTATCATTGCCCCCTCATACCGTGTGAAAAAGGCGTTGTATACGACCGTAGCATTCATACTGAGGCTTTATTAATCAAAAATGCTAGTATCGCTGTGATTAGCATTAAAAAAACTGGTCAGCGCACCGACTTATCTTCATTTAATGAACAAAAAACTGATTCATCGCAATTCATTTAACTGCTCTCATCTGGATACTTGGTTGCCATATTACTTAGTTGAACAAAATGAGTGGGACATGGATAACTTAATTGAGCGTTTTTTACGTTACGTGAGCTTTGAAACTCAATCAAACCCTGCCAATGCCCACTGCCCGAGTACTGAGGGGCAGCGTGTATTAGCTCAGCAACTGAAAGAGGAGCTGGTTGAACTTGGTCTTTCAGATGTCACATTGGATGACAATGGTTATCTGACAGCCCTGCTGCCATCAAATGTTAACCATGAGGTGCCTGCAATTGGTTTTATTGCCCACATGGATACAGCCCCTGACGCTTCCGGCAAAGATGTGAAACCTCAGATTGTTGAGAACTACCAGGGCGGAGATATCGCGCTAGGTATTGGTGACGAAGTATTGTCGCCAATCCAGTACCCTGATCTCAATAAGCTTCATGGCCACAACCTGATCACAACGGACGGGACGACACTGCTTGGTGCGGACAACAAAGCGGGTATTGCGGAAATCATCACTGCCGTCGCTTATTTAAAGGCTAACCCTGAAATTGAACATGGCGACATTTGCATCGGCTTCACGCCGGATGAGGAAATTGGCCGCGGTGCAAACTTGTTTGATGTTGAAAAGTTCGGTGCAAAATGGGCTTATACCATTGATGGCGGTCCTGTCGGTGAGCTGGAGTATGAGAACTTCAATGCGACGTCGGCTGATGTTATTTGCCATGGTGTCAATGTCCACCCAGGGACAGCCAAGAATAAGATGGTCAATGCCATGAATATTGCGGCGCAGTTCCAGCTGATGATGCCAGCGGAGGAAACCCCTGAGTGTACAGAAGGCTACGAGGGCTTTTATCATCTCAAATCAATGGAGCCAGCCGTCGCACGCACTGAACTTGGCTATATTATTCGCGATTTTGACCGCGAAGGGTTGGAGCGCCGCAAAGCCTTCATGCAGGCCAAAGTAGACGAGCTTAACGGTAAGCTGACCAAAGGTCGTGTCGAGTTGGTTCTAACTGACTGCTACAACAATATGCGCGAAATGGTTGAGCCTCACCCACACATCATCGAACTGGCGAAACAGGCCATGATTGAGTGTGATGTAAAACCTGAAATCAAGCCGATCCGAGGCGGTACAGACGGCGCTCGCCTGTCGTTTATGGGGTTACCTTGTCCAAACATCTTTACTGGCGGTTATAACTTCCATGGTATTCACGAGTTCATCACGATTGAAGGTATGGAACAAGCCGTAAAAGTGATTGTGAAGATTGCCGAGAACACGGCAAAGTATAAGCAATCCTAATTGCTAACCCGATACAGTTGTTCAATGAGATACCCAGCATTCGCTGGGTATTTTTTTGGCTATCGCTTGGCCACTAATCGAGACAACATCTAACAAGCTCGGGTGGTTGTTTTTGTTCTTTTGTGCTAACTTTGCCCATATATGGACAAGTGGAGTAACGATGATGAATGCAGCGCAAGCAACCCAATCCCAGCAACTTGCACAGGCGGGCAATACCGTTTTGCCAGTTGTATTCAACATTCTTGATAAGTGGTCATGCAGCCAAAATCAGCAGATGGCTCTGCTTGGCTTAACCAGCCGCTCAACACTGAATAAGTATCGAACTCATCCCGAGTCTGCCAAAGTGTCAAAGGACCTCTTGGAAAGAATGAGTTATATACTAAACATTCATAAGTGCCTACGTATTATGTTTACTGCAGAAGAGAGTGTTTATAATTGGGTGCAAAAGCCCAATAACCATCCTTTCTTTGCCGGCCGCTCGGCAATGGAAATTATGTGTCAGGGAAAAGTGGTTGACTTGTACCAAGTCGCATCGCGATTGAATGCATGGCGTGGTGGACAATCTTGATGGACATCAATATTGAAGAAATGGGTAAGTCGTCTTTTTATGAACAGCTTTGTTATCGTTTGATCCCATCTAAATACCCACCCATAAACCTGTATGAAGACGTGGCTGAGCCAGAGCAGCTGGAAGCTATTTTTGCGATTGAGGCAATTACGAATCCCAGGTTAGCAGAGGAAACCGGAGATTTTGGCCGTATTCATCCAGAAGAAAGGTTGGTAGGGATCCCTCATTGCAGTTATGTAATGGCAGCGTTTACCCACGTGAATCCCGATGGTGCCAGATTCAATACTTCTGATTTTGGCGGCTATTATGCGTCACCCGAAGTGAATACCGCAATCAAAGAGACGGTGCATCATATTGAAAGAGTGATGGGTTATACTAACGAGCCTGCGCAGGATATCCAGATGCGCTGCATCGATGCATGGTTCAATGCTGACTTGGTGGATTTACGTGAACGGCATCTGCTCGATTCGCCGCTGTACCACCCGACGAATTATGCCCACTCGCAAGCGTTGGCAACCGAAGTCAAATCGGCAAGAGGCGATGGCATTGTCTATCAGTCCGTTCGCCACCAGGGGCATGACTGTTATGTGCTGTTTAAACCGGTACTGGTAACCAAGGTGTGCCAAAGCCGACACTTTACCTACAAATGGAATGGAGATTCAGTCAATTCGGTGCTTGAACTGAGCTTGATGTGAATCTTGAGACATTGGTCAACCAGCACAAAAAAGCCGCTATTGTTTAGCGGCTTTTTATTATCAGACAAGGTGTTATTTCAAGTAGCGCTGTTCTAAATGCTGCTTGAAGAACTGGGCATTGAGTCTTTCGCCGGTTGCGTCAATCAGTAGCTGATCGGTTGATACTGTCGACGCACGCTTCCAAACATGGCGATCAAGCCAGTTGAAGATTGGTTGAAGGTTGCGCTCACGAATTAAGCTATCAACATTCATTTCTTTTTTGATCGCCGCCATAAACTGCGCTGCATAGATGGCACCTAGGGTATAAGAAGGGAAATAGCCAAAAGCTCCCATGGTCCAATGGATGTCCTGCATGCAACCGTCAGAGAAGTTACCCTTCGTTGATATTCCCAAGTACTCGGACATTTTTTTGTCCCACAGCTCGGGAATATCTTCGACTTCAATTTTACCCTCTACCAGATCGCGTTCGATCTCGTAGCGCAGAATGACATGTGCCGGATAGGTCGCTTCATCAGCGTCAACGCGAATAAGCCCGGGTTTTACTCGGGTGTTGAGCAAAGTGAGATTTTCAGAGGACAACGCTGGGTCATCATTGCGTTGGAATATATCAGCGGCCAGCGGTGCCAAAATATCGATAAAGAGCTCGCTTCTGGACAATTGCATCTCAAAAAACAGGCTTTGAGATTCATGAACTCCCATTGAACGGGCTTTGCCAGCGGGCAGGCCGGCCCACATTTCCGGGAGGCCTTGTTCGTAACGGGCGTGACCGGTCTCATGGATAACGCCCATCAGTGCCGATGTAAAATCGGATTCATCATAGCGTGTGGTAATACGTACATCGGTTGGCACGCCACCGCAGAAAGGGTGGATACTCTTATCGAGTCGGCCGTGATTGAAGTCAAAACCCAGCCGAGCCATTAAAGTGTGGCTCAGCGCCTGCTGCTGTTCGACAGGAAAAGGTCCAACAGGCTGCATAATAATATCTTGGCTCTGCCGTTCCATGATTTGTTGTATGAGCTCAGGCAACCAGCTTTTCACATCACTGAACAGCTCATCAAGCTCAACGGTTGTCATACCCGGCTCATACAGATCGAGTAGGGCGTCATAACGGCTTAGGCCAGTCGCTTCAGCACGAATCTGTGCCTCTTGCCTTGTCAATGCGACGACCTCTTTTAGATTCTGGCTAAATCGTTGCCAGTCATTGTTTTCCCTTTGCGTGCGCCAAGCATGTTCACACTTGGAACAGGCCAATGACTTCTTTTCTACCAACTCGGCCGGGACAACATTGGCTTGTTGCCAGCTTCGCTTCATTTCTCGGAGGTTGATTGTTTCATCTGCGTCTAGTTCTTCGCTGGCTGCTTGCCCAAACCATTCGCCGAGGAAAGGAGCGATGGATAGTTCATGCTTGATAACGGCCAGCTCGGCCAACGCTTCTGAGCGGGCGGAATTTCCGCCTTCAGGCATCATCGCAGCCTGATCCCAAGAACAAATTGCCTCGAGGTGTTCGAGCCGTGAAATTTTCTTATTATGGTGTACTAATTTTTGATAGAAAGTCATTGTCATTCCTTAAGTTGACTCATCTCTGCCTGAGAAAGTGCCTCGTTACTTCATCCTAACGGCATTTTAGCGCATCCGCCATGCCTTGATAGTTGGGTTCCGGTCTTGTTTGAATCCATTTAGCATCGAAATACGCGAAGTTAAGCAGGAAATCTTGCTCAAAATTTTATATCTTGGGTTAAAAAACACGCTAACTTAAATGCCCAGTTGTAACGGATTTTACAATAACGTAAGACTTCGTAAAGCATACGAGATTTCATGCTTGGGTTAGATATACTGCTCCCAATGACACCATCGACGGCGAGAAAAATGAAAATACAACTGAAACACACTTTTCGCACCTTAACTGCAGGTACACTCTGTCTTTCGGCCTCTGCCTTTGCTGCACCTACAGTCATTCCTGATGCACCGGTTCTGGGGGCAAAAGGTTATGTATTGATGGATTACCATACAGGTCAGGTATTGGTAGAGAAGAATGCCCACGAGCAACTTAACCCGGCAAGTTTAACAAAACTAATGACTAGCTATGTGGCCGGCCAGGAAATGAAAAGCGGCAACATTAGTGAAGATGATCTTGTTGTGATCAGTCGCAATGCTTGGGCCAGGAACTTCCCGGACTCATCAAAAATGTTCATTGAGGTTAACACCGAGGTTAACATGATGGATTTGTATCGTGGCTTGATTGTTCAATCAGGCAACGATGCCAGTGTTGCCATTGCAGAGCATGTTGCGGGTTCAGAAGGGGCGTTTGTTAGCCTGATGAACTCTTGGGCCAAAAAACTCAATATGAACAACACGTCATTTTCAAACCCGCACGGCCTTGATAGCGATAAGCTGTATTCGACACCGTATGATATCGCGTTGCTGGGCCGGGCCTTGATTAATGACTTGCCAAATATCTATTCAATCTACAGCGAGAGGTCGTTTACCTATAACAACATTACTCAGCGAAACCGCAATGGGTTGCTAGGTGACCGTAGCCTTAATGTTGATGGTATGAAAACCGGCTATACGGGTGGGGCAGGTTACAGCCTTGCGAGCTCTGCAACCGAAGGGGACATGCGTCTGATTTCGGTTGTAATGGGATCGAGCAGCCCGAAAGCCCGAGAGGCAGAAAGTAAGCAGCTACTGAATTATGGCTTCCGCTTCTTCCAAACGGTTTCTCCGCATAAACAAGGTGATGAGCTGATTAAAGAAAAAGTGTGGATGGGCAATACTGATACCATCTCGCTGGGCACAATGGAAGATACATACGTGACCTTGTCACGCCGTGACGTGAGCAAGATGAAGGCTTCCGTAGAACTGACATCTGAGTTGACAGCACCGATCAATGAAGGGGAAATTGTCGGCAAGATTTTCTACCAGGTAGATGGTAAAGACGTTGCTGAAGTGCCTTTGGTTGCGCTGGAATCCGTTGAAAAAGGTGGGCTGTTCAGCCGTTTGATTGATTACATCAAGCTTTTCTTTATTGGCCTGTTTAAGTAACCGATAGCCCTAGTAGTCAAAGAGTAGAGAGCCGTATCAGTTTGGTACGGCTTTTTCGCAAACATGCATTACTTGTGGTGGGCTGCCCGTCATGTAAATGCTGGTTGCATATCAGGGCGTATCGAGGGATCGCACCTATCGCAGACAAATATTTCAACTGGCTTAAAAAATCCGTATAATCCACGCCTTACGAAAATCCAATCAGGAAATCAACAGCCGGTACTATCGGTAGTGTGAGAAATCGCAATGAATCAAACAGATACTAGAAAAGAAACACTTGAGTTCAACAAACTTCAGAAGCGCCTTCGAAGGAATGTTGGTAATGCCATTATTGATTACAACATGATTGAAGAAAATGATGTTGTGATGGCATGCATCAGTGGTGGCAAAGATTCATTTGCGATGTTAGATATCCTATTGAATCTTCAAAAAGCGGCACCAATTAAGTTTGAAGTTGTCGCGGTAAACCTTGATCAGAAACAGCCGGGCTTCCCTGAACATATCCTGCCGGACTATTTTGAGACCCTCAATATTCCGTACTACATTGTGGACAAAGATACCTACTCTGTTGTTAAGGAGAAGATTCCTGAAGGCAAAACAACTTGCGGTCTTTGTTCTCGCCTACGCCGTGGTACCTTGTACTCGTTTGCTGAAAAAATTGGCGCGACAAAACTGGCTTTGGGCCACCATATGGACGATATCGTAGAAACTATGTTCTTGAACATGTTCCACGGCTCGCGTCTAAAAGCGATGCCGCCTAAGCTACGTTCTGATGATGGCCGTAACGTTGTGATCCGCCCTCTAACATACTGTCGTGAAAAAGATCTGATCAAGTACGCAGAGCATAAGGAGTTCCCAATCATTCCTTGCAACCTATGTGGCTCGCAAGAGAACTTACAGCGTCAGGCGATCAAGGCAATGCTGATTGATTGGGACAAGAAGACGCCGGGTCGTGTCGAGAGTATCTTCAAGTCGATTCAAAATGTTAGCCCAAGCCAGCTGGCTGATAGAGATCTGTTTGACTTTGTGAATCTTCCGCTAGATCGTGAAGGTGAGCGAGAAGAATACCAATTCAGTGAAGCCACTGTTTCGTCTACGAATATTGACGAGTCTATGTTCATTGATGTGACAAACATCTAATATTGAAGGGGAGAATAGTCATTATTCTCCCTTCTTTTATCCCGCTTCATGCAATTCCTTTGCAACTAGTCGGTTTTTAATGCCTGTTAAGTTAACGATAGCCAGCTAATTGCCTCTTCTTCTTCCGTTTAGTGAAGTGCAAGATGTTATACCAAGTAACTTGAAGTCACTTGGGTATATATGACATATAATCTAATAATTACTGGACGTTGCGTTTCAGCTATATGTCGTTTGAGGTGGGTATGCCTATACATCTGATGGAAATGAGGTTTCATACTTATGGGGCAATTGAAATCTTTGAGAAAAGAAAACGAAGGCTGTGTCGACTGCGTAACGTTATTGTGTATTTGGGACTGGCAATCCCAGTCTCTTTACTATGTTTAGTATTATTTGATAATGAACATCCAGCGATTAAAAGCACTCTTATCGCGATTATATCTATAATTTTGTTGGTTCAGCTTATAATGTCCCTCTGGGCGCTTATTGCCAAATGGGAAGAGAAATACGAGTATTCAATAAGTGCCATGACCTCAAGCCGAATCATTTATGAGCGATTGAACTCTCTAATTAACAGTAATAAATCCATTCCTAGCGATGTTATGTTGGCAATAAGCGATGATTATCACTCACAGTTTTCTGATGAGTTAGCGCATGAAATAACAGCCAAAGAAAAGTGCTATGGCTATCGAAAAAGCTTGATAAAATTTTCTAAGGTTTGCCCTCTATGTCAATCTAAGCCAATAGATATGAAGCCTTCTGGTTGTAAACTCTGTGGGAAGTTTTAGCGGTAAAGTCTCTCTACAGCTGGCCCCCAATAATAAATATATTCGGCTTATCGCTATTGATAGCTTGAGCGAATAGCTCTACAGAAAACCAGCCAGGGGGTGAATATATTAGATTATCTTGACTCTACTCGCATAGGCGATGAATTAATGGTCAATCAATGTTTATGGCAGTGATTAGGCTGGATATCACTTTAATAATACGCTTAGTATATAAAATCAGCATGGGATGAAAGGGATATGAATGAACCTCAATAACCTTGACCTTAATCTGCTTAAGGTATTACTTGTTTTACTGGAAGAGAAAAACACCCACCGTGCAGCAGACAAACTGGATACCAGCCAACCGGCAGTGAGTAGGGCGCTGGGGCGTCTTCGTGAAGCGTTTGATGATCAGCTTTTTGTTCGCCATAATCGGGGACTTAAATTAACCCCTCGAGCAGAAGAGCTAGCTGCTGTATTGCCAGGGATCTATACACAACTTGAGAAAGCATTAGAAAGCAAGCAATTTAACCCCGCTGAAATGGAAGGCCGGTTCCGAATAGCACTTAACGGTTTCTTGATTGAGAGTTATGGAACTGAGATATATCACTTATTTAATCGTCATTGTCCAAAAGTTGAACTTGAGTTATATAGTTTTGGTTCCAGCACTTTAAGCCAACTCCAAGATGGCCGCTGCGATTTGGCGATCACTTACCAGCCTTTAACGACACCAAAAACTATCTACCAGAAGAATATTGCTAAGAGCCAATTTGGTTTTATCTGTCGTCGCGGACTCATTGAGGAGCACAGGACGATTCCCATTGAAGAGCTGGATAACTACCGCTGGGCCGGTATGGTAGTGCCAGGGTTTAATGAACAAATGGAGCTGGTAAGAAAGTATGTAAATTTGAATGTTAAGCCAGCATTTCGTAGCCAGCACGCCATACCGATCCTGCAAGCTATTAGAAGTGAAGATATGCTGTTTATCGCCCCGCGCGAGCTTTATCATATCGTCGACCAAAATAAATACCAATTCGTTGAGATGGATGAGCAGGGGCATGCATTTCGACGTGACATTATGGATATTGTCATCGCCTATAACCAGAAGCACTGGAATACTGAAAAGTATCGCTGGATAGAGCAGTTGCTCAAGGAGATCAAGGTAACTCGGCATAATGAGTGAAAGTGAAATAGCAAATTAGCATTAAGCTTTCATTCAGAGATGCGTTGATGATATTTCACTAATCCATTTCTGCCATGGGTTTAAGACACGAGCCACCATACAATGTGTACATCAAGTGAGGGAGTTCAAAACTCACTGAAAAAATTTCTCAACACTCTCATGGACAGAGGGTACTGATAATACACACAGAGGTAGGTTATGAAAAAATCAGCTTTCGTTATCATCAGCGCTTTGGTTCTGTCTTCTCAGGTAATGGCAAACGATGTACTTGACTATCACCTATCAACAGCAGGCGAACGTAGTGCACCAACAACACATCTCATCCAGCAGGCTAACACACCAGCGATGAGTGTACTGCAAGCCCAGTTGAACACTTCAGGTGATGCATCGATGCCTGCTGGCCATGTTGGCGATGCCCGAGTTCATGATTCAAGCAAGTCAGTGTTTGAATACCACTACAATACTGCTAACTAAATCCCCAAAATCGAATCCTTTTTAGGGCTGATGTGTGCTCATCAGCCCTTTTTTATCGGCAATATTTGATGCTATGCCGCTGGCTCATAGCAAAGAGACTAATTAAGATTGGATGTAAGTCGTAATCGGTTATAATGGCGAAAGACAACAAATCATTATAAATCAATATTATGCTTATACCATCCATGATTCGCCGCTCAAAGCCTATCAAAACAGCGCTTGTTGCATTTTGCTTATCTATCTTGGCAGGCTGCTCATCATCTCAATCCCAGCAGCTAGGTATGCGCAGCAGTACTGTGACCAAAACACCTCAGCAAATGACCAACCTTGAAATATGCGAAACTTACGCCTTTGGACGTCGATCCACGCATACTCGGGTTGCTATTGCCAGTGAGTGGAACCGTCGAAACATCAGCCATGCTTACTGCAATAAGATTCGTAATGAACTCTACATAACGGCTTTCTTGAAAAAACTGGCTGATGCAGAAGAAAGGCCGCCGAGTAACCAGGTTCAACCGGTACAGCCCATCGAATTACAGTAGTTATAAAAAAAAGCCTCTTGCGAGGCTTTCTTCTTACGGAAGGTTAGGACTCAAAGGGCTGATATAGCCTTCCGGTTTTAATGCTAGCAGGTCGCAATTCAGACTGTCGATGGTGTGCTCAGCGGTATTACCAATGAAAACAGCAGAGAGTCCAGTACGTCCTGTTGTCCCTAAAATCACCAGTTCTGCATCGATATCTTCCGCAACCTGGGGAATGATGTCTTCAGGCAGCCCTTCAAGGACATGGGTCTGCTCTTCGGGTAATCCGTGCTTATGACGAAGTGCTTTCATGGACTTGAGATGGTGCCCTCTGACAGCATCGGTATAAGAGGCTGGGTCAAACTCCGGCAACTCAATAGTGATGTTAACCGGGGTTGCAGGATAGGCATTCACCAAATTAACTTCAGCCCCGAGTAGATCAGCGATAGACTTAGCTTCTTCTACAATGGCGTCGTTAAGCTGTTCATGAGTTTCATCATCAGCGGCAAGATTCACGCTGGCTAGAATTTTTCCGTTTTCCGGCCAACTGTGATCCTTCACCATCAGAACTGGACAAGGGCACTTACGTAACAGGTGCCAATCGGTCGGGGTAAAAATCACCGAGCCAATCTTATCGTGATCATGGGTTGCTTTGATGAGCAGGTCGTGGTGGTTGCTAAAGATTTCTGCAATGATGGCTTCATAAGGTCGGTTATGCCATACAACAGTGAGTTGGATGTTGAAACCGTCGTCCGTGTAAGGACGGATAAGATCTTTGAGCCATTCTTCTCGTTGCATCACGACACCGCGGCGCATAGCCTGGCGCTCATCTGCGGAAAGCATCGAGGTCATCTCGTAGGAGAAGTCATAGATTGCAAGGAAAAGGGTAATTCTTACATCGTCTGAACGACGAGCAAGGTGTATAGCGCGAGACAATGCTGGTTGATGATCCTGTGCAGGATCGGCAACAACGAGGATATTGCTGTACTTGGTCATAACTGCCCCCTTACACTAACCGTGTTGGCATCTAAACCAGTCTCTGTTCCCTCAAAGGAATGATATCAATCTGTCACTTTTGGGCAGAGAAACATTCAGAGTTATTTTACCCAAATCAGGTTCTTGTTATGAATATGTCACAAAAAGCGTCTTTGGATACTAATAACTTTAACGTAAAGGGAAAGAATAGGGGAGTGACGGTATGAAATTAATATAAAAAAAGTGATACGGCTCGCGTATCACTTTTTACAATCATTCACTTAGGCGATAGTGTTTTTATTTACACCAGCAAGCTTCGCTAGCTCTTCGTGGTTAAGGATCGTGATGTACTTACCTTTGACACTCAACATTTCAGACTTCTGGAAACGACCGAGTAGACGGCTGATTGTTTCAACGGTTAGGCCTAAATAGTTCCCGATATCACCACGTGTCATCGTAAGGCGGAATTCACGCGGTGAGAAGCCACGCTGTGAAAAACGAAGAGACAAGTTGTACAAGAAGGCAGCAAGGCGCTCCTCGGCATTCTTTTTGGAGAGCAGCAAAATCATTTCCTGATCGCCTTTAATCTCATTACTCATCAGACGCATGATTTGCTGACGAAGTTTTGGCATTTTCCCTGACAGATCATCCAGAATTTCAAACGGAATTTCACATACCATCGAAGTTTCCAAAGACTGGGCAAAGCTCGGGTGCATCATTTCATTGATAGCATCGAAACCGACGAGATCGCCGGCCAAGTGAAAGGCAGTGATTTGCTCATCACCTTGCTCAGTAATGGTGTAGCTCTTGATGGTACCCGAACGAATTGCATATAGCGATTTCAGCTCATCACCGGCTTTGAAAAGTTCTTGGCCTTTCTGGATGGGCTTCTTGCGTTCGATAATTTGATCTAGCTGATCTAGCTCAGACTCATTCAACGTAAATGGAATACACAACTGACTGATGCTGCAATCCTGACAGTGGATCGCACATCCGCCTGATTGGATACGTTTGGTTGTTAGTTTGTCTGAAATCATAAGCCTGTCTAACCAATTTGATGTAGGTCAATATTTTAACATAATATGAATCATTATGACGAGTATTAAAAAAGCCTACATTATTTGTTTGATTGCGATATAACCAGTATGAACCCCGTAGGCCAATAACAGCAAGGCGCTCGCTCTCTTAAAGTATAGATTTTTAAGCCACTTTTGCAGATGACTCGCCATTGAGCCAACCGCGAACATAGCGGGCAATGTACCTAATCCAAAGGCCAGCATCACAGTAGCGCCTGATGTGGCACTACCTGCAACCGCTGCCCAGCTCAGCGTGGAATACACCAAACCGCATGGTAGCCATCCCCAGATCACACCGAAGGGGATAGCCGCCAATGGGGTGCGTAAAGGTAGCAGGTTCTTGGCTGCCGGCGATAGGTATCGCCATAGACCTTTACCCAGCCCCTCGATTTTGCTGACACCATGCCACCATTGGCCTATATATAACGCAAGCAAGATCATCATAGCCGCTGCAAGCAAGCGCAGTGATGCTAGAGCTGCTGCTTGCCCACCATAGTTTGCCAAGCTTGCAAATGCACCACCGATAATCGCACCGGCAATCATGTACGACGCGATTCTGCCGAAATTATATAACACTAAATATGGCCAACGTGAAGACTGTTGATTGTTCTGTATGCCCAGGGTGATAGCAGCAGAAACACCTCCACACATCCCTAAACAGTGGCCAGCCCCCATCAGGCCTATGATGAAAGCAGCATAAAAATCAACGCTCACCATGGGAACCACTTATTTTAGATGCAGGCTTTTCCGTAGTGCTTTCGGTTGGTTTTGACTCATCTTCATCAAACAGAATGTCGTATCCTTGTCGCTCAAGATCTTCAAACTGCTCGCTGCGAACAGCCCAGAGAAAAATCCCTACGGCTATACATACGAAGACAATCGCGATTGGGATTAACAAGTAAAGACTAGCCATTTTCTTTTAATAACCTTAAAGAATTTGAAACAACGATGATAGAACTGCCAGACATGCCTACGACCGCGATATAAGGGGCCACAAAACCTGCGACGGCTAGGGGCAGGATGATCAAGTTGTAACCAAGCGCCCAAGCCAAGTTTTCTCGGATAATCTTGCGCGTTTTTTGTGCCAGCTTTCTAGCACGCAAAATGCGAGACAACTGATCACCCAGTAATACCATATCAGCCGATGATTTGGCTATATCCGTGCCTCCACCCATAGCAACAGAAAGGTGTGCACCAGCGAGTACAGGGGCATCGTTAACACCATCACCGATCATTAGGGCAACTTTATCTTTATCTAGGCTTCTCAGGTAATCCAGCTTACCTTCCGGAGATACGCCGGCTTCAAGGTGATCAACACCCAATTTATCAGCCACAAGTTTGGCTGATGCAGAATGATCGCCTGTCAGCATCGTAACTTGCATCCCTTGGGCCTGAAATTGCTTGATAAGCTCAGGGCTGTCTTCGCGGATTGGATCATCCAGCATAAAGCCTGCGACTAACTCGGCATTGCAACTTAGCCAAACTTGAAGGCGGTTGTCACATGCAGCAAGGAGTTGCTCTTTATCGGGATTCAGCTCTAGGGCAAAACTCGCTTTACCAATTCGCCACTCGTTACCATCTAGCGATCCCTTTAGGCCACTACCGATGACATTCTCAACATCACTGAATAGGGGAACCTCTTCGCGGTAAATTGAAAATGCGCGGGCAATTGGGTGATTAGCAAAACGCTCCAATTCAGCAGCGATGATTAGGGCCTGCTCATTACTATGGTTATTGAAGACCTGTGTTTGGACAAGTCGAATATTACCTTCGGTCAGGGTACCCGTTTTATCAATCACGATCTGATTAACATTACACAGGGTTTCCAACACATGCCCGCGTCTTAACAGTATTCCCAGTCGTCCCAAACTAGACGTTGAACAGGTGAGCGCTGTAGGCGTTGCAAGGGAAAGAGCACACGGACAGGTTGCAACCAATACCGCCAGCGTGATCCAGAGAGCATCTTCTGGGCGGTGCTGGTACCAGTAAAGCCAAGTAGCCGCAGAAATGATCAAGATGGCAGCAACAAAATAGCGGGCGACAATGTCTGCAATCTCTGCCACTTTGGGCTTAGAGCTCTGTGCTTCGTCCTGGAGGCGAACGATATTGGAAATCAAAGAGTTCTGCCGATCTTTGGTTACTTTCAGCGTAATATGGCTGTCGCCATTGATCGTTCCGGCAAAAACCGCATCGCCAACTGTTCTGGTAACCGGCATTGATTCGCCGGTCAGCATTGATTCATCAATAGCCGTTTGGCCTTTCACTATCTCCCCATCCGCAGGCAGGCTTTCACCTGGCAATACCGTGACAACGTCACCGACCTTCAGTGTTTTTGCTGCTATCTGGGAGCCATCTTCCAATGTGGCCATTGCAGGAACAAGCTTGAGCAGGTTGGCACTGGCTGCTGCTGCGTGGCGACGAGCTCGCATCTCGAGAAAACGTCCTAGCAAAAGGAAAAATGTAAACATCGAAATCGATTCGAAGAATACTTCGCCTTTTTCCATTACCGTAGCGTAAAGACTGGCGACGTATGCGAACAGTAAGGCAATGGAAACAGGGACGTCCATCCCTAGGGTTCGCGCCCTCAGGTTACGCCATGCGTTGAGATAAAAAGGAAGCGCAGAATAGAGAAGCACCGGTGTAGCGAAAATCAGGCTTACCCAGCGAAGGTAGTTTTTGAACTCGGCATCTAGATCACCAAAGATTTCAAAATACAGGGCTACTGCCAGCATCATCACCTGCATAGTGGCGATTCCGGCAATACCGAGACGATAGAGGTAGCCCTTCATGGTGCGGTGGTACTGCTGTTCTTGAGCGTCTGCTTCAAAAGGAGCCGCTTTGTAGCCTAGGCGGTGGATAACCCCCAAAAGATGGCTGAGTTTTACGCTGTCAGGATCCCAAGCGAGTAGAGCTCGGTGCGTGGTTGTATTGACTTTGATCGAAACAACACCAGGCTCACGCATTAACTGTTTTTCAATCAGCCATGCACAGGCCGCACAGGATACGCCATCGAGAGAAAGCGATGCTTCTTTGCAATTTTCGTTGTCACGGACGAACTCTTGCTGAATTTCGTCATGATCATAGAGGAGGAGTGATTGTAGTTGCTGTGGTACCAAGTCTGCTTTTTCTGCCGGTGCAGTGCGGTACTCGTAATAAGAGGTGAGGCCACTATCAACAATGGTTTGTGCCACGGCTTCACAACCTGGGCAGCACATTTCACGAGTTTGGCCAAGAATTTCTACATGGTGATGGCAATCCTGTGGAACAGGATCGCCGCAGTGATAACAGTCTTTCGTCATTCCTTAATCTGCCCGTACAGCGAAATCGGGTCGGATGTTGGCAGGTTAACACGTCCTTGTAACATCCAGTCTCCATCAAATGGTTCTAGCTCAACAAACCATGGACCTTCAATAACCTCTGGAGATTCAAAGCGATAAGTCCCTGATAAATCGGCGCTCACCATTTGAGTAAAATCTTTATTAGCTAGAGTACGGTGTGTGAATGTCACACGCAAATTTGGATAGTTATCTAGATCACCTTTATTGAAAAAAACGTTGATGTCTTTGTCACTAACAGCAACTTGCGCTTTTAAGTTCAATGCATCGGCAACGCGAAGGCGTGATAGGTCGAGGTTAATCGCCTTGCCTTTTTTGTAATAATCTTCAGCGACTAGATCGACTTTGTTCTGAGAAAAGATATAGACAGCTGTCAGGCTATAAACAATTGAAGTAGCAGGGATGGCAAAAACGAACCATGGCCAGAACTGCTTATACCAAGGTTTACCCATATTGATTACCTATGTCGCTTAGAGGGATTTAGCCCCTGAAGATAACAGGGGCTTGTCGTTAAGTCTCAGGTATTTGTACAAAAAGATTGAACAAATTGTAACTGAGTGTTGTTTGAGTTGTTACTTTGATGTGTCGTTACTTAGGTTCCAAACGTAAGCAGAGATAACCTGAACTTTTTCTTCACCCAGAATATCTTTCCACGCTGGCATCACGCCCTGGCGACCGTGCGCAATGGTTGCTTCAACCGCGCGACGAGAACCGCCGTATAGCCATGTGTTATCTGTCAGGTCAGGCGCCCCAAATGCTGGATTACCCTTACCATCCGTACCATGACACGCTGCACAAACAACAAACTTCTGCTTACCAGCCGCCGCTTCTTTGGCATTGACACTACGTCCAGACATGCTTAGCACATAGCTAGCTACTTCTGTCACACCATCTTTACCCAGCGTTTCAATCCAACCAGGCATCACACCTTGGCGACCTTCCATAATGGTTGTCTTGATAGTTTCGGCTTCACCACCGTACAACCAAGCACCATCAGTTAGGTTAGGGTAGCCAAGCTGGCCACGGGCGTCTGAGCCGTGGCACTGAGCACAGTTCTGCAAGAACAATCGCTGACCGACTTTGATAGCCTCTTCACTTTCAGCAATCTGCGTGATTGGCAATAGCGTATTACCAGAACCATCATATGCCAGTGTCTTGAAGGTCTCGCCAAAACGCGTTTGGGCATCATCCAGCTCTTTTGCGTACTGGTTCAAACGTTGCTCTTTCTGGGCATTGGCAATTGCCAATTTAGACTCCTCGATAGAGCGAACTGTTTGATCTGAGCTCTGCCAGCCCAGGAAGCCTTTGTAGTTACCCAAACCTGGGAAAAGGAATAGGTAAAGCAGGCCGAAAATAATGGTGCCCCAGAACATGTAGGACCACCATTTAGGCAGTGGGTTGTTGATCTCACGAATACCGTCGTATTCATGTCCCATATCCTCACCATCTTCAACACCCATTTTGTCCTTGCTACACCAGATTAGTAGGGCAGCAATACCGGTTAGGGTACCTAGCGTGATGATTGTTATCCATAGACTCCAAAACGTAGTCATGTTTCCTAACTCCTGTCATTCTCACGCGTTGCCAAATCTTTTTCTTCGTCTGCGAAAACCAGGTTTGCAGCCTCATCGAAACGAGATTTTTGGCGTTTACTGTAAGCCCAAAGGACAATACCAATAAAGCTACCGAACAGTATCAGTGTCCAAATGCTATGAATGGTTCCAATATCCATGGCGTCCCCTTATTTCATTGCGTGACCGAGTGACTGGAGGTAAGCAATGATTGCATCCATCTCAGTCTTGCCTTTCACTTCCTCGCCGGCATTAGCCACCTGCTCGTCGGTGTAAGGCACACCGAACTGATTCTTGAAGATTGCAAGCTTCTTCGAGGTCAGTTTGCCATCCAGCACATTCTCTTCCAGCCATGGGAAGCCCGGCATGTTTGACTCAGGAACCACAGCACGAGGATCGCGAAGGTGAACACGGTGCCAGTCATCTGAATAACGTCCGCCAACGCGGGCTAGATCAGGACCTGTACGTTTTGAGCCCCAAAGGAAAGGGTGTTCCCAGACACTTTCACCAGCTACAGAGTAGTGGCCATAGCGCTCGGTTTCCGAACGGAAAGGACGGATCATCTGGCTGTGACAAACGTTACAGCCTTCACGGATGTAAATATCACGGCCTTCCATTTCCAATGCTGTATATGGGCGAAGGTTCTCAACCGGCTCAGTTGTTTGGTCTTGGTAGAGCAATGGGGTAATTTCCACCAAGGCACCGAAACTGATAGCAATCACGATCAGGATTGCAAGAAGGCCGACATTTTTTTCTACAATTTCATGACGATTATTAGCCATTGTCGGTACTCCTTATGCTGGTTGCTCTGTGGCTTTCAGGCTTTCTTTTGGCGCAAGAATTGTCTTATACGCGTTGTATGCCATTAGGAACATACCCGCCAAGAAGATTGCACCACCTACAAAACGCACGAAGTAGAATGGGTAAGACGCCTGTAGTGACTCAACAAAGCTGTAAGTCAGCGTACCGTCTGTGTTGACCGCACGCCACATCAGACCTTGCATCACGCCAGAAATCCACATAGCAACGATATACAGCACAGTACCGATAGTTGCTAGCCAGAAGTGTACGTTAATCAGTTTGATAGAGTACATACGCTCTTGGCCGAACAGTTTAGGGATCAAGTGGTAAACCGCACCGATAGATACCATCGCAACCCAACCTAACGCACCAGAGTGAACGTGACCGATAGTCCAGTCGGTATAGTGAGAAAGGGCGTTTACAGTCTTGATTGACATCATCGGGCCTTCGAAGGTCGACATGCCGTAGAACGACAGAGAGACAACCAAGAAGCGCAATATAGGGTCATAGCGCAATTTGTGCCATGCACCAGATAGCGTCATGATACCGTTGATCATACCACCCCAAGATGGGGCAAATAGGATCAAGGACATCACCATACCCAAAGACTGAGTCCAATCAGGTAGAGCGGTGTAATGTAGGTGGTGAGGGCCTGCCCAGATGTATAGAGAAACTAATGCCCAGAAATGGACAATAGACAGACGGTATGAGTAAACAGGACGACCTGCTTGCTTAGGTACAAAGTAATACATCATCCCCAAGAAGCCTGCTGTTAGCAGGAAACCAACCGCATTGTGCCCATACCACCACTGAATCATGGCATCGACAGCACCAGAGTAAACCGAATACGATTTAGTCATTGATACCGGGATGGCCATACTGTTAACAATGTGCAAGACGGCAACGGTTAGAATGAATGCTCCAAAGAACCAGTTAGCCACATAGATATGTGACGTGTTCCTTTTGATCATTGTACCGAAGAAAACGATGGCGTAGGCTACCCAAACAACGGCAATGGCGATATCAATCGGCCATTCCAGCTCTGCGTATTCTTTACCAGACGTCCAACCTAACGGCAGCGAAATTGCTGCAGATAGAATGATGGCTTGCCAGCCCCAGAAGGTGAACGACGCTAATTTCCCACCAAAAAGCCTTGTTTGACATGTACGCTGTACTACGTAGTAAGACGTAGCAAATAGCGCACTGGTACCGAATGCGAAGATCACTGCATTAGTGTGCAATGGTCGTAAACGGCTGTATGTCAACCAAGGAAGGTCGAAGTTTAGTGCCGGCCATACCAGCTGAGCGGCAATCAATACACCAACGGCCATTCCGACGATTCCCCACAGGATAGTAACCAGGGTGAATTGACGAACGACCGTATAGTTGTAGTTTTGTTCAAGCTGCTTTACTTGGCTCATGTTGCATGCTTCCAATTTTAATTGTTCAACTACACTCTTTTCCTTGTGCGAACAACAAGTTGTCGCAATACCACCCAAAGCTTCAATAATTACTGTGTTGTTTTTTTGAACACCCCAGTAATTAAATTGCTATTTTGTTGTAAAAGTGGCATTTTCAGTGCCTTATACTACTTTAGATAACTAATGATTGACAGAGTCAAGCCCACACAATGTTTACGGTTAAGCAACATTTATGTGAAAACTTTGACCTCTGTAACATGGGAAGCACGTAAAATCATGGCTGCAGAAAAGCTCACCAAAGGTAGATTAATCCAAATTCTTTTTCTTTTAGCTGTATTAATCACGGCATTTGTATGGAGAACAGTCACCTATAACAACAACCAGGCTGAAGATGACACTGCATTAACATGCCAGTTATCAGCAAAACTATGCCATCAAAATGATAGCGGAGAATCGCTAAATATCTCATTAGCACCTTATCCAGCCGTTGCAAATCAAGAGCTCACGATACAAATTGATAACACAAATGTTAAACCGACTGCGTCTGTAGAAGGTGTAAACATGTATATGGGGATTATCCCTGTTACTTTTGAGCAAACATCAGAGGGATGGCTAGGGCGTTTTACGGTTCCTGAATGCATGCATGATGAAATGGAATGGGCTGTTGTCATTGAGCAGGGGAATAGAAAGATAACTGCAACTTTTGTGGTGAAAAAACAAGCAGAATAAGCAGGTTATATTAATATGTTTGTGTTTATAGGGTTTGGCTTTTCAAACCCTATAAATGAGGGATAAATGACAATTGTAACAAGCTTTGATTAAGCCTTAATTACTCACGGTAAATCATTTTTTTTGTCATTCCACCATCGATCACAAAGTTTTGACCAGTAATGAAGCCCGCTTCGTCAGAGATCAAATAGCCGACCATTGAAGCAATGTCTTCGACATGTCCTACACGACCAACAAGGTGCTGCTGATGGTCTAGATCTCGCAAAGGCTCATCGGTCGTGTGAATCCAGCCTGGCGAAATACAATTGACGCGCACATCAGGACCAACACTGGCTGCCAAAGAATGAGTTAAAGCAACGATACCACCTTTTGAAGCACTATAAGCTTCTGTATTAGGCTCCGATTGGATGGCTCGCGTTGATGCAATATTTACAATGCAACCCTTTGTATCTCTAAGTAATGAAACTGTGTGTTTGGCTATCAGCATTGGTGCCGTCAAGTTAACGGCTAATGCCTTGTTCCAGTCGTATATATCTAGTTGATGGAGTGGGGCATTGTAAGGGTTAGCAATAGCGGCATTATTGATAACCGCATCCAGTCTTCCATGCTGGTATTTTATCTCGTCAATGAGCGATGCAATCTGCTGTTCACTGGTAACATCGAGTTGCTTGAAGCGAACTAACGGATTTTCTGACACCAGTTGGAACCCGGCATTCTCATCAATATCAGCTGCAATCACTAACATCTTTTTCGCAAGGTAATTCGCGATTCCTTTACCGATCCCATTAGCTCCGCCAGTGACCAGTACCACTCTATTTTCCATTGTTCCCTCACCATCCATACAACTTGAGATGTCAGCCCCAAATAACGTCAAAATACTTAGGGATATAACTATCATTAACGGTCATTAAGTGCAGAACTTTAATTAATTACAATAAAAAAGCAGACACTCCATGTGATGCATGTAAGAATACCATCTAGTGGCCGCAAGAGGCATGAAATTCCATTTGGTTATTTTCCGTAAGCCGCATTTAGTGATTTCGTGCAAAAAAAACAATCTTGGGTGCACAGAGTTATAAGTTACAATTCAAATTAATCTATAGAAAAATTCCCCATGGATATCGCTACAAGCTTTTCTTCACAGGCAACAGCATCTGATGCCATTCAAGAGGCCATCACCCAATTACAAGCAAAGCTTGCTAACCCTAAACTGATCCTTGTTTACTTTTCAGAAAAATATGACGCTGTCACTTTTCAAGAAGCTTTAGCCGTTGCTTTTCCTAATGCACAAATTTTGGGTTGTACTTCTTGTCAGGGGGTAATGACCGAAGGTGGCTATCACCATGGTTTGGGCGTCGCTCTCTGGGCTATTTCAGATTTTCATGGCGCATACGGAACAGCGATTGTTTCGACTAATAATTCTAAATATGACATGGCAAGACAAGCTTTATTGAAAGCGATCGCCAATAGCGGGCGTGCTGGAGAATTGCCCGCTCTTATTGTGTTGCACGCGAGCCCTGGTCATGAAGAAGAAGTGATTCAAGGGATTGAAGATGAACTGTGTACATCGGTACCAATCATTGGCGGTAGTGCTGCTGATGATCATATTCAAGGCAACTGGAAAATATTTACACAAGAACAGTATACGCAAGAAGGTGTGGGGATTAGTGTAATATACCCATCTTGCCACATCAGTTATTCTTTCCATTCGGGCTACGCAAGCACCGGCTTATCAGCCAAAGCGACCAAAGTTGAGGGCAGGGAGCTTATCGAACTAGATGGCAAACCGGCAATCGAGGTCTATCAAAATTGGATGAACCAATCTTTGGATGAAGCAGAAAGCATTAGTACCAATAGTAGCTTGAATCCATTGGGGCGTGTAGCCGGTGTTGTCCATGAATTGCCGTATTTCAAATTGGCACACCCACTAAAGACAACCGATCGCGGTGGAATCATCTTATTTGCCAAAGTAGAGGTAGGAGAGACCCTTTATTTCATGCAAGGCACAGAAGAGCGATTAATCACCCGGGCCGGACGAGTCGTGAATGCAGCAAGTAATATTTATGCCAAAGACACGAACCTTAACTCAATCGGGGGGATAACCATCTATTGCGCGGGGTGTATGCTCCGAGTGCAGCATAGAATGGATGAGGTTGCCCAGTATGTTAAAAGTGCAATGCAAACAGCACCATTTGTTGGGCCTTTTACTTTTGGTGAGCAAGGGCAGTTTGTAGGGGGTGAAAATGCCCACGGCAATTTGATGATTTCTGCAGTGTTGTTTCATAAGGATTAAGCAATGGCGAACTATGAATCTGAAAAACTTCAAGAAACATTGCTTGATTTACTCCGCACTAGAGAGCGAGAAAAGCAGTTACGCGATGAAAATACCGCTATTCTAGCCGGCATCGCAGCAATGGCCGGGGCGAACAATAAACGCCAGGTATTCAATAGCTTACTTTCAGTGCTCCGCAAATATATCGGTTTTGAACATGCACTGGTACTTACACGAGAAGATGAGACCGCGTCATTGCAAGAACTCGTCACCACGTGTCGATTCTTTGAATCTAGCATTTGGCCGATCGGAAATGCATTCATTCGCTCGATGAACGGTGAAAGTATTGCGCTTTACGATCCTAGCCAAGTGTATGAATTCCAATCGCTTTCACCTGAGATGGTTCCATTTTGCCAATCTGTACTATTAACCGGTGTGAAAGTAAGCTCGGGCGATGCGCTTTTGCTATTTTTTCACTCTCAGAAAGGGCAATTCACACCCAATTGCAGAAGGGTACTGGAGCGATTCAGACCGCTTTTAGAACGCGCAATTATTGATATTGACTACCGTGAGAGGCTTCAATCATTAGTCACAGCCCGTACCCAGGAGCTAACCCACAGCCAGCAGCGATTTAAAGATTTCGCGAAAACGGTTGGCGATTGGTTCTGGGAAGTTGATACAGACTATCGCTTTACCTATATTTCATCGCCTAACCTGGCCAACCATACCGTTGACAGTAACTGTATCCTAGATATTTTTGGTGAAACTCTAGAATACCGGAAAAAACTGAAGTTGATTTTCGACAGGCAGAGCGCCTTTGAAGATCTTGAATGGCAATTACCTGAAGACGAAGGCGGATTGTGGATCAGTCTCAGTGGAACACCTTATTTTAATAAACAAGGCCAGCTTCTAGGGTATCGTGGTACAGCAAAAGATATCACCAGCCGAAAACAGCAAATCGAAGAAATAAAGCAGGCTAGGCGGCAAGCTGAAGATGCCAACAAGGCAAAATCAGAATTTTTAGCCATGATGAGTCACGAAATCAGAACACCGTTGAATGCGGTTCTTGGTTTGTTGGACATGCTCAGTGGTTCAGGGTTGGATCATAAGCAGCAAAGCTGGATTGGCCAAATGGATCAATCAGCTCAATTACTGTTGACTATCATTAACGATATTCTGGACCTATCTCGTATTGAATCAGCCAGTTTTGAACTGTTCAATAGCCAAATCCGCCTGTCAGATTGTACTGATTTGGTTATCACACAATTGCAAGACCAGGCTCGCAAGAAAGGGATAAAGCTCAGCAGCAATATTGAGCCTGATGTACCGGATCGCATTATTGGCGATAAAAACCGAATTTCTCAGGTACTGTTTAACCTTGTGGGTAATGCAATTAAGTTTACTAATGAAGGCTCAGTTTCGGTCGATATCAGTCGGATGGGCAATAAACTGTACCTCAAGATTTTTGATACCGGCATCGGCATTTCACCCGAAGCACAAAAGCAGTTGTTCAAACCATTTAAGCAAGCCGATGGCAGCATTACCCGTAAGTATGGTGGCACCGGTTTAGGTTTAGCAATCAGCCAGCATTTAATCAAAAAGATGCAAGGTGAAATTCAGCTAGAAAGTCAGCTGCATGTCGGCAGTTGCTTTACGGTAATCTTGCCTCTGGACAGTACTGAAATAGCAGCACCAGAAACAGAAAGGCCTGTTATCGATATAGAGCATTTACCAAAGCTCAATATTTTAGTCGCGGAAGATAGTCCAACTAATCAATTGGTGGCAAAGTTGATGCTGGAGAAACGAGGTCATAAGGTCATGATTGTGAATAACGGCCAGGAAGTGTTGGATATTAGCCAGCATGGACTGAACGAGTTCGACATGATTCTAATGGATATCTCTATGCCAATTCTTGACGGTATAAGCACAACGAAAGTACTACGAGAAAATGGTACCGTCATTCCAATCGTCGCATTAACCGCTAACGTAATGAAATCAGATCAAGCGGCATACTTTGCTGCGGGGATGAATGATTTTATTGCCAAACCGATCATTGCCGACGAGCTCGAGAAGATGCTAGCCAAGTATCAATTATTGCTAGCCAACGAGTAATCAAGAAAAGACGAACGAAAGCGCCGAGTTGAGAAACTCGGCGCTTTTTCTTTAGGCTTGATAGCATCAAGCCTAGTAATTAACACCATGTTTTGAAGTACCAGGCAAACTGACCATTTGCAGCAGTACTTAAAAATAGGTGTTAATTACCTATTTTATGGTAAATAGCCAATACTGTTAAATTGTACAGTAGTTTGATGAATGGGTAACCATCAAAAGAAAGAAGGGGGAAACCAGCATACTGGAAAAGCAACCAATGGTACGTTTACAGATACTCTATTTAACATAAGGTACATAATGCGTACTGAGGGATGGTTGGCACCAGGGCTAAAAATCCTGTCAAACCAAGGACTAAGCCCCTAAATCCTTGGCGACTTAACTTTGCCGTTATGTCCTGCCACGCTTGCTGCGCCTTGTGATCCTTGGCCTTGTCGGCTGCCAGATAGATCAATGCCTCGTGAATATCGATGTTTGCATTTTCTGCTAGAAAAATTGCCTGTGTATCAGACATTTGGCGCTTACCACTTCGGAATTCTGAAATTCTTGATGGTCCTACACCTAAGTCATGGGCAATTTGCTTGTCTTGTATGTAGTTTTTCGATGTTTTGTAGGCATCTAACAGTTGATTTGCATACATAAGAATTCCTCCGTTTCTACCATTTTAGCCGGATAATTCCCAAATTTGGTATCTTGCAGTTCCCACTATTGGGAATTAGGATTACCACATCTGGTAATTATGTGGTTTTAAGCATATGTCTGCGCAGCTCTACTACGAAATCAACGACGACGGGACTGGCTTTGCCTTCATTGATGGCGAACCCGAGTACTTCCGTTCGTTGGCTGAGCTGCACCAAATCGGACAAGAATTTTACCCCGCCGGCTATGAGCTTCATCTGGTCACGGCGGACAACTGGCAATCACTTTATGACTCGGGGGTTTTCGACAATGGCTGCGATTATTGATTACCTGTCCTTCTCGTGGACACCCGAGGAACTGAGCCAAATCTTCGACCTCGCTAAAATGGGCGCTTCCATCAAGGCTATCCGTGGTTTTGAATTCAATGAATATGGTGACAGCGTAACTCGTGACGCCTTGGATACTGCCGCCATTGATTACAAGGCCGCTATCCGCGCCAAACTCCGCGATACTGAATTTGCTATCGGTGCTGACTCGCGCAAGTTCCATGAAATCAAACGTGACATGCTCGACCACTTCGGCCTGAACACCTTGGACTGTCTTTGCCGTGGTGAAGTTGACCGCTTCATCAATCGCCTTAATCACGGCCTTGGCCTGTTCGGCAATGACTGGTCTTTCTCCCTGCGTTCCGGCGGCTTCTCTGGTTACTCGCATTCCGCCAACATTCTCGTTAACGGCCAACAAGCTGGCCTGTGTGCTTGGGGCGCAAAAAACCACGGCTGCTATGTGTCGTTCTCCGGTACGGGTACGGCTGTGTTGGATTTGAATGAAGTTCATAACGCACTGCACCAACTACCAGGTGCAAAAATTACTCGCGTAGATATCGCATTCGATTCTCTCGACGGTAAATACAACATCCAGACAGCGCGCAAAATGGCTGAGCATGGTCAGTTTGTTACCCGTGGCCGTCCGTCTTCTTACTGTTATATCGAGTCGGGCCATATGTCCCAAGTGGCCTGCTACCAGAAAACCTCTGGCAACAGTGAAACACTCAAGAAACGTTTTGGTTTCGTGGCTGACAAAGGCAAGTCGCTTTATGTCGGTACTCGTGATGCTGGCAAGATGCTTCGCGTGTACGAAAAAGGCAAACAGCTCAAGTCCGAGCACAAAGACTGGGTACGCTGGGAACTCGAGCTACGCGCCAAAGATCGTGTACTGCCGTTTGATGTGCTGCTTGAACCCGACAAGTATCTGGCAGGCGCTTACCCTGCCCTTAGCTTCGTCAGCAAGGAAAACCAATGCCGCATTGCTACCCATAAGCGCAAATGGTTTACCAGCGTTGATAACGCAGTGCGTAACGGTGCTACCCAATGCGGCAAGCTGGTTAACTTCATGCGCCAATGTCTGGATATGGATGACTCCCAGATTGTCCGTTTGCTGACTAACCATCTCGAATCCCATGAGATACCAGACCGACTCAATCAGCCTGTCTATGAGGATACGGACGAATCCAGTGGTATCCGGCTCCGATGTATGAAGTTCATCGAACCCGATAACCACGACATTTATTCACTAGCGTAATGACATACAGGGAAATAAGACAATGACAACTTTAAACGTAATGGTAACGGGCGCTGTATTGGGCAGCGGCGTATCAAAGAAATCCGGCTCACCGAAGCCTTACCAAATGGCAAACGTGATGTACTTGGCGTCGGCTGAATCTTTCGTCAACGACGACCACAACATCCAGCGCTGCGGTATGCAGGAAAAACAAATCCCGATGGCGTTCAACCAGAACCTATACGCCCAGTTCGCCGGACTCTCCTATCCTACCCAGCTCCAGCTGGTCTTGGAGCCTGACCCGCAGAACCCGACCCGTAATGTTGTTGTGGATTTTAAGGACTAACCAACATGGCTAACTTTGTACCTGATGCTTATCTACCAGTTAAAGACCAATGCGTGTTTGTCCGGTATTACACCTATCAGGCACAAATGGGCAAAGAGCTACCGATATGGATTTATGACAAATACATACTTCCATACCTCAAATGATTTCGGCTTGGGGCGGCTGCGCGAAGGCTGAGCGCAAAGCCCCAGAAACAAAAGAATTGAATATATGCGCTGCTTATCTGATGGACAAATAACGGATACCCCAATATCCCAATGTGCGGGTTACGTTCTATTACAGCCCGATGATGTAGCCATGTATCAGAATTTCGATAACGAATTATTTATCGAAGTCTCCGGCATTATCTTGCTGAGCTTTTTTACAGGCCACGCTGCTGGCCGATTAGTTCGCTGGCTAGGTAAAGCCTAATTACTTACTGCTTGTGTATCAACAAAAGGAAAATTGTTATGAAATACCTATCTACTGCTAAGAAATATAGTTCTCGTTTGGCTGTTGTTGCGGGTACGGCTGCTACTTCTGCCGCTGTTCATGCTGGCGATTACTCTTCTCAGATTGCGACGGCCAGTTCCGAGGCCAATGGTAACCAAACCGCTGTTATCACCGCTGTTGTTGGTTTGGCTGTTATCGGTTTCGGTGTGAGCATGTTCCTGCGTTGGCTCAATAAATAATGGGTGGTTTGCCCCCAGAAATATTGCTTGGGGTTGCATACTCCATGGCTGTTATATACGGCTTTGTTTCTGGGGTGCAATCCCATTAGTTAAAGGGCGGCCTAGGCTGCCCTTTTTATCATTTCTCATTGGTGAGCTTGGAATGTGAAATTTTTTGCTATTTTATAGGTTGTAGGTATTTAATGCGTATTATAGTTTTGTTTTTTTCAATTTTATTATATTCAGTCAACGCCTATTCATCTGATTTTCATTGGAATAGTATATCCCCTCAAGTTGATGGGTATTTAGCATTAGATAAGTATTCTTCCTGTGGTGCTTGGTTTGAAAAGAACAAACCAGATTTTTCATTATATCCTGATGCAAAGCCACTTATTCATGTATGTGAACCTTCGGCAATTCCTAATCATCCTTATTTGCGAGCAACTTTATCATGGGTCTACCCTTCAAAGTCATGTTCTGATGGAATGAAACCTGCTCAACCTCCAAGTACAGAATGTATTCCTGATGATAATTATTGTTCATCCAGTTCATTTGATACAGATAGACAAGCAGCAGAAAACCAATGCTATGCCAATAGGCCAGTAGACCATGATATGAATTTTTCTGCATCATGTAATGCAGAAACCCAATCAGCAAATTTCCAATGTGATTATTTTCCAAGTTGTACTGGCCCAGATTGTGATGATATTTGTATTGGGCCTGATCCTAATTGTGATGGTGGAATTGGTGATGGAGATGGTGGTGGCGATGGTATTGATGATGGCGGTGGTACTGGTGATGGTGGCGATGGTACTGGTGATGGTGGCGATGGTACTGGTGATGGTGGCGATGGTACTGGTGATGGTGGCGATGGTACTGGTGACGGTGATGTTGATAATGGCCTACCGGATGGTGAGAAGCCTGATGATGCAGGCAGTTCTTTTTGTGAAGAGTTTCCCGAACTTTGTTTGGACTATGAAGATTGCCTGACTCCTACTGCGCCTTGGCTTTGTGATACACGGCCAGATTGTGACCCCTCGCAAGGTGATATCTGTTTGGATTGCGACCCAGCAACCGACGGTAGTTGCCTAGAACTTGAAGGCGTTATATCGGCAATTAATGGTGTTCAACAAGCTGTGCGTGATCATAACAAAACGTCTTATGGCGTTGAGAAAAATACTGGCTCTACAGTAAAAAACACAAAGATTATTGCGGATAACACCAGCAAGTCTAATGAATTATTAGCACAGTTACGTGATTTAAATAAAACTGGTAACGAGATTTTAGATAATAAAATGATTGAGCTTATGGCTAACCTTGATGGTATTGGTGACCAAATAGGAAAAGGTACGGGCGATATTGTACAAGCTATAAAAGATAGTGCATCAGGAGGTTCAGGCTCGGATTCAGGTGAAAATCAAGGTGGAATAGATTGTAGCAAGCCAGAAAATTCCAATTCTCTTATGTGTAGTTCGATTAGTGGAAGTATTCCCAATAATCGCCCTGACCCATTTAAAGGAATTTTGGATGATGAGGATATTAGTACGATTGAAAGTGAAATAGAAGATTTGCGCCTTGATATCAAAGAACAACTTGATAGGTTCGCTTCTGAGCTTGGAAACGTAAATATCAGTGAATCAGGTTCTGTACCAAGAATTACCCATAATATTACCAAAGCTGGCAAGACATTCACTATTTCAAATGATGTTTGGATTGAAAATGCTGGCGTAATTAAAACAGTGGTTATTGCTCTCGCGTCATTGGTGGCTTTTGCCATTATTCTTGTTAGGAGGAAATAATGAAACGGATTTTATTAGTACTGGTTGGCCTAGTTGCCCTGCCCGTTCTTGCCAGTGAACAAGCCAGTTCAGGGATATTTCAGTTCTTTATTGATGTAGCAGCACGGGTTGATGACTTTTTCCAATACACGCCCAATTTTATCGAGCGTCTTTATGCCTATTACATCAAATTCGCTATTAAGTTGAAGCTCGTTGCCCAGCTTGAAACCATGAAGTTTGCTTTCACTGTAGCGCAGGAACTATTAGCCGACCTCAGCATATACCAGTTTATTGATACCGCTTTTGCTTCCCTAGATTCTGATATTCGAGGTGCGATTGGTGCCTATGGGGTTGGCACTGCCATCATGCGTATTGTCGAGGCAATGACTACCCGCTTCGTTCTTGATTTCATGGGAGTGTAACCATGGCAACGATTATTAGGCACGGTGCGGCGGGTTCATATAAAAGTGCCTGCGCGGTGTGGTTCGATTTGTTACCGGCATTGCGTTCTGGCCGTGTGGTCGTGACCAACGTCGAAGGTATGCAGGACATCCAGACCATTGAAAAGCGTCTTGGTGAACGCTTTCCCGTATCTGCCCGCATCATTCGCATATCATCAATGAGCGAGAACGGCATCAAGCTCTGGCAGAACTGGTATAACTGGTGTCCGGTTGGTGCCATGATCTTGATTGATGAGGCGCAGGATATTTATAACAAGACGGTGGGTTTTGATATGGCCCGCAACGTCTTTCAGGGAATCGACGCCTTTAGGGAGCAGCTCCCCAAAGGCTATAAAGATTTCTACCAGGCACAACTCAATGACTTCAAACCCGATGCTGTGCCCTTCGACGATACTGGCGAATCCATCATTGATATCAGCGGCAATGTCATCTTGCCTAAGAACTTCAACATGGCATTTATGCGCCATCGTAAATACAACTGGGACATCACCCTGTGTACGCCGGATATCAAACAGATACCTTCCGAAATCAAAGGTGTATCCGAACTGGCGATACACCACAAATCAAAAGACAGCTTTGCCTTGTTCAAGCGGCGCCCTAGGCTCTGGGAACATGATCCCCGCTCTGCCGCTACCAAACCGAGCAAGGATGACTCCACCAAAACAATTAAGGTGCCTGTAGCTGTTCACCTTATGTATTCATCCACCGTAACAGGCCAGATAACCAAGTCAGGCGCTGGCACTTCCATCATGCGCCAACCTAAGTTTTTGCTGTTCCTGCTGACCTTAGTTGTTTGCGTCTTCTTCTTTGGGAAATCCGTCTATGAAATCGCTACGCGTGATAATACTAATGATGCTGTACAGGCTAACCAAACTTCCCCAAACTCGCCCGTTCCTGATGGTTCGCCAGCTAATGAGGCCGATACGTTACCTAGTCAGCAAGTTGAAGCCGCTAATCAAATGGCTGATGTTCCGGTTAATGATATTCGCGCTCGTTTCAATCGCGCTGCGGTTAGTGCTCCGGTTTTCGACCGTCCTCATGTAGATACTCCTGTCCTGCAATGGCCGTATGACATTACCCAGCTTTATGTGTCGGGTGTACATGTCGAACTGACCGACTACAAGAAAGCAATTACCACCATTGTGTTTGAACAAGTTTCTCGTGACGGCCAGCGCGGATATGTTCACAGCACACACCTAAAGCCGATGGGCTTTAAGTTCCAAGTGATAGACCCCTGCTTTGTGCTGGTTGAATATGGCAAGCAGCAACAAGTGTTGATGTGTAACCCGGTCAACACCCAACAGGAAATCAGACAAGATGAAAGGTATGTCATCACCGAACAAGAACCATCACCGCTTGGTGATTTGATTGATGACGGCCAATTCAAGATCTAGCGGATATTTGAATTGGATCGATACGCTAGTTAGGTTTTGTGAAAACGTCAGATAACTATCTGGAATCATTACGCAAACACGGCATCCTTTCATTTCAAGCCTAGCAAAATTACGCATAGTGCTCATAGGAGGTATCTATGCGTTTATTTATTATATTGATTGCCTGTCTGGCAATGCCAGTCACGGCATCATCAGTTCAGTCCTACAAGATGAAATTTAAGCATTTACCTTGCACTGGCCTGCAAGGTGTTGTTACTGATATTGAAACAAAATACAACCATGTAAATGACTCAAAAAAGAAAGAGTATAGGAAGAAAGTTAAAGCTATCAATCAATTACGAAGGGATAAGAAGTGCCATCGTAGTTTTAATTAGCTTTTAGCTCGATGCCGTAGGCATGCTAGGCCAGTGCGATGAAGCTGAGATCTTTGACGTTATAGACCAGGTGCGAATCGGCAAAATTTCATGCATCCCCCCATCCTGCTAAGCCATTAAAATTGGGTTGCTTCGGACACTCAGCACTTGGAGAACTGGATAGTCGGAGACACTGCACTATGAGTAATGGCAACCACTAAACAAGTTATTGAGCCTGAAGGAGCATTATGGATTTTGTCGCTGTTCTACATATATGGATTGGATTTACTGTAGCAACCTTCTTGTTCCTCATGCTTTACCTTTTCAAATAGAGATCTCTTACCTTTTTGGCCTCTTCGCCCCAAATCAGCCCTCAAGCTCAAACCGCTTTTTCACTATGTGATATGAGCCAGATTGTGTAACTAACTTTCAAGTCAGTAGAGTATGCTTTTGCTTACATTTGGGTGTAGAATTGTCGGCATTATGACGTTAAGTGTCCGAATACCCTGTTTTAGTGTGAAAAATCGGCTATTTAACGTAATGGATATAATGTCTACCTGATTGCTTAAGGGTGGATATGCGAAACAAGATCGCAAAATAAAATGTTAGGGCTATTTAGAAGGAGCGTCATGAAAAGGGATTTAGTATCGTTACTGGTACACGATGATAACGTCAAGGACCTCGCAGGGTATTTGTATACAAACCCTGTCGAAAAATACTCATTACGTATCGCCATCATTCTCGCTGGGGCTTCACTTCCATTAATCTACCTAAATCTTTCAAGGGAAACTGGGGGCTGGTTAAGCTTGATAGCGGCGGCTATGTTTCTTTTATACTCAATATCCTATTTTGTTTGGAATCTACGATATATTGCGTTACCAACCAAAAGTTACTTTTTAGACCTTCAAAAACGTGTTTCTAGCGAAGAGAGAATCATTAATGCGCTATCCTTGGAAAATAGGTATCAACTTTCCGAACTATATAGAAGATTAAAGTTTGAAAGAGAAAGACTTAATGCTCGAATCGGATTTTTAATAGGAGCAATTGATAAGTTAGGTTTGCTTCCGGCGGTGATTGCTTTGTACTTTACATATGTTAAAGCAATGAATGATAAGTCACTTGATACAATCCCTTACCCGATTTTAAGTTTCATCGTTGGTATTTATATAGGTTGTATCATAGTGAAAAAAATCATCGACCGTATAGATCATATGTGTCTGGCCGTGGAAGTTGCAATGGAGCGTTCTGAAGCTATCGAGGACATCAGACAGCACGCCCTAACAAAAGCATGAACGGGACGTTTACTCGTAGCACATTTTTCTAAAAACGGTGATTTAGCCGTTTCAATCAATTTGGGCTAGTAAACGCCCGTTATGCTGACGTTATGTTTTTAGAGGGAAAAATGTATTTACTCGAATTATTCTCAGATAAAAATGATCAGGTAAAGTTAGTAACTTTTCTTTTATCAGCATTGTTAGCTGTTCTGGTTTTGTTACTTAATCAGTACTTCTCACAGCGTAGAGTTCGCCAAGAGTACCTTTTGAAAAAAATCGAAGAACTCGCACAATTCTCTATTGAGTATACAGATCTTTGTGCTGTGATTTTAGATGATATAAGAGACCAAGCTGCAAGTAAGCATATTGAGCACCCAGAAGTAAGTGATGAACACCGAAGGAAGGTGCTTGCAGTAATTCGGAAAATGGAACTGATTGTTGGGCTTTATTTCAAAGGTTCAGGTTTTGACCCAAACGATTATTACCTTTGGAATATGCAAATTTTAGAAGCATTAGAAAAAGGTAACTTTTCTGAAGAAGATGAGGTCCATATACTGTTTCAAGATGCAAGGCAGCATATAGTAGATAGTGATGCAAAGTTAGCAGTCTTGTGTTCTAAGTTAGTCACCCGTTATGGACACAAAACATAACAATACAATCAAGGTGATTCGTTACACTCGGCGGTTTTGGTATGGAGTTCAGTGTGCTTGGCTCGTTCAATGGGGCACACCTTATTGCAGGCGTTAGCCGCAAAAATTAAGACATTTAGGAGAAATTAGTGAGAAGAAAGCACGAGCAGTCTGTTGTGGATGCCTTTTCTAATCAGTTCGCAAGGCAAGCAACTGATAGAGGAAGAGCAATGAGTCGTTGTTCTTTGGATGGTCAAGACTCTATCTTAGGTGCAGACTATATTTTTACTACAACGACAAATTTTGCATTAGTTGAGTTTAAATATGAAGAGCGTGATATTCGCGCTGAAGGTAATAAAAGTTTAAGAGAAAGACTCTGCTTACTACTTGATGATGACGTTAGTCGACGTTCTCAAAGTCTAAAGTGCCACTATATAGCATGGTCAAAAAAAAGACAGCAGAGGTCTGTTGTATTTAATAAATATTATCCAGAGGTTTGCAATAAAAATATATTTCCTCAAGCACTTCAAATGGTTCAAGATGAAGGTGATATAACTTCAAGACAGAATGCGAATGAAGTGATTGATAAGTTTTTAAATGGAGAAATAGGCTCAAATTATTATACTTTCAAGCAGTATACTAATTGGCTACTTTCTATTGGTGGCCATGAAGGTTCTACTGTAGAGGTCATGCTTGATAACCCTGATAGTGATCAACTAGAGATTCTTGATTTCCCTTCGTTAGAATTAATGAAAAACTGGTTGGATCATAACCGGCCAAACAGAAGTGTTACTTATTCAACTCCAAGTCCATAGAATCCAGCGGCTAACAAAAACATCAAGGTGACGCGTTACACTCGGCGGTTTTGGTATGGAGTTCGGTGGGCTTGGTATGTTCATCGTGGCACACCTTATGCTCACGTTATAAATCTTAGGTTCTGCATGAACATTGTTACAGTGTAGCGGCTTTGCTTTCATGCCCCGTCTAGTAATACGGGGTGAAAGTTTAACTATTGCAACGTACAGAGTTAGTTGACTTAAGCCCCATGCTGGGGCTTTCTTCTTATTGATCCAAGTTTTCTTTCAACAGTCATCTTCAGCATTCACGCTCACGCGGCTAATATGTCATACTATATTTTCACACCTATGTCATTGAACATACTTTCCTCTATACGTGAAGTCTCAATTTGAGTCTTTGTGAAACCGAGGCTGCTTAGTACTGGTGCCGTAGCTTTGTTTGAATCCAGGTTATCACGATTTTTAAAGCGTTCTCCCTCCTGCCTTAACAGGTTAATCTCGAAAACTAACTTACAAGATAATTTGATTGTGTTTTTTGTAGACTGCACACAATAGATTTCTTGGTCAAGAATCGAATCTATACCTGTTTGTGAGTGATACATGACCTGCTCTATTGAACTTGGTATCCGCTTAATCGCAACTCTCTGAGGTGAAGTTAATATGGTTGAAGATTCGTTATAAAAATGGGAAAGCACATCAATATCAATTTTTCGAGGCATAGGTACCGGTAGCTTTCCAGTATTGACAAGCTCTGTTTGTGTTCTGAGGTTCAGCAAAAATTGAAAGTGTTGCTCTATGTGTTCACTTAGTTCATTTTGTATGTCTTCAAGCTCAACCATTAAGCCTCTATAACTTTGTTTTCGCTTGAAATCGGCCTTTTGCTTCTCAATAAGAGGTACTAAAATCACCGAAAAAACAGCGCCTAGCAAAAACAAACCGATTTTAATCAAACTATCCATTAACACCTCTTTTAGTACTAATGCCTATCATTACATGTATCTCGATAAGCTGACTGAACACACTGGTTTCAGTGTAAACTCGCAGACTGTAAAGCATCCTTTTTTCATTAAGTTGCATTGTAAGCCACTGCTCGTATCCAATCATCGAGGTTACTGCTATACCGTTTGATAAACTCAAGCTGTTGTTTAAACAACTCCTTTCTTTCGTTGTCATAATTCCCAGCAATGTATAGCTGCTTCGTTGATAGTTTTATTTTTGAATGAAGCAACAGATATGATGCATGACTATAACCATTGTAGAAGTTCTTGGCCCCCTTCAAGAAGTCTACCCCTTCTGAATTCAAACCAAGAAGATCTTTATTTTCAACAACTAAGCCTACAACCTTATCGGCTCTAGTGTGAGCTGATTTTTTCATATATTCTTCATAAAAGTTAAATTGATGCTTCCCTTTGGCCACCTTCAATTTGTCCTTTCTCTTGAGCAGAGCAGAAAAACAAAGAGATTCATAAGAAATACGCATTGAGTTGCCAGCAGGAGCTACGTGACCAAGTGATAATAACTGAGTTGCTGTTACTGCAGATTCAATAGCTAAATATATGTAACCTGAAACAGTGCAAGCTCGATTAGATGGGTCATTATTACATGGTGACTCTTCTAGAAGATTGAATGCTTGTGAAAATATATCTAAAAGTTCTACGACTTCATCACGAAAGTCACTTAAAAACAATGCTCTAGATTCACTATTATCAACCATAATATGCTCGAAAAGTTCTGAGCTATTCACGTACTCTCCTTCTATCTAACAATTTACTATGATCTATCTACTTTATCATTTTTTAGTGTGTGTAAGATACTGAAAATGAAGAACAAATATCGTATAGAAATCGTGATATGTTTAGTGATTTTTCATATCACGATCTACTTGATCAGCTTTAATTAAGTAATTTTTGGTGGTGGGATAAAAACTAAATTGTAGGTAATCGCTTCAACATCCTAGCTGTTCTGATGATCGCGGCCTTCATCTCCCTATCGTTCTCGGCACTGATTTGTAAAAGCGCATTCCCCGTTACGATCCTGTCTGGGGTTAAAGTCCATCCGTTCGGCGTCACCAACTCACCTTGTTTAATTTGCCACCCTCTCCAGTCGTCATTAATCGCTGCAAGATCTCTACATGAATAGAGCTTCATTAGTCGTCTGCACTCCGGTGGTATCTTCTGACCCGAGTCCCAACGTGTGATGGTTCTCACAGATTTGAAACATAGCTCAGCTACCCTTTTTTTACTCAGTCCACAGACAAACTTTCGAAAAATGTAGTTTTCGGTCAACTTACTAGTCATAGCGCTTATTTATTCAATCTATCATTAATCAACCGATTGAATAATAAATCCCCTAAACTGTTGATGTTTCGAGTTATTTAACAACTTTGCCAACGACTGTATTTAACATAACGCACCCATAATGCGCACTGAGGTGTAAGATCTAGTTAGAAATGTCAGGTTTGAGCCAGATTGAAATGTCATGTTGTTCTAGCTTCAAAACACGCTTTCTTTGCCGTGTTTGGAGCCTTTAGATGCTATTGACCATGACTGACAATGAATTACAGAGCATCAAACTAATCCAAGACATCTGTGATAAACGGATCACCGGTGTCGATGCTGCCCGCTTACTTAAACTCAGTCCTCGCCAAATTTATCGCTTGGTCAAACGCTTCATCGAATTTGGTGCTGCTGGTTTGGTTTCCTTAAAACGTGGTCAGCCTGGCAACCATCGCCATGATAAGAAATTAAAATTACAGACATTAGCTATGCTCCATCAGCAATATAGCGATTTCGGCCCGACACTGGCCCATGAAAAACTGTCCGAGGCTCATAGGTTGAAACCTTACGCCAATGGATGATCGCCGATGGTCTTTACAGGTTCCCCCAGACTAAACGCAAACCACTTATCTATCAGTCTCGTCATCGCCGAGATTATCTGTTGCTTGTTCAAATGTCGTTACGCAGCTGCCGTTCCGTGGCGGCCGCCGACTCAAGCAACCTCGGCATGAGACGATTAGCAAGGATAAAAAGAAGCAACAACGCAAAATTATGGCGAAGCATGCAGCCAAGAAGCAAGCTCCCTAGCCTTTGCAATTTGATCCGTTAACTGACTCTAACCTAAACACTTTTATGGTTTCCAATCGGTTATTTGCTTGCATACTAAAATCCCTTATTCACTTTCAAGGATGATCCAATGAGAAATCTAGTTGTACTGTTACTCGCTATTTTTATCACTGCATGTGGCGGCGGCTCTGGTGGCAATGCTGACAGCTCAGGCAAAGAAACCGGCACGAAGTTCGATGGTCTATTTCAATCTGGTGAAGTTGTCATGCTGGTTGATAAAAACAATGCAGGCAAAGTGCTTATCTCAGATGGCACCACCATTTTTTACTTTGACAATATCTACACGCTTGCCAATGAACTCAGGCTAACGGGAGCAGCTGTTATTTCTGATGGGCTCTATTTCTATGAACCTAGCCAAGTTGTCAGCATTTTCTATGAAGGTAATACTGCTAGAGTTTCAACGACTATCAACGGCGACCCGTTTGTATACTCGTTTGATCGACAAACCGATAAGCTTGAACCATTGGATAGCCTTGTTGGTACCTTCACTGATCCAATGACTGGTGACTCTTGGTCACTGGACAGTGCCGCGAACCTGACAATCAACGCTGACTGCACATTGTCCGGCAAGCTAATCAGTGAAGTGTCGTTCTATCACACGGTCGATGTTGATGCTTCGGGATGTCCAAACTCTGGATTTGATGGCAGCTACGAAGGTATGGCATTTAATGTGACTGTCGACAGCACTAAATACTTGGCAGGTTTCATCTATAACGATGCTAAAGAAGCCTTCATGTGGGGTTCGGTTCCGCTAAACTAATAAAAACACAAAGCCCGCAGTCATGCGGGCTTAAAACTTATGAAGTTTGAACAGAAGAACCTTTGAAGCGATAAATTCTTTTACTTACTCGTTTTCCTTCACCACTTGCTCCAATATTCATACTTTGTTGGTCCATTGCCACCCCCAATTTACCTGAGCCGCTGTAATCGTAAAACTCTTCCATTTCTACTTCTTCAGCAGTCTCGATACGTTTTGCAATAGCAATCTCCTGAGCTACTTTAGCTTGCGCTTCGGCAATTCTCATTTGTAGTTCTTGCCGTTCACTTTCCAAACGAAGTTCATCAATTTCACTAACAGGTCCTTCAGGATCAGACATATTCCCCAAGGTTGACTGAACAATTTGATTTAGTAGGTAACCTGTTGGATTTATGGCAATTTTAGCTGCTTCTGCCAAAACTTTTTGTTTTTCCATTTTTTATCTCTAACTATTATAGAACGCCATACCGTAGCAGCTTTTTACTAGCAATCCTAATGACTTAGATCATCACTTTTCCATTCTAACTTTAAAATCCTCTTTTCATGCTGCGCTAGCTAACATTGACTTTAACTCACTCCACACCGATTCATGAGACTTAACTGACACATAGCAAATGAACAGCGTTGGCGGATTCACACCCAGTTCATTAACCAGTATCAGCAGCTCTCCCGCGCAAGCCCCCTAACCTTTTTTTGCAAACTGTGTAGAACAGGCCGATAAAAATCGTGGCAATGGCCGGAGTCGTGCCACCAAGTTGCGCGCCAGGTTCTCCGATTGTCATGGTGACTAGTGCACTGTGACCAGTTAGCAAGCCTGCGACAGCAATTCACGTAATGTTTTCGCTGTTCGCCAGCCGCGACTATCCAACCAGTACCGAGCGTGATCGCATCAGTGCTGGTTGAGCTGGCTTTCAATAAAACGTGACAGCGTGACGTTTTGGCGTTCAGCTCTGCCATGCCTTCGCTGATAGTCAGCAAGCTGGTTGCCATGCTTTCTCCGCCGACGGGTTTGGTGAGCATCGGCGTTGTGGTGTAGACGCGAACCGCTTGCCCGGTTTCCAGTTTCACGTTACGGCCACTTGTTGACCTTCTGCCAAATTATCGCTTGGAAGTTGTGACGCGGTCACGGGCTTTCTTGGTCTTCATTCTAGTTGAAGGTGCCGTTTTTATGCTATTAGCAAATAGAGTTATCTGTCGCCATTGGTGGTTTTAATGTTAATTAATCTTCTTTTTACTTTTAACTGCGAGAATTTTCGCAATAATTCACATCTCAAACGCAGATTAGTAGCACGCTATATTGTGGCGAATTCTTAATCTGTTATTAGTGGTGAATTATAAATCAGCAGGAATTATGCATGGCTAAAGAAATTGAAAAATACTGCCCTTTGTGTTTTTACAAACTCAATAAAATCAAAGAAAAAAAGCTGTCGTGCCCTAATACCAGAAATTGTAATTATCAATGCGATGTTAGTAAGAGTGACTTATCATTAACTCATCAACAAATGCTGTACTTTAAACGATTGAGTTTAGAGCGAGAATTTGAGCTCATTAAGTCAAGCTACCAAAAGCGAATCCGCCTACTAACTAAATGGATTGAAGCTGCAAAATAATCATTTCATATTAACTATCAAAAGAAAAAAATCCTGCATACGTTGGGACATGTCGATTCCATTAAGGCTAAATTGCGCGGATAAAGTGTGCCTTGTTAGCTTATTACTTTGTCCACGGTACCTTTAATAAGGTTGCTATGCTCAGCTACTTATTCGCATTGTAGTTGTTAGGTTATCGGCTTAGTTAGATTACGAAAAAAGCTACCTTGTCACCAATCCAATTAAGTGACACTGTAGCTTTTGGCTTGTTGAAATACTCACCTAGCCCCAACAAGACGATTTACCGCTTTCTCAAATAGATCATCCTCAGCCTAACCGGTACAGCAAGCTTGGATATTAAGTGTGATTTTTTCGGGTTTCAGCATGTTGCTGCAGCTAAGAATGTTTATGTCTTGTGATGCTTCTAACTGAGGTTTACGGATGTTTTTTTGTTAAGCCTTGAAATATAAATTATAGTGCGCTAGGTTTGATGTCAATCAATACCCTTTAAAATCAACAGTATATGGGTATTGAGAAATTAATTAATATGAATTATCACCTTCAAATGTTTCAATTTGTCATATCATCACTTAGTCTCCCCACCGTTTTTGGAGACTTATACTATGAAAAACGCTTTCACTCTTTTTGCCCTGGGCTGTGCCATTACAACATCAGCAATTGCTGGTCCTGTTGAGCTTCAGCAAAACTATTCTTATGTCTCTGCGGGTTACCAATACTCGCTTTACAGTGAATACCTTCCGACCGATATCTACAGTAGTTACGACAACATGTCTGGTTACTACGCCCGCGCAAGCATCAACCCTGTTGGCCAAGTCTTTTTAGAAGGTCGCTATGACGATGTCTCCCGAGACCGCCTTGGCTTTAGCCACTCGCTCATTGGCCTCGGTTACTACATGCCTGCAGGCAAGAACAGCTCGGTATACGCCCTATTGGGTGCCGAAAAACTGACCGCGGAAATGGACCTATCGAACCCATTGTTCTCGAATATCTCGATGAGCTATTCCGATACCGCTTTTACCGCTGAACTCGGTGCCAAAATCAATATTATGCAGCGCTGGACTGCTGAACCAGCTATCCGCATTGCAACATTCGATGAGCCTCTGTACGAACTTCGCCTAGATAACCAGATCCATCTGACTGAAGACTGGAGCGTTGAAGCGAACATCGCCCATCGCGCTATGGATTTAGGTAATACTCAATTTGGTGAACTTCCGGTGCTAAAAGAAATGAACTTCCGGCTAGGTGTACGATACCAGTTCAATATCTCGTAATTCAGTAATAATTAATATTAATTAACTGAGCATTTGAGTTTTCTGTTTTTTGTATGTGATAAATTTTGAACGCCATACAATAACAAGGAAATTCAAATGCTCAATAAAGTCATGCCTAGCCTAGTGCTTCTACTTGCTGCCACATCGGCAAGTGCTGAAGTCACTCTTATTAATCCTTTTCACGTACCTGAATCTCACCAGCAAGCCGTGCTCGAGCATTGGGAAAAAGCTAGAGACTTCTTGGCTGAACAACCAGGTTACATCTCAACGACCTTGCACCGCTCTATCCAACCAAATAGCCAGTTTCATTACATCAATGTCGCTAAGTGGGAATCAGAATCCGATTTTAAATCGGCTATTTCCGCAATGAACAAGTCATTGCCCCCTCTGAATATCTCAGAAGTTGAGTTCTACCCTGCACTATATGAAGTTATCAGAAACTAAAAGGAATATAGTATGAAGCACAAGAAATTAATTCCATTGGCGTTTGGTTTAGCCATGACTGCAACTCAAGTACATAGTGCCGCCTATGGTGTTAGCCTTGAATGGAAAACAGACGATGCGTTGACCGTATTCGAAGGTATGAATGCCCAGCGCAATGCATTTTCTGAATTAATCGAACAAGGCGTCATTCACGATCTATTTGTTCGACATTCTACTATTGATGATAAGCAGTTTCCGATCATTAACTTTGTCATGGAAGCCGACTCGGCCGATCAAGTTCTTAAACGTTTGGAACCTTTGCCTTTCTTTAAAGAAGATATCGTCAAAGTGAGCGAAATTAGAGATATTGGCACTAAATGGCTGGATAAAGAAGTCGTCCAAAACACCTATGCACTAGAACTTACCTGGCTAGAGCCCCAGCAAAACCTTTTGGTCGATCAAATTCTCGGAAAAGACCTCCAGAAAGTCGTTAACTGGAATGCGCAAGGTATTGTCACCTCTGCTTACCTCAGCATTCAAGAGTTCGATGGCAACATGAAGCAGCCAACCTACTCTATTGCAATTCAAGCTCGGGATGAAAACCACGTCCAGGACATAGCCAAAGAGCTTGAAGCAGTCAAAACAGAAAGTGCCTCTTACAACATTATGTACCTTGGTTATAAGTTGAACATTTAATCATTCACAGGCCGAACTGTACCTATCGTTCGGCCATACAAACCTTTGCTTATTCAGCTCCTAGTTTTTTACCCTTCACAGCATTGTTTTGAGCTATACATTCCCATAAAATCCCCAGCTCAAAGTGGTGAATATGAGGAAATTTATGCATGACATGACAACACCGGTTTTACTGGGGGATTTTAAGATAGACCCTGTAACACAAGTGCTGATCCGCACCACTGATAACCGGAGCGTGAAACTATCCCGCTCAGAATCCCTGATTATCTGTATGCTGGCAGAGCAGCCCAATGTAGCCGTCAGCCGCGATACCCTGCTTGAAGCTTGTTGGACCGGTAAGGTTGTAACCAACAGCTCGTTGACCGTGGCAATTAAACATATTCGTTCGGCTTTTTCTGAACTCGGTGCAGAAGATGTGATTGTGACTGAGCCAAAGAAAGGCTACCTCATTCGCTTTCCTTCGGCTGAAAGCAATTTACCGGAGCAAGCTGAAACGCCACCAGCACAGGACGAGATCCCAGCAGCTATCAGTAACCCAGATTCAGCGACTCCGTTATTACGAATGCAAGTTGGGAAAAGCAACGTTCTCAACCTGTTACCATTGATCACTACCCTATCAAAGCGTTACCTTGTAACAGCGGTGGCATTTTTCGTTACGGTATTAACCCTTTATCAAATGACACTCTTTGTTGAAAGTACGCGTGTAGATAAACATGAGATACTTTTTGATGGCCAACATATGCCACCAGCGATTGTAGAGGCAATCAGAGCATACCCCGATCCAAAAGCAAAAATGATTGCCTATCCGCTTGGCGGCATTTGCGGTAAGTATCAATTAATTGCTATCGACCAACAGAGTGGCTTTATCGACGTGACTTCAACGATTGAGCAAGGTGAATGCCATGGCTAAGTCCCTTACAAAAGCGGCAATCGGGGTTCTTCTCGGGTTGTTATTTACAATCAGTGTCGGTATTTTTTCTGCTTTAACGACAAAAGATCGATATCAGTTTGATTCTAATTACCCAGGCATTGGCCATGAAAGACTTTCAACCGTCTTCACTCATGGGCGGATCAAGATGCAATTTTTGGGTTATAACACGGCTGATAAGATCACGATTTCAAAGCAGTTCTATGGCATCTTCTTACGCTATGGCGCTCATTATCTCGTCCTTGCCAAGGAGCAAGACACGGCAGAAAACCGGCAATCTCTCACTGCCCGTAGTTTTTACATCGTCGAGTCTGCAGACAAAGCGGCATATATTTCAGATCAACGCGGTGTCTTTATCACTAAAGATAACCAACTGCTGAACCTAAACAGTGTGTTACTCGGGAAACCACTCACCGGTTAACTCAACTAGGCTGCATGAAATGTGCAGCCTGTCATTCGACCTTTCCTTTCGTACTGCCCTTACCGAAGCGCTCTTTTTTGCCAGCCAAGTGTGATTAAATTTTAGACACTCATGAAATTATAGTGCGCTAGAATGATGAATGATAAAGAGGAAGATCACAGATTGACTTATAGTTAATCAAGTTGAACGTTAATTTTCCCTATCATACTAGGTACCAGAGCACCTTATAATGACTTATATTTATTAGTACTTTTGTTATTCTTAGCAGGAACAGGATGAGTTTAAGGAAGAACCAATATGAATAAATTTCTCATCATTGAAGACAATAAAATGATGGCTAAGATCCTGGCCGAATTGCTAAGAAAAAGTATCCCGATTCAAAAGCTCCTTTATGCACCCACAGCACAGCAAGCCTATAGTACATTGCTAAAAAGTAAGGTTGACTGCATTTTTCTCGATCTAAACCTGTGCAAGCCGCTGGACGGGATTGAGGTCTTGCAATATATCCGGACACAATACCCTTCATTGCCGGTTGTGATTGTAACCGGTGATAGTGAAATGGATACCGTTAAACGTGTTATTTCGCATAATCCGAATGACTACCTCGTCAAGCCCCTTTCTATGCAGAAAGTTCAGCGCTGCCTCGAAAAACTCGGGATTTTTCAGCCAAGTGATAGCTAGTTTCCGTGCTGCTAATGGTTAGACCATCCCCCGTTTGACCTCGAGATTATCGTCATAACGGGATTCCTTTTGTAGTTGCACCACATCAATTTTAAGCGGAATATCTACAACTAGCAGCGGAACGGGTTCGGTAATGATATGGCTAATTTGGGTTCTAATTCTTACCAAAGCGCCCTCGCCTTTGTCAGAAACCGCTTTTATTGTCATCCGATAGCCAAGCTGAAAAAATTGATCCCTTTCCGCCTTGTTAACCTCAGGCAATTCAATAAATAGCTTGTCTTTACCATTGGTACCGATAAAAACCGAATTAACTTGATAGAGTTGCCCTACCGGGGTTTTAACACTGAGTGTGATCTCACTTCCGTGCGTAATTTCCATCAGCCCTGGTAACGAAGGTTTTGATAGCTGCCTAATACGATTTTCCATCGCTCGACGTTTAATCTGACTCAGTTGCAGGTTCACGACTTTCCTTACGACCACTATTTGTTTTGTAAGTGGATTCTAATCCTTGTCGAATAGTGACTACAATAGTTTCAACAACCTAGTTAAGCTTAATTTTTAATATAAACGCTCTAGCCTCACGATAAATTGAAGCTGGACCACTTATAAGTGTGATAGCAAAATTCATTTTCAGAAAATATTTACCCTGCAGAAAAAGCCATCAGAAATATTGACAGCCATACAATCTGATAGATAATGCTATCTTTTAAGCGTTATTAAACACATGGCAATTACAATAAGAGATATCGACAAACACTATTTCATGATTGAAGAGTTAAAGTCGATTACTGAGAGCAACGTCACAACCAAAGCATTAATCAAAGGCGGCTATATGGCTGTTGAACTTGGCAAGGAATTGGAACAGGAAAAAGAAAAAAGAATAAAAGCAGAGCAAGCCTTGAACGAGCTACAACAGAAAATCCAACTCTATCTTTCTAGCCACCAGGCCCTTGTCGATATTGCAGCATCCAAAACAACTCAGAATTAAGCCTTAGCAGACATCCATTGTTCTGGGACCCTAACAGCCGTTAGCTTAGCTTCGACGGCTGTTTTACCATCTGCAATAAGGTTGCACACCAAATGGGTTGTCCGCGCTTCCACAGCCGAAATATGCGCTTCCAATACAATATCAGCATTTATCAACACCGGGCGAAGATATTTCAGCGACAAACTCCCGGTTGCAAACCATATCGCCTCTCCCTGACCGATTCCTCTGCCTGCACGCCTATAGGCATCGGCCATGGCGGTACAGATACAGTGGCAATCAATCACAGTGGCAATAATACCGCCATTAAGAAAGTGAGTCGGTGCAGCACAATGATGGGCCTGTGGGATAAACTGACACGACGCCGTATCTCCTGCTGCCCAGAAGCTTTGAATATGAAGCCCATGGGGGTTTTCAGTCCCACAACCAAAACAATGATTCCCTTTAAGCTGAGCCTGAAATGACAGCTCCCCAGTCGCTTTCCCCATAGCTCCACCATCTAATTGTCAGAATTCTTGTACTTACAAGTATATACAGTAGGCCTGGGATTATAGCTTTAGCGACTATCTAAAGTTCCACTTCTTTGACCACCAGCTCGGTAAAACCGGTTGTTGTATCAGGCTCACGGCTGAATGAGAGATTGGTATACTCTGCCAAGCAAATCTCTGCGGTATGGGACACAATCGAACCGTCTTGTAGATGACCGCCATAGACACGGCCCAATCTATCGGCCACTGAAATATGCAAATGGACATGCTCTGGGGTTAGGGTTCCACTGAGCGTCAGGATCTCTAATGGGCCTGCCAGCTCGAGGCTCTCGGATTCATTCGCCAGCCTTATCGAGGCCTGGGAAAGACAACCGACACAACTTAACAATGAACCGGCTTTCATTTCCTCTTGCTTCACGTATGCCAAAATAGACTGTTTTAAATCCATACCGAGTGTTAAGCGAAAAGCATGTGGCATGATCATGATAGATACCTGTATTGTTGCCAGAGAAATGAAGTGCTTATGATACAAAAAAGCTCCCCTTAATGGAGAGCTTTTAGACAGCAAATGATTAAATTAGGCGCGTCTTCCACGCTTCTTCGAGCCACCGCTATACGGAAAAACATTGTGGACCCGTTGTTTGACTTTTGCAGGCACCGACTTAGAAAAAACCAGCTTAGTGGCAAATCGGTTCTTATAGACTTTGATCTTGCCTGAAAATGGCTGCTTGTGCGCAATATCTTTGCAACCAACCAAAAACCCATTTGGGATCTGGCCTTTCTGCTTGGTCAACTTTCCCTCTTCAAATACCAGCACCATCACCGGACGGTCTTTAAACACAAGAATAAATACAACGACAGCAAGGACAATGACATATTCCATGCTCGGCTCCTTTCTAAGTTCCTTTTTCTGGCCCAGCCCTACAAAATGGTTTGCTAAATGGTATTCGGGTAGAAGCTATGGCATCTCAGTTATATTTTACAACATGTTAGCGACTCGCGCCTGAGTCAAGTTAACAACTCTGAAGCGAAACAGGCTTGTGGCTCAAGCTCCTATTCAAAGTCCAGCAGCTCGTGAAGATCATTCTTGAGATCCAGCACCTTCTTGCTCGCCACTTCTGTCTTGTTCGACTCACCGATTAAATACTCGATAGTGTCAGACAAGGTACAATCCAATTCTTTGGATTTTTCCGCCAACTTTTCCCAAACACGGTAATCGAGGTCGATCGATTTCTTGCGAGTATGAACTTGCTCGGCATTAAAGTGGCGCTTGCGCTTAGCACGAATGGCCTGCTTGAGCTTCTTATCAAGCTCTGGCGACATGTGCTTATCAATCCACTTCAGTACCTTAGTCGGCTCATGCTCGAGTGATAGAAGCTCATCTACAGCTGCTTTCGCTTCACTGGTATCGATGTACCCGGTGATCGCTTCACCTTCTTTCCATTTTTTTACTAAATAATTCCATTTCCATCCGGCTTCAAGGTTTTCAAGCTGCTGATATTTCATAGTCGTCAGAGATTCTCGATAAGTCTAAACTTAAGTGGTGACAGTGTAACTGCTGGACTTCCAAAGCTCAATTCCCTTTTGAACTTTAAGCGGTTGTTTTTAAGTCGATCTCAACTGAACTGCAAATGAAGTCAATAACATTACACACTAAGCTATTATGCGGCCATTGATTCATTTATACTGCTGACTTTTTCACACTAACGAAATAAAGCACACGCCCATGCATGAACAAAACTGGCGCTCGATGACTCCAGACTACTCCCAGTACCAAGCCATCCTTGAACAGTACGATGATCTCGCTCCCGCTATCACAGGAACCTTGCAAGATCGTCTCACAGATGCTGTGCGCCGGTTTACTGCTGTCGAACTTCAACCTCGTGTTTTGCGAATTACAGCGCCTGACAACAAGGTGTACCGTGATTATGTCATTGAGCTGATTTCACAACAAGCCAAAGCCAAAAATGAATCCCCGGTTATCGTTGCCGGTGAAAGTGTGACAGAGCAAAGCCTGTTTGGTGCCGTGTATCCACCAGTCGAAGAAAACAAGATCAACAAGCAGCAGGTCAAGCACGGACTGGTACACCAGGCCAACAACGGTTACCTGGTTCTATCTGTCGGTGCTATCCTCGCCAATCCGAGCCTATGGCCGCGTTTGAAAAGTATTTTGATGAACGGCACCCTTGAGTGGCAAGCAGCTTCAAACAAAAGTCTTTACCCCCTGCCACCAGCAGAGCAGCTCAACATCAAGCTGGTATTGATTGGCGACCGGTATCTGATGGCAGAGCTTGAAAATGCCGAGCCGGATATCTCTTCGGGCTTCACCATGTACGGCGAATTCGAGCAAGATATGGTGATCAACGAAACCAACCTGCCGCTCTATCTTGCCTACCTGAAAGCCATCATCAAAACGGCCAAGTTGCCTGAGCTAGCAGATGCCGAAGCGCTGGAGATGGTACTTAAAACTGGCGCCCGCTACGCAGAAGACCAGACCCGAGTACCGCTGTGCCCAATCTGGCACCAAAGTCTACTCTGTGAAGCCGCTCTGGAGTCCCAAGGGCAAAAGATCACCGCCCAGCACCTGAAAGACTCAATTCAAGCCCGCGAATACCGCGAGTCATACCTGCCTGAACGTGCCATCGAGGATATCCACCATGGTCAGGTAGTGATTAACTGTCAGGGTGAAGAAGTCGGTCAGGTCAATGGACTTACCGTGGTTGAAGTACCGGGCCACCCTCGCGCCTACGGCGAGCCGGCTCGTATCTCGTGTGTGGTTCACTTTGGTGACGGTGATATCTCTGATGTTGAGCGTAAAGCAGAGCTGGGCGGGAATATCCATGCTAAAGGCATGATGATCATGCAAGCCTTCCTAAGTACCGCATTGGACCTAGATCAGCCATTGCCCTTCTCCGCCTCTATCGTCTTTGAACAGTCGTACTCGGAAGTCGATGGCGACAGCGCCTCGTTAGCAGAACTCTGCTCTCTGGTCTCAGCCCTGTCAATGCAACCGATCAACCAACAAATCGCCGTTACCGGTGCCGTAGACCAATTCGGCCGTGTACAGGCCGTCGGCGGCATTAACGAGAAAATCGAGGGCTTCTACAAAGTTTGTGCGTTCCGAGGACTGACCGGTAGCCAGGGTGTCATCTTACCGAAAACAAACCTGACTAACCTATGCCTTAACGACGAAGTCCTAGCTGCCATTAAAGCCGATAAATTCCATCTATGGACAGCTGAAAGTGTCGATGACGCTCTGCCTCTGCTTACCGGACAAGCCTTCCGTAGCGATGATGAAGATGCAGAGACCTTATTGGCAAAGATTGCAGAGCGTATTGATCTCTTTCATAACGGTGAAATAGTTAAGCATGTCGGCTTATTAACACGACTACGCCACTGGTTTGTCCAGAACTGATCCGAGTTGTCTGGCGTACATGTGTAAGCTAAATTGCCTCCATACTTTTTAAGGAGCTTTAAAGTCTGATGAAACGCCAGCAATCTTATAATTACGACGAACTTGTTGCATGTGGTAAAGGCGAACTTTACGGTCCTGCTTTTCCATCCTTGCCATCTGACAACATGCTGATGATCGACCGTATTGTAAACATCACCGACGAAGGTGGTGAACACGGTAAAGGTTTCATCCATGCTGAATTAGATATCCGCCCTGACCTATGGTTCTTTGACTGCCACTTCAAAGGTGACCCTGTAATGCCAGGTTGCCTTGGCCTAGATGCTATGTGGCAGCTAGTAGGCTTCTTCCTAGGTTGGGCTGGCGGCGAAGGTAAAGGTCGTGCTCTGGGTGTGGGTGAAGTGAAATTTACAGGTCAAATCCTGCCAGATGCGAAGAAAGTAACGTATGAAATCCAGCTTAAGCGCGTGATTAACCGTAAACTGATCATGGGTGTTGCCGACGGCCGTGTATTGGTTGATGGCAAAGAAATCTACGTTGCTAAAGACTTGAAAGTTGGCCTATTCAAAGATACGTCATCATTCTAAAATTAACTCGCTTTCGAGTTCTGAAGGTCGCCACAGGCGGCCTTTTTTGATCTTGGGGTCTGGGGAGAATCGGCTCATGATCATTACGTTGTCACGTACTAATCACATTAGCTCTAGTATTACTTCCTAGGGCCCTGGGCCTCGTATCTAGGATCGCTAAAATAGAAAGAGCCCCTGTTCCTAATAGGGGCTCAATAAGGGAGATATGAAGGGAGGTTTATTATTTAAACAGGCCAGATTGCAAATCTTCTCTTGCTTCTCGCCAGCCACCTAGCCAGTTCGTACGGGCCTCTGTCGATTGGTACGGACAGTCTTCACTGGAACGACCATTTATGCCAGCCTTGTAGCCTTGAGATTGTGCGCGTTCCAGACGATCCCGCTTTTGTCTCTTCATAAGTTCGATCCTCATCCTTATCATTTACATTCATTACTATTGCATAATGATGGAGATTTTGTGTCTCCACTATTAAGAATTAGCTAAATAGGAGCTGAGATCAACTCACAAAACAAAACAGGCTCACAAATTGTGAGCCTGAGTGTATTTTGACCAATTTTGACAAAAAATCACTTTCTGCGACGGAACCCTAGGAACCCGAGGAAAGCCATTGCCAACATACCAAGCGATGCACCGCTACGCTCAATATTCGCTTCTGCCTCTGGACGCTTCTGTACCGTAGGTTCTTCTGAGGCCGCAATCGGGATAAGCTTCACGGCTACCGTGCGTTCTACACCCGGTTCCCCACCCTGACAGTAAGAGTCTGTGGTGAGATCATCATAGCCACCTTCACACTTGTAGGCGGTTGCAGAAATCACACCAGCATCATTAATGCCTGTGGCTTCAAATATACGGTACTTGTTCGCATTTCCGCCTGTTTCACCATCGTTGGTCAAATCATCAAGGAAATACGCATCGCCTTTCTTCAACGCCGCTGAACCGTCGATGTCACCCATAGCATAAGTGAAGGCACGCTGGCGACGGAAACGACCATCCACCTGGTTTACCGACTCGCTATCTAAGCGACCAACAATCTGGTTACTGTTGTTGATTGCCGCCGGGTAACCATTGGCCCCATCAAAGAAGATCGATGAAATCGAGCTATTCAGGAAAGTAGGCGCATCAGGTTTAGTCGCATTGTCATAAACAAACATGCGCTCAACGTAAGAACGGTTATCGGCACGGAAGTTCTTCGCCACGCCAATCACCTTGTTGTTGGCATTAACGCCCGTTGCCAACGTGTAGGTCAGCACTCGGTCACCGCCACTTTCCAATGCAAGGCCCGGAATCAAGGTTCGCTCAAAGCTCTCTGCTGACACACTGGTAGCGTCCGCAGGCAATTCCCAAATTGACGCGCGCATTGCATAGTAGTCATTGTCGTAACGGTCAGTGGTAAAACCGACCACCACAGGTTGGCCGTTCACTAGCTCAACGGCACGGGCCCCCGCCTGGAAAGAGCGATCATTCTCATCGGGATCTAAAGTCGCCAGGTCGTTCTTCGCCAGCAGCTGCGCTTCAACATTACCTGACGTGCTGCCATCAACCGTCCAGAAAACACCGTCGTTGGCAAAGACCGAAAGCTGACACTCCTTGGTAGCGTAGAAGCTCTCTAGCCCTTTCTCCTCAAACGTCTTAGGACAATCTCTGAATGTGCTCTCATTAAACGTCGGGTCACCACGGTCGCCGTAGTTATCCGGTACCTTGTTGTCTGTGTCATTGAACGAACTGCGATCGTAAGAGGCACTACCAACAACCAAAAGCTGATTGTTATATTCAACAGCATCCCATGCCAGAGACTGGCCGGCAGTTGTGGTCAGCGAATCAGAACCAGCAGGAGACAGACCAACCTTGTTGTCACCCAGGTTAACAAAGCCGCGCTTGTTGAATTGGCGGGCATAACGCTGGCCATCGTAAAAATACGCTCCACTAGAAATACCTAGGACGTAATCGCCAGCGACAGAGGTGCCCTGGGCATTGATGACAGTATTGGTGGTTTTATGGTTGCCCGAATCGACAATAGTACCCAGTGCTGCACGGACATCGTCATCATATCCCGCAGAGATATCAGCAAACGTTTCTACCTGTGCCAAAGACGACGAGCCGCTTACCGCTGTCGCATTGGAGAAGAAGTTCTTGCTCCACGCTTCCTGCTCACGAACCAAGCCACCAAATCCGGTACGGTCACCCAAATCGTTGGTATTGTAACCGTTACCATAATATTGCGTACGTGCCCATTCGCGACAGGTATTCGGACCTAGGTTGCTGTCACAATAGCGGTATAGGTTGTCTTCATCGTTAATACGCTGCAAGTTATCAAGGATAAATGCCACTTCATCACGATAGTTGATGCCATCGGCACCAAAGCGGCTCTCACCGAATACTAAATACCCCGCCTCATTACAACTGCCGTCGAAACAGTTCTCATCAGCACCAGATGCTGTAATGCCCTGCCCATAAAATGCTAACCGCTGGGTAATGTCAGACTGATTTACCTCAGGGAAATATTGTTGAGACGCAATATCAGTGCCATCAGTCACTTCAACTACACGGTAAACAGCGGCATTGGCTCCTGTTGCACCGGCAACCAATACGGCCAGTGCAGACAGTTTTAAAGTCTTATGTTGCATTAAGCTTCCTTCTGCATTGCTTCAAGCTCTTCCCAACGTTCAAATGCCAGCTCAAACTCGGCTTCTGCTTCCGCCAAGCGGTTCAGCGTACCCTGAGTATCATTTTTCACGTCTTGGAAGAAAGCAGGATCGTTGATCAACTCCTGCAATTGCGCAATTTCGTTTTCCAGTTCTTCAATTCGTAGCGGCAGGTCTTCCAGTTCCTTCTGCAACTTGTAAGAGAGCTTCTTACCAGTTTTAGGACGGGCAGCCTGGCGCTGCTTGTTCTCTTCTTTCTTTTTTGCTGCTTCAATTTGAGCAGCCTGCTCTTTCGCGATTTGACTCAGCGAATTAGCACGTTGTTCCTGCGCATCATGGTAGCCGCCGACATATTCATCAATGACACCGTTCCCTTCGAAAATCCAGCTTGTTGTCACTGTATTATCAACAAACTGACGGTCGTGGCTCACTAACAATAATGTGCCCTGATAGTTGGCAAGAATTTCTTCCAAAAGTTCCAATGTTTCGATATCTAAATCATTGGTTGGTTCATCGAGCACCAATAAATTATTAGGCTTAAGGAAAAGTTTCGCCAACAGTAGGCGGTTTTTCTCACCACCAGACAGCGCCTTGACCGGAGTGCGGGCACGACGAGGGTGGAACAGGAAGTCTTGTAGATAGCCAAGAGCATGGCGAGTACGGCCATTTACCGTAACTTCCTGCTTGCCATCAGCAAGGTTGTCCATCACGGTTTTTTCTGGATCCAGCACTTCGCGATACTGGTCAAAATAGGCAACTTCGAGCTTGGTGCCACAATGGAAGTGACCCTGTGACTTCAAGTCGCCCAGCATAATTTTCAGCAATGTACTCTTGCCACAACCGTTGGGGCCAATCAGTGCGATACGATCACCGCGCATGACATTAAAACTGAAATCTTTGATGATTGGCTTATCACCGTAGCTGTAGCTGATGTGCTCGGCTTCAAACACAATCTTGCCTGAACGCTGGGCCTCCTGAAGCTGCATGTCGGCTTTACCCATGACCTCGCGGCGCTCGCTGCGTTCACGGCGAAGCTGCTTGAGCGCCCTAACCCGGCCTTCGTTACGAGTACGACGGGCTTTGATCCCTTGGCGGATCCAGACTTCTTCCTGAGCCAGCTTTTTATCAAATTCGGCATTTTGCTCGGCTTCGACACGCAACTGCTCTTCTTTCTCTTCAAGGTACTTATCGTAATCCCCAGGGAAAGAAACCAACTGACCACGGTCAAGGTCGACAATACGCGTGGCCATAGAGCGAATAAAGGCACGGTCGTGCGAGATAAACACAATGGCGCCTCTGAACTCTTTCAGGAACCCTTCAAGCCATTCGATAGTCGAAACATCAAGGTGGTTCGTTGGCTCATCAAGCAACAAGATGTCAGGGTCGCAAACCAGCGCACGGGCCAGAGCCGCCTTGCGCTGCCAACCACCCGACAAATCTTTCAGCAAGGTTTGCGGCTGAAGCTGGAGGTGCTCCAGTACCGAGGTGATCTTATTGTCGAACTGCCACGCATCAGCATGATCAATTTTCTCTTGTGCACGATTCAATTTCGCAAAGTTTGACTCGGACGGATCATTGGTGATCAAATCCAGCAGACGGTGGTAATCTTTTAGCACCTGGCCGATTTCAGCCAAACCTTCTGAAACGAAATCAAACACGGTCCCTTCTGCATCACGCGGTGGATCCTGCTCCAATCGCGAAACACGCAATTCAGACTCGCGCTGGATGCTGCCGTCATCAAGCAATACATCACCGGCAATCACTTTCATCAAAGTTGATTTACCGGCACCATTGCGGCCTACCAAACACACACGTTCATTAGGCTGTAGAAGAAACTCTGCTTTATCTAGCAGCGCATGATCACCGTACGCCAACTGGGCGTTACTGATATTAATTAATGCCATTGTTGTTTAACCATAGTGCCAGCTCGTCAGCATCAAAAGGCCAACCGAGTTCAGGGCTGTTTGAATCTGAATCAGGATTGAAAATGGAAAGCACAGGAATTGTGACGCCGTAACGAGAAAAGAGCGCGTCATCGAAGGCAATATCTACCACCTGAACGCGCTCTTCAACACCGGCTTGTACGAGCAGGCTATATGCCTGCTCGCAAAGGTGACACCCTTCTGTGCTATACAGAGTAATTAGCACTTAACCTTCCTTGTGGGTAATGATCCAGCAGTTATGAATCTGTTTGTTGCGACTAAAATCCATTGGCAACGTTTTATCAGAAATGTTCTTCGCTTGTAAGCCAAGTGCTTCAAGTTTCTCGAAGTCCATCTTGAAATGGCGTTTATTATTGGAGAAAACAATCTCGCCATTCGGACGAAGCATGCGTTTCAGGTTCTCAAGCAACATAATGTGGTCGCGCTGAACATCGAAACTCTGCTTCATACGCTTCGAGTTAGAGAACGTTGGCGGATCAATGAAGATAAGATCAAACTCGCCGTCGGCCTCTTGCAGCCACTGAAGGCAGTCCGCCTGGATAAACTGGTGCTGGCGGCCAACCTGACCATTTAGCTCCATGTTTTCCTGCGCCCAGCGCAAGTAGGTGTTAGACATATCCACTGTCGTTGTCGACTTCGCTCCACCGCATGCCGCGTGACATGTTGCCGAGCCGGTGTAAGCAAACAGGTTAAGGAAGTCTTTACCTGCTGCCATCTTACCCAACTGACGACGAGTCACTTTGTGATCAAGGAACAAACCGGTATCAAGGTAATCATAAAGATTAACCTTGAGATCAACACCGTATTCATTCACCACCATGTGACGCTCAGCACTGGATAGCTTCTGGTACTGGCTTTTACCCTTCTGGCGCTCACGCACTTTCAGGATAACCTTGTTGTTCTCAACGCCCGTTACCTGGATGGTGGCTCGCATGATATCCATCAGGCGGCGACGTGCTGTCTCTTCAGGTACCGATTTCGGCGCAGCGTATTCCTGAATCACCAAGTAATCTTTGTATTTGTCGATGGCTGCGTTGTAGTTAGGCAAGTCAGCATCGTACAAGCGGTAGCACTCAAGGCCTTCTTTCTTGGCCCATTTGCCAAGCTTGGCAATATTCTTCTTCAAACGGTTGGCGAAATCAGGCGCAATTTCGGCTTCTTCGATACGACCTTCTTTCTCACCTTCGACGTGCTTAACACCACCGGCAGTGATCAGGTAGGTTTTCAGCACACAATCCAGCGCACCATTGCGCAGTTTGAACTGCTTGTCTGCACGCATACGCAAGCAGCTTAGCAATTCATTCGACGATGAATAGATAGAAGCTGTCGAGCCCGCGAATGCAAGCTTCAAGCGGTTACCCAACTCACTATAAAGAGAGATCAGTTCAGGGGTAGTACCCAAACGCTCACCGTATGGAGGGTTACACAGGATCACACCTTCAGAAAAACCTTCTGGGCAGGTTAGCTGAGTGGCATCACCATATTCAAAATCAATAAGATCTTTAACACCCGCACGACCGGCATTATCACGGGCAATACTCAATACACGGCGATCCATTTCACGGCCGAAGAACTTAGTCGTCACATTACCTGGACCACGGCGTGCTTTAACCTTAGCTTCCGCATGAATCTCTAGCCAACCTTCACGGTCAAAGTCTTTGATCGACTCAAAACCCCAGCGCTTACGCTTGATGCCCGGGGCAATATCAGCGGCCATCATGGCTGCTTCAATTAGCAAAGTCCCCGAGCCACACATAGGATCAAGCAAAGGCTTTTCCGGTGTCCAGCCAGACTTAATCACCAATGCTGCAGCATGCGTTTCACGAAGTGGTGCTTTACCCGACTCGCTTCGGTAGCCGCGCTGATGAAGACCGCTACCGGCCATATCAAGACCCAACACGCCTTTCTCACCAGAAAGACGCATATGAATACGCAGCTCTGGACGCTCGCGATCGATACTAGGACGTCGCAAATCGGCTTTGGTAAAGCGATCGACAATGGCATCTTTAACCTTCATCGCACCGTATTGACTGTTACGGATTTCACGGTTGGTACCATTGAAATCAACAATGATACGGGTATCACTACCAAAATAATTCGGCCAGTTGATCGCGGTAGCACCCAAATACAAATCCATGTCATCACGAACGGTAAATTCGCTTAGTACCAGGATGATTCGTGATGCAATACGCGTCCACAAACAGCAACGGTATGCTGTCGCTTGTTCGGCCTTAAAACGGACACCAGCATTTACAACCTGTACGCTATCTGCGCCAAGTTGCTTAAGTTCTTCTGCAAGGAGGTTCTCAAGACCTCGTGAAGTGATAGCTAAATATTGATTCATGGAGTTCTTTTCACACTTATGTTGCGGTGAATTATAACTGAAAACCTAATAAATACCTTGTCATAAAAGGTTCTAACCCGGCTATTTAGCTAAAAAAACAGCAGTCAAACGCCACTATGGCTCTCCTGCGGATTGCCAGGCCATATTTTACGCTTCGTGACAGTGAACAGAGTTTACGCTCCTGTGTTTCCATTAGTGAACAATCGACGGGCGCATCATTGTCTACAGCTGTAAACAACCGATCATTATGAACGTCACCCTAGCAACTTTAGCATTGTTCACCGACAGAAACACAGCCATACATGCCGATAAGTATCAACAACTTAAGAACCACTACACGCTTGAACTAATTAGGTATAAGTATGCGCTGACTCACACCATAGCTCAGATAAAACCTGTTATGCCTGAATTATCTTACCGATAATTTCCTTTAAGGAATTAATCCCAATCAAGACAGAATCCCCAAGCTATCTCCAGCCAAACCAGCTTGTAAGTTAATTACACAAAGGTGGAAAACGAGGAAGTTGAGTACGAATTACTGTGTTTTCATGTGCAAAATTATGGTGTTTTTTTAATCTTAAGGCCGAAAATGAGGCAGAAAAAAAGTGATAAAAAGATAAGATTTTTAGACTTGCATCACTAAGAATGGTGCTTTATTAAACAGGAAAAATAAGAAAAGCCCTGTTTCAGGGCGTGATTACTGTCACATTCCCAATTTGGACACCCTGGGTTTGGACACAGAATCGGTCAATTACCGACCAATACTGAGTAAAATACCGACGTGATTTTCAAGGTCGAGATAAAACCTGGCAATGGCCCGGCTTACCTTAGAATGGATGAAAGCGCACAGTGGTCACCCTGCCCCTATCACCGCTCCTGATGATGGGCTTTCAATGAACAGGTTGGCAAGGTATAGACGGGATTAAAACAACGCTTGAATGCCAATGAAAAGAGCCTGACATGGCTGCTTTGAAGGTTACGGCAAAGGACCGCCTTTGAGGCTGGCGAAAGCGATAGAAGGTTAAATAGGAGTTCAAACAGCAGAGTTTGGCAGCTAGCCCAAGGCTAGCCTATATTCAAGCCACAAGCGGTTGGCCGTTAAATAACAGAAAGGCAGAAAAGACAGCTTAGCCCACTAAGGCAAACCTAACTGGCGCCTCTACGGCCCCTTCATAGGCCTTCATACGGTCGTTCATGACTTTTATCGTCTCACAGAACGCCATTTCTTTCGCTGCATTGAGCGCCAGCGAGGATGTATTGGCCATCATACACAGACTTGCCGTACCACTGTTTTCGATAATCAGGAACTGACCTTCGCCTAGATCGGTTGACAACGTGACAATGTCACCCAACTGCGGCTGATGAGCGCCTGATTGCTGATTGAAGAACCAACTTTTAGGCATAAGCGGCTTATGAAAGCGACTCGCAGCAACGGCATTTAGTGCCAGTTCGGCTTTGCGCGGTGCAGACAGTTCGAGAATTGACATCCCTTCAAGGAAACTTTGGTAGACCGATGCATCATCAACCGTAAAGGTAGAACGGGTGAATGCGCATGGAATGAGATTTTTGGTGGGAATTGCAACGCGGAAAAGCATGTCGTCGCCGAGATCCAACATAAGAGCATCGTACTTCTGGTCGTAATACCACATCCATGAATTATTGGGTTTCAACATAAGTACGCTCCATATCCGACTTCCGTTACAAAGCTTATCCACTACAACAAACAAATCTTTAGAACAAATTCTACTTCCCTATTTGCAAATAAAAAGAGGAAGTAAAATCAAAAAAACCCGAATAAAAAACCGTAAGTTTGACAAAAAACCTATTGATAAGGTGCTCGACATTAAATCGACATAAAAAAAGTACCTGCAAAATTCCTCTTGCAGGTACTCAGGTGTCTCACTCTCAAATGAGATGGTGCTTTACACCAATATTAACTAGATATTGGTTACGATATCTTTAACCAGTTTCGGACCGTGGTAGATAAAGCCAGAGTAAATCTGAACCAGGCTAGCACCTGCAGCCATTTTTTCACGAGCCGATATAGCGGAATCGATACCGCCAACGCCGATAATTGGCAACGCGCCGTCTAGCTCTTCTGCCAACATACGGATCACTTTCGTACTGCGGTTCTGAAGTGGACGACCACTTAGGCCCCCAGCCTCGTCACAATGCGGCATATCTTTAACCAGAGAGCGATCCAAAGTCGTGTTGGTTGCAATCACACCGTCGATCTCATTCTTGATCAAAGATTCAGCGATCTGCTTTATCTCATGATCTTCTAGATCCGGCGCGATCTTCAGCGTCAATGGCACATACTTCCCGTGTTTTTCTGCCAATTCCTTCTGTTTCTCCTTTAACTGAGAAAGCAGATCGTCAAGCATTTCACCGTACTGAAGCGTGCGCAATCCCGGCGTATTCGGCGAAGAGATATTCACGGTGATATAGCCTGCGTACGGGTACACCTTCTCCATACAGATAAGGTAATCTTCTGCACCCTTTTCAATCGGCGTATCTTTGTTCTTACCAATGTTAATGCCGATCACACCGTCATAGTTGGCTTTCTTAACGTTTTCAATCAGGTTATCAACACCTAAATTGTTGAAACCAAAACGGTTAATAATACCCTCGGCAGGAATAACACGGAACAAACGAGGCTTATCGTTACCCGGCTGTGGGCGTGGCGTCACGGTCCCTACTTCAACGAAACCAAAGCCCATCGCGCCAAATGCTTCAATACATTCGCCGTTTTTATCTAGGCCAGCAGCCAGACCAACAGGGTTTTTGAATTTGATACCCATCACTTCAACAGGACGATCAGGAACATGTTGGCGATAGAAAAGATCAAGAGGAGTGCCAGTAAAGCGAGAAAAGTTCTGAATAGCTAGATCGTGCGCTTTTTCTGCATCAAGCTTGAAAATAGCGGATCGAGCGAGGCGGTAAAGCATTGTACCTCCTAATAAAAGCCCCGTATAAACGGGAAGGTATTATTCACACTTTACTATCGAAATTCAATGACTAATTTGTCTTTATATCGAAAAATATGGCCTACCCCATAAGATATACGGTTAGATACTTGAAAATACTACTTTTATTTCACCCCCTCAAAAGCAAACGTTTATATGGCAAGCGTTTTATCAAAAAAAAGCCACCATCGTTATCATGGTGGCTTTTTGAACAGTAATTTTGTTATTTATCTGGCTTTAGAATAATTAATCAATATAAAAGCCAATTTATTACATTATGCTACTGTTTGGCAGTTAAGATTCAACAACATAAGCTCACGCAATGCCACAGAGAACTTAGCAAATTCATGCGTAGTACCCACTTTGAATTCTGCTAACACGGTATTCCAGCGATGGATAGCCGACTTATGTTCATCCATCCAGTTTTCTATCAGGCTTTCCGCATCAGGAGCTTCTAAACCACTGCTAATGACAGCTAGAGTCAATTGGCGTTGCTGCCAATCGAGATCTTCACGGAACGAGGCCCTGGCCAGCGCCTGCCAGTGGTTTTCAACTGGCTGGTTATGAACCTGCTTGAGGAACCAGTGCAACGACAGATCCGCACCGACGACAAAGTAAACACGGGCGATAAAATCTAGATCTTTATCCGCACCTGTTGCAATCTGGGCAATATCCATTGCCGAGTAGAGGCTGCTCAAGCGTGCAATATTGTGTGCCAAATCATCAGGGATCCCCTGCTTGATCATCTCCTCAGCCTGCTCGTTATGCTCCTGGACCTCTTCCGTGACAAGGTAACGCTCTAAGTTCTCACGCAAATTGTTCACAATCGGCTGATAGAAAGCAATCAACTGCTCGATACCCAGCTTTCTGTCGCGGTTACGCAAGATCCAACGAGTCGCGCGGCGAAGCATGCGGCGACAGCGGTAAAGCACTTCATACTGCACTTCCGCCGGGATTACATTGTCCAGCGAACGAACCTGGTTAAAGTACTGTTCGAAGTTAAACACTTCCCGTCCAACAGAGTATGCCGAAGAAATTTCTGCAACCGTTGCGCCAGTCTCTTCCTGCAGACGAGTGACAAAGTTGCATCCCATTTCATTGGACATTTGGTTGGCCAACGAAGTCGCTATCAGTTCCTTGCGCAGCGGATGGAGCTCCATATGGCTTCGGTAGCGCTCTTGCAGCTCTTTCGGAAAGTATGCCGGCAATAGTCGAGCATGGTAAGGATCATCGGCAACTTCTTCGGTTACCAACTCTTCTTTCAATACCATCTTGCCGTATGCCACCAGCACTGCGAGTTCCGGACGGGTTAACCCCATTCGGGACTTTTCACGTTCTGCCAACGTATCGTCATCGGGCAAGTACTCCAGCATACGATCCAACTTACCATTTTTCTCCAGGTGGTGGATAAAGCGGATCTGCTCCTTGAGCAGTTGCACTTGTTGCTGCTGGGTCACCGAAATGGACTCGCTCTGGCAATACGCATCATCAAGGACGATATCACCAACTTCATCCTCCATACTCTCAAGCAGTTCATTTCGCTGCTTGTAAGTAAGATCGCCACTGGCGACCAGTGAGTTGAGCAGGATCTTGATATTGACTTCGTTATCCGAACAATCCACACCGCCAACGTTATCGATGAAGTCGGTATTGACCAAACCGCCTTTCTTCGAAAACTCAACCCGGCCTAGTTGGGTCATGCCCAAGTTACCGCCTTCGCCAACAACACGGGCGCGAAGCTCGCTACCGTTGATACGAAGCGCGTCATTCGCACGGTCGCCAACATCGGTGTGGGTTTCTGATTCGGATTTCACGTAAGTACCGATACCGCCGTTCCATAGGAGATCTACTTCCATTTTCAGGATCAAGCGGATCACCTCGTTTGGTGTCAGGCTCTGTTTGCGAGTACCGAGTAATTTCTGGATCTGCGGAGTAAGTTTGATCGACTTGCTACGGCGGGAGAAAATGCCCCCTCCCTCAGAAATCAGTTTGGCATCATAGTCTTCCCAACTGGAGCGAGGCAGATTGAACAACCGTTCACGTTCTTTCCAGCCGGATTCTGCATCTGGATTCGGATCCAAGAAAATATGCATATGGTTAAAAGCTGCGACCAAACGAATATGCTTAGACAGCAGCATACCGTTACCAAACACGTCCCCTGCCATATCACCGATACCGGCGCAGGTGAAGTCCGTGGTCTGGCAGTTGATACCCAACTCGCGGAAATGGCGTTTTACCGACTCCCAACCACCTTTGGCTGTAATACCCATTTTCTTGTGGTCGTAACCGTTTGAACCACCAGAGGCAAAGGCATCACCCAGCCAGAAGTTGTAATCCTCAGAGACTGAGTTGGCCAAATCGGAGAATGTCGCGGTACCTTTATCCGCCGCAACGACCAAATACGGATCATCTTCATCATGACGTACGACATTGGCTGGTGGGCTCAATTCGCCATCAATAATGTTATCTGTCACATCCAGCAAGGCGCGAATAAAGCGCTTGTAACAACGCTGACCTTCAGCCCAAATCTCTTCACGTGTTGTCAGTTGAGGCTGACGCTTACAGACAAACCCACCTTTTGCCCCTACCGGAACAATAACCGTGTTTTTAACCTGCTGTGCCTTCACTAGACCAAGGATCTCTGTCCGGAAGTCTTCCTGACGATCCGACCATCGCAAGCCACCACGAGCGACCTTACCACCACGTAGGTGAACACCCTCAATATCCGGTGCATACACAAAGATCTCGAAGAACGGTACCGGTGCGGGGATTTCTGGGATTTCCGATGGACGCAGCTTGAGCGACAGCCATGGCTTTGGCTGGCCATTGGTATCGAGCTGATAATAATTTGTCCGCTGCGTCGCAAGGATCATCTCCATATAACGGCGAATGATCCTATCGTCATCCAGGCTTTCTACATGCTCGAGCTTGTCATTCAGTTTGGCGATCAGTCCCTTCTCCGCACTTTCCGAATATTTCCGGCATGGATCGAACCGCAGGGAGAACAAATCGACCAAAGATCTCGCAAGATCACTATGACCAGACAGCGTTTCTTCAATATAGTGCTGACTGAATGGGAAACCGACTTGGCGCATGTAACGGGCAAAACTACGCAAAATGGTAATTTCACGCCCGGTTAATCCTGCACACAGAACCAGACGGTTGAAGCCATCACTCTCTAATTCGCCATGCCATATGGCCGAGAACGCTTCCTGGAAACGATCGCGTGCCTCACCCAGATCTATCCCCGTGCAGGCGTTGTGCAACATAGCAAAATCCAGGATCCAGTAAACCGTACCGCTTTTGGTGATCACTTGGTAAGGCGACTCACCAATTACCCTCAAGCCCAGGTTCTCCAGCATCGGCATGACATCAGAAAGATGAATAGGCTCATCGCGGTGGAATAGCTTCAGTTTTACGAAGCGTGAATCATTGGCTTCTTCCTGAGGGCGGTAGAACAGCATACCCAGCTTGTTGTCCTCACTCAGGCTTTCAAGCTGTTCGATATCAGCGACGGCAGAGCCCGGCAACATCTGTTCTTTGTATGAGCGCGGGAAGGCTCGTTCGTAGTTTTTCGCCAGCGATGTCCCTTGGCTTTCACCAAAGTTAGCGATCAGCGAAGCGCTTAAACGATCATCCCACGAAGCAGCTGCTTCCACCAGGTTGTGTTCGATAGCTTTGATATCCACATCGAAATTATTATTTTCTACTCGCACGATATAATGAGTTCTCGCCAGTGGACTTTCTGAGAAGAAGGTGGTGAATTCCACATCCTGCTCTGAGGCAAAGTAATCTTTCAAGACTTCCTGGGTCTTGCTACGAAGCTCGGTGTTGTAACGTTCTTTGGTTACATACACCATGCAAGAGAAGAAGCGGCCGAAAGGATCGCGGCGAACAAATAAGCGCAGCAAGTCACGGTCTTGCATTCGGACAACACCACAACCTACGTCCAGCATTTCCTTTTCGTTAGCCTGAATCAGCTCATCGCGCGGATATGTTTCAAGTAGATTGTTCAGAGCCTTCCATGAATGCGAACCCGCCGGATAACGGCTTTCTTCCAAAATACGCGTAACCTTGTTACTGATCAGCGGAATGTTCATGGTCGACTGATGGTAGGCCGTTGAGGCATAAAGACCGGTAAACCGGTGTTCACCGATAACATTGCCGTCTTTGTCAAAACGTTTTATCCCAATGTAATCGGTGTAGGCCGGCCGATGGATTTTCGACTTACCGTTGCTTTTAGTGAGAATCAGCAACTCGGGCTTACGGGCTTCAAAGCGAGCAGACTCAGGAAGCTGTGACAGGCGGAGAGTTCTGACTTTATCTTTTTTACATAGCAGCCCTAGCCCTTGCTCATCGCAAGGTCGCAATTCGTAATCCCCTTCTACAGGCACAAGATCATACTTGTGATACCCCATAAAGGTGAAATTGTGATGGGTTACCCAATCCAAAAATGCAATTGCTTCTTCTCGGTGTTCTTTGTTAACAGGGAGATCGGCTTTCTTGAGATCTTTAACAATCGCCTGCATTTTGGCTTGCATCGGCTGCCAATCATTAACGACCAAATCAACATCTTGAAGTACTTGTTCTAGTTCTTGTTTTAATGCTTCAAGCTCTTTCTTGTCGTTAAGACGATCAACCTCAATATGGAACAGTGTCTGTAAGTCGCCGTCCTTACCGCACGCCTCGGTGATGGCGCCTTGCGCATTTCGCTTAAAGAAATACGGGCCATTAAGCATCATGTGGCTGGTGATCCCCAGCCGGGTCAAGGTCATCCGAACCGAATCAACAAGGAACGGACGGTCCGGGGTAATGATCTCAACAACTGTATGCGGTGACTGCCAACCGTAGCGGCTAAGCGTCGGGTTATAGACACGAACAGAGATTTGGTCTGGCTTATTTTGTACTAGGTGGTGCCATAGACTCAGTACAGCACCATAAAGGTCAGATTCATTCCGTTGAAGCAGATCATCATCTGCCAGTTGTCCTAACAATCGCTGAGCAAACACTTCTACTAATGACTGCTGGGGTGTCTCAATCTTGTCCTGGATTAAGTTATACACTTTCTCAAGCAGTACCGGCACTATAGGGTCAGGTGCGGTCATAGCAATGCTCCATCGTTATATATTATCAATCAAGTATAGAGTTTTTATAAAACATCCAATGGTAGGTTATTGGGGGAACATACCGTCGGAAGACGCTATCCTGCGTGACTGCTATTGTAGGGGTTTTTGTTGCGAGATGGTTACGCTAATTACTCTGTGTATGCCGGAAAAAATCGAATATGTGACTAATGTAGATATTTTGGTTGGGCGGATTATCTGAGGTTGGTGAAATTAGCATCAAGATGACGCCAGTATGCTGTAAATTGGTATAACCATTTATTTTTAAGGTTATTTTCCTTAACTCCTTGGATTATTATTTCTAATGGAATCCTACTCAAAAGAGGTATACCCCACATTTCTGCAACGTCACTTCTTTCTTCATGTCAGCAATCATATGTTACAAATTAATCATTTTCCGATTACATAATTTGCTCTATGGCTTGCAGCCTGTTTGATTCAGAAACCGTCACCCGAAATCGCCCCCGTATCCCAAGCTGGCTCAAAAAAGGACGTAACCGAGAGGCCGGTAGTTGAAGACGCAGGCCGTTATCTGTCATCACCAACACATTACTGGCAGCCCCCGAATAATGCCGAAGAAATTGCTGGTAACTAATGTGCATCGAGAAGGTATAAGCTTTCATATCAAAAAGTTCGGTTATAGATAAAACGAGGGGCAAGCATGCTTGCCCCCTTTCTTCATACGTTCTTAACTTAAAGTTCTAGTGCTTTCTGTACTTTTTCGAACAAGTCTTTGGCTAGGTTTTCAAGCTGGGACAGTTTCTCTAACTCGGCACGCATCAATGCCTGACGCTGCTGATCGTACTGTCGGTACTTGAGGAACGGTTCAATCAATCGAGACGCTACCTGCGGGTTACTGGTGTTCAATACCGTCAGGATTTCCGTCAGGAACTGGTAGCCAGAGCCATCTTTGGCGTGGAAGCGCACCGGGTTGTTTGCACAGAAACTAGCAACCAAACTACGGGTTCGGTTCGGGTTCTTAATATCAAACGCTTTATGGTTCATGGTTTCACGCACGTTTTCCAGTGCATTTTCCGCTGGGTTCTTGCCCTGCAGAATAAACCACTTGTCCATCACCAGACCGTCATGCGTCCACTTCTCACTGAAGTCCGCCATTTGCGTTGCGCGGCATGCCAACTCCGCATTGTTCGCCGCAGCCATCGCCGCCATGGTATCGGTCATGTTATCTGACGCTTCGTACTGTTTTGCCACTAGGTTATTGCCTTGCTCGGTCAATGCAAGGTAAGCCAAACAGGTATTGCGAAGCGAACGTTTTGCCATCGCTTCATGTTCAATGGTATATGCCGCTTGAGTAAGCGAATGGTAAATAGCACTGAACTCATCTTCCATAGCGAGAGCCAACGCTTTCTCAAGCTCAGCCATTACAGTATTGATGGCATCAACGTCGACGGTTTCATACCAACCCGCCACTTCGTTTTCACTTGGCAGAGTCAGCATTTCAGCAATGAAGGCAGGATCAAGTTTTTCATCAAGCAACACACCACGGAATGCATCAACCACGGCCTCAGGCAACTCAAACGACTCTCCCTTCTGGCAACGAGCTACATTTTGTTTGATGTATTTCGCCAATAGAATTTGGCCAGCATCCCAACGAGCAAACTCATTACGGGCATGAACCATCAAGAAAGTCAGCTCTGTATCCGAGTAGTCATACTCCAAAATCACCGGTGCCGAGAATTCGCGCAGCATAGAAATAACCGGCTGGTGTTCTATGCCATCAAACACAAACTCCTGCTCTGCTTCCGTTACGTCGAGGACATTATGGATTGGCTCGCCATTACACTGTAACGGAATCGCATTCCCCTGCGCATCATACAACTCGATATCAAACGGAATATGCAGTGGGTGTTTCTCTTCCTGACCCGGAGTTGGCGCAGTATGCTGCCTCACTGTTACACGGTAACGGTTTTCCTGTTCAAGATATTCTGTCTCTACCTGCACAACCGGGGTACCAGACTGGCTGTACCAACGGCGGAATCTTTCGAGGCTGATACCCGAGGCATCTTCCATCGCCTGGACAAAATCATCACAGGTTGCGGCAGTGCCATCATGGCGTTCGAAGTACAACTTCATGCCGGCCTGGAAGTTTTCCTCACCCAGCAAGGTGTGCATCATGCGGATGACTTCACTGCCCTTCTCATACACTGTCAGTGTATAGAAGTTATTCATTTCAATGACTTTTTCAGGACGGATTGGATGTGACATAGGCCCACGGTCCTCGGAGAACTGCGGTCCGCGCATTACACGTACGTTGTTAATGCGGTTCACTGGGCGTGAGCCGAGATCAGAGGAGAACTCCTGGTCACGGAACACAGTCAAACCTTCCTTCAGGCTCAACTGGAACCAGTCACGGCAAGTTACACGGTTGCCTGTCCAGTTATGGAAATACTCGTGACCGATCACCGCTTCGATACCTTGGTAGTCAGTATCTGTCGCCGTTTTCGCATTCGCCAAAACGTACTTTGAGTTAAAGACATTCAGGCCTTTGTTCTCCATCGCCCCCATGTTGAAGAAATCAACCGCGACAATCATGTAAATATCCAGATCGTACTCAAGGCCGAAGCGCTCTTCGTCCCATTTCATTGAGTTAATCAGAGATGTCATCGCGTACTCGGCACGATCCAGGTTGCCCTTATCGACAAAAATCTCAAGTGCTACATCACGACCACTTACGGTGGTGTACTTATCACGCAACACATCAAAATCCCCTGCCACTAACGCAAACAGGTAACTTGGTTTCGGGAATGGATCCTGCCACTGTACCCAGTGGCGGCCATTATCGAGCTCACCGCCGTCAACACGGTTACCGTTACTCAATAGATATGGATACTGTGCTTTGTCGGCAATCACTTTGGTCGTGAATCGCGCCAACACATCAGGACGGTCAAGGTAATAAGTAATACGGCGGAAGCCTTCTGCCTCACACTGGGTACAGTATGCACCGCCTGATTTATACAAACCTTCAAGCAACGTATTAGCTTCAGGGTTGATTTCAGTTTCAATCAGCATCTCGAACGAGGCTGGCAGTCCATTCACTGTCAACTTGCCTTCGCTCTGTTGGTAGTCTGTCCAGCTTTCACCATTGATCTCAATACGAACCAAGGTCAGCGCATCACCATCAAGCTCCATCGAGGTAGCACCGTCCACTTTTTGCTCGACCTTACTGATCGCCACAACCCGAGTAGCGGTATCATGCAAGTCAAACTCAAGGGAAAGATCGGTAATTGTAAATTCAGGTGCTTGGTAATCTGAACGGTACTTTGCCGTTGGCTGGATAGTTGGTTGTTCGGCCATGTTTATTCCTTATTTTTCCGCAGTATAGTTTCGCGGTATGTTTCCATTATTCTGTCTTAAGCCAAAGCAGACAAGCATATTACTTTGAATTGGCGAGATGTTTCTCAATTGCCTGCTTACACGGTTAATTAATGCACATCCAACCAATAATTTTGCTGGTTGTACTTTGAAGAGTAGCTTATCATCTTTACTATACTTAGCTTACGAGCAGTAATGTTTACTCAAATTCCGCTTTACAGCAAGATCACCGCTAACACAATGCGATAACAGAACACCACAAATAAACACTCAATGTCTTCTGTAGTCTTGTCGTTAGTGGCTTTTACGCGTATCTTACTGCCCCTAAATTTTTCAACGATCTGAAACATTTTGAGACAACCTAGCCTCAAAATAAGGTAAAATCTACGGATTGCATAAAACAACCAAATTAGTTATGAATCATTTTGGACACACAGGGATTATCGATTCCCTGCTTGATACAGATGCATACAAACTGCATATGCAGCAAGCCATCTTTCATCAATACCCCAATGTTGAGGCCGTTGCCGAGTTTCATTGCCGGAGCGACGAAGATCTACGTCCGTATAGCCAAGAGATTCAAGAGCATATCGAGCGACTAGCAAACCTCTCTTTCACTCAGGAAGAAATTGAGTACCTGTCTACACTCAGTTTTTTCAAGGCTGACTACCTTGAGTTCCTAAAGTCTTTCCAGCTCGACAGTAAACAAGTCCACATTGATACGTCTGGTGATCAACTGGCCATTACTATCAAGGGAAAATGGCTCGATATTATTCTGTGGGAAGTGCCACTACTGGCTATCATCTGTGAAATTCGCTGCCAGCGCTGCTACCCAGATTCGACGGCTGACGATGCCTTGGCTTCGCTGAAGATCAAGCTGGCGGACTTTTATCAACGTGCCAACGACGAAGGTATCAATATTGACGCATTCTCACTGGTCGACTTTGGTACACGCCGCCGCTTCTCACGCCATGTACACCATGAGGTAGTTGATTACCTGAAAGACCATATGCCAGAGCTCAAGGGCACGTCTAACTACCACCTGGCACGTACCCGTGGCCTGACGCCTGTCGGTACCCAGGCCCATGAATGGTTCCAGGCTCACCAACAACTGTCTGGCGAACTGGCAGACTCGCAACAGCTGGCACTAAACCGCTGGCTGCAGGAATACCCCGATACACTGGGAATCGCCCTCACCGACTGCATCAACATGGATGCCTTCCTGCGTGACTTTGACCTGCGCTTGTCTGAGCGTTTCATCGGCCTGCGTCACGACAGCGGTGATCCAATTGCCTGGGGTGAAAAAGCCATTGCCCATTACCAGTCACTCGGGATTGATCCAAAAACCAAATCTCTGGTCTTCTCCGATAGCCTGACGCTGGACAAGGCACTGACGATCTACAAGCACTTTGCCCACCGTATTAATATCAGTTTTGGTATTGGTACCCAGCTGACGTGCGATCTACCCGGCGTCAAAACACTTAATGTGGTTTTGAAACTGACCGAATGCGAAGGCCGACCGGTAGCGAAGATTTCTGACGAGCCGGGCAAAAGTATTTGCCGCGATGAAGATTACCTGTCTCAGCTGCGACAGGCATTTAAAGTCGTGAGTTGATCTGAACAGTCAGTAGTCCATTAAAAAAGCGAGGCAATTGCCTCGCTTTCTTATTGTTTATCCAGTGTTGATGATCCTTCTACGCCAACAACCCATCACTCCCTTCTCATTACCGCTTCCATTCCAAACTGCTTGTTTGTCAATGTAAGGGTATTGCTTCCCAAGCTGAACTGGCTGTCTTGCTGACCGTCTTCGTAGATAAGAACGATACGGTCATCTTCGATAAAGTAGATCCCGCGATGCTCTTTTTTCTTGCCATTTTTACCCGACACTTCTGCCGAGAACAAAAAATCCGGACGCAGAGACAAGGCAATTTCAGAGACAACCTCGCCAACATCCTGACCTGATATTTGTGAAGAACGCCAGTTACCCGGTAGATTCTCCGGTGCCAGCTTGGTAAAACGGGCACCGTCAAGCAGGAACTGATTGTAGCTCAACATATAGCTGTGCTGCTGCTCGGGCTGGCCATGGGTAAGAAAAGTTACCGTGGTTTCATCGATGTCGTATGTCCCATCCCACTCTTCTACATTGCCGTTAGTTTGCAGAAGGCGGATAACAAAGCGGTAGTTTGACTTAAATTTGATGTTCATCGCACGGTAGTTTGCCCCTTCGCTCTCAACCCCCGCGTCTGTATTACTAAACCAGTACCAATCACCGAGAAGAAGCGGATAATCAAATTCCGTCAAATCTGTAGCTCGAGAACTGACAGAAAATGTCGTAAAAAACAGGGTTACAGCAAGAATCACATATTTCAGCATAGCATTCCCCTAACACCAGAATTGATCACCTACCTTTAACCCTAGCCTGCAATTAGCCCATAGATTGAAAAAATTGAGAATTAACAGTGCTATTTCTTTGGCTGTCTCATTAATGAAACAAGTCTATCCAACGGATTTCTATAAAAAAACGGCACCTCTAAGAGGTGCCGTTGGTGTCGATAAAGGTTTTGCTGCTGTTGCCGGATCAGCTTTGTGATTTTGCTAGATCAGATGTGATGGCAACCGCTTCTTTCAGATAAGCATCAGGAGCTTCGTAGTCCTTAGGCACATCATCCAATTTAGCGAAAGGCTTTTTGCCCGCAACCTTCTGACGCTGATTCAACCTTGTCAGTCGCTCCGCATCTTCCTTGTCTTGCTCGGCAATACGCTTGCTCTTGTTAAGGGAGATCGTATTGATGTCTTTCTCTAGACGGTACTTGGCAATATCATCCTGAATAAAGCCAAACTCCATATCTTTACTGATACGCTTGTCATGCTTTGCTTTCAGTGAAGGCAGTAGCGCCGAGAAATTGTAGAGTTTCTGGTACTCCGCCGCCTTGATACTATCCCAAGGCAAAGCGTTGTCTTCGACACTTTCACCGGTTTCAGAAGGATCAACCGCCGTCGGGAATGCCAAATCCGGTACTACACCTAAGTTCTGAGTACTACCACCGTTAATACGGTAGAACTTCTGGATAGTGTACTGAACATGCCCCAATGGCTTATCAAACAAATCATAAATATGGTTCAGGGAACGGTGCTGCTGAACAGTACCCTTACCAAATGATTGCTCGCCAAGAATCACCGCACGCCCGTAATCCTGCATCGCGGCAGCGAAAATTTCCGATGCTGATGCACTGTAGCGGTTAACCAGTACGGTTAGCGGGCCGTCAAAGTAAACACGATCATCAGAATCGCCATTCACCTTCACTCGTCCATAACTATCACGAACCTGTACAACTGGACCACTGTTAATAAACAAGCCAGTCAGTGCTGTCGCTTCGGTAAGTGCACCACCACCATTGTTACGCAAGTCGATGACAACACCGTCAACCTGCTGGTCGTTGAGTTTTGCCAACTCTTTCTTGGTGTCCTCAGACAAGCCAACATAGAAACTTGGAATTTCAATCACCCCAATTTTCTTGCCGCTCGACAGTTCAACCGAAGATTTTACAGCGCGGTCTTCCAGGCGAATTTTGTCACGGACAATAGTGACATCGTAACTTTTGGCGTTATTCCCCTCTGGAAGGATCTCCAGAACCACTTTACTGCCTTTAGGGCCTTTAATCAGCTGAACAACATCATCCAGTCGCCAGCCGATCACGTCGACCATTTCCTTGCCGTCTTGCGCGACACCGATGATCCTGTCACCTGCGGCAAGTTTTTTCGACGCAGAAGCCGGACCACCAGCTACCAAAGAGCGAATAACTGTATAGTCATCAACCACTTGCAGAACAGCACCAATACCTTCCAAGGAAAGGTTCATTTCTGACTGGAACTGCTCGGCGTTACGCGGTGACAAATAACTAGTATGGGGGTCAACCTCACGAGCAAAGGCATTCATATAAATCTGGAATACATCTTCGCTATGGGTCTGGGTAAGACGCTTAAGTGCGTTGTTATAACGCTTGCCTAGTGTCTCTTTAATTTCATCCCACTCTTTACCCGCAAGCTTCAGATTAAGTGCATCGTATTTAACTCGCTGACGCCAAATTTCATTTAGCTCGTTGCGATCTTTCGGCCAGTCCATTTCTGAACGGTCGAGCACCATATCTTCATCAGCGTCAAACGTGATTTCACGATCAAGCAGTGTCAGCGCGTATTGGTAGCGGTCGTAACGACGCTTAAGCAGGGTATTGAAAATGTCGAAAGCCGCTGATGTATCACCCCTTTTCAGTTGATCATCTAGCTGGTTTTCCCATTTTTCAAATTGCCTAATATCGGAAGCAGTAAGGAAGCTTTTGTTGAAGTCCAGCATCTCAATGTATCGAGTGAAGACACTGGAAGAAAATTCATCATCAAGTGAAAACTGCTTGTAATGCGAACGAGTGAAGCGAGATGCTACCCGTTTGCTCGCAGTCGCATGCTGTTTTTCAGGCTCCAGCTGCGGAAGATCACTTAACGTGTATGTGGCCTCTAGGGCTTGTGCTGAAGCTGCTAGCATCATGCCAGCAGCAATCAGTGAGAAACGGAATCGACCTTTCATGCGTCGAGCATTCTCCTTTACGAACGCAGGTGCTCCGCTTTAACTACCATGGTCAAACCATTTGATAGGCGAACACGCACATCGTCCTTATTAATTTCAACGATAGTTGCCGGCATGTTTCCGTTGCCCATATTAACACTAACGTTCTTGCCAACGACGACTTCATCAGCAGTCAGTGCACGGGTCGTTTCTGCAGGCTTTTTATTTAGCTTAGTCGTTTTTTGTTTTGTGTTCTTTGGTTTAGCAGATTTTGGACGAATTTTTTTCGCCTTAGCTTCACCATCCTTGCTAGCAACTGCTTTCGCTTCTGCTTGCTCTTTACGACGCGCACGTACTTTAGCCTTGCTTTCTTCAAGTGCTTGTTTAGCGTGATCTACGTGTTCTTGTTCTAACACACCACACTCGTTGCCATCAAGGTCAACGCGGTTTGCACCCGCTTTTACACCGTGAAGATAACGCCAGGAAGAAGTGTATTGACGCAGAGCGGTACGCAGTTGAGTTTTACTGACTTTAGGGTCTTCGCTTAGACGCTCAGCCAGATCTTGGAAGATACCAATCTTAAGTGGCTTCGCTTCACCTTCAACAGTAAAACATTTTGGGAAACGCTCAGCAATGTAGGCAATGACTTCTTTACTGTTCGTTAGCTTTTCAGAGTTTTCCATGGACTTTCCTGACAAAAGCGAGTTTCCTCGCCGTTAGTACTTTAATCAAAAAGAAATTGTTCCGCTATTATAGTTACCTAACGCTGAAAAACCACCGAAAGCATGCAATTAGAGCCTTTTTTGTAGTTCTTCTAACAAAGAAACTAGTCCATCTTCGTCGGATTGACTAAATCTTGATAAGATTGGGCTATCAATATCCAATACACCGAACAATTCCCCCTTCACCGAGAACGGAATAACAATCTCCGAATTGCTTGCAGCATCACAGGCAATGTGCCCTTCGAACTGGTGCACATCGGCAACCCGCTGAACACGATTCTCGGCAATGGCTGTTCCGCAGACGCCTCGACCGACTGGAATCCTGACACAAGCCGGTTTCCCCTGGAAAGGTCCCAATACCAATTGGTCCCCTTTCAAGATATAAAAGCCCACCCAGTTAATATCTTCTAACTCCATGGCCAGTAACGCACTAATATTAGACATATTAGCAATGAGATCAGACTCACCCTCGATCAACGCGATAGCTTGTTTCGTCAGCGTTTGATAATTCTCTGATCTAATTTCCATGGCTTACTCCTTTTTGAGCCGTTAGAATGGCTTTTTATCAATAATGGGAATCATTATCATTGTGAGCAACGATTCAAACCAAATGATTAACTGGTCTTGGCTGTTAAAGCAAGCAAAACATCATCGTCCCCGCTTGATTGCCGCGAATTTTATTGCGCTCATCGCGACCCTTATTAGTGTCCCTATCCCACTGCTAATGCCTTTGATGGTCGATGAGATCCTGCTCGACAAGCCCGCTGGCGGTATCGAATTCCTTAACCACTTTCTGCCTCAGTCGCTGCACCAGCCTACCGCCTATATCCTGCTGGTTCTGTTGTTCGTTGTCTTGATGCGCGTGGGGAGCCAAGCGCTCAATATCCTGCAAAGCCGCCAATTCACCCTCGTGGCCAAAGATATCACCTACAACATGCGACAGCATCTGATCGATAAACTTGGTCGTATCAGCATGCGACAGTACGAAGAGCGTGGTAGCGGTGGCATTACCTCCCACCTTATTACGGATGTCGAAACCATCGATAAATTCGTTGGCGATACCCTAAGTCGCTTCCTGATCGGTTTCCTGACCGTTCTTGGCACCGCCGCAATCTTACTGTGGTTGAACTGGCAACTCGGCCTATTCATCCTTCTGGTCAACCCGATAGTCGTTTACGCCTCCAAACTAATGGGAAACCGGGTAAAGACCCTGAAGAAAAAAGAAAACCAGGCGTTCGAGCGGTTCCAGCAACGTCTGGTGGAAACCCTTGATGGTATCTACCAACTGCGAGCTGCCAACCGCGAGCGGGATTTCCTTAACCAGCTGAAGTCCAATGCCAACGATATCCGCCATGACGCGGATAAATATGCGTGGCAGTCGGAAGCCGCTGGCCGTATCTCCTTCTTGCTGTTTCTGGTTGGCTTCGAATTGTTCCGCGCCATGGCGATGATTATGGTGCTGTTTACTGATCTGACCGTAGGCCAGATGTTTGCCGTATTCGGCTACCTATGGTTCATGCTGGGTCCGGTACAGGAACTGCTGGGGATCCAGTTTGCCTGGTACAGCGCCTCGGCAGCTATGCAGCGCCTCAATGGCCTGATTGCAATCGAAGAAGAAGTTCGCCCAGTACAGAAAATCAATCCCTTCCAGGACGATCACCGTCTCGATATAGAAGTAAAGAATATTCACTTTGCCTATGACGAGGATAAGGAAGTACTGGGCGGGATGAGCCTGACCATTCCTGCCGGTAAGCGGGTAGCACTAGTGGGCTCTTCCGGCGGTGGCAAATCAACATTGATCCAGCTGTTGCTGGGGATCTACCAGAAGGATGCCGGTGAGATATTGGTCAATGGTTATCCGATTGAAGACGTCAGCTATGAAGCACTCCGTAACAAAATGGCAGTGGTCCTACAACACCCTGTATTATTTAATGATACTATGCGCCACAACCTCACCTTAGGAGGGGATTACAGCGACGATCAACTATGGCAGGCGCTAGAAATCGCACAAATGATGGATGTCACCCAGCGCCTGACCGAGGGGTTGGATACCGAGATTGGTCGCCAGGGGATCAAGCTCTCAGGCGGCCAGCGCCAGCGGCTCGCCATTGCGCGAATGGTGCTAACCAACCCTGAGTTTGTCATTTTGGACGAAGCGACATCAGCATTGGACACTGCCACGGAGGCGGCGCTGCATACTGCGCTAAACCAGTTCTTGGCCGGCCGGACCACGCTGATTGTTGCTCACCGTTTATCTGCGGTTAAACAAGCTGATGTAATCTACGTGCTTGAAGACGGACAGGTCAGCCAAAGCGGTACGCACCTCGAGCTGGTTAACGAAGAAGGCTTGTACCAAACCCTGTATGGCTCGGTACAGTCAGCCGAAAGCCAAACCGATTCGGTGGCACAAGTATCTGTAGCCAGAATGAACCTAAAATAATAATATAGTGTTCATTTAAAGCTTTTATTAAAGGAATAAACGTTAATGACCACAGCGAGACTATGCCCCGGTTGCGATTTGCCTTTGCTTCCGAAGGTCGCTGAACAGGGACAAAGTGCGTATTGTCCACGCTGCAACACCCGCTTGTACCGAGGTGGTCATTTTCGTTTTTCCAGTGAGCTAGCGATTGCCTTCGCCTGCCTTATCCTTTTTATTCCGGCTCATTTATTTCCGCTGATCACGATACGCCTGTTCGGAGTGATGATCCCTGCTACCCTGACGTCGGGTACTTTCTCGCTAGCGCCAAATTTCCCGGCCGTTGCGGCCCTTATTTTGTTCTGTAGCTCCATCGCGCCTTTGCTTGTCTGTGGCTCGGTACTGGGGGCACAGGTAGGGCTCAGATTCCGCCGCATAAAACTTTTTCGCCGTTCACTATGGATAATCGAACACCTCAAACACTGGGCCATGTTTGATGTCTTTTTAGTGAGCCTTGGGATCTCCTGTTTCAAGGTCCAGGACTACGCTGACATTTTTGTCGGTCCGGGACTATATTCACTGGTATTGTTGCAGTTGCTGACCGCCCTGCTCCTTACCCGCATCAGCATCAACCGCTACTGGGAAGCCTGGCAACCAGAAACTGAACACAAGAAATTCAGTCATGCTCGCCATTGCCATCACTGCCACATGACCCAAGATGATCATGAATACTGTGTGCGTTGCGATACCCCGCTCCACAAGCGAATGCCGCAGTCCATCCAAAAAACATGGGCATACCTTATCGCGGCAACAGTGTTTATCTTCCCTGCTAACCTGTATCCGATTTCTATTTTCCTGAATAATGGTAAACGTGTCGAAGATACCATCTTCTCTGGTGTCGCCTCATTGGTAAACTCCGATATGATCGGCATTGCCATCATTATTTTTGTTGCCAGTATTGTCGTGCCGGTCGCCAAAATCCTTGGCTTGGCCTTTATCCTTCTGACTATCCAGTTCAAACGCAGCGTCAACCACCTGCAGCGCATGAAGCTATACCGTTTCATCCAATGGATTGGCAAATGGTCGATGATGGATCTGTTTGTTATCTCGATCATGGTCGCCCTGATAGACCGTGATCAATTACTCGATTTTACCCCCGGCCCGGGCGCCATTGCCTTTGGTGTCGTGGTGGTGCTTACAATGCTTGCCGCTGAAAGCTTGGATTCTCGTCTGATATGGGACAACTATGAACAACGGACCAAATAATCAACAACCTAAACCGGTCAATGTAAAACGCGATCGTGGGATTTCCCCCCTCTGGATCCTCCCGATGCTTGCCTTGGTTCTCGCAGGTTGGCTTGTCTTCAAAGCCGTCAATGAAGCCGGAGAGCGGATTAAAATTCACTTCAATGATGCTGCCGGCTTGGTCGCCGGACGAACAACCATCCGTTATCAGGGGCTTGAAGTGGGTATTGTTCGTGACGTTAACCTATCCAATGATCTGAAAAGCATTTATGTCGAAGCGGATATCTATCCTGAAGCGGTCCAAATCCTCCGCTCGGGCACCCGCTTCTGGCTGGTTAAGCCAAAAGCATCTATTACCGGGATCTCCGGCCTAGATGCCCTCGTCTCTGGTAACTACATCGCTTTGCAGCCGGGCGAAGGCAAATTTACCAATGAATTCGATGCGCTCGACAGCCAGCCGGCGGACACCCCTGTCGGGGAAGGCCTGAAAATCCAACTGCGCGCGCCTAATCTGGGCTCCATCAATATCGGCTCCCAAGTCCTCTACAAGAAAATACCGGTTGGTGAGGTATACAATCACAGCCTCGATCAGGACAACAAGCAAGTGATCATTGATGTATTGATCAAACCGCAATACGCGGACTTGGTGACGAATAAAAGCCGTTTTTGGAATGTCAGTGGCATGAGCGCCAATATCGGCTTCAACGGTGTCGACGTGCAGTTCGAAAGCCTTTCCGCAATGATAAGCGGAGCCATTGCTTTTGATTCGCCGGATAAAGGACTGCCAATCGAGCCTGATCACCTTTTCCGCCTGTATCCCGACCTCAACACTGCTGGACGCGGTATTGCGATTACGATTGACCTGCCGGAGAACAGCAACATCAGCGCAAGTGGCGCCCCGATTGTCTACCGCAGCCTGCAGATTGGTCAGATTTCCGATATCCGCCTTGATAAAGAGCGCGGGACAATTGTCGCCCACGCCGCCATTGAGCCGATGATGAGTGATCTACTGACCACTGGGTCCAAAATGTTGCTGGAAGAAGCCGAACTCTCTTTGAACGGCGTTAAAAACATTGGCAACCTTCTTCGCGGCAACTTCCTGACCCTGATCCCAGGACCGGGAGAGACCAGCCGCCAGTTCATCGCCATCAACCAAGACGAACTGCAAGAGCAGCAGCCTGGCGTGGCCTCGTTCGCCCTCTACGCAGATGACAGCTACGGCATTAAACGTGGTACCAAGCTCAAGCACCGTGGTTTGGAAGTCGGCCGGGTAAAATCCGTGAAGCTAGATGGCAATACCGTCCGCTTTGATGTGATTGTCCGCCCGGAATACACCAAGCTCATTCGCTCTGGCAGCCGGTTTTATCTTGATGGCGGTATCGAGGCGAATTTAAGCAGCAAAGGCTTGGATCTATCAGTCCCACCGGCGGATCAGTTGATCAGTCAGAGCATCAGCTTTACCAGCAGTGGCAGCAGCAAAGTACTCGACCAATACCCACTGTACAAAAGCCGCCAGTTGGCCACGCTTGCCGCGGAACAGGCGCATGGCTTTACGACTGTCGAACTGTTTGCCGACGAGCTTCCCCCGGTAGACAAAGGCAGCCCGGTGCTATACCGCAACATGGCTGTCGGTGAAGTCCACAGCTATGCACTCTCTCGCGACGGCGTCAGTATCAAAATAAAAATAGATAACAAATACCGCCACCTGATCACCGCAGATACTGTTTTTTGGAATCGTTCCGGGGTGGAAATACAGGCCGGTCTTGATGGTGTCCATGTCAAGGCCGATCCTATTAGCACCTTGATCAAGGGCGGCATTGCCTTTGACGAAATCCAAGGGGTTACCAACCGCCTTGGAAACCGCTACAAACTTTATGACAGCTACCTAGAAGCCAAAAATTTTGGTCTGGTTGTCACAATGATTGCAGAAGATGCCAAAACAATAAAAGTGACGACCCCAATTCGCTATCAGGGAGTCAGCGTGGGTAAGGTGATTGAAACTGAGCCCGATTTCAACACCGGCAAAGTGATTGTCAAAGCCCGCCTGTATCCGAAGTATGCCGAGATACTCGCCAAAACAGATAGCCACTTCTGGATTGTCACACCTCAAATTAGTATTACTGGCGCCAAGGATCTTGATACGCTGCTGAGTAGCTATATTGCTGTTACACCGGGCAAAGGCACCTACTCGCAGAATTTCACACTGGGTTCAACCAGGCAGGTAAACAGCGGGCTGACGGTGATCCTCGAATCAGAAAAACGCAACTCAGTGACTGAAGGCACGCCGCTGCTGTACCGTGATATTCAAGTGGGCGAAGTGGTGAAGGTCAGCCTTGGTGAGTTGGCTGACAGAGTCATTATCGAGGCGCAGGTCGAAAAGAACTTCAGCCACCTCGTGCGTAAGGATAGCGTCTTTTGGAATGTATCGGGTATTGACGTCACGATCGGTTTGACGGGTGCTTCGGTACAGAGCGGTACCGTTGATAGCTTGATCCGTGGCGGGATCGCTTTTGCCACGCCTGAGGCTCAGCCACTGGCACCAGTCGCCAAGAGTGATAGCCGCTTCTTGCTACACGATACGGCCAAACCAGAATGGAAAAATTGGCGTACAGCCATTCCAAGGCACTAAAAAACCGGTAAAACGACAATCACTGGAAAGGAGCAGCAATGCTCCTTTCTTTTTACCTCGCTAACCACAAATGATAAACTTCCGCCCCACTGCTAGATAATCGAGACATTCCCTTGCATCCTAATATCCATATTCCAGACGCATTCATTGAGCAAATTCGTCAAATCATGCCAGAGCACCTGAGCATGGATGAGTTCATCGCTATCTGTAAAACGCCATTGCGTCGCAGTATTCGTGTCAACACCTTGAAGATCAGTGTGGAAGACTTCCTTGCCCGTGTGGCTGACAAAGGCTGGACACTCACACCGGTGCCATGGTGCGATACAGGATTCTGGATTGAGCGTGAAGATGAAGAGTCCGTCTCTCTGGGCAACACTGCCGAGCACATGGCGGGCCTATTCTATATCCAAGAAGCCAGTTCAATGATGCCGGTGGTGGCACTGCTCAAAGACAACGACAAGCTTGATTGCGTGCTGGATATGGCCTCGGCACCGGGCTCGAAGACGACCCAGATTGCCTGTGCCATGAATAACCAGGGTGCCTTGGTGGCCAATGAGCTGGCCGCCAGCCGTATCAAGGTACTGCACTCCAACCTGCAGCGCTGCGGCGTGTTCAACGCAGCCCTGACCCACTTCGACGGCTGTGTCTTCGGTGGCTGGGCACCTGAATCTTTCGACTCTATTTTGCTCGATGCGCCATGCTCTGGTGAAGGGGCTATCCGAAAAGACGACGATGCCATGGCAAACTGGAGTCTTGAGTCCGTCGAAGACATTGCCGCAGTACAGCGTGATTTGATCATCAGTGGCTTCCAGGCGCTCAAGCCAGGCGGTGTGATGGTCTACTCTACCTGTACCTTGAACCTGAGTGAAAACCAGAAGGTCTGCCAACATCTTAAAGAGACCTTTGGCGATGCGGTAGAGTTCGAATCTTTGGCTGACTTGTTCGATGGCGCGGATAAGGCGCTTACCGAAGAAGGCTTCTTGCACGTCTACCCGCAGATTTTCGACAGCGAGGGCTTCTTTGTCGCGCGTATTCGCAAACTCGCTGCCGTTGAATCTCCTGCGGTCAAAAAGCGCAAGGGTAAATTCCCGTTCAGCCCAGCCAGCAGCAAAGATAGCGAAGCGATTTCCCAGGCATTCAAGCAAGATCTGGATCTGGACATTCCTGCCGACAGCGAAATTTGGCTTCGCGATAAAGAGGTATGGCTGTTCCCATCGAAGCTGCGTGATCTCCTGAGTGAAATCCGCTTCCAGCGTATCGGTATCAAGCTGGCTGAACAGCACAAAAAAGGTTACCGCTGGCAACATGAAGCCATCATGACTCTGGCAACAGGCCAGGAAAAAACAGCCGTTGCACTTGATGCGGCGCAGGCAAAAGAGTGGTTCATGGGACGTGATATCCGTCCAGATGACCTCTCGGGCAAGGGTGAGCTCATTGTCACTTACCGTGACTTCCCTATCGGTATTGGTAAATGGGTCGGTAACCGCATTAAAAATGGCTTGCCTCGCGAGCTGGTAAGAGACACCAACTTATTTGACATTTAATATCGCGTTCTAAGCAAGTAATTTATGGTTTTAAAGACTAGCATTAAGTTACTGCAACAGATTCGCTCAATAGACAGGATATTTTTGTTAAGTATCAGAGATGAATGACATTCTTAGTGGTAAAACTGGCAAATCGTACTGCTTGAACTAACATTGATAGTGTAATTGATCTCCATTTACTAACCAGTTAGCGCAAGGCTCTCACGAGCCATTCCCCTAAGCCCGAAACAGGAGTCGTTTCGGGCTATTTTTTATCTTTCGCTCCCCCATCTGTCTTTGCCTGGCCTTTTTGATATAACTGTTCATACTCGCGCAAAATCATTGCCATCTCTTTATGGCATCAAATCTAACCATTACAAATCAATCAGTTGAGACCAATTATTACCATTCAGTTTTTTCGAATAACTTAACCGATTTTTTCCGCTATCTTCCATGCTTGACCATTTGTATAGTTACTCCCAAGCCAAACGGCAATGCATTTCAAGGAGCAAACTATGTCAAACGTTCTAGTACTAAAATCAAGCATCCTCGGTGACTACTCGCAATCAAACGGTCTTATCGATCACCTGGTTAATTCAATGAACACCAGTGCCATTATTGAGCGTGACTTAGCGGCTCAGCCACTGCCGGTTTTGGATGGCGAGATTGCTGGCGGCCTACGCGGTGGTGACAACCTGAGTGAAAAACAGCAAACGGCTCTGGCTCTTTCTGATCAGCTTATTGAAGAAATCAAAGCCAGCGATACCATTGTCATCGGCGCGCCAATGTACAATTTTTCTATTCCGACTCAGCTTAAGAACTGGTTCGACTTGATTGCCCGTGCAGGGGTGACCTTCAGCTACACTGAAAACGGCCCTGTCGGCCTGCTCACCGGCAAAAAAGTCATTGTAGTGACAACTCGTGGCGGTATGCACAAAGGTGGCGACACTGACATCATGGTACCTTACCTGAAAACCTTCCTGGGTTTTGTCGGCCTTAACAATGTTGAAGTGGTTTATAGCGAAGCATTGGCGATGGGCGAAGAAATGGCAGCCAAAGGTATTGCACAAGCCAAGCAAGAGCTAGATAGCCTGGCGCAATAATTGTGTACAGCCGTGCCTTCTCGCGGCACGGCTTGTTGTGCCTTACCCACTCTCGCTACTGGATTGAATATATGGGTAAGGCTTTTTTAGAAATCAAATTGCACGTAGACCGTATTGTAATTACTACCCCCTTTGATACGGCCGAACTGGGAGGCACTTTCAAAGATAGCTGAGCGGTGATGCAAGCTGTAACCAAACCATACACTATCTAACGGTTTATGGTTGAAAACATCTCCAAGGTTGACGTCAAAAGAGAAATCTAAATAGTTAAGCAGCTTGCTTGGCTCATACCCCTTGCGATCCATCTCCGACTGCTCGATATAGGTAATGCGGTTGACGTAAGACAGGCCCTCTGCCACACCAAAACGCCACTGTACCGGCCATGTGAAGGTGTAATAGGCTTTGATGGCCATGACATATTCTTGCGTTGAGCTTTGAACATCGGAACTCCAGTGCCAAACAAAACCAGGCGTCAGGTAAATATCCAACGGAAAGCCGAACAGCTCATCGGTTAGCGGATGGCCGTAGAAGAATGACGTCAGCTGATTGTTGAATTCATCTTTTACTCTATTTCCAGAGAATATCTCGCCAATATTCGACGGTGTTGCCCAGCCATGGGCGACGCGCAAATAAGGCTTGTTACCAATACTCGATTTTCTCGGTTTCTTGACATCATTAAAGAAACCAAAGCCTAAATAACCTTCCCCCTGCCAGTTATCGCTAACCAAAGCAGAATCGCGCGTATTGCTGTCAAAATAGCGAGCATACACTCCACCCAATAGGTACAAATTTGACGTGACGTGGTAACTAAATGCCGACCCTACCCGCAAATCAACACCTGAAGAAATATCCTCAAAGTTCAGCCCATAGTAGTAACTGTTATAATCACTGTCTTTCCAAAGTAGCGATGCTTTGGGCAGGATGCGCCAATCATCGAACTGGTAATCGCCACCGATAGAAAACTGCGAGCTGAACCTACCATCAGGATCCGACAACAATTCAAAGTCGGTGTAGTAGTTTTCATCCCAGCGGTACTTGTACTGCAACCCGAAATCCGCTGTGTCGCCGCCTATCTCATTCTGAAAAGAAGATGGAATGTCGATAAAGTGCATTCGAATGAGGGCATTAACTTCCCAGTCTTGCTCACGGTAAAGGTTGAGCCCACCTTCTGTCCCATTGATGAACAGGCGGTTCCCCTGGTAGAACATCATCGGAACAAAACTTGAGACCGTAGAATCCTCGACGACCGATTCTGTCGCATAGGGGATTGAGGCACTGCGCATAACCGCCGCGATACCCCACTTTTGTTCACCGTCTCTTTGCTGCCGTAAGTCATCCACCGAGATGAAACCTAAAGGCTTTGTATCTTCCGTGACCACAGGTTGTTGTTCTGTCTCGGCTGCCAAGGCAACCAATGGCAGACAAGCGATGAATCCAAAATGTTTAAACAAGCAATAACCCTCAAAAATAACCCGCAACTATAATAGTAGCTGTCTCATACCTATATATACCTGAATTTATCGACATTTTTGTCGTGCTAGAGTAAAAAAGTTGTCGTGCCGAGACAAAAAAGCACAAAAAAAGCCCGATCACATGATCGGGCCTTTATAAATCAGTCTTAACAATTACTGATGAGAAGCGATTTCTGCTTTCTTCAGCTCTTTCACACTCTTGCTTACTTCACGGCGCTCTTTAGAAAGTTCAGCACTGATGATGATGTGGTCGTCAACACGATCTTCGTAATCGCCTTTCATGTTTTCAACGATTTCGACGATCTGATCGTGTGTCATATCAGCTTTGATATAGTCGAGTAGGTTTTCCAATAATTCAACACGCTTACGGTTGTCGCGAATTTTACGGTCGTTGTCCAGGATTTCACGCTTTAGCTTGTTCTTACGACGAGTTTGACGAACTAGCTCTAGGATAGTGTTCATTGTTTGTCCTTATATGAATCTACAAAACCTAACTGCCTCCCGTTATAGCAGAAACCGGTATTGCCACTCAAGTCACATTTTGAGCAGTTAAACCAAAACCGGCTGCTTCCTTGACTTATTTCAGTTTCACTCAAGAGAGAGCACTTATACATCACAAAATGATGAAAGCTAAAAGTAAGATTTAGTTAAACTTGTGAGACTATTTCAGCAGAGGTTCAGGTTGCCGAAAATCCTGTGAAAGTCGCCACAAAATTCTCATTTTTTTATTTGCAATTAGCTCAATGCTGCCTAATCTTTGAATTGACCAGTAGTGTTTGGCGTTGAAACAACAGTGACTCTGACTCGCTTCATCTAGCAATACTATTTTGCAAGTCCAACTGGAGCAAAAAGATTCAATTGTCACCTTGGTTAAATAGTATTGGCACATGTACAGATGTAAGTTATTCAGGAGACAACATGTCTAAAGCAACAGGTACCGTTAAGTGGTTCAATGAAGAAAAGGGTTTCGGTTTCATCACACAGGACAACGGCGGTGCTGATGTATTCGTTCATTTCCGTGCGATCACTGGAGACGGCTTCAAGACACTCGCGGAAGGTCAAAAAGTAAGCTTTGAAACAGAGCAAGGCCCTAAAGGTTTACAAGCGGCGAACGTAGAGAAAATTTAATCTCTTATTCACACTTGGATAAAAGGGCTGCTTAGGCCCTTTTTTACTTTCTAGATTAATACTTTACTCCTCTAAAAACACGTTAAACCACAGTAACTGCTCTATTTTCGACCTTTCACTCTAATGTGCCGACAAATTAGTCAAAAAAGCGATAACCTTTTGTTTAACCTTGTCAATGCAGTGGTTTTGCCGCCATCTAAATCACACTTTTCAATATAAATAATTAAATTTTCAAGTAATTGCTTGCCACCCACCCTCTCGTGTGGCCTAATGTGCTTGGCCTGAAATGCAGACCTATTTATGCAACAAATTGAAATAGAAAACTTCGTTACACCGCTTCATCGAGCGACGTTGTCCTGAAGAGCTCAACATTCTTTTGTCCATAAGTAATTCATTATGATGGCTTAAGTACGCAACAAGCGTTAATTAATTATTTTATTCAGGAGACATCACATGTCTAAAGCAACTGGTATCGTTAAGTGGTTCAACGACGAGAAAGGTTTTGGTTTCATCACTCAAGACAACGGCGGTGCTGACGTATTCGTTCACTTCCGTGCTATCGCTGGTGAAGGTTTCAAATCTCTAGCTGAAGGCCAGAAAGTATCTTTCGACATCGAACAAGGTCAGAAAGGTCCTCAAGCTGCTAACGTTGAGCGCATCTAATTCGCGTTAACGTGAAGAATACTAAAAGGGTGCCCTCGGGCGCCCTTTTTTATTTTCTTATCCCCTCACCTCTATATCTCGTCCTGCCTGCTGAAGCATTTGATACCAAGGCCAATATCAATCAGCCTTGTATTTCTTGATAATCAGCGTCATCAACCTCAAGAGTTCGACGGGTACAGACCGTGGGGCTACCTAGAGCAGCAGTAAACCACAGCCGATAATCGCACCTGAAGCAAACAATGAAATAATACAGAAACCCATAATATCTTTGGCATTTAGTCCCGCGATACTGAGAGCAGGCAAAGCCCAGAAAGGCTGAATCATATTAGTCCAGGCATCGCCCCACGCAATCGCCATGGCTGTCTTGGCTGCTGGGACACCAAGCTCTGCGCCTGCTGGCATCATAATGGGAGCCTGAACGGCCCATTGGCCCCCACCAGATGGCACAAAGAAATTAACGATCCCTGCACTGATGAAGGTAAACAGCGGGAACGTGTGTTCGTTTGAGATACTGACAAACATATCTGACATCGCCCCAGCCAACGAGATGCCCTCTGGGCCTTTAGCAACCATCATTCCCATGATTCCGGCGTAGAAAGGGAACTGCAGTAAAATCCCGGCGGTATTTTTGGTACCTTCGGCTACCGCTTTCAATAATCGTTTAGGCGTTCCATGTAACAGAATGGCAGTAAACAAGAAGATGAAATTCACAATGTTAAGGTTAAGCGCAAAACCGTTCTCGCTGAAATACATCACAATGTAGCTAAATCCCAACAATGCCAGCAAGCGGTTAACCCAAGGTGATTGCTCTAGCTTCTCAGCTGGTGTTAAATCTGTGCTTTTTTCCTCTTCCGGGCTCTCATCCAGTGACAAAAGGGCCGGTGAAATAGTCACAACCTGATCCGCTGACGGGTGCATAGAGCGATTCAACAAAGGAATGGTGATCAGCATGGCCAAAAGAATAACAATGTTCATGCTCGAGAAAAGCGTTTCCGCGGTTGAAACCGGTGACAATACCGCACCGGCGGTCACTGCCTCCAAGTTACTTCCCGAGGCAAGCGCTAATGGCACCGAGCCAGAAAGCCCAGCATGCCAGAACAGGAAACCGGTATAAGCCGATGCAATAAGGAGTCGGTAATCGACGCCTTTGACCTTGGCAGCAAGTTCACGGGCAAAAATAGCCCCGACGACTAGGCCGAACCCCCAGTTAATCCAGCAAGCAATCGCGGAAACGACAGTGACAATCAAAATAGCATGGCCCGGCGTTTTGGCTGTCATCGCAAGGTACGACAAGGTTCGCCGGAAAACGGGGGCCGATGCCATGGCATGCCCGGTCACAACCACGAGAGCCATCTGCATGGCAAAGGTTAGCAATGACCAAAATCCGCCGGAAAACGCATTGACCATTTGGAGCGGGCTTTGTTGGGTGACAGGCATTGCAATAAGGAAGACAGCAAAGGTTAGCAACGCCGCAAATAAGAACGGATCGGGCAGATAGCGCTGTACCAATGCGGTACACACCCTTGATAAGCGCTGGATGAAAGTTGTTTTCTGATAGGATAGAGTTTCAGTAGCCATTTTCTTCTCCTTTAGAATATGTCTACAACGTCATTGGATATAATTGAGTTATTTCTCATCCACCATTGAAGCTTAACCCTAGCTAAATTGACACTTGTAAAAACAGGAAGTCGATTTGCAAATACTGGAAAAATACACTTGATATTTCTGGCTTGGCTAACGGTATCGATCGTTATTCCTTGTTATGGCTTGCCTTCCCTAGCAGCCAAGATATTAGCCGGATGGTCAAAAAGACTGCTTTATCATGTTCAGTTTTGAGCCTGATTTATTAAATATAAGAAAAACTCCCCCGGCATTTTACAATTTTGAGAAGTTCTCCTAATTTTTTAACACGACTTAAAACCAAATTGGGGCTTCAATATGATTCGGCCGTTACTGCCATTCGTGATAACAACCGCCTTTATTTCCAATGCCTATGCGATAGAGCCGATCCCCAAAGAAAGTGGCTTTTCTGGCTTTATCAATGTCGGAGCTGGCGGTGTGAGTGTGGAGTCAAATAATCTCGCCAAGTTTGGCTCGGTCGATTTAAGTAACAACACCCTAAGTTCAATCAATGCAAAACCCGACAGCGAAGATTCAGCCATTCCTATTATTGCCGCCGAGCTCGCCTATACCTTTGCTGATAGCCGTACACAAATTTTCATTGGTAACCAACTGGAAGACTATATCCGTTTCGACTTCTCTACCCTTGCTGGAGTCAGACAAGAAATTGGCAAGGCTGGCGTATTGGGTGCAAGCTTCCTTTACACCCCACTGGCTACAGAAGTGTGGGCAGATCCTTTCCTCACCGGTTCCCCAAGAACAAAAACGGATCGTTCTGCCAATGGTTACCGGTTGATTTGGGCTCGTATGTACGGTACAGAGCTAGAACTAAGGTATTCCTACCGAGATGTCGATATTGATGACGAACTAAGTGGGGTCTCTCTGGGTTTGGATAGCCAAGAGCGAGCTTTACTGAACCGCAACGGGGATGTTCACCGCTTCACCGTACAATACACCTTCAACTGGGATACCCCCAGACATCGCTTAGTACCTTCCTTCTCGGTGATCGACCACCAGAGCGATGGCGACGCGATGGCTTATGATGCCTATTCCCTAGGGGCAAACTATATCTACTCCATAAACCGCTGGCGCCTAGTCACTAACGTCTATCTCTCTGAGCTTTCATTTGACGAAGTCCACCCTGTCTATGATAGAAAAATAGATAGTAGCCAGCTGGGCGCGAGCTTCACTGCGTTTTATGCCAGCCCCTTTGGTTGGAAGAACTGGCTGGCAAACGGTACTGTCGCCTGGTTCGACGACGATAGTGATATCGATTTCTATGATGCATCGGTCAGCTTGTTCAGTGTTGGCCTGCTCTATCGCTTCTAACTGCCTCATCATGAAATGGGAATGACGCCAGGCAACGATTTTTAATCGTGACCTGGCGTTGACCGTGAAGCGGGGTTTTCTAACAAGGAAACCGAAACTACGAAGCGTTTTCCTCACGTATTAATATGCCGTTGCTCTCAAACTGCCCATACAGACGCTCGACCACCTGCCAGGCCTCTTCGCCGTGTGCTTGCCTGATATAGTTTTCGACATCTGCACGGATTGTGTCGGCAAAAAACGATGCCGCGAACATCCCTTGGTCAAGGCCGATGATCTTATTGGTGACTTCTCCTTTATCGTTCACCGCATCAAACCAGCCTACCGGGCTGACAATCTGCGGATGGCGGCGCTCAACATCGCGTAGCAACTCGATGGCATGATCACGGTTAATCATTGCATACAAAGCGCTGGCATGCGGGGTACCCACCGGCTCTTGAAAACTCCGTCGGCCACGCTGGTACGCTTCTGCCATTCCGTCAACTCCATATTCGCTGTAACGGCTATCTATCGTTGCTGACGATGACAGGAAAGGTATGCCGTATTCAGTGCTGTACTCGATCTGCACTGTTGCCATGTCGTCAAACATCTGCGGTACCGGCACCATTGACTGCTCATCAAACCAAACCGATGGCAACATGCCCTGGAAGTAGGCCCCGTTCCAGGTCAGCATCGGGTTGATCACCTCCCCATCCCGCGTCATATACTCGCCGGTGTAGAGCCTCATATTGGTAAAAGTAGCTTCGGGGATCGGCTCCTCATCACCATAAGTCAGCACAGCAGCCCAAAGCGGTGCCAGTCGGCTCTCGTTTGCCTTACGGTCGATCTTGTATTTGGCGTAGCCCCGCTGGCCGTCGCCTCTATCTTGCCATGCTGCACGCAGCAGCTCGCGGTTATTGTTCTCACGGTCGTAGAGGCCATACCAACCCTGTTTACTTTCCATGATCAACGCATCGGCGCGCTGAGCCAGCTTTGCTAACTCGGGATCTTCATGCTGCCAATATGCGCCCGCTACCGCCGCCAGCGACGATACCAAGTTAGCTGCATCAACGGCAGACGCCACCGACCGGCTATTGAGAGACAGCTCCCCTGCGTCAACTTTATACATCCAGATAAACAGGCCATTCCATTTCGGGGCATTTTCCAGCTGGCTCAAGACCTCCCCTAGGCGCTGGCGCGCTTCTGCCGATCCCGCCCGCTCCATCTCGGTTAATACATTGAGGTACAGGCCAACTGTGGTGCTGTTCACCGCAGGGCGAGGCTCAATAACACCGTTATCCATCAAGCGAATAAAATCATATGGCATACCTGATTGGGAATCGACGCCGACGCCATCCCGGAAATACTGCAAATTGGTATGAAGCTGTTGAGCAAAGTTTTCAGGGTAATGATGCTCTCCTATATAAACGTCTGTAATCAATGGTGTACTTACATCTTCAACACTCGATGCACATCCACCAAGCATAAAAGTCCCTAACACCAGCGCTAATACCTTCTTCGTATAAATCAATACAGCCTCACTCTCATTAATAGAATCGTTTCAATAAAAACCTCTAAAATTTAACCTTGAACTATCGTACAGTCGAGACAAGCATCAATTTAACTTGTTAATAAATATTATATTTTGAATTAGATCACACCAGTAGAAACGATAAAACCAAACGAGAAACCCGACTTTTCACTGAAAAGTGCCCCCAAAGCTCCCTCTGAAGGCCATTTATCTTTAGTCGCGTCTGTGTCACTCAACACTTCACCCGCGGGATATCCCGCCACCGGGTGGTATATTGCGGTGTCAAAAACTCCCGTCGCATCGCCCATCTGGGATTGATACCCTGAGCCGCCAGGAACAGGCTGTCTCGGCCATAGCGCTGGTTAAGGCTATCAAAGACCTTCATCAATGCCGGATTGGTTGTTGATTCATCGAACAGATCACCCTGTGCATGTTCACCGCTGACCAAATCGATCAGCCCGACCCCGATTTTGTAATAACGTACCCCCGGCGCATAAAGTCGATCGAGCAGTGACGCGACCGCTTTGGTAATAGCCGCACTGTCATCGGTTGGATAGGCAAAGCGGTAAACCTGTTTAAAGCTCTGTGGCCGTTCGTCATAGGGCGAGTTCGAAGCAAACACCATCATCACACGCACCAGAGAACGTTGCTTTCTCAGCTTCTCTGCCGCAATACCGGCATGCTTGCACAGAGCTTGGCACAGGCTGTCGGGGCACGTGATACGCTCGCCGACACTGCGGGTAGAGAAGATCTGTTTCTTGTCAGCCCTTGCCTGATCCCACCCCTTGCACACCTCGCCATTAAGCTCGCGCACGGTGCGTTCAACCTCGACATTGAATGACTTCCTCGCTAGCCCCGGCTTCATCGCGGCGAGCTGCAATGCAGTATTGATCCCCATGAACTCCAGCCGCTTGGCAATCCGTCGGCCAATCCCCCAGAGCTCAGAGGTTTTCATCTGCGCCAATATCGCCTGTCGTTGGGCTTTGGTGGCTATCACACACACACCTTGGTAACCCTGAATCTTCTTTGCCGCATGATTGGCTACCTTGGCAAGGGTCAAGGTCGTGCCGATACCGACACAGACCGGCAGCCGGCACTCCCGCCACACCGCCCGCCTTAACAGCTGCGCATGGTGGGATAAATCGGGTATCGCTTGCTGGCACTGGTGGAATGCCAGAAAGGACTCATCAATGGAATACACATGCTGTTCGGGGGCAAAACGGCCAATCACCTCCATCATCTTGGCAGACAGATCGCCATAGAGTTCATAGTTCGACGAACAAGCAATCACGCCTTTGGCCTCGCACAAACCGCGCATTTCAAAATAGGCTTTGAACTTCTCGACCCCGGCCTCTTTTGCCAGCCGATTGGCCGCGACAATACAACCGTCGTTGTTCGACAGGACCACCATCGGCCTGTTCCGCCAGTCAGGCCGAAATACCTGCTCGGCCGAGCAATAGAATGAATTGGCATCTACCAGGGCGAACATGGTGGCCTCCTTCCCAGTGCTATCAAGCTTCTACTCACTAACGCCAAAACCATCTGCCCCGCCCCTAACGATTATCAGCAAAAATCTGACTCTGGCGGTGGCAGCGAATCGAGCGTGTTACCACCCCCTCCAATGTGAATTGATCGTGCTGCGAGACATACACGGGCATATACCCGGAGGCCGCAGAGAGCAGACGGCGTCGTTTGGTGTCAATGAGCTTACAGACAAACTCACCATTGAGGTTCGCCACCACCACATCATGATCCTTCACCGTGATATGACGGTCGACAATCAGCACATCGCCATCATAGATGCCCACACCTTCCATGCTCCGGCCTTGCGCCAAACCGATATAAGTCGCACTCGGGTGCTCTACCAGCAGTTCATCCAGCGACAGCGGAAGCTGCAGGTAATCCGTCGCAGGACTCTCGAACCCGGAGATCCCCGCACTGGCATAAAATGGAATAAAGTTCATAATTCACGAGATACTGTTTATTTATACAGTATTATTGTTATCCCAGACTCAGCACGGGTCAAGATGCACCTTGATCAATAGCTGCTTTTGTAAGCATGCGTGCGCTACAACACTGCAGACATCCCCGCCTAAGCCAAACAGTCGCAACCCTTTGCAACAACCCCAGTGGCCAAGCACCGCCGACGATATATTATCCCCGCTGTAATAACATGTAATACGATTTCACTAGGCAAAGCCTATTATTTCCCATGTAACATTTAATACTAATTCGCTGCCATATTGAGGTTGAGCTATCAAACCAATTATTGATAGCTCACACTGATTAAAAATAATAAAGGGAATACATTATGAACAAAATTATCAAACTGAGTTACGAAGGCAAAGATTTCGGCTACATGGGAATGAAGAAAAATGGCAACATGCATGTATTCTATGGTGGAGCTGATAAGTCAGATGCCGTTGAATTTAAGCAAGTTGAATACCCTAAACGATCTAATGCTTATTATTATGAAGTGGTGAAAGTTAACAAACACTATTTAGACATCAAAGCAACCAGCTCCGTTTTATTTGCCGACAAACCAAGTATTTCTTTGGCAATGTCATCAATCGTAGCCTGGGAAGAAGTTGATGGCGAGTTACACGCTATTATTAGTGGTAAAGATACCACAAAAGCCGTAAGCCGAAGCGCCGCCGACCCTGATAGTACGACACTGTACGGCAACTTAACCTTTGGTGACGGAAATGCCTGTAAAGTTAAGATCTTAAATGCAGAAAAGGTCAGCTAACATCAAACCGGATCAAGTGTCAATTGAATCGTGTGGGTTTTCAGGATAATCCCTGACAAACCCATATGATTAAATTCATAGCTGTATATTAATAAGCCCAAGAAAAAAGATGACCTATCTTTTATATATTCAAACTTTTATTGAATTTGTTATATTGAGGGAGTAACCAATGTTTACAGGGAAAGGAAACTCATCAAGAAATATATCCATACTGTTTTTTATTTTATGTAGTTTTATATTTATAGAAAAATCAGCAGCCAAGGATAAAATATCAGATATTAGCGATTTAAACCTAAATGATATTGCATACCTTTGGCCAACACCAAAGAGCCAAGACGATGTTAATGCATTAATTAGTGCTGATTTTTTAATAAATGATGGCGAATTATGGCCTGAAGAAAAATTCAATGATGTCATTTACTTTGCAGAAAATAAAGTCAATGGTAAAGATGCTAGCGGAAATATCGTCAAAATCTCTTTTGTCAGCGGCGTTGGCGTATTTGAAGGCCAATTAAGAAAAAGAAAAAACTGGAAAGTGGTTGGGTTTCGGGTAGATCCCTCAGCCCCGAGTGCATCTCCCGAGAGCATTGAACAATGGGGCAGCATCCCACAAATTCGCCTCGTGCTACAGCCGGTGACAGTAAACGAATCCGGTGTTGTTACCATTCATGATATGACGGCCCACCTCCCCTTCAATTTCGTCCTCAACACCACATGGCCCTTCCAGCCAGATAAAATCGCCTTTGAAAAGATCCTCAACGATTTACTCACCCTGAAAAAATCACAACAACAAATGCAGGCGTCTAGTCAGCGGGAAGGTCCACTAAACGTCAATAGCAACCTATTGACTAAGAGCTTTGCAGATCAAGTAAAAGCATTCCTGCATGACAACTTGTCCGCCAACAGACTTGAGTTCATCTCTTTCATGGGGACGGCAAATTCAGATCAATGGATTTTCTTCAACTTAGCCAGCAATGCCCTGTCACCCAATTCACAGCTGCTGCATGTAAAGCCAAGCTCTACCAGTGGATTCGTGGGTAATCGGATTGGCAACAACGTCAACCAGAACTTTGATAACTGTAATGGCATTAGTACCGCAGTGCTATTCAACAACGGTATTGATACTGAACTTGGCAATACTGTGCAGTGTGTTGACTCTGCTGCTACAAGCCCGGCTCTACCAAAACTACAAGATATTCCCAATATTATCGCCAACCCAGTCAACAGCAATGTAATGAATACAGACTGTGTCAGCTGTCATACCGAGTCGACACGCAGAAGCATTCTAAAACTGACCACGGTTAGCGCTGATCAGTTCCAGCTACCCGAACTCGAACCTTACGTCATGGACGACTTATTACCCAAAGACAAATGGAATGTAAGAAACTTTGGATGGTTCACTAAAGATGTACTCACGGATCCAAAACCAATTATCAGTACGAGAGCAGCGAATGAAACGGCTAGCTCACTGAAATTTATCAAAGAGCACTACGCGAATTAGAGGCTAAGCCTTATTCATTCTAAACCCATGCCATAGCGGCAAAATCTACGACAAGGAAAAGGTTATGACTGAGCAAGTATCACACCCATTAACTTTGGTGATGAACATTAAATCACCAGCAGATGCGCAACAGCTAAAAGAAATCCTAGATGGATTTGAAAACATGCCAGAAGGCAAAAACCCCATCAATGTCGCGCTAACAAAGATTGGTACCGTACACTTTGCCCGTTTCGTGTTTTTAAGTGAGCTACAACTCGCGGTAATCACCAGTTACGATGGCGAGTTTGCCCGTTATATCCAAGATTTCACGAACGAGATTGGCGATATATTTAATACCCTTCTCTCCCACATGGCAGATGCCCCACCACTACCGGTACAGAATAATCTCAAGGAATTTATGCTGTACGTACAAAACAATGATCGCTCATACGTAAACGGCGAACTGCAACCGCTTTATAGTGCTTATCCATCGTTAACCGTAGCTGATATTCTCAGCAATGCTGAGAAAAGTGCTCTGCAAAAAGCAGGATAACGACTTTCAGGTATAGCGGTTTGATGTCGCTATACCTGTATTTTTCATCTCGGGGTATCAATTTTTCTACTTCCCTTGCTCCACTAACGCTATTGACCCGTTAATACCTATCTGTTTTTGCCAGTTAGCAAACACATCCTGGCTATTTTATATTAGCCACCTTTAACTATGCGAAATCAGACATTTCGTGACGCCGTCACAGTTTAAATCTGATGGTCAACAGGAGCTAAGTACCCGCTCAATCGCAGCGTAAACAATAAAGCCTCAAGCGAAGGCAGCGTGAACTCTAAGCTTTGAAAGAAAAGTGCCGGACGTTATCTGCTGAGTTGAGCAAGATATTAAAGTGATTTTTCCATGAAGAGTAACCGCTGGCCATCATAAATACTGGTTTTAAAAGGCTTGTATCCCAGCTTTCTATAAATGTGCAATCCACGCACGTTCGACTCAAAGACATCTAGCCAAACTCTCGAGCACCCTAGTTCTTTAGAACAGAATCGCTCCATCGCTTTGATTGCTAACTGACCCAATCCACGACCTTTGGATAAAATCACGATCCGTCGAAACTCGACGGCTTCACTACTCTCCTGATGCAATATAATAAAGCCAACCAGTTCATCATTATGAAACACTGATAGGTAAATTGGCTCGTTGCTGCCAATTAACTCTCGATGCTTCTCAAGAGAATATGGGATAATAAATTCTTCGGTCCCACTTAACCGCTCTATCTCAAAGAAGAAGTCAGCGTCTTCAACCTTTGATCTTTCCAACTTCAACATTTAACTCTCCTAATGTTTAATCCCTGATATAAGGAGTGGCACGCCCAAGTCACAATGCCTACTAAACTCCATTCCAAAATAAGCCAAGTCTAACGTAATGAGGTTAAGCAGTTTATTTACCGATTAACTTTCGATAAAGCGCACGTAAATCGACTCCATAAACTTAACGCCCAATTAAGTAGTGAGCAACGCTACCACCTAACCTAAACATTACACCGCAAACACTAAACCCAACTTGAACTGAAAATGCTAAGCATTGGGAATGCTGCCTTAAACGCTTTGTTAACTACACTTTTTCGCAATAACTAAACCATGGTTACTACTACCAAGCAATGATTGCTCGAAACAAGTTGAAAGATGATACTTGAACCATGCTTGATACTGTTGTTCATTGAGTTGATTGACTTCCTGACCAATAAAACGAACGTATCCATCAGTTGCAATATGACTTTCAACACTAAAACCTGCTTGAACAGCTAAATCTTCAATTTCTAAAGGCTTAGCAAAATAACCCGTTCTAAAAAATGGATCTACATCGGGAGACGTAACTAAGCCACTTTCATTCAATTCACTTAGAACTTCAGGAGAAACTAAACTCTTGGACATTTTTGCAAGCAAACCTGCTACAAAGAAACGGCTAATATACGCAATCGCTACCACACCATTTGGCTTTAATATGCGGTTGGCTTCTTTTAAAACAGCTTCTCGATCAGACCTTGATTGAATGTGATAAAGCGGTCCTAAAATTAAAACAATGTCTTGAGTGGCGTTTTCAATAAAGCTCACGTTAGTTGCATTTGCTTCGTAAACAGCTAAGTCTAAATATTGGCTCTTAGCATTACTATTAAGTTGCTCAACTAATTCAGGAACTAACTCTACTGCTGTTACATGCATACCTTGCTGAGCATAGTGAAGCGAATAGCGTCCAGTCGCGGCACCAAGTTCAGTTAAATGACTTGCTGAGTTAATATAAGGCTCCAACACACTTAGTGTTGTATCAAACTCAATACGCGTTATATTTTGACATAGAAGACGCTTCTCTTCGTCAAAGTTTGCGTAGTAATTCATATATTCTTCTTGCACGACTTCCTCCTGTGCAGTTAACGCCGAACATAAATTGCGCCACGATAAACCAACCAAGCGCACCAAACTCCATACCAGAACCGTCAAGTTTAACAAGTCACCTTGATTGCTTTGTTAAGTGCTCTTATTTATCACGACACTGTGCAAGAATTGGTCAATCAGTTCTGAATTTAAAACCAACCCCAATGAATTTGGTAAACCTGCGGATACAACACCTAAAAACATGACCCGATTCCCACCTAGGACAATGCCACCATTTTCACTATACATTCCTTGGCTAGCAATAAATACAGGACTACCACTTACTCCAGGCATGATATTACTGTCGATCAAGAATGCTTTCTTATCATTATAATTTGACCAAACCGGTGTAGAGGTTGAAGCTCCACGTACAAGTGGCAGTAATTTACTTAAGTTTTTTTGATAGCCGATATATTTTACATTTTCAACCGCTGACAATTGGTTGATTTGTTCTAATGATGGGACTAAATCTGAAGTAATCGCCCGTATAAATATCGGTGTCGAAGTGTTTTCTAATTGGTTAATTAAGTGACCAATTGGAATCGCAACTAAGTCAAGTTCAGGTGAAGAATACCTTTTAGCGGTGGGCAAATTCAACTCAACAGTAACTTTATTTGTTTTAGAAGGGAGGTTGCCTTCTCTAACGAAAAACTCACTGTATATTCTCTTTGCGCGTTCGATTACATGATAGTTGGTAATCAAAAACGGAATATTTTGTTTATTCTCATCATAGAACATATAGAAAAATGCTGTAGCCTCGACATTAGTTCCATCGACATTTTCAACCGAAATTGGTGCTGTTGAGTATAATAATTGAGTGTAGATATCATTAATGTTCATTGTTTAACCTTAACATCAACAGTTTCTGCTGGATTTGGTAATTCATCAAGTATTTCTTCAGCTAAATCACTAGCTGCTTTATGGCTGTCCTTTCTCTTTATAAAATACCACACTCCACAAACTGAGCTTACAACAGGAGTTATTACATACGGAAACAAAGCATCTTTGTTTAATTGAACATTTGAGAAGTAAGCACTCGCAATAACACCTATTCCGACAGAACAAATACTCAGTAGTATTTCACCATAGGTAAAACTATGATTTTTAATTTTATTAAGTTTTTCTCTACACTTATTTAATGTGCTTGCTCTAGTTTGGACAAAAAAATCTTTCTTATCAGCTACTGGTTGTTTGACAGCGACATCTTCTCGAACAGTCAAGGCTTCAAATGCGTCAACCCCAGTATCAGTCTGCGTCACAACATTAGCATTGCTGTCTGCAACATTACTCATTTTTCATTTTTCATCCTCATAACTTAAATTATTTCAATAATCTAAGAGCACTTAGCCCTGTTAAGGTGTGAGCAACGGAATACCGATGCCGCCGCATACCACCTTAAACACTAAACGCAACGCATAGTAAAAATGCCACGCGTTGTAGAATCACTCTTCAACAGTTTGTTAAGCAGCTTTTTGGCGAATCAAATGCTCATAGTTAAACAGGCATTTAATTAATTGATGTAGTCGATGCATTTCACGGTATGACATGAGTATTTTTCTCATAAAATCAATGAAGTACATTGACTTTGCTTTCTCTTGCTTTATACCTTCTTTCTTGGGGTAATAAGTGATAACTTGAGTTGTATCATCATATTCCGCTTTGACATGTGCAATTGAGTTACGCAACTGGTTATTAATTGCATCTTCACCAATTTGGTACCAGCACTCATCTAAATGACTGACTTTAAATCCATAAGGTAAGTCTGCAAAGTGGCTGAGTGACTTCGGCGTTGCCTTGCCAACATCTTTGAACTTATTATGATCTTTACGATGAATAACGTTGTTAATCCCTGCGACCAAAATGAGCTGACGAGATAAAATTTCAGAGATATCTTTGTATAGATCTTTGTACTTATTAAAGTCATCTGTAGACACCCTAAAAGCTACCAACTCTTTATCGTAATCGGTGTCAAAGTCCAGAAATAGTGCTGGTCTAAATGCCAACTCTCCTGCCAAAATTTGCGGGTAAATTTCTATGCAATCGTGTTGTGTATTCTTTAAAAAATCGGTTCCAATAATCTCCTCAAAAAGTGCATCAAATGCCTCAGCATCAGAAGATAATGCATCATTAATACCTTTCATATGAATAGCAACAGACTCTGCGTTTTCAGATGGCATTGAAAAAGGGGCAAACACTTTCGCTATGACGCAATATAGGGCTAAGTTTACATCTTGAGGCTTTTCAGACCTTAGAGTTTCTCCAAACTCTTTTTTACATAACCGTCCAAATAAATTCACATTTTTTGAGTACAAACGTAGAACACGTTCTAATTCTTCAGTTTTCGAATGTAATATGTTCAAGCCATTCAATCTGGCATTGTGAATACCGAAGTTTTCATGCCCAATTCGGCCTATAGCTTTCAAAAATGGTGTATGACCCATTTGATATTCACCAAAAGTAACAGGAAAATCTAGGTGTAGATCGACAAATGGATACTCGTTGGTAAAAGGTCCCTCAAACTCAACTGCTTTAGCCCCTTTTACTTTTACGCCTTTTCCATTTTCAATATCAATATGGATGGCCTCGCCACAACTTGGGCAGCAAAACCTTATTGGTTGAACATCTCTGTTAGACATTCCGATTCTACAATCAACCAAACTTTCACAAGTTGTACATTCAAATCTTTGATTAAAATTCATTTCTTCTTACCAAATCACCTAGCTGCTTAGCCGCATAAAGGTGTGAGCAACGCTACCACGAAACCCAACCATACCACCGTAAACATAAAACCCAACGATGGAATGAAAAATGCCAAGCGTTGGGAATCACTCTTAAATGCTTTGTTATGTAAATTACCTGAAGAGTTCATCAACACAAACATTTTTGAGATCAAACATAGACATATGACCATTTATTGAATGTTCGTTAAGTGCATGAATATCGCCAGTATCGAACCTAAAAAACAAATTTCTCTGTTTATCTCCAGAGATAGTAACGTGAAATGACAGAACGAATTGAGTGATGTCAGACTTTGAGTTCATTAGAACTTTAGCAAAACTATACCCATACTTCGCAACCTCTTCTTTGAGCTGTTCTGGCGTAGTATTATTAATTTCAACATAGATATTGAAATGTGCTAGGTTTCCTTTAGAAGGGAATAAATACATTTTAAGCTCACCATCGAGAAAGCTCGATGGAGTCATTGGATCCAACTCATGATACCCATGATTTACAAGATATTCTTTGAGGTGCGAACGCTCTATTTCATAGCTTCTGTCATCCTCTTTCGGCTCATCAGTGTCCAGTTTATGCGTTAATTTAAACTCAGTGTCCGTGAATGAGAAAAACTCCGGAATAAACATTGTAAGCTTAAACAGGGTATAGCAAAGCACAAGTAAACAGGAATAAAACATTGCTACTTCACTGAGTTCTAGAGTCAGCCCATTTTTTGAAGAAAGCATATAAGGATACAAGACAACAAAGAAAGGTGGCACCAAATGCACAGCATTTCGTAATGTACCTCGATTACTTATATATCGAAAGTAGCGACGAATTGAACCGTATTGTCGAGGTACAAACTTGTGCGAGTTGAGAGTGATTATATACCCCTCTTCTCGCGCATAATCGAGTGTATTAACCAGAAAGAAAATGCAAAAGGCGAACTGAACAAATGCTGTCACCTGATTACTATCAGGTAAATACAGAACCAAAAAAGGAAGTAAAGTAAGATACGCCAACGAAAGCAAAACTTGCTTACCAAAATACAAATAAAGCAAGACATACATTCGTCGCGAATACTTGAAGGAGGTAAACCCACTTTGCAAAATGAATAGCATTGCTGCAAAACCAATACCAAGCAAAACTCCTGCTACAGAAACTAGCATTGCGTAAAACGACTGTATATTTACAGGTAGAGTTGGCTCTAGCAGACTGTCCAAGTTTAAATTACTCCAAATTATTGAGATTTACATAACGCCGGCAATAAGGTGTGCCCCACTGAACCAGCAAAGCGCACCAAACTCCATACCAAAACCGCCGAGTGTAACGCATCACCTTGATTGCTTTGTTATAAGTGAACACGCCTGACTTGTGAGGAATGCCCTATCTTTTTCTTTTTTGAGTACACTTGTTACAACGCTGCAATCCATTTACTGCTGGCCAATGTATAGGGTTCGTTAAAGGGTGCTGGAACATTTCCTCGTAGTATTTTTCAACCACTTCTAAATCAATATTGTTGATAGGTAATCCCTGTTCCATTTTGTGGATAATATTTTTGTTCGCTTTTTGGCGATATTCCTTAATTTTTGTGGGCCAGAGTTGCCCTCTAATGCAATGTTCACATATCTTAATTTTTTTCCCATTATGTTCATACAACATCTTTGCCACACGAGAAAAGTAAGCTGTATCGGCTACACGAACCATAGTCACTACAACTAAACCATGTTTTATCCGTTCATTTAGTGCTTCAGATTGCCTATACGAGACAATCGCTTCACTAGCTAGCCCCATTGGTACCAATAAACAATTCAAGGGAAGAGCCAATTGATTATCGCCAACAATTTTTGCACCAGCTTTAATCATCCAATCATTTGGAGATATAATCATTTCGTCTACCTCTCACTTATAACATTTTATTTCACGAACACCGTTCGTATATCTTCCGGGTACCGCTGAATAGACGAAGAAGATTAACGAAACGAGTTCATTTAAAATGCAGCCAGTAGCTAATCAAACCACTCTCGCTCAATCCTTCAGCACAACGTTCTGTATGTAACCATATGTTATTGATGGTGTAAATAGTTTAACTGACAATGATGTCTAGAAAATCTGTCAACCTTCCATCCGCCAATCTGGTGTTTTGGCCTGTCGAGCTCAATTCCATCATGAATTTACCTTTGCACCTTGCCTCTTTGCGGCGAGTTGCGGGATACTTAACTAATCTGAGTTTTTAAGTGTTGAACAGCTAAAAATATGTGTTGTATCAGTGCTTAAATTCCAACCAATTTTAAAAAGCTACCGTGAGAACTAACACTTAATATCAACACGGTGGCTTCTGGAAAACACTATGAATGAAACCAATGAGCCAACCCTGTTTTGGCTGGATTATGAAACCTTCGGTGCCAATCCGGCGCTAGATCGCCCGTGCCAGTTTGCCGGGGTGCGTACCGACATGGACATGAACATTATCGGTGAGCCGCTGGTGATCTACTGCAAGCCACCGGTGGACTACCTGCCTTCACCTGAAGCTTGCCTTATCACCGGGATCACACCGCAGGAAGCCCATGAGAAAGGCTTGCCTGAGCCTGAGTTCATTGCCCGTATTCACCAGGAGCTGTCGAAGCCCAATACCTGTGTGATCGGCTACAACAACGTACGCTTCGATGATGAAGTGACCCGCTATACCCTTTACCGCAATTTCTACGACCCATACGCCTGGAGCTGGCAAAACGGCAACTCACGCTGGGATTTGCTGGATATCATGCGTACGTGCTATGCGCTTCGTCCGGACGGCATGAACTGGCCGACCAATGAGGACGGCCTGCCGAGCTTTAAGCTGGAACACCTATCGGTTGCCAACGGTATTGAACACGCCAATGCGCACGATGCGATGGCCGATGTGTATGCCACTATTGAATTGGCAAAAATCGTTAAGCAGAACCAGCCAAAGCTGTTTGACTACTTCTTCAAGCTGCGTAATAAGCGTAAGCTGCAAGAGCTGGTAGATATCGTGGAAATGACCCCGCTGATGCATGTCTCTGGCATGTTCGGTGTCGAGTGCGGCAACACCAGCTGGATCGTACCGATGGCATGGCACCCTGATAACAAGAATGCGGTAATTACTGTGAACCTGGCCATGGATCCGACCCCGCTGATCGAGCTCCCTGCCGATGAGCTGCGCGAACGGCTCTACACCAAACGGGTTGATCTCGGCCCGGATGAACTGCCTGTTCCGCTGAAACTGGTGCACTTGAATAAATGCCCGGTCCTTGCGCCGGCGAAAACGCTACGCGCCGAAGATGCCGCCCGTATCGGTATCGACCGCGAAGCTTGCCTGAAGAACCTGGCGACCTTGAAAGCGCATCCGGAAATCCGTGAGAAGCTGTTGGCGATATACAGTGTCGAGCGAGAGTTTGAAAAACATGACAACGTCGACGCCATGCTGTACGACGGCTTTTTCTCCAACGCCGATCGCTCAACCATCGATATCATCCAGAAGACCCCTGAGGATGAACTGGGCAAGCTGGAACTAAACGTCAGCGACAAGCGCATCAAGCCGCTGCTGTTCCGCTACCGTGCCCGTAATTTCCCGATGACACTGGATTACCAAGAGCAACAGCGCTGGAAGCACCATTGCCAGGATTTCTTCGAAGAGAACCTTCCAGGGTATATTCAAAACCTCGAAGCCGTTGCCATGGAGCACCAATCGAGCGAGAAGAATATGAAGATCCTAAAAGCTGTCTACGATTACGTACAAACACTGGTGTAAATTAGGCACTTTGCTGTTGTTTGATTCTGTCACTAGCTGACTGAAATAAATGTAGAAAAAATTAGCCCCTTGCGCGCACGCCGCCAAGGGGCTTTTTATCGCCAATGATTCTTCGTTGTGAGATTGCGCAACACCGCATGAACACCAACACTAAATAGTGATGGATTTGAAATTGTCATTCATGGATTCGAACGATGAATTGTAGTGATTGATATGACAACACAATCTTTAACACGCTGCTTCCGCTTTCCCGAGGTCGACTTCGAGCCAGATGTACACCTGCTGGTATGGCGCGACAAAACGGAAACACCGCTCACTTTGCATGAGTCTCGATTACTCGAGGCACTGTGCTATTGTGCCGGCGAAGTGATCAGCCATGAGCAGTTGCATAACAAAACGTTCAGCCAGCTTGATCCCTATGAGGATGGCACCAATCAGCATTACGATCTCAACACCATTCTCAAGCCGTTGGCCGCAAAACTCGAGCGCCAGGGGAAAATGGCCATTCCCATTGAGGTTGTCCCACAATACGGCTTCAGGGTGCCGCTGCCCGAGAAAATGTGTCGACTCGTCCATGAACCTGACAAAGCCGAAAAGAAAGAAGCCCTGCCTTCACCAGAGCACGACAATCACGAGTTCAGATCTGCCACAGAAGAAATAGTCAAAACCAGTGTGGTGCACAAAATCTCTGTTGCTGTGTTGGCATTGATGGCTTTTGCCGTCATTGTCGCTTCATTTACCGGCTATTTATAAACCTCTTAAAACCGGCAACTAAGTGTGGCTTAGATCACATTTATTTTGTATGATAAATGAGTTTCTTCTACCACACCTGAAGGGCTCATGGCTTATCTACGATCTTTTTTCATCATATTTATCTGCCTGATGATAGGCAAAGGCATCCAACACCTTACAGGTTTAGCCATTCCCGGTAGCATTATCGGCATGCTGATTTTGTTCACCGCTCTCTCAATGGGCATTATCCCCGCCCACTGGGCAATGCAAGGCTGCCATTTGCTTATTCGCCATATGGCACTGCTGTTCGTTCCTGTTGGCGTCGGCCTAATGAACTACCTCGATCTTCTCACCAACAACACCCTTACCATTCTTCTCAGCACTATCGGCAGTAGCGTGGTGGTATTCGTGGTTATTGGCTTGGCAACACACTATAAGGAAAACCAATGATCTGGCTGCTGACTACCTTGGTCGTGTTCTACACGGCACGCTATATTTCAAAACATATCCAGCATCCGATTGTTAACCCGCTTCTGATCTGCCTGGTTGTGATCATCCCGCTACTCATGTGGCTGGAGGTACCTTATGAAACCTATTTTGAGCAGAACAAATGGATCAATGCCCTACTCGAGCCCGCAGTCGTTGCTTTGGCGTTCCCTCTGTATGAGCAACTTAGCCAGATCCGCCAAAAGTGGAAGGTGATTTTCTCTACCTGTTTAATCGGCAGCGTACTGTCGATGATCACCGGCGCCGGTATTGCCCTTGCGCTCGGCGCAGATGCGCAGCTGACGGCATCTATCCTGCCTAAATCGGTGACAACGCCTATTGCGATGGCGGTGGCCGAACAAGTTGGCGGACTCCCTTCGGTTGCCGCTATTATGGTAATTATCGCTGGCTTATTTGGCGCGGTACTGGGTTACCCCCTATTTCGTCTTATCGGCGTCAAAGCGCCAATTGCCAAGGGGCTTACCATGGGTACGGTATCCCATGCTTTGGGTACGGCAAAAGCCGCGGAGGAGAATTATCAGGAAGGGGCATTTAGCTCGTTGGCCCTGGTGATCTGTGGTGTGATCACCTCTATTTTGGCGCCAATATTGTTTCCGCTCATCATAGCTGTGTTTAGCTAAGCTGTGCTGGTAATCGAATACAAAACTAAATGACTGATAATAATCTATAATTTTTTTATAACCTGTGTGACCCGACTCGCATTAATGCAAACAATGAAACGATTCATTGTTAAGTGTGATCGAGATCACTCAATTATAGGATTAGCAAGCCTACAATGTTTCTCCATACACAAGACGGAGTGAAAACTCATGCACACTAAAGTAATGGATGCTTTAGGCGCTCTACCCACTGATCTAGCTTCTGCAATCAAACCTGTGCTAGAAGCCGAGAATTTCGATGCCACCTTAAGCCCTGAGGTGTTTGCTCAGTTAATGTCGAAAACCAACATGACTGACAGTGAATTGCGTGTAGCATTACTTCCGCTTGCGGCCGCTTATTCTGTTGCACCTATCTCTAATTTCTATGTTGGCGCGATTGTTCGTGGTCAATCTGGTACGCTTTATTTCGGTGCTAACATGGAATTTGTTGGTGCTTGCCTTTCCCAAACGATTCACGCAGAACAATCCGCCATCAGTCATGCTTGGGTGAAAGGCGAAACCGGCATTTCAGATATCACCATCAACTACAGCCCATGTGGCCACTGCCGCCAGTTCATGAACGAACTGACTACGGCCAAAGAACTCGTCGTTCAGTTGCCTGAGCGCGCTGCTAAGTCGCTACAGGAATACTTGCCTGAATCTTTCGGCCCGGCCGATCTGAATATTACCGATGCACTGCTGGCTAAAGTTGATAATGGCGTTACAACCGAAGCTACAGAAGCCCTTGTTCAACTAGCTTGCCAGGCTGCAAACCGTGCTCATGCGCCTTACACCAAGAACTTCAGTGGTGTGGCACTAAAAGCCAAAGACGGTAAAACGTTCATTGGTATGTATGCTGAAAACGCAGCATTCAACCCTAGCCTTCCTCCTCTTCAGGTTGCACTGGTTAACATGAATATGGCGGGCTATTCACTGGCTGACATTGAAGAAGCGGCACTGGTGGAAAAAGCTGACAGTACTATCAGCCACCTGTCTGATACGCAGACGACACTAGAAGCGCTGAATCCGGATATTCCGTTGTCTTATGTGGCAGCATAAGCGCATCGTATTAAAAAACCGCCTACGGGCTAACACCGATCAGTTAAGCCATTGATCAGTTGAATGATCCTACGGTTGAGTGAAAATACCCTCAGACATTAAGTATGAGGGTATTTTTTATGTTGGCACATTGGCTGATCGATGTTGATGATTTTGCTTCACCTGACTCACTCTCTTTGTTTCAAAAAGAGTTGCCTCTTGAGTGGATTCAACAAGCACTCGATGACACCAACAAGGCAAGTTTAAGGCGACGGAAGCTACCTGCTGAGCTTGTGGTCTGGCTTGTTGTTGGGATTGGTTTATACCGTGATAGACCGATTACCGATGTACTTGATAAGCTAGACCTTAAGCTTTCCAGTTCTCTAGGTGAGTCCATTGCTCCGAGTGCGATCCCCCAAGCAAGAAAACGGTTAACAGCTAAGCCTCTCGAAGCCCTATTTACATTAACTTCACAGCATTGGGTACAAACAGAGGATAGTGAAGATACATGGTTCGGGTTAAAGCTTTTCTCTGTAGATGGCACGCAATTTAGGACCCACGATACCCCAGCCCTTGCAGAGCATTTTCAATACGTTAAGCACAGTAAAACTCGCCATACTGAATACCCAGTTGTAAGGCTATGTGCACTCTGCTCCCTCCGAAGTCGGCTAATCCATAATGTCGCTTTTGGTCCTAGCTACAAGGGTGAAGAAAGCTACGCCAAGCAACTCATTTCCTCTGCAACAGCCAACTCCCTTACTATTTTCGACCGATGCTATTTAGGTGCAGAGTTGATGATTAACTGGCAAAACCAACATGGTTCTAGCCACTGGATGACTCCCATTAAATCCAATACAAAGTACACAATCATAGAGCAGTTAGATGAAGACGGGCGTGACTTGATAGTAGAAATGAATGTTTCTCAACAAGCTCGCAAAAAAGATCCTCATCTGCCTGAAAAGTGGCAGGCTAGACTTGCGCTTTATCCAGAAAAAGATCAACCCAATCATATCAAAGGGGTTTTGACGTCCCTAACAGACAAAAAATATGACCTGCAATCCTTGCTTAATGTTTACTTCGAACGATGGGAAATCGAAAACAGTTACGGGGAGATAAAACACGACATGCTTGAGGATGAGATCCTACTTCGCAGTCAATCAATCGAAGGTGTTGAGCAGGAGATCTGGGGCACCTTAATTGCCTATAATCTAGTCCGGTTGGAAATAAGCCGAATAGCGAAAGAAGCTAAAGTGTCGCCTTTACGGATCAGTTTTATGATGGCTTTGAGGGATATCCAGGATGAATTAATGTGGTGTGCAATCGCATCGCCCGGCTCAATACCCAAGAAGTTAAGGGCAATGCGAGAGCGAGTAAAACGTTATATTTTGCCTGAGCGAAAAAAACGGCCCAAATCAAGGACCGTTCGTATCAGTAAAACTCGCTATGTGGTTCGCTCCAAGCATCTTAATTGATAGGAGTTAGCCTACGGGCGGTTTTTTTGTATTTGTGAACCCTTGGCGGGCAGAAAGCAGTTTTTTCTTTCTATGGGTAGGTGTATGATTTTCAAGTTATAAACTCAATAAAACATTAATTCATGTCTCATCAACACAACCCGATTCAAGGGGCAAGCTGGATGATTACTGCCGGCTTGGCTTTTGCGATAGTCAACAGCCTGGCACAGTATCTCAGCATGGTTCTCCACATTCCATCGACCACTGTTGCCCTATTCCAGTATTTCATTGCCTTGGTGGCCATTTTTCCCTGGCTAAGAACCCTCGGTCTCCGTAACGCACTTCGCACCCAATATTTCGGCCAGCACTGTTTTCGCGTCTTGCTAGCGGTTGTCGGTATTCAGCTTTGGCTCTGGGCCCTGGCCTACCCAGTGCCTATCTGGCAAGGGATCGCGCTGCTTATGACCTCTCCGCTCTTTGCTACGATTGGCGCAGGCATGTTCTTAAAAGAGAAGGTCGGCACTGCACGCTGGATCGCAACCCTTGCGGGCTTCAGCGGTGCCATGATAATTCTTGAGCCATGGTCAGATGGGTTCAGCTGGGCGACATTACTGCCCGTAGCCGCCGCCTTTTTCTGGGCGTGCTACTCATTGATGGTAAAGAAAATGTCGGCCAGCGAATCACCAACCACCATTGTGGTATACCTGCTGATCCTCATTACCCCGTATAACCTGTTCCTGGCCGTTCCGGAATTCACCCTGCCACAAACCGGGTTCACCTGGCTGCTGCTTGGCGCAGCTGGCTTGCTAACGGCACTGGCCCAATGGGCTATCGCGAAAGCTTATGCTGTCGCCGATGCCTCGTTTGTCCAACCGTTCGATCACGCGAAGCTACCCCTGAACGTGCTTGGCGGTTGGCTGGTATTTGGCTGGGTTCCGCCAGGAAGGCTGTGGCTTGGCGCTGCGATTATCATTACCTCCGTTGCCTTTATCACCCAATGGGAAAATAAAAAAGCTGCCCCCGCAGAAAGCTAACCCTGCTCTGCACTCAAGCCCCCAAGCCTGCATAACATCATTATGCGCTTGGGGTGTCTTATTCCCACGACAAGTCTCACATCGCCACCGTCTACACTCTCCCTAAACCAAGCCTTTTGAAGTTACTGGGGTATATAACCAACCATATATGAGGTTTACGGAATGTCTTGGCGTGCTTTAACTTTCTCATTTCTCTGCGGCGTTCTGCTATCGCTCTCCTTGCTGTCTCATGCCCAATCCTTTGTCACGATCGGTACTGGCGGTGTAACCGGCGTTTACTACCCGACAGGAGGCGCCATTTGCCGATTGGTCAACAATGGCAGGAGTCAACACGGTATAAGATGTTCGGTCGAATCTACCGGAGGATCGATTTTTAACATTAACAGCATCCGCACCGGTGAACTCGATCTGGGAATCGCCCAGTCAGACTGGCAGTATCACGCCTACAACGGTACCAGCAAGTTTAAAAACAGAGGCCCGTTCAAGTCACTGCGCTCGGTATTTTCCATCCATCCCGAACCCTTTACCGTGGTTGCCCGTGCCGACTCGGGCATCAAACGCTTTGAAGATCTCAAGGGCAAACGGGTGAACATCGGCAACCCGGGCTCGGGTCAACGCAATACGATGGAAATGCTGATGAAAGCCTATGGCTGGACGAAAAAAGACTTTGCCCAGGTTAGCGAATTAAAGGCGTCTTACCAGTCACACGCCCTGTGCGATAACAAAATCGATGCCATCGTCTATACCGTTGGCCACCCTAGCGGTGCAATCAAGGAAGCGACGACAGCCTGCGAGAGTGTGATTGTCGATGTCTCTGGCCCTGTGGTGGACCGATTGGTTGAGGAGAACAGTTTCTATCGCACGACAACCATACCGGGGAGAATGTATCGCGGTAACAACCACGACGTGCAAACCTTCGGGGTCGGTGCCACCCTTGTGTCATCAGCGGCAGTGGACGAGAGGATTGTCTACGAGATGGTGAAGTCGGTTTTCGAAAATTTCGATACCTTCAAAAAGCTCCATCCCGCTTTTTCCCTCCTAGAGAAAGAGGAGATGGTGTCGGATGGGCTCACCGCTCCACTCCATGATGGTGCGAGGAAGTATTACCTAGAGGCCGATTTAATCGAAAAAGAATAACCCTGCAACCAGTAATCCACCATACTCCCAACAGAACACCAAACAAAACGAGGAGCCGATATGGCTCCTCGCTAATTGCATCTTGGGATTTCGCTTAGAAGCGAATACGGAAGCCTAGCTGGCCTTCCAACTCAAGATCGACATCTTCAACCACGTAAAGTGTTGGGCCGACCTCGCCATAGAACTCAAAGCTGTCAACCGGCACTTGGAAACCAATCCCGCCGCGTACACCAAGCTTGTTGTATTTATTATCTACGTACTGAGCACCAACAAAGGTGTAAAGGTTATTCATACCTGGATCTTTGGTTAGCGAACCTAGGTTAAAGGTTTTATCGAAAGCCAGACCAAAATCGTCGATACCTAGCGAGAAGCGCAAATCATGGTGCTTATACTGGATACCAGACATAGGGCTACCAAAGAAGATGCCGACAGCTTGTGACGCCTGAGCTGAAAATGGAACCGCCATCATCAGTCCGAGAGCTAGCAGATATTTTTTCATGATGTAATCAATGTCGTTGCCAAACAAAACTGCGGCTAATCTAACGGTAAAACGGGGCAAATTCGAGCCTAAAGCAGACTAATGACATAACTTTGACAATCATGACAGAATATTGCTGAGATTTCGTTGTCTCCTCCCGCCCGGCCAAGGCGAGCAAAAAGCCACCAGTTCGCATCAACAACAAACACTATGCTTGATAACGAGTTAGCCAATAGAAAACGATTTTATGCTATCGCTAAAAAACCACGCGCAAACGTTTGCGTTGATGGGTGATTGCTGTATGATCCGCACTAGTTTCACGTCACCTCCAGTAAAGGAATTCCAATGTTAGGATCTGCCACCCGCTTAAACGCAACGCGTGTACTTCTTCTTGGCTCTGGCGAGCTTGGCAAAGAAGTCGCCATTGAATGCCAACGCCTTGGTCTGGAAGTTATTGCCGTTGACCGTTATGCCGATGCACCGGCAATGCAAGTTGCCCATCGCAGCCATGTTATTGACATGTTAGATGGTGAGGCCCTGAAGCAGTTGATTGCCGATGAGAAACCCGATTACGTTGTTCCTGAAATCGAAGCGATTGCCACTGATACCCTGGTTGAGCTGGAAGCCGACGGCCTGAATGTCGTACCGACCGCCAACGCAACCAAGCTAACCATGAACCGTGAGGGTATCCGTCGCCTGGCCGCAGAAGAACTTGGCCTGACGACTTCCCCTTACCGTTTTGCCGACAACTATGACGATTTCAAAGCTGCGGTAGAGCACGTCGGTATTCCTTGTGTCGTGAAACCTGTAATGAGTTCGTCTGGCAAAGGCCAAAGTGTTATCAAGTCGCAGCAAGACGTAGAGAAAGCCTGGAGCTATGCCCAGGAAGGTGGTCGCACCGGTGCCGGACGCGTTATTGTCGAGGGTTTTATCGACTTTGATTATGAAATTACCCTACTGACGGTACGCGCTGTCGACGGAACCCACTTCTGTGCGCCAATCGGCCACCGCCAGGAAGATGGTGACTATCGCGAATCATGGCAGCCGCAGGTCATGTCAGCAGAAGCTATCAAGGCAGCTGAGTACGCCGCCGGGAAAGTGGTAAACGCTCTGGGCGGCTACGGTATCTTCGGCGTGGAGTTGTTCGTCAAAGGCGACCAAGTGATCTTCAATGAAGTCTCCCCTCGCCCACACGATACCGGCATGGTCACGCTGATCTCTCAGGAGCTGTCTGAATTTGCCCTGCACGTCAGAGCTTTCCTTGGTATGCCAATCAACACCATTCAACAGTACGGTCCGTCGGCTTCCGCGGTCGTGCTGGGAGAAGGCGTATCCAACAACATCCGCTTCGATAACCTTGCTACTGCGCTTGCTCGCCCGAACACGCAAGCTCGCCTGTTTGGTAAGCCAGAAATCAATGGCCGCCGTCGCCTCGGGGTCGCCCTGACCCGCCGTAATAGCATTGAGAGCGCCGTTGAAGATGCCATCGCCACTGCCGCTGATATCAAAGTCGTTTACTGATATCTTTCGCTAGCGCAGACCGATCAAAAAAGGAGCCTACGGCTCCTTTTTGTCGTCTATGCTCACCAGGGCTTTATGCCACAGTGATCACCCATGTCTCTTCGGCAAAGCGGGTTAAACCACGCTTACGGCGAGGGTGAGACTCATCAGCTTCGTCACGCGCCAAGTGGCGGATATCGCACCCGGCAAACAGGGCCTCAATTTCCTCCTTGACCACCGAGAATGGAGGACCGTCCATTTCATGCTGCGGGTAATCAAGAGTAATTAACAGAATACGCCCACCCGGCTTGACCATGGACAACAGCTTCTGGGTATAGCTCTGGCGCATTTCCTGCGGCATCGCGATCAGCGCAGCGCGATCGTAGACAATATCGACCGGCTCGACTTTAGCCATAAAGAAGTCACCACAATGGATGGTGATTTCATCAAACTCGTAAATAGACTGGCCATTGCCCATCGGGATAACAAGCGGCGTGTAGAAGTGCTCGGCAAAGTATGCGCGAACGGCAATTTCACTCAGCTCGATACCAACCACTTTGTTGTGCTTAGTCGCAAGCCAGGTCAGGTCGACGGATTTACCGCACATCGGCACCAGCACCGCATCCTCACGGGTAGGCTTTACCTCCGACCAGTATTTTTCCAGCATTGGGTTGGTATCATCAAGATGAAAACCGATTCGGTTTTCGGCCCAACGGCTATGCCAAAATTCTGCATCCATTAATCATTTTCTCTTTTTTAGACCGACTGATTGGCTTTATATCAAACTTGCCATGATATAGCTAATCGAGCCGTATTAAACGCATGCTCGTAGAAGGCGCTGTAAGGCATTCAGGGAGGTGTTCCCTGTCACAATCAAGCGAAGGTATTGCTTGATGATTTAACGCGGCAAAACGACGCACAGAAAACAATCACAGAGGATAAAAAACACACATCCAGTCCACTTGGATTATCACCCGCTAGGGTCACAAGGGCACGGATACAAAAAAAGATGCCGAAGCATCTTTTTTCGTTAGCTAGATTTCAAAGGCAAATCCAGCTAATACCAATCTGGTATAAATCCTTGTTCTTCTGTACTACGCCGGAAAAATGTTTGTCATCGCCTAGCGAGCAACCATTTTAAACAGTAATACCGAACAACGAGTTATGTAGCGTGGTATAAAATCTGTTCTTCAATTTTCTTTTATGAGAGTCATTGAATAAACGATAAATGCTACCGAATTAAGAAATTCGGAACAGCTTAATCGAGTCACGGCGAACAGTCACACCACGGAAAGTTACCGGCTCAAGCAGCGTCATCAGTTGCTTTGAAACGAAAAACTTACCGCCGTAGCTACGATCACCACCACGATTTACCCAATCTGCAAATTCATCTGCCAAGCTGAACATAGAGTTTCCAACAAGCAGAACCAACACTTTAGCGACTTCACTGTCATTCTGTTTATTAAACTCCGCGTCGCGAACCTTCTTGCGATATTCTTCGACGATTCTTTCTAGGCACTCAAATCTGCTCATATACACCACCACAAAAAAAGAGGTGCGGATACTACTGCTCATACTCGCCGAAATCAACCCACCCGGGGCCTATTCTTGGCAGAAATTTGTAATTTTTTCGTTCTCTTAACATGATCCAGGCCATTTATAAGGAAAATGACGATTTATGTCATATTTTTCACCTTGCCAATAAGTTACATTTAAAATATAACTTTATTTGTAGCGCCTTGATTTCAAGCAAGAGAAATGACCATGTGTGACCAAGAAATAGACACCTCGATCTTAATCGGCAGCCTGAGGACAGAGTATAAAACCCTTGAGGCAATGGTGAAGATCTACTGCAAGGATCATCATGGCACCAGAGCACTGTGCGACGAGTGCGCCGACTTTTTGCACTATGCGCTGACAAAGCTCGATCGCTGCCCATATGGCGAGGAAAAACCCACCTGCAAGCTATGCCCAATTCACTGCTACAAAGCAGAGTACAAGGAGCGCTCCCGCATCATTATGCGCTATAGCGGCCCCAAAATGTTACTCCGCCACCCTATCCTGGCTATTCGGCATCTTGTCGCCGGCAAAAAGCCGGTACCCGCCAAGCCAGCGCCTAACGCTTCTAACCGCCACAAGCGAAAATCACTAAACCGCTAGCCTGCTAGTTACGGTAGTAATCAACCACCTGAATAGTACTAGGTGGTTCATTGGCTGCCAGAGACAGTTGAAAACTATTGCCGCCATGCATCTCTACAGATGAACCACCGCGTCCCGTTACACTCACCCCCTCAATCTTATCGAAGGTTCGTGACTCGCTGTAATGCATGACAACGGTCAAGTCCACGTCTTGGTTGGCTGACAACTCGAACTGGCAAATACCGGTCAGGCAATACACATCCAAGCTTCCGTCTTGGTAGTGCACATTTTCTACGTTCTTTATCGGCTGCGCCGTGATCTGCAGTTCTTCACCACACCCTGCCAGCATTGCCGCACCAACCATTGCGGCCAACATCATTCGTTTCACACACCCTCCGTTAACTTTTACCTTTCACACCATGAATATCACATCAATAATTACCAAAGTGCAAGCCGTGACTTGCCAAAGCTTATAGCCGCAAGCCATTAGCCACCAATAAAAAAGCGCCAGTTAAAACTGACGCCTTTTATCCTGTCTATAGCTTGGATGGTTCAGAGAATTAGTGCTGCGGTGTTAGAGACTTCGCCTCTTCTTCCTTTTCCAACTCTTCACCTTTGTTGATCAGTTTGGCAATCACTTTCGACAGGGCCAAAGTGACAAACGCCATCACAACCGCCAGTACCGCAAGGTTAAAGAAGTAGCTGGCATAAACATTCTCAATCAGCTCCTGGGTGAGCTCCACATCCTTTGGCAAGGCTATGCGGGTAGAGATAACCGCTGCCAAAATACCACTGAGTGACAACGCAACAGAACGCAGGCCGATAGAGAATGCAGACAGGTAACGTGGAACCATCTCAAAGATAAAGCCAGCACCCAGCGCACCGACAATCAATTCTGCCAATGACTGGAAGAAGTGCACCCACAAGATCCAATCAGCCGAAATCTTGCCATTGTCACCTACAAAATTCGTTGATAACCCTAACAGCGAGAAAGCAATGGCACTGAAGATGAATGCCGCAGAGAACTTAGTTGGAATTGATGGTGAGATACCTTTTTTCTCTAGCCAACCATAAATAAAAATTACCGGACCGCCCAATACAAAACACCATAGCGGGTTGAATGCTGCATTTGATTCAGGGCGAATTGGGATCAAACCAAATAGATGATCACCCATCAAGTTGATGGCATAGATGTTCATCGACGTTAACATCTGACCGTAGTAGAAATAGAACACGATCATGATGAAAATAAGGATCAACACTCCACACATTTTGTATTTGAAGGCTGTTGAGGCTCGGGTAATTTCGAAAATGAAATAGCCAATGGCACCAATACCTAATGCGTACAATAGGTATTTACCTTCATCGAGGTTCGAGAATACCCAGAATACCAAGCCCAACATCACTGCCGACCCAAGTACAAAAGCAGCCCATACCTTGATTGATACAGAACGACGGTCAATATCATTACCGACAGCCACAAAGCGGTGACGGAAAAGCACGAAAAGTACAAGAGTGATCGACATCAGCCCAGAGGCAATATAAAAGTTCCCTTGGTAGGCCAGGAAAGCCACCATAAAGGGGAAAAGGTATTTTGACGCGAACGAACCTAAGTTATTGATCGAATAATTGACTGTCAGGCCTTGCTGGAATGCATCACGGTTATCTGCAGCATAGGAATTCCCCAGTAAGACCGTTGGGCTGGTTGCGGAAAGGCCCCTTGCATAACCAATAAGCGCGATAGCAAAAATACTCAAAGGGACATTCAAAGTACTTGCACCGGTACCAAGTGTAAAGAAACCGATGGTATAGACGGTATAACCAATATATACCGCGCGGAATGAGCCAATATACCGGTCAGCGACAAAACCACCTACGGCTGAGAAAACAGGCCCAACAGCACCGAAGGCACCCATCATCATGATGGTTTCCGCCTCACTGTAATTGAGCTCATCAAGGAAAAACTTAGTAAGTAGAACGTAGGTGCCATAGAAAGCAGCGCCCCAAAGGAACTGCCTTAAGATAAGTACTCTGGCAATAAAAGGGAATCTAGAATTTGCGTCTTGCATATTATACTCCTTCAATATTATGCACTGCACAAACTAGCAATTTGCAACTATTAATTTCATGATCAAAAGCAACTTATTCAACAAATTACCTATGGCGTGCGCACTTTTTTGCATATCTGTGATATTGATATAAGAATGGTCACTAACATGTTGATTAAGAAAGAAATAAATAAACCATTGGTGTATTTTTTGTTCTCTATCTAAGTGCTTTTTGTATGATGAATATTACTTTCAGCTAACTAACAGCGCATTTATTGACCAAGATGCACTCAGGACAGTATTTTCATGTGGCGGAGTGGCTACAAAGAAAAAAAGCTAGCAATATGCTAGCTATTTTAATTCGGCGCCCAAAAGACTATGGCAACTGTTTATAAAACAAAAGCGTCGCGTCCAATTGACCTGCCGCACTCATCGCAAAGGCTGGTATTTCGCCAGCGAGTTGGAAGCCCAGCGCGGTATACAACTTCGCGGCGACATCGCCTTTGCGTGTATCTAATACCAATAGACTTCGGCCAAGTTTAACCGCCATCTTTTCCACACAGTCCATCAGGGCCCTTCCTACCCCGTTGCCTCTTTGCTGAGGTAAAACCATCAACTTTTCTATTTCTGCTCGATGGCTGCCATTTGCTTTCTGACACAGTGCCAGTTGGACCACACCAACAACTTTCTCGCCCTGTTTGGCAATAAATAGACGTCGCTCGCCTTTTGCTATCTCCTCTTCGACACTATGCCAATAAGAAATAGCTTCCACTTTTTTTAATGGGGGTAGAAATCCGATTGAGGCACCATCATTAACACATTCAATTAATAATTCGATGAGCCCTTGTTCAACCTCTGTGGTTGTATATATCTCCTGAACATCCATGCAACCTTCTCCCAATGCTATCCACTAGCTGTCCAATAGAATGGATAATAACCAATCTGACATGACATCGCGTTACTGACAAGCACAATCCTTACTTCCCACTGTAGCTTTATCGGCAAAGGGAGTATAACAACGGCTTATTAATTCATTGTGATACGTGGTCTATCACATTATCATCGGCATCGTACACATACCCCAACAGGATAAAAATAATGAAAGGTATTCTTTCTGTTCAGTCACATGTCGTTTATGGGCACGCAGGAAACAGCTCCGCCGTATTTCCCCTTCAACGTATGGGATTTGAAGTTTGGCCAATTCATACCGTCCAATTTTCAAACCACACCCAGTATAAAGAAGGCTGGACTGGACGAGCATTTGCTGCAGAAGATATCACCAGCCTAGTATCTGGCATGGCTGCCATTGGACAGCTAGAAAACTGCGAGGCTGTGCTCAGTGGCTATCAAGGCAGTGCAGAACAGTGCCTTGCCATCGTTGATACCGTCAAAAAAGTTAAAGCGGCCAACCCTAAGGCACTGTATGTTTGTGACCCTGTCATGGGTGCACCAGACAAAGGCTGTATCGTGGCCCCGGGGATTGCCGAGCACCTGATCAATACCTTGATGCCTATGGCTGACATTATTGTGCCTAACCAGTTCGAACTGAGCCAATTTGCGGGGATGAAGATAAATTCTCTGGAAGACGCGATTAAAGCTTGCCAAGTAGCACTTGAAAAAGGCCCTAAAATGGTTTTGGTCAAACACCTGCATAGCATTTCAAACGAGAGTTTCTCGATGATGCTAGCCACCCAGGAAGGCTGCTGGCTTGCCCAACGTCCTCACCTTGAGTTTGACAAGCAACCTGTTGGTGTCGGCGATCTTATTTCCGCCCTATTTACTGGCCAATACCTGGCAAAAGGTAATGCTGAGGCGGCATTCAGCCATTGCAATGACGCCTGCTATGCCGTGCTAAAAGAAACCTCGCAACGCGGGGAATGGGAACTGCAGACGATTGCCGCGCAGAACGAGATTGTCGCCCCTTGTGAGCACTTCCCTCTAGAAGCGCTATAACGGCCTATCCAACAACAATCAACGCAGTTATACCTCAGTTGACCTGCGTTGATTGTGATTAGAGCCGACAGTTTGGCGCCCGCCTCAGGCCACTGACTGCGGAACCCTAGACTTATAAAGAAGACGTTCGAAGACGTCTGCAGGCAAAGGCTTGCTGTAGTAATAGCCCTGACCGTAGTCACACCCGTTCTGAATTAAAAAGTCGGTATGCCACTTTGTTTCAACCCCTTCCGCAACCACTTGAATATTTAACGCTTTGGCCATTGCAATGATGGCACTTACCAGTTCGCGGTTCGGCTCGTTCTGATCAATGTCGATCAAAAAAGATCGATCTATCTTGAGCTTGTCGAATGGAAACTTTTGCAAGTAACTCAATGCAGAATATCCTGTACCAAAGTCATCAATCGTTAGCTCGACCCCTTCTTCCCGTAACGCATTAAGCAAGGTGACAACCTCTTGGGTATGATTGAAGAGCAGGCTCTCCGTCACTTCGATATCCAACCGATTGGCAGGCAACCCCGAAGCAATTAACCCCTGCTTGAGTTGAGAAAACAGCTTGTCGCAGTACCTGAACTGTATGCTAGAAAAGTTAATCGATATCTTCATTGGCATAATACTCTGCCAACGAGCCGCTTGTTGACAAGCCTGGGAGATCGCAATCTCACCCAGCCGGTGGATCAGGCCATTCTTTTCTGCCAATGGAATGAATTCTTCCGGCGAGATAAAGCCAAGTTTTTCGTCATGCCAGCGCATGAGGGCTTCCGCCCCAATGATCCGATTCGTTACCAAATCAAAGATGGGCTGATAATACATGACGATATCGTCGTTGTTGATAGCCTGGCGAAGCCGCCCGTCCAGATCCAACGTCCGCAGGGCATCTGTCATCATACTGGTTTCGTAAAACCGATAGGCATTACGGCCATCCTGCTTCACCCAATACATCGCCGTATCTGCAGCGGCCAGCAATTGGTGGGTATTGGCACCGTCTTGCGGGTAAATTGACATGCCGATACTGGCTGTGATGAAGAACTCTTGATTCTTCCAGGTGAAAGGATGATCAAACAACGACAGAATTATCGATGATAATGCTTGAGCATAGTTCTCGTCGCTAAGATTAGGAATAATCAGTAGGAACTCATCTCCTCCCAAACGGGCCAAGACACTTGAATCTTCAATCGCCGACAGCAGACGCTGGCTGCTCTCTATCAAAATAGAGTCACCGGCCAAGTGCCCCAATGTATCATTGATTTGTTTGAAATTATCGAGGTCAATGAACATGACGAGCACCTTGCTGTCATTCTCGATTGCATCTGCAATAATCCGCTCTAGTTGCTCATTGCCATACTTGCGGTTGGGAAGCCCCGTGAGTGCATCATGAGTCGCTTGGTAAGCTAATTTCTGTTCGGACGCCTTTCTCAGGTCAATTTCTTCTACTAATCTCTCGTTCTTCACAGCAAGCACCCGCTGCTGTTTATGGGATTCTTCAAACTTTGTTCTTAAAATCACATTCGCGTTATTTATATTAAACGTGTAAAACAACCCCACGATAACAGGTACAGCAAGGAAAGAAATGCCTGCAACAAACCATCCGGACGTAAAAATATCTTTATCATTGACCGGGGAAAACCACCCTTTTAGTTGGTAAGGTGTGTTTTCGATAGGTAACTCGAAAAAAATAATATTCGACTGCTCAATATTTTCTTCGCTAATTGAGTTCCACACCAAAATATCATCAGACGCAGAAGAAAGCAGCATACGGCTTTGGCTTCCTTCATATTCTTGCGCAGTAAGTTGCTCAATAATAACTGAAATATTAATATCGGCAATCAGGTAGGCAACAGGCCTGCCTGAATAGTACACAGGTTGGTATACTTCAATGCGGGGGTTATTTTGTTCCTTGCGGCTATGTATTACATGCGTTCCTTCTGCTGAGTTTTGAAGCCTGTCAACATCAACCTGCAATTGAATATTTTCAGCCGTATCGACAATCACGTCCCCATCGTACCCAGCCAATATAAAGCGCTCATATACTGGTATCTTATTGACCAACTTGGTTTTGATCAATTTATTTAGTTCATAATCAAGTTTCATCAAACTTGCGCCAAGCCCATACTCCATCGACATTCCCGATGCCAAGTTAGCAAAGAAGGTCGTCATGGCTCGGTCTGTCGTTAAATCAGACACTTCCTCACTGGTAACGCTGAAAAAATACTCAAGTATGCTGGCATAGCTTTGTACTTTAAGCGTCAATTCACGGTGCTGAGACTCATTGAGCCTTGTTTGACCGAGGTTGGTAACCGCCAAAATCAACATCAAATATGCCGCTAGCAAGACTGCAGCGATAATGATCAGATTACTACTTGACAGTTTTTGTATCCGTTTATTCATAAATCAGCTTCATTGCTTTTACTAAAATAGTCGCCATAAAAATAAAACACTGATGGATAATGCTTTTCTATAAGCTTATGAAAAGTACCATCATTTCTAATCTTAGTTAAATATTCATTAAATGCATGGCGTAATTCAGGGCTATTTTTCCTAAATGCTGCAGCCATTCTTTGCTCTTGTGATATTGGTCCAATAACTTTGATATCCCCAGGCCACTTTTCAAGCGCAATTAACGTATCAGCGACATCCAATAGTGTCGTTTCGGCATCATTATTTAAAATGGCCGGGACCATTTCATTTAACTTTCGACCAGGTTCAGGAAGAATGATATTTGCCCCTGTCTCGTACAAATTATATAAATTCGGGTCTAAACAAGAATGTTCCATCGCCAGCACATCTTTCTCGTCAATCAAGTCCTTAACGATATTAATATCTTTGTTTATATCGCCGGTTGGCTTGATGGGCGTTAATGTCGAATCCGCCCTAGCCACCAGCCAAACCGCTGAAGGAAAGTAATCAACAGAAAAATCCACCAACTCTTCGCGCCAGTCTAATACTGTCGCCCCGTTAGCAATAATATCGCCTTGAATGGATACCTTTTCGCCAAGCTCTATCCTGTTATTCAAATAAAGGGCATCTTGGCCGGTCAACTTTCCGACCACATCATTCCATTGTGCGGGCACATACTCATATTTGACCCCAAGGAAGTCAGCAAACCCTTTTACGATCTCGACATCTAAGCCGCTAAGTGATTCAAAATCATCCGTTTTAATATAAGAAACGAAGTTTGCATACGGAACGCCAATGTGTCGTATTACGCCCCGCTCTTTGATTTCAGCCAGATCACCGGCCAAAGCCAATGAGCTCAGCATCGCTCCCATCGCTGTAGCTGTTGCTACAAGCAAGCAGCGTAAATAGTGCTTCGCCTTTGTCATTAAACCCCATCCTTTCATCCGTGAAGTACAAAAAAACGCCCAGCGAACTGGGCGTTTGAGCTTAAGCCTGAATCATATCTTTGTATAAGTGCTTAATCGCCTTGACCAGCCCCTTTACGTCTTTCTCGTCATGGAATAAGTGGGTCGAAATCCGCAACGCCTGGGTCGCCTCATCATCCTCTAGATACAGCTTGAAGTTGGTCGTCCTGATAATGTAACCATACTCTTCGCGCAGCCTGTCCCGGAACAAAGTCAAGCGATCACCGTTATTCACATCTAACGGAAACGGATTAAAAGTCGTTAAGCCACTGTCTAGCCCTTCAACATCCGGAGAGAAAATAAGAGCCTGGGGTAAGGCATCGGAGAGTTGGCTTTTGCATAGCTTACTCAAGTACAACACACGAGACTCAATGCGGCGACGACCAATTTCGTCCCACATTTTGCAGCTGTCCGCCAACGCTTGTTTGGCCGGATAATTATCATTACCGATATACTGCATCTGCAATTGAGTACCGAGGTAGCCGGCATGGGAAAGCGAGGAATTAACATACCAAAGTGGATTGTCACAGTCTGGCCAATATTCATCCAGCCTTGTCGCATTATCCCTCACATACAAAATTCCCGTTGCTCCGGGACCACACTGCCACTTATGGCCTGAGCCCGCATAAAAGTCACAATCAATATCATGGAAGTCGAGATCCAGCATCCCAATGGTATGTGCACCATCCACCAGCGTCGGCACCGCATATTTTTTCGCCAGCTTGCAAATTTTCTTGGCCGGAAGGCGTGTACCGGTCTTGTAAGTGATATGAGAGAAAACAATCAGCCTTACATTGCTGTACGCATTAAGTGCTTTTCTGAACGCCCTAACATAATCCTGCTCTGAAACGGTTTCAGTGCCTGTGTATGCCGGCAACTCAACCTCAACCACCTCTACGCCATAACGCTGCTTGACAACATTCAACGGAGACGTGGCTGCAACGTGTTCATGATGGGTTGTCAGAATCACATCACCCGGCTCAAAATGAAGGCCGTTGATAATCGAGCACATGCCGTCTGTGGTGTTACGACTTAAGATTATCTCGTGCGGATCAGCACCGAAACCTGCGGCGATACTTTCCACCATTTCTGAAACATACGGCCAACCACCAAACTTACCGTCCATATCCCAGGGGTGTTTAGCCACAGTCCTGTTATTCTTATCATAGGCCTGCAGCACCGGCTTAGGCATCGACCCCGTTGTCCCTATATTCATGTAGGTCGAGTTATCGTCAAGGATAAACTGACGCTTCACTTCCCGCCAAAAATCAGCCTCGTTACCACCAGAGTGAAACGAAGACCAGTCAGTGGTTTCTTCAGTAGCGCTTGCCTGTCCGCTAAAAAGCGTACTGCCAACCCCTGCAACGGCAAGCCCGGTGGTGGTTTTCAAAAATTGTCTGCGCTTGTAATTTGTCAGATCAGTATCTGAATGACTCATTAATATCTCCCTGTGCCACGCACAATTTTGTCGAGAACAATTTACAATCCTGTCAATAAAATCACAAAATATTGCCAATTGTAATTATTCTTTTCTGAAATACCGAGCAATATCAAACTATCCCTGTGCAAATACAATCCGTCATTTTACAAAAAAGCCATACCATGAAGGCTGTGTTCAATTTTCTGCACAGCTGTATAAATAATTAGACCATAAAAACCTGAGAGACATAATTTATGTAGTATAAAGCTATGTACCGGGCCTTTCTGATCAGCATCCAGTGCATAAAACGCCCTCTCTTTCGGGCGTTTCTAAAGGATATAAACTATGTAGCGGGAGAAAAAACTAGTTTTCATCGTCAATGGCGCAATAAGCTTCAAAGGCCTCTTCTGTGCTGTCTATCCCTTCGCGTTCAGCCAATTCCCACGGTCTTTCGCACTGAGCGGTTTTTGCACACCAGACATATCCTGCAGAGCTCTTACAACCATGCTCATCCTCATCAGCCCCCATAACCGACTCGGAAGAATCATTGCAGCCAGCAAATAGAACACTGCCAAACAACAACACTATCCCCACTCGCGAACGAGTTAAAAAACGATACGTCATACACAAGCTCCAAGAGATCATTATGATTATCCCCAAGCAAGTTCAAGATCCAGAGACCTTCGGGAGGGTGTCAGCCCTCTGAATCCTACACCTTGAGGTAACTTGGCTATAAGTATATACCGAGAGGAATCCCGACAAGTTAGGCCGCACAAATCAGACGGTGAAGAACGCAATATTTGCTTATTAAACAAGCAATTAATCCTGCATCCCGACTTAAAATGTGACAAAGCCAGCAAAAATGTTCATTTAGCATTGCGAGAAAAGCTGCGCGGGCTTATCGTTGCTTTGTAATCAGTGACTTAGTTGACTAGACTTTTATAGTAACTATAAAAACACTAGGCGAGCATCGTATAATGGTATTACCTCAGCTTCCCAAGCTGATGACACGGGTTCGATTCCCGTTGTTCGCTCCAAATCACTTTGACACTGTGAAGTAAGATGACATGCGGTGGTGGCGGAATTGGTAGACGCGCTAGCTTCAGGTGCTAGTGTCCGCAAGGACGTGAGGGTTCAAGTCCCTCCCTCCGCACCAATCTTACTTATCGGTAAATCCCTCTTTTTTGCTCTCAGCTTTAACATCACCCTCTACTTTGCTGCCTTTTGATTTTTATCAATCCTTGCTGGAAATATCTTGGAGCAATATCACACAGGTTGCACATCCTGACCACTAAGCTTTTTGTACACTCAACAACCTATACAAGGAGGGTGTGATGGCTTATTTAATTGTCTGCTGTGATGGAACCTGGAACGATCCAGACAACAGGGACGGTGACGTGCTGTCTCCAACTAACGTAAAGCAATTTTTCGACTTTATCCCGGAGATACCCGATACCCAATATACGCGCTACCAAGCAGGTGTGGGCACCGATGGCGGCCTCGATAAAATTACCGGCGGAATCTTCGGTTTTGGTATTTCCGAAGACATTCGTGACTGTTACCAATGGATTGCTGACAAATATAAGCCCGGAGATAAAATCGTATTAACCGGGTTTAGCCGAGGTGCATATACCGCTCGAAGTCTTGCAGGAATAATCTGCCAGCTCGGCATCGTAGACCTGCACCGCCACAGCGAGTCCGATTGGGATGAAATCATTAAAACCATATACAAGGAGGGATACAGAAACAAAGAGTCCGCGATTTTTTTAAGAGCTCATCACGACATTGAATTTCTGCCCCACTCAGATAAGGTCTTCTTCCTGGGCGTTTGGGATACCGTTGGCGCACTGGGGATCCCGGACGACAAAGCAATTGCAAATCTTTTTGATAACCCCAAAAAATATCAATTCCATGATGTCAAACTCAGCCACAATGTTGCACACGCCCGCCATGCTGTTGCGATCGATGAGCAACGTGGTAGCTTCACCCCAACGTTATGGAAAGATGATGTAGCTGATCCTCACCCTTCCATGAGCCAGCTATGGTTCCCTGGCGTACACAGCGATATTGGTGGTGGGTATAAAGAAGACGGGCTATCTAATATCGCTCTGATATGGATGATCGATGAGCTGCAAAAAGTCGCAACCGATCTGCAATGGCACAGCAATATGATCGCGCAAGTGATACCTAATCCCGCCGATGAACTACACAATTCCCATGTCGGCATGATGAAGGTCCTGGTCACAGCGCCTAGAAACATTCCGTGTTTTGCTCAACAAGCAGCCAGCTTCCATGAATCAGCACTATCAAGGCGTGAAAACCCTCCGCGCAAGCAGGGATCTTACCGCACCACCCGCCCGATTTCGCCCGGCAGCCCGGTAACACTGGATATCTACGCCAAACATCCGTGGTCATGGACAGGCATCTACCTTGAGGAGGGCAAATCCTATCGCTTTACTGCCCGGGGACAGTGGGTGGATAAAAATATCTCTTGCGGTCCAGCCGGAACCAATGACGGGAAGTTTTACTTTGGCGAACTGGCCCATCTAGCCAGCGAAGCATTAGGCGTACTAGAAAAAGCCTACAAAAGGTTACTGGACAAACCTGATGCAAACTTCATGTTAACCAAACGAAATGAAGATGCCCCCTACTTCTGTTTGATGGGAGCAATTGCCAATGGTGGTAACCCAAATACCGATGGTACACATAGCCCACTCAGAGAGTTTTCGATAGGGGCAGGTACCACTATCACTGTGAAAAAATCGGGATACCTGTATTGCTTCCCAAATGACGCATGGGGATTCTATGGTAACAATCGCGGATACGTAACACTGAAAGTGGAAGAGTATTAGTAATAAAACAGGGCAAAAGCAATTGAATGGGATTGCTTTTGCTCATATTTTATTTTGCCATTAGGTTAACTCCGGCAGCCTTTCCATTCACTCAAAAAATACAACGCAAACAACACAACCATTATGGTTATAAATTAACTATCACGCTAAAATTGATAAAAATACAAAAAGGTACAGTCCATATATTTTGTAACACATGGTTCAATAAAATAAAAAACACTGTATTGACTATTAAGAAATTGAAACCTAACATGCCCCTACACATTAGATAGGAGATTAATTATGGATAACGACAGTAGACGGTGGGTTATTAACGAAATCGGGAATGTAAAGCTGGAATGAATTGATAACAGTATTTAAAATACATCCCCCGCGCAATCAGTAATTTTGAACTCTGGTCATCAGCATAGCGAAATTACCTGCCCTTCCCCTCGTTAGTAACTCACACAGATTATATTCTCAGTTATTGCCTTAACCGGCAAGCTATCCCAATACAATAATATAATGGTGTGTTACAATGACATTCAACAACCTTATTCTAAATCAAAACATTAAGCACTCGACTACAGAAGACAAGCTAGACATTTTTCATAATGATTTAATGTCGTTTAAAAAATACATTTCAGACAGTAATCATGATGCGCTCAACCAGTGTTTTTCTGCGCAATTTATTCAGCAAAGTATTACTTTTCTACGTCAAGTTTCAAAAAAGCAATATAAAGATCTTTCTACACTCAGTGGGTTTCACTATCAACAAGATATTGAACTATTCAGTAACTCAATTGATCCTGTTTTAAGCTCGATAAACGCATCGGCAGCAACGATTGTTAGCCACAACACCTCTGTTGCAGAGCTTAAGAATGAATTAAAGACATCATTGTTAAACTCTTTATATATCATTACAACCGATGACCATGGAAGATATTCCGGCATTGTAACCCTTAACAAATTATTCTATGCCCCCCCACGGCTGAAGCTAAAAAGCATCCAAAGCTATGCAGAAACTTGTCACTTCAGTCTGGACCAAGAGGATGCTGTCAAACTGCTTCAAAAAAGCCAGTTTGATGTATTGCCCGTCCTTACCAGCACAGGAGAGCCTTTGGGCCTTCTAGAGGCAAAGGCAGCCATCGATATTGTCATGGATGAGCAAACCGAAGACATGGAAAGGTTTATGGGGATCCAACAAGAAAAAAACGAATTGGATTACATCAACCTCTCGGTCTTGGGCCATGTAAAGAAGCGCATAGTATGGATACTCGGACTTGCTGTAATGGGGCTGTTTTCAGGAATGATCATTCATAGCTACGAGGATGCCATTGCTGCCTTCACCATTTTGGCGCTATACATGCCGATGATCGCCGATACCGGTGGCAATGCCGGCAGTCAGTCAGCTACGCTTATCGTTCGAGCACTGGCACTTGGCAACATCAATATCCGAGATTGGCTCAAAGTCGTTTGGAAAGAAACACGTATCGCGATCATTATCGGGTCAGCATTAGCCGCAGTAAGTATTGCCAAAGTTATATTCCTCTCGAGAGGACTTGAGCTGCCTGCTAATCAAACTCTCAGCATGCTGGCTGCTGCGATTGGCCTCGCGTTGTTCTTCCAAGTGATTTCATCCACCCTTATCGGGGCACTATTACCGCTTCTTAGCAAGCGGATGAACCTAGACCCTGCCGTTGTTGCCAGCCCAGCAATTACAACTATTGTGGATATTTCGGGCTTAATCATCTATTTCTTCTGTACAACTAAACTACTGGGATTAGTTTAATAAATAGAAAAGACGGAATAACCATGCACATTGAATTAAGAAACAATGATACATTGGTAATTTCTCAAGCTCTCTTTGCTCATCAGTCTACAGAAGTAAATATTAGGTTCGAATGTCAGAATACTAATTATGAGCTTGAACAGCTAACAGAAGAACAAAAAAAGAGCCTGATATCTAGGCTCTTTATTTGCAACGATAGTATTAGCTTGTTAGAAATTGAAAACCAATTAAGTCATATTTCGATAGAATACCATCAATGGAATCTTGCTAAACACCAGTTATTGGCTTGGCTCTCCGAATACCATGGCAGTCTTCGAAAATCTTGTTTGGAAACAATATGTGATAGCTCAACCACAAAGCTATCTCTTGTTTGCTGGCAGGTTGAGAAAATTTGTAACAAATTTGAGCAACTCAATATTCACAACCCTCAGGTATCTGCTATTTACAAGCAACTGATCGTCGTGACATATCAAGAGTTATTAAAACTGTACGAGAGGCTGAAACTAAACGATGACACTCAGAACTGTCTCCAGGTTTATAAGACAATCATCAGTTTGATAAATAAAAGGGACCAAGTGTCAATATGGCGCTATCCGAGAGCTTTCTCAGAAGAGATGATAGATAACGAAATTATTGAATTTGCTCCCAACTGGGTGCCATACCGAAATCAAGTGCTCTCAAGTCAACGGCATAATCCATGGATGAAGTATAGCGGTATTGCGCTAAGCAGTATGTGTGTGATGAGCCTGGTTACCATTGCGACATATCAATTACATTATTCCGCACCGAGTTTGTCTGCTGGGTTGGTGTTTGCCATATGTATCACATATGGCATAAGAGATGTAATCAAAGACATACTCAAGGAAAACTTGTACAAGCTTTTCTCTGCGATTCGGCCGGAACAACGATATAAAATCTACGGTGGCCGACAACACGTTAAACGAGGAGAGTACCGTACCCTCTTCGCATTCTTCGGACAGAATAGGAGCACGGGACAATACAGTGACATAGAACAAAATATGAAGGTAAGTGGATTTGAAGTGAAAGATGATCTGGTCGCCAGCAACTTGAAGTTACGGCATTCTACTCTATATACAGAAACTCATATTCATTTAGATGTTTTGAACATCTTCAAGAGGACTTCGCATTTCAGGGTTATTGACGATCAAGGAAACAGCTACAAAGCTAGGCTAGATAATAGCTGCCAAATTAAGATCACAATTTCTAGCAGGGCCTCAACTAGAAGTCCAGCTAAGCACACATACCTATGTGTTCTTGGGAGTACCATCGCTGTTAGGAAACTTGCTTGACCGTTATTGCCAATCACCATCACGGCTAGTTATCCTCGAAGGGTCGCAAACTGCGCCCCTTCACCCCACATCTGCCACATTACAACTTCTAGGCACGGCTTGCCGTCGATAGCCAGGCACCGGCCCCGATAAAGACACCACCAGTTAACCGGTTAAATAACCTAGCCCTGCCAGAGGCAAATATCCAACTAGATGATTTCGCCCCCAAATAGGCATAGAACAGAAGCCAAGAAAGCTCCAAAACAACAAATGTCGAAGCAAAGACGGCATATTGCAAAAACAGATCTTCTGATGGATTGATGAACTGAGGAAAAAGAGCGGTAAAGAATAAAATCGCTTTGGGATTACTGGCACCGACAATAAAGCCACTAGCAAAGTGATGAGGGAATCTGCGACTTGAGACGGTGCCCGCCTCCAGCTCTGAGTAACTGTCTTGCTTGGATACTAGCGCCTTTATACCGAGATAAACTAAGTAGCCCGCGCCTACCCATTTGATGAGACTAAAGATAACTTCTGAAGACGCGATAATCACACCTAACCCAGTAAACGACAGGGTCAATATTAAAGTTATCGCCGTAAGGCTGCCAAGCGCGGTATAAGCACCGACCATCCAGCCACTTGTGACTCCTCTCGTCATGCATAATAACGAACTCGGTCCTGGTGAGGCAGTAAGCACCAACACGGCCAGCACATAATATACCCAGACTTCACCTACCATATGGAAACTCCTTTTCCCGTGTCGCAATTACCCGCTATGACGGCTTAGGGTAATTCCCGTTGCTACCGGTTCTCTTGACACAATAATGATTCGTAAAAACAGACTTCTCGTTCCCGGCCCTGTATATGAATGGTCCTATTTTCAATATAGCTCAGGCCCAATTTCATAATCACAGACTTCGACACCCAACCAGTACCCTAACAGCCCTACGCTATCTTCAAAATTAGGAAAACTGACAGCGCCAATGATATCGTCATTGCCCTTTTCCGTGATTGCATAAACAATCCCTTTTTTTTCAATAAATTGTGTTTCATGAGACTGAATCCAGCTAACGGCCATTTCTAACTCGTAAGGATGAGGAATATTGGCGGTCATTTCAGCAATCAGTTTATTTCCTGCGAGGGCGGCCACTCGCTTGCAGTCTCCAATCCGAAACGGTCTTAATATCAACCTTTCCGTTTCAATATTATCTTGCATCCCATACCGCCTATTTAACCATCACAGCCAATTTATGCTTCTCGTAAAACGTCCACCACTATTAACATAAAATAACCTAGCGACAAATATGAATTTCTCTAACCCATGGTTTTGGCACATACATAAACCTATTCTACCGCCATCAAAAGGATAACTGATTCAGGAAAGAAGCCCTTTATACCTGCGTGACTCCAAGTCAGTTGGGTAAATATACTGAGCGGAATTTAAATGAGAAACCTAAATATCTTTGTCATTGCATTGTTTGCTGGCTTTACGACATCTGCCTACGCGCTTGACAACTCACGCATCAACGGCGACATCTCAATCAATACGGGTTATGCGACCTCAAACTCAAACTTGAATCCAAACGGCGATAAAACGCTAAGCAGCCTAGATGATCGGGTATCTCATACCAATAACTATTTCGCAGCACCACTGGGGAATATTCGTTATGCCTTAGATAGCAACCATACTCATGCTGTTTATCTTGGTACATCTCGCGATGACCTCGCCGTCGGTACCCTGGCATTCGAGCTTGGCTATCAATATAACTTCACCAACGGCACACAGCTAGATATTGCTTACCTTCCAACCGTACTGCCAGACGAGGTATGGGCTAACCCGTACTTAACCGGTGAAGAAAGGCAAACTACGGATATCGACGGCAATGCATACCGTTTGAAGTTATCGAACCTGCTTAACACCGGCGTATCGCTTGATATGGCATACGCCACTGCAACAATTGATGATGAGCAAATCACAGAAAGCACCTTATTCCGTGACAGTGCAACTTTCTATCTAAAAGGCCAGCACCTTTCCATGCTCGATCAACGTTCAGGATTAATTACAGCGTTCAGCTACACCGATCATAACGCAGAGGGTAAAGCCGCTTCATACAACAAGTATAAGGTTGAGATGACTTACTTCCTTCATTCGTCCGCTTACTCTTTAGCGCTAACGGGAAGTTATGCTTACCGTCAATTTGATGCAGTAAACCCTCTTTTTGACACACAGCGTAATGATGATGTAATGCGTTTGTTTTTGGCTTACGAGTACAAAGACATTCCAGGCTGGGACAACTGGAGCGTTACCTCACTCGCTGGCAGCACGGTAACAAGCTCGAATATCGACTTTTATAAAAGCAATAATTTTCTAATGACTGTGGGCCTCAATTACCAATTTTAATTAAAAGCAGTTGCTCACTACCATCAGTACTACCACAAAGGAACAGGTAGAATTTCAGTGACCAAATCCTCGTTAAAGGACCATAACGAGCCATTAGGAATAATTCAAACGTCTCAATATGTTCAAGCTTCTCAAGCAGGAATACACCATGCCTGTTGGTATTCTTGCCATTATTTTTTTCCAGCTCATCGGTGATGAGCTGCTAAGTAATGGGTTATCCCCAGCGCCATATATGCTCACAACAGGTATTTTATTTTATGTGGCCATGACAACGATCTTTGCCGTTGTCCGCCACTCAGATGTGCTTGCAATTAAGCTCGGGGACCCCTTTGGCACCCTGATACTAACCTTGTCAGTCATCTTGCTTGAAGTGATTATGATCTCCTCGGTCATGCTTACTGGCGAATCAAACCCGGTACTGGCTAGAGATACCATGTTTGCTGTTGTCATGGCCGTTCTAAATGGCTTTGTCGGTATTACGCTTCTGATTGGTGGGATGAAGTACCATACCCAAACATACAATCTCGAGGGGTTAAAAGCTTACCTGGTTGCGATAATTCCACTGGCAATGCTGAGCTTGGTCCTACCGAATTTCACCAGCATGGACGCATTTGGCAACATGTCGGCAATTCTAACCTGGACTCTGGTTCTTGCCTCAATTGCCTTATACGCATTATTCCTATTTATTCAAACGCGAAGCCATACCCACTTTTTCATCGATGCCGATCGCAATGATAATCGTGATAGCCAGTGCCCACCGCAAAGCGGTACCTACCATACCATCATGCTGGTAGGCTACCTGGTTGTCGTTATTTTGCTGGCTAAAAGCTTAGCCATTCCGATTAATGACGGAATAACCGAGCTTGGTGCGCCAGCTGCACTGGGCGGCTTGGTCGTTGCCTTGATCATCTTGGCTCCAGAAGCTGTAGGGGCAATTAAGGCGGCAGTTAGCAACCACCTCCAACGTGCCATGAACCTATTCTTTGGCTCGGTGTTGGCCAGCATTGCCCTGACCGTCCCGGCAGTACTATTGATTTCAACCATAATCAATGAGCCGATACGTCTAGGGTTGGAGCCGGCTGAAATGGTTCTGCTGGTAGCCACCCTATTGATGACCAGTGTCAGTTTCAGCAGCGGAAGAACTAACTCACTCAACGGCGCAACTCACCTCATCCTCTTCTTCGCTTATCTCATCTTGATGTTTGATTGAGCGACCTCGTTCACCAGCGCGAGCTCAGGACTCTATTATGCAACAAATAATCACAGCTATCTGGCTACAAGATTTTGATTCTCTGCAGGTAGTCAACCCAATAAACATCTTGTTATTACTACTTGGAATGGTGTTATTTATAGAGTCCAGTTTTGTGCTTTTACCGCTCCCAGGAGTCGGCTTGGGACTCTTCGTTGGTGGTCTGGTTAGCACAGGAGCGGTTGACTTTTACAGTGCGGTGGCCCTTTTAACAACTGCCAGCTCTCTAGGTACCTTATTCGCTTATCTTCAAGGATATTGGCTGCTTAACAGCATGCTAATAAGCCGGGCCCCAAAGCCCCTGCCAGAGAATGCCCTAGCAAGAGTAAAAAAGTACCTGGATAAATATGGATTTCTCCTTCTTTTCGTCTCCCTCTTTATGCCGTACATGCGGGTAATAACCCCGCTGTTAATGGGGGCGACCCAATTGAGTTTTACTCGCACGGTATTAATTAGCGTTACCAGCTCAATAATATGGTCCATGACCCTGCTCAAAATTGGCGGTTGGTTTATGCAAAAGCCTCACCTAATTGTCTATCAAGAGTCAATCACCCGGTGGTTCTTAATCAGCAGTTTTCTCCTGATGGTTACGGCATTGATTACCCTGTTGTTACGCAGGATAACGCTCAACGACTCTCGAAGAACACCAAACTCTGTTAATCACAAGGGATAAATTATGGCACTTATTTCAACGCCACTGCATTCAGCGGCGGCCGAGAAGCTATACGATCAATTTCTTCATTGTATTGCGACAAATGACACTGACAGACTGCTTGATAGCATTCAAAACGCGGATCCTACTGTCCTGCCGTCTGTGTTCAGGAAACTGACGGACAAGGAACGCGTCGTAACGTGGGTTCTACTTAACCAAGGCGCCTCCCAAGTTGCGGCTAATTTGCTCGATCTTTTTACGGAAGATGAACAGCGCCTTCTTGTCAGCCTTCTTCCCACCCACGTCATTGTGAGCATGTTTCGATATTTGCGCTCAGCAGACAGACGCCGGCTCATCAATGAACTTCCGTCGGAGATAAAGCTTCAATTAAAGCAGGCTGTGCCGGACAGCTGGCGCAATGAAGAAAATGCCGCATTATTTTATTCACCCGACACTGTTGGCGGGATCTGTAAAAGCGAAATATTAAAGCTCAGCGAGGACGCTAGTGTCGCTGACTTGGCCAATATGCTCCATACAGAAGAGCAGGATTCTGAGCTATTGGAGTGGCGCTATGTCTATTTGCATGATGCCCAGGGCTGCTACCTTGGCGCCGTGAAAATTAGAGATGTACTGCTTCTTACTTATGATGAAAAACTCATCAATCATCTTGACCGAACTATTCCGGCTGCATTGCCAGAGCAAGATATTCATTCATTGAAAAGTATCCTCGATACCACCTTGCACCCCGTTATCCCGGTTGTTAGCGAACAAGGGTTTCAAATCGGGGTCATCGGGACCACTCAATTAAACAAGGCGCTATATGATTACTCCAATCAGCAACTGCTAGAGCAGTCTGGCGTATTCGGGGGAGAGGAATTTCGCAATATGTCAATTCTCTCACGCAATCTGCGCCGGCTGGCCTTCCTGCTCCCCTCGGTAGTATTGAGCTACGCCGCAGTTTCGATTATTGCCGCTTTTGAACCAATCATTGAGCAAATCGCCGTGCTGGCGGCTGTCTTGCCTTTGGTTGCCAACCTATCCGGAGCCGCAGGTAACCAGGCCGTTGCTGTATCTATTCGCGAACTCACCGTCGGCCACATTTCATCGAAGGACAGCTTGTATGTCATTGCAAAAGAGCTCCCTATTGGCGCCCTCAATGGCCTGTTGATAGGCGGAGTGATCACATTGCTGACCTTGTTCAATCATGGCAGTGAATACATCGGCCTGCCTTTGCTTATCGGCGCGGCCTACACAGTTTCATCAATGCTGGCCGTTATGATTGGCGGGGCATTACCTTTACTGCTGAAGCGCATTAGTCTCGACCCTGCGATGCTCTCAAGCCCGGTATTAACCACCTTAACCGATGCCATCTCTTTTTTTAGCGTGCTGTATCTAGCGCAAACATTCTTGCTTTAAATTAATCGCTTGAGGATGACAACCATGCATTATGAAACTCTTTTAACCTACTTGACTCTGACCGTTATCGGCCTGCTTCCAATGATGAACCCACCCGCTGCCGCAACCGTCTTGCTTGGATTAAGCAAAGGCAAAGACAAGAAATATATCGTCACACAGGCAAAATCAGTCGGTATTAACCTGTTCGTTGCCCTGTGTACTACCTTCTTTATCGGTTCATCCGTTTTAGAGCTTTTCAATATCTCAATTCCCAGCCTGCGCTTAGGCGGCGGTATCATCATCGTTGCAATTGGCTTCAATATGCTCTTCCCCCGCCCTGAAACTAACAACAATGACCCGGGCCAGGAATCTATCGCACTGGTGCCATTAACCATTCCGTCATTATGTGGGCCAGGTACAATGGCACTGATCATTAGCCTGGCTGCACAGATCGCCTCCTATGAAAATCATGTCAGTATGACGAGCGTCTACAGCGGGGTGGTGATAGGCTTTATGATTGTTTCGCTCATTGCGGCTTTTACACTAAGCATGGCATACCCTCTTCTGAAAGCTCTCGGGCAAAATGGCATCAATGCTTTTACGCGAATTATGGGCTTCCTGCTGATATGTATGGGCGTCCAGTTCTTTACTCTTGGCATTGAAGAAACCGTTCAAGTAATCCATCAACTGTTATAGGCCTACCGTACCTAGCAATAATTGCAACCTCTCGATGTAGAGCATAGTTTCTAGAAAATCAATCAACACCTGTCGCCCCAACATGACTGCTGGAGCGACAGGTAAGTCGTCTCTAGCACTTCGAGATAGGCAAATTCATCTCCATCCCTTTTCCCGCTACAGCCATTCCTTTCTGCCAGCATTGGAATCTCCGTTTTTTTCCAATATTCTTATAGCTAAGAGTAGAAGGACGTTCTCATGCCAATCAGATACAGGAGTGTGCAGTGAAAGAGTTTCGTGACTTAGATTTAAACTTGCTCAAGCTACTGCAAGCGGTTGTGAAAACGCGCAATACTCACGCAGCTGCGGATATGCTTGGTATTTCGCAAACCAGTGTGAGCCGTGGGATGGCAAAACTAAAAGAGGCTTTCGGCGAGCAGCTTTTTATCAGAAAGGCCCATGGGGTTGAACCTTCGGAGTTGGCAGAAAAACTTGATGAAGCCATCAATGAGATGTTCACCCCCTTGGTTAAAGTAGTGGAGTCATATCAAGATTTCGATCCGGAAAAGTTTGATGGCAATATCAGCATCGCCATGAATATCTTCTTCCTTGAACTTCTCGGGGATGGAATTTATCAGGCGCTCAAAACGGTACTGCCCAAGGCCAACTTCAAGCTTATTTATTGGCAGGATGACACTTTGGCCGAAATGCTCAACGGTAATGTCGATTATATGATCCATTTTGGGGCGTTTCCGCTACCGCAAGAAGTGTATCTGCATAAATTACAAGAATTCACACTATGCTTGGTGGCGCGCAAAGATCACCCGGTATTAACAAAGACCAGCGATTGGGAGGCAATCCACCACTTACCCATTACTCGTTTGGTTATCGATGGGGTGAATTCAAAGCGATCTCCAGTTGAAGATCTCTATATCTCCAAGGGGTATCAGGCAAACTGCACCTTAGTCACCCACAGCGTCAGGGTTCTGCTGAGCAAGGTTCAGAACTCCGACACAATCATGTTCGGTAGCAACCTTATGACCACCATTAATCCCGATATTGGCACTTACCCACTCCCTCCGATCCCCAAAGAAATGCGTTCGGTAAGTATCAACGGCGGTTATTTGCAGACCAAACGTGGTTATCCGCTCTATCAGCTCCTGCACCAAACCATGCAAAGCTTTTTCGACAGTGTTGCTCAACCAGAGATCAGCTTTGATACGAAGTAACTTTATGGGTCCCTAACGTGCTAGGGACCCTTCCTCCAACTGCGGTTATTGTTAACGCCTCAACCATACGGGTAATCAATATAGTTAACTCACAAAATTCAGTCGTGTGGCCGATGTTTTGGCGGGATACATAATCGAATCTTTTATCTCATATTTATATTCAGAGCCAAAATCAGGAAACGGATAATTATTTGTGTCATGCCATTTCTGAACTGTTTGGGCCGCTTTCTTTTTCAGCTCGTCATCAACTGTGCTCAGTTTTCCGGCAAATTGATACTGGGTGGAAAAGGCCAACTGTACGCCGACTTTCTCTATCTGCTGCATCACCATAAACAGCACGTCTTCTTGGATAGCCATGAATTCGTCGTGATCACGACACTTAATATAGGCAAGCACATTGACCAAAATAGCATACTCTCCCACCCCCATGAACCGAGCTCGGAGTGGCTCTTCCTCTAGTTGGGGATGTTGTAGTAACACCCTCCGGATATTGACCACCAGCAGTTTTAGCTGCTCTCCGGTTAGCTCGGCTCTTACCCGAAAAGTGTGCTCCATTCGACGCTTATCACGACGCTCGAGATTATCAATTTCCATATTCGCAAATTCTGAATTAGGAATGGTAATCAATGAACGCTCCAGTGTTCTGATCCGGGTCGAGCGCAAGCCGATACTCTCTATCGTACCGAGCTTATCGCCGTAACGGCACAGCTCGCCAATTTTTATTCCTCCGTCAGCGTAGAGCGTTAACCCATTAATCACATTCTCCAATACAGGCCGTATCGCCAGGGCTACGGCCAAACCACCCACACCGAGACCAGCCAAAATAGGAGAAATTGAGAACCCCATAAACTCAACAACATATATTGCCAGTGTCGCAATCGTAAGGCCGCCAAAAATACGCGCAAGCACTCTGATTAACGATGAGTCAACATGCTTCCCATCATGTTTATTGCTGGCGTATACCGTAGCAAAATAATTAAACAGCGCCATAATGAACCAGGCAACAAAGATAAACTGCCAAATAAGGAATGCGGTCGAGAGGAACTGATAGACCCCTCCGGTTATCCAAATACCATCATCAATAACCCGTCGGGTAACCAAGACAATTAAACCCGCCACAACTAACGATAGCAGCGTACCAACCTGCCAACGCTGCCCCCGCCCCTCCCAACGGTTGTTCCAGCACTGTCCCGCGATAAAGCTCAACTTGATAAGTATCTTGCACAGCAAAAATACTAATAGCAGAGCGATCCATTGCCAAAGAGGTAGAGAGCCATAAAGCTTGGTCAGCTCAGGCGGACCGGAATAAATCAGATTCTTGGAAAACAATGGACCAGGACCTATCAGAAAGTCATGGTAATAGTCTTTTCGAGCCTCATTTCTATAGGGGATAGGCTGCATCTTTCGATACCAACGATGCAGTTGCTGTACCGATGTCGCGGCAAAAACAAATTGCCCCTGCTTGTCACCATTTTCTATCCGTGTGATAGCAATGTCCGACTGGCCAAAACGCCAAAACAGACGGTCACCGATCTGATGGTTATCGGGTGTACTCTCTAAAACAGACAACTCAAACCGTTCCAAAATTTCGCGCAATAGTAAAATACGCTCCATCACAACGACGGTACGATTCCGATTGGTAACCAATGACATATCCATCGTTCTTATTGCTTGTGCAATGGCATGCTGAGCTTCTTGGGTCTCAAGTGTTTCACCTTGCCAGTGGGCGATAACGATATCTGATGCCAGCAAAAAGCTATCGAGCGTTGCTCTAGGGCTTGATGTATCAGACAGGGTAAAGGTGGTAGATGCGGAGACATGCAAACCAAAAGTCATCAAATAGAAAACAAATAGATGCTTTAATTTAGTGCTGATTTTCATATCCAATACTGTATAAAGGTAAACATTAAAAAAGCGCTCATCTGAGCGCTTTAATAGCGAGGGTTATTAATTCAAATGCTTGTCAAAAAACATCCGGATTTCCCTCAAAGCATCATCAGATTCTGGAAAATCATAATTTAAGCCCCGCACGTAATCACCGTGCGACTGTCCATCATATATATGAAGATCGGTTTCAATATTAGCGGTTCTCAATACCCTGTGCATGCGAACGGTATCACTGAGCAATAAGTCACGAGTGCCTGAAATAAAAATCGTTGGCGGAAAATCCTTAATTTCAGCATAAACTGGCGACATCAGTGGGTGTGCCAAATCAGCGCCATTTGAATAGAGCGCAAATGTTCCATCAATTACCCCTTCTCGAGCACCGAGTGGATCAAGCCCTTGTAACGTATGCCAAGTATCAGAGGTATATTTTAGATCCGTTGCCGGTGTGCCGGCAAACAATACGCCAGGTGTTGGCAAACCTTGTTGCTGTAGTTTCAGCGTAGTGGTAAGCGTTAAGTTACCACCCGCAGAAGAGCCAAAAAGAGCCGTTGCATTAGGGGATTGCGTTTTGATCAGCTCTTTCCATACTGCGACGGTATCTTCCAGTGCGGCAGGGTACGGATGCAAGGGTGGCTGGCGGTAATCGATTGAAATCACTTCAACACCAAGACCATTTGCAATCCATGCAGCTTCGCCTAGACCAGCTTCGCCACCACCGAAAACAAAGGCTCCACCATGGATATGAACAAAGCGCACTCCTTCGAATTCGGGTGAAACGTTCTTAGGCATTACAAGAAAAGTGTCTACCCCGCCGATGCTTTTCTTTTCAAACGTTACCCCGTGTTTCTTCATACCCAATCGAGTAACCTCGCTCATCGCGGCATCAAATTGCGTCTGCAGTGCAATCCACTCCTCCGTCGTTTGAGGCGATGAAACCGATTTGGCGGGCTGTTTGCTTTCAACAAACTTCGCAAACTCTTCAGACACGCCTACCGGGTTCGGTATTAAGCGCTCCGAAAGGGCTGTATTGGCTGATGCAATAGATGCTGAAATACTCAGGGCCAATGCAGTAATAAATGTTCCTACAGCTTTTGCTTTCATAAAGACTCCAAAGTTTATATGCAATAAAAGCCATCCTTGGCGCTTTGAAGTCATTATTTAGTACATTGCTAAAGCCATCTACGAATTAGAGAAATTCAATTGTGAACAGTATTTAAGCTTTCTTCACAAACTTCGCAGTCACCATCATCTCACCGGCACCGTCGACTTTGCAGTCCAGTTGATGATCTTTCCCTTCGACTATTCGTCGGATAACGGCTTTTGTTCCTATTTTAAGCACCAGAGAACTACCTTTCACCTTCAGATCTTTGGCTAACGTGACCTTGTCACCTTCTGCCAATAAAGTTCCGTTGGCATCCTTGATGGACAAGGTATCTTGATCTGCTGCTTCCGAAGGATTCCATTCATAGGCACATTCCGGACAAACGAGATGGTTTTGATCTGGATAAACAAACTCAGATCCACATTGAGGGCAAGGAGGAAGAGACATACAACACTACTTATTTCAATTGGTTTGCTGTGTATGGTAATAGGTATCTTATAACTTAGCGAGTATATTCCGACCACTAACTCGCCGTTGAGGTCGGTATTAACGCCCTTTTCTGGCGGTTTACCTGTGTGTGGAATGGTCTGCGGACAAGATTAAATAATCCGTTATTGGTTTTTTATGACACCTCAAGTACTCAATATCCGCAATGTACGCCACATCATGACCATCCTTAAGATTGGCAATAAACCCTTCATGACCTTTAGCCGCTTGCTCGTGCATGAACTCAACCAATGTTTGTATCCTAGATATCATGGTCTCAACCAAACAAACTCGATCTTCATGTAATAAACCATAAGCATCGCAAAATAGTCTTGCGCGCATTGTTTGCTCCGCTAAGTCACCCAACGAATCACTGGAATTAGTTTTGAAAGGTGCCCAGCAGTATACAGCATAAGCAACATCCCAAACTCTTGGAGCGGGGTGCGCGGTGTCGAAATCAAAGACACCCACCACCTTACTGCCATTCAGTGCCACATTATAAGGTGCATAATCTCCATGGCAGACAACTTCGCGGGGCTCACGGTTCGGCAACAGCCATCTCAAAGTTCCGAATTGATCACTTTGCACAAATGATGCTGTCGCATCGTGATAATCACGTAACAGTTCTGCGGCGGAGCAAAGCGCTTCCGTGGTGGCGATAGCACCGACCAATGGGTAGTTATACACATCACCCGTAACATAGGACAGGATCTCATTGCCTTCAGTATCAAATCCCAATGCCCTGGGAGCCGAGTCGAACTTCTCTCTTTTTAAATGCATAAGTAGCTGGTGAACAGAATAGGACCAGTATCCGCTTGGCCGATAGACCTTATCCTCTAGCCGATGTACCATCGAGTGCAACGCATCGCCTTTATTCCCTTGTTCGGTCATTTATTACGTTCTCATTTTTGACACTGTCATCTGATCCCTTCACGATGCAGCTGACGTGTGTAAATCGTCACCTTTATTTGCTTGTCCTGTTCAGGAGTCCAAATGCATGTGAATCAAAGCTACGGTTTCACCGTTGGGAGATGTCCTCTCTTCAATTGCATAGGGCACAAAGCCCAATCTGGTATAGAGCAAAAGTGCACGGGTATTGAAGCCGAAAACAGATATATGAGGTATAGCGTCGTATGACTCCTCACACAATTCTGACAAATATTGGATGAGCTTTTTCCCTATACCTTGTCCTTTGTAGTTATCACCAACGATAATATTGCCAATAAACGCACTTTCACCCGGTACAACATTGTAAATGTTGCCAAAGGCTGCCACACAACCTTCTACACTACATATGGTTAAATTGAGCCTAGTCTCTGCTATTTCTGAAAGCTGCTCCTCATCCCAAGGGTACGAACCACTTGGACATATAGTGTAAAGCTCTTCGGCTGAGTTAACTAAACGTCCGATCTGTTGATAATGCTCTTTTTCTGCATTCAATAACTCCATTTACTGCTCCTCGAATAAACAGTCCTGATAGATGACTTGATACGGATTACTTTGTTACTTTACCAACAGGTTGCTTTTTTATACGACAATTAATATTTCCAGATTGGTTGTAATTGACATGCTCAAACAATTTAGTGCACAACTCTATTTACGAAATCAATCTCGTACTTCAATTCACCATACTTTCTCTCGTTGTCAATAATTGTCCCCCTTGTCGGTGTGATGCGCAATACAATTGAATTGGGGTTTTCTTCATCACCATGCTCAGTGAACCAATCAAACACCGTCTTAAACTTTGATCTTATTCCTGCGTTGTGTTCGTCTTTGACCCAGCCTAAGTTCTCTGCCTTACCTTGAAGAGAATACCAATCTAACCCTCCTATAGAGACCTCATTGTTCTTCTCAATTTGCCTCATCTTATCTGTTGTCGCATCTGTAGACACATAAAACACCCCGTCTTCATAATAAGCACACACCATTCGCACCGCAGGCGTTGGACTGCCAACAGCATTACCCGATAGTGAGATAGTCGCGAGCGCCATAATTACCTCTTTACCATTACCACAACGCTCTTCCATCAGTTTTATTGCATCGTCATATTTACTCATTTCAAATCCCTAAATTGATAGTACACATTGTTTTTTTATAAAACGAACTAGACATCTAGATTTTTAGATGAATTGAACGAAAACATTCTAACTTCATCTCGGGGAAGCCACCCCATATTTAGATAAAACTGTTGTGCATTTACATTGCCACTATGAACAAACAGATGGGTTTTCGATATTCCGATACAACTCAAAGCAGACACAACATTCTCAACTAATTGACGTCCTATGCCTTGAGATTGATGACTCGGTGAAACGGTAAGGTGCTGTAAATAGCCTCTTCGACCATCGGTCCCGACAAGAACAGCACCGACAATTTTATCATTATCGCAAGCAACAAAGCTCAACCCCTGATTACGTTTTAAGTACGCTGTAATATTTTCCTCTGAATCTGCGTCACGGAGAGTCATGCCTTCTGATTGAGTCCACAGGTTGAGGACATCTCGATAATCAGAGATGTCCATTTCTCGAATTATTACCACTTATCTCTCCATATTTTCAATCTTATTAATAAAACCGATTTGCCTAAGTCATCTTTCAGAATACCCATGATTAAGATGCACTTGTGTTGTAAATTCCTATAGCCAGCAAAATACAAAAAATGATAACAAGCCCCAAAATGCTAATTTTGAACCTGGTGTCTTCGCTAATAGGTGAACGAGGGTAATGCCCAAAAGTAACTCCAGCTATGATTACTCGCCCTGTTTGAAAGCAGGATGCTTCAACAAACCATTGATCTAACATGAATCTCACAAACGAAAGAAGAAGCCTTAATATCCCAGAAATAAACTCTTCCATTATTTTCCCTTGTACCTGCAATACTTATTGTTGCATTAGCTTGTAGCGCATTGCCACCCAACGTTATATTGCTCCCCAAACACGAGGGCTAAACGGTGAGATAAGCTCACCAAGCGCTAGGAGCAGTTGTTAAGTAATTTGTTAATCATTATAGCGGATCGTTTGATCACTTGTGGGAATACCATTAGTCACAGAACACCAATTACCATCAGATAAAACTTCATAGTCAGTGAAGCAACATGGCACTCCTTTAGCTGTTCTGATATCCACTCGCTCCATCAGTTGAAAATGTAAATGCGGAGCTGTTGAATTTCCGGAATGCCCTAGCTTTGCAACGACTTCCCCTGCTTTTACAATGTCACCCACTTGAGGAGAAATAGAGCCCGTTTTAGCATGTGCTATCCATGCACAGCACTCCGAGCCTTCAATGATTAAGTAGTTGCCACCAATTTTATGAATTTCATCCTTTTCAAAGGAATAAAATAATCCATTGTAAATGGCGAGTCCTAAATCGCTTACCAAATGTAGTCGCTCTCGCTCTTTGACAGAATTGACCACTTCACGCACAACACCATCTATAGGTGAATAGATTGACGCGCCCCAACCGTGACAATCCGATACCTTCACTTGAGCCATCAAATAGCTAAAATGTGACCGTGTATGAAAGCTACCTTTGTGCTTTAAAGATTTAAATCTGACAAAATCATATGCGAAGGTCTGTCCAAACTCGTGGGTTCCATGACTTGGGATACGATCGCCAGGGGTATTTACCGCCTTCCAAACTCCACGTAATGGAGGCAATACTGATATCGCTTTCACTGAACTCTCCTTGATGCCTAACGCCGCCATAAACCAAGCGTTAAAACAAAATCGACAAGTCTTGCGTCCCTCTTAAACACTTTGTTAGCTGGCATTCTCAAGGCCCGTATCGAAGCTCAAAAACCATGCTACTATACGCCATTCTATACCGACAAAATTTTATGAGAGATTATTGATGTCAGCTCAAAAACCACTGCTTGATGAAGTCATGCTTGCCTTTCAGGTTATCCCTAGATTGAAGGCAGGAAACAACTTTGAAGTCGTAGACAAGGCTATTGAAGTTGTTAAATCTTCTGGCGTCCCTTTCCAGGTCAGTGCGATGGAAACGACGATGAAAGGCGAACTAAACAAACTGCTAGAGATTGTGAAAGATGCTCAACAGGCTTGTTATGACGCTGGAGCTGTAGAAGTTATTACCAACATCAAGATTCACAGCAAAACTGAAGCTGCGACTGACACTTTTTGTACTTATGACCGCGGTGTAACCAAAGCTAACCACATGTTCGTAAACAACTAAATTTTATGCCGTTACTGCTTTTTTCGCAGTGACGGCTAACACCGCACTAAGGTATGCACCACTAAACAATGTGCACCAAACTCCATCCCAGAAATGCCACGCGTGCTGAATCTCTCTTGAACAGTTTGTTATGTACTTCTAAGCCAGTTGTACTCCATTTGGCGTGCTACTGCCTTAGCAAATTCTAAACCGTAATGTTCTGATACCAAATGCAAACTCATATCTATACCTGCAGAAATGCCCCCGGAAGTTATAAACTTCTCAGATGCAACCCACCTTTTATCACTCACTACATTTAAATCTGGAAACTGAGAAATTAATTCAGGAATATCTTCCCAATGAGTGGTGACCATTAATCCTCTTATTAAACCTGCTTGTGCTAACAAAAACGCACCTGTGCAAACCGACGCAACTTGTTGTGCTGAGTGTGCAACTGATGCTAGCCAAGCAAGTATATTAGGTTTACTCATCTCATCAGCATGAACACCACCAGCAACGACTAGCAGATCTATTTCCGGGTGATTTTGTATCGAGTAATCAGGCAAAACCTTGAAATCCCCGCGAGCTAAAATAGGGGCCGTATTTTCGGCAACCAAAAACACATTCAAACCCTCAGCACCTAATCGCTTCGCCGTGCTGAACACTTCGAAAGGACCGGAAAAATCCAAAACTTCCGCCTGATGATAGATATAGATACCAATGTTCATTGTGCCTCCATGCACATAACGCCTGCAATACACTTAATCACATAAGCCAACGCACAGTAAATAACCACGCGTTGTGAGCCGCTCTTGAACAGTTTGTTAGGCGCGTAATCAAGTTTTATAGCTTGATCTCTACGTTGTTTCGAACATAAACGCCAAACTCGACCATAACCTAAAATGCCACGTGTTGGCAGTCCGTCTTGAACGCTTATTATATGAATTCAAATGGCGCTTAGATGGTTTAAAGGTGCCCAAGCTAATTCTTCTGAACTACCTAACTTCTTGCACCAGATCCAACCATTTAGCTCATGTTCTTTTACTAAAATCTCGCCAACCACCAAATTATGTTCTTTGGCAAAATAGTCTTCAAGCACTGTTACTTCAATGCTATCAATCGCTAATATCTGTTTAGGAACCCAACCTTCTTTGTTTTCACCTCGGCAGAAAATCCAGTTGGCCCAATCTCCTGCTGGGTTGGACTCTTCCACAAACTGTAATTTTTCACCTGTTACTATTTGAATAGGTGATTCAGGAGCATCTTGATATTCTCTAACGACTTTGTATTCCATAGCTTATATTTACTCCATTTACATAACGCCAGCTAAAACGGAGCGCAACCCGCCAAAACTCATTTTTACCAAGAACAGAGCTAGTTGCGAATCCGTTCTAAGCGTTTGTTAGGCGCATTGTTATGACATATCCTCGTAACCGTTAATTGCGGCTATGCTGTTAATCTGCCAAGCGTTGCGAACCAGCTTGAATGCTTGCTAGGTGTTTACCCTATGGGCTTGCATGTTCCTAAAAACGTGCTTTCATACTTATAAGATGTGATCACACCTTGTTCGTCCGTGATGAAAATGTACGTACAACTTTCGCTGAAAATTCTATATTCAGCTTCAATAACACCGCCTTCTTTAGACTTCATTTGATTGGGTTCGCCCCATTGTTCTACAAGTTCGTCTATGTGATGCCCAGTCCAACTTTCACCAAAGTAGCTTTCGCTCACGAACAACGAACAACCACTTAGGAAGAGTGCATAAACAAAACTCAAAAGCCTGATTTTCATAGCTATTACCTAATCATTCATACAGGAGCGAGGTTAACAACTAAAAGATTCACTGAAAAGATAAAACTCAACTGGAGACGAAAACACCTAACGCAACGAAACTCAAACTAGGCCACCGTATACACCGCTGCTAACCAGATCCCCAAATGCCACAGATTAGCAGTCCGACTTTAATTGATTGTTAGCATGTTGTTTCCGCAACAAATGCGTTGACTTGTGAGCGTGTAGCAAAACGTATTTTCTTACCGTGAAAATCATTGAACAACTGCTGATGAAACTGCCATGAGCTTTTTGACTCTCGTTCCGAGTACTTAGAAGCCCACTGCAATAGCTCGCTAAAATTTTTCTCCGCCAACTCCTCATCAAGTTGCTTCGAACTCTCTGAACCCCGCTCTCGAAGGGAGCTCTCACACACAGACCACTCTAAATCCAAGAACAACAACGTATCAGCAGAAGGTATAAGCTGCTCAGCTAAGGCAGCAAATACCCCTTCAATCACCCAACTATGTTGAGTTCGCAAACTAGCAATTTCATTTTCAATTGCTTCAGAGGATCGTTTCCGGTTATAGCCACCGGGCTCCCATACAATCGAGTCCAAGTTAACCTCTTGCAACTGGAGCTTTCGTGACAACTGCTCTGACAACCAGCTCTTTCCTGCTCCCGAATTGCCAATGATGAGAATTTTCTTCATGCTGCTCCTACATGCCAACGCCATTGCTAATGGTCATCTCCAGAATACATCCACATGGGTTCAGTTTTCCCAGCTCTTTCAAAGCCCATAGCTTTATAAAAGTCTACCGCTTCACCATCCGCAGTTAACATTTGCTGATGAAAACCAGAGTATCTAGACAGCATAATATCCATCATCATTCTGCCGACACCTAAACCTTGAAAAACAGGATGAACTAACATATGAGGGTAGTAGACAACTAGATGACCGTCAGAGATAGCATTACCTAGACCGACTAACTGACTACCTATACGAGCTAATACATTTCCTCTAGCTACATAACGCCTGACTAAGTTGCAGCTAACTACCACCACACTCAAACAAAGCCAACTTATACACAAAACTCAACCAAACCGAAGTGCCAAGCGTTAGCTGTAGATTTGAGCAATTTATTATGTTGGCAATTTTCACGACATGATCGCTTTACTTTTGAACAAAGTTTTTTTGCATGATAAGCAAATATGCTTATATCTTGGATCTTCATGACTGGTCAATGGTTGGAAAATAACCTTGTCTGAGCCACAACTATAACACTTTGCATTTTCGGGATCTTCTGTCTTACACTCGGGATGCTTCGCTAGATACTCAGAAAGCGATGGTAGTTTGTGCCAATCATCATCTTGTGGCTTTGAATATAAAACAAAATAGTAAAATGCACCTGCTCCAATTATAGATAACGTTGATAGTAGAAAATCTATTTCTAAACTCCCAATTTAATTTAACAATAAAACGCGCGTTAAGGGGCAGCAACGCGCTAACACCCAACTTCAATTGACTGCCGTAAACACCAATACCAAAATTTGAGCTAAATTCGCCACGTGGTGGCTGTCCCTCTTGAACGCCTTGTTAGGTATATTTATTTGCCTCACTGTACGCTTCTTTTTCCATTGGCGCATTTTCGTACCCGTAGATAAATAGTTGCAATAGGTATTGTTTAGTCTGCTCTTTTAACCCCATTTGCTCTGCTTGTCTTACATGTATCAGCTCGTGCGATAAAAGAACTTGATTGGTAAACTCTGCTCGTTTTATCCAGACGCCATAACCATATGTATACGCGCCCATAAATGGGGAGCTATACCCATGCTCTTTAGCTAATTTAGCTAGTTCTGGTTCTTCTGGGAATGGCAATCTATCAACATAATACAACCTAACTTTCTCTGGATGTTTTAGGCCAACCTTCCGTGCGATATCCACCTGATTAGCATTAAGCTTGATACCATTCTCCAATGCTTTTCGCTCATTTTCGTAAACGAACTGCTCTGCCGCAGGAAGTACTCCATTTACGTATTCAATGAGTTCAACCGGAGGATTAGCGTAGACTTCATCTCGATTTACACACCCACTAATTAGAAAAGCCACTAACATTAAACTGAAAATTCTCTTTAACATTCCTTATTCCCAAAGTTATTTTATGCATAGCACCTAACATAAGGTGCGCCCCACTTAACTCACCAACCGCGCCGAACTCCATACCAAAACCGCCGAGTGTAACCAGCGTCACCTTGATGGCCTTGTTAGCCGCTGAAGTATTGCTTGAACTCTCCGTTTGGCTCTCGTTCTGAGTAAATATAAACAGAGTTTCCTATTGGGTCTATGACAGAAAAACCTCGGTCACCCCATGGATGGTCTTCAAGCGGCATGGCAATTTGCAGTCCTGCTTTACTAAGACGAGAATATTCAGCATCTACATCATCAACCTTGAAATTAAGCATCACTCCTTTGCCGTCAAAAACAGGCATTTGTTCTTGTGGTTGAATAAAGCATATTTCAGGGCCGTCCTGATCAATTTTCAGCATGACATACCAACCACAATCAAAAACCGCTTTTGCGGCAAAATACTTTATGTAGTATTCACGGCACGAATCCACTTCGGTTGTACAAAAACACGTAGATAATTCCTTCGTTTTCATATGATTTCCTTATTCAATGAACACTAGATTGAGCCCCAAACGCCCACTTAAGTTGTGAGTGACGCACCACTGAACTTAAATTGAACACCGTAAACACAAAAGCCAACATTTACACCCAAAGTGCCAAGCGTTACGAATCGACTTGAAGCGTTTGTTAGCCGCTTATTTATGAGTAGCAGTCATTTCTTAATTTAACCCTGAAACCCACTTCATTGATGCCATTTGGACAGGTTAATTCAAGGTCAGTACTCTCATCTTTCGGTGTAGTTTCGAAAAATGATAAAACCTGAGCTTTGTCTTTATCTGCAACACGATAGAATGCTTGCTGATGATGAACTCGAATAGAGCCATCGGCATGGCGTAAGAAAACTTGGTTATCTGAACCAACCTCTCCATCACCTTCTCTAATTTGAAGACAATAACCAACAGCATTTGCAAAGCCGTCACCACAGCTACTATAAGCAGCTAGCAACAAGTCATATTGCTCAATACCTTTTAATGAAAAATCAATTCGCTCTCGATTTTTCATCGCGGATAAATAAACTTCCTTTTCATTCATTTTTTACCTCCACTGTCATAAGTTACATATGAGCGGCTAACACCGCGTTAAGGGGTGAACAACGCCATATCACCAAACTCGAAAATTGTGCCGTAAACACCAAAAAAGATTTGAGTGAAAGTGGCCAAGTGTTAGGGGTCCCTGCTAAGCGACTTGCTATGTTTGTAGACGTACATCAAAAGAGTGACTGGGTTTGCCATATCTCAAGCAATCGCCACTAAAATTCTGGAAAGATGAAGAAATAAAACCCACCATAAAAGAATAGGAAAAGAAGAAATGCGGTAAAGCCTGCCCAAAAATATGACCTATTTTCATAATAATCAATCCATCCGCCAGCAAGAAAATAGATTTATATACAATGGCATGAAGAAGATTTAAAAAAGATATTATTGCTGCAATTAGGAAAATTACTTCCATTTTAAATCCTTACATTCATATTAAACATAACGCCAGCCATAAGGTATGCCATACTGAACTAGCAAAGCACACTGAACTTCATATCAAAACCGCAGAGTGTAATGGGTCACCTTGATTGCCTTGTTATGTGCGAGCTTGAATTAACATGGTGATTAAATCATCACTATCGTAAAGCCGTACATCTGTCTCATGCATGCCTAATTTTCTAAGCAACTTAACCGATGGCAAATTGTCTACCACCGCAACGCCATAGATTGCATCCAAAGCCCCTGCTGAAAATACAAAATCTATCGCTGCCTGTGCCGCTTCAGATGCGTAACCTAGTCCTTGATACTCGCTTGAAATGGCATAACGAATGTCACTTAGATTTACATCAGGGATTACTTCAACACCAGCATAACCAATTTTCACCGCAGGATTGCCCCGGAGAGAAACGATGAACATACCAAAGCCTTTAGCCCAATGCTCAACTTTTTTTGGAACATACTGCTCAATATACTCAGGACTAAAAGGCTTACCGCCAGGTAGATACTTTGTTATTTCTTTACTAGTAAGTAACTCAGTATAAATATCCATGTCTTCGTGAGTAACTGGAGTTAGTATTAGCCTATCTGTTTTTATCATTAAAAGTTCCATTTCTTCCTGAGCACATAACGAATGACATGGACTCCCCCTCATCAGGCTCTGCCACACTTGGTAAGTCTGACTACAGTCCTTGGAGGCCACCATGTCACCATCAATTTATGGCATTGATTTAGCCAAACATTCGTTCAGTATCCACGGCGAAGATGAACAAGGCAAGATACTGATTCATAAAACAATAACTCGCTCAAAAGTCCTTGTTATGTTTGCCAACATTCCACCGGCGATTATCGGGATGGAAGCCTGCGGGGCTTCCCATTACTGGGGTCGAGAACTGGCAAAACTCGGCCATACTCCCAAGATAATGGCATCAAAATATGTGGCACCTTTCAGGACGGGTGCCAGAACGATCTCAACGATGCTGTGGCTATTTGTGTGGCTGTCACCCGCCCTTCAACGCGCTTCGTTAAAATCAAATCACCAGAGCAACAAGCCATCCTTTTCCTCCACCGGGCACGTGATAACTGGGTGCATGAGCGAACAGCATTACTCAATCAAATTAGAGCTATGCTGGCAGAATTTGGCATCATCGCACCCAAAGGCCGACACGCCTTACAAGCAGCCATCCCTGAAGCACTTGAAGGTGGAGAAAACCAGCTGCCCGATTTAGCCAGAGCTATTATCTCCGACAGTTATGAGCACTTACTGAGTATAAACCAGTGTATTGCTGACCAAGAACACTGCTTCAATATGCTTGTTTCACGCAGCCATAATGCACAGAAAATCATGAAAGTTGCAGGTATCGGCCCAATTACCGCCACTGCCATTATCGCCAGTATTGGTAAAGGCGAACAATTTGATAAAGGCCGAGACTTTGCCGCTTGGCTCGGGTTGGTACCGTCACAATATTCAAACGGTGGAAAACCCAGACTTGGCCGAATAACCAAAAAAGGAGACAAGTACCTCAGGACATTATTGGTTCACGGTGCCAGGGCTGTTATCTCAGCCATTGGCAATAAAACCGATCGGCTTAGCCTATGGTGCAAAAACCTGGTCGAGCGACGAGGCTTCAAGCGGGCCATTGTTGCCCTTGCAGCCAAGAACGCGAGAATTATCTGGTCGTTATTGAGTAACGACACCGAATACCAACCAATGTAAAAGCCAAACCAATTTCTAAAGGAATAAATAGCTTCACCGGGTCATTGCAATAGCCAATGATGATGTAAGGTTCAGACCTTTTGCGGGAAAACCTGATAATGCGGCGGGCACTGTAGATGCCTTCTAACGAATGAGGAACCGCAACCGCGTAGTGTCATCAGGGTCATGGCATCGAAAGCCAGTAAACAGACCGAATGTAGAGCGGCAGTCCCAACCTTCCAGCACCTGACGCTATTGTTGACAACCGGGGGAGTCCATGTAGCCGCGTTAAGTGGTGAACAACGCCAACCACCAAACTTAAACCATTGTACCTTAAACACTAAATTCAACTTAAACTGAGAGCGCAAAGCGTTGTGAGTCCGCCTTAAACGCCTTGTTAAATTGCATTACCAAGGCAATAAACCAGTTTCTACACTTACATAGTCACGATTTTTTAATTGCTTACTTTCTATCAATTGAACAATTCGACTAGCTGACTCTGCTGGTGACATGTGCGCATCACTTGAACCCATTGTGGTCAATAATCTACCTGGATGTATCGCTACTACTTTGATACCTATATCTTCGAGATCATCAGCAAGACACAGGGTCAGCATGTTTTGTGCTGCTTTGCTTATACGATATGAATATGAACACCCTGAACCTTTCGCAGCTAATTCAGATTGCATCTTAAGAGACCCTCTCCGAGAGCTAATGTTAACGATTAATGCTTCTTCTGAACGTTGCAATGAATCTAAACTACCTTTCACTGTAGACAACACTGCAATACAGTTAGTCTCAAATTCTTTTCGAAGGTACTCTGGACGAGTAAGTTCTAGCGTTGGCGCTTTTGTACCTGAGCCAGCGTTATTAATAACTAAGTCTAGAGATACTAGTTCCAACCACTCACTTAACTTTGATTCATAACTATCAGATGTAACATCACTTATTAGGAATTTAGCTTTCGGGAAAACAACAGCCAGTTCAGTCTTAGCGGTATTCGAACGCACAACTAAGTATAAACAATAGTCATGTTTATCAAACTCATGAGCTAGAGCTAACCCTAAGCCACGATTAGCTCCTGTAATTAGTACGTTTTTCATATCACTCCATTGCAATTTAACGCCCAATTAAGTAGCCCGAAACGCACAGCGATAGTTTCTGCATAGCACCATAACCACTGAAATACCTGCAAACTGAAAATGCCAAGCGTTGAGGGTCTGCTTGAATTGTTTGTTATGCGCGTACTTCACCATTAAGTGATTCAAGATATTCTTCTAGTTTTTTGGATCTAGATTTTGATATAAATAGCCCTACTGGCTGCAAAAATACAATAACCAAAATGATAGAGCTTAGAATGACATTGCCGTAAACGAAGCCGACTATTACATTAATCAATAACGCTGTCATTACGACAATATAGCGCCAGTATTCAATATTTAACTCGTAGGTGTTTCGTTCAGTATTGTGAGATATTGATACTGGGTATGACAACAGCGAAAGATTAACAAATATGCTCTTATTACGTATTTTTGCTTTAAAGCCACGTTTTAGCAACTCTTCTAGTAACTTATTCATTCGATATCCTTTTTGAATGATATAGCGCATAACGCCCGCCATAAGTTGCCCGCCCCATAACCATACTGACCACCGTAAACACAAAAGCCAATTCATGCTCAAACAGCTACTTGGTAAGGGTCAACTTAATGGCCTTGTTATGTTCATTTTATTGATGATCATACTTTTTAAGCAAATAGCGACCAACTGTCGTCATAAATGCAGCTATGGCAGCCTTTAACCCTTCTTCCTTCCATTCTTCAATTGGGTTCCTTGGGCGCTTTAAACCTTTTGGGGTCAGTTTGAGTCCATGAATAGGTAAGTTGTCTAAACTAGATGATGCTGTCACAAACCCTTCTTCTTCAAGTTCAGAAAGAGCATCGAAAAATATTTGTCGTTTAGCGCAGCCATAATCACTGAGAACATCACTAATATCATACTCCGTTTCCGTTCCGGTAAACTTAGTCCTAGTTGAGTCCTTTGTACTAATTTCATCAAGATATTTTAGTATCGCTTTACGAGCTTCATAATGTAATTCTTTACCGCTTTTCTGTTTTGACACCGATGTATCCCTTTTTTAAAATTGATTAAAAACATAACGCCAGCCATAAGGTGCGCCCCACTGAACTCACCAAGCCAACTGAACTTCAAACCAAAACTGCCGAGTGTAACGCGTCACACTTGATGGCATTGTTAGGGCTAGTTGAAGAAATCGTCATAGATTCCGCGAACCACGATGCTTGTTGCTCGATGAGCAAACATGCAAAACTCCGCAACTTCGCGTTTATTATGCTCAAAACGATATTCCACAACCTTCGAAATTTTAGTTCCGGGGTTAACCGCCACTATATTCCCTCCCTGCAGCCCATCCCGTGGAATCAATATCGTTGACTCTGGTTGTTCTATGAAGAGCTCAGCTTCTTGTTTAGATATTAACGCAACTAAACGATCGTGTTTTTTTTGATTTACAATATCTTTCAACTCTTCAAACATCCCACATTCAAACAATGTATCTGAAATTCGTTTGTTATTTTTGATGTCAATTGCAAATTTTAAAAGCCTTTGATGTAAAACTGGGTTTGTATTGCGTAATTCCGCATATATCGCGTTCTTTTTTAGTTGGGACTCATAGAAAGGAAAATAAGCTTTAACCTTACCTTGACTATGATTATCCAAAATTTTCTTGTTCCTGCTCAAGGGCAGTATGTAGGTTTCGAGTATATCCTGCCCTAAATAATCGAAGCATTCTCTACTATTGCTTAAGACATCTGCAGCAGCATGAACAAGACTTTTAGGATCCCGTCCTTCCTTCTTCGCAGTAAATAACTCGGTCATCAATGCGTTAAAACGATCGCTCGCATAATCGAGTTTAGACAGAACGTCATTCTTTCTTGTTGCCACCTATTTCTCCTTTTGTAGAACCCTAACGCCTGCCATAAGTTGCCCGCCACAAAACTAGACAGACCACCGTAAACACACAAGCCAATTCATACCAAAAATGTGCCGTGAAAAGGGTCAACTTAATGGCCTTGTTATGTAGAAACTTGGTGTAAGCAACTTATGCCTAATCACTATCAATACTATCAATTGAGTCTGGATGGTTTTCTCCAGCTTTCGCTCCACACTGCGAACAAACATTAATTTCTGAGTCTGCCACACTCACCATTGGCTCACCAAAGCAGAATCTCTTAAGGTTAAGTAACTTCTGGGCTACAGGATTAACTACAACCACTCTCTTGTAATGCATGGTCGTTTTTTGGCATGTTTCACAATATAGCTTGCATTCCTTTGTACTCATTATACCCCCTACCAATGCTAGACTTAATTTCCCTTTTACCAAGATCTACAAGCATAACTGAACCATTAATCGCAGCTTAGATTATGTTCAGTATTCTATTGATTCCGCTTCTCTACATAACATTTTATTTGTCGAAACCACTTCGACTATCCCTACTACCAAAAATCAACCAGTTAAATTTTTCTTGGTTTGTTCTTGCTTATAGTGCGTAGTTAATTCGTATATCCCACCTCAACAATCAATAGTAACATACTGACAAACAACTGCTTTTCTATATGTTGTGATATCAGCGGCAAATATCCGAAATCTGTTCTGCATAACTTGGTGTCCGGTGAAAAACGTTCATAAAGTAATATACACATTTAGAAAACAGTATTTGTATGAAAGATATCCCACAGCCACTATCAAGCATTAAAAGTCCTTTTTTGGCAGAGGTAACCACCTTCATTCGTACAAGGGGGCTATCCTATTCAACCGAGAAAGCCTACATCAGTTGGATTAAACGGTTTATCCTATTCTCACGTTACCGACATCGTAATCAAATCAATGCAAGAGATATTCAACTATTCCTCGAACATTTGGTGACAACTAAAAATGTCTCACCAAACACCCAAAGGACAGCATTAAACGCACTTGTCTTTCTCTGCAGGGAGATGCTTAATCAAGATACTAGTTTGTTAAATTTCAAGCGCTCAAAACGTTCTACAAAATTACCAGAAGTGTTCAGCCACGAAGAAGCCATGTCGATAATCCGACTGCTTCAATATCCATGCAGGCTTGTGGCCCAGTTAATGTATGGCAGCGGGCTTCGTGTGAACGAAGCGCTTCGGCTCAGGATTAATGACATTAACTTTGATACCTTAAGTATTACTGTCAGAAATGGTAAAGGAAACAAAGATAGAAAGACCCTACTGTCGCCGCACATTATTGCAGATCTTAAACATCAAATAGAATCAGTCACAGCCCTGTACAAACTGGATACCAAAAATGGTTATGGTGAGGTGTATGCTCAAACAAATTGATGCGCCACCATTTAACTGACCGTAGTGTGCAACAGCAAGTAGCAACCGCAGTCAAACAGGCCAAAATAGTAAAAAAAGCAAACTGCCACACTTTTAGGCATTCTTTCGCTACCCGTTTACTTGAGTCCGGTACAGACTTGCGGAATATCCAAGAACTGCTTGGCCATAGCGATATAAAAACGACTCAAATCTACACCCATGTCGTAGGCACGCATTTCAGCGGCGTCAAAAGTCCATTAGATCAGGTTTAACGGTATGCTACCGCCTAAGATATTTAAATCCCCACGCCTACAATTTTAATTATCAGTGTCTAAATAAGAATACATTCAATCAGTTTCACAAAAAAGACTAATGCAAGTATCTGTGAGATAGCCTGTGTATATGATGAAACAATACTGTATACACAGTGGTTTTCTAGTTTATACAGTAGTTCTCCATAACTTACCCGGTTCATAACCACTTAAAACCAAAAAAACACCAATATATACTCAAAAGAAGTACAACATATAAATTACTTTACATTCATGCACTTAAAAACTTAACCTGTATAGTTTCGTATCCTTTTTGCTCATAAAACCTCAAGCAACTGTTAAAAAAGACTTGCAACAGCACCTGAATACAACTACTGTATAGACATACAGCATGTATAAATAAACACTGTTTGAGGATGATGGATTATGGCTGCTTACTTTGAACACCAAAACACTGTTTCTGCTTCACAGGTCTACAAAGCGACGTTTGCCGCTCAAACCGAAGGTACCTCTTCTCATACAGTAAGCTGTCCTATCGAGGTTTCTTTTAATGATGAGAGCCAGGCACAATTGGCCTATTTTCTACGTATCCTCAAGCAAGCCAGTCAACAAAACCGCTGGATCATGTTTATCGGCCAAAATGCACTCATTGATAAAAACCTATTGAAGAGTGCAGGTATAGACTTGAACAAGGTTTTGGTTTTGACCAACAAAAAAGGCAAAACTGATCAGGAGCTGATGGAAAAAGCGCTCCGTTGTGGTAATTGCAGTGCGGTTATTGCCACAGGTGATATCCAGCACTTTGCCAGTTATACCATGCGAGAAGCTTCAGATTCAGGTGCCAGCTATGCATTTGTCATTAACCGTAACGACAGGTCTCAAATCACATACCACTGAATACACAGTAATTTGTTTAAATTATGTGCCGAGTCCAGTAAATAATTCTTTCCTATACTAATAAAGCCATCAGCAGTGCCGATGGCTTTTTTTGATCCAGTACAATGAATGGTGTAATTAACCATTTATTACGTGATCCACATCACTTTAGCCGTGCATTACAGTAAAAAACCATCATAATACGCCTGAAAATTATAAAAATTCAGTCGTTATAACCGGATGTTAAAATGGAAAAAAAACTGGGATTAGGATCGCTTACTGCCTTGGTCATCGGCTCAATGATTGGGGCGGGGGTCTTTAGCCTTCCCCAAAATATGGCTGCCGTTGCCAGTCCCGCAGCAGTAATGATCGGTTGGACTATCACAGGTATTGGTATGATATTTCTTGCCCTTGCCTTCCAACACCTCTCGAAGCTCAAGCCTGAAATCGAAAGCGGTGTCTTTGGCTACGCCCAAGCTGGCTTTGGCGATTTTGTCGGCTTCTGCTCTGCATGGGGCTATTGGCTCAGTGCTATGCTAGCCAATGTCTCTTACTTGGTTATCGTGTTCAGTACATTGGGGATGCTCTTCGACAGCCCTGACATGGTGCTATTTGGCAATGGTAATACCTGGATCTCTATTATTGGTTCATCGGTTTTACTTTGGCTTGTCCATGCGCTTGTACTACGTGGCGTACAAACAGCAGCAATGATCAATATGATCACTACATGTGCCAAGCTGATCCCATTGTTCCTCTTCATCTTCTCTGCCCTTATTGCTTTTCACTGGGATACGTTCGTGTTCGATTTCACCGGGCTGCATTTCGGTGAACAGCACGATTTACTGTCCCAAGTAAAAAGCACTATGCTGATTACCGTATGGGTTTTCATCGGTATCGAAGGCGCAGTTGTCGTTTCAAACCGAGCGAAAGACCGTAAGGATATCGGACGTGCCACCATTCTGGGCTTGCTGACCGCCTTGACTATCTATGTTTTCGTAACTCTGCTTTCGATGGGAGTGGTAAGCACAGAGCAATTGGCAACTTACCAGAATCCATCCATGGCTAAGGTACTTACCGAGATCCTTGGGCCATGGGGTAAATACATCATTGGGTGCGGACTTTTGATTTCTGTCTGCGGGGCTTTCCTGAGCTGGACTGTACTCGCCTCCGAAGCACCATACCTCGGTGCTAGAGATAAAATGTTCCCTATCAGCTTTGCCAAGCAAAATGAGGCCGGCAGCCCGGTTAATTCATTACTACTCACCAATAGCTGTATCCAGGTAAGCCTTATTTTTGTAATGTTTGCTGGGAGTACCTATGACACACTATTGGCAATCGCATCAGAAATGATCCTTGTCCCCTACTTCTTGGTTGGCGCATATACACTGAAATTGGCGATCGAACGCAAGGACCGTGGCTCGCTGTTCATCGTGGGTCTGTGCGCGAGCCTCTACGGCCTGTGGCTGCTATACGCATCAGGTCTCAACTACTTGCTGCTCTCTGCACTACTTTACGTCCCGGGGCTGTATTTCTACGTAAAAGCCAAACGGGAACAACAGACCCGACCATTTGTTGGTAAAGAAATGACCGCTGCAAGCCTACTAACTGCGGCAGCTTGCATAGCCGTAGGAATGCTGTGGAAAGGTATGATGTAGAAATGCAAAAGCCAGCAGAAGCTGGCTTTTATTTTTTCGGAACAAGTTAGCAGTTAGATCATATGTGCCCTTAGCACCTCACCCTCATCATCTAACTTGATCACTTTACATCCTGCTTTGCTTTCAATTTCGACTAGTTGCAGTTCTTCCAATGCATATGGCAGCTTTATCATCAGCTCATCGATATGCTCTGCACGTGCAAGTCGTAACAAACGAATCAGATTGTTCGTGTCGCTAATATTGGTTGAAAGCACTTTCAGTGCCTGCAGCTGCAACTTCTCCGAGTCTGTCATTCCATGTGGCATTGAAGAAGTCCATGTAATTTCAAATGCAGGAATTAGCGCTTTTAACGCATCGACAAGTGTAACTCTCTGTTTGCATGATGCTGACAAGAATGTTGTGTAATCAAAAACAACATTGTCCGGATTTGAGAATTCAACTGATGTTTCCATATTCATCCCTTTAGAAACATAACCACTGTTGCTAATAACTCATGTGCATCTGGCTAAATATACCGTTAGCTAATAACCACTATACGGCTAACTTAACCATGAGCTATGTCTAATTTATGAAAATATGGCGTTGATCTGCTTTTTACAAGCAAAAAATCAAAGTGGAAATAACAACAAAACAATTGATTAACATCAACAAAACCTTAAGAACATAGTGATCACCATCTTGATAAATAAATTTTTTTCATCCCTGTCTATTGATGAATCACATTATTCATCCGATTAATACAAACCAACACAATTGCAACACACTGAAAACCCAAAGGCCGACAAATAATGTCGACCTTTTATTTTAGTTGTTAAGAATAATGTTAAAATTGATGATCAGAAGTAATGACAACAATCCCTTTTGGTGAAATATCAAACCGTTCTGCATCCTTTTTCCGGTTAACACCAATTTCTACACCGGGCGGAATGACAACATCTTTATCGATAATACAGTTCTCAATATGAGCCCCTTCGCCAACGACCACCCCTTCAAACACAATGCTATTAATAACAACGGCGGCATTCTCGATTTTCACTTTTGGAAATAGCACCGAGTTCTGTGCCGAGCCACCTTTTATCGCTACCCCATTGGAAATAATAGAGTTAATAAAAATACCTTCATTTCCAGCAGGTGAAGAGACGGTTCTGGCAGGTGGCAACTGTTGCTCATAGGTACGAATTGGCCACTCTTCTTGATATAAATCCATAGGTGGATAATATGACAATAAGTCCATATTAGCCTGATAATAAGAATCAATAGTCCCAACATCTCGCCAGTAGGCATCTTGGCTAACCCTACCCGCCGAGCCTCCGAACTGATAGGCATAAACCCGCTCACCATCAATTAGGCCAGGAATAATATCTTTACCGAAGTCATGGCTACTTGTTGGATTAAGTGCATCCTTTTCTAACGCCTCTTCCAATGCTTTCATTGAAAAAATATAGATTCCCATTGATGCCAGACAGGCATCAGGATTGTTAGGAAGTGATTGAGGAGCCTCTGGTTTTTCGGTAAATGAATACACGCGCTGGTATTCATCGATGGACATTACACCGAAAGCATGAGCTTCAGACTTGGGAACTTCCATACAGGCAACGGTCAAATCAGCTTCATTTTCAACATGCTGCTTTAGCATTGGCTCGTAGTCCATACGGTAAATATGATCGCCAGATAGTACCACTACATATTTTGCTTCACTGCGGGTCAACAAGTAGAGATTCTGATAAATAGCATCAGCAGTACCTTGATACCAGCTTTCACCCGTGCGCATCTGGGGTGGTACTGCAGTTATATACTCACCAAGCTCAGGGTTGAATATCGACCAACCATCACGCAGGTGTTTTTGCAGGGAATGAGACTTATATTGGGTCAACACGAGCACACGACGCAAACCAGAATGCAGGCAGTTGGTCAGTGTAAAATCAATAATTCGGTATTTTCCGCCAAATGGTACAGCTGGCTTGGCTCTATGGTCAGTTAAAGGTGACAGCCTTGAGCCTACTCCACCAGCCAAAATAACGGTGATCGCTTCCTTTTTCATATTCTCCCCCTAGCGCTAAAATCGACAGAGAGTTAAAAGCAAAATTCACGCCATAAGTGACGATAAGCAAGGCATTGAAATAAAGTGATTAAATTCATTCAATAAACACTTACATCCCTTTGCGCACCAAAATGGGGAGGCGATTCAGAGCATTGCACAAAAAATGCCCTTTTGATGTATGACCGCACCAAAAGGGCAACTTATATCCGGGATAGATCGTGCAATTTTAACATCACTAGGAGATCAGTTTATCCACCATCGTTATTATGACGTCAAGGCACTATCAATGGGCAGCTATGGCCGCTCACCCGCAGCCAAACGACGCTCGATATCTGCGACCACTTCCGGCAAATCCGCAATAGTATCGATTTGGTAATGTGCACCAGAATGGGCAAAGGCATCGATAGCTTTTGCTCGTGCACCAGCAAGTGTCGCTTCGTCAGCTTGTTCGAACTCAGCCTGGGTCAAGCCCGCCTCATTACCAGACAGCAACAATGCAACGGTCCACATGCCTGCGTTCAGGCCTTCAGTAATACCAGGCACAGAGTCATCAACCTTGATGCACGCTTTCACATCAGTTACCGCAAGCTCGATCATGTTCTGCAGTACCATGTATGGTGCAGGACGGCCTCCCGCAGCAAGGTCATCGGTTGCTACTGCGCAATCAGGGCTATAGCCTTTGTCTTTTGCCGCTGGGAGCAACTTATCAAGTACCTCTCGCGGGTAACCGGTACATGAACCAATTTTGATCCCCTCTTCACGAAGACCATCAATCACCGCTTTTGCCCCTGGGATCAAATCAGCATGCTCACCCACTTTGGCAATCTGAAGTGGCATGAAAGTTTGGTAGATTTTATCGATATCTTCTTTCTGCATTGGCTGGCCGAACTTGTCCTGCCAACGTTGGCTGACTTCAGGCATTTCACCAACCGCTTTTATGTGATCCCACTTACCCAGCCCCATTGGTACACGCGCTTCAGTCAGTGAAATATCAAAGCCGTATTCGCGCCGGAATGCTTCTACAAAAATGGTGGTTGGTGCGAACGAGCCAAAATCTACAACGGTGCCGGCCCAATCAAAAATTACTGCCTGAACTTGTTTAGTCATTTTCTCTTCCTTTTAAATCTCTTTACCTGCTGGCAACACCTTTGGCGGCCAGCAAGGTCTCAAATGGTTCAATAGATGGTGATTGCCATTAACTACTAGCTTTGAACTTCACTGATGGCCTGCTCTACCATATCCATCGCACGAGCAAGATCATCACGCTCGATAATCAATGGTGGGCTTAACTGCAGAACGTTACCCTGTGACACTTTGAAACTCATCCCTAATTCAAGACATCGATACATCACTTGTTCCGCTTGTTGAAGTGCGCGCTCTTTGGTCTCACGGCAAGTAACAAGCTCTACCCCCCAAAGCAAACCGACGCCTCGAACATCTCCTATCAGTGGATATTTCTGTTTCATTCCTTCTAGGCGATCTCGCATGTACGCTTCATCACTCTTCACTTTGGTCAACAAGTTTTGTTGTTCAATCACCTCAATCGTTGCCAGTGCAGCAGCACAACCGACCGGAGATTTTTCGTGGGTGTAGTGACCCAGTGAAACATGCGATGCCGTGTTGTACTTATCTTTAGTGATCATGGCTGCGATAGGTACGACCCCACCGCCTAATCCTTTACCGATACAAAGAATGTCCGGTTCGATGCCAAATTCCTGGTAAGTGAACCAGTTTCCACTACGTCCCATACCATTTGGAATATCGTCAATGATCAGCATGACATTGTGCTTGTCACAAATTTCACGGATGCGCTTCCAGTACGCTCTGCTCGGTACCTGCACATCGGTATTGCGAATACCCTCAGCAATAAAAGCGCCTATGCCCCCTTCTTTTTCGATCACATATTCCAAGTAATCAGCATAGTGAACATCGCTGCCGTCATTCGATGGAAATGCGCCACGATAACTTACTGCGGGTGGAATACGCTCTACGCCCGCCATCAAAGGGCCCATCCCCTCACGGAAGCATGCTTCGCCGCCAACTGAAATGGCATCAAGGGAAGCGCCATGGAATGAGTCCCACAAAGACACTACCTTGTAGTTTCCAGTCACATAACGGGCGAGTTTCAACGCCATACCAATGACCGAGGTGCCGCCCGGCGCAAACAGCACGCGATTGAGATCGCCACCGGCGATATCTGTCAGCTTTTTTGCACAATCAATGGCTGTCTGGTTGGTAAAGCGACGCGGCGAAAATGGCAACTCCGCCAGTTGTTGTTTGATACGGCCAACAACATGGGGATGTCCATAACCCAATTGATGGACATTGTTACCGTGGAAATCCATGTATTTTTTTCCGGCAGCATCTTCAATATAGATCCCATCGGCACCTACCAGGGCATCCAGGCATGGCGTCGACATAGCTTGATGCAAGAAAAACTGACTATCTTCCTTCAGCATCTGCTGCGTTTTTTGATCAGCAATACTGTTTGTCCATGCGACACGAGCTGGCGTAATATTGGTATCTCCTTCACTTCGCAATGACTGTTCCGATAGCGCCGAACCGTGTTGCTGAGATGTCGTTATCTGAGTCATTACGCTTCCCTTATGCCCAGTACATAGACGCTTCGATCGCGTCAATCAGACGATGCATATCTTCATTATGAACATCACCAATGTTACCGATACGAAAGCAATCAGCATTTGACACTTTGCCTGGGTAGATAACAAACCCTTTTTCTTTCAGCAGGTTGTAGAATTTTTTAAAGTCATATTCGTCTGCTTCCGGCGAATAGAAAGAAGTAATAATCGGAGAGTGCAATGACTTATCCAGCAAGCATTTGAAGCCCAGTTTTTCCATCCCGGCAACCAAGATCAGTTGGTTAGACGCATAACGCTGATAGCGTGCTTCTACCCCGCCTTCGTCTTGCAGTTCTTGCAGGGCCTGATGGAAAGCGCGTACTGTATGGGTTGGAGAAGTGAAACGCCACTTGCCATGGTTCTTCTCCATACACAGCCATTGATCATAAAGATCCAGAGACAATGAACGGGCACGGCCTGCGCACTTTTCCAGCTCAGTTTGTTTTGCAATGACAAAGCCAAAGCCAGGCACACCCTGAATACACTTGTTGGCTGAGCTGATCATAAAGTCGATCCCCAGTTTACCGATATCCAATGGGATACCGCCAAAACTCGACATGGCATCTAAGATCATGATCTTATTGCGAGATTTCACCACATCGCACACAGCTTCCACTGGGTTTAACATCCCTGTTGTCGTTTCGCAGTGCACCATAGCAACATGGGTAATACTCGCATCGCTATCTAGGATTTCTACCACTTGCTCAGCAGATGGCTGCGCCACTTCACCAAGCTCAATAATGGTGTGTGCAATGTTTAGGTAGTGTGCAATCTGACCAATACGCTCACCGTACGCACCATTGTTAACCACCAGCAGTTTTGCGTTTGCAGGAACAACGGTACCGATTGTGGCTTCAACCGATGCTGTGCCGCTGCCCTGCATCAACACACTTGTATAACCTTCAACACCCGTGGCCAACTCAACTAACTGCTCACGGATCACTTCTACAATACCTTTATTGTATTCATCATCCCAAGTACACCAGTCTTTCAGCATGGCTTCGCGAACAGTACGGCTCGTTGACAGCGGCCCCGGGGTCAGTAGCAAATATTGATTATCCAAGTTTTCCATTATCTTGATTCCAATTGGACTATACCAGTTACGACGAACTATAACGATCTTGCCAAATTGCTGTAAATCCCCAGACCCAACAATTAACAAAAGCTTCATGTTTTGTCGTTTTTCGCTTCTCTCCTTTATTTACCTCTGAGTTATTGCTGTCAAAAATAACCAATAAAATTGTTAGTAAACTGAAATATCGCAATCATTGAAGTGTCATATTTCCTGCCTAGCATCTTCCATGTCGAAACAATCTGGTACAGACCAAGCAATACAATTAAACCCTCTGGCTCGGTCAGCCAAAAATTCATGGAGATGAAAAAATGAAAAACCGTTGGATGATTACCCCTCTTACTGCAATAGCAGCTCTTTCCGCTTCTTCTGCATTTGCTGCCGAGGAACTAACGGTGTATACCGCTTTCGAGACAGACATGTTGGCTAAATTCAAAAATGGTTTTGAGCAAGCTAACCCAGATATCAAAATTAACTGGGTACGTGATTCAACCGGGATCATGACTGCAAAACTGTTGGCCGAAAAAAATAACCCCCACGCTGACGTGGTATGGGGCCTAGCCGGCTCTTCCATGGCGCTTCTTAAAGAAGAAGGTGTACTGAAGCCATACACACCGGAAGGTCTTGATCAAATCCGTGCAAATCTAGTTGACCCGCAACAAAACAAAGCTTGGTTCGGTAACGATGCATTTTTTAATGCCGTATGTTTCAACGAGATTGTTGCCGAGCAAAAAGGTCTGTCCAAGCCAGACAGCTGGGAAGATCTGCTAAAGCCTGAATACAAAGGCCATATTGCGATGCCAAACCCAGCCTCTTCTGGCACGGGCTACATGCAGGTATCCGCGTGGATCCAGTCTATGGGAGAGAAACCAGCATGGCAGTATATGGAACAACTGGACGGTAACATCGCCCACTACACCCACTCGGGCTCAAAACCGTGTGTGCAGGCTGCTATGGGAGAAGTGGCTATTGGTATTTCAATGGCAATCCGCGGTGCCACCCTGAAAACACAAGGTGCGCCCATCGACATTATCATGCCCAAAGGAGGCGTGGGCTGGGAAGCTGAAGCCGTTGGTCTGGTAAATACCGAATCCGATGCTGCCAAGCGTCTTGTAGACTGGTCCATCTCTGAAGAAGCGAACAAGCTTTACAATGCGTTCTATCCGGTTGTTGGCCATAAGGCGATCAACGCAGCAGTTAACAACTATCCTGATGTAGAAAACGCAATGGTTGATATGGACTTTGGCAAGATGGCGGCTAGCAGAGAAGATGTGCTGAAGACTTGGTCTGACCGATTTGATGCTAAGTCTGAGCCACGTTCATAATCTACTTTGTATTATCACGAGCAGATAACAATGAATACGCTGAGCGTGACGGTAATGCTGTCACGCTATTTTTGTTTTATACCTATTAAATATGTAATGTATCAATATATTTAAATCAATGGTATTTAAAGCTGGAAATAAGGTTGGCGAGCCACCATTCCCTCATGGCTTTCCAGCCCTTCTTGTTGCTCGTTTTGAGCATCCAGTTTAGCCAGTTCTTTTTTCATTTCCGACAGCTCACGTTCCATATAAGAAATATTACGGATCAACATTTTTCTTTCCATGATGCTTTGCCTCAATCAAAAAAACACAAGAATAGAATAAAAGGTCTAGAACTATACCCAAGTTACCTCAAGAAGCAGAATTCAGAGGGTTGCCAGCGGATTCAATCCAAGGCGAAGCTTTGCAGGAATGGCATTCCCTTTCAAATAGCTTCAACGAGGGAGTGAATGCGCTGACACCCTCCCGAAGAACGAATTTTCTAAGCTTCTATACCGCGTTATTGTTTTTCGATTTAGAGCCACTAGATCTTCAAAACAATGCCTTGTCTATAAGATTAGAAATTCTCGCTGAAACTGCATCTTGAGGTAGCTTGGGTATAAGAATATCAATTTGACAAGATGAAAACGAGGCACCCTAATCAAATTCTTTTTTAGCATGGCAAAAGAATGCGATATTCAGTAATCGTTAAGTATGAACCAACAGAAATTTTTTTCCAGAAAACAATATTCTTTTTTTCGTAAAATCCATGTCATTTAACTGTAACTGACTGCAATTAATTTTGGTATATACCAAATAAAGTGAGTTAGAACCATGGAAACGTATCTGAAGATTGAAAATGTCAGCAAGCAATATGGACAGTTTACTGCGCTGAACGACATTTCCCTTGATATTCATAAAGGCGAATTTGTTTGCTTCCTAGGCCCGTCAGGGTGCGGTAAAACTACCTTGCTACGTGCCATTGCCGGATTGGATCTGGCGTCTTCAGGCAAGATCACCCAAGGCGATAAAGAAACGACTTTCCTTGCCCCTGAAAAGCGTGACTTCGGCATTGTCTTCCAGTCCTATGCCCTGTTCCCAAACCTGACTGTAGCGGATAACATCAGCCTAGGCCTGCGTAACCAAGGGAAAGACAACAAAACCGTCAACGACACCGTCAGTCATTGGTTGAATGTTATCGGCTTGCCAGACTCCGGGGGAAAATATCCTAACCAACTCTCTGGAGGCCAACAGCAGCGAGTTGCCCTCGCCCGCGCACTATCATTATCGCCAGGCTTGTTACTGCTCGATGAACCTTTGTCTGCCCTGGATGCAAAAGTGCGATCTCACCTCCGAGAAGAAATACGTCGCCTGCAGCGCCAGCTGGGTATAACCACCATTATGGTGACCCACGACCAGGACGAAGCTCTCGCGATGGCCGATCGCATTGTGGTGATGAACCACGGTGTTATCGAACAGGTTGGCACGCCGCAGGAAATCTACCAAAACCCAGCTTCGCGCTTCGTTGCGGACTTTGTCGGTAACATGAACTTTATACCGGCTTCCGTAGTCAGTGATAACCAAATCAGAATCGGTGAATCATTGCTGCCCAAGCCTTGTGATGCACTAGAGCGTGGTCAGCAAGTGGAATTGGGCCTGCGCCCAGAAGATCTTCACTTTTTGGAAATCGGCAAGAAGAGCGATTCGAGCTTCCCTGTTCAGATTGAAGAATTGGAATTCCAGGGCACCTTTGTCCGTGCCGAGTGCAAACTCCAAGGTGCGTATCAAGGCAACATACTTAAAGTTGATGTGCCTATTCGCGAATTGCGCGAGCTTCAGCTCGAGCGTGGTCACTTCCATTACGTGAACATGTCCAAGAATCATACCCATATCTTTCAAGCGCAATAGAGAGCATGGAAATCGCGATGAATGCAAATACGAATGCAATTTCGAATGTGACGACTAACGAACGTACGATGGCAACACGTCAATCAAGCCTGTCGCAGCGCCTGACTGTTTTCAAGAACTCGCTAAGCCGAGATAACATCACATTAGGTGTTATCCTTATGATGTTGTTGATCATCATGGGGATCTTTGTCCTCGGCCCTATGTTCGCCATGCTGCAAAAAAGTGTGATGAACAACCAAGGTGAATTTGTCGGTCTGCAAAACTTTGCCAACTACATCTCTTCACCGGCTCTGTGGCAATCTCTGAAGAACACGATCAATATCGGTCTGATCGTCACCGTCTTTGTTGGCTTCCTTGCCTTTGGTTATGCCTATGCCCTAACCCGAAGCTGCATGCCATTCAAAGGTCTGTTCAATGTGCTCGGTGCCGCACCAATCCTGGCACCATCGCTTCTTCCGGCCATCAGTCTCATTTACCTGTTCGGTAACCAAGGTATTGCCAAAGAGTTGCTGATGGGGAACTCCGTATACGGCCCAATCGGTATTGCGATCGGCTTGATCTTCTGGACCTTCCCGCATGCGGTAATGATCCTGACTACATCGCTGAAAACATCCGATGCACGGCTTTACGAAGCTGCCAAGGCATTGAACACCTCGTCAATCAAAACCTTCTTCATTGTCACGCTACCGGCGGCAAAATATGGTTTGATCAGTGCACTGATCGTGGTTTTCACCCTTGTTGTCTGTGACTTCGGTGTACCTAAGGTCATCGGCGGCAGCTACAACGTGTTGGCTACAGATATCTTCAAGCAAGTTGTCGGGCAGCAGAACTTCTCCATGGGTGCGGTGACCAGTGTCATTCTGCTTGTTCCGGCCATCCTTGCTTTTTCGGTTGACCGCTGGGTGAAGAAGAAACAACAAGGGCTGTTTGACTCACGCTCTGTTGCATACACGCCTGAGCCAAGCAAGCTACGCGATGGTTTGTGTTTCTTATTCTGTAGCTTGATTTCGCTGTGTATCTTGGCGGTTATCGGTATGGCTTTCTACGGCTCGCTGGTTACCTTCTGGCCTTGGAACCTGACACTAAGCCTGAACAATTATAACTTTGCCCAATTCAGCACTTATGGCTGGGCACCCTACTTCAACTCAATCCAGCTTGCCAGCAATGTGGCAGTGTTCGGTACCGTTGTCATCTTCATTGGTGCGTATTGTGTAGAAAAAGGCCGCGCCTTTGCACCTATCCGTAACCTACTGCAGATGATAGCCATCATTCCAATGGCCGTACCGGGTATGGTGTTGGGCCTTGGGTATATTTTCTTCTTCAACAACCAAGCAAACCCAATGTCGGTATTGTACGGAACGATGGCTATCCTGGTGATCAACAGCGTGATCCACTACTACACCGTCGGCCACATGACGGCACTGACAGCACTCAAGCAGTTGCCTGCAGAAGTCGAAGCGATTTCTGCCTCAATCAAAATGCCGCAGTACAAGGTCTTCTTCAAAGTGACCCTGCCTGTTTGCTTACCAGCGGTGCTCGAAATCGCGGTTTACATGTTCGTCAATGCCATGACCACGACGTCTGCAATTGTTTTTCTTTACGCCACCGACACCATGCCAGCATCTGTTTCGGTGTTGAACATGGACGACGCTGGCCAGACTGGTCCCGCTGCAGCCATGGCGGTAATGATTTTGCTCACCGCGGCACTGGTTAAGCTTACCCATGTCGGTACTATTCAGCTTATCGAACGTTACACCCAGGCATGGCGTAAACGTTAAAGGCAGCGCTCATTCACTTTTCGCAATGTGGCACCTTTCACGCACGGTAATAGAAGCCGTAATAGTCTATTACCGTGACCTTTTAATAAAGCGCTTAAGTAATGATAAGGATATAATGTCAATCCGATTAACTTCCCCCCAACTTAGGGATTAATCGAATTTGCATTTTACATAGGGTCAATTGTGCAATATTTGAAAATCATGGAAGCCATCAACGAACAGATTGATGCAGGCCTTCTTGCAGCTGGTAACAAATTACCTGCCGAGCGTAAGCTCGCAGAATCATTCAACACGACAAGGGTCACCTTGCGTGAGTCACTGGCTCTGCTGGAAGCGGAAGGGAAACTATACCGTGAAGACCGCCGAGGTTGGTTCGTCTCACCCGCACCGCTAAGCTATGACCCGACATACACCACCAACTTCCCGCAAATGGCGAAAGAGCAAGGTCGACTCGCTCGCACCGAGCTGATCGATGCCAAGCTGATGCCGGCCAGCCGCCGAGCCGCGTCATTACTTAAAGTGCCCCCCCTATCGGAAGTCTACCGAATCGACCGCCTGCGTTTTCTGGATGAACGCCCGGTGGTGGTGGTCACCAACTTCATCTTGCCAAAATACTTTCCGAACTTACTGGAAAAATCTTTTACTTCGTCACTGACTACCCTGTACCGGGAAGAATATGGCGTGATCTATTCGAAAACCCGTTATCGTGTCAGTACCACATCCCTATTGGGTGAAACCGCGCAACACCTGAGGGCAACCGCAGGTAGCCCTGCGATGTTGGTCGAACGCCTTAACTATGATCAGCATGACAATGTCATTGACTGTGACTTGGAATACTGGCGCCACGATGCGATTTGCATCGAATCGGTCGCTGAACTGTCCAAGTAAACCCCAAAAAAGCCAGAGTCATTGTGACTCTGGCTTTTTCATTTCAGCTGCATTGCACAAGCTAAATTAGGCAATCACGACGAAGAAGATTGCAGTCGAAATAATACCAATGAGTGCATACGGCATTTGCGTCAAGGCATGCTGCATCGCTGTACAACCTGAGCCCTGGGCAGACAACACGGTCGAATCGCTGAAGAAGCATGAGTGGCTGCCTGCTGCAGAGGCTGACAGAAGCGCACCAACAGTGATATGAACAGGCACTCCCAGATGCGCACCAAGAGGGAAAACAATCGGCATTGCTACCGCAAATAGTCCCCATGACGATGCCGTTGCAAATACCAACGCTGTCATTACCAAGAAAATGATCACCGGGAACAGGGTCGGCGATAGCCAAGGAGATACTGCTTCGATGACATATTCCGTTAGCCCTAGCTGATCATTAACATTCTTCAGCATAAAGCCACCGACCACTGTTGCCAGCGGCACCATCATCACTTTGATCCCATCATAGATAGCATCAAACATAGAGCTGAGGGACAACAGGCGCTGCATGCCGTAGAAGAAGATAGTAAACATGATGGCTACGAAAACACCCGCCAATAGGTCAATATCGAAATACCAGCTTGCGGCGACCAACACCACCATCGGGAGCACAAAGTTAAGTACACCCAGCGTGGTATTTGAATGTGGCTTGATATTTTCACCAAAATTGATTTCGGTCGCACCTTCTGGTTTTACCTGGCCCTGCTGCGCTCGCTGCTCGGCTTTTTTCATCGCGCCGAAATTAGGCAGCTTGTCCATGGCAACAAGGAATACGACAGCCAGCGTCACCCAACCATAAGCCATATATGGTATGGCCTGGATGTACACACTCAGCCCCTCGCCGGAGGCAGCAACGTCGTTGTCTTCCAGTAGAGAGCTGAAGAAGATTGCCCAGGTTGAAATCGGGATGATGATACAGATAGGTGCAGCCGTTGAATCCACAAGGTAAGCCAACTTTTCACGAGATATTTTGTAGCTATCCGTGATCCTTTTCATTGATGATGAAATGGCAATGGCGTTCAGATAATCATCAATGAAGACCAAGATACCTAACAAAAAAGTCAACAGCATAGATTGCTTGCGGCTTTTCACCTTGTTCACCAGTACCTGGCTCAGGCTAAGGATACTCCCCCCTTTTTCCAGGATAGCAATTAAGCCGCCCATCAAGCCACAAACCAGAATAACCCAGGCAATGGTTTCATCCATCATGACGGTCATCGACACATCTACCACACCACCGACGAACTCAGTAGGGTCAATCATCAGTAAGCCCATGATTGCCCCGCTAAACAGCGCCTCGACGGTGCGGTGAGTTAACAGTGCAAACGCCAAGACGAATATCGTCGGTAAAAGGCTGAGCCAACCATATGCTTGCCCCTCTTCGTGGAGGCTACCGATGGTTGCAAATCCGATAATGGCACCAAATACAGCAAACAGATAGAGCCAGTAACTACTATTGAATTTAACCGGTGTTTCAAGCACCGTGTTTTGGGTGGTCATACAAGTTCCCTCTTCTTTTAGGCGGTATGCAGCATCCATTCAACTTCTAATGGAGTTACAGCACTTTCGAACTCAGCAAGCTCACTTTGCTTGCAAGCATGATAAATGTGTAAAAACTCATTCGGTAGGTAATCCCCAAACTCCCCCCTTTCCAGCTCAGCGAGCGCATCGGACATACGAGTAGGCATTGACGGCGCGGACTCACTCAACGGCTCGGGGCATTGTTCTGGGGTGAACTTTTCGGCGGCAAGGACATTGGCCAACACAACAGAAGCCAAGATATAGGGATTGACATCAGCACCAGCAATACGATGTTCAATCCTGCGATTATTGCTATCGCTCATTGGTATCCGGAGGGCTACGCCTCTATGATTGTGCCCCCAATCCGCTTTTGTTGGTGTATATGAGCCCGCAGAAAATCGACGGTACGAGTTCACATTGGGGCAAAGCAGCGCAATCGAACTCGGTACTGAGTGGATCATCGCGGCTAGGGTTTGATAGAAAAAGGGGCTGGCGGCACCATTTTGATCCGAAAACAGATTGGAACCTGCTTCGTCGACCACACTCAAGTGAATGTGCTGCCCGTTGCCAGCCTCATGGGCGAATGGCTTAGCCATAAAAGTCACATCGAAGTTATGCTGGTGAGCAACCTGTCGAATTAACCTCTTGGCAAGTAGCACCTGATCACAGGCATTGAGCACATCTTTTTGGTGATTAAAATTAATCTCAAACTGGCCTGGGGCCGATTCAGAAAGCGCTCCTGATGTATTCAATTCCTGCTCGGCGGCGGCAACATTAAGATCTGAAAGGAAGTCTGCATAGTCATCTAAATTTTCTAGATCATAAACTGCGGTGTCTTTTTCCTGCATCCTTTTCTTTGGATTAAAGGCAGGCTTGACCAAGCCATTCTCCATCCTGGACTTATCAACCAGGTAAAATTCCAATTCCAGGGCAACTACCGGGTATTGTCCTTTACAGTGAAGCTGATTTAGTAAATCTTCCAAAACGTTACGAATAAATAATGGTGTTGGTTTTTCTCCCGATGCATCCATCATTGTTAGCATTAGCTGAGCTACATTCGGATTAACTGTCCTCGTCAATGTGTTCGGTATCGGATAGCAAAGGTGATCAGGCTCACCCAGCTCTTCGCCCAGTCCGGCCGCTTCCACCACGCTTCCAACCATGTTCAAACTAATTGTCGAGACGGGAAGCGGTACCCCTTTTTTCACTTTTGCCAATGCCTTGACTGGAATTCGCTTTCCTCTGGGACACGCATTGATATCCGTAAAAACCAAATCTACAAATTCTATCTCGGGCCATTTTTGTAAAAAATTTCTGACCTCAGAATCAAATGCATCCATACATTATTCTCCGAAAACATTTCTTGATATCAGTTGTTGTGAATCGTCGGCGACCATCAATTATTTAGAACACAAAATTCAACTCACAACCCATGAAAGTGAAAATTATTTCTTTTAAATTAGGTATTTAACCACATAAAAACAAAACAACCACACACCATCTACGCAACAAATTATTAACATATAATTCCTTTTGCTCAATATTTCGAACACTAAAAATCGACAAAAATGCGATTTCGGTGACACGCCTCACAAAAAACACATTCACAACGGCAATCACTCTTGCGATATGGGAATTCGGTTTGTAACTTAAGTGTTAAATATTTCGAACAGGAAATGTGAGTAATGAATGAATCGCCAGTCATCGCGATTGCCTGCTGTGAAAAAAAATTGAGTGGCTATGCAATCCAATCTGTTAACCAATTTTATATTGATGCAGTCACTGACTTTGGCGGCATCCCAGTGCTATTGCCAGCAACAGCCAAAGGCAATCAACTGACACAACTGTTAAATAATGTTGATGGGATTTTATTGCCAGGGAGCCATTCAAATGTTGCCCCTCACCGATACGGTGCAGAACACGATGAAGCAATGACCGATGAAGGCCGTGATGAATTAGTGTTTCAATTAATAGAGCAAGCCGTAGAAAAAAATATTCCAACACTGGGCATCTGCCGTGGGTTCCAAGAAATAAATGTCGCATTGGGCGGTTCACTTTACCCTTTTGTCCATCATGCAGGGTTCAATGATCACCGCGAAGATAAAACCGATGACTTCAACAAGAAATACGCCGCAAGGCATTCTGTCATGGTTGAGCATGGCGGCCACTTTTCTCAGTGGCTCAATGAACAAAGAGAAATACCTGTCAACACGTTACATAACCAAGGCATTAATCTACTCGCACCGGGCCTTCGTGTGGAAGCTTGTGCCACAGACGGTTTGATTGAGGCTATTAGTCTTGATGGCCACCCCTACTTTATTGGTGTGCAATGGCACCCAGAATGGCAAGCAAGACAAAATCAGTTCTCACAATTTTTATTCAAACACTTTATTATGGCTTCATCACAACGAAATGGAGTCAGGCTAAGTGGACAACGAAGCGATAGGTAAAAAAATCGCCAACTTACGCAAACAAAAAGGTTTATCGCAGCGTGAGTTAGCTGAAAAAGCACAAATGACCAATAGTGCTATTTCATCGATTGAAAACGGAAAGGTCAGCCCTTCCGTCAGCTCTTTGCAAAAAATCGTGAATGTTTTTTCTCTTTCTTTGTCCGAGTTCTTCACCTTCGAACAAGACAGAGAAGAAAAAATAAAAGTCGTCATTCCTGAAAATGAATTAGTTGAAATAGGCAACGAGGCTGTTTCGATGAAATTAGTCAGTAATGGCACGACAGAACGAAAAATGGGCTTTCTTATCGAGGAGTATAGCCCGCACTCAAGCACGGGAGCTTCAGAAATTTGTCACGAAGGCGAAGAAGCCGGCACAGTGCTCGAAGGTGAAATCGAACTGGAATACAACGGAGAGGTATACCTCATTCGTCAAGGCGAGTCGTATTTAATCGATACGACCATCGCCCATAAATTTTCAAATAAAACCGACAGGGTTTGCAGAATAATTAGTGCGCACACACCGGCGACTTTCTAGCACCCTGTCCTTCAAGGAGAGAGTGTATGAAATCGCAATCGGATTGGATTGAATTACAGAATCAAACAAAACTTGAAACCCGCGCTTTTATTAATGGCGAATACTGCCAAGCCGCAGATAATTCAACGTTTGAAACTGTCAATCCAGCTACAGGGAAAAAACTTGCTGATATTGCCCGCTGCAAACAACAAGATGTCGACATTGCGGTTTCACACGCTCGCCAAGCCTTCAGTGCAGGCGACTGGCAACACCAAAGCCCTGCTAGCCGCAAAGCCGTACTCCAACGCTTTGCCGATTTAATTTCGTCACACCAAGAGACCTTGGCTTTGCTGGAATCACTCGATACCGGCAAGCCAATCTCACATGCCCACAGCACAGATATTCCCGGCGCGGCAGCATCGCTACGCTGGTATGCCGAAGCATTAGACAAAGTGTACGGTGAAGTCGCCCCAACAGAAAAGGACGTACATGCCTTTATCAGCCACCAGCCAATCGGTGTAGTAGCGGCCATTGTACCGTGGAACTTCCCGCTATGGCTGGCCTGCTGGAAGCTAGGCCCTGCACTGGCTGCGGGCAACAGTGTCATCCTTAAGCCTTCCGAGAAATCATCCCTCACCGCTATCTATCTTGGACAGCTCGCCAATGAGGCAGGCTTTCCTGCTGGCGTGTTCCAAGTAGTTACCGGTTTTGGTTACGAGGCAGGGGAAGCCCTCGCCCGCCACCAAGATGTCAACTGCATTACCTTCACAGGATCGACCAAGGTGGCAGGCCAGTTGATGGTGAGCGCAGGTGAAACCAACCTCAAGCGAGTATGGGCCGAGGCCGGCGGCAAGAATGCCAACATTGTTTTCGCTAACTACAACAACCTTGATCATGCGGCAGCAGAGGCGGCGGGAGGCTGTTTCTATAACCAAGGCGAAGTGTGTGTGGCGGCAACAAGGCTGTTGGTTGAGGAAAGCATTAAAGATGCGTTCATCGACAAAGTCGTTTCGGCCTCTCAGCGTTTTGCCCCTAAGGATCCGCTTGATCCAAGCAGCTGTATGGGCGCGCTCATTGATCATGAGCATAAGCAAAAAGTCCTTGATTACGTCAGCCTAGCCCAGCAAGAAGGCGCCACTGTAATTTGTGGTGGTGACATCGAGGGTGACGGTGCCTTTGTAGCGCCGGTGATCTTGGATAACGTCAACAACCAAATGCGAGTCGCCCAAGAGGAAATTTTCGGCCCGGTATTATGTGTTATCCCATTCAAGGACGAAGCCGACGCTATCCGCATTGCCAACGACTCTCGATATGGTCTGGGTGCCGCCGTATGGACCTCGGATCTGAGCCAGGCACACCGAGTCGCCAAACAGCTCGAAGCCGGTTCTGTCTGGGTAAATAACTACAACGAAGGGGATATGACGGTACCGTTCGGCGGCTTCAAAATGAGCGGCAACGGACGTGATAAGTCACTGCATGCCTTTGACAAGTTCACCGAAACAAAAACTACTTGGATTCGCCTGTAAGTCAACTAAAGGATTAGATCATGACCACACATACCGATTCATTCTATGCCAACTCTGTCCCGAATATGCCAGCGTATCCGCAACTGCAGGACAACATCGAAGTCGATGTTTGTGTCGTCGGGGCAGGATTCTCTGGCCTGTCATCAGCCCTGCACCTCGCCGAAAAAGGCTTTCGCGTTGCTGTTCTTGAAAGCGCCAAGGTGGGTTTCGGTGCTACCGGTCGTAACGGCGGCCAAATCGTCAACAGCTACAGCCGTGATGTCGATGTTATCGAGCAGCGCTATGATTCCAAAACCGCTACCGAGCTGTGCAACATGATTTTTGAAGGCGGTGATATTATTCGCCAGCTTGTCGCAACACATAATATTGATTGTGATCTTAAGCAAGGCGGGCTTTTTACTGCTCTTAACCACAAGCAGCTAAAAGGGCTCGAAGAGCACAAGAAAAACTGGGAGCGTTACGGTAACAATCAGCTGTCACTATTAGACGAAAACGACGTTAAGCAAGCCGTAGGCACCGAGGCTTACGTCGGCGGCCTGCTGGATATGCGAGGAGGTCACATCCACCCTCTTAAACTTGCCCTCGGTGAAGCCAGCGCTTTTGTCAAAATGGGTGGACAGATTTTCGAACAGTCCGCTGTGACCCGCATCGAAAAAGGCCCAATGCCTGTTGCCCATACTGAAAAAGGCTCAGTAAAGGCCAAATACCTTGTCCTGGCAGGTAACGCATATCTCGGAGGACTGGCCCCGAACATCAGCAACAAGGCAATTCCATGCGGCACCCAGGTTGTCGCGACGGCCCCGCTCAATGAAGAGCAACTCAAGACGATTCTGCCTTCTGACTATTGTGTGGAAGACTGTAATTACCTGCTCGATTACTTCCGCCTCTCGGCCGACAAGCGACTTCTGTTTGGTGGTGGCGTCGTCTATGGTGCACGTGACCCGCAAAATATTGAGCAACTCATCCGCCCCAAAATGGATAAAGTCTTCCCACAACTTCAAGGGATAAAAATTGACTATGCGTGGACCGGCAACTTCCTGCTGACCTATTCGCGTATGCCACAATTTGGTTGCTTCAGCGACAACATCTACTACCTGCAGGGTTACAGCGGGCACGGTGTTACCTGTACGCACCTCGCCGGTAAATTGCTGGCAGAGGCACTGACCGGCCATGCAGAACGCTTCGATGCATTTGCTTCACTCAAGCATTACGCCTTCCCTGGCGGCCGTCACTTCCAAATTCCTTTTACGGCTCTGGGTGCGGCTTACTACAACCTACGCGACAAACTGGCAATCTAAGAAACACAAGGACGCATTCATGACAAGAAAAGTAACTTTTGCTGCTGTGCAGCTTGCTATCAGCTGGGATTTAGAAAAGAACCTCGACAAAATCCGCCAGAGCGTAAAAGAAGCGGCCGATAACGGTGCCAATGTGGTGGTTTTGCAAGAGTTATTTGCAGCGCCCTACTTCTGCAAAAAGCAAGAAGCCAAATACTTTGAATTAGCACAAGAGCTCGATAGCAGCCCGCTGATTAGTACGATGAGCGCTATTGCCAAAGAGTTTAACGTCGTGCTTCCGGTCAGCTATTTCGAAAAGAGCGGCAATGCTTTTTTCAACTCATTAGTCATGATCGATGCCGATGGCACGGTGTTAGACAATTACCGTAAGTCACACATCCCTGATGGCCCGGGCTACAGCGAAAAGTTCTATTTCAGCCCTGGAGATACCGGCTTTAAGGTTTGGGATACACAATTTGGCCGCTTCGGAGCCGGGATCTGCTGGGATCAATGGTTTCCTGAACTTGCCCGCTGTTTGGTACTGCAAGGCGCAGAAGCTATCTTCTACCCGACAGCCATAGGCTCAGAGCCGCAGGATGCTAACTTAGACTCACAAGGGCACTGGCAGCGCACCATGCAAGGTCACTCTGCGGCTAATCTGGTCCCGGTGATTGCCTCTAACCGCACCGGGGTTGAGTCTGACGACGGCATTGAAACCACTTTCTATGGTTCATCTTTCATCACTGATCATACTGGAGACAAACTTGCCGAAGCCTCGCGAGATGAGGAAACCATTATCTATGCCGAAATCGATCTCGATGCGACCGCAAAAGCCCGACATAGCTGGGGGCTGTTTAGAGACCGCCGCCCAGATTTATACGGCCAGCTAAATTCCCTTAGCGCGAAATAATACGCTATTAACCAACTCCCCTTTTCCTGGCAACTGGCTAAATGTTGCCAGTAAAAGGAGCGGTATTCAGCTCATAAATCAGTATAGAGAGCTTGCAAATGGAACTTGTGACAACGCCCAAACAAGATGGATTTACCTTCCCTGCTGAATTTGCTACCCAGCAAGCGGTGTGGCTCGCTTGGCCTGAGCGTCAGGACAACTGGCGAAATGACGCCAAGCCTGCTCAGCAAGCTTTCGCAAGGGTCGCCAATGCAATCAACCGGGTCGTCCCCGTTACGGTTGTGGTCAGTGAGAGGCAACAACAAGAAGCGAGGGATCAACTTGCCCCATCGGTTCACGTTGAGGTCATGACTTATAACGACGCGTGGATGCGTGATATAGGCCCGACCATCGTCACCAATGCCGAGGGTGAAAAACGCGGGATAAGCTGGCGCTTCAACGCCTGGGGTGGCGAGTTCAACGGGCTTTACGCGCCTTGGTCTGATGATGACAAGTTAGCAGCTAAAATTTGCGAACGTCTGGGAATAGACCACTACCGAGCCCCTTTTGTGCTTGAAGGAGGAGCCATCCATACTGACGGAGAAGGCACGCTCTATACCACTGCGGAGTGCTTGTTAAGCCCGGGGAGAAACCCGGAGTTAAGCCAGGACGACATTGAGCAGTACCTAGCCGATTATCTCGGCATCACTAAAGTCATCTGGCTTCCCAAAGGGCTATTCAATGATGAAACCGATGGGCATGTTGACAACCTGCTACATGTGATAGCCCCCGGTAGAGTGGTACTGAGCTGGACCGAAGATATCAATGATCCGCAATACCTGATCTCGCGTGAGGCGCTGCGGGTATTGGTCAATAGTCTGGATGCCAAAGGGCGCACTATTGAGGTCATTAAACTCCCCATCCCGGGGCCATTGTATTTGCAAGAGCACGAAGCGGCGGGTATTGCCCCATCGCATGGAATGAAGCGTCATGCCGGCGAGCGGCTGGGCGGCTCTTACGCGAATTTCCTGATGATCAATAAGACTGTATTTCTACCGGAATTAGACAGTCTGACCGATTCTATGGCGAAGTCGATTTTGCAAAACGCCCTCCCCGACTACAACATCGTTGGTATCCCAACCCGGGAAGTTTTGCTCGGTGGTGGCAATATCCACTGTATTACCCAACAGATCCCTGTGGGAGGTGCAGCATAACCTCTCATCAACAAGCACATAAGCACGTCTTTACCTAGCCCTTGGAGTAAGGCTAGTTTTTACCCTTAACTAGGACACAGTATGGAACAGATAAAGAACAAGAGTTTGCTCTCTTTTTTGAGCGAACCGGATTGCCACACCCTAAAAGTCACTAATCCTGCCACCATGGCCGTGCTCGGGTATGTGAAAACTACCACCTCAGAGCAACTATGTGACATGATTGAAACCGCACATCTTGCGCAAAAGTCATGGGCTGGTCACACAGCCAAAGAGCGAGCTTCGAAGCTCAACAAGTGGTTTCAGTTGCTCATCGAAAACCAAGATGATCTCGCGCGTTTGATGACTCTAGAGCAAGGGAAGCCGTTTGCCGAAGCAAAAGGCGAGGTACTCTACGGTGCGAGCTTTATCGAATGGTTTGCCGAAGAAGGTAAGCGAGCCTACGGCGATTCCATTCCCGGCCATACCTCTGACCGGCGTGTCATTACCGTTAAACAGCCAGTGGGGGTTGCTTGTGCCATCACGCCTTGGAATTTTCCTATTGCGATGATCACCCGCAAAGCGGCTCCTGCTCTCGCGGCTGGCTGTAGCTTTATCGTTAAACCCTCCGAGCTTACGCCATTATCGGCACTGGCTATTACTCAGCTGGCCTACCAGGCAGGGATCCCCAAAGATGTGCTCCAGGTCGTTTGCAGTTCGAACGCAAAATCAATCGGTGACACTTTTACCCATCACCCACTGATTAGAAAGCTATCTTTTACCGGCTCGACCCGAGTCGGCAAGCTTCTAATGGCACAGTGTGCAGATACCGTAAAACGCACATCCATGGAGCTAGGAGGTAACGCTCCGTTCATAGTCTTCGATGATGCAGACATCGATAGTGCTGTCCAGGGCGCGATTGCCTCCAAGTTCCGCAATGCTGGCCAAACATGCGTCTGTGCCAACCGTTTTTATGTACACAGCAAAGTCCACGATGAGTTCGTCCTGAAGTTCCGAGCCGCAGTAAACTCACTCAGAATCGGCAATGGCCTTGAGGAAGGCGTAGCACTCGGCCCAATGATCAGTCAAGCGGCCAAAGACAAAGTCAAGTCCCTTGTCCAGTTTGCTTGTGAACAAGGGGCAACCTTGATTACCGAGCAAAAACAATATGGGGGCTTATTTATGTCTCCTGCAATTTTGGTGGATGTCGAACAGCATATGGACATCGTTCAGGAAGAGATTTTTGGCCCCGTCGCCCCGATTTTGCGCTTCGACAGCGATGAAGAATTAATCGACATGGCCAACGATACCCCTTATGGTCTCGCCTCCTATTTCTACAGCCAAAATATCAAGCGGATCTGGAAAGTCGCCGAGGCACTGGACTACGGCATGGTCGGGATCAACGAGGGGATCATCTCGACTGAAGTTGCACCATTCGGCGGTGTAAAAGAGTCGGGGATCGGCCGAGAGGGCGCCAAACAGGGATTAGATGAATACCTAGATATTAAATACATGTGTTTCGGCGGTATTGCATAAATAAAAGGAAATTAGCCATGAAATCCAATCAAGAACTACACAATAAAAGACAACAAGTGATCGCCCAGGGTATGGGGGCGCTTTACCCGCTGTATGTGAAAAAAGCCGAAAATGCCATTGTCTGGGATATTGAAGACAACCAGTATATTGATTTTGCAGCTGGCATCGCGGTCAATAACACCGGTCACTCCCATCCGAGGATCACCGAGGCGGTCAAAGCCCAGCTGGATCAATTCTCACACACTTGTGCAATGGTAACGCCGTACAGCTCATTTGTTGAGCTTGCCGAAAAGCTCACACAACTTGCCCCAGGTGACACCCAGAAAAAGGCTGTCTTTCTTACAACAGGCGCAGAAGCCGTCGAAAATGCGATTAAAATTGCCCGCGCTCATACCAAACGAAGTGGCGTGATTGCCTTCAAGGGGGGCTTCCACGGACGGACCAATATGACAATGGGCTTAACCGGGAAAGTCGCACCATATAAAGCAGGCTTCGGCCCTTTCCCTAATGAAATCTACCATGCCCCATACCCTAACGCATATCATGGTATTTCGATTGATGACAGCCTAAACGCTATCAACGATCTGTTCAGCTGTGATATCGAGCCAAATCGAATTGCCGCTATTATCTTTGAGCCGGTTCAGGGCGAAGGCGGCTTCTACCAAGCACCTGTTGAATTTGCCCAGCGGGTACGTGAACTTTGCGATCAGCATGGCATCGTACTCATCGCCGATGAGATACAAACTGGCTTTGCCCGTACCGGGAAATTATTTGCGACCGAATACTTAGGCATTGAGCCTGATCTCATCACCATGGCAAAAGGCATTGCAGGTGGCTTCCCAATATCAGCCGTGGTGGGCAAAGCCAATATCATGGATGCAGCCCTACCCGGCGGATTAGGCGGTACCTATGCAGGCTCTCCACTTGGCTGTGTGGCGGGATTAGAAGTACTGAAAATTATTGAAGAAGAACAGCTTTGTCGCAAGGCACTGGATATTGGTGAAATTGTCTCGGCCAAACTGGAAACGCTCCGCACCAAAGTCGCCACCATTGGCGATGTACGAACCCTTGGAGCAATGATTGCCATTGAATTTTCAGACCCAATTTCTGGAAAGCCATTACCTGAGCTCACCAAAACCGTTATCAGCAAGGCACAAGAAGCAGGTCTAATTCTTCTGTCATGTGGAGTTAAAGGTAACGTGATCAGGTTACTTCCGCCGCTGACAATAGAAGCTGACGTACTGCATCAAGGGCTAGATAAGCTCGAAGCAATCTTGCTAGATTGCGCCAACTAGTAAGTTATGCCTAACCCAGAGCGTATAAGAGCGAGACACCGAATGCCCTCGGCCAGGAAGGCACTTCGGTGTTTCGCTTTTCATTTATCGCTGAGGCTGACGATAAGTCACATATCGTGATTTGACCATCCGATATACCAACCCAACAATAGCCGACACCATCAGGGTGAAGCTTAGCATCACCAACCCTTTGGTTAGGATTTGCTGGTATTCACTCAACATCGGGCTAAGCATTACCCATTTGCCCACCAGCAACAAAATCAAACACCAGATCAGGGAGCTCATGGCGCTGATCACCACCATTCGCCATGCGCTCAGCTTAGCGATCCCCATCAACATGGGCGTTAGCACCCTGACAAAAGGAACAAAGCGAGAAATGAACAACGAGAGAAAGCCGTATTTATTGAGTAACCGTCTTGCTTTTGGCAACGCATCATCAGGTAGCATACGCTCCAACCAATCCACAAACCGGGTCCGATGTAACACCCTTCCCTGCAGGTAGCCCATAAACCCACCAAAGGTAGCCGCAAAACACAGTGCAGCAACAGTCGTAGGGAAATCTAAAATTCCAAGCCCAATCATACCTCCGGCAAACAGTACTAACCCGTCGCCAGGCAGAGGCAAAAATACAAAACTCGATTCCAATAGCAAGATTATCGTCAGCAACAACAAGAACCATTGCAATGAACTCACTTGCTGCAGGGTTTCAAAATCATGATGCCATATAGCCAATAACATCTCTTGCATATACTACTCCAAAACGTAACTACCGGTATTCCCGGCCTTATTGCCGCCTATGAACAAACAAACCGTGACATGTTGTGCTCAACCTTGGCGAGCGTTACCAAAAATCAAATCCACTAGCATTCGGGAAGCTAGAGTCCCTTCCTGGTTGATTTTCATCTCAACCAATCTGTGTTCGATGTACTCATTTACCACCAGCGATGAATGGTGAATTGGTGAGCTTGGCCAGCTTAGAAAAACGAGCAGCGTCGAAATTACAACCAGGGTGATCCCCCGCCAATTAGACAGTGCAGTTTTAACTCGCAAAGAAACCCAAGTACGCTCCATTGTCATACCCTTTATTTATAAAGTCCCTGATACACAGGAACCCCTTTTGTATAGGAGACAGTAGTGATCGATATCGATCTGCTACAAATACACTCAGTTAACTTACTTAAGATATGGAGCTATAAGGATTAGCCGACACGATGGCTATAGAGCAAATTGCCCTCTTTCCAGCCGGAAAGACGGTTATGGCTTTGAGGAATGCGGGCAACCCATTGGGACTGCATCGATGGCAATACCGTTGGCGTCAGCGCAATTTGTAAAAAAGAAGGGGGATGAAATTCAAAAACGAGGCTAAACGAGGGCTTTACCCCCATGCCGGCATAATGATCAACGCTTTTGATACGCCTTAACGCGTTGAAAATATAAGCGTCCCCTCCTTCATCGAAGATGGATCGCTCTTCCTCCTGGGTGATGGTTATCACTTCTGTTTTTTGTATTGGCCAACTGCTGTCAGTCACTGCCAACAAGCTTACAGAAGGATGAACAGGCGCTGTCGGACAAAACTTATTGCCACTAAACGACTCAATATGCTGCGCTATCGCGGTGTTTACACACAACGATACAACAAACAGACAAATTGTGTAGAGACGCCTAATCAACATACAATCTACCCAGACTAATTACTCAGAACATTATAATCTGTCCAAGCGAACTGAAAAGTGATAAATAGCAGGTTGTGTTACAAGTTATGTAATATGCAAATAAAGAGCCCTGAGGCTCTTTATTTATTTCCATCTGGTGAGAAAACAGCGGGCCGTATTACCCTTTGTCTGCTTTGCCGGCCGCATCGGCAAACTTGGCCAATTGTTTATCCACCCATAATGGTTTGCGTCCGGCATCTTCGGCCGCTTCTTTACGACGAATCGCGTTGCGTACCATCATCGCCCCAGTCCAGCGAATTGGCTCTGGCGGGAAATAACCTTTAGGGCCGGATACCAAGCCACACTCGGTCCAGTCATTTTGCTGCTCTAGTACCAATGATGACAGAATTTTCCCGCCTATCCAGGTTTGTGCTACACCATTGCCCGAGTAGCCTAAGCCATAAACAATGTCTTTATTGTGCTTTAACTGGCCGAAGAACGGCATCCCGGTCACAGAGCGATCCGATGCCCCGGTCCAAGTCGCCGCAAATGGCTGATCCGATATTATAGGGAAGAACCGATTGAATGCATTACGCAGCAGCGGCTGATAACGACTTGGCTGATCAAATACCTTGCTGATACGATTGGCAAACGCGAAATAATTACCGCCCTTGCCCAGCATCAGCCGGCCGTCAGGTGTCGAGCGGTAGTAATGAACAAAGGTACGCGAGTCAACAATTGTCTTGCCGTCCTTTAGCCCCATTTCAGCCAGTTTATCTGGGACAGGCTTGGTGATCGCCATATCTGAAGAGACTAATACCACGCTGCGCTTGAATTCGGGGAACTGCTCTACCATCCAGGCATTGAGTGCCAGTACCACCTTCTTGGCAAAAATATCCGCCTGCGGGGTGGTAATGGTAATTGGGATCTCGGTATTGATATCTTCCATCGGGGTATTCTCAAAGATCTTTACCCCCATACGTTCGGCAACACGTTTCAAGCCACGGGCCAACATCGCCGGCTGGACACTGGCAGCCGCCGGAGAATAGTACCCTTCACTATGCACGCTAGATCCCGCCTCCAGTTGGATCTTGTCTTTTTCCCACGCTTGCCAGCTGTTAATTTCCTGCTGCTCCAATGCCTGCAAGACGCCAGCCATTGCCCCTTCTTGGGCACTGTTGGTCGCGGTATATAACGTTCCATGGCGACGCAATTGGGCATCAATACCGTGCTCCTTACAGAAGGCCTCGATTTCATAGATTGCCAGCTCAGAGGCCGCAACTAGCTTTGCCGCCTTCTCTTCGCCGTAGAGCTTTTTCATCGACAGGTATTTAGTCGACCACGTCAGCATGCAGCCGCCGTTGCGACCAGAGGCTCCAATGCCACACAGCCCTTTATCAATGACCACAACATCCAGCTCTGGCTGCTGTTGCTTCAGATTAATGGCAGTCCACAGACCGGTATACCCGCCACCGACGATACACACATCGGTTTGGATATCATTTTGTAGCACATTGGGTTGAGCGGATACTTCTACTCCCATCGCCTGAGCAAACCAATATGGCTGGAAGTTATCTTTGTCCTTGAGCATTATTCACCACCTAATTTGGTATAGACCAAAACAATAGCGATAAATTAACAATCACCTGTGAAAGGATTATGACAATCTAGGTGTGAAAAAATTATTTTTGACGTAAATTACCACTAGCGCATTATGAAATTTGCTTTTAGAATGCGCCTGCTTTGGGGAGTAGTCACCAACTGTTCGTCTGTCGTCATCTCGAAGTCCCAAACTTCCGGCAGCCGAGGGTGGATTTGTAGTACCAGCCCTACACCATCCTGACGAGACCAACGCCATTAATCATGCACATCCGTGCAGGGGTAGCTTCATATGCCATTTAGCATTTGGAGGTAGCTCATTACATTAATGCGCGAAAGGTCTGGTCTCCCCCTGATCCGGTCCCTTTCGCGCGCTCGATCGTGAAAGGAGTAAATTATGAGCCTTTTGAGCTATGAAGGGTTCGCTGTTCTAACCATCTTTATGTTGGCGCTGGACTTGTACCAAACCCGCGGTGGCAAAGTCACCATCAAAAAAGCCGCTATCTGGAGTGTTTTCTGGGTTATGTTGGCTTTAGCTTTCAATGTGGTTATCTATTTATACTGGCCTTTGATGGCACCAGAGAGTAGCTATACCAATAGCGAAGCGGCGACAGCTTTCCTTACCGGCTACTTGCTTGAAAAATCATTGAGTGTCGACAACCTGTTTGTCTTCGCATTGATTTTCAGCCAATTTGCCGTGCCTGAAGCGATTCGTCCGCGGGTACTGATGCTAGGCGTAGTGGGCGCACTGATACTGCGTGCAATCATGATTGCCGTGGGGGCTGAGTTGCTCACCCAATTCCACTGGGTCTTGTATGTCTTTGCAGCGTTCTTGCTGTATACCGGCTACAAGTTATGGCGTGAGGATGAAGAAGAGCAAGAGGACTTTTCCCAGTCGCTACCAGTACGCTTAGTGAAAAAATGCTTCCGTGTTACCGATGACTATCGTGGCCATCAGTTCTTTGTCAAAGACAGCATGGGTTGGCTTGCCACTCCGCTGTTGATTGTCATTGCTGTCATTGCATTGACCGATGTGATGTTTGCTCTGGACTCGATCCCGGCGATCTTCGCGGTAACCAAAGAGCCGTTTCTGGTCATGACAGCCAACGTCTTTGCCCTGCTTGGCTTGCGTTCGCTGTATTTCGTGCTGGAAGGTATGCTGACCCGCTTCTGCTACCTGCGGCCGGCACTGGCGTTCATCCTGAGCTTCATCGGTATCAAGATGCTGTTGATGGAAACCAGTTATGCGATCCCGACACCGGTTTCCTTGGGTGTGATCGTACTGACCATCAGTGCCGCAATTATCGGCTCGCTCTGGAAAACCCGAGAGCTGAAAGTGTCATAACTGACTATCTTCCATAAAAATAAAGCCGCTCGAACTATTTCGAGCGGCTTATTTCATCAAGATGCTAGATAATCAGAGGCATTTCTACTCGCGAATATCTTTAAAGACAGCACCACCTTTCATGACCACCTTGATGTTATCGGGGTTGGCCAGGATATCGAGGTCTGCCACCGGATTTCCTTTAACAAACAGCATATCGGCAAATGCCCCCGGACACAGTACACCCAACTTGGCTTCTGGATAAGGATCCAATAGCCCAGACATTTTCAACAACTCACCGGTGTCTGACGTAGCCTGCTTGATACCTCTGAACGAGCCGAAATACTTCTTACGCGCAGAGAACTCCATGTTCTGCTTGGCATGCACTTCGGGTGTGCCGACTAAATCTGTACCAAAGGCACATTTCAAACCGTATTTATCTACCAACTCAGCCTGCTTTAACAAACCTTTGCCGACACGCTCAGTTTTCTGATACAAAATCTCACTACCTAGCGGGATCATGCGATTGGCAATCAGCTCAGCCGTGGCATATTGCGGTACCACCCAAACATCATTGTCAAGGCACATGCTGGCGACTTCATCATCCATAAAAGTGGCGTGCTCCAACGACTTCACCCCTTCCTCAATCGCGATTTTCATTGCCGGCTGGGCATGGATATGACTACAGACATACGACCCGTAATTTGTCACGGTTTCAACGATGGCTCGCAGTTCATCACGGGTGTATTGGATCGTATCCAGTGGGTCGAACAATGACGAAGCGCCGCCCCCGCCGAAGACCTTGATTTGCGATGCACCTTTGAATATTTGATCACGGGTGCGCTTCAAGCACTCTGGCACACCATCAGCCAGAATCAGATGCCCCTGGCGCATAAAGCTGGAATCTTCGATGCCGCGATTGAAGTTTGAACGCTGCGCACGGTTCTGGCGATAGTCCGCATGACCACAAGTTTGCGAGATCCCCGCATAACTCGGGTAAATCCTTGGCCCCGGCACGAAGCCATTGTCGATGCTTTGCTTAAGGCCATAACAGTTACTGCCAACATCACGCACCGAGGTAAAGCCGCGCTCCAGCATCTCCTTGGCAATCACTGTCGAACGGACAGCTACTTCTTCCTGCGTCATCAGATCAATCTTGTCGAAGCTATCAGACAGTGCAATATGGGTATGGGCATCAATAAGGCCCGGGATCACCGTGTAGCCTGCGGCATCTATGGTTTGATCAACATCTTCGAGCACAGCCTCGTACTGGTAAATCTTAGTGATCACCCCATCTTCCACCAGCAAACTACAATCATGGCGTAGCGCTTCGTTTTCGCCATCAAACAAGGCGGCATTTTTAACTAATACTTTCATTTCTTTTCCCATCACAGTCGATTAAAAACCACAACTCAGAAGTGCTATTCAGCACTCAGCCTGCGCTACAGCCTCAGCGTGTTTTGGCTGGCCAGCTTGATTGACAAGCTCACGTTCGATCTCGAATGCAGCGATAATTTTCTCTGCCGAAAGGTCAATATCCTGCTCGTTGGTATGGCAGCTCAACACCGAGAACAACATGGTCTTCAGCCCTTTGTAGCCAGATGTGGACGGATAACAGAAACCTTCCTGCTGCAAGCGGTGTACCACGCGCTCGGTGAGCTGGTTGCGCTGTTCGTCGTTGCCCGTTCCGAATTGGGCTGAGAAGCGGTTAGAGACCACATCATTCAGAATGGTGATCCCCTCGACGGCACGTAACTTATCGGCCATGCGCTGGGCAAGCTCACAGCAATTATCAAGATGTTGTTCAATGCCTGATTTACCCAGTGCTTTAATTGCCGCATACACCGGTACCCCGCGGGCACGACGAGAAGCGGAAATACCAAAGTTGATCGCATTGCGATCCGGTTTGGCCATCGCGTCATTGAGGTAGTCCCCCATGTTGCTGCCGCCCATGGCACAGGCCAACGCCGATGCATCCTTTACAATGACCAGACCGCAGTCATAAGGCATGTTGAACCACTTGTGACCGTCGGTATCGATGGAGTCTACTCGCTCAATACCCTTAACCAGGTATTTCTGCTTGTCACTTACTGCCGCCCACAGCCCAATAGCACCGTCCACATGCAGCCATGCATTTGGATGACTCTCAACAGCATCAGCCAGTGCATCAAACGGGTCGAAGGCACCAGAGTCGATACATCCGGCTTGCGCACAAACAAGCGTTGGCCCTTCGCAACGAGACAGGACTTCTGGGATATGATCCTCAATGATCCGGAGGTTATCGTCAGTCGGAATAGTATGGATATCTTCAAGGCCAATGCCGATCATCGACAGAGCACGCTTAATGGTAGAGTGAATTTGATCGCTCACGACAACATTAATACGTGGCGCACCGTACAGACCTTGCTTGGCGACATCCCAGCCAGCGCGCTGCAACAAGGTATTACGTGCGGTGATCAATGCAGTATAGATTGCTTCCTGCGCGCCAGAAGTAAAACCAAGGCCTGCGCGTTCAGATAAGCCGAGCAGCTCCAGCACCCACTCCGCTGCGGTTTCTTCGACAATGGCCATCGATGGGCTTGAAACGTAATAAGGCACATTCTGATCCCACGCACTGACCAGCCAATCCGCGGCCATAGACACAGGGAAAGCACTGCCAATGGCATAGCCAAAGAACCTTGGGCCACCAGAGCCAATCAGACCTTGTTCCACATTCACAGCTAGCTGGTTTAGAACAGTATCAGGACAACTCGGCGCTTGTGGTAGCTCACCGCCGATAGCCTGTCGCAATGCATCAGATGTCACATGCTTATCAACCGGACGCTCTGGTAATGACTCAAGGTAGGCCACTGCATGATCAAATGATTGGTTAAGTAATTGACGGTATTGATTAAACTGGTGAGACATAGCACAGCTCCTCTTCGTTTTCGGCTATGCCACTAAATTACTTCTCCTCCGTGAGAGTTTTTTATCAATTCGCGCCAAAAAAATAAAACTCTCAGTACAAGGCAGTAAGATTCTCTTCAAAATCAACCGATAAGAACAAGCCCCATTAACCGTGTTTCCCGAGTTCCCTGAAGACTACTGCTTGAGTTGTATGACTGGATTTAACTTCGGTGGTGATCACAAACCGTCGCCCGGTTACCGATTCGCTTTGTATCTTCAAGGTCAGTTTCACCTCGCTCGCTCAAGACAAGAGTGAGCTTGCTGTCTAAATCAAATAAGGGTGAGGTGAAAAATTCTACGTTAAGTGCGGAAAAAGGAAGTGGAAAATGGCGATCTGGCCTACCAATCAAAATTTGGTCAGAAACAGCGTTGCAATATCGATATCAAAATCAGTGAGTTGAGCTGGCAAGTCAAACGATTGGTAAGCTATAACAACCTCCTTGAGTTCCAATACCTAGAATAGGAAACCATGGGTTCAAAGGTTGTATTGAAAGTGACAAAAACACCAATGCCCAAAAGGCATTGGTGTCGAAGGAAGGAAAAAGAGGTTACTGCATTGGCGCCCACACAGAGTAGTCAACGTCAACATCATCCTCGGCATAAATAACCAAAGGAAGCTTTGAGTTATAGCGCAGCAGATCACTGTGGAACTGCAGGTTGGTATCAGTGGCTTCTTTCTCGCAAGCCATCATTGTACTGGCATAGTTCGTTTGTTTTTTCATCACATAGTATGAGTATCCCCACCCTTCCAGCGAGCGTCGCTCAAAGTCCATCGGCAGTGCTTTGATGTTGCAATCTACCTTCATAACACTGTCAGCGATGATTTGAACCCGGCGGGTTTGGCTTTCGTTATCAACCTCATCAAGCTGGATCACATGCTTGGTGAAGCCCGGCATTTCAGGGAACATGTCAGCGTTCCCGCTTGCCATAACATGAGGGGCTGAAAACAATAATGCTGCGGTAAGAAGTGTCTTTTTCATTGTTATTCCTATTATTTTTACTGAGTCTAGTTTTACCATCATAGCCTGAACCCTCGCTGTTCAACTCACAAGTACTTTTCTATTGGGAATAACTGTAACAGTCGAGACTTAATGCGCTCCCACTGACCAGTATCTGGCTCGCTGTCCCAGCTTTCTGAACCGGAATACCACCGGACGCTGCCTTCTTCCAAGCTCAGACGCCAGCTATTCTCGTCCTCCATTGCCGCCTCAATGTCATCAGCAAGCGAATCGGCGATGCTTTGATTGTCTATCACCAGAATAGATTCGGTATTGAGATAGGTTGAGCGCAAGTTAAAGTTAAAGGAGCCGATCCCAGCGATTTGCCGGTCAAATACTACGGACTTAGAATGCAGGCCATAAGGGGTTGAGGGCGCACATTTAGAAGCATCTTTAGTAGACTCCTCACATAGACTGGTTTCCGGTTTTAACTCAAACAACTGCATGCCATTCTCTAGCATGTCCTGACGGCGCCCCGCATAGCCTGAATGATTGGTGATGAGATCGTTCGAGACCATAGAGTTAGTCAATGCCTTTACGACAACACCTTCACTCGTTAGATCCTCAAGACCAGCCAACTGGCGATCATCGAAAACCAGATATGCCGACTCCACGATGATTTCTTGCTCAGACTGCAGTGCTAAGTCCGACAAAACTCTGGCTGTCTTTTTGGGTGCATCGGTATTGTCAACATCATCCGGAACAGGCTGGTCGGCCACATAACGCGCGTTGACCCAAGTCATCTCGCTCATTAACTCTTGCAGAAAACGATAAGCGACCTCTTTTCCTTCAGGCAATACCGGGTAATGCTTATAGCGCGGCGCATAGACTTTATCTAAATCCGCCAGTTCAATTGTTGCTTCCCCACCCAGCATGCTGACAGGATAAGACCAACGGCTATCCCAATAGTCGACAAAACTAGTTTGGATATCATTAACCACTGGCCCCATAACCAATACATCACGGTCACGGAAATTAATATCATCGGAAAGATCAAAATATTCATCACCGATATTACGCCCTCCGACAACCGACATAGCCCCATCGACGGTGAAGGACTTGTTGTGCATGCGGCGATTCAGGCGGGAGAAATCCCCCAACACATTGAGCCACTTTGCAACACCACGGCGGGTGGGAATAGGGTTAAAGACACGTATTTCGATAAAAGGGTGAGAATCGAGCGCTGTTAGCAGATCTTCTCGCTCGTTGAGGTTGATATCATCAAGCATGACACGCACTTTCACCCCGCGGTTCGCGGCGGCTATCAACCTGGTCGCCAGGTATTTACCCGACGCATCTGAGTTCCAAATGTAATACTGGATATCGATGCTTTGCTCAGCGGTTTCGATTAGCGCTAGCCGCTGGGCCAGCGCATCCCAGCCGGACTCTTGCAACACAACGGCACTCGTGCCTTGCTTAGGACTTTGCGGTCGATAGGTATCAGTCAGCGATGATAATGTGCTGGTTGACCGCGAGACCGGTGGCCCAACCTGGTGCTTTACCTCATCAGAGAGTGACGCACATCCATTAAGAATAGTGACTAAGAATATGGTTAAGCTAATGCGTTGCAGCAGAGGCATTTATTATAGTTCCTATTTTTACTTCGAATAACCCATCCTGGTGCTAACAGCTACGGTTTAAGCGGTAGCCTGAGCTCACTGGGTAAATTTAAACGAGAAAGTATACCAAACTGATCGCCATATACCGCCATAGAGTGCAACTTTGTCAGCCAAGCTCAAGTTTTAGCGACTCTATTGCCTATAGTTTTTCACTGTTGAATATTGCAGTTTAACCGGTCTCTTAATTGGTCTGTCGTAACCATAGATGTCTTCCCGCAACTGTAGTTGGTTATTTTCATCAACCCAGGCAGTCACATACGTCACATCGACATCAATCTTACGCGGCAGCGTGATAGTATTGGTTCTGCCGTCACTGACCAGTTGCTGGTAGTTACGCCAGCTTGGCCGCTGCTGGTAATCCAAGACATACTCAGCCAGCTCCGCAGCCTTCTCGACCCGAACACAGCCCGAGCTCAGGTTACGCCTGGCTTTGTTGAATAAACTTCTGGATGGCGTGTCATGCAGGTAGACGGAGAAATCATTGGGCATGAGAAATTTTACATTGCCAAGAGCATTACCTCGGCCGGGACTCTGCATAAACTCATACGGGAAGGTATTGGGATCAACATTGCTCCATTCCACCATCTCGGGAGAAATTTCAGTCCGATCATCCCAGCTACGGATCATTTTCAGGTTCGTTTGTTGTAAGTAATCTGATGAAGCCTTCATTCCCGGGATCACATCTTTGGTCTTGATCGTTTCTGGAACATTCCAGTACGGGTTGACCACCATGATATTCATCGACGATGAAAACAGGTTCGTTGGCCGGGCTGTTCGTCCTACGATGACTCTGGACTCAAAAACAACTTCTTGCTGATGGGTTATTTGCAACCGGTAATCAGGAATGTTCACCCGTATAATCGGCCGCTCATTGCCAGTCGCACCCAACTGGCTGCGGTAGTGGTTAAGTGCTATTAGGCGTGCCACCTCTTGATAAGGCAAAGCAACCTGCTGTGACGTTGCAGAACCAATGATTCCATCATCCTCAAGGCCGTTCCGTAACTGAAAACGCCGAATAGCTTGGTTAACAGCACCTGTGTTTATGATCGAGTATTGCTCCCGAGCAATCAGGTAATCATCTATATTAATATCGCCATAGGTGTTAAGCACTTCTAACAGTGCATGCCCGTTGGGAATGACTTGCCCCTGTTTAATTAAGCCCCGTTTTATTGGCTGGTATTCGTGTGATGCTAAATCAAAAAAAGACTGTGCCAGACGAATGGCGGTTTGAGACAATCTAGGCAGAGCCAAATCTGCATAGAGTCGGTTTAAAAATCGAGTTTGCTCCAACTCAAAAAAACCATACTCAGAGGTGTAGTCGACCACTTGATTGTGACCTAGTGGTGGCACCTCTTTATGACGAAACAACAATGTCGGATTATCCTCAATCAATTGCTCCACAGCTTTGACAACCCAATAACTATCGGTCGCAAGGATATCAAATCCCCTCTTATCTTGATTTGCCTCTAAGGCCTTCAGCTCTGCTATACGTTGATTAATACCTATAAAAAGGCCTGATAACCGGAGGATAGTGAGTTTAGTATATAACCCTTGCCGTAGCGCATTATCTTCCCACAGCGGAAGAAAACCATTGTTTGCATAAACTTTTTCTGTGAGATCAGTAAAACACACTGAGCCTGCGAATTGAGGACATATTTGCTGAGAACTGTAGATTTTGACTGGCTCGATTAAAGAATAATCCAGCCTGACATCCTGTTTAACTGATTGTGCACATATAGCAGTAACAAAGAAAATGCTACCTAATGCCATAATCTTTTCTAATGCTGTTTTTATTCTTTTAATAACGCAAAACATCACGAATTCCTGCTCAGGCAAACCAAGGTCGCTCGTGCCTCCTGCATTGCAACTTATAACAAGTTCGCTTTAACGCCTCCTTGTTATATCAAGTTTTAGTCAAAGAATTGACAAAACGGCAACTTTCAAACCACAAAAAAACTCGAAAAAACAACAGTAAATATCTCCTAACTAGCTAATATATAATTTACTTTTCTAACTACTATGGTTTAAAAAACATTAAAAAAATGCACTTGTTTTCCATTATGGAAACTGCAGGTTTATATCTTTTCACTTCAAGAAATCAGATGGCCAATTTATGATATTAACCATAATTCAAACATGGTTAATAGCATGAGCATTCAAGATAAATTCAGACAAATCATCAACGACCCGACTCTTTCTCCGAAGCAAAAGAGCCAATACCTTGCCTTAGAAGCCGATGCCAGCCTGCCCTATCCAGAGATCACGGAGTCGGTCAAAACCGCGATTGAAGACAATATCTTGTGTGATATGTTTGAAGGTAATGCGCCTTTCAAACCACGCTATGTCCTGCCGGATTATGCCAAGTTCCTTCAGCAAGGCTCTGTATATTTAGAATTGCCACCTGCCAAGGATTTCGACGAAGCACTTAACCATCTGACTATCCTCTATCACCATGTACCATCGGTCACGAATATTCCTGTCTACCTTGGCCAACTCGATGATGTCTTACTGCCTTACGCCGAAGGGCTCGATGCAGAAACAATTTACCGCAAGCTGCGCCTGTTCTGGATCATGCTTGATCGCACCCTGCCAGATGCTTTCATGCACGTAAATATCGGTCCAACGGACAATGTCATCTGCCGTACTATTCTCCGCGTCGATGCCGAGCTCAAGCAGGTCGCCCCTAACTTGACCTTTATGTATGATCCGGAGATCACGCCAGACGCTCTCCTGCGGCAGGCCAGCCACAACATCTGCGAGTGCAGCAAACCACATATTGCTAACTACCCTATCCACGCCCATGCCTATGACAACACCGGCTTCGGTATTGTCAGTTGCTATAACTCACTGCCATTGGCAGGCGGGGCCAACACCCTGGTTCGCATGAACCTCAAAGAAGTCGCACGCAAGGCGTCATCAAGCGAAGACTTCTTTCACGCAACCCTGCCGAACTACTGCCAAACCATGTACGAGCTGATCGAGGCCCGCTCAGCTTATTTGCACGAGCAATCAGGCTTCTTTAATAGCTTTTTAGTGCAGGAGGGCTTAATTGACGAAAGCCGTTTTGCTCCGATGTTTGGCATCTATGGCATGGCAGAAGCGGTTAATACCCTGCTGGAAAAAGACGGCCGGGCCGAAAAGTATGGCCACCAGCCGGCAGCAAATGAACTCGGCCACCGAATCTCTAAAGCCCTGAGTGACATTGTCACATCCACACCGGTTAAATATGGCTACCATGGCCGCGCCCTGCTTCATGCCCAAGGCGGGATCAGCCTTGATGAAGATGTCACTCCGGGCGTTCGCATCCCATATGGCACCGAGCCGGATCCGGTAAGCCATATCCAGGCATTGGCTCAGCATCACCAGTACTATACATCCGGTATCAGCGATATTCTGACCATTGATGAAACGGTCAAATCCAACCCTGAGGCCATGTATCAGCTCTGTAAAGGCGCGCTAGCTATCGGCTTTCGTGAGTTTACCGCCAATGTCCACTCCAACGATCTGGTCCGCGTGACTGGCTACATGATCAAACTGTCCGATATCGCCAAGTTCAAAGAGCAAGGCTCCCGCACCAACACCACCGGACTAGGCGCTGAGGCTGCCGCGAATACCGGTATCCTCAATCGCAAACCACGAGTTGTGAGCCATGAGCAAGCGCCGCGCTACTGCGACAGTCAGTAAGATCCTCAATTTCTCGTGTGTCGACGGGCCTGGCAACAGGCTCGTTATCTTCCTGCAAGGGTGTAACTACCAGTGCAAGAATTGCCACAACCCGCATACTATCGGGATCTGCAACCACTGCGGGGACTGCGTTGCCCCCTGCCCAAGCAATGCGCTTTCGATGAGTGAAGGCCACATCAGGTGGAATGCAGAGCTATGCACCCATTGCGATCGCTGCTTGGCCGTTTGTCCTAACCAGTCGAATCCCAAGACCCAAACCATGAATGTTAATGACATATTGCAGCTTGTCCGCAAGCATCAGCTGTTTTTATCGGGGATCACCGTCAGTGGTGGCGAGGCTACGCTTCAGCTGCCGTTCATTGTCGAACTCTTTAACGCAATCAAGGCCGATCCAAGCTTGCGCCATCTCACCTGCATGGTAGATTCCAACGGAAGCCTGAGCCGAACTGGATGGGAGAAACTGCTACCGGTATTGGACGGCGCGATGGTTGATCTGAAAGCGTGGCAGGAAGAAACCCACCGTTGGCTGACAGGTCGCAGCCATCACAGGGTAATGCAAACTATCGATTGGCTTGGCAAGCACGATAAGCTGGAAGAAGTCAGACTGCTGCATATCCCGGCGATCACAGATTTCGAGCAGGAAATTGATGCGTTGGCGCACTATTTATCAGCCCTTCCGCTACGCACAACTATCAGGCTAAATGCCTTTCAGCACCATGGGGTAACGGGCCCGGCCCTTGAGTGGCCGCCTTGCAGCGCGTCTCAGATAAACGCGTTTGCAAAGCAGTTAACCCAACGAGGCCTGCGTGTTCTGTATCGTGAGCCCCTGGCTTAAATTCTCAGAGCTGTGTTATCTCCCCCCATTTCATCGGTTGGAGATAACACGGGCTTTGCCATTATTCTCCAAGCTCAGCCACTGAGTGGCTTTTATCAGCCGTACCGGCTTGCTTGGTGCGCTGCCATTTCTCAGTGCGTGCCGCTTTTATTTTGTCGGCCGCTTTTTCCGCAATCATAATTGTCGGGGCATTGGTGTTTGCCCCCACCAAGGTCGGCATGATTGATGCGTCTACCACCCTCAATCCTTCCAGGCCATGGACTCGCAGCTCACTATCGACAACAGCCATAGGATCAGAGCTTGGCCCCATTTTACATGTCCCGACGGGATGGTATTGTGTATCGGCTCTATTACGAATATCTTGCTCTATTGCGGCATTGTCGCACTCATCAACGGGATATAGCTCTGCCCCTCTGATTCCGTCGAATGCCTTGCTCATCAGCATCTGTTTCTGTTTTTTCCACCCCGCAATCATCACTGGCAGATCATCGGGATGAGAGAAGAATTGGGGATCAATCCGGGGCGGCGCAAACGGATCGGCGCTCTCCAGCTTGACGGTACCCCGGCTTTTGGGTCTCAATAACGTTAAATGGCAGCTAAAACCGTGCTGAAGATGAATTTTACGGGCGTGGTCATCAACGATGGCGACCACAAACACGAATTCAAGATCAGGAATGGTGACATTGGGTTCTGAATAAAAGAAACCGATCCCTTCGGCAAAATTGCTGGTTACTTTCCCACGACGCTTGAGCAGCCATTGCGGCAGAGCCTTGCTCATGGTGGCCAGCATTCTTGAAGAGAAACCAAACGTGTCATACCGGCTGCAGCATTCGAAGCTGTGAACTAAATCGATATGATCCTGCAAATTTTCACCAACCCCCGGCAATTCATGGATCACATCAATACCCAAGGGAGCAATATCTTTTCCGCGCCCTATCCCCGAAAGTTGCAGCAATTGCGGAGAGCCAAACGCCCCGGCGCTGATAATCACTTCTTGGGTTGCGGTAATGACCTTGTGCTGGCCTCCTTTACTGTATTCCACCCCCACGGCTCGCTTACCTTCAACCACCACGCGCGTTGTGGTTGCCTTGGTCAACACCGTCAGATTCTCACGATCTCTATTGGGCGTGAGGTACGCCCTTGCCGCGCTGCATCGCTCACCGTTTTTCTGGGTCACTTGCGTTGCCATGGCGCCGAACTGCTGTTCACCATTGACATCGGGGTTCGCCGGGATCCCGATTGACTCACAAGCGTTGAGATAATGCGCTAACAAGCTGCTCGGGCACTGGAGATCCGTGACATTCAATGGTCCCCCTTGGCCATGGTACTCATCGGCATGGATCTCGTTACTCTCTGCTTTCTTGAAATACGGCAAGCACTCTTGGTAACTCCATCCCTCATTGCCGAGGCTAGCCCAATGATCATAATCAGCTTGATGTCCCCGGGCGTACATCATGGCGTTAATTGAACTTGAGCCCCCCAAGGTTTTTCCTCTGGGCTGATACCCCTTACGGCCATTGAGCCCCGGCTGGGGAACGGTCTCAAAGGCCCAGTTATTCAGCTTGGTGGGCAACATCGCGACAGATCCAATAGGCGCACGAATAAGCATACTGTTATCTGTCCCACCCGCCTCGACTAAACAGACTGTCACTTGCGGGTCCTCTGATAACCGAGCGGCCAGTACACAGCCTGCTGAGCCACCGCCGACAACAATATAGTCATAGTCCTTCATCATGCTGCTCCTGACTTATTCTGCGGTGAGTTTTCGCTTTAAAATCTTGCCTGTCGCACTCATCGGCAATTGCGCCCTAAAATGAACGTGCCTTGGGTATTTATAATCGGCCAACTGAGCTTTACACCATGCCTTGAGGGTTTGTTCATCCGCTTCGTGGTTGTTATCCAAGACAACAAACGCATGTATTTCTTCGCCATGTACGGCATGGGGTAACCCAACAACAGCAACCATTGCCACGGCTTCGTGCGCCATGAGGATTTCTTCTACCTCGCGTGGATAGACGTTATAGCCACCGCGCACAATCATTTCCTTTATACGGTCAACAATGTAGAGGTAACCGTTACTATCGAGCCGGCCGATATCCCCGGTGCGAAACCAGCCGTCCACCAACACTTCCTCAGTGGCTTCCGGACGGTTGTAATAGCCCTTCATGACACTCGGGCTATTAATACAGATTTCGCCAAGCTCGCCCGCGGGTACATCATCGCCGTTCAAATCAATAATTTTGATCGCCGTTGCACACAGAGGTTGGCCGACACTACCGGGAATACGCTTGGCATCAACATGGTTAAATGTGGCGACAGGGGCGGTTTCAGATAGCCCGTACCCCTCAAGGATCGGAATATTGAACCGACTTTCAAATTGCTTAATGATCTCAACCGGCATAGAGGCGCCGCCAGAAATGCCTAGCCTCAGCTTCTCCGACAACCGCTCTATCAGCGATTGATGATGTTCACAAGCCGCCAACAAGGCGATATACATCGTCGGGACACCGGCAAAAACCGTAACTTGATACGCATCAAGCGCTTCCAGTACCGCGTCGGGATCAAATCTGGGGATCAGGACCATACTACTGCCACTCAGTATCGATGCATTCATCAACACTGTTTGGCCAAAGCTATGGAATAACGGCAAGGTGATAAGAGTCGTATCCAGCTTAGACAGCCGCATCAGATTTTGCGACGCCATGGCATTGGTCAGCATATTCGTATGCGTCAGCTCTGCCCCCTTCGGTCGCCCCGTCGTGCCCGAGGTGTAGAGGATCACCGCAGTATCATCCCCGGCACTGGGGTAAACATCACAATATGTAGATTGCTTCTCGACCCACTCAGCAAAATGGATTTCTCCCTCATGAGCAGGCACAGTATGTCCGGGGGTTGGAATTTGAATAAAGTGTTTACAGCTGCTTGCCTGAGTAAACCCACTACGTCCCATCTCCCCAATCGGCATCTCGGGAGTCCCTTCAAAACAAAAGTAGGCTTTTGCTTCTGAGTCTTCCAGGTGGTATGCGACCTCTCTGGCTTTGAATAAGACATTAAGAGGCACGACCGTACAGCCAGCTTTTAAGATTCCATAATAGATAGCAGGGAAGTACGGCAGGTTCGGAGATGAAAGCGCGACTTTGTCCCCGGGCACCAAGCCGAGCCCTTTCAACCCGTTGGCAATCTGATTGGCCAACACGTTCAACTGGCTAAAGCTAAGATTTTGACCCGCACACGTTAGTGCATTTTTGGATGGATACAATGTTGCACAGCGTTCTAGATTTACAGCAAGATTCAGCATTTACGACCTCTTGTTATGGCTTTATTTCACATTAGAAAAGGGGTACTGCTTGGCCCACTAGCGCTGTTATTTCACACTAGTGAGCCTTTAAATAACGAGTTACAACGACTGCTATTATTTTTTATCAATCAAGCTGGGATCAGGCTTGCCAACGAACATTCGCAATATCAAACGTTGTAGCAGGCCGCCATATGGTGGACTGAAAATTTGGATCGGAAACCAAGGCTTCATTTCCAATACCGAGCGGGCATGGCTTAGTTCACGAAAACCTTCTTCTCCATGGTAGTTACCTATTCCAGAGTTGCCCGTACCACCAAAAGGCACTGCATGGTTGAGTACATGCCACCCCCAATCATTGATGGTAACGCCTCCACTATGGGTATGGGTCAGCACCCATTCCCGCCGCTCAGTATCATGGCTGAACAAGTAACAGGCCAGTGGCCGGGGCCGCGACTGGATATGCTCGACAACATCATCGAGTTCGTCATACCCGTAGACGGGTAACAGTGGTCCAAAAATTTCCTCTTGGCAAATGCGCATCGCCGGCGACAGTGAAGTAACGATATGCAACGGATACTGACGCCCCTCCCCCTTCTCACCGCAGCGAACAATGACCGCACCTTTTTGCTCGGCGTCCTCCACCAGCGCCAGAAATCGGGCTTCTTGCGCCTCATCGACTAAGTTCGTGATATCGGGGTTACCACTCAGGCTCGGGTACATTGCTCGGTTTGCCTTCTGCACGGCAGCAACAAAATTCTCGACTTTTTCCCTTGGTACCATGGCGTAGTCCGGGGCAATACAGATCTGCCCCGAGTTGAGCCCTTTGCCGTGGGCGATGCGTTCAGCTGCTTTTTCTATCTCATAGTCATCAAACACAATAGCCGGTGACTTACCCCCCAGCTCAAGCGTTACAGGGGTCAAATTGGCCGCAGCATTGGCCATGATATGTTTGCCGCTTGCCGGTGAGCCAGTGAAAACCAGATGGTCGAAAGGCAGGTGGGAAATCTCCATCGCTTGGGGATGCTCCCCCTCAATAATACACACCAGATCCTCACTGTAGATCTCGGCCAGCATCCGCTTGAGTACTACGGTGGTTTGCGGGCAGTTGGGTGGCATTTTGATCATGCAGCGATTACCCGCTGCCAACGCCGTGATCATCGGCCCGATTGATAGATACAAAGGGAAGTTCCACGGGCAGATAATGCCGACAATCCCCTTGGGTTGATAGCGCACCTGAAGCTTATTGCCTTTAAATAGCCACTCTGTCGGCCTACGGCTTGGCTTTGACCACCGCTTGATGTGACTGAGTACATGGTTGATATCTAAAATCGGCGCCAGCACGTCAGCCAGGATAGACTCCGTGTGCGAGCGATAGCCAAAATCAAGGCTCATGGCATCAGCCAGCAGCTGCTGATAGCGGCTCAACTGGGATTTCAGCGCTGTTAGACGCTCTTTCCTCAATGGAATACTTGGATACGGTTCTTGTCTGAAAGCACGTTGCAAGGCTATGAATTTATCATTCAAATCATCAACTTGACTGGAATCATGTGGCATCGTTTGTTGATTGGCGACAATACACGGTTCACTCATAGTAAAAATTCACCTCATAGTAATACCGTCACAGTACAACATTTGATTAACATTAATCACAGGTCGCAAGCAGACAATAATAGGTGAAATACGGACAACCCAATAAAGTGAGTAAATGTTTGTGGTAATCTGTTGCGTATGGTCAATCTAGAATGAAAATATGGAATATATTGCTGATTACGCCCCGAGTGCCAACGATTACACTTACGGTATATTAGATATTCAACTCTTGGTAAAAATGCTCGAGAAAGAAGGAATTGCTGTTGAAACCTTACTCTCGGGCAGCAACCTAACACCTGATGATCTGGCCTCGCCCAACACCCACATTCGCTACCGGGATAAATTGGCAGTATTTGCTAATGCCATCGATTTATCCTCTCAGCCCGGACTTGGCCTGCTGGTAGGCAACCAAGCTCGATTTAGTGATTTTGGTGTCCTCGGCTATGCCGTCTTCAGCAGTGCGACTCTCGGTGAGGCACTGCTTATTGGCTTTAAATACCTCCGCCTCGCGGGTCCGGTATTACGCAAAAAAATGTGGATCAATGGAGATATCGGTGGATTCAGTGGCGAAGAGTTGCTGGAGCTCGATGCAAAACTACTCCGTTTCTGTGCCGAATACTGGTTCAGTGCCATCAAATCACTATGCGAAGAAGTCACCCAGACACGCTTTCCAGCTCAGAAACTCTACTTTCCTTTTCCCGAGCCGAGCTACAGCCACCTGTACCAAGAAATCTTCCAATGCCCCGTGGTATTCAACAGCAACAAACTCGAATGGCATTTTGACTCGGAGTGGTTGGCACGCCCACTGCCAACAACCAACCCTCTGACGTTGAAAATGTGCCTGCAGTCTTGCGATGACATGCTCTCTAAGCTAAGCCACCCTACGACATTGGCCGACAAAGTCTCGTTGCTCTTTGTTGAATGCTCAGGACGCTACCCGAACATCGAACAGGTCGCTGACCACTTTTCCATGTCTTCACGTACCCTTCGCCGGCGCTTGACCAACCTGGGCACAAGCTATCAGTCCTTGCTGGATCAAGTACGCTCTAACCTGGCCAAAGATTATCTAAAGACGACGCACATGAGCCTGGATGAGATTGCCGAACGCATCAGCTTTTCAGACAGTGCCAATTTTCGCCATGCCTTCCAAAAGTGGACCGGCATAAGCCCTTCGCAATACCGTAAAAGCACTCGGGCCGGCAACAAAACCTAAGCCTTACGATTCACTTAGCACTTTTCCTTTCATGTACGACATTCAAAAGGCTATGACCCTTTGGCGACCGAAATAATTTGCTCGTACAGCCAACGCTGAGCCGGATCATTCATACTCGGCTGGTGCCAGACAAGACTGTAAGACACTTCGCCGTAATTGAAAGGCAACGGTTTGGTGATTAACGCTTTGGCCTGAAGAGCGACATCGGCCCATTGACGCGAGCAAGTGAATAACAAATCACTGTGGTGGCACATCAAGGCTGCGCCACCAAAATCCGGCACATGAACCGCAATTTTGCGTTTCTGGTGCTGCTGGGCAAGCTGCAGCTCGAAAAACGGCACATTCAAGTCGTTATCAGTAATACCAACGTGACCGTAGCTCAGGTAATCATCGATGGTCAGTTTCTTGCCTGCCAGCGGATGGTTAGGATTCATCAAGCACACCATTTCGTCATCTAATAAGGTTTCCCAAACCAAATTATTCTGGGTGCTCGGCGGCTGGCTCTTGTCATGGGGCAAGATAATGAAATCCAACTGGCCTTTGGCAAGGCTGTCAAAACCCATGTTGTCCCGCGACCAAATTTCCAACCGCATACCCGGCGCTTGCTCCAACACTCTGGCACTGAGCTTGGCCGCTAACAATTCGAAGGTGCTTTCGCGCATCGCCAACGAAAAACGCCCCTGGTAAGACGCCGGATCAAAAGCCTCCTGCGTCAACATCTGGTTCATCTCGTTGATCATCTGATGCACGGTTGGCCCCAGGCGGCGCGCCAGCGGCGTCGCGACAAGCTGGTTACCATGGCGGTAGAACAGCTCATCATTGAGGCTCTCCCTCAACTGGGTCAAGGTTTTACTGACAGAGGACGGGCTCAGGCATAACCGCTCAGCACTGGCAGTGACACTGAGCGTGTCCAGCATCACATGCAGTGTAATGAGATGCTTCATGCTGATTCGGGATAGTTTAATTAAATCCATAAGCCTTTCAGTATCCAGATGAAAAAACGATAGCTACAAAAAAGCCAGTAGGTTATCTACTGGCTTGTTTCATAATAAATTATTCTAGATGGGCGTCAAATAAAGATTAACGCAGGCCGTGCAGAAATTCAGCGCGGGTGGCTGGGTTGCGCTTAAAAATACCACCCAAGGCTGTTGTCGTCGTGGTACTGGTCGCATCCATTACACCGCGCGCTTTCACGCAGTAGTGGGTTGCATCCATGGTGACCGCAACATCATCGCTTTCCAGCAGGGTTTGCAGTGCCACCAAAATTTGTTGGGTCATACGCTCCTGTACCTGCGGGCGCTGGGCAAAGAAACGGACGATACGATTGATCTTGGACAGGCCAATGATCTTACCGCGCGGAATGTAAGCGACTGTCGCAGTACCATCAATAGTCACCAAGTGGTGCTCACAGGTACTGGTCAGGGTAATGTCTTTCACGCGAACCATTTCATCACACTTCATCTTGTTCTCGATGACGGTGATCTTCGGGAAGTTGGCGTAATCTAGACCAGAAAACACTTCGTCAACATACATTTTCGCGATTCGATGGGGAGTTTCAACCAGGCTGTCATCGGTTAAATCCAGTGAAAGAAGCTCGAGGATCTCACGCATGTGATACTCGATTTTTTCCTTCTTTTCTTCGCGGCTTACCACCTTGTCAGTCATCGGGGTTTCTAGGCCACGCTCAACCAGTGCTTGGCGCACCTTCAATGCAGATTCGCTAAATGCAGTCATTCTTTTCCTCCAACCGGCTGGGCTTAAGGCAAACATCAAGTAATTTTAGTTACTTATATGTACAAAACACGCCCAAATACGAGTGCCAGCAAACTTTGAGACGGAAGGATACCTTTAAATGATCAAAAATACACTAGGAATTACACTACAAAACTACTCAGGTATTAGTGCTAGTGACCTTTTTTTGTCATAATTACGCCACTAAAACATATAACGACGATAGACGGATACCTATTATGGGATGTTGTGACACTCCAGGCTTAATGCCAGTCGAAACCGCACTGACTAAAATTCTTGACCAGGTTGAACCACTCAAAGATGTAACATCAGTTTCTCTTTCTGACGGTATGGGCTTGGTGCTGGCTGAAGATATTTGCTCACCAATTAACGTACCCCCTTTTGCTAACTCGGCAATGGATGGCTATGCCCTGCGCATTGCTGATCTGGAAAGTACAGATACCTTGCGCATGGCAGGTAAGTCGTTTGCCGGCATCCCCTACGACGGTGTTTGCCAGCCTGGCGAATGTATCCGCATCATGACCGGTGCTCAAATGCCAGAAGGTGCTGATACCGTTATCATGCAGGAAGAAACCGATGTCGACGGTGATAACATCCGCTTCACGGCCAAGGTCTCTCACGGCGAGAACGTCCGCCCTATTGGTGATGATGTTCATCAGGGTGATGTGGTCGTCGCAAAAGGAAACCGTATCACCGCCCGCGAGATGCCACTGCTGGCTTCTCTGGGTATTGCTACCCTGCCCGTTTATCGTCGCCCAGTGGTTGCTTTCTTCTCGACCGGTGATGAGCTTCGCCCGGTTGGCGAGCCGCTGGAAGCGGGTCAGATCTACGACAGCAACCGCTACGGCATCCGTGCTCTATTGGAAAAATTCGGTTGTGACGTAATGGATCTGGGGATTATCCCTGACTGTCCTGAAAAACTGCGTGAAGCCTTCGATAAAGCCACCACCGCCGATGTATTGGTTACCTCCGGTGGTGTCAGCGTGGGCGAAGCCGACTACACCAAAGACATCTTGGATGAGCAAGGCGAGATCGGCTTTTGGAAAATTGCGATGAAACCGGGCAAACCTTTTGCCTTCGGTACCATCAAAAACACTTGGTTCTGTGGCCTGCCGGGCAACCCGGTATCGGCCATGGTCACGCTTTACCAACTGGTACAGCCCATGCTGGCCAAGCTGTCGGGCCATAGCCAATACCAGCCACCGCAGCGCCTGAAAGCCAAGGCGACAACGGTCTTTAAAAAGCGTCCGGGCCGTGCCGACTACCAACGTGGCATCTACCAACTGAACAGCGAAGGCCTGGTTGAAGTGGCAACGACAGGCAACCAGGGCTCAGGCGCCTTTAGCTCGATGCACCAGGCCAACTGCTTTGTAGTGCTCGAGCAAGAGCGCGGCCGTGTGATGCCGGGCGAAGAAGTGACGATCGAGCTGTTCAACCACGCAATGTACTAAATACGCTAAAGACGGTGCTCGCCAACCGGCGAGTACGCCTCCCGCACATAACTACCGACAGGAATATACAGTGGTAGAACTTACCGATGCAGAGATGCTGCGCTATAACCGCCAGATTATTCTTAGGCAATTTGATTTTGATGGCCAGGAAGCGCTCAAAGCCACCTCGATGCTGATCCTTGGTGCCGGTGGGTTGGGTTGTGCATCCAGCCAATACCTCGCAGCCGCCGGCGTTGGCAAGCTTACCTTGATCGATGACGATAAAGTCGAAGTGTCCAACCTCCAGCGACAGGTTCTGCACAACGACAGCACGGTCGGCATGCTGAAAGTCGACTCTGCCAAGCGGGCTCTGCAGACGATCAACCCGAATACCGTTATCGCAACCGTGGCAAAACGTCTTGATGACGAAGCTCTGAAAGCGCTTATTGAGCAGCATGATATGGTGCTCGATTGTTGTGATAACGTGGACACACGAAACCAGCTAAATCGGTTGTGTTTCGAAACCAAGACTCCGTTGATTTCCGGTGCAGCTATCCGCATGGAAGGCCAGATCAGTGTTTATACCTATCAGGATAACGAGCCTTGCTACCAGTGCCTGAGCGCCCTATTTGGCCAGCAAGCCCTGACGTGCGTAGAAGCCGGGATCATGTCGCCGGTAGTTGGCATTGTGGGCGCGGTACAAGCCATGGAAGCGATTAAAGTCGCCGCCAATATGGGACAGCCCCTGACGGGTAAAATCCTGATGCTCGATGCCATGACCATGAGCTGGCGGGAAATGAAACTCGGCAAGCAACCTAACTGCCAGGTTTGTGGTTAATACCTAGCAATTTAATTTGCAGCCAATTTTGAAGCCAGCAGGTATTTCCTGCTGGCTTTTCTTTTTCCCGCGCCAATCACATTCACCAAATGTATGGGTTTGTATGGGTTGCGCATAAAAGCAATGAATAGCATTAAATTAGTGCTACTATCGACACATTAATGAACAGTGTTTTATAGGGCGTATATAATGAAAAAAATCGGACTGATCGCATGTGGTTTGAGCGCATTGCTACTTGCGGGCTGTGCAACCCCTTATGATACCGACCGTGACTCTTTCTGGTCATTCGGTAAAGGCTTCGAAGTTACACCTCTTGCTCAGGATACTTGGCAAATCAGTTTTATCGGCAACGAAAATACTGACCGCACACTGGCCCGAAACTACCTGCTCCACAAAGCAGCAGAGCTAGCGCAAGGTGCCGGCTATCCTTACTTTGCTCTTCGCGGCGAACAGAACTTCCGCGACCAAACAGGTAGCTCAACCGGGTTTGGTTACTCGAGCAACGATTTCCTGTACGGTATTGGCAACACGATCTCAGAAACTACCGTGATGGTTGAAGTCATTGGCATGAATGAAAAGCCAGCTGACAGTAACCTACCTGTGTATGAGTCAGACTTCATCTTAAAAAATGTAGATGTGAACTCGTAAGCAGCTAAGAGACTCCCCCTTCAAGCCGGTGCAGAAACACCGGCTTTTCTGCAAAATGATAAAAGCCTCTCATTTATCACCGACTTTCTTTACCCCAGCAGTTTTCTAACTAAGATTTAGTAAAACAATAAGTTAATCTTATGCTCAGGGAGCGCTCCAATGCACGATTTACTGACTGTTAGCGTAACCGTCTTTATGGGTTTCTTCGCCATTATGAACCCGATCGCTAACACCGCGGTATTCATCGGTTTAACCAGTGCGCAAACCCGCCAGCAGCAGAGAGCGACAGCCTTCAAAGCCCTAGTTACTGCATTTTGCATCGTGGCGGCTTTCAGCTTGCTCGGCAAAGGGATTTTTCACGTTTTCGGTATTACCCTACCTGCACTTCGCATTTCAGGGGGCATCTTGGTATTCTTGGTTGGTTACCACATGCTGCAGGGCAGCAGCTCTTCAATGCATCGTCATCAAGAAGAAGATAACCAAAGCAAAACCGTCAGTGAAGATCAGGACGTCGCGATTTCTCCGCTTGCCCTCCCTATACTGGCAGGGCCAGGCACCATCGCAACCGCCATGAACTATTCTGCGGCAGGTGGTTTTCTGAGTATAGCGGTCACAATTTCAGCCTTTGCAGTGCTGTGCCTAATCAGTCTGGTTTGTTTTATTTATGGCCAGAAACTGGTGAGTGTGCTTGGGGATAACGGAATAAGTATCGTCACCCGGCTAATGGGATTAATCCTGACAGTCATCGGGATGCAAATGGGGATCCAGGGAATACATGATGCCATCGCCCTGTTCGATCACCTTGCCAAATAAAAGCCGGACAATCGTCCGGCTTGATAGGCAATAATATCTAATTTGAAGAGTCTTACTGCATCAGGTACAAATCACGACTGTATCGCGCTTCTGCTGCATTGGTGGCCGAGTAGCCGCCAACTTTTGTGCTCTTGAGCACTGAACGCGTGTAGTGATAAAGCGGGATAGCTGGCATCTCTTCAGAGAAAACCTGCTCCGCCTGCTGGTAGTACTTGTTACGCTCGTCATTGCTTGGCGATTGGATAGCTTTGGCCATTGCCTCGTCATAGGCATCACTCGACCAGCGAGAGTAGTTCATTCCGGTACTTTCGAAATAAGACAAGAAGGTTGAGGCTTCGTTGTAATCCCCTACCCAGGCATAACGGGCTACCGTAAAGTCTTTCTGGCCAAGTTTCTGCAAAAACGTCTTCCACTCTTGGTTGGCCAAGTTGACCTTGGCACCCAGGGTCTTGTTCCACATCGACGACATCACAATCGCCAACTTCTTGTGCGATTCTGAGGTGTTGTACACCAACTCGAAAGAAAGTGGATTGGACTTGTCAAAGCCCGCCTCAGCAAGTAGTTCTTTGGCCTTCTGGTTACGCTCTTTCTGGCTTAGCTGCCCCCATGCCAATTTCGGCGGTACAAAGCCGTCTACGGATGGCGGGGTCACCCCATAAGCAGGTACCTGTCCTTGGCCAAGGATCACCTTGGTGACAACGTCACGATCAATCGCATAGGCCAGAGCCTTGCGGACCCTTGGATCATCAAACGGTGCTTTGCTGACATTGAATAAGTAGTAGTAAGTGCCGAGCGATGGCATGGTCAACAGCTCTTCCGGGCGCTGTTTTTTAATTGCATTGTATTGCTCGAGAGGGAATGACGAGGTGATATGGATCTCCCCAGTCCGGAAACGGTTATATTCCGCTGTCATATCAGCAATTGGCAAATACGTAACCTTGTTGACGACAGTTTTGTCGTTGTTCCAATATTGCGGGTTGCGCTCCAGCACAATGCGCTCATTCAGCGTCCAGTTAGCCAATTTATAAGCACTGCTGGTAACAATATTCTCCGGCTTGGTCCATGCATCGCCATGAGCTTCGATGGCGGGACGGTAGACAGGGAATGTCGACTCGTGAACCATCATTTTGACGAAATACGGTACCGGCTTATCAAGAGTGACCTGCAACGTTTTGTCATCAAGCGCTTTGACACCAAGCTGCTCCACCGGCAGCTTGCCTTCGTTGATTTTATCAGCGTTAAGAATATGGGCAGTACTGTAATACCACGCATACGGCGCACCGGTTTTCGGATCCACCACCCGCTTGAAACTGTACTCGAAGTCACCGGCAACAATTGGCTCACCGTTTGACCATTTAATGCCATCGCGCAGATGGAAGGTAAACATTTTACCGTCATCCGATTGTTCCCAATGCGTTGCCAGCGCAGGAATAATCTCGCCATCGGGGCTTTGGGTCACCAGCCCCTCGAACATATCGGCAATAACGCGGGCACTGGAGGTATCTGAAGAATAAGAAGGGTCTAAAGTCGGAACTTCATCGCCATTGCCACGAACGATCTCCTGAACTTTGGCTAATGTCACATTATCGGGGACATCTGCCGCCCAAGTTGGGCTTGCCGCTAGCATTGCGACAGCAGCAGCGATCACTGTTAGCTTACTTCCTTGCATAATCTATCCTTGTGATGGTTGTAATAAAGGGTTAAACCGCTTTTAACATACACACATATTCACTCGGGTGATATGCTACTGCTCACAAAAAAGCCGGTGATAAACACCGGCTTTTGATTCAGTATCACAACCTTACACTGGTTAATTATCGTTCAAGCGAATTCCATCACGCTCAATAATAATAATGCCTTTTTTGTACAGGGCACCGATAGTCTTCTTGAAGGTCGCTTTACTGGTACGGAATTCTTTGAAGATTTCATCTGGTGACGACTTGTCGCTCAGCGGAACAAAACCACCCTTGCGCTCAAGGGTCGTCAGAATTTTATCGGCCAAGTCATCAACCTTAGCCTTACCTGCTTTTTGCAGCGACAGGTTGATCTTGCCGTCTGGGCGGATTTCTTTAATGTAAGCTTTCAGCTTCTTGCCCGGGAACAGCTTGCCAAATGATTCTGTTTTGAACAGCAGTCCCCAGTGTTTGTCTTCAATCACCGCTTTGTAACCCAGATCGGTAATTTCAGCGATCAGCACCTGGACTTCTTCGCCGACTTTGTATTTAGCGGGTGTTTTATCCAAGAAACGGTTGAACTTGGTGGAACCAACAATACGGCCTGATGCTTTATCCGTGTAAACACGCACCATGATGTCCTGGCCGACTTCAAGGCGGCGGCGTTGCTCACTGAAAGGAACAAGCAAATCTTTTTCCAGGCCCCAGTCAACGAATGCCCCCACGCCACAAATACCGACCACGCGTAGCAAGGCGAAATCCCCCACTACCGCGTAAGGCTGCTTGGTCGTTGCAATGATGTCATCTTCAGAGTCGAAATATACAAAGACTTCCAGCTTATCACCCAGCTCAGTGCCAGCAGGAACACAAGCTTTAGGCAGTAGGATATTGCCAAAGTCTTCACCACCATCAAGGAATACGCCAAAATCAACCAGCTTGACGACCTCTAATGTGTTGTATTGTCCAATTCTAATCATTCTTTCGACACTCTCTGGGTAAATAAAACGGCCTGCTCATCTCACAGCCGCCAGTATGCGAAGCTTCGCAACAGCTTCATCTTAACATCAGGCGGCGCATTATACGTGATGTTAACCCAATGCGCCTGACCTATCTTTCATTTTTTGCTTATTTTTCACTCTAATAAAGCGCCAAATTCCAAATAAGTCTGCTAATAACTGACTAATTCATCTAAAATTAATATTAATTCCGACAGTTAACGCTATATTGATATCCCCTAGCTAATGTGAGGTAGTGTAGTAGAGTGATCACAGTTGAAAAAAAAGACGGGCACAAACTCAAAATTTCCCACGTCATCCCTGAAACAACCAATAGACAACTGGATCTCTTTATTTTCGTTCCCGGTGAACTCGGATTAAACAGCAATATCATTGCTGAGGATGAATTTTTCCACAATGCTATCCAGGGCAAGCGCACCTACTACAGTGACGTAAACCATTTACCCTTGGTCCACAGCCGCCTTGCCAGCCGAGGTAAGTTATCGACCGAGCAGTACCGTTTGAGCTTGAGCCTCTATGCGTATCAATACGCCTTGGCGCTTGAGAAAACCACCCAGCAGCTGCTTGATGACAAAGAAGATCGTTCGCTCGATGAAGTCGAAGAAGTCGCCCAACTCACGATGCGGATCCTCAAGCGACTTCGCCGTAATGTGCCAACCGACAAAAAACTGCACAAATACTATGAGAATGTCGATAACTACCTATCATGGTTTACCGAACAACGCTTGCTAGAGATGGTCGCCCACTTACCAAGAAGCAGTGACTATAGCGAAATAAAATCACTGCTGCTTGAAGTCTGTGAAAGAGAGTCTGAGCATCGCAGCAACCATGACTACAACTCGTCCAAGGCCATGGAAGATCCTACCCGGATGTCAAACAAGATGCGCCTGTTGCGCCGCTTGATTGAGTACCCGGTAACCATGAAGGAAAAAACCACCGAGCTCGGGCAGAATACACGAAAAATTGTGACCGGTTTTGCTGCAGGGTTTGTGATGATTTTCGTAACGTTAATGCTCATCAAAGCACGAGGGGTACTCGGCGATATTACCGCCTCTTTCATTTTGGTGCTCTCTTTCATCTATGCCGCCCGTGAAGTATTCAAGGATGACTTGAAAACCATGCTTTGGCGCTGGGTGCGTAAAGGCAAGCCGAAATGGCGCAAGCAATTCTTTGACGTCAACTCAAACCAATTGATTGGCCGCCAGCTTGAATGGATGGAATACTGCGCCTTCAAGGAACTCGACAAGGAAATCCGAAAAGTACGCAAGCACAAAGTCTCCCAGCACGAGGAAACCGTACTGCATTACAAGAGCACGACCCGGATGTCACCCACCAAATTCCTGACCGGTTATGAGCAAACCCGTGAATCCATTATGTTGGATCTCCGCACTATTACCCGTCTGATGGAGAAAGGCTCGCAGAAAATCTACCAGCTCAAAGACGGCCAGGTCTCTAAGGAGTCGGTAGAAAAGCGCCATTTGATCAACCTTGTCACCCGGGAGAAAGTTGATGACAAGACCATTTCGATCCAACGCTGGAAAGTGATTATGAACCGCTCGAAAATTGTCGATATCGAGCCGATTGAAACCTACAACGGGGAATAACCCTACACTCTCTCCGTTGTAACCTCGCGGACAGTTGATACGCTTAAAGGGAAGCCATTTAGATGATCCCTATATGAAAAAACTGTCCGAGCTCGTCTTCAACAACACCTACAGTGCCCTACCGAAAAGTTTTGGTACCTTCATCAAACCTCAGCCGCTTGATGATCCTTTCCTGGTCAGTGTGAACAACCGCGTTTGCCAAATGCTTGAGCTTGATCCGGCTCAAGCCCATACCCAATACTTTGTTGACCTCTTTACCGGCAACGATGAGCACCCAGCGATGGCTCCTCTTGCCATGAAGTACACCGGCCATCAATTTGGCCAATATAACCCTGATCTGGGTGACGGACGAGGCTTGCTAATGGGAGAAGTACTGACATCTTCCGGGCAAAAGTGGGATATACACCTGAAAGGCTCCGGCCTTACCCCCTACTCGCGCCAAGGTGACGGCCGGGCTGTATTGCGCTCCAGCATCCGTGAATACCTGGCCAGCGCCGCAATGGCAGGACTAGGCATCAAAACTACCCATGCATTGGCGGTGCTCTCGAGCAATACCCCAGTATTTCGAGAAACGGTCGAGCGCGGAGCAACCTTGATCCGGGTGGCGGACAGCCACCTAAGGTTCGGTCATTTCGAGTACTTTTTTTATACCCAGCAATATGCCGAATTAAAACTACTGGCCGACTATCTAATCAGCCATCACTTTCCTGAAATCAATCGCCATAATAATGAGACCGACCAGTATCGCGAGATGTTCAACCACATAGTTCAACTTACCGCCGAAATGATAGCCGACTGGCAAGCGGTAGGATTTGCTCATGGGGTGATGAATACCGACAATATGTCGGTACTCGGCCTGACGTTCGATTACGGTCCATACGGCTTTCTCGATGACTACGAGCCCGGCTATATTTGTAACCACTCTGATTACTCCGGCCGATATGCGTTCAACCAGCAACCAACGATCGCCTTGTGGAATTTATCCGCTCTGGGCTATGCATTAACCCCGCTGTTGGAAAAACAAGCCATTGATCAGGCCCTTCAGAACTATCAGCCGCTATTGCAGAAAGCTTACAACAAGAAAATGCGCCATAAGCTGGGATTGAAAGCAACACTCGAACAAGATACCGCGCTATTTGCTGGTTTGTTTGATTTATTGAAATCCCAAGCCGTTGACTACACGCTGTTCTTCCGCACGTTATCGTCGCTCCCTCATGCCGAACTCCTATCAGCCAGTCACCACTTTCAGGCCCTGTTTGAAGATCTCGCCCCTTTGGCTGCCTGGCTGTCTTTATATTCAGATCGGCTGGAAAAAGAATCGTTAGATGATGCAGATCGCCTCGATCTCATGAGATCAACCAACCCCAAGTTTATCCTGAGGAACTACCTCGCCCAGCAAGCCATTGAGCTGGCAGAAAAAGGGGATTTTTCCATGATCGAGCAACTACTGGCCATCCTCCAACATCCCTTTGAGGAACACCCGGAATTCGATGCCTTTGCAAAACGCCCACCTGAATGGGGCAAAAAGTTGGAAATCAGCTGCTCTTCTTGATAAAGAAAAGCCATTTACAGCTCGTAAATGGCTTCATTGTTTACTGCTGAATGAGCTACTTTCAATTGTTAATGATATCAGAAACCGGGAAGTTGGTACTTCAGCTTAACACTGAACGAATCTACGTCATTGGCATCGATAAAGTAACGGTTAACAGCCAAGCTAACTAGCCACTGCGGAGTGAAAGCATAACTCAATTCTAAGCCTAAATAAGGATCCACACCGTCGTCATCATGGGTAATTACCTTTCCTTGATATAGGCTCTCTATATCTGCCTGCCAAAACATGGCTCCCACTACTCCGGCAAGTGATACTTGATGTTGCCGCCAGAATGCATATCGTGTATCGATACCAAAACCTTGCACCAGTACAGGCGTTATTCGAGATACAGATTGATGCTCAGCGTCTGTCAGACCAAGCCCTCCGGCTAAGGTCGCCGCTCCTTTGCCCTGATCAATATACCTAATCGTTACATCCCAATCAGGCGTGATCGAATAACCTGCCCCAACAGCCCAGTAAAGATCATCATCCTCGATATTGATGATCTCTGCTTGGGTCGAACCCAAATCATCTCGAGCTTTACTCATGCCGATATCCGCCTCTACATACCAACCAGCCTGAGCCTGTAAACTGAAAGGCAGCATAAACAACAGTATCATGCGTATCAATGAACGGCTTTTGGAAGCCCCCCACTTACAAAGCGCTAACAACATCAGCATCATTATCCCTACTCCGCCCATGCTGCCTCCTCCTGAGTTTTTCACGTAGGTTGAACTGACATTACGGACAGTGACCTTGACGTTAGCTACCGACGTCAAACCAAACATATCTGTAATTTGATAGCTGATGGTATCTATCCCTTCAAACCCAGCATCAGATTGATAACTCAAGGTTTGATTGCTATTAATCACAACCTTACCATTCGTCGCACTAGCAGCGAGTATTGCTAATTGATCGCTATCAGGATCGTAGTCATTTGCCAGAACATCGATAAGCACCGTTTCCTGAGTGACGGCTTGTGCATCATCTGCCACCGCAACCGGCGACTGGCTGTTAACAACCGTGACGGTAGCCGTCGCAGTGGCAGTCCCTCCTCGACTATCTGTAATACTGTAGGCAATCAACGCCTCACCGAGGTAGCCCGTTTCAGCCGTATAATAGAGTTGACCATTAATGATCTCAGCCTGGCCGAAGTTAACCGACGCATTGACAATACTGAGGGTATCCCCGCCTACGTCACTGTCATTTGCTAACACATCAATCATGACAGAAGCATTCTTACCCACTATCGCGATATCAGGCTCAGCGACGGGAAGCACGTTTTCACTGGCTTTTGCCGCTACACCGCCCGGATCCATAATGCTACCGTTTACCGTACCATCATCATCATTCGGGCCACCATCTTCTATCGTGAGCTGAACACACCAATCTCCCTCTTTAAGGCCAACAACCCAAAGTTCACTTCCTGGCGGCGGGCAATACCCTGCCTCACCCGCGGTTGACGACAAGTAGTTATTACTGTCTATGACAAAATCAAACCACCCATTCTCCTCCGAGTATTTTCGGTAAACAGCATTGGCCGGAATAGGAAGACGCTGAGGAAAGACCACCTGATAAGTTTGACCTGGCGTCGGTAGTCCGTAAGCGATGAAATCGAACACCCCACCGATATTGGTTGCTTCCGTATCGCTTCCAAATTCCTGCTCAACCTCGTCATCAAATAACTGCGTTCCTCCCGATGCATTCGCGGCAACACTCACACCTTTACGCAAGCAGACCCCTGGGTTCCCTTCGATCAGGTAGCTATCCGACTCGAGAGCACGCTCTTGGAGGACATTACATTCATTGATTGCATCAAGGTAATCAGGGATACCATCATCATCGCTGTCGGCAAAGCCCTCTTCGCTATCAGGCATCAAATCACCATCACTATCCTCAGTGCCAAGCGAAGCCAATTGCGAGACCACCTCGAAATAAATGTCCTTTTTCACCAATGCCGGAACAGAAGCATTATCCATCACCGTCAAGCTGATTCGATAATGCCCTGGCAAAAGCGACTGGGGGGAAAACACAAACTCCTCTTCATTATCACTTTGGTTAATGATCAAAGGCTCATCCGTATCCCAGCTATATTGGTGGCTATCCAAAACATTTGCGTCAATAACCGTAGTTCTGATTGTGACCAAATCGGCACTGTTGGTGATCAACTGACGATTTTGACCAGACTGACTCACAGTAGCTGTTAGCTGAGGTGGAATATTGTCCTCTTTGATAAGCAGGTGGAACACTGACTTGCTACCAAGATTCACGCTTTGATCCAAGGTGATAATCAACTCTTCATCGCCTTCACTGATACCATCAGCAGCTATCGAAAACGTGATCGAACCTTCCACACCGTCTTCAATAACAACTTTGCCTTCTTCTAGATCGTGGTCTTTGTTATCCACACTTCCCGATATGGTGTAAGGGATGACAACAGGGTAGCTCGGAGAGGCCCCATTTAAGTGAACCTTAACCTGGTGACGACTTCCTTCCGCTGTCACTCGATCTTTTTCGATAGACACTAACGGGTGTACCATGACTCGCTGGCTTGCCTCCGCAGTATTTCCTTGGGCATCTTTGGTTTGCCAATAAGCAATATTCTTACCAGGAGGGAAGTAAAGCCGATTATCGACCAAAGAAACACTCAGCGGGTTACCCACAGAATCAAATGCTGAGGCAATACCGAGATCAACTTTAGTAAAGAGTCCTGTTGCGTTGACCTCAACGTCATCGGGTTCATTGATAACAGGTGTTCCTAACTGAACATCTCCTTCAATGGTTAAATTGACCGTCGCACTGACTAACTCACTGTGTTCATCAGTAACCAAATAGCTGATTTCAACATTGCCGGTAAAGCCTGCGGGTGCAACAAAATTAAGCTTGTTATTCTCGATTGTTACTGTTCCCACGCTGGCCTGGGCCGCAACAATGCTCAATTCGTCACCATCCACATCGACATCATTGCTTAGCACATCGAGTTCAAACTGATTTTGCTCCGTATATGTTTCCGTGATGGTGTCGTCAACGATAATCGGCACATCATTGACCGGCATAACGGTCAGGTCCACCATGGCAATGTTAGACACGTCACCAGTCAAGTCCTTGACCTGATAACTAAATAAGTCATCACCGAAGAAATTCTCAATGGCCTGGTAACGTATTGCGCCGGTCGGCGTTACACTGACCGTCCCGCCTTGTGGCATTGTCACAATTTCTACCGATGAAACGTCTAGCTGATCACCCTCGTCGACATCGTAGTCATTGCCCAAGACGTTAATCTCTAGCGTGCCCTCTTCGAGCAATTGAGCTTGGTTATCGATAGCAACAGGTGAATCGTTTACAGGAGTAATCGTAACAGTCACCGTTGCGGCTAACGACTCATAACCATCGCTATCAGTAATCGAGTACGAGATCAATTCAGTGCCATTAGCATCCGCATCAGGGACATACCTTAGCTTTCCATCTGCGAGCACTGAGACTGAACCTATATGCAAAGAGCCTTGGTCAATGAGGGTGATCTGCGAAGATGCAAACCCAGCCTCGCCACTGCCATCTTCAATATCACTGTCGTTCGACAAAATCGCGATATCAACTGGCTCGTCCTCAAATGTCGTTACCTCATCATCTCTGGCAACTGGTCGGTCGTTAATTGCCCCTACCAAAATCTTGATTTCTGCATTTTCCGATGCGAGTCCTGCTTCATCGTAGATGCGGTAGGTCAATTCATCTTGGCCAAAATAATCATCATTGGGCATATAACGAATATTGGCGCTGTCGACTACGGTAGCTACACCGTACTCAGGATGAACCACTATTTCGATATCCCCTGCGGGTGTTCCCTCTTCAGAGTCCGATGATGCAATTCTTACCGCCAGAACTAAAGGGTTGTCCTCTGCCGTTTTTTCGTTAAATGCAGCAGCGACCGGTGCATCATTAACAGGTGTGACTGTTATGGTGACTGTTGCCAGTTCAGATTGACTTAAATCGCTATCTTTGACTCTGTAGGAGAAGATATCGGTACCATTGAAATCATTTTCAGGCTGGTAGGTCACTTTTCCTGTTCCAGTATCAAACTGAGCAGTACCGTGTTCTGGGGCAGTTTCTATGCTAACGCTGGATACCACCAGGTTCTGATCGATATCGTAATCATTGCTCAGAATGTCAATCAGTACTGACTCATCTTCATTTGTCTCCGCAATGTCATCAACAGAAACCGGCGCGTCATTGACATTCACCACTTCCAGGTTAAACGCGACCAGACTCGCGGTTTCGTTACCATCACTCACGGTGATCACGATGTTCGCCGTGGTGCCGACATCGTCGTTGCTCGGCGTGCCGGATAGCAGCCCGGTGGCAGTATTGAAGCTCGCCCACGCCGGCTGGTTGTCGATACCGAAGGTCAGCGCGTCGTTGTCGAGATCACTGGCCACTGGCGTGAAGCTGTAACTGGCATCCTGCTGCACGCTGGTCGCCGGGGTGCCCGATATCGTCGGTGCATCATTAACATTGACTACCTCGAGATTGAACGCCGCCAGACTCGCGGTCTCGTTGCCATCACTGACATGAATCACGATGTTCGACGTGGTGCCGACATCGTCGTTGCTCGGCGTGCCGGAAAGCACACCGCTGGCGGTATTGAAGCTCGCCCAGACCGGCAGGTTGTCGATACCGAAGGTCAGCGCATCGTTGTCGATATCGCTGGCCACTGGCGTAAAGCTGTAGCTGGCATCCTGCTGGACGCTGGTCGCCGGGGTGCCCGAAATGGTCGGCGCGTCGTTGACGTTCACCACTTCTAGGTTGAACGCCGCCAGACTCGCGGTCTCGTTGCCATCACTGACATGAATCACGATATTCGATGTAGTGCCGACATCGTCGTTGCTCGGCGTACCGGAAAGCTGCCCGCTGGCGGTATTGAAGCTCGCCCACGCCGGCAGATTATCAATGCTGAAGGTCAAGTCATCGTTGTCGATATCGCTGGCCACTGGCGTGAAGCTGTAACTGGCATCCTGCTGCACGCTGGTCGCCGGGGTGCCCGATATCGTCGGTGCATCATTAACATTGACTACCTCGAGATTGAACGCCGCCAGACTCGCGGTCTCGTTGCCATCACTGACATGAATCACGATATTCGATGTAGTGCCGACATCGTCGTTGCTCGGCGTACCGGAAAGCTGCCCGCTGGCGGTATTAAAGCTCGCCCACGAAGGCTGGTTGTCGATACTGAAGGTCAAGTCATCGTTGTCGATATCACTGGCTACTGGCGTAAAGCTGTAGCTGGCATCCTGGTTGACCGAGGTCGCCGGAGCCCCCGATATGGTCGGCGCGTCGTTGACGTTCACCACTTCTAGGCTAAACGCGGCCAAGCTGACCGTTTCCGTGCCGTCACTGACATGAATCACGATGTTCGCCGTGGTGCCGACATCGTCGTTGGTCGGCGTGCCGCTCAACTGCCCGTTGGCGGTATTGAAACTCGCCCAGACCGGCAGGTTGTCGATACCGAAGGTCAGCGCATCGTTGTCGAGATCACTGGCTACCGGCGTGAAGCTGTAACTGGCATCCTGGTTGACCGAAGTCGCCGGCGTCCCCGAAATCGTCGGTGCATCGTTAACATTCACGACTTCCAGGTTGAACGCCGCCAGACTCGCGGTTTCGTTGCCGTCACTGACATGAATCACGATGTTCGACGTGGTGCCGACATCGTCGTTGCTCGGCGTGCCGGATAGCAGCCCGGTAGCAGTATTGAAGCTCGCCCACGCTGGCTGGTTGTCGATACCGAAGGTCAGCGCGTCGTTGTCGAGATCACTGGCCACTGGCGTGAAGCTGTAACTGGCATCCTGCTGCACGCTGGTCGCCGGGGTGCCCGATATCGTCGGTGCATCATTAACATTGACTACCTCGAGATTGAACGCCGCCAGACTCGCGGTCTCGTTGCCATCACTGACATGAATCACGATATTCGATGTAGTGCCGACATCGTCGTTGCTCGGCGTACCGGAAAGCTGCCCGCTGGCGGTATTGAAGCTCGCCCACGCCGGCAGATTATCAATGCTGAAGGTCAAGTCATCGTTGTCGATATCACTGGCTACTGGCGTGAAGCTGTAGCTGGCATCCTGGTTGACCGAAGTCGCCGGGATGCCGCTGATAGTCGGTGCATCATTAACATTGACTACCTCGAGATTGAACGCCGCCAGACTCGCGGTCTCGTTGCCATCACTGACATGAATCACGATATTCGATATAGTCCCAACATCATCATTGGTTGGCGTGCCGGAAAGCAGACCGCTGGCGGTATTGAAGCTCGCCCAGACCGGCAGGTTGTCGATACCGAAAGTCAGCGCATCGTTGTCGATATCGCTGGCTACCGGCGTGAAGCTGTAGCTCGCATCCTGCTGGACGCTGGTCGCCGGGGTGCCCGAAATGGTCGGCGCGTCGTTAACATTCACCACCTCTAGGCTGAATGGACCAAGACTATCCGTCTCTATCCCATCACTGACATGAATCACGATGTTCGACGTGGTGCCGACATCGTCGTTGCTCGGCGTGCCGCTCAGCTGTCCGGTGGCGGTATTGAAGCTCGCCCATGCCGGCAAATTATCAATGCTGAAGGTCAAGTCATCGTTGTCGATATCGCTGGCCACTGGCGTGAAGCTGTAGCTGGCATCCTGCTGCACGCTGGTCGCCGGAGTCCCCGAAATCGTCGGTGCATCATTGACATTGACCACCTCTAGGCTGAATGGACCAAGACTATCCGTCTCTACTCCATCACTGACATGAATCACGATGTTCGATGTAGTCCCGACATCGCCGTTAGTCGGCGTACCGCTGAGCAAACCGCTGCCGGTATTGAAGCTCGCCCAGACCGGCAAATTATCAATGCTGAAGGTCAGGTCATCATTGTCGATATCGCTGGCCACTGGCGTGAAGCTGTAGCTGGCATCCTGGTTGACCGAAGTCGCCGGAGTCCCCGATATGGTCGGCGCGTCGTTGACGTTGACCACTTCTAGGCTAAACGCGGCCAAGCTGACCGTTTCCGTGCCGTCACTGACATGAATCACGATATTCGACGTGGTGCCGACATCGTCGTTGCTCGGCGTGCCGAACAGCTGCCCGCTCGCGGTATTGAAGCTCGCCCACGATGGCTGGTTGTCAATACCGAAGGTCAGCGCGTCGTTGTCGAGATCACTGGCCACTGGCGTGAAGCTGTAACTGGCATCCTGCTGCACGCTGGTCGCCGGGGTGCCCGAAATCGTCGGTGCATCGTTAACATTCACGACTTCCAGGTTGAACGCCGCCAGACTCGCGGTTTCGTTGCCGTCACTGACATGAATCACGATGTTCGATGTAGTCCCGACATCGTCGTTGCTCGGCGTGCCGGATAGCAGCCCGGTGGCAGTATTGAAGCTCGCCCACGCCGGCTGGTTGTCGATACCGAAGGTCAGCGCGTCGTTGTCGAGATCACTGGCCACTGGCGTGAAGCTGTAACTGGCATCCTGCTGCACGCTGGTCGCCGGGGTGCCCGATATCGTCGGTGCATCATTAACATTGACTACCTCGAGATTGAACGCCGCCAGACTCGCGGTCTCGTTGCCATCACTGACATGAATCACGATGTTCGACGTGGTGCCGACATCGTCGTTGCTCGGCGTGCCGGAAAGCACACCGCTGGCGGTATTGAAGCTCGCCCAGACCGGCAGGTTGTCGATACCGAAGGTCAGCGCATCGTTGTCGATATCGCTGGCCACTGGCGTAAAGCTGTAGCTGGCATCCTGCTGGACGCTGGTCGCCGGGGTGCCCGAAATCGTCGGTGCATCATTGACATTGACCACTTCCAGGTTGAACGCCACAAGGCTCGCACTCTCGTTGCCATCGCTGACATGAATCACGATGTTCGACGTGGTGCCGACATCGTCGTTGCTCGGCGTGCCGGAAAGCACACCGCTGGCGGTATTGAAGCTCGCCCAGACCGGCAGGTTGTCGATACCGAAGGTCAGCGCATCGTTGTCGATATCGCTGGCCACTGGCGTAAAGCTGTAGCTGGCATCCTGCTGGACGCTGGTCGCCGGGGTGCCCGAAATCGTCGGTGCATCATTGACATTGACCACTTCCAGGTTGAACGCCACAAGGCTCGCACTCTCGTTGCCATCGCTGACATGAATCACGATGTTCGCCGTGGTGCCGACATCGTCGTTGCTCGGCGTACCGGAAAGCAGACCGCTGGCGGTATTAAAGCTCGCCCAACTCGGCAAATTATCAATGCTGAAGGTCAAGTCATCGTTGTCGATATCACTGGCTACTGGCGTGAAGCTGTAACTGGCATCCTGCTGGACGCTGGTCGCCGGGGTGCCCGATATCGTCGGCACGTCATTGACGTTCACGACCTCCAGGTTGAACGCCACAAGGCTCACTGTCTCGGTGCCATCGCTCACGGTGATCACGATGTTCGACGTGGTGCCGACATCGTCGTTGCTCGGCGTGCCGGAAAGCACACCGCTGGCGGTATTGAAGCTCGCCCAGACCGGCAAGTTGTCGATACCGAAAGTCAGCGCATCGTTGTCGATATCACTGGCCACTGGCGTAAAGCTGTAGCTGGCATCCTGCTGGACGCTGGTCGCCGGAGTCCCCGAAATCGTCGGTGCATCATTGACATTGACCACTTCCAGGTTGAACGCCACAAGGCTCGCACTCTCGTTGCCATCGCTGACATGAATCACGATGTTCGATGTAGTCCCGACATCGTCGTTGCTCGGCGTGCCGCTCAGCTGTCCGGTGGCGGTATTGAAGCTCGCCCACGCCGGCAGGTTGTCGATACTGAAGGCCAGTGCATCGTTGTCGATATCGCTGGCCACTGGCGTGAAGCTGTAGCTGGCATCCTGGTTGACTGAAGTTGCAGGTGTTCCCGAAATAACAGGTGCGTCATTAACGTTCACCACTTCCAGGTTGAACGCGGCCAGACTCACGGTCTCGTTGCCGTCGCTGACACGAATCACGATGTTCGCAGTGGTGCCGACATCATCATTGCTCGGCGTGCCGGATAGCTGCCCGCTGGCGGTATTAAAGCTCGCCCAAGCCGGCAGATTGTCGATACCAAAGGTCAGCGCATCGCTGTCGATATCGCTGGCCACTGGCGTGAAGCTGTAGCTGGCACCCTGGTTGACCGAAGTCGCCGGCGTCCCCGAAATCGTCGGTGCATCATTGACATTGACCACCTCTAGGCTGAATGGACCAAGACTATCCGTCTCTACCCCATCACTGACATGAATCACGATGTTCGACGTGGTGCCGACATCGTCATTGGTCGGCGTGCCGGATAGCTGCCCACTGGCGCTATTAAAGCTCGCCCACGAAGGCTGGTTGTCGATACTGAAAGTCAGATCATCGTTGTCGAGATCACTGGCCACTGGCGTGAAGCTGTAGCTGGCGTCCTGGTTGACCGAGGTCGCCGGCGCCCCTGAAATGATTGGTGCTGTGTTACCTGCCGACGAGGGTGTCACCGTCAGTCTGAAGGTTAGGTCATAATCGGGAAAAACAGCACCATCTAAATACAGATTTCCATTAGGATAAAATGGTGGGTTTCCGTAATTAGCTGACTTGCTACTATCCGAATAGTTAATGCTATGACAATCAGCGGGCATTAGCGTAAAAAGATAAGTATTCCCTTCAGTAACAGGTACAGAGTCGGTAAGGGAAATTTCACTAAAACTATAACCATTCTGCTCTGTACTAGTGATGAACGTATTAGTGATATTCCATTGTTGTTCACTACCTATTGACGCACCTTTACTACCACTAAATTCATAAAATTGAATTGTACATGTAGATGATTGGTTTGAAACAAGTTCTACTTTGGTAACCACACCAGTTGCAGGAGCTTCAAACGTCTGCCCCCACTCCGAACCGTACTGACTAGAAGACCAAATATTAAACGCCCAGCCATTGGTGTCATTTACCACAATCGCACTGTTCACTTGCCCAGAATATATTAGACCCAAGGCTGCACTATAAAAAATTATAGCTCTCCAACAATTTCTCAAGTTATTTGGACTAAATCTAAACAAACCATCCATATCTATTTCTCCCCCAGTTACCACATCCTTGTGGTGCTCAGCCCTTTATAGTGATCCTTGACAATTATCTATGATGAACTAGACCCCTTCCTTAGTTGCGCGATGGAAATACCCCCACTAGGGAAATGATGTGGTACAGCCCCAAATACGGGTTTCGAATTCCAAATGCTTGGTTTGAACCTGTGTTTCCAACTGCCACCGTTCCGCCACCGCTCCCCTGCACGCGCACGCCACCAAGAGAAACAAGATCAGCATCAGCAGGGTTTGCGGCATAGGCTGTTTGTAAACCCATACCTTCGGTCGCATTCGCTAAAACAGCATTATCTTTAGCAGACGTATCGCCCGCTTTTTTAGAGGCCATCACTGACACCTCAACGCTACCGCCACCGCCAGACGGGTTAAACTCAGCCACATGTGAATGTTGAGGAAGATTGTCTAAACTCAGCGTCGTAAGTTCAGAGCCATAGCTCTGGCCCCACATTATTGTTGACAAACCTTTTCCTTGCCCTACACCCACAGGAGAACGCCCCTGTAAATCAGGTAAGCCAAGTGTTGTTCTACCATCCCCACCAAACGTGGTTCCAAGCAAGGCAAAAACCGCCTCATTGTTATTAATTGGCAGCAATTGTCCTTGACAAAATGAACTGCCTTTCGGGGCAAAGTTGAACCCAACGGTATGAATACTTCCTATATAGGTTTCCATGAACTTTCTCCTTACAATTAATGGAGATAGTCACGACTACATAACTGTGAACTATCAGCAAGGTGGCGAAGTTTGCCTCGCCTACCCCAAAATCATTCCGGCATCTAGCTGGTAAAACACGGCGAACTGATAGCCACTGTAATAGCCCGATTGGGCGACGATCACATCCAGACGCACTGCGCCATCTTTGGCTGCCACAATCAACCCCTTTTCTTTATCAACCGCCAACACGGTACCCGGAACACAGCCATAGCTTGGCTGGGAGTTGGCAGTGATTTGCATGACATTGAACGTGCCACCATTGACTCGAACCGCCACGCCACCATGATGGGGATTACCGGCCCGTGCCGCACCGATAAAATCGGCCACGGTATGCTCGGACCAAATAAGCTGAGCATTATCAGCATTCACTCTCGGAGCCAGCGATACCTCGCCTTGCTGCGCCCGCCATTCAATGGCACCAGCTTCGTAGCCGGCGATAAAATCGGCCACCAACTGCGGGGCGGCTTGCATCACACGTAGACCGAGGCTCTGATGATTATCAAAAGGATGAATAGCTAGCGGCGCTTGCAAGCCTATCTCACCGCTATCCATCTGCTGAGTTAGGCGGTGCACAGTCAGTTGGGTTTGGGTAAGGTTATCGCGCAATTGCCAATAGATGGGGTTGCTACCCCTGTAAGCAGGCAGATCGGACGCATGGAGATTAAAAATCTCACCATCGAAGTAGTCACAAACCTGCGCATCGATTTTATGAGAAAATCCGAAGACTAACCCCGCGCTGGCTTGCCAGTAGTCGAACTGGGCCAGCAAGCGATTATCATTCAGATCAACCTGGGGAATATTTGCCTGTACCAGTTGCTGATTCAATTGTTGTAGATCCCCGACTAATCGGCTGTCACCGAGATCTTCTAGTGATAACGTCACCACGCCCACCAGCTTGTTTTGACTGGCAAGCAACTCAATAACGGGAATGCTGACGCAACTGGCAGTAAAAACGACGACCTTGTTTAAGCGTTCCATGCTCTGATCCTTTCGCTAACTTAGGCTTTGATAGGAATAAACCGAGGTAATCCCGATAACTGATAGTAAAAACCAACTCGCTCTCCCCCTCGGGCAACAAAGTACTTTCTGTCGGGAACCGAAGGCGTGGCATCGACGTAAAACGTCATGTCCGGTAAAGGGTGCGTAATACCGGAGTCATACTCATCAACCACGTCGTCGCCAAACGCATGGATACGCGCATAAATCGCAAGAATTCGCTCTGGCATATCAGTAACGCCATCAGGTAACACCAGCGTGCCCGCCTGAACGACCTCAATATCATTGGCCAGCGTAATGGGCTGCATCGCCAACAATGCCGTTTTGGAGATATGGAATATTTCACCCAGTTCAACTCGCTGATCACGAGCAGAAAGGTGGGATGAATGGGTATAGGCCGCAGACTGCCACTGTTGGTTAAATTCTGTATCGCCGTGTACCATGATGGCCTGTACAGAGATGGACTGCGGCACCATAATGCCATCGAGACTCAAGAACTGTACCTGGTGCCGGGCAATGCTCAACTGTCCCTCTTGGGTAAAACCGTGTTGCAGCGCCTCAAGCAACAGAATGTCTATCGCCCCCTGCGGCTCATACTGTGTGGCGTCTGCTTCGACGATAGCTTCGACATAGTCCGATACATTCAGGTCTTTGACCAATTGGTGCAAAGACTGAATCGCGCCAGGCTGGATATCGACAAGTACAACCTGTAACTGGCTACTGTCAACTCCACCTTCGTCTTGGTAATACTGCAACAACGGCAGTAGCAAGGGGGCAAAGGGGCCACAAGCCGGATAGAGCAAACGCACTTGCTTCCTGTTGCTGAGTTTGGCTCTGATCGCTTTATCTAACCCACGAACGAACCCACGTAATCGGTAAACATCTTTGATGCTGGTGCTGCAATTGAGTGGCGACATAATCAGCCCGGTTGCGCTGACATATTGGCGGGTAAGAAGATCCTGACCCAAAGCCGCCTGCGCCATTGACAACATGGCCTGATCGTACATATCGGTAAACAGTGCAGTTAACTGCTCATGCACGGTCACGCTGTCAGTCAACACCGCTGTCATCGCTTGGGTAAAACTCTGCTGCAGTTTCAGCTTGCGCTCGGCCTGGGATAACTGTTGCTGCGCCAGGGACTCCAGTTGCTGACGAATGGAAAACTTCAACAGGTTATCAACGGCGGGATCCGCAAAATCGAGCTCGGCTTTTGGGTGATTCGCCATCTGTAGTTGCGCTTTCATCTCTCTTCATGCTCCGTCTTTGGTTGAAGTTGTGCCATTAGCCAATCATTGACAATGCAATCGAAAACCAGGTAAATACGAGGCGTATGACCTCGGTGATAAACGGCATGTTCTGCAGCCGCATTGATGTACCATAATTCACGTTCCCCAATCTTTAGCGACTTCCCTCCTACAACGAACTCCACACCAGGATCTGTCTGCAGACAAAAGTGAAGACGGGCTTGGCCCTCAGACAGGACTAGGCCATGATCACAATGTGGCTTAATAATCGAGCCCGGACCCAGCTTCATCAAACGGGCAGATAAAACAGCACAAGGAAATAACCGTAAAAAACGAGCGATATGGGGTAGCCCGTCTAAAATGGGATAATTTTCATAATCGTCAGGGCCTGCTGACTCCTCAAAATTAAAAGCCTGTAAGATTGGTGAACGGCCAGCATGTTTCACCAAGCCTCTCAACGGAAGTACCAGCCATTCCCCTTCAAAACATGCTTTATTTACATGAGTAAGCCATCGGCCATTATTATCTTGTGTAAAATCCCACTGTTCCGAGTTAGATAAATCCAACTCTTCAGGGACGCTTAATTGAGAGAAAATCACATCCATATTATTCTCTAATAAACAGAAGGTGTCTTTATTATCAAAGAAAAGTAAATATTATAAATCGCTGATTACACGCCATATTAACGAGCATATCAATGACGAAAAACCAACTCTAACAGTCAAATTTACTTATATGATGTTTACCTTTTTATAATTAACCATTATTCAAACATTTTCTATTACAGCTTATTACAGAGCTAATTCAGATTATGACTGCATAAACCAAACGGAAATTCGACTGTGCAATATTTATAAGTTCAAACTTATATTTATTTAAGGGTGCTAGCTTTGTTAGTTGACAAACTTACAAAGCTAGCGGTGCGGAAGGTAGCTGTCACGCCATCATTGAGTCTACTTCCAATTCGTGCCCTTTAAACACTTTAAAATCATTTGCTGCAAATCTCACTCTACCTCGTTTTCGTTCAATCAACAGAGGGGCTGAAATTCCCTCTGATTGCAACTTATCAGCCAATTGCTTCCTGGCTCGGTGTATTTGGATGTTGACATGGTTTTCAGACAGGCCTATATCTTTTGTGAGTTGCTCAATAGTGCGCCAACCCTGTAAATGCTCGGGCATATTGGCTCTCTGATCTTGGCCTTTGTAACGCGCTAATAGCGCCGTGAGATAATGATGGCTCCTGATCTCACAATCAATATCTGTCCTACTATTTTTGAGCGTGAGTTCCGTAAGTTCTTCATCTTGACTAATGTTGAATATATAACAAATATCATTGCTCACATTACCATCTGAAATGAGGGTTTCTTTTTCTGCAGCATCAGCCCCCTTGATTAATTTCCATATTGAGTGAGAAAATTCAAGCAACTCGCCATCATAAAGTTTTGTTGGCGTTGAATCAGCGATAGTTTCGCAATACCAACACTTTTCCACCATATCATAAAATATGATCACTTCAGGGGAGTTTTCTGAAGGAAGAAAATGATAATGTTCAAGCAAGATAGGTTTTGCATTGGGCAAGTCAGCACTGGATTCTGACTCAAGGGGGATTAAGACATCTTTTGGTTCATCAAGGTTTTCGACCACAAAAGTGATATTTTTTTTGTTCGCAAAACAAATTTTATCCTTCACCGCTAGCTTATAAAGCTTATTCGGTGAAATGGAATCGCCATTTACCCAAACGCCATTTTTACTGAGATCCCGTATATACCAGATGCCATCAATCCATTCGATAACCGCATGAATGCGAGATATCTCTGGGTTGTCGACTAATGTATCAACAGCAGTAGCTAGTCGACCAAATTGATGAAATGCTTTCAAATAAAGAGGATAACGCGAATTTCCCGATGTTAAATGAGCCATAGTTAATCCTTGCTGTTAGCGAATAGCTTTATCCGGTATATAACTTTGTCATATCTAGACTTTAGCGTGGTGAGAACGTGGTGCCTATTACAAGGCATTACAAGCGAAGTCATCCACTGTTTGTTCTAAGTTGGCTTAGACATAAAAGCCTTGCTGGCAAATACTCCTTTCATCCTTCAACGCGTTTTGCCAGTGCAGCTTTACCGGCACTTGGTACAAGCGCTCATTCGCCAGTTGCGGCCAAATATGGCAGAGCCCAGGGACAAAAACTTTTACGGTATAAAGCGGAACAGGCTCACGACTGTAGTCCAGAACGAGTGTTTCGTAGTTAAGGCTCTGCAGTTGCTCGACAATGGATAAGATATCATCCTTCATATCCCCCGAGCACAGCAAGCAAGGCTGAACGGCTTGACGCTCAGGTGCAGGATATAAGTACGGCCCCTCTTCCACCGCATCGAAGTCAAACGGCGCCCCTTTTTGATTACGCACGGGGATCAACTGGCACAACTCAGTCAGCGCACGCTGGGCTGCCAACTCGGGTTTTAAATGGCAGCCGAAGCCAAAAATAAACCCTTTATGTTGCTTATGCTGGCCAACGGCAACCATCACTGGTACCCCGGTATCATTGGTTACATCAAGCACCCAGAATTCATACTGTTTGGATAATGAGTTTGCTATTGGTTGAAGCAGTTCTGGCGGTATTTTATTTAGCTCAAAAGGCGGTCGAGTAACACGGTTATACCACCATATTGATACTGCATCTCGCTCGATCAGCTCACACAATCCTTGTAAAATTGCCTCTTCACGGGTATTGCCGGCCGACGCCCCGTTTGAATGCCAGCGACCATATTTTTCATCGACAAACGCCAGCTGTTCAGTATGCTCGCTCTCGATTTCAATATTGGTAAAACAGCACGTCAGGGGAACATATACATGCTCTTCTTTGGTCAAAGACCAGGTTTCAAACCAATAGATTTCCTCATTACGATATGGCTGTACCGCTTGCTTTCGCTTGGACTCAGGATCGCTTCGATCTGCAAACCTCAGGTATTGTCGCTCACTGTATGGTGTCAAAGCTTGGAAAGGCACATACCGCAATGATAAATCATCAGGGTGAGATTTTAGCAACGGCTCATTCCCTCTGAACTGAGCGTTCACCCTTTCAATCGCCTCGCATACCGCACTGACCTGTGATTGCACTGGGCTGACGCCTTTACCCAGACAAATCTGAACAAAACTATTTTGGTCAAACGGCTCCTGAGTATTTTGCGGCAGCGACTTAAAAAAACTGGTGCGATAAATCTCCACCTCTGAATCAGGTGAACTCTTAAAAGGCTCAAGATGACTAACCACCCCAGTAATTGGACTGATGAAGGGTTTTAACTTATCCAATGTTTGCTCTGCACTAATACTTCTCGAACCGCCATCTTCCGCATATACCGCCAGGCAGCTTTCGAGCTTTATTGGTGCTCTCGCAGGTTCGGATAAACAGCCATGTTGCTGCAAGGAACAAACAACATCGTGATATTCGTCAGCCGATGTATCAATATCATAGACTGCTAACTGATAACTTTCGGCTCTTAATTGCTTAAGCAGCACCCCCTTTAACTGCTGACATTGCTCGGCGGTTAAGCGAGTCCCAGCTTTGAACGAGTAACCATGACACCGCTCAGGCCACTTCTTAATCAACCACTTCCTCACCGGTTGATTATCAAGCAGCTGTACTTGTAGCTGATGATATGCTGATAAGTCAGCGGTACCGAATTTTGGGGTAAGCCAAACCTTTTCGCCACCGACTTTAATCACAATGAACTCAGTATTTAATGGCAGGTCGGATATTCTCGGGTCTAACAAATCATCAACAAACACGAATGTTAAAGGGCCTCCTTTCCCGTAAGACTGATATACCGCTATATCCGCCATAAAGGATTGAAGTTTTTCACTACCATCAAATAGCTCAGGCAAGGTTAACACCGACAGGTTGAAGACCGTTATTCCAGCAGGAAAGTCATGTACCTCTGCACTCCGAAAATCGACACTTTTCTGAGTATCAAATAATGGCCGTTGATATTGCTCGCCAGTATCACCACAAAGCAGAAGATTTGCCGCTGTAAGCTGTTCTATCTGGTAATAAAAAAGCGCCGCGGTTTGCGGATCGTAAACATCGCTAACCCGCAAAATATCATCCGCCGATTTCGAGCTATCAATAAACTGCATCAAGGGGAAATGCAGAACCGGCAGAATCCATTGCCCTGACGATGACACCAACAGTACATCACCATTTTCAAATAGATAATGGTTTAAGCTTGGATGCCATTTCAATACACTCGAATTATACATATTCAATATCTCTTCAGCTTGCCCGATTTGAACCCAGCGAAAAGAAATCGCTAGCATTACTGTCTAACAGTCTATGTAATTCAGCCTCAGACAACTCGTCGAGCTGTGCAGCGATATCCTTGGTCGTAAACTGCAAGTGATCGGGATGTGGATAGTCCGTACCGTAAAGCAGCTTATCCGGCCCAATGAGATCGATAACCTCCCGCAAACAAGGCTCGCCAAGCTCAATGGATACCCAGCACTGCCGCTTGAAATACTCGGAAGGCGGCATGGTAATAGTATCTTTGGTCAGTGATGGAAATTCTGGATAACAAATATTATCGAGCCGCCACAGCCAATGCGGCAGCCACGATGCACCAGCCTCAAGAAAAGCAAACTTGAGTGTTGGGTACCGCTCTAAAACGCCAGCGTCCAGCAAAGATAGGAAGGCCATTTGAATTTCCATTGAGTGAGAGCAAGCATGCATCGCAAAGTGAGAGCCAAACCGCTCTGTACCGGCGGTAGGCAAATTCGCATGGGTACCGCCGTGTATCGCAATACTCACCCCGTTCGACTCACAAGCCTGCCAAAACGCTTCATAGTCATGATGACCGAGCGCACGCCCGGCAACCACTTCCGGTCGAAGCGTAATACACCGCCACCCGTTCGCTATGATGCGGTCCAGCTGCGCTAACATGGTATTTGGATCATGCCGGCTGATCAGGCCGACGGCGTTTAATCGGCCAGGATCGTAGTCGCAGTATTGTTTCAACCAGCTATTGTAGCCATCTGCATAAGCTAGCGACACTTCAGCAGGTATGTGGTTATGGTTAACTATCATTCCGCCAAAGGTCGGAAAAATACTGGCAACCGCAATATTGGCTTCGTCCATACTTGCCAGCTGAGTATCCGGTGACATTGCTTTTAATCGCTCAGCCTCGCTATTTTTGACCTCTAAACAGGCAAGCTGAAGCTCCTCCCCCCAGCCGGACAATACCGTTTTGTCCCCAATCATAAATGTCGGAGGAAGCTTCTTCGAAGCCGCAAATCCCAGCCGTTTGACTCTTTCCTGCATTGCCTCTTCTGTATCATGCACCAATGATAATGGGTATCTGGCAAACACAGCATCATCAACATACTGGCGCCACATATCCAGCGGCTCCATAACATGCCTATCGGAATCAATTATCCTTTTATTTTGCATAAAAATATCCATTTGTTGTGAAGTCATGGTTTATGGGCACGTAAATGGATACTGCATCCCATCGGAATTATATTGCGCTAACGCAATTGCCTTAATGGCATCATCAGTAAAGCCATCAACGGACTTAGGTGGCGCAGGATAGTTGAGTTTGACTTCATTATATAAGCCGCACCATCGCTGATTCTCTTTATCCCACATGGCCCCCTCCGGCGCTTGTTTAAACTTAATATTGAAACCCCAGGGGTTTACGAAACCAACAAGGCTTGTAAGTGCATCCAAGCCGTGAAGCTCAAGCTGCTCGGCAAAATCAGGGGTACTACTTCCGCCACCATTACCTTTCGTCGCCCAACATAGGCTGATCCCTTGCAAAAGCGCACAACTAAAGTTCACAAAGTCTTCTGACAAGCCTTCACTATCGCTATCATCTGTTGTCCCCATCAAAGTTGGAAACATCTGGTTGTAGGCAGCGATGGCACTTGCATACTCTGCGGGATCTTCGGGGGCCGGAGGTAAGTTGATCACAAATTCATCATTAATCCCGAACCAGCCAGCTGTTGGACCTGGCATCCAGCGCGTATTCAATGGAAAACCATTTTCCAGCGGCTCGGGTATAAAAACAAAAACTTTGGCCGTCCAAGGCAGAGGCTTTTTATTCGGTAATAAATCAATAAATGCCTCCCACTCGAGAATGTTATTATTTTCTTCCAGCAGTCCGATTTTAAATTTTTCATCACTCCACGACTTTGCAACTGCTTTTAAATATGCAGTCCTAAAACTGACAATCGACTTAAATGATGATTTATAACCAGCAACGCTTGTACCCATAACTTAACCCTCTCACAATTAGTGTGTTTCTTCTTTTAGCTGTAACAAGTAGTGTTTTGACTGCTGTAATGTCTGGCTGTTGCCTCTTAACTCGGCCAACTTAATTGCATGTTTTAAGTCTGACCTAGCCCTGGTATAATCAGGGTGTTCCGCATTCAATAAGTAACATGCCCGCCTTTTATAGAGCTCTGATTCATAACTGTAGTCATTAAACTTTTCACATGATATTAAGCATTCATCAATGAGCTTGATAGCCGCTGATGTTTGCCCATTACGTATCAGCGTATCTGCATGTAATGACCCATAATACGGAATAAAGGCATTACAATTCATCTCTCTAAGTGTCTTTACAATACAAGCTTCTGTATCAACATCCGGTAACTCCAAGGCCCATAGGTTTAATAAAGACGCGTAACCTTTATAGGCGGGAAGGCTATAGTTATCAGACAACGTAATTATCTCTTCGGAATAACGCTTTACCTTCAGTTTATCGGCGTTGAACTGGGCAACAATGGCTTTGTAAAGCAATGCAATACATATTGAAGGAACGTGTTCGATTTCTCTGGCCCATTTTACCGCTTTTACACCAGCAAGCTCTGCTAATTTATTTTCTCCCTGATAGGAATATATGATACCCAAAATCGATTGGGCCCATGTATATAAGTCCAATCCGTATAGATATATCAGCACCTGATGATCTTTTGCGGCGTAAAGGTTAACAACCTTCAAAAAAGAAGCTTTCGATTGCTCGAAATCGGCTTCGTTAAAATATATAAATCCTTGCATTATATGGGCTGCCAAAGCCATATCTGGTTCATTTTTATTTTTCAGGATCCCTCTAACATGCTTGTGCAGGCTGACCATCCCTTCTTTTTGGCCGACAACGAAATAATAAACAAAGGTAGACACTAAACTCCAAACCACACTCCGGCTGTACTGGGAAGGTGTTAACGCGGCAAACAAACTTTTTGTTTTATCAATATGCTCATAAACTTGTTGATGCCCCCAGCCTAGTTTCAACATAAGCGCCTGCAACAAAATACGATTAATCTCAATCTTATCTACAACTGTCACTGACTGTGAAACTTTATCGATCCAACAACAGACTCTTTGACTTTGTTCAATTGTTTCTTCTATAGCAAAACTAGCTAGTGACGCGTTTGCCGATGACGTACCAAACTCAATCGCCAACTCATACTGTGAAGCTCGGGCAAAGTGCTCGGCGACTTCACCGGGCTGCCCGCTCACCCTATCCGGGAAGTTATTGACTAACACCTCAGCGATTCGCAAATGCGCATTTTGCAACGTTTTCTTATCCATGCTTTCATAAGCAGTATCCCTTACTAAGGCATGCTTAAACAGATACTTATCCCCTTCAAGTTGGCGTTGCGGATAAACCAATTCAGCTTTTACCAATTCCTCCAAATCAACTTGGATCTCTGCTTCATCCTTACCTGAAATCAATACCAGGAGATCATAATCAAACGCACGTCCAATCGTTGCAGCAAGCTGTGCTGTAGGTTTTGCGTATCTAAGCCTGTCTAACTTCTGATGAAGTAATTCTCGCAAGGTCGCCGGAATCTGATTCAGATTATGTTCATTAACCAAGTCAACAGTACCATTCACTTTCCTAACCAGTTTTTGCTCCTGTAGCGTTAAAACCAACTCTTCGATGAACAGCGGAATACCATCTGCACGTTCGTTCAAAAATTCCTTTAGCTTAGAAGACAAAATCTGCTGGTCGAAAAGAGAGTTCACGAAAGTCATCGCGACCATATGATCTAGGCGCTCGAGATGAACAGTGACGAAAGAAGTACCTCCTAGCAGTGAGGGAAGTGGTTCGCGGGATGTATTGAACCAAGCGTGTTCATTAGCATTAAACGAGTCCGATTCAGCGATGAACTTAATGAACTCAACACTCGTTGGATCAGCCCAATGCAGGTCTTCAAAAATGAACAAGTGATGCTTCGAATACTGGATATTACTTGAGATGCCGGAGCGTACTTGGCACAAGAGATAGGCAAGTATTTCAAACAGGCGCTGTTTCTGTAAGGCTGGCGATAAGTTACCGAGTATATAGGCCCTCTCCCGACTGCCATCCACCTCCAAGTTCAACCACAAGGCCAAAACAACAAGTCCCTGAAGTTTATGCTCTTGAGGTAATGGAAGTATGTCTATTGCCTGATTTAGACGATCTAACCTTTGCCCATCATTTAAAGGCTCTAACGCATACTTCGCTTTAAGCATCTTCAGTATGGGAAACAGCGCGTTGTTCTGGTGTTCAGGCAAACATTGCCCGACTAAATGCCGCCAATCAGCTTTTCGCTCCCTGAGTTCAAAGAGCAGGCGAGATTTACCAATTCCCGCCTCACCCTCTATATGGGCAAATTTCTTTGCATTACAACATGAAAGCAAATCGTCTAATACAGAGACTTCAGTTTCCCTGCCAATGAAGGCATGGTTCTTCCTTGTGCTTCGTAAAAAACCAAATGCTTCTGACAAACGTTCAGAGCGTAGTAAATACATCCTTTGCTCAAAACAGTCTTCACAAGCACTTTCTTTCTCACCGCCAATCAAACGCTCAAAATTAAGATGGCTCTCAAGTAACTGCTTGACGTTTTCCGAACAGACAATTTGTCCTGGCAGGGCAATTCGGCTGAATTTCATAGCATCATGGGCAACTTTCCCCTCAGGAATATGACCAATCAAACTTTGCATGAGCCCTATTTGAATTCCCATCTGGATTTGGCTAACAATGCCATGACTACCTTTTAATAATGCATTCTTTTTCTTTATATTGCTTGCAATCTCTAGGGCAGCGCGACTACATAAGCGACTGTCATTATCTGTGACTGACGGATAGCCAAAATAAAATAGTAGAGTATCCCCCAAAGTACCTACATGCACGGCGCCATAACGGCTTGCAATATCAATGCTCTGTTGAAGCTGATCACTATGAAATGTATCGATCACATCTTGCTCAATAAAATGAGCAGTCTGCTGTTGTTGATTAACGATTCCTGAGCTCAATATCACACTCAAAACAGTGAGCTGTTTACGCTCAGTAAGCCTTGAATACGAGAAGTGCCCATCATTTATCAAGGTTTCATCATAATGAGTCATTGATGGAGCTTTACTATCCAGAACCTCCTTCTTCGAACCTGCTAACTGTTTACAATCTAGATTTGAAAAATTTAACTTTCTGAACTCATGATATAGCTCTGCAGTATTTAACGGCCTTTCATGAGGCTTTTTATTCAATACCCTGCGGAATAATTGCGCAGAGCTATGCCCAGCTAAAATAGCTAGCGGTATATTGGTTGGGCTGAGCTGCTGATGGAAAATGGCTGCCAGACTTCGACCGGTAATCGTTGGAACACCAGTCAAACACTCTAGAAAAACTAACCCCCAAACATAAATATCAGTCTGCGCAACAGGCGGCTCACCCCGCAATTGCTCGGGTGAGCTATATGTTGGTGTTCCCAGCGTTTCTTGAGTCAGGGTAATACTTTTATAATCAAGCTGCCTGAAGTCACTATTTAATGTTGCGATACCAAAATCGAGAACTTTAACATGTGTTTTAGCACCAACTTTATAAAGCATAATATTTGAAGGCTTGATATCACGATGTATTACCCCTTTTTCATGAGCATGAGATAAGGCATCCAATACACAAGCCATAATTTCAGCTGTATCGACAGGATTTAAAGCTCCATTTGTTTCAATATGTTCTTTTAGTGTTCGCCCATCAATATATTCATATACAGCATAAACAAGCGTATCGCTTTGCTGACCTTTATCGATAAGGTTAACAATATTCGGATGGTTGAGGCGACGAATTAAATCCGCCTCTCGGTTAAAACGCTCTATATACCGTCTTGCTTTGTCTTTATCGAAAGTCGAGCTAATAGTCAGGAACTTTATGGCAACAAATTTTTGGGTCCTGTGCTGAATGGCTTTATACACCTGACCAAAACCGCCCTCACCTATCTTTTCTAATAACTCATAATCAGGCGAGTTAAAAGCCGTTTCTACTGAATATTGACTGTGGAAATCCATTTCCATTACAAATTCTCGTTATTCTGTTAATGATCATACTATAAAATTATTCACCGTTGATAATCCTAACAGGACCACATATTATCAATAACGAACTTCAGCTAAACATAGGTGTTCTTCATTAAATGATCAAACAACAATAACTCAACGTGTTTCATAATGTGAGTTGGCACTCATCTCCACTCCCTTCTACAAGTAAATATCAGCCTCGTCATATGAGGAATATTTGATACATCGCTCATTTTTTTCAGTTCAATTGATAGATAGATGCCTTAAATCCATGGTGGCTGATAAAATTACAGGCCTTATTCACCACTCTCAAACCCCATGTCAAACAACCGCATAGCAAGTTTCGAGGCCGGAAGGCTCCTGGCCCTTCTCGGCGTCATCGCTATTCATAGCCAGATTTTCATACAAGCACCTTTAATTAACGGCGAACCTTGGCTGGGACTGCTTATCAACCAACTCAGTCGTTTTGCCGTGCCGCTCTTTTTCATCATGGCGGGTTATTTTATCGCTCCGAAACTTTCGGCCCTGCCTTCAAGTACAATGAAGCAATACAGCCTGCCATTGCTGAAAGTCTGGCTGGTATGGAGTGCAATATATTTCCTTGTGCCCTTTAACCTCCAGTTAGCCTGGGAAGCAGGCTATCTGGCTGAGCGCAGCGGCTATTGGCAGTACCTGCTGTCCCAACCGCTTAATACCCTGTTTGAAGGCAGCCTGGTTCACCTCTGGTATATCCCAGGGTTGATTTGTGGACTGCTGGTCATTGCGATTTGCTGCTATATCAACAAACAAAACCTTATCCTGCCAATCGCCATTGGGCTCTATTTTGTTGGTCTAGCCGCGGGAAGCTATGAGGCACTGACCGGCCTTGGATCACCTCTTTTCACCCGCAACGGACCGTTCATGAGCACCCTCATGCTAGCAATTGGCTTTAAGATAAGGCAAAGCGGTTGGCACCTGAGTTTTATTAAAGCCGCGGCTCTTGCACTAGTTGGCTTGGGGTTACATTTGGCAGAAGCTGTGTTTCTCATGCGCTATGACGTACCGTTCAATATGCATGACTTCCTGTTGGGTACGCCGTTATGGGGGGCCGGCCTTTTCGTCATGCTAAAACAGCGTCCGCTGTTTGGCCAATCACTCATCAAACTAAATATCAACAAACATGTACTGGGGATCTACTTACTTCACCTGCTGATCATTATCTATTTGATGCAACTCCTCCCCCTATTGGGTATCACAGGCTACGCTAATGATATTTTACGCTTTGTGCTTACCTGTCTGATCAGCTACGGCTTGGTTGCTCTCATCGATAAAACGCCTCTGCGGGCTCTACTTCTCAGGTAGCAGTATCCACAAAAAAACCCGGCCCACCTTGCGCTGTGCCGGGTTACTTAACCTGCTATGCTCGGGTTGCGCTTAACCTATTGCGTAATAACCGTCGAAACATTCTGCTCTAATAACCACACCTGTAGGTTTGGTGCCTTGTTGATGTAATGGCTGACAAGATCACAGGGCTTGTTTACGGTTGCTGCCGCCTTGAGTGCATGGTCGATGAGTGCCAACACCGCCTCATTTTGATCATCATGCAAGTATTCCAGTGACGGATGTTCTTGATCCAATCCCAGGGCAAATTGGGCAAGCTGATCGATATCAACAACCAGCCCATCAAAGTACTGCAGGAATTTTTCTGCCAACAAGGCATTCGCCGGTAGCTCAGCCATTAAATGTACCCGTAAGCCATGCGCGCCTCGACATAGCCCTTGCTCCGCTAGCAGATCAATCGCGGTTGCAGACTCGCTGAACGTACGGACAAATGGGATAACCAACTCGATATTCGCCATCCCCTCGGCGAGGCGAGCACGTTTAATCGCCTCGCACTCCAATTCGAATGCCTTGCGCAAAGCTTTGTCCGCCCAGCGTGAAACGCCTCTCTTACCAATAAGCGGGTTAACCTCTTGCGCTTCAAGCTCCGAACCGAGTAAAGCCTGTCTTTTATGAGAATCGGCGCCAGCCAAACGTACTTTTAGCGGCTTTGGACCCGCTTTCTGTGCCGCAGCAATTAGCTTCTCCGCCAGCGCTGAGACAAAAAACTCTGCTGGGTTACCGTCTGTTTTCGCATGTAACTGCTGTTGGATGTCTTCTGCGAGATCAGATGGATAGGCTGCAGCGAAAGGGTGGACCCCGATTTCCAGCAACAGATCGTCCACAGAGACCAAACCTATCTCTGTCTGTATACCCGATAGTTGTGAAGAAGATTTAAGAATTTCTGAAAACTGTAGACCTGACTGAGCACTATTTGTCATAAACCACCATAACTGCTTTAACTTGGTTTCTCAGAAGAAAATATATGGATAGATCCTAGCACCGCGGCTTGTGACTCCCTTTGTATATCAACTTCCATTTTTACCCAAAATGATTGGGTAGATATTCACTAAACCCCAACATACTGGCTCATTTCGTCGGACGCAAGTAGGTAAATAGAAAGTTTTCTTCTTCAGGATAACTAAATAACTTCGGTTGCACGATTATTCACATAGTCCAGCCACTTAAGGCTATCGGTAAATGACCACGACCAACTGGACAAAATGACAACATTCATTGATCTAACTTGAGAAAAGGCGAAGAAAAAGAGAACGCGCTAGAATAAAAATCTAAGTGATATCACAAGTTTGGTTTATTCCTGCCGACTTTTGGGCTATCTTTACGCGTCAATAATTTTTGTAATACCGAGATAGGCAACACTATGCCAATGAAAACAGATGAACTCCGCACCGTTAGCCTTGGACTGATGCCAACGCCGGCTGCGGTCGAAGCTGCTTACCCAATCACAGATGAAATTGCGGAGCATGTCGCCCACTCTCGTCGTCAAGTTGAAGCGATTCTTACGGGCCAGGATTCCCGTCTTCTTGTTATCGTTGGCCCTTGCTCTGTCCATGATCCTGATGCTGCCATCGATTATGCCAAACGCCTTTGTGCGGTGCAGGAAAAATACAAAGATACGCTATTTATTGTGATGCGTACCTACTTTGAAAAACCACGCACTGTTGTCGGTTGGAAAGGTTTAGTTTCCGACCCTAATCTAGACGGCAGCCTCGACCTCGCCAAAGGGCTTCATACGGCACGCAAGCTGCTGGTCGATATCAATGCTCTGGGTATGCCTACCGCGACGGAATTCTTGGATATGATCACAGGCCAATACCTGGCCGATCTGATCAGTTGGGGCGCTATCGGGGCTCGTACAACGGAATCTCAAATTCATCGCGAGATGGCTTCGGCCCTTTCCTGCCCTGTCGGCTTCAAAAACGGTACCGACGGCAACATCAAAATTGCGATCGATGCCATCCGTGCCACCCGTGAATCACACGTGTTCTGCTCACCTGCGAAAAACGGTGAAATGACAATCTACCGCACCTCAGGCAACCCATATGGCCATGTCATCCTACGAGGAGGCAAAATGCCAAACTACCATGCCGACGATATTAAAGCTTCATGCGACACGTTGGCATCCTTTGATCTGCCTACCCGTCTCGTTGTCGATTTCAGCCATGGTAACTGCCAGAAACAACACAAACGCCAGCTTGATGTTGCGGCCGATATTTGCCAGCAGATTAAGTCTGGTAGCCAGTTCATTGCGGGTATCATGGCAGAAAGCTTTATAGCAGAAGGTAACCAGCCGGTTGACAGTAACAATTTGAGCGCTCTGACTTATGGCCAGTCCATCACCGACCCATGCATTAACTGGGAAGACACTGTGACGATGCTGGATATGCTTTCTGAAGCCGTAGGCAGCCAAATTAAATAACCATAAGGTAGGGTTCAGTAACGCCCTACCAATACCTTTACATCATTAAACAATCAGGATTACTCACATGCCATCTTTTGATATTGTTTCTGAAGTCGACTTCGTTGAAATCCGCAATGCCGTAGAAAACTCTTCTCGTGAACTGGAAACCCGTTTTGACTTCCGTGGTGTAGAAGCAAGCTTCAAGTTTGAGAAAGAAGTCGTTAAAATTTCAACCGAATCTGATTACCAGCTCACCCAGCTGGTCTCCATTCTTCGTGCCAACCTTGCCAGACGCCATGTTGATGCCCAGGCTATGGATCAAAAAGAGACGACTCGCACAGGCAAGTCCTTTTCTTGTAACGTTGAGTTCAAGCAAGGCGTAGATACAGCTGTTGCGAAAAAAATCATCAAGCTCATTAAAGATGAAAAACTTAAGGTACAAGCATCAATCCAAGGTGATAAGGTACGAGTAACAGGCAAAAAGCGCGATGATCTTCAAGCCGTTATGGCACTTGTTCGCGGTGCAGAGCTGGGCCAGTCCTTCCAGTTCGATAACTTCCGTGACTAATCGGTCATGTATAGCTTCGAAAAAACCGCCTGCAGGCGGTTTTTTTATTTCAGTTGATATCAATATTTGAACCATGTAGTGATGCGAGCTCGAAAATGACGGTACTAACCGTCACTTAATTTTCACCAATAATTTTTAAAAATACCAAACTAACCCTTAATAGTTATAAAGAATACTTGGATTCATTGGCTTAACGAAAATTACTTTTCACTTTCGCTGTTCTCTCTAACTAAACCCCGTATGGCGGTTCTCAAAAGAAAGAGTATTAACTTTTATTAACAAATATTAAAACAACCCCACCATTGAACACAAAAAATCATAACTGGATATTTTACGGTTATAAACAAGTGCCTGTTTCTTGTGCAAACAGACTCGTAAAAGCGAAAAACCATAGTTGTGATACGGATAATCCCCTATACTTGCCGCGTCCTATCTAGGGTTCCAATTGTTAATTTTAAAGGTTTTAATAAGTTAGAGATTCAGAGCAGTCATTACCAAGTAGCATTGTGCATGCATGGAATTCGCGCTTTTCGACCCAGGACGTCACCATAATCACTCTCAGTTTGAAGTGATTCCCCTCGCAACTCGCTCTTATATTGTTCGTATGAACCTGCAAATAGTTATTTGCAAACTGCTCTTACTCCTTTGCTGACGTTCCATCAGTAAAGCAGGGAAGATACACAGAAGAGAACCCTTTGAAGGCTATATAAACTATACCTATAAAGGAGATGTCCATAATGGACACTGTGAAAAACAATACCGTTCATTCTCAATCAACCACGAAAGCAAAGCTTGGCTGGAAAAAAGCCGATACCCTATGGGTACTTGGCCTATTCGGTACCGCTGTTGGTGCAGGTACCCTGTTTCTGCCAATCAACGCCGGTGTCGGCGGCCTGATCCCGCTATTGGTAATGACAGTACTTGCGCTACCAATGACTTACTTCGCTCACCGCGGTATGACTCGTTTCGTGCTTTCGAGCTCCAACCCTGGCGCTGATATCACAGAGGTAGTAGAAGAGCATTTTGGTGCCGGTATGGGTAAAGTAATCACCCTACTTTACTTCTTTGCTATCTACCCGATTCTACTGGTATACAGTGTAGCTCTGACCAATACCGTAGAAAGCTTTATGATCAACCAGCTAGGCATTGTTCCACCAGCTCGCTGGATCCTGGCCCTGGCTCTGATTGTTGGCCTTATGGCAATTGTCCGTCTGGGTGAAGAGCTTATTGTTAAAGCAATGAGCATGCTGGTATTCCCGTTCGTAGCCGTTCTGTTGGCTCTTGCTCTGTACCTTGTTCCTGAGTGGAATGGTGAAATCTTTAACCACGTGATCCCTGCAGAAGGCGGTATGACGTCAGTCTTTATGGCTGTGTGGCTGATCCTGCCAGTTATGGTTTTCTCTTTTAACCACTCCCCAGTGATCTCGTCTTTTGCTGTTGCCATGCAAAAAGAGCACGGCGAAAATGCTGAAGCACAGTCACGCCGGGTACTGCAGCGTGCACACATCATGATGGTTGTAACTGTTATGTTCTTCGTGTTCAGTTGTGTGCTTTCTCTGTCTCCGGCAAACCTTGCTGAAGCGAAAGCACAAAATGTCTCGATCCTGACGTACCTATCTAACCACTTCAACACGCCAATGATTGCGTACGCAGCACCTATCGTTGCTATCATTGCAATCACCAAGTCTTTCCTTGGCCATTACCTTGGCGCCAGCGAAGGCCTGAACGGTTTGGTGGTTAAAGTGACACGTAGCCGTGGCAAGGAAATCGGCCCGAAAGCCCTTAATGCTTTCACCGCTGGCTTCATGCTGATCACAACTTGGGCAGTAGCGACCATCAACCCAAGCATCTTGGGTATGATTGAGAGCCTTGGCGGCCCAATCATCGCTATGCTGCTGTTCATCATGCCGATGTACGCTATTAAGAAAGTGCCAGCAATGCGCAAATACTCTGGCGCAATCAGCAACGTATTCATCGTTATTATCGGCCTGATCTCTATTTCAGCAATCTTCTACTCTCTGGCTCAATAAGCCAGGGATAGTGAATTAAAAGCCATCCCTGAATGGCCTTTGATTGCAGACGAACCCCACTCTTTAGTGGGGTTCTTTTTTTGCACGAAAAGTCCATTAGGCTACTTCCACCTAGTTTCTTACGCTTCTGCCAAGCCTTCCTTAAACCTCTCCATCTAGACTATGGCTACTTTTGTTGGTTTTTTTCGCCTTGTTGGCTTCCGCCTCATGAGGCTTGCTCTCGCTTTTGTTCATGAACAAAAGTTACAAAAGTACTAGATAGTTACATAAACACTGTTCTCAATTTTCCTCTTTGCACATGTTGTTAGACTACGCCCAAACCACAACAACACTTAAAAACAGGTGAACTATGTTTTCCAATAACACCATGAGTCATAGCGACAAGCGTATGATGAATGTGATTTTTGCACTTTCTGCTGCAGTGATCTTACTGGCGACCGTGCAAAACAATATGCCAACCGGGATCATCGGCGCGATTGGCGTCATGGCCGTCGTTGGCTATATCCTCAATGTCGCAGGCGACAAAACCCCTATCGTCAACCAGTTCTTCGGTGGCGGTGCCATTGTTATCATTTTTGGCTCTTCATACATTTTCCACAGTGGCCTGATCCCTCATGAGACAGCTGATACCATTACCACCTTTGTCAAAGGCGGTGGCTTCCTGTCATTCTTCATCGCCAGCCTTGTCACCGGCTCAATTCTGGGCATGGACACCAATGTGCTAAAGAAAGCCGCCCTGAAGTACATTCCCGTTATCCTCGGCGGTGTCGCCTGTGCATTCCTGTTTGCCGGTATTGTCGGCGCAGCACTGGGCCACGGCTTTATGGAATCGGTAATGCTGATAGCCCTGCCAATTATGGGCGGCGGTATGGGTGCTGGCGCGGTGCCTCTGGTGGAGATCATGTCGGGCAACACCGGCATGAGTGCAGAGATTCTGCTGTCAAAGATGGTTCCTGCGCTGGCTATCGGTAATGCGATTGCGATTGTGATGGCCGGCCTGTTGGATAAAGTCGGTAAATTCTTCCCGTCGCTGACCGGCAACGGCCAGCTGATGCGCGGCAAAGCCGAAGAGAAGCAGGAAGAAAACGACGAGCAGCCAATTTCTATCAACGTACTTGGTGTCGGTGCCCTACTGGCTATTACCATGTACTTTGTTGGTTCAATGCTAAGCAGCGTGATCAGCATGCACACCTACGCGCTGATGATCATCTTCGTAGCGCTGGTCAAGGTGGCCGGCTTCATGCCGCGCGAGTTGGAACGTGCGGCCCACGGCTGGTACAAGTTTGTGGTTGATAACCTAACCCCTGCTCTGCTAGTCGGCATCGGTGTGGCGTATACCGACCTTAACCAAATCATCGAGTCCCTGAGCCTGGTTTACTTCCTGATGGTTTTTGCCACGGTACTCGGCGCGATTGTAGGTACGGCGATTATCGGCCGTCTGATGGGCTTCAACCCGATTGAGGCATCTATTACCGCAGGGCTTTGCATGGCTAATATGGGCGGTACTGGTGACGTAGCGGTGCTGGCCGCCAGCAAGCGTATGGAGCTGATGCCGTTTGCACAGATCTCCTCCCGTATCGGCGGTGCTTTCATGTTGATATTGGCGACCATGATAATCGAGTTGCTGAAATAGCCATTAACGGTTTCGCGTTTCATGCCGGGCCAGCCATGCTGCCCGGCATTTGATTGCCTACTGGCCAGATAAAAGATATCTGGCACAGTATTCCCACCTTAAATCCAGTTATAATCCTTGCCAAATTCAGTGCCTAATCAACCGACCCGTTCAATGAAACTCAAGAGCTACCTTGCCCTTACCACCCTGGCGACAACATCTTCGATCGTCGTTGTTGTCACCACCTTTATCTTCTACCTGCTGCAAAACGCGCACATTGGCGGTATTGAAGAGCGGGGAATGGAGCTGGCCCGCGTCTTGGCCCATGACCCAGTGGTCATTCAAGCGGTCAAAGCCAAAAACAGCCGCCAGCCGTTCGAGCTACAGGGCTACATCGAAGATATTCGCAGCAAGACCGACGCTTCTTTCATTGTCGTGACCGATCAGCAGGCTATGCGCCTGACCCACCCTGACCAAGAGAAGATTGGGCTGCATTTTAACGGGGACGATATCTACCCGACCCTGAACCAAGGCGTAGACCATACCAGTGTGGCATCCGGCACGCTGGGTAAGGCCATCCGCAACTTTTCCCCTATCCTTGATGACGGTCGGGTGATCGGGGTCGTCAATATCGGTTATATGTATGACCGCAGCATCGGCATATTGATGGAGCAGTTTGGCAAGATTGCCGGGCTGGTCGCGATTGTTTACTTGTTGGGCGTTTCCATTACCAGTGCGTTTGTATTCAAAATGAAGCGTACCTTCCTTGATTACGAGCCCGAGATTGTGGTCCACAAGTTTCGCGAGCGCGAGATGATCCTTAACAGTATCCGCGATGGCATTCTCGCCATTGACAACAATCACTGTATTACCACCATGAACCACAGTGCCAGCAAAATGATCTCGATGGGGAAGCTCGGGCCACATGACTATATCGGCCAACCGCTTTCCTGCTTTTCAACCACCCTGAGCCATCTGGTATTTTCGGATAATGACAGCTTCCACCAAGGTAAATTCAATATTGGTAAGCATACTTATCGTGCTGATATCTATCCGATCAAACACAATAAGGGCATACGAGGCCATGTTATTGTCTTCTATGCCAACCTAGATCAAAATGAGCTGGAGCGTGAGGTCACCTATCTCAAAAACTATGCCGAACTGCTGCGCAGTAAAACCCACGAGTATTCCAACAAACTCAATGTCCTGTCAGGAATGCTGCAACTGGGCAACTTTGAGAAAGCCGTCGATTTTATTCAGCAAGAAACAGACAGTTACCAGTCCATTATCCGCAGTATCGTTACCTCGGTTAACGACAGTGCCATTGCCGGTCTGCTGATGGCCAAATTCAATAAGGCATCCGATCTCGGTGTCACCTTTACGCTAGATGACGATACCAGCCTGTCAAGCTACGAAAAGGCTATTTCGGAAAAGCTGGTGACGATTATCGGCAACCTGATTGACAATGCGCTGCTGGCCGCGTGGCAAAACCGCGGTCAAACGCCTGCGGAAGTCCAGCTCTATCTTAGCGATCGCAATCAGCATATCATTATCGAGGTACAAGACAGCGGTGCCGGGGTGCCGGTTGAGATCAGCGACTCAATTCTTGAGTTCGGCGTCAGCAGCAAGCACGACGACCAGCAAAACGGGGTTGGCCTTTACCTGGTCAATCAGCTTGTCGATTACTTCCACGGCAGTATCGACTGGGAACGCACAGAACAAGATACCACCTTGTTTAGCCTGTATTTAGACAAACAGATCACTACACGCTTATGACAAAGACAACGGTAATGGTGCTGGAAGATGACATCCGCGCCAGCTACACCCTGGAGTCAACCATCAACCAACACCCGCAATTTTCAGTGGTGGCCGTCAGTGAAAGCTATACTGATGCCCTGTTGCAATTCGATGCTTTCAAACCCGATTTGGTGTTTGTAGACATCACCCTGCCTGATGGCAGCGGGCTGGCGCTTATCCGCGAGCTGCGTGCCCAGAATGTCAGCTGCAGCTTCATTATGACCACTGCAGAGCGAGAAGCCGCAACCGTCGAGCAGGCGGTACAGCTTGGGGTCATGGATTACCTGGTCAAGCCAATCCGCATGTCTCGGGTCAATCAGGCACTGGAAGATTATCTCAAATACCGCCGTACCCTGACCACGGCAGCTACCGTTGATCAGAATGATATTGATCAGCTGTTTCGGAAATCGCCCGCAACACAGATTCGCAGCACCCCCAAAGGGATCGACGCGACAACCTTGGCAAACCTCAAGCAGATATTGCTCGATGAGCAACTCCAGGACTTCTCAGCCGATGATATCGGCAAGAAAATGAATGTCAGCCGGATCACCGCCCGCCGCTATCTGGAGTTTCTGGAAACGGAGGGGATGATCAAGTTAGTACTCAATTACAAAACCGGCGGCAGACCCCAGCGGCTCTATCAACTGCTGCACTGACCCATGCGTGCCTGGCCTCAATCCCGGCGGGCACTATTTGGGGATATTGAACGATTTCTGCCCATTGCAGATAAAGGTGAAGTAACGGCTGCGCTCATGGAAAGCGGAAAAGCCTTGGCCACGGCAGTATGCACCGTTTAGCTCATGCATGTAGGCCAAGGTGTCCTGATCTTTGACCGAGAAATAACTGTTGTTTTCGCAGACGATACGGATCTTACCATCATCACCCTGAGCGTAAGACTGCACCTTGGAGCCACACAGGGTAAAACTGGCCTCGACAAATTCGTCAGCACGCTCATCAACAGACTTGGAACATCCTGCTATTACCAGGGGTAAAAAAGTCACAAGCAGTAAGTTTTTCACAACCGGTCTCCTAAACACTAGTTGGTAAATGCCCATTTATCAGTGTAGTGCGGGTTCGTACTTACTGTGTCTCAATTATTGAATAAAAGACTTTTTTTACCATTAGCATGTCACTTTCATCCATTAATTTGTCTTTTTTTGCCTTTAGGCTCATCAATCCTACGGCGGTGCCAAATAGAGTAGTGGCGCAAGCCTGCGGGGCCGTGAGCGATAACCACCGACATCACGAGAATGACGATGAACAGCTCAGGTTTATGCTGTGGTAGCCAGAAAAAGCTACTGAGCAAAGCTAGTTTTACAAACGTCAGTACGCCTTTTAGCTGGATCAGCCATAATCGTGACTGGCGGATTTCTAACCCCGTCATGATAACGCCCGTTACCATTGCCATGACCCACCAGTGGAGCCACAGCGCCTGCTCGACCCCGTACAAGAAGCCACCAGCACTCCCGGCAATACCGAGGATATGCATTGCCCGGATAGCGGTTTTACTCAAGCGCTGAATCCAAAAGCGGGTTTCCGACATGCCGAACTGCTCTTCTTGATGCGTATTTTTGCTGTGTTTTTTACTAGAAGAACGTGTAGTTGAAGAGGGAGGCGATGATTGGTTCATGGTGATGACAGGGTATTCAAACAATGCAGGAAGAATACCTCTTATACCCAAGTCACTGCAAGGTACTTGGGCATCAACTGTCCGGTAATGGCTAGCGTGTTGCTTTGGTCAACGTGGTAATTTCACCATCGACGACAAGATAACAATCCATACCTGCCGCCAGGGCAGCTTTCTGACCTAATTCTGTGTCTTCGAACACCACGCATTCATGTGGTGTAACACCGATACGTTTGGCGGCTTCAAGGAAGGTATCGGGGTTAGGCTTGTGGTTGACGACATCATCAGCGGTAACCAATGCATCGAGCATAGGCAAAATCCCGGTTTGGCCAAGAAGCGGCTCGGCATTGAACAGGCGGCTTCCCGTTCCTACTGCCATTTTTTTGCTGCCTTTATGGTCGAGCAGAACTTGGTATACCGACTCAATCACTTCAGCCTTGTAGGCAATTTCATCGTAGAATTTGTATTTGGTATTGGCGAGGCGTTCTGTATCAAAGTTCTGGCGGAAGCTGCGGTTGATCTCCTGGGCAATGCGGATGCTAGGCATTCCGCCTAACTCGTAGAACCAATTGCGATCAAAGGGTATCTCATGAATCGCACAGGTCTTCTCCCATGCCTCGAGATGTGCAGGCATTGAGTCAACCAACGTGCCATCCATATCGAAAATAATTCCTTTGTAGCTTGATAAATCCATGTTTCTCCTTGTTTATTTAGCTTATCTCTCGGCATTTGCATCCACCGAGACTCCCGTCATGCTAACGACACTATATGTCACTTATATTGCAATCAGTCCATTATGTAAACCTAAACCGCTCACAGAAGCCGGCACACAACAAAGCTAGATTTGTTCGTATTTTGAGCAAAACAATCTACTGACAGCAAAAAAAATAGCAAAACCTCCCCCCGATAGGTATACATGCAATAACTTTGTATATATATTCAGACCAATAACATTGATATTCACTGCGCCTTTTTGATATTGGACGTACAGCTAAGGAACGCTATATGGCTCAACCTGAAATTACCTCCCTCATTCCCATCATCATTACCCTTGCCCTATCCCTCACAACACGAAACGTTGTCATCGGTTTGTTTGGCGGTGTTTTCAGTGGGGTTGTAATGCTCAATGGTATTGCTCCATTAGCGACCTTCGGCACTTTGGTCAAAGACTACTTGGTACCTCAGCTGACCGACAGCTATAACGCCGGCGTCATCGTTTTGCTGGTCTTTATCGGTGGTTTTGTTGCTTTGATGGAGCAGTCCGGTGGCGGCCAGGCCTTTGCTGCCAAGGTGACACATTGGGTAAGCAGCAAATGCCGAGCCCAACTATCCTCTTGGTTTGGTGGTATTTTTATTTTCTTTTCCGATTTGGGCACGCCGCTGATTGTTGGGCCTGTTTTCCGTCCGTTATTTGACAAGCTCAAGCTTTCTCGGCAAAAGCTCGCATTTATTATTGACTCCACCTCATCCCCTGTCGCGATATTGATCCCCTTCATTGGCTGGGGTGTTTATATCATGGGCTTGCTGCAAAAAGAGTTCACAGCTTTGGATGTCGCAGTTACTGATTGGGAAGCATTCGTCAAGGCTATTCCTTTCCAGTTCTATGCATTTTTAGCTATTTTCATCGTACCCCTAGTCGCATTCAAGAAGCTTGATTTTGGTCCTATGGCTATTGCAGAGCAAAAAGCCAAGCAAGGTATAATTACCGGAACCAGTAGCGAAACGCTTAACACCTTCACGCATAAAAATGCAAAGGCCTCCTTCGTATTTGCCCCTCTTCTTGTTATGGCGTCAGTACTCATTTTAATGCTGGCACCACTCGGTTTTCCGTTTGAGAAGGTGTCCGGTTCAGTATTCCGCGCTGCGCTTTCAAGTGCCTATTTCTTCGCCGCTATTACACTTATCTCGCTGATGGCGTTCCATGGCGTGCGTAAACTCAATGACGGTATTGGTGTATATCTCAAAGGCATGGGAAATATGATGCAAGTGGCTATCGTACTCATCCTTGCCTGGACACTGAGCAGCGTGGGTAAAGAGCTTGGTACTGCCGCTTATATTGCAGAGCAAGCCCAAGCAGGCTTCCCGTACTGGCTGGTACCTGCCGTTGCTTTCTTGCTATCTGCGATCATTTCTTTCGCGACTGGATCATCTTGGGGGACTTTCGCCATCATGATGCCACTTGTTATCCCGACAGCAATTGCCATCGATGCCCCATTGTATGCCTGTATCGGAGCGGTGCTGTCCGGTGGGCTATTTGGCGATCACTGCTCGCCGATCTCAGAAACCACTATTTTGTCTTCGACAGGATCAGGCTGTGATCAGTTTGAGCACTTCAGAACCCAGCTACCCTATGCACTGCTCAATGGCACGATTGCTTTGCTGAGCTTTGTCGCCGCAGGCCTGATGCCAAGCCCGACAGTCCTGGTATTCGCGCTTATCGCTCAGGCAGGCATGGTATACCTAGTGTCAAAATGGCACCGTTCCAGATACGTCGAGCCGACAACCCTGACCGAAGCATAGGCACCGCCCTGCGATTTCCAGCAGCCCGCCGATCCTACTGGCTGCTGGCAGTCGATCCACTATCGCATATCTAATTTGACCAGGCCCCATTTTTCGGCAACACGATCAAAAAACCCCTGGGTCTGCTTCAGCTCGATCCAGTGATTGACGTAGTTGATCCAAACTTGATCATCCTTGGGCAGCAGCATGGCTATCGGCGTTGGCAAACGCATCCCATCGACTTTGGCCACGCTCAGCTGAGGATAACGTTTGACCAGTGTCGCAGCTTCGATGTTCGAGGTCACTATCGCGGTGGTTTTGTTATCGAGCAGGTATTGGTGGGTTAGTTTTGCGTTTTCGCTGGCATGCTTGCGCGCGTTGGGCAGTAGTTCTTCGACTAAGCTTTGCTGAACCGTACCTGCCGTGGTGGTAAGGATGACCGACGACGAATTGAAGTCACTCCACTTACGAAAACGTTTCTCGTTCGCTTTGGCTACCACAGGTACAAATGCCAGTTGATAGTAGGTATTACTGTAGCCGGCCAACCTGGCACGGTGCATATTCAGCGAAGCACTGCCGGTCATATCGTATTTATCAGTCACAACACCGTTGACCAGTTTTTTCCAGGTCGTAGGAACGTATTCCACCGTTACCCCCAAATCCTTGGCCAGCTCGGTGGTGATATCGATATCAAACCCGCGGTAAAAGTTTGTGGCAGGATCGCGTACCGTCATCGGGCTCCAATCCCCCGTCGTTCCCACCCGCAGAACGCCCCGGTCAATAATCTCCGTCAACCGGCTTTTCGCGGCATGAGCCACCCCAGAAAGCAGTGACATCAAAATACATAGGACTGCGATTCCACTTTTGATGTACCGTGTCTTCATAGATGCCTCTGATACCCATCAAGAAACTTATCTATAAAGATAGCAGTAATTTATTTTGGCAAATTTAACCTTTGGAACTTTTATAGCCTAGTAAAAACATTGAGACACATGACTTTAAATAGGCTCTTCTTTCCTGCTCTGTTTCCAGGCTGTCCTGCCCTAGATAGGCCCAGTATACAGCCTTGCCGTGACACATCAGCAAAAACTGCAAAGCGGCATCATTGCAATTCAAATCAGGCTGTAGCACCCCTCTTGCGCTAAGCTGGCCGAGATAGGCTGCCACCATTTCTGTCGTATTTCTGGGCCCGGCATTCACATAAACCCTGGCAAGATCTGGATGGGTATCACTTTGCCGCACTGCTGTTTTATAGGTATTCAACGCCTCATCACTCAGCAGCATATTCTGGAACCGCCAAGCAAACTCCTCCAATACTTTATCTGGCTCTCTAGGGTCATCCAGCAAGCTAATATCTAGCTGATTTGCTGTACATTTGGCTCTGATACAGGTGTCAAAAAGCTCATCCTTCGTCCTGAAATGCGCATACACGGTTTGCTTTGAAACCTGCGCCCTTTCCGCAATGGTATCCATGCTGATGCCATAACCCTGCTCACAGAATAACTCTGTGGCAGCCTTCAAAATTTGCTCCCTCTTCTGGGCACTTCTCGCTGTTAACACACACTCACCTCTAATTAACAAGCATACATAAGTTTTAATACAATCAAACTGGACAGTCTAGTACTGATGGGTTATTTTTAAACATATGGACTGGACAGTCTAGTTTTATATCCAAGTCTATTGGATATCTCAACGTAAGGCAGGGCAAGATGAAAAGGATAACAATCGCCGGTATCGTGATCGGTTCCGCATTGCTGGGTGGATGCAATACCTCAACCTCGTCACCATCAGAGCGGCAGGAACACCCGCTGCTGAGTGTAGATACGCTAACGTTAACTCCGTCAGATCATTACAGCGTTGAACGGGAATACGTCGGCTTGGTCCAAGCTGGACAACAAGCTAATTTAGGCGTAGAGCTCGGCGGTAAAGTCGCACGAATTTTGGTCGATGTCGGAGATAGTGTTCAAGCGAGTGAGCCACTGCTTGTTCTCGATACCCAACTTTTGATCACCCAGGCTGATGAACTGCGCGCCCAACAGTCACAGATAACGGCGCAACTGGATTTGGTTGAAGCAAACTTAAAACGCCAGCAGTCACTCAAACAAAAAGGCTTCAGTGCCGATGCTGACATTGATACGCTCAGCAGTCAGCGCAAGGCACTACAAGCTAGCTTCAGACAACTCAGTGCTGCGCTTACAGCCAACCAGCTGAGGCAGGAAAAATCGACCGTCTATGCCCCTTACGATGGTATCGTCAGTGCCCGTCATGTATCGACGGGCGATGTTATCAATACCGGCGCCCCTACCCTTACCCTGCTAGCATCTACCAGCAAAGAAGCCCATATCGGTATACCTGCCAAGCAACTGGCCAAGTTAAACAACCATCACAACAACCATGACAGCTGGAAATTACAGATCGGCCCAGAGAGTTACCCCGTCACACTGTTGAATCCCGGTGCGCGTATCGATAGTGGTTCACGCACCGTCAAGCTCCGCTTTGCTTTGCCTGAGTCGGCCGAAGTCATCGATGGCCAATTGGCCTACCTGCAGTTTAGTGACGTTCACGAAAAGCCAGGGTATTGGATCCCGCTTTCGGCTATGACAGACGGCCTACGTGGTACTTGGAATGTCTTTGTCATGCTTGGTGAAGACAAACGACATGTGGTCGAACGCCGTTCCATCCAAGTGCTGCATGCCAACGACAGCTATGCCTATGTCACTGGCGCCCTGACAACGGGTGAGCGACTGATTGCGAATGGCCTCCACCGGCTTGTCCCTGGCCAGGCCGTGCAACCGGTAAAAAAGTTGCCGCTTCCTCTAAATACTCGCGATGAGGCCGCGCTATGAAGATGGAAGCCATAATCAGCAATACCCGCCTGTTGATATTAGCCATTGCACTCTTGGTGGTCGCTGGTTTCTCAGCCCTGACAACATTGCCCAGGGCAGAAGATCCGGTGATCCATAACCGCCATGCCAGTATCGTGACCCACTTACCCGGCGCAACCGCCGAGCGGGTTGAGGCACTCATCACCGAAAAAATTGAAACCGAGTTGCGTCAGCTAGAGGAAATCAAAGAACTGTCCTCTGTTTCAAGACCCGGTATCTCAGTTATCCGAATTGAGCTTAACGACGACATCACCGACTCCGATCCCGTTTGGTCCAGAGCCAGGGATAAGCTATCTGATGTTGTACCTTTGCTTCCGGCCAGCGCATCTGTACCGGAATTGGATAACGACCACGGCTATGCGTTCACCATGATCACCGCGTTGACCTGGCAAGACGAGAGCCAGCCCGATCTGCTGACCTTGCGCCGTTATGCCATTGAGCTTGGCAACCAAATGCGGATCATGAACGGGGTTGAGTTTGTGGATGTATATGGTTTACCTGATGAAGAAATCCAGGTGACCTTAGATCCCGCGGCGACCAGTGCCCTTGGCCGTTCCGCCATATCCTTGTCACAGGCTATCGATCAGGCCGATGCCAAAAACTCCGCCGGTGAGTTGGTCAATGGTCATACCCGCTTTGCGCTAGAGATCTCGGACTCGCTGGATACCCTCGACAGGGTCCGCCGTGTTCCTATCGCGATGGATGACAATGGCTTTTTTATTCGCGTGGAAGACATTGCCCAGGTTGAACGCAAGCCTGCCAGCCCGCCATCGGAAATCGGTGTGGTCAATGGCAAGACGGCGATTATTGTTGCCGCCCGGATGCAGCCCAAGTTGCGAGTTGACCAATGGACGGACCGAATGAACAGGCTGCTGGAGCAATACCGCCAGCAGATCCCGGCGAACATCGCCGTCGATGTCATCTTCGAGCAACAAAGCTATACCGAAGCCCGCCTTTCTGAGCTCAACAACAGCTTGCTGCTTGGCTTTTCCATCATCTTAGTGGTTCTGCTGCTGACACTAGGGCTCCGCTCTGCGGTTATTGTTGCGCTCTCATTGCCGCTTACCAGCCTGGTAACCCTCGCGATGATGAAATTCACTGGGCTGCCGATCAACCAGATGTCAGTGACAGGCCTTATCGTCGCACTCGGTATTATGGTCGATAATGCGATCGTCATGGTCGATACCATCCAGCACTACCGCCAACAAGGCAAAGCCAAACTTGACGCTGCTCTGGAGGCCATTCACCATCTTTGGATCCCGCTACTGGGCTCGACCTTGACCACGGTATTAGCCTTTGCACCGATTTTCCTGATGCCCGGCCCTGCCGGTGAGTTTGTCGGGGCTATCGCCATCACGGTCTGTTTTTCACTGATTGGCTCATACCTGATATCCCATACTCTGGTCGCCGGTTTTGCGTCACGCTTACTGCCTGCAATAAACCGGAATCCGCGCTGGTACCATAGCGGAATCGTGCTCCCGGCGCTCAGCCAGCGCTTTGAAGGATCCGTTCGCGTTGCTATCAAACACCCGTTGCTCACCGCCTGTTTGGTCTGCCTCCTTCCCCTCTCCGGCTTTTGGGCAGCGACAAAACTGACCGAGCAATTCTTCCCGCCATCCGACAGGGATATGTTTGAGATCCAACTGTTCTTGCCTCCGCAAGCCAGTATTTTTGCCACAGCGGAAGCGACCAAGCAGGTCGACCGCATCATGGCAGGCTATGACGGTATCGAGCAGGTTAGCTGGCTTGTCGGCGGCAACTTCCCCTCTTTCTACTACAATTTGGTCAGCCGCCAACAAGGCGCACCATACTTTGCCCAAGCCATGGTCAAAGTACGAAACTTTGAGTTGGCTAACACCTTGATCCCCACCCTTCAAGCCAAGTTTGACCGGGTTATGCCCAATGCCCAGATCTTGGTGAGAAAACTCGAGCAAGGTCCCCCGTTCAACGCGCCGCTGGAAGTCCGGCTATATGGCCCCAATCTCGATAGGCTCAAAGCAATTGGGGAAGACATTCGCCTGATCATGGCGAACACGCCCAACGTTACGCATACCCGAGAAACATTGCAGCCCGGCACCCCGAAGGTATGGCTGAATGTGAACGAGGAGGCCAGCCAGCTGAGCGGGTTAAGCCTTAAGGGTTTTGCCGAACTGCTCCAGGCCACGTTCACCGGCCGCTTGAGCGGGAGCATTATCGAGGCAACCGAATCGGTCCCCGTGCGCGTAAGGATCAGCGATGACGGTCGTGAGGATATGAGCCAGTTGAGCAGCCTACCACTACCAATCAAAGCGGGCAGCAACGTCGTCGGGCTACCCGTTTTTGCCCTCGCCGATCTCTCGCTCACTCCGAGTCGAGGGGCGATACCCCGCCGCAACGGCCAGCGAGTCAATGTCATCGAAGGCTATATCCGCGCTGGAGTGCTGCCGCAAACAGCACTGGCGCCTTTTCAAGCAGCGATGGAAGAGTACCGCTCGAGCATGCCAAGTGGCTACAGCATCGAGTTTGGCGGCGAATCCGCAGAGCGCAATGAGTCGGTTGGGAATTTAATGGCCAATTTGACTATGGTGATCACCCTTTTAGTAATGGTTGTTGTCCTCTCGTTCAACTCATTTAGGTTGAGTTTGGTCATTTTCTTTGTCGGTATGCTCTCGGCCGGTCTGGGCTTACTTTCGGTTGCCGTCTTTGGCTACCCGTTCGGCTTCACCGTGATCATCGGCTTGCTTGGCCTTGTCGGATTGGCGATCAACGCTGCCATTGTGATCCTTGCGGAGCTCAAGAGCTGCCCGGAAGCCAGCAAAGGCAACCTGGAGGCCATTGTGGCGGCAGTGATGAGCTGTACCCGGCATATTACCTCTACCACCATCACAACCATCGGTGGCTTCATGCCGTTGATTCTCGCAGGCGGTGGATTCTGGCCCCCGTTCGCAGTGGCTATCGCCGGCGGTACCCTGCTGACAACTCTCGTTTCCTTTTACTTTGTGCCTGCCGCATTTAAGATGGCGGTCAAGTACAGACCTTTAGCGGTAAGCAATATGACATTGCGCACCGCTAAGATGGGTTGATTATGGGTATATAGCTGGTCCGCGAGAGGTTATATCTTGCTACTGGCAGTACTGCTGCAGAGCACTGAAAGAATTAGAAAAGTTCTTATTGGGAAAGTACTCGTTGTTAATCAACAAACTTTTGCTCTTCGCCCAGTTATGGGCGAACGAGCCATTGCCGTAAGGGATATCATAGATTTCAAAATGCCGCTCATCTCGGCTATAAATCAAATTAGCCGCCATTCTGCCCGAGCGCAGCAAAGTGTTCTTGTAATACTGGAAATCGCCGTCGCAGCTTTTGATCACATATGATCCTTTTTCACTGCGCACACTAATATAGTAGTTCGGCGTATTCTCGAACTTACTCACCTGCCAGATACCAACATCACCGCTGAGTTTGATGCGTGGCACAATTACTTCTCTATCTAGCGCGACACCTTCTGGAGACACAACATGCTCAGTATTTGAGCTCTGGGTCTGGGTCGTATCGTGGTGCAGCAATCTCATTGTTGGCTTGCTGACTCTCTGCGGCTCGGGGTTGAGACTGTCCCAGGCACTCATCAAAGGTTCTTTACCCGGCCCTATCGCAACCCATACCAACACAATAGGTATGGCAAGCATTGCCAAACGCCCCCAGTAGCGGCTCCTGCCAATGGCTTTGATCTGACCGGCAACGACCGGCGTCAATCTTTGCGAAGCCGCAACCAGTTGACCGGGTATTTCGGATTTCACAACAGCTGTTTTTGTGCTTTTCTTCTCGCGGCGAAGAACATCTATCTGGGATTGCAAGCGGCGGTTTTCACGCCTCAGTGCCTGCATATCTTCATCCTGTATCTGTTTCTGTTTCGCTTCGGCGTCTGTCGGCACTTTCTCTTGTTGTTGCGCGTTCTGCTTCTCTAATGCTGCTTTGAGCTTTTTCTCCAGCAGCTCATTGCGACGGTGCAAGTCTTGGTTTTGATCTTCAAGCTGCTGACACTTCGTTTTCCATACAGCGGCCTGGTCATTGGGTTTGAGGTAAACCACGTGAACGGCTTCTTCGTGCCCGTGCCCTGACAGGATCTTCTCATACGCCAGCCCAACCAGTTGCATAATAGATTTGGATCCCCCTTTATCGGGGTGGCACCGGCTTGAGAGCAACTTGTATCGCCGCTTCACATCTGCCAAAGGGGTATTCTTTTTTACTCCAAGAATATCGAAATACGTTGTCATTCCATTCTTACCGCAAACATATTTTTTGAACTAACATCCCAGTTTCATTATATGCAGATAAACACATATCTTACTAAAGGCATTTTGTCTTTATTTGTCATGGGTCATACCAAATAACGATAAATGTTATCGGTGCATAAAAGCAGGGAATGTTATCGGCTTTGAAATGACAAAATTGAGGGCTTGCACTCAATAACACCAAAAACACCCCATTTACCCAAGCGGCAAATAGTCACATGGGTATATGGGGTGCTCTTCAGGCAATCCTAGTGTCAAACTCAAGTATGAAGGTTATGCTTGCGCATTCTGAACTCGCCCGGCGAGCAGCCCATGTGCTTCTTGAACACGCGGGAGAAATAAGAGACATCTTTAAAGCCTGCCGAATGGGCAATTTGCGAAATCTTCTCCCTATCCGAACTCAATAACCCACAGGCCAGATCCAATCGCTTCTTGATAATATATTGCTTTAAGGTTACCCCCATCACATTGTGAAAAAGGCGCGAGAAATAAGTCGGAGAGTAATGGCAAGCATTGGCAAGATCCTCCTCCCGTAGCGGGGAGCTTATGTTCTCGTCAATGATCTTCAAAGCCGGTCGTATGGATAGCTCGCGCTGCTCAAACCCTTGAACCGGCTCGGCCACCACATTATGTGTATGAAGTCTGCTAAAGCAGGCGTCTATTTCCTGTTTAGTGGCATTAGCCGCAATCACATCCTCCCCGCCCGCACGAAGAACATTTAATGCGAGATCGGCATCAAGGCTATGGTAAACCACAACGACTTTAGTTTGCGGAAAGCGGCTCTTAACCGACTGCAGCAATTCAAAACCGTTTGACGTTGAGTCTACGACCTCAAGGAAAATCAGCTCCTGACCTGTCATGGTTGACAACAGCTCAAAAGGTGAGACGTCAACTACATCATGTGACATCTTGAGGTTTTCTTTCGCTTCTGCCACTTTATCGAAGTGACTACAACTAACCCATATCACAACTTCACCTTAATCTATCAAGAAAATTACAAGCGTTTTGTCTTCATGGACACTCCTTGTCATAAATCGTCGTCAATCTTTTTATAGTTTTATGACCGTCAAAAAAGTCACGTGACATTGATAAGTAACGTCTATAAACCCAAAAAATTCCAGAAGGCAAATTTGTTGCAAGATTAAAGCTGTTTTCTCAAAATATTCTGCTATTGCGAACACTTCAATAAGTTATAACGCATATACGCCTTTAAAATCTTGGGGTTTATATCGGAAGTGAATTTAAATGTATTTTTTATTCAAAAATAATCTAATAATTTTATCCGTACCGCACTTTATTAAATTTGATTTTTGCCCTTTTTCGCCAGCCACACCACAAAATTATTGCGTTTGAGCTCATAAGCAAGAAAAAGACCATATAAACACACTTGCACTGAACGCATTATCACCACAGGCAATTTCCATCACAAATCTATAAATTGAATCGCCTTAACTTTATGGTCTCTTATCCGGCTCTCCAGCCCATCAGCCCGCCATAATTTGGCGAACTAGCCTTTTATAAGCCAACGCCCGGTCATCAATACCAGTTGCTTGACATTATCTTCAGCGGGCTCGGTAGTGCCACCGATAGCGACGGTTATTAAGCCAAAAAAAATGGGAAAGCAGACATATTTGTCTAGCACGTCAACTCATCCTCTTAAAATTTGTTGAATTTTTTGAAGACAATCGCATTTTTATCTATTAGTATGTCTCGGCAAATTTGAGTTCCGATGAAGACAGCAGGAGAGTGGCAAGTACTGGTTATTAAGCTAGTTACGAGCCCGCCGAAGAAGTAAGCTAGCTATCCCGTTTGCAGCCACTGCAAACAATGGCAAGTAAATCTTTCAGGCACCTTACTCAGTTGAACACTGAGCAGGGTATGGACTGTTGTTGGAGGAGCCTCTGGAGAGATCCGTTAAATCGGACGCCGAAGGAGCAAACCTGGTATCAGGTGAAACTCTCAGGCAAAAGGACAGAGGAGATAAGATCAACAGCACAGAAAGTAACACCAACATTCTGAAACACCACGCAACGGTATAACTGTTGTTCTTTATCTCTTCCTTTGATGTTTAAAGGTAAAGAGAAAATGAACCCACTTTATAACTTCTTACAAACTATCGACAACCTTGTTTGGGGCCCACCACTACTACTTTTGCTGGTAGGTACAGGTATTTATCTGACAGTCCGTCTCGGCCTGATCCAAATCCGCTACCTCCCCCTCGCTTTGGGCTACCTCTTTAAGGGAAATAAAAACAGCAAAGCAGACGGTGACGTCTCAAGCTTTGCCGCTTTGTGTACCGCACTTTCCGCGACCATCGGTACGGGTAACATTGTTGGTGTTGCTACCGCCATCAAACTGGGTGGCCCAGGTGCCCTGTTCTGGATGTGGCTAGCGGCACTGTTTGGCATGGCGACCAAGTATGCAGAATGCCTATTGGCGGTAAAGTACCGTGAGGTTGATGCCAACGGCCAAATGCTTGGCGGTCCTATGTATTACATCGAAAAAGGTACAGGTCAGAAATGGCTGGCTCGCCTCTTCGCGGTCTTCGCGCTGGGAGTTGCCTGCTTTGGTATTGGTACGTTCCCTCAAGCCAATGCGATTGTCGATGCGGCCTACCTGTCGTTTGAGATCCCGCGCGAAATCACCGTGGTGGTACTGACCATTCTGGTTGCTGTCGTTACGCTTGGCGGTGTGCAGTCTATTGCCAAAGTCGCCAGCAAAGTTGTTCCTTTCATGGCACTGTTCTACATCCTGGCTTGTGTCATTGTTCTTGGTTCGCAATACAGCGCTGTCCCTGAGGCGATTCAGCTTGTGATTCAATCAGCCTTTACCGGTCACGCCGCCACTGGTGGTTTCGTCGGTGCCGGTATTATGCTAGCTATCCAATCAGGTATCGCCCGTGGTGTATTCTCCAACGAATCAGGCCTTGGTAGTGCACCAATGGCCGCCGCTGCAGCAAAAACTGACTCGTGTGTTGAGCAAGGTCTGATCTCCATGACAGGTACTTTCTTCGATACCATTATCATCTGTACCATGACCGGTCTTACCTTGGTCGTAACCGGTGCCTGGCAGAGTGACTATGCCGGTGCGGCGATGACCAGCTACGCCTTTGCCAGCGGTTTGGACTCAAGCTTCATTGGTCCAATGATGGTAACGATTGGCCTGATGTTCTTTGCCTTCACAACCATTCTGGGCTGGAACTACTATGGTGAGCGTTGTATTACCTATTTGTTCGGCGTCAAAGCTATTCTGCCTTACAAGATTTTCTTCTTGGTCTTGATTGCGGCAGGCGCCTTCATGAAGCTTGATATGATTTGGCTGATTGCCGACATCGTGAATGGTTTGATGGCGATTCCAAACCTGATTGGATTGATCTTGCTACGTGATGTGATTGTGACGGAGACGCGTGAGTTCTTCCAAAAACTGACCCCGCCACCAGCAAACCTTCAAACAGCCTAATCGTCTTATCTGCCCTTCGCAGGTAACCAGCAAGTAAACACCCCGTGATACATAGCTACGCGGGGTGTTTTCATTCCAGTCGCCGGGTCAACTGCTGGTATAAATCAAAGCTACTGTCTTCCAGCCGGCAGTCGATAATTTTATCATCCTTGTGTTTGAAAAAAGCCATACCTGTCATCATGACTTTTTGCTTTTTTGCCGGTATTTTCGCCCACCCGCCACAATACAATGCATGGCACTGATAAATAACCACGGTTTTGTTGTCATCTCTGACGGTATCAACAATTCGAAAGGTCACATCCTTGAACCGTTGTCCCCATAGCGTAATAAAATTAAGGTATTCATTATGGCTAAGCAGATAACTTTTACCACCAGGTACGTGAAAATGAAAAGGATCAGAAGCTAATACCTGTAACCTTGAACTATCAGCCTTAGACCAGACTTCATTAAACCACTGCAGAACCCATTTCTCATCCATATGATATTACTCCAAGCCCGTTATTATAATTATACCCAAGCCACTCCAAGTTGCTTGGGTATAACATAGAACTTGTAGAGGGTTCTATCTAATCATCAGCTGTAGAACAATTAGATGAATCTTGACTGGTTATTCAATACCCAGATTTTAGCCCGCTCATCTTGCGCCGAAGCGGATAGCTGCTTAGCTATTTTCCGCCAGTGAACCCTATCAACTTGATTAAGATGCGAAATATTATCGTCGCTAAGATCTAAGGCTGTTTCTATTGCCAACTGTTCATATTGTTGCTGATCGGCAATTTGCCAGGCCTCAATCAACAATCCGGTAGCTTCTTCTCTCTGCTGCGTCTGCGAATACAGTCGCGCTTTCTCTCTTAAAAAATATGCTCTTGCTCTCGGCTCGGCATCATCCAAATATACTTCGGCTTGTCCTAAATAATACCTGGCTTGCTCAAAATCTTTACGCACCACAAAAGTACGGCTGATTTGACTGAGTAGTTCACTCAAGAAAGTTTTATCGGCACTGCTTGCGGCCATGTTCAACATGGAGAAATAGGTTGCGGCGGTTAGCTCTGGGTTATCATCATTCCAAAGCGCCATATAATCGGGGAAATTGAAATCGGCAAATTGATGGCAATACGGAACGTCTTCTTGTGCGGCATAGACCATTATGGGAGAAGAGAGTAAAAACACACAGATTAAAGAGGTAAACCAAATACTCATTGGGCGTAAATTTAGCATAGCAATTCGAATGCAAATAAAAGATGATAACTGCTTACACTATATGCGGAAATTCCCGCACTACGCCCAATAAAGTCAAGGTTCTGGAAGGATCCTCACATCCGGTAAGATACGTGACTCCCTATGCCGACAACGCTAATTGTGAAAAAGCAGCCTGGTAATGAGCCAGATTCGGAATATGAGTATGATTCCCTGACCCGCTCCCCACTTCTACATAGTCGTAGCCCAATTCTTGTGAGGCATGCTTGCTGCGATCACCATGAGCAAAAACAATACGACGTTCAAAAACAACCCCAGAATCTTGCTTGGCGCGAAAAGCCGCCAGCGCCATAATTTCAGTGCGGCTTAGTGCATCAGATGAAGAAGCAAAGGTCACATTGCCAATATCTATCCCTGCTGCACGCAATTTCAATTTCGCCGCCGATGCCCAACTGCTGGTAGCAATCGCAATATGAGTATCCCGCAACTCTTTCACCTGCATCAGAAACTCTTTTGCTCCCATCACCTCACTCACAGTCTCAGGGCGCTCATTTATTGCTTGCCGAACCAAAGCCAAGTAACGATTCTCCACTTTACGATGAATAATCGAACGGCTCTCGGTAATACCGTGTTTAGCGATAAGCTCATCCAACACCCCTGCATCGGTCAGATTGGCATATAGGGAAAGGTCTGTATCCATCTCAATACCCAGCACCTCATTGACCGCTCTAGCATAGCAATCCAGCTCTAGGTTGTGTGAATCTACCAGCGCCCCATCAATATCTAATAAAAACAAATTTGCCATTTTTTATCCTTATGACTCGCTGTACTCGACGCAAGATAATGCGCTTGTAAAAAATATGTTGCAAGCCAATTGTTTACCTAATCTGTAAAATCTTGTTTCAGATCAAGCCTTATTTGTCAGTATGTTAGTGTGAAAATTGCGAGCTCACCCCTTGACCGTACATTTATCAACCAACAGCCGAAGAACACCCAGCCAAAACATAAAAGCAAAGTGCAGGCACAAAGTGTAACAAACAAGACAATCTTGTCACATTTTAATCCACCACCGGCTTGAATTCCGTATTACCCTTGTAGAGTAAGACAAATAACAAAAACGATTATCGTTAACTTTGTGAGCAATAAGAAAGGTCGTAATGAAATGAAAAACACAACGAATAGAAGGAATTTCCTCAAACTTGGGCTGGCCAGTGTTATTGGTATTACTGTTGGTAAAGAGTTACTGGTTAAGCCAGCACACGCCTCTGAATTGCCCCATTTAACCGAGGATGATCCCCAAGCCAAGGCTCTCCAATATGTTCACCAAGCTGCAGACAGTGACAAGCATTGTGGCAACTGTGCCTTGATTCAAGGTGATGATGGAGACGAATGGCGTCCGTGTGCGATTTTCCCCGGTAAAGCAGTGAATGCCAATGGCTGGTGTAGTGCTTGGGTGAAGAAGCCTTAGCCCCCCACCTTATTTACCTACCCGGTCTTTTAGGGTCATACTGAAAAAGCCTGCTATCAATGTAACCCATCAATTGGAATACAGATAGTCAGGCTTTTTTAAAGCACAATTAAACAACTCTAAAAAACTAATTAATTCGCCAACAACTAGTCAAAAGTCTGCTGCGCCCAGCGTGCAAGCCCCGCGGTGACCGAGCCAAAGTAGCTGCCGCTGACCACCGGCGTCGATGGCAGTTGCTGCTCAATACACGCACGTAAAATTGGGGAGCGGGCTGTACCACCGGTCATATACACAACATCGGGTTTGATACCGCTTTGCTCAATGGCGTCTGTTACCAACTGGCTAATGTGCACCCTTGGTGCCTCAATGGCCTGAGCCAGTTGCTCTTGGCTTACTTCCACTTCAAGCAAATCAGATAGTTGAGATAAAGCCAACCGATGTGTCTGGGCATCTGACAAAGCAATCTTGCACTCCTCAGCCTTGCGCACAAGCTGATAGCCCAGTGTCTCCTGGTAGACTCTAAGAAGATACTTCAACTTCTCGGGCTCAGCAGCATCACGCTGCAATTGCTTCAATACCGCAAGATTAGACGAACCGTAGAAATCCGTTTGCGCCACAACATTGTTGATGGCGATCGGGTTCCAGAATTGGCCTATTGGCATATCAATCCCTTTCTGGGTTTTGGTGCCCAAGCCTAACTGAGGCATGATTTGGCGAAAAGCCAAATAGATATCGAGGTCATTTCCGCCAACGCGCAGCCCGGTGTGGGCCAAAAGACTTTCGGTTCGATCCGTCTTACCCGCCCAGCTCGGTCCCATCTGGATCATTGAGCAATCGGTCGTACCGCCACCAATATCGACCACCAATACGGTTTTGTCTTCTGTTAGTGTACTTTCATACTCAAGCCCTGCAGCCACAGGCTCGAACTGAAATTCTATGTGTTGGAACCCTGCCCTCTTGGCCGCCTGGCGCAATATTGACTCTGCCTGCTGATTGGCTTTTTCACCGCCAGTGCCCTGAAAGTTAACCGGACGGCCAATCATTGTGCTGGTGATCGCCTTATCAAGCTGAGCTTCTGCTTTGTGCTTGATATTGCTCATCATGGCGCAAACCAGATCTTCAAAAAAACGAATTTGCACATCACGCAGACCATTCGCCCCTAGAAAGGACTTGGGTGATTTGACGTAATACACCTCTTCAGGATCATCGAGATACAGATCGAGTGCAGCCTGACCAAATAATAGATCGCCTTTTTCGACAATAATGTCTTCTTCGCGGTTAAATGCAATGGCACGACGCAAGACTTGTTCGCCCAACTCATCGCCGGGCTGTACGCCCATATGACGGTACAAATACTCGCTTACTGCCTCTCGAGTCGGTGCACAAAGTGTCGAAGGAATAAAACTGCTCTCGCCTTCCAGAGCAAGCATACGCGGCTGGCCCTGCTCCATCACTGCTACCGAGCAATTGGCCGTTCCATAATCAAAACCAATAAACATGCTATCCTCCGCACCAAGAAAAGCCGGCCATCATACTGAAATTCGCCATTTGTTCAATCAAGAGTTTATGACAATGCATGCTCAGTAGGATTAAATCCAGTCTCGGCCCCATCTCTTCCCCTCTTGCATGTTAATTTTTAATTAACCATTAGCTTAAAACTTTCAAATATTCAGAATGAAAGTACACAAGTATGCTTGGCCTACCTTTCACAATAACATCAAGATAGGCAAGCCAATGACGGGAATACATATTTCATGTGCAGTGAACAATGTGGATGCACTTTCTCATCTCCCCAAATATTGCGACAAAATTGCACTCGTCACCGAAGGAGGGGGCCAGCGAGGTATTTTTACAGCTGGGGTATTGGATGCTTTCTTGGACGCCGATTATAATCCATTCTCATTGCTGGTAGGTACTTCGGCTGGCTCTCTCAATATCGCATCCTTTATTTGCGGGCATACCAAGCACGCATATCGTGTCATCACTGAAGCCACCACTACCCATGACTTTTTTGACTTACCCCGCTTTTTGCTCGGCAAGGAAGGATTGAATCTCGATTGGCTATTGGAACAAACCCAAACCCGATTGCCACTCGACTGGCAGCAGGGCCATAAGAACATGCGCTGGCGAACTGTTCTCGCCTGCGCATGCCATGCCGACAATCACCGTGCCTCCTTTTTTGACCTCAGAACTGATGACTGGCAAGCCGCCTTGAAAGCGTCGTGTGCCATTCCCGTCCTGCGTCGACAACCGATTCTCAATCACCAGCAGTACTGGGTCGATGGCGGTGTAGGTGCGCCAATTCCAGTACAAGAGGCTTACGACAGAGGTTACCGACACATCGTGGTCATCCGAACGGTGCCGATAAGCGTCAACTTCGATCATTGCTGGATGTCGATGCTCAGTAAAGCGTTAGGAAAAACCAAAGCAGCAGAGCTAATCAGTTTGTTTCTTGAACATGAAGAGAACTACCGCCAAACCCAGGCCTTTTTAAACAACCCACCAGATGACGCAACAATTTATGAAATCCATCCTAATAAAGAGCTGTCTTCAAAACTCCTCGGCAGCCGTCTTGATTCGCTCAAACAAGATTACCAATTAGGTTACCAATCGGGTCGATATTTTATGGCGACACTTGGCCGCGAATTCTCAGTACCGGGCCATCCTCCTAAACCCCACTCGTCCGATAGCGATAAAAAACCTGCCAATGACGAAGTGTGCGCCCAGAAAATGTATGCCTAGGATGGCCCGATGAAACCAAGATATTCAGCAGATTTTGTTACCAAAGAAGCAGTGTTTACTGAACTCATGCACCATGATATTCACCAGATGTGGCAACAACGTAAAAAGCATGTCTTTTCAGGGATCGGGGGGATTCCTATCCACGGTATTAGCCTTTGCGAATCAGGCACGACATTCTTGCCCCATGAGCGTTACTGTGTGGTGATAGTCAATGGCAGAAATGAAAGTGTCTGGAAATACCAAGAAGTTATTTTTGAATATGTTACCCGCGGTTTTGACGTATACGCCTATGACCATCGCGGGCAGGGGGCTTCAGGCCGCTTAGCCGCTGATCCTGAGGTAGGCCACGTCGACAGCTTTGACGATTACGTAGCTGATCTTGAGACATTCATCGAAAACATTGTCCAGCCGTCCCGCTATTCCCGCTGCTTTCTTCTCGCACATTCCATGGGCGGTGCCATTTCAACCTTGTATCTTGAGCAGCACCCTGATGTATTCAATGCAGCGGTACTCAATGCCCCTATGTTTGGTATCCACATGTCCGGCGCGCTGCGCTTGGTTGCACCGGCAGTGGCGAAGATCTTTGACCTTTACCAATCAGTACCGACATACGCCCTAGGGCAGAAGGCGTACCATGAACTACCGTTTGAACAGAACGATCAATGCCAGAGCCAATTGCGTTACGTCTGGGCCAAGCACTTGTATCAGACTCACCCAGAGTTGAGGGTCGGAGGCCCAAGCGCCAGGTGGGTATGGCAAGCAATACGTGCAGCGAAACATTGTATTCAAGACGCAGGCAAACTCCAGACACCGTTGCTGTTGCTTCAAGCTGAGAATGACACCATTGTCGATAACCGGGCACAGCTCCTGTTTGATGATCATACCGACCGATGCCAACTGAAAGTTATCGAATCGGCCCGTCATGAGCTGCTGATGGAAAAAGATGAACTGCGCGATCAGGTATTCAGTGAAACCATGAAGTTCTTCGAACAATTTTTCGAAGAAAAATGTGCCTGGTAAGTCATACAAAGGTGTCAATGTGCGCGTTAAGCAGGCAGCTATCTCAGGCAAATTGCTCGAAGCATCTAATTGGTTAACGCTTTCGAGCGATTGCGACAAATAGATCTACAGTAAGTTTTTTATATCATTTCTGTTTCATCAACGCGATGGCCAACCCAGAAGTTATAAACGTAGCGCCCGCACCAATATTTAAGCCAGACATAATTTTCGGCATTTTACTGAGCCAAAGGGTCAGCCGCGATGAAAACACTCCCATCATACTGAAGCCTATTGCCGTCAGCACGGCAAACCACACGCCATATACGATCATCTGCACGGTCACAGAACCAAGCGTTGGATTCACAAACTGAGGAACGAAGGCCAGAACAAACATACCGGGTTTCGGGTTAAGGGCCGCCGACAAGAACCCGGTAGAAAAGATTGATTGTAATGATTGTTTCTTAGCGCTTTTAAGTGAAAAAAGACTTCTTGAGCGTAATACGTTAATACCAAGCCATATTAAATAAGCTGCGCCAGTGGCTTTGACAATATAGAAAACCAGCTCAGAGGTCTGAATCAATAATGTAAGTCCAAAGGTTGCTGCAAGAACATGAAACAGAATACCGGCTCCAGAAGAGCAGCCCGATACGACTGCCGCGAGCTTTCCTTGACTTAACCCTCGCCCTATAGCCAGTAAGTTATCCGGCCCCGGGGAAATCACCAACAGCAGGCAAGCCAATGTATAGGCCAAAAAGACTTCAAGTGGGAACATAACACCTCCTTGTTTATTATTCCCCTATTATGTATGTAGTTTTTGAATCGGTTCTCCGGGATATCATACCTTCACTCGGTACTTGAGATCGGTAACCTCATCTCCGGTCATGCCGCGGAAACCCCAGCAGTGTGCCGACTGCTCCTTGATGATTATTTCAATATCTACCGGTGAAATACCCAAAGCCTTTTCAATCTCAATGAATAACGATTTGATCAACGCCTTTTGGGTATCCTTTCTGCGTCCTTCCATCATGTTGATTTCAATGACTGTATAAGCATCACTTCGACCACCGGGATAGTAAAAGTCTTCTTTTTCCATCGGTATAAAGCGATGAGAGCGTTTATCTTCTGGCAGCCCAAGCTCCCTGCCCATACAAGATTGAATAACGTCTGAAAGACTCGCTTTAATCGGATTGAGTCTTTCCTTTATTCCATAAATAACAATCATCATCGCCTCACTACTGTATTGACGCCCCATATAAGCAACAGACCGAATATCCAGGCAACACATCACCGCACCCATTCAGTCATTTTTTGTACAATCATGAACCAAGCCGCAACATAACATGCACTTCATCCAATAATGGGTAAATAAACACCCAAATAAGCACTTAACAACCTAATGTCTAACGCGAGACGAGATTCGAAGAACCGGCAACCCTCTGAACTGAGTGACTCTTTGCGAATAACGTGACCAACGAGGTATTTGGAAAGAACATCCATTTAGCGACAGAAAAAAACTAACAAGAAAGACATTATTTTCGTCGAACAGACAACAAAATTGATGTTTGCCAACGATCTCGTCTTGATTTTCATCCATACTTACAGCTTTAAACCCATTACAATTATCAGTATGAATACACTAACGAAAATCTTTGCTTCTGTCCTTTTTCTTCTTGTTGCCGTCACGGGGTGTAGTGAAACCGATACGCCGAAAGAAGGCGTAAAATACACCTTAGTCGCAACGCCAACAGCCGGTATTGCCGACGTTGTCGAGGTCTTTTCCCTGGGCTGTGGCCACTGTCGAAACATGGAGCTGATGCTACCTGAGATCAAAAAGTTGGCGGAAGTAGATATCGACCAGGTTCACGTCACGTTTAACGAAAGTGCCCAATACGCTGCTTACCTTTACTACACGGCAGCTATCCAGAGCAGTGGCAAACCATCAGCTGATTTGAAAGAAGCGTTATTTAGTTTTGTTCAGGAGCAAGCCGCCGGCCTAGATGAGGAAGGTCGCAAGAATAAGCTGGATGAGATCTTCGGCCAGCATGATCTTGTTAGCCCGTTTGCTCTTAACGATGAACAAAAAGAGCTCGTCTACCAGCAAATGACCAATGCCAACCAACTAGAACAAAATGCACAAATTACCTCTGTGCCTTCTTTCCTAGTTAAAGGGAAATACCTTGTTCAGAATGGTGCACATGACAGCTTGGAAGATTTAGCTAACACCATTCGTTTCCTCTCTGAAAAGCAATAAACCAGTTCGCGTATACGGGCTAGCTATTTCTGCTAGCCCAGCCTTTCTACCAGAACCCACTTTACTAACCAGCCCCCCTTCGGCCTCAAACCATACCTTTACTCCCCCTAACTCTTAATATTCAATTCTGGCACCGTACAGACTTCGCTTTTACTTCTTTACTTCCCGATAATTGCAAATACAAGCCAACAGGTATTATCGCGCTAAATGATGAATATTTGACGCTGTGCGTCAATATCCCCACCAAATAAATAGCAATTAATTGTTTGTCCACTCATATTTATCACCGTAATCAGTAGCAAAAAAACCTAAAGCTCAAGATTTGAAAAAATAAGTTTTTGCCACTGCGAACACGTTAACAGTCTTGTGGCAGGCATGCACTCTAGGGGATGTAACATTTTTAAACACCATAAATTAAAAACATTTAAAAACAGCATCTTAAATCTAAAACTTTCTTTATACCCTCCCCCTTAAGATCATTTCACTATTACTACAGGGAACGAAGTAATAAAAAATAAAACAAGCATTTATGAGTGCTTTACACCATTAAATTAGGAATTATGAAATGAATAAAAAGCTAATTGCCCTAGCAGTGGCAGCTGCGGCAACCTCATCGTCTGTTCATGCATTGGAAGTTTATAACGATGGCACTAACACCTTCTCTGTAGGTGGCCGTTTGGCAGTAAGCGCTAAATTTTCAGATGGTGATTCGAGCCTCAATAACCAATCATCACGTATTAACTTTGGTTACACCCATGCCCTCGAAAGTGGCTGGGATATCGGCACTCGTGCTGAATGGGCATATGACGCGCTTTCAAATAGCTCTGAGGGCAGCCATATTTCAAACCGTTTAGGCTTTATCACTGCTGATCACGAGGACTTTGGTAACTTTACGCTCGGTAAAGCCTGGTCTGTTCACTACGACGTAACAGGTAAAACGGATCTGTTCTGGATCTACGGTGGTGATACAGCCGGTAACTACGACGGCATTTCTGGCGACGGTGGCGTACATGGTACAGGCCGTGCGGATGACGTAATTCAATACCGCAACAACTTCTACGGTGTACAGGTTGGCCTTCAGTACCAATTCCAGGATTCCAACCTTTCACGTGACGAGGAAGGCAATATCTCTGGTGGCTATGACCGCGATTACGGTTACCAAGCTATGGCAGGTTACGACTTCGATACCGGTATGGGTATTATCGGCCTAAGCGGTGTCTACGCTGAAACTAAATTTGATGATCGTGCAGACGCAAAAGTGGCTAATGCCGTTATCACTTACCAGTACAATGGCCTGAATCTAGCGGCTAACTACGGTGAATTCCGCAACCACCAGAGCAAAACATCAAATGAGGCGTTCAAAAAGTCTAGCTTCAGCAGCAGTAGTGTTACCACCGATGGGATGATCAGAGCGGCGACGGGTGTAGAAGTATTTGGCTCCTACGATATCAACCAGTTCCAAATCCTTGGCGGCTACAACCTGCTGGAAGATGATAACTCCAAGGCCAAATATTCCTACGCTACAGTGGGCGCGGCATATTTTACCGGCCCTATCATCCTTGCTGCAGAATACAAAATTGATGCAAGCAGCAAAACCGCAACGGGTTCTGATGCCAAACTGGATAATGAGCTAGCCCTATTGGTACGTTATAACTTCTAAGGTACTCACTCACTAATCTGTGTTCATTCTGTCGAGCAGTTTTGACAACCTTGGGACACCTTTCGGTGTCCCCTTTTTCAGTATTACTAGCAGATAAATCCCACCTGATACTCACCATTTAGGGTATGAATTATCCTTGTTTGATGACTTATTCGTCATCATCACTGATGTAGCAAGCAAGCTTTAAAATCAATCCAATAACTATAAATACAATGGCTAAAATAACCACTGTCGAGCTGGTTTGATCACATTTTGGCAACCTTGTTTACAACCATTCCATCTATCAAAAAGGCTATTATTAACGATTAGTTACAAAGAGCGATAATCGCCTTGTCAAGACTTGAAGATCTTTTGGGTTAGTGGTTTGATCTGCGCCTTGCTGACTTTCACCCTCCATGCTCAACCGGGTGAGTAAGCTATAAATAGGATTGGATAAGTCCTTTGTAGCAAGCAGCAACACAACATGATAACAGTAAGGTGCATTCATAATGGCGAAATCCCCAACCGCTTCGGAAGTCTCTCAAGCCGTCGATATCGAGTACCAATCCACTTCAGTGGAGATTTGGGACAGTAAGTATCGTTTGAAATCAAAGCACGGAGAAGCTATTGATGTCACGCTTGACGACACTTTCAAACGTGTTGCCCGCGCATTGGCAGATCTAGAAAACGATGATGCTAAGGATCATTGGTACAACGAATTTCTTTGGGCACTACGTAACGGGGCTATTCCAGCTGGACGTATAACCTCCAATGCAGGTGCATTCGAACATAAACCTGCCACCTCAACCATTAACTGTACAGTCTCTGGCACCATTGAAGATTCAATGGATAACATCCTGAGCAAAGTCCACGAAGCCGGCCTCACGCTCAAAGCAGGCTGTGGTATCGGCTACGACTTTTCGACCCTGCGCCCGCGCGGTGCTTTTGTTTCGGGTGCTGGCGCTTACACATCTGGCCCACTTTCGTTCATGGATATCTATGACAAGATGTGTTTCACCGTCTCTTCTGCCGGTGGCCGCCGTGGCGCGCAGATGGGAACCATGGATATCCGCCACCCGGATATCATCGAGTTTATTCGTGCCAAGCGCGAAGACGGTCGCCTACGCCAGTTCAACCTGTCGCTGCTTATCAACGAAGATTTCATTGAAGCGGTTAAAAACGATGCGCCTTGGCAGCTGATTTTCCCTATCACAGCCAAAGAAGCGAAACAGGATAAGCTTGATCTCGACAATGACGACAGCATTGTTTGGGCCGACTGGCCAACCAAAGACAACTTGGTTGAAGACGCCGAGGGCCGTGTGGCGTGTAAAATCTACCGCTCGCTTCCAGCCCGCAATCTGTGGAATGTCATCATGACATCGACTTACGATTACGCCGAGCCGGGCTTTATTCTGATCGACAAAGTCAACCAGATGAACAACAACTGGTTTTGTGAAGAGATCCGGGCAACCAACCCTTGTGGTGAGCAGCCACTACCACCTTACGGTGCTTGCTTGCTGGGTTCGGTTAACTTGACCAAGTTTGTTCGTGAGCCGTTTACCGACAATGCCCACTTCGACTGGGAGGCCTATCGCAAAGTTGTTGCTATCTTTACCCGTATGCTGGACAACGTGGTAGAAATCAACCAGCTGCCGCTTGAAAAGCAGCGCCATGAGATCACCAGCAAGCGCCGTCACGGTATGGGCTTCCTCGGCTTAGGCTCTACTACGACCATGCTTAAGCACAAATACGGCAGTGCTGCTTCTGTGGCCTTTACCGAGCAGGTCGCACAAGAAATGGCCATCACAGGCTGGAAGGAAGGCCTGAAGTTGGCCAAAGAGAAAGGCGCAGCGCCGGTGATGAACGAAGAGTTCGAAATCACAGCCAAAATGCTTCGCCTCCGTCCAGAAATGGCCAAAGACGGCATCAAAGTAGGCGATAAGGTGAAGGGTAAAGTCCTTCACGCCAAGTACAGCCGCTACATGCAGCAAGTCAGTGAAATCGAACCCAAGCTGATCGAGGATCTGGCAAAACACGGCTGCCGTTTCACTCACCACAGCTCAATTGCCCCGACAGGAACCATTTCCCTGTCTCTGGCCAATAACGCCAGTAACGGTATTGAACCGAGCTTTGCGCACCACTATACCCGCAACGTTATTGTGCCGGGCAAGAAGACAAAGGAAAGCGTTGACGTCTACAGCTTCGAGTTATTGGCTTATCGCAAGCTGGTTAACGAAAAAGCAATGCCGTACAGCAACGACGAAGAAAGCCAGCTTCCCGAGTACTTCATCACCGCTGACGACATTACGCCAAGCCAGCACGTTGAAGTACAGGCCGCGGCCCAGCGCTGGATTGACTCTTCGATCTCAAAAACGGCCAACGTACCGACAGATTTCCCGTTCGAGGACTTCAAAGACATCTACATGGATGCCTACGACAAAGGCTTGAAGGGTTGCACAACTTTCCGTTTCAACCCTGAAGTCTTCCAGGGCGTCTTGGTGAAAGAGAAAGATCTCGAAAACACCACCTATGTCTTCACCCTAGAAGATGGCTCGACCTTTGAAGCCAAAGGTAATGAAGAAATCGAGTACGACGGCGAGACTCACACCGCTGCGAACCTTTATGATGCCCTGAAAGAAGGCTACTACGGTAAATTTTAAGGTACAGGTTAGAAACACATGACGAAAAAAATCGACGGTAAGATTGTGGCCTTCAAAGTAAAGAGCCAAGAACAAGAAGCGCCACAGGCAGCACCTGCACCTTCATCAGCTCCTGAGTTTGAAGTGCAGCACATGCATGAAGATATGCAGCGCCCGGAAAAGCTATTAGGTACGACCTACAAGCTGAAAACGCCGGAGCATATCTCTGAGCACTCACTGTTTATTACCATTAATGATGTCGTACTCAACGAGGGTACCGAGCACGAAGTTCGCCGTCCGTTCGAAGTGTTTATCAACTCTAAGAGCCTGGAGCACTTCCAATGGATTGTCGCCCTAACCCGCATTATGTCAGCGGTATTCCGCAAAGGTGGCGACTGCACATTTTTGGTCGAAGAGCTTCGCTCTGTGTTTGATCCGCGCGGTGGCTACTGGAACAAAGGGAAGTATGTCCCATCGCTTATCGCCGAAATCGGCAATGTGATTGAGCAGCACCTCACTGAAATTGGCATGCTGGGTAAGCCAGAAGTCGATGAGCACCAGCAGGCCTTCCTTGAAGCCAAGAAAGCCGAGCTTGAAGGTAAAAAGGAAGAAGCAGAAGAGGAGTCTGGAAGCTTCCCACCAAGCGCGACACTTTGCTACAAGTGCCACAACAAATCCGTTATCGTCAAAGACGGTTGTCAGACTTGCCTGAACTGTGGTGACTCCAAGTGCGGTTAACCGCAAAGAAACCAACCCTTCTCTAGAAATCGAGTAGGAGGAGGCCTCGCGGCCTCCGTCCTCTCACACCACCGTACAAGCGTGGGTCGCATACGGCGGTTCCGAATATATTTTCAGTGACTCATACCCATCTCTCAATGAGTACATGCCCATCTCCTTGAACCGTTTCGTTGGCATGGCCTGATTGAGCTGCGGCGATAAAGCCAGATGCCACCATCCTTTCTCTGACATCGCTAGCTTCCAAGCATTGCGCTCGTTTACGCCTTCTTGGCGTAACCATATCGCTATGCTGTGTCTGCGTTTTCGCTGCTTGAGTCGGTAGCACCGTAAGCGCCGTCTTATCCATTCATCCAAGCGCTGCATCGCGCTTTTCCGCATGGCGAGCTTGAAGTAGTGTTGCCAACCTCTTAGATATTGAGTTAGTTCGACTATTACTGTCTTCAACTCTCGTCCTCGATTCCGCTTCGTTATTTGACGCACTCGCTTCTTCATGTGAGTTTGTGCTGTCTTCGAGATATGGATACTTCCATCTCGTTGGAAGCGATGGCCTAAGTAAGTCCGCTCTGTCACTCTTGTTGCTGCACTCTTCTCCCGGTTGACCGTGAGTTTCAGTTTCTGCTCCAAGAACTCCGTTATCGAGGCTTTTACTCGATTTGCGGCTTCCTCACTGTGCACGTAGATTTGGCAGTCGTCTGCATATCGGCAGAACTTATGCCCTCTTCGTTCAAGCTCTTTATCCAACTCATCTAATACGATATTTGATAGCAGCGGAGATAATGGGCCACCCTGTGGTGTCCCTCGTTGCCTCTGCTCGACTAACCCGTTTCGCATTATGCCTGCCTGTAGGTATGACCTGATCAGCTTCAGTACCCGTTTATCTGTGATATCTTTCGATAACCTGTGCATCAGCCTATCGTGGTTCACAGTATCGAAGTATTTCGCTAGGTCAACATCGACTACATAACCCCGCCCCTCCCTGATGTAGTGGCTTGCTGCCGCCAGAGCATGGTGGGCACTACGGTTGGGCCTGAACCCGTAACTGCTGTTGGAGAACTTAGGTTCGTAGATATCTGTCAGGACTGATGTGATGGCCTGCTGGACGATCCTATCAAGTACCGTTGGGATACCTAGCTGCCTCACTCCCCCACTAGGTTTAGGGATTTCTACACCCAAGACGGGTTGGGGTTGATAGCTACCGTCCAGAAGGCTCTGGCGGAGCGCTTGCCCATTGGAAGACTGCCGAAGCACCGAGATAGTGGCTGCTATGTCGAGTTTATCAACCCCAGCACATCCCTTGTTCTTCTTTACTCTTCTCAGGGCTTGGTTCAGATTCGTTGATGAACAGATCTGCTCCATCAACTGAGTGGAGGTCACCAAGACTCGTCCTCCTGTCTACGCCAAACATGCTTGTCATTCTTCGTGGCCATGAGCGTCACTTGCGGTGTTGCCCATTGGTACGTAGAGATATTGTTCATCTTGCTATGACTCCACATGATTGAGTGTCTAATGACTGCTTCTTGATATATTCAGTTCCGGCCTTCCCTTGGGTTGTACTTCCCCAAGGTACTATGCCTTCTGCTGACTTCTTATTAACCGTCACGCAGCATCACTGCTGCACTAGTCTCGTCCGAGACAGCTAATAAGATCTCCCGAGGTAAGACGTTGTTCTTTCCCTTGGTTGTGCCTGATTTACCCGTACACACTTCCCGTCGAGGCATTGGGCTATTCTATATATGGCTAGGTTACCCAAGTTGTACTGGCCTACTATCAGATTTCTGTTCGTCACAACCAAGTTTTGCCGTTTGCTTCCTTCAGATCCCACCTCACGGTGGGCACCCTTGCATAGGCTAACGGTTCTCGCTCGACTGAGCCCGTAGAGGACTTTCACCTCCTAGAACAACGCCATGCTCGGCGCACCAATAAAGCCAGTCAGCGGTTTGCTGACTGGCTTTTTTAAAAAAGTTTATTGCTCGCGCCGTTTATTGTGGATTGAGGCCTAATTTTTCCAACACTAGCTTAAAGTTAGCGCGTCGTTCTTCAACGTTGTGAACAGGGCCTGTATCACACGTCAAGTCTGGACAGCCACGGTTAACGATGCCAGAAACGTCATCGATAAACTGGGTACCTGTCATACCACCTTCAACGTACTTTTTCAGCTCTGCGTGGTAATTCCAGCCTGGGTAGTTGCCACTCTCGTCAGGGTAACTCTGCACTGAGGTCACCCAGTAGAACAAGCCTGCAATCCACTTAATTTCCCTGTTCTCCTCGGAGCTACAAATCAGCCCAGGGTTCGAACAGAAGTCAAGTTCTGCGTAGAGCGGGTTGGCTGGTGGCGCTTCAACGGTTACCCCGTCGATGGTTTTACCAATCGTATCTGGGTCAACATGTGAGCGCCCCATGTAGTGGTTCAACGTACCGAAGTTTTGGCGGCCTGTGGTTTGGATAACTCCACGTCCCCACCAGCCACAGCCTTCAACACTCTCTTGGCTGCTGCCATCCCAGATAAACTTACCTGCTTTTTGGCCTACGTAGACTTTACATTCGTCACGCTCCCAAACCTGCTTGGACGTATCAACAGCTTCCGGTTCTTCGTTACAGTGACCATTGTTTGTCCAGCGACCCGCATGGCCGTTGACGAGCAGCCCACGTTCTTCAAGCACTGCATCCGGAGCGGCAAACACCGGCGCCGGCGCGCCATACCATTTAGCATGGGTCAAGGCACTGACTTCCATCTTGCTGTCACGAGGACAAGAGTATGCGTGATCCCGGCCGGTAACGGGATTGACCCCGTAATCAGCGTATTTCTGATCTAACTGACCACAGCTGGCTGACATTGGATAATCAGTAGGTGCTCCCCACCTTGTTTCAGACCAGTTGTTTTCGTCACAAGCATTGTAGCGAATAGTCTCCTGCATACTCTGCGCTAGGAAAGCGGCAATCGCGACTTTTGCATACTTAATGTTTGTTTCATCATCAGCAGTATCATCAAGAAGCCAGAATGTGTTGCCCGCAACACCGATGTTGTGCATGGCGTTCAGGCCATCAAGAAAGTCAGCCCATTTGTAGACCGTCGATGGGATCCATTCGGATTGAGGCGTTTCGTAAAGAAAAGCTTCATTGTCCATCACGTATTCTGCATCGGCCAATTCACGGTTCAAGGCTTCGATACGCGTTAGCGGGCCTTCGTGAACATCGTCGCCATTGTAGTACAGTGGCACTTTAGCAGCTTGGTAACGCTCAATTTTGGCGCTTAAGTCGGCAGTATCCGTGTCAAACATAATGGCGAATACGTTGCTATATGCCGCTTTACGGATGTGGCTCTCGCCAATTTTATCCCCCATAAAATACGTTGCCGCCTGATCTGTCGGCATTGACACCAATAACGCCGGTGTCTGAACATAGTCAGTCACTTGTTTTACATATTCCAGCGCATTGTGCCACTGTTCGCTAGTTAAAGCAGGCGTGGTGCTTGGCTTGGTAAATACAACAAAATCCGCTTTCGTCTCCGCTTGCGCGTCATAGAGCTCGAAGTTATACAAAAGTTCGGCGGTGGTACTCGATGCAGCATCCCATACCGACTGGCGCCCCGAATGGGTTTCATAGGCAAAATCGCCAATCGTTAAGGACCAACCGAAAGTCGCTTCTGTAGCCAGCGTAGAAACAATTAGGTTATGGGCTTGAGCCCAGCCTTTCGCATCGTTACTAAGCGCATTGATATCGTCAATATCAATGCGGCTACCTGTAATATCAACCGCTTCAATCAGTGCTTCTTTAACGGCAATGGTACCTAACAATGCGCTTTTATCCGCGGCGATGTTATCCAATACATCACTGCTGATAATGATTGATGAAGCACCTGCCTGCTCAGCCGCCCCAATCATACTGACGAACGCACTGGTTAGTTTTCCGAAATCAGACAGATCCTCGCTATTGATGGTATTAACGGTCAATGTTGCAGGTGCAGCTGAAGATGGACTCGCTGCCACGAACGTATTCGGCCAACCCTTCACCTCAAGCCTCACAGGATCCATTGGGTTCGGTAATGAGAGAAGCGGAGCCGTACCGGGATCGGTACCATCACAGTTTAGGTGATGTTCCCACGAACCATCACTGCCAGGAACCGATTGTGTCCAGTAAATCGCAGAATAAGCGATGTTATTGTGAACCATGATGTCACCACCGGTTGCATGATCACCACGCGTCCAGTCAGGATAAACATTGAAGTCTTCACATAGCTCACCAGGTGGCTCCACGGGTGGCGGTTCACTTGCATCGGTAACCGTTATTTGCACACTTGCTCTCGATGAGAGGTTCTGCGCATCTGTTGCGATAGATTCGAGTGTCACGCTGCCCACTTGCGAGGCATTCCAGTTACAGTCGAACTGCTGTGTTTTTGTCGCATCGAACTCGCAGATTTGTTTATTGTTGGCTTTCACGACAACCCGTGATAAATCATCGTCGGCGTCCGTTGCGTGAACTGAAATGGCAACTGTATCGTCTTTTTCAAATTCTGAACCATTAGCCGGAGCAACGAACCTCACTTCAGGTGCCGCATAATCCTCATCAGCTTCAACGGAAACCGTAACGGATTGCTGTACTACCTTCTGATTATCTTTATCAAAGACAAAAACATTAACTTTGGCATCACCCAGCTCATTTGGCGTCCAAGCCTGTGAGTATACCGTCTCACTGTGATCAATTGGCTGTTCGCCCAGTTTATTGCTGTTGGCCCAAAATTCAACTTTGGTTGCTAGCTCGCCTTCGACATGGGCTTGGATAACTGTCGCTTCATTGACATTTAGTCGCTGACCATCCGTTGGAGAGAGAATTGACAGTTCTGGCTCGCCGGGCTCTCCGGGATCATCTGGGCAATCTGTAATATCCCAGAACCATGAACCTGCGCTCGGCGTCTCCCACACACCCGGGCTATTTTTGGCAATAAAGCATTCACCATTGTAGGAAACCATATCACCGTTATTCACTTGAGTTTGACCCGGCACAAACGGAATAACGTTACCTGGGTTTTCTCCCGGGTTCTCTCCAGGATTTTCTCCTGGGTTTTCACCATCATCTGAACATTCAGTCAAATCCCAGAACCATGAAGATGCACTTGGGGTTTCCCAAACTCCTGGATTATTTTTAGCGATGAAGCATTCGCCACTATAAGAAACCTTGTCGCCATTACTTACTTGCGTTTCACCCGGTACAAAAGGGATTGCAGTCGCAGCAAATAGCTGCCCGCTAAAAGCAGCACCGACTATCGCAACAGTTATTAAATTTATCTTACGCATAAATTTACCTTTGTATTAATTACTTCCATATTAAATATTCAAATACCTGACGTGTTAAATTAGGTCCTAGAATATCCAGGACCTAATTTTCTTATTTAACCAACAAGTGTGTTTTATTCAGGACAGTTCACTGGCTTCCAGAACCAGCTTGATGTTGTAGGAGTCTCCCACACGCCTGGATTATTTTGGGCTGCAAAGCACTGGTTTTGATATTTCACAATATCACCGTTTTCTACCATCGTCTGACCCGCAACCCATTCAACAACATCACCCGGCTCTGGGCTTGGGCCAGGCTCTTCACCACCACATTCACCATCTGTAACCAAACGCCATACGCCCCATTCACCAGTTGTTCCGGGTTCTTCACCTTCCGTCCACCACTGTGCTTCCCATACCTTACCGTTGTGAACAACCTCATCACCTTTCACGTAGGTTGTAGTTGCAGACCAGTTATCCTCACAGCTTGGCGGTGGGGTTGGGGTCTCATCCTTACCGATCACCGTTACTCGAGTCGACGCGCTGGTATCAAGCTGGCCATCAGAAACCAAAACAGTAATCACTTCAGTAAGATCCACTTCAGTTTTTGGGGCTATTAGGGTCAAGCGGCTGCTGTTCTGCCCGCCCACCAAGGTAAAGCTGGCAGGATACTCCCACGAATAGGTCAAAGGCGCGCCTTCCGGATCCGTTGCCTGTGCCTTCAAAGAGAATTCTGTATCAGAATCAACCGACAGCGTTTCCGGTAGCGTGACTTCGGGCGGCAAATTCTCTGGCTCTTCCGCTAAATTTTTCACACTGGTTGTATCCGTACCGGTCAGGCCACCCGGATCCTTAACGGTCAGTGAAAAGGTATAATTCATGTCTTCATTAACAGCAGGCACAAAAATAGTCGCTTTCGCGCGATCTGCATTCATGATTTCAACTGGCTCGCCGCCAGCTTGTGTCCATTGGTAAGTGATGGCTTCACCTTCAGGATCGTAAGAGGCTGAACCGTCGAGTGTCACTTCAACAGGGCCATAGACTTGCTGGTCCTTACCGGCATTGGCTACAGGCGGCTTGTCCGCAGGTGGCTGGCTATCATCACCATGCCCCAAAGACTCATGCATTGCATTGAGTATATCGCCGTCATCGCCATCGATCTCCCAGGACATCAAACCACCCAATCCATTTTCTCTGACGTACTTGCCCTTCTCCATCACCGCGCGTTCGTTGTCAAAGGTGATCAGCTCTTTTGTATCAGGGTTCCACATGTAAGAGGCTTTCGCTGCTTCATCCCAGCGCTCTTCCCAACTGCCGCCGCTGCGATTGGCCCGGATATCGCGGTAATCAACAACACCGGGATCCCAAGTTCCCTGGATCGCGCCCGTCGCACGCCCGGACATCGGGTTGTCGTTAGTAAAGCTATGTACACCAGTCCAACCTCGACCGTACTTAGGCACCCCGGCGATGATACGGTTGCGATCAACACCCGTTCTAATCAAATGCTGAACACCTTCGTTCAGGTTGAAATCATTCGGAACTTCATGTTCAGGCTGGTAAATACCCGATTGGTGACCAAGGTTTTCCAAGTCAAATGCGCCATACATGTCATAACTCATCACATAGATATAATCCATGTATTGCTGGGCTTCCTTGAAGTCAACCACACTCAGTTTGACCGACGAGGTATGGACGGCAGAAGAAAGCTCGAACTCTCTCCCCGTCTCTGCTTCCAGCTCGTCCATCATCTGACGCAACTCTCTCATCAAGGTCACGTATAGCTCACCGTCTTGCGGCGATCCCAAGGTAGGATGGGCACCTCCGCCACCAGGGTATTCCCAATCAATATCCACACCGTCGAAGAACTTCCAAGTTAGCAGAAACTCTCGTACAGACTCGACAAAGGTCCGACGCTTGGCCTCATCATGCATGAAATAAAACGGATCAGACAGTGTCCAGCCACCAATAGATGGGACAATTTTAATATCAGGGTTAGCCTGCTTCATGGCCATCATCTGAGCAAAGTTGCCTTTGTAGGGATCGCTCCACTCCGAGGCCCCTTCTTTAGGCATTTGAAGTGCAGCCCATGCATCATGAACAGCCACAGAGAAATCTGGTGTTCCCTTACAGGCACGCTGCAATGCTTCGAAACTACCAGGAATTTCCTTCACGCTGTCGTTAATACCTTCCCCGCCGCAAATAGGAATGAAAGCATAAATGAAGTGAGTCAAGTTAGTGTGCGGAACACGATCAATCGGGTAGCTACGTTCGTAGTCAGACCATTCGACGTAGTAGGTTGATACGACACTGTTCGACTTGTTCTCATACGGTTTGTTCTTTTCATAAAATTTCGCTTCAAGCGGCTCCATGTGTGAGCCATCAGTGTCAGCAACCACAATTTCTTTGGTCTCGGTACTCCGTGTACAACCATCATCGTTGCAGAGTTCGACATACATCTCGTAAATGCCGCCCTTGTTAATCTGGAAGGTTGCTTCTTTTACCGAACCCGCACCGCTCCACACTTCCTCGCCATCTAAATAGACATGCGCGGAAGTGGCAGGATCGCCAGACCACACATCCCAAGTGACAGTGACATCCACCGCCTCTTTACGCTCACCAACCAATTCGTTATATGCAATTGCCGTTTGTGACACTTCAACCATTGCATATTTGTGCTCACCCCAGCCAATGACTGGCGCACCAGGTGCTGAGGCCAGCGCAGAACCAGAAATCAGTCCACAAACAAGCAGATTAAGAGGTGTTTTCCTTATCATCATATATAAATAACCCTTTGTTATATATCTAATTATTTTTTAAAAAACCAAAATGGGCTTATGGGAAGATGTTTTTATTTTCAACTAAAAAAGCACTCTGTGCCTTTCAGATTTTTCCTACATTAAGGGGAAAAAAGGTGGGATAAGCTGAATTGAAGTCACAAAAACAGCCCTAACAAAGAGAAAAAACTATAAAACCGCCAACTTATTACAAGACGCAAACTAAAAGGAAAAATGTAAAGTGTCGCTAATGTAACCCAATAAAAAGCAATTGAGCTTTTAACAAAAATTCACAGGTATACCGCAGAATAGACGCACTATTTGGCTCGATTGCTATGCTTAAGGTGATCTACTTGATGGAGTACTGATGAGCTGAAGCAAAATACCCCAGAGGTATATATGAATGTAGGAATTATCTGACTATACGCATTCCCCCCCGCCCTGTTATGATTAATCAGCTACATCATTTGCCAGTCAGCCTAATAATGAAAACAATAGTATTCATAGTAATTATTTTAAATTCCCTTTTTATATGCAACAAAACACTCGCTAATAACTACCTATACAAGAACGAGAGCTCTCAGGGACATGATAACCAAGCAGTTTGGCTGTTTGGCTTTATTGATTCATTTTCCCCCCCATACATAAACTCAGACTCAGGGAAAGCTATAGGCGTAGACTTTGACATCATTAATACAATTGCTCACGAACTAGGCTACAAATTGAATTATGTACCCTACAACAACACAAATGAACTCGTCGAAGCGCTTGAATCGGGCCGTGTAGATTTTGCTCTTCAGGATCCCCGAAACCTAAAAGGGAATTTTCACTTATCAGAGCTAATATACAGAGATCGTATAGCTGTAATAGAAAAGAATCACTTACAAGGTGAAAGTCGTTATGCTTGCCTTAAAGGTCAATTCTACTGCAAAGATATCGATAATGTTATAACCGTCATTGACCATTATGACAATATCAAATTATTGGAAGATAACTTTGTTACTGGCATTGTCAGTACCTATGCTACATTAGTGCATCATACACTAGACAGTAATACATATGGCAATATTGATTTCCTGCAGCAAGAGTTATTCAAAGAAGGATATTTGATTACCTCTGAGAAGAACTTACCTCACCTTAATGATATAAACAAAATAATAAGGAATTACAACAAGAAAAATTTAAAATGGACAGAGAACAAATCTTTTTTGTTCACTGAGTTTTCTGGAAAAGTCGAAGAAAAATTTGAGTTGAGAAAGCCACTCAGATATACAATTGAAAATGACGTTTATCCTGCCATATATCTAGATTCGACGACCAACACTCCTAGAGGTTATGTTGTAGATATATTGCGATATATTGAGCAGCGCACATCATTATCATTTAAATATATACCTAACCCTTTAGGTAAAAGTGATGCAAAATTAATGGAAGATGGCGAAATTGATTTCAGCCCTTATCAATACACTGAAAAATCAAAGCTATTTTTCAATGACAGCTTAGTCACGAACCCATACTATCATACAAATTATGTGATAGTTGATGTAAAAAAAACCACATCAAAGAAAGTTGGTATTTTAGCTCGTTCTATTATTTCTCAAAATCACCTATCTGACATATTACCAGAAGCTGAAGATACTATTTTATTTTCTAATTTGGATGATTTAATTATCGCAATTTCATCTGGTTCTATCAGTAAGGTATACCTCAGCAAAGATGTTTTTACTCAAGACTTTATCATCACGGCAAGCGACAATCTTAATATAAGTAGTTCAACAGAGTTACAAAAATTCCCTATAAGCATGGTTTTTTCTAATGAAATAGCAGACACCTTTCACTTGGTAGATGCTTTTTTGTCAACGATTAGCATAACAAAAATAAACGAGTTGAAAAATAATTATGGCAGTTCAAATTTCTTTTTTGGATTTGATGAGAAAATAACATATACATCTATTTTATTAAGTGCCATATTGTCTCTCGGCATCTGGTGGTTGTATAAAAAAAACAGCTCTCGATTGCGTAAAGACTTGGTAATTGAAAGGAAGAAAAAAGAATTAACAGATCAAACCTTACAATGGTTTCGCTCTTTACTTGAAGATCTACCAGTTGGATTATTACTAACCAATGGGAAAAATAACTCCCTCATTAGCAACCGACTTTATCGTGATAGATATATTAACTTAAAGATTAATCACAATGACTTAAAAGACGACAATGGTATTATTGAAGATGATAAAAATGAGTTAGCATTCCAGTACTATCGAATTCCATTTAATCATCCTATTTCAAAAGAACCAGGATATTTAATGGTATGGAACGAAATATCAGAATTAGAGAAACAAAAAAAAGAACTCATTAATGCGAGAAACATAGCTGAGCGTTCGCTAGAAATACGTCAGCAGTTTACAGCAATGATAACTCATGAACTCAGGACACCGATATCGGGAATATTGGGCCTTATCGGACTGTTAAAAGAACGTCACAATGACTGCAAAGACTCTTTAGAGCTATTGGAATCACTTCACAACTCTGCTGTAAACCTGAATCAACATGTAAATGAAATACTTGATATATCTAAAAGTGAATCAGGACAATTAACGTTAGACTTTGAAGACTGTAACTTATTAAAAGAGCTTGATAATCTATTTCAACAATATGAGACTGTTTGCAAGGAGAATGATCTTAGCTTTTCCATCTATTGGCAGCCAACAAAATGGATATTTGGTCACACCGATCGCAATCGGGTCATACAGGTAATCTCTAATCTTCTATCTAATGCTGTAAAATTTACGGACTCTGGCGGTATTAACGTATCAGTAAGTATTACATATAATCAATTTGAAATTTCAATAGCGGACACAGGTATTGGCATATCTCAAGGAGATATTGAGACCTTATACCAACCATACACACAAGCTGATTCATCTATTTCTAGAAAGTATGGCGGAACAGGTTTGGGAATGACGATCGTCAAAAACTTTGTAGATATGTTAGATGGAGAAATATCTATCAAATCAGAATTAGATAAGGGAACATGTGTAAAAATTAAATTACCCATGACCACATTCCCACCAAGCGAATTATTTGATTATAAGATGTTCACAAATGTACAAGAAATTAATAACTGGCTTAAATGCTTTAATGCTTTAGATGAAACACTTCCTATTACAACTTTTCCTGAGCACAAAGTAAAATCTATTCTGCGCTATCCAAGTGAGTTTTTTTGTTTGCTTAATAAAAATTCTAAGCAATATCCCATGCCTTCAGAGAAAAAGTTACTCGACGGATGTGTTCTCATTGTTGATGACAACCCAATAAACAGACTGCTGTTAGAAAAACAAATTGAACTATTTGGACTAACCGTTCAGTTAGCTTCAAACGGCATAGAAGCATTAAAGTATATAAACAAATCGAATGATTTAGATTTGGTTTTGACTGACTGTAGAATGCCTAAGTTATCAGGCTATGAACTCACGAAAAGAATTCGAGAAATCAAGCAAGACATAGAGCTACCTATCATTGGTTGTACTGCTGAAGTCAGTGATGAAGCGAAGGAGCTAGCTTTTAATTCTGGTATGAATGACATTATATTTAAGCCTTATGAGCTGCAAGATCTTTACAAGGTTATATCTCAATACCTCAAACCGAAAGTCAATATTATTCCGTCTCACGCAGGAGAGTTCATTAAAGGTTTCATTCCAATAAAACATAAAGATATTCTTCCAATCATTGTAAATACCTATAAGGAAGATATTGATCATCTTAGAATAGATGAGAAAAATATCAAGAATATCATTCACCGTATCAAAGGTTCTGCAAGTCTTCTTGGTATGCCTGTTTTTTCAACATACCTGTCGAATTTAGAATCCAAGAACAAGATTGATCAACACGATACCGAGCTAGTTGTGAGCATTTTGAGTGAGATTATTTCAATGTGTGAAAAATATTATAATTGTGAGGTTTAATGTATGAAAGTACTTATTGTTGAAGATGATCATATCCAGGCTTCACAGTTGAAACTTGATCTATTAAACCTTGGAGTTGAAAGAATACTGATCGCGTCGAACTGTTTATCAGCATTTGAACTTTGCGAAGCACATAGATTCAATATAATTTTCTGTGATATTCAACTTCCCGATCATGATGGTATCTATCTACTAAATAAAATTGCAGAAAGAGCACGAAAAGCCCACATCGTCATCATTAGCGCAGGAAATGGTCGCATTCTTTCTCTGGTAGAAAAAATCAGCAAACTACTTGCCTTCAAACAGGTTTCACGTATTGATAAGCCATATACAATCAGTCAGTTAAACTCAGTACTCGAATTGAGCTCAAAGAAGAGTCAGCAATCAAAATCAGTACTAACTGACAATAAACTTTATGAGTTTACTGAACGTGAAATATTAGAGGCCATTGACAATCAAAAAATCTTTGTGCATTACCAAGCTCAAGTCAATATCAACTCGGGGGAAATTGTCGGCTTAGAGGCCCTGGCAAGGTTGGATCACCCTGATTATGGCGTTGTAAGTGCAAATCAGTTTGTTCATATTCTTAACCAAAGCGAAAGTTACATTCGATTATTTAAAATTATATTCGAGAAATCCCTTATTGCGGTGCAATCATTACCTGAATCTATACAACTTTCCATTAATATTACATCTCGGGATATTCAATGGAGTGGCCTGTTCGATGAGATCACTGAACGCTGCGCCCGGCATAATTTTTCACTTAACCGTCTAACGTTAGAGTTAACTGAAAGTCACTTATATCAAGCAGATGTCCCAGCATTGCTTGCACTTTCAAGATTAAAACTTCTAGGGGTGAAACTATCCATCGATGATCTTGGATCCGGTTACTCATCTCTTTTCAAACTAACCCAGATCCCTTTTGACGAAATTAAAATAGACAAAAACTTTATACAAGGCGTTGAAGAGGACTTTCAGAAGTCAACTATTGTCCAATTACTCTTTAATCTTGCGCAACAAATGAACCTGACATGTATTGCTGAAGGTGTTGAAACGAAAGAAACTCTCCATTACTTACAATCTATAGGAATTTCTATTTGCCAAGGGTTCTTGATCAGCAAACCACTACCGATAAACGAAATTACAAATATTTTTCCTAAACAGTTTATTTCCGCTAGCCCTGAGCCTATACATTGCCTTGTTGTAGATGATCATCCTATTATTGGGGCTGCTTTATGTCAATCATTCCAGTTGCATAATCAAGTTCATAGTGTAGCTAGCGTTAAAAGTATCATGCAAGCATTAAATTACATTCGTGATATACCCTGTAACCTGCTATTAATTGATATAAATTTACGAGGAGAGAGTGGTTTTGAGCTAATCAGGCAAGCTAAAGAAAAAGGTTTCCAAGGCAAAGTTATATTTATGTCATCTGGTGATAAAGCTAACTATTCATTTTTGTCGATTGAAAAAGGCGGCATTGGATTTATTGACAAAGGAGTTGATGTAGACTGTCTAGTACAACAAGTCATTCACTTAGCTACAGGCCATGCTCAACAAGATATTAACTTTTGTTCTCCATCAAATAAAACTGTTAATTCCATGCAATTACTATCTAAACGCGAACATGAAGTTTTAGACAAGTTGATGTCTGGTCATTCAAATAAAAGCATCGCGAATGAACTTTTACTTAGTGAGAAAACCATAAGCACTTATAAATCTAGAATATTTGACAAGTTAGGTGTTAAGTCACTAATAGAAATATCAAAAACATACTTCTAATTATGCGTAAGCAGCTTATAATCAGTCATTAATTATTGGATGAAATCCTTATAACAACAACATGCTCAATAAAGGAGGAACCATACCTCCTTTCCCATTTTTATTATTTTTATAATAAAAACATTTATATTCACCAGAGGTATGATTTTAGCAATTATACCCCTTTACTTTATGATTAAACTTATTATATTTTTAGGTGCAGATCACAACAACAATAAAACTTATTTTCCACCTAACAAAAAGCCTGCCAAAATACTTCTAACTTTCAGGCGCATTTAATAGTTCTGAAGATTTTTCGATAAATCGCCTCCAGAAACACTACTTATACAAAAAGGAACTTCAATGAAAAAACTTCCCCTTGCGGGCATTATTGCCACCCTTTTATCACCCCATGTTTTCGCCGATGGCTATGATTGTACCGATCTGGAAATATGGAATAGTACTACGCAATATAATGGTGGCGTCAATGTTCAGCACCTAGACCACGCCTATAAAGCAAATTGGTGGTCGCAAGGTAGCGCACCCGATAAGTTCTCAGGTCAATATCAAGAATGGAGTTTACTCGGGCAATGTGAAACCGGTGAGCCTCAGCCGCCGACGATCTCTATCACATCACCTCAATACGGCGGCCAATTTGTTCTTGATAAACCCATTTTACTGGCAGCCGAAGTAAGTAGTAAAAACTCGGAAATTAAAGACGTCGAGTTTTTGGTCAATGGTGAGTCTGTAGCCGTTATCACACAAGCGCCGTTTTCGACCGAATGGACACCTAGCCAACTCGGACAATCTGTGGTCACGGTACGAGCAACCAACGTGGATAATATGACAGAGTCCAGCCAGGCTTCTATAACTATTGTCGACAGTGACATCTCATTGCCACCCAATGTTACTCTGACTTCACCTGGTGCTGGCAGTGTTTTCGATGAGGGTGACACCGTCACTTTTTCTGCCGATGCCTCTAGCGAACACGGCAGTATAGAGCGGGTTGAGTTCTACCTCAACGATGCGGTGATCGGCAGTGACAGTAGCGCGCCTTATGAATACCGCTGGACATCATCGGCAGGTAGCCATGCCATCTATGCACAGGCCATTGACAGCAACCAACAGAGCAGCAAAACACAGTCAACCCACTTTACGGTCAATGGCAAGCAGCCTGGCGGCAGCTGTAAGGAATTACCGGCCTATGCTGAGGGCCAAAGTTATACCCAAGGCCAACTTGTGACTAACGTTGATAACCAATATAGCTGTCAGATCCCAGGCTGGTGTGGTGGCGCAGCTTGGGCTTATGAGCCAGGTGTAGGCTTGCATTGGCAAGATGCATGGCAGCATGAAGGTGATTGCGGTGCGGCTCCAGAGCTCAGCTTTACCTCCCCTGCCGCAGGTGAAACCCTGTTAGCCGGAATACCTACCGATCTGATTGTCAACACAACGGCCGGCGCCTTTGATATTGCCAAGGTGCAGTTCTTTGCTGATAACCAGCTAATCGGCAATGGCGTTGTCGACGGCACGAAATACCAGCTAGAGTGGATCCCGGTCAATACTGGCAGTATCACCCTTAAAGCCGTGGCGACAGATACCGATAATGGCGAGGGCGAAACCACCCAGCAAGTAACCGTTACTGATCAAGCCTTGGCTATCGATCTTACCAAGCCGACAGCAGGATCTCGCTTTAGTATTGGATCTCCAGTGGAAATGACCGCAGATGCTAAGTCATTCCAGTCGGAGATTGAACGCGTGGATTTTCTGGTCAACGGTAGAGTGGTTGCCACTGCCCACCAGGCACCTTACCAAGCGACATGGCGCTCTGAAGCGGCCGGTGACTATCAGATCCAAGCCAAAGCCATTGCTGGCAATGGTGATGAAGAACTATCAAGTGCCGTAACGATCAGCGTGACGTTGTCGACCGAGAATAAACACAAACTTGTCGGCTACTGGCATAACTTCGTCAACGGCTCTGTGTGCCCGATGAACCTGAGTGATATCCCTACCGAGTGGGATGTTATTGACATCGCCTTTGCAGATACTAACCGTGCCTCACCCGGGACCAACTACTTCAACCTGTTCTCCGGCGATGGTGGATGCCCGGCGATTGATGCCAATCGCTTCAAGCAAGATATTCAGGCATTGCAAGCGGAAGGGCGTAAAGTAGTCCTATCCCTGGGAGGTGCCGAAGGAACTATCATCCTGAATGATGATGCTTCTGAGCAAGCCTTCGTCGATAGTCTGACCGCTATCGTCCAGGAATGGGGCTTCGATGGCTTGGATGTTGACTACGAGAGTGGCTCTGGGCTGGTCAACGGGTCTGAAATTCAGAAACGCCTGCCACGCGCCCTGCGCAGCATCCAGGATAAACTGGGCCGTGACTTGTATCTCACCATGGCACCAGAGCACCCTTATGTGCAAGGTGGTTACGTCAGTATTGCCGATGGCAGTGTGTGGGGAGCATACCTTCCGGTCATCGACGCAACCCGTGATATGCTCGACTTACTTCATGTCCAGCTCTACAACAACGGCGGGCTTGAGCACCCTTATGGCGGCACTGCGCCTGCTGGCTCTGTCGACATGATGGTCGCAGCCCAGAAAATGCTTGTCGAAGGCTTCCAGACGGCCTATGGCAACGGTCCGAACTTCGAACCTCTCCGAGACGATCAGGTCTCGATTGGTTTGCCTTCCGGTGCCAAAGCCGCCGGCAGTGGCCAGGCAACGATCGCCGACACCAACAAAGCACTGGATTGCCTAGTCTTGGGGACTCAGTGTGACACGGTTGTACCAGCTAAACGTTACGACAACTTTGGTGGCGTGATGTTCTGGTCTATCAACTGGGATGAATACTACAACCGTGCCTACTCACAAGGTGTTGGTGCCAAGTTGAGCGAGCTGAATCAGCGCTAATAACCAACTAGAACTACCCCGCGACAAAACGTCTCTTAGTATTGAAGCCAGTCGAAAGCTACCTTGTGGTAGCTTTCTTTTTTTCGAGTATTTCACCAATGATAATTGGATACGGCATATCGTTGAGTTACCAAGGCGTTACTGTCCGCTGTCGACATCAAGTGGTCCGCTATCAAATTTCGATTAATCATTTGCCAACGACGTCACTTTTTTGCAGTTGTATTCACAACGCAAAAGCTATCATCATCCCAAACAAAATCCCTTCGATGAGATCACATCAGTATCTATCAGTTTCATGGCATGCTATAAAAAGCACGATCGTTCTTATTTTATACCCAAGCCGTATAGCCAGTTAAGGAATTACTATGGTGCAAGCAGAACTACAACAAAGCACGGAAGCAACTAACCAGCCATTGCTCAATCGCCCATTTACACTCGCCAAAGGGACTACCATAAAAAACCGCTTGTTCAAGTCAGCCATGAGTGAGCAGCTTGGTGACGCACAACACAACCCCAAGCAAGGTTTGGTCACGCTTTATCGACGTTGGGCAGAGGGTGGTATCGGTTTGGCAATGACTAGGAACATCATGATTGACCGTAATGCATTGGGTGAGCCAAAAAATGTCGTGCTTGACGATAAGAGTGATCTCACCGTTTTCAGAAAGTGGGCCGAGGCCGGAAAGCAGAACGGCTCTCATATTTGGCCACAACTCAATCACCCTGGTAAGCAAATTCCTAATTTTCTGACCAAAGAGCCAGTCGCACCGTCAGCAATACCTTTGTCTAGAGGGTTAGAGAAAGGCTTCAACACACCAAAAGCGCTGACTGAAGAAGAAATCCTCACTATCATCGCTAAATTTGCCACCAGCGCAAAACTAGCAAAAGAAACAGGCTTTACCGGGGTACAAATTCACGGCGCACATGGTTATTTGGTTAGCCAGTTCCTTTCACCAAGGCACAATCAACGTGATGACCAATGGGGCGGTACCCTTGAGAATCGCATGCGCTTTGTCCTGTCGGTATATCATGCCATCCGTGAACAAGTTGGAGATCACTTCCCTATCGGCATCAAGCTCAACAGCGCCGACTTTATGAAAGGCGGTTTTACTGAAGAAGACTCCATGCAGGTAGTCCAGAGTTTGGCTGAGGCCGGGATAGATTTGATCGAGATTTCCGGTGGAACCTATGAAAGCCCTTCTATGATGAGTGGCAAAAAGGCCAAGGAAAGCACCATTCAGAGAGAAGCCTATTTCCTTGATTATATGGAGAAGGTGCGAGAGATGGTGGATGTCCCACTCGTTGTAACCGGTGGATTCCGCAGCGCGCCGGCAATGAATGAGGCACTCGAGAGCGGTGCAACTGACTTTATTGGTTTAGCACGAACCACTGCTATCGATGCCGAGTTCCCCAATAAGCTGATTGCTAATGCCCAATACAGCATGCCATTGGCCACCCCCACAACGGGCAGCAAAGCAATGGACCGTTTAGGGATGTTGAGTATTACTTGGTATGAGCAGCAGATGTGGCGTATGGCTAAAGGTCTCGACCCCAAACCAAAATTAAATGCATGGGGAGTGGTATTTAAAACCTTGGCAAGTGCGGGAATATACGCCTTCAGAAAACGTCGTGCTTAACTAGACAGTTAACCAAAATTGCGGCATGGCTGTGGTGACATGCCGCGATTCAGGTGATCTTCAACCTTAATATTCTTCGATTGTGGCACGCTGCAATACCTTGCATTCTCATCACCCGGTTTGTTATAACCCTTCTCAGCACCCGGCACTCATAAAAACGACTAGCGAAAAACATGCCCTCAGATCAGCCTAACCATAATAATACTCACCCTCATCAGCTCTTGGCCTCTCAAGAAGAGTCAAGCGAAGAAAAGCAGTCTGCTGGTAAAAGGTATTCTTACACTAAAAAACAACAAAACACCGAAAGGTGCGGTCAAAAGAAAGCTGGCCCCAAACCCGCCCAAAAGGTTGAAGATGTCTATGAGTATGCCATTTGGTGGCTCAACCAACGTGGCTATTCCGTCATGAAGCTGCGAGAAAAGCTGACGAGAAAAACGACCAATACCGAATGGGTCAACCAGGTCATCAACCGCTTGCTAGAGCTCGGCTACCTTTCGGATAGACGCTACGCTGAAACCTACGTCAATTCGCGCTGTCGCTCCTACGGCCCTGCGGTACTGGCGCAAAAACTCAAGCTTCAAGGTGTGAGCCAGGCCGATATCGACAATGCCCTGCAGACCATCGATGAGTCTGAACAAGAGGTATTGATCACCCGCACCATCAACAAGTATGCCGGTAAAAAAAGCGCCAATGATATTGGTCTTCGCCTGCGGCAAGAGGGCATTAGCCAGGCAAAAATACAGACCATCATGGCACAATCGCTCGACTTGGAGCACGAATTGCAACTTGCCGAGCGATTGATCACCAAGCACAGTAAAAAAATGGGCCGCACCGGCCTTATTCAAAAGTTACGCGGCGAAGGGATCAGCCAAGACGCTATTGACCAGGTGCTAGCCAATGAAGATTGTGAGCAACAGCAGAGTGAAGATCAGCACAAAGCGCTGGCAATGCTCAACAAGAAATTCAAGGCCCCTATCACGGACTTTGCCGAGAAGAAAAAAGCGACCGCTTTCTTGGTTCGCAAGGGCTTTAGTTTTGCTGACGCCAATTACGCCCTTGACCATCATTTGGATGATATCTAACAGCAGATTAAAAACTATAAAGGCTCCGGTTTTGGAGCCTATATTACCCAAAGGACTCAATCTTTCTCTACGCCGCGATATATTGTCCCAGTGCGATAAAAAATGGCACGCCGAGTAATACATTGAATGGGAAAGTAATCCCCAATGACGCAGTGATCGACATACCGGCATTGGCTTCTGGCAAGCTTTGTTTCATGGCTGCAGGCACTGCAATATATGAGGCGCTGGCACCGAGAATAGCCATCAGCGAAATTCCCCCTGCACTGAACCCGAGCAAGACGCCAAGGCTTGTTCCGCAGATACCGCCAACCATCGGCATTAACATACCAAAACTCACCAAGAACAAGCTGTTCTTTTTCAGGGCCGCCAGCTGTTCACCCGCCACTAACCCCATTTTCAGCAAGAACAGGGCCAATACACCGGAAAACAACTCAATGAAAAACGGTGCTAGCTTTTCAACACTTTGGCCACCAAAATAGCCAATCAGTAAACTTCCGACCATCAGCAAAATACTCTGATTGGCCACCAGCTCTTTTTTGATAAAGTCAGCATTGATCAGCTTCAAACTGCCCTTAGCCAATACCAAACCAACCAGAATCGCAGGCATTTCGAGCAATACAACAAACAGCGGGAAATAGGCCTCATAGCTAATGTTGTTGGCCTCGAGCAAAGCAACGGCCACCGCATAGGTCGCTACACTGACCGAACCATAATGGGCGGCAACGGCTCCGGCATTGATTCTATCCAGCTGGCCAAAATACCTGAGCAGCGGGTAAGCAATAAGCGGCAGCAACAAGCCAAATGCAACCACGGCCAAAGACAGGGCAATAAGATCGGAGTCGATATGTTGCTGTAGCGCCAAGCCCCCCTTAAGGCCAATAGCAATCATCAAGAACAGGCTCAGGGTTTTATAGACATTTTCGGGGAATGAAACCTTGGCACCCAGCAGCTGACATACGATTCCCAGAATAAAAAAGGCAACGACGGCGTCCATGGATCACTGTTCTCCTGCAATCTGAATGGCATGAACCGGATTCGCCTTGCGCAACGGTATTGATTTCGAGGCGTCTTTTGCCTTTTCGGCATTCGCACTCGCAACATTGACCAATATCAAGCCGACCAAGCTAACAGCCAAGACAACAAAACCTAGCAAGCTATGGCCGATCTCCACACTCAAGCCGTAAAACAAAACCAGCATCAGGCTGGTTGATGCTGGCAAAAATAAGCTTCTTACATTCATAGTGACCTCCATCGAACTGATGAAAATCTTACCGCCGTCATCCCATAGATAAAAATAGATAATAGCTATATCATGATTAGATAAAAGTCTATACAAAGGAGCAAACGATGGCATCTCGGTTGCACGCCCATATCGGCACATTCCGCCAGCTGGAAATATTGCTGGCTGTTCATGAACAAGGAAGTATTAAATCGGCATCCGAAACCTTGTTTTTGACTCAGCCGACTGTCTCCATGCAGTTGAAAAAACTAACAGAAGCTATCGGTTTACCGCTCTATCAACAAGTCGGCAGAAAACTGAAGTTTACCGATGCCGGTCTCGCCACGATCGCAACGGCCAAGAAAATCCTGCAAAACTGCGAAGAGCTAGACATGCAGCTTTCAAGCCTCAGAGGGTTAAAATCAGGCACCCTTCGGCTGGCCTGTGTCACGACCGCAAAATACTTCATCCCGCATCTACTCGGGCCGTTCTGCGAGCACTACCCGGGTATCGATATCCAATTTACGATCGCCAACAGGCAACAGATAATTGAGCGCCTGGAGCAAGGGATGGACGATTTTTATGTATTCAGCCATCTGCCAGAAGGGCTCGATCTCGACGTGATTGAGTTTATGTCCAATGATCTGGTTGCGATAGCCGAAGCCAACCACCCTCTTGCCAACAGGAACAGCGTGTCATTGGAAGAGTTCTGCCAGCAAGACTTTCTTATCCGAGAACAAGGCTCGGGCACCCGTTATGCCATTGAAGACTTTTTCAAACAGCAGCAACATACGCCAAATATTAAGATGACCATCGCCAGCAATGAAGCCATTATTCACTCCGTCTTGTCACGGCTTGGTGTTGCGATCCTATCGGCCCATACACTCGCCTTTGGTGAAATTTACGGCGTGAAAAAGGTCAATGTGGAAGGTTTGCCCATTCAGTCAAAGTGGTCATTTTCCTGGACCAAAGCGGAGAGCCTCTCTCCCATTGCCCAGGTTTTCCTCAGCTACGTTGAAACCGAAGGCAGGGAAATGATAAGAAAGGCGGTGCAGTTTTAAACTGCTATTTCCCTATTATCATTCCCAGCAGCAATGAAAAAATGGTTCTAATATTATTCATTTAGTATTGGTAAAAGTCACAGAGAGTGTTCAATGCTGCATCAATTTGTTCTGCTTGTTATGGCTCCCATTTTTTGGGCTCAAGGAAAGTATGTCCGCAAGTCTATTCCGTGCCTTAGAGAGGCCGAAGGCCCTCGCCAAGGGCATTCGGCCCAAGCAGAACGAAACCGAGGACGTACTGTTCAAAACAAACAAAAACTCAGGATCCTTCTGATCGGCGATTCAGCCGCGGCAGGCGTCGGTGCCAAACACCAGTCCCAGGCACTCTCTGGCCAGCTTATTTCGGCCCTGCGCCCCTTTTTCCAAGTTGAATGGCAACTTATTGCCAAAACAGGCTTTACGACTAAACAAGTCATCCAGTCTGCCCGATTACATCCCAAGCAGATGTATGATGTTGTTGTTGTCTCGGCAGGCGTAAATGATGTCACCAAACCGACCAGCGCGGCACAATGGATCAAACAGCAACAGATGCTCACCCATACCTTGCGGCATCAATTTTCCTGCCCACACATCATTCTGACCCAAATTCCACCTATGGGGCGATTCCCCGCACTGCCCCATCCACTCCGGTGGTATTTGGGAAGTAAAGCGAAAAGCTTTAATAAACAACTACACCACTGGGTATCGACACAGCCCGATTGCGAGATCGTCAACCTAGAAGGAGAGCTGGAGCCCAGTCATATGGCTAGTGACGGCTTCCATCCCGGCCCCGTCATTTATCAATACTGGGGACAAGCAGTCGCAAAGCTCATCGAGGCTAGATGGTCTTCACGCTGATAAATATCATCACTCGTGGTTATTAATATTATTATTTTTAGTGGTTTCTGTTATTTGTTGTGACAGTTAGCAAGACCAACATCATAATCAGCACTTTCCCAGCCATTTAATACTTCTCGCCTTAAAATTTCAAAATGTTATTCATTTAATCAGTATTACTCATAAATTATCAACATTTTAATCTCTTTGGAGACCACGTATTCAGACGCCGGTCTTCCAGCATTCATCTTGACTCATCATTTCAAATAAAGTTTACAATATTAATTGAAAGCAAAGCCTTACACGTTCCAAAAAGGTAAAGACAAAAGATATGAATCGGTTAAAACAGCTTTGCACAAATGTCTCCATAGGGAAAAAACGCACGGCTTGTGTTGCCATTTGGTTAAACAGAAAATTATTTCACCTCATATGTTTGGCGTTGTTGGCGTTATTGTTACCAGTTGGTTTAAGTGCGAAAAAAGTAAATATGTAATAACTTTTGATTCTCAACAAAGTCGATTCACCTCACATTTTATATTTTAGCCATCATTAATATCTCCACCCGAAAAATAACTAACCAGGTAGACACCTATGAGTAATCGCTCGCCTATAAAAATAGTTGCAATATCAACTATTATCGCAATGGCCGTCATATTCATTGCGCAAGTTGTTATTGGGACAAAAAACATTTCGTTCGGGGAAATAAATATTGCCATCCTGCCAATGCTGTTTGCAGTAACGATCGGGATGATCATTTCTTTAAATCCAGTACGTAATAAGATCAGTGCATGGGGTAAGATTTTCACTGAACAAGAAGAGTCTTTCTCCTCGAAAATGGTCGGTTTCTGCTTGCTTGTACTGGGTACTCAGTACGCAGGTATGATCATTCCCAACATCGACATTATTCTTGATGCCGGTATCCCGCTGATCTTCCAGGAACTCGGTAACCTATTGCCAATTCTGGTCGCGATTCCGCTAGCCGTTAAGTTTGGTATGGGTCGAGAGTCAATCGGTGCCTGTTCCTCTATCAGCCGTGAGCCTTCCATCGCCGTTATCCAGGGCAAATACGGTACCGGAACCAAAGAGTACATCGGTGTTTTGGCGATTTACCTGTGTGGTTCGGTGATCGGTACCCTTTGGTTCAGTGTACTAGGAAGTGTTGGTCCGCTAACAGGCATTCACCCACTGGCACTGGCTGCCGGTACCGGTGTAGGTAGTGGCTCGATGCTAAGTGCTGCCTCTGGTGCCTTGGTCAGCAACCTAACCCCGGAAATGGCCCAGCAAGCTCTGAGTATTGCTGCCGCTTCTAACCTGCTTTCATCTGTTCTAGGTGCACTATCGCTGACGTTCATCGGTATTCCACTCGCAGAATTCGTCTACAAAATTTGCCAGAAAAAAGAGGTGCGCAATGCAGTCGGTGCTTAATGATATGAAGTTTGTGTTCTTGGCACTGTTGCTTGCCATGTTCACACAAACCCTGACTACGGGTATCAGCTTCTTTAACATGTGGGACAGCTTCATCGCGATGTCGATTGTGGTGTTCCTATCACTGGTGGCTAAAAGCTACATCAAGTCACCACTGCCGACATTTGCCTACGCGACTATTATCGGTATTTTGATTTGTTTGCCTGAAACGGCCGTGAGAACCTTTTTCCTCGATTCAATCGGTAAAGTACAGTTCCTGTCTTGTACTGTACCGTTGCTAGCCTTTGCAGGTTTATCTGTCGGCGGCAAGATGGAAGAGCTGAAAAAGCTGTCTTGGAAAGTGATTGTGCTGTTCCTGGTGGTATCAACCAGCTGTTTCCTAGGCGCATCTTTGATTGCACAACTTGGCTTCTCGATGAAAGGGATTATCTAATGCTGTCTCGCTTTAATATTGACAATAAACTGCTTGAGCTCACCGCTTTCAGTATCACGGCTCGCCAAGATTTGCATCAGATCCCTGAACTGTCTGGCGAAGAGTATAAGACGTCGGCCTACTGTCAGAAAATCATGAATGAGTGCGGCTACGCCATCACGACTTACGACGGCTATACCGGTTTTATTGCTGATCTGATTGTTGACGAATCTTTCAAGATGGTCGCTTTCCGTGCTGATATGGATGCACTGGAAATGGATGATCTCACCAACGACGAGTTTACCTCGCAGCATGCGGGTAGAGCCCATAACTGTGGCCATGATGTCCATATGGCAACGGCACTGACGGCGGCAAAATACCTGTCATCGTACAAAGATGAGCTAAAGCACAACGTCCGATTCATCTTCCAAATGGCTGAAGAGGACATGCGCGTCGACGGCGCGAACAAGATGGTTGAGCTTGGCTGTATGAGTGGCGTAAGTGAAGTCTATGCCCTCCATAATGACGCGGCACAGGAGTGTGGCTTTGTCAGCATCAACAACGGCATCATGTCTTCTTACGGTAGCGCGTGGACTTTGGACATCGAGGGCAAATCAGCCCACGGCTCAACCCCGCACAAAGGGCTTGATGCGATCCGTGAAGGCGCCCGTATTGTCGAAGACATGGACTACATTGTCGCCAAGCAGACCAACCCGTTTTCACCGGCGGTCTTTGTCTGCGGCATGTTCAATGGTGGTACGGTACCCAACGCGGTAGCGGCCAATGTTCAAGCCCGTGGTACTATCCGCTCGATGGACAGCGAAACCGACCAAGTGCTGCGCAACAGTTTCGAGTCGATAGTGGCACAAAGCAAGCTGCGTGGGTTCAATACCACTATGACTTACTGTGGCTACCCTGCCATTATCAACCACCCAGAGGCTTACCAGCGCGTGGTTGAAGCTGCGGGCTCTGCCGTGCCGTCAGAAATGATGAACATCAACGGCTCGCCAATGACCGGTAGCGAAGACTTCAGCTACATGGTCAATGCGACGGAAGAGAAGCGCGGTGCATTCTTCTTCTTGGGTTCGGGCAACAAAGGACAAGGGATCTGTAACTACCTTCACTCCAACCCGTACTATGTTGATGAGCATGCCCCGCTGGTTGGCGCGCAGATTTTTATCAACATCGCTACCAGCTAGTTGAACAAAGCCTCATATAAACAAGGCCTAGCAAATATGCTAGGCCTTATTCGTATTTATCTACATCGCCTCAGCTCTGCCCTTGCATTTATCACAAAGGCCAATGGTCGAAATAGATATGGCTCGCCTGATGGTCTACTTTAGCGCGGTTATCAGCCAACAGCATTTTGGCCACAGTAAACGAGAACTCAAAACTCACCCCAAGCCCCCTGCCTGTGATGAAGTTATCGGCAACCACGACTTTCTCGAGCTGAAACTCACCATCGCTAAACTTGTCAGCCAATTTATCGCCGGTGGTATAGTGCCGCCCCTGCAATAAGTGGTGTGCAGCCAGTACCTTGGCGCCTGACGAGCACAACGCACATATCCACTTACCCTGTGCAATATGGCGTTTTAAAAACTCGATAACCGCTGGATTAGCCGACAAATTATCAGTCCCCTGCGGACCGCCTGGCATCATCACAGCATCGTAAGTGTTGGCTGCACAGTTTTTCAGCGTGTCATCGGCACTGATGCGCGTACCAAAATAGGTGTTCAGTACTGTACTCTCCATGCAGGAAAGTACGTCAACCTTGATATCAAGCCGACGCATAATATCGATAAATACGACAGCTTCTGCATCTTCGAAGCCATCAGCCAATAGAACGGCAACATGTTTTTCGCTCATTACTTTTTCCTTAAAGCCTAAACATTCATTAACTCGGTAAGGTATCCGGTATAATCTCTCGGAATGATTGCGCCCTTGTGCTGAATAACCCTTGCCGCCAGCTTATTGCCCCAATGGCAACACTCGTGCATCTCCATCCCCATACTCCATGCAGCCAGAAATGCCGCATTAAATGCATCTCCGCCAGCCGTCGTATCCATGACCCGATCCACCTTGTTTCCTCTCGCCATGCCATTTAGCCCATACTGAGACCACATTGCCCCTTCCTGGCCGAGCTTGACCACAACCTGCTTGACCCCCATCGAGTGCATGCGTTTGGCAATGATCAGCGGCGGAGAATCGTGCATCCCAAGCAGCCGGTCCTCGTCATCAGCGGTAACCAGGGCAATATCCGCTAATTGATAGAGTTTGCCGATCCACTCGCAAGCCAGAGATGATGATGGCCATAGCGCTGGACGATAATTTGAATCTACCGCTATCTTCACCCCCTCCTCTTGGAGGGTCTCCAGCGCCCGAAGCAGCAGGTACTTGTCCGGATCAGGCAAAATGGCCAGAGTGATACCGGTGAGATAGACCAAGTCAAACGCTTTCAAATCGTCAACAACCGAGCCAAATAGCTCGTGCCGGCAAAGGCAGCGCGCAGCAGAATCATTGCGCCAATAGTGAAAACTCTTTTCACCGCACGGGGTATTCTCAATGGCATATAAACCCGGTAACTTCCCATCGAGCGTCAGGACAAACTGCGTATCAATTCCTTCCTGCAACCAAGATTGGCGCATGTACCGGCTGTAATTGTCATTGCCCAATGCCGTCACATATGCGGGATTCATACCCGGCACCAGACGGGACAAATACAGCGCCGTATTGAGCGTATCCCCACCAAAGTACTGTGCTTGCTGGCCGAATGGCTGACCACTCAGCTCAATCATGCACTCGCCGATCACGGCTACTTTTTTCTTTTTGAACGTCAGAGACGAGGCCATTGCTTGTTATCCATCACATATGCAGTTAACAGAAAATAAAAATGGCTACACCGGGAAATGAGAGAGCACTATTCGGTGTAGCCAAAAAAAAGACTGGGAGTATCTTAACGCTTGCTTGTAAGGGGGGTTACAGCTTGCCAGCACTCCCGCACACTGCAATCTTGTCCATGACCACCTTCTTCATCGCTTCCTTACCCGGCACGATATAGTGGCGCGGATCATTGGCATTAGGATTGTCGATAAAGTACTGCTTCACGGCATCGGAGAAAGCAATTTTCAATTCGGTTGCCACATTGACTTTGGTGATACCCAACTCGATACAACGGCGGACATCGGCATCAGGCACCCCAGAAGCACCGTGAAGTACCAGCGGGACATCCGTTTTACTGCGAATGATACCAAGGCGGTCAAAGTCCAGGCATGGCTCTTCTTTGTACATGCCATGGGCCGTGCCGATCGCGATAGCCAAGGAATCGATACCTGTCTTGCTGACAAATTCCAATGCGGCATCCGGATCAGTAAATAGCGCATCCTTCGCATCAACAATCAGATCGTCTTCCTGTCCACCCAAACGACCTAGCTCAGCTTCTACCGAGCAGTCCCAACGGTGGCAGAATTCCACCACTTGCTTAACCAGTTCGATATTCTTGTCAAAGCTTAAGTGCGATCCATCGATCATCGCCGACTTAATCCCGGCCTCCACCTTATTGCGGATATCGCCAAAAGATTCATGGTGATCCAGATGAAGTGCAATCGGCATTTGGTATCGCTTCGCCGCTTCCTGGCAAATCCCTACCAAATAGTCAGTACCCGCATAGGAAAATGTCCCGGGAGTACCTGCCAGAATAACCGGCGATTGCATTTCTGCCGCTGTTTCAACCACAACCTGGACAGTCTCTAGGTTATGAATATTAAAAGCAGGAACGGCATAACCGCCCAGCTGTGCCTTATGGAGCATTTCGCGTGACGAAACCAGAAACATATAAAACCTCAAAAACCTTCGTTATCTTTCGCTTTGATGATATTCGAAAACAAAAGCAAAATAAAAGATCTAGATCACATAAATACTTTCAAACCGAAAGAAATTAAAACTAAAAGAAATGCGACATTTTCGAGCTGTAGCAAGTGATCCCTTTGCGCAGCAGGTTATTCTTGGGTCTCTCCGCACGTCCGGTCAGTATTTCCTGGATTTTTCTTGCCAGTTTTTGTCGCTCCAGACGACGAGAAAGCGGATCTTGCTGCTCACAATACTCTGACTGAAAAATCACCACGACCTCTTTCGTTTTGAAAGTGCCAATCACCTTGGCTTCAATCGCAGGGATCTCAAATGAAAAGTCTCCCCGTTCAATCTCAAGCGGGTGCTCTTCTGCTTGCCAGAGATTAAGCCGATCCCCACAGTACAGGGCGATGTTTAACGCCCGCAATGACCAGAAGCTGCTTGCTGGACCACTGTAGTTATCCACCAGCCGTGCGTCATCGCCAAACAGACCTTGCGTTGGCGCACCGTATTGCAAAGCACCGTGAGAGATAAAGTACTCAAGGCTGGTACGGAAGGCCCGTTTGGCCTCCCCGAGATGCAACCCGCCGCGGTAGGAATGACGGCGATTTAGATCGACCGCAGCCAGAAGCGGGGCTGATGCGGCTAGTCGGTAACACGCACTCCGGCCAAACAGAGGCAAGCCAACAGGGGTAAAGAACGCGCGGTAATTTTTGGAAAAAGCCTGCAAGCTGGCACGAATGAATTCCGGGTCAAAACTAGGATCGATTTGATCAAACCAATAGAGTGAATAATAAAATCCCCAGGCATTGTAATAGTCGTAGTTGCCTTTCGCGCCGTCCCGAAACCAGCCATCTCCGACATAGAACTCTTTTATCCTGTGGTAGCGGGTGTGATCAAAATGATCCTCGCCGGTGAGTGAGTTGATCACCAGTTGCACGGTCAGCGGAAAAAGATGCCAATTATTGTCAACGGTCTGGCAATGGTTGACCTGCTTGAACCAGGCGACAATTTGCTTTTGCTGGCCATAGGTCAAGGTCGTCCACACCGTCTCCCGGCTCAACCACAGCGCCAGGGCCAGATCGGCGCTTTCACAGATGCGCTGATCATAATCATGCAACTCCCCCCAATAGCCCGGGTGGGCGGGATCGGTGCCGGCCAAAAACGCTTTCTTCAACCATAAGGCGATATCCAGCGGCTGCCCGTTCAGGCCGTTAAGCATGGTACTCGTGCCTTTTTGTCGGGATAACCAGGCTGCCAAGGTCGGGATAACCCGGCTGCATCCCTCCATCGCATCGGTACGAGCATTCTGCTGGCTCGGCCTTCCCGGGTAATACGCATGGGTATAATCCCACACGGCGTAATGTTCAAAGGCCTCGGCGACATAGCGAACCAAATCGTCACACTGCTGGCGCAGTTGGCCAACCGTTGAAAATTGCTGACGAATATAGTCATCATGCTGAGAGTAGGCTGCCTTGCGGTAGCGCAGCCGGGTCAAGTTCTCTTTGAACAACCTGAGATAAATGGCGGTATCAGGATGTTCGTAGGGAATAATGGGACGCTCGGTGGCGTTTATTGTTTTTTGCATCGGTCACAATCCATCGAAAAAGGGCCTCGAACGAGGCCCTAACATCACAGCAAGCTTTACTTCGCTGACTCCGTCAATACTTGGTATCGGTCTTGGCCCCAGCCCAGAGGAGCTGGCTTGGACTTGATCCAGTCATAGAAGGCCGCTTTAAGCTCTTTAACTTTCTCCGGGTGTTTGGCAGCTAAGTTAATTGACTCAGCGGGATCGTTCGCATAGTGATAGAGCTCAAATCCCTCGTTGCCGCCATCGTAGTAGTGAAGCGACCACTCCTGATCTTTAATTGCCCATTCGCCCTTGGAGTGTTTTTCAATGTACTTGCTCGGGATAAATTCCTGCTCCTCGAAGCTGATCCACTTCCAGTAATGGTTCCAAAAGTCGACATTGCTTGAGTCATAGTGAAGGGCCCGCGGGCCTGCCCAGTATAGGTACTTGTGCGGTTGTTGTTTTTCCCCTTTCATCAACGGCATTATGTCCTTGCCGTCAACGCTCATTTCCTCGGGAATCGCAATGCCTGCAGCTGCCAAGGCCGTCGGCAAGATATCCATCGCCGAAATCATGGTATCGCTCTGGGTATTTTCCGGCAGTACCCCCTTCCAGTGGGCAATAAACGGAACATGGACGCCACCACGGTAGCGCTGCCCCTTGAATGCCCGGTCCATGCCGTTCATCGGCATGGGTGACTCATGTACCGCCCCGTTGTCGGACAGGAAGAAAATCAGCGTATTCTCGTATTCTCCCAATGCTTTGAGCTTAGCGATGATCTGGCCAATCCCCTCGTCCGAAGCATTGACGTGGGCATAGTACTTGTCGACTTCGACATTGCCGGTATCAAAGCGATCCATATACTTAGCCGGAGCCGGCTGTTCCAGCGGGATATGCGGTACGCTATAGGCCAGGTTGACAAAAAACGGTTTATCCTGCTCGCTGGCCTGTTCAATAAACTGCAGCGTCTCGTTGGTCAGGTTATGGGTGATGAAACCCGGCGCGGGGACATTTTCGCCATTGCGGAAAATCGCCGGTGAATTATACAAGGCGGCCCCGGAAGCAAAGTAGCTATAGGCATAATCAAACCCCCGCTCCTCCGGCCCATAGCCCGGCTCCGGAATCGAGATCTGGTTGTCATGGTAATCCCGTGTCTGGATGCTTTCGTCAATAAACTCTTTTCTGACCTTGGCATTGTGATACTTGCCGATATTCGCGGTGGCATAACCATTTTGATTCATCAGTGCAGGGAGCAACGTGATATCGAGCGGGATCCCAGAATGTGCATCATCGTTGCTGTAGATACCGAAACTGTGCGGGAACCGCCCAGTCATCATCCCGGCTCGTGACGGGCCGCATACCGGAGTCGCTACGTATGCATTGGTCATACGCACCCCTTCATTGGCCAGCTGGGTTATATTCGGCATCGAGCGCTTGGCTGCGTCATAGAGTTTGTCGAAATCCCCTTCATAGCGCTCGGGCGACGGGCGCTCCGCCAATGCCTGCTTATCAATATTGTCCAGGGCGAAATCCAGCTGAGCGGTACCCAAGTCATCCATCACAATCAGTAAGACGTTCGGTTTTACCTGCTCGCTAGCCATCGACACTACCGGGCTTGCTGCACATGCAGCCGCTACCAGTCCGGCCAATACCGTCTTCTTTTTCGAGGACAGTGTCATTGTTCACTCCTTGATTAACTTGTTTAAAGTTGTGTTTTGTCGTTGTTGTATATCGTCGACATCGCAGGCATGACATCCGCTGCAATGCCACCGCGCTGGATGGCCTGCACCATGTGGTGCATGGCCGGTGCGGTATGCTTGAATATCTGTTGATAGGATTGGCAGAGATAGTTTTGGCGATGCTTCTCCCCCGGCAGCGACACGATGCGATGCTTCGGACAGCCGCCATAGCAAAGGGCCTGAACCGAACACTGCTTGCACTGCTCAGTCAGCCGAGTGGACTTTGCCTGGCCAAAACGCAGCTGCTGCTTGCTCTGAGCCAGCTTGGCGATATTGGTTTGGCTGATATTGCCGAGTTTATTGGCCGGATAAACATAGTGATCGCACGAATAGACATCACCATTGGCCTCTATCACCATCGCCTGGCCACAATTTTTAGACTGCACGCAGACCGAGGCCGGATAGCCCATCCACGTTGCCAGAATACTGTCGAACATACGAACGTAGATCTGGCCAACATCCCGGGCAACCCATTCATTGAAGACATCGGTCATAAACCGGCCATAGCCATTGGCGGGCACCGAAAATGGCGTCAGTGTGGCATCGGCTGCGGGAGAATAATGACCTGTCGTACTCTGCTGGCAATGCGGCTCGATTTCGACAATAGGAATAAACTGCAAATGCTCCGAGCCCAGCGCCTTGAGGGCATGGTACGTCTCTTTGCCCTTGTTCCAGTTCTGATCATTGATGACGGTCAGAGTATTGAATTGAACCTGATACTCTTTTAGCAGTTCGATGGCGTGCTTGACCCGTTCGAAAGTAGGTTTGCCGTTAACCGAAATGCGGTATTTATCATGTACCTCCGCCGCCCCGTCGACCGACACCCCGATCAAAAAATTATGCTCGGCAAAGAACTGCGCCCATTGCCGGTTAATGGCAACGGCATTGGTTTGGAAACTGTTGGTGATTGTTCTCCCTTCCGCATACTGCTTTTGGTATTTGACTGCATTACGGTAAAAGTCCAAGCCAGCCAGCGTCGGCTCCCCGCCCTGCCAGGCAAAGTCAATCATGTCGCTATCTTGCGAGCGGATATAATCGCGTACATAGCGCTTTAGCATCGCATCTGACATTTGGTCCGCAGCCGCCTGCTTTGCTGTCTCGCCGGGCTGCATCATCTGCTCTTTTTCCAAATAGAAGCAATAGTCGCACTTAAGGTTGCAACGATAGCTGGCTGGCTTGGCCATCATATGAAAACGAGCATGATTAGAACGAAAGGTAGTCATTGCAAAAGCCCCGCATCTTTGAAAGGACATAAAAACAAAAAGAAAGAAAACGAAAGAAAATATACGCCAAAAAACGGAAATGAAAAACGTTTTTGATCACAAAATGAAATAAAAGGAAAGTTTTCAGGGCAAAACTGAAAGGACACAAAAAATAAGCCGGGCAATATATGCCCGGCTCCTGATATGAAGAGATTGATTAGGACACCGGCGCCAGTGTCAGCTCCTGCACCATGCCGAAGTAAATCTCGAAGGTCAGGGTGGTCGTCGACGAGTCAGTTTTCACCTTGACCTTATCGTTCGCCGTCACTGGCTGCCACCTGCCGGCAAGGGTGACACTGACAGAGGTTGGTTTCGCTTCCGTATAACGGGTCATGTTAAGATCCGGCGTAACCCCCGAGACCATCAACTGGCCATCGGCCAACTGGCGAGTCATGACAATGGCAGGCTGAGCTACCTGGGTCACCACGCCGCTGTCTAGGCTGACACTGTCGAAAGCAGCATAGGCTGTCACACCCGTTTGCTTGTCCCGTACCACATGCACTCTGCTATCCTCGCGCAAGACCTCGTAAGGCTTCTCACCTGACCCCTTGTAGGCTTCAGCCAAGGTGGTCATTTTCTCCGCGGTGGCATCGAGCACTAACAGATACTCATAACCCGCATCCGATGGGGCGTTGCCATGGTTGATCCACGCGACCGAGAAGTTGCCTTCTGTTGGTCGGCGGGTTTTATCATTGGCCGACTGCTGGTGCTGGCGCCTGACTTCTACCGTTACATCACTGGTGATCAAATACCCGTTGCCGTGACCGTCCATCAACCAATCACCTTGGCCAAGCTGTGTCTGGTATGGCATGTCGCGCACCTGCTCGCCATTGATCCAGATCTCATCAGCCTGCGGGGTGATGCCGTGCTGGAACAGCGTGGTTTCCGTCGCGTTGCCCTTACTCGAGTTGCTGATATCGCTGCCCAGCATCACTACCCTGTCAGCGACGGAGAAGGTCGATTTCCTCGCGGTAAAGCTACTGTCAAACTTAGGCATTGACGGTGCTTTGAACTTAAAGGCAAACATCCCGAACTGTCCATCTAGCGAGGAAGCCCCGCTGAACGGCTGGTCGCCGCGCAGCATCAGCGTATGTGAATTCGGGCTGTCAAGCTGCTCCAGCAGCAGGTGGAGGGTTGTGGTACCCGGATTCCGATTCCAGTCCCAGCCGTCCTGGCTAAAACCTATCTCTGCCTGCTTGCCAAACGGCACAACTTGGACGGCACCGTGGCTTTGGTAGCGACCGTATCGGTTGTCGCGGTAATAGATTTCCGATGACCAAACATTGCTGTTGTAGGCTTTCATCGTCACCATGTTGTCCCGGTAGCGGTGAATACCAAATGCCCCGCCGTTAAAGGCCCAGTAACCTTGCGGCAATGCCGCCGGGGTGATCGCTTCACCGAACAAGGCAACCGATTCGGCCTCGGTTTTCCCCGTGATCTGCAAGTAAGCCGCTGCCAGGGCCTTATCGACTTTCTCGCCGGTCTCCGGGTTGCCGGTCAGGGCGAGCCAACGGTAGGACTCATCAAGGTGGGTCACCGCAGGCGGGTTAAACGGATGGCGGCCAGACAGGCCGAGGCCAACTTCCGGGTTACTGTAGATCCATGCCGACAACATCGCTTTCTTAAGGGCGGCACGCCCTTCGCTGCTCACGCTAAACGGCGTGCCCTGCAACATATACACCAGCTGCGCGGCATTGTTGAATGCCGGGAATGAATACCCCGGATAGTTCCCCTCATGGCGCCATGCGGTTCCGTCAGGGCGCAAACCGTCGTAGCCTCCCGGCGGCGTTTGTGACAGGGCGATATTGATGTAGTTACCGAACTTCTTCAGCAGTGCGATGCGGCGGTCCTGATCCGGTTCGAGCATAAGCAGCGCCAAATGCTGACGAGAAAGCGTATTGAAGTAATCCAGATCCGAACTTTCCGGTCCCGCGACCATATCGAAGTTGGCCTTGAACTCACGTGAATACCACAGTAAGGCATCGAATATCGGCTGGCGCAGTTCGGCTTCGGTCAGAACCTCAGACATCAGCATGGCAGAGATATACCACCAGCGCGAGCTATAGCCCCAGTGGTGAGTAGTCACCAGACTACTGCCATCGACAAAGCCCTGGTCAAGAATATGCTCTGTCATCAGCACATACATGTCGGCCAGCTCCTGCTTGATGGCCGGTTCGTCGGTTTTATGCCAAAAACGCCCGATGTTGAACAGGATATTGGAGTATTCTGACAGGGTGACATAATCAGCAAACAGTGCTTTATCTTCTTCCTTCATGAATTCGGGCTGATAAATCACTTTTTGCTTGCCGGTAATGATATGGCGCCCAGACAGCACCCCGTTTTCATCGCGCTTGATCCGTAGCGAGGCATACTGCTCGCGCAGTGTCTCCAGGCTATTAAACGCCTTGACCCCTTTGAGGCGCTCGGCCCCGATAAAGACATCAATCAATGACTCACGGATAGACTCGGCAGCGGCAATTTCGTGCTGCTGAGCCACAGGGAGCTGGGCCGGCAACCCGAAATCAATCTCAGGAATATCATAACGGGTGGTTACCTGATCGTCCGACCATTGGTAACGGGCATCGTCTACCGACAGCATGACACGATCGATATAGAATGTCCCTTGTTTGGCTTTCCCCGGCGCGGTGAAGCGGATGCTATCCATGTCGCTGCGCGGGCCACCGGGCATGCTGTTCATCCCGCGGCCTTCACCGGAACCGTTGTCGGTGATCCCCTGCCCTTCTACTTCGCGGCCTTGAATATCGTTTTGCAGTGACACGCCGACGGTACGCCAGCCAGTGAAGTTCATGTGCACTTTGAAGCCCGCATCCGCGTTAGACGCGGCACTGAGTCCCCGGCCCAAATCGACAATCATGTAATCATCTACCGGTACTTCGTTGTACACCCAAAATGACAGCACCTGGGTTGCGGCACGCCCCCATGTCCGGCGTGCCTCCATGTCGGTCACCAGCGAAATCGGCTGGCGGAAAACCAAGGTGCTATTGGCGGTCCAGTCCCACTGCAGCGACTGCTCGCCTAGCACATATCGCGCCTTGCTCAGCGACAGACTCGAGCCCTGGCCGGCTTCGGCGTAGTCCGGTACCGTCTCCCCGGTCATCGCTAAGATCTGTGACTGCATCACCGGTGGCGGTGCGGCCTGTTCTGTTGGTTGGGTAACAGATAACCCGGAACATGCAGACATACCAAGCACCGCCGAAATAAGCAGTGGCAACCTGCTGAATTTATGTAGAGAATTCATTGCTTAACCTTTAACTTTATTGGCAGGTACGGGCGTTGCCGCCCGTCGTCTTAGCACTTAGAAACGTTTAGAAACAGCCAGGCCCAGAAAGCCTTCTTTATAGTCATCACGCTGGTAGTAAGTTAAGCCAGTTGACGCACTCAGGCCGTTGCCCATGTTGAGGTTGGCATTGAATTTCGCTTCGATAATGTCACCGCCGACAGCATCGCCATAAATCACGAAGCGGTCAGTCGAGGTGTCCATGGTCAATGCTGCACTTTCGCGGATCCGCTCATCGTCATCCATGTCGAAGTACGCCATCAGCGAAAACAGCGGAGTGAACTGGCCGTATGCCATGTCATAAGTGTTAAATGCAGTCACACCTGCACCCAATTGCTTGACCGAGTAAGAAGTGCGATCGTACTTGAGGCTGGCCGGCGATCCGGTTTCGTTGTAGTCCTCAACACGCAGCCATTGGTAGTTGTAGGCAACCCGCGGTTCAACTTTCACCACATCGAGGTCGAACTTCATCCCCGCCATCACTTGGTAACCGACTTGGTTGGCATCGTATTTGGCCTTGGCCTGGGTATTACCCTCATAGCCGGTTGAGGTGCCAATCGAGCGAGTGCTGTTGATGGTGTTCGTCCCGATATTGACATTGCCATCGATAAAGTAGCGCTCGTTGAACCATCCGGTGTAGATCATTCCCTGCAGGCTATCGATGTCTTTGCTGTTGCCGGTATCTTTGATATCCGAGTTGGAGCGTGCATAGGCAATGGAAACGCCGAACAGCTTTTCGCTGTCGAAGACCCGATCAATCCCGATGTTAATGCCGTAGGTATTGAGATCATACCCGTGGATATCGCCGCTACTTTGGCTACCATAGCCAACGATCAAGCTTGTCCAGGCATTCCAGCCATCATGGGCTTTGCCCAGGTGGCTTTCGTTACGCAACACGTTGGTACGGTCATCGACCTGGCTGCGCATCTTATCCACCACCAGCATCGCGGCCCGGACTTCACTGCCTTCGGCATCCGGGGTCAATTCGTCGGCCAGGCGGGCTGTCGCCGCGTCATCCGTGCCTGAAGAGGCCAGTAACGCAAGCAGTTCGCCAGATTCATCCGAGCCTGTTTTATTATGCTGATCAAGGGCATAGTTGACCATGTAATCGGCAACCACAACTTCTCCGGCATTGGCTCCCCCTGCGGCAGCCTGCCCCACAAACTCATCGCCGCCCTGGTAGTTAACGGCATAGCGGGCGATCAGCTGATCACCGCTCACCCCGCCATTAACATCAGGGGGTGTTTGCTCTAGCCATGAGTCATCCACAGTCAGCAATGGCGACGTATCAAAGGATTCCGCCGTCCCAAAGCCCTCGCCGGCTTCAACGCTGACATTGTCACCGCCATTTATCCCGCCTTCCGATTCCAACAGCACCACGTCTTTGCCCAGCAAGTCGTTGACGTTGCTGCCGGTATACGAAAAGGTCACCGTGCTGTTTTCATTGAACGTCGTCGACCCGGTCACCAGCAAGATCGGGTTATTCAGATCGCTGTTGTCACCGACCTTGAATTCCATCGATGCATCCGCTTTATTGGTATAGTCCGCATCCCAAACCACGGTCTGGTCTTGGCCAATAATGGTCAGATTGCCGTAGTTTTCGATTTTATCGACCCCGGTGATGCTATGGCCATCAAAGGTAGCATCTTTCCCCGCACCACCTTGGTAGCCGAAGTTGATCTTGTTGCCCTCAACCCCGTTACCTTTAATGTTGCCCTCAATCGTACCGTTGACATCGATACGCGCTGAGCTAGAGCTGGCACTAAAGTCGATCGCATTCTCGCTGCCACTGACCAAGCCGCCATCCTTGATATAAATACCCCGGTTAGGGTTGGTCGGTGTGCCCTGTTCGAAATCTCCATCAATTTTGATCCCGGTGCCGTTTTCGCTGACTACCTGGCTACCTTCGATATTGAGGTTCCCGGTAAACACCGCATCGCCATCGACATAGATGCCATTAGCCCCTTCCCCGGATACCCGAATGTTGCTCTTTAGGTACAAATTTGAAAACGCCGCTCCGCCGCCCTGGTATTCAAGGCCATTGCCGTCAGCGACCAAAATGTCTCCGCCGCTATAGCTGGTGTCACCGTCGGTTTTGACCACGGTTTCACAAACAGTATTTTCGGGACAGTCCGCCGCATTGACGGCCATTGGCGTCATCAGGCAAGAAGCAATAAGCAGCGATAGTGTTGTGCGCTGAGAAACTGGAATTCTGTGCATATTAAAAAACTCTCAAGTAATTATTTTTAAGATAAAAGGACACTTAGAAGCTCACACGAGCACCGAGTTTCAGGTATTTGACTTGAGAGTCTTCCTTGCCCATCGTGAAGCCTTCCTTATACTCCACATCCTCAATGTAATATTCAGCCTGGATCCGTAGATAATCAGTCAGCGGATAAGCCAACTGGATGGCATAACGTGACACTTTGCTCTGGGTCTTAGTCTCGTCGTGATAGGCGCTGTCATACCAAGCCGAGGTTTCGCCATAGCCCAGTGCGTAGCGGACATACGGTGAAATAACCAAGCCGATTGGTGTATCCCAGTAGTAATAAAGTCGTGCTTGCTGGTTGTAGGTATGATCGGTCAAGCCCCACGTTTCGCCTTTGTCGCTGCGCTTGCCCGTGTTGTAATACGACAGGGTCAGACGCTGCTTGGCGGTAAGGTTGTAGCGGATACCCGGCTCTACTTCCCATGCCAGGTAATCACTGTTGCGGACGGTGCCGCTGACATTTTTGTCTTCCTGACGCTCCAACCCAAACTGCGCCTCGCCCCACAGCGTCCACTTATCACTGAGGTCAAAAATATATTTGGTTTCGCTGCTGTAGATATCATTGGTCAGGCGCGAACCGCTGTCATAGCTGGTGACATCCTGGCGCACTTTGGCACTCGGTTGGATCCAGCCGCCATCAAACCGAAAACGATAAGCGGCTTGAATTTCAGCTCGGGTGTAGACCTGCTTGCTATCATGGGTACGGTTGCGGTAACCGAGGTCAAAATACCAGTTCGAACCATCGGGGTTAATGTTCATGTCCAGCCTCGGACCGGCATAGTCATAATCACTACCGTAATCCCCTGACTCGTAACTCAAGGTTGCATTTACCTTGGCAGCTTGTGCGACCATAGGAATACTCGCAGCAACCAGTACTGCACACAAAACAACCCTCGACGTTGGTCTCAATCCTGTTTTCATAACGATGCTAATGCCCTTCCACTTAATATCATCCAATTAGCAGCCGTAAATTTTTATTGTCCTGCTGCTTTCCATAGCATTTCAATGCCACTATTGATGAGTGGAATATTACGTTTATTTTCTAACCACAACTGTGATGAAGGGCAAATTTACGAAAACAAACGAAAGAAAACAAAAACACAAATCAAACTTTCGCATTTTTCCTAACATGGAAAAACAGATGAAGAAACGAAACAGGCCGGGCGTTAAACCATTAATGAAACTGATGGTATATACCGAAATTATTGAATCAACATCAATTGTCATACCTATATAGCACTATTAACCTTTCTAACAACGAAAACCAAAGCTGAATCACACTTTGAAAACAAAAGCAATTGAAAGCATTCACTGTTCAAGTTTTACCCATTAGACTCACTTCAACGCAAAAGAAAACGAAAGCACAGACTTTCATCTTACTTTCAAAGTAATTCACTCTGCATGGATGGAAATATGAAACTCAGATATTGCGCATTAGCCATCGCAACCGTATTAACTGGCTGTGGTTCCGACAGTGAAAATCCCGCCCAAGGCAATAACGGACAAGATTTTAAAGCGCCGATCGCTTCCTCGGTTGCTATCAGCGGGGACGCACTTGTCGGCTCAACGTTGACAGGCAAATACACCTTTACCGATCCGAACTATTCACCGCGCCCGGAAGGTGACAGCCAGTATCAATGGCGTCAGGCAGATGGCGACGCCGATACCGGCAATGACAAAGTACTGGGTGAAAGCCAGACACTTGCCCTGACGGATAGTGAGTTCGGCCAAAATGTCTACTTCTGTGTTACCCCTGCCGCGGAAGGTAACGTGAATATCATCGGGGAAGAAAAGTGCTCGGCGTCGGTTAACGTACAGAGCGGTGCCGGCGAAAAGCCCCAGGCGGACAACGTCACTATCGACAACACGGCTCCAACCGTTGGCGAAACCCTGACAGGCGACTACACCTACAGTGATCCTGACGGTGATGCCGAGGCAATAAGCCGATTTGTCTGGAAGAGCAACGGCAAGGACATTGATGGCGCCAACCAGCAAGGCTTCACCCTCACCGCAACCCAGGAAGGTGTCTCGATCCAGTTTTGTGTCACCCCTGTTTCAGAAAATCCTGATGGTTTGCCGAACTATCCGGTGACCGGCGATCAAGCCTGCTCGGATGCGACTACCGCGGTTGCCGCCAAGCAAGGCTCGGCACCGGTAGTCTCTGCCGTAACCACCTCGGGCGATCACACTGTCGGCTCAATCGTCACCGGTCAATATAGCTACCAAGACGATGACAATGATCTGGAAGGCGAAACGATCATTGCCTGGAAGCGCGACAGCGTGGTACTGCCAAGCGAGACGGCATCTAGCTATACACTGACGGCGGATGACAAAGGCGCCAGTGTGGAATTTTGTGTCACTCCTGTTGCTGCCACAGGGCTACCGAAACAAGGCAGTGAAGTCTGTGCCGATCCAATTACCGATGTGACAGAGCCAGAGGGCGACGTTCCAACCATCACCCTTGGTGATGTCGCCAGTGACGGTGATGTCCAGCTCGCCCAAGTCGGCGATACACTGACCGGCAGTTACCAGTATCAGCCATCAAGCTCTGGGGCCGCCGATGATTCGAAGGCCGTGTGGAAGGCCGGTGACCAAGTCATTGCCAGCGCAACCTGCGCCACCGGCCAAGCTTGTGATCTGACTATCGGCGAACAGCAGCTGGGCCAGACCCTGACGTACTGCGTCACCCCCAAGGCAACCGACAGCCAGCCAGGTACCGAGCAATGCTCACCGGCACTGGATACCTTCGGCATTCGTATGAGCGGCAAGCTGGAGTTTGGCCAGGATCTTGAAGCAGACATTGTCGGCTACACCAACGCCCAGTTGTCATGGAAGGTCGATACATCCAATACCGATGGGCCTGCTGGAGATAGCTCGAGGGTAGAAGTTGCAACCGGCTCTATCTATACCATCGGACAAGAGGTATTGGCTAACATCACCCCAGAGTTTGAAAGCAGCACGGGTAACAACAACGGCATGATTGATGATGCCGACTGGGATCAGGCAATACGAGCGAGCGTCGTTGACTCAACCACAGTCAATGCAGCCCACTACGTCGGTAAAGACGTTGAGCTGTGCATGACAAGCACCGAGCAGCCACAGCCGCAGTGCCTGTTGGCCTCGGCCCAGCCGACTGTCAGCGGCGGGGTGATCTACAACAAGGATGACTTTAGCCTGCGGGCTATCGAGCCGGTTCGTGAAGTCACCTTCAAGGGTGCCGTTTACCACCGCCCACTTTCTTTTGCCGAAATGCAGACTGGCTCGGGCAGTGACTTCGGCCCGCTGATGCCAAAAGCCCACTACAGCCAAACCGCTATGGGCATTGACTGGGCAAGCTTGAAACTGGAGCATACCGACGGGACCAAGCCTGGCCTGGAAGTCTGCCTCAACCTGTATAAGCAAGATGAAACTGATAGCAGCACATGGTTCCTGCCTGCCAGCCGCAGTGACAGCGCCTATCTGCCAAATGGCTTCGAGGCTGAGGGGAATCAGCTACCAGTCGATGACGTTAACACCTACCTCATCAAGCTGGCCAATATCTACAACACCAAAGACAGTGTGGTCGGCCAAGGCATTGTCGGTAACCTGCAAGGCACGGCATCGCCAATATTCGGCTGGGTCACCAACAGCGCAGGCAATACCCCATTCTGGAGTGCAACCAAGCCCAACTCCAACCTAGAGCAGGCCAACTCGGTCAAGTTCTACGACAGTGGCTCATCGGGCAACAATGCCGTCGGCAACGGCCGCTTTGTCACCTGCGTCCGCGCTGCAGGCTAGGCAAAACATTCAGGGATGGCGCGAGCCATCCCTTTCTTCGTTCAGGAACAATAATAATGAAACCACATCTCCTCTCCTACTCGCTACCCGTAGCTTTTCAAACACTCTCTTTGTGCGTCGCCGCCGCGCTATGGACGCCGGATACTCAGGCCAATGCAGATCTCACCGCTCAAATCGAAAGCTTTGAGGCAAATGCTTTACCCGCTGATTTGAGTGGACAAGGCATAAGCCTCACCACCGCGCGTGCCATCATGGGTGATCAGGCGCTTGTTTGGTCTTGGGACAAAGCCGATGCCTCGATCACGCTTAAACGCCACTTTTCCCGCCTCAGCGACAAAGAGGCCAACGAGGCCAAAGGCGTCTACAGTGGTTATACCCAAGTCCTGTCCTTCTGGCTCTACAACGAAACTCCGCAAGATAATGATCTGCGGATCCGGCTGGGCAACGCTTCGAGCTTTACCGACGAGTTTACCGTTAACCTGAACTTTAGCGGTTGGCGAGCGGTGGGGGTTTCCCTCAACAATGATTTCAACCTCGGCCAAAACAGCTCGCACGCCGCAACGATGGATCTGCAGCAGCTCCGCATTCAGGCGCCGAGGGGCGTCGCTAGCGGCACGCTGATCATTGACCGTATCATGGTCTCGGTCGATGACAATCGCTATCAGTGGTCTGACGAACAGGTCACCACCCGCTACGACGTACCTGAAATTGACTTTGGCCTGAGCTCCCCTTTGCCGGCAGTCAGCCAAGCCGAACTGGATGATGCCGAACAGATCAAAGCCAGCTTGATCGACGCATTTTCCGGCAACCCCGGTACGATTGACAGCCTGGAATCTCGCTTTGCCCAGTTTGAAATTGAAAAAAACTCGCAGGGGGTGATCTCCGGTCGCCATATCATTACCGACAAACAACAAGTTATCTATCAACCCGACCACCTTTCGCCAACCGACAAACCAGACTTTGATCAGTATGCACTGCTTGGCGAAAGCGACAGCAGTGGTGACAAGCTCGCTGGCTACGCAGAGCTGATGTTAGATCTCGGCAAGGCCTATCACCACGCTGCCTTCATCAACGATCGGGAGCGAATCGCCGACATGTACCTGCTTATGACAGAGCATTTGCTCGATCAGGGCTATACACACGGCAGTAGCCTTGTCACTACCCACCACTGGGGTTACAGCGGAAGGTGGTGGTATATTTCTGCGCTGATGATGGAACAACCACTGACCCAAAAAAGCCTACTGTCACCCGTATATCAGGCCCTGCTGTGGTTCTCCCGCGAGTTCAAGGAAAGCTTCGATATGGCGTTGAAACCTGATAGTTCTAACCTGGACTATTTCAACACCCTATCCCGCCAGCATCTGGCACTGTTGCTGCTCAACCCTGACGACCAAGAGCGGATTGCCCTGCTGCATAAATTCAGCCAATTCTTTTCCGGTGCGCTGGCCCAAACCCCGCCGGGTACCCACGACGGGCTGCGTGAGGATGGCACTGCATGGCGCCACCATGGCCATTACCCCGGCTACGCATTCCCGGCCTTTGAAAATGCCGCCCATGTCAGCTTCATGCTGAAAGATTCAGCCTTCGAAATTGCCGAACCGGCACTCGACAAGCTGAAAAAAGCCATGATTGCTGGCTGGCACTACAGCAACCCGTATGTTCCCCTTGCCCTGTCCGGCCGCCATCCGTTTACCGATCTCAGCGTCAGCCGCTACAACAACGGCATCAAATGGCTGGCCCAGAGCTACCCGGTACTGGATCGCACCCTGGCTTCGATTCACCTCCAGGTAGGCAATTACAGCCAAGCACAGAGCAAGGCAATTTTTGGCGAGGAGGTTGAGCCGGCCGCGCTGCCTCAGGGCAGCTGGAGCTTCAACGGCGGTGCATTTGCCGTCCACCGCAGCGGGGACAAAATGGCAGTTATCAAAGGCTATAACCAAGATGTCTGGTCGGCGGAAATCTATACCAATGACAACCGCTACGGCCGCTATCAGAGCCACGGCAGCGTACACGTGATCCCCGCGGGTGATCCGGTCGATAACGGCTACCAGCAAAACGGCTGGGACTGGAACCGCAACCCCGGCGCAACAACTATCCATCTCGACTATGACCAGCTGGAAAGCCCGAAGTCTTCGACCCTCATGCTGCGATCGGATGAAGGCCTGAGCGGGGCCACCTCGCTGGACAATCGCTTTACCCTATTTAGTTTCAAGCACAAGGCCCCACAAAACCTAGCCCAGTTCGAGCCGACTTTTGTTGCCGAAAAACATGTGCTTGCCGCTGGCAGCCAGCTGTACCTGAGCGGCAACGGGATCAGCAACCAAGACGGCCAGCATGCCACCGAAACGACCCTGTTCCAATTGGCAATGACACCGCAATCCTCGGGAATTTGGATCAACGGCCAGCACCATGACGCCACGAGCTTCACCACCGAGCTAAGCAGCGGCGACTGGCTCATCGATGACAACGGGGTTGGCTATTACCTGATCGAAGCCGACAAGGTGAAGGTGCGCCGCGGCGCCCAGCAGTCACGCCACAACAAGACCAAGGCTGACACTAGCGGGCAATTCTCGTCGGCATGGATAGATCATGGCGTAGCCCCCGCTAATGCCGGCTACCAATATGTCATGGTCATGGATACCACCCCAGCCGAGATGGCCAGCCTCGCCAGTGCGTTTGCGACCTCCCCTCGCTTTAGCACTCTCGAGCGCAGCCTCGACGGCCACGTGGTCAGCGATCGCGCCAACAACCTCTTCGGTTACACCAGCTTTGCAGCCAGCGATTTCAGCCAGGGGCCGGTGAAACACCTTGGAACCGCCAGTCAGCTTCTGGTGCAGCAGGACAAGAAAGAGATGTCACTCAGCGTCTCCTCATTGACGCTCAACATCGGTGAAGATGACGCCCCCACCCAGCCGGTCTCGATTCGCATTGAGCTGGCCGGGAAATGGGATGTCGATACCCAGGGGATCAGCTACTACTACCAAGGCAACAATACCGTTGTGACGGTTTCGAGTCTGTTCGGCCAAGCTGCCACCGTTGCCCTGAGCCAGGACGGCGGCAACGACGGTAACGGCAACGGCGGCGATACCGGAGGCGGAGAGGATAACGGAGGCGACGGCAATGGCAACAGCGGCCAGCCAGCCTCTGGCGGCAGCGGCGGCTCCAGTTCGGCCTTAGGCCTGATCATGTTGGCTATATTGGCCGCAAGAAGAACCAGGTTGTAATACGAACTAAGGGGCAATCATGACGTTGCCCCTTTTACTTTTTGCTCTAGCACGCCTGATAAATAAATCCGCAGCGATACAAGGTCTGAGTTTTATAAATTGTTTTTGCCCCTTTATGGTTTAGAGCTCACAACTTTGCTTACAGAAAGCATTGAGTTTGACTTAGTTTTCCTTATGTAGATATTCTGACCATCTGTAATGCTGATTGAATAAGCTAAGAGTTGAATTCAAGGGAACGATTATGCAGGTAAGTTGCAGGTTACTTGGTAAAAACGATAGTAGTGCGTATAGAGTACTGAGGCTGGAGAGTCTTCAGTTACACCCAGAGCTCTACGGGGCAAGCTTTAAAGAGCAGTCTGAGTTAAATAAACTTTACTTTCAAACGTTGCTGGAAGAGGAAAGTGAGCAAGGAGCGATGATCGGTGCTTTCATCGGTGAAAAGCTCGTGGGTTTATGCGGGCTATTGTCTCTGGAGGGGGGTAGGTCGCTAGAAGTTGTACAGATGTATGTGTCGCAAGCATTCAGGGGTAAATCACTTGGAAGTATCATGCTTCAAAGAGCAAAATCTGTACTTGATTCAAGAGTTGAAAACGAGCTCACCTTAACAGTGTATAAACTTAACACCGCAGCGATTGAGTTATACCAAAAATCAAAGTTTGAGCTCGTTGACCAGTCTGAGAAAGAGTACCGTATGAGCTACCAATGCTCAAAATAGTCGATATCTAGGGCGGTGAGTTGAGGCATACATGTCAGTCGGGCTACCAAATTTATGCCCCATTTTAATTTGGCAGCCCAATGCCACTGGCACGCCATGAAGTACTTTACCCCAAATTGAACCAGTAATTGAGCTTTGGTTAACTATATGATTAATATGGAAAATAAAAACAAACAAAAAAAAGTATATCTATTTGGCTCATACAGTGTATAGTGAAGTCCAGCTCAAACATTGAGCTATAGATAACTTATTTAGTTCAAGATCTTCTCAGTTCTCTTTCGATTTGATACGTCATATCTAACCTGCGATACCTTTTTCTTCATTCCTTATTTAGTAGCTCTAGTTTTAACTCAATCAATCTATCGAGATATGCATGTCAAATAAAATAACTGGCTCAGTAAAGTGGTTTAACGAAACAAAAGGCTTTGGATTTATCACACCAGATAATGGCAGTGCTGATGTATTTGTTCATTTCCGAGCAATTACTAGTAATGGCTTCAAAACACTAGCGGAAGGCCAAAAAGTCTCCTTTAACGTGGAGCAAGGTGGCAAAGGCTCACAAGCAGCCGATGTTACTGTACTTTAAGCATTTTGTTGAGATCTTACTCACTTCCTAGTTACGGTGTGATCTCTTCCTTAGAGCCCTTATCAAGGAGTCAAATGATTCGAAGAACAAATCGGAAAACATATTGGTATTATGTTTTGCGTGAGAAAAAATACCTAAAAGAGCAAAAATTAATTGTATCAGATTAAATATTATCTTTGTCACAACAAAGCCTCTTGGTCAACTATGATTAATCAGCTAAATAGCGATGTTTTAAAACGCCATATCCTCCCTAGAGTAAATACTACCTGCCTTGACTTGCGTTTTACGTTTTGTGAGTCTGAAAATACTGGAGAAATCAGAAATGCAGAAGATATGGTCTTGGGACATTTTTATATCTTATAAGTAAAGGAGGTTCGACTTTGAAAAAAACATCTGGTCGTAAATTGAAATCAAAAAATATCGAAAGTCATGGCAACGGAGATAGAAAAGAAAACATCCATAGGATAAGAAAGGAGATCGAGAATATTCTACTAGAACGAGAACATAAAAAGCTATGGGAACTATGAAATGAAAATTAGAAAACCAGCAAAAAAATCGAGTAAGAATATTCGAAAAAGCAATTTCGAAGAGAGATTTTCTCTTATGGTAGCTGACTATCACAAAGCTAAAGAAACTCTTGATTCTATGACAGAAGGCACTCCAGAGTTTGCCAAACAGAAGAAAAAGTGTGATAGCCTGTTCGCTAGTGCTGAACGTTTCATAAACGCAAATTAATGCACTCCAATAGTTTTGAACTTACTGTAGTAGTACAGTAAGTTTTGCCAATACTTTGTGCTTTACTTGACTATTTTGCCTTAGTTGAGTTTATATGAAATATCTCCACTTCTCGGAAATCGTAACAAGGTTATGTCCAAAAATGTGTCATATAGTAAAGCTTATTCGTGTGAAGCTTATTCGTGTCACTGGAAACTTGCGGTTTCAGCCAACACTAATCATATTAAAATCATTAACACATAAATCTATTCGCCTGAATATTGCAATGACAAAAAAGCCTTCACACGGAAGGCTTTTCTTTCCTTTGACCCTGGCTCAGGCGGTATGTCTGGTTGGTGCCGCTGTTGCCGTCATACCGGTGCTCATTGAGATGCCACGGAAGTGGTCTTGTACGGCTTTTTGCTTATTTTATGCCGATAACCCTTGAGTGCTTGTTCCAATGCCTTGCGGTGCATTTTCTCTCTTAACTGTTCAACGTCCATTTTCTCTTCACGTCGCTAAAGATCTGAACAAAAAAAGCCCCTGCACTGTGTCTCACCCTCGTTAGTCACAATACAGAGGCTCCCGAATTAACCTTCTAGCCGAAGCCAATTACTTAACTAACTTACAATTACCGAACGTACCTGGATTATGGAAGTTAGGTTTTGGTGTGTTCGGGTCAACCCAGGTCATCCAGCCCATATCCAGACTGCCGTCAGATTGAGGAGTAAACTCGGCTCGCATCAGGGCACACAGTAGCTCTGACTTATCGTCATCCTGCCACAGCCCCAATTTATCCAATGTCGCAAGCGGCAGCTTGCCTTCTACGATATAGCCATCATCTTTGATGCTGGCTTTCGTTTCCAACCCCGGCCATTGCCAGCTGCTATCGAGTGACGCGCGTTTCTTGGCTTTGGTGTCATACGATGCCTTGGCGCTGAACACGCGCGCTTTCGGGTCGATTTCCATGGTGTAGTAGCTTGATAGCGACGGGTCTTTGGCAAGGAAGATTTCTGCGCGATCAGAGTCCAAAATAGCCCGTTCAGGATCGGTGCCAATGGCCAGGTGCTTATCCGCTACTCGATAGCGGAAGTAAAAAGCCTGCTCGTCCCAAAGCGCCTTGAACTCGGTTGCCGGTGCCATTTCGCTCCGCCAAGGGAACGTAAACTGGGTCAATGTTTTCGCCCCGGCCCATGCGCTATCCTCACCCTTGCCGTCAATCACTGGTGCCTGCTCGGTATACTGAACGTGATAGGTAGGCTGCACCTCTTCTGCTGCCGCTTGACCGGCAACGACGCTGCCCACTAACAGGGCTGATAATCCCAACAGCTTTTTCATTGTTATATCCTTCTTTTGGTAATTATAAAAAAGCTGACCTTATTGCGTTGAATAACATCAGCTTTTCTTGTTCACGTTTTGGTTAATTATTCCTTGGCCGTTATTCCACCAAGTAGGCCATCTGCGTTGCCGCCAACAGGAACGCCCCTGCGCCATAATCGATGTTGTGGTCGAACTTCACATCGCGCGGGTTGAATGCCGGCAGCTGAACCCAGCCCATCATGCCGTTGTCATGGATGCAGCTTTCCAGTGCCGCCCAGGCTTTTTCGACGACCGGCAGGTAGGTTTCACGATCGAGGTGACCGTTATTGATCCCCCAGGCAAGCCCGTAGCAGAACAAGGAGGTCGCGCTGCTCTCCGGTGCTGGGAAACTGTCTGGGTCAAGCAGACTGGTGCGCCAGAAGCCATCGGCCTGCTGGTATTTGATCACTTCGGCAGCTAAATTCTTGAACAGGTCAAGGTACGGTTGCTGCTGGTCAAACTCGGCCGGGAAGCGCGCCATCAAGCGCGGTACCGATGCCAGCATCCAGCCTATCCCTCGTGACCAAAACACCTTCTCGCCATTGGCTTCGCGTAGCTCGGCGCCACCGTCACCGAATTCATCACGGTACTTCTGGCCGACTTCTGTTGGCATGTAACGGTAGTCACGGTAAAACAACTTAGTGTCCGGATCGTAAAGGTGATCAACCGCATCCCAGAACGCCATATGCATGTAGTCGACATACTTGCGCTCGCCCGTTACTTTCGACAACGCGGCGAAGGCAGGCGGTGCCATGAACAGAGAATCAACCCACCACCAGTCGCGATGGCCGGGCTTTGGCTCATCGAGCATGATGTCGAACGCCTTGATGGTCGGCTCCAGCGCTTCAGGAATATTGATTACCGGATAGACATCCAGATACGCTTGGGCACAGACATGGTCATCGGCAAAACGCGGAAAGGCACCGGTACGAAAACCTGTGTGCAAGGTATAGCCCATCACCCCGTCAAGGTATTCGCTATCGTCGGTTGCCTTCCAGGCTTCTGCCACACATGACCAAAATACCCCACGTTCCCAGTCGGTATCTTTAATGAAGCGCGTCGCGCCGCTGCGGCGGATCACCGAACGAGTCTGGTTTGCAGCCTGGTAGCGGTAAACCCGCTTCAGCTGCTGTAATACCTTTTCCTTTGTCACAGTCATATCACCACCTATCATCGAGCCAACCAGCCGCCATCGACCGCGAGCGTGTACCCTGTTACGTAATCTGAAGCCGGTGATGCCAGGAAGATAGCCGGACCGGCCATATCCGATGGCAGCCCCCAGCGACCAACAGGAATACGCTCCAAAATGGCCTTGTTGCGCTCTTGATCTTCACGCAGTGCCTGAGTGTTATTGGTTGCCATGTAACCCGGAGCGATGGCATTGACAGTAATGTTGTAAGGGGACAGTTCGGTCGCTAGGGCGCGGGTGATGCCCATGACTGCCGACTTGGAGGCCGTGTAGGAGATAACACGGATACCGCCCTGGAACGACAGCATGGAAGCAATATTGATGATCTTGCCGCCATTACCTTGGGCAATGAAGTGCTTAGCAACCGCTTGAGACAGGAATACAACCGCTTTTTGGTTGATGGCGATAACGTCATCCCAGTTGTCTTCTGAAAAATCCAGCAGATCTTCACGGCGAATAATACCGGCATTGTTCACCAGAATATCAACACGGCCCATTTCCGTTACCGCTTGGTCAACCAGAGCGTTCAGCGCTTCTTTGTTGGAATCAGAAATAAGGTTGGCAGTGATGTAATGAAACTTACGGCCCAGTGCTTCAACTTTTTCGCGTGTTTCTTCTGCAGGGACATAACCAATACCAAGGATATCAGCACCAGCCTGTGCCAGGCCAACCGCCATGCCTTGACCAAGGCCCGTATCACAACCGGTCACGATGGCCACTTTGCCGGATAGATCAAACATATTCATTTGGAGTTCCTATTTATTTGGTTGCAACATGGCAAGCCGCGAGGTTGGCTATGCCATGGCGCAAGATATTCAGGGGAATTACTTCAGGTCGCTCATTGCGACATGATCCATGTCGTGGAACGTCTGGTTTTCGCCAACCATGCTCCAGATGAAGGTGTACGCCGCGGTCCCGACCCCGGAGTGGATTGACCAACTCGGGCTGATCACCGCCTGCTCGTTGCGAACAACAATATGGCGCGTTTCCTGCGGCTCTCCCATGTAATGGAATACCAGGTTGTCGGCTTGCATATTGAAATAGAGGTAGACTTCCATCCGACGCTCGTGGGTATGGCAAGGCATGGTATTCCACAGGCTGCCCGGTGCCAGCTCGGTCAGCCCCATAGAAAGCTGGCACGTCGGCAGTACCGATGGGTGCAAATACTTATTGATGGTACGGACGTTGCAGTTCTCTTGGCTACCCAGAGTTTCCGGGGCCGCTTGCTCACGGGTGATCTTGCGGGTCGGATAGCTATGATGGGCCGGTGCGCTGTTTATGTAGAAGCGCGCAGGCTTTTGCGCCGAAATACTGCTGAATTTAACCTCTTTGGCCCCTTTCCCGACATAAAGCGCTTCGCGGCTGCCGATTTCGAACGTTTCACCATCGACCCAGACCACGCCCGGCTCACCGATATTGATCACGCCGAGCTCCCGGCGCTCGAGAAAGTAATCGACGCCGAGCTCTTTGCCCCCGACCAGTTCCAGGTCTGTCTCTGCCGGTACCGCACCACCGACAATAATGCGGTCAATGTGGCTATAGGTCAGGTTGAGCTGGCCGAGCTGAAACATCTCTTCGATCAAAAACTGCTCTCGCAGACCGGCGGTATCCAACTGCTTGGCATGCTCACTGTGAATTGGTTGACGAATTTCCATTTTTTCCTCTGTCATCTTGTTAGCAAAGGGGCAGCGTTGACTTACGCCTTAAATGCCCACTGCCCTTTGATCATTGTTCCTTGCACCTGAAGATCAGCATCCATCATGGTCAAACTGGCCTCCATCCCCTTGGCAACGCCGCCCAGGCGCTCTGCCAGCCCGAGGTAGACGGCCGGGACATAAGACGCCATTTGCACCGCTTCCCATACCGGCACGCCGGTCAGGTTCACCATATTTCGCACCGCCTGATCCAAACTGCAGGTGCTGCCTGCCAGCGAACCACACGGGCTGCGGGCCTCTCCGTTTGTCACTGAGATCATCTGCGCCCCAAGCTGGTACTCACCATCACTGAGGCCACCGGCCCGCATGCAATCGGTGATCAGCGCAATCCCGCGATAACCCTTAATGCGGTACGCCAAATTCATCATCACCGGATTGACATGCACCCCATCGGCAATCAGCTCGGCCAGCATGTCGTGATACAGCACGGCCCCGCAGCAACCGGGTTCGCGGTGGTGAAGCCCCCGCATGCCATTAAACAGGTGCACCCCGCAGTCAGCACCGCGCTGGTGCGCCTCGGTCACTTGGGCATAGGTTGCATCAGTATGGGCAACGGATGGCTTTATATGCTGGGCCGACAGCCAACTGATCGTGTCCATCGCCCCTTCGGATTCCGGTGCCAGCGCCGCCCTCAACAATGAGGCGCCTGCTGTTTCTTTCAGTTGCTCCAGCTCCGCAACGGTCGGCGCTTTCAGGAAGGCCGGTGGATGAGAGCCGCGATGAGGCTCGGTGAAATACGGCCCTTCGAGAAAGCTCCCCAGAAGCTCGGCACCTTGTTGCTGCGGTTGGTCGGTAAACTGCCTAACCGCAGCCAAGGCATCGATAATGTCCTGCCATGGCGCCGTTACCGTGGTGCCGACCCAAGCCACCACACCGGTTTGCGGCAGCGCATCGGAAATCGACTGCAGCGCGGTATCCGTGGCATCCATCACATCAAAACCGTTTCGGCCGTGGATATGGATATCGACAAAACCCGGCATAATCGACTGCCCGGCCAAGCGAACCACCTCGCAGTCTGCCGGTATGGATGATGTAACATCAGCAATCAGGCCATCTTCGACAATTACGGCACTACCGGTTTCGATACCCGCTGGAGTAAAAACCTGATCGGCAAGCAAGGCATAACGCATAATTACAGTCCGTCTTCACATTCCAGTTCAGGCTGTGGCGCCATCATAACTTCTAGCTCTTTGCGCATGTTCTGCAGGCATGAGCCACCAATTTCCAGCAGGGTATCAACCAACTCGTCCAGTTTTGCACCGTCACGCTCGAACGCGGCATTGGCAATCATGGGGAGGTTCACCCCGGCAATCAGCTCGATATTATCGGTATCCATCATGATCGCCATCGCACGGTTGCACGGTGAGCCGCCCGGAATATCAGTCAGGAACAAGACCCCTTCCCCGCCGTCGACCTGCTTGGCCGCGTCACGCAGCGCTACTTCCAGATCATCGGTTGACATCGATTCGACAAAATCCACAAATGCCATTTGCTCTTGGTCGCCGGCAATGGCCATGACCGCCGAAGCCATGCCTGTCGCGAAGTTGATGTGGCCAGAAACTACAATTCCAATCATTTTAAAATCCTTGAAACTTAAATCCTTGGGGATATAACCCGAAGCTAATACATTGAAGCGAAATACTTGAAGTTAGCACCTTGAAGGCCAGAGCTTTAAACAACAGTGACTCGATAGATGTCCCTAAAGAGCAAGACCTTTAAGCTGATAACTCGAACTCGAATGATGACCGGTTAACATAAGGGGGAGATACCTCCCCCCTAGCGTTGACGCATACCCGTTAAAGGATGCCGAAGAAGTGGCCTACCACACCGGCAGCAAGGGTGGAGAAGATAAGTACCGGCGGCTTAGCCCAGAACCCGGTGCCCTTCACCATCTTGAACATGAAGAACACCAAGCACAGCGGCAGCAGGTTCGGCATGATCTTGTCAAACAGTGCACCTTGCAGCTCGACGACCTTGCCCCCAAGCTCCAGCGAGGCGGTGGTCTGCACCCTGATAAAGGTTGCCGACAGCGCACCAATCACGAAGATACCCATGATGTTGGCCGCTTTCGCCAGCTTCTCGGTAGCATCGCTCATGTTCACCATGGCGGCCGTACCGGCCTTGTAGCCCATGAACATCAGGCCGAAATACACAGCGAAGTGAACAATCTGGTACAAGAAGAAGAACACGAACGGACCAGCAATCGAGCCTTCCATCGCAATCGACGCACCCAGCGCTAGGGTCAGCGGCATCAGGGTCATGTGGTCAATCGCATCACCGATCCCGCCTGTCGGGCCCATACCGGCCACTTTCATCACGTTAACGGTTGATGGTTTTTCCTTGTTCTCTTCCATCGCAATGGCAGTGCCAAGCAGGAAAGTGAACAGTTTCGGGCTCGCGTTGAAGAACTGAAGATGGTTCTTCAAAGACTTGGCAAAGTCACGCTTGTTGTTGCCGTGGATCTTTTTCAGCGCCGGGATAATCGAGTAGGCAAAACCACCCGCCTGCATACGCTCGAAGTTAAAGTTACCTTCCATGAACAGGCCGCGTAGCGAACACATCCACAGGTCACGTTTGGTAATTACTTTGCGCGGCGTTGTGTCTTCGTATGAATCAATATCATCAACCAGACTTTCAACCTTGCTGTTTTTATCGGCTAGCTTGCCTGCGGTGATATCAGATGCCATCTTCAAATTCCTCGACTTGATTGTTGTTAGTTCCATTGTTACCGCTGAAGAAGTAGTACAGCGCTGCGGCTGATGCGCCCAGGACCGCCACGGCCATGATTGGCAGCTTGAGGTATGTCGTCATCACGAAGCCGATAAAGAACACACCCGCAACTTCCTTCGACCACATGATTTTAAGCAACATGGCAAAACCGATTGCTGGAACCATCTTGGCGCCGATGCCCAGACCTTCTAGCAGAACTTTTGGTGCGTTTTCATCAATCCAGGTTGCAGCATGCTCACCGAAGTACACGGTGATAAAGGCGACCAGTGAGTACATCAGGGCACGCAGCGAAATTGTGGTGATCAGCAAGCGGTCAATGCCATCAGAGTCTCCCTGCTCGGCGAAGCGATCCGCTTTGCCCATCGTGAAGGCTGTCAGAGCGAAGAAACCGATAACCAGCATCTGCATCAAGACGGCGATTGGCATACCCACACCCATCGCGACTTCCGCTGACTGGCCAGTCATCACCGCGAAAGCGACAGCAGCAATGGTACCCAAGGTAACATCAGGCGGCTGAGCCCCTGCATTTGGCACTAGGCCTAACCAAGCCAACTCCAGGGTGGCACCGGCAATCAGACCGATTTGCATATCACCCATGATCAACCCGACAACCGGGCCGGTAATGAGCGGACGGTGGATGTTCAACGCGACATCGTATTTATCGATACCACAGAAGAACGCCCAAATTGCGACCAGCGTAGCTTCAAAAAACATGATTTATTCCTTTTTTAAATCTCTGTTTAGCGTGAATGTTGCCTGCGTTTAGGCAGTTTGTTTTGCCAATTCAAGTACATTGACTGGCGTTTGATCTGGTGTGTTCTGCACCGTACACGTCACCCCTTTGGCTACCATACGCTCAAAGGCATCGATATCTTTCTCATCGACCGATACGGTTTTGGCGATCTGGCGCTTGCCTTCGTGGAAGTGCATGTTGCCTACGTTGCAGTGTGTAAGAGGAACGCCACCTTCAACCAAACGGGCAACATCGGTAGGGTTGTTACACAGAATGAAAATCTTCTGCTTTGGCGATGCTTTGTGGATCACATCGATGGTTTTCTGGATAGAGAAGAAACGTACAGCGTATTCCCCTCCGGCAGAGGCCTTCATACCCGCCTGCATAAAGGCGGCATTCGGCCCTTCTGCTGCATCGTCATTGGCCACTAAAATTAAATTCGCCTCGGTATGTTTACCCCAAGTAATTCGAATTTGACCATGTAGAAGACGTTCATCGATACGCGTCCAAACAATGTTAGGTGACGTCATAGTAGTAAACCCTTTTTTATTTATTGTGCTATTAATTGAATTCGTGAATTGTTACACCCTGAACAACACGATTGACCTCGCCGGTCGGACAAGGATTGTCCGGCGTATTTCCTAATTTCAATGAGTGATGGAAAGCGTAAACTTGAGCAATGATTAAATATGGGAATATTAATTCTACATCGCTGGCATTATCCATACCGTTAATATTAATAAAGTCGCCATCAGTAACCGTATCGTCTTGCTGTGCCGTAATTGCTAATACTTGAGAAGCAATTTTGTCCCGGCGCAGTTCGGCTAATAAGTCCAAATCATACTTACGCGTATATGGGTTATTAGAAATAAAGACAACAACTAATGTTTCATTATCAACTATCGATTTTGGTCCATGTCTAAAGCCAAGTGGGGAATCGAACATTGCCACAACATTCCCTGCCGTTAGCTCCAGAAGCTTCAGTGCTGACTCCTGGGCTAAACCCTGCAGGCATCCACTGCCCAAATAAATAACTCGTTTTGCATTCTTATTAGCAATTATACTGATAGAAGAATTAATTTCTTTGATCAAAGCCTCAGATTGCTTACAAATACTTTCAATTTCTTTCGAGTAATCGTTGTCACAAGTTAATACCGAAAATGCTGCAAGCATCATAGAAGAGAAACTTGACGTCATCGCGAAAGACTTATCGTTTGTTTCAGCCGGCATCAAAATCGCCAGCGAGCCCGCGTCGTTCCTGCATCTTTCGTACAGTTGCCCTTCACCGTTACAGGTCAGCACCAGGTGATAACACTCGGTTAGCAGCTGGTTGGCCAAATCAACCGCCGCAACACTTTCAGGACTGTTGCCAGAACGCGCAAATGAAACAACAAGTGTCGGAATATCTTCGGCAAAATACTGATAAGGGTTCGATACAATATCGGTAGAAGCGATGGCTTCAACACGACGATCAAGCACCTTTGACAGCGCCGGTGCCAATGCTCGTCCGGCAAAAGCAGACGTACCTGCCCCGGTCAATACAATGCGCAAATTCGGCTTGCTATAGAGTGGTGCCAGAAATGCCTTGCTCACGGCTTGACACTCGGTCACGATTGACAATGTTTTTCTCCAGCACTCAGGTTGTTGCTGAATTTCTTTTGCAGTCCAAAAAGCCTTTAAGCTTTCGAGATCTTTATGGTCAAGATCTAAATATTTCATGGTATGCCCTATTATATTAAAACTCACAAGCTGCAGAATAAATACGAAGTACTTGCTGTACTTTGTTAATTACGAAATCTTTAGGTGTATTTTCTATTTCACCATTTCTCAAAGCATGGAACTGCTCAGGTAAATATTGGCTAATTAGCGGCAATGGCATTGGTTGCTGTGACAGATTGCTAAATAGTTTTGCTTGAGCCTGTTGAATTTTTTCATCGGGCCAGTAGTAACGAATACGGTCACTAAAGCTGTAGCAACGAGCAAAGCGTTGTTGATTGGCATCGCCATGATAATATTTCTGCCAGAACCCGGGCTCGATACACATGGTTTGTTCGATATGTTCTTTTAAATTCGAGCAATGGGCCTTCGGAACCATCTCTTCTTCGATTGCGCATAGGTTAAATAGCGCTTCACGCATGGCAAAAGTCAGCGCTGGGCCTACTTTCAGAATTGAAAAATGATCCCGAACCAAATCTTGGTAAGCCTGCGCAGGCTGATAATCTGTCGAGTGCGCCTCGAACACCATGTGCTGGTATTCATCAATCACCCGGCTGAGCGCCTGTGCTTTCTCCGGGCAATAATCAATAACGCCGGTATGATCAAACTCAACCCCCGGTTGGACGACCAAGCCAATCACGCGCTGCCAGCAATCGGCAACACCAGCTTGCTCAAAAGCCGTCAGGTGGCATTGGATGGTTTTCTGTGCCGCCTCCGGGTGAGTCACCTCGACCCCTTCGAGTAACTCCGCGGCCCCGCCCGGTACCGGTACTTCGGTGCCGATAACATAAACAACATCACTGGAGCCGAAGCTGTTTATCGCGGTCTCTTCAGCCACGTTAGCAAGACGGGCAGCCCGCTCGGCCACTACTTCATCGGCCAGTGGCACGGGATCGCCAGTACAGGACATGCTGCAATCAAGGTGTATTTTCTTAAAACCGGCAGCCACATAGGCCGCAATCAGTGCATCGGCATTATCCATTGCCTGATCAGCAGGCAAATCCTGCCAGCGATTTGGACCAAGATGGTCACCACCCAGTATCAAGCGCTCTGAAGGAAAGGCCAGTTGTTCGGCAAGATCAAGGACAAAGTTTCGAAAATCAACCGGTGTCATACCGGTATAGCCACCGAATTGATCCACCTGGTTTGACGTTGCTTCAATCAGCAACGGCGAATTGTCTTGCTTGGCTTGACGTATCGCAGCTTCAATCACAAATGGATGCGCCGAACAAACAGAATATATCCCGTTTCTGCCGCCAGCCTTGTGACGTTTTACGATATCAAGAAGGGTGTTCATGTACTAACTCCACAATCAGCATCTGGTCTGCTGCTATGGAGTTAGCACATCGCTTATAGAAAGGATTTAATCTGTCTTTTCAACAATGATCACATTCACTTTCATGTCTCGCAAACCCTGGAGGTACTCTTCCGGAATACCGGAATCTGTTACCAGGGTGTCAATCTGACCGAACTCTCGGATCATATGACAGCTGCGTTTACCAAACTTGCTGGAATCCGCAATAGCAATAACATGTTCGGAAATTTCACACATCAAGCGGTTCAGACTTGCTTCCTGCTCGTTGTGAGTTGTAATCCCCGATCTTAGATCAAAGCCATCCACACCCAAGAACACTTTATCAAAGCGGTAGTTTTTCAACCCGTTCTCAGCCTGTGAACCCGAAAAAGACAATGCCTTCTTACGAAGCACACCACCGGTCATCAATACCTCAATACCCGGTTTTGACGACAACTCCATAGCCACATCCAGACCATTGGTCATTACCACTACATCCTCGACATTGCTCAGGCTTGAGGCAATTTCGCGTGTAGTAGTACCCGAATCCAGAATGACTGTGTCACCATCTTCGATCAGCTCGGCCGCTGCTTGTCCCAATACCGCTTTCAATCCGGCATTTTGACGACGCTTTTCATGTACGGTCAGCTCAGCAATGACACCGGTATTCGGAATTGCGGCACCGTGCGAACGCACAACATAACCATTCTTTTCCAAAAAACTCAGATCACTGCGGATAGTGACACTGGAGACACTAAATCTAGAAGCTAGGTCCTCGACACGGGCTTTACCTTCTTGGTTTACCACGTTGACGATTTCCATTCGCCTTTCGACAGCACTTTTCATTATTTAGTCTCCTGTTGAAACCAAGCTTTCGTTTGGTTTCGATATAAGCTTACAATCAAAAACAAAAGGCACAATGGGAAGAATACAAACTTGCGATCTCTTTCACATACTTTCGTTAACTTACCTATTTATTTACGCAAACTTTCGAGTAAAAGAAAAAGCAGCACTACGAAAGCTGACTATCACTAGATTTGCATAAATAACTGCCAGTAAAAGTAAATTTATCGTAAATCAACTCGCAAAGCAAAACATAAGGCGTTTCACTTTGAAAGCATTTGACAAGTCAATGTCTTCTTTTGTGATCAGCAACCACGTCAATACGCTTTCGTTAGTTTACGATAGCGCTATAAAAACACCAAAACGTAAGAAAAGGAAATTAAATTACTTTCTTTTTCCGTCTTCATCACACTTTATATGCAAATGGTATCTTAAATTAAAGGAGACTAATGATGTCGATATCACGCCGTGACCTTTTAAAAGGCATTGCTGTCACAGGGGCTGTGGCTGCAACGCCAGCTTGCAGTTCACTTACGGGCAATCAACCGGTGGTTACCGCCAAAAACGAAAGTAAAAAGCCAAACCTGTTGATCATCTTCCCTGATGAGTTTCGTACCCAGTCGCTTGGCTTTATGAATCAGGACCGCTCATTAACTCCATATCTAGACAAATTTGCTAAGCAAAGTGTGGTACTGGATCAGGCCGTATCCAACTTCCCGCTTTGTACTCCGTTCCGTGGCATGTTGATGACAGGTCAGTATCCTTACCGCAACGGAATCCAAGGCAACAGCCATACCGCCATGCCTGGAAACTTCGGCGGCAAAGACTTCGGTATTGAGTTGAAGAAAAATACCCTGACCTGGTCAGACATCATGAAAAAGCAAGGCTATAGCATGGGCTATATCGGCAAGTGGCATCTCGATGCACCGGAAGCACCGTTTGTGCCGAGCTACAACAACCCGATGGAAGGCCGCTACTGGAATGACTGGACGGCCCCTGACCGTCGCCACGGTTTCGATTTCTGGTATTCATACGGTACCTACGATCTTCACATGAATCCTATTTACTGGACCAACGACACCCCGAGGGACAAACCGCTGCAAATCAACCAGTGGAGTCCGGAGCATGAAGCTGACATCGCCATAAAGTACCTTCGAAACGAAAACGGCAAGTATCGCGACAGTGACAAGCCCTTTACTCTGGTCGTCTCCATGAACCCGCCGCACTCCCCTTATGATCAAGTTCCTCAAAAATACTTGGATCGCTTCAGCGGCGAAACGTCCGAATCACTCAATACCCGGCCGAATGTGGTATGGGATAAAGACTACCAAGACGGTTACGGGCCGAAGTACTTCAAAGAGTACATGGCTATGATCAATGGTGTGGATGAACAATTTGGCCGCATTATTAATGAACTTGACCGCCTCAACCTAGCCGAAGATACCTTGGTGATCTTCTTCTCTGACCATGGCTGCTGCCTGGGTGCCAATGGCAACCCGACCAAGAATGTCCACTACGAAGAATCAATGCGGATCCCGATGATGTTCCGCTGGCCGGGCAAATTGTCCCCGCGCCAGGACAACCTGCTATTTTCGGCACCGGACATCTTCCCGACGATGTTTGGCCTGATGGGTATGGATCAGCAAATTCCAGACAGTGTTGAAGGCACAAACTTTGCCAAAACCGTACGCGGTGAAAATGGCGATACCCGTCCGACATCGCAACTCTACACTTTCGTACCCTACGGCGCCCAGTCCTACGGACGCCGCGGGATCCGTACCGACCGCTACACCCTGATGGTCGATCGCAAAATAGGCAAACCTCTGACATACGTCTTACACGATAACGTCAACGACCCTTACCAGATGGCCAATATTGCCGAGGGCAACGATGCCTTGATCAACCAACTGCTCGAAGAAGAGCTGCTGCCGTGGCTTGAGCATACCGGTGACCCGTGGCGCCCGGCCGAAGTCCCAGCCAGCGTACTCAAAGCTTTTACCTAACAGACCACTCCCGGCCATGCGCCGGGAGTTACCGATCACCAACATGAGAAGAGAAACCCATGCAAAAATTTAAAGTCGCTCTACTGGCCATCACGATGGGATGCAGCCTACCGACATACGCAATAGACAACCCAGAGGCACTTATCCAACAAAAAGGCACTTTGATCTATAGTGACACTTTCAACCAAAACCTATCCCAATGGGTCGTAGAGAAATCGGCCGTATCAGAGGTTAGCATCAAGCAAGCAGCGCTAGATATTGATGACGCTGCCGGCACTACCGTGTGGTTCAGGCACAGCATAAGCACGCCGTCAGTGATCGAGTTCGATGGCACGGTGGTTGTCGCTGGTGGCCCCAATGACCGAGGTACCGATCTTAATTTCTTTTGGATGGCCCAAGAGCCAGGCAGCCAGGACTTTTTTGCCAAATCCGACTGGCGCGCCGGTGACATGCGAAAATACGATCCGATGCAACTCTATTACATCGGCTACGGTGCCAATGACAATAGCACGACACGTTTTCGTCGTTACCCTGGCGATGGCACCCGCCCGCTACTGCCTGAGTTCGATGTCACCGACAAGCAGTTCATGAATATCCCTAATCAACCGACCAATATTAAAATCGTCAGCCTTGATGACCAGATCCTGGTCTTTAGCAACAACCAAAAGCTATACGAAATCAATGATGAAGAGCAGTTTAAATCAGGCAAGTTCGGCTTTCGGACCTGGAAAAGTCATCTGAAAATCGACAACTTCAAAGTGTATTCACTGAATATGGAACATGAAGGCTAGTTTAAAGGAAGTAAACAATGTCATTATCTCGCCGCAACTTTATTAAGGGTGTTGCCGGGGCCGCAGCAGCCAGCAGCACGTCGGCTGTTATGCTCAAGCCGTCCCCTGCTGCTGCCGCGCCTGCGTCCGACCGCGCGAGCAAGCCAAAGAATATCCTTATCATTACAGCTGACCAGCTTTCCCGCCATGCAATAGGCGGCTATGGCAACCGTGATGTGTCGACCCCGGCTATCGACCAGCTCATTGCGCAAGGCACCCGTTTCAACGCCGCTTATACCGCCTATCCATTATGCGGCCCTTCCCGTGCTTCGTTCTGGACCGGGCGGCTACCGCACCAGAACGGCGTGCACGGTAACAACAGCCCCAATATCCCCTCGTCAATGCCGACCCTCGGCCAACTGTTCCGAGAAGCGGGCTATGATGCGGTCCATTTCGGCAAGCGCCATGACTTCGGCTCCCTGCGCGGTTTCGACTGTGCGGAACAAATAGAAATGGACATGGATGCCCCCGAGGCCTTTCCGGTGAACTATGACTCGCGGGAAGATCTCTATGCCGAGCAGGAAAGTGTGGCGTTCTTGCGCAAAAAACACGACAAGCCTTTTATCATGGCCGTCGATTTCAACAACCCGCACAATATTTGCGGCTGGGTGGGTGCGTTTGCCGGGCCTCATGGCGATATCCCGGGCATCGGGCCGCTACCGCCATTGCGTGATAACTTTGAAAACCTCGATCCTATCACCAACCGGCCGAAAGCCATCCAGTACCTTTGCTGCGGACATCACCGCATGCACGAAGCCGCCCATTGGGATCCGCTCAATTACCAGCAGTATCTGGCAGCCTACTACCATTACACCCGTATGGGCGACAACAGTATCAAGAAGGTACTGGATGCCCTCGCACAATCAGATGCTGCAGACAATACGCTGATTGTCTTCTTCAGTGATCACGGCGATGCCATGGGTAGCCACCGTCAAGTCACCAAAATGAATTTTTTCTATGAAGAGGCAACCAACGTACCATTTGTGATGATGGGTCCCGGTATACCGCAAAACCAACACAGTGACGAACTGGTTTCACTCTGTGATTTAGTCCCTACCTTGTGCGACTATGCCGGCTTGCGTATTCCCGAGCAACTCTATGGTCGAAGTGTACTACCGCTGCTGGACGGAAATGCGCCTCGGGACTGGCGAGATGCCGTCGTCAGCCAGTGGTACACCAGCCGCGAAACTACCATCGAACCCGCTCGGATGTACCGTACTAAAACCCATAAATACACCGTCTACCAGGAAGGAGGCGAAGAGCTTTTCGATCTGGTTCGTGACCCAGGCGAACGCCAGAACCTGGCCAACGATCCGGCTTTCCGGGACTTGCTTGATAAATACAGGGAGCGTTTTACTCATTACACCCACGAGCAAATCGATCCGTTCAAGACCCAAGCAACCAGTATCGATCCAGCCTGGCGCCACCACACGCCGGGCTACCAGCATCATCACGGCGACTGTGCCCTAGACGCCTACCTCAAAGCCAAAGAGGCTGAAACCGTGACTTAAACGGCGCCGCAGATTGGCTAGGTAATCGCAAAAATCGAGTAGGAGGAGGCCTCGCGGCCTCCGTCCTCTCACACCACCGTACAAGCGTGGGTCGCATACGGCGGTTCCGAATATATTTTCAGTGACTCGTACCCATCTCGCAATGAGTACATGCCCATCTCCTTGAACCGTTTCGTTGGCATGGCCTGATTGAGCTGTGGCGATAAAGCCAAGTGCCACCATCCTTTCTCTGACATCGCTAGCTTCCACGCATTGCGTTCGCTTACGCCCTCTTGGCGTAACCATGACGCTATACTGTGTCTGCGTTTGCGCTGCTTGAGTCGATAGCACCGTAGGCGCCGCCTTATCCATTCATCTAAGCGCTGCATCGCGCTTTTCCGTATGGCAAGCTTGAAGTAGTGTTGCCATCCTCTTAGGTATTGAGTGAGTTCGACTATTACTGTCTTCAACTCTCGCCCTCGATTCCGCTTCGTTATTTGACGCACTCGCTTCTTCATATGAGTTTGTGCTCTCTTCGAGATATGGATAATTCCACCTCGTTGGAAGCGATGGCCTAGGTAAGTCCGCTCTGTCACTCTTGTTGCCGCACTTTTCTCACGGTTGACCGTGAGTTTCAGTTTCTGCTCCAAGAACTCCGTTATTGAGGCTTTTACTCGGTTCGCGGCTTCCTCACTGCCCACGTAGATTTGGCAGTCATCTGCATATCGGCAGAACTTATGCCCTCTTCGCTCAAGCTCTTTATCCAACTCATCTAATACGATATTTGATAGCAGCGGAGATAATGGTCCACCCTGTGGTGTCCCTCGTTGCCTCTGCTCGGCTAACCCGTTTCGCATTATGCCTGCCTGTAGGTATGACCTGACCAGCTTCAGTACCCGTTTGTCCGTGATATCCTCCGATAGCCTGTGCATCAGTCTATCGTGGTTCACGGTATCGAAGTATTTCGCTAGGTCAATGTCGACTACATAACCCCGCCCCTCCCTGATGTAGTGGCTTGCTGCCGCCAATGCATGGTGGGCACTACGGTTGGGCCTGAACCCGTAACTACTGTGGGAGAACTTCGGTTCATAGATATCTGTCAGTACTGAGGTGATAGCCTGTTGGACTATCCTATCAAGTACTGTTGGGATACCTAGTTGCCTAACTCCCCCGCTAGGTTTAGGGATTTCTACACCCAGAACAGGTTGGGGTTGATAGCTCCCATCCAGAAGGCTCTGGCGGAGCGCTTGCCCATTTGAAGACTGCCGAAGCATCGAGATAGTCGCTGTTATATCGAGTTTATCGACACCAGCACACCCTTTGTTCTTCTTCACTCTTCTCAGGGCTTGGTTCAGATTCGTTGATGAACAGATCTGCTCCATCAACTGAGTTGAGGTCACCAAGACTCGTCCTCCTGTCTACGCCGATCATGCTTGTCATTCTTCGTGGCCATGAGCGTCACTTGCGGTGTTGCCCATTGGTACGTAGAGATTTTGATCATCTTGCTATGACTCCACATGATTGAGTGTCTAGTGACTGCTTCTTGATATATTCAGTTCCGGCCTTCCCTTGGGTTGTACTTCCCCAAGGTACTATGCCTTCTGCTGACTTCTTATTTCCCATCACACAGCATCACTGCTGCATTAGTCTCGCCCGAGACAGGTAATAAGATCTCCCGAGGTAAGACGTTGTTCTTTCCCTTGGCTGTGCCTGATTTACCCGTACACACTTCCCGTCGAGGCATTGGGCTATTCTATATGTTGCTAGGTTACCCAAGTTGTACTGGCCTACTATCAGATTTCTGTTCGTCACGGCCAAGTTTTGCCATTTGCTTCCTTCAGATCCCGCCTCACGGTGGGCACCCTTGCATAGGCTAACGGTTCTCGCTCGACTGAGCCCGTAGAGGACTTTCACCTCCTAGAACAACGCCATGCTCGGCGCACAACAAAAATGGGCTCGTCAATCGAGCCCAATACATATAGGCAACAACACAACCTGGGATTTAATATAATTATTTGACTCAGTACGTAATATTGAGGTATCGACTAAATTTCATCATCACTGATATCACTAAAATGAGACAGCACAAATGCTGTGCTGTAATCACTTTGTTTATTTATTTCATTCACAACAAATGTAGTTTCGTCTTTCTCCAGAGGACCAATAAGAATACGGTATATCCCAGCAGAGCGAATAACAGATGTTTGCTCGGGGAAAAATAACCTCACATCCCTCAGTACATTTTTAGCGTTATCCTCATCCAACGTTGCAAAAACCTGAACATAAAGCGCCTCTTCTCTACCTAAGGTACTAGAGATTTTTTCTGTCGAAAATTGTCCATCAGAATAATTTGATGAGGTCGTTTCTATAGCATAAAATTGCTGCTCTTCAAACTCCACTGAGATTGGTAGAATATCTTCAGATGTCATTTCAGGTATGGCATTAATCGCTGTAACCTCAACAGTGGGTCTGCTGGCAGTATCATCATTATCTGTTCCAAACCCCGAGTCAAACCCTGACTCACTGATTGTGTATTCAGCCGTATTTTCACTCAATGCTGGCTCATATACAGTTTCAGTATATGTCGTATTAATGTCAGGCACACACTGGTCAGAATTTAAAGCTGTATGATACTTTTGATAGGGATCGAGCTGTATACATCCAGTAAGCATTATTGAGCACATTAGAGATAGTTTAATTTTATTAACCATAGGATTAGCATTCTAATTTTTAGATAAATTTGGTATAAATTTTAGTATCCAACATTAACATTCCGTGTTTAAGAAATGAAAAGCTTTCTCATTGACACCATTCCAGTTAATATTATCAAACCTCTATAAGATGAGAATGAATAACAGTTATTCGTTAATGATGTAGGTATTAGAAAATATTATTTTTTATTACAATTTGTTATTCTATAACTAGCTAAAAAGTTAAATTTCATTTAGCCTCAATAGACATTCGTTAATCTTTCCAGTCAATCCCGGTTCGATTCTCTCCCAATTAAAGTAGTCTATATCAGAAAAAGAGTTATTCCATGACTCAATACTCTGAAATTGGGAGTAATTAGGCAAATCGCTCTTCCAGTGATTATCGCTAAGACCCTGTGCATATCCATAACAATACATATACTGCATATATTGCTTGCTAAATGGTGCTTCCGACGGTGCATCTGGAATTCTATGGTCAATATATGAAAAATTGAACGATGCACCAATCAATTGACTTTGCTGATAAATATTCGTTAGATCACTCCGTCCTTGGTACTTTATCATCGTAGATATCGAACGGCCTGTAATATTAGTTAATGATGGCTGTGTTGGTTCCCAAATTGCACCAATACGCGAGTTATTAATCATCCATATGTGGCTTTCTCGCTCCTCTGGCAGCTCTATACCTAGCTTGGTAAAATATCTATCTTCAATACTAGCAAATTCCTCAACATCCATATTTTCTGGGATAAAAAAGGCTTGAGCTATGACACCACCATCAACATGTAACTCATCATATTGAACACCATTGATATGCATCGGTATAAGAACCGGTTCAAAAATACCAGGAATGGAAGCTGAAGCTATGATCACACTTTGAAAGAGGCGCTCTGCCTCCTTTGTGTCATGCATGGCTATCTCCCCCATATTCCATATGACTGGGCGCTGTGCATCAAGGTTTGTCGTTTTGACTAGAAAAGTTCTACCTCGCAAGTACTCTTCTTTGACTTTATCCAACAGATCGCGATCAATTTCCTCTCTTACCAGCGTCTCAAACCTGGCAGTATTCAAAAGTGAAGAGCTAGAAAATATTTCCCACACATATCGTGTCTGATAGAGATCTTGATCTGATAATTGTGTGTAGAAATCTCGTAGCTTGTGATCATACTCTTCACCTAAAAACGCGTATAACCCGATAATTGCTCCAGTACTAATGCCTGTAACCATCCGGTATTCAGGTCGTTTTCCACTAGCTGACAAGCCATTGAGAATTCCTGCGCCATATGCACCATTTGCTCCTCCACCAGATATAGTCAAATAGTGTTGAGCCCTAAAGTTACCGGCCTCATCAACAATGATATTTTTATCAAATGTATTGCTTCGCAGTTTCTCATCAAATACATATTGCTCAATTGAGAACGGTGTATCACCCCAATGTCTAAGCGTTTTGGAGTTAAATAAACCATAATCCATATTTAAGTGAGCAGGCGCTGGGTTTCGTTGTAAATCACTAGTACAACCGATTAAAAAAGCGGATAAAAGAAAAGCAATAATCTCTTTATTCATATCTATTCCAATAAAACCAGCACCAATTAGCTTAAAATTATAGCAGAGTTTATTTAGTCTAAAATCACATACTTCATTCTAGAGCATAATAATTATTAATTCTCTGATATTATCATTCTCATTTCCAGTCGACTATGAATAAGAGATATTCAATTTTGGCAAATGTTTTTTGGGATGGTCATACGAAAATATTACAGTCTCTCGTTTGGCATTTAATTCAATATTGTGATAATTACTGCAATTACAGAAAAGCCCTCGATATTTCGCCCGGATACTCACTTGAACTCTCAAGGTAACTTTCCGGCCGCAATATCAAGGGCAGGTTGCAGTATGTAAGAATATGGGGCTTAGTTAGCCGTTAACGATACGCAAGTGATCAACGGTGCTTGCTCCTCGGTATAGTTATTAGCCGTACCGCCATCCTGGTAAAAACGCACCACGTTGTAGTTCTGTGTTGCCTGATCAGCCGCCAAGCGACTGGCGCTACCATAAGGCAGTTTTAACGCCGTCCCCAGCGGCCAGCCGTATACCGGTGATAGCTCAACCTCCAGATCAACATTGGAAATCAACTCTTTGGTCAGCTTGATCATCGAGTTAGCGCTGCTTGTCGGCGGTTGGTTGCCATTGGCTTCGTAATAGTTGGGGACATACTTGCCCGCCGTGAACTGGCTGATCGGCAAGTGCCAGTCGCCACCGTCCTGGTAAAGGTTTCGGCACGAGTTTAATGCTGGTGTTTGGCCATTGGTGATCTGAGCAAACAACGCCCAGTCAATACCATTGGCAGCCAAAATCTCGCTCGCCTGCGGCAATCCGGCTCCTAGCTCACCTTTGTGAACAGTTTCTGCCTGGGTCAATGGACGATGGTATTTGTAACCGTTGAAGTCAACAATTCTGATTGGCTCAATGACGCGCAGCGCTGCATTGCTGGCATCGGTCAGCAAACCGCCGGAAACACTGTCAAAATCTGCCGCTGACACACATTTAGTGCCATAGGACTGGGTATTCAAACAATATTGCACCCCTTTGCCGATAAAGTTTCGGGCATCCACGGTATGGCCCTGTGCCGCCCAGTCGTAGTCATCAACAACACCGTTGCCGTTGCTGTCATTGCCTTGTGCCCGCACACCGATAATGTATTCATTGCCCGTTGCTTGTTCGGTCGGGTTGCTATCGCCCGCCGGGCCATTTTGATTACTGGTGTCTACCAGCCAGCGACCATCAGTATTGGCATTGCCATCGTAACCGTACACCACCGCCGTCAGCTTTTGGTCGTACTCGAGGGCACCGGTCAATGTGATCCCCATTGGCTCAACGGCCGGGGAACAATAGGCCTGATCGGCAGGGGTACCAAGGTAAGTTACCGGTGTTACACAGTATTCAATCGTTTTTCCGAGATCATCACCCGACAAAGTATACTGGCAGCTTTGTGCGACATCACAGCTCACCTCGGAAACTACACCATCGACTTTCCACTGGGCGGTCGATTGACCTTCTTCTGCGCCTTCAGCTTGCTCGTACTGGTATTGCCCCACCAGCGTTTCGCCGACCTCGGGTAAACCACCTGACAGCACCACCGCCTCGACACTGCTTGCCTGCGGCGGGGTTTCTACCTTGACAGAAATGGCTTCATCCATTTGCTGGCAAACTTCCTCCCCTACCGTCGGTGATCCTGTTTCAGAAACTGGGGTAACGCAAAAAGATAGATAATAACCGTCATCAGCATTGGCGACCGAATAAGCCGTTTCCGTCGCACCTTCAATCGCATTGTTATCACGTAGCCAGCGATACTGACTGGTACCCTCAAGGTCACCATCTGCATCAAAATAGGTGTATTTCCCAGTCAAACTCGCCCCGACAAAGGGCTGTCCGTCAACCGCGACGCTGCCTGCTTCCACTTCCGGTGCCGAGCCAGGCTTGACCGCCACCGGCGCAGTCAACTCAGAGCAGACAATCTCACCCACGACCGGAAAATCCTGCTGCGTTTTAGGCTCGACACAAAATGCCAACTGTTTGCCCTCGGTTTGATGCGCCAGCAAGGTTAGGCGACTATCATCAGCGCCGTCTATTGCTTCGCCGTCAGCCAGCCATGACAAGACAGAATCACCTTCGGCAACCCCCTCGGGATGATAGTACTGATACTCCCCTTCAATGACATCACCCACCATAGGGGCCATATCGCCAATGGTCACGTCATTGGCCTGCGGCGGGGTGCCCAACGGCGGCTGTACTTGCTTCGGCTCACTGCAAGACTGAGCACCGATAGTATTGGCCGTCCCTTCGGCGACCGGTGTCACACAAAAGCGGACTTGCTCGCCCAAATGCTGTTCAACCAAATACAGCTCCTGGGCGATGCCAATTTCAGTATCATCGGCCAACAACCAGCGGTATTGACTGGCACCTTCCGGACGGGCAGCCGGATTGGGATCGAAATACTGGTAAATACCTTTTACACCAGCTCCGACATGCAACGCCGGTATGGTTACTTCGCCCCTTACCGTCGGCGGGTACACATTGTCCTGCTTACCTGAGATATCCTTGTTATCTTCAGCTCCACAGCCTGCCAGCAAGGTGGCAATAGCCAGGGCCAAGGTAGAGTGTCTTACTTTCATAACCTTCTCTTTTCTGATTTGGAAATGAATAGTCCGTTTACGCCGATTCCGATAAATGGCGAGCTGGGCTAATATTTCGTTATAGTCAAACGCAACCTTTCAACTATCTTCGATAGCTTTCGCATAACTATATACTCAATCAAAAGCAAAGTTTATCTTTCGATAACGCTTTTGTGATCATAAAAGCGAAAGAAAACAAAAGACAATCAAAAACGAAAAAAGCGCCTATCGCTAGGCGCTTTCATTACGTTTCGAAATACAAATTGGCTTATATCTTTTGCAACCGTGTTTGGATCGGTAGGCCATCCTTGCAACGGAAAGTCACCACTGTCTTGCTCCCCTTGTGCTTCACGGCAATCCGCTCATCAGCCTCCGCTGGGCGCCAGCGCCCTTTCAAGGTAATGGCTACCGGGACTTCTCGGCTCAGGGTGTTTTTCTCCATGTTCAAATCAGGATTGGCAACACTCAGGCTCAATATTCCGTCCTGCTCTTTGGCCATGACCACGGAGGAGGTACTGATCGCCCTGATCCATTTGTCAGAGGTTCTCACAAACTGGTACGCCGTGTAGCCCGTTACGCCACTTTGCCTATCATGAACAATGTGGGCCGTTCCGTCTTTACGCAGCACCTGATAAGGCTTCTCCTCTGCCGATACCATTGATGCGGCCAACGCCTGCATTTTTTCCGGCGTTGCATCAAGCATGATCATGTACTCGTATTCTGCTCCGGACGGGGCATTACCGTGATTGATCCACGCCGACACCATATTGCCGAAGGTCGGTTCCTTGGTGATGTTATCGCGTGACTCCTGATGTTGGCGCCTAACCTCAATGCTGCCACCTTTAGCCACGTAATAACCGTTCCCCATACCATCTATCAGCCAGTCACCGGGCTCGAGTTCGGTGCTAAACGGAAACGCCGTCACCGCCTCGCCATTGATGATCAGCGACTGGGTTTTGTCTGTCAGGCCGTATTGAAACAAGGTGGTCTCAGTTGAATACTCACTGCGGCTATTGGCAATGTTACTCCCCACCAAGACCAGCCGGTTATCGAAGCTAAACACCGACTTCTTGGCCCTGAATGACGGATCAATAAACGCCGGCCAGCGATCAGGGTTTTCGAGGGTAAAGCCAAAAGCACCGTAGCGCCCTTCCAATTCGGTCGAACCATTGAAGCGAACATTGTTGGTTAGCATGGTGGTATGTTTGCGCGGAGCATCCAGCAGCTCCCAAGGCAAATGGATCGTCGTCGCCCCCGGCATCCGGTTCCAATCCCAGCCCTCTTGGCTAAAGCCGTACTCTTTTTCATCACCCCACTTCTGGATCTGCACACTGCCGTGGCTCTGGTAACGGCCATACCGGTTGGCATTGTTGTAGATTTCCGACGACCATACATACCGGTTCCAGCCCTTCATCGTCACCATCTTGTCATCGTAACGGTGGATCCCCATCGCGGCGTAATTGAAGCTATATGCGCCTTGAGGATGGGCTTCTGGCATCACCAGTTGGCCGAACTCCCCAGCAAACCGCTGTGGATCATCGCCGCTGATCCGTAAGTACGCCTGCGCCAGATCGGTATCGGCTGTTCCTTGCTCGGTCCCTGCCAGCGCCAGCCAACGGTAACCGTCTGCAATCTTGTTGAGCGAAATACCGAAGAACGGACGGCGGCCATTGGTGCCGACCCCGGGGTTCGGGTTACTGTACACCCTTGCCGCCAGCATCACCTTCTTCAGATACTGCCTGGCTGGCTCGGACAACTCGTAAGGGGTTCCTCTTAGCAGGTACGCAACATGGGCTGCCGAGTTAAAGGCAGCAAACGAATACCCCGGGTAGTTGCCCTTGTGGCGAAATGCCGTGCCATCTGGGCGGAAGCCGTCAGCGTAGCCAGGCGGTGTCTGCGCCATATTGCCGGAGATAAACTTGCCGAACTTATGCATCAGGGCAACTCGCTGCTGCTCGTCAGGCTCGAGCAGCAGCATGATCATATGGGCACGGGCCAGGGTATTGTAGTAATCCATGTCCGAGCTTTTTGGCCCGACTTCCATATCAAAACCGCGCTCTTTGAATTCCCGCGAGTACCAGAGCAGTGCCGAATGAATTGGCTCTAATAAACCGGCATCTTTCAGAGACTGCTCCATCAATAGCACCGACGAGTACCAGCTCCGGGTGCCGTAGCCCCAGTGGTGGGTCGCCACCAGCGAGCTGCCATGCTGGAAGCCCTGATCAAGCAGGTGCTCAGACATCAGGATATATTTGTCACGCATTTCAGCACGCACGACAGGATCATCGGTGACATGCCATACCCGGGCAATCTTTTCCATCAGCTCCGAGAACTTGCGCAAATCAACATAGGCCTTTACCCGTGCTTTGTCGTCCGGGCTCAAATGGGCTTTCTGATAAATCGTCAGCTGCTTCTTGGTTACGATATGCACGCCGTTGATGACACCATTTTCCTTGCTCAAGCCATATGTACGGTATTCTTTGCGAATAGCATCCAGTGCTTTCTTGCTCGCCTTCATGTCACCGACATAATAGTCAAGCAACTCTTGCTTGATGGTATCTACCGCAGCCAGTTCCTCGGCCGTAACATCCGGCAGGATTTCAGGCAGGCCATAGTCGACCTCGGGCACGGTGATCCTGGTGGTTACCACATCATCAGACCATTGGTAGCGAATATCATCAATACTGACCATCACACGATCAATATACAGCTCGCCCCCTTCCGTCATGCCTTTCGGGGTAATGGTCAGCCCCTTGAGGGTCGAGGCTGGCATCCCCTGCATATCTCGATGAAAAGCCAAGCCTGGTGAGCGCCAACCGGTAAAGTCCAACTTCATGGTAAAACGGCTATTTGCTGCCGAGCCAAACTGGAACTCAAGCTCACCCTCACTGGGCTTTTCATTATAAATCCATACCGAGAAAACCGTCGAAGACTGACGCCCATACGCTTGGTAGGCTTCCTTAGGTGTGTAGTAGCGAAACTCAGTATCGAGTGTTAGCGGCGCATCCGGCTGCCACTGCCATACCAGTGACTGCTCCCCGTTTACCGCCCGGCGATCCGTGACCGCAACGGTACTGCCATCGGCTACCTTGACATAGTCAGGTACCGCCTTCCCTTCGAATGAGATGATCTGTGCTTGCATCGGATCCTGTGGGTCGGTTTGTTCAACAACACTGGCCGAGGTGATATTGCCTGCAGCCTCTATCTGGCCGCCGGCATATACATTGCCGGACAACACCAGTGAAACCGCGGCGGCCAATACCGATATATGACTTAATCTGTTCATGCCTAATCCTTAATCATTACAGGCAATTTGCCTGTCGTGCGCGCAAGCAGCCACTTGCGCGCCACGTATCCTTATTGCTGGGTCAACAAGACTTGCAGAGGCTCTGCCCCAACCGTACTAAAGCGTATTTCCGTATGGCCGTTGGCCATATCGTGCAGCGTAACCCCTGCTGGCAGCGCAGAAGCCGCCAGCCACCGGCCACGCAGTACCATCCGGTTATCCACCGCAGCGAACGGGTTATCTTTCCATTTGCGAGAGTAGATACTGACCTCTTGCATAATGCCTTCGCCGTCATACTGGGTGCCGTCTCGCCCTTGGTATAGGTTGAGATCCGGATTGACGAGTGACAGCTGCAGCAGCTGACCTCGGATTGCAGCCATGACCATGGCGGGTGACGCGACTTGCGCAACCAGCCCGTGAGCGAACTCGGTATCAGCCGCAAATACTGCATATCCAGTTGTCGTTGAAGCACTATCGCTCACGACATGAGCACGCTCATCGTGCTGGACGACCTGATAAGGGGTATCCTCTGCGCTTGCCAGCTGGCGCGCAAAAGCGTCCAACTGAGCCTGTTCCGGCTGTACCAAGACAGCATACTCATACCGCCCGTCACGCGGCGCTTGGCCGTGGTCGAGCACCGCAGTGGCAAAGGTACCCTGGGTAGCTGAGCTATTTTTCTGGTGTACCGACACCTGCTCGCCCTGTGACACCCTGACATCTTGTGCCGGCGCGACAAAATAGGCATTACCATCGGGATCGCGTAACTGGAGATAGCTCCCCTGTTTGACTGCTACCTTCTGCTCCGAAGCAGGCATTGCCCGGCCCTCGACCACTGCCTGCTCACCATCGGCATACACGGCATGCTGAAACAAGGTCGTCTGAGTTGGATAAGCCGCCTGTTCGGTGGTGATCCCACTACCGAGCGCGACAATCCGGTTATCGAAGAAAAAGACCGACTTGTGGGCCTGGAAGCTGGCATCGTATTTAGGGTGGCCTTGCAGCACCATGGCATATAAACCGTTTTCCCCATTGCCCACCCCGCCAGCGAAGTTCTGTTCCGAGAGCAACATCTCTTCCAGCCCGCTGAATGTATCGACGTTACGCAACTTGGCATTGAGTGCCTCATAAGGCAGCTGTACGGCAGTGGTTCCCGGCCAGCGGTTCCAGTTCCATCCATCATGGCTAAATGCCCGGGCCTCGCCCTCAGGCCCCATGATCTCGAGTTGGCCGTAGTTAATATAACGGCCGTAGCGGTTGGCATTGGCATAGCTTTCGTGGCTGACCAGATAACGGCTAAAGCCGCGCACTGCCGCCACCCAGTCAGAACGCCGCTGAATCGTCATGCTGGCAAGGTTCATGACCCAGTTGCCCTGCGGCGCGACCCCAGACTCCATTCCTTGCTGCACCAGATAGCGGCCGAACGCATCATCTTTGCCCGCCATCCGCAAATAGGCAGCCGCCATATCCGGATCAATAGCCTGAGTGCCATCTGGCGAACCGGCCATGGCCATGTGCTGGAACGGCACCAGCTCGATAGATTGCTCTCCGTCGGGGTGACGGCCGGTAACAGACATCAGGGTCAACTGGTCATTACTGTAGATTTCTGTCATCGCGACAGCATGCTTGACGGTTTGGTGCGCCTGTGGCGACACGGCGTAAGGCGTACCCGCCAGCGCTTCAATCACAGGCGTGAGCCCTTTCAGGGCCCCTTTGGCATAGGCTGGATAATGCTGGGCATGGTGGAAGACCGAACCGTCAGCCTTGAATCCCCCACCCAGCCCGTCAGAGTGGCTGATAGACTGGGATAACCAGAAACTGAACTGGGACAGCCAGGCCCGGCGCTGCTGCTGATCCGGCTGCATCAGCACGCTGTATAGCATACCTCGTAGCTGGGTATTCATAATATCGACATTGAAATTGGTCATCTCTTCTACCGGACGGTAGATACGCCCTGTGCCTGAATACCATGCCATCATATCGCTGACTTCCTGCGCGAGGCCTTCCCTCGCCAAGAGATCCCTGCTGAGGTAATGGGCTTGGAACAAGGCCCTGAGGGTATACCCCATGTGGTGGGCAGTACCCAATCCACTGCCCGCGGTATAGCCCTGCGTAATCGCATATCGCGTCATATCCAGATACATCTTTTCAAAAGTACGCCGTTCATCAGCGGCCAAATCACCTCGCAGCACCTGCGCCAGCTCCAGCATATATTCGCCATATTCCCTGAGCAGCTTGACGCCGAACACGGTGTCGAACCCTTCTTGGTTCAGCAGCCCCTTGTTGACTCCCTTGTCGATGAACGTTTTGAGTCGGTTGCTATTATCCATTGGCAGACCGGTTATTACTCCATTGTGTTCAGCAAGCTGGTAACTGTCGTAACGCGATTTGAGCGCAAGTCGCTGCGTTGAGGACAGTACCTTGTCCTCGGCCGCAATGAATCCATCCAAGGTCTTTTCGATCCCCGCAATCTCCGGATCAGCACCTGCAGAATCAGCCTCCTGACCACTAGTATGTAGCTGGAGGAATTGGGAATAGCGGTACAGTGCCAGCCAATGGCGGTTCGGCGCTACATCCGCTGCCATATTGACGTATGGCACAACGGCATCCCTGGTCGGCCAGCGAGGGTCAACTGGAATGCTGGTCATCAGCTGATCAAGGTAGATCTTGCCTGATCCCCCCGCGTGCATCGTCTCGATGACCATCTGATCCATCGACTCGCTCGGCTGGCCCTGCATATCGGAGAACGGTACCAACAGCTGACGCCATCCCGAAAAGTCCATATTGATATCAAACCAGCTAGCTCGCTGTCCCTCGGCCAGAAAAGAAAAACGCAAGGTCCCTGCCAACGGTGATTCGTTGTAAATCCAAGTCGTAAACGTGCTTTGCGACTGATCGGTATTGTTTGCCACAAACGGCTTGTAACCGATAGGCTGGGTAAACATCAGCGTATTGCCCGGCGAAAACTGCCAGGCCAGACTGTGCTGACCATCTTTTTGTAGCGCATTATCGATAGCCACCAGGCCACCGTCCGATGCCGTCACCGTATCGGGCATACCATGCTCAAAGAAGTACATGAAGCCACCCGGCTGGCGATAGGATTCACTGTCCACCGCTACAGGCTCCGTTGCCAGTGCCTGCCCTTGCAGCCCCATTGCCACCGCCAATACCAACATTTTTACGCCATTATTTTTCATCTTGCTTAATACCATCCCTGATTAAAACGAGTACGTGCCGCGGCCGTAGTACATAGTGGTTTCCTGGCTATCACTCCATAGGTATTGGGCACCGATATGCCAGGAAAAACTGGTGTTGGTTTCCCAAACCAGATCGAGGTGGGTTTCGTAGAAAAAGTCATCGGCCTCACTGACCGGCAGAGTGAAGCTGGCACCACCGCTGGCCAGCCTTGCCGTGGTGGTCAGGTTGTGATCGAGTAGCTCCTGCTGGGCCTTGAGTTTTAGCTGGGTCGCAAACACCCCGACACGGGTATCAAGCCGGTGGGCAAGTTCCAGTCCGATCCCTAGGTTGAAGGTTTCATACTCTTGCTTGTCGTAGGCCAACGCGGCAGGAGAACCCGATGACTTGGTCAGCTCACCGGCTTTGTTGTATTCGCGGACATAATTTTCCTGGTAATCTTCAACCTTGACCAAGGAGTAGTCGGCATAAAGGGACGGCAGAAAAGTCAGCTCGCCGACATAGACCGGAAACTGCCAGTCAAGCAGCAACGCAAAGCTCTGGCTGTTGAATCGCGCGGTCGCTTGTGACTGCCCATCAGCCACCAGACTGTCACCGATAGAACGCTCGGAACGATTACTGTTCCAGCCGGCCAGCCCCTGCGCTGAGAAATACATATCACGCCACTGGTAAGTCCCATAGAGTACAGCCTGGTAGGTATCGATATCCAGCCGCTGGTTATAGAGCCGGCTTTGGCTATTGATTGACTGCTGACTAAATGCGACCCCGAGGATCGAGTCTTCCGACAGCACCCGGTCGTAACCTATGGCTATCCCTGATGAATCAGCGTCATAGCCATCAAAACGGTTGGTCCCTTCACTGGTGACAAACGAGGTTGAGTCCGTTCCAAGATAGGTTACCCACAGTGAGGTACGGGCCGAGTCACCCAAGATATAATCGGAGGTACGCTTGCGCACTGCATTCGCAAAAACATTCTGCGCGGTAGCCACGTTGTAGATACTGGCGCCACTCCGATCGGGGGTTATTTCTCCTGCCAACCTGGCGGCCTCCTCGCTCGTGGTCACCGCGGCAAACAAATCCAACAGCTCCTGGTTATTGTTTGCCCGTGCCTGCTCTTCCAGCAATTTCAGAACATAAACCTCGGTCGAGTCTGCGCCTCCTGCGGCGGCAAGATCAGCAATGCCGGAAGAGGCTGCCGCCGTGGCAGCGTACGCCAGCCCCATTCCTGTAAAAGCCAACCCCACTATCCCCCGATGTAACCTTCTACCGCGCTCAACAGCCATTCCCTATCCCTCTCAGCTGACACTTATCAAATACCGACATACACATTTTCGCTTCCTTGTTCTGAAGCCACCCTGCTTATGAAAAGCTTCATTATACTTACGAAAACCTTCGTTTAAGTGATCAATGTTTTAATTTTCTTATTTTTAGTTTTCTTTTTGTTTCGTGATGAAGAACACGAAAGAAAATGAAAGCACAAATATAATAGACTCAACTTTTGCTGCCACAAGCAGACGGCCACTGGCCACCTGAGGGTAACTGAATCACTACAACGGAGGTCCCGAGACTCATGTCTGTCGCTAAGGGAATACATCAACGACGTGTTAAACCAATTTATTCTGCCATGCTCGCTTCACTGGCGGGGTTATCTGCCATGCCGTCAACGGCGATGGCAGATACAGCGGACTTGTATAACCAATTCATCAAGGACGGAACGGTAACGGTTGTACTCCTCAACCACGGCAAGACGACCGAAAAATACTTCCGTGACACGAAAAACGATATTGACGGCATGGATCGGCAATATGAATGGGGACAGTCAGTCGGGTTGTTCTTCCGCTCAGGCAAAGTTCCAACGCTGAGCGACAACGTCACCCTAAGCGCCAACCTGGGCTACAGCTATATGTTCAAGCTGGCGGATTCCTATCCTGGCGGGGTGCACAACTGGAATGCCGGGGAAAAAATCTTTATCAGCGAAGACTGTTTTTGGTCCGGTGGCGAACCGGGAAAAGGCCAGTACAAGTGTAATGAAACCAGTGGATACGGCAAACTACCGGTAGCCAACGTGCAAATGAACTGGGGCAAGGACCGCAGCAAGAGCGGCTTCATGAAGATCGGTGATGGCTTCTACAATACCGGGATGATCACCACAGCTACCGATGATGACGCCCTGCTATCAAGTTACCGCGGCGTGATGGCGCAACAGCATTATAATGGCTATACCTTCGACGGCGCCTATGTCATTGGATTTATGTCGGGTAACGACGATACCATGCGCGATCTAAGCGGAAACGCTAACTACTATGCGCCCGATCCGCTTAACTATGACTACCTGTATACCCTAAGGGTACGCAAGAAGTTCGACGAACCCGGCGGGTATCAGGTTGCTTACGGCGAAGCAAAAGATTACCTGCGCCGCTTCCACTCCAGCGCCTATTACACCTTGGGTATCACGCCTCAGACCAACCTCTTCATGCAGGCGCAGTATTATTACAACCACAAGGCCGGTGATCTGTGGGATCAGGATGTTGAAAAAGGACTGGCATCGTTTGACGAATACGCCTCGGCACTGTCGTATGAGTTTCGACTCAACTATGACGCCTGGCAGCTGTTATATGGCTTTACCAAAATCAATGCCCCGCGTGAAAACGGCAGTGCCAATGGTGCCTTCAGCTATGGGTTTGGTAACGCCAAAGGTTACCTGAAGCTGCCGACAAGCGGCAACTACCACGGCTTCCGCCGAGACGGCGAGGAAGCAATGGTGGTCGGGGCGAAATACGACTTCCGTCACATTGGCCTGCAAGACCTGAATCTGGAGTACCGCTACCACTGGGGTAAGGCGCCAATTCAGAACAAATACAGCGGCGATACCGACTACGGCCGGGAAGAGGAGCATGCTATCACCCTCAACTACTACCCGCGCTCGGGGCTGCTCCGTGGACTGAATGTTAACCTCAAGCAGGCATTCTACCGACCAGACGAAACCCTGGGGCAACTGCAGCCTGGCGATATCAGTGAAAAGGCCGACAAAACGGCTACCAAGCTGATCGTCAGCTACAGCTTCCGTATCTAACAGTCCAAGACAGGCAGCGGTGTTGCCCCCATAAAACCGCTGCCTGTGCTCCTGATTGGGTCGGCTATCGCTCGATATCCCAGAGCTTGGGGATCTTGATCGCCGACCTTTGACCCACCTAACAGCTTTCTACCTGCAATCCCGCTACACTCCGCGCCGTTTATTCCTATATCAACGTATAGATTTATGGCAACCATTAAAGATGTCGCCCAGTTGGCGGGGGTATCTACCGCAACCGTATCACGGGTGATAAACCGCTCAGCTTATGTTGAGCCCGTCACGCTGGAACGGGTTGAGAAAGCAATCAAAAGCCTCAATTACCAACGTGACGCCAGGGCAACAGCCCTTGCCAGCCGCTCAAACAACACGCTCGGCCTGCTGACCGGCAACCTGGCTGATCCCTTCTTTGCGCTTATCGCCAAGCACGTGGAAGAAATTGCCCGCCAGCATGGCTGCCAGCTGGTGGTGGTCAGCGGTGGCCACAATGCCCAGCGGGAAAAGGAAGGACTGGACTTTCTGATCAGCCAAGGCTGCGAGGCCATGGTCGTCCACTCAAAGATGCTCGACGACTCGATGCTACTGAGATACAGCGCCCAGTTACCCGCGATGGTATTGCTCAACCGCACCATTCCTCAAATAGCCAATCGCTCGGTATGGGTCTACAACCGCAAGGGAGCAGCCGAGTCGGTCAGCTATCTCATTGCCCAGGGCCACCGCAGGATAGCCTGTGTCACCAGTGACTTACCGATAGAAGATCGGACGGATCGATTGGAAGGCTATCGGGATGCGATGCAGCAGGCCAACCTAGTCGTAGAACCTAACTGGATCATCAACCAAAACTTCAGTGAGCACGGTGGCGAGCTGGCTGGCGAACAATTACTTAGCCAATGTCCGGAAGTCACTGCGGTTGTTACCTTCAACGATGTTATGGCGGCAGGACTGATGGCCAGCCTGCATTCCCAAGGGCTACACGTCCCCAATGATATATCCATTGTCGGCTTCGATGACGTGCTGCTGGCCCGTTACCTCTACCCTCGCCTATCGACCATGCACAACCCGATCGACGAGATGTCGAGTCACGCGGCCAAGCTGGCACTGAAGCTCAAAGCCACAGGATTGAATCCGCCGAGCGAACACCAATTCGAGGCAACCTTGGTCGAGCGGCAAACCGTTGCAAGCCCTAGGAAAGCCATTCTGCTCGAAAAACTGTGATGAAACTCATATGTACACACCCCATGTAAGCGCTTACATGAAACCAGCATCTAGGTCTCATTTTACGAGCGGGGCCGATCTTAACATTGTGTCATTGAAACAGACGTGTACTTACTTGAAGAGGACAACACAATGACAAATACAAAGCCTCTGCCATCACTTCCGCTGGCGATAGCCCCTATCGCGGTAATGTTTGGCTTACTGGCAATTGGTTACGGCATGCTGGGACTGCGTATCGAACCACTACTATTAGTTTCAGCCGCGTTTACCGGCTTTATCGCTTACCGCATGGGCTACAACTGGGATGACATCATGGGAGCTATCGTTGAGAAGCTCGCCAAAGCCATGCCGGTTATCCTTATTCTGGTCTCTGTCGGTGGCTTGATTGCCAGCTGGATGATCAGCGGCACCATTCCTTACATGGTGTACTGGGGTTTGAAAGTTATCAGCCCTGAATACATCTTGATTGCCGCCTTCTTTGTCACCAGCGTCGTATCGGTGTGTACCGGTACGTCGTGGGGCTCTGCAGGTACTGTGGGTGTGGCGCTAATGGGTGTGGCTGCGGGTTTGGACGTTTCTCTCGCCGCGGCTGCAGGTGCCGTAGTTTCCGGTGCTTACTTTGGCGATAAGATCTCCCCGCTTTCAGATTCAACTAACTTCGCGCCGGTCGTGTCTGGCACCACCCTTTATGAACACATCCAGCACATGCTCTATACCACACTGCCAGGCTTTGTCATTGCCTCAGTGGTGTTCTTTTTCGCCGGTCAGCACGGCGATATCGCCGGTGTCGCCGAGCCGCAAAAAGTCGTTAAGATCTTGGCTGGCCTTGAAAGCCTGTATAACCTGAACATCCTGCTGGTTATTCCACCAGCGATGATCCTATGGGGCGCGTTAACCAAGAAACCAGTGATCCCTCTAATGCTGACCGCATCGGCCATTGCGCTAGCTCTGGGGATGGTTTTCCAAGGTTTTAGCCTACAACAAGGCTTCCAGGCCTATGTCGACGGCTTCAACATCAGCATGTTCAGCGACAACGGTCATGCAGTAGACGCTATCATTCCAGATGTGGCCAAGCTGCTTAACCGCGGTGGCCTGTTCTCGATGATGAGCACTATCCTGTTGGTATTCTGCGCCTTTGCTTTCGCCGGAATCCTCAGCCTGACGGGTGCGCTCAATGTCGTACTGGGCCATTTCCTACACCTGATCCGCACCACGGGCCAATTGATCCTGTCTACCGTTATCGCCACTATCACCGTTGTGTTCACCACTTCCGACGGTAAGCTGGCGCTACTGATTCCGGGTGAACTCTTCCAGAACGCCTACCGCAAGATGGGACTAGATACCAAGAACCTGTCCCGTACTATCGAAGATGCCGGCACCATCATTGAACCACTCGTCCCTTGGACGGCAGCGGGTGTATACATGGCAGGTACCTTGGGCGTCTCGACCTTGGATTACCTACCATGGGCTATCCAATGTTACACCGGGGTGATCTTCGCCATCATTTACGGCTTCACCGGCTTCGGTATTGCCAAAGCGCCAGTCGCTCAGGCATCAGAACAAAAAGAACAAGCAGCAAACCATTCAGCGGTTGCTGAAGCGAAATAAGGTAACACCATGACAGTAACTTTCGACCAGGTTCATGACCGCCGCTCAACCGGCTCGCTCAAATGGGATTTCATGACCGAAAAGCTGGGTCTAGACTCCGAAGAGCGCCTACCAATGTGGGTATCGGATTACGATTTCCAAGCGCCACCGGCGGTACTGGAAGCGCTTAACCAGCGCATTGGACATGGCATCTTTGGTTATGCCGAGCGCAACAACGACTATTACCAGGCGATCATCAACTGGTATCAGCAACAACACGGGATCAAGATAGATCAAAGCTGGATCACCACTGTACACGGTGTTCTACCCGGCCTGTCGATGCTGATCCAGATGCTGACGCAATCTGGCGACAAGGTGGTGATGCAGACCCCGGGTTACGGCTCGTTCCGCAAGATCACCGAGCTGAACGATCGTGAAATTGTTGCCAACCCGTTGGTCAATGACAACGGCGAGTACCGGATGGATCTCAACCACCTTGAGCAATGCTTTACACAAGGCTGTAAGGTGATGATCTTCTGTAACCCGCACAACCCTGTGGGCAAAGCCTGGTCGCAAGAGGAAATCCTGGCGCTGGCCGAGTTGTGTGAGCGTTATCAGGTATGGCTGCTCAGCGACGAGATCTGGGGGGACTTGGCCATGCCTGGGCATCAGTACCACTCTGCGCTGTCGTTACCTGAGCGTTTGCAGCAGCGCCTTGTTGTTGCCACCGCGGCCAGTAAGACCTTTGGCCTGTCGTCACTGCGGATCTCCAATTTCCTGATCCCGAACAGTGAACTGAAAGCCGCGTTTGTCCGCCGGCTCGATGCCCATGGCATGGATGTGTACAACAGCCTGGCAATGTGTGCCGCAACGGCTGCATATCAAACTTCAAGCGATTGGCTCAATGCGCTTAAGCTCTATCTGCAGGGCAATATCGATATACTGGCGACTTTTCTTGAAAAAGAACTCCCAGCCCTTCGTTTCCAGCCACCGCAGGCCGGCTATTTAGCGTGGGTCGATTGCCGTGGGTTAGGGCTTGGTGATGATGTTCTCGAGAAGAAATTGGTTAACGCAGGCATAGTGCCAAGTATGGGGATTGCCTTCGGTACTGAAGGTTCAGGCTATATCCGCTTGAATTTGGGCTGTCCGCGAGAGACCTTGCTTGAGGCTTGCCAGCGCATGAGAACTGCACTCACGAAGTAAATTTCTCGTTCCGGAAAATAAAAGGATCTGACCATGTCAGATCCTTTTGGTTTTTAAACCACGCAAATCTCCCTGTCGGGTGAAAGTGCTGGCGAAACAGCTAAGCATATTGCTATATGGCACAAACGCTGTATAAAGACTTAACAAGTGCATTTATGAACAACATCAATTGCTTAAGCGGAAATTAAGGAGATATATGGCCGTTCTAGACATTCTTACTGCACCGGATCCTCGGCTGAAGGTTCAAGCTGAGCAAGTACAGAATACAGAATCCGTGCAGACCCTAATCGATGACATGCTGGAAACCCTCTACGCTACCGACAATGGCATTGGCTTAGCGGCAACACAGGTTGGTCGAAAAGAAGCGATCGTCATTATCGACTTATCAGAAAACCGAAATGAGCCACTTATTCTAGTAAACCCAAAAGTCGTCTCTGGTACCGATAAAGCCTCGGGGCAGGAAGGCTGCTTGTCTGTACCCGGCTATTATGCCGATATTGAGCGTTTTACTTCCGTTGTTGTCTCAGCCCAGGATCGCCATGGCCATCCGATTACAATTGAAAGTGACGACTTCCTGGCTATAGTGATGCAACATGAAATCGACCACCTTTCAGGTAACTTGTTTATTGATTACCTTTCCCCCCTCAAACGCCAAATCGCGATGAAGAAAGTTAAAAAACACTTAAAAGCATAACTTTGATTGTCAAAAACGGACAGTGGAAGCAGCGACTCCCTGCTACTTCCACCTCAAGTTTCCTTCAGGGCTTTATGAGCTTTCTTTATTTTGACGGCGGCGCCAACCGGAAAAACCGAGCATTCCCATACCGAAAATAGCCAGTGATGATGGCTCGGGAATATCAACGACGGGATCATCACCACTGTCAAACTCAATGAAACCATTAAACGTAGGATCATGTATTTCACCACGTTGAATGAAAGAATCCACCACGACAGATCCTTCAATTGGCGTCGCATTCGTCAGGGCCGCTAATGGAGCCAATAAACTACCATTGAGCTGTTTGGTTAAATCTATCGTTTGAGCTTCATAAAAGTTCCAGATAATGAGCTCTCTGGTTTGATCATTGACAATATTGCCCACAGCATTAGCCGAGAATGTCGTATCCGTAATTGTTGTACCGCCAACATTCATGACAATTGCTGACGGAGTTTGCGAGTTAAAATTGACATCGTACTGCTGGATGAAACTGTTTCCGAAGAAATCAACAGCTTGAAAATCAAACACCGCCACATCACTGCCTAAACTATTATTGACGTCAAAGGATGCCGGGCCGCAACATGACAAGGGAGTCGTCAGTATAGAATTTGCTGTTAGGTTTTGCAGATAACTTGAAAAACTGGTTAATTCATTTTGAATATCAACCAAGTCGTAAGCGGTGATATTATTGGTAAGAGCCCCGCCCCCATTGAGGTTGATGATGCCATTATTGGTCCCGCCGATGGCAGCACCATAGCCATTATTGATATTTACATTAGCATTGTTATTACCACCGATGATCAGAGCATCTTCAGGCCCCGTAGCCGTCGGTAAATGTATACCGTAATTCGAGGTTGTTCCATTGATATCCCCCATCACTATGGTTTTACCTTCAACTTCACTGTCGGAGTCTAAATCCCCAAATACAATCAAGTTATATTCATTTAAAATGTCAATTGCCGTCGCATTAACCGAAAGCGATGTCAGTGAAATGAATATTAGCGGTAAACATTGATTCCATACTTTCATTGTGCGCTCCATTATATGCTTATACCTTAGAAAGCTTATATGGGTTCCCCACTTTTTCAAACTGATAAGACTATAAATTAGCCTTTCTAAATTTACCCTGTTAAAACTTGAAGACATAGCCTCATATTATGTCTTAAAAATCAGACAATAATTCCTTGAGCTAGTTTTAGCTTTTATTCACCATTGCTTTTGAAATTATTCATTCGCGGTTTATATTATTTTCTCACTACATGACAGATACAATTAACAGAAATCTTCTTTGTTGCAGCAGTAACACTAAACTAAGCCAGCTTCTATGACATTTTTTGCTATATCTATAAATAGCATTTATCGTTAAGCCAGTTATCCTAAGCTGTTAACTCACTCACCGCCAAGCCAAACAAGAAAAGCCCGTGAGAATAGTGAACAATGTGAAAGTGCGATACCTCTCAGAAATGCCCAGTCAAATAAAGTAGCATAGCAAACCTAATATCAGCTGCCTGTAAGGCACTTGGCAGTACTAGAAACCGAGAAACAACAATGCAAAAAGTTAATGATTTTGATATCAAATTGCTTCACCTTTTTATTACCATTGTCGAATCAGGCGGCTTTTCTGCAGCGCAATTTAAACTAAACATGCATCAGTCCACCATCAGTACCAAGATGAATGACTTAGAAACACGGCTAGGCATGACCCTGTGCCATCGTGGTCGAAGAGGGTTCAGGCTAACCAGTGACGGACAAAAGGTTTACCAGTACAGTAAAGAGCTCTTTAAGGATATCGCCCGATTTGAATGCCGACTCGATAGTATCCGCAATGTTTCTCATGGCCATATCCACCTAGCCCTCACCGACAATTTGGCCACCAACCCGCAGTGCAGAATTCAGCAGGCTATCCGTCACTTTTGTAACGACTTCCCTAGAGTCACCATCGATACCGATATCCGGGATTCCTACCAAATAGAGATGATGCTGCTGGAAGGAAAAATTGAGCTGGGGATCACCTCATCAGAAACACCCAAAGATGGCCTGAACTACACTTTTTTGTTCAATGAAAAACAATGTCTCTACTGCTCGGCTGAGCACCCCATCCTGAACCTCGCCCGAGAGGTTCAAGTCGAGGATTTGCTTAAATACCCTATCGTCGAGCGCGGTCTGGCGCATAAAATCACCCCGCTCAGCGAAGCCAAGGATTTGATGCACCTCGCCAGCAGTACCAATATGGAGGCAACGGCACACCTGATCTTATCTGGTAACTTTGTCGGCTACCTACCCGATCACTATGCCTTTATCTGGGAGCAGCGCGGTGAAATGGTCAAAGTCAACGCACCTTCGCTCGAATATCTTGCGGATTTCCATCTGACCACTCTGGATTCAAAAGAACAATCTCTGGCTGCAGCCCAACTGATGAATGCGATTGTCAACGTTCATCATAATCAGGATAAAGACTTACACACAGCCTAACACCTTATTACTTATAACTTATCAGCGGGATAAAATTTCTTATCCCGCCGATTTGATTTCACTATTCTCAATACATCGAATATAGGCAAAGTAACCATCTTAACCCCGCTATTTATTATCCCACTCAAAAAGCGCTAAATATTTACAGATAAAATCATACCCACCTGATATGCAGCCATAAAAGCCATTTTTATTTATTCAGGCGGGTTTATTACAAAGGTAAATCAATGAGCGTTTATCCATGCATTAATATTCGATTAAATACGATCACCCAAAATGCGCAACATATGGTAGCTACCTGTAAAAGCCATGGCATTTCCCCTGCAGGCGTGACCAAACTCGCCTGCGCCTATCCCGAAGTCGGACAGGCCATCATCAACGGTGGTATTCACCTACTGGCCGATTCCCGTATTGCCAACCTCAAAAAGCTACAACAACTTGATGCCGAAAAGATGTTACTCCGGTTACCGGCAATCAGCGAAGCCTGTGAGGTTGTCCGCTATGCAGATATTTCCCTGAACTCTGAGCTGGCAACCTTGCAAGCCCTTTCCGCTGAGGCCGTCAAACAACACCGGCAGCATCAAGTCATTCTTATGCATGATTTGGGCGATCTTCGTGAAGGCGCATTCTTTGAGGAGGAGACGTTGGCTCTTGCCCGTCTGGCCATCACCCTGCCGGGCATCGAACTGGTTGGTCTTGGTACCAACCTAGCGTGCTATGGCGGTGTCGAGCCCAGTAGCGAAAACCAGAGCAGCTTGCTCACAATTGCCGCAAAGATAGAAACCGAAAACCAGATTAAGCTGAAGTATGTAACGGGTGCCAGCTCGGCCGGACTGAATATCATGCAACGCGGAGAGCTCCCTCGCGGGGTCAATCAGCTGAGATTGGGGGCCTCTCTGCTAATGGGGATCGGGCTTAATGATGATCCAGTTCCCAATACCCGCCAGGACACTTTTGATCTGTCAGTAGAAATTATCGAAATAAAGGTCAAACCCTCGTTACCAGCCAACTCCACAGCATTGGATGCCTTTGGCAATAAACCTCAATTTATTGACCGCGGGCTCCGCAAACGCGCCATCTGTGCCATTGGCAAACAAGATGTCGATATCAATCAAATCACCCCGCAAGACAGCAGCATCCTTGTCATTGGCGGTAGCAGTGATCACTTGATCCTGGACATCAGTGACAGCGACATCAACTACCGGGTTGGTAGCTTGGTTACATTCAACCTGTCATACAGCGGTGTCTTGCAGTGTATGACCTCCGAATACGTTAACAAGCATTTTATCTAGTTTCGCCTTCTACACAGAGCGGGCCGTACATGCCCGCTTTTACACGCCGCCATGTAATTTACAGCTTTCCTTTACTGTTCTTTGTTATCCCCGTTCATTTCCTTATCCATCATATTGTGCGTGTAATTTCCCGGCAGCCTATTCACCGCTTAAATATATATTATCGAACACAGGACTCTTTTTATTCGTCACGTTAAATAATGCCGAAAAAGAAAAACCACCAGCAATATTAATTACTGGTGGTTTTGCTATTACCTTAATCCTAATTAATTACATCATTGCGCCAATGCTTAAAGTGGCCATGATGAGCACAGTCAGCATACCGATAAGCGGAGCGACCCATTTAAGCCAGCGGACGTACGGCACGCGCGCAATGGCCAGTCCCCCCATCAGTACTGCTGACGTTGGTGTCACCATATTCACCAAACCGGATGCAGATTGGTAAGCCGTCACGACCAAATCACGGCCTACACCGGCAAAGTCAGCAAGAGGTGCCATGATAGGCATGGTCAATACGGCCAGGCCTGAGGAAGAAGGAACGACGAACGACAATAACACCTCAAGCCAATACATAACGTTGATGAAAACGATAGAAGACAGACCCGTAACGGCGTGCTCGGCATAGTTCAATACGGTATCGGTGATCATTCCGCGGTCCATGATGACGACAATACCTCGGGCAATACCGATGATCAGGGCTACGCCCAACAAATCACGGGCACCGTTGATGAAACTGGATGTTAACTCCTCTTCGCTCATACGGGCGACTAAGCCAATGATGATGGTGGCAGCCAGGAACATGGCAGAAATTTCGGCCATCCACCACCCAGCCATAGCCACGCCGTAGATCATGATTCCGAACGATGCGGCAAATAGCGCCAGAATGATTTTGCGCGTTGTGGTAAATTCCAGCAGTTCATCAGACTGATTACCAAGGAAGAAGGCTTTGTTTTCTTCGTATTTGTCATAAACGATAGACTTGGTCTTGTCTTCACGAACCATTTTGGCATAGCGCATGACATAACCGACACAGATCACCCAACCAATCAGCAATATCGCAAAACGTGGTTCGATCCCATCTGTAAATGGGATGCTCGCAGCATTGGAGGCAATGACGGTGGCGAATGGGTTAATGGTTGAGCCAAGACTACCGATCCCGGCGCCTAGCTGCACGGTTGCCGCTGCGACCAAAGGGTCAAAGCGTGCTAGCATCATGACAGGAACAAGCAATGTATAGAAGGGAATGGTCTCTTCGGCCATACCGTAAATCGTCCCCCCTGCAGCGAACATCGCCATCAAGATGGGGATCATCAGCTCTTCCCGCCCTTTGAACCGTGCGGTTACACGCGCAATACCGGCATCGATCGCCCCCGTTTTGGTCACCAAACCGAGGAAGCCACCGATCACCAGAATGAACAGGGCAACGTCGATCGCTGCCGCCTCATAGCTGTTGTGGTCATAAAAACCGTCTATCGGTGCCAGCAGGATATCCACGAACCCCTGCGGGTTGCTGTCTATGGGTTGGTAAGTACCACTTATAGGTACTTCTCTACCAAGCTCCTCATTCATCACGCGCTCATACTGACCTGCAGGTACTATCCAAGTCAGCAATGCTACAAACGCAATAAGGGCAAAAAGAATGGTGTAGGCTGAAGGAAATTTGAAGTTAGCAAAAAAGCCAGTTTTCTCTTCTTTTGTCGCGGTTTGGGTCGTCATTATTATCTCCTTGTCTTGCTACTGTCGCCAGTAGAAAACGGTCACTCTATGTACCAAACACTGAATAGAAATCGTTATTGGGAAAAAGAATTCATAGCATTATTCAAAGTTGTCTTTTATTAATACGTCACCATCCAAAATCATTGTTTTTCCTTTGGCAATTACGGAATGAATCGAGAAGTCATCATTAAAAATGCAGATATCTGCATCACAACCTAATTCAACTCGACCTTTATTTATTCCTAATGTATCGGCAACGTTAGCTGTCATCATTGCAATAGCCTGCTCTGGTTCAATACCTACATTGATTAGTTTCGGTAAAAATTCCAGGTTGCTATCACAGCTTGCCGCAACAATACCGGTAAGCTCGCCTTGCTCATTAAATTCCGGCAGGCTGCCATTGCCATCTGAGCTGGTGGTAATTCGGTCTGCAGCGACTCCAGATTCGAGGGCATGTTTTATCATCTGCTCTTGATCAGCAAAATTGCCAGGCGCAGACGTAATATCGATTTTCCCGCCTTTCAGGGCAAAGCCAATTGCTTCGTCAAACAACCCTGAATTGCGCTCGAGGTGGGTCGGCGAGAAATGCTTGATCGGTATCCCCATATCGAGGAGCTCATTGATCTTGTCAAATGCGTTGGGCAGATCGCCCATATGAATATGCAGTACACCTCGCTTGCCAGATAGCATCCCGGCAACCCTGATATCTGAGGTAATGCGAGCCAGTTCCTGTGTTGTTGGGAAAGAACAGCGGTGATCAGCCAAAGCGATTTTTACGCCCAGAACAGACGGAATAAAGGCAATATCATCCCGAATCGCCCCGGTAATGGTCTTGGTTGGGACCTCGTAGGAGCCGGTATACATGTAAGCAGTCATGCCACTTTCCGTCAGTGCGGCGGCTTTGGCATACAAATCTCGAGGCGAGCGCGAGATACCATCGGTTCCCAGCACACCAATAACCGTGGTAGTGCCGGCCTGCAGCAGCTTTTTAAGGCTAACCTGCGGCACTCGGCTGCCAAAACCGGACTCTCCGCCACCGCCGATAAGGTGAACATGTTGATCAATCAATCCCGGCGTGGCGATTTTCCCGCAGCAATCAATCGTCGTGACACTCGGCAGCCCGCAGACATTTAGGTTGGGCTCAATGGCGAGTATCTTTCCTTGTCCGATTAAAATATCGGTCTTGCCGACTTTATTGGGATTATAGAGATTCGTATTTTTCAGTAGGGTAAACATGATTCCTCTTCCTTTGGGATCGGTGATTTTTGATAACCGGACATATCAGACGGTCAAAAGGAACAAGCAAATAGAAGCGAGGCTTGGGTTATGGTTCTGCATATAAAGTACCTGCTGTCCTACCTTTGCTTGTTGGTTGTCGACATTGAACGCCTATTAGAGCAAAAGATAAATAGCGAGGTTGGGATAGTTACTTTGCGTGAAATCGATGTATTGAAAGCAAGAGGTAATATAATCATTTATATCATTAACTTACAAAGCAAACATTACTCTTAACCCTAGCTATGTTAGACTCCCCGCAAGCAAGCACATTAGTGCTTACTCGTTTTTATCGAACATATCGAGGCCCGATTTGAAATATTTTTCTTTTGTATTCATGCTGATAGCAGCACCTAGCTATGCGCAATCCCTGTGCCAACCCAATGAGGACTATATTACGGGTTGTGAGCTTCGAAATGGAAAAACCGTGAGCTTTTGCTCCGGCAGCGAGGGGCTGACTGTTTACCGTTATGGCCGTGCCGGACAGGTGGAGCTTGCCGTCACTGAGCCTGAAGCCGGTACGATGCAGTTGAGCGATGAGTCTTATTCTCGAGGTGCCGCATCCGAATACCAGGCAACGAACGGCAAATACCACTACAGCTTTACCGACGCAATATACGGCAACAATGATGCAAGCTACTTGATGCTAGAACTGGAGCATCGTGGCTACGAGGTACCTTGGCTGAATGAAAATAGCTTGTCACATCATACGATCAGCAAGTCGTTAACCGTATCGCATGAAAACAAAGGAGAACTCACCTCTCTTTTGTGTCATGACGACAGCCATTTTTATGGTATGCCTCATAATGAGGGCCAATATATCCATATCATGAGAGAGGTGAGCAATAAGTACCATACTCAATGGCCGGAATCGATTCCCCAGTGTCAGGCCGACACCCGTTCTTGTGTCGCTATCTATGAAGATTTCAAACAGGAGTTCGCTTTGGTGTACTTTCTACCGGTTGAAAGCAGTGAATATATCAACCACAAGGCCTATTTGATCAAATCGGCTACGGGCGCAATGGCTGAAATCTCCCTCTCCCTCTTTACCACCGAAGCTACAGATCACTCACTCGCTAACGCATTTCACCTAACGGTTGACGGCCAGCAGACGGTTGTTTCACTTGAACCTGCCTCTTGAAGTAGCTTGGGTATATAACAACTTAAGCTTCCTTTATTATTAAATCAAACCACTGTTAATCGGAATCAATGCCCCTGAAAGCTGATATCTCGTTGGTTTACTGATATCTATCATGATACTTGCCATTTGTGCAGGGTCGACAAAGTTTGCGGGATCAATATCAGGAAGTGCTTTACGATTTACTGCGGTATTGATAATGGTCGGTTGCACAGCATTAACAGTGATGTTGGTGCTAATTAATTCAGTCGCCAGGCTTTCGACCAAACCATTCAATGCCATTTTTGATGCCATATAAGGGCCAAAGCCAGCCCCCACAAAGCGTGAGGTGTCCCTTGCCGAGACAAACACCATACTGCTACGGCTCTCTCCCAGCATAGCAGGCACTAGCGCCTTAGACATGCACCATGCCGTTTGGAAGTTGGCATTAAACAAACGCGCAACTTCAGTAGGTTCAACATGTTGCCAATGGTTCCAGGAGAACACACCAGCACAATGGTAATGGGCTTCGATACTGCCCAGTAGCTCAACGGCCGATGCCACCATGTGGTTTGACGATTCAGGATCAGCCATATCGCCATAAACGATTTGGATCGCTCCTTTGTAGTTGGCCTCTAGCTCTGCGCCTCTCTGTTCATCACCTACCCTCGCAAAACCAACCAACTTGGTTCCCTCAGAGATTAGTTGCTCAATAAGCTTGGTGGCCACCTCGGAGAATGGCGCAGCAACCGTTGCAGTTTTAATCATGTGATACCTCTCTTTTTTAGGAGTATATCGGATTATTTTTTGCTAATGCCGCAAAGCATTTTTGCTTTCTATGGTGCCTTTCAAACTAAGCTAGTTGCCATGATTTCCGCTGCAACAATCAATAACGGATAAGAAAGGCCAGCCTCCAGCAACGAAGCTCAAGCTTCGCATTTTTCCTTTACCTTGATTTACAATACTTACCCAAAAGCAAAACCAAGCATAACGCATTGATATATTGGAATTTTACCATCACCCGTTCTCTTCCCTATTTTTCTTGCTATCTTTGCAACCTGCATAGCAGAAGCCAATATGTTATTCTCAGTAAACGATAATCAATTTCACTAACAATTTGGGATAACCTGCAGTGCTTTCTTACTGTTTTGTCGGTTTCAGCATTGAACAAGGCCATACTGAATCCCCCTTAAAGAACGCGTTTCATGACTAAAACACAATTTTTTGCGCACTTTCTGCGTATGAATCGCAAGTCATACATACTGGCGATTTTTTTCATTTTTCTCGTTAACTGGCTCCAAGTCGAAATCCCCCGTTATATCCAGTTGGCAATTGATCTTATCGACAACGGCTCACCAGACGGCCACCAGCAGCTGACAACCTATGTGAGCATCGTGGTATTCATGGCTATTGCCATGGTTGTGGTTCGCATTTGGTCACGCATGTACGCACTTAACCCTGGCCGCGTTACAGAGGCAGCCCTCAAGAATATACTGCTGCACAAGTTGACCCGCTTACCCAATAACTTTCATAGCCAATTTGCATCAGGAAAGCTCATCTCGATCATCAATAATGATTTAGGTGGCGTCCGCCTGCTGTTTGGCCTTGGCTTCCTGCAATTTTTCAATGTCTTACTTGCGCTATCTCTCACACCTCTCTGGATGTGGCGCATTTCACCCGAGCTGACACTTTACTCCGTGATTCCTATCATCATCGCTTTTGTGATTTTCCGTATCGGCTTTAAACAAATGAAAACACTGCATATGGAACATATGCGCCGGTTGCAGAACCTCTCTGCCCAGCTGATGGGTTACTTGTCCGGGATCGATCTAATAAAGAGCGAGCAGATGTCCCCGTGGGTAAAAGACGAAGTCGAAAAGCTTAACCAGCAACTGCTTCACTGCCGGATGCAGATCACCCGTATTCAGGTGTTTTTTATGCCTGTGCTGGATTACGCCAACAACCTCATGAAGATTGTTATCCTCGGACTTGGCGGTTATATGCTGATGAGCCAGCAGCTCACTTTAGGCGAGATAACGGCTTTTCTCAGCTATTCTGTCTTACTGGCTATGCCGCTGATGCAACTAGGGCGAATTGCGACCATCTATCAGCGCGGCATGGTTGGGATCGAAAGCGTGCAAACTATCCTCAATGCTGAGATCCCTCAGCAAGATGTCACCCCACTGCCGCAACGTGAACTTGATAGCTTACAGGCAAAAACGTTATCTGTACGTAACCTGAGTTTCAGCTACCCGGGTGACGAGGCTTTAGTTCTGGATAACGTCAGTTTCGATATCCCCCCGGGTAAAAAAATCGGTGTTCTCGGCAGCATCGGGGCAGGAAAAACCACTCTGGTCAACTGCCTCAATCACCATCTGGATGTACCGGCAGGCAGCGTTTTCCTCGGCGATAAAGACATCACCACTTTTGCCCGCTCCGACCTGCGCCGCTATATCAAAACGGTCACACAAGACCCGTATTTATTCTCGGCAACGGTAGAGGATAATATTCGCTTCGGCAGCCACGCCCCGGACATTGCGAAAACTCAAGTCGATGAAGTGTTGTCACTTAGCCAACTTTCTGGTGATGTTGGCCGTTTTGAGAACGGCGATCAAACCATGGTCGGCGAAAAAGGGATCATGCTCTCCGGTGGCCAGAAACAACGTTTGAGCATTGCCCGAGCCCTGCTTGAGCCAAGTGATTTGATCATCTTGGACAATGTCTTGTCTGCGGTTGATTACGAGACAGAACGCAATATTCTGGAAGGCTTGTTTGACCGTTTGCAGAATCAATCCGTCCTCGTCGTCTCCCATCGCGTTAACGCCCTCGAATATATGGATGAAATCATTGTTCTCAGTGAAGGAAAGGTAATTGCCAAAGGTGATCACACTACCCTGCTCCAAACTTGCCCTTACTATTTTGATACCTGGAAACTGCAACAGAGCGAAGCGGAGGCAGCAGCATGTTAAAGGGCATTGATGTTAAATACCTAAAGCACTTTTTTAAATTTGCCAAGAAATACAAAGGCTCTGCCATCCTGGGTATTTCCATGTTGCCGCTCACCGTTGCAACCAGTTTGCTGTTCCCATGGCTGATTATCCAGGTGATTGATACTCACCTTTCGCAGGAAAACACCAACGGCATGTGGCTATATATCATGGCGCTTGTTGGGGTTTTGATTGTCGACTACATTGTTGATACCACCTATTCTTACAACCTGCGCAAAACAGGCCAGTACACTATTACGGATATGCGTTCAGTGCTTGTTGACCGCGTATTGAGACTACCCCGCAGCTATTTTGATAACACGCCAAACGGCGTGACGCTTTCTCGACTTACCAGTGATCTTGAAACCATTGGCGAGACATTCATCCAATCCGTTGTTGGGCTGGTTCGAGATAGCCTCAATACCATTGCTTTACTAGTGATGATGCTCTTTATCGACTGGCAACTGACACTGATTGTCTTGGTTATCATGCCACCGGTGATGTACCTGACGATGTATGTTCGCAACCGCCTGCGGGAACTGCACTTGACCACCCGTTCTTCATTGGCCCGTGGTATCGGCTATTTGCAGGAAGTGATCTTAGGCGTCAAAACCGTTCAGTTATACCGTGCAGAAGAGGCCGTCGAACAAAAATACAAAGGCTATACCGATGAGTTTTTAAAAGCGCAGAAGAAGGTCAATAAATACGATGCCGTATTGTTTTCCTTCATCTCCGGCATTACCTCTATCACTGTGGCACTGATGATTTGGTACGGCTCTGGGCAAGTCTTGGAGGCGTCACTGACTTTGGGTGTGCTGATTGCGTTTATCAACACATTGGAGAAAGTGTTTGTACCTATCCGAGATTTCACCTCGCAAATTGCCTCGATCCAAAGCTCATTTGCTGCGTTCGACCATATAGAAGAACTATTCGTCGAGCCAATCGAAGAGGAAGGCCGTGATTTGCAGCCGACACACAAAGTGGAACAACAGCTTAAAGAGTTTGTCAGCCTTGAGTTCAGAAATGTCAGCTTCCGATACAAAGATGACGCCCCTTACGTGCTGAAAAACGTGTCCTTTATTTTGGAAAAAGGCCATCAGATCGCGCTGGTTGGCTCAACCGGCTCAGGCAAGTCAACGATTATGCGCCTGATCTCGAAAACCTATCAAGATTACGAGGGCAGCATCCTACTAAATGGCATTGAGCTCTCTGAAGTTGCCATTGAAGATTGTGCCCATCTATTTTCATTGATGATGCAGGATGTCCACTTGTTTGAAGAAACCATTCACTTCAATATTGCCTTGGGCAAAACAGGCATCTCACGCGAGCAGGTTGAGCAGGCATCGCGTTATGTTTACGCCAATAGCTTTATCGAGCAACTACCACAAGGCTATGACTTCCCGTTAGATAAAAACGGCGCTAACCTTTCCGTTGGCCAAACCCAGTTAATCTCCTTTGCCCGTGCAGTGGCACAAGGCGGACAAGTAATGATGCTCGATGAGGCCACCAGCTCAGTTGATTCCATCACCGAAGATCTGATCCAAAAAGCCATGCAGCGCTTGTTCAAAGAAAAGACCGTTATCGCAATCGCCCACCGCCTTAGCACAGTGCGCCACTCAGATATGATCCTGGTTCTGGAAAAAGGCGAGATTGTCGAGCGGGGGAACCACCAAGAACTGGTTACCCAAAATGGTATTTACGCAGGATTGCTCAATGAGTCGACGTTGCAGTCTTCAGCTCCAGAGCTAAATTAACAAATAAGTTACAGGCACAAAAACACAAATCAGGTGGCACCGTAGGTACCACCTGATTTGTCAGTTGCGTGCATAAGTTATTTTACTTGTGCTTTATCGCATTACTGAGCGCCTAGGTTTTTAGCTGGTTGATGCATCATCTAATACCAATTTGGATAACAAACTGGCTATAGTGAGAGTAGACGCTGTCGGTATTATTGATTTACAAAAGAGGATTAAAACAAACTAAAGAAAAGCACCGAGAAGCTGTACAATACGCGAGTTGCGAGATCGCAGCATGGGATACTCACTCACAGAAACCCTCAAAGTAGCCACTTATGTCTAAAGATTTTGATTTCACCACAGAATACACCATCGACAAGGCCTTTTTAGCAGAATGTTATGATCAAACTAGCCGTCCTGCTGTATTTCCACAAGCCTATTTAAAAGGAATACTTTTTCTTCTTTTTGGGGTGGTTTTAGTAAAATTTGAACTGCTACCCAGTGGTTACGTTGGTTGGTTCTTTATTTTTTTGAGTATTATTGAGGCGCTTAGTGTTTATTTTAAGAGAGCCTGGTGGTTGTGGCGACAAACTCTCAGCATGAGCTCTGGCAGCAAAGTGGTATTTCACGTTGACTCTAACGGTGTGAGTTATAAAAGCGGTAAAAACACCCGTAACATCGCCTGGAGTGAAATCGACCAACTTCAGCAAAGCGATTTAGGTTTTATCCTTCATATGGGTAAACAGCGCCAATATGTCAGTAAGTCTTGCTTAAATGATGAAGTGATCGCGTTCATGGTAGAGCAGCACGCTGTATCAAAAATGAACTAACGTCAGCATTTTTTACCGCATATTTATCATATATAGGTTCATGCTTCTGCAGTAATGTGTATGAGTAAGTGAGTAATATTGACTGCTGTTAACACTTTACAATGAATTAATTTGACCAAAATTTGAGAGCTCTAGTACTGTTTAATTAACACATAACAAAAAAGTAGGCGCTAATTGTGGACGGAAATACACTGTTTCATTACACCTCAACGGACGGACTCTTTGGCGTTATGCTCAACAAAGAGATATGGTTTACCGATTACCAGTTTTTGAACGACAAAGGGGAGTTCAAAAAAGCGTTACATGCCCTGACCGGGCGGCTCCGTGACTCGGACTACACCACATGCAGTATGATGCTGGAAATGCTACTGCACCAAATCGAAACCCAGCACTCCATGTGTGTCTGCTCTTTTTCCGGTACCAGTGATTCCCTTACTCAGTGGCGCTTTTATGGTGATGATTGCCGCGGCAGCTGTATCGGTTTTCGGTCCGATGTACTGAAAAACAACACCAGTGATAGTCCCTCACTAACCTGTTCTGCTCACTACTTTAGCGGAACGCTAATGCTGAGTGAGACATTCAAGTGCAGCTATGACCCACTACATAACTATATCGAGGAAACCATTTTCCTGTTCAAAGAGCTGTTTGATTATTTGAACGCCATTGACATGCAGCATCAACATGAGCAGCAAAGTGTTCTGGAAGCCTTGGCGCCACATTACAAGTCCTCGCTCTTTTCCTTGCTCAAAACCCTATTTGCCTGGAAGCATCATGACTTCATTAACGAAGATGAGTCACGCGCCATTGCACTGGTTCCGCTGAACGAACTGAGCTATCGCGTGAACCGGAACCTTATCACCCCATATTACAAGCGTACCTTGGAAGATGTCTTTTCTATGGAGTCGATAAAAGTCATCATTCTCGGGGCAAAATCCGACAAAAGAAACTCACTGGCTATCTCTAGCTTAACCTCGCAGTACGGCGAGCAAGCCTTGCTGTGGGAAGCCAACGCCCGAGAGCTATCTGAAACAAGGCCTGAAACCTATGAAGATGTCGGGCAATGTGCAAGGCATAAAACCCAATACAATTGAAATCACATTACCTTGCTTCGACTGAAAAGGCCTCTCACTGCGAGGCCTTAAAACAGTTATAACAACTGTTTGTTGAGAGTACACATTAAATAAGGTGGCTATTCATTGCGCTCGAGCAACACCATCACTTCCGCATGTTCCGTATGAGGAAACATATCAAACCACTGCAGCCGCTGAACCTCATACGGATGCAAATCCATTAAGTCCTTTTTAAGTGTTTCTGGGTTGCAGCTGGAATAGATAATATATTTGGGTGCCAATGCGAGAAGTTGCTCGGTTAATGCCTGTCCTAGCCCGCGACGTGGCGGATTAACCAACACCAGCTCAGGTGCACGGTCTTGCAACTGGGAAAAATGAGCAGAATCCAACGCATCAAACTCGAGGTTGTTGATCCCCAACAGTGCAGCCGAAAACTTGGCACTGGCAATCGCCTCAGGCTCAATTTCAATACCAACGACCCGTTCGACATCATTGGCACAGTGCAAGGCAAAGCCGCCTACGCCGCAGAACAAATCCCACATCGTGGTCGGTGCCAACTCTCTGACCCAATTTCGTGCCGTCGCATATAGCTGCTCTGCGACCTTCGGGTTAGTCTGGAAAAAACTCTTTGGCCGAATCACCAATGGCACGCCGTTGAACTGCTCGACCAAATGCTGAGCGTCGGTAAGGAAAATTTCTTCTTCCCCTTCCAAACGTGCCATATGAATTGGCTGCAGGTTCACCGAAACCACTGTCACTTGCGGCCAATCAGCAAGCAGCCTGGCAAGGTTTGCTTCAATACGGGCAATAGCATCTCTGCTTTTCATCACGAACCGAAGCATATACTCGCCCTGACATTGAGAACGAGTAAGCAGAATGTATTTCAACTCGCCTTTCTTTTTCGCCTTGTTATAAGGCGGAATACCCGCGCCTCGAATCCAGTTCTCTAGATAAGCCAGTAATGCCTGCATATCATTAGGATAAAGCGGGCAGCCGCATAAGCTTACAGGCAGATTATCACTGCCTTCTATACCCAACACTGGCTGGTGGGCAGCACCAAGTACAACCATCTTGGCCTTGTTTCGGCATGCACTTTCCTCACTATAAACAGCGGGCAACCATTGCAGTGGCATTACCGTTGAAAACAACTGTTTTAGCGTGTCATCTTTTTGCTGGATTTGCTGTGGGTAAGGCATACCCGATAAATTACAGGAACGGCAGCGCTGCTGATCAAAGTGAGAACATTGCATGGTGGTACGGGTAATAAAGAAAAGCGCTAGTCTATTCCTTTCTCCGAAAAGCACCATTTGGATTATTTCTGCACATAATAAGTAATTTTAATGACACTGCTGACATTTTAAACAACAATAATTCGTTACCCTCAATTTCACGGTTAGTTCAAAGAAACCAAGTCATGATTTTGCTAGCTTAGCGCAAACTCGAACAACCCTGCACGACCATGAAACTAACCCAACTGAATGCGTTCAAAGCCATTATTGAATGCCAAACCGTCACCGCCGCAGCAGAGCGCCTTCATCTCAGCCAGCCTGCCGTCAGCAGATTATTGTCCTCATTAGAGCAACGCTTGGGCTTTAAATTATTCATCCGCAAAGGCAACCGATTGGAGCTCAGCGATGAAGGGCAGGCTTTTTACCTCGAGGTCGCCAAAGTCTTCGATGCCGTCGCCGGATTGGATCAAGCCGCCAACTCAATCCGCTCCAATCACTTTGGCAGCCTCAATATCGCGGCAATGCCACTGCTCTCCAATGCATTTTTACCCCGGGTCGTTGCGACCTTCCTATCCCAGACGCCTAAACTCAAGCTGGGCTTCAAAACGTACCGCTCGGAAGATGTGATCCGCCGGATACAAAGCCAAACCGCCGATATCGGCTTTGCTTTTGTCGACGACATTGTGGCCGGGGCCAAAGCACAGCGGGTCGAATGCGAGTGCGTATGCTTGGTTCCAGCCAGCTCACCGCTGGCAAAACGCAAGGTCATCGATATCTATGATATTGCCGATCAAGTGCTAATACGCCATGAAAAAGATGCCACCCAACGGCGTATAGATGCATTATTACGCCGTTACAGCCTGTCGACTATCGAGCATATCGAAGTCTCCCTTGCCAGCACTGCCGCCGCGCTGGTCAAAGAGGGAGTTGGCATTGCGATCACCGACCCGTTTACCGCCGTTATCGACAGCGAACACCCGAACGTGGTCATGCGACCACTGGTCTTTGGCCTGCCGTTCGAATTTGACATCCTCTACCCAGCCCTCAAGCCGATCCACCGTCATGCCGAGCACTTTATCGAACAATTTATGCTGCTGGCCGACGCCCTTGATGTGCAGTTGAAAATTGGCCCGATGAGAGATCTTGATGAGTAACCTTCGGGACGACATCACACTTGAGCCGCGTATGGGCGGCCAATGAGATGAAAAAATAACCCATTAAAAATCAAAAAGATAATAACGTTATCACTAACTAGCATTACTTTTTTGCATGGCTGTTTGTTCCTTTAGCATTGGCGAGATAACTGGGAGGTTCCTTACTGTAGCCAAAACAACGACACACACTGAAAAGGAATAATCATGACAAATCGTGTCTCTATCATTGGCTCGGGAAACGCCGGATTAACAGCAGCCTATCACTTTACCAAGCATGGTGCAGATGTCTGCCTATATGGCAGCAAGGGGTTTGATCAGCCTCTTCAAGATATTGAACAGCGTGGTGGAATTGAAGCCCTCAGCCACTTCAACGACGTGGAACTCACTTTCGCTGGTTTTCAAGCCATCGACAAGATCAGCCGTGATCTTAAAGAGACGCTCGATTATGCTGACCTTGTTGTACTTCCGGTGCCATCCTTTGCCCAGGAGCCTCTGTTTATCGAGATGTTGCCGCACCTGCGCGATGGCCAGATCATCATGCTGATGCCGGGTAATTACGGCTCCTTGGTGCTCAATCGAATCAAACACGAAAGAGGTTACGGCCAGCTTGATATTACCTTTGTCGATGCCATTTCCATTCCGTGGGCCACACGTATTGTGGGGCCAGCGCAGCTGGCAATCCTCGGCATGAAAGAGTTCCTGCCCGTGGCAGCTTTCCCGGCCAAGCGCTCGCAAATGGCTATTGACGCCCTGCAGCCGGTCATGCCGCTTCCGCTCACCGCTTTGGGCAATGTGATTGAAGCCGGCCTTGAAAATATCAACTTCGGGGGCCATCCACTGCTCACCACGCTGAACATGGGATTGTTGGAAAATTTCGACGGCCAGTTCAATTACTACAAAGACTGCTGTTCGGTGTCCACCGCCAAGGCTGCGGCAGCAATGGAAAACGAACGCCTTGCCATCGGTCGCTTACTGGGCCTGAGACTCAAGCCCGAACTGGATGCCATGAACGCGCTCTACGACATGGATTGCAAAACCGTGTATGAAGTCAACCGTACTTCAGAAACCCACGGCAAGCTCAACAGCGCACCGAACTCGGCAAGCAATCGCTATATCACTGAGGACGCCGCCTACCTGTTAGTGCCTTGCTATGAGCTTGGCCAACTTACCGGGGTGGAGACCCCTATGATCACCGCCTGCCTACACATTGACAACGCCTATAACGATACCAACTACTTCACTACTGGCCGCACATTGAAAAAAATGGGGCTGGATAACCTTTCCGCCCAAGAAATCATGGACTTTGTAGCGTAACTCAAGCGCAATTGACAAATATGGGGCCACTGGCCCCATAAAGGACTGAACAATGAGCAAATTGAAATTCCCTTCTGCCTACACCATCTTAATGCTGCTTACGGTATTGATGGCACTGCTGACCTGGATGATCCCGGCAGGCCAATACCAAATGGAAATCAATGAGACACTGGGCAAGCTTGTCCCGGTTGTGGGTTCGTACCAAACCGTCGAAGCGAATCCCCAGGGCATCATTGATATCCTGATGGCTCCTATCCAGGGCTTTTACGACCCATCGGACTATGTTGCACGGGCTGTTGATGTCGCCCTGTTTGTCTTGGTCATCGGAGGCTTCCTGGCTGTCGTGACCGAAACCGGTGCCATTGATGCCGGTATCGCCGGCACCATGAAACGTCTGGCCGGCCGAGAAAAATGGATGATCCCTATCCTGATGGGCCTGTTCGCCCTCGGCGGTACTGTATATGGCATGGCTGAGGAAACCATCCCCTTCTATGCCCTGCTGATCCCGGTGATGATTGCTGCCGGGTATGACAGCATTGTCGGTGTCGCCATTATCATGGTTGGGGCCGGTATCGGCTGCTTGGGCTCGACCATCAACCCTTTTGCCACCGTCATTGCTTCAAACGCAGCTGAAATCAACTTCATGGAAGGCTTTGCCCTTCGCGCGGTGATCCTTATCCTGGGCTGGCTACTGTGTGTGTTTTATGTCATGCGCTACGCCGAGCGCGTCAAACAAGATCCTTCTCGCTCAATTGTCGCCCACCAGCGTGATGAAAACCTCAACCATTTCCTGCACGGCAAGCAGCAGGAAACCCCTGAACTCACCAATACCCGTAAGGCCGTGCTGGCCATTTTTGCCCTGACGTTTGTCGTCATGATGTGGGGCGTTTCCGTTGCTGGATGGTGGATGGCTGAACTTTCAGCCCTGTTTATTGGCTCAAGTATCCTGGTTGGCTTTGTCGGCCGTTTATCAGAAGTTGAGATCACCGACAGTTTTGTCAACGGTGCCAGAGATCTGCTTGGTGTCGCATTGATCATTGCCATCGCACGGGGATTGGTCGTCGTCATGGACAATGGCAACATCACCCACACGATTCTTCATTATGCCGAAGGCCTGCTTGGTGGGCTAAATGAGATTGCCTTTATCAATGCCATTTACTGGGTTGAAGCCGTCCTTTGTCTGGTGGTGCCTTCGTCATCCGGCTTGGCCGTGCTGTCCATGCCTGTGCTCGCGCCGCTTGCTGACTTTGCCGGTGTGGGTCGAGAACTTGTCGTAACGGCCTTCCAGTCCGCCTCCGGTCTCCCTAATCTTGTCACACCGACCTCCGGTGTCGTGATGGGTGGGCTTGCCATCGGCCGAGTCGCCTATTCTTCTTGGTTACGCTTTATCGGACCGCTAATTGGTATCCTGACACTAATGATCATGGCGCTGCTCAGTATCGGCGTCATCGTTGGCTAAGGCTGGATAAAAACAGCCTATATCCTATATAAAAACAGCCAGGCTAACCTGGCTGTTTTAAATTCAAGCAGAACTATATTATCCCCTATCCTGACTATAGGAAATCCAGCGTATTATCCTCAAACGCTTTTAGCGTGGGGAAGAGAGTATCTAAATGGGCCTCTTCATAGCCAAACCACTTGGCCAGCGTCGCATTGACTTGGTCGGCAGCAATTTCCGGAATAAGGCGACCATTGTTGTAGTCGTACTCACTACCCGGTGTTAAATCAGGCCATTGACCGTAAGCCTTACCACCATTAACCGCACCGCCCATTACCAGCTGATGGCCTGCCCAGCCATGATCCGTACCGGTATCATTGGCCATCAAACGGCGACCAAAATCAGACATCGTGAAGGCCGTTACATTGTCCAACATGTTGATATCTTTCAACTCTTGATAGAAGTCTGCCATCGCATTAGATAGTTGCTCCAACAACGCATGATGAACATTCTTTTGGTTATGGTGCGTGTCAAAGCCCCCGAGGCCAACAAAATAAACCTGTCTGTGGTGTCCCATCTCGGCGTGCTTTTGAATCAGCTTCGCGGTGGTATGCAGCTGCTCGCTCAATGATGAACGATCAGTATCGTCATCCTCATCAGTACCAAGCAATTCAGCAAGTCTCTGATTTTGGTAGAATCGGCTGGACATCACATCCGCGTAATTATCCTTGAAGAGGTTATTGAACTGGCGATCAAAATGGAATTTCATCGCTTCGTAGCGTTCATCTTGATCAAGGCCGTTATACTTGCCAGCCCCGCTCGCGGTCATCACCATTTGCTCATAGATATCATTGCGCAGCCATTTCTGCTCGCCGTTCAAAGACATCATTGGTGATAAGTCATTGGACATATAAATACTGTCGACCATGCGCCCCGCCCAGCCAAGTTTGTCTTCCATGTTAAGCGCGCCTGACTGCCACATGGTTTGCTGCAGGTTATGCGCCATCAGGAAATCGGGAACAGGGTGCGGATTCGTTTCTCCGATAATTGGTCCAACCAACTGGCCCGAATTGACAATGACTGTGGCATTGTTATCTCTGAATACCGACTCCAGCCGTGACATTGCAGGATGCAAACCCAGACTAACCGCTGGGCTGGTGTCTCCCGGCTCTGACTGGATACCAATATCAACCAGTTCATGCTTGGCAATCGCCAGTGTCGGCCTTGCTTTTTCATACGTTAAGTAATGCTGGTCAACCGGTACCACCATGTTGTAGGCATCATTACCACCAAACAAGAAAATACAAACAAGGGCTCTGAACCCGTCATCACCCGCAACAGCCTGTTTGCTGAGTGATAGTCCCGGTACTGCTGATAGTGCGCCAAGTGCAGTAGAGCTTTTTAAAAAGTGGCGACGTGACATCTTCATGATGGCTTACTCCTGGCAGCGGAAATCAGGTGAACATTGAATGGCAAACAAGGTGGCGAAAGTTCTTCTATCAGTACCAATGTTTTGCTCGGTCATTTTGATCAATAAATCTTCGATGTACTGATGGAGCTCGTCTGACATCAAACCGAAAAAGATCCGCTCGTTAATCCACGCCATATACTCTTCCGGCTTATCAACCCGGTTTTCCAGCGGGCTACGATCCCAGGTCCACTGCTCTACCCCCGTGAGTCGATGGCTAAGGATAAGTCCCCACATCTTGTTTGAAATTCGACGCATTGAGTCCATGCTGTGGATATTGAACTCAGGAGCTGTGAGCTCTTTATTGGCGATCTCCCCTTTGGGCGCATAATCTGGCTCATAAAAGTTGAACACGCTCGGTGCCTGCAGCGGCGCCTGACCGAAATTACTCTGCAATCCGGGAAAGTCCCACCAGCGACGAGGATCATTGCTTTTTACATTCAGGGCACGGCAGAGGTTGGTCATCGCAATCACCGGCTCTTTGACTTTACCGAAATTGCGGGTGCTAAAACCAAAGCCCTGATAGTCTGCCATTGCATGGCCCTCAATCAAATCTTCATCAAGCAAAATAGCTTTGATCACAGCTTTCATATTGCCACGAACGCCTTGCCCGTCATCAATGAAGATCCTCGCGACCCGCTCAATATAACTACGACGAGGATTACTGATAGTCAGACGCTGAATTAACAGCCGTGAGATAAATACCGGTGTATTGGGGTGCTCATATAACACCTTGATGGCCTGGTCTAAATCTTGTTCTGCTGATTGGCCGGCAGGGAAGTCGACACCTAATACCGACTTTGCACCATCATCATGCCAATCTGCGTTATTCACCATTGGCTTGGTATTACTGTCCTTGCCATCGCTATCTTTGTCTTTTCTCCACCCGGTTAATACACGCGCCAATTCTTCAACATCTTGCTGTGTATAAGCCGGCTTGGTTTTCTCGCCATCAAGTTGGGGCTGACCATTTATCTTCAGCTCCCATAGGCCAATCGAAAATAATTGCATGACCTCCCGGGCATAGTTTTCATCCGGGTAGGTATTGTTTTGCTCATCATGGGCCCGGCTACCGGCCAAGGTCAAGAACTGTCCCATCGCCGGGTGCAGAGTGACTGCTTTGAGCAACACATCAAAGCGCTCAAAAGCATTTCTCACCAACACATCATAATACGATGCCAGCCCTTCCCCGCCGGGACCGCCATTGTTTGATACCACAAAAATCTGGCTCAAAGCGTAGGCAACACGCTGGCGAAGTTGATCTCCTCCAACGAGTGAGCGCTGCCACCAGGCACTCATCCGCGCACTTTCATTAAGAGGCGTACCGGTATCGTCCGCGACTTTTCGTGCCAGGCTCAAATGCAAATTCTGGCGAGCATACTGGTCCTCAAACCAACCATCAATGCCACCGTCGAAATCGAGAAGTTTTTCGACATCCCCATTCTTGGGACCGAATGTTGAACGATACAGGAACTTAGCCGCCTGTATCGGATCGTTAATTGTTGTTACCACTGCTTTTCCTTTTAAAGTTAATTCTGCTTTATTTATTCATGAAGCAATAAACGGGTGAATAATATTTGCAGTGGTTCCGACTAATGTTTATTTTTCGTCAACTCTTTTATACAGAGCAATAAACTGGGATGAAAATAACAGATAAGAAAATCTTACACTTGGCTATTTAAGAAATTAACATTCCCTTGATATTGCCATGATACAAGAGATTATATTTTGCTTTTATAAATATAAAGGCATATAAAAAGAGCCAGCAACATGCTAGCTCTTTATATCTATTACCAATTCGGTGTTAGAGAAAGCCCAGGGTATTTTGTGGGAATGTCTTCAACGACGGGAATAGCACTTCCAATTCGCCCTTGTAACCAAACCAGTTTGCCAAGGTTGCATTGACCTGATCCGCGGCGATTTCTGGAATGAGGCGACCATTGTTATAGTCATACTCGCTGCCTGGGGTAAGATCCGGCCAATTTCCATAGGCCCTGCCGCCTTTGACCGCGCCCCCCACGACTAACTGATGCCCAGCCCACCCATGGTCAGTACCGGAATCATTGGCCATGATGCGACGGCCAAAGTCCGACATGGTAAAGGCTGTTACCTGATCGGAGAGTCCCTGCGCTTTCATCTCCTGATAAAAAGCCGCCAGCGCATCCGACACCTGACCAAGCAGTGCCGCATGGGTGCCAGCCTGATCTTTGTGGGTATCAAAGCCACCCAATCCTACAAAGAAGACCTGACGATTATGCTGCAACGAGGCCGCGTTTCGCACCTTGATTAACTTGGCAGTTGTATGCAGCATGTTACCTAAACCGGTTTGCGGGAAGCCATCCAAATCGCCGACCGATGCCAGAGCATCATCCAATGCATCATTTTCATAATAGCGACTTGCCATAGTCGTCGAATAATTATCGGCATACAGGTTGGCATACTTTTCATCGAAGTGGCGCATCATGGCACCAAGGCGATCACTGTTGTTCAACCCGGTATAGTCACCCGCCCCTTCGCTTGTCATCACCAGAGGCTCTACATGGTTATTGCGCAACCACTTCTGTTCACCGTTCAATGACATCAAGGGGGACAGACTGCCCGACAGGTTCATATCCTGAACCATTCGTCCCGCCCAACCCAACTTGTCATTCATGTTTTCCGCCCCCGACTGCCACATCGTCTGCTGCAGGTTGTGGGCCATCAAGAAATCAGGTACCCGGCTATTCGGGTTATTCGCGCCAATGATCGGCTCGACCAACTGGCCAGAGTTAACGATTACTGTCGCATTTTGCTCAGCGAAAGTCGACTTCAAGCTTTGCATCGCCGGATGCAGACCCAGTTTCACACCGTTATCGCTTGCGATGTTCAACGGCACCAGATCACTTTGCGCTATTGCCAAGTTGCGCCTCGCCTGCTCGTACTTCTGGTAAGCACCGTCATCGGTTGGAATCACCATGTTATAGGCATCGTTACCGCCAAACAGGAAGATACAAACCAGCGCTTTGTAATCGTCTTGATTGGCATGAGCCATATTAAGCCCCGTTAAAGCAGGAGCAACAGAGGTGGCACCAAGCGCTGCCGTTCCTTTCAAGAAATGACGTCGTGATAATTTCATGATTTACTCCTGGCAGCGAAATTCAGGTGAACATTGGATGGCAAACAACGTGTCGTTGATTTTACGATCGTCATTGCGATTATCTGCAGTTAGCTCATCAAGCATCTGGCGAATAAAACCTGCCAGCTCCGTTGACATCAAACCAGCAAAGAAGCGTTCATTTAGCAGCTCAATATACTCGTCAGGTTTATTTATCTTTTTCTCGAACTGTGAACGGTTCCACGACCATTGTTTTACGTTGGTGCTGTCGTGAGCCAGAATCATGGTCCACATCCGGTTGGATATCCGGCGCATACTATCCATCGACAAAATGGCAAACTCTGGTGCAGTTAGCTGCTTGTCTGTAATTTCCCCCTTTGGCGCATAGTCGGGCTCATAGAAGTTAAAAACACTCGGAGCACGCAATGGTGCCTGACCATAATTGTTCTGGGTGGCAGGGAAATCCCACCAGCGCTCAGGATCATTACTTTTCACATTAAAGGCACGGCATAGGTTGGCCATTGCGATAATGGGCTCTTTCACTTTGCCGAAGTTACGCCCATTGCTGCCGTGGGCCTGATGATCGGCCATCGCTTTGCCATCAATCACATCTTGATCCAGCAATATGGCTTTGATCACGGCAACCATGTCACCCCGAACGCCTTTGCCATTATCCTTGAATACATCGGCTACGCGCTGAATATAGGAACGGCGAGGGTTACTGACGGTCAATCGCTTGATCAGCAAAATAGAGATGAACATCGGGGTATTGCGATGATTGAACAGCAAATCCATTGCTTGTGACAAGTCTTGCTCGGGCGACTGCCCTTCGGGAAAAGTTTGGCCCAGCACTCGTTTTTCACCAAAGTCATGGCGACTGTCATCGGCATACATGGGCTTAAGGTAGGTATCACGACGCCACCCTGTCAGCACCCTTGCCAGTTCCTCAACATCCCGCTGGGTGTAGGTCGGCTCTTTATTGCCCTGACCATCCAGTCTTGGCATGCCGTTATTCTGCAGTTGCCACAACCCCAAACTAAAGAGCTGCATCACTTCACGGGCATAGTTTTCATCCGGAAACGTATTATTGTCCGGGTTAGCTTTACGGCTACCTTCTAATGTCAGGAACTTACCCATTGCAGGGCTTAGCGTCACTGCTTCAAGCAAGTCACGGAAATTTCCAAACGCATGTTTTAGCAATACATCATAGTATTCAGCCAGCCCTTCAGCATTGGGGCCACCGCTGTTTGACACCACGAAAATTTGGCTTAGTGCATACGCAACGCGCTGCCTTAGCTGATCACCAGCGTTCAAGCTGCGGTTCCACCACGCACTTAGCCGAGCATTTTCATTTAGCGTATCGCCGCTCGCGTTAGCATAACGCTCGGCCAGTGGCCGGTGCAGACGCCAGCTTCGGGTAAACTGGTCATCGAGCCATGCTTCCACTCCCAATTGCAAAAAATCATCAACATCCCCTGGCTTGGGACCAAATGTTGCCCGGTACAGGAACTTTGCCGCCTGCTCCGGTTGGTATATTGAGCTCGCCACGATGCTTACCCCTCTCCTTATTAATTTTACTTATAGATGTATCAATCAACTTCAATAATGATTGAGAGGCATAAATTGACGAGCAGAATAATTATTTTCTGGAAGTAAAGTACCAAAAAATCATGAACAGTTCCGGTATAATGCTTTGATTAAAAAAAACAATCCAACCGTTCCCATCGTATTAGCTCCAGCCTGCTATTGTCCCGCTTCCTCACCGATTAACCTGCAGTTGTCCATCAGTGATGACAGTGTCAGCCAATGTATCGAAATGTACGGATCATAATTTTGCTATTGAACAATGTTTTATTGAGGCGTAGCATTCACCGCAACAATAAATGAGCAGGTAAAACCAAGCTCACCAGATAACAGGCTCTAAGCCTCGAAAACATAATTAGGAAAAACATGAAAAAGTTAATGCTACTTCCTTTGGCTGCACTTGTCGGTGCTTCTTTCGCTGCCAACGCTCAACAGCCGATGACCCAGAACTTCGACTACATTTCTGGTGGCTTCCAGTACAGCAAATTCAGCAACGACATTCCTTCTTCAGCAAGCGTAAATATTTATGGTGATGTCTACGGTACTACAACTGATGATGCAGCAGGTCTTTACCTACGTGGTAGCTGGAACTTCACTGACAACTTCTTCGTCGAAATGCGCGGTGATGCCGCAGCAGCAGACGATATGGTCTTCTCCAACGGCCTATTGGGTCTTGGCTACTTCATGCCAATCCAAGAAGATTTGACAGTTTACGGCCTGGCTGGTTTTGCAAATTACCGTTATGACCTAGATGTAAACACTCCTATTGGTACTATTGGTGGCGACCACTCTGACTCAGGTTTCACCGGTGAGCTAGGTGCCCGCTACCAGATTATGGATAAGTGGATGATTGAACCCGCTGTTCGCTTTGCGGCATTTGATGACACCATGTATGAACTGCGCCTAGGTAACAACGTTCAAATTACCGATCATGTTAGCCTTGAAGCCAACCTATCTCGCATGGACTTTGATGCGAACAAAGAAACCAACTTCCAACTTGGTGCGCGCTACAGCTTCTAAGTGTGTCTAGCTAGACGCTCTTGCTGAATTAAAATATTTACATTCGCTTTCGCTAGGTTAAAGCAACGGCCTGTGGTATCACTACCTACAGGCCGTTTTTTTAGCTTGGTTCCGCGCAAAATATATTTTTCTAATCAGTGACGGAAGCCATTAAACTTGCCGAGCACCAACTCAAACTCGTCAATTTGCTTGGCGACCATATCGACGCTCTGCTGCCAGAACTCCGGTTGGCGTATATCCATACCCAGGTGTTTTACAACCACCTCTTCCGCTGTCATCGAACCCGTATCACGAAGCAAGGCTTTATAGTCCGCATAAAAGCTGTCGCCTTTCGCCTCGCGCTGGGCGTACACCCCCTTGCTGAACAGATAGCCAAACAAATACGGGTAGTTATAGAAACTGATTTCCGCGATGCTAAAGTGCAGCTTGCTGGCCCAGAACATCTCGTTAGTTTCGTCCATGGCCTCGCCGTACCACTCCTGCCAGGTGTCCGACATCAGTGTCTTAAGCTGTTCAGGGGTAAACTCCCCGCCTTGGCGCTGTTCGTAAAACGCCTTTTCAAACTCATAGCGCACCGGGATATTGACCATCAGTGCCAGAGCTGACTGGGCTTCCTCCCACAGCATCAATAACTTTTCTTGCTCATCGCTGGCTTTTTCCATCAACGCATCGCGCACTACGTTTTCGGCAAAAATAGAAGCCGTTTCCGCCAACGTCATCGGGTAACGGGTTTGAACCAATGGCATGTCTTGCATTACCCAGTTATGGAAAGCATGGCCAAGCTCATGGGCCAATGTCAGGACATCCGACATACTGCCGCCCCAAGTCATGAAAACCAGTGGCAGCCTGCTATCGGCGAATTTAGTACAATAAGCACCCAAACGTTTATTCGGCTGCGGGGCAGCATCGATCAACTGCTTCTCGACCATCATATCGACGAACTCTGCCATTTCAGGATCGACACCGGCAAAAGCTTCGCGGATGATAGCAATGCCTTGCGCGAAACTGTACGTACTGGCGTCTCCGCCAGACAAAGCGGGCATAGACGCCATTTCATCCCAAGGTTTAAGCTTATCGGTACCAAACAGCCGCGCCATCAGTAGCCCCGCTTTTTGGCCAATATGACGGTTGCCTCTAGCGACCGCCATCATGGCATCAAGGGTCGCTTTTTCGATTCGGCTAGTATGCAGGCTAGGATCAAGAAAATGCACCTGCTGGGTATGACTGCGCTTTTGGTATTCCGTCAGACGCGCACCGGACAGCGCATTCAAGATGGCAGCAAAGCTTTCCTGATGGGTAGTCATCGCTTCAGAGATGGCGCGCCAGGCAGGTTCTCTGCGCATGCTATCCCCCCCATAGAGTAGACTGGCTGCCTGAGACAATCCCATTCGCTCCTGTTGCCCGTCAGGCAGTTGCAAGGTGACCTTCATACTGCCAGTGATATTATCGTACAACCGCCCCCATGCCAGCTTGCCATCGACATCCAGTGCGGTGAGCAGCTGCTCTTCAGCCACTGTTAGTTGCTGTGGCTTAAGCAAGCGCTCGCGCTCCAGCAGGAAACGCCATGAAGATAGCGCCTCTTCACCCTCACCCATTTCAAGCAAGGCTTCAAAGTCTACAAGGCTTAGGTTCACAATGGCTTGCATAAACGGGGTCATGGCCTGATCAAGCTGGGACTGCAGCACATTCACCTTACCGAGCAATTTCTTCGCGTGTTCATCAGCAGCATCGACCGACAATATACAATTGACATACGCGCTGAGCGTCATTACTTTCACACGCTCGATTTGTTGCCTGTTGAGTGCTGAAGCCAACCCCGCCAAAGACGTTACATCCAATTTTTCCAGCTCAGAAAACAATGCCTCCACCGCTGCTAGATCTTGTTCGATTTTGGGATCATTAACCCCTTGGTAGGCAATAGATAAATCCCAGCTCGGAATATTCATTCGTTCTCCTTGTTGAGTGACATCCCCATAAGCCGTCAAGGTGTTCGGACTTGAGCAAGCGGCTCGGGTATAGGCTTTAATCTGTAAACAAGAGGCAAGATTTGCCTTCATGCTCAATGCGCTGAACTTGAGTAGAAAAGACCGTTTCCAGCGTGTTGACGGTCATGACTTCGTGTGGCCGACCTTTCACCACACAAGAGCCATTATTCAATAAAATTACTTTATCAGCCTCTCTCAGGGTGCGGTTCAAGTCATGATTGGCCATCACCACCGCGATTCCCTTGCTTGCCAGACGGCGGATAAGTTGATACATAATGGCTTCCTGGCCGATATCCAGTGCCGATGCCGGCTCATCCAATAATAGTAATTGGGCTTCAGGATTCAATGTCGGCCATACCTGAAGACAGGCCGCCGCTAACCTCACGCGCTGCCACTCTCCCCCGGACAACTGCTGAATATTTCGGTTGAGCTTATCGGCAATTTTCAACGCTCCGCAAATCTCGTCTAACGCCGCTTGGACTCGGCCAGCAGGCAGCTCTCCCAGCGGCGACAGGGCAAGTGACAAATAATGGTACACCCCGACGGCAAAAGCCGGCTTGTCCTGCTGTGCCAGATAACAGCGCATCTGGGCCAGCCGAGGAAGCTCTAAGCTTGCGAGATTCTCACCGGCCAAGGTTATTTCACCTTGGGCTTCGGCCAGCCCAGATAGCATGGAAATTGCGGTACTCTTGCCGCTGCCATTGGGGCCAATGAGATGAACAATTTCGCCACGCAGGACTGAAAATGAAACCGGTAATAACCGGGGTGGCATCGCCAAGTTTTGAGCAGATAGGATCACAGGTTGTGATTCTAGTAACGTCTCCATTCACAACCTCCTTAATCGATTTGTGAGCGCAACAGCATCCAAATAAACACCGGCGCACCCAAGCTGGTGATCACCACCCCAACCGGTAGCTCGGCAGCAGGCAGCATCACTCTCGCCAGTGTATCGGCCAAGGCTAGCAGCAATGCACCGCAGAGCGCCGATAGGGGGAGCAAGTAGCGATTTTCGGTACCCAGAGCCAGGCGCAATAAGTGCGGTACCACGAGACCGATAAATCCAATCACACCGGCTAAGGCTACCGAGGCCCCCACCAATAGCGATACAACGAGAATTAACCGCCAGCGGCTGGCCGCTACATCCAACCCTAGTTGCTTGGCCTGGTGTTCGCCTAGCATCAATAAATCTAGCTTGCGGCCCTGGAGACATAGCCAGAGCAATACCGGCAAGACAAATAACAGCAATGTCAGCTGCTGCCAACTGACCCCGGCCACACTTCCCATCAGCCAATACATCAGCATGCGAAGATTTAAGTCATCACTGAAATAAAATGCCCAGGTTACAACGGCGCCAGACAAAATCCCCAAAGCGACCCCGATGAGCAATAACCGGGCTGTAGAAACCCGCTTTCGCCGAGATAAGCCAACAAGAATAAGAGTAAACAAAAATGCCCCAACCATGGCGGCGGCCATCATCAAAATAGGGGTTGGCGCAAAGGGGAGCACAAAGAGCAAAATAACAAGGGCCAGACTGGCGCCACCGGAAATCCCCAATACGCCAGGCTCTGCCAGTGGGTTCCCCAATAAAACTTGCAAGACCGCGCCCGATGCCGCCAACGAAGCCCCAACCGTGATAGCCGCCAGCAACCGGGGCATTCTGAGCTGGAGCAGCAATTGCTGCTCAAGGCCTGATTGGGCTGACCACGGCCATATGAATATTTCACCTACGGCAAGAGAAAGAAAGCAGACAAGCACCAGCAATAGGGCTGAAGTCATAAATCCTGTACGCCATCTAAGCTGCCGACGGCGCATTAACGTTTGTAGTTGCATCTTATTATCACGGTAAAGAGGAACGACTAACCTTACTCTTTCAGCCAGAAAATAGAAAGTCAGCTTTTTAGCTTCATGATAAATATGACAAAAACAGCTCTAATTCGAACCTTTACAGACCACCTACTGAGCAACAATTTGTTCACCCACAGAGACCTCCGCCTTCTTCACCAACAAACAGGCGCGCTGACCTATAGCCACATTGGCATTGGGAAAGACAACCGCTTCACCTTCTTCCAGTACGTAATACTCCAGATCCCGGTCACGGCCCAACAGGGTTCCCTGTGGATACAGCGTAAAATTAGCTTGATCGTCCGGAAAGTTAAGCATGAATTGCTCGGTTTGCTTTATCAGAGTCCTTGTCACCTTGTACACTACAAGTTTGTCGTGTTGCCAATGATAGTCAGGGCTTATCTGAGTAACCAGCGCGACCATCGCTTGATAGAACGGGGCTAAACGCCGCAGGTCATTCTGACCGAAGGGCGCGACCTTACCCAACTCCATCGTCAAAGCCTGCGCGCCAAAATACTCGGCGCTGTACCAACTGAATGTCGGCGAAGGAGAATTCGACAATAACGCCGCTTCAATTTCTCCATGTTGCAAGAACGAAAACAACTCTTGTTTGCGGGTTTGATGACTAGAACAGGGACTAACAGCAAATGTGAAGTGGGCTGAATCACGAATTGCACAATGCAGATCAAGGTGCCAGCGAGAGCGCTGTACCTTTTCACCAAATTGGTAGAAATCACGGACCGCCAGCTGCAGTTCATTGGCACGAATACAGTCAGGGTTCGTTGCTAGGTTATGGGCCTTAAACAGCCGGTTCATGTTCTCATCGACATATCGGCGGTGCTGATTAATCGCTTCAGGATGGCCAATGATCACCAATAGTCGGTGTACGGGTTGAATTTCACCAGAAAGAATTTGCTCAACTAATTGCTGGAGTAACTCGATAGGGCTAGTTTCATCACCGTGCACGCCAGACGACAGCACAATATCTTTTGATTGCTCTACCGGAACCGAAGCAACCGCTGGTGAGAACGATAATATACCTCTCCCTAACAGTTCGCATACCGTGCCAGACTCAGTCAGCCAGCGTCCCTGCTCTTCGGGCAAAGCTAAATCCAATGTCGCTTCAAGAAACTTCCCTTCTTTTACTCGCTGTAGCATTCCCATTACCTACCTCCATGTTATTAGCTAATCCCGAGCTAATGGAACAGGTTTATTCTACCGCTGCAGAAATTTCTTTGAAACCACACAAAAACATAATTTTAACATCAAGCACACAATTAAAGCTGATACATTGCTTAGATCCGTCGCTTTATGAAACCAGTAATAATAAAAAACCCGGGTAAGTTCTACACACCTTACCCGGGCTCTGTTTTCGTCAATAAGTTCGCGATTACTTTTCGATTTCGATATTTTCTACGCGAGCTTTTAATTTCTGACCTGGACGGAAAGTCACAACACGGCGAGCGGAGATTGGGATATCTTCACCCGTTTTTGGATTTCTTCCCGGACGCTCGTTCTTGTCGCGCAGGTCAAAGTTACCAAAACCGGATAGCTTAACCTGTTCACCACTTTCAAGCGCTTTTCTGATTTCCTCAAAGAAGACTTCCACCGTATCCTTGGCGTCCCGTTTGCTCAATCCAACATTTTCAAACAGGTTCTCAGCCAAATCGGCTTTTGTGAGCGCCATAGATAATTCCCTCAAGACTATATTGAATGGATTGCAGGAAGACATCAGTCATTCCCACAGCGAATTAGTCGAGTCAGGCAGAAGCCAGAAACCGCTGAAATAGCAGGCTTCACCAAGCTCAATCCTAACTAGAGACAAGTTTATGCCAACTAGCTGATTTCCGCCAACTTTTTTATGTCAACTTATCTTTAAATAATTGATTTTCGCGAGTGAAATTGAACCACTTTCATGCACCCTGTTGTGCTTATTTCGAATAATTAGTGGTAAATATTGCTAAAAACCAGCCAACTCCCAACATTTATTGCTATCAATCACATTCAATGTAGAAATTATCTCTATCTATCAGAAAGTTACGGTATTTAGATTCAGATCAAAAAATTTACAATTCTAGAGACGAATTTGTAAAACAATGACTTAAAAATCACGCCACTACCGACCACAGGTTGCAGCAAAGGCCCTCTTCACTTACATCGTAGAGCGCCCTTTTCAGACATCGAACTACCCAAGAAAGAAACCAACCGCACAAAGCAAAAAAAAGCCCCACCAAAATGGCAGGGCTTTATATCCGTCAAGAGGATCGATTAGTCACGAAGTGACGCGCCGAACTTCTCAGCAACATGAGCAACGATAGCATCAACAGAGCCAGCGATGTCAGCATCTTCCAACGTGCGCTCAACAGACTGAAGGCTCAGGGCGATAGCCAGGCTCTTCTTGCCTTCTTCGACGCCTTTACCAACATAAACGTCGAACAGTTTAGCGTCAGTCAGGAACTCACCGCCCGCTTCTAGGCATGCATTTACGATGTCGCCTGAAGCTACCGCTTCATCAACAACAACAGCGATGTCACGACGGTTTGATGGGAACTTAGACAGTGCAACGGCTTCTGGGATCACTTTGGTGTTAATCGCAGACCATTCGATTTCGAATACGATTGTACGGCCGTTCAGACCAAACTTACGCTCTAGCTCTGGGTGAACCGTACCGATCACACCCACTTCCTTGCCGTCCACGATGATTGCCGCAGACTGACCTGGGTGAAGAGCCGGGTGCTTGGCTGCTGCGAAGCTGTAGGCCTTCTCGTTGGCCGATAGCTCAAGAATCGCTTCTAGATCACCTTTCAGATCGAAGAAATCAACGGTGTTGGTTTCGATGTCCCAGTGCTCTTCGCTACGCGTACCCGCGATAACACCGGCAAGCATCGGCTCTTGGCGCATGCCGTTTTCAGCCGTTTCACATGGGATGAAACGCAGACCAGATTCGAACAGGCGAACACGTGGCTGCTGACGCTTCTGGTTGTGAACGACCGTATTAAGCAGGCCCTGGATCAGACCAAGGCGCATTGCTGACATTTCCGCAGAAATCGGGAACGGCAGGATTAGCGGCTCAACGTCAGGCACGATCAGCTTCTGCTGCTCTGGCTCAACGAAGCTGTAAGTGATCGCTTCTTGGTAACCACGGTCAACAAGTAAGTTGCGAACACGCTTAAGAGGAAGATCTGCTTCAACGTGGTCGTGCATCTTAAGTGCTGCTGCTGGGTTCTGGTTTGGAATGTTGTCGTAACCGTAGATACGGCCAACTTCTTCAATCAGATCCTGCTCGATAGCAATGTCGAAACGCCAAGTTGGTGCAGTCGCTGTCCAACCCGCATCTGTAGTTTCTACAGTTAGGCCCAGACGCTCTAGGATCTCAACCACTTCCGCATCAGCAATGTGGTGGCCTAGCAGGTTGTCTAGCTTAGTACGGCGCAGTGCTACCGTGCTTGGCTTAGGAAGATCAGCTTCAGATTCTTCGGCAACCACAGGTGCAACTTCACCACCACAGATTTCAACCAGAAGCTGAGTGGCACGCTCCATTGCGCTTACCTGAAGTGCGTAATCCACACCACGCTCGAAACGCATTGAAGAATCAGTGTGCAGGCCGTAACTACGCGCGCGGCCACGGATGTGGTCAGGTGCGAAGAATGCACACTCTAGTAGCACGTCTTTAGTCTCGGTGGTTACACCAGACTCTTCACCACCAAAGATACCAGCGATTGCTAGAGCTTTGTTGTGGTCGGCAACAACTAGGGTATCAGCATTTAGCTCAGCTTCAGTGCCGTCTAGCAGCGTTAGCTTCTCGCCCTGCTCTGCCAAACGAACCACGATACCACCTTCGATCTTCGCCAGATCGAACGCGTGCATTGGCTGGCCTTGCTCAAGTAGAACGTAGTTAGTGATGTCGACAACCGGATCGATTGAACGGATACCACAACGACGTAGCTTCTCTTGCATCCAAAGTGGTGTTTCTGCCTGAACGTTTACGTTCTTAACCACACGGCCAAGGTAACGTGGACATGCAGCAGGAGCTTTCACTTCGATAGATACAGTGTCGTCGATAGACGGAGCAACCGCTTCAACCGCTGGCTCAGTCACGTCAGCGCGATTCAGTACACCAACTTCACGCGCAAGACCGCGGATGCTGAAGCAGTCAGCACGGTTTGCCGTTAGGTCAACGTCAACGGTTACGTCGTCCAGACCTAGGAATTCGCGGAAATCAGTACCGTTTACCGCATCTTCTGCCAGCTCCATGATGCCGTCAGATTCAACGTCGATACCCAGTTCAGTGAATGAACATAGCATGCCGTGAGATGGCTGACCGCGTAGCTTGGCTTTCTTGATTTTGAAATCGCCTGGTAGTACTGCGCCAACAGTCGCAACAGCCACTTTCAGGCCCTGACGACAGTTAGAAGCACCACAAACGATGTCTAGTAGTTCTTCTTCACCAACATCAACTTTGGTTACACGCAGTTTGTCAGCGTCTGGGTGCTGGCCGCACTCAACAACCTGACCCACTTTGACGCCAGTGAAAGTGCCTGCTACAGGTAGTACGTCGTCTACCTCTAGGCCGGCCATAGTGATTTGGTGAGTTAGCTCGTCAGTTGTAACCGCAGGGTTTACCCACTCACGAAGCCAAGATTCGCTAAATTTCATAGTGTATGAACCTCTGGATTACTTGAATTGTTTTAGGAAACGAAGGTCGTTCTCGAAGAACGCACGAAGGTCGTTTACGCCGTAACGAAGCATGGTTAGACGCTCAACGCCCATACCAAATGCAAAACCAGAGTATTTCTCAGGGTCGATACCTACACTGCGAAGTACGTTCGGGTGAACCATACCGCAACCTAGTACCTCAAGCCACTTACCGTTCTTGCCTTTAACGTCAACTTCAGCTGAAGGCTCTGTAAACGGGAAGTAAGAAGGACGGAAACGCACTTCCACTTCTTCTTCGAAGAAGTTGCATAGGAAGTCGTGAAGGATGCCTTTTAGCTGCGCGAAGTTAACGTTCTCATCAACCAGCATACCTTCCACCTGGTGGAACATTGGCGTATGCGTCTGATCGTAGTCGTTACGGTATACACGGCCCGGAGCGATGAAACGGAAAGGCGGCTTGCCATTTTCCATCGTACGGATCTGAACGCCAGACGTGTGAGTACGCAACATTAGATCAGGGTTGAAGAAGAAAGTATCGTGGTCGGTACGTGCTGGGTGATCTTCAGCAATGTTCAGCGCATCGAAGTTGTGGAATGCATCTTCGATCTCCGGGCCAGACTCAGTGTTAAAGCCTAGCTCACCAAAAAACTGCTCAATACGCTCAACCGTACGCGTTACTGGGTGCAGGCCACCATTTTCAATGCGACGACCAGGTAGGGTCACATCGATAGTTTCAGCCGCAAGCTTCGCTTCTAGTTCAGCGCGCTGCAGTGCGTCTTTGCGAGCGACAATCGCCTGCTGAACAACACCTTTAGCCTTGTTGATTTCCTGACCAGCAGAGCGGCGCTCTTCTGGTGGAAGCTTACCCAAACTTTGAAGTTGAAGGGTCAATTCACCCTTTTTGCCCAGATACTGGACACGGACTTCGTCCAGAGCGACTAATGAATCAGCCTGCTCGATAGCTGCCGTTGCGTTGGCAATAATCTCGTCTAGATGTTGCATCGTTTCCTCATCCACCTACAGGTGGCGTCCTTTAGGGAGATATAAATTCGCGTAACGATACATACTAAAGAAACATGCGTCTAAATCCAAACCCAATCGTAAGAAAACCGTTGGATTGCGTGAAAAAAACACCATTTACTCTTCAGGTCGAGCTAATTGATGGTTTCCGCTGTGGCTTGCTAGCTAAACAGGATACTGATAGCCGTCAAATTGCACCAACATTCCCCCTTCATTTCGCCTTAGCAGCGTTGAAATGAAAGAGATGCCACTTACGGTTAATAATGTCAAACAGGCAATTGGGGCTTGGCAAGCTCTTAGTTATTGGTAGCTTACAACCAATAAAAATAATTGCTCAAAACGAAAAAAGGAGAGCCGAAGCTCTCCTTTCCACATCAAAACTGACTGAAATTACAGTGCAGCTTTTGCTTTTTCAACTAGTACTGTGAAAGTAGCTTTGTCGAATACAGCGATGTCAGCAAGGATCTTACGATCGATCTCGATAGATGCTTTCTTAAGACCGTTGATGAAGCGGCTGTAAGACATACCGTTCTGACGAGCAGCAGCGTTGATACGTGCAATCCATAGTTGACGGAAAGTACGTTTCTTGTTGCGACGGTCACGGTAAGCGTACTGACCAGCTTTAGTTACTGCTTGGAAAGCTACGCGGTAAACACGTGAACGTGCACCGTAGTAACCTTTAGCTTGTTTAAGAACTTTCTTGTGACGTGCACGTGCTTGTACACCACGTTTTACGCGAGGCATAGGAGACTCCTAACTAAATTAAAATATAAAACTAAAAACGATTAAGCGAACGGAAGCATACGTGCAACAGCTGCTACTTCACATGCAGGAAGAATAGCGTTTGGACGTAGCTGACGTTTGTTCTTAGTAGTACGTTTAGTCAGGATGTGACGCTTAGTTGCGTGCTTAAACTTAAAGCCACCAGCAGTTTTCTTGAAACGCTTAGCAGCACCTTTGTTGGATTTCATCTTAGGCATGATGAGACTCCGCATTGTTGATAGTTAATAACATAGTAATCAGGCGAACAAAAAGCGCTGCGGGTAAGCAGCGCTTTGTGCTACTTGAATGCCGTAATTACTTCTTCTTAGGGGCAAGCATCATCGTCATTTGACGACCTTCAACCTTATTAGGGAAGCTTTCAACAACCGCTAGGTCGCCTAGGTCTTCTTTAATTCGGTTTAGAAGATCGATACCAAGACTCTGGTGGGCCATTTCACGACCGCGGAAACGCAGTGTGACTTTACCCTTGTTGCCCTCTTCTAAAAAGCGAGTCAGGTTGCGCAGTTTTACCTGATAATCGCCTTCGTCTGTACCAGGACGGAATTTAACTTCCTTAACCTGGATTTGTTTCTGCTTTTTCTTTTGCTCTTTAGCAGCCTTGCTCTTTTCGAACAGGTACTTGCCGTAGTCCATCACACGACAGACTGGTGGCTCGGCATTAGGGCTGATTTCAACTAGATCAACACCAGCTTCATTAGCAGCATTCATTGCTTCTTCGATAGAAACAACACCAATTGACTCACCGTCAAGACCAGTTAGTCGTACTTCGCGTACGCCACGAATTTCACCATTCAGACGATGTGCATTCTGCTTAACTGGTGCTTGGGTTCTTCTTCCGCCTTTAATACCTTATTCCTCCACAATATTGAGCTTGCGACTGCTAATCTCTTGCTGCAGGTAAGCAACAAGATCGTCAATCTTAAATTTACCCAAATCTTTACCCTTGCGAGTACGAACCGCAATCTCGCCTGCTTCAACTTCTTTGTCGCCGCAAACAAGCATGTAAGGTACTCGCTTCAAAGTATGTTCGCGAATTTTAAAGCCAATCTTCTCATTTCTCAAGTCCGCATTCACACGAATTCCAGATTTTTGAAGTTTTTCGACTACTTGTTGAACATATTCAGCCTGGCCATCAGTGATATTCATCACAACCGCCTGTTGAGGCGCCAACCAAGTTGGGAAGAAGCCAGCATATTCTTCGATAAGGATACCGATGAAACGCTCTAGTGAACCAAGAATAGCACGGTGGATCATAACCGGCGTGTGACGCTCGTTATTTTCACCAACGTAAGTTGCACCTAGACGCTCAGGAAGTGCGAAGTCTAACTGAACTGTACCGCACTGCCAAGCCCTATCTAGACAATCGTGCAAAGTAAATTCAATCTTAGGACCGTAGAACGCGCCTTCACCCTCTTGGATCTCGTAAGGGATCTCCATTGATTCTAGCGCAAGTTTTAGATCTGACTCAGCTTTATCCCACATTTCATCAGAACCTACACGCTTCTCAGGGCGGGTAGACAGCTTAACAACGATGTTGTCGAAGCCGAATGTCTTGTAGGTATCGTAAACCATTTCGATACAGCTAGTTACTTCTGCCTGTACCTGCTCTTCTGTACAGAAGATGTGAGCATCATCCTGAGTAAAGCCACGTACACGCATAATGCCGTGTAGCGCACCCGATGGCTCGTTACGGTGACATGAGCCGAACTCGGCCATGCGCAGCGGCAGGTCACGGTAAGACTTCAGACCTTGGTTGAAGATCTGAACGTGACCCGGACAGTTCATCGGCTTGATCGCGTACTCACGGTTCTCAGAAGAAGTCGTGAACATCGCATCAGCGTACTTGTCCCAGTGGCCAGAGCGTTCCCAAAGCACACGGTCCATCATCAGTGGACCTTTCACTTCCTGGTAGCCGTACTCATTCAATTTCTCGCGGATGAATACTTCTAGGTCACGGAAGATAGACCAGCCGTTGTGGTGCCAGAACACCATACCCGGCGCTTCTTGCTGCATGTGGAACAGGTCTAGCTGCTTACCGATTTTACGGTGGTCGCGCTTAGCCGCTTCTTCCAGACGAGTAAGGTGCGCTTTCAATGCTTTCTTGTCGTGGAAAGCCGTACCGTAGATACGCTGAAGCATCTTGTTGTCGCTGTTACCACGCCAGTATGCACCCGCAACATTCAGCAGGGTGAAGTGCTGACAGAAGCCCATGTGCGGTACGTGTGGACCACGACACATGTCGATGTATTCTTCGTGGTGGTATAGGCCCGGACGGTCATCACGCGAAACGTTCTCGTCTAGGATTTCCACTTTGTATGGTTCGCCACGTGAGTCAAACGTATCACGCGCTTCCTGCCAGCTGACCTTTTTCTTGATAACTTGGTACTTGGTCTTCGCCAGCTCTTTCATACGCTTTTCAATCTTTTCAAGATCTTCTTGCGTAAGCGACTCTTCTAGGTCGATATCGTAGTAGAAGCCGTTGTCGATCGTTGGACCGATCGCCATTTTCGCTTGTGGGTAAAGCTGCTTAAGCGCATGGCCTAGAAGGTGAGCACAAGAGTGGCGAACGATTTCAAGGCCATCGACTTCATCTTTAACAGTGATGATTTCAAGGCTTGCATCTTCTTCGATCAGATCACACGCATCAACGCGGTTACCGTTTACACGGCCGGCAATAGTTGCTTTCGCAAGGCCAGGACCGATCGACTGAGCGACTTCCATAGTAGAAACTGGGTTGTCAAATTGACGCTGACTGCCGTCAGGAAGAGTAATTACAGGCATGTAAATATCCTTTCACAGTGGTCTTGCACACCAAGCAAGACATGTTGAATTAAAAATATAAAGCTTTGAGAGCTAAATAAAAGAAAACCCAGAAATCCGGCGCTGCAATACTGAGCAGGCCAAAATCGCTGAGCGAAGCTGCAACTATAACAAACGCGACAAGCCAATTGCAAAAAACAATGTTGTTAAACAGCCGGCTAATTCACCTGCGGCTTGGACATAGCACTTGCCAAGTTTAAAAAATCTTGCTTTTATTTGTATAGGCAATTAGGAAAAGCGTTATGGCTCAGTCACCTCGTTATCAGCAGATCAAACAGTACCTGCTAGAAAGGATTCATACCCGCCAATGGCCACCGGGCCATAGGATACCGACCGAAATGTCACTGTCTGAACAATTCGCGGTAAGCCGTATGACCGCCAACAAAGCCATCACCGAACTGGTCAAGGAAGGCTTTCTCGAAAGAACGCCACGCCTGGGTACATTTGTCTGTCATAAGAAAGCGGAATCCCCCCTGATGGAAATCCGCAACATTGCCGAAGAAGTGAAAAACCGCGGCCACCGCTATTCATCAGATGTGATCTCTCAATCAACTATCCAAGCAACCGAAGATATCGCGCTGCGACTTGGCGTGCGCCAAGGCACGGAGGTTTATTTCACCCAAATTGTCCATTTCGAAAATAGCTCACCGATTCAACTGGAAGAGCGCTGGGTTAACCCAGAACACGCACCGGCCTACATCGAGCAAGACTTCAGTACGCAGACCCCTAACGAATACTTGGTCAAAGCTTGCCCGCTCAGCGACATTGAGCACACAGTAGAAGCCTTGCTGCCTCCCCAGCGGATTGCTGAGTTGCTTAAGGTCAGCCCGCAGGCACCTTGCCTGCTGCTTAATCGCCGTACCTGGAGCAACAACAATTTGATAAGCACAGCCCTACTCTATCATCCGGGCAATAAATACAAACTGAGCTCGCGTACACAGGTAGGGATTTAGTTGCTAGATCCTAAAAGCCTAGGCCTTACAAAAACATGGCATATCGGCATTGGCTTTAATTACTTTTCCTGACAACCAAGGTTCGTATTCTAGGAACTAGGAACTAGGAACTAGGAACTAGGAACTAGGAACTAGGAACTATTCACTCCTCAAAATCTTTCTCTGCATAAACGCATTTCAAACGTGCGATCCCTCTCATAACCCAACGATTGTCAGCAATTAATTACAATTACAATCACATTTCATTTACATCCCACCTTGAACTTTAACCTCTAATTGCCTATTAATTTGTATATACATTAACGCAACTAGCAATAAATGCTAGTGATAGTAAATAACTTCAGGGTCGCAAAATGGATAGAGTACTGACGAACGTCAATCTGGTTACCCTAGCAGGGAAAGAAGGCTACCAAGTGATCAGCGATGCCATGATTGGCATCCAAGACGGCAAGATCATGTATGCCGGCCACAAGGAGCACTTCGACTGCCACGGCCACCCTGAAGTCGTAGACTGCCAGGACGCACTTGTCACTCCGGGATTGATTGATTGTCACACCCATCTGGTTTTTGCCGGCAACCGCGCTGGAGAATTCGAACAACGCCTCAACGGTGTCCCGTATGAGCAAATCGCCACCGCCGGCGGGGGAATTCTGTCGACTGTCCGGGCAACCCGCGATGCATCAGAAGACACACTGTTCAAGCTGGCGTGTGAGCGTTTGCAAGGCCTGAAGAATGAAGGGGTGACCACTGTCGAAATCAAGTCTGGCTATGGCCTCACCCTCGAAGATGAGCTGAAAATGCTCAGGGTGGCCCGCCGCATTGGCGAAATGCCCGATATCAATGTATCGACAACATTGCTTGCCGCTCATGCCCTACCGCCAGAATACGTCGATGATCCAGACAGCTATATCCGATTTGTCTGTGATGAAATCATTCCTGCCGCCGCGCAAGAAAAACTGGCCGACGCGGTGGATGTATTTTGCGAGAGCATTGGCTTTACTACCAGCCAGTGCCAGCAAGTATTCCAAGCAGCACAAAAACATGGCCTTGCCATTAAAGGCCACACCGAACAGCTTTCCAACTTAGGTGGCAGTGCGATGGCCGCAAGAATGGGGGCTTTGTCTGTTGACCATATTGAGTACCTTGATAACGAAGGGGTTGCCGCCCTCGCCGCTTGCGGCACTGTGGCAACCTTGCTGCCCGGTGCCTTTTATTTTCTTCGTGAGAGCCAAATGCCACCGCTTGATCAGCTCCGTCAACTGAACGTACCGCTGGCGATTTCCACCGACTTCAACCCCGGCACCTCGCCGATAGCTTCCATCCGCACCATGATGAACATGGCTTGCACCTTATTCCGGCTGACGCCTGAAGAGTGCCTACGCGGTGTCACGGCCAATGCCGCCAAAGCGTTGGGGATACATGAACAACGAGGACAAATCCGTGCAGGCATGAAAGCCGATTTGGCCATTTGGAACTTATCTCACCCGGCTGAGCTGTCATACCGAATAGGTGTGCCCGATCTTAAGGCGCGGGTAGTCAATGGTGAGCTATTCAACCAAGCTATTTTACCTAGTTCAGGGCAATAAGGAGTCCCCCATGTCGGTAGATATGACAGTCTGGCAAGGCCGCAGTGATCCCGAAGACGGTAACCTTGGATTACGCTGGCATGAAGTGATCAAGCCGGCCGACGAGGTTAATGATCCCGGTATCATGCTGCTCGGTTTTGCCTGCGATGAGGGGGTTTCCCGTAACAAAGGGCGTACCGGCGCCTACGATGCCCCAATATCGATTAGAAAAGCCTTGGCGAACCTCGCTTGGCACCATACAGATCCCGTTTATGATGGTGGGGATATTTCCTGCAATGACGGCAACCTTGAGTTGGCCCAACAGCGCTTGGGAGACGATGTCTGCCGCGCACTGCGCCAAAAGCACAAAGTGATTGTATTCGGTGGTGGTCACGAGGTTGCCTGGGGAACATTCCAAGGGATCGGCAATTATCTACTGCAAAAGCAACACGCGCAGGAGGGGGTGATTGAACCAGAGTATCTGGGTATCGCTATGCCGACACCCCAAATTGGTATTGTCAATTTTGACGCCCATTTTGATCTGCGTAATCCGCCATCTGGTGCATCAGCCGAGCAAGGCAGTTCGGGGACTCCTTTCCAGCAAATCGCACGATTCTGCGAACTACAAGGCTGGCCGTTCCACTATGCCTGTCTGGGTTTGAGCCGAGCCAGCAACACCCAAGCTCTATATGACAAGGCCGATAAACTGGGCGTGTTCTATTTCGATGACTGTGAGCTCACCCACCAGCGTCTGCCGCTGGTGATTGAATCACTCGAGCACTTCATCGCCCAATGTGATTACCTCTACCTCACCGTAGATATTGATGTGTTCCCAGCCTGTACCGCGCCGGGCGTCAGCGCGCCGGCTGCGCGTGGTGTACCGCAGGACATCATTGAGCCATTGATCAACACCGTATTAGCTGCCGAAACACCGGCGGGAGAAAAGAAAGTTCTGGTTGCTGATATGGCGGAATATAACCCGCGCTTTGATATCGACAACCAAACAGCACGACTCGCCGCGCGATTGGCCTGGACCATCGCCCGTGCCCTACGTTAATCAACGCCGCTGTCTTAATAAATCATTACAGTGACAGCATTGCAAGGAGAGCCACATGACACAAGATACCCAACCTCGCTTGGACGAAAGCCGTACCATTATTGCCCCGACGGGCACAACGCTAAATGCCAAGTCATGGTTAACCGAAGCCCCACTTCGGATGTTGATGAACAACCTGCATCCCGATGTGGCGGAACACCCACACGCTTTGGTGGTATATGGCGGCATTGGTCGTGCTGCAAGGAACTGGCAGTGCTATGACAAAATTGTCGAGGTGCTAAAGCGCCTTGAAGAAGATGAAACCTTGCTGGTTCAATCCGGCAAGCCTGTCGGTGTATTCAAAACCCACACTAACGCGCCGCGGGTATTGATTGCCAACTCAAACTTGGTTCCGCACTGGGCTAACTGGGAGCATTTCAACGAGCTCGATAAGGAAGGCTTGATGATGTACGGCCAAATGACCGCAGGCAGCTGGATCTATATCGGCTCTCAGGGCATCGTGCAAGGGACTTATGAAACCTTTGTTGCCATGGCAAAACAACACTTCGGTGGAGACAGTTCTGGTCGTTGGATCCTAACGGGAGGCTTGGGCGGAATGGGGGGCGCTCAGCCGTTGGCGGCCACCATGGCCGGCTTCTCAATGATTGCCGTTGAATGTGATGAGAGCCGCATCGACTACCGCCTACGTACCGGCTATGTAGATTGCAAGGCGACTTCTCTTGATGAAGCGTTGGCGATTATCGAAGAAGCCAAACAAACCGGAAAGCCTGTCTCTGTTGGTCTGCTTGGCAATGCCGCCGATGTGTTCCCTGAAATTGTTCGCCGTGGCATCGTGCCTGATTGCACCACCGACCAAACCTCTGCCCATGACCCATTGAATGGCTACTTACCACAGGGCTGGACTATGGAGCATGCCGCCGAGATGCGCCAACGCGATGAAGCTGCGGTAGTCAAAGCAGCCAAAGCCTCCATGGCCGTTCAGGTCGAAGCTATGTTGGCGCTCCAGAAAGCCGGCTCGGCGACCGTCGATTATGGTAACAATATCCGTCAAATGGCTTTTGAAGTCGGTGTTGAGAATGCCTTCGACTTCCCGGGCTTCGTGCCAGCCTACATTCGCCCATTATTCTGCGAGGGTGTTGGGCCTTTCCGCTGGGCTGCATTGTCTGGCGATCCGGAAGATATCTACAAAACGGACCAGAAAGTCAAAGAGTTGATCCCTGATAATCCTCATTTGCACAACTGGCTCGATATGGCCCGTGAGCGAATCCAGTTCCAAGGTTTGCCTGCACGTATCTGCTGGGTTGGTCTCAAAGATCGTGCTCGCTTGGGCAAAGCGTTCAACGAAATGGTGAAAAATGGTGAGCTGAAGGCACCGATTGTTATTGGTCGCGACCACCTTGATTCTGGCTCTGTCGCCAGCCCGAACCGTGAAACGGAAGGTATGATGGACGGCTCCGATGCAGTCTCTGACTGGCCACTACTCAATGCCCTGCTCAACACCGCATCAGGTGCCACCTGGGTATCGCTACACCATGGCGGTGGCGTGGGTATGGGCTTCTCGCAACACTCAGGCATGGTCATTGTCTGTGACGGAACCGATGAAGCCGCTGCACGCGTTGGCCGTGTGCTTCGCAATGACCCGGCCACGGGTGTGATGCGCCACGCCGACGCCGGTTACGACATCGCGGTTAACTGCGCCGAAGAGCAAGGCCTCGATTTGCCGATGATCCCATCAACCCAGAAGTAACAGGACGTTGTATGTACCAAATTGAAATCAATCCAGGGAAACTGTCACTCAAGCAACTGCGACACATCAGCCGCCACAAGGTGACACTGTCACTCAACAGCGCAGCTTATGATGATATGTTGGCAAGTACCCGAGCCGTTGAACAGGTGATCGCAGAGGACAAAGTCGTATACGGTATCAACACAGGATTTGGTTTGCTCGCCAATACCCGTATCGCCGTTGAAGATTTGGAAACCCTCCAGCGTAGTATCGTTCTGTCCCATGCCGCCGGCATTGGCGAGTTCATGGAAGATCATACCGTCAGGCTGATGATGGCTCTGAAGATCAACAGCCTTGCCCGCGGTTACTCGGGGATCCGCCCCAAGGTGGTTGATGCGCTCATCACCCTGGTCAATGCCGAAGTCTACCCTTGCATCCCACAGAAAGGATCGGTTGGTGCATCGGGGGATCTTGCCCCGTTGGCACATATGAGCACGGTACTATTGGGTGAAGGACAAGCTCGTCACAATGGCGAGGTTATCAGCGGCGCGGCAGCATTGAAGATTGCTGGCTTAGAGCCTATCACTTTAGCCCCGAAAGAAGGTCTCGCACTGCTCAATGGCACACAAGCGTCCACCGCATTTGCGCTGGAAGGCTTGTTTGCCGCAGAAGATCTGTATGCCTCGGGCACCGTCTGTGGTGCAATGTCGGTTGATGCTGCACTTGGTAGCCGCCGTCCGTTTGACCCTCGTATCCACCGCGTTCGTGGTCACCGCAGCCAGATTGATGCCGCGATGGCCTACCGCCATCTGTTGGACAAAGAAAGCGAGATTGGCTTATCTCACCAGCAGTGCGAAAAAGTCCAAGACCCCTACTCGCTTCGCTGCCAGCCTCAGGTGATGGGGGCTTGCCTGCAGCAGATCCGCCATTCTGCGGATATTCTGGAAATCGAAGCCAATGCCGTTTCTGACAACCCACTGGTATTCGCTGATGATGGCGACATCATTTCCGGTGGTAACTTTCATGCAGAGCCGGTTGCCATGGCAGCTGATAACCTTGCGCTGGCCATTGCCGAAATTGGCAGCTTGTCAGAGCGTCGTATGGCCCTGTTGATCGATAGCGGGCTGAGCAAACTGCCGCCATTCTTGGTGGATAACGGCGGGGTAAACTCCGGTTTTATGATAGCGCAGGTGACGTCAGCTGCACTGGCCAGCGAGAACAAGACCCTAGCCCATCCGGCTTCGGTCGATAGTTTGCCGACCTCGGCCAACCAGGAAGATCATGTCTCGATGGCCACCTTTGCCGGCCGCAGGCTCAAAGACATGGCAGAAAATACCCGCGGGATTTTGGCTGTCGAGCTTCTTGCCGCGGCACAAGGCTTGGATTTCCGCACGCCAAACCGCAGTTCAGAGCGTATTGAGCAAGCCAAGGAAATGCTTCGCGCCCGGGTGAGCTTCTACGACAAGGATCGCTACTTCGCTCCGGATATCGAAAAAGCCAATGAGCTACTATTGGAAGCGCATTACAACAGCCTAATGCCTTCGCAACTGCTTCCGAGCCTGTAACCAACTTGCCGCTATCCTATTTTAAGCCGGCAAACACTGCCGGCTTACTTTCATATTGCGGCCAGTAGACTATTCATTACTTGCACTTTTTCTATCCTGTTATGCAGGGAATACGTGCGCTTCCCGTACAAAATCGCATTCTTTTTCGTCTGAGAACATTAAAACCTTGATAAATACCCAGTTATTAGCTCAATAAATAGACTACTATGTTGAAGAGGCAATGAGCCCAACTGCAAATTGATGTTTCGTGGAGGATGCTATGTGGCAAGCAATTTCTCACCAACTTTCTGAGGTATTGGATAGACCATTCAAAATCAGCGAAAAGGAAGTGCTTGAAGGCGGTGACATTAATGAATGCTACTGCATCGGAGACGGTACCGACCGTTACTTCGTCAAGCTCAACGATCGCGAACGGCTTGTTATGTTCGAGACAGAAGCGGAGAGCCTGAGGCTACTCAACGAAACCGACTGTATCCAAGTACCCCAGTTTATCCACCTCGGCACATCCAAAGACCGGGCTTTTATTGTCCTCAACTACCTGCCGACGAAAGTGATCGATAACCAATCTGCCTATACGCTTGGGGAGCAGTTGGCTCGGATGCATGCCTGGGGCGAACAGGGGGAGTATGGCTTTGACCTCGATAACTACATTGGCTTGACCCCGCAGCCCAACCAATGGTGCCGCAAATGGTGCCGCTTCTTCGCTGAACAACGCATTGCCTGGCAGTTGCAGCTTTGTTCGGAAAAAGGCATCGATTTTGGCAATATCGATACGATCACCAGCAAAGTAATCGATCTTCTGGTACACCACCAACCCAAGCCCTCGTTGCTGCATGGCGATCTCTGGCATGGCAATACCGCCGTTACCGTTACCGGGCCTATCATCTATGATCCTGCCAGCTATTGGGGGGATCGTGAATGTGATATCGCTATGACCGAACTGTTTGGTGGGTTCCCACCCAGCTTCTACGAAGGATACCAGTCTGTCTGGCCGCTGGAAGACGGCTATGAAAAGCGCAAAACGCTCTACAACCTTTACCATGTGCTCAACCACTGCAACCTGTTCGGCGGTAGCTACATCACCCAGGCAGAACATATGATGGAAGAGCTAGGGCTGAAATAGGCCCAATTATTCTCGCCATCAACGCTGCTGATGTGCTCGGTGTTAGCCCACAGTCATTTATTGCCGTCGAGGACTCGGTAACCGGCCTGCTGGCCGCGAAAGCGGCCCAAATGAAAAGGGTGGCCGTCCCTGATGCCGTATATGCCAATGGTCCACGCTGGTCAACTGCCAACCGCAAACTTAACTCGTTACCCGAAGTAAATAAGCAATTAATTGCAACCATCTGATACCGTTGCTTAGATGCAAAGGTGTCATTGTAACCATGATATTGTTTACACCTTTTTGCTCTGTCCTTGCAGTCGCAAAATGTGCCATTTCTGACCTAATATTTATTTCACCAATATAAACAGAAATTTATACGTCCAGTCTTTTTTTAATATCTGATCGCTGCAACTCTCTTCTTTGTCATAACTTTCTGTGAGTTCAAACTTTATAGATAATTTGAGGCGAAAACGAATGCTTAACGCTAAAGTTAAATCATTGAACTGAACCAGTCGCGTTCTCGGGAATTATTGCAACTTGGATGCTAATTCTTGGCTTAAGTTTGCAAGGAGTACACTATGAAGAATTACACAGAGCAGACAGTAGTATGCCCACACTGTGGCCACAACATCCCTATTACTCTTGATGCCAGTGCAGGCAGCCAAGAGTTCTATGATGACTGCCCTGCCTGCTGCCACGCCATCCATCTAAATATGCAAGTTGATGAACTACATAAGACCATCAACTTATTTGTCGATGCCGATGATGAGCAGATTTTCTAGTCCATTGGCTGTTATTAAATGCCGTATCCGATATTCAAAACCCCTACTGAACCGTAGGGGTTTCTATTTTACTTGAGTCAATTATCCTAAGCCTTTTTCAGCCAATACCCTTTCAACCGTATCGACTATGGCTTGGGTTTGAGGATCGATTTCGATATTGACTTTAGCACCGACTTTCTTCACGCCAAATAGGGTTCGTTGCAAGGTTTCAGGGATCAAATGCACACAGAAACGATCCTCATCTACCGTACCTATCGTCAACGAGCAGCCATCCAAACCAATGTATCCCTTGCGCAAGATATATTTATTGTAGGATTCGGGGATTTCAAACCAAATAGTTGTATTGTTTGGCGATACTTCAATGTCAACGATCGTTGTTACCGCATTGATGTGCCCCGACATGGAGTGGCCGCCAATTTCATCACCAAACTTGGCCGCCCGTTCAATATTCACACTATCACCGGCGCTGAGTGCGCCGAGGTTAGTCACGGCCAGTGTTTCTTGCATCAGGTCGAAAGAAACATTATCCCCCTCCAGTTTCGTGACCGTCAGGCAACAACCGTTATGGGCAACTGAGGCACCGATTTCCAACCCCTCCCGCATCTTGCCGAATAATCGGACAACATGGGTTTGAAACGCTTCTTTTTTTTCGATAGCAATAACTTGTGCTGTACCCTGAACAATTCCGGTAAACATATCAACTCCTGATGATCAGATAACTTTCAGTATGTTAACAATAAATCGGCCGTGTAAAAAGCAAGCGAAATTGCACTATCAGGCTTAACCCTATATCCTCAGCACATATTTAGAAGGTTACAGCAGAATGTACTAAGTTGGACTCCGCATGCTAAGGCACCTAACAAAAAATCTTAATTTGCAAATTCAGGTGTTGATGGCGTTGTTGGTTGTCCTTACGGCGCTGCCTATCGGCTTGCTCTGGCACAACAGTACCGAGCGTGTTGTCCACCAGACGATTGAGCACATCTACAAACATGCCAGCCAAGGGGTAATTTCCCATCTCCGGGAATTTTTCACTGATGCGCACCAAGTCTATCAGCACCAGGACCGTATTCAGAAAGCCCTCAACAGCAAGGTGCAAAACCGGGAAACATTGCTCAACCATCTTCTAACCGTGTTAAACCACCACAATGAAATCGATTATTTCTATTTCGCGAATGTCGATGGTGGATTGCTCTCTATGGGCCATCAAGAAAATAACCAGTATTTCCTGATTGAAACTGATTCTAATCAAGCTGGTAACTTGAATCGTTTTTCCTCCGATCACGATGGTCACAAAGGCCAGCTACTCGAAACAACAACAAACTTCGATGCCCGAGAAAAAGCATGGTTTCAAAATGCCATCGACAGCAATGAGCCGGTCTGGAGCAATATTTACGCCGGTGCCTTTGACCCAACCCTGCTAGGTATTACGTTGTCGCAGGCGCAACGGGATGAAAGCGGCAAACTGTTAGGTGTCTGGGGACTGGATTTAACACTCACCACGGTTGTGCATGAACTGAACAAGAGCAAACTGAGCCAGCATGGTGATGTCGTGCTATACGATAAAAACCAAGCTATTCTTGCCAGTACCTCTCCCGCTCATACACCGAGCAACGGTGAGCTTCCTGCCATCAACCAATCCACCGCCCCAATCCTTGATAGCCTGATCAAAGCCGATAGCAACAAAGGCAACAGCTTGCTGCTGGTTGACCACAATGGTGAACAATGGGCTGGATTTATCAGCGACTACAATATCGGCCAAGATCACCTTGTCAAAATTGCCTTCTATTCCCCATTGACTGACTTTGCCCCTGAACTCGGTGCCTCCCAGCGAGCCGCGATCCTATTGACCGCCGTCTTAGTGCTCGTTGCCATCCTGCTCGGCAAGAAAGCTGCCTGGCAGCTCCATCAACCAATTCAAGCCCTGACCCAAGCGGCAGAGCAAATCAGCAAGGGACGATGGGGAAGCCAGATTACCATCACCCGGGATGACGAATTAGGGACACTGGCCAAATCGTTCAATAAGATGCAGCGAAATCTCGAGTTGACCATTCATGAACTCGATAGCCAACAGCAGGAGACCAAACGCCTCAATGCCCTCTTAGAACGTCAAAACCAAGAGCTTGAAGCACGAGTAAAAGAACGAACTCAAGCGCTTAGCACTGCCAATACCAAACTGCAACAGATGGCCTACTTCGACGGCCTCACGGGAATTGCCAACCGCCGTTATTTTTGGCAGCAGCTTGATGAAAAATGTAGAGAGCAAGACGGTTGGTTGCTAATTATGGATATCGACAACTTCAAGCTTATTAACGATGCGTACGGTCACATCGAAGGCGATAATATCCTCAAGCATTTCACGGCGACTTGTCAGGCTGTTTTGCCTGCGAATTGCCTCTTTGGCCGTATTGGTGGTGAGGAGTTTGCCGTCTGGATGGCAGATGTACCTCGACTAGAAATCGAGAAAATCACCCATCAGCTGCTATCGCAGCTTGAGCGTCACCCTTATACAAATGACAATAACTCAGTTATGGTTTCGACCAGTATCGGTGCCAGTCGCTGCACTTCCCTGCCGCAAAAATCCTATGCCGTTGCCGACAGGCTACTCTACCAGGCAAAGCAAGAGGGCAAGAATCGCGCTGTGATAGAGCCGACAGCTGATGATCACGAGGTCTAAATCAGCGGCTCAGGCAGCAAGAGAGCGGCAGATAAATACTTCGCTAAGCTATTGATATCAAATCTAGAGAATGAAATGATAATTTTTATTCGATGTGAATTGTGCCAATTTGGCGAACCGTTATAATTCTCGCGTCATTCCTCTCTTCAACCAGGAGCACTTCTGTGCATAACTATCGGCGAGAAACCCGCCTCTTACTCAAATTAGCGATCCCTGTACTGATTGCATCGGTTGCCCAAACCTCGATGGGGTTTGTAGATACGGTTATGGCCGGAGGCGTCAGTGCAACGGATATGGCGGCGGTATCTGTAGCGGCAAGCATTTGGTTACCGGCGATCCTTTTTGGTGTCGGTTTGCTGATTGCCCTGGTTCCAATTGTCGCCACCCTGAATGGTTCAGGTAAGCGTGATAACATTCCGTTTGAGGTCCAACATGGCTTCTTGCTGGCGCTGTTGATTTCCATACCGATCATTTGGGTGCTGTACAATGCCGGCACCCTGATTGATTTTATGGATGTCGAAACGGCGTTGGCCGAAAAAACCACTGGGTATCTTCATGCCGTACTCTTTGCCGTTCCCGGCTTTCTTTTTTTCCAGACCCTGAAGAGTTTTTCTGAAGGCGTATCGATGACAGTCCCGTCGATGGTGATTGGCTTTATCGGCCTTGCCGCCAATATTCCGCTTAATTGGATCTTCGTCTACGGCAAATTCGGCGCCCCTGCGCTAGGCGGTGTCGGCTGCGGTGTAGCAACCGCTATCGTCTACTGGCTAATGTTCTTCTCGATGCTGGTTTATATCCGTTTCAACAAAAAGCTACGCGCTATTGGTATTTTCGACCGTTGGCACCCACCCCAGCTGAAAGCGGTTATTCGCCTATTTCGCCTCGGCTTCCCGGTTGCAGCCTCGATCTTCTTCGAAGTCTCGCTTTTTGCGGTTATTGCCTTGCTGATCTCTCCGTTAGGCTCGACGATCGTCGCCGCCCATCAGGTCGCAAGTAACTTTTCTTCGTTGATCTTCATGATCCCGATGAGCCTAGGTGCCGCCCTGAGTATCCGGGTCGGTCACTTGCTAGGACGCCAAGACTTTACCGAGGCCAAAATCGCCAGCCGCAGTGGTTTGATTGTGGCTTTTTGTATCGCAGCGGTGACGGCGGTCATGACAGTGGTACTGCGCGAACCTATTGCTGAGATGTATACCGATAACCGCGAGGTTATCTACATCGCTGGACAACTGCTCTTCCTCGCAGCCATCTACCAATGTACCGATGCTATCCAGGTAGTGGCAGCCGGAGCACTCAGGGGCTATAAGGACATGCGGGCTATATTTATTCGCACTTTCATTGCTTACTGGATCCTTGGCTTGCCAATCGGTTATATCCTCGGGATCACCGACTGGATCGTCTCCCCGATGGGCCCACACGGCTTCTGGATAGGGAACATCGTCGGCCTAACCGCCGCCGCTATCATGCTGGCATACCGCCTGCTCTGGGTACAGAAGCAAGATGATGACTCACAGTTGCAGATGTCACTACGGTGATTTTGCTTGCGCGAATTAAAAGGCGGCCGTTGGTCTGTCTCTTATGCACAAATCCCCGAGCATGCTCGGGGATTTTTTTTGAACTCACTTTCGAAGTTGTGATCTGATCATTTAATAGCTATTAAATGGATGATTAAGATGGATAAAAATACTCATGAACAATGGGCAGATATGCAATTTGGGCAAGCTAACCTCAACGACCCTAGACGAACTCAGCGTTTAGTCTCTTTAGCGGCTTCACTTGCTCAACAGCCAGGAGTTGCTGTGTCAAAATTATCCCTCTCACCTGCTGATATGGAAGGGGCATACCGGTTTATTCGTAATGACCATATCGAACCAAAAGATATCGCTGAGGCGGGGTTTCAAGTAACTGCTCAAAGAGCCGCAACCCATCCCATTTTACTCGCCCTTGAGGATACAACCGCTTTAGTCTTTAGGCATCAATCGGTTAAAGGTGAACTAGGGCATATTAATCAGGGAGATAATAATCGAGCCATCTTGGCACATTCGATTTTGCTTTTTGCTCCACAAAACCACGATATTGTTGGCTTAATTGAGCAGCAAATGTGGACCCGTGACATATTGAAACGAGGCCAGCGACATCAACATGCTTCGCGGCCTTACAAAGAAAAAGAGAGCTATAAGTGGGAAAAGGCCTCTCAGAACATGGTTGAACGATTAGGCACTAATATAGATAAAGTGATTTCAGTATGTGACCGTGAGGCTGATATCTACGAATATCTGGCGTACAAAGCGCAAAATAATCAACGATTTGTTGTGCGTTCAATGCAGAGCCGATGTATCAAAGAGCATGACAACAAACTCTATGACTATGCTGAGCAATTACAAAATGCGACGCCTAAAGTCTTGCATATACCTCAAAAAGGGGGACGTAAAGCGAGAGATGTCGTCCTTGATATCAAGTACGCAAAAGTCACACTGAAAGCACCAGCCAATAAATCATCTCAGCCCGATACCGCTATGTATTATGTCAGTTGTGTTGAACAAGGCGATAGAAAAGACAAGCTCGCTTGGCACTTACTGACATCTGAAAGGGTCACAAAAGCAGAAGATGCGGAACGCATTGTCAGCTATTACGAACACCGCTGGTTAATTGAGGACTACCATAAGGTCTGGAAAAGTGAGGGGACAGGAGTTGAAGAGCTCAGAATGCAAAGTCGAGATAATTTAGAGCGGATAAGCGTCATTTTAGCATTTATAGCCACACGTTTATTACAGTTACGCTTTATGAGAAAAACGTGTTCTCAGGCTGATCATAACTGTGAAAAGGTATTGAGCACACAAGCTTGGAAGTTGTTGTGGTTGAAAATGGAGAAGAAAACCATTCCCGAGTCGCCACCCAATATATCTTGGGCTTATGAAAACCTTGCAAGAATGGGGGGATGGAAAGATACCAAACGAACAGGAAAGGCATCAGTGAAAGCCCTATGGGAAGGATGGTTCAAGTTACAAACCATCCTTGAAGGCTATGAGCTAGCAATGTCTCTTGACCATCAAAACTTGTGATCAAGAGACAGGCCGTTGGTCGCCTTTTTGTTACGCGACGTATAAAACCGAGTGACACCAGGTTACTTGGATATACTAATCATATGAACCTGTTTTGCCATCCTCTACTACTTCTGCTGCTCCTGGTACTGACTGGCTGCGAGCCCAACACCGCCACACGCAGCTTCAACAGCTACAATGAGCGGCTCGCCAATGTCCTCGACACTTCGCCAGTGGCCGTCGATGACATAGATCTCATCGCCTTTCCAGAACCCCGCGAGCTTCTAGAGCCTATCGAAGATATTCGAATTGATTTACTCGATGCCTATGAACTGAGAAAATGCGGACTGTTCAACCTGATCGCCGAGCGCAACTCCATTTTGGGCAAGGTACAGGACAAAACCCGTCAACTGCGTTATGAGCTCATCCTGTTAAGTGGCCTCAACCACTGCCAGCAGGTACTCCCGCAAGACTCTGAGGTCCTGCCGATGCTTCAAGGGTTCAAGCAGCAGAAACAAGCCCAGCTCGCCAGCCACCTGTGGAATATGCTCACCACAGAAAAGGAGTGGCGGCAGCAACTCACCATATACCACCAACCTTTCGAGCTAGGCCTATTCTATGGCTTTGATGAAAGCTTAAATGCCTTTAACTTTCTAACTTTTATTCAGAAAAACATCCTGCAGGGCACCAGTGTAGAAGAGAAACAGGCTGACCGGCTGATAAAGCATCAAGAGCAGCTACATACCCACCACTACTTCGGCCAGCTGGTCTATTCGATACACCTCGCGACGTTGTGGTTAGAAGCGATTACCGACATGCTGGAACAACATGAACAGCGGCTCATCTGCGGCCCTAACCGCAACCAACAGAAAGCCGAATACCTCAGTAACGTTTTCAACAAATTCTTTGCCAGCGAGCTGCAGGCCTACCTTGCCGAACTCGACTCCCAATACCGCCAAATATCTCCTGCTCTAACAACACTGCTCACGCTGGAACATGCCAGGAAATCAGCCACCACTCCCTACGTCGAGCAATACCTCAACGGTAAGCTCCATAATCGCTTCAGGCAGGCGACACGCCAGCATGTCGGGTTCTGGCAACGGACGTTCAAGCGGTGCAACATCAAAGTCGGCACCCGTTAGCCTAAACTTTGGCCATCTATCGCCTGGTATTATTAATTCACCGACTCAGCGCAAAGAATTGCCCTGTATTGCTATAAATGCATAACAACAGGCTCTAAGATGAATTAATAACCATCTGGCTGGAGCTGATATGAAGAAGAACAAAAACGATGCAAAACTCTTAAAAAAAGCGCTAGAGCTAGGTATGGCCTTTGCTAAGAAGCAAGGGTTTGATGATTTAGACAAATCAGTCTCGTCGAAGGATAAGGTCGAATGTATTTACCGCTTGCTGGTTCAATTCAAGCAAATTACCCCGCTTCCTGAAGACAAGGAAGACGGACCGAATATGAAACACAGACTCATCCTGTGGATTACCCGGCTATTACCGCCGGATCACGAACTGCTCCAGTAACACTTGCAGCAGGTTTGAGCCCCCTCAAACCTGCTGGTTTACCTGCTATCAGTATTTATATTCCCACGACACCATACCGAAGTAGCCATCATAGTCTTGATTGACACGGCCTAGGCTAGCCTCGTCTGCGGCAAACAGATAATCATCCTCATCATAGTTTTCATACCTGATATTGAGCTTGATACTCTGTCTGTCATCGACACGATAGGTACCATTGACCTCCAAACGATGCCCCTGGGAGCGATTATCCGGATAATCAAAGTCGGCATTTGACGTGGTGGATGTCTTTCCCTTGCCATAGCTATAACTGTAATCAAGCCCGATATCCAGCCGCTTATCCATCAGATTGTTCCGGTTGGCTCCAACTCCGACAACCACAGCTTCATCGGTCAATTCTGAAGTATATCGGGAAAAATCAGGGGAATTGCTGTTGGCGCTCTGCTGCTTGGATTCAATTTGCTGATAATTCAGGTAGGCATAGCCCACGGTATTTTCATCATGCTGGTAATCAACGGTGGCATCATAGCCATAATCTTTACCCGAGCTGCGGCCTATATCCGGGGTGGGATAATCCTCATCGCCGTACCAAGCGGCGGCAGACAATTGGGTTGAATCATTGAGCTGATAGCGAATATCCCCACGGAGTTCCAGCCTTTCCCGATCGGCCAAATAATACTGCCTCAAATTCGGGCTATTGGCACTGTCGTTCCTCCAGCTCGAGCCGTCTCTGTCTTGCCATGAGACTTTGGCACCGGCACTCCAGTCATCGACCGGTTTGTAGCGTGTTGAAAGATACAGCGTGCTTTCATTGGTGCGCTTCCTGTCCGCCTCTTCCCGCGAACGATACCTATAGTCGAACCCGCCCTGAATTTTCCACGACCGGTTATAGCGGTAATCCCCCACCACTTCGAGACCGCTTCGGGTTCTGTCGGTTGTTGGCCTTGTCTGGCCTATGACAGCATCCTTATCCGAGCGATCATCCCGGTCCCGGTAATCTGCCCGCACCTTCAGCGCAGCTTTACTCGTCAGCCGATTGCTGTAACCCGCATCAACCTGAACCGTATTGACCTTACCGTCAAACTTGGACTTTTGGTTCGGTGAACCCGGAAAGACATTCAACCCACCGTCAGATGTCGACTCCTGCCAAAGTACCCGGCCATCAATCGTCTGCCTGTCCATCCTGTAATTTCCCGAGACAGCAACCTGGTGAAATTCATTATCGGGCTCGTAGGCCCGGGAGTCGGCAAAGGGATCGCTGGCAGGGCCAAAATACAAGGCCTGGTTGTCATTACGAAAGACCGAGGCCCGGTATGCCGCATCGATAAGCCAGCCTTCCTCAAGATAGGACACCCCAACAGCAGTATTGAGGGTTTCATGCGAGAGCGGTTTTTGAATATATCCGGGAACACTGCCCACGCCAGGCACCCGGTTGTCATAGAAGGAATATGTCCCCTCTTTTTGCTCGAACGTCATGTCCGCATAGGGCTGCCAGGGGCTTGGCGGCGTATACTTCAACCCGATCTGGATTTTTTCCCGAATCGATTCCTTGTCGAAAGTCCTGAGATCCCCTTCGGTCAATGTCGTGCCATCACCACGGTATGCAGAAAGGCTATCATCGTTCCAGTAATACGGTGACTGGCTGTAGTAAAGGCTTGCCCGCACACCGTCGTAATCACCCAGCTCGGTGCCGATCCGAAACCGCTTCAAGCCAAGGTCTTCGACCTCAAACCGCGTGTATTCCCCGTCATCATTGACTTGCCCTAAATCGGCATTGAGTGTTCCCACGGCCCCTACATCACTGTGGGTCGGCACCCAATTGTTGAACCGGGTCGAGCCACCATTATCTGAATAGCCCGCGCCCAATGCGGCACTTCCCTGCCATTGCCCATCACTTGAGCAGGCTTTACACTCCCAGCCGGATGTATCGACCTCTTTCGCCGCTTTGAGTGAGTAATCCTGGTACGGATTGTCAGCGGGCACGCTCTCTTCTTCGGCATAACCACAAAATGTCATCGATGCAGTCAGCCAATAAATTGGATATACAATCTTCATTGCTCTGCTCTCATTTTCTCAACGTTAAGCCGCGAGGATGATTGGTACCGTGTACCTGACTATGGCAGTTCATGCAGCTGCCGCCACGCACACGCAGGTCTCCTTCTGGAATGTCCACTTGAGCGTGCGGCACTCGATGGCAGTCCTGACACAGTTGAGGCATGCGTTTGTCCAACATCGCACTATTGATGGAGCCGTGCGGGTTATGGCAATAACTGCAGTCCTCAGACACCGGCTCATGCTCCCACAGGAAGGGGCCGCGTTTTTCCGCATGGCATTGATAGCAATTTTCGTTGATATCCACCTGCTTCAAACTGGCTTCGTTGACTGACTGGTGCGGCTCATGGCAGCTCGAACAGCTCATGACCCCATCCCGTATCGGATGGCTGGAACGCTTGTGCAGCTGAGCTTTAACCTGGCTATGGCAGCCGGTACAGGTTTCTACCTGTGTTGCTTGGTTAAACATGGGGTCTTCAGCCTGATGCAGCTTATGGCAGCTCGAGCAACTAACATCTTCGAACGCATGCACGCTCGAGTGCCAGTTCCTCTGAGCACTGCCTTGGTGGCAAGACAGGCAAACGCTGTTTTGCTTGCTGGCAGGAACGGGGGAATCGTCACCAAAGGTGATCATGGGCTCACGCGCATTATCCCCCCTCGGGTTACGGTGGTGGTTTCCCAGCGGGCCATGGCAAGCTTCGCACTGGCGATCGCTCATCGGGCCATGGGAAACCCCCAGGCGGCCGTGAACATTGTCGAAGATCCCCGTCGCCGGGATCTCTGAATCCTTGTCATGGCAACGCAGACACGTCTCAGTGCCATCGCGTGAATAGCGTCCATCCTGGAATTTTTTATCCAGCTCAGCCTCAACGGCTTCACGGGGATCTCGGCTTTCAGTGTCGGCAAAAGCCATCATGCTGACCAGCATGATCAGGATCCCGCTTGCTGCCCACGACCACCACTTTCTCTTATTCATTTTATAATCCTTCCAAGGCGTTCTCAGCGAATCTGGTTTACTGGCGGAACCGGTAGACATCATGGACAACGTCGACACCGACATCCTGCCCGACCGAGTGACAGGTCGCACACTGCTCACTGCCGGTTGCATCAGCGGCACTGTCTGCGGCAAACACGGCGCCGTTCCTGAGCATATGCGAAATCGCGCCATCGCCTTCAGCCGGACTATCGGGATTGACATCCCCCAAATTGGATGCCAGGTGACAACTACCGCATACCACCAAGGCAGGGCTGAAGAACTTGTTTTCTCTCGCATCACCGGCCGCCACGCTAGCAACCGAAGGCCGGATGTTTGCCTGATTCGGCAGGTTGTACTGCGAGGCGGTATGGCACGCTTCGCAGTTAGCGAGATTGCCGGGATAACTAGACTCCCCGCTGCGCTGCGAGCCAAATCCGTGGAATGAATGGACATGGTATTTCAGATCGCCGGGGATCCCTGGGTAGAATGCCGCTCGTGTGGCGTTATGACAGCTGGCACACTGCTCGAAGTCCTTGGCTGAATGCGCTTGTCCCGCCGGACCATAGAGATGTACGGTCAGATCCTTGTGGCAACCGTTGCACGATGCTAAATCTGCGCCAATCGCGGTTTTTTCATTGACGGCGCCGCCACCGATATCAAAAGCGGCCCAGACCGCATTGGCCGCTAGCAGGTACTCGGTGTCCCTATCATTCTCGAGCGAACTGTCATCACAAGCGATCAGCGCCGGTTGCTCGGCTTTTCTGTCGGTACACAGCGGCATTTCAGCATTTGTCACAACCAATACCGAGCCAGCGGTAGGTTTAAGCGCTGTTTCACCGTTCGGGAAGGCCTTCTTACAGAGAAACTGTCCATCCCCCATCGCGCTACATTCTTCGGTCATATTGATCCGGACGCGATTGGCGGTATAGCTGATCTCAAGGCCGTTGCCGTTATTCCAGTTAACCAACAAGTAGGCAGAACCGTGGCGGATAAACGGGGCGATATCTGCAAATGACGCGACGCCCTCCCCGTTGCGCGTCAGCGTGATCTCTATTTCGAAATCCGGGTCGCTGTAGCGGGCCGAGTTAATCGCCAATTCCAAGGTATCCCTTCCTGCCTGCATCGCCGCCAGCCGGCCTCCATGGACAGATTGCACCGACCTTCCACCGGCATCAACTCCGTGGCAGCCTTCGCAGCGGTCATTGGATGGGAAAGCACTTGAATGTGAGTTGCGCACCGTATGGCAGGCCCCACAGGCTTCAGCAGTTGGATGATTGAACCAGTTATCGGCATCGGCCGTTGTATCGGAGACATCCTTGTGGCAGGTATCGCAATTCCTGGCATCCTGCGGATACGGCGAGCCCACCAGCTCTGGCTCAGCCTCTTCGCCCCCCTCATCCGGGATCTCAAACACATTACCGTGCTTGTCATGGACAATGACCGCTAAAGAGCGACGGGTTGAGTTGGGGTTACTGTCGTTGTGGCAGGCTGAACAGATTTGCGGCTCTACCCGGTTTGCCGGCGCGCGAGTGCCATGAAAAGGAGCCTCGCCCATGTGGCACGTGGTACAGCTTGAATTATCCAGGATATCCCGCGACAGCGGTGCCGAGCCACCGGAAGGAACCCAGTCCAGGGTATAGTTAATGACAGGGATATCCGAGAGCGCATCGCCATAGCGAATGGCAAAGCGGTGAAGAACATCCGGCTCCCACTCAATCACTGCCGCTTCTGCCGGTGCTGGTTCTGCCGACAGTTGGGCGGGGTCAACCACTTGGGTAACGTCTACCGAGAAGGTATAGCGATAACTGCCTGCCGCCAGCACCTCAAAGACCCCGCTGGATTCAAAGTTTGGCTTGGCATCGGCTGCTGGAGACTGGCTCCCAAAGATAAAGGTTTGCCAAAAGCTATTGTCACCGGTGCTACGCCCCTCGCTTACCTTGAGGACGGCGAAACTCAAACCGCTTTCAGGGTCGAGTTCAAATGGTGCTCCCGTACCGTCTGTTGCCGTAAACTCAACCGACAGCAAGCCGTTCTCATTCAGAACCGGTGTCTGGGCATCGATGGATATATCATTCGGATCCGGCGGTGGAGAATTCTGATCGCTTCCTTGGTTATCACAAGCTTGAATCAGGCAGATACAAATAAAAGCTAATATAAATCTTATAACAATCATCAGATTAACTCACACTAGCGGATTGAAGGGTTAGCTTGCACTCCATGGGAGATAGCCTGGGTCCATAACTTCTCGCAAGGCTTGGCAAGCAAATAAAAAATATAGCTATTTATCGCTGTGTGTTTGGCTGAGAATTTGATGACATCAGGGTTAATCCCCCGAAAATAGAAGCAAGTGTCTGATAAAAATTACAAATAACCCTGACTCAATTTTAAGAACAATCCATTAATCGCAACAGCTTTCTCAGCTTCCCCCTTACTCTCACTCTCTGTAGTCATTGGCGGGATTTGAGCTTCTGTCCTATCTTTGATGACAAAAAACCATCGTGACAGTGTCGCGTTCGAAGGAGTACATCATGAAAGTGTTGAAACAACCCTTTGCACTAACCTGCCTCATTATTATCGGTGGCTATTGCAGCCATGCCGCTGCGGTCAGTGATGAGCTAGTGAAAAGTTGCGATGCTTGCCACGGTACTAACGGGGTCAGTAAAAACACCAACATCCCCTCTATTGCCGGGATTGCCGAATGGAACCTCAGCGATCAGATGCTGCAATACCTCGATGGCCGCCCGGCCAAAACCGTTAACCATGTCCTTGGGGATACCAGCAAAAGTGGCAATATGAAAACCGTTGTCGAAGGGCTGAGCGAGGATCAAATCAACGATCTTGCCAAATATTACTCATCCAAACCTTTTGTCAAAGCCAAACAAACGTTCGATGGCAACAAAGCGGCTGCGGGCAAAGAGGTACATATGGCCAGCTGTGACAAATGCCATTCGAAAGGTGGCAGCGACCCATTCGACGAGGCCTCTATCCTCGCAGGCCAGCAAAAAGGTTACATCCTGCGCACTATGAATGAGTACAAGGGTGGCCAGCGCCAAGGTGACAAAGGTATGGTCGATGCAATCAAAGCCCTGAGCGCTGATGATATTTCAGCGCTGGTTGAGTTTTATGCCAGCCAGCAATAAGCAGGAGTGACAGGCCGTGACAGATTCCAACAAACCCAGCAGCTCACTCTGGCGTAAATTGCTATGGGGCATCCCTGTTGGGGCGTTCATTGCTTTCGTTCTGGGTATAGGTGCAATGGCTGCCTTTCACTGGACGATGGACTATACCAACAGGAACCAGTTCTGTTATGGCTGTCATATCGGCATGGATACCATCGTCGAGGAATACCAAGCCTCGATTCATTTTAAAAACACCAAGGGGGTGGTCGCCGCTACGTGCAGCGACTGCCACGTCCCCCGTGAATTCGTTCCCAAAATGGCGCTGAAAATTGGCGCGACTGGCGATATCTTCCACATGATGCGCGGCACCATCACGCTGGAGAACTTCGAAACAGAACACCGCCCGCGGCTGGCACAGAAAGTGACCGACGAGTACAAGGCCAATGACTCCAAGCAGTGCCGTTATTGTCATGATGTCAACAAGATGGATTTCGAAAACCAGTCACGCAATGCCAGCCGCCGCCACCAGACTATGGCGGAACGAGGGCAAACATGCATCGACTGCCATGCCGGTATCGCCCATGCGCTGCCCAAGCCAGCAGCGACGGAAGCCGCTGCCGAATGAAGTAGATACTCACCAAAAAGTTAAATAGCTAACATTTTTTCGGTACCCGGATTGCGACTCGTATATCAGTGCGCTACCGTGAACATATCTATTTAGTAGCATAACAAGGATTTTCATGCGTCGTGTCGTCTTCAACCAAAAAGGCGGGGTTGGTAAATCAAGTATTACTGCCAACCTTGCTGCAATCAGTGCAGCCCAAGGGTACAAGACACTGCTCATCGACTTAGATGTCCAAGGTAACAGTAGCCATTATCTCGGCTTCGATATCAATGTCGACAACAGCAAAAATATTGCTGAGCTACTCAACCAAACCGTGGGCTGGTTCTCGGTATCGACGCCGATCAAGTCCTACCCACAAGCGACTCCATTCGACAACCTAGACATTATCCCCGCCAGCCCGAAACTGGAAAAAATCGAGTCTGAGCTCGAGCGCCGTTATAAAATCTATAAACTGCGCGACGCTCTGGATGAGCTGGACAAAGAGTACGACCGTATATACATCGATACCCCGCCGAATTTGAATTTCTTCAGCAAGGCCGCCCTTATTGGTGCTCATAAACTGCTGATCCCGTTTGACTGCGATAGCTTCTCCCAACAGGCATTGATGACCTTGCTCAACAATGTGGCAGAGCTGCGCGAGGATCATAACCCCAAGCTTGAAGTGGAAGGGGTGATTGTCAATATGTTCAATGCCCAGGCCAAGTTCCCAGCTAAAATCATCGAAGACTTAAAAGATATCGGCTTGCCGATCCTTGAGCCTTACCTGCCGCTTTCGGTCAAGATGAAAGAATCGCATTATCACCAACAGCCGCTAATCCACCTGCTGCCGAACCACAAACTCACCCAGTCATTTAGCAATCTTTTTGCCACGCTGGAGCAAACGGAAAAAGCCACAGTCAATTAACGCCTCGTCCATAGTTATCAGGCAGTTATCATTGTAAGCCAGCTTGTTAGCATAATGACAAGCTGGCTTAACTTTATCGTCAGGCAATATGAAAAAGCTGGAGAGGGAAAGTCACCTCGGATAAAAGTGATTGAAATCACACTTTTAACCGCCACGGCGGTGATAAATAATCCGCCGCGCTCAAAGCATAAGCAAACAGTCACCATAACTTAAAAAAGCCAACTCAAACACTTGCACGAGGGATCATCACTCGCTAATATGCTCCTCGTTCCCACGGGAATGCAGTACGACCGTAGCTCAGCTGGTTAGAGCACCACCTTGACATGGTGGGGGTCGGTGGTTCGAGTCCACTCGGTCGTACCAACTTCTAGCTTTAATCTAGAACACAATTTGCGTCTGTAGCTCAGCTGGTTAGAGTACTACCTTGACATGGTAGGGGTCGGTGGTTCGAGTCCACTCAGACGCACCATCTTCAATTTGATTGAAGATACAGTACGACCGTAGCTCAGCTGGTTAGAGCACCACCTTGACATGGTGGGGGTCGGTGGTTCGAGTCCACTCGGTCGTACCAATTTCTAGCTTTAATCTAGAACACAATCTGCGTCTGTAGCTCAGCTGGTTAGAGTACTACCTTGACATGGTAGGGGTCGGTGGTTCGAGTCCACTCAGACGCACCATCTTCAATTTAATTGAAGATACAGTACGACCGTAGCTCAGCTGGTTAGAGCACCACCTTGACATGGTGGGGGTCGGTGGTTCGAGTCCACTCGGTCGTACCAACTTCTTACTTAACCAAATAAGAAGTACAAATTTGGGTCCGTAGCTCAGTTGGTTAGAGTACTACCTTGACATGGTAGGGGTCGGCGATTCGAGTTCGCCCGGACCCACCAAATTCCAATAAACGCACTACCTCATTGAGGCTCCCAAGCGTTTATTAGGGCGATTAGCTCAGTTGGGAGAGCACCTCCCTTACAAGGAGGGGGTCACTGGTTCGAGCCCGGTATCGCCCACCACTTTCATAAGAAGCAAAAGCCTGCTCATTGAGCAGGCTTTTTTGCGTTCAAACAACTGCCCTCCTCTCATTTTCCTATTCCGCTCCAATCGCCATTATTGTTACCAACGCAACAAAAAAATCGCTTCACAAATATACTTCCGTTCAACATTTTGCTACTCGCATAACTGCCACCTCATCAGTTCAACCAGTCGTATTTTTGGACAACCTCTCGTAAATAATTGAGTCAATGTTGCCTCAGAACCATTCCCAGCAACAATGCATTACCAACAAATCAACAATAATATTGATAACGCTCTCATTATTAGGAGCCGATATTTGCTTCACCACGATATAAAAAGTAACAATAAAAACAAAATAAAATCAAAATGTTTGGATATCAACAAAGGTTATAAGATGAACATTCTCAAACATAAAAAAAGTGCGCTTGCTGCATTCGTTTCTTCACTGATGCTTACCCCATCCCTACAGGCCGCGACCGTTTACCAAGCCGACAACGGTGATTATCTCGCTGTCTACGGTGAAGTCGGGATCGGCGGACATTTCGGAGCTGACTTTGAATCTGGCGAGTTTTACAAGGATCAAAGCTATATTGATGACTCGTTTGCCACGCTCGGGGTCAAAGGCCGCAATGGCGAGATCCTTTACCGACTGGAGTTGGATTACGAGCGCGAGAACTGGAAATACGGTTCCGGCGACATGGTGCTCAGCATCGACAAGCTATACCTTGGCTGCGAGTTCAATGATCACCACTACATTGAGGCAGGCTTGACCGATACCGCGTTTGATGACTACGACAAATACGGCGATTTTACCTTTGATACAACGGTAGAAACCGGTGAAGCGGGCGATCAGGACGCCACGGTAAAATATGAAGGCCGCTACGGCGATATCAAAGTTGGGGCTTCTTACAGCTACGATTCCAAGTCCAGCTCCGGCTCCCCGCTGGGTGATGTGGTTAACGGTTACGCTGGTTATTTCGGCAAAGTCTTTTCTATCGTTGTTGGTTTAGAAGGCCGCGGTGGTTCCGAGGGTGAATCTAAATACGGTGAACAACGCCTACTCGGCTTGGGCATGCGCCTAGCTGTCACCCAAGATCTTACATTGGGCTTCAATGGTTTCCTTGAGCAAGAAGATATCGCCCAGGAAAAAACAACGGTTGATACCAGCGATCCAAACAACAAAGTGTACCGCTATAACGATTACCAAACCCTCGATCATGAAGGGGCTTTGGTCTCCGCCAAATATAACCTAACCGAGCAATGGCAAGTGGTTGGCTCGGCGAACTATGAAGCCTATGAAAACTGGGACAAAGACAGCGAGTACTGGGACGGTAAAGACTACAGCTGGGGCAGCAGCCGTACCTGGGGCACCCTGGGTGTGAACTACAAACCAACTAGCTCATCGGTACTGGCTATCGAAGGCAACGTCGGTGAAGCCGCCCAAGATGTTTACGCCTACGCACGGGTTTATTTCTAATTCTCACCAATAACTAAAAATAAAGAGTCAAATTGCTATGAAAAACAAAATAACATTGGTTTCGGCAGCAATTGCTGCTGCCCTCGCCGCTCCAGCCATCGCTGGCATTGACGATATTATTATCTCTGAATACGTAGAAGGTAGCAGCTATAACAAGGCTATCGAACTGACAAATACCGGAGAGACCGACTATACCTTCGATGATTCTGTTGGCTTGTACTACGACAGCGGTAAGTACATCAATATGATCTACAGCGCAGATAAAGCATCAATCCTGAAAGGCTTGACTATTCCGGCCAAAAAAGCGGTTGTTCTCGCCCATGGCAAAGCGAGTGCAGAGCTCATTGCAGCAGTTACGAATAATGGCGCCTCCCACCTTCTTTCACCAACATCTGGCTACAACGCCATGGGCTTTAACGGTGACGACGCTGTAGTACTGGCCAAAACAACCGACCCTCGCAACAACATACTCGATATCATTGGCATTGCGGAAGAAGATAACCTCTGGGGCGCTGATCGCACCCTCCGCCGTTACCAAGGCAGTGAGTCGCAATCACCAACATACGAACAGGCAGACTGGTCTCAGTTTGGCAAAGATGACTTCTCCGGCCTTGGTGATCCCACCTTGGAAGAAAAACCTGCCGAAGCAATCGATACCACCATTGGTGAAATTCAAGGCAGCGGTTTCCGCTCTCCACTGCTTGAGGACGGCGAATACCAATCCGCTGATCGCTACCGCGTGACCGGCGTGGTCTCGGCGGTTGCCAACTCGTTAGTGAAAGGCTTCTACCTCTATGCCGACGATGGCGACAGCCAAACCTCAAACGGCCTGTTCATTGCCACCACTAATGAACAGCCGCAGATTGGCGCCACAGTGACGGTGACGGGCAAGGTACAAGAAAATTACGGCATGACCCAACTGGCTGCCGATGGCTGGGAAGTGGGCTCTGAAGCTATCTCTGTACCTGCAGCGGTTGATCTCACCACAATTGCAATCGACGACGATGACTTTGAGAAGACCCTGGAACGACACGAAGGCATGTTAGTTCGCTTGCCAGAAGACATCGATCTATACACCCCGAATGTCAAAGACGACATGCGGGTTTCTCGTACCTTCAGCTACGATTATGATAGCCGACGCAACAACATGGTACTGGCTTATAAACGCCCTAACATGCAGCCGAACCAAGAAAACATTGCCGGCAGTCAGGGCTCAAAAAATCAGGCCGCAGAGAACGACAACTTCCGCTTATATGTCGACAGCGACAAGAAGCCGGGCAATGGCGAAATCCCCTACTACCCGAATTTCAAATCGGACCCGGAAAACAACTACATCCGCATCAACGACAGCGTTGTTGGCCTAGAGGGCGTAATCCACTTCTCCTACGGGGATTACCGTCTGATCCCGATGAAAGAAGTTGATAACACTAACTTCATTCACAATACCGATCGCCAAGAGCAGCCGGAGATCAGCGAAGAAACAACCTCTGATGCCTTTGCCATTCGCTTGGCGACCCAGAATGTCCTTAACTATTTCAACTCGCCATACGGCGGTGCGGAAAACCAGCACGGTGATAACCGTGGTGCCGAAAGCCAAATTGATTTTGAACGCCAGCAGGCCAAAATCGTCGAGGCCATCTATGGTCTCGATGCCGATATCATTGGCCTGATGGAAATTGAAAACAATGGGTTTGGGGCTTACAGTGCCATCACAGAACTAGTTAACGCAGTCAACGAAAAGTACTACTACGAAAACTACCAAGACCGCAACGAAGCTAAATCAGTCCACAACAAATACGTATTTGTTGGCTTCGATTCAAACGGCGATGTGGTGCTGGATGAGTACGACTCTGTAGGTGGTGATGCTATTACCTCGGGGCTATTGTACCGCCCAAGCAAAGTCGCACTGGAATCATCGCGCATTATTGAAATGCCACGCCAGGAAGCCCCGATCATTGCTTATGAAAATGGCCAGCCGGTGACCGACGAAAATGAAGAGATCCGCGAAAACGGTAAGAACTTCCAACGCAATACCGTTGCTGCCACCTTCCGCCTGCTCAATACCGGCAAGAAACTCACTGTTGCGGTTAACCACCTGAAGTCGAAAGGCTCAACATGTTGGGAAGACTGGCAAGGCTGGCAATCATGGGATAAGTTCAACCCGGAAAAAGATGATGTCAGAAATGATGACTTCCAAGGTTCATGTGAAAACTTCCGGGTTGCCGCTGCTGTTGAATTAGGTGAGCAACTTGCCAAAATGGGTGGCGATCAAGTGGTCATGGGTGACTTCAACTCCTATGCCAATGAAGATCCGATGCTGGTATTGACCACGATCCCGAAATACTTGCCTGAAGGAAAAACCATTCGCGCTGCGCGTGATACCTTTATTGGCTACAAGCCACAGTTTGGCGAAAATGGCGCGGAAATCACCAAATCATATGGCTTGATCAATGCCGTTGAGATGATCAATGACAAGATTGAAAAAGAGACCCACCAGAAACATGCTGTTTGGAGTTATTCCTACAATGATGAAATCGGCTCACTTGACCATGTCCTGATCACTTCATCATTGTCAAAACGTGTTATCGATGCGACGGACTGGCATATCAATGCCGCTGAATCACCACTGTTTGATTACAGCAGCAAATACAAGAGTAGCTCTTGGGGTAACAACCCTTTCTATTCGCAAGATCCTTACCGCTCTTCAGATCATGACTCTGCCATTATCACCCTAAGCTACGGATATGGTGAAACCGCTGGCGAGCCAGTACTGCTGGCGACAAAGAGTGGCCGTATGGAAGTGGCTTACCCTATTCCAACCAGCGAGGCAAAAGCAGGTGATGTGGCAAGGATCCAATTTTCGCCGGCACCTGCCGATATGAGCAAAGTAACCCTGCCGGAGGTAACACTGACAGAAGACGGTAAGCATACGGTATCGTTTGATGTGAACGGCATCGATACGGGCCGGTACACGATGACCATGTCCCTGGTACGCCCAATGAGCTCCAAGGCCACTGCGACACCAATTACCAATGCCACGGTGACCATGGATGTTGAAGTGGTTAAACGCGACTCACTTGAGCCTAAAGTGACGGAGCCTAGCTACGATGGTTCTGGCGGCTCTACGGGATGGTTTGGCCTGCTGTCTCTGATGGGCCTAGGCTTGTTGCGCAGAAAGCGTAAATAGCATTAGCAAAAAAGACAAAGAGGCTGAATTCAGCCTCTTTTAATTTATTCCAAGTCACTTCACCGTTAGTTAGGGATATCGCCTTCTGCTACCCAGCGGTTCGGCAAATCGCTGTCGCATAAAATCTCATCGATATCTTCAACCCGGCACATAAAAGCTTTGCGGACCTTACCTATCTTACTGCTATCGACAACCAAGATCGTCTTCTGCGATTGGCGCATGGCCTGACGCTTATAAGGCAATTCGGTCAGCGCATAGCAAGTCACACCCTGCTGCGGATCAATCCCCGCCGCCGAGGCAAACATCAAGTCAAATCTAAGATTATCCAATTCAGTTTGGGTCGACAGAGGGTAAAAGTGATTACATTTCGCATCGAACTGACCGCCGCATAATATTGGCTTACAGTTGGGCTTGCTTTTTAAGGCCAAGAAAATATTCAGCGAAAAACACACCCCGGTAAAGGCGATTTCATCATCGATGGCATGGATAATATGGACTGTGGTTGTACCGTTATCAAAGAACACGGTGTCATTGTTGCTGACCCTCTGGGCAGCCAGTTTGCCCAACGCACTTTTCTCGCTGACATGATTTTCATTCTGCTCGATGAGCCTATATTCCGCGCCGCTCGTACCTGATTGTTTATTGATAATATAACCACCAATAACACTCAGTGTGGGATGAGGCAGGGTCAAGTCTCGGCGCAGGGTCATTTCAGAAACCGCTAGGGTTTCTGCGGCTTTCTTCAGGTGTATTTTATCTTGGCCTTGCAGTAATTCAGCCAATTGCCTTAGGCGCTTTTCCTGTTTGGTTTCCGTTTTCATGCTTCCTGCTAATATCATTTTTTTATATCTAAGTAGCTAGGACGTATTATAACTGACCACTCAAGGCAGCATAGAACATTATCTGCAATCTTCACTCCCAGTCGCTTGCTGACGTTCCAACAGCACCGTCCAATATGTAAGATAAATCACTGAAAAAATTATCTTTCATGAACTAGAATAACTATAACTTCGGCCATAGCAGGTAGCACGATAGCAAGAATAAACAGCACTCAACACATTGCATTTACCAAAAGGAATTAGGTTAACAATGAATCATATTCTAGACGTTACAACCTCACTGCTCGCCTCTACTTATCGCTGCTGGCAAGGAACAGTGGCAGATACAACAACCGAGCAGCCAACGCAAACGCTCATGCTGTTTGACCAAGAGAATAATGCCGAATGCCGACAGATTCGCGAAGCGCTGACTAAGCTGAATTTGGATATTCTCATTGTTCCCTGCCCCAAAGGCGGCAAGAATATCGGGGCACTGAAAACCCAATCGGGTAAAGGTGATGACATCCGGCCACCGGTTTTTGTTGATAATAACCAATCCAAAGCCATGTATGGTGCGAAGTCTATTCTAAAACACCTTAACCAACATTATGGTTCGGTAAGTACATCGACTTCCCTACTTGGTAGAGTCACAAACCAAGTCAGCTCAACGCTGGCTTCAAGTGTTCGGTTTAATACGGGAACGCATGCCCAACCATCACATCAACCCCAGCTGCCGTTGATATTGTACAGCTTCGAATCCAGCCCGTACGCCAGGCTGGTGCGCGAAAAGCTGTGTGAATTAGAGCTGAGCTATATTCTGATTAACCTTGGCAAACAGCAACTCTCAGATATGGGGCCAGCAAACATGCGGTGGAGCCTCAAACCCTACCAACCGCTGCCCAATACCAAACGGGATGAATTCTTCAAGCAGTACGGCAATGTGCAGGTTCCTTTCCTGATGGATCCCAATACCGGAGCTGCCATGTTCGAATCGAAAGATATTGTGGCGTATCTTGAACAGACTTACGGGCAGTAAAAAAAGAAGCCGTGTCGAAATCAAGCACGGCTTCTAGTTTGCAGCACACTTAAGTTTGTTTCTCTTTCGTAACGACTCTCAGCCTTTAATAATGATCACTGCAGATCAAAGCGATCGGCATTCATCACTTTGGTCCAGGCGTTGACAAAGTCGTTGACGAACATCTCTTTACCGTCATCGGAAGCATACACTTCAGCCACGGCCCTAAGCTCGGAGTTCGAACCGAAGATCAGATCGACCGTTGTTGCTGACCATTTCTTATCGCCAGATTGCCGATCGTGACCGTCATAAACTCCCTCATCCTGTGCCTTGCTCCATTTGGTCGACATATCGAGCAGATTGACAAAGAAGTCATTGCTCAGGGTACCAGGCTTGTCGGTCAGAACACCATGCTGGCTGCCGCCAGTGTTGGCATCGAGGACCCGCATCCCGCCAATTAAGGCGGTCATTTCAGGAACAGAAAGATCCAGTAAGCTTGCTTGGTTAACCAGAGCCTCAGCAGGCCCATAGTAGCTTCCCTCGCCAAAGTAGTTTCTAAACCCATCGGCTTTTGGCTCCAGTACCGCAAAAGAGGCCACATCGGTTTGCTCCTGGCTGGCGTCACCGCGTCCCGGCGTGAATGGTACTTCGATGTTATAACCCGCTTTTTTCGCTGCGTCTTCGACAGCGGCTGAACCGGCCAGTACGATCAGATCAGCCATTGACACCTGGGCTCCGCCCGCCTCATTGAATTCGCTCTGCACTTTCTCAAGGGCAGCAAGGACTTTGGCCAGCTCTTCTGGGTTATTGACCGCCCAGCTCTTTTGCGGCTCGAGTCGCAACCTCGCGCCGTTTGCCCCGCCGCGCATGTCACTGGCACGGTAAGTTGACGCTGACGCCCACGCCGTTCTGATCAGCTCTGGGCCGGAGAGACCGGCATCCATCACCGCCTTTTTCAAACTGGCAATATCACCATCACCAATAGCGGGCGATGCAGCTTCTGGAATTGGATCTTGCCACAGCAGAACCTCTTCAGGCACTTCGCTACCGAGATAGCGAACTTTTGGCCCCATATCGCGGTGGGTTAATTTGAACCAGGCTTTGGCAAATGCCAGATCAAATTCATCGGGGTTGTCACGGAAGCGCTGGGTAATTTTCAAAAACTCCGGATCTTTTTTCAGCGCCATGTCGGTGGTAAACATGATCGGCGCATGGCGTTTGTCCGCAATATGGGCATCGGGGACCAGGTTGGCCGCACTTTCGTCAGTTGGGATCCACTGGGTTGCCCCAGCAGGGCTTTTCACCTGTTTCCACTCGAATTTAAGGAGGTTATCAAGGTAGAGGATCGACCAAGCCGTCGGGGTGGATGTCCATGCCCCTTCCAGGCCGCTGGTAATGGTATCCTCAGCATTGCCCTTGCCGCACTTATTCATCCAACCGAACCCTTGCTCTTCAATCGGCGCTGCACCGGGCTCTGGCCCCACGCAGTCTTTTGGTGGCTTGGCACCGTGAGCCTTGCCCAAAGTATGGCCACCGGCTACCAGTGCAACAATTTCTTCATCATTCATTGCCATCCGGCCAAATGACAGCCGCATGTCTTTTGCTGCATCAAGCGGGTCATGGTTTCCACCTGGACCTTCGGGGTTGACATAAATCAGACCCATTTGAATAGCAGCGAGATCGCCTTGCAATTTACCGTCATCGGTACGGCGTTCATCGGCCAGGAATTCTTTCTCCGGACCCCAGTAAACCAGATCCGGCTCCCAATCATCGACCCGGCCACCGGCAAAGCCAAAGGTCTTGAATCCCATCGACTCGAGCGCCACGTTACCGGTCAATATCATCAAGTCCGCCCATGACAGGGCGCGACCATACTTCTGCTTAACAGGCCACATTAGCCGCTTGGCCTTATCAAGGTTGGCATTATCCGGCCAGCTGTTTAGCGGGTCAAAGCGCATCTGGCCGCCATCGGCACCGCCTCGTCCATCACCAACCCGGTAGGTGCCCGCGCTGTGCCATGCCATCCGGATCATAAAAGGCCCGTAATGATTGTAATCTGCCGGCCACCAGTCCTGGGATGTGGTCAGCACCTGCTCTATGTCCTTCTTCACCTGGGCAAGATCCAAGGTCTTGAAGGCTGCGGCGTAATCAAAGTCGGCGCCATACGGGTTAGAGCGATCGTCATGGTCGCGCAAGGCGCTCAAATTAAGCTGTTCTGGCCACCAAAACTGATTGGATTTTGCTTGTCCAGCAAAGACCGATGCTGGCTGTGCGAACAAGATGGCAGATAAGATCGCTGAAGCAAGCACCGTACGTGAATGTGTTTTCATTATTAGACCCCTTTCAGCAAGCTCTAAGAGCAGTGACTTTAGTTTAGGAGTGCTTGGTTGAAAACAACATTACAAAATTCCGAACATTGTTATCAGAAAATATGATTGGCAAAAAAGAATTTATTTATGATTAATAATCAGTTAGTAACGAGAGATGCCTTACAAATTTCGGCGAGGGCTACGATGCTCGACAGGCAGCTGTAATTGGGCCGGTAAACAAAGGCAATTCTGCGGTGGGGGCTGGGTTCATTGAGGTGGATAACCGACAGCCGATCACTGGCGGCAATGAGCTGCTCTTTGGCCATTGCCGGGATCAAGGTCGTCCCCAGGTTTCCCTGCACCATCTGGATCAGGGTGGTCAAACTGGTTGCACCAAAGCCATGGTTGGCCCGCTGCTCGGTCAGTTTGCATACATCCAATGCATGGTGTTTGAGGCAATGACCTTCCTTGAGCAGCATCAAGCGAGTTTGCGTGACTTCGTCGCTGGTGATTTCGCTCTGCCGGGAATACAACGCGCCTTTGAGGGTAACCCAATAAAAGTCTTCCTGCCAAAACTCCAGCGTCAGTAACCCCTCGCAAGGATACGGCAACGCCAGAATGGCCGTATCGATTTCGCCACTTTTGACCATATCCACCAGCTGTTGTGACTGCTCTTCCACCACATTGATTTGCGCAAGCGGAAAACGCTCGTTGAGCTCGGGAAAAATTTTCGGCAACAAATAGGGCGCGATTGTTGGAATGACACCAAGGTTGATAGGAAAGCTCAGGGGACTACTCTGGCTGCCGGCCAAGTGTTCCAATTCCTCGATCCGCAGCAAAATATCTTTTGCCCGCTCGAGCACCTCTCGGCCAATCGGCGTGACCAGTACTTGCTTGTTGTTGCGCTCAAAGATCTGCAGCCCGAGCTGCTTTTCAAGCTCGCTCAGGGCCGCACTAAGCGCCGACTGGCTGACAAAGCACAGATCGGCGGCTTTCTTGAAATGTAAGGTTTTTTCTACGGCAAGTGCATAACTTAGCTGCTTGATAGAAATCATTCTGCCCCAAAGTCTTTACCATGAAACCAAATAACTCCAAGTCGCAGTATCTAGCGCGAATACCTATCAACACGCAGCTTGAAGTGAGTTGGCTATAAGTATAGACAGAGGGTTACCGCTATCAGCGACCGTTATTGCGCCTTTTTCATCTTTTGCTCTGACGGCTTTTTCTCATTCGCCGGCAAATCTGCTTTATTTATGTCTGTCTTGCCTTTTGGCGTAAACTCAACAACATGCTGAGTTTCGGCCGGGTGCGTGGTACCGAAGAACTTACCACCGCGATCGATGCTCAGGTTATCGCAGTAAATACTGCCCGATACGACCCCCTTATCCAGGATCTCGATGGCATTGGCGCGGCACACCCCTTCTATCTGCCCGTTGACGATGATCTTGTCAGCCCAGATTTCCCCTTTGATAGAGCCACTGAGGCTGACGACCAACCCCTTTTCCAGCTTCAGTGTCCCCTCAATCATCCCGTCGACCTGCATATCGCAACTTAGCTTGAATTCTCCTTGGATGTCACATCCCGCTGCGATGACAGTTGTAGTTGTTTGCTGACTTGCTGCTCCACTTTGTTTATCAAAGATGCCCATTGAATATTTCTCTCTTTCTCAAAAATATGTTCAAAATTATCCAAGCTCCAATCAACGAATGGCCGTGGATTCAACGCCCGCCCTACAAACCGCACCTCATAATGCAGGTGTGGTCCAGATGACAAACCGGAATTGCCGGAGTAAGCAATGAGATCGCCCTTGTTGACGAAATCACCGGCTTTCACGGCAAACTTGTGTAAATGGGAATAAGAGGACGAAAAGCCGAAGGTATGCTGCAGGCGAAGAAAGTTACCCGACCCCTCTTTACTTGGCCGCACGGTTTCTACCACACCATCTGCAGGCGCATACACCGGCGTACCGGTGTTCACGGCAAAGTCCAGCCCTCGGTGCAATCGACGCTTGCCGGTGACTGGATGAACACGATAGCCAAACTGGGAAGACTGGCGGGCATTTCCCACCGGCGACCCGTTGGGTAAGCTCTCCAGTATGGCAGTGCGTACCGCCGAGTTGATCGCGGCAACATCCAAGCGCTCCTCGATAGCATCGACTTCCCCGGTAACATCAACGCCCAGCAAGGCTTCGAGTTCATGTAGCCTATCCGATACCCCACTCAAACGATTTTCGCGGGCATCCAAGTCCGCTTCTAAATCGAATTTCAACGATTTCAGTTGATCAAGCTCTTCAGTCAATGAGGATGACTGGGCTTGCAATTCCATTTGTTTGTATTTCGCGTCATCAGCTTCTGACTTCAAATACACCATCCAACCGGCCGCCGTCACGGTGACCACCACTGCAGAGATAGCCAGCCAGCGTAAATTACGCTGGGCTTTGAGACTGAGCTGAAAGTGCCTCGAACCATGTATCGATGAAACCGATATCGTGATTTGTTCCTTCATAGTTGTACTGCTATTTATAAATCACTTATACGTTAAGCGACCGAGATTGCTTTGTTATTAAGCGAGTCAGGTCAAATTCTTCAAATTAACATTCACGCAGATTACTGTTAGTATGCAATTAACTGTAGTTAAAGCATTTTTTGCAACTTTGCTGTAACAATACATGTTGATATTTTGCTTACTAAGGACAGTAACAGATGATTTCTCTCAAGGAACTTTTAAGACGTAAACCTTGGATACTCTCCACATTTATTTTGCTCGGCATCGGCATTTGGTTGTTTAGTGGCCACCAATCGGCCCCACCGGATAATTCGGATCCCCAAGGGCAAGCCACCGATGGCTCCAACGCCCCCCCACTGGCCAAGGTTGTCATCGAGCAATTTACTGTCCAGCCCGTTACCCGCACCCTTTCCCTCTACGGCCGTACCGCCCCCAACCGCAAAGCGACTCTCGGCGCAGAAGTCTCCGGGAAAGTCGAAAACCTCCTAGTGCGCAAGGGCCAGCATGTCAAAGCCGGCCAAGCACTTGTCCAGCTAGACAAAGCAGATCGCGAGCTGCAACTTGCCCGCACCAAGGCATTACTCAAGGTGCGTAACCAAGAGTTCAACGCCGCAACGTCATTAAAGAATAGAGGTTTACAGGGAGAGGTCGCATTTAGCCAGGCAGAAGCCAACCTCATTGAGGCCAAGGCACAGGTCAAAAGCCTGGAGCTGACGCTTGCCAATACCGAAGTCTATGCCCCCTTCGACGGAATTATCGAACTCCTCTATATTGAAAAAGGCGACTATCTGGGGATTGGCGATCCCATCATTTCCATTGTGGATCTTGATCCGCTGGTGATCAGTGCCGATGTCAGCGAGCGCCATATCGATAAGATCTACAAAGATCAGCCGGCCCAAGTCAGCCTAGTCACCGGATTTGCTACCACGGGTATACTGAGTTTCCGCGGGGCCGTCGCCAGCGAAGCCACTAATACGTATCCTATCGAGGTAGAAATCAGTAATCCTGATATGGCCCTGACGGCCGGTACCAGTGCCAATCTCGAACTGATCTTAGCGACCGAGCCGGCGATTAAGATTACCCCTTCGATGCTGGCACTCGATGAAGCGGGCAATCTGGGGATAAAAACATTGACGTCAGGCGATAAGGTTCATTTTGTCCCAATTTCTATTGTCAAAGTCGAGCCTGACGGGGTATGGCTGAGCGGTACCGAGCCCACTGTCGACATCATCACGACAGGCCAAGGTTTCGTCAGAGATGGTGATACGGTGATCCCGGTACGCCGCAATTCAGTTGACCTCAATGGGAGTGAGTAATGTTTGCCATCATTGACGCAGCGATAAACCGCTCGCGCACCATGCTCACCTTGCTCGTACTTATCTTACTGGCAGGGGCCATTACCTATCGCATCATACCCAAAGAGTCCAGCCCGGATATCACCATTCCGGTCATTTACGTCTCCGTCGGCCACCAGGGGATCAGCCCTGTCGATGCCGAACGTTTGCTGGTCAGGCCGTTAGAAAAAGAGTTGCGCTCAATTGAGGGCGTCAAAGAGATGACCGCAACGGCATCGGAAGGCCATGCCTCCGTCACCCTCGAGTTTATCGTTGGTTCGGATATCAACGTTGCCCTCACCGATGTCCGAGAGGCCGTAGATATGGCCAAGACCAAGCTCCCCGAAGACGCCGACGAACCAACGGTGAACGAAGTCACCCTTGCCAGCTACGAGCCGGTATTGTCACTGGTTCTCTACGGAACCGTACCTGAACGGACCACGATTCAGATAGCACGTGAATTACAGGACAAGCTAGAGAGCTTCAAGCAGGTACTTGAGGTGGATATCGCCGGTGACAGGGAGGACGTCGTTGAAGTGCTGGTCGAACCGCTATTGATGGAGAGCTACGGCCTTGACCAGCAAGACGTCTTCAACTTGGTTGCCCGCAATAACCGCGTCGTGGCTGCTGGGTTTGTCGATACCGGCTATGGCCGTTTTTCTGTCAAGGTGCCCTCGGTTTTTGACTCGCTGAAAGATATCCTCGAACTGCCCATCAAAGTCGATGGCAACAAGGTCGTCACTTTCAGTGATGTCGCCACCATACGCCGTGCCTACCGTGACCCCGACAGCTTTGCTCGCCTCAACGGTGACACCGCCGTTGTGCTGGATGTAAAAAAACGGGCGGGCGAAAACATCATTGAAACGGTCAATATCGTCAAAGCCGTTGTCGAAGAGGCCCAAAAGCTTGAAGAATGGCCCGACAACCTCCTGGTCGAATACACCCTCGACCAATCGGAAGATGTCGAGACCATGCTCAGCGATCTGCAAAACAACATTCTCTCGGCCATTATCTTGGTGGTCATTGTCATACTGGCGATTCTGGGAACCCGCACGGCATTCTTGGTTGGGGTCTCGATCCCGGGCGCGTTCCTAACCGGTTTGCTGATGCTGGCAATCAGCGGGATCACCATCAATATGATTGTGCTGTTCGCCCTAATTATGGCCGTCGGTATGCTGGTTGATGGGGCCATTGTGGTTACCGAGTATGCCGACCGGAAAATGCAAGAAGGGGTTGGCCGCAAGCAAGCCTACCGTGAGGCGGCAAAACGCATGGCCTGGCCAATCACCGCCTCAACCGCCACGACCCTCGCCGCTTTCGCGCCATTGCTATTTTGGCCAGATACCACTGGCGAGTTCATGCGCTACCTGCCACTTACTTTGATAGCGACACTGTCAGCGTCACTGATCATGGCGCTGCTCTTCGTGCCAGTGCTAGGTAGTGTCGTCGGTAAGCCGCAGTACACCACCCAGCAAGACAAAGAACGCAAGATTGCTCTTGAAAAAGGGGACTTCTCCCAAGCCCGCGGCTTGACCAAGCTATATCTGGCAACCCTTGCGATCGCAATTAAGCACCCGCTCAAAATCCTGCTCTCGGCCTGCCTCTTCGCCGTTGCCGTCGGGGTAACCTACAGCAAGGCAGGGCTCGGAGTCGTATTCTTTCCTGATGTCGACCCGCCCCACTTTACCATTAAGGTCCGCTCCCATGGCGACTTGTCTATCTACGAAAAAGATATCCTGATGAGCCAGATAGAGCAACGCATCATGGACACCGAAGGCGTCAAGAGCGTCTACACCAGGACCGGGGGCAATAACGAAATTGGCCAAATCCAACTCAATCCGCTCGATTGGCAATACCGCCCGCCAATCAAGGAAATCATTGCCGAGATGCGGGAAAAAACCGCTGACATAGCTGGCGTCGAATTGGAATTCAAGTTTCCCCAGGCAGGGCCACCCAGCGAGCATGACGTGGTCATCGAAGTCTCCGGCAACAACACCGCCGAAATGAACGATGCGGTCCGCCAAGTCCGTTATTGGCTCGAATCACAGCCGGCTTTCACCAACATCTCCGATTCGGCAGACAAGGAAGGAATTGATTGGGAAATCAACATCAGCCGGGATGATGCCGCTCGCTTTGGCAGCGACGCCACCTTGGTCGGCAATACCGTTCAGTTTGTGACAAACGGACTTAAGATCGGAGACTTCCTTCCTGATGATACCGACGAAGAAGTCGATATCCTGGTCCGCTACCCCGAAGACAAACGGGATATCGGGCGGTTCGATGAGCTGAGGGTCAAAACGGTGTACGGCATGGTGCCAATCACCAACTTTGCCAGCATTACGCCCTCACCAAAGCAGGGCACCATCAACCGCATTGATGGCAAGCGGGTCATCGAGGTCATGGCGGATATGGCCACCGGATACAACCTGAGCTTACAGCTTCCGGTGATCAATGCGGCGATTACGGAAATGCCGCTCGCCAAAGGAACCCAAGTGGTTGTCAGGGGACAGAATGAAGATCAGGAGAAATCATCAGCCTTTTTGCAAAATGCCTTCCTGGTCGCCCTCGCCGTGATGGGGCTGATTTTGATCACCCAGTTCAACAGTTTCTATCAAGCACTACTGATATTGAGTGCCGTACTGTTCTCCACTGTCGGTGTCTTCTTGGGGCTACTGATTTTCCAGCGCCCCTTTGGCATCATCATGTCCGGTATCGGAGTGATCTCACTGGCTGGTATTGTGGTGAACAACAATATCGTTCTGATCGACACGTATAACCAGCTTCGCCACGGCGGAATGGATAAGGTCACGGCCATCATGCACACTGGCGCACAGCGTTTGCGCCCGGTTTTGCTCACCACAATCACGACGGTCCTCGGCCTGCTGCCTATGGTGCTTGAGATGAATATTGATCTGCTAAACCGCGTGGTCGAATTCGGCGCACCTAGTACCCAGTGGTGGTCGCAGTTAGCCACTGCGGTGGCCGGGGGCCTTGCCTTTGCTACGGTGCTGACCTTGATCCTCACACCCTGCCTGCTCATGCTGGGGCGGGATCATAGACAACGTGCAGAGCAGCGCGCTTTGGCACCGCAAACACAAAACGGCCACACGCCAATGGCGGATCCTGAAGATATTGTCAAACAGCAGCTGGGCAAGGTGTTATCTTCCCCACCCTCGACGAGCAAAACGGTAACCGCGCAGGGAACCACCGAAAGGCTGGAGTAACAACGGCTCCATATCCAAAGCCGCCGATGTGATGGCATCACTTCGGCGGCCGTTAGCTAGCGATAAGTTCTACCCCAAAACCCACTTGATCACCGCGGCGAGCAAGCCGACGGCGAAGATCCCGCCAAGGTAGAGCACCACAAACCAAAACCATCTTTTGAAGCAGGCATTTATCATCAATGGTATCCCTCATCCTCTTTCAGTTTGCCCCGGAATACCCAGTAAGAGTATGCCGTGTATGCAATAATCAACGGCAGTAGGAAAACAGCACCACTGAGCAAGAACTTCAGGCTGGTATCAGGCGCGGCCGCCTCGGCATAGGTGATCGCATGCGGGACAATGTACGGATAAGTACTCACGCCAAAACCGAGAAAAGCCAAGAAAAATAGGCCAAGCACCACCAAGTACGCTTGCACCGGTTTATGCTCCATCAAATCTTTGAACAATAGGTATACCAAATAGGTAGAGCAGCCCGGTATCAATAAGAACAGCAGTGCCTGCGGAAAGGTGAACCAGCGTTCGGCGATGGTTGCATTGCCGAGCGGCAGCCACAGGCTGAGTATGACTACCATTGCCACCATTATCAGCGCACACCGCTTGGCAATCACATAAAACCGCTGGTACATGCCTTCAGGCATTTTGATGAGCAGCCAGCACGCCCCGAGCAATGTATAGGCTGCAACAGTGACAAAACCACAGTAGACGCTGAACGGGGTAAACCAATCAAACCAGCCGCCGCTGTATGCACGATCGGTGACCGAGACTCCCTGAAGCAGGGTTCCGAGGATCATTCCCTGAGTAAAGGTCGCAATCAGGGAGCCGAGGAAAAACGAACTGTCCCACAGAAACTGGCCACGCTTGGTCCTGAAGCGATACTCAAACGCCACCCCCCGGAAAATCAAGCCAAGCAGCATCATGATAATCAACGCGTATAAGGCCGGCATCGCCACCGCATAAGCAAGGGGGAAGACTGCGAAAAGCCCTCCGCCCCCCAGTACCAGCCAGGTTTCGTTGCCATCCCAAACCGGCGCGATACTGTTCATCATCAGATCCCGCTCTTTGGTGGTCTCGGCAGAAATAAACAAGATGCCGATCCCCAAATCAAACCCATCGAGAATGACATAGGCAAATACGGCAACTGCAATCAAAATGTACCAAATCAATGCGTAATCCATAACCGGGTCCTCACATTGTCAATTTGTTCGACGCTGCCAATGACTGTTTGTCTTTACTCTCATCGCCGACGTCCGGAACGCTGGAGGTTGGTGGCAGGACATATTTCGTTGGAGGCTTGCGCATCAGGCGAAGCAAGTAGAAAAAGCCGGCACCGAATACCGAGAAATACACAATCACGAAAGCTGCAACGGACACACTGACGGCCGCGGCATTGACCGGGGATATCGAATCAGCCGTTCTGAGCAAACCGTAGACGGTGAAAGGCTGTCGCCCGACTTCGGTGGTGATCCAGCCGCACAGGATGGCTATAAAACCGGTTGGTGCCATTGCCACACAGCAGCGGTGGAAGAAAGTATGGTAATAAAGCTCTCCCTTCTTGCGCAGCCACAAACTGTAGAGGCCAATAGCCAGCATCAAAAAACCAATACCGACCATGATCCGGAAGCTCCAGAACACGATAGGCACTGGCGGGTGTTCATCTTCAGGGAAAGCATCCAGCCCTTTAACCTCACCGTTCCACTCATGGGTCAAAATCAAACTGCCTAAATGTGGAATGGCAATTTTATAATCCACTTCTTTGGTTTCTTCATTGGGCAAACCAAACAATATCAATGGCGCACCTTGCTGGGTTTCATAATGCCCTTCCATCGCAGCCACTTTAGCTGGCTGGTGCTCGAAAGTATTGAGGCCATGCATATCCCCAACCACAATCTGGATCGGTGTAACAATCGCCGCCATCCACAGCGCCATGGAAAACATGGTTCGGGCTAAATGATTATTTTGCGATTTGAGCAAGTGATACGCCCCTACCCCGCCGACAACAAAGGCGGTGGTCAGAAAGGCGGCAAGCACCATGTGGACAAGCCGGTACGGAAAGGACGGATTGAACACCACCGCCATCCAGTCATCTGGAATGAACTGGCCGAGTTCATTAATTGAATAGCCGGCGGGAGTTTGCATCCAGCTGTTGACTGATAGGATCCAAAAGGCCGACATCAGGGTTCCAATCGCGACGATCACCGTCGACATGAAATGCAGCTTTTTCCCCACCCGGTTCATGCCGAACAGCATAACCCCCAAGAAGCCGGCCTCGAGGAAAAACGCCGTAAAGACCTCGTACCCCATCAGCGGTCCAAGCACCGGGCCGGTTTTGTCTGAGAACACACTCCAGTTGGTGCCGAACTGGTAACTCATGACAATACCGCTGACTACCCCCATACCGAAACTGATCGCGAAGATTTTTATCCAGTACTGGTAGAGCTCGATGTATTTGTGCTTGCCGGTTTTCAGGTACAAGCCTTCTAGCACCGCCAAGTAACTGGCTAGTCCAATCGTGAAAGCCGGAAAAATGATATGGAACGAGACTGTGAACGCAAACTGGAATCTAGCAAGGTCAACCGCGAGTTCATTCATGGTTTCTCCTTAATACCTAATCTAACGGGCTTTTAATTGAATAGGTAAAGCTATGGGAAATAATGAAACTACAACCCTTTCTATACGCGTTGCTTAACAGTATGGTTCATCTTGCTTAAATATGGCGAAGCGGCGACAAGCTAGATTTTTCGTCTGTCTTGACCGCGCTTCCCATCATTTGCCGCTTGCTGGCCAAGCATGATGCGTTATAGTTAAGTTATTGCTAATCGAAATTCCCACTCAGCCCGTAACAGTAGCAATAGCAATGCTGGCACTCTCCCTGCCAGTGACTCGTGAGGGCTAAACAATGAGTCTAAAATCAACATTAGAGAAATTCGAACATGCCTTTGAGCCAGGAGGCAAATACCAAAAGTGGTTCCCACTCTTCGAAGCTTTTACCACTTTGCTGTACACTCCGGGCCAAGTCACCAACCGCCTAACCCACGTCAGGGACAGTATCGACCTCAAGCGGATTATGATCATGGTGTGGTTGGCCGTCTTTCCTGCTCTGTTCTGGGGGCTATACAATGTCGGGCACCAAACGGTCATTGCCCTCAACAGCCTGTATTCCCCCGAGGAGATCCAGCAACTGGTCAGTGCCAACTGGCAATATTCAACAACACTCGCCATGGGCGGCAGTTTGGCCGAGTCCTCAGGCTGGGCCAGCAAAATGCTGCTCGGGGCTTGCTACTTCCTGCCACTCTACATCACGGTGTTCATTGTAGGCGGATTCTGGGAAGTATTATTCGCCATCATCCGCAAGCATGAAATCAATGAAGGCTTCTTTGTCTCCTCGATCTTGTTTGCGCTCATTTTGCCACCGACGTTGCCACTGTGGCAGGCGGCACTGGGGATCACTTTCGGTATCGTCGTCGCCAAAGAAGTCTTCGGCGGCACCGGACGCAACTTCCTCAACCCCGCCCTTGCCGGCCGGGCCTTCTTGTACTTTGCCTATCCGGCTGAAATCTCCGGCGGGATGGTATGGACTGCAGCCGATGGTTATACCGGAGCAACAGCGCTTAGTCAGTGGGCCGAAAACGGCTCAGCGGCCATGGTGCACAATGCTACCGGTGAGGCCATCACCTGGATGGACGCGTTTATCGGCAATATCCCCGGATCCATTGGTGAAGTCTCGACATTATTCCTATTGCTCGGCGGTTTGATGATTATGCTAATGGGGATTGCTTCATGGCGGATTGTGATCGGGGTTATGGTGGGGATGATTGTCACCTCGACGCTGCTCAATATTATTGGTTCTGACACTAACCCAATGTTTGCAATGCCATTTTGGTGGCACTTGGTACTTGGTGGCTTCGCCTTCGGAATGCTGTTTATGGCAACCGATCCGGTTTCTGCCGCGTTCACGGACAAAGGGAAATGGGCGTACGGGATCCTCATCGGAGTTATGACGGTGTTTATTCGGGTCGTCAACCCAGCCTACCCCGAGGGGATCATGTTGGCTATCTTGTTCGCCAACCTGTTTGCTCCCCTATTTGACAATCTGGTTTCACGCTCAAACATCAAACGCCGGCTCAACCGCCACACCAGTAATTGATATTCCCCCACGTCCGCACGACGTGGGGCGTCCCGCAATACTAGGCCAGGCAGTCAACGAAGATCATCGGCTCTTGATAGCGAACAGGCACCCCTTGTTCTATCAACTCATCAATCACATCATCAGCCATTTCAACAAAGGCTTCACTGAGCAAATCGCAAATCGCTTCGCCACCTTGGGTAATTGCCAGTGCAGAAAACCACAGTTTCAGCTGAATGGAGTGCTGGGCCAACTTACGAAACAGGCTATCGCAATCCGTTCGGGCAATATTGATGATTAACTCGCACAGGCATGAAGCTAATCCTTGCCTTCTATACGCTTCTTTGACATACATCGTATGCAAGGTCACTTCGTAGAACAGCTCTGTCGGCTTACGGCGATTACGGTGATCTTCCAGATAACGACCAAACGTCGCCACCGCGGCTATCTCACCGTCGGCATAAACTTCCACAGCGATATCGCCTGCCTCATCCGATTGGCGCTTATGCGGCGATGCCTCCTGGCTGCCATCAATAACCGCCTGCACTTGGTGATAGTCATCATCGAGATACTGCACCTCATGGGTCAGATCAGACAACGGCTTAATAACCAGCTGCCAGTCTGCTTTTGGCAATGGCGGCGTTATACCCAGCATAGCCAAATCGGCAATGGGTAACAGTGCTAAGTTCAAGGAGTCGGAATGGATTGATAAAGATGGGTTGCGCGAAAATTCCATGTTCACTCCCTTACATTTCACAAAATCGGAGTGTAGCAAAACCGCCTTGAATCCAGGCGTTCTAATTAAGCTTCTGTGAGCGTGGTTTCACTCTGTAGGCGTAGAGCGGCAATATTTTCAACAGCATGGTGAAACATGAGAGACAGAATGAGGCTTAGTAAGCCTCCTCGACGCAAACTTGCAACGCGACCTCCAACGCCGCCGGTGCTGACATGGGCCTGTAGAAATAGAACCCCTGTATCGCGGCAACATCCAACGACTGCATCGTCTGTTTCTGCTCTTTCGTTTCCACTCCCTCTGCAACCATCTTTAGCTCAAGCGCCTTTGACATTTTGACGATGCTACTGATCAGGATTTCACTCTGTGTCTCCTGACCAATACGTTGGACAAAACTGCGATCCAGCTTGACGATATCAAGCGGGAACTCGCACAGCGAGCTCAAGGCCGAATAACCGGTTCCGAAGTCGTCAAGCGCTAGCTTGATACCCAAATTCTTTATCGCCTGCATCTGCTGAAGCACTGCCGGATTGGAATCGATCAGCATAGTTTCGGTGATCTCGATAATCAGATACTTGGGACTGATCTGGTAGCGCTCAAGTAATGTTCGCAACTGAGGGAGTAATTGGGGATGAGAAAAATGCGAGCCGGCCAAGTTAACATTGACCGTCAATGCACCAAGCCCCAGCTCTTTACGCCTGCTGTTCACCTGCGCCAAGAACTCACACGACTTTTCCAGAATACAGCTACCCAGGGCAACAATCAGCTCTCGTGACTCGGCCAGCGGAATAAACTGCTCAGGCGAAATGACCCCTAGCTCCGGATGGTGCCACCTTGCCAGCGCCTCGAATCCACAGACCTCTTCCGTCTTGCTGTTAACAATAGGCTGAAAATCGGGATAAATATCACCTTGGCTGATTGCGTTGGCAATATCGCGCTGAATAACGATATGACTCTTCAGCTGTTGCTCTATTTGCCTGTCAAAAAACTGGATACGGGATTTCTTGGTCCGCGCACAATAGGTCGCAAACTCCGCCGCACTTATTACCTGTTCGGCGGACGTGTCCATGACTGAAAGCTGTACCAATCCGACAGAAGCGGATAAACGCAAGTCAACACCCTTGACCTGCAACGGTTTTTCCAAAGCCGACAGTATCGCCTTGGCACAGCGATAAGGGGTAAGATGGCTTTCATCACCAAGCACCAGCGCGAATTCACTTTCTGCTACCCGCCCCAGCAGCCCTTGTCCATATACACGTTTGAGCTGCTTGGCTACCCCCATCAGTGCCTCATCTGCCATCTGATGGCCAAACGCCCCGACAACAATATTGAAGCGCTCGACACGGAGATAAATCACCGCACTCCCGGTGCGCTGGCCGGATGACAATCTGTCCTCGAGCAGGGCCAGCAAAGTCTGGCGATTGAGCAGCCCGGTTAGCGGATCATACTTTTCCATCTGGTTGATCAGGCCTTCCTGCTCTTTCTGCCGACTGACATCCTTAATCGAAAACATCAGCGCCTCGCCACATTGCTGCTTAATTGGCATCACCTCCAACTTGCACGCCACAACCCGCCCATCGGACGCCAGTAGCTCGGTGTCAAAATGCCTTTGTCCGCCATTGACTGCTTGCGTTAACGCCTCAACTTTGCAGCAGTGATGCGATGATGCCGGACACAAGTTCAGTAAAGACTGTCCAATAAGCCCTTGCCCGGATGGATAAGACAAAATCTCAGCGATGGTATCATTGGCATCGACAATTTGGCCGTCGAGCACCATCAGCAAACCGAGATTACTGGTACGATATAGCGCATCAAATTTTTGCACCACATCGTTCAATGCCGAATTGCTGTGAGGTGATTTAGTGAGAGTCTGATTAATCACTTCCTCAATAATCGAAAACTCATCACTGCCTTCAGCTTTCATCTGTGCGCTATATTGATCCCTGACCAGCGCCTCCAGCCCTTTTTCAAACGCCAAAAAGCGGCTGCCTACTTTTAGTCTGAATGCCAGCAGTGTCAGCATCCCAATCACCACAGCTACCACGAACATAGCAATGGCCAACCAACTGATCAGCTGGCTCCCCTGCTGATAAATAGTGCGTAGGTGACTGCTATTCAATACGGCAAGCGGCGTGCCATTGATATCATTGAGAATAACGCTGGCGGTTAGATACTCTCCGCTGCTATCACTCTGCACAGCAGGAGATGCCGGATACGGGATATTTGCATCAGAGGTTATAGCAGCCAGGGAGATGCGCGTTGCCAACACATCACTGTACTGGCCAGGGAACACCGCCGACAGGTAGCGTCCCCAAATCAGCCAGCCGGCGACCGGGCCATTGCCGAGGCTATTGCGAATAGGCGCAACAGAAACGATCATAATGTCATCTCCCCACCTGAGCAGACCGGCATAAGCGTTCCCCGTCGCCACCTCACTTTCAATTTCAGCTGCCAGCTTCAAGCCCAGACCTTCTGGAGCCAACAGTCGCTGCCTGAACTTAGCCGGTAACGACACAGACTTGCCCTGCTCTGTGGCATAAATACTTTCGACGACGGTCCCTTCAAGATCGAGAAAAACCATCAGATCAACATCCAGGCTCTGAAGTCCATCGTAGTACAGATTGCGCTCCCGATAAGCGGCATCGCCCTGCATAACTAACTGATAGCTCTCGTCCCAATAAGACCAATCAAAGGATCGTTTCAGCTGCTGGCGGACAGCGATATCTATCATTTTCTCCGCTTGATCGACATGCTGAACAACATGCCGCTGCTCAATCTCATTGAGGTTCTGCAAAAAGAAATAACGGGCACAAAGCAGACAAAGAGCAGCAATGGCAAAAAGCGCGGCACCAAACAAGATTGCCGTTCTTGTACTCAGCTTGGCAGAGACTAGATTCTTTATTTTCATCATCAGCTGGATACTTGCGGAATATTCACTACGGGAATATAAATGTAGCAATTATGCGCTTCCGCAATGTTGATATAAAACAACTCGTTGCAATCTCTCTACAGGAATAGCAGCCAATACAACGCCCACAGCATCAGCTTGAGGTAGAGCAAGTCGATAGCCGATAGCCATTACGCCCTGACGCCTTGACTTGATATAAGGCCCTGTCTGCTTCAATCAATAGAGACACCCAATCCTGGCTCAGTTGCTTGGCACTAGGCGTAAAAATCCCCCCCATCGACACGGTTACCGGATAATCACCGCAGCTCAGCATGAACTCGGTTCCGGTTATTTGCCGCAGAATACGCTGGAGTAGCCGCTCGCTTTCACTCTCACGGCACGCTACCACCATAATAAACTCTTCACCGCCCCAGCGGACCACCACGTCTTGGTGACGGACGACGGACTTCAACCGCTTGGCCATCTCGACCAGTACCTCATCGCCAACATTATGCCCGTAGTGGTCATTGAATTGCTTAAAATGGTCAATATCAATCACGACAACCAGCCCGCCGTGGCAATAGTCGGCAACCGGCGGCTCTTTTAGCCAGCGTTCTAAAAAGCGGCGATTGTGAAGCATCGTCAGCGGATCTTTGTTTGACTGGGTAACCAGTTGTGCATTGGAACGCTCTAGCACCTGCTTGTCTTTATTAAGCATCGAATACCGACGGTATAACCAGTAAAGCAGAATGATGATCAATGCCGTGCCCAGTTTAAGCATGTTCTCACTGGCTTTTTTTTCTGCCAATCGAGAATTTGTCAGCGCGTTTTCAGCCTTGAGTAACTGGATCTCCTTTTCTTTGACATGCGTGTCGTAGCGCTCTTGCATGTCGAAAAGCTCTTTTCTTCGAATATCAAACAGATAGCTTTTACCTAGGTCAGAATACTTTTTGTAATAAGCTAAAGCTTGCTGGTAATCACCCACACTTTCGTAAATCTTTGCCATCAGCTCATACAGATAAATCATCCGATGTTGGAAGTGATTGGCCTCATACACCGACAATGCCATTTTGGCGTAGTAAAGCGCCTGCTCGGTTCGCTGTGAAGAGTAAAATGCTTCCGACAGGCTTTCATGACAATTGGCGACAGTAATACCATTCTTGCCACCAAAACGCCTTGCCATACTCAGGCAACGTTCAGCGGCATTCATCGCGGCAGGCTCGTCCCCGCGGTCGAGGTAGTAGGCCGAAAGGTTGACCAAGGCAATGGTCTTAATTCTGATTGAGCGCGTTTTCGCCGACAGTTTTACCGCCTTGTCGACATGGAATTTCCTCTGCGCTTCATTGCCTAAAAACTTATCAATGACTCCGGCATTGATATGCAAGATGGCTGCGATATACGCGTTATTGAGTGCACTTTTCCCATAGCGTTCAAAGGCCCGCTGGCTGTATTGCGAGGCAATATCCCACTCTTCCATGTTGATATAGACGGAAGAGATATTGGAGAGCAGCCTCGCCAGTTGCTGGTCGTCAGAGCGGGCAGAGAAAATCTCATAGGCTTGCTGGTATTTATCCAGCGCCTCGTGATAGTTCGAACGCTCGACATCAATATTGGCCAGCCACTTGAGGCTTCTTGCCAGCAAGATTTGATACCCCATTTGTTCGGCGCTGAGCTTCACCGACTCAAGTTTTACCTGGGCCAGTGCGTACTCCCTTTGTTCCATTAGCGCCAGGGCATCAAGAAACATGATCTCCGCATGTATCCAGGCTTCGCCAGACCGTTTTGCGATGAGCTCCAGTTGCTCGATGAAAAATGCAATATCGATCTCTGTCCGGCCTTCAGCCTGTTCAATGTTGTAACGCGCCAGCCAATAGAGTGCCTGCTCGTTATCAGATGCACCATCGTCAATCCGGCGTTGTAAAGCTACCGTCTGCTCATCAGCAAGATACGGGTTATCTAGGGACAGGCTGTAGTACTTGATATAGGCATTATCCGCACTATTTACCTTGGTGGATAAATAACACTGATAGGGTGTTTTACTACCGGCTGCAAGTACCGCTGGCGAGAGAAGACCATTAGATAAAATGAAAAATAGCGCAACAATGAGCACTTTAAAAGGAGAAGGTATAGGCATAGAACTACAGGCAGAAAAAATCAACGTCTTCCATAATCATGTTCCATCGAACAGTATTTTTAACAAAAATTAAGGTAGAAATACAGCAAAGTTATGCTGCCACCATAACCGAAATGTAAACCAGCCGATGCACCGGTGGCACCTATACTTTCCCCTCCCAGCATTGACAGACATAAAAGCCATTTCTATGTGATCTCATTAACATTTTTCACTTAATTTTAGCGAAAATAACTATTCGTTTTTCCTGATAAGCTATATGCCTTTGCTTTAGTAAAAAATGCCCCGTTTCGGGCACCTACGGATATTTACGCACTATTTGAATCCCAGTTTGTATTTATGTGAAATAAACAGAAATATATTATTAGAGAATTATCACATTCAGACTCAAATAATTTTCTTAATCTACCCCTAACCAAGCACATTGCTTCGCTTGGATATAAAACAAATAAATACAAATAAATACGAAAAAATACTCTTAAATGGAGATACGATCATGCGCATAGTTTTAGCACTAGGCGGAAACGCCCTATTAGCTCGAGGCCAAGCCTTAACCGCCGAGAACCAAAGAGAAAATATCCAAAAGGCAGCAGCCAGCATCGCCGCGATTGCAAACGACCATGAAGTGGTAATCGTTCACGGTAACGGTCCGCAGGTGGGTTTGCTGATGGAGCAAAACAGCGCTTACCAGGAGTATTCACCAGAAACCACACCATATCCAATGGATGTGTTGGGCTCCCAAACCTGCGGCATGGTAGGTTATATGCTGCAACAAGAGCTGCGTAATATCGATGCCAACCTATCGGTGGCGACCTTGGTTACCCAAACTGAAGTCAGCAAAGAAGACCCTGCGTTTGCCAACCCAACCAAATTTGTCGGCCCGGTCTACACCGAGGAGCGTGCCAAAGAAATCATGGCGGCAAGCGACAAAGAGTTCAAGGCTGACGGCAAATACTTCCGCCGCGTGGTCCCTTCACCGATGCCTAAAGCAATCATCGAACAACAGCAGATTGAGACACTACTCACCAGCGGCAATGTGGTGATTGCCTGTGGTGGCGGCGGTGTTCCGGTTTGTCGCCAAGATGGCCGTCTGGAAGGTGTTGAGTGCGTCATTGATAAAGATTTGACTGCAGAACTGTTGGCCGAAACCATTAACGCTGATCTGTTTGTCATTTTGACCGACGGTTCTATCTATCGAAACTACGGTAAAGAAGATCAAGCCGAAATGAAAGTGGCCACACCGGAAGGCCTATCACACTTCAACTTCCCTGCAGGATCTATGGGGCCGAAAGTGGATGCCGTTTGCCAATTCGTCAACAGCGGCCGTGGTAATGCTGCAATCGGCTCTCTGTTTGACCTTGACCGAATTTTGACCAATGAAGCCGGAACCTTGGTGAAGGCTGGCGAAGGGATTGAGTATTACTAAGCCAATACCGTTTTAGCCATATAAAAACTAAGCCTCTGATGAGGCTTAGTTTTATTCTCGTTAAACTAACGCCGAACCAGACTTCTGGCATTAGCCGCGACAATCAGGCGGTTGACCAGCACTTTCTTCTTGGTCTCCGACACCGACGGCAACTCCCTGATAATTCGATTTATCTCACCATCCAAGTATTTGGCATTTTTGGTTTTCACCATTGCCCGAATCACTTTCTCAGCATTGTCCGGCAGTGGCTGCTGCATGGCCCATTTGTAACTGTATTCGTTGCCGCTACTTAAGCCGGCATCCGTTTGTTTCCCGCCGCTTATTCTCACCGCTTTTGCACTCGGGAGCTTCTTGGTTTTCTTTACCGGCGGCTCGGCAACATCCTGCTCCCGCCCCATGCGGCGGCAGTATTCCTCGGCAACCGGGCTCGAGTAATAAGGCAGCGTACCTTGCTGGTAGAGCTTGGGTCCCAGGTCCTGGGCCAGGTTGATTTTCCCTTCCAGCACAAACCGGCTGGCATTGGTTGCCTTCACCGACGGCTTGTCGGGCATGGTGTAATAGACAAAGGCTTTTTGTTTGGCCCGGGTCAGGGCGACATAGGCCAAGCGGCGCTCTTCCTCCAAATCGGCCCCCACGGTACCGGAAGTCCGATTCACATAGGGAAAGGCATCCTTGTCCCAAAACGGCAGATGGACATGGTGGTATTCACAGCCCTTGGCGCGGAAAATGGTTGTCAGCTGGAGGGCATTTTGCGCGTCAGGCTCTTTGGAGCCCGCATTGGTGTTGGCGCTTTTCTGGCCAGACTGTTGGGTGTAATACTCGAAATACTGCAGCGCCTTTTCACAGCTCTGATCCATCGCCTCCAGCACGGTGGCAACACTGTCCAGCCGCTCCACCGCTTCCTCGATTTCCGATGCCGTGGCTTCGGTTTTCCAGATCCAGCTATCCAAGCCACTTTCGTTGCGGTATTGCTGGTAGACTTCCGCGGCTTTGAAACTGCCTTTACGCATCAGCCGCGTAAGTAACGCCAGGCGCTCAATCAAGTTGTCGAGCTTCAGCGTGGCGTTGGCCTTTTCATAGCGCCCGATAAACGTCAGCCACTGCGAAGGCTCCATGCCCGCCAGCTGCTCGCACAATGGCTTCAAGGATTTATTGGGCACATAGCAGTGAGGAAAGCACATCAAGCTAAACAGCAAACTCGCTTTCTGTGCCACTGCAAGTTCAGAAAAGCGTGGCGTCGCCAGGGTAGCCAACTCCATCAGCAATTTCACTTCCCGGCTGTGGGCCAATACCGACGGCACCGGCATCTGATAAGGCAATTGTTTGCTGAGAAAAGCCAGCTCGAACAGCAAGGTTTGCGACCAGCGGCGAACCAGGATCGCCACATCGGAAGGCTGGCCGCCCTCGGCCAGATACTGGCTGATGGCATTGGCGATTTCCCCGACCTGCCGGGATGAGCCACATTCGACGATCTGGGTATCGGAAATGCCCTCTCCCGAGACAGTCAAAAACTCACTGAAGCGCTCTTTGTTGTTGGCAATCAAATGGCTCGCGGCCAAGGCCAAGCTATGACCGAAACGGAATGTCTGCGACAGGGTATAGGTTTTCGCGGGCGCGAAATCCTGCTCAAAGTTGAGCATGAACTGCGGCGCACTCCCCCGCCATTTATAGATACACTGGTCGACATCTCCCACCGCCAGCAACTGAGTTTGCGGCCCCAGCAGCTGTTTCAGCAAACGGTACTGGGCGGTATTGATATCCTGAAACTCATCAACCACCACCAGCTTGCAGTGCTGGTGAAAATGCGCGCGGATAGCATCATCGCTCTCGAGCAATTTGACGGTTTCCACCAGCCAGTCGTCAAAAAACAACAGGCGCTGTTTTTTTCGTAGGGTTTCAAACTGCTCGTAGGCATCAAGAATAAACAGGTAGTCCCGGTTGATTTCGGCAATTTTGAACACTTCGTGCGGCGACAGCATGTACGCCTTCACCAACCCGATAAAGCTCAGTAGCAACTCGATGGTTTTCGGATCTTTGATCATCTGCTGGCGCTGGTAAGTCTTTTCAAGACCGGATAACTCCCGCAGGATAGCCTTTACCAGAGCCTTGTCACTTTCACCACTCTGATAATCGACCCTATAACCGGTATTGCGGATAAACCCAGTTTGGTTGAGGAACTTCAAACAGAAACTGTGGAAAGTATGCACCGGCACCTGCGCTTGGATCCCGCTATCCCGCAGCTTGGCCTGGAAATCGGTGCGAATATCCCGGTTGAACATCAGCACCAGCATTTCTTGGGCAGGGATAGTCGCTAACTTCTGCTCAATCAAGCCGACCAGGGTGGTGGTTTTCCCGGTTCCAGCCCCGGCAATACAAAGGGCATTCCCGTGCTGGTGATCAATAAATGCCGATTGTTCGCTGGTATAACGGGTCATGGTGGGCCTTGAGTAGAAAATGGGAGACCGATTTTGCCACACTTCGCCGTTGGCCCCTGAATAAAATATGACCAATTGAAATCGGTTCACATAAATTCGATATTTGGATGAAAAATAAAATTGCGCAAACGTTTGCTTTTCTAGCTGAAAGGCCATGAGAGTTCTGTTATTATCGCCCCCATTAAGGGTTTAGAGACCCAGGCATGGGCAAAACCGCTTGTCATGCCACCACGGGTTACCTTCGTTTAACTTTTGAAATAGGAATTCGCCATGAGCCTTGCTGATCAAGTTCTCGCTGTAAATGATGACCTGCCAATCCGAACCGATAAACTCGTCCATAGCGGTAAGGTTCGTTCCGTCTACTGGTTAACCGAAGAAGATAGCCGTCGCTTGATCAAAGAGAAAGGCTACAACGTTCAACCTGATGCCCCGCTGGCTATCATGGTGATCAGTGATCGTATCTCTGCTTTCGACTGCATCTGGCACGCCGAAGGCGGCCTGAGAGGCGTACCGGGTAAAGGGGCAGCACTCAACGCCATTTCCAACCACTGGTTCAAGCTATTCCGTGAAAATGGCCTAGCCGACAGCCATATCCTGGATATCCCGCACCCGTTTGTCTGGATCGTACAAAAAGCCAAGCCCGTGATGGTTGAAGCGATTTGCCGCCAGTACATCACAGGTTCAATGTGGCGAGCCTACAGCCAAGGCGAGCGCAACTTCTGTGGTATCGAACTGCCAGAAGGACTGGAAAAAGATCAGAAATTGCCTGAGCTACTGATGACGCCATCGACCAAGGGAATTCTTACCGGTATTCCTGGTGTGCCGGAAGTCGACGATGTCAATGTCACCCGCTCCGATCTGGAGAACAACTTTGAAGCATTCAACTTCCGCAGCGCCGATGATATCGGCCGCTACGAGCAGCTGCTCGAGGAAGGCTTCGATGTGATCAGCAAAGAGCTGGCGGCGTTGGATCAGATCTTCGTCGATACTAAGTTCGAATTCGGTTACGTAACCGATGCCAAAGGCAATGAAAAGCTGATCTACATGGATGAAGTGGGCACACCGGATTCTTCCCGTATCTGGGACGGTGCGGCTTACCGCGATGGTGAAATCATCGAAAACTCCAAGGAAGGCTTCCGCCAGATGCTGCTGAACCACTTCCCGGATCCAGATATCCTGCTGAATAAAGACCGCATGGATGAGCGCTTCGCCCTGGCCCGTGACAACGAGCTGCCGGTGGATGCCCTGATGAACCTGTCGAAGATCTACACCGAGATTGCCGAGAAAATCACTGGCGATAAAATCCAGCTTAGTCAAAACCCGAAAGCAGAAATCATTGCCGTCCTGCGCGATGAATATGGTTTGATCGACTAACTACCGGATTCGTATCTCTTTAAAGAAAGGCAGGCTACCTGCCTTTCTTGTTTTGCCCTTCGCTCATTGCGTTCATACTCAGCCATCCGCTTGAGCACAACAGCCATAATCACCCGGTAGCATATAAAACTTCTTTTTCATAACAATACAGCAAAAAAATCCAACTTCAGATCACACTCCTTGACAATGACGATTAACAATTCCATTACAGCGCCGACATTATAGTTATTCTAATTTCAGTGCTTGTTGAGGGATCCAATGAAGTTCAGCCATAAAGTTGTCGCAACATCGTCGGCAATATTACTAGCAGCACTCTCGCTCCTGTCTGCCAACCAATATTTCAATACCAAAAACCAAATCCAGTCTTTAGTCATGCAAAGTATGGATGAGATCATTTCCGGCATGAGCAATACGGTCAATGCCGAACTATCAAGCAAAAAGTCTCTCGCTGCCTATACTGCCAGCCTGGTATCCAGTGACATGTCACTGGACAATATCCAAACCGTCATTGAGCAACCCACTCTCAAACACGCTTTTTTGCTCACCGGACTGGGATTTGAAAAAGATGGCAGCTTCACCAGCAATGACCCGAGCTGGGATCCTGGGGAGTCCTGGGAGCCGCGAGCTCGCCCGTGGTACATCGATAGCAAGCAAAGCCGCGATATTGTTATCACGTCCCCTTACGCAGACTCTGTCAGCAATGAGATTTTGGTCTCCATCGCCAGTCCCTTGCTCTCTGACGGGCAATTCCAGGGGGCGATCTTCTTCGACATGAGCCTGTCAGGCCTGGCCGAGCTGGTGAACCAAGTCTCTTTATTCAATGCCGGTTACCTCTTCATCGTCGCGGGTGATGGCACGACCATTGCCCATCCCGACGCCAGATTTAACGGTAAGCCAATGAGCGAGTTTGTCGGCAACAACCCGATTGCAACAAATGCCGTCCACGCTGAGCTAGACGGTAAAACCGTGACCTTGTCCTTTACCCAGATCACAGGCCAAGAGTGGTATATCGGTGCGGTACTGGATGAAAACGTCGCTTTTGCCGCAGTCAACCAGCTTCGGACAGATGCGGTTATCTACTCGCTAATCGCCATGGTGGCCGGAATTATCGCTCTGCTAGTCTTGATCAAGGTATTGATGCGACCGCTGACAGATCTCAACACCGCGATACAGGATGTGGCATCAGGCCAGGGCGATCTCACCCGACGGCTGGATACCAATACCGATCAGGAGTTTGCGGTGCTGGCTAAAGGATTCAATGCCTTTACCGAGAAACTGCAAAACCTGATCCTGCAATCTAAATCACTCAGCAGTGATATTTTGCTCGGCACCGAACAAACTGCCGCCGGGGCCCAACAGTCAGCTTCTGCCATGTCCAACCAGCTGAAAGAGCTGGATCAGTTGGCAACCGCCATGCACGAAATGGCGGCAACCTCGGTTGAGGTAGCCAATAATGCACAGGGGGCGGCCACGGCAGCACAACAGGCTGATGACGCGGTCAAAGACGGTGGGCGCATTGTCTCCCACACGGCCAGTGCCATCTCAGATCTTTCCGCGCAAATTGATCAGGCGGTTGAGGTGGTCAAACAACTGGAAGCGTCGACGGGCAACATTGAGTCCATTCTCAAGGTGATCAATGAAATCGCCGATCAAACCAACCTGCTGGCCCTCAATGCGGCCATTGAGGCGGCGCGTGCCGGTGAATCTGGCCGAGGCTTTGCCGTTGTGGCCGATGAGGTGCGGACACTCGCCCAACGAACGCAGGAGTCCACCACCGAAATTCGCCAGATGATCGAGCAACTGCAGTCCGGGGCAAGCTCGGCGGCGAACGTGATGGGCATGAGCAAAGAGACTGCGGCCTCGACGGTGGAGAAATCTCAAGAAGCGGACGAGGCGCTGGTCAGGATCAGCGGGGCCATCCAGCAGATCAACGACATGAACCTGCAAATCGCTTCTGCCGCCGAGGAGCAGAGCCTGGTGGCCGAGGAGATCAATACCAACACGCTAAACATCAAAGAGCTCAGTGTGCAGGTCTCTGATGCCGCGGCGGCCGCCGATCAGGCTCTGGAAGAGCAAATCAATAAAGTCCGGGAGCAAGACGCGATCATGAACAAGTTTGTGGTGTAATTCACACCATGTAGACTTTCGGGAACACTGAGTCCTTATAAAATACAAAACGGCCCTGAGCGTCTGCTTAGGGCCGTTGTTTCATTGGCGCGTATGAGCTGAGATTTTAGTGAAGGTCTACAGCAGAAGCCTACTTCACCATCTGTTTAATGTATTCACCAAGCTCTGAGTGGTGCATGATTTTAGAGACTGGGACGATCTCTTTCAGAGGCCCCCAAGCAAATACATTAACTGGAGTATGAGTATGCGTACCTGTTCCCCAAACTGTATTTTGACCCGTGGCATGCTCGCGAGCCAGCAAGTTGCCGCGATCATTGTATGGGAAGAACGCATCAAAATCGTTGATTGCTGGCACTTCCTCACTGGCTAGGTATTTGTGGTTTTCGTGATGATACGGGTTCGGCTTTGTCGTCATCACGTTTTTCGCTTGAGCTACCGTGATCGGGAAATCACTGTTTGAGTTGACGATTTCAGCAAGCTTTTCAGCAGTCTGCTGTTCTTTATCAAGTTGATCGAACTTGCTGAACATCTGGGCATAGCTAATCTTCTGGTTGTAAAGCCCATCTAAGATCTCAAACTTGCCAAAGTTAAAGTTAGGCGCATAATCGCGTTTCTGGAATGCTTCCCCTGAACGTTTTTCCGGCTCGGGTATACCTTGTGAAGAATAGCTGAAGCCGAATGAGCCTGTTTCGTGGTCAGCGGTTACGATGATTAAGGTATCATCGCGATCTTTGGCCCACTCATACACAGAGTTCACCGCTTCATCGAACTTGATCATTTCATGCAGCATCGTACCTGCATCATTACTGTGACCAGCCCAGTCAATTTGACCGCCTTCCACCATCAGGAAGAAGCCGTCTTTATCTTTTGAAAGCAAAGCGATTGCTTTCTCCGTCATCTCTTTAAGCGATGGCTGAGTTCGGTTGGGGTCATTTTTGGAATGACTATAAGCAATACCATCGTTCATACCAGAAGAAGCAAACAGGCCAAGTAGCTTGTCGCCTTGTACTTTTTCTAGCATGTCTTTGTTGAAGACTAGGCTGTAGCCTTCGTTTTTCGCCTCGGTAAGTAGATTACGCTCATCACGGCGCTTGGACTTCAGATCCACATCACCTTGTGTCAGTTTCTCAAGCTCCTGGTAGGTGGCACCTTTATCGTTAGTCGATTTTGGGATCCAGTGGCGAAGACCACCAGAGAGCATGACATCAACACCGGCTTCTAGCATGTCAGCCGCAATTTCGTTTTCCAGAGAACGGTGAGGCTGATGCGCTGCAAATGCCGCTGGAGTGGCGTGGGTCAGGCGAGTATCAGAAACCAGGCCCGTTGCTTTACCAAGGCGTTTTGCTTTTTCGAGCACGGTTTCAACATGGTCACCGTTCGAGTTTATGCCAATCACCTCTGAAGCGGTATGTATTCCGGTCGCCAGCATGGTTGCTGAACATGCAGAGTCGACAACAATAGCTTCATGCGGGTGAGTTAGCGAAGCACCAATCACCCCCTCTTGAGCGAGTTTATACAATGCGGTGGTTTCACCGTTGTAAATAGAATTTGGTGCATTGTTTGCGTATGTTTCTAGCAAACCTACTTGCTGCGGCCCCATGCCGTCACCAATCATAAGAATAACATTCTTGATTTCTGCCGATAGTACCGAAAAAGACATGGTCGAAGCAGCAACGGCTACAACGAGGGGTTTTACTATGTGTTTCATCTTTGTTCCCGATGGATAAATTCGGCGTTAGTTAATCAACTTGTTTTGACATTTTTCTTACAGCAACCCTAAGCTTTTATGAAAGCGATATACGGCTTCGTATTTTTATGAATGAGTATCCACGTTAAACAAACAGATCTAATAATATGAAGAACAAGAGGTTTGCTCGCACCATCACACTAGGCAATAACCTTTGATACACCTTGCCCTACCCTTTGAAAATTCATCTCGACCTGCTGACACGGAGACAATAAGTTCACCTAGCTCTCACAAAACAGCCCAAGCAAAGGCTAGCAAATCGGTATCCCAATTTCTTAGTAGATACAAGGAATCAACCTATAGCGGACGCGTGTTGCGTAGTCCCGATAGCCCGGCAGCTCTTCGTGCAAAGTCTGATCTTCAAGTACGGTTCTGATCAGCGTAATAATTGATGCCACCACCGCAGGGATCAGTGCCCATAACGAACTCAGTGCAAAAACAAGGCCGAACAGTGCCAGGATATTTCCGGCATACCCCGGATGCCGTACAAACCGGTAAGGGCCGCTATCACATACCACATGGCCACGTTCTGTCTGAATGCGAACCACACTGGAGAAAAACCGGTTCTCCGCTAGCGCCCACACTGCAAAAGCATATCCGAGTAAAACCAATATAAAACCAATGACAACAAGCCAAGGCGCAAACCCGAGTGACCAACCATGGCGATGGTCCAGCCCAGCGACTATAACCATAGGAAACCCAAGGCTCACCGCCATCAGTGGTGCCAGCACCCTGTCCCAGCCTTTTGCTTTTCCTATATTTTTACTATTTTGTCTTTCCGCAGTTAATCCTGGGTGGCGTCGCTCGGCCCATATACGTCCACCGATCCCGGCCGCCAAGAACAACATGGAAAATAGCCATCCCTGCCACCACCCCACATCCCCAGCGCATCCCAATAAAACCAACGGGATTAGCAGATAGACCACAACTAATCTCATCCACTGACGAGGGGATGCCGTTTGAGCAGCCTCTTCATTGGCCTTCGATGACATATGAGCCCCCATCATTAAATGAAGTTGAGTGTGTGCCTACTACTGCGCTAGAGCACTGAGCAAAGAGGCCGGTCACGACCGGCCCCTTAATCCAGTTGTATCCGGTGGCCTTAAAACCACATCATAGCTTGCGGCCCAGGCGTTTCTCTATCTGGCGTTTTTCCCACTCTGCACCAAAGAAGTTAAAGACTTCAAAGGCGCTCAGGCCGTGGGACACGATCCCTATCCCCCACCCCATGGCCGGCCACCATGCCCATATATAACTCGGGTCGGTCATGTAGTTGATCACAAACAGCATGGCTATCACCAAGACATAAGTGACCAAGTGGGAATAAAAACCTTTGATCTCTCTTACCTGCTCGATGACTTTCATTTCATCGGGGGTAATTTGTGCTTTGTCGTTCATTGCTGGCTCTCCCTGAAGTTCGGTAACTGGAATGTCAAACACAGCAGCCAGTGATTTCAAGGATTCCAGTCCGGCGTTCTGGCCCCGCTCGATACGCTGGATAGTCCGGACGCTCAAACCCGATAGTTGCGAGAGGTGCTCTTGCGACCAACCCCGCTGCAGCCTTAGCTTTCTGACAATCATCATAGAATCCTTTCTGCTGTTTGACTCAACTGTACTTTTGTTCTGGAAAATAGAGAACGACACGAACCTGACAAACCCATGACATCATTTACTTTCAATAACTTAGATGGAAGCCTGTCAGGTATATGGCACTACCGACAGCTTTGCTGCCAGCCAAGTTGCACGCTTTATTATGCCACTAGTTGATTGACTAGTGTGACAGTAAGCCCCTTTTCTCTAGGCCACTTCACAACTTGCCACCAAAACAGGCAAAATAAAAAAGGCCATTGAGTTGATATCAATGGCCTTGTTCTTCAGCTGTTAAACTGTTTGCTGTGGCTGCTCACCTAGATGGTGGTTTTCACTGGCTCGGCGTCGTCTGCAACCTGCTCAGTTTCCACTTTACCGTGGAGTTTCTTTTCCCAGTAAGTGGCATTCTTGATACCCAGCTTAACAGGGTCAAAGGTAAAGTCCTTGACACCGGCCTGCTGCTGATTCTCGTAGTCTTTCAGCGCTTTCAGTGCAGGCTTGGACAGGAAGAAGATGATCAAGATACCGACAATGTTCAGCCAAGCCATCAAGCCCACACCGACATCACCCATCGCCCAAGCAAGGTTGGCGGTTTTCACGGTTCCGTAGAATACCGCGACCGTTAGGATGATTTTCAGCACAAACATCATGCCAGGTAGTTTCATCGAACGGCGGATGTAAGCAATGTTAGTTTCAGCAATGTAGTAGTAAGCGAGAATCGTGGTGAAGGCAAAGAAGAACAGTGCAAAAGCAATGAACGGCTTACCGATACCAGGCATCGCACTTTCAATCGCCATCTGGGTAAAGACAGGACCGTTAGCACCAATGTCTGCTGCTAGATTCTGTACCAGGAACACCCCTTCAGCCCCACCGTGTACATTGTACGCACCGGTAATCAGGATCATGAAGGCTGTTGCCGAACAAACGAGCAAGGTATCAATGTAGATTGAGAAAGACTGGACCAGACCCTGCTGAGCCGGGTGCTGCACATCCGCGGCCGCTGCGGCATGAGGACCCGTACCCTGGCCGGCTTCGTTCGAGTAAACACCACGCTTAACACCCCAACCGATTGCCGCACCGACACCGGCCATCGGCGTAAAGGCATCGCCCAAAATCATCATGAAGATGCTCGGAACCATGTTGATGTTCAGCAAGATGATAATGAAAGCAACAACGATATAAGCCAAGGCCATGAAAGGAACGACAACCTGGGTGAAGTTCGCGATACGCTTTACACCACCAAAGATGATGAAGGCCAGGATAATAGAAACAAAGGTACCCGTAACAATTTTCGCCAGACTGATAGTACCAATGGTTGTCTCAATCATCTGACCCGGACCAAAGGCTGCTTCAACCGCATTACCGATACTGTTCGACTGGACACCAGGAAGAAGCACACCACAGGCAAAGATAGTGGCAATCGCAAAGATCCAGGCATACCACTTCTGACCCATCGCCTTTTCAATGTAATACGCCGGGCCGCCACGGAATTGACCGTCTTCATCTTCTTCTTTGTAAATCTGTGCCAGTGCAGACTCACTGTATGCGGTTGCGGCACCCAAGAAGGCAACAACCCACATCCAGAAAACAGCACCTGGACCACCGAAACCGATAGCCGCAGCAACACCTGCAATGTTACCAGTACCTACGCGCCCAGAAAGTGAAACGGCTAATGCCTGAAAAGAGGAGATACCCTGAGCGGAACTTTTGCCTGATAACAGAAGACGCCACATCTCTCTGAAGTGACGCAGCTGTACGAAACGTGTGGTAATGGAGTAGAACAAACCTGCACCCAGACACAGATAAATCAGCACCGGGCTCCAAATGATTCCATTGAGAAAATCAACTAACGACTGCATTAAAAAACTCCCTGTATGATTGGTTAATGCTTCGTCAGTATAATAATCACATTGTAAGGTAAATGTTAAATATTTTATTTCGTCATGCAATTTAGCGTGATCTATGGCGCATAAAACGGAGGGTCTGCGCCATCACAGTTTAAGCCCCCAATAAATTACGTGATTCAGGTCGAACAAACTGGATTTCTTGCTACGGGATTGTTACTTCATTGTTTAAATAACAAGCAAACAAATCCAAATATTCTTCATCGATCACAATTTTTCGCTATTGCCTTCCCCTCGCATATTTACATTGCTTCATAACAAAAAGGCGCTGAATAATCAGCGCCTTTTCTCTCAGTTAGATCTATCCGTTAAGCAATGAATCAAACATCGTAGGTTGTTGACGAAATATCACCGCCGGTACCGGTCCAGTTGGTGTGGTAAAACTCGCCGCGTGGCTTGTCAGTGCGCTCATAAGTATGCGCACCAAAGTAGTCACGCTGAGCTTGTAGCATGTTGGCTGGCAGGCGAGCCGTGGTGTAACCATTTAGGAAGGTCAGCGCCGAGGACATACAAGGCATTGGTAGGCCAGTCTCGAATGACTTAGCAACGACTTTTCGCCATGCCGGTAGGCAGCTTTCAAGGATATCCTTGAAGTAGCTATCCAGCCCTAGGAACGCAAGCTCAGGGTTGGCTTCGAAAGCATCACGGATGTTCCCCAGGAAGGCACTGCGGATGATACAACCGCCACGCCACATCAGCGCCACGTTGCCGTAGTTCAGATCCCAGTTGTTAGACTCAGACGCCTCACGGATCAGCATAAAGCCCTGAGCGTATGAGATGATCTTAGACGCCAGCAGTGCCTGACGCAGTGCATCCAGCCACTCAGACTTGTCACCTTCCACGGCAGTAATTGGATTGTTGAACAGCGACGCCGCCTCTTCGCGCTGCTCTTTCAGTGACGACAGGCAGCGGGCAAATACTGATTCGGTGATCAGCGTCAGCGGAATACCGTGGTCAAGGGCGTTAATACCTGTCCACTTACCGGTCCCTTTCTGGCCTGCTGTATCTAGGATCTTCTCGACCAGCGGCTCACCGTCTTCATCGCGGTAACCTAGGATGTCGGCTGTGATTTCGATCAGGTAGCTATCCAGCTCAGTTTTGTTCCACTCGGCAAACGTTGCCTGCATCTCATCATGAGACATACCCAGGCCTTCTTTCATGAAGTGGTACGCTTCGCTGATCAGCTGCATGTCACCGTATTCGATACCGTTGTGAACCATTTTCACAAAATGGCCAGCGCCTTCTTTACCTACCCAGTCACAGCACGCTTCGCCTTTGTCAGTTTTAGCTGCAATAGCCTGGAAAATCGGCTTAACATGTGGCCATGCTTCAGGATCGCCACCTGGCATGATAGACGGCCCGAAACGTGCACCTTCTTCCCCGCCGGATACACCCGCACCGACATAGCGGATACCTTTCTCGCGTAGCGCTGCCACGCGGCGGTTGGTATCCGGGTAGTTGGTGTTACCACCATCGATGATGATGTCCCCTTCGTCTAGCAGCGGTACCAGGCTGTCGATAAACTGATCAACAACGGCACCGGCGCGGACCATCAACATCACCTTGCGCGGCGATTCAAGCTTGCCAACCAGATCTTCAAGAGAAGTTGCACCGACAATGTTGGTCCCTTTCGCCGGACCTTGCAAAAATTCATCCACTTTCGCCACGGTACGGTTGTAGGCAACCACTTTAAATCCGTTATCGTTCATGTTTAGGATCAGGTTCTGCCCCATCACGGCCAGACCGATAACACCAATATCAGCTTTCATTTACTTCTCTCCTTATGCCAGCTCTTTGGCTGCTTCTGAATCTAAATACCACTCGGTAGTGCCCGCTTTCGCGCTAACCTGGGCTGCTGGATACGCTTGTGCAGCCGGTGCATTGTCGGCAATCTCTTTGACCACCGACGCTTTGCCTGCACCTAGCACCAAGTAGGTAATACGTTTTGCATTTGCCAGCAGGTGCGCGGTTTTGGTCACGCGGATCTGGCGAGTCTCTGGATGCGCCGCAATCGCGGCGATTTCCGTTGTGTTGTAGTCTGTTTGCCCTGGGAACAGAGACGCCGTATGGCCATCAGTACCCATGCCGAGCAAAATCCAGTCAAACTCAGGTACCCCGTCCTTTGCCGGGATTTCTGAACTCATCTCTTGGGCAAAGCGGATCGCTTCCATTGCCGCGAAGTCTTCACCGCGGATACGGTGGATATTTTCAGCAGGGATCGCTATGTGGTCGAACAGCAAGGCTTTGGCCTGGCCGTAATTGCTTTGCTCGTCATCCGGTGCGACACAGCGTTCGTCCCCCCACCAGAAATGGAGGTTTTGCCACTGGATGGACTGAGCAAACTCAGAACCGGCCAAATAGGCAAACAACTGGGATGGCGTACTGCCACCCGACAGTGAGATATGAACGGGACGCCCCTGCTCACTGTAGTCCTGCAAGCTGGTCGCCAATGCATGAACAACCTGCTCGGCATTTTCAAATACGTGGTAATTCATCTCACTCATAGCTCGCAATAGTCGGTATTGGTCAGGTTCTTACATGGGAAGCGCCACTCGCGGCCATCACGAGACAATAGCTCGTCGGCTTCTTTCGGCCCCCACGTGCCCGCCGCATAGCCATAAAGGTGCTCTGGGTTTTCTTTGTACTCCAGAATCGGCTGGACAAACTGCCAGCAGGCCTTCACCGCATCGGTACGGGCAAAGAGGGTGGCATCCCCTTTCATCGAGTCCAGCAGCAAACGCTCATAGGCAGTCAGCATGTGCGTCTCTTCCAGGCTTTCATAGTGAAAGTCCATGCTCACTTCTTTGGCTTCAAACCCGGCTCCCGGCTTCTTGAGGCCAAAGCTCATCAGGATGCCTTCATCCGGCTGGATACGAATGATCAGTTTGTTCTCCGGCGCATTGGCCCCAAAGACTGGATGGGGGGTCTTTTTGAAGTGAATAACCACTTCGGTCACACGGGTTGGCAACCGCTTACCGGTACGGACATAGAAAGGTACCCCGTTCCAGCGCCAGTTATCGATAAACATCTTCAAACCGACATAGGTCTCGGTACGTGAATCTTCCGCCACCCCCGGCTCTTCGCGGTATCCCTTAAGGTGATCGCCACGAACGTCCGATTCCGTATACTGGCCCAGCACTAGGTTATTTTGCAGATCGTTTTCAGAAAGCGGCTGGAGGCTCTTGAACACCTTCATCACTTCATCACGCATCGAGTCGGCATTGATAGCCGCCGGCGGCTCCATACCAACCATTGCCAGCACCTGTAGCAAATGGTTCTGGAACATATCACGCACAGCGCCCGCGCCGTCGTAATACCCTCCACGCTCTTCGACACCGAGGAATTCTGCCGCGGTGATCTCGACATAGTCGATAAAATTGCGGTTCCAAAGCGGTTCGAACATGCCGTTGGCAAAACGGAATACCAGCAGGTTCTGAACGGTTTCTTTACCCAGGTAGTGGTCGATACGGTAGATTTGGTGTTCTTGGAAATGGGCGTGCAAGTCATGATCAAGCTGCTCGGCCGTGGCCAAGTCATAACCAAACGGCTTTTCGACAATTAGACGTTTCCAGCCATTGTCTTCCTTGTTCAGGCCGTGTGCGGCCAGACATTCTGGGATCACGCTGTACAGGCTAGGTGGTGTTGCCAGATAGAAGGTCGTGTTGCCACCGGTGCGATACTTGTGCCCAATCTCATCCAAACGGGCTTTGAGCTTGGCATAATCTTCTACGCTCTTGGTATCGATGGCCTGGTAGTGCAGGCGCTGACAGAAAGCATCCAACACTTGAGGATCAACTTTTTCGTTGGCTGTCAGTGATTCTTTCAACTTGTGCTGGAACTCAGCATCAGAGTAGTGTGTTCGGCTTACCCCCAAAATTGCGAATTCCTCAGAGAGCAATCCATTCGCGAATAGGTGGTAAAAGGCTGGGATCAACTTACGATGGGTCAGGTCACCCGACGCCCCGAAGATGACGATACAATTATTTTCAGGCTTAACCATAATGCTTTCCCACTCGCCTGAATCCATCAGGACAAGTTATTCATATTATTGTAGTGATACCAAGCTGATTAATGCTTTTAGGTTGTCAGTAATTATTATCTCACTGATTCAGAGGACATTATTCAGGTTGGTATTGATGTTATCAACACGACTAAAAAGCACCAGAAGGTTTTGCCTATCACAGTAATAGGTAAAACCTTTATTTGGTTAGATTTTAGTCGATTATGACAAGCACGCCTCTTGGGCGACACATTATGTCTGAGAAGCACGTAACATCACAGCTACAAATGTCTGGTATTACCACCTAGGACAAAGCGACCAACTGCTTGGTATAGTCTTGTTTAGGCTCACTAAACAGAGTCTGGGTCTCTCCCTGTTCGACAACCTGCCCTTGGCGCAGGACCAAGGTATAGTGGCACAGCGACTTAACGACACTGAGATCATGGCTGATAAATAGATAGGTGAGGTGATATTTCTGCTGCAGCGTTTTCAATAACGTCAGCACCTGGAATTGAACGGTTCGGTCAAGCGAAGAGGTTGGCTCATCCAGCAGGATAAATGACGGCTTGAGTACCAATGCCCTTGCAATCGCAATACGCTGGCGCTGGCCGCCCGAGAATTCGTTGGGATAACGGTGGCGGGTTTCCGGATCCAGCTCCACATCGCGCATGGCATCACAAATCATTTGGTCTTCTTGCTCTGGCGTCAGGTTTTGGTGAACCTTTAATCCCTCGCCGATGATCTGTGCCACCGACATCCTCGGGTTCAACGCTGAAAATGGGTCCTGGAATACCACTTGCAACTTACTGCGCATGGGCAACATTTGCTTGCGATTGAAGGCCGAGATATCTTGACCGCGATAGACAATTTCGCCGCTACTCTCAAGCAGTTTGAGAATGGCCATACCGGTCGTCGACTTGCCCGAGCCACTCTCTCCCACCAAGCCAACACTGTGCCCCGTTCGCAACATGAAGCTCACATCAGTAACCGCCTTGATGTGATCTTTTACCCGCTTGAGCACCCCGCCTTTTATCGGAAACCACACCCGCAAATCCTTGACCTCGAACATCGGTGTCGCCGCCATATCGACAGGCACGGGCTCCCCGCTCGGATCGGAATTGATCAACTTGATGGTATAGGGATCTTGAGGTCGCTCGAACACTTCGGTCATGGTGTTGGTTTCCACCAGCCGCCCCATCTGCATAACGGCGACCCGATCGGCAATCTTGCGCACGATACTCAGATCATGGGTAATAAACAGCATGGCCATCCCCATTTCGCGCTGCAGATCTTTTAGCAGGTCGAGGATCTGGGCCTGAACCGACACATCAAGGGCCGTGGTCGGCTCATCGGCAATCAGCAGCTCCGGCTCGTTGATCAGCGCCATGGCAATCATCACCCGCTGCCGCTCTCCGCCTGATAACTCATGGGGATAGGCTTCCAGCCGTTTTTCCGGATTTCTGATCCCGACTTTTTTCAGCCACTCGAGTGCTTTCTGCTGCGCTTCACGCTGCCGGGTACCGCGGTGGATCGCCAAGGTTTCGCAAAGTTGGCGGCCAACCTTGTGCAGCGGATTGAGTGACATCATCGGCTCCTGGAAAATCATACCAATCCGATGCCCCCGCAGACCGCGCATCTCCCTTTCACTACAATTCATCATATCAATGCCATCATAGTGAATGTGACCGTTGAGGTAGCGGGTAGAAGACTTCGGCAGCAGGCGCAAAATGGCATTGGCCGTCACCGATTTGCCCGAGCCACTCTCCCCCACCAGCGCCAGGGTTTCGCCTCGCCGGATATCCAGGCTGACATTGTAGGTCACCTGATTGACTGACTGTCCGGTTTGAAAGCCCACCGACAGGTTTTCAATGGTAATAATTGGTTGTGACATAGTTACCTCTGGTGGTGGGGATCAAATGCATCACGTACCGCTTCACCGACAAAAACCAGCAAGCTAAGCATGATAGACAGAACAACAAAAGCCGATAAGCCCAGCCAAGGGGCCTGAAGGTTCGTTTTGCCCTGGGCCAGCAGTTCGCCCAGTGACGGCGACCCGGCCGGCAGGCCAAAGCCAAGGAAATCCAGCGAGGTTAGCGTGGTCACCGAACCGCTGAGAATAAACGGCATCATAGTGAGCGAGGCCACCATGGCGTTGGGCAGCATATGGCGCAGCATAATGCGGCCATCACCGACCCCCATCGCCTGCGCCGCCCGGACATAATCGAGATTGCGGCAACGGAGAAACTCGGCACGCACGACACCGACCAGTCCCATCCAGCTAAAGAGCACCATAATACCCAGCAGCCACCAGAAGTTTGGCTCGACAAAACTCGACAATATGATCAGCAAGAACAAGGTCGGCATACCCGACCATACTTCGATGAAGCGCTGGCCGAACAGATCAAGCCAGCCGCCGTAATAGCCCTGACAAGCACCGACAATCACACCAATGACGGTGGATATAATGGTTAGGGCAAACCCAAACAACACCGAAATCCGAAAACCATAGATGATCCGAGCCAGGACATCCCGTCCCTTATCATCGGTGCCAAGCCAGTTGATGCTATCCGGCGGAGATGGAGCCGGCCCCGACAAGTTGTAGTTGATGGTGTCGTAACTGAAACGGATGAGCGGCCAGATCATAAAGCCGTCGGCCTCGATCAGCTCGGCGACATACGGATCGGTGTAGTCGGCCTCGGCGTCGAATTCGCCGCCGAACTCCGTCTCCGAGTAAGGGGTCACAATAGGGAAATACCACTGCGACTGAAACTGGATCACCAGCGGTTTATCATTGGCAATAATTTCAGCAAACAGGCTGCTGAAAAACAGCAACGAGAAGATCCAAAGCGACCAATAGCCTCGCTTATGTGCCCGAAATCTTGCCCAGCGTTCCTTGGTTAATGGGTTCAGTTTCACTAACGTGCCTCAAAATCTATCCGTGGATCAACCAGTGTGTAGGTGATATCCGAAATAATGTTCAGCAAAAGCCCTAGTAGCGTCATGATATACAAAGAGCTAAATACCACCGGGTAATCCCGCTGTATGGTCGACTCGAACCCAAGCAGTCCTATCCCTTCCAACGAGAACATAACCTCAATCAGCATCGCGCCGGTGAAGAAAATACTGATAAACGCCGCCGGAAACCCTGCGATGATGATCAGCATGGCATTTCGGAAAACATGGCGGTAGAGGATACTGCGCTCATCCAGCCCCTTGGCGCGGGCGGTGACCACGTACTGCTTGTTGATTTCATCGAGAAAGGAGTTTTTGGTCAGCATGGTCAAGGTGGCAAACCCGCCGATCACCATGGCCAGAATCGGCAATGTCAAATGCCAAAAATAATCGATAATTTGCTGGTACCAGTTCAACTGATCAAAGTTCGATGACACTAAGCCGCGCAGCGGAAACCAACTGAAATAGTTGCCGCTGGCAAAAAAGATAATCAGCAAAATCGCGAACAGGAACCCCGGGATCGCATACCCCACGATGACCACCGCGCTACTCCAGACATCAAACCGCGAGCCATGCTTGATGGCCTTGGCTATCCCTAGCGGAATAGACACCAGGTAAATGATCAGGGTACTCCACAACCCGAGCGAAATGGATACCGGCAAGCGGTCGATAATCAAATCAATGACATTGCCGCCTTTGAACAGGCTCTCGCCGAAGTTAAAGGTCGCGTAATCCTTGAGCATATCGACATACCGCTCAAGCAGCGGCTTGTCGAAACCAAACTGTTTTTTGATCGCCTCGACCACTTCGGGATCCAGTCCGCGCGATCCCCGGTAACCCGAACCATTCTCGGACGGCTCCAGCGAGCCGACCTCCTGCCCGCCGCCGGTAAAACGCTCCATGATCCCCGAGCTATGGCCTTCAAGCTGGGCCACCGCCTGCTCCACCGGGCCGCCTGGGGCAATCTGAATGACAAAGAAGTTGATGGTGATGATGGCCCACAAGGTGGGGATCACCAACAACAAACGCCGAATAATATATGCTGACATGGTTACCGCCGCTTCTCAGGCAACTTGGCTGCCTTTTCACTATCAATCCACCAGGTATCCTGGCCCAGGGTATATTTTGGCCGCAGCGGCGGACGGGAAAACTTGTCCCAACTCGCTACCCGGAACATGCTGATATGCCATTGCGGGATCACATAGAAATTCCACTGCAACACCCGGTCAAGCGCCCGGCCAAGGCTGAGCAACTTGTCCGGATTTTCCTGGTTTTCGGCGATTTGCTCGGTCAGGTAATCAATGGCAGGGTCTTTTACCCCTGCCGTGTTGTAGGTGCTGTCAATAAAATTACTGTTCCAGGCAATCATCAGGTTCGGACTCGGATACGGATTGGCTCCATAGCCAGCAGACACCATATCAAAGTCCCGGTCTCTCAGACGCTTGATGTACTGTGTGGTGTCCACGGTGCGCAAGCGCATATCTATGCCGAGTAACTTGAGGTTTCGCTGCAGCGGGATCGCCAGACGCTCGGTGGTCGGGCTATACATCAGCAGTTCAAAGCTAAAGGCTTCGCCGGTCTCGACATTGGTCATGACCTTGTTCTGTACTTCCCAGCCCGCTTCTTTCATCAAGGCCAGGGCTTTGCGAAGCTGAACCCGGATCCGACCGGAACCATCAGACTTCGGAGGTTGGTACTCTTCAGTAAATACCCTAGCAGGCACCTTGTCTTTTACGGGGGCCAAAACGGCAACTTCGGCTTCCGATGGCAATCCCTTGGCCTCGTAGTCGGTGTTTTGGAAATAGCTACGGGTCCGGGTGTACTGGTTATAGAACAGGCTTTTGTTCATCCACTCGAAGTCCATGGCGTAAGAAAGGGCTTCACGCACTTTGGCATCGCTGAAATAACTGCGCTCGGTATTGAACACAAATGCCTGCATCGACTGCGGGATCTGATGCGGGATCTCTTCTTTTACAATGTAGCCTTTATCGAAATTCGCCCCCTGGTACATGGTGGCCCAGAACTTGGCCACGTTCTCTTCGCGAATATCGTACTCACCGGCTTTGAACGCCTCGAGGGTCACTGTTTCATCCCGGTAGTAGTCATACTTGATGGTGCCAAAATTATGCCTGCCTACATTTACCGGCAAATCTTTGGCCCAGTAATCCTTTACCAGCGAGTAGGTCACGCTTTGGCCGGGCTTATAATCCGAGATCTGATAGGCGCTACTGCCAATTGGCGGGGTATTGAGCGGCTCGCTGAGGTTCTTGTCACGCCAAAAATGTTCCGGCAACACATTCATTCCCTGTACCAAGGCCAACAACACCTCGCGGTTGGGCTTTACCATTTCTATCCGGGCGGTGTGCTCCGACTTGGCCGTCACCGACTTCACATCCTTGAAATAGACCCGGTACTGCGCCACCCCTTCTTTCATGAATTTCTCAAAGGTAAAGGCAACATCAGCAGCCGTAATCGGCTGGCCATCATGGAACTTGGCGTTGGGGTTGATGTCCACTTCCATCCACGCATAATCTTCGGGATAGCGAACCTTTTCAGCGATGAGCGGATAATAGCTGTCTATTTCATCTTCCGATGACACAAACAAGGTATCGTATATCGCTTCGCTGCCTGCCGCCGAGACCCCTCGGGACGCATAACGGTTAAAACTATCAAAGGTGCCCACCTGGGCATACGTTACCTGCCCGCCTTTCGGGGCCTCGGGATTGACATAATCAAAATGGGAAAAGTCAGCAGGATACTTGGCACTGCCAAACCCCACCAGAGAGCGGCTTTCAATCACCTCATTCGCCGATACCGAACCAGCTATAGCCATCGCAACCAACAGCGATGAGACGCATCTGTACATCTGGGCCTCCATGCAAAAACCTGTCTTCAAACAGCGCCCGCTGACGCCATCTTACTCTTTGAATTAGATAAGTTTATTTTATTGTATATGTTTACGATAGGACACTAATGAGAAATGAACAACCACTCAATAGGCAATGTGAAAAGCTGTGATCACTTGCGACAAGCTATTGAAGCCGTTAATATCGCCGGTTTTCAGGTTTACCGACCTTAATCTCATCACCATTTCGCACGTTAGGAACACCATATGTCTAAGTTCTTCTATAAAGGCCGCATTGAGAAAAAACCGAAGCACGAGAGCTACGGCTTCAATACCAAGCAGGCCAAAAAGCTGGGAACTGAAATCAACCCGCTGCAACTTGTTGTGAACAGCGATGAGAAAAAAGCCGAAGTGGAAGCCCTGCTGGAACAGCACCAACTTGTTGCCACCATTACGGTCAACAACGAGACTGAGGAAAATCTAGTCGAGCTGGAAACGCTGATCAACAAGCCGAAAACCACCGTGTTTGATAAAACACCCAACCGTAATGACCCGTGCTCATGCGGAAGCGGTAAGAAATACAAAAAATGCTGCGGCTAAGGCAGACCGCCAGATAACGACAAGGTGCTCGGCGGTGCAAGAATTGCTGGGTATCCCTGCCATTTTTCGCGAGATTTCGTATAATCTCGCGCTGTTGTAAATTTCCGGAAAGATACAAATTATGAGCAAAGGTTACGCCTGTGTTGGGCTATTCAACCCCAAAACCCCTGAAAACGTTGGTTCTGTCATGCGGGCCGCTGGCTGCTATGGCGTTAATAGTGTGTTCTACACCGGCACGCGTTATGACCTTGCTAAGAAATTTTGTACTGACACCAAAAATACCATTCGCGATATTCCGCTGATTGGCGTCCAGGACCTCAAAGATATCATCCCGCACGACTGCGTACCGGTTGCCGTGGATTTAGTCGAGGGTGCCAAGCCGCTGCCGGAATACAAGCACCCGAAGCGGGCTTTTTATATCTTCGGCCCTGAAGACGGTACATTGAAAAAAGACATTACCAATTTCTGTCGCGAAACCATCTATGTACCAACTAATGGCTGTATGAACCTCGCGGCGGCGGTCAATGTGATCCTGTATGACCGCATGGCCAAGGGTGAAGGTTTTTCTAACCACTAACGCCAGCCTCGGCGCATAGCATTATCCCAGGGAGCCTGCTCCGGCTCCCCATTTTTCAATCATTTCCCGCAATTCCACGCTCTGATAAGGCTTGGAAAGAATATCGTCCATCCCGGCACTAAAACAATCTTCCCGCTCCGCTTTAGTTGTCCCCGCGGTCAAAGCGATGATCGGCTTGCTGTAGCCTTCACCGCGTAGCCATTTTGTCGTGGCAAAACCGTCAAGAATTGGCATCCGGCAATCCATAAAAACGATATCGAAGTCTTGCGACTTCAAAATACCCAGCGCCTTTTGGCCATTGCTGACAATAACAGGGGTGATGCCAAACTTAGCCAGCATCAGCTTGATGATCATCTGATTGGTTTTCAGATCCTCCACCACCAAAATAGTCAAATCACTAATGGGAAGGGCTTTGTTTCGCAAAACGTCGTTCTTGATAACCGCTGACGGATTAACGTCCAGGGGAAGCGTGACCGTAAAAATACTCCCTTGCCCCGCTGTACTCTCTATTTCTATCCGGCCTTTCATCTGCTCAGCCAACTTGCCGCAAATCGCCAAGCCCAGCCCCGTCCCCTCGTGTTGACGCTTACTTGAATTATCCGCTTGTTTAAATGGCTGAAATAGGCTGGCTATTTGTTCTTTAGCAATACCGCAGCCAGAATCAGAGACTACAAACTGCAGCGCTTCGTCATGCCACCCTATGGTCACGGATACAAAGCCTTTCTCCGTAAACTTAATGGCATTACCTATAAGATTGACGAAGATTTGCTTTATCCGATCTTCATCGCCCATCAACCATTGCGGTGTATTTGGCACGAAGTGAATCGAAAAATTTAGCCGTTTTTCCTTGGCGGGTTGGAGGAAGATGTCATTAAGCACGTTGGCCATCAACTGGCAATCGAAGGGTTTGATGGCCAACTCCATCATCCCAGCGTTGATCTTACTGTAATCGAGCAGATTATTAATGATTGCCCGCAGCAATTCACCGGAATGATTTAAAGTCTTAAGCAAGCTATTCTGATGATTATCAAGCTCGGTATCAGATAGCAGCTCAGCCGTTCCCAACAAGCCATTGAGAGGCGTTCGTAGTTCATGGTTTATCATTGCCAGAAAATCACGAGTCGACTTCTCCGACTCCTCGGCTGATTTCCGCGCTCGAATCGCCTCCTCGAGCTTTAGCTGTCGATCAATGGACGCGCGCAGCATTTCACCTATCAAGTTCATATGCTTACGAACTGTCGTGTGCCACTCCCTCGTCTTACCGATGCGGGTGACAAAATACCCCTTTACTGCCGAGTTGCCGAGTGAGAGCCAATATAACTGCTGTGACTCGTCCCAGCACTCCTCTCTAGACACCAATGTATCCGGCGGGACAATCGTATTATCAATACCGGAAAAATAGGCAATATTCAGCGCCGGTGTCGAGTCGCAACTGAAATTTACTGCGCAAGCACTCACTACTCGACTGTTGATCAGCGCATCAAGCAAATCTTTTATGATCAGAGTCGATGGTGGGTATTTCAGCAGCGTGTGGCCAATACTCAGCAACAAGTTATCCATCTTATGCTGGTAGGATAAAAACTCCGACCCACTGGCAAGCTTATCCCGCACCTGCGCGAGATTCTGCTCAATCAGCTGCTTGGCCTGATAGAGTTCAAGGCTTTTCGACTCCAACAGCATTTCAGCCATTTTCCTGGCGTCGCGCTCCCGGTCAATTTTCTTCTGCATCAGAGCAACTTGGCGTTCCAGATCCATGCGTTCAAGGCCCATTGTTACCCCGCATTTAATTTCAGCGTAAATCGTACATGGCTCTGATCTTGGTTGACAGGCTCCATACTGATTGCCATATCTTCGTTGAAATGCTTAACACAACCACGGATCAAACCCAGGCAAACATGTGACAAGCAGCGTGCCGATATGTAATCAAGGATCATCAGGGCGGAAGTTTGTGAGATAAAGTCAAACTGGGGTGGGTTCGCATTGGCGTAGAGCTTCTTCACTTCGGTATGGATATGGCGCTCAACACGCTCAATGAAGCTAAAAGTGCTGTTGGGCTTTTCGCCATTGTCCAGGGGAAAGGAGCTCAACAGGCGGGTAAACAATGCCTCACCATAGGCTTCTTGCAACACTTCCGGGGAGACACCAGTGATCTTGCTCAGGCAAACGATCATCTTTACCAAAACACGGTGATCATAACTGCCAACCGCAGTGTATGCTCCATCAACGCCGGCATCATCAAGCATCTGCTGGCAAACATCGAGACCAAAACGGCTTTCGACAATATCTAGAAACTCAGTAAAAATAATCCCTTTCATAAAGCCTTTCTCCCTTTGCCCTTGATTTGAGTATGGAAAATGAATCTCTGATGGTCAAAATTATCCCACCCATTTCATTCTCGGCTCGATCGCTAGTTTTTAGTAAGCAGGTGTAACCTGTTGATTGCTTACAAGTGCCAATAGCATTATTTTGTGGTCATACAAAACAAAAGAATACGAATTATGAAACGAACTCTCCTATTTTCCCTCCTTTATATATTGAACCCACTTACTATTTCTGCGGCATGGTCAAACACCATGCCCCAAGGTGACAGCGATGCCGGTAAGGTCAAATCGTTTACCTGCCAGTTCTGCCATGGACAAAATGGAGTTGCGCAAAAAGAGGGCTACCCGCACATCAACAACCAGTCGCCCTTGTACCTGTACCGGGCGATGCAAGCCTACCAAAACGGCGAGCGTTCAGGGAGTTATGGCGACATGATGAAACAGCAACTGTCCGTTCTCAACGAGCAAGATCTCGCAGACATTGCCACCTACTTCGGCGAGCAACCCTAGGCCAGTGGTTCGGTGCCCGATTCCGCGGGTATTTCCCCTAGGCCACTGGTAGCTTTTAGCGATTGAGACTAGAATTAAGCGGATTTGGCGGCCTGAGCGCTGCCATCTTGGCAGCAACAACGTTCATCACCTGTGGACAATGACTAGGTGAAAAACCATGATGACGGCCTCTTAGATCACTGTTCAAAGCGCAATTTGACAGTGTTTGTAGAAACAGATTGTGTTATAAGAGCCAACTCTTGTGGGTTTATTGAGCGTTTGCGCCAGAAAACCTGAAAAGACGGAGCAAAAACAAGCAAATGTTCATTTTATCTTAAATGAGCTATGTAATGTTTGCTGGAATCAGTGATATACTCCCCCACCGAATAGTGACACTAATTGTTTATAGAGAAAAACAATGGCAGATTTATCTAAATACAGAAACATTGGTATTTTCGCGCACGTTGATGCGGGTAAAACCACTACTACTGAGCGTATCCTTAAGCTTACTGGCCAGATCCACAAAACTGGTGAAGTACACGACGGCGAATCAACTACTGACTTCATGGAGCAGGAAGCTGAGCGTGGTATTACAATCCAGTCTGCAGCAGTTAGCTGTTTCTGGAACGACCACCGCCTAAACGTTATCGATACTCCGGGACACGTTGACTTCACAGTTGAAGTATACCGTTCTCTTAAAGTACTTGACGGTGGTATCGGTGTATTCTGTGGTTCTGGTGGTGTTGAGCCTCAGTCAGAAACTAACTGGCGTTACGCTAACGAATCAGAAGTTGCTCGTCTGATCTTCGTAAACAAACTAGACCGTATGGGTGCAGATTTCTTCAACGTTGTTGACCAGGTTAAGAACGTTCTAGGTGCTAACCCACTAGTTATGACTCTTCCAATCGGCCGCGAAGACGACTTCGTTGGTGTTGTTGACGTTCTAAACCGTCAAGCATACGTTTGGGATGAAACTGGTCTTCCAGAAAACTACGAAATCAAAGAAATCCCTGCTGACATGGTAGACGACGTTGAAGCTTACCGTGAAGAGCTAGTCGAAACTGCTGTTGAGCAAGACGATGACCTAATGGAAGCTTACATGGAAGGTGAAGAGCCTTCTATCGAAGAGCTTAAGCGTTGTATCCGTAAAGGTACTCGTGACCTAGCGTTCTTCCCTACTTTCTGTGGTTCTGCGTTCAAGAACAAAGGTATGCAGCTAGTACTAGACGCAGTTGTTGACTACCTACCTTCTCCAACAGAAGTAGATCCTCAGCCGCTAACTGACAAAGAAACTGGTGAGCCTACTGGCGAAGTTGCAACTGTTGATGCAAACGAACCTCTACGTGCTCTTGCGTTCAAGATCATGGACGACCGTTTCGGTGCCCTAACCTTCATCCGTATCTACTCTGGTAAGATGAAGAAAGGTGACACAATCCTTAACTCTGCAACAGGTAAAACTGAGCGTATCGGCCGTATGGTTGAGATGCAGGCAGATGAGCGTAACGAGCTTACTGAAGCACAAGCTGGTGACATCATCGCTGTTGTTGGTATGAAGAACGTTCAAACTGGTCACACTCTATGTGATGTTAAGCACGAGTGTACTCTTGAGCCAATGATCTTCCCAACTCCAGTAATCTCTATCGCAGTAACGCCTAAAGACAAAGGCGGTTCTGAGAAGATGGGTATCGCTATCGGTAAGATGGTTGCAGAAGATCCATCATTCCAGGTTGAGACTGACGAAGAAACTGGCGAAACTATCCTGAAAGGTATGGGTGAACTTCACCTAGACATCAAGGTAGATATCCTTAAGCGTACTTACGGTGTAGACCTAATCGTTGGTCAGCCACAGGTTGCTTACCGCGAAACTATCACTCAAGCTATCGAAGACAGCTACACGCACAAGAAGCAGTCTGGTGGTTCTGGTCAGTTCGGTAAGATCGACTACCGCATCAAGCCAGGTGAAGTTGGTTCTGGCTTCAAGTTCTCTTCAACTGTTGTTGGCGGTAACGTTCCTAAGGAATTCTGGCCTGCAGTTGAGAAAGGCTTCCAAGGTATGATGGAAACTGGTCCTCTAGCAGGCTTCCCAGTTCTTGACGTTGAAGTTGAACTATTCGACGGTGGCTTCCACGCAGTTGACTCATCTGCAATCGCATTTGAAATCGCAGCGAAAGGCGCATTCCGTCAGTCTATGCCTAAAGCAGGTCCTCAGCTTCTTGAGCCAATCATGCACGTTGACGTGTTCACTCCAGAAGACCACGTTGGTGACGTAATCGGTGACCTTAACCGTCGTCGCGGTATGATCAAAGATCAGCAAGCTGGTACTACTGGCGTACGTATCAAGGGTGATGTACCTCTATCAGAAATGTTCGGTTACATCGGCCACCTACGTACTATGACTTCTGGCCGTGGCCAGTTCTCTATGGAGTTCGCACACTACGCTCCATGTCCTGCAAACGTTGCTGAAACAGTAATCGCTGAGCAGAAAGAGAAAGACGCTAAGAAGTAATTAAACTTCAGGCGTAAAGTCTCTAAAAACCCCGACGGCACTGCCGTTGGGGTTTTTTTATGCCTTTGTCTAAAGCGTTCGCGGATAGCGGCGGTTAACGGTGCTGGCTGCAGCTGGCAAGGTAGTTCATCAAACCATACTGTTTCAACCACTCCAACTGCTCGGCCTGCTTGACCAAGAAGCGTCCAGAATAGTTGATACCATTAGCAAAGATACCCTCGATATTATTCTTGCTGCGGGGAAACAATAGCATCCAGCGCTCGGTCAGCAAGAGGTTGTATGGCGTGCATTCGCCGCCAGCTGTCATTGGCAGCAACGACAACTGCCCCATCATTGCCAGATAGTGGTCGTACAGCACTTCGGCATCCATAGCTTGCAGAGAGACCAAAGCATGGTCAAAGGGCAGCCTTCCTTGTGTAATAACGGGCTCGAGCGGGATAGGTGATTTTACCAACTGCATATGACGATGAGATTGACTTGCGCCGGCTTGAGGGCCGCTGTTGTAGAAACCAAACACATCGGGATGATCAAACCCCAGTAACCAAGCTCGGAAATCAGCAAGCGTCAGGCAAGATTGCTGAGGCACAAACGCCTTCGAGCAGATCAACAGGTGCGGAGACAGTACGGGAAATTTATTCAATAGGCAGACATGACCTTGCCCTGCTTCAGCAACATAGAGTGATTGGTCATAAGGCAGAAAAGGATTGCCTTGGGTCGAGGTTGCCCGAAACTTCTTGGTCGCGTTGGCTGTTACCACGTGGGCAAAATAGGATATCCCCTGTTCCTCTATCACCTGGGCATCGGTAACAATCGGCATCAAGCTACCGCCTGCTAACGCACACTCAGCCACACGGCTGGCCCTATCCCACAGCGTCTCAATTCTACCTGGCATAATTCCCCCATACCATCACATTACCCCCAACCATTGTATACCCAAGTCGCCTCGAGCGGTTGACTCAGTTGGTTGGCTTTGGGCATTGCCCAACCGTCTCTATCATTTTTTCGGGTGTACATTAAAGTTTACAACCATAGCACTTTTGGCCACCAGCAGGATTTAGGCCAGATATAGCTGCCAACCACGAAAGTTTGTATTATCAATGCCATTGGAAAACACTGCTTTATCCTATTCCCAATAGTACTCCATAGAGCAGTTAGAAGTTTTTGTTTGGTCGCTAAAACTTCAACTGGCAGTTTTGTTTGGTCGCATCCTGCCTATCCAGCCTGTTTGCCTTTTGCATCATTCAGGTGAAAACAAAAAGGGCGTTTACCCAGTAAACGCCCTTATTCCTATTGGTTGTTCACAACCGCTTTATATTGCTATCAAATCAACTCCGCAGCCAGCAAGAAGCATCCAAACAGGAAGCTCAAGCCCATCGCCAGCTGACCACCAGATGCCTGATACAACACGCCCGAAGCATCGACCTCGAAGGCACTGTCATCCTCTTTGCGTAGCTTTATAGTCATTGCCATTGGAATGAATACCGCAAGGAACACCAAGATAATACCGGCGTAGCCTAATACCGATAGGAACTGATCCGCGGCAAACAGCGCACCGGCCAGCGGAAGGATGAAAGTCAGTACATAGGTAACGGCACGATTCTGGCGGAATGTATCGACATTTTGGTCAAACAATGCCATCGCCACACCGAGGAACGAGGTCAGCAGAGCAAGGCCGGTGAACACCGACAGCACCAGGTTAATCATGCTGTGGTTCGAGCCCAGTGCAGCAATTAGCTCAGAAACATTTTTGAAATCGACCATCTGCTCAGCACTTAGGTTGCCCATTGCGGCATAGAGCCATAGTAGGTAGCTAAATAGCGGCACAAGAGAGCCAATCACCACCATGTTGCGTAACTGCTGGTGGGACGCTTCTTTGTTGTACGTTACCAAAGACGGGATCACAACCATAAAGCCAAAGCTGGTGAACAATACGGAACTGGTTTTGATCAGATCAATCTTGTTGTCGCTGGTTGCAACCATGAGGTTTTCGACAGTGATGGTAGGCACCAACGAAAGCAGCGTCATCACCAGCATAATAACCATAACGGCAAAAAGGCCACGGTTAAGCTTATCAATCACAGCGGTACCTGCTGCGACCACCACACCGGCCACGAGGGTGAAGGCAATCTGGCTCTGCATCAGGCTGAGTTCGAGGCCAATGCTGGAGAGAAGTTTCTGAACCAAATCCCCGGCGCCAATAATGTATGCCATTAATAGGCAAACAAGCAGCGCATACAACAAGCCGTTGGTGACCAATTGGCCACCTTTACCTAGCGTTTTACGGGCAATGGTGTTCATACCAAGCCCTCCTCCCGCTTTGATACTGGCTTCCAGCAGCAGCAGAGCAGCATAGGTTGTACCCGACCAGATCAACAACATTAACAACGTACCCCAGACCAAGCCGAACTGGGCCAGTACCATAGGGATAGCCAACATACCGGCACCAAGTGCCGTACCCGCAATAATAAGAGAGCTACCAAGCAGTTTTAGGTTCACAATTTTGTCTCGTAATAATGAGCCGCCGCCTCATGTCAGGCAGAAAGCAAAAAAAGGGGGAAATAATCTATTTATCAATGTGCTGCAGACGATAATGGCAGCAAAAGAAATTAGTGACTAAATCGGAATGAGGCAAAATAGCCGTAAAACTGAATGTTTTCGGAAGGCTTAGCGAAATGGGAATGGCTGGCGCCAGTGCGCAATGGGGTCGAGGATAGACGGATCTTCCCCGCAGGTATATTGTTCATTAATCGTACTCCAACAACGATAAATCCCTATAAGCTAGGCAAACATCCATTGATTGCCCTTGTTTTGTTTGGTCAGTTAGCAACTTATATGGTCGTTAGGAGCACTTCAACACTCGCAAGTGGAATCTTATATTGCAATATTGACACGGCAGATCTCAAGCAAATAAAAACCCTTTGAACACAGGTTCAAAGGGCTATATTCGTATCAGACAGCTTATGCAGGGACCGCATCGCCCGATTTGGCGGCAATTAGCGTGAGCTTGTTGAACGAAGCGGGATAAACACTGATGGTGCTGCCATCGTCAAATAGCAAGCCGTCGTAAAAGTTACCATTCCATTTGACACGGGTAAAACGGGCATAACGCGCTTTACTGTACACCGCTTCGAGAGCGTTAATGGCACCTTGCTTACCCACCTGCTCCATGATTTCTTGGCTCAGTAATTTCTCGGCCACCGATTTTTCTGTTGTCATCCCTGTCTCCGGAACCTCTTCATCCTTTGTTTTTACCAAATACGAACCGAGATTCAAGTACCAATATCACAACATGCCAGTGTACGCCGAGAAATTAATCAGTTTGATGTCAGTTGTTCCCGCTGTGATAATGATCGGGATTAAAATCAACCACTGTGCCCTGACTAGCAATAAACTGAGAGATGGTTGTCTGTTGCGCCTTCATCGACTGAGTGACCCGGACCACTTCCTGAGTGGAGAACTCATCACTACCGATGGGTGCCGGTACCAGCTTTCCCTCGCTTTCGATTGCCGGACCCTCGTAGGGAAACAAATAAGTGCCATGGCCACCGTACATGACCCTTATCGCGCCTTTCACAATCCCCTCGCCTTCTACTCGCTCCGTTATGGTACGCAGCGATAGATGCTCAATCAAAGGATCGGTACCCGCTAAGGGCAATCCTGTCGCCTTGTTCGGCACAACGGTATCGGGTAAATAATCAGCGCCAAGTTGGCAGTCCCCCGTGTAGGGATCGCATGTACCGGCAGCTTCGAGCAGCAGGATCGGCTGTTGCGGGTTATTGGCTTGGCGAGTAGTAAAGTTGGCCGGGTCGCCGGCATCCACGGCCGCTTGGACGGCAGGGAACATATCGGCAACCGCCTGCTCGTAGAACGTCTGCTCCAGCTGCTCTGCTTTCATCTTGTTCTCTTCGCTTTCGAACTTATATTTCGCCAGCGCATTGAGGCCTTCAACTTTCGTCTGCTCACTCGAGTCATAAACCCCCAGTATTTTCGCCACCATCAACTGGATATCGCTCGAGTTCTTGATTTGTTCTGCCACTTCATCGCCCAGCAAATCCGAGTTCATCACCAAATCAGTAAGGTGCATACCCGGCACCACCAGGTTAACCGTGGAAAAAGTCAGTTCATCGTCAGATTGGGATAGTTCACTCACCATGGTTGATACAATGCCCCCCAATGAATGGCCAATGAGGCTAATGTCACGGTTATCGACAAACGGCGTCGAGTTGAGAGCTTTGCGCAGCGCGAGCTGATCAACCACCGCCTGGCGTTGGTTGTCACGCAAAGTCAAAGGACTGAGCAAGTTAAGGTAAACCGACTTATCCTCGTGGTCCTCGGTACTGGTCGCGGTAATATCCATCTTCCCATCACCGTCTAAATCTATCCCGCGCTCGCCATGCAAAGGCTGATCAATGGCAATGACCAGCCGGTTTGTGTCGATAATACTTTTTGCCATGGTTTGCGCAGACTCTTTCCAGCCTGTAATTCCGTGGACAAAAATACTCGCGGGCAGCACGTGATCATTACTTGGCAGCCGCGGATCCCAGCTGTCCGGCGCGTAGATCAGTACCGGGACTTGCTGTTCGCTTTGCGCCAACGGCGTAGGGTTGGCACCATGGACAAAAGACCCGTTGCCATCCTTCCACCAGCTATATAAGGGAGCACAATAATGGATCGGATCAGCGTTGATAGCTCTGGCTTGCTCGCTGCCTTCAGGGTAAAGCGCAGCTACTTTGCAGTTGGCAGAGTTAGGTATCTCAAGGTAGTAAGGCACGGTAATCACGGCCTCAAACGTTGATATACCGCCATTGGAACCAACCAATGTCAGATTGCGAAGCGGCTGTTCTGGGATATTCGCCTTGACGGCTTCCATTACCGGATAAATGCTCTGAGTAGTAAACTGGGTGCTGTAGATGATATTTCGGCCTTCGACAGCGTCGGCCAGCAAGGAGTGGGTCGACTGGATCTGGCTGCTCGCCGCTTGGCTTAATGCATGCCCGGTATCCTCACCGCTAAGAAGCTTTTGATAAGTCAGGGAGGCTTTAAAGGCAACCCTTCCCGCCGTATCCGTCACCCCATCGGTTAATGCCAGCACGAAACGGGTTGACTCTGGCAAGATCTTCATAGGCAGAACACGAATATCTCCCCCCTCGGTTAGCTCAACCCGAAAGTCGACATTCACGTCCAATAGCTCACCGCTGTCTGCATTCAACATGATGAGATTGTCTGCCAAAGAAACCGGATCTATCTCATTTTCAGGCCCGGTCAACGGAATAACCATCGGGTAACCGGTAGACCACCCATCCAGCGCGCCATATACATTGTTGTAGTCCCTGTAATCAACCGGCTCGCCCTCTGCCTCCTGGTTGAGTGCAATTGTGCCATCACCATCAGCGAGCAACAGATCATTGGGATAAATGACCTTATCCAAACCATAGGCCACATATTGGCGGTTATCCGGTGTGTTTTCGCCGTCATCACAGGCGGTAAGCGTAGTTGCAATAGCTAAAGCCAAGCATAGTATGCGTGTGTTTTTTGTCATTATCGGTTCCATGAGGTTATTAAACTGCTTTCAGACGCTGAACTATCCTAAATGAAACGCCTGCAATACCCGACAACCACACCTAGCTAAACAATTGATTTAATAAATTATTTATGTTTTTTATATGTTTTTATCCTGAGCCACTGCGATAACAACCCGCTACCGCTACCAAGGTAGAAAGTCACAATTTCATCCCGCTGGCTAAACTTCTTTATGGCTGAGGTCTCCCCTCCTTAGCCAATGCCATCTCATTCATATTTATTGTTTTAATTCTTCATATTTATTCTTGTCGTACAATAACACTTAATATAAATTATTGATTTTAAAAGACATACCACTTTAGGGTTATTCAAAACTGTAATTGATTTACGTCATATTTATTCACATCTTGTCTCATTAAGATCCCGTTCAGAATTTATGACTTTGTAGTAGAGGATCTTATGAGCAAAGTGAGACTGGCCATCATCGGCAACGGAATGGTGGGCCATCGCTTTATCGAGGAGTTGGTCGATAAAGCCAATATGGATAATTACGAGGTAACGGTATTCTGTGAAGAACCTCGGGTCGCCTATGATAGGGTCCACCTATCGTCGTACTTCTCCCACCATACCGCCGAAGAACTTTCGCTCGTCAAAGAAGGCTTCTACCAGAAACACGCCATCAATGTCCTCCTCGGCGAACGCGCGATTAACGTCAATCGCGAAAACCGCATCATCTACTCCAGCACAGGCCGTGAAATTCAATACGACAAACTGATCCTCGCAACTGGCTCTTTCCCGTTTGTACCACCTATCAAGGGTAACGAAAGCAAAGATTGCTTTGTCTACCGAACAATCGAAGATCTAAAGGCTATCGAAGCATGTGCCAAGAAAAGCAAAGTCGGCGTTGTGATCGGTGGCGGCCTGCTTGGCCTTGAAGCAGCGGGCGCACTGAAGGCATTGGGCGTAGAAACCCACGTCGTCGAATTTGCTCCGAAGCTGATGGCCGAGCAGTTGGATATGGCTGGCGGTAACCAGCTGCGCCAGAAAATCGAGCGTATGGGTGTCAATGTCCACACCAGTAAAAATACGCTGGAAATTGCCCCAGAAGGTACAGATTCCCGCAATGTCATGCGCTTCGCCGACGGCACCGAGCTAGAGACGGACTTTATTGTTTTCTCTGCCGGTATCCGTCCGCAGGACAAGCTGGCGCGCCAAATGGATCTCGATCTGGCACAACGTGGCGGGGTGGCAATCAACAATCATTGCCAAACATCAGATGCCAATATCTACGCCATTGGTGAGTGTGCCTCCTGGAATGACATGTTCTACGGCTTGGTTGCCCCAGGCTACAAGATGGCACAGGTTGCCGTTTCTCACCTCATTGGCGAGGCCAATCAGTTCGAAGGAGCCGATATGAGCGCCAAGCTGAAATTGCTTGGTGTAAAAGTCGGCTCAATCGGCGATGCCAATGGCCGTACCCCGGGTTGCAAGAGCTTCGTCTACCAGAACGAGGAGCAGGAAGTCTACAAGCGTATTATCGTTTCTGAAGACAACAAGAAGCTACTGGGCGCCGTGCTGGTTGGCGACACCACCGACTACGGTGATCTGCTGCAGCTGATGCTCAATGAAATGGAGCTGCCGGAGCACCCTGACACCTTGATCCTACCGGCCCATGCTGGTGCAGAAAAACCATCCCTGGGCGCGGATGCGCTGCCAGATAGTGCGGTGATCTGTTCATGCTTCGACGTGACCAAAGCAAAAATCGCCCAGGCGGTTTCGGATGGCAACCATACTTTGGCTGACATCAAAGCCGTAACCGGCGCGGGGACAGGCTGTGGTGGCTGTATCCCGCTGGTCACCTCGGTGCTTAACGCCGAACTGGCGAAGTCCGGCATCGAAGTGAAGAACGATGTCTGTGAACACTTCGCTTACTCACGCCAGGAACTGTTCCACCTGATCCGCATCGAAGAAATCAAAACCTTCGATGAGCTGTTGGATAAATACGGCAAAGGCTACGGCTGTGAAGTGTGTAAACCGCTGGTAGGCTCGATCCTGGCCTCTTGCTGGGGCGAGCACATCCTCAAACCGCAGCTGGTCAAGCTGCACGACACCAACGATAACTTTCTGGGCAACATCCAAAAAGACGGGACTTACTCGGTGATCCCGCGTATGGCCGGTGGTGAGGTAACGCCTCAAGCGCTGGCCGCGCTGGCCGCCGTGGCTGAAGAATACAAGTTGTATACCAAGGTAACCGGTGCGCAGCGTATCGGCCTGTTCGGCGCCCAGAAAGACGACCTGCCGCAGATCTGGCGCAAGCTGATCAGTGCTGGCTTCGAGACCGGCCAGGCCTATGCCAAAGCACTGCGTATGGCAAAAACTTGTGTGGGTTCGACCTGGTGCCGCTACGGTGTCCAAGACTCTGTCGGCCTGGGTTCATTTATCGAGAACCGCTACAAGGGGATCCGTACCCCGCACAAGATGAAGTTCGGTGTGTCCGGCTGTACCCGAGAGTGCGCCGAAGCACAAGGCAAAGACCTTGGTATTATCGCGACCGATGCAGGCTGGAACATGTATGTCTGTGGTAACGGTGGTATGAAGCCTCGTCACGCCGACCTGCTGGCCAGCGACCTGGATCAGGAAACCCTGATCAAGTACATCGACCGCTTCATGATGTTCTATATCCGTACCGCAGCGCCGCTGCAACGTACCTCGGTATGGATGGAAAACATGGAAGGTGGTGTGGACTACTTACGCCAAGTGATTGTCGAAGACAAACTCGGTATCAACACGCAACTAGAAGCTGACGTGGCCAAGTTGGTCGATGAATACGAGTGTGAATGGGCCGCGACCATCAACGACGAGTCTCAGCTGGCGCGCTTTGCCCACTTCATCAACTCTGACCTGCGTGATGACAACGTAGTCTTTGTTGCCGAGCGTGACCAGCACCGCCCCGCAACATACACCGAAAAACACCCTGCTGCTGTAGGCGATATCCTGCACGTTGAATTGGAGAACTAATCATGGTCTTTGAACAAATTTGCGATATCCAAGATATCACTCCGGGTACTGGCGTATGTGCGCTGTTCAACGGCCAGCAGGTTGCCATCTTTCGTCCGGGCGAAGCTGAAGAGGTCTTCGCTATCAGCAACATGGATCCGTTTGCCCGTTCGAACGTGCTATCCCGTGGCCTGATCTGCGAGCACCAGGATGCGCTTTGGGTGGCGAGCCCGCTGAAAAAGCAACGCTTCAACTTGTCGACTGGGGGATGCATGGAAGATGAGCGCTTTAGCATCAAAGCCTTTACTGCCCGTGTGACCAACGGCAAAGTCGAAATCGCGGCATAAGCCCAAGCCGGTTAATCGCCAAAGATTTAATAGCGAAAAGGCTCTTTGCCCATCTCGAGAGTGAGAGCCTTTGACTATTCAATTTTTATTTTAACTTTTTGGAGTGACATGATGTCCTATTCAAAACCGATGGAATTCGTTCAGACAATGATTGATACGGGCGAGGCAAAAATCCGCACATCGACACGTGATCTGATTTTGCGTGGCACGATGGCCGGGATTATTCTCTCGCTGGCAGTTGTTGTGGCGATCACCACCATTACACAGACAGGTATTGGCATTGTTGGGGCCCTCGTTTTCCCAGTCGGCTTCTGTATCTTGAGCCTGATGGGATACGATCTGGTAACCGGCGTATTTGGCCTTGCGCCACTGGCTAAATTCGAAAACCGCCCGGGCATTACCTGGAGCAGTGTTCTTCGCTGCTGGGGTCTAGTGGGCCTGGGCAACCTGATCGGCTCGCTGATCGTTGCTTTCCTAATCGCCCTGTCCTTCACCATGAACTTCAGTGTAGAGCCAGGCGCTGTCGGCCAAACGTTTATCAAGGTAGCCACAGCACGTACCGTCGGCTTCGAGGAGCTCGGTGCCAACGGTTGGATCACCTGCTTTGTGCGCGGTATCCTGTGTAACCTGATGGTCTGCCTAGGCGTGATCGGCAACATGACAGCTCGCAGTGTTGCCGGCAAAATCGCCGCTATGTGGCTGCCAATCTTTATCTTTTTTGCGCTAGTGTTTGAGCACGCGGTCGTGAATATGTTCCTGTTCCCGTTGGGCATGATGCTGGGGGCAGATTTCGGCATCTCGACCTGGCTGAGTTTCAACCTAGTACCAACCATTCTTGGTAACCTAGTGGGTGGTTTGCTGTTTACCTGTGTGCCGCTATACCTGACTCACGCCAAAACAGCGCCAGCAGTTAGCGCAGAAAATAACACCGTGTTCAATGCAGAGCCGGTGCTCAGCTCTAAATAACGACCATGCAGGCCCCGCACCGCGCGTGCGGGGCCAACATGCCAACTTATGTACCTATTGTATTGTTTTGGCTATAAAAAGTAATAACTCCTTAGGATAAGAATCACCGCAACGAGTGTTACTTTTTATATCCAAGTTTCTTGAAGGGAATCGCCATGACCACCAACAACACACTATCAAACAGCGGCTTTGTATCCCTAGTCGGTGCAGGCCCGGGGGATCCGGACTTACTGACCGTCAAAGGCCTGAAGGTTATCCAGGCGGCCGACGTTGTGGTGTATGACCGTTTGGTTTCAGATGATATCTTGGCACTGGCGGATCGTTCAGCCGAGATGATTTACGTCGGCAAGAAGCTCGACTTCCACTGTGTCCCACAAGAGCAAATCAACCAGATACTGGTACAAAAGGCACTGGAAGGTAAGCGGGTTGTCCGCTTGAAAGGCGGTGACTCATTCATCTTCGGCCGTGGCGGTGAAGAGCTCGAGGAGCTGGCCAAGTTCGGCATTAAATACGAAGTGGTGCCGGGCATTACGGCGGCGGCGGGCGCAACGGCCTATGCGGGAATCCCCCTCACCCACCGTGATCATGCCCAAAGTGTCCAGTTCATCACGGGCCATGTGCAAAAAGATGGCCGTGAAATCGAGTGGCAATCCCTCGCCCACTCGAACAATACCCTGGTCTTCTATATGGGCCTCAAACAAAGTGGCCATATTTGCGACAAACTCATCACCCATGGCCTTGCGGCTTCGACGCCTTGCGCCATTATCGAAAACGGCACCCGGTATGATCAACGGGTACTGAGAGGGACGCTGGCACAATTGCCAGCACTGGCCAGCGGTGCTAAGAGCCCGGCATTGATTGTCATTGGCAGTGTCACCTCGCTGAGTGAGAAATTACAATGGTTTGAACAGAGGTAGTGCCTGCCTCTGTGTTAGGCCTATCCGCCATTGTGCGCAGGATCCGGCTGCGCGACAATATCCGTCATCTCAGTAACCCCTTTCCTGATAATGAGCTTGTCATCGAGATAGGGGCGGGTTTGGATCAAGCGCGGCACTAACCGGTCGCCATCAACGATTTTTATATATTCCAGCTGGCCGATACGGTACGTGCTCGTCGACGGCACCATCAGTACCTGCTCCTCGCCAGTCACAATACCGACCCGGGCAAACATGCCTGGATACAGCGGTTTGGAACCGGATTGAGCCAGTAGCTCAGGTGCAAAAGCCAGCTTAACAACCACACTGCGCGAACCGGCATCTGAAGCAGGGGTGATTTCTTTGATTGTCCCTTCCAGCTCCCATCCTTGCTCAGGCAGAATCACCGGCCAGCGCTGGCCCAGCTCCAACAAATAACGCTGGCTAGCTGCAATATAACTTTCCATCATCAGTGTCGCCGGGTTGTACAGACTGAGCATCGGGATCCCGGGGGATGCTATATCCCCCCGATGCACCAGTTTCTGAGTGATCACCCCATCAAAAGGAGCGGCAATAATGCTATAGCCATAGGTCGTTTGCGCTTCTTCTACCGAGGCTTGGGACTGCTTAAACCTAGCTTCTGCTGTCTGCCGGTTACTCAGGGCTTCGTCCAGCTGGGACTGTGCGATCAGTTTACGCTTGAACAGCGACAGGGTTCGCTCATAGTCCTTGCGGGCAATATTCAGTTGCGCCTGGGCACTGGCCAGCGCCTGTTCCGATTGCCGTACTCTGGCATCCAAGTCGAGGTTATCAAGGCGGATCAAAATATCCCCGGCCTTGACGTTGTCGCCGACATCCACCAGTACATCGGCAACCTGTGCCGTCAAGCGGGCAGACAACGTCGCCTGCTGATCAGCCACAATACTGCCGGTATACTGTTGCCAAACCGGCAAGGTTTCGGCTTGCACCCGGACAACAGCCTGCCCGGCCAGCGCCTCGCCGGGTGGCGCCAGATTTTCGGTATCCAGCTTCGCGACAAATCCGCCAGAAATGGTAAAGAAGAGGATACCAAGGCCTGCAAACGCGGCAATTGTTACGGCTATTCTTTTCATACTCATGACTGCGACTTCCTGTGGTTGACTGAAGCGGCTGATGACTGGGACGGACAACCAGTCGACGGCTCCGAGGATGTGTCTGAGGGCATACTGCCTGGCTCAGCAGGCAGGCCATATCCGGGTTTGTTGGCATAAGCCAGATGGTAAACCACCGGGATCACCAGCAGCGTAAAGAGTGTCGAAGCCGTGATGCCGAATATAATAGCCCAGGCAAGGCCATTGAAGATGGGATCCAGGGTGATCACCACGTTACCCAGCAACGTGGTACCGGCCGTAAGCAAGATAGGCCGCATTCTCACAGCGCCCGCTTTGACCAATGCGGGTTTCAGCGACTCGCCGTCACGCAGCGACTGATGTATAAACTGGATCAGCACCAATGAATTGCGTACCACAATCCCGGCCAGGGCAATCATGCCGATCATGGCCGTGGCGGTGAACAGCGACGGATTGGGTATCCCGTTGATTTCTGTTGTTCCAACCACATTAAGTAGCCAGAAGCCGGGCATGATCCCAATCACCGTCAGCGGGATCGCCAACATAATGATACCGGAGACCGCAGGCAAGCCGGTTTGCAGTACCATCACCACAAACACCCCGAGCAAGGCTGCACCGTAAGCAATCCCGAGATCGCGAAATACATCCAGGGTGATCTTCCACTCTCCTTCACCGCTCCAGACAACATTGATGCCCGGCGGCAGCCACCAGGGATCCCCTCCGCCGTTGTTTAGGTAAGTACGCCCACTTAGCGGCCTGACCTGACCAGTTTGCCTCGCACCATCCCACTGGCTGGCCTGTAGATCAGCAGCGACATCGGCAATCACCTCCGCAGGAACGCGCCCCGTCGCCTCGGCAAAGACGTACACCACTTGGCGCAAGTTCTTGCGCATGATCGGTTGCGGCGCATCGATTAATTCAAAGCGTCCCAGCTCAGACAACGGCACCAATGGCTGGCCGGCATCAACAACCCGCCCTTGCTCAACCCGCTTAGCGATCCCTGGCATGCCGCGGACATACAAATTCTCCAGCGCCGCCAGATCATCTCGCTGCTGACTTGGCAAACGAATGGTTATTGGCAAAGGATTAAGTTCATGCTCATCGTACAAGTAACTAACGACCAGACCTTGGTTTGCTGCCGCCAGGGTGTGGTTAATATCCTGAACCGATATCCCTGACAACGCCGCTTTTTCACTGTCCACCACAAACCGCCAGCTGTGCCATCCCCCCTCTTGGGAGGTATCGGTTTCCGCCACGAAGGGCTCCCGTCGCAAACGTTGCGCCACCTTATCGGCCGCCTGTTGCAACTGGTGGTAAGGGGTCTGCGGCTGGCCGTAGACTTCGGCCACTATAGTGGCAATAACAGGTGGCCCCGGCGGCGTTTCCACCAGCTGAATATCTGCGCCCACCCCTTCCGCTATGCGAGTGAGATCAGCCCGAAGCCGAGTAACCATCTCGTGTGACTGTTGCTGACGTTGATCCTTTTGCGCCAGAACGACCCGAAGCTCTCCCTGATACGGCATCGAGCGCATAAAGTAATGCCTGACCATCCCGTTGAAATCCATGGGCGAAGCAATGCCGGCAAAGCCGGAGACCGAGACCACCTCGGGCACACGCTGCAGGTAATCGGCAAAGCTATTCAACGCATTTGACGTCTGCTCGACACTACTGGTCTCAGGCATGTTCAGCACCAGCTGGAACTCATTTTTGTTGTCATAAGGCAGCAGTTTCAGCGGTACAATCCGCAAGGCTGGCAGCATTGCCGCGGCAACAAAAGCCAGTGCGACTACTGACAGAAAAATCACACTATTGCGCTTGCGTGCCAGCAGCGGCGTCAGCATCTTATTGTAGATTTTATACAACAGCGACTGCTCGACCCGGTAATGCCCGGCTCCCCCATCCCGCTTGAGGAGTTTCTTGGCAAGCCAGGGAGTAATGAGGAAAGCCACAACCGTACTGAATACCACACTGACCGGCACGTTAAATGCCAACGGTGCCATATAGGGCCCCATCATCCCGGTGATGAAAAACATCGGCGTAAAGACAATCACAATCGCTACGGTCGACATCAGCAGCGCGCTGCGGATTTCTGCCATTGCCATGACGATAGCCGTCGAAGTGGACATGCCCTTGCGCTTTAGAAAGCGCTCTATGTTATCGATACTGGCGATGGGATCATCGACGATCAGGCCCAGCGCCAAGATCAAGGCAAACAGTGTTACCCTGTTAATCGTATAGCCAAAGGCGAAGTCCATCCCCAACGCCGCACCGTAGCTGATTGGAATAGCGAGCCCAACCACCAGCGCCGCACGCCAGTTTAGAAAGACCCCGACAAAAACCACCACCGTCAGGATCGACAGACCGAGGCTGGAAACCAGATTGCCCACTTTCTCGTTGGCGGTTTCGCCATAGTTACGGATCACTGTCATCTTGACATGCGGCGGAAACTGGTTCTGTACCATCTCGTCCAGCAACGCAATAGCATCATTGGCAACCCAAACCGCATTGCTGCCTTTTTGTTTTGCAACCGAGAGAAACACCGCGGGATAGGGTTCGCGGGCTTGTTGGTTGCCAGCACCGGCTGCCGCCCCCCAACGGAACCATGTCTGGTCGGATGCTTCATCGGGGCCGTCGGTCACCGTGGCAATATCTTGCAAATAGACAGGCTGGCCATTGACCACATTCACCACAGTATGTGCCACTTCCTGGGCGTTACGGAAAAACTGGCCGCTTTCCAGCTGGAAAACCTGCCCTTGCTGGTGAATATCGCCCAATTGGCGGTGCTGGTTAGTCAGGGAGAAAGCCTGTTGGATATCATCCACCGTGGTCATGCGACTTGCCATCGCCACGGTATCGAGGGAAATTTGGATCAACCGGGGATTGCCCCCGACAACCGCTACCTTGTTGGTATTATCCAGCGCCTGTAGCTGGTTCACCGCCTGCTCGGCAATGCGCCGCAACTGCGCATTACCGGTCAGTTCAGGATCTGTACTGTAGAGCGCGGCAACCACTATCGGCACGTCATCAATTTCAACCGGCTTGACAGCCCATTGCGTCACCGAGGCAGGTACCAGATCCAGGTTCGAGTAGATCTTGTTGTACAGTTTGATCAGGGCATCTTCACGCTGCTCTCCGACATAAAAGCGTACGATGACCTGAGCCGCGCCTTTCATCGACGTCGAGTAGACATCTTCCACGCCATCGATCTGGGTCAGCAATTTTTCCAGCGGCTGGGTAACCTGATTTTCGACTTGCCTGGGTGACAAACCCGGGGCCTGAATCAGCACATCAGCCATAGGTACGATGATTTGGGGATCTTCTTCCCTCGGGGTCAGGAGCAGAGCAGACATCCCAACCGCCAAGGCCAAAAAGATAAGCACTGGCGGGAAAAAACTGTTGAGAAATTTTGCTACCAAGCCCTGTCTGACGTTCGCTGTCATAACACTCCCCCCTTTCCTGTTGTTAAGCAACAGAATCACATATGCGCAAGTTTATTCAGGGTGCTGGATAATGGCGGCAGGCTCTTACCTGCCGCCGTGCTGAGGTTCGCTATCCAGATTAGTTCATCTGCGCATGACTAACTTTGAGCTGGTCATCACTTTCTAGCTTGCTCTGGATCTGGCAGCCAAGCCAAATTCCTGCCAGCATGCTAGCCACAAACAACAGCAGGCCAAAGTTGCCTCCAGACAACGAGGTGACAGCGGGTCCCGGACAGATCCCAGCCATCCCCCAGCCGATACCAAACAAAATCGAACCGCCAACTAAAGGCGCATCGATCGATTTCTTCTGGCTCAAGCGAAAATCCGTCTCACAAACCGGCTTTTCCATCTTGCGTACCACCAACAAATACACCGGCATAAACACCGCGATGGCTCCGCCCATCACAAAAGCAAGGCTTGGATCCCACTGGCCGGCAAAATCAAGAAAGCCTATCACCCTGACAGGGTCTACCATCCCGGACACCATCATGCCAAGACCAAACAACAATCCAGAAATTAAAGCTACAACACGAGTTATCATTTTTGCCTCTTAAACATGAAGACGGATAAAGACAGTAATAATGGCAGAGGCCATAAAAATGCAGGTTGCAACAATCGAGCGCTTGGACAAACGCCCCATTCCGCAAATGCCGTGGCCACTGGTGCACCCGTTAGCCAACTTGGTGCCAATCCCGACCAGCAACCCTGCCAAGCTCAACCACACCGCACCATTTACCGGTAGCGTTTGAGGCAGTTCAAAACCCAGCCAAGGGGCTACCAAGCTCGCGGCCACCATGCCGACAACAAACAAGAGACGCCAGGTGAACTCCCCCTTGATGGGTTTGAGCAACCCGGCCAGTACCCCGCTAATTCCGGCCACTCGGCCGTTAACCGCAAGTAGCAATGATGCGGATAACCCCAGCAACACACCGCCAAGCAAAGCATCCCATGGAACTACAAACATTATTTTTTCATCTCCGTTTTCTTCTCATCGGCACAGCAAATATTCTGCAATGCCTCAATTAACCGTTGGACTTTTTCATCAGCCAATGAATAAAACACTTGTTGCGACTGCTTGCGAAAACTGACGAGCTGGTGGGCCTTCAGGATAGCAAGATGCTGCGAAAGGGCTGACTGGCCCAAGCTGGAGTTCTGCTGTAGCAACTTCAACGGCAGCTCACCTTGCGTTAACTGACAAAGCACCATTAAGCGTTCAGGGTGTGCCAGCATCTTCAACCAATTCGCAACCTCATCGGCCTGACAATGCATTTTTTGAACATCAATCATCACCCCCTCCTATGCTTTACTGCCCCGGCTCTATATTAGAGATTACTAAACAAAAGGATTAAGTCAACACTAATTTAGCAAAAAATACATTAGACAATTCTAAAGTATGCATTTATAGTTTGATTAAGTTATTGAGGTTGATACAACCGGCCCGGGAGAAAAGTTATGACATTAGAAAATGCAGTACGCGTATTTGCCGGCATCATGATTTTCGTCTCTGTCGCACTGACTATCTGGGTTCACCCCAGCTTTTACTGGTTCACGCTATTTATCGGCGCCAACCTGATCCAAAGTGCGTTTACCGGCTTTTGTCCAGCCGCCAACATACTTGGAAAGTTCGGATTCAAGTGATTCGTCACTGGCAATAATCTCAAAAGCTCGTTAATTAACGCTCTTTCTAGCTTGAAAGACATTTTGTGGAGATATCAATGACCAAGATTTTGATTGTCGGCGGTGTGGCAGGCGGAGCCTCCGCTGCCGCACGCGCACGCCGCTTGAGCGAAGATGCTGAGATCATCATGTTCGAGCGCGGTGAATTTGTCTCGTTTGCCAACTGCGGCCTTCCCTACCATATCGGAGGCGACATCACCGAGCGCAGCAAATTGCTGCTACAGACTCCAGAAAGCTTCCTGGCCCGTTTCAATGTCGATGTCAGAATCATGAATGAAGTCATCGCTATTGATCGCGAAGAGAAAAGCGTTACCGTCAAGAATATGCTCGACGGCAGCGAGTACCGTGAATCCTACGATTACCTGCTGCTGAGCCCGGGGGCAGCGCCAATTATTCCGCCTATCCCTGGCGTTGATAATCCGCTGACGCACTCGCTGCGTAATATTCCTGATATGGATAAGATCCTCAAAACGATCGAAATGAACCAGCCAGAACATGCCACAGTCGTCGGCGGTGGTTTTATTGGCCTGGAAATGATGGAAGCCTTCCACCAGCTTGGCATAAAAACCACCCTGGTAGAGATGGCAGATCAGGTCATGACGCCGGTTGATCGCGAAATGGCCGGCTTTGTCCACCAAGAGATCCGGGACAAGGGCGTTGATCTACGCCTCGGTGTGGCGCTGGAATCTGTCGAATACCACCCGAATGACTCTGTCGTCAACGAAGATGCGGGAGAGAGTGCCGAGCACCAGCACCTATGCGGAGCGCTGAGCCTTCATCTTAACAACGGCGACACCTTCAATACCGATATCCTCATTATGGCAATCGGTGTACGTCCGGAAACGGCACTCGCTACTCAAGCCGGCTTGAAAATTGGTGAGCTTGGCGGCATCTACACCAACGAGAAGATGCAGACCAGTGATCCGGCTATTTACGCTGTGGGCGATGCTGTCGAGGAAGCCGACTTCGTCACCGGCCACCAAACGCTGGTGCCGCTTGCAGGACCGGCCAACCGCCAGGGCCGTATGGCCGCCGACAACATGCTTGGCCGCGACGAGTCCTACCAAGGCACACAAGGCACTGCAATTTGCAAAGTCTTCGATCTTGCCGTCGCCTCAACCGGCAAAAACGAGAAGCAGCTAAAACGCGAGGGTATCGACTACGAAAAAGTCTATGTCCATACCGCAAGCCATGCCAGCTACTACCCTGGTGCTGAAATCGTGTCGTTCAAAATGCTGTTCGAACCACAGTCAGGCAAAATCCTTGGTGCACAGGCCGTTGGCAAAGATGGGGTTGATAAGCGTATCGACGTCATGGCGGTCGCCCAGCGAGCAGGCTTGACGGTTGAACAGCTGCAGCACCTCGAGCTGACCTATGCCCCACCTTACGGCAGTGCCAAGGATGTGATCAACCAAGCGGCGTTTGTGGCAAGCAACATTATCAAAGGTGATGCGAAGCCAATCCACTTCGATGAGATTGATAACCTAACAGATGACCAGTTGCTGCTTGATGTGCGTAATCCCGGCGAGCTGAAAAATGTGGGCTACCTGGAAGGCGCAATCAACATTCCTGTCGACCAGCTCCGCCAGCGCATGGGCGAGCTGCCAAAAGACAAAGAAATTGTGATTTACTGCCAAGTCGGGTTACGCGGAAACGTCGCCTACCGCCAGTTGGTCAATAACGGTTTCAAAGCCCGTAACCTGATTGGTGGCTACCGAACATACACCTTTGCTCGCAAGTAGTTACCAGTCACATAACCACACTAATGATGAAGCCTGAATCACTTCAGGCTTCAATTTTTATTCAGGCGTTAAGCTGCATTACAGCCAATTAATAGCCACTGCCTTTATGGCTGTAATCTTGGCCTTGGTTATAGCTCTTATCGCGATTGTATCCCTTGTTTTTATAGCCTTTATAGCGTTCGCCACCCGAGCCATAATGACTATCATCGTCTTCACCGTAATACATGTCTGAATGGTACTCCTCGTAGAAGCTCTCTTGGTAGTACCGGTAGCGATACCAGTCATACCATGACTTGAACTCCGGTTGGTATTCTTCTAGTTCAATGATGAACAAGCAATCAAAGAACATTGGTGAACCTTCTGTGCCATCATAGTTGGTTAGATCGACCATGCCAGAAAGACGAACGGTTCCTTTGTGCCAGCGATATTCACCGTAGCCTTTAACGACGGCATTTTCATCACTCGATGCGCCGGTAATATGAGAAATATACTGGCCGCCTGGAGTGGTTGTAGGTTGTAGCACCGGTTGAACCGTCGTATTCCCCCGGGTTATCAACAGACCATCAGGCAAATAAAAAAAGGTGGTTCCGATAAGTTGAATGCCTGTTTCTGGTGCCCCTTGTATCTCAGACAAACAGTCCGTAGCCCAACCTACGAGTTGGCCATCGTGAATATTTTTCAACTCGACGTCGAAACAATTCGCATCCAGCGGAGGGCCATATTTTTCTAACGGTGGGACAGTCATCGGGTACATCTCGCCGGTGCCCACAAGATTGAGAGCCAGACGCTGTTTAGTACCATCATCATCGCCGTAGCCATCTGAACTGTCACCATCGGAATAGCCACCGCCCCCCGAATAACTTCCCCCATCGTTAGAATAATAGGAGTGACTATAACTACCTGAAGATGAATTGCCTTCACTCTCATAGGACGATGAATACTTATCATCATCATCGTCATAGTCGTCATACTTTCCTGAGGCCAAGCTCCCCACAGAATACCCAACACAAACCGCCAAAATCGAGAGCGCGATCTTGTTCATTTTCATCATGCTACTCCACGTATGCTGTCGTACTAGTTAATCAGTTTGCCAACCGAACTATCCCTATTCGCCATGAATGTCCAAAAAAAGAGGGCACCACAGACTAAATCACTGGATAGTGGCTTTAATTGTAGATGATGCAACAGGATGGATTGGGAGGATGCATAACAGATGAATTGCTATATCTTCCTTAATAATAAGAGAGTTAAGCAAAAATGAGAGGTATTTGGGATAGTAGAAAACTGTATCAATTCTTAAAAATAATACAGGAGTGAAGGCAATGACAGCCAGTCTCCCGACAGGCTGCCACGCTTATACCCAAGTTACATGGTAAGGTTAATCGATGTCGGATCCTTTGGGTTCGGACCGTATTCATTAGCCGCCGCCTGGCTGTCCTGCACGAAGAAATACAGCAAGACCAGTAGGCCAATTAACGGGATCAAGCCAATCAGCATCCACCAACCTGTGCGACCGATATCATGCAAGCGGCGCACGCCAACAGCGATGCTAGGAACAAGCACGGCGAGTGAGTAAATAGTTCCGATAATCCCCGCTCCTTCACCCGCTCCCGGATTACCCAGCGCCGAGTCAAGCATCGACAGCGCGATACTGATAATGATGTTGAACAAGAAGAAATACCAATACTCTTGCCGCCGCGCCCTCCCTTTGAAGACCGCGTAGTTTTTCAATACATGAAGATACCAGTTCATAACAGACCTAATTGAGTCAGAATAAATAAAAGACCTAACTATATATTATTGTGTTAAAAAGTAATTTTCTGCCAACCCAAGCAAAGATCTTGTATCACTTCGTATTAAATTCATTTTTGATCAATACTAGTGGAAACCCATTACCGCAAGGTACCCGCCATGAAACCGCTATTGCTTTCCCTCGGCTTGATCCTCTTCAGCCCTGCATCCTTCAGTGAAAGCCATACGATCCACGAACCACTGTTCTCTCCCGACAACGGTGTGATCTGCGACCGGCAAGCCGGTTTTTGCGTCGACAGCTATGGCATTTCGATGGCATTCACCAAAGAGTTCCTGGGCCAAGAGGCCGAAGACAAAATGCTTGAACTGATCAACCGAGTTGGCAGCGAAAACTTCGACACAACCCGCTATTCATTCAGCAATAAGGTCTATTGCGATTCAGAACAAAAAGCCTGTTTTGTTGACCGATTCTCCGAACAACAGATGACAGACTACACCAGCATCTTATTTGATTAGACTCAACCGGTATGCTGATTGCCCCGAGGTTAAAAGTAATGCTTGATAGCCAAATACCGCGACCTGATGTGCTCAATCAGCAACCTGATTTTCTGCGATGGTTGGCGAGTATAGGGATAGACCGCGTAAATACCCAGCCTCTTACCCACTTGGTCAGGAAAGAGATCGACCAGTTTCCCTTCCATAATATCGTGGTAAACCAGACAGCGCGGCATATAGGCAATTCCATAACCGCCCAATGCCGCCTTTCTCAGTGCCGCCGCATTATCGGTCGAAAAATTCCCGCTAACCCGCAGGATATAGTTACCCTGCTCGCCAATGAATTGCCAGTCTGACGCCCCTGTGGTCTGGTAGGCATACTGCAGACAGTTATGATCGACCAGATCTTGAGGCACTTCCGGCCTGCCATTTAGGGCAATGTATCGAGGTGCGGCACAAATCACCCATTGTGAATCGAGAATATGCCTAGCGATAAGACTCGAGTCTTCCAGATAGCCCGTTCGGATCACCAAATCGTAACCATCTTCAATCAGGTCAACAAAACGATTATCCAGTGACATATCGACCGTAAAGCCGGGATGCTCGGCACAAAACTCCGCCACCGCATCCGCCAGCAGCAAGTCGCCAGATATCGTGGGTACAGACATCTTGACGTGGCCGCTGACTTTCTCGCCAAACCCACTAACGGCATCCACCGCCTCCATCGCGGCCTGCTTCACATTTTTAGAACCCAGGTATAACACCTTCCCCGCCTCACTAACCGTGAGTTTTCGGGTAGTACGATAGAGTAGTTGTACCCCCAGATCATCCTCCAGGCGGGCAATTCTTTTGCTAACTACCGAGTTAGTAAGAGAATTCAACTCTGCCACCTTGCTAAATGAGCCATGTTCCACTACCTGAGCAAACAAGATCAAGTCATCTGCCTTCGCCATTATTAGTCCATTTTTGGAAGAAATATTTTTCATTATTTCCCTATACCAAATAAAAATAAAGCGATATCGTCACACCCAGTTAACAAAACCAACTACAAAAACAACATTTATGTTCATTGATGCATAGGTTATGCATTACAAAACAGCACTCCGAAGGACTGATAATCATGAACGACACCCTACTTGCACTCGTTGCCTTCTCGCCGATAGTGGTTGCCGCTATTCTGCTGGTCGGACTGAACTGGCCCGCAAAGAAAGCCATGCCGGTGGCTTTCTTTCTGACCGTTGCCATCGCCCTGCTCTGCTGGGATATGTCAGCAACCCGCGTCTTGGCCTCCTCGCTACAGGGGCTAACCATCACTGTTTCGGTACTCTGGATCGTGTTTGGAGCAATATTCCTGCTCAATACCCTAAAACATACTGGAGCCATCACAACCATACGAAACGGCTTTACCGATATCTCCGGTGACCGCCGGATACAGGCCATCATCATCGCCTGGTGTTTTGGCTCATTTATCGAAGGCGCTTCCGGCTTTGGTACCCCAGCAGCAATCGCAGCCCCTCTTTTGGTTGCTATCGGTTTCCCTGCACTTGCTGCCGTTTTGATGGGCATGATGATCCAATCCACGCCGGTTTCTTTCGGTGCGGTCGGTACCCCGATTATTGTCGGTGTCAACAAAGGACTGGATACCCACAACATTGGTGAAACACTGCTCAGCCAAGGTTCGAGCTGGGATATCTACCTACAGCAGATCACCACCAATGTCGCGTTGATCCACGCTACGATCGGCACCTTGATGCCGGTTCTGATGGCGATGATGCTGACCCGCTTTTTCGGCAAGAACAAAAGCTGGACCGAGGGCCTGGATATCTTGCCGTTTGCCCTTTTCGCCGGCGTCGCCTTCACGGTGCCATATGCTTTGACAGGTATGCTGCTTGGTCCTGAGTTCCCATCCTTGATTGGTGGCTTATTGGGTCTAGCCATCGTGGTTTCCGCAGCCAAGAAAGGCTTCCTTGTGCCTCAAAAACAATGGGATTTTGAAAGCGAAGACAAATGGCCTTCAGAGTGGTTGGGGTCACTGAAAATCGACCTCAAAGCGGCTGACAAGCCAATGAACCTGGCGCTGGCATGGGCACCCTATGTGCTACTTGCCGTGGTATTGGTCGCCAGCCGTGTCAGTGCCGACTTCAAGGCCCTGCTGGTCAGTGTCAGTCTTTCATTTTCGAACATCCTAGGTGAAGCGGGGATCAGCGCCTCTATCCAGCCGCTATACCTGCCGGGCGGGATCCTAGTATTTGTCGCAATTGTGGCTGTACTACTTCAATCAGGTAAGCTTAGCCCTTTGACCGAGGCCTTCAAGGAATCAAGCAAGACCCTTATTGGTGCGGGTTTCGTATTGGTCTTCACTATTCCTATGGTACGTATCTTTATCAACTCGGGCGTCAACGCTGCTGACTTGGCCAGTATGCCGGTCACGACGGCTAACTTTGTCTCCGGGTTGGTGGGGGATTTCTTCCCGGCATTGAGTGCAACCATCGGTGCCTTGGGGGCGTTCATCGCCGGCTCGAATACGGTGTCCAACATGATGTTCAGCCAGTTCCAGTTTGAAGTCGCCCAGACGCTGACAGTATCCAGTGCCGCGATTGTTGCCTTGCAAGCGGTAGGTGCAGCGGCCGGTAACATGATTGCCATCCATAACGTCGTTGCCGCCTCTGCCACGGTCGGCCTGCTTGGCCGCGAAGGCGCCACGTTGCGCAAAACCATTATCCCTACGCTCTACTACCTGGTGATGAGCGGCATTATCGGTCTCACAATCATCTATGGCCTGCATATCACAGATGTCTTGATGGGTTAACCCCAGCGCATTATCAATACAATAGGCCAGCTGCTTTGCTGGCCTTTACCACCCGCAGCAATTCACTGTTCTAATGGAACCACAGAAAATATTTATAGTCCTGACTCTCAATCCCAGCCAAGCATTCCAACAATAATCATTGAGATCAGTAATATGAATACAGCATTCAACAATTCAGTCATACGACTGGTGCAGGATGAGAAATGGAAAACAAATACCGACAGCTAGAAGCCCTACTCGCTACCCAGATTGATGAGGCACGGATCATCACCGAAGAAGCCAAGCGGTTGGCTTACGGCACAGACGCCAGTTTCTACCGCCTCATACCCAAACTGGTTCTGCGCCTCAACAACCTAGATGAAGTCATCTTCACCATTCAGTCCTGCTGCCAGTTGAGCATCCCCTTCACTTTCCGTGCTGCGGGAACCAGTTTATCCGGCCAGGCCATCTCAGACTCAGTCCTCATTACCCTGAGCGACAAATGGCGCGGCCATTGCATCCTTGACCAAGGGGAGAAAATCCGCCTCCAGCCTGGCGTTGTCGGCGCTGATGCCAACCGCTACCTTGCCCCTTACCAGCGGAAAATCGGGCCAGATCCTGCGTCGATCAATACCTGTAAAATCGGTGGTATCGCAGCCAACAACGCCAGCGGGATGTGCTGCGGCACAGCACAGAACTCATACAACACCGTTAATAGCATGACCATCGTCTTCACCGATGGTACCGTGCTCGATACCGCCAGCGAAGCTAGCATAGAGGCGTTCAAAAACAAGCGACCAGATTTGATTGAAGGACTCGCTCAACTGGTCGAGGAAACCCAACAAAATACTGAATTGTCAGAAAAAATCCGCCACAAATACCGCCTGAAAAACACCACCGGTTATGCCCTCAATGCGCTGGTCGACTACCACGACCCAGTTGATGTCATTGAGCACCTGATGATTGGCTCTGAGGGCACCTTGGGCTTTATTGCCGACATTACCTACAACACGGTTATCGAGCATCCCCACAAGGCCTCTGCCCTACTGGTTTTTGGTGACATCGAAACCGCCAGCCAAGCGGTGTCAGTTCTGGCCAACACCCATGTTTCTGCTGTCGAGATGATGGACGGAAGAGCGCTACGCTCAGTCGCTGACAAACCGGGTATGCCGGACTATATCCAAGCGCTTGATCTCGAATCGGCAGCTCTGCTGATCGAAACCCGCGCCAGCTGCAGCCACCAGCTAGGGCAGCAATGCGTCGAGGTCATGTCGGCGCTGGAAGACTTCACTATCACCCACTCGACACCGTTTACCACCGATGCAAATACCGTTGCCAGCCTGTGGGCGATCCGCAAAGGCATGTTTCCGGCAGTCGGTGCCGTGCGGGAAACTGGCACTACGGTGATCATCGAAGATGTGGCCTTTCCGGTCGAGCACCTAGCCATGGGTGTGCGCGAGCTTCAGCAGCTGTTTGACAAATACCACTACGGCGAAGCGATCATTTTCGGCCATGCCCTGGAAGGCAACCTGCACTTTGTCTTTACCCAAGGTTTCGAGGATGAGGCAGAAGTGAACCGCTATGGCAGCTTTATGGATGATGTGGCCGAACTCGTCGCGGTCAAATACCAAGGCTCCCTCAAGGCCGAGCATGGTACCGGCCGCAATATGGCGCCTTACGTGGAGCTCGAGTGGGGCCATGATGGCTATCGCCTGATGAAACAAATCAAAGCCCTGTTTGATCCCGAAGGTTTGTTGAACCCGGGAGTGATCATCAATGACGATACACGGGCGCATATTTCCCACCTCAAGCCGATGCCGGCAGCCGATGAATTGATTGATCGCTGCATTGAATGTGGCTTTTGCGAGCCTGTGTGTCCCTCAAGAACACTGACGCTATCGCCGCGCCAGCGGATTGTGCTTTACCGCGAGCTACAACACCGCGAACGACAATACCTGGCGGGTAACAGCAGACGCCCACCCGTCGATGAGCTGAAGCAAATTTTTGAGTACCAAGGCATCGACACCTGCGCCGCGACCGGCCTGTGTGCCGACCGTTGCCCGGTTGGCATTAATACCGGTGATCTGGTTAAGAAACTGCGGATAGATAAATACCGGCGCTTTACTCCCATCGCCCGCTGGACCGCTGATCATTTCGGTGCCACCACAACCATGATCAAAGCCGGCCTCAAGAGCAATCAGCTAGCCCGCAAACTGGTCGGCGATAAGGTGGTCGGCACCATTACCAATGGCCTGAGGAAAATGACCAAAGGTGCAACCCCCATTTGGATACCGGAGATCCCACGGTCAAACCCGCATAAGATCCATCAGCCCGGTGCTGTGAACGCTGATACCTCGAGCAAGAAGGTTGTCTATATGCCATCTTGCGCTAGCCGCACAATGGGGCAACAAACCTCGGCCACAGATCACCGCCCACTGACGGAAGTGACGCTTTCACTCCTCCAAAAAGCAGGCTTTGAGGTGATCACCCCTGAAAAACTCAGCAGTCAATGTTGTGGCATGCCTTATGACAGTAAAGGGATGAGTGATATAGCCAAGCAGAAATCCCAAGAGCTGGAAATTTTGCTTTGGCAGGCGAGCAACGAAGGCAGCTACCCGGTATTGATGGATACCAGCCCGTGTGCCAAGCGCAGTATAGAAAACTTTACCCAGCCATTGGAGATTCTCGAACCGGTTGGCTTTGTATCACGGTATTTATTGCCGCACCTCACCCTGTCTCCGGTTCAGGAAACCGTGATGCTGCATGTCACCTGCAGCTCCCGCCGGATGGGGCTGGAGGCCGATATGCTCTCGCTGGCACAAGCTTGTGCACAGACGGTGGTGTTACCCGAGCATATCCAGTGCTGCGGTTGGGCGGGTGATAAAGGTTTCACCACCCCAGAATTGAATGAGGCCGCAGTTGCGCCACTAAAAGAGCAAGTCCCGGCAAACTGCACCCGAGGCTTTAGCAACAGCAGAACCTGTGAAATCGGCCTGTCTCACCATAGTGGTATTCCCTACCAATCGATTCTATACCTGGTCGACGAAGCGGCGGTCTAGTTTTCCACAATAACAAAGCCCAAACTGCCTATTTCAGTTTGGGCTTTTAGATTTCGTGCCGGCTAAAAATACCATTACGATTGACTCTACTTTCGTTTTACCAACCACTCTTCTAGCTCATGCGGAGCAAAAATAAGCGGGTTACCAATATCTCCATCAGGAATACCTTCAAGCTGTTCCGGCAGGATATCAATGATGTGATCAAGATCCTCATGACTGTGAATATGGTCTTCAAAAATCCTCACCATCTCGTGGTTATGATCCACTTCCCGCAGTTTGGCCGCCGTTGCCAAACCACTTAATAAGGTATACCAGGTTGTGGTCGGTCCCTGGACGAGAGACGCCGACTCTGCGGCAGAATCTATGAAGGCAAAAGGCACCGTCAGTAATGGGTATTCCCCCTTCATTGCCGCAAAGATCCAATCGGTATCAAACGAAAAATCATAGACCGACGGTTTGGCCAAAATATAACGGATAACTTCGCGATCGTATAACTTAAACGCCGCCTGGGTATCTTTGATATTATTGCTGAATATTGCGCGCCCTATCATGCGCTGCATATGGCGCAATGTTTTGATCCCTACCCCCCAGCGTTCCTCTTGCTTTACCAAAATAGAGTCCGGATGTTTACGATTACCCAGCACCACTTTGGCATTCTCTGACATGTAAGGTTTCAGCAGTAAGCCTAACTGTCCCAAATGAACAGAGCTATCAGCATCGGTATACACCACACAATCAGCCTTATCGGACAAGGCTTGCTGGCAGCCCAGTATGATCGCCCCCCCTTTACGGGAGTCGTCGGTCGACGCCAGATCCTTCAACGGGCCCGCTGAAGCGGGCAGTTTGTCGGCAAGGCGCAAAACGGACACCCTGTGTTTATCTGGGTGGTTGGCAAGAATTTCTTTGGCAATGCCCGCACTGTCATGTGGACAGCCATCATCGACCGGATATAAATGCCAGTCCACCATCGAGCCCATGGTGATCCAGTTGAGCTGATCAATTTTAATCCGCAGTGAATCTTCACCATTTGGATTCAACGGAGATTTCTGATTTAAACGGTGATGTTCACCCCACATGGCAAATACAACACCGACTAATAAAGGTCGATTTAATTTGAGCACATAACGTTTGGACTCAACTAATTTCACAGCCAAACGAAACTCGAGAGGGCAATTATCTAAAGATGCCAGCTGCTTATAATAATCCGTCGTAAGATCAGTTAAACAATATAATATATTGGCAAGTCTCAATAACCGTTGTTGATGTTGTTTTTCGGTTAAATCAAAAAAATCACTGGCGTCATCAAAAGCTTGTTGAACAATTATTTCTGATGCTGTCATTGATTATCCCTCTCCGCTACTCCCCTCCCCTAACAACAGGGTGTAAATTAAGCTTAGTAAGAGCGATAAGAATGACAAACCTTTTGCGCCACCAATTACATTCAGTGTGTTATTTTTCATGTTCATATCTCGCAAGGTAATTATTTTTTATAAACTTCTTTACAAGAAAGATATCAAGAATGTGAACACACAAACAGCCGCATCTAATTAGCTCAGCCTATGCATCAGAAAGTCTTAACCAAGCATTTTTGAGGATGGTAAAAACGTGAGTTGAATTGGACATCACGGTATTCACGCTCTGTTGACGGCTGGTAGAGCTTACCATTAGCCTTGTATAACAAAGCTTCCAGTACCCCCGCATTGGTTTGCAATGAAATACTTTTTTCGTAACCGCTGGTCAGCTCGTAGCGCCCCTCGTACCAACCACGCCCTGGATCGTAAAGTTCACGTACTAGTGTCAATAACCGTTCGGTGTAATCTGTTTTCCACAATGCCCACATTTGGAAGGCTACCCGGGTGGACACCAGCGCCTTATCATCATGGGAACTCCCATCTTCAGCCACCGTGATCCAAGGTGTACCAAGCGCATAGATACTGTCGTAGACAAAATATGGTTCACCTGCCACGACATGATCCCCGCGTGCAGTATAAATACGTTCGACATCCCAGCGGGACTCCTGAATACGGTATACAGAATCAGCCATCGCAGCCAGTACGTCATTAGTGTGCTTGGCATCAGACGAACGAATATCGTCAATCTCATCCCAGTTAAACTCCAGGCCTAGCAGCAAATAGGGCGTACTGTAGACGGGACGAAGCACATCGTAATCACGGGGATCACGGCCATCAAACAACAAATCAATACCGTTTATTGTGACCACCTCATATGGCTCTAGCATCATGGCTTTTTCCGGCACGATTTGCCAATCAAGGTAACCGTAGGCTGTATACTCTTCAACTCCTAGCCGCCCTTCTTTGTAGCGATGGACATACTCATTACTGATTGTCGCGCCGTAAAGCTCCCCTTCTGGGGTAACTAACTCGCAGAAGTTCCAGCGTAAAACGGCTTTGTCGACATACTCGGAAAATTCAGGGTTACGCTGTTTGACCATCGCCAGGGCGATCAACAGCCGACCTACATCAATCGATGACCAGCCCAATTCACCAGGCTGGTTGGCGTAATCAACCATCATACCGGTGCTGGTGCTATAGACCTTGTTGGGTACCCCGGTTAAGCCCAGTGGCATTTGATTGAGAAATGCGAGCACCAGCGTCAAACGCTCGTCATGCGCTTTGCTGGTGATAAATTCAAATTCACGGGCCGCCATCATGGCAATCAGGTAATCAGCCAGATTAGAGAGGTTGGTCGTGGGGTAATTGTCCACGGCATTCACCAATCCGGTCGCGTGATTGGTATTGTTCTCTACGTAAGTCCAGGCAATTTTCGCCCATTCCAGCTCCTGCTCGGTTAACGAGCCATACCGTCCCTGACGCAGCATCTGCGACTCGTTAACCGTATTCATCCCGCTTTGAACACCTTGATAGACCACACCACAAGACGTCAGGCAGAATATGCCAACTGCAATCACCGCACTTCTCAACATCCTATTCCTTTCTACGGCTGTTTGAGCTTGCTATTGGATGCCCCTCGACGAGGCAGGCACTGCCCTTCATAGCCAAACGGGGAATCCAGCGCCTTTTCCCACAAGCTGGGGGCAACATTGTCTTTATAGGTAAGCAGCTTACCCTGTTGTTTATATAGCAAGATTTCTAAGGTGATACCGTTATTGTTTGAGGTAAAGGTATTGATCAAGCCGGTACCGTTTTCAAATATCCCCTCATAAAACCCTTTTTCACGGTCGTACAAATGCGCAACGTGATCAAACAACAAGTCGGTATAGTCGGTATCCCACAACACCCACATCCCCATTGCCCCCTTGATGGCTACCGCAGCGTACTGCGGGAGGTATTCGCCTGCTTCTGAAATGGTATTCCAAGCAAAACCATCGGTATAAATAGTGTCGTACACGAAGTAAGGAGGCCCTGCTAACTGGTGCTCGGTACGGGCTGTAATAATACCAGTTTGCTTATAGCGTTCTTCCTGGACACGGTAAATCTGCAGGGCAAATTCCGCAATCCAGTCATTGGAATATTTATAGTCATGAGCTGAGCGGTCATCCGCCAAGTCCCACCCCAATTCGATACCATCAAGAACATAACTTTCGGTTACCACGTAGCTGTGTGCTTTCAGTTTACGAGGATCACGGGTGTCGTATGGTACATCGTAGCCATAGAGGTTAATGGTGCTGTACGGCTCCGCCATTGCCGCCTGGGTGGTATCAAAGCCCCATAGTTCAAACCCTTTTGCGGCATACTCTTCATAACCCAAGCGACCTTCCTGTAAGTACTGAACAGGTTTGCCTTTCTCCAGCAACGCACCGAACATAGTGCCATTTTCATCGACCACGTTACAGAAATTCCAACGCAATACCGCCGAGTCGATACTGCTCGCATATTCAGGATAGCGGTGCTTGATAATATGCAGCCAAATCAACAAGCGGCCAAGATCAAGCGCCGAATAACCAATCTCTCCGGGTTGGTTGCCATAATCCACTTTGGCCGCCGTTTGGGTGTTATAGGCTTTGTTCGGCAACTCATTCATGAACAAATCAAGCGTGTTCAAGGTGGTTAAAATACGAATAAGGCGGCGATTAAACTCCTCTTTTTCGATGATCCCTAATTCATAGGCACTAACCATACCCGCCATATAAGACGCGGCATCCCACCAGGTCACAGAAGGATAGTTATTCACCGCATTGACCAGCCCCGTGGACTCCTGATAGTTATTCTCAAAATATTTCCAGGCAATACGGGCCATATCCATTTCTTGTTCTGTCAACTGGCCCTGACGTGGTTTTGGGGTAGTCCAGTGACTTTTCCTGTCCACCACATCATCGGAAAAGCTGCTGTATTTGTTGCCGCAGCCCGTCGTCAAAATCCCTATAAGGCAGGCAATGATATAACGCATTTGATACTCCCTATCACAGTTGCGGTTTACCTTACGCCCACACTCAGCAAGGCTCCATTTTCGATATAAGCAAGTGATTCCAGAACAATCCCATTGGTATTCGCGGTTATTGCTTTATTCACCCGGCCATCATCCTCATAGCGGCCTGAATACCAGCCCTTCTCTTTTGAGAATAAATCTCTCGCATCTTCAATCAACAGCTTGGTATAAGGCGTGTCATACAGGGCATACCAACCAAACGCCGCTTTGGTCGACAGCGTCTTGAGGTGTGACGCGTCCTCACCTTGGTCAGTGATCGCATTCCATGCTTTGCCGTCGGAAAATACAGTGTTGTAGACAAAGTAAGGCGCTTCGTCGACGTTGTCCTCACTGACCGCGGTCAGAACTCCAGTCCGCTCGAAGCGGTTTTCCTGCGCTTTGTAAACACGGTGGGCAAAAATCTTTGACACACTGTCCGCACCAAACTCCAAGCCATCAAGGATGTAAGACTCGCTGACCACATAGTTATGGGCGTGGAATTTCGCCGGGTCTCGCAAGTCAGTTGGAATATCTACGCCATCGATATTCTGCATTTCCAGATAGTCGATATATTTCATTGCGTTGAACACATCCCGCCCCATTAAGGACATCGCTTTCGACGCATATTCTTCGTACCCGATACGTCCTTCCTGTACCAGTTCCATTTCAGCCCCACCATTTTGCAGCGGGCGCGAACCATACAGATAGCCATCCTTGATCATCGCCCCCACATCCCAGTGGTTTAATACTGCGTTCACTTGGGCATTAAAACGCGGGTACTGCCACACCAGAATATTCAGGGGGACCAAGATGCGACCAATATCTATGGCCGACCAGCCAATTCCATTTTCAACCGGGTTATTCTGGTAATCCACCATTTCAATGGATTGGGTGTTGTAGGCTTTGTTCGGCAACTTGCCATCAATCAAGGGGAGGCGAGCTAGCGTCTGCAGCGCTTTTTCCATCCGCAGTTCGAAAGTACTCTGGCTGATAATGTTTAACTTTTCTGCTGCCAATAGCCCCATAAGATAGGAGGCCGTGTCCCACATGGTGGTTGACGGATAGCCGTCCACCGAGTTCACCAACCCGGTATTTTCCTGGTAGTTATTTTCGAAATAAGCCCAAGCCGTATTGGCCCATTCAAACTCTTCTTCGGTTAGCACGCGGCTCTGGCGAGCCGGGATCTCTTCCGTTGCCTCGAAGGTCATGTTGCCTAAAATACGGCCGTAGTCACGGGTTTCAATATTGAACGCAATGACGAGTGCAGTAAAAAGCCCCAGCAAAAAGACAATATGATGCCGTGCGTTAACGGCTGCCTGCTTAAATTCCATATTCCAATTCCTCCGCTCCCTGTTCCTGCGTCTTGCCTGCCGGTGGCGGCGTCCAATATGCCGCAGCAATCATCCCCCACATCGCCATCATGTTGTTGATTGTCCAAAAACTGTTGAATATCAAACCGCCAATAGAATAGCTGCCAAACATGCCGGTAAAATAACAGAGCCATGCGAAGCACATACTGAATAAGCTCAGACCAAAGACCAGCTTCTGCGGTATGACCAAGTGTCCAAAGGTGCCATGCTGTCTCTCTTTTGGGGTTGCCGGGAAACTAATTTTACGGCCACGGAGAACCGTCCAAAGCGCCCGCATATTAACAGGGAAGAAAGAAAGGAAATTGGTTTTACCTTTATACCCTGCTACTCCCCAGGTACCAACCATCATGGCCAATTCAGCCGTGAGCACAAATGGTATAAAGTGCAAATAGAAAGTCACGTCATAAGCACTCACCGGCGCGATACTGGTCAGGAAATATATAATAGGACAGGCAAGGAAAATGATATTCCAAACGGCCGACAAGTTTGACCAGAAGCTGGCACCATACATCATTTTCTGCTTGAGGCTCATCCCCTTCCTAAACAATGGATTGTCATTCATAAAGATATCAATCGAGCCACCGGAATATTTGAATCGCTGCACTGTCCATGTCTGGAGATCCTGCGGTGACAGCATCTTACTTTCCACTTCGGGGTGCATCACCGAACGCCAGTTCCTTTCGGTATCCGAATGCAACACGATAGAGGTGTAGATATCTTCCGATACATGGAATTTATAGGGGGTGAACTCGGTATCGAAAATGATTTCTTGGCGCAGGTTATCAGACACATCCTGGTCAAGCGTTTTCTCTTTGGTGATCTTACGGATCTGCTTCTCGATCTCCTTATGCTCTTTGCTAATTTGTTCACTGTAACTACGAAGTGCCGCTTCCATGACCGCCTCGCGGCGATGGATCGATCCCGCACCGCAACAGAAAGAAGCATTCACCCAATTACGGCGGCGCTGAATAACGTCATAGAACATTTGGGGATCGTTAACAAATGGGTCTTCGCCAATTTTCACCGGTCCATAGAACTTCTCAAACCCGCGGCCTAACGGCGCTGCCCATTTACCCAGCTTACGCTGCAGCCAATGTGGCAGGCGCTCTCCCTCTGGCAAGTCAAAGAACCATTGCGGTGTCTGAACCCAAGCCACGTCCGGGTCACGGAAATAACCCATGGTATGCTCCAGAATGGTTGGGAACGGACGGGTATCGGCATCACAAATCACAATAAAGTCACCGTATGTCTGCTCGAGGGCATTGCGCAGGTTTCCCGCCTTAAAACCAATATTACTTTCCCGGGTTATGTACTCAACGCCCATCTCTTCAGCCAGCGCCTGCATTGTGGGTCGCTTGCCATCGTCGAGAATAAATATCTTTATATCGATATCATGGGGATAGCGTATCTTCTTCGCATCTTCGATACTCAGCCTGACCAACTCGGGCTCTTCATCATAACTCGGAAAGAACACATCAATACTGATCGGCCTAGTTTCAGTAGCCTCGGGGCTGTCTTTGTCCACACACTCATTTATGGTATGCGGGGGCGGTTTATTCGGTTCATCCTGGGTCTTCCATAAATTAAATGTGAATAGCACAGACCCGATGAAGGCACAGGACTCGGCAAATACCAGTGGAAAAGAGAACCACATAGCCTCGTAGTTCAAGGCATAGGTCCAACGCCACCACAAATACCACACACCCAGTGTGAGATTACAGGTAGCAAGATACTGATAGAGTAATTCTCTCGACATACTATAAGGCACCGGCTCCGGTGGCTTTCGATGTTCGAACTCCTTGAAATAAAAATCCATGAGTTTTCACTCCGATGAATCGTGATCAACCTAGGCGTGGTGCCAGTTTCCATTTAATGATTAGCTATTAACACACCAGTCATTTTATCAAAGCAAAGAGGCGCTAGAAAATAATGTTAATGACGGTAATACCGTATTATTCTCATATTTCCTTTATTTAACGCTTATTCCGCGCGTTTTAACAGTTTAAACGTGTTCTTGTTACCATTTTTAATATATTCAAGATTATCAGTAAGCTGCATAACGATAATAAATCCCCTCCCCGATGTTGCCCATGTTTCAGGGTCATCAGGATCTGGCTCTATAAATTCACCGTTTATTGCACGATTAAATTCCTCCTTGCTCATTGACTTGCCATAATCTGACACTTCAAAGACCAATTCATTGTTGGAGTTAAAAAAGCAAGAGCTTTCGATCGGTAACTGGTTGGAATACTGATAAGCATGTTCATAGGCATTATTCACCACTTCCACCAGGCACAGCTCAACTTGATCAATGATCTCCTGTGAAATTTGGTTATGCTGCAAGTATTCTTGCATATCTGCAGCAATTTCACGCGATACATCTGGGGAACTACTGTACTGCTTACTAAACCGCTCAGTAACTATATCCATTGGTAGCCCTTACCTAATTAGTTAAGAATTTCTTCCTCACCATCAAATTCTGAAGGAATATAAGTCGAAATATTGCCTAACGTCCCCATCATTGACTGTACTTGGCGCCTGTCATTGAGGATATTCACCGCTTTGAGTTCCTTTAGTGACTGGGTATAACCATCATGACTGATAAAGTAATCACCAAATACGGTTTTTTCTTCCACAAAAGCAGCCGAAGCAATATGGATATACTCGCTCACCAAACTTTGTTTTATCACCGCTCCTGATTCTACTTTACTATTAGCACCGATCACTGCCGGGCCTTCAATAGTTGCCCCAGGCTGTATTTCACAACCACTACTGACAATAACCGGAGGGGTGATAGTGCAGCTATTTATATCAAACACTGTATTGATGCCAACCCAGATCCCGGGCTTAACCTGAGTACCAGGAATAGGATATCCCGGCACTTTCCCTTTCATGATGTCGCTGGTTACCGTCCAGATATCACTAATATTACCAACATCCAGCCACTGGAAATCCATACTAGTCGCATAAAAGTCGACCTTACTTTCCACAAGATTAGGGAATAGCTCACTGCCAATATCATATTCCTGCGCGGCCGGGATATAATCAAAAATCGCTGGCTCAAAAATATAAATACCGGTATTGATCTGAGTAGATAGTGCCGCTTCCACTGACGGTTTTTCTTGGAAGCTGGTTACCTTGCCGTAATTATCGGTAACAACCACACCATATTTCGAGACTTCTTCCAATGCCACATCCCGAGTGACAATGGTGGCAATACCACCATGTTGTTTATGGCGGCGTACCGCTTCGGTCAGGTCCAAATCTATCCAAGCATCACCACAGACAACGACAAAGGTCTCGTCAAAAAAGCCAGAGAAGTCCTGGATCTTTCTCATCCCTCCCGCCGAGCCCAATGCCTTGCTGACAAAGTGGCCGTCGACAATTTCCCCTTCATAGGAAAATGAAAGCTGTACGTTGAAATGATGGCCATCGCCAAAATAATTCTCGATAACCTCAGCCAAGTGACTAGTATTAACTACAATCTTGTCAATACCGTGCGATGCAAACAGCTGAATCATTGACTCCATAACTGGCTTACCCAAAATTGGGATCATCGGTTTCGGGATTATCTGTGTAATCGGCCTAACACGTGTTCCCTTCCCTGCGGCGAGGATCATCCCTTTCATGCCATACTCCTCTAAGCTATTGTTGCAATGGCATCTTCAATGGAATCGTAACGGGTGATAAGCTTGTCCATACGCGTAAGTTTGAGCAACTCTTGGACCGCACGCTGCGGGTTGACCACGCAGACTTTCTTGCCACGCAGCATTTTATACACTGCCATCACAGCACCCAGGCCACTGCTATCCATAAATCGGACGGCTGATAAATCAAGCACTAAATGAGTGCCAATGCTCGGCGATAGTTTTTCGACCTCTTTCCTGAAACTCGGTGCCAGCTTGGCATCAAATCGCTCTTCTTTTATTTGAAGAACCGTGCATTGACCTTGGTAGATAGTTTCATATCGCATAACTGCTCCCTTTCTGGATTGCCCTTCCATTCAATAACAAGCACACTGACATCATCTGCAAACTGTTCAGCCTGCTGCCAATCTCTTACACTGTTTACCAGCAACTCTGTTTGTAACGTCGTTGGCTGCTCATTCAATTGAACAACCAATTTTCGCAAACCTTCTTCCGAAAACATTTCATTGTCTTTTTCTGCCTCGGTGATCCCGTCAGAATACATCCATACTTTATCGCCAGGCTCAAGCTGGATATACGAGGTTTCATATTCGACAAAATCAAATGCCCCAACCACAAAACTGTGCTGGCCAATCAACTCAGCTTCTTCGCGCTGGGAATGCAACCAAATCAGCGGCGGGTGGCCTGCAACAGAAAAAGCCATTTTGCCAGTCTTAATATTCAGTACGGCATAAGCCATAGTGAAATAGAGTAAGTTCTGATCGTTGGTGATGTATTGCTCGTTAAGGCGTTTCAGAACCTCATGGGGCTGGCTTATGCGGTAGAATGGCGGCTCATCCGATACCGTTTTGACAATCGCGCTATTTCCAGAGGTCACCGCGATACTTTGCTGAACAGAAAAAGACAACAGTGCCGATGACACTCCGTGACCGGCGACATCCAATAAATAAATGGCAACATGCTCCTCGTCCAGTTTCATGTAGCCCAGCATATCCCCGCCGATTTGTGCGCTAGGAATAGAAACATAACTCAGCTCTACGCCAGACATGGTGTTTTCAGTCGGCAATAAACGCTTGAGCAACTCACCCGCCGATTCCAAATCCTTTTTCATGGTGGCGTACGCATTGTCTAATGCATCATTCTTGGCCGTGATTTCATTGTGCAGTGCCAATGTCCGAAACCCCGCCTCAATGCGAGCCACCAACTCATCGACATGGGTATCTTTGACCACAAAGTCATCAGCCCCAGCATTGATGCCGCTGACGATAGACTCCTTGTCGTCTTTGCCTGATAACAACATGAAGAACAAATAGCGCCCGTAATCCGCCGCTTTCACCCTTGAGCACAATTCGATACCGTCCATTTCCGGCATCATCCAATCACTCAACACAAACTGGATATCTTGCCTGTCGCCCAAAACTTGCAATGCATGCATACCATCACTGGCCGTAATGACGTCAAACCCACGCTTGGACAGCACCTTTTCCATGAAAAGGAGCATGGTTCTGTTATCGTCAACCAGCAAGAGTTTCTTCATTGAATCACCAGTGAGACTATGCCGATCATGCTTAAACACATTGCTGCATAGCAATTTCCCAACACCAACCGATATGTAATTAATTTAAATTACACATACATTCTAGTAAGTTTAACTAGGCACACAAAAAAAATGTTTCTTTTCTGTCTGTTACCTCAAAAAATCACTTGCAACTGGTTTACTTTGCTTTTGATTAGCGCCACAACTAGAAGTTGTTGCTCCCTCGGAATACAAGAATGATAGGCTTGCGTTGTTTCAGTGTGTTTCTTTTGCTTCTGCCTTTAGCTATGCCCTGCATGGCCGATGAGTATATGAGCGAAACACGCAAACACGCTCAGGCACCCAGCTCGCCATCATTAACCAAGGCTGTAAAACACACCGTTGTTGAAGAAGACCAAGAGACATCAGAAGCGAATTTAATCTGGAAAGGCGTGTCGAGCTCCTTCTACTTTCCTTTCGAAGAGTGGGACAACAATGAGGATAAGTCTTTCCTGCATGGTCTGAGTGGCAGTCTTGGGATTGGTTACCCTCTCATCGACACCCCTGCGGCCAATATCCCAGTCAACGCGACGAATGTACCAGTCAATACCAATATGACCACCACCCTCTCACTCAAGTACACGGTATTAGGTAACTGGTTTATCTCCGGCACACTCTATCACTATTGGGACAGAGAACAGCAGCAACCCTGGAATCCAGACTTTACCTATGTGTTCGGTTACAGTGATTGGCGTCCCTATACCTTGAGCCTCGTTTATGCCAATTATGGTGGTAACCGTTTTAAGGCCACTAATGAGCAACCTGTTACCAACTTCGATCAAGGGACGTGGTCGCTGGGCTGGAAGTTTCCTGTCGTCGACCCAGTAAAAAGCTGGTTCACCTTTACCGATGAGGGGGCCATTGGCTGTCAAATTGACTTCAACTACACCCATGAGTATTTCGACCTCGACACCACCTCCTACATGACAGGCCATAAAACCCTCAGCCTGGGTTGCAAGTACTCCATCTATGGCAACTGGTATGTTAACGGTACTGCCTTTTATTACTTTGACAGTTCACAACAGCAGCCCTGGAACCCAGACTATACCTATGGCTTTGGCTATTTCGACTGGCGGCCTGGCACAATTACCATCCAGTACAACAACTACTCTGGAAACCGATGGAATTCATCCGACCGCGCCGACGACACAGGGCGATTTAAAGATGGCTCTGTTACCCTCGCCTACTCTTTTTCTTTTTGATTGAGAGACACAGGCAGATTTGTTTCACCTCATTCCTCCCGCACCGCTTCTGATTTTATTCCGATTTTCACATGACACTTGGGGCAAATATACGCACGCCTATTGATTTCAGCATGGCATGACGGGCAGGTAATATGCTTTCTATCTTTACTCATAAACATCAGCAAGGCGCCAATCGGGCCCAGGACATACCCCAGTAAAATACCCGCTATCAAATTCCCTTTTTGGTAACCCAAGTAGGTCGATAGACAGAAAAACGCCAAATAAAAGAAAAACCAAAAGACAATATCAAATGCCATAGCCCCACCACTTATCACGCTCCCTGTATGGCAATGCCCAGGCCAAGTCATCTAGCTCAGTTCAGCCTGAACACGACCTTTAACGACGTCCTGTTGCCGCCAGCTTCCGTATCAATTATAGGACGCGTAAATAAACATCAATGGCAAAGGTTCAGATAATTAATGAGGCATCATAGGGTTATGACGCGATTAACGTCACATTTTCACTCAGTATATAAAGTGCACTATCCCAACGCCTAAGCTAAACCGATATAACTTATTAGATAGTCAGGACAAGGAATTGTGCCTAATGCTGAAAACAGCCCGGAAGACAAGAAAAGCGCTTCAAACCGCCACACTGCTTGCCGCATCATGGATGCCGCTTTCTGTACATGCTGTTTTCGATACTGAAACAAAAGAGAGTGATCCCAGTTTTTATGGCGCGCGCAGTATAATCCCCAACCAGCAGAGCATCACAGGCAGTGATATCCAATTTCAGCGTCGGGCTATCGCCCCCGTGATGACAAACGAAGAAGAAGCTTCTAAGAATGAAGCCGCACCTCTCGTGCTTATCACTCCCTCCCGTACGGAGCTAACCACTTCCCCTCTTTCTGCTGTCACCCTTAGCCGAAATGACAAGCTGCTTGCCAAAAAAGCCTATTACTATTTCGAACAAAATTGGAATGACAAAACTGGCCTCTTCAATTCAGTCCAAGGCTATCACCACACAACGATGTGGGATGTCGCCAGCGGTATTGCAGCCATACTTTCTGCCGAAGGACTGGCTCTCATCACGACCGAACAAGCCAATGACAAACTAGCAAAAACCTTAGATGCCCTGCTGACACTCCCACTCTACCAACAATCTTTGCCTAACCGGGAGTACAGCACCCGTTCGGCTAAGCCCTCGGGCAGGTTTAGCACTCACCGCTCCAATGGCAATGGCTGGTCCGCTTTAGATATAGGTAGGTTATTAATTTGGCTTGAAATACTCCAAACACACAAACCGGAGCTCAGACCCGCGATTCAACATATTGTCGACAAGTGGCAATTAGAAAAAGCGGTTTTCCAGGGCACATTGTACGGCGAGCTCAAAACAGGCCAAAATAGCCACTACCGCCAAGAAGGCCGGCTTGGCTATCTGCAATATGCCGCGTACGGCTATAAACTGTTCGGGTTTGATGTCAGTGCAGCCTACAAGCAGCAAGACATCGCACAAGTGACCGTCGAGGGAATACCGCTTCTGGTTGATCAGAGAAACCTCGCTTATTTCACCACTGATCCCTATGTGCTCTTGGGCATAGAGATCGGCAGTCAGAACCAATGGTGGAACCAACTCAATGCCCTATTCGAATTACACAAATTAAAATCAGCCAAAGAAGCAAGCTATTGGGTATTTGCCGAAGATGCCATGAGCCGATCGCCGTGGTTTTCTTACAACAATATGTATATCTATGGCAAGGCGTGGGTCAGTATCGCACCTGGTGGTCAACCGATCGAAAACCCGCAAATTTTTAGCAATAAAGCGGCCTTTGCCCTGAGTGTACTATTTGATGGTGATGATTTCGGGTACGAACTTGCCGAACAGGTGGTCGCTAACAGTCTGCCACATCGAGCGATCCCCACCGGCGTCTATCTAAATGGCGGTCCAAACAGCGCCTATAACATTAACACCAACTCCCTGATTTTGAGTGCCTTATGGTATAAAAAGCGTCACTTTACTCCGCTCATTAAGCCGAGCAGTGCCGCACTTTAGTGCCCGCTATAAAGCCTTGTCGCACAATTTTAAATTTCGTCCCAAATCCAATACAGCCCTCTAGCTATAGAGCAAAAAAATCCTGCTACATTTAGTTCTGGCACTTTTATTTCTCATGGATCAGTATTTATGTCGTTACGATCTCTACTCCATACAGCAGGCTTATTCAATATGCTAACAATGTCGCCGTTTTTGCTTGCTGGTAACTCAATTACAGATCCCCTTACGGCACTACATACTGCGCTTTGGTGGAAATCCGATGGCTGGTGCAATGGCTTTCCGTTCGACAACCGCTGGGAGGGGGAAGCCATTTCTCATTCGGCAGACGGTATGGCGATTACATTGAGTCACTCGCCCAACGGAGCGGATGAGTTTGAATTTCAATCAGGTGAATTAAGAAGCCATGAGTTTTATGGTTATGGCTGCTACGAAGTGGAAATGAAACCAATCGCGGAGCCTGGGGTGGTCAGCTCGTTCTTCCTGTTTGCAGGCCCTTATGACAAACCGGAAGATGGCAATGGCAAGCACAACGAAATCGATATCGAGTTCTTGGGTCACAATACCAGTGTCATGCAAGTCAACTTCTGGACCAACCATGACAGCCAAGCCCGCAGCCACGAACACCTGATCTACTTGGATTTTGATGCCTCGCAAGATTTTCACCGCTACGGTATCAAATGGACCAAAGACGCCATCAGCTGGTATATCGATGGCAAGCTAGTCCATAGCGTGCAGAGCACCGGCGATGATCCCACCCCTTCAGCGGCAGACAGCCGGCTCCGGATAATGGCCAATGTGTGGGCAACCAACCATCAGATTTCGAACTGGGCTGGCGAGTTCAGCCAGAACCCCGCCACTACCGTGACGGCCGAGTACAAGAACTTCCGCTTTGTGCCCGCCCCAACATGCGCGCAGGGAAACTAGTTATGGCTTTATGCCCATCAGGCGCGTTTGATGCGTACCACCTTCATCACTTCAAAGCTCAATCCGGCCACTACCTCAGAAGCCGGATAGTAGGTCAGATTGACCTTTGCTCCCGCCAGTGATTGGTACTTTTTCTTGCGCTTGAATTTGAACGGAACATCACATCCCTCAAGCATCAGGGAATGCATTATCCAATCACCGTCTTCGCGTTGGCGGTGTGATACGACTTTCTTATCTTCAGAATGGATAAGTTCGCAATGTTGATTCAGTAGCTTATCGACGTCTGATTTCATCATTTCGCCTATATCGGGTCATATATCACTTGTGAGACAGACACTACCGGATTGCCCACTTATACTCAAATGGTCCTTAGGTCTTATATTGCAGTTTGTATGTTCCCCGAGAGCATACTATTAATAAAAAAACAGAGTGCTTTGCACTCTGTTTTCTTTTGTGCGCTGATTGCCTCTCCCGTCGTTAGAAAGACAAGAACACGCCGGCGATTGTTGCACTCATCAGGTTTGCCAAGGTTGCAGCAAAGATTGCCTTGAACCCCAGGCGGGCAATATCAGGACGTCGGCTTGGCACGACACCACCCAGACCACCCATCAACATGGCAATAGAAGTCAGGTTGGCAAAACCGCACAAGGCAAATGTCACGATAGCCTGCGAGTGGCTGCTGAGCTGATCTTTCACGGCAATCAGATCGGCAAACGCAACAAACTCGTTAACGGCAATCTTCTTACCGATCAAGCTAGCAGCTACCGTGGCCTCAGACCAAGGCACGCCAATCAACCATGCCACTGGCGCGAACAGGTAACCAAAAATCAGCTCAAGGCTCAGGTTGTCGATCCCCGTCCAGTCACCCACGTGAGCCAGACCACCATTGATCAAAGCAATCAAGCTGATAATCGCCAACAAGCTGGCACCAACGGCCATCACAATTTGCAGGCCGCTCAACGCACCCTGCGTAGCCGCATCAATAATGTTAACTGGCTCGTCTTCACCGCCTTCATCGGCCGCGTCGTCATCGTTGATCACTTCTGTCTGAGGCACCAAGATTTTTGCCATCATCAAACCTGCTGGTGCAGACATGAAGCTAGCAGCAATCAAGTAGCTGATATCAACACCCAGGCCCGCGTAGCCAACCAAAGTACCACCAGCCACAGAGGCCAGGCCGCCTACCATCACGGCAAACAGTTCCGAGCGGCTCATCTTGGCTAGGTAAGGACGCACAACCAAAGGCGCCTCTACCGAGCCGACAAAGATATTCGCGGTCGCCGACATCGATTCGGTACGGCTAGTGCCCAGCATACGCTGCAGCAAACCACCGATGCTGCGAATGATAAAGCCCATTACGCCGAGGTAGTACAGCACAGAGATCAGAGCCGAGAAGAAAACGATCGTCGGTAGGACATTTACCGCGAAAATAAAGCCTAGTTTGAACTGGGCCAGTTCGCCAAACAGGAATTCAGTGCCCACACGGCCGTAATCGATAATTCCTGAAACCGCCGAGGACACAGAGTTGAGGATCTCACGACCTACCGGGACATATAAGATAAAGCCGGCAAAAACTAGCTGAATGGCAAAGGCACCACCCACGGTACGCCAGTTGATTTCACGACGATTTTCAGAGAATAGAACTGCAACCGCAAAAAGCGTCATCACGCCTAGTGCACTGACCAGATAGCTCATGGCCAAACTCCACAAATTTGTTAGTAAACGATTGCGGAGGCATTCTATTCAGAATTAAAACTGTGACAAGGATCAACTTGTTACACATATTTACACTTTAGCCACATCAGCCTTGGATTTTGCTTATAGAAACGGCAAATCATGCTGTTTAGTCATGATTAGTGCATATACGGGATACTATTGTCACTATAGTTGACAATTCTCTCCTCGACTCAGACGAAAACGATACCGTATTCGGTGGCCGGTTGATGATTAAAGCACCTTGTCCCAGTACACTGGCTCACCAATTTTCCCCCTGACAAAATCCAGGAAGGCCTGCACCTTCTTTGGCAGGTACTGATAACGGGGGTATACAGCATACAGCGGCATATATTGGGAGAGCTGCCAATCAGGCAGTAAACGGACCAGCCGCCCTTCCTGAAACTCCTTATCCAATAGGTAGGTTGCCAAGTACCCCACCCCATGGCCTGACAAGGTCGCATCAAGGATCGCATCCGCCGAATCGACCCGGTAATTTCCCGATACCTTGATATTTTGCTGCTCGCCGCCTTGCTCGAAGCTCCAAATATTATCTTTGCGCTCCCGGCTGTAATAGGTAATACAGTTATGGCCCGCCAAATCTTCAGGTCGATAAGGCACACCTCGGCGGGCCAGATAGTCAGGGCTGGCGGCGAGGACGAAATGACAATCGGCCAAATGCCGTGCCACGAACCCTTCCGGGGGCGAATCCGTCATCCCGATCCACAAATCCAGCTGCTCGGCGATAAGATCAACCTTGTGATCAAATAAGCTCATCTCAACATCTAACTGAGGGTATTGCTGATGAAAAGCCGCCAGGTATGGCGCAATGTGATGGCGGGCGAATGATTGGGCGCTGCCAACCCGCAAAATCCCCTGCATGCTATCACTGCTCTGAACAAGCTCGCTTTCCGCTTCGTTTATTTCAGCCACAATATTGGCACAGTGCACCGCAAAGCGCTCACCCGCTTCGGTCAAGGCAAATGAACGGGTCGTGCGCTGCACCAACTGTACCCCGAGCCTTTGCTCCAGTTGCTGGACCTGCTTACTGACCTGGGTGCGGGATATATCGAGCAGTTGCGCAGCTTTGGTAAAGCTGCGCTGATGAGTCAGTGCATTGAACACCACCATCTGTTGGGCTTTTTTAATCATTATGATGCTTTCATTGAACTCGCTGTGGGGCTAATTGTAACAGAGCCAACATCAAATATTGATTTCATCTGGCCAATCCCCCCCAGTTACAGCGCGCAAGCTTTGTCCAATTGGGCATAACAGCAGCAGCTGATGAAGCAAAAAAGCGATAATCAGAAAAAAAAAGGGCAACTTCGACAGGTCTTTTTACAGTGGTAAAACCAGGTGGATTTCAGCGACAATTTCAGCCTGCTCCATCGCGGTCGCCTTCGACGCCCCGCCATATCATGGCCATGCTATCTGTCTGATTAGTAGGTAAATTACTTGTATTCCTCCATACAGGTTGCAGCAATAACTGGAACAGAGATCAAATTGGACAGGTATTAAACATTTATGAACAGCGTCATAGAGTGTTCAAAGTACTGAAACATTACTGTCATACTTCTTCCCTAATCTTGGCCTCGTTCATTCAAACCTATTGGCAATAAGGCCAGCTTTTTAAGGATTAGGAAAATGAAAACAAAGGTTATTGGTGCACTAGCCCTAGCAGGTTCAATGGTTATCAACCCAGCAATCGCAACTGAAACTATTTCTGTTGTAGGCTCGAACTCTGTTACACCTATCATGGAAGTTCTAGGTGAGACCTACGCACAATCTCATGATGTCACTATCGAGGTTCAGGGCCCAGGTTCATCTGCTGGCGTTCGTGCTGCCCACGATGGTTCTTCTGACCTAGGTATGAGCTCTCGCGATCTGAAAGATTCTGAGAAAGCAGACAACATCAAAGAAGTTGTTATCGCTCGTGACGGTATCGCGGTCGTTGCACACACAAGCAACCCAGTCTCTAACCTTTCGAAAGAAGAAGTGACCAAAATCTACAAAGGCGAAATCACCAACTGGAAAGAAGTAGGTGGTGAAGACAAGCCAATCGTTGTTGCAACTCGTGACACCGCATCTGGTACCCGTGGTGCTTTCGAAGACATCATGAACCTGAAAATGAAAGTCAACGATATTTCAGTATCAGCTATCTCTCAGCGTGCGCAAGTAGCAAGCGGCAACGGCCAGCTGAAAACTATCGTAGCCAACAACCCATTTGCTATCGGTTACATCTCACTAGGTTCTGTTGACGGTTCTGTTAAGCCACTATCAATCGACAACCACAAGCCATCTGTTGAAGCCATCCAAGCCGGTGAATACGGTGTACAGCGTCCGTTCCTGGTGCTTTACAAAGAAGGCCGCCCATCTGCAGAAGCGCTTGAGTTCCTGAAGTGGATTAAGAGTGCTGAAGGCCAGAAGATTGTTGCTGACAAAGGCTACATCGCTGTTAACTAAGTAAACGTTTTATTTTCCGGTCATCATCTGATGGTGGTGGCCGGTTTGTTGATTCCTCGGTATTCGGATAAACCTTGTTTAGCCAATATCTGGAGTAAAAATATGACCATCGCAAATAACATTGAAAGTTCAGCCAAAGGCTCATCGCTGAAAGCTAAAGATAAAGTCGACTGGCGCGAACTGTTTTTTAAATACCTATTTTTATCGAGTGCCGCACTTGGCATTCTCTCGCTGATCTTAATTGGCTACTTTATTTTCCGCGAAGGCTACGATGCCTTTGCACAAGCCGGTGTGGGTTCTATCGTATTCGGCACCAACTGGCTTCCACCAGCGCTTTACGGTATCGCTCCGATGATCGTGGCTTCTGTAGTGTCTACGGCAGGTGCGGTTGTTCTGGGTGTGCCAATCGGCGTACTGACGGCGATTTTCATTGCCGAGGTTGCCCCTAAGCGCCTTGCCAATACAATCCGTCCGATGATTGAACTACTGGCTGGTATCCCGTCTGTTGTATACGGTTTCTTCGGCTTGGTTATCATCGTCCCCCTGATTCAAGATGTCTTCGCCGTACCAGCGGGTAACACCATCTTGGCCGGTATCATCGTACTTGCGGTGATGATTCTGCCAACCGTTATCACGGTATCTGAAACATCAATCCGCGCTGTACCCCGTACTTACAAAGAAGGTTCGTACGCCCTGGGTGCATCGCAAATGTTCACTATCTTTAAGCTGCTTGTACCTGCTGCCCGCTCGGGCATCATGACCGGCGTGATCCTGGGTGTTGCTCGTGCTCTGGGTGAAACCATGGCGATTATCATGGTAATGGGTAACTCCCCTGCAATGCCACAAGGCCTGCTGGATTCGGCCCGTACCCTGACGGCAAACATTGCGATTGAAATGTCATACGCAACTGGCTTGCACGCAAGTGCACTCTACGCAACGGGTATCGTTCTTCTGGTCTTCATCATGGTACTGAACGGTGCGCTTCTTTATCTGAACCGTGAGCGTGCGAGGTAATCACAATGGCTCTTAAAGGTACAAATACACAAAAGCAGCAGATGAAAGATAAAATTTCTCTGGCGCTTATCTGGTCGGCAGCCTCTATCACGGTAGGCTTCCTGGTATGGGTAGTTTGGTACATCCTCAGCAATGGCCTGTCATACGTAGACTGGTCGTTCATCACCAGCAACTACACCACCATCGGTCAAGAGTCAGGGATCTGGCCAATGATCGTATCAACCCTATACATGGTTGCCGCTTCAATCGGTGTTGCCGCGCCACTGGGTATCATGACTGCTATCTACCTAACCGAATATGCAAAAGTGGGTAGTAAGCTAGTTAAAGTGATCCGTTTCTGTACTGAATCACTGGCCGGTATTCCGTCGATTATCTACGGTCTGTTCGGTATGACATTCTTCGTTGTCGTAATGGGCTTTGGTTACTCTATCCTGTCAGGTGCCCTGACCCTGAGTATCCTGATCCTCCCTGTTATTATCCGCACAACGGAAGAAGCACTAATGGCTGTTCCTCAGACTTACCGTGAAGGTTCATATGGTCTGGGTGCATCTAAAATTTACACCATCTGGAGACTAATCCTACCAAGCGCTATGCCGGGTATTGTTACCTCCATCATCCTCAGTGTAGGTCGTGTTATCGGTGAATCCGCACCGGTCTTCATGACAGCAGGTATGGTTGCCCGTATCCCAGAGAGCATGTTCGACTCTGGCCGTACGCTAACCGTTCACCTGTACAAACTAACGCAGGAGCTATACACAATTCACGAATGGAACCAGGCATACGCAACCGCCACCATTCTGATCATTGTTGTTCTTGTTATTAACTTGCTAACGAAGCTCATCGCTAGCCGATTCAATACTGCGACTTACTAATTTTTGAGGAAGAGAACCATGAACAAATTTAATATTGAAAATCTAGACCTTTACTACGGCGAGAACCAGGCGCTGAAGAAAATCAACCTGCCAATTCCTAACCGCCAGGTTACCGCACTAATCGGTCCGTCGGGCTGCGGTAAATCGACACTGCTGCGCTGCCTTAACCGTATGAACGACCTGATCGAAGGCGTAAAAATCGACGGCAAGCTGACTATGGATGGTGAAGATGTTTACGGCAACATCGACGTAGCTCAGCTTCGCATCAAAGTCGGTATGGTATTCCAGAAACCGAACCCGTTCCCAATGAGCATCTACGAGAACATTGCCTACGGCCTTCGTGCCCAGGGTGTTAAAGACAAGAAGATCCTCGATGAAGTGGTCGAGCGCTCGCTACGTGGTGCTGCCCTGTGGGATGAAGTGAAAGACCGTTTGAAATCACACGCCTTCGGCCTGTCGGGTGGTCAGCAGCAGCGTCTGTGTATTGCCCGTACTATCGCAATGGAGCCAGAAGTGATCCTGATGGACGAACCAACATCAGCACTTGACCCTATTGCTACCAAGAAAATTGAAGATTTGATGGAATCCCTGAAGAAAGACTTCACCATCGTTATCGTTACCCACTCGATGCAGCAGGCCCGCCGTATCTCTGACCGCACGGCCTTCTTCCTGATGGGTGAGCTGGTCGAACACGACTCAACAGACGTGCTGTTCAACCAACCAGCTGATGACCGTACCCGCGGCTACGTAAACGGTGACTTTGGTTAATCGCCATTCAATCACTTCCTCAAATCAGATGCAGATTTTTGACGAATAATAACAGCGATGGTAAATATTGCCCCCTCAAGTAGGGGGCCTTTTTTTGTTTTAATACAACCAGATAGAATCAGTTAGCTTTAGAAAAATCAGAGTGATGGCGACAAAATGGCGGCAGATAATTTTTATACCATTCACTCCCCCTCTCCTAACCCCGTATAAAAATTTCTCCTGAGTATTTCAGTTTGAAAAGAGGGATTCATTTTCAAGTTACTTGTTTTTCAAGCACTTAAACCATACTCTCAAATGAACGATCATAACGCGATCAACCAACCCACCACGAAAAACCACGCCTTTTCTTTTAATACAGTGACTTAGTCAAAGCATCCACCTATTCACAGAGATCATTAGAATGAAATCCACTGAAATTTTGATCATTCTTTGATGTTTTCCCTGGTCTTCCCTACTGCAGTTTTAAGGTTTCCTAATCTCACCCTCCCCCCTTTATTCAAGCGGTCTGAGCATGTATTGCATTCCTAATGCTGGTCTTCGAACTACGTAAAAGCAAAACTGAAAAATTATTTGATCGATAAGCGCGCGGGAGGGGAGGAAGAGTGCGGATTTCGTGGGAAATATTTCTACGCCGTGGCCTTCAATAGGCAACAAAAAAGGGTAAGAGAACAACTCTTACCCTTTTTAGACGACCTAGCTTTTACGGTATTGTCACTGTTACAACTACTGGGCAATGATCACTTGCTTTTGGCCTATCCCATCCTATGCGTGGAAACCTCTCCACATCATCAGTATTAGGCACTCTTAATGGCATACCATTACGTATAACCTCAGGTTGTGCATCGTGGTTAGCATTCGCGATTGCAGGTGATACAAGAATATAATCCAGCTGAGATTTTGTTTTTCCCCAGCTATAATAGTGAGTCCATCGTTGCATCGGCTCGAGTCTAGATACTAGGTTTACTGCAAACCCGCCATCTAATAAAGGATCTAAACCAGAACTTTCTTCAGTAACTAAGTCTTCAGAACCATCGGCTCTAACTTTTACTTGCTCTCTATAATCATTTAAATCGCCAATTACAATCCAGTTAGCCTTTTCAGGATTATCAAATTTACTTTCAATCAAATGTCGAACGGCTAGAGCTTCAAGAGTACGCTCACCTATGGTCTTATCACGTCCACCTCCCATAGACTTAAAATGACAGACAAAAACCGTCAACTCTTTACCATCTTTACGAACCTCGAGTTCAAGACAATCTCGATTGAAAATACGCCCCCTTTTATTCATTTCTTTTTTTGCTACTGGAAATCTATTTATAAGTTCATCTCTATGTTCTTTACTACCCAGGTCTGCTCTCGTCATATGGGCATGTGACCTTGAATAAATCGGGAATTTGGCTGTTGCCATCGCAGCAACATCAATCCCTCTTCTATCATTTCCTTCATGCAAAACAACTTGTTTATAATCATTTCCTTGAGTTTTATTTAAATACAAGTCACGGAATTTAAGTAGCGCATCAATACTGTCAACTTCTTGCAAACATAGTAAATCGGCGTCAGCTTCTTTGATAGCTAGTGCGGTGTGTTGGCGTTTATCATCTTCCTGAGAAAGGAATGCTGCTCGTAATGTCTGTTTGAAATCTTCAAACTCAGTAAGATCATTACTTCTAAAATCAGTTAGATAATTAACAATTGGTGGTAGATAACGCTGGGAGCGATCTGCATCTTGACTATTACCAAAGGCAGAAAAATCAAAGCGATTAAAAATATTTTCTAGGTTGTAGTTCGCAATACGTATTCTCACAATTGCCTCCTTTGCATTCAATTTGATGTGGCATAAACGTATTACTTGGTAGTCAGCCGCTCTACCGAAAACAACAAATAGGCTATATGCAAAGCAAACATAGTCCAACATTACCGAACTACAAACCATGCAAACTTAATTTTTGAGCCACTTAACATTTCAGACTAAATTGTGTAGCCCCTCAGAACTCCCACCCTTAACATCCACTTTAGCGTTCTGTGTGAGTTCATCAACCACAGCATTGGCGATGGCTTCGGCCATGCTGCCAGCTTGGGCAAACTCCCCTTCTGTGACAAAGCCTTTGGCCTGTAGTTCTGTGATGATTCGTTGCTTGAGTGATGTTTTACTGAGTGCCATATTACTTCCCTGCAAATACGGTTTTAGATACATCCACGTGTGGCTTTCCAGTGAACGGGCAAATCGTTGCGCCAGTACAAACACCAGTACCGCCGTTCATCTTGATGGTGTTGGCATCTTCGGTGATGTGCTTAGCGGTGGTCGTCTTGTTCCCTTTTACCGTTTCAGTATGGTCGCCATTGATTTCAGCTAACCGGTTCTCCAGCACCTTGATGCGTTGATTAAGGCATTCAAGCTGTTCATCTTTATCTGTCTTTCGCTCGAAGTTGCCCTCTTGGTCTACCAGGTGATAAACACCTTGCCGCTGTTGGTAACGACTCTCGCCTTCTTTGATACCTGGTAACTTAAAGCCAAGCGGGAGAACGCAGCGAATGAATGGCTTATCTGGTTGGCCGAAGATGAACCCCAGCTCAACGATGCTACCAATAGCAGGCGGCTCCAACCTTCCTGCATGATCGCCCACACCAGGAACGGGCAAAGGTACTGCCTGTAATGGGGGTTTGTTTTTATAATCGACACCCTTTTCATCCAACAGCTGGATATCTGCCGCGTAGTAAGGATAGAACCTATCGGACTGTTGCCCTTCTTCTGGCAACTCAGGCAGGGCCACCACCTTACCCCATCTAGGCAAGTGCCAACGGCCCGTTAGCTCAGGGAATAGACGGAAGATAATCCGCTTTATTGTACTTTCCATGTTAGTTTGGCCTCCGTGCCTTCAAATTCAACTGATGACAGGCGGATGCCGTTAACCATCACACCCGGCTTGAGTTTTGGGAGTGCCGGTAACCTGACCGATTTATTCGCGGTGTGTTTGGTCATCAGTTCATTGGGAAGGGTTATTGGCTTATCAGCCCAATACGAATCTTCCCAGCTGCCAACAAATATCTGCCCATTGCCCTGCTGTTGCCAGAATAAGTCGTCAATGCTGAAGGCTTGGGCCAGCTCATCCATGATGCGATACCCATTGCCATCGCTATAGAAGCAAGGGATTGACGTTTTGCTGTAAGCCTTCTCCGGTACCACAAATTGCAGTCCCGTTTGCTGGGTCAAGTTACTCAATAACTGCATCAAGGTTGGATGACGCATGATCACATTAAAAGGGTGATAGAGAACAGCAGCCAGTTCCCTACAAAAAATATCTGACCAACCATTTTCAGCCGGCTGCACCCGTTCAACATAACCAAGGAAAACCCGATCAATCGAATCGCCCCAACCCAAGTCAACGGCCACAATAGTGTCACTGTCTGGGTTACCTTCTACGGTCAACTTACATCGCCCTGGCGTGTTTTCTGTTAATGATACCCTGTGCGATTTCACTTTTACCTTTTGACTACCAAGGTAAACCCGACAAATAAAGTTATGATTTGCTGTCATGATCTTTCACTTCATGCCAAGGAGTCATCAAGTCGTTTTAGCACTCCCATTAAGCCTGTCAGCTCAACATTGGTATCTGGTGGTGCATCAACTTGCGTCCCTGTTTCAACTGGAGTGGTTACACCCTGTACCTTCTGCTGAGCTGCTGGTTTGTCCGATTGGCGTTGCTCGACTCGTTCTGGTACCGATAGATGTTCTACCAGTTCAAATGAAACGCTCCATTGTCGATGAGAATCTTGCTCATCAGCACGAACGGCTCCTTGAAATTTCACCTGGCGAATTTTCAAGGCTTCTGCCGTTTTATTGCTAATGCGATAGATTTGGCGAGCATCGTTTTCTTGTGCTTCCGCCATGCTGAACAAGTTGGTTAATAGCTGTTTTTTGGTAAATGGGATCACGCCTTTCACTGTCAGAATTTTACCCTTGCTACCTGTTTCCGCTTGGTCGGTAGCCGAGGTCTGGCCGGACATATCCTGTCCGGCCAATTGCTGACGAACGCTAATGCGTAGGTTCTTTAATGGGAGTTGGGTTCCGTTTAGGGTTAGCATAAAAAATAAACCCTGTATTACGAATTCATAATCATCGCAGAACCGACTTGAACATTTGTCGGTAAGTTAGCTTCATCCTGGTAAACAGGGTTTGCACCTTTGCGAACATACACACCATCTGCAATATGGTCATCACCACCAATATAATGAATGCCTTTCTCTGAACCACGCTTAATATTGGTACTAATGGTATCCACACAGTCAATCATCTTGACGGTTGTTTTCGCCCCTGAGATATTATTCAAATCTACTTCCGTACATCTTGCCAACTGCAACGCTGTTGAAGTGTGCCCGCTTGCTTTCATATCTGACACATCCAGATCATCAACATCGCGGATATTTGCACAAATAAAGTAACCATCTGTTTTTAGGTTTACGTCGCCCAGAGAGACATTTTTAAGCAGCCCTGTTGCATCTGGGTCTTTAAAAATGTCGATTGGTGCATGAGTAGTTCCCGCGCAACGGCCATATACATCACCAATATCCAAATCGTCGATATCAAAATTATTATCTGAATTAACTGAAGCTGAGACTAGTGTTCGCTCTGCGACACCTGACACATCAGATACTTTCAACCGAGAAATACTACCTTTATCGGTTCGAGCCCTGACGATATCATCAACACCCACACCATTAGATGCAGACACAACAACGTTTGCCCCTTTTGCTACGAGGACAACAAACGAATTAGCAGCTTTCACATACTGAATTAACTCTGAATTACGAACTTTGTTATTGTCGCCTTCAGTATCTACAGCACCAAATACACGACCTATCCCAAACGTATCTAACACCGTGCAGTTTTTACCGTATGCGGAAACGATACTCCACATGTCCTCAGTGTTATCTCGAGCATCGGCATAAGAGCCCTTAACTTTAATACCATTAGCCTGAATCTTAATTAATCGCTTTGCTATTTCAGCTCCAAAGGTATTTTCAACTTCAATAGAAAACTCTCGATCTGAATCAGACTGCAAATGAATTAAATCACCATCTTCTCTAGTCCCTAGCTTTCTACCGGAAGTATTTCTTATCTTACCTGAACTCGGGTTTGTAGTAGCTGTTGTTTGGTAATTATTCATCTGTATCAGCCGACACATACCATCAATGTCACCGACAATATCATTCCCTGCGGCAGTGATATTGACGCACCCTAGCCCATTGAATTCAAAACCTTCCACACCATCATCGCTAAAGTCCACGCAACGTAAAAAAGTTGACGATGAAACATTTTTAAACAATAAATTTAGTAACTTTGGCCTTTTTACATTTCGCTGAATATTAATGATACGAGAAATATCTTTACCTTGACCATCCAAGGTAAAATCCCTCAATGTGACATCATCTTTTCCCGATGCAATATCAAACAACAATTGAGTGTTGTTGGTAAGAACCGCACCACGGCCATCTATCGACGTATTTTTGTCAGGATAAAGAGTCCCAGCAATAAAGTAATCACTACCCAGCGCAATCTCTCGTTTGTACGGAGACATATAGCTAATACATTGGTTTAAAATATTTGTTACATCCTGATTTTTTCTTGCCCCTGCCTGTGAAATCAACTGAGGATTCTTTAACTTCAGATATAGTCCGTTGCTCAGCGTGTGATTAAAGAGTCCTTGCGCACCAGGATCGTCCGGCACAACATCATAAATCAATTCATAGACCAAATCACCACCCGCATAATATCTCGATGCATGAACTTGCTGGCCTGCTATAAACGCCTTTTTCGCGGCTGGGTTTAGCTCAATAGAAACATCCTGCACAGAAGAAATAAATACAGTTGAGATTGGCTCAAATTTTACACTTAAGCCACCGTTAACTGTAGCAAACCCACTTATATCGGGTTTTGAATCTAAGATCGCCTCTTCGGGTAATGATGTCCCATCTAACAAAAAACTAGGAACTCGCAATAATGCCGAACCTGGGAATTTCATTACTTCCCCAGAAATAGGCGTTATATTTAGCGAATCTTTGTAGTCTATAATACTACTCTCTATGGCCAATTCTCTTGCCGTTGATAAATCCCCATCGTTTACATACTTTCGACTAGCACTCTCCCCCTCTGGGCGCAAATCACTCACTGAACCATCAGCCAACACCTGAGCAATCTTGCACACAAAGTGCTTCACGCCATTTGCATCGGTGTAGTCGTCTTTCTCTTCTGTTGTGACCACGAAATCAAACAGGGTGACTTGCTCTCCTGTTGGCGTTCCTTCGCGGTGTGCGTCTACGTAGATGAATGATGGCTTGTTAGGGGCTTGGACATTGCGATCAAATTCGAGCGTGACACGATTGCCCGACACATAGCCGGCACCCGCTTTAATGTTGAATGCGCTCGCTTGAGGCGTTACCAAGAAACCGTCTTCGATAAACCAATCTTTTCCGTTCTGGTCGATGATGGCTTGAGCAACATCGGTGTCCATTTTCTTCATACGCTCATTGGCGTTGTACTGCCAAGTTGAAGCATCCACCGTGATATTGGTGATTTCCGCAATGTCCTTGTATTCCAGTACAACGGAACGCACTAAAGTGTTACCTGCAACACCTGGTTCATCGGCGGTCTTTGGTGTTAGTGCATGGTGGTCGATTGTTACCAATACGCCATATTCAGAGCAGTACGCGCCTGTCCAGTTGAAATCGAAAGGGCCAACGTCACTGGTTAGTGTAGTGCTGTAAATTACCGAGTCCGCAGAGAGTCGGCCACGCTGCTCTACAGCTTCTTGGTGAACAACGTTATCAGTTGGTACCACATCATCAGGTTGTGGATACTCTTGGCGGTTTGGCACGTTAGCGAAAATCATCTTGTCGATGATTAGTGGCTTCTCTTCTGCATTGAGCTGTGCCAACAGCGCTTTACCTGCGGCGGTTAAAATTGACTTGTCAGTGGTATTTGCCATCTTTAGTTGTTCCTTAACCTTTCACTGTGGCTTGGTAATATTCACAATCGACATTGAGCACGTTCGGCAACCCAGCAACGTTTATCCGTGTTTTAACGTGTGACGTTGAATATTGTGCTTCGACGTTCTTGCTTCGCGCGGCCAACGGCATTTCGACATAACTAGTGTATTGATAACGGCGACAGGTGCGCCCGTATTGACGCACTACTGTGTCTAATAACTTCGGGACATTGGTTAAATCACCGTCTCGAATCTTCAGGCTGATCACATCCCAATCGACGTTCACTAACCTTTCATCTTGAGCAATGTGCGGATAACCAAGCTTTGCAAACATGTCTTCCCAGCCGGATACCGAACCTGCATCACGGGCAAAACCATAGGCATGAGCCACACGAATGCGAAACAGTTCTTCTGGCTCTTGACCAAGTCGTTCTACATCCCTTTGCCATGCAAGGATGTTGACCAGCGCAATCGGTGCGGTTAGTGGGTCGTGTTGCTGCAGTGGCATTTCAAATGCGGCTTTCACATGCTCCCAGTAATTGCGAAGGGCTCTAGCGAGTTTCGCCAGTTCACCTCTCCCCATCCAGTAGCGAAGGTTTATCTCAGGTATTTTCAATGGATACCTCCAACGTCTGAATGCGTGGTACCGTCAGATTGTTGATGATATCGGCATTGTCGAACTCGAGTGATTCAATCTCAGAGAATTGGCCGTGTAGCTCTTGCCCTAATTTGGAGAAACTAAAGCGCAATACCGGATTGGTCACGGTTGGCGAATAATCGGTGTTCTCGCGGAAGGCCGCCCCGATGAACTTTTCAACGGCAGCTTTTAACTGGGTGCGCTCATCCATTGTGAGTGAGCGAATCGGCCACACTCGGCAAACAATTTTGACCTGCGTTTCTGGCATCGCCATCACCTGCAGATCATCACCATGACCGTGTTGCCCTTGCTCACGAATATGAGCATTTAAATCAGCAAGCATTTCTGGTGATGGTTCACCCGTATCAAGCAAAATGTAGGAATTGGCGGTACCTGGGCCACGTGGTGCGTTATGCTCGAAATACACGTTATCGTCGTTAATACCTGCGCGACTCGTTAGCAATGAACGGTAAGCTGCATCAATGTGCCATTTCGCCACCGCGCTCCACTGGTTGCGAATACGCAATCGAAGTTCATCATTGCTTTCTTTGTCTGCACCCGCCTCGGTTAGCCATTCAGCTGGGTTTGTTGCAGCTGCAATACCTGGTATCGCAGTTGGTAGAATGTGGTAGTAACCTTCACCAAGGTTGTAGGCCGCGCCTTCATTTTCAGCTTCCACTTCAGCTATGATCATTGTTTCGTTTTCTGGCAGCGTGGTATCAGCAAGCACACGAACGCGGTAAATATTGCCGTTAATAGGTTCGGTCTGAATCCAAGTATCTTTTGGAATGACTAACGTTGGGCCTTTTGCGGCAGCACGCTGAAAGGCGATCAAACCTTTAGCTTTGGTTGCCCCTTTGCGAGTCAGTTTGCACTGCCAAGCAAGTAAATCTAACCATTGGTCTGCTGCAGTCGCGACAAACATATTTGGCAAAACATAACCCACCAATAGCGTATTGATGAGCCACAAGGTGACTTTCACAACAGCAGATTCAATCAAGCGCCAGAACGGAGAGAAAGGCGAATCATTAGAGATGATGCACTCTTCCTTTTCCATCTCTTCTTTCAGCATTTTTTTCCAACTCGCTTCATCAGTAGGAATACCGGATTGCTTCACAAGTTCGGCGTAATCTGGCTTGGGAATATCAGACATTGGTTGTCTCCGAAGTTGTGATATCCAAAGTTACGTCACCAAAGTCTGTAGTCGTGGCGAAAACAAAAATGAGGCCTTCCTTAGGTTCTTCTAGTCGCACGGTACCTGGCACCAATCGAACGTCTTCTTCTACCAACAGCTCAAGCTGGGTTCGAATATCTGCTTTTTTAGATGAGCTCCGCTCAGCAATCAGCTCAACGGCCAAATTGCTTTCCAAAATCGCGTGCTTGATGTCTTGAGCGATAACGGCACGGTCTTGAATCAACACAGGGTTACGGCCTGCATCCAGCACCACGTCTCCATTTTCGATTAGTAGATCTTGATAAATCATCCGGCGATAAACTCCATTTCTGTGGCGAAGTCTTGCGGGTTGTTCATCTGCTGGGCGTGAATACTGATTGGGCCATAACTCGTGCTGCTACTTGTATACGAAGCTATGTTCTTGGCTGCACCGCCTGGTTGAATGGCTGCTCTTGGCGTGGCCTGCTGAACAGCTTGTGATTTTACTTCTGTGTCATCGCCACCAAAGCCTGGTATCCAATCCATGACTTTCTTCGCCGTATCCCACAGACCTCCCAGTTGCTCGGTTATCCAGCTGAACACCGAACCGAAAATATTTCGCAAGCTATCAGCTAAGGCGAACAAACCATCAAAGCCACTGGTGTCGGTGAAACCACTCATTACCCATTGCCACCCACCTTTCAGGAACTGGAACAATGCTTGGAAAGGTGCGGTAAGAAGGGTGATTGCAGACTCGAGCACTTGGAACCAAATGGTGTCACCAAAGCTAGCCTTGAGATCATCCCAGTAGTAAATCAGGGTTCCCACAGCGGCGATGGCTGCTACAACAGCACCTACTACCAAAATGATTGGGTTCGCTGCCATCACAATATTGGCCGCCAACATTGCCGCCCTTAATGCTGCCAACCCTTTGGTGATCACCAGGTTCATCCCAGCCCAAATTTTCATGGTTAGAGTGAAAGCCACCATAGCCTGCTTACCAATACCGACCATCATGGTGAACAAGCCTCCGGCGGCCACTAAGCTCAGGACGGTAACGCCAGCCAAGCCGATGTACTTGGTCAGGTTCGGGAATAGCTTCGTCCAGAGCAAAACCTCTTTACCACCATCAGCGATGGCCTGAACTACGGGCAGAATCACTGGTAGCAATGCCTGACCGAACGAGGCACGAATCGCGAAGATAAGTTGCTCGAAGCGCTCCCATTGGTCGGTCATAGCTCCGGCCATCTGCTCAGCAACATCTAGCCCTTTAACATCACCAAGGTCATTTATGGAGGATGCCAACCCTTCCGTGTTTTGCATTAACAGCTGGATCATGGCTACCGCATCTTTCGTTCCGAATGCCTTACTTAACTCAGCGCCTTCAGCAACAGAGAGCGTTTCTCCATAGCGGCCTTTGATTTGGTTGAGGATATCCACAATAGGAAGTAACTGGCCTTGAGAATCAGTAAACGACATATTCAGTGCATCTTCAGCTTTTGCTGCGCCAGCAAGGAAAGAACGGTATTTAGTACCCGCCTCGCTGCCTGACATAGTGGCCTGCAAGGTGCCCAGAATCGCCATCTGCTCTGTCATACCCACGCCAACCGAGGTTGCTGATGCTCCAACAGAGGTGAATGCCGCCGACATCTGATCACCCGTTGTTTTGAACATCTGAACGGCTTTTGCTGTTTGGCCGCCAAGCATATTCACCCAATCAGCCTTACCCATTTGGTTCGCGGTATTTTGGAAGATGCCGTACATGGTGCCGACATAGTTGGTAATCGTGCCGGTATCTGCCTTGGTCGCTGCGGCCAGCACACCCGATGCCTTGGTAAATTCAGCTAACTCATTACCCGCAAGGCCAGATATTGCAGACTGAATATCATAAGAAGCTGCCACGAACTCCGTCGCTGACTTGCCATAGTCCACTGCAAAGTTCAGGGCGGTATCACTTAACTGCTGTAGCTGCTCGTCAGCTACTCCAAGTGATTTCACCTCACCCAACACACGGTCCATTTCAATGGCCGGCATCAAGGCGGCCTGCAAGGCTAATCCTGCCCCGGCCACGCCTGCCGCCCCTGCGACCATGGTATGGGTGCCATCGCGGTAGCTCTGGCCCATATCATTGAATTGACGTTGAATGTTTCCCAATGGCTTGCTGATTTTGTCAATCAGCCCAACCTGAAACATCAATGCTTGCGGTAAGCTCATGAATAACAGCTTCCTTGCTTATGAGCTGAATGCTTTGGCAACTCCGTTCGCCGTGGACATTCGCATGTTTTCCCAGTAGTTCTTTTCTAACCAGATAGCCCTTGCCAAGTTGGCTTCGGTATCCGGCTCGCCTGGTAACCACTTACGCCGCCAGGCGAGCATCTTGCCGTAATCGTTACGGTCTATTGCCGCGACAAGGCCATCTATTTTTTTACCGAAATTTCCAACTGCGGCGCATACTCAGCCATTACTGCAGCGGTGATTTGCACTGCCGCACTTGGGTTGGCATTGGTAATTTCACGCAGTGTCTCTTTGGAGCCATCATCAACCGTGTTGAACAAGAAGTTATGAGCAGGAGCCACCTTGTTATCTGGCATTAGCTCATTCATGTAATCGTTGTATTCCACTTCCGATGGCTTGAATACTAGCTCCTTGCCTGCAATGACTAGCGTAATCAGTTGATCATTCATGCTACTTTCCCTTGTTTCAGCATTTCGACAACCCGGTCAAAACCGGTATCAAAGTGGCGCTCTAACCTCTCCGCCATATCTTTGAGTTCTTCTTTGGTGGCGTGATGCTGTGCCACATAGGTTTTATAATCGGACAGCTCTTTCGAAAGCCTAAAGAGGTAGCCGATTAACACGCTGGTTAGTAATGTGAGAAGTGATGCCAGAGCTACCAGCGCATTTAGCCAATTTGGATCCATACCTATTCCTTCTGTGGAATTTCTTTAAGGCGCTTACCCTGTAGGGATGCAATCACATCATCGACCGTGGCCTGCACAACATCATTGGTGGTCAGGTTCTTCAGGGTTTCCAGCCCCCAAACCACACCACGAGTGGCAAACCGTTCCAAAATGATTTTCCAGCCAATTTGAAAAAACAGCCCCTTTAACACATCCAATAATGTTTTCAGTAGAACGCCAGTAATAAAGTTCATGCCATGCTCCTATTCCATCATGTGTAAGTAAGCGTTTTTGTAATCAGCTTCGGTGGCCTTGCCAGCTGATGTATTCCAATACTTCTTGGCATAACGCGCTAAGCCATCCAAATCATCTGCTGCAGGTAGCGATTCTGGGAAACGGAGTAAATTCATCCTTGCTGCTGCCACTGCGTACTGTGGGCACACAACCATCATTAGCGGGTCATGCTCTCCGATAGCCCCGAACATACTCATGGCATCAAGTAGATGTGGTTTCGATTTCCCCAGCCATTCAATCAACCAGAAGAAAGTCGCTGGCTCCATTTGGGTGAAACCGAGAGCGGGCCCACGAACCTGTTTGGAGTAAGTCAGCTTTCCTGACTCATGAGCCACAATCATCATGATGAGTGCAATCGCAGCCTCAGTGTTCAGCTTCCCGTGACCGCCTGCTGCTACATCAAGCTGATCAAGCACAGGCTTAATCACATAGTTAATAAAGCGTTTCGCGATATTCATAGACGTCCCTTGTCTGCTAGTTCCTGGCATGAAGTGCAGTACTTGCACCCCGGTACTTTCTCGCGGCGTTTTTCGGGAATCGGCTCGCCACATTCGCCGCATTCATGTGCGCTTTCCCGTTGTTCAACCGGGTGATACCTTGCCCGTTGCTTGGCAATCGCCATTTCAGTGAATTGGGCTTCGAAACGGCAGCCTTGGTCGATAACATCAGTCATTCCGTCCCCTTACTGAACCAAGCCTTCGGTTTCATCATCACGCAAATATGGCGTTCCATTGATGCGAACAAACTTATGGCTCGATACTTCAAATGGCACCTTGTGAACTAAGGCACTCCCGCCTGTACCATCGATATCAAGTAGGTCAGAAAGCTTAATACGGCATCCAAAGGCTTCGACCTTGAGCTCATCCTTATCAATCTTGCCGTAGAACATGGCATCAAAAGCCGGAAGCGCCCGCCATGCGCCGGCGTTCTTGGCAGCTTTACCGAGCAAGTTAAATTGCGCCGTGGTCAACTCAAGTTCACCAGAAGCCTCCACATCGCCATCGACATAACCATCTGGTACACCGCTGGTTTTGTTCACTGCAGAGTTATCAGTAATAGAAAGGGTCACTTTCTGGGCCTTGAGCTTGATATCGCCCAAGGTGAAATGCATGTTCTTGCCAGATAAACGCATCGACATAAATTAGCTCCCTGCTCCATTACTCAAATCAAGTGCAATATTCACCACGATGTGTTTCGGGCAGTTATGCGGACGGATCATGATGCTGATAATGACTTTGGTTTTGGTCTCCCAAGTAATCATCACGTCCTCATCACGTGGCGTCATGATTTCACCTGGGAAGGTAATACCGCCGATTTCAGTCGTGAAGGCCATGTCAAACAACACACTGCGAAAATAGCTACGGTTAAGCTCAATGCTTGGCGGCGTTGAGTTAAGGATGCGGTCTGCAATACGGCCAATGGCTTTGAAGCGAATACGACGGTTGGCCTTATGAACTGGGCGAACGTACTCCAGGTATTGGTAATCACCGGTCTTGGTTTCCAGCGTCATAGCATCAGACCAATAGATACCTTCGTAATCGGCATACCATTGCGGTACCGAATAACGGGCTTCAGCTAACGTGGCGATAGTAGACATTTCTAACACCTTGCCAGCGCTATCAACTGGCATCTCACCTAGGCTAAGCACTGAACCCGTCGTTACACGCATTGGTGAATCAGCAACTGTGACAGAGCGATCGCACAGCCGGCCACCCAGTACCCCGACGTTATTACCATTGATCAAAGGAACCGGCACTACCCAACGGGCAGCCACATCTTTCACCAAAGCCAACATAGCGGTTTCATAGTCCGACCAGGTCTGGGCTTGTTTATCAATGCCCTTGCATGCAGCAAGTATGAACACCCAGCGGCCTAGCTTGCTGGTTAACTCTTCAGCCTTGGACTGCATCGCATCAAAATCAGTTTTGTCCGTTACCGGATCAACAATCGCGATACCTTCAAAACTGTCCGTTAAGTTGGCGTTATCAATCGCTTCAACCCATGTCTCAGCATCTTCATCTGCAGGCAATCCATAGATTGCAGCAGTCCAGTTCTGTTTCCCGTTAAGCTGTGCTGCACGAACATTGTCACCAAACGCATCATCAGCCACCACATCATCCAAATTGGTCATAGCGTTAATGCGAGTCACTTTGCCTTGAAGTTCAGGCTTACTGGTAGTGCCGATATACAGCAGATGCCGTTCAATCTCTGGCGGTGTTCCTTGGCCTAAATTGAGGTTGTTTACCTCTACCTTACCGATTCCCATTGTTTCAGTTCCTTCTGCGTGCCTGCTCCATGATTTTGATAAGCTGGCGATTCACATCCTTTTCTCGGCTTCCCAGTATTTGGCGCTCAGCCAGTGGGATGCTCCATGACTGCTTACTTGGCTGGTTCGTCATTTCCCTGATGAGCAACCCTGCCTGACCATGGCTAACACTTTGCATGATGTACCGTAGAGAAGGTTTCTTGCGGCCTTTGCCGCTTTTCCTTGGTACCGTGTAACCTAGCTCCCGTAGCTTCCTAGCTTGGCCCTTCGTGCATGGAGCCTTGTAGTTAGGCATTCCCCAGCGTTTTCGCATTTGGGCGGCCGTTACCTTTTGTGTCTGCCCTGCGTGATGCCGGGCAGCAATTCGGCCTGTTAGCTTGTTCTTCCAAGTCAGTTCTAGGCGGTTGGCGTTCTTCACATAAGGCTCCAAGCCCTTACCCATTCGCCGTAAAATCTTGCCTTTCTTTCGGTTTTGTCTCGGCTTTAATGCCCTGCCTTTAATATCTCGCTGCTGGCTTATCCTTCGCCTAGCATTTGCTCTTTCCCATCTCCCAAGTGTTTTCAGTATCCAAAACCGCTTTTTGGGTGGCATTGCCAGCAGTGCCAACTTCTCTTCAAAATTCAGCCGGTCACGTTCGTTTAGCTGAATCGTCGGAGTCATTCCCCACCTCGGCTTCTTCTGCATAGTTAATAGGCACGGTCTGAACCCGGTAGCTCTGCCCACGCCATGTGATTGAACCGTCTAGGTCTGGAATCAACTCAATGGGCTCCATCATTTCGATTTCGATGGCTACATCCGCCACTTCCTGTGAAAGCACATCTACGCTGACTTGCGGATCACCAAGTTCATATTCATAACGCTCGCTATCACAGTCAGATAACCAACAAGACACCAACGCAAAGATGTTCCTTGGGTCACATTTGTGATGGGGAAACTCTTCAATAGAAATCACTGCGGTGTAACGCCACTGAGCGGCTACATACCCGCCGTTCCCCCTATCTTCCCCGTCCACCTGAATCGTTGCCGACTCCTGCCAGGCATCAATCTTGTTTTCCAGCACATCGCTTTTCATATGGGCAAGCATGTACTCAGTGAGGTGCTGTAATTTGGTTTTGGTATAAACCTCTACCATCAAATCACCCCTACCGATGCACGACCCAATCCAAGCAGCAACCGGGTATCTCGATTGCTCTGGGCAATGAAATCATCCTGCTGTTCTTGGCTATCGGTGGCTAAGTTATTGGCTTCTTTGCGGCGGTCTTGAGTGGCAAACTCTGGCAGCAAATCGCCATGGGCACGGCCATAAACCGCACGCTTATAAATTGCGGTGTCATCGTCATCAAGTTTAGGCGGCTGGCCTTCGGCATTCAGTAACGACACCAACTGTTTTTTCACCGCTTTCGAGGCAATACGAATCGCCATTTCCATGCTGTCGTTATCAAATACGGTCGGGATACGGCGAACCCTGCGAAACTCTTCGGTCGATAAATCCGGCCATCCATTGCCGGGAATGTTGGTATTCACATCCGTGTTTGATTTACCGCCAAAGCTCATCGCCTATCACCTTATGAACCGTTGAATAAGTAAGGGTTAACTGGCATCGACGGTTATTGTTTTCCATTGCTGGTCAACACCTCAGCCAGAAACCCTTGGAGGGTTAGGAGTCGGTCAACGCCCGCAGGCGCATATCAATTTTTTCTAAAACAGTTTTAACGCCACATTTAGGGTTAAATTCCTGCGCCTTCATCAGCAATTCAGTGGCCTGTTGTAACTTGTCAGTGCTCTCTACTGAGCTCGGTAGTGCTTTGCCGTGAATGTCCCGCAATAGCAGTAGGCCGCAGAACTTGAACCATTTAGCGGTAAGCTTTTCATTGAGTCGCCATTCATTACTGACTTTCTCAAAAACGGTTGAACAGTAAGGCTCAACACTGTTGCCCCGCTCGGCCTGTACCTCGCACCATGCCAACACAGCATCAGCAGCAAAATGTGGCCAATCTCGCTTCACGCTATCCGGGGTTGGTTGCCCCTGCTCAATACACAAGAATGCCCATTCAATTGCCTGGTCAAATTGTTCTGTGTCGAAGAGCCAGATCACCACATAAGCAAATACCTGGTTGGCAAACACATCGCCCTCAGCCAAATACCGCTCAACATAAGGCATGTACTTTGGTAATAACTCGTTGCGCTTCATCGCAACCTTGTCGGCAATGCGGCTTAGCTGTTTAAGGCGCTTAATATCTTCCTCAAGCGCAATCAGCTGAAGGTGCAAGCTAGAGTTTTCAGGCGCGATACCCGTATCCTTTGCCCGCAGCGATTCACTGCGGGCTTGTTTGATTTCGTTATCGCGAAGACAAGGTGAATAACGAGCCATCTTTCACCTATGCAGCAGGCTTAGCGCCAATATGTACTTTGGTTTCATCGAATGAGGCGTATGCCTTCATGTTGCCAATGGCATAACCTTCCCAGCGAAGATACTTGTTCTCGTAAGCCTTTCGGTCTTGAACATGTTCAGCCTTACGATGACGAGTGCCTTTCTGGGTATAAACATGCAGGTTTGGCAGCATAGTTACGGACATACGCTTACCAGGGAAGAAAGGCGGTACGACTGCAGGGCGGCCAGCAATGGAGAACGGTAGATGTTCAGCTGCCTTCTTCTCGCTTGGTGTACCTGCTTCGTCATAAATTCGGGCAGATTCTTCCGCTACTAAGTCCGCACCAACCAGAATCACCAAGTTCGGGTTATTTCGATACTGTGGCGGTAGCTTGTTGTTGATAAGGTCAGAGCCCATCGCATCTAACGTTTTATAATCCCCCTTACCTTCGTAATCGAGATACACATCAACATCGACAATTTGGCCTGGCGCCTGATCTTTGATGATTTGCTGCCAGCCTTTATTGACGTCTTCGCCATTTGGGTTCTGCGCAGGATCGGTATCTTCGGCCACACTGGTACCGTTGAAACCGATACGCAAGATATCCAAAGCAAAAGCCTCGTTGGTAGACTCGTTGAGCAACTTCATGAACTCGCCAGCATTACCCGAGTTCGCCCACACACTCAGCGTGTCCCAGGTAATTGAGCAGTTAGAGTCAGTTTCGACCAACGCATAGGTAGTGCCATCAATATTGGCTTTCTTATGAAAACGGCCATCTTTAACTCGACCGGTATGCAGCCCCAAAGCGCCCACTTCAACGGCTTGCCCGATGATTTGGTCTACATCTTTCATGGTGATGCGCTTCAAGAACGCAACAGACTCAAGAATCGCTTTTCGAAGCTGGGTTTCTTTGGGGCCAGTAATCGAGAAAAGGTTCTCGACACTCGAAACGTTGTAAGCCTTGGCAAGCTGCTGGGCATACTGGTTTAGGTAGTTAAGTGCAGTTGAATTCAGCATGTCTTCTCCTTAAACCAGTGAGTTGCAATCAAAGCCGTCACCACCCGATACATCAGGGGTGTTACTGTGGTCTTCTTCCAGTAACTGGCTGAACTGTTGTTGCATGGCCGTTTGACCTTCAGCCAGCTTGGTCACCGCTGATGTCAGTTCGCTGAACTGTTCTTCGGTAATACCCACTTCCGGCTTCTCCGGTTGTTTGGGCTCATCGGGTGGGGTTTGCGCTCCACCACTGGCAGCAAAGTGAGACTGCAATGTATCTTGAAGCTGCCCCTGACCTTCCACCACTTGTTTAATGGCTTCGGTCAGAGCGTTGAACTGCTCCTTGTCCATGGGTTGTTCTTCCTTCTTGTTGCTAGCACTCTTGTCAGAGAACAAATTAAATAAACGACGGATGCCGCCTGCTTCCTCGTGCAGTTCATCCATAACTAGCAGTTCAGGCTGGGCATACATGCAATCATTAGAAGTGGAAAATAGCCGGATACGATCAGTACCAAGGCTTGCTGGTTGGTCGGTTATCGCCATACCCGCTAGATAAGGCTTACCAGTGTTGGCAAAGTTAGGTTTAATCTCGATAGAGGTATAAACCTTTTGGTCTTGTTGATTGAATTCGACCATCATCATGTTTGGTGCCAGCACAGCAAAGAGTCGCATCAATCCATCGACCTCTTCCGCTTTCGCCTCTAACACGTCACCACAGGCATACCAGCGCCAATGCTCAGGCCAAATCCTTGCACCATAAACGTCAGGGTCATAGTTCTCAGCCATATCAAGCAAGTCTTGCCTGCTGATTTCCCTTCCATCAATGGTGTCGCCTTCCGTGGCGACCCGGATCCATCCGGTTTTTAGCTTCCCTGCCATATGTCATCCATGACCAAATTTCATTCAAATGCACATCTAATCAAGGCAAGAATACGCACTTAAATAGTCAAAAGCATTTTGATTCATTCGGATAATTTCGGATTTAGCCGATATCCGAATTTATCCGAATGAAACTGCGTCATTTGAATGATTCCGAGCTGTATGATTGCGTCATGGCATACTCTCCTGAAATCCGCGAAGCGGCCAAACGTCTCTATTTGCGACGTTGGACACCAGATGAAATAAGGGAAGAACTTGGGTTACCAAACACCCGAGTCATTTACTATTGGGCTGATAAATACAACTGGCGAGACATGCTTCGCGAAGAGGAAGTCGACGAAGCAATTGCCCGTCGTATCGTCATGTTGACCGACCTGGCAGAAAAGACGCCTAATCAACTTAAAGAGCTCGACATGCTGATTGAAAAGCATGTGAAACTGAAGAAACAGCGAGTACTGCAACAAAAACAATCCACACCACCAAGCGACAGCAGCAATTCAGCGAGCAGCGAGCAAAGCTCCAACAAAATCGGCTCTAGCACTAAGAAGAAAGGCCGTAAGAAAAAGAATGATGTCACCGAACTCACTGAAGCTGACTTCAAAACTTGGCATGACAGCCTCTTTGCCTATCAACATGAAATGCGGAACAACCTGCATCAGCGAATCCGCAATATCCTGAAGTCACGCCAAATTGGTGCCACCTACTACTTTGCCGGTGAAGCATTAGAAAACGCCGTGCTGACGGGGCATCCTCAAATATTCCTGTCGGCCTCACGAGCCCAGGCGGAAGTATTCCGTAGTTACATCATCGCTATTGCCAAACAGTTCCTTGGGGTTGAGCTTTCCGGTAACCCAATCACCCTTCATACCGCACATGGTGATGCCGAGCTCAGATTCCTCTCTACCAACAGTAATACGGCTCAGAGTTATCACGGCCATGTCTATATTGATGAGTATTTCTGGATACCTCAGTTTGAACGCCTAAACAAACTGGCTTCGGCCATGGCTACCCACAAGAAATGGCGTAAAACCTATTTCAGTACGCCATCAGCAAAAGGCCATCCAGCCTATGGGTTCTGGACCGGCGACACCTGGAAAGGTGAAAAGAAAGATCGTCAAAACAAAGAATTTCCAAGCTTCGAAGAGATGCGAGATGGTGGCCGGCAGTGTCCAGATAGACAATGGCGTTACGTTGTTACTATTGAGGATGCGGCGAAAGGTGGCTGTGATCTGTTTGACATCGACGAACTGCGCGACGAATACAGCGATGATGACTTCAAAAACTTGTTTATGTGCATCTTCGTTGATGATTCTCAGTCAGTCTTCAAGTTCTCTCAGCTGGAAGGCTGCGGGGTTGATACCGCTAGCTGGCGTGACTTCAAGCCGAAAAATGCCCGACCATTTGCCGCCCGAGAGGTATGGCTAGGGTATGACCCAGCCCGAACGCGCGACAACGCGACCCTAATCGTACTCGCCCCACCTCAGTTTGATGGTGAGAGGTTTAGAGTATTAGAGAAGCATCACTGGCGTGGCCTTAACTTTCAGCACCACGTTGAGCAAATAAAACGTATCACTCAACGCTATCACGTTACTTATATCGGCGTTGATATCACTGGGATCGGAGCTGGGGTATTTGATTTACTGCACAACCTATTCCCCAGAGAAGCCAAAGCCATTCATTACAGCGTGGACAGCAAAAACCGCCTGGTACTAAAAATGATTGATTTGGTTGAGAGCCAGCGCATTTGTTGGGATGCCGAGCACAAGGATATCGGTGCTTCATTCCTTGCCATCAAGCGTGGTGTTACTGGCAGCACTAACCAAATGACATTCAAAGCTGACCGTACTGAAAGCACCGGCCATGCCGACGCATTCTTTGCCATTGCGCACGCCGCCATCAATGAGCCCATTAACCACAATACGAAACGGAAGTCGTCATGGAAGACAATCGCAGCCTAACCAACAAATCATCTCAGACCATCGCCTTTAATATCGGTGAAACCTGGGACACTATCACTGGCCTTGATGCTCTGCACTGCATGGACGAAAGCGGAGGTATTTTCTTTGATGACTATAACGAGTTTTGGATTCCTCCACTCGACCGAACTTTGCTGCTAAAGATCAGTAAGTCGAACCCTTATCATGGCCCTATTATCTTTAGCCGTAAAAACATGGCGGCTGAACTCATCCAGCTGTCATCAGTTCTAAGCCGTGAAGATCTAGAAGCTGCGTTATACAACTTCCTGTTGTTTGGTGATTGCCCACTACTAAAAATCCGTAACCGGCTAGGCAAAGTGACTCGCTTAGTCACACTTTCTAGCGTATGGATTAGGGTGAAAATGAATGGGGATTTTGCTTACCTGCAGCGTAATGGAGAGCACCTTACCTATCGCAAAGAAGATGTGATCTTCATAAAACAGTACGACCCATACCAACAAATCTATGGTGTGCCAGATTACATGGGCGGCTTACAGTCGGCCCAGCTGAATACGGATGCTACTTTATTCCGCCGCAAGTATTACAAGAACGGCGCCCACTGTGGGTTTATATTTTATGCTACCGACCCCAACCTAGACCCAGACAAACAGAAAGAGTTAGAAGAGTCGATGGCGGCTAGCAAAGGCGTTGGCAACTTTCGTTCTTTGTTTGTGAACATTCCTGATGGTAAGCCTGACGGTATCAAAATAATCCCGGTTGGGGACATTGCGACCAAAGATGACTTTACCAATATCAAATCTGTCACCTCTCAAGATATGCTCGCCGCTCACCGATTCCCACCAGGGCTGTCTGGTATTATTCCAGCTGGCACTTCTAGCTTTGGTGACCCATTGAAAAACGATGAAGCTTATAGAAAGAATGAGTCAATTCCTTTGGCTAGAAAGTTAGTAGAAGCCGTTAACCAAGACATTGATATTACGAAAAAAAATCATCTAAATTTACATGCATAGCTGTACACAAAAACAGTAATTGAGTTATTATTTGTTATCGGCAAATACAAATAGAGGTGTCCAGCTATGGCTATGCGAATTCATTGTAAAGAATGCGGTAACAAAGCAAGGATTGAAAAAACTAATTGGTTTACTTCTACATCTGCTGATTTATATTGTTCTTGCTGCGATCCCGAGTGTGGGCATACTTTTGTTATGTCCTTAGGCTTTAGTCACTCTCTGAACAAAGCTTATGATAAGCGGTTATAGTAGCAATAAGAATACCAAAACGATTAATAACATGGAATACAACTCAGGTTAAAAATATAGATGTTTGATATTATCAAAAAAGCACAAGAATCAATGAAAATTAATGATTTCTATAGGAAGTTTTATTCCACTTTAACATTAATGGCATTTTTAACAGCAACAATATTTATTCTTCTCACTGTATTTTTTAATTTTTTCAACTTAAGTGAAGAGACATTAAAAAACCTTCATTCAATAGGTACTTATGTATACTCATTTTTTGTATTCGTACTCTTCATCGTATGGTCAACAGCAATCGTAATTGATAAGATATCAAAATATAAAATACATGAAATTGCAGGATTTATAGGCATTGGATTATCTCTCTTGTGCTTAGCTGCCATGCCTTTTTCTCCATTTTTCACATATGCCTTTATAAGTGCTAGCTTTCTTTGCCTATATTCATCTATTATTCCAATAATAAACTCTACACTACCAAAATTCAGCAATAAGAACTGGGAACCAGCATTTTTATTCAGTGTAATATTATCAATATTTTTATATTTCGCGAATGTTATTGGTTCAGCTGTCATCAATGCTATTTTTGCAATTGATGCCAGCTACTTCCCAAAAACCATTGTTTTTGCAATGTTACTCTTAGGGGCATTACTTTCACTAATAGTTTCATTTATCTGTATTGTGTATATTTTTATACGCATCCTCATGAAAAATGATGATAAAAACAAAAAGCCTGGGTTTGATTTTTTTCACTCGACAATGTTCATGGCTGCATTTTCCTTATTCATTTTTAGTGATGCTATAATTAATAACCCAATAGGCTTTATTGAAAAAGTAGCTACAAATTATGACTTCAATTCATATCACTTTTGTAAATTTGATGATGAAGTAAAAGGTGTTATTACACTAGACCCAGCCCACACGACTGTACTAACTTACCGAACTAAAGATGAAAAAAACCTATACAAAATAGAGAAGTGCATCTTAGGTGATAATACGGATAATAAAGAGATGGTTACAAACAATTCAGAGCAAAAACATCCAGACTCAAAATCAAGTTCTTCCACTGACAGTTGATATACCAACCAACAGCTCCCGCGCCATCTCCAATTGGGTCGCATCAAGCGGCCCTTTCTTGTCTTAGACAATGAGCAAGATAAGACACTCTCCTGAACTATAACACTTTGACTTTGATCAAGATTAATAGCTTATTCATAGTAAAATATTAACTCGGGCATTACCATATACTTTATGGCATTTATTAAATACCAATCAAAAAACAACAATATATGCATAAGAATTAGTTTAATGGAATAATTAGTTATATGGAGGAAAGAAAATGAAGAATGAAAGTAGATTTTTACACTGGATGTATATCATACTAGCCTTCATTGCTTTTCTTGTAATTGCTTTGACTAAGTTTGGCGCTGAATTACATAAACCATCAATTCCTGCTTATCTAACAAGACCACCTCAAAACTCTGTAGTTGAGAGTGTTGATGAAGCACTATCGAATATGAACCCTGCTAATATAGCATTCAATGTTCCAGAGAACCTTAATATAGAAGAATCATCTATCGTCATTCTGAAATTAAGCTTAAATGATACTATAGAACAAATAAAAGAGCTTATTGATGAAGCTGGGCAACTGTATGGTGCAACGATAAAGGTATCAGATCGTATGGAAGCAAGATTATCTGGTCATAATTTTCAAATAACTGCTATTACAGCTGAAACACAAGCAGTTTCTAAAGACCAGAATACTGAATGGAAATGGGAGATAGAACCAAAAGTAGAGGGTTCACATAGGCTTCACTTGACCCTCACTGCATTACTAGAAATAGATGGTCATAACACACCAAGGACAATAAGAACTTTTTCCCAAAAAATTACAATTAAAGTGACAACAGCACAAAGAATTAAGTTATTTTTCAATAATAATTGGCAGTGGATGTGGGCAGCAATCCTTGTACCAGTGATAGGCTGGCTTTGGAGTAAAAGAAAAGCAAGTAGCTCCGATAAAAGCCAATCCCCAGAAGGGTAATAGCCTATTTATCTCTTTTGAATAGTAAGCTTTTTCATAAATATACTTTCCAGTTTACTGCGCTACAACACTTGATACATCAGCCAACAGCTCCCGCACCATCTCCAATTGGGTCGCATCAAGCGGCCCTTTCTTGTCTTCGACTACTAGCTTGATCAGGTACAAAGCCACTTCGGTACGATCTTCGCCGTATGTCTTTGCAGCTAAAGCCTCAACAATGAAATCAACTGCTTGCCAACTGATTGAGTGCGCCATCTTCATAACTCCTTGCGTAAAGCACTGTATGAATATACAGTATTATGTAAGCAGTTTACAGCACTGATAGGCAAAAAATTGACACAACCACCTGATTTTGATGAAGTTCTAATCAAAACACCGCGTTTAGAGATCTGTAATGGATGTCGAAGTCACCGCTATTGCATCCAGCTTATGAGCAAGCCTCTCCCTTGGCAGAAGGCTTCTTCTCCCAAACCACACCCTGTTTGGCTGTGTGAAAGGTGCACGGATTATCATAAGCGACAGCCTTTCCGTGATTTTGCGAAGCAGCAATCTCCGCGTTCTGTTTGATTTGTTCCCTAAGGGTCTTTAACCCTAAAGCATCAAAACACATAGAGTTCGCTCCTCATTGTTGTGATTGGATAAGCAGCCCACCGGGCCGATATACAGGTTGGCCCCAACTCTTATGTACATGATCATAAACCTGCACATTGTTTGAATCCTCGACAAGCTTTTCCCAGCACAATCGGTATCTTGGGTTAAAGTGAGTCGCTTCACTTGGCCGGCCTTCAGGTACGGCCATTTCTATAAACTCATACATCAGGTATTCCCTCTTTCTTTGAAGTCCAGTACTCCTTGCTTGGCGGGGTAAAGCCGCCTGCGTGTACTGGGATGGATTTAATGATGTCGGCATAAGTCCGCTCTGGTTCCGTTTCTGGGATTTCTTCATAGTCCCAACCCGGCCAGCCATCCTCATACTCTTCAACTACCTGCGAAATGCGAAGCTGCAGGCCGATATCCGTTTTATCGAGCCATACCTGCTCACCTTTCTTGGTTCTAACCTTGTCGCCCCTAGCGATAGCAGCTGCGCCACCTATATCAACGTCAATGCCATTCCGTTGAACATGGTCGAAAACTGTCCGTTTCACTTCGTTCAGTGGATCATTGAGATCCTCCGTACAGTTATTGACAGAACTCCAAGGGGCGCGGCTGTCGCCGCTTTTTGCAGACGCTGCACCTTTCTTAGCAATAACCCAACCATCGGCGCGCGATATCATGGTGAGGTCGATGTGGTTGGTGATCCCTTTTAACTTGGCAACAGCTTCCCCATACTTGTTTTCCTGTGGTTTGTAGATAAGGCGCAATGGCTGTTCCTTGCGAGGACAGAACAATCCGCCCATGGCAGCAATGAACATGCTCCAACTACCGGAATCGGCCGCTACTCGAGCCACTTCTAGCAAGGGCTTCTCAGCTTTCAGCTCTAGGAATGATTTCACTGGCCGGTGATACTTCACACCAGCATCTTTGGCAGCTGCAATTCCCGCTTTGGTTTCCTCATCCTGTTCTAGCCGGCGCAACTCACGCCAGATAGAGACCGGAGGCCCACCAATCTGTTGGAACTGACGAATACCCCACTCACTCGCCCACCCCGTTACAGCTTCTGCTGTCACGTTGGCTGCCATACCGGCTTCTTCATCTTCTTCCACCTTAAAACCATCGACATTCTTAGCGATGTACTTGGCGATATATCCGGTGGCGCTACCCTTTTCAGGGTCGATAGCTTTGTAGTCAAAACGTGGGCTAATACGCTTCGCGGTTTGCTCGATAAGGTCATGGTCAGTAACCGGAGAGAGCTGGCCTGTTTCTTTAACAAAGCAGCTAGCCCAGTACCCAATATCAAAATGACTCACTCGAAGTTCAGAGCGATCTTCACGGGTAAAGTAATCTGCCAACACAAAGCGAATCATCTGCTCGTGTTCAGGGCGGAAGAAAAACAACATGTGCCAATGCGGTGTGCCATCGTGGTGTGGTTCACATACCCGAAAGCCAATGATAGGAAGGTGAAGGCGATTCAGCTTGGCACGCGCACGTGACCAAACCTTACCTAGATATCGGTTAGTTTGTTTTGGGTTAGCGCCAGCATACTTACGATTGCTGTGGGCCTTCCCTTTTTTGTCCTTAATAAAGGCGTGGTACTTACTGGGAGCTGTAGCAGTAAAGAACCCTCCCATTAAACCTTGTTCCTGGGCGATATCTTCAAAGCCGCGCATTCTTACCATTAACTCATGCCGGCGAATTTCGGGGTTAGATACCGATGCCTCAACGGCTTCTAACAAGGCAATCTCTTCACCTGTTATCTCATTCTTGGCAATCATTTGTGCCAAAGCCCGCTTATTAGCAAGCTTGCGTTCTTTGTAATCACGCAAGCCAATACGGCTTAAATAAGCTGAAACACCTTTGCGAACCTTACCGGCGATAATCCGGCAGTGTTCGCAAAAACGTCTGTAAGCGATTTCTAGTTTTCGAGCCCACCAATCATCGGAAATCAATCGAGCCATTTGGCTTGCCATCAAGACTTCTTTAACACGTCGCCCATATTGAACTGGTGTTTCTCCCTTTGCAGGGAGTATCGTCTGCATCGGTACGCCAACAGTGAAACCCCACTGATTGGGGATATTCATCATTTCTTCAAATACCGATTTCATCGTGGCGCCTGCCTCACTACCGGAAGACAGAATGTTGTGGCACTGAGTGGCAAGGTCATTGGCTAGCTTGCTACGCTTTACCTCATTACGAAGGTTTTCGATATGCGTTGGAAACTGTGCGATGGCACTGGTGATCATTTGCACCTGGCGGCGTAACCAGATATTGGCACTTCGGCTTTGGCCGTTGCGCTTTACATACTTTTCCCAGCGAAAGACGTATTGCTTGTAGAGGGAGCTGGCGAGATCACCTGGTAAGGTAGAAACCAAGTTTTGAGCCCAGGTGGAATCATCCCGCCACAAGGCTGTGCGGCCTGGGCAGGAATCAATATAGGCTTGAGAGGGTTGCGGGTAAGTGGCGTCCATTGCTGATAACCTTCCTTATCAAACCAACTTCCCTATGGCTTCAGTGGCCCATTTGTTAGCAAAAGCTTGGTCAACCTTCCCTTCAACTTCTTCTGGAAAGGTTGCCGTTACTCCCCATCCCCAAAGACTCGGAGGAGTTAATTTCAGCTCTACCACAAAGGCGTTCATCAAAAAGTTATAGTGACGGGGTTTAACCGTGACGACACCATGATCGGTTTGAAAGGTCTGGCTCATACCTCAACAAACTCCTGTGCATCGACAATCAGAAAGCCGCCTGCTCCGCTTCGTTTACGAATCACGCCGTTTCTTAGGTGCTCGCAATCGAACTTGGTACATGCCTCAACAATGGCTTGTTGTTGGGTGTCTAAATCGCCGACTTCCATATTCATCACTTCGCCGGTTTCATCATTACGAATGATGCCGCCATCAGCACAAAGGAATACCGCTAAGTAATTCATGCGTTCTCCTTCTGAATAGCTTTAGCTTCGGCGATAACTGAGTTGCTGATATCGATTTGCCTTAGGGCATCAGCAGATGAGTAACGATGCTCTTCTAGGATGGGAACAAAGCAAACCATGCACTGAGTCATCTCGTTTAGGCGGTCGATAAGTTCTTGGTACATCTGCTCTTGTGTCATCATGCCGATACCTCGTTGAGTGAGTTATTGAAGTGAAGTTCGTTGGTTTGATGCCACCAGGTTTCAATTGCTGATGGCAGTGTGACCTGACGGTTATGGGCGGCGGTAAAGAACAGACCACGAATCGCGCCCAAGGCTTGGGTTTCTAGTTCGCTACCGTTTTCTGTGTTGTTGAACACACACATCCAAAACGCGAACCAGCCAGCGTAGATGTCGTCTTGGTCTATTAATGCAGGATCATGCGCAACATGGAGTGATTGGGCTTTTGCCGTATCCAAGGCAAACCACTCACCAGTGACGTCTTCGATGTAGTTGAAGATGTTTACGAATACATCTTTCTGAGATGGGCCAAGGCCGACCATATCTAATGTTTGATTGAGTTCGTCGGCCATCACCATGATATGACAGAGGCTCATGCTGCAGCCTCCAACTTATCTTTTGCTTCAGCGATAAGCTCAAGCAACTTGTCTTCGATTTCTAATAACTGCTGTAGCGGTGTGGCGTCGTCTTCAAATCGGTTACGGTCTAGATAAAGAGATTCTCTATAGAGATGAATGCTCTCTCCCACTTCATAACGGTTATCGACCGAATTCACCTGCACATCAAACTCTTCGGTGTGGGCATGAAATCCCACATGTATATGGATTAACTTAATGTTGCTCAAAGCCAATGATGTAATTTCGTTGATGACATCTAAACAACCGCGTTCTTGGCTCATCTGCTCTGCAAAGGCTGTGCAGTCTTTTGCTAGTTTCTCGGCCTGTAATGCTAATTCACTTTTACCGTTTCCTTTCTTCATGGTGTTCTCCTAACCAAGTGACTGCCCTTGTCGGGCTATTATCGAAACTCTTTTAATGAGCGATAAGCGAGTGGCTTAAGGGCATCTGCCAATGTATTGATGGCTTGGTGAAGCTTCTTACGCTCGAATGGTGTCAGTTCATGGAGCTTCATTGGAATGTGGCGTTGCTTTAACCCCGCCGAGAAACATAAAGTGCGCTTTACTGACTCATCGAGGTTCTCGTAACTCAGCCCCGCCAGGCTTTTGCAATTGAGTAATTCGTGACAATGAGCTAGCGATTCTGATGCTGGCCTGGGGTATGACTGTTCTATTTTTCGTGCTGCGTTTCCCATGGTTATCTCCTTATGAAAGACCCGGTAGTGGCATTGAACCAAACGCGTCGACCGCACAGGAAAGCACTGGTACAGCTTGAAACTTGCCTTCGACTTCATTCATTAGCATGACAAGTTCACGAACGGCGCATTGCGCGCGCTTCACGACTTGTTCTTTGGTGCGGCGATTAACTCGATTGGTGGCATTGATTTGCAAGGTGTGAGCACTGAGCTCACCGGTGGCTGAAGAAATCTCTAACATACGATCAGTTAAAGATGTTGTTGCTTGCTCTGTATTGGCAGCTGGTAATGGTACCGCGGTTAGATTGAGTTCCCTTAGTAGGCCATCGACCAAGCTGGTATCCATTTTCCCTGTATCTGGGTTATAGGTTGCTTTGGTAAGTAGCAGCAGCTCCTCAGCGAATAGCTTATGGGGTTTGTTGGCATCTAACTTATTGCACTGCATTTGAGCATCCAAACCGAACTTTGCAGCCAGATGCTTAATGACATGCGTGTTGCTGAAGGTGGTGCAAGCGTTGAGGAACGCTGTATGTTTTGGACATTCATTTGCAGACATAGTGGGCTCCTATCCCAATTGCTATATTCAAATGACTTAGTTAAAACACATATGAATCCGCTTCTCGCATTAGGGCAACCATGTTGATGAGCGGTTTTTCTTTGGGTTTGCCCGGTGTTTTAGGACGGATAGGGAGTTTGCCTTCATGAAGCATTTTGTTGACCTGCCCAATTGTTATCCCTGTGATATCAGAGAACTTTTGTACTGTGACAAAGGGGGCAAGTGGTGCACTAAAGACTATTGAAGTTGATTCCATAGTGGTATCCTTTCTAGTTAACTGTTGTTCAAATCAATCCCCATTGATTCTATGTTGCACAACGTCATTTGACGTTAATGATGATACTAGGTGATCAAATGCATCCAAGTCAAGATTTAAATACTGCCGAGATAGCAAAATTGCTACCTGAAGACTATCAAGGTGGTAAAGATGTGACTACCCGTCTACTTAAAGTGCTCAATTTGAAGGAGTACAGATCACTTTCTGATGTATTTGACGTTTCCTGGGGAACCATTTCCACGTGGCATCGACGTGAACAAACACCGTTTGAAATTGCTGTTCGAGTGCATTTAGCAACTGGAGTATCACTTCGTTGGCTTCTTCTTGGTGAAGGTGACATGCTCGATTCGAACAAACCTAGCATTTCAAGTGACAAAGTAGAGCTACCCTACTTCCAGCTAGATAACGGTGAGTTGCTAGATAAAGGCAAGATGTTCTTCGATCCTCAGTTCCTGGAAGGAATGCCTGATGCTGAACACTTGATGCTGGTTGAGCATGAAGGGAAGAAGTTGTTTGTGGATACGAGCAATACAAAGGTTATTAGTGGAGAGTACCTTGTCCAGTTTGATGGGTTGGCTTCAGTTAATGAATTACACCGTATTCCTGGCGGGAAAATTCATATGAGCTTCAATGGAAAGGATATTGAAGTCGAAGAGAATAAAATGACTATTTTGGGAAAAGTTATAACTCATGAGCTATGATTTAAGCAGATTAAATGACAATGAATTTGAAGTTCTTGCTGCTGATTTAATTGAAAAAAAGCTTAACTGTAATGTTGAGATTTTTAAACAAGGAAAAGATCAAGGCATAGATGGTAGATTTAGAACGTTTAATAATGAAAAAGGAATTATTCAAGCTAAGCACTGGTTTAAGCAGGATGTAGCAAGGCTTATATGGGAAATTAAAAACAAAGAATTAAACAAAGTTAAAAAACTTTCACCTGACAGGTATATTTTCGTTACATCACTAGCACTTAACCCCAACGATAAAGACAAAATACAAGCTGCTTTTGATGGATTTATTAAAAATACAGATGATATATATGGAAAAGATGAAGTTGAAAACTTTCTTAAAAAAAATCCAGACATTGAAGAAAAACATTATAATCTGTGGTTATCTAGCGCTAACGTTTTAAAAAGAATATTAAGTAGTGAAATTAGAGGTAACAGTGAACTTTGCTTAAAAGAAATTTATGAAGATTCTAAAAAGTACATTGTTACTGAATCACATAATAAAGCAATAGAAAAAATTGAAAAAAACAATGTAATTATAATAAATGGTGAGCCAGGGGTTGGAAAAACAACATTATCAAAAAATATTTGCCTGTATTATGTTAGCAAAGGTTACGAGTTTTGTGATATTGGTTCTGACATAAAAAACGGAACAACACTATTCAATAAAGAAAAAAAACAGATATTTTACTTTGATGATTTTTTAGGCCATAATTTTATTGATCTAAAATCTGATAAAGAAGATTCTGAAATATTAAGATTTATCAAGAGAGTATCAAGAGATAATAATAAAAGATTCATTCTCACTTCCAGAAGCACTATACTTATCCAACGTAAGATAAATGTTGAAGCTTATAGTCAAAATAAAACCTCCCAACATGAGTTTGAGCTTAAAATTAGAAAACTGTCAAAAACAGACAAAGCTAAGATACTTCACAGCCACCTTAAACATTCAAGTTTAGAGACATCATACATAGATGAAGTTATTAAAAACAAATCCTACAATCAAATAGTAAACCATAGAAACTTCAATCCAAGAATTATTGAACACATAACAGATGAATATAGAATCAGTGAAAACAGTATAAGCAAAGACAATTATTTAGATTACATAATAAAAACATTAAATCATCCACATGAATTATGGGATACTTACATTAACTCACAAAATTACATTTTAAAATCGATAGTTATGTTTGTTGCATTCTCCCATCGGTTTATTGTAATTAGTCATGATGAGTTAGAAAACTGCTACTTAAACATAAAGAAAATCGATAAAAAAGCTAAACTTGAAAGCAAACCTGACAGCTTCAATGATTGTATAAAATCTTTGGTGGGCTCTTTAATAAACCGCCATGTTAGTAATAACAAAGTTACATATACAGTATATAATCCATCCATAACGGATTATCTTATTAGCAAATATAAAAATGACACTGAGACACTATCTAACATATTCTCTTGCTATAGTTCTCCAACGTCATTATTAACTTTAATTTCAATGATAACCGATGGAAATTATATACTCAATCATGGAACTATAAAGCAAAAGAAATTGTTATCTAATGTTATAAACAACATAATTGAAAACATTAAAGAATATAATTTAGATAAAAATGATTCTTATCAACTATCACTTATTGGCTTAGCAATAAATAAATTATCTGTAACTAATGAAAATAAAATGGAGTTTATTAACTGGTATAAAAACAGAGACTATACAACCTACACACCTAATAGTATCTCTAAATTCTATAAATTACTTAATTCAACAAATGAAGTTATAGTCCCAACAACCAATCAAAAAGAATTTATAATAAACTGCTTGAATTCACACTTAGATATAGATGATTTACAAGACATCTCTTTATTAATTAAATTATTTTCATTAGATGACAATAGTGAAATAATTGAGTCTCTACGTACAAATACTGAAGAATGTCTAGTTAATGACTTTGTTGACATTGTGAATCAGACCGATGCTTTAGATGAACTATACCCTGAAGATAGTTTTGATGCCGAGCAAAAGCTAGATGAAATATTGGAAGAAATACTTGGTAATTTTTCGATAGATATGTCAAATTTAATTGATTTAGATAGCATCACATCTACGTATGATGTTGAGTCAAAGCTAGAAGAAAATTACGATAATTTAAGACTCGATGAATATGTAGACGATTATCATGATAAAGATCACGAGGCCAACGCTAAAGATGAGAGTGACGACATAGATTCATTATTTGAAGATCTTTGTAGTAAAGAAGAATAGCCGCATAAGCGACTTATTTATACATAAAGTCTTCACAATACGTCTTGATATAGGCATGAATCACAAGCTTACCTGCAGGCTCTTGTCGATGTCCCAATTGTTTTAAGGTTTCAAGCACTTTACTAGTAATCTCTTGATTAATTGTGCCATTGTCAACCCTGCAAGCTGCCTCTTGGTTTATCGCCCTTTGCCCTTCCATACCATCGACAACACCTAGGACGTAGAGCATCGCATATTGGAAGCCCTTATCACCTTGCTCACTAATAGCAATGAGCTTGTCTGTTTTCATGCCTGTCCAGCAACTTCCTGGGCAAGCAAATTGGCTGAAAAAGCGAAAGAAAGCAGAAGAAATATCACCTTCATCATTACGCCACCAATATCGCTCGTCCATCAATACTCACCTGAAGCAACCCACACTCAGACACCAACCATTCTTCATTTCGACCAAGCATATTCAAAATCCATCTGATCATATTTGCCCCCTCGCCTAACTTGATAGAAGCACCCAAACGCTAAAAATAGTAATGATTTCATGTGATTTGCGTGATATTGCACATTTTTCAATATTAACCAATAACATCAATTACATTAGTACTAGAGGCATAACTTCCCGGAGGTAACAATGAATCAAGTCGAGTGCACATTAGATGGTAGCTACATGACAGTTAAAATCTTCTGGGGTGAAATCAATAACGATACAGAAAAGCCCTACCACTAATGCAGGGCAATATTAGATAATAGCTCAACACTTTTGCTGGACTATCTATCGAAGAATGGTAACGCGAAAGAATCAATCACCTAATCGTTTTTTGTATTTAGCTTCAGCATTCGCTCTTGCTTCGGCTCTGATTTCTTCCTCAACAATAATTCTCTGAATCCGGTGGCGCTGCACCACCCTTAGAAGTGCGAATGGCAATCTGAACAAACCAATCACGATGCCAACTACAAAAAAAACAGACCCAACTATAAAGCTCCACAAAGTTTTAACGGTTCGCCGGATGATGCCACGCATCAAAAAAACCAACAACAATATGGATGCCAAAGCTAGCAACTTTGCAATCAGCCCATTTTTGTTTTTTACGTAAACTTCATGATTCAGTGCTTCATGCTTGGCTTTAGCAAGAGTCATTTGGATGTCTAGTGCCTCGGCTGTGCCTGATGGGTCAATAGTTGCATCAATCTCTCGAACTGGTACCCAACGTGCCTCACCCCTCTCAAGTCCACCTTTCTTGTTAACCCTCAGTCCAGAATCATAATTCGCATCCTTGCTCTCCATATGCAAGGCAATCGACTCACCACGCTTCTCAGATTCTAAAAATAGATCCAACTCCTGTTCACTAGAGTGAAAGCCACTAAAGTAATGCTGTGGCGCATAACTATTGTAATATTGGTTGCGATCAATCTCTTTTCCGTTAAACGCATAGAAGTATGCCTTGTCTTCATAGGTATGTTTTGAACGGATGTTTGGGTTACATGAAAGGGTGTATTTCTCCTCCCATCCAAATACAAATGAGTACATCTTGTCTACCCAGCTAAAATCATAGTCTGATGAAGAAAAAGGTCTATCAATATTACAGTACGCATCAAGAGTAAACACTCGCCTATCTGACACCGACCACTCGATAACACCCGTCTCTTTGTTAAAAGACTTAGTGACATTATCCGATGCTAGCGCCATTGAAGATGAGAAAATTAAACACATTGCTACAAGAAAATTATTCATTTATTTATCCAAACACGATATTTCAAACTGGATAGAGATTATATTAAGTGCTTGTATTTAGATAATGAAATTACTTTTTCACCACGATTTGTAATACATTCCTACTAACATATAAATGTATCCGGTTAACCATAGTGGTAGGTAACATAGGCCCCCCCAAAGGAAAACCAATTCCCAGAGCTTCTTACCCCAAACATATGAATTTTATTAACTATAAAGAGAAAGAGCGTTAGTACTACCGAAAGTAAAGCAATGCTGCAACTAGAAGGAATTGCAAGACAATCGCTCCGATTAGAATGTTTAGTTTTGTTTGAAAACTTCCGACTTTTTCTTCCAGTTGCTGAATTCGATAGTTTTTATCAAACAAAACGACACTTTTTTGGCTGTTTTCCTTGTCGATTTCTTCCTTCGTTGTTCTCAAAGCATATGTGCCAATAACACTACCACCTGCACCGTAAAACATAACAGGCGCCACGCTAGCTAAAAGATCGCTGACTCTCTTAAAGTCAAAAAATGTTGCAGGCACTAAGTGCGGTAAAGCTTCGAGTAGCTCACTAAAAAATGCACCAATTAAGATTAATAGAAAACCTTTCCAAAGCTGATCAGTTCGGAGTTCACAAACCCAAAATAAGATGCACATAAAGAATGCTACCAGTGCGGGACTAGCTAAAAATTGAATTTTAAAGAAGAAAGCCGTAATCATGGCTACGAATGAAATAACAGCAAGAGTTATTAATTTCTTATGTGTTGTTAAGGTTGTTTCCATCTGATCCTCAAAATTCATTTGTTTGTATGTAAAAAATAAAACATTGCAACAACATGAATATCATAGCAAAATTACACTGTATATTAAAACAGTATTTTTAGCTTATGTCTGTTAGAAAACAAAGAGATGGAACGTGGCTATGTGAATGCTACCCTCACGGCCGACAAGGAAAAAGAGTTAGGAAGAAGTTCGCCACTAAAGGGGAAGCGACTGCTTTCGAGCGCTTTACGTTACGTGAAGCTGAAGATAAGCCTTGGCTTGGCACTGCCGACGACAAGCGCCGGCTGTCTGACCTTATTGAGCTTTGGTATCACTACCACGGAAAGAACATCAAAACCGGTAAGTTATACCTCAAGATACTGAACAACATGTGCGGCCAAATGGGCAATCCTATTGCAGCTAAATGCAAAGCGAAAGATTACACCGAGTACCGAGCGAATCGTACTAACATCCTGATGGGCGATGGGCGTTCTGTTGCAGCTGAAACTCAGAACTTGGAACTGACTTTGCTGAAGGCTGTGTTCAATGAACTTATTCGAATTAAGGAGTGGCCTTTACCTAACCCATTTGCTGAAGTGAAAAAAATTCGCTCCGATGAACGTGAGCTTACTTTCCTTTCACACGAAGAAATTCGCACTCTGCTTGATTACGTCGGTACCCAGAACAATGCGGAAGACATGACCAATGTAATCAAGGTGTGCCTGGCTACCGGTTCTCGCATTATGGAAGCGGCAAAGCTTAAAGGCTCACAACTCACCAAGTACAAAATCACCTTCACCAATACCAAGGGGAAGCGTAATCGTACCGTACCAATCTCCCCAGAGCTGTACGATGCTATCCACAAACCTGGTAATGGCCCTCTTTTCTCTGTTAACTACTTCCCTGTTTATATGCGACTGCGAAAATGCTTTCCTGAACTCCCTAAAGGGCAAGCTACCCATGTGCTTCGCCATACCTTCGCCAGCCACTTTATGATGAACGGCGGAAACATCTTGGTGTTGCAGCGAATCCTTGGTCATCGCGATATAAAACAGACCATGGTTTACAGCCATTTCTCACCTGATCACCTACAAGATGCAGTGACGAAAAACCCGCTAAATTACCTGTAAGTGATTGAATTGTAGATACTCTAAGTGGCGACAAAGTGGCGACAGAGAAGAAAAAACACGTCGTAAATTGCTGAAAATAGCATAATTAGGGGTTATGTAAGCTATTGATTAAATCAGTAAGCCACTGATTTAAAACAAATATAGAAAAAGCACTAATACTAGCGATGGTAAACATTGCCCCCTCAAGTAGGGGGCCTTTTTTTCTCAGTCAACATTTTTTCTTCCTTCCTTTCCTGAAAATAAGCCAGCACCAACGCAATGGATTTCTATGTTTATTGATACTTAGGTATCGCTCGGAGTCCGATTCATGCGCTGGCTAGTTATCTTCGCCCTCTTCTTCTCCCTCTTGTCTTTTGCCGAGGAAACCGAACAAGCCCCGGAACAAAAAAAGGATGAATTTGCCAAGATAGAGCAGTTAGACAAGGAAATGGCTGAGCTTTACCGGGAATCACAGGGAAAAGTCGGCACAGCAAAAAATATCATTGATATGCAGATGCTAAAGAAAAATGAGGATATCCGGGCTGAATTGCAAAACCTGATCAAGAACCGAACCGAAGAGAACACCCCGAAAGTCACGAAGTTTGTCAACGAACAGGTCGAGTACCTTACCCTTGCCATTGATTTTCTGTTTAAACGGATCGCCAAGCTGCAAAACGACCTCGATGATGTCGATCTAGAACAGAAACTCATTACCCAAAAAACGCTCAACGAAACCACCGCGTTTTACCATACAATCTTGAGTGAACAATGGGTCAACTTCGGCTGGCTGGAGTTACTCGGCACCCCGGCCGACAAGAGCAAGCAGGCCCTGATCAAAGACATCGAACAGCGACTCGATTTTTTATCCGCCAAGCTATCATTCGACCACCAGCAGGAAAGCGTGCTATCGGGCCAAATCAAATCTGCCGCCGATGAAGAAAAGGCCTCATTGCAACTACAGTACATCTTCGCCCAGCGTGAAGTCACCAGTGATATCGACAACCTGCAGTTTATCGTCGATCTTGCTAACAAAATGAAAATCGATACCACCGATTTCACCAAGCAGCTGTTCGTGATCTCCGGTAACCTGACCAATGAGATATTAGACTATAAGGTCATCCTGTCATTGCTGTCCGACTGGCTAGAAGATTTTCGTGACTGGCTGGCACAAAACACCCCGCAGGCCCTGTTCAAAATATTCATCTTCCTGCTCATCATTTTCATCTTTAAAATCTTGAAAAACATCACCCGGCATATCGTCACCCGGGCAGTCTCGGCTCCAACCCTGCGGATGTCGCAACTGATGAAGGACTTTTTCATCTCTATCAGTGGCAACACTGTATTGTGCATAGGTATCTTGATTGCCCTGTCGCAAATAGGCCTGAATCTTGCGCCGGTCCTGACCGGTTTCGGTGTCGCCGGGGTGATAATCGGCTTTGCCTTGCAGGACACCCTGTCGAACTTTGCATCCGGTATGATGCTGCTGATCTACCGCCCTTTCGACGTCGACGACTTTGTCGAAGCCGGTGGCACCTCGGGCAAAGTAAGCCATATGAGTCTAGTCAGCACCACAATCAAGACTTTTGATAACCAGATCCTCATCGTACCCAACAGCAAGATCTGGGGCGATACCATCAAAAATATCACTCATGAAAAGGTGCGCCGGGTCGATATGGTCTTTGGCGTTAGCTATAGTGATGATATCGAAAAGACCGAGAAAGTGCTGGAGGCAATCATCACAGAGCACCCGATGGTACTCCGCTCGCCCGAGCCTACGATCAAGCTACATACCCTCAATTCGTCTTCTGTCGATTTCATCGTGCGTCCCTGGGTCAAGACCGAGGATTATTGGGACGTCTACTGGGATATCACCAGAGAAGTCAAAATGCGCTTCGACAGAGAAGGGATTTCTATTCCATTCCCGCAACAAGATGTTCATCTGCACATGATAAACAAGGCAAACACCCCTAAATAACACCAAGGTAACAGGCTCAGCGAAATTAATTGGACTATGAATAAATGACGCGGGCTTAACATTTTTTCATTTGGTGTTATTTAAACTACCATCTGTATATCCAAGTGCGTTAAACTGCTTGGAAATAGGGTAAAACCTAACCAAACCTGAATATTACAGTGTTAAGTGTGTTTTCTATTTTCTATCACACGAAAATCTGATATATATTGTAAAACAAGATAAAAAACGGCGTACAATTAGTTACTTGGCAAACCATCCAGTGAGATAATGCTTTGCCTGGTAATCATTTTGACTTCTGGGGATTTATGATAATGAAGAAACGTTTTCTTGCCGCGTTAGCAGTACCTGTTATTCTTGCTGCTTGTGCATCTAACACTGATAGCGAGCCGACGACCGCGATGATTAGCCAAACAGACCTTGCCACGTTTAACTGGGTACTGAACAAAGTTGACGGTAACGAGCTTCAGCTTGCTGAACCTTTCAAAGCACCAAACCTTCAACTGTCTGCTGATCTAGGTGCTAATGGTCATGCCGGCTGTAACCGTTATTTCGGTCAGGCAGAGCTCAATGAAGGTAAGCTTCGCATCGAGAAAATGGGGATGACCATGATGGCTTGTCCTGAGCCAGCAATGGAGCTAGAGCGTGTAATGAGCGCTACGCTTATGGATTGGAGCGCGGCCACAGTCGCGGGTAACCAGCTCACTCTAACTGGCGCAGAGCACACACTTACATTTACACGTACCGACGCTGAATAAATTATCTATCACAGCCATACTCTTTAAATAGGCGCCCTGTCGGCGCCTTTTTTCATTTTTGTTTTTTTCTTATTTACTTTCTGGTCGTTGCCGTCGCTTATTAAGATCAGTACTGAAAAATAAGCGGGAGAACAAGTAGGTGAGTTCTGTGCGAAAACTCTGTGGGCTTAAGTCATCTCGGGCACAAAAAATACTGATCCTGAACAAGAAAGGGGGGGCAGGAAAATCCACGCTTGCCATTTCACTCTCTAGTGTACTCAGTCGCCACTGCCGAACGGAATTACTCGATCTCGATGAGCAACGGACTTCGCACTACTGGAGCCACAACAACGATCGGGTTGAGGGCCATCACTTCAATTTCGACCGCGGACAACTGTTTTCTCTGGCAGTCAAGGTAGATACAGAGTGCGAGGTGATCGTCATTGATACCCCGTCCAATTTTAGCGCGGTCGAGCTGGAGCGTTACATAGCACTTGCCGATCGCATCGTGATCCCGGTACAACCCACCCCCGTCGATATCCATGCAATGCTCAATTTTACCCAACAGCTCATAAACACAGCGGCCAGCAAGCACAGGCGCATACCGGTCGCTATCGTCGCCACCCGAAATGAAAAGGGTTCCCAAGGTGTCGAATTACTCAAGCGTGTATTGGGCCACCTGCGTTATCCTTTGCTCGGCTCAATGAGCAACTCCCCGGTTTATCCGCAGGCGTTTGAGGAAGGTTGTAACTTTATGGATATCGACCCGTCGCTTGACGCCCAGTTATGGTCGAAAGCCTGCAAATGGCTAAAGCTGCCACGCTATCCGTTGCCCCAAGGAGAAAGGCTCAAAAGACCAAGTATCCTTCCGGAGACTTTCAAACTGGCTCTCGAGCGTCCAAACCGAATCTAGGCCATCAATGGCCTAGATTTGTCTTATTTACGATACGATTATGTTTCGTGCAAATATTGCCAAGACTGGTTGTTAGATCCTAATTGTATTTATTACACAATTATTCAATACGTTAGATATAACTTTTGACTCTATATAAAAATATATTATGCCGTCAGTCCGGCTTTATTGATAATTCGACAACTTAAAGTTTTGTAAATCCTCATGGTAATGATTTTTTATCAGCTAAGCTAAATAGACCCAAGCCGCATCAAGATATGCGCTCCAAGAATACCGCTTGGGCAATAAGACAACTCGGTATCCTTTTCAATCTTGCTAAGGTAGGCTGTTATGAAAAATGTCGCGTTCATTATTATTGCAGGGTTATGCTTTGCTAATTCGGCTGTCGCTTACGAGCTGCAAGGCCGCAATGACAACAGTGTGGTTTCTCCCCAGACAGTAAAATACCAACCCTCCAATTATGTCCCCACCAGCAAAGAGCTGCAGGGACAGAAGGAAAGAACTCGCTTTCCAGTACTAAAGACCAAATATACCCAATCAGACTACAAGCCTAGTTTTGACGATATCAAAGGTCGCTCCTGAGCGGCACCAGAGCCCCTTAGCCATTTTTTGCTGGGGGCTCGCTTCTACTGGCCAATATTGACCGCCTACCCCACTTTAGACTGGTGCAACTGACGAAGGATCTTCGCGGCCTCGATCATATTCAATAAAGCAGCCTCTGTTTCCTCCCAGCTACGTGTTTTCAATCCGCAGTCCGGGTTCACCCACAGGCGCTCGGCCGGAATTCGTGCTTGCGCTTTCGCGACCAGTTCAGTGATCTGCTCGACGGTGGGAATATTCGGCGAGTGGATGTCATATACCCCCGGGCCAATTTCATTTGGGTAGTCAAACGCTTCAAAAGCTTCAAGCAATTCCATGTCGGAGCGAGAGGTTTCGATGGTGATCACGTCGGCATCAAGTAAAGCCACCGACTCAATCATGTCGTTGAACTCGCTATAGCACATATGAGTATGAATTTGGGTTGCTGGCTCAGCACTGGCAGCGGAAATCTTGAACGCTTTCACTGCCCAGTCCAAATAAGCCTGCCACTGGCTTGCCTTCAGTGGCATTCCCTCTCGGATCGCGGGCTCATCAATCTGGATGATCTTGATCCCCTTCTCTTGCAGATCCGCCACTTCATCCCGCAGTGCCAATGCGATCTGGTTGGCGATCTCCTCACGACTGAGATCTTCGCGCGGGAACGTCCAGCCCAAAATGGTAACGGGACCGGTGAGCATTCCCTTAACAGGTTTGTCCGTCAGCGATTGGGCATAGTGCGCCCAAGATACGGTCATCGGTGCCGAGCGGTAGATGTCTGACACAATAACCGCAGGCTTGACGCAGCGGGAGCCATAGCTCTGTACCCAGCCAAAGCGGGTGGCCGCAAAGCCTTCAAGCAACTCGGCAAAATATTCCACCATATCATTGCGCTCGGCCTCACCGTGCACCAAGACATCAAGCCCCAGCTGGTTTTGGCGCTCAACCGCATCCTTGATATGCCCCTGCATTGCGGTAATGTAATCCTGCTCTGCCAACCGGCCTGCTTTGAAGTCCCGGCGCTGGGAACGGATTTCATTGGTTTGAGGGAATGAACCAATGGTTGTTGTCGGCAGCAGGGGCAGTCCCAATGCTTGGCGCTGCACACGGGCGCGCTCGGCGTAAGGAAGCTTCCTTGTTGCCAAATCATCTGTGATTGCCGCTGTACGTTGACGCACCAGCTCGTTATTCACCACGCTACTGGTCGCCCGGGCCTTAATCGGCGCGCTGTAGCGATCGCACTCTTCGAGCGCAATGTCGTTGCCATCTAAAGCCTGGGCCAACAAGGTTAGCTCGCGGCATTTTTGCTTGGCAAAAGCCAGCCACTGACGGACTTCTGGCTCCAGCTCTGTTTCCAAGTCCAAATCCATCGGGCTGTGAAGCAATGAACAGGAAGACGCGAGCCACAGCCGCTCGCCCAGTGCTGCTTTGGCCGGTTTCAGCCTTTCGACCAAAGCGGTCAGATCCGCGCGCCAAACGTTACGGCCGTTGACTACCCCGGCAGACAATACCCAGTGTGCAGGTAAGCGCTCAACCACCTCATCGAACTGCTCCGGCGCAGCCGTGAGATCGACATGGAGGCCATCGATGCTGAGTGCGGTGATCGTATCGAGTTGGTGAGCAATACTGTCAAAGTAAGTGGTCAACAGCAGCTTGGGCGAGCCGTGGAGTACCTGATAGGCGATCTTGAATGAATCGGCCCACTCTTTGGGTAACTCTAGACCAAGGGCCGGCTCGTCAATTTGGACCCACTCAACATCCAGCTTTGCCAGTTTGTTGAGAATTTGCTGATATGCAGCCAGTAGCCTTGGCAGCAATGTGCGTCTATCGAATCCGGCATCTTTCTCCTTGCCCAACCAAAGGTATGAAACTGGCCCTAAAAGTACCGGCTTTACTTTGTGGCCAGCTTTTTTCGCTTCAGCAATTTCCTCGAACAGCTGCGGCCAGCTCACGTTGAACTCATCGTCTACACTGAATTCCGGCACGATATAGTGATAGTTGGTGTTGAACCACTTGGTCATATCCGAAGCCGCACACTCGCAGCCCGTGGGAGCCTTACCTCTGGCGACTCGGAACAAGGTATCCAAATCCGGGAAACCGCTGCGGTGGCGCTTGGGTAAATGGCCAAGTAGCATACTGGTACCCAAGACATGATCGTACCATGCAAAGTCACCCACTGTGACCAAATCCAGGCCAGCCCCCGATTGCTCCCCCCAATGACGGTGACGCAGCAAGCTGCCGACCTCATTCAACTCGGCCTGCGAAATATCGCCACGCCAGTACTTTTCCTGAGCAAACTTAAGCTCGCGCTGGCTGCCGATTCGCGGGTATCCCAAAATATGTGTTGTTGTTTTTAAAGTCATTATTGCTCCGTCCATGCATTCTCTTCTTTGTTGGACTAACAATGACCCACGCTCGGACCATGAGCAATTTCTTATCATTAATGTTTATCTTGAATAAAATTCATAAGAATTCACTTGTGTATTTTTAGATATAATCGCATTTGGCCGTCTAGATGTTTACACTGCTATATTTTCTCGCTACATTAAAAAGCGTTTCAGGGATAGCACCAAAGTAGAAAAGCAAGAGGAAGCGATTTGATTGAAATTAAACACTTAAAAACACTGACTGTGTTGAGAGATACCGGATCGCTAACCGCGACAGCCAATACACTCTGTCTGACCCAATCTGCTTTGTCGCATCAACTGAAAGATTTGGAACAGCGATTAGGCAGCCAGCTTTTCCTGCGTAAAACCCGCCCCGTGAAGTTTACGGCTGAGGGCGATATCTTATTGCGGCTTGCCGATGATCTGTTTCCAAGACTGGCGCAGGCCGAGCATGAGCTAGCCAGCCTGAAAGAAGATACCAATGGCCGCCTTCACATGGCGATCGAGTGCCACTCCTGCTTCCAGTGGCTGATGCCGGCCCTCAAGGAATACCAGATTCATTGGCCAAACGTCGCGCTGGACTTCTCTTCAGGTTTTGGTTTTGAGCCTCTGCCCGCTCTGGGCGCGGGTGAACTCGATCTTGTCATCACCTCGGATATTCAGCCCCGCAGTGACATCCATTTTGAACCCCTATTTGATTTTGAGATGCGTCTGATCGTTTCTCCGCAGTCCCCACTGGCTGCCAAAAACATTATCTTGCCTGAAGATTTGGCCCAAGAAACCATGCTGAGCTATCCGGTACAACGAAGCCGGCTTGATGTCGTGAAGCATTTTATGCAACCAGCTGGCGTAGAGCCCGCAAACTGGAAGCAAGCGGATAATACCCTGATGCTGATACAGATGGTATCTGCTGGACTAGGTGTTGCTGCGCTGCCAAACTGGGCAGTCTACGACTTTGCCCGTCAGGGGCTGATTATCAGCAAGCCATTGGGTGATGGGCTGTGGCGACGCTTGTTTGCAGCCATTAGGGCTCAAGAACGCGAACGGCATTATTTATCTGCGTTTTTTGCGACGGCCAAACAACAATGCCAGACTCATTTAGAAGGAATTAAGGCTGCATGATAGCGGTTGACGCCGATGCAGCCAGGACAAAAGGTAAGGTGGAATTATTTGAATTGGTTGTTGATAGGATCGTAATGGTAACCCAAGTCTTCCATTTTTTGATTTAACTCGTTGAAGTCCAGTTCGTAGCGACTGACCAACTCTTCGACTGTCGAACACTCAAGGCGTAATCGTTCATTCACGATACCGAGAACGATGTTGCCATCCATGCTCAAAAGATTATTAATCTCCATACTGCCTGCCCCTCGGTAAGTATTCACTCATGAGTAAGCATAGACAGAGTGAGGCGGAAAGAGAAAGCGCCGCCTCACATTTCACCGATATTGCCGAGGCTAAATAGCCTTAAAATTACATTAATGCGACCTGCATGTTGGCTGAGATCACTAAAATGCCGGCAGCGACAACCAATTGCCAACGGTTAACCGTTTTGCCAGTCAACAGATGCATCGACCACACAAGCAAACCTGCTACAAGCAAAACCAAAGCCGCAACCACATTATTAGTCAATAACGCCAATTGAGTCTCATCAAGCTGGTAAGCAAGCCATAACAGGCAAAGTACACTTACCATCGCACTGACAAACCCTGCAAACGGCAGCAAACGGTGAAATGCCTGCAGACGGGTTCTCGCTTGTGTCAGTAGGATGTGAGCAACCAGTGAACCAAACAGCGCAATACTGACCAAACTCAAAATGGCCACGGGTAGAGTCAACGTGGGCAGCAAAGAAAACCAGACAAAAAACGCCAGTACATTAGCTGCATAAAACACATTGAGAGGGCCCGCATCGCGGGTTTTGCCTGTTTTGACTTTCAGGGTAAAGTAGCCCAAGGCCGCCAATGGCAAGAAAGCATAAGGCTGGGCCAGTGCTACGACTAACCAACCCACAAGAAGAACGGGTAAGGTTTTATGAACCCTTCCCCGCTGACCAGGGCAAATCTCTCCTTTAGTAAGGACCAAACTCAGAATCAACTGGGCACCAAGCAAAGCAGGGATCAGAAAAATTAAAGCAGTGTTCATGGGAATATCTAGATAAGGCCTAACAAAGTGTGTGGATGATAGCAATTCCTCCCTTTGATACCAACTGCGAAACTGCCGTTCCTGGTGGGAGGTAGGCTTATCGTTCTTATTTTGTTAACAAAGCTAGGCAAATGTGGCTTACATTTTGGATCAATATCACTGAACAATAAGCGCCTGCGTGAAATAATAGCAATTACTCGCCATCAGAGATCAATAGCGGTTTGGATCTAGGACTATCAGACATTAGCAAGGACAATCGCTATGACATCTTCACTGCTGCCACTGTTCAAATCACTCAAGTTATACATCCCCGATCTCTGGAGTGCCCGCGCTCATTCCACCAGCTTCAGAAATACCCGTAGCGGATACCTTCGCAGCCGGATCACCATGCTCTCTTCGGTATGGGGCATCTTGGTTATTCTTTGGCTGCCTTTTGATTTGATGTTGCTCGCCGACCCAGTCAACCACCAAATAGCCGCCTCTCGGCTACTGCTTGGTGGAGTACTGTTGGGAATTGCGTGGAAAAACCACCAGCATACGACGTTGAAGCGAGCCCAATGGTACATGGGCTTGATGGTCGGCAGTATTAACCTGTTTTACCTCTATACTGCTTGGGTTCTGGATTTTCCGACGGTCTATAGTGGATTTGTCTATGGCTATACCCTGTTGCCGATTGTGCATGTCGCTATCTTAACCATCTTGCCAGTAACCTTAAAAGAAAGCCTCTGCATGCTGGCAGTGACGGCTATCACGCAGCTCTTGGTCGACTCCTTGGCCGGTCATTTGCTAAACCCTGAAAATATCGCCAGCTACTGGTTACAGAACGTATTGGCCCTGATGGTTGTTTGGTCTCAGCTCTCCAAACTGCACATGTTGATGCGGCTCTACCGTCAGGCCACCCTCGACCCGCTTACGGGGGTATACAACCGCCGGATGCTACTGCAGCTGGCGGACAAGTATCTAGCTAGCTGCGCGCAAAAAGGCCAGCCCTTTTCCGTTCTGCTGTTTGACATCGACCGCTTCAAGCGGATCAACGATACATGGGGGCACGGTGTCGGTGATAAAGTACTGAAAGAATTTGCCCATTTTATGCAGCAACAAATCCGCAAAACCGATCTGTTTGGCCGGTTCGGCGGCGAAGAGTTTATCCTCTTCCTGCCGCAATGCACCTCTTGCGACGCAGAGAGAATGGCCGAGCGAATGCTATCGCGCATCCGCGCATTGGAAATCGAAACAGGAATAGATAACACCGCTATCAACTTCACAGCCAGTATTGGTATTTCCAACTATGCTAGCGGCGACTCGCTCTCATCCATAATTGAGCGAGCTGACAGGGCGCTGTACGACTGCAAAGATGCTGGCCGTGATTGCACCCGCTTCCACCCTATCGGCTACAGACCCATTCTGAGCGAAAGACGCAAAGCCATCGCCTAAATCGTTCACCGCCCCTTCCTTAAACATACGACGGCAAGGCCATCTGAAGTTTCGTTTACCTACACGACTGCTAATTTCATAGTTTTCCCGCCTTCCCAAGGATGATTCCTACTGCAGATTGTTTCTTTTTCAGCCAAACAATCACAAATAGGCGCGTTCGAATGCGCGAACGCTCATAAATGTGTAGCCGATCAAATATTATCCTTACAAAAAATGGCATATTAAAGCGCATAAAGTAGAAGGAATTTTCCATTTCCTGATCCACTGACCAAAAACAATAAGCGAAAACGAACATGAATAGTTGGTTTGAAACAGATGTTGTGATCATAGGCGGCGGCGCAACCGGTACGGGTATTATGCGTGACTGTGCCTTGCGCGGAATCCCATGCATCCTAGTTGAAAAAGATGATCTCGCATCAGGGACTACAGGAAGAAACCACGGTCTGCTCCACTCGGGAGCCAGGTACGCCGTAACCGATCAGGAATCGGCCAAAGAGTGTATCCAGGAAAACCGTATTCTGAAAAACATTGCACGCCACTGTGTTGAAGATACCCAAGGGCTGTTCATTTCCCTGCCTGATGACGATCTCGATTTCCAGAAAACCTTCATTTCATCTTGTCAGGCTGCAGATATCGATGTTGAACAACTTGCTCCTCAAGACGCACTTCGCCTCGAACCAAACTGTAACCCTGCGCTGATTGGCGCAGTGAAAGTCCCCGATGGCACCTTGGATCCGTTCCGCTTATCGGCCTCCAATGTACTGGATGCTGTTGAACATGGTGCCCGCCTGTTTAACCACACCCATGTCACCGGTCTGATCCGTGACGGGGCAACGGTCCGTGGTGTCTACTGCCTGGACATGAAAACAGGTCAATCATTTGAAATCCGCGCCAAGCAAGTGGTCAATGCCGCAGGGATCTGGGGCCAGCAAATCTGTGAATATGGGGATTTGTCGATCAAGATGTTCCCGGCCAAAGGATCATTGCTGATCCTTGATTACCGTATCAACAACCTGGTGATCAACCGCTGCCGTAAACCGTCCGATGCCGACATTCTGGTGCCCGGCGATACCATCTCGCTGATCGGTACCACCTCCGAGCGGATCGATTACGACAAGATTGATGATCTTCATGTCACTAGCAAAGAAATCGACATCCTGCTCGAGGAAGGCACCAAGCTCGCCCCGATCATGGCTAATACAAGGGTATTGCGCGCATATGCAGGCGTCCGGCCGTTGGTCGCTGTCGATGGCGACACCAGCGGTCGAAATATCAGCCGTGGTATCGTCCTACTCGATCACGCCGAGCGTGACGGCCTGGACGGCTTTGTAACCATCACCGGCGGTAAGTTGATGACCTACCGGATGATGGCCGAATGGACTACCGACATGGTGGCGAAAAAACTCGGCAACACCGCCCCGTGCATTACCCATGAAAAGCCACTTCCTGGCTCTGAGCAAGCCCAGCCGAAAAAACTGGCGACGGCAAGCCTTGCCAAGCCGGTTTACCAATCGGCCTTCTACCGACATGGCGAGCGCGCAGAGAAGTTCCTCGGCGATGACAAGAAAAGCCAGGCGGTGATCTGTGAATGCGAAATGGTGACTTGCGGTGAAGTGGAATATGCCATTAAGGACTTGGATGTTCACAACCTTGTCGACCTTCGTCGCCGTACCCGCATCGGCATGGGCCCGTGCCAAGGTGAGCTCTGCTCCTACCGTGCCGCAGGCCTGTTTTCTGAGTACGGAAAAACATCAGGCAATGCAGCCAGCCACTTGCTGGAGGAGTTTCTAGAAGAGCGCTGGAAAGGGATCAAACCCGTTTTCTGGGGCGATGCTTTGCGTGAAGGCGAGTTCACCTACTGGATCTATGAAGGGCTGTTTGGCGTTAGCGATCTTCCTGAGCAACAAGCAGCCGTGACAACCGAACAACCTACTGCTGCCACAACCCAGCCTGCTGACGAGGTAACACAATGAAATTTGATAGCATCATCATCGGCGGCGGTGTCGCAGGGCTAAGTTGCGCCATCCGCTGTGCTGAAGCAGGGCTGAAAACAGCAGTCATCGCAGCCGGTCAGAGCGCCCTGCACTTCTCTTCAGGCTCGGTTGACGTGCTCAGCCGCCTGCCCAATGGTGAGAACGTCGGTGCACCTTTCTCTGCATTTGCCGATCTGAAAAACCAATCTCCATCCCACCCCTACAGCAAGCTGGGGGAGCTGCAGTGCCGTGAAGCCATTAACTGGTATCAGGATGTGATGGCCGACTGCGGGGTATACCTCACAGCGCAACCTGATGAGATGAACCATTACCGAGTCACCCCGATGGGTACCTTCCGTTCCACCTGGTTGTCACAGCAAACTGTCCACCAGTTCCCGCACCACCAGCTGGCCCAAGGGCTAGCGGAGATTGCCCTGGTCACGGTCGATGGCTTCCGGGATTTCCAGCCCCAACTGGCGGCTGATAACCTGGCCAAGCTCAGCGCCTTCGAGGGCGTTAAGATCAAGACGGCTGCGGTCGAGCTCCCTGATTTCGACAACATGCAGCGCAATCCCTGCGAATTCCGCTCGATTGATATCTCTCGGGTTCTGCGCGACGAGACCAAGCTGCATGCTTTTGCCAAATCCATGATCCAGCAGGTCGGCAAGGCCGATCTTGTGGTATTGCCAGCCATCTTCGGCAACGGCGATGGCGCAGCAACCATCAAGCTACTGGAAGGGCTGACCGGGTTTAAAATTTGTGAGCTGCCAACCATGCCACCTTCGCTGCTGGGGATCCGCCTCGAAGAAGCGATGAAGTCACACTACAAGCGCTTGGGCGGCTTGCTACTGGCTGGTGATGAAGTACGCAAGGGCGAATTCAGCAATGGCCGCCTGATGAAGATTTTCACCCGCAACCATGAAGACATTCCACTGGTCGCGGATCACTTCCTACTGGCAAGCGGTAGCTTTTTCAGCAAAGGCCTGTCCGCACAGCGCCATGCAGTGAGCGAGCCCATCTTTGGCTTGGATATGGCCCAAAGCGCCCACCGGGATCATTGGTATCAACCACAGTTTTTCACCCCGCAGAGCCACCCGTTCATGAAGATGGGGGTTGAGTGCAATAACCGGCTGAACCCGACAATCAACCAGCAAGTGATCAGCAACCTATACTGTGCCGGTGCCATTTTGGCCCACTACGATCCGGTCCAGGAAGGCTCTGGCTCCGGGGTCGCCATTTCCACCGGATATTTTGTTGCCCAGCAGATGATCACTGCCCATCAGCAACAGCAAGCAGATACACAGCCAAAACAAGAAAGGACTACCGCATGAGCCTTCTGCAAAAAGACACCAGCTTCGACCAATGTATCAAATGTACAGTCTGTACTGTCTACTGCCCGGTCGCCAAAGCGAACCCGCAATACCCTGGCCCTAAGCAATGCGGCCCAGACGGTGAGCGCCTGCGGATCAAAAGCCCTGACTTTTACGATGAGACATTAAAGCTGTGTACCAACTGCAAGCGTTGTGAAACAGCCTGTCCGTCCGGTGTGAAAATCGGCGATATGATAGCCGTCGCCCGCGATGAGCATGCCAAGTTACCGATGAACATCAAGACTATCCGTGACTTTGTGTTAAGCCATACCGACTTAATGGGCTCGGCAGCCACCCCCTTTGCACCGATCGTCAACACCATCACAGGGTTGAAACCGGTCAAGAAAATCATGCACAAGACCATTGGCGTGCATGATCACAAGAGCTTGCCAAAATACTCGCATGGCACATTCCGCCGCTGGTACAAACAAAACTGTACCAGCCAAGCGCTTTATCCCAAGCAAGTGCATTATTTCCATGGCTGTTATGTGAATTACAACCACCCTCAGCTGGGCAAAGACTTTGTCAGCGTCATGAATGCGATGAGCATTGGCGTGCAACTGATGGACAAGGAAAAGTGCTGTGGCGTACCTTTGATTGCCAATGGCTTTTTCGACAAGGCGAAGAAAAATGCCAAGCTCAATATCGACAACTTTTCCGCTGCGGTTGAGAAGCATGATGCCCCTATTCTCTCCACGTCTTCGACTTGCTCTTTCACACTAAAAGAAGAGTACCCGAACGTACTAAAAGTCGATAACAGCAAGGTTGCGAGCAAAATAGAGTACGTGACCCGCTTCTTGCTCAAGGAGTTCATGAACGGGCGCGCCCCGAAGATGAAACCGCTGAACAAGAAGGTGGTATACCATACACCTTGCCACCTGGAGAAAACCGGCGGCAGCTTGTACACCATCGAACTGTTGAAGCTGATCCCGGGCCTTGAGGTCGAAGTACTCGACAGCCAGTGCTGTGGTCTGGCGGGAACCTACGGTTTCAAAACGGAAAATTATGAAACCTCGATGGCTATCGGTGGCAATTTGTTCAATCAGATCAAGCGCTCCAAAGCCGACTATGCGATTACCGACTGCGAAACCTGTAAATGGCAGATTGAAGAAAATACCCATTTGGAAACCATCCACCCCGTTTCCCTGCTAGCCATGGCTTTAGCCTAAGTATCTAACCTTAACCCTCGATCCCGAAGTTTGCCCCTGTTCCCCGACTTTAAGGCAAATTTCGGGATTTTTTCATTTCTGATCCTATAGTTGTATATGGCAATACAGACTTTTGTGTCGCCATTTATCGACATAACGTCGCTAAACCCAGCACCTTATATCACTTGGGTATACCACTGACAGGGAGAGTGAAATGCAAACCCATTTTTTCAAAACAATTAAAGCAAAACTCTACCTCACCAGCCTATTTCTGTTCGGTGCCATGGTGGCGTTCGGTGCCTTCGAAACCCTTTCTTTCATAAAATTGGATAAGCTACAACTTGCCGCCCAGGAAACAGCTCACAGCAGTGCCGACCTGCTGACGTTACGCCGCTACGAAAAAGACTTCCTCGCCCGCCTGGATGAGAGCTACATAGAGAAATTCAACCATAAGCAAATCAGCCTCAATGCGAGGTTAGAGCAAGTAAAAACCCTGCTGGCGCAGTACAGCGACGAGAATAACTCGGAGTTCGATCAGGTTATGGCATCACTCGACCGCTATGCCACCCAATTTAATATCATCGCCGATCAAACCATCCTGCTGGGCCTGACACCTTCCGATGGACTGCGGGGCAACATCCGCTCAGCAGCCAACGAAACAGAAGAGTTGCTACTCACTACCAGCAACGAGAAGCTATACCGGCTGCTGCTGACCCTACGCCGTAATGAAAAGGACTTCCTCATCACCAAAGATCCGAACCACGTTGCCGCCTTTGACAACAATCTCGGTACCCTATTCTTGGCCCTGGCCAATAGCGAACTCTCCACAGCGGAGCAAAAAACAATAAAAAGAAGCCTAATTGTCTATCAAATGATGTTCGATGAACTAGTGCAAGGCTATACCGATATTGGCCTCACCTATTCTGAAGGGCTTTACGGCGAACTAAGGACCAATGTCCATGAGGTTGAAAGCCATATTGAGCATCTCGAACAGACGATCGTCACGGCAATAAACGACATGCAATCGCAGGAAAAAACGATCCTCCTGCTGGGGGGATGTGCCATTACCCTTGTTATGACGCTGGTGCTGCTTGTGATCAGCCGCACCATCAGCCAGCGGCTCAATGCCGTTAACCGTATGATGGAAGACATCGCCCAGGGCGACGGTGACCTGACCGCTCGTATGAATGCCCAGGGCGAAGATGAATTGGCGCAGCTAAGCCGCTCTTTTGATCGGTTTACCGGTAAACTGCAGACCATCATCAGTAATATTGCCGGGATCTCCAAACAGCTCTCGCTGTCAGCCAACGAGTCTAAATCTGCCACCACAGCCAGCCTAGCCAATGCCGAGCAGCAACAAGGCGAATCAGCCAACGTTGCCACCTCAATCAATGAACTGCTGGCAACCAGCAGCGAAATAGCCGGCAATATCAATGATACGGCGGCGGCCGCGCAACACGGACAGGAAAATGCGGTGCGAAGCTTGGAGATCAGCCAGCAGGCCACGGTGTCGATCAATGCGCTCGCCAACGAAATTGAAGCCGCACAGCAACAGATCCTGACGCTGGAGACGCAAAGTCAAAATATCAACAAGGTGACCTCAGTGATCAGGGACATTACCGATCAGACCAACCTGCTGGCGCTCAATGCGGCGATCGAAGCCGCCCGCGCAGGGGAGCACGGCCGAGGATTTGCCGTCGTGGCCGATGAAGTCCGGCAACTGGCTCAACGAACCCATAGCTCGACGCAGGAAATCGAGCAAACCATCGAGCAGTTGCTCTTGACGGTCAACCAGAGTGTATCAGCGATGCAGCACAGCCAAGCATTGGCAGGCGAAACCGTGGCACACACTCAACAAGCACAAAAAGCCGCCGATCTGATCGTTGAGGCAATAACCGACATTTCGGATCGGAGCCTGCAGATCGCCTCGGCGTCCGAGCAACAAGCAGCGGTGTCAGCAGAAATCGACCAAAACATCCACCGTATCGCTGAGCTGGCAACCGATACGGCATCGGCCGTCGGCCAGGCCAGCGCAAGCAGCCAAGGTGTAGCGGATATGGCTGCTCAGCTAGATGCCATGGTCGGTCAATTCAAATACAAGTAATCGCGCAACAGAGACCGGCAATACCGGCTTCCCCCGTAACGTTTGGCCTAGCGGGGCTCAGATGACAATGGTGCATCTGAGCTTCCTTCTGTTCCTGCGTATAGCCGGTAGCATAACCCGCCCAGCAGAGCATAAAGCAGAGAACCACCCGCTATAACCCCGGTCCAACCGAAATACTGCCAGCAACCAATCAAATAGAAGCCACCTAAACTGCCACCGGCATAGTAATGCACCAAATACAGTGCCGTTGCCGTTGCCTTTGCAGTTTTGGCTCTTTGGCTTACCCAGCCATAGGCCAGTGAATGGGTAAAGAACGCCCCCGAACTGATCAGCAGCAGCCCGATCACCATAGCAACAACAGACTCATACCAAGCGACCCACATGCCCAGCGCACTGACACCGGTGCCCAGCACCATACCCAGCACAGGCGAGAAGCGCTGAGTCCAGCGGCCACTTAATTTGGCCGAAACCGTCCCACTGAGATAGCACAGGAAAATCATCGACGCCCAACTAACCGGCACCGAATAAGGCTCCGCGACTAGGCGAAAGCCCATGACTGAGTACAAGTTAACAAACAAGGCAAAGTTAACCCCGCCAATCAGCATCGCCTGCCACAACTCTGGAGTTCGCAGGTGCACCAACACACTGTAGGTCTGCTGTCTCAATTGCCCCTTGACCGGCCTGAAGTTACGCTGCTCGGGCAACAGAAAATAAATGGCTATCGCCACCAGCAAGCTAAACACGGCCATGCAGACAACCGCACCTTGCCAGCCATAACGCTCGGACAAAAACCCGCCGGAGATCCTGCCAGCAATCCCGCCAAGTGAATTGGCGCTGATATATCCCCCCACGGCCAGCATCAAGGCCCGCGGAGTAAACTCTTCAGCCATATATGCCACCGCCACCGCAGCGAAACCGGCCAAGGCGGCTCCCATCAGGGCCCGGCTCAAGCTCAGCATCAGCAAACTTTCAGCGGTCAGCATCATAAACCCAATCGCCGGCAATAGCGCGAGACTGATTAACATAACCAAACGCCGCCCGATACGCTCCGACCATACCGCCCACGGCACGAGTGTCACGGCCAACGCCAATGTTGCGGCTGCCACCAGCCAGTTCACCTGGGTGGCCGAAACCGAAAAATGCTCCGCCATCAGGGGCAGCATGGGCTGGAATAAATACAGATTGCAGAAAATGAGGAATGAGCCCAGACACAGGGCGAAACTTGCCCTTCGGTATTCAGTCGTTTGTATGTCTATCATGTCGGTTGTCGGCAAAGGAAAACTGCTTTAAACGTAGCAATTCGGTAGGAATAATGAAAATATATTAAAAATATGGAAGTGATAAAGGAAATATATAGCCAATGGATATCCGACAACTCAATTATTTTGTCACACTGGCTGACACTGCCAACTTCACCCGTGCCGCAGCCAAGCTCCATATTGCCCAACCCGCACTTAGCATCGCGGTGAAAAAGTTCGAAGAGCAACTGGGTATTGTCCTGTTCGATCGCAATGAACGGCGGGTCTCCCTCACCCCGGAGGGCGAGGTATTGCTGCGCCATGCGCGCCTGATCCTACAAAGCGTCCACGATGCCACCGTCGCGATGGAAGAGCTAAAAGGGCTTACCAAGGGAGAGGTCAAGCTGGGCGTGCCCAGCTCGCTGGGTTCATACTACTTGCCCGATATTCTGATGGGCTTCAAGAGCCAATACCCCAATCTCAAACTAACCATCGTTGAGGCCGGAACGCAAACCATCCGCCGGATGCTGCTAGATAAAGAGCTCGATCTGGGAATCATCCACTGCGACCATGTGCCGGACCGGTTGGCAACCGAGCACCTGCTCACCACCCAGATGGTCGCAGCCGTCCATCCTGAAAACCCCTTAGCCGACCTGGACAGCATCGACTTCGCAACCTTCTTCGAGCAAGAGCTGGTAATGTTCAAACCCGGTTATTTCCATCGCGAATACATTGATCGTATTTGCCAAGAAAATAACTTCGAGCCCAACATTGCTTTTGAAACCAATTTACTGCCGATGATATTAAAAATTGTCCGCAATGACTTTGCTGTCGCAGCGCTGCTAGACATGGTGACAGAGAATGAGTCTGGACTGGTGCCGATCCCCTTCGAACAGCCGGTTATATTGAACATCGCTATTGCATGGCGAAAAGACGGCTATTTGTCGGTCGCAGACAAAGCCTTCATGGAATATGTAAAGAATAATCGCCAAATGTAATAATATTTACACCCTGTAACATAACAAACCCGTTATGACTTCATATAGGCAATGTATTACCTGCATTTAAGCAAACATGATTAAAAGACAAGCAAAACATAATCATTAACTTCATTTAAACATCTGATGTTGCGTGTCTTTTCATGGTTGTAGCGCAGCATTAACACGTTACTCTAAATTCTGTTTCAGATCATAAACTGGTCCGATTATTGTCGTTCCTCCACCACTTTTTAGGTAAATTTATCGAAAATAATGTGTAAGAAAATTTGATCAATTGACACATTGTTTCTTAATTTTGTGGTTTAAGAGGATTTTTTCCATGTTGGAGTTATTGATTGGCCTAGCAGTCACCATTGCTGTTGGCTATTTCATTATTAAAGGATACAAACCTGCCGGTGTGCTACTGACCGCAGGTTTACTGTTGCTACTCATTACGGGCGTTTTGGGATACAACGTGCTGCCTGCCAAGATCCAGGCTACCGGTAATTTCGTAACCGACTCACTAGAGTATGTGAAGTACATGCTGCAGTACCGTGGGGGCGGCCTGGGTATGCAGATCATGCTACTTTGTGGTTTTGCGTCCTACATGACGCACATCGGTGCCAACAACGTCGTGGTAAAACAATTTTCTAAGCCACTTTCAGTAATTAAGTCACCTTATATCCTGCTGGTAGCGGCCTACATCGTTGCCTGTTTGATGTCACTAGCAGTAAGCTCGGCAACAGGCCTGGGTGTACTGCTGATGGCCACCCTTTTCCCGATGATGACAGCCATGGGGATCTCACGCCCTGCTGCGGTCGCTATCTGTGCATCTCCTGCAGCCATTATTCTTTCGCCAACATCCGGTGACGTGATTGTTGCGGCCGAAAAATCCGGCCTACCGCTGCACGTCTTTGCCGTTGAAACGGTACTTCCAGTGTCTATCTGCGCCATTATCGTGATGGCAGCGGCTGCGTTCTTCTGGAACAAGTACTTGGATAAAAAAGAAAATATCGTTATGGAAAAAGTCGATATTTCTGAAATCGAAGTTAAGGCACCGGCTTACTACGCTATCCTGCCATTCCTGCCTATCATCGGTGTTTTCGTCTTCAATGGTGATACTATCCCTGGCCTAGCGCTAGATATCTACACCATCGTGGTAATGTCTATCTTCATCGGCGCGATTGTTGACTTCGTAACCAAGCGCTTCAAAGGTAAAGAGACACTGGAAGATCTTGAGGCATGTTACCAGGGTATGGCTGATGCATTCAAAGGCGTTGTGATGTTGTTGGTTGCTGCGGGGGTATTCGCGCAGGGCCTGATGTCTATCGGTGCCATCGACAACCTGATCGGTCTGGCTGAAGCCGCTGGCGCAGGCGGTTTTGCCCTGATGCTACTACTGACTGGCCTAACGGTCGCCGCCGCAATCGCAACCGGCTCTGGTAACGCACCTTTCTACGCATTCGTAGAGCTTGCACCTGCACTAGCCGGTAAAATGGGTCTTAGCCCAGCTTTCCTTATCATCCCGATGCTGCAGGCATCTAACCTAGGCCGTACGATTTCACCGGTATCTGGCGTCATCGTTGCAACATCTGGTATGGGTAACGTCAGTCCGTTTGAAGTGGTTAAGCGTACGTCAGTACCGGTTCTGTGTGGCCTGTTGACGGTCATCATCGGTACTGTGGCCTTGGTACCTATGTACAGCTAACCCTTTGTAGCTATCGCAATTAGCTAGCAAACATAGAGATCCCGATATGACATTCGTTATATCGGGATTTTTTATCATCAACACTTTACTTTGATTTTTGGCTCTCTGATTTGGCAAAGCCGATAAACCGCTTCAAAGAAAGCCCATTATTAGATCTTTATGCCAACTTGGCATATTAAAACAAAATATTACAGCATTTCCCTGTTAGCTGTAATTTACCTTGTTCAAAATCCGTCTACAGTAGATGTTAGACCAGTTAGAGATCTACCATAAAAAACAAAATGATAGTTTCGGCCTCATAGAGCTGCAGTATCGCTTTTGTCGTCAGGCCTTGTGCGTATTGAAGAGGAACTTGCGATGAGAAAGAACCAGCATGTGAACAATCATGAGATTGAGCTCAGGCAGGAGTCACAGCTTGTCACCACCACCGACACCCAGGGCGTCATCACGTACGCTAACGAGGAGTTTGTGGAGATCAGTGGCTACCGCGCGGATGAGTTAATCGGACAGCATCACAATATCATCCGCCACCCCGACATGCCACGCCAGGCTTTCGCCGACCTGTGGCACCACTTGAAAAAAGGGCAGCCCTGGCGTGGGTTGGTTAAAAATCGCTGCAAGGATGGTAGCTTTTATTGGGTCGATGCCTACGTCACACCGCTCTATGAAAACAACCAATTAATTGGCTACCAGTCGGTAAGGCGTAAACCCTCGACGGCCATGAAATCCACCGCCTCTGCCATCTACCAGCAGCTCAACCAGAACAAGAATCCCTATGCATTCAAGCTATCAGTAATGCAAAAACTCGGTGTCGCCGCTTTGCTCGTCCTCGGCTCCGTGATCAGCTCTTTTCTCTTCCTCGACCAATACAAACTGCTTGGCGAATTGCTTCCACTTTGTTTGCTTGGCTTGCTGTACCGACAAGAGCTATTCGTTACCCCGCGTTTTTTTGCACAGCTCGAAAAAGACTATGACAGCCTCACCCGTTTGATCTATTGCGGTGATACCCCCTCCTCAATCGCGCAATTTCACCTCGCCCTCGATGACGCCCGAATAAAGACGGTCCTTGGCCGTACGGCCGATGTTTCAAAGACACTCAATGCCGTCGCCGATGATCTGCTGACGGCTTCGCAAGAGACGCAAAGTTCCATTTCAGAGCAAGATCGAGATACCCAGCTAGTCGCTTCGGCAATCACCGAGTTATCAGCGGTTGCCAATGAAATTGCAAACAACACCCAAATGACCAACGACAAGGTCAACCAAACCCAGAAACAGTGTAGCGATACCGAAACGGTGCTAACAACCACGCTTGATAACATCAATGCATTGGCAATCGAAACCCAAAACACCGCCACAACGGCCAAGTCACTCACCAAGGTCTCAGATCAGATCCACAGTATGATGGTGGAAATTCAAGGGATAGCTGAGCAGACGAATCTCCTGGCGCTCAATGCTGCAATTGAAGCTGCCCGCGCGGGCGAGCAAGGAAGAGGCTTTGCCGTCGTAGCCGATGAAGTCAGAGCTCTGTCTCAGCGCACCCATGGTGCCACCGAGCAAATCCAGTCGAGTATCGGGGACATCAACACCACACTTGAACAGTGGCAACTAACCACCTCCGAGAGTATTACCCGCACCCAGCAATGCGTTGACGATACCAATATCACCGCCGAAAAAGTCAGAGAAGTGGCGAAAATGGTCGATGAAATTGCTGAAATATCCAGCCAGATAGCAACCGCGGCAGAGGAACAAGGCGCCGTGACCCAAGATGTCAGCAACAACGTCCATCAAATTTCCTACCTTTCAACCAAAAACCTCGAGCATGTAGGGGTGATGGAAGCAGCATCGAAGCAAATGCGGGAAAAAGTAACCATGCTGGAAAGAATGAGCAAATCATTCGACTAAATACCGTCAGCCAAGTGGCTTCAGGGCTCAGCGATAGCAGCGACGGGGCTCTTGTCCCACGATGTACCTTGAAGTTACTAGGTTATGGGCTATCGCCAACGGAGCGCATATTACAAGCCAATAAAGCCAAAGTGGTCATAATCCTGCTTTATCAACACTTCGCATGCGATATATACTAGTAACTATCTGCTTCAAACCCAGCCGCATTTAACAGAAAACTAACGGTGGAAGCTGTTTTTTCCTCTATATTGGCTTTTGACTACGCATCAATTACGCAAACAATATGCATAATAATCATCAACCTACATTGCCCTATATCTCATTACAGTCGTTGGTCATCTCAATCAATGATCTCACTATCAAACAGGCCAACACCGGTGCTCAAAACAAGCTTCGTGTCAAAGAAATGGAGTTACTGAAAATCCTTTGTCAAAACTATCCTGAAGTGACCCTTCGAAAAGAGCTGGCAGACACTATTTGGGCGGGAACCTACGCCTCTGATTTCACCATAAACCAGACAGTTAACGGTCTTCGATCTAAGCTCTTTGAGCTGGGTAAAACATATATTGTGACAGTGCCCAAACGAGGCTATAAGCTAACCATAGCGCCGCGATACCATGACAGCGAATCACTGGCTGCAGCCATGCCGGTTAAATCGCCCACACCACCTTTATCTCCTGCCCGGCCACCTGCGTTACCGCTGGCCGATACCACACCAGGCAACCCGGAATCGAGGATTGCAAATGCGGCTTCGCTTGCCCACCTGAAATCAATTCGCTTTTATCTGTTTTCATTGTGCACGAGCGTTGCGCTTGTCGCCCTGCTGCATTGGCTGCTGCCAACCGATACGGCCTATAAAATGGGTGATACAACTGTACTGTTCATTCCTAATGATAATGAAATCAAAGCAATCCAACGCATAACGGAACAAGACAATTACCAGTACATCGACAAAGTAAAAGAAACCCTTTATGGCTGTAACGAGAAACTTGTATGTTCAAAAATAAAACCGTAATTATCCATTTCATCATTTCGGTACTCCTTTTCTCAGCAGCCCTCATCATCGCCAAGGAGAAGATCCTACCGACATTTAACCAACATCAAGGGATGTGGTACGCCACCATAGAAGATGGCTTACGGTTCTACGTCGAATTCAACGGCAACCAGATGAATGTATACGGGCAGGACAAGCAAGATCATAAGTTTGAGATTAAGTACCTTAGCCACTACCAAAAAGACGTGGATGACCGCATTGTAATCAGGCAAATTGACGCCAATGCCGACAACCCGCAGTTGAAAAACAGCCTTGATCACAATACCAACATTGTCAGCTCGGTACGCTTGATCCCCGGTGGCAACCAGCTGCTTGCCAGCTTTTACAACGGCTATGAACTCAAGATCTATCAGCTCAAGCCTGTTCAATAACATGATAGGCCTTAGCCTTGGCTAAGGTTACAAGCCAGGATGTAAAAAAGGAGGCTCAGGCCTCCTTATGTTTTAACACAGATAGCGTTTCTCTTAAGTAATATCCGTCACCAGTGCCATTGCGCTGCAGCTCTCCCCCTTCGATCAGGTGGATAACCAAGGTTGAGTGCAGCACGATCATTGTGGCGACATTCAGGGTCATCTGTTTCCACTTTTGAAAAGTTGATTCCTTGATGCGCCCAGTCTTAACCAAGTAAATCAACACTAGCCATTTGAGTAACGAAAAAATCGTGTACATAAAGCCCCAAATCGTTGCGCTTTAGCGATTTAGGGTAGCAATGAACAGCGGCTCACTGCAACCAGCCTTTCAGCGACTATGCATACTCACTTTTGCTAACTAAGCAGCCGCTATTGGCAAGCAACAATTTCTAAATGATAACTGTCATCTTTGCCGCTTGGAGGGGTATATCGCAGATAGCAGTTATCATTCCTCAACGCTGGCGCTTCATTAGCAATATTGCTGTAATCAAGGTTCGATGTATCGGTAATGATCGTTGTACCATCGATTCTCGTGATAGCCCAATCCTTTTCTTGTTGGTAATGCTTGTTAATACCGTCAACCAACGTCGTAATGGTATAAAAGTCAGCTTCAGGGTAACCATACCTAAAGACACAACGATCTGCCGTGTTTAACTCACAGCCCGGAATAGGAATAGGCTCACCAATATATTCACCGGTATCATTATCGGAAGAATCATTGTTTGTGATATGAGGCCGATTCTCTAGCCCCGCCATCACCATTTTGCCATAACCTATCCCTACCCCCGACTCAACCGCTCCCTTTAGCCCCGCCAACGCTGAATTGCGTGCATCGGTCTGTAAGTTCAAGAAACGAGGTGCAGCCGTGACAGCCAAGATACCGAGAATTACGATCACCACCACCATTTCTATCAGTGTAAAGCCATTCTTTTTCATCAACCAATCCGTCGAGCAATTACTCTAATGGACGTCAATTTAATGGCGCCAATTCATTTAGTCAACATAACGAATGAATATAATATGGCTTGTCACTTAAAAACTAATTCTTCTTACTGGCAACTTATTAATACAACCAAACCCTATACTGTATAAGATAAGGTTACTCTTCTAAGTGGCTTCTCCTTGGCAATTGATGAATCAGCCAATAGCCGACACTCATACTGAGAACAACTGCTGCAATTCCATATAAATACGTCACCTCCATTTGTTCCACATCAATAATAATAACCTTCCGTGCAATGGCCATTAATGCTGTTGCCATAACGATTTTCACATGGATGACATTTTCGCGAAGGTAGATCGTGATATTAATGAATATTTCTATGGCTATTAACACCGCCATGAACGCTCCGAATGTCGCGAGCATATCGGAAATCGTTAGTATATATCGCGGGGGTGTTATTAGACGCTGGTATAGTATCCAGGCAACATCAAGTACGCCCATCACAATAACAAAAACCATGACAATCGAAAGCGCCCTGACAGCCCAATGAATAACCACTTGGAGCTTTGCTGATAAAACATCATTACTATCAATTTTCATGCTTCGCCCTTCCTTATGACGTCAACAGTTACTATGGTGTAGCATTGCATCAACACCGAATAGCCATGACTTGATAATAATTTCTCTCAACACTCTTCCAATACCGGAGATTTAAAATTATCGGGTTTAAGGGTAATAACAGAGCTGCTGATATCATTAAGCAAAGACTCAGCCGTATTACCCATTAGGAAACCTGCAATCCCCGTGCGTGATAGCGAGCCTAATATCACCAAGTCCGCCCCTTGCTCATTGACGTAGTTAGGCAGTATTTGCCGGGTTTCGCCCTCCAGCACTTTGATTGAAATATCTATTGGCGTGTTTTCATACGGCATCAGCAGTGATTTCAACCTTCCGAACCTTTCTTCTCGCATTTTTTTCGACAGCAGAGCGATCTCTAAATCATTATAACCACTCCACTTTCTCAAAAAGCCTTCTGAGTCGAGTCGCCAAGCATGACAAACCGTCAAACGCGCCCCGGTTATCGAGCAAAACTCAACGGCTAGCGCAAGAATCTGGTCATTGAAATCACGGTAGTCCTGGTTTGAAATATCCACAGCGGCCACGACCTCTGTTAACGGTTTAGGGGCTGTGCTTATCGACCAGATAGGCACATGAGACTTACGCATGATATGCAGTGTCGTACTGCCACGCTGACAGGCTTGTTCCTTTGCCTCCCTGTGCGTATCGAGGATCACCATGGTGGCATGACTGTCATGAGCCTCCTTGATGATCTCGATAAACGGGATCCCGATACGTATCTTGGTCCGAAACTTTATATTGCTATATTCCTGTTTGAGCGATTGTACCCACTCTTTGAGAATGCCGTGATAAATCTTTGTTGATTTATCAAGCAGATCAAGTGTTGTACATGAAAAGCGAGAGATTTCCTTAAGCTCAGCCAAGTCCTCTATAACCGTCAACAGCGTAACCTGTGCCGACATTTGATTAGCAAGCTTGAAAGCTTGATGAAAGCAATCATCAAGTGGCTGCTCAGGCGCAATGGGAACAAGAAGTTGATTGAAACTCATAATGCCTCCTCGGGTGCTAAGCACCTTCATGGGTACCTTGCTCAAGGACAAATATGCAGGAGTCAATAACTAAAGTATAATTAATATTAAACATGACATTCATAGGTATTTATCTATACATGTCTCAGCACTTAAGAAACCGGCTCGGCAGTATCAGGCAGTTGCGGGTCTTCCTAAGCGTTTATGAACTGGGATCCGTTACCTTGGCATCCCAAGCACTAAACCTGACCCAGCCAACAGTCTCGATTCAATTACGTCAACTTACCGAATTAATCGGTATGCCGTTGTACCATGTCGTCGGCAAGAAGCTTATATTTACTCAAGCTGCAGATACCTTGGCCAAATATGCCAATGAGCTCCTTGATACCATCGATAGACTCGAGATTGAACTCGCCGATCTCAGCGAGATAAAAGCCGGCACATTGAAAGTGGCTGTCGTCACTTCTGCCAAATACTTTATTCCCCACCTACTGGGCAGCTTTTGCCGCACCTACCCTCGAGTTGATATCCTTTTAAAGGTAGACAACCGAGGAAACATCCTTGCCCGCTACCACCAAGGCCTGGATGACATCTACCTGTTCAGTCACTTAGAACCACAAATGGAGCCGTATTCAATCCAATTTCTGCCCAACCGACTTTATCCCGTCGCCCCCAAGGATCATCCGCTTGCCCATCAATCCCACATAGAGCCGGAAGATTTATTGAAGTACCCTTGGCTATCTCGAGAGCCGGGCTCAGGCACACGCCACGCCATCGATGCTCATTTTAAAAAACTCAACCTCCAGTTCAAACCGAACCTGGTTATTGAAAGCAACGAGGCCATTAAACACTGCGTGATTGCCGGTATGGGGCTCACCATACTGTCAGAATATGCGCTTGAGGATCAGCCTGGTGGTGACCTGGTTAAGTTATCTATCGCTGGCTTCCCTATACTGACCAGTTGGCATATCGTTCAAGCCCCTTTAAAACATCAAACCCCGCTGAGTGAAGCCTTTATTCAACATGCGACAGAAGGTACGGCGCTTGGCAGCATTATTTCCACTCCTAACTAGCCAGAGGTAAAAAAGGTGTAATGCGCAGCAAACGTGGTAAACTGCTCCCCTTTTTACGCCCTATACTATTTCCTAGTGCTGATACAGACCTCAGCACTGCTATTTATCATTGGTATAGGTAAAAATACACAAGTGATCAAAAAGGCAGGACATTCAATTGTCCGGCATATGCCCCATTTTGAGAAGTAAACTGTAAGCAAATGATTTCAGACAAAATTAACGAATATCCAAAGTACTGGGCGGAATGCTACGGTACTGCACCTTTCCTGCCTACCAGCCGTGCCGAAATGGACGCGCTGGGCTGGGATAGCTGTGACATTATTATCGTTACCGGTGATGCCTACGTCGACCACCCAAGCTTTGGTATGGCGGTCATCGGACGTTTGCTTGAGGCGCAGGGTTTTCGTGTCGGTATCATCGCGCAACCTGAATGGGGCAACAAAGATGCCTTCATGGCACTGGGGCAGCCGAACCTATTTTTCGGCATCACCGCCGGCAACATGGACTCGATGATCAACCGCTATACAGCCGACCGTAAGCTGCGCCACGATGATGCCTATACGCCAAACAACGAAGGGGGCAAACGCCCTGACCGTGCGGTTCTGGTTTACTCCCAGCGCTGCCGTGAGGCGTACAAAGACACCCCAATCGTACTGGGCGGTATTGAGGCTAGCCTTCGTCGCCTTGCCCACTATGATTACTGGTCTGATAAAGTTCGCCGCTCAGTATTGCTTGATGCCAAAGGCGATATTCTGCTATTTGGTAACGCCGAACGTGCGCTGGTTGAAGTTGCCCACCGTCTTGCCGATGGCGAAAACATTGCCGAGCTGACCAATATTGCAGGTACTGCCGTTATCCTGCGTGAGTGCCCTGAGCACTATAAGGAAATTGACTCTAGCCGGATTGAAAAACCGGGCAGAGCCATGCCGATGCCTAACCCGTATGCGACAGAAGAAACCTGTGCAACCAACAAAAGTGAAAAAGCACAAGAATCGGAAGCCAAGCCGGTTCAAATCCAGCCTTCGCGCCATGATGCCGAGACCACGGTGGTTCGTTTGCCTTCTTTCGAGAAGCTGCGCAACGACCGTATTTTGTATGCCCATGCTAGCCGCGTCATGCACCTGGAGACCAATCCGTATTCGGCAAGAGCCTTGATCCAGAAGCATGGTGATCGTGAACTGTGGATCAACCGTCCACCTATCCCTCTGACAACAGAAGAGATGGATTTTGTGTTTGGCCTGCCTTACGCGCGCGTCCCACACCCGGCCTATGGCAAAGCCAAAATTCCGGCTTATGACATGATCAAGACCAGTGTCAATATCATGCGTGGCTGCTTCGGCGGTTGTTCTTTCTGCTCGATCACCGAGCACGAAGGACGAATTATCCAAAACCGCTCGCATGAGTCGATCCTCAACGAGCTGGAAGAAATCCGAGACAAGGTCCCGGGGTTCACCGGCACGATTTCTGACTTGGGCGGTCCGACAGCCAACATGTACCGCTTGGGCTGTTCTGATCCTCGCGCCGAGAAAAACTGTCGCCGTCCATCGTGTATCTTCCCAGAGATCTGTAAGAAGCTGGATACTGACCACAAACACACCATTGATCTATACCGCAAAGCGCGAAATGTCGATGGTATCAAGAAGATCATGATCGCCTCGGGTGTTCGTTACGACCTCGCGGTTGAATCTCCGGAATACGTCAAAGAGCTGGTCACTCACCACGTCGGTGGCTACTTGAAGATCGCCCCTGAGCATACCGAAAAAGGCACCCTGGATCTGATGATGAAGCCTGGTATGGGCACCTATGACCGCTTCAAGGAGATGTTCGAGAAATTCAGCAAAGAAGCGGGTAAAAAGCAGTACCTGATCCCGTACTTCATCTCTGCCCACCCGGGCTCTACCGATGAGGACATGCTGAATTTGGCCTTGTGGCTGAAGAAAAACGATTTCCAGTGTGATCAGGTACAGAACTTCTACCCATCGCCGATGTGTAATGCAACGGCCATGTACCACTCGGAGACCAACCCGCTCAAACGTGTGAAGTACAAGAAGCGTGAAGATCTGTTTGTTGCCAAAGGTGAACGACAGCGCCGCTTGCACAAGGCCTTCCTGCGCTATCATGACCCGCTGAACTGGCCATTGATCCGTGAAGCGCTGATCAGCATGGGCAAGAAACACTTGATCGGCGACCGAGCAAACTGTTTGGTGCCAGAAGAAGGCAGCGAAGCCGAGATGACCCCAGCGCAGCGTCGTGGGTCTGGCCGCCATGGTTCAAAACGCTTTGCAACCAAGCACCCTAACCAGCCGGATATCCGTAAGGACGGCAAGCGCGGCGGCCCGCGCAAGAATGGTAGCCAAGCTGGTAGCAACCATGCAGGCAAACCTGGCAATAAGCCACATGGTAACCGCAATGGTTCATCATCGAACTCGCGAAATGGCCAAAACGCCAAAGGCCCGACTAACGGTTCGAAGCCGCAATCAAGACAAGGTGGCAACGGTAAACCTAACAGCTCGCGTAATGGCAAACCAAGCCAGTCACGCTCCGGCGGAAACCCTAACCGCTCTCGCGCACGATAAACAACAAAGCCCGCATTAGCGGGCTTTCTTTTTCGATATCCTGCCTATCGCATCAGCTCTGATGCCATCAGCCCAACCACGGCCAGTGCCACCAGCACACCGAAACCAATCAATATTTTCTGTTGCGATTTTTCATCAAGATACTTGGTCAATAACGCTCCCAGCAACAAGAGTATGATGATTACAGCAAGCTTCAGCATCTCAACACCACAATAAATATTGGTTCATAAATAAACCATAACAGACCCATAGTGCATGATCTGTCTAACCAATCATGTTTTTGCTATTCGGCGCCGATTGTTTGTAACATACTGTTTAAACAGTAAATGACGACCTGATTCTTGCCGTTGGCCTTCGCCTGGTAGAGCGCCTGATCCGCTCTGGCAATCGACTTCTCCATATTTCCGCTGATCGCCGCAACACCAATACTGACATGAACCCGGCAAGACTTGGTACCGCTCTTGATCACCGTGGAGGAAACGCTGGCTCGGATCGCCTCCAGTATCTCCTTGGCCGCCATTAGTCCCTTGGCTGGCAGCAAAATAGCAAACTCTTCACCACCGTAACGCGCCACAATGGCATGGCGATCACTTTCCTGGCGAAGGCAATTGGCCACGGAAATAATAACTTTGTCCCCGAACAAATGGCCATAGGTGTCATTAATTCCCTTGAAGTCATCAACATCAATCATGGCCAGATAATATTTGCCGTTCGCTTTAATTTGCTTCTCTATTTCGGCCTGCAGGAAGTTCTTATTCATCAGGCCCGTCATTGCATCTGTTTGCTGGATTCTCTGCGCTAGCATGACTTGACCCAAAGCACTTTGGGCATAGGTCCTTAGCATATTGATAAAAAGCGTTAGATCCAAACGTGGGGAAATAATGTACAGCAGGCCGATCAGTTGCTTTTTCTTCGTTAGTGGAACACGAATGCAGGTTTTGCCCGGCGCGATAAATGCCGACAGGATATCCGGTTGATTCTCGGGCAGTCTGGCCAACCGGCCAAGCCTTTCCGCAGGATCATCTCGGAGCCCTTTCTCAGAAATATGGTGCTTGCACTGCGCCGATTCAAAATCGCCAGAATACACGTTGCGCATGTAAAGGTGGATAGACTGGCAGCCAATCACCCCTTCCACCATCTGCTGCAAGGCAATTTTCAGCTCGGCGATGCTTTCTACTTCACTAAGCTGCCGGCCATAATTATGGACGTGGTAAACAATATAAAATAACAAGCCAATAATAAGGATTAACACCAGCAGGGATAAGGTCACGGCACTGATACTCAGTGTGTGCATGATTATTTCTGACTTCTCTGCCCCCGATAGCACGACCCAGCCGAGCAGCGGATTCGCTTCATAGACACTGAACTTCTCCTTGTTCTTGTATTCATACGACGGAATGATCCCTGCCTGCTCTCCCGCCTGGATCCGCGCGAGAATATCGCTAGTCACACTGACCGACGGTGTACCCACTCGACTGTCATCGGGATGTATCACTATCTTGCCTGTCGCGCTTTCAATGGCATAGACATATCCATTCTCTAGCGTTCTCAGCAGGGAAACATTCTCATACAGCCTGTTGACATCAATCTCGAGTACGATGCGCACTTCCTGCTGCGCGACTGGGTCGAGTACAGCGACAAACGCCACCGTCCATTTCCCGGTGCTGCCGCTTAGATAGATAGGTGTGATATAGCTCTCGCCGATAGCTGCTTGTTTGTACCATGGCCGCTCGGCGATCAAAGAGGCAATACCTTCTTTGTAAAAACCATTGGTACCGTAGTAGTTGCCATAAGCCAGCAAACCAACTTCCAAATAGCGACTTTTCGCGCTCACCATGGTCTGAGCCGCTTTCATCACCCCAGCAATACTGTTCTTTTCTTCCCACAGCTGTTCAAGAAGGTAGAGTTGGCTTTGTGCCGAAAGGAAATGATGGTCCAAATACTCTCGCGCAATACGGACATTGGAGGTTGCCTGATTTATCGCAGCATTCTGGTTGTCTTTATATTCATTGAAGCCGACATAGACCAATAAACTCAGTACGAGCATCAGCAGCGGGAATATAAAAGAGATCAATAATCTGGGCTGTACTTTCATGTACTTCAATAACCTTTGAAGTTTGTTTTTGTCACCCAAGTCAATTTTTTGACTTGGGTTCTGCTGCCACATTATCCATATGTAGAAAAAAAGCGCCTTTAGTTATAAGGATCTAAGCGCTATTTAGTGACACGCTGCACAAAAAACAATACATCAATGACGTGAAAAGTAGGCCGCACGTGGCGGCTTTTTAAATTTCAAACATTTGATAGTCTTTCAGTTCAGGAATGACTTGCTGTAGCTGCTGCTCTTCTTCCGCCAGTCCTTCAATAGACTCACAGATTTCGCCGGCCTGTACTGCCACTTCCCCAGAACGTTGACGAACCTTGTCTTGGAGGCTTTGCTTCAATGCCATTAGCTGGGTTTGGAATTGGGAAAAGCTCAGCTCACCACTTTTCATTTCCGCAGACAAAGACGCAATCATCCCAGATACCGACTCCACGCTGATATGCTTCAAGGCCTCCTCAAGATCCTGCTTCCAACCTGAATCCATCGAACGGAAAACATCAGCAGGCATAACAAACTCACCATCAGGATAGAATTTCTGCTTGGCCTTCGCGCTGTATTCATTCACCAATTGCTCTGCACCAACAAAGGCATCACTGCTGCCAAAGTGCGCGGAGAGATCATCAATAACCTCTTGGGCAATACTGGCCCCGCTATCGGCTAGCTCTGCCATTTGCGGCAGGTAAGACTTCACATGCTCACTGTATGCTTGCAAGGCTTGCATCTGCGAGTCAGACAGCGCAACTTGCCTACCCTCGATAAACAGCTGGTTATCCTGGCTAATCAACAACCTCGGTTCGCCATCTTGATACACCGCCACCTGATCACCGGCAATATGGATATCATTTGGCACCTCAACCGGGCAACTTTGAGCAAAACTGCCTGCCGAGCAAGCAGCTAGAGACAGCGCAATCACTGATTTTTTCATGGTCCACTTCATCGTTATCTGTTTCACGCCGTACTTTATACCCAATTAATGTCAAATAGCCAGGGTACCAATGCACGACACCCACCTTCAATATATTGATGACTAAGCAATTAAACCCGCATCAGGCATGCATATTACAGCCGCTTAGGTATATACTACCCCTTGGCCCAACCAATAAAGAGTAAACGTGGAAAAAGTCGCTATTTTTGTCGATGTGCAAAACATCTACTACACCGTCAAAGACACCTATGGTTGTAACTTTGATTACAATGCCTTTTGGGCCGAAGCCACCCAAGGCAGAGAGGTTGTCGCGGCTTATGCCTATGCCATTCATCGTGGTGACGAAAAACAACGCCAGTTCCAGAATATCCTTCGAGGTATCGGCTTTGACGTCAAACTCAAACCCTTTATCCAACGCAGTGATGGCTCCGCCAAGGGTGATTGGGATGTCGGGATCACCCTGGACGTTATGGAGCATGCACCGGATGTCGACCGGATCATTCTGCTGTCGGGTGATGGAGACTTTGACCTCTTGGTTGATAAGGTCCAGAGCAAATATGGCATTGACGTTGAGATCTACGGTGTCCCTGGCCTGACGGCAGCCTCGCTGATAAACACGGCACACTTTTTCCGTGAAATTGAAGACACGCTGCTGCTCAAACGGTAGAGATAAAAAAGGTAGGAGCCTAGCTCCTACCTAATATTGACGTCCTACATTTCGTCACGGTGAATTTAGCGAAGCTCCGTCACGGCATTGTAATCATCTGTCGCACGCAACTCCTTTAGCGCGCCGAGCATCATCTTCAGCGGCACTATCACAAAGTACACCGACGCTACGATTACCATAACAGGATCAGCGTATACCGAATATGCTGCCAAGCCGATATGCTGCATCAAGGTTGCCACAATAAAACCTACCATCACCGCGCCGCTGATCACCGTATCCATCATCCACTGCTTGGATTCGGCCACCACCAGATTTGAACCCGAACACTGGCCATACTTCCTCATGACCAGATAGGTTGCCAAACAGCCCACCACGTTTATAACCCCAAAAAGCAGTGCCAAACCGGTATCGACATCACGCCCGCCATTCAGTATGGCCATAATCGCTGAGCTGAACGAAATACAGCACATCAAGGTGATCACCAATCCCTTAAAGGCAATGACCATCGGCTCGACCTTCTGGCAGCTCTCGTTGCCTTTTCGCGATGGCGACCGGATATACGCTGCCGCCACCAGGGATAACACGGTCAATGCCAAGCTCACCAATGAATAAGCGCCGTCGAAAATAATGACGAGTGAACCCATCCACAGACCGAAGCCAATCCCTAACAGGGCAAACAACAGCGCAGAAAATGTCGAAAATTGTAAAAGCTTGCGCTCCAGTGCCACATTACATTGCATAACTACCTCAGTGCAGGGCTTTCTTGCCTGCTTGTCTTTCTGATTTATTCTCAGTCACGATCATACCGAGGTAACAAAAAAGGCGATAATCACTGAGCGCCAATTTTTTTGGCGCTATCACTGACTTTCCATTCAGGATAGAGCATAATTCAAACATCACCCCAAACCCTCTCAGGACACAGGATTATTATGAAACTCAGTCAATTAGCTCTGTTCCTTGACACCTGCGACACCGGCTCGATCACCGAAGCGGCCAAACGGTGCGGGAAAAACCGCACGACGGTCAGTTCGGCGCTTAGCGCGTTGGAAGATGAACTTGGCGTCTCTCTGCTGCAGCGTACTGGCAACCAGGTCCAATTGACCGAGATTGGTGATGCGATCAGAAACGATGCCGAGCGGATACTCATGATAGCCAATGACATCCACGCCAAGTGCCAGCAGCATCTCGAAGGGGTTGAGTCCGCACTGCGGATTGCCAGGGACGATGCCCTGCCTGAAGCATTCTGGCGCCAGCTGGTCCATGATCTGAGTATCAAATTCCCCAACAGCAGCCTCTCTATCTATGTCGCGCCGCCGCCCGAGCTAGATGAAATGGTCGAACAAAACATGGTGGATATGGCCTTCTGCCTGCTGCCGACCGACGATAACCTGCCCAACAACCAATATACCCAACTCGGCCAGATACGGATGATGTCAGTGGCACGTGCCGACCACCCGCTCAACCAGCTCAGCGAAGTCCTCAGCGACGACTTGGCCCATGCCACCGAATTCGTGCTGGCCGCGATCAAAGATCAGAGCCTGACGGCCGTATCGCCGACCTCAAGCAACTATATTGCCCTGACCTTTTACGAACACCTGCGCAATGCCGTTCTTGACGGCAATGGCTGGTCAACCGTTCCCTCGGTGCTGATCAATAGCTATTTGCGGGACGGTACCCTCAAAGTACTCAACCATTACCAGTCTATGCGCTGGCAACCCTACGGAGTGATCTACGGCAAGCACATTCAGCTAGGCTCAGTATCGAGATGGCTGTCATCGCAACTGGAGGCCTACCTTGACAAGGAGTCCAACTGACTCGCAGCTGACATTAAGGATGTCACGATAGCTCAGACACAAGATGCTGCTAGAGCAAACCAGCGGATTCGAATAGCCAACTCTTTGGCGGTTTGCCTCTGCCGCCTTCAGTTTCACTGATGAGCCATTGTCTTAATGTGAAATTCCTATACTCAGTGGAGTTTCTGGCTCATTAGGAGTAGACCTCAATGATAAAAAAACTCGTGGCCGAGTTCATCGGTACATTCTGGTTGGTCCTAGGTGGCTGTGGTAGTGCCGTCTTGGCAGCCGCTTTTCCAGAAGTTGGCATTGGTTTGCTCGGCGTATCGCTGGCATTCGGTCTTACCGTGGTCACAATGGCCTATGCTATTGGCCATATCTCTGGCTGTCACCTCAATCCGGCCGTCACCGTGGGGCTATGGTCCGGCGGGCGCTTTCCTGCCACTGAGGTGATCCCGTATATCGTCTTCCAGGTGCTGGGGGCCGTTGCTGGCGCCTTTGTGCTCTATTTGATTGCCAGCGGGCAGGCCGGGTTCAGCCTGGCGGGAGGACTTGCCTCCAACGGGTATGGCGATCATTCCCCCGGCAGCTACACCATGATGTCAGGGTTCATTACCGAGTTTGTCATGACCTTCATGTTCCTGATCGTCATCCTTGGTGCAACCCACAAACTTGCCTCCCCGGCCATGGCTGGGTTGGCAATCGGGCTGGCACTGACCCTGATCCACCTGATCAGTATTCCGGTCACCAATACTTCGGTGAATCCGGCTCGCAGCACTGGCCCTGCCATCATGGTGGGTGATTGGGCAATGGCTCAGCTTTGGCTGTTCTGGCTGGCACCGCTGCTCGGGGCATTGCTAGCCGGGCTGGTCTACCGTTGGCTCTCCCCTGACGAGTAAACCATCGGAAACAAAAAATGCGGCGTAGCGCCGCATTTTGTTTCTCTCGCAGAAACCCAGACACGGGCCTCAGCGGCTAGTCAAAATCCGCAACAGAACCTGCACCGGATGCTTCATTTTTATATGCTCCAACCGTTTGGCTTGGCTGCGGCAAGAATAGCCGGTTGCCAGGCAGCGATCGGGATCCAGCTGGGCAATATTCGGCTGCCAGCTCAGTGCATAAACCGCCTTCGAGGTCTCGAGCTTATCCTTCTCGTGGCCGTATGTCCCTGCCATCCCGCAACAGCCGACAGAAATCGGCATCAGGTTGGCACCAAAGTGGCGGAAGATAGTCCCCCACTCTTTTTCTGCATTCGGTAGCTTGGTCTTCTCGGTACAGTGGGCAAACAGATACCAGTCATCACCTGCGACTTGTGGTGCAGCCGGCTTCTCCTCCAGCAAAGGAAGGAGCCATTCATGTGCTGTCAGCACTTCGAACCCGCCCCGCTGGCCGGCCAAGATTTCGGTGTATTCATCCCGGTAGCAAAGCACCAGCGCCGGATCCACCCCCACCATGGGAATCCCCAATTCGGCAAGCTGGTTAAGAAAACCGGCGGTACTTTTAGCTGTTTTGGCAAACTGTCGCAAAAAGCCCTTCACATGCTGGGCCTTTCCGTTCGGCTTGAACGGCACCAGCATCGGCTTTTTACCCAGCCTCTCGGCGAGGAAGACCAAATCACGAACCACTTCGGCGTCGTAATAGCTGGTGAATGGGTCCTGGACAATAAGGACGTAATTCTGACGCTCGCGCGCCGACAGCGCCTGCAGCCACTGTAGGTCAAAGCGCGTCGCGTGGTGACCATCCAGGCTTTCAAACAAAGTAGGGACAGACAGGGCTGGCATATCCACATAGCCTATCGTCTTGGCGGTCAGGCTCTTCGACCACTTAGGGCGCATAATCGCATTGAAGGTCGCCGGCGCCTTGGCCATTAGCGGCAAGTAGCTCTCGACGTAAGCAACCAGGTAGTCTTTGGCCGGGCGCTGATAACGGCTGTAGTAGATGTTCATGAAGCGTGAGCGGAAGCTTGGAACATCGACTTTAATCGGGCACTGGCTGGCACACGCCTTACATGCCAAGCAGCCATTCATTGCCTCCATGACCTCATGGGAAAAATCATAGTCGTTGCGCTTACCACCAAAGGTGTTCCTGAACCGGTCGATAATTTGCTTCACCGACGGGGAGCTATCCATCAGGCTTCTCTCTAGCTCTAGGGGATCAATCCCCTGCTCGGAAAGCTGGCGCAGCCACTCTCTGACCAGCCCGGCCCGCCCCTTGGGTGAATGACGGCGATCTGCCGTAATTTTCATCGACGGGCACATCGGCGAGCTGGTGTCGTAGTTGAAGCACAGGCCGTTACCGTTGCACTCCATCGCCTGTTTGAAACTATCACGTACCTTAACTGGGATCTGACGGTCAAAGTAACCGCGCTTTACCCCATCGACTTTCACCAGCTCATCGTTACTGTCGAGCGGCGTACATATCTTGCCGGGGTTCATCCGGTTATCGGGATCAAACGCAGCTTTGATCCGCCGCAGCTCGGTGAAGAGCTCGTCGCCAAAGAAGGCAGGGCCGTACTCAGAGCGATAACCTTTACCGTGCTCGCCCCACATCAAGCCGCCATATTTCGCAACCAGTGCCACCACCTGATCGGAAATCTGCTTCATCAGCCTCTCCTGCTGAGGGTCGCACATGTCTAGCGCCGGACGGACGTGCAATACCCCCGCATCGACATGCCCAAACATGCCGTAATCCAACTGGTGTTCATCCAGCAGCAGGCGGAACTCGGCAATGAAATCAGCCAAATTCTCCGGCGGAACACAGGTATCCTCGGCGAAAGGCACCGGCTTCTTGCTGCCTTTTGCCGCCCCCAGCAGCCCCACCGCTTTCTTGCGCATGTTGTAGATTTTGTTGATATCAGCAAGTTCATTGCACACCTGATAACCAATGATCCCATGCTGTTTCTTTGCGAGCATCTCGTCCAAACGCTGGCACAATGCGGTCACTTGTTGCTGGTTTTCCTCAGCATCGTTACTGGCATACTCGACAATGTTGATCCCCTGCATGTCATGATTAGGCACATCGGTGATCAACTCACTCACCGTATGCCAGATGATGTCCTGCTTGGCCAGATTAAGCACCCGGGAGTCCACCGTCTCCACCGACAGTGCCTTGGCTTCGACCATCATTGGGGCATTGCGCAGCGCGGAGTCGAAGCTGTCGTATTTGATATTGACCAGAGTACGGGATTTGGGAATGGGAGTAAGGTTGAGCCTGGCCTCGGTGATAAAGGCCAGCGAGCCTTCCGAGCCGCACAGCAAACGAGCAATATCGAACTGGCCGAGCGCTTCATCAAACACGTTCTTGAGATCATAGCCCGTGAGGAAACGGTTAAGCGAAGGAAACTTGTCGACGATTTGCTCGCGTTTTTCACGGCACACCTGCTCGGAGACTTTCAGGGCCTGATTGGCCAGCACCTCTGTTGCAGACAACTCTTGAATGACATCACTAGGCAAAGGCTCGGTGTCCAATACTGAACCATCAACCAGAACCGCCTTAAGTCCCAGCACATGATCTGACGTCTTGCCGTACTTCAACGACCCCTGGCCTGAAGCATCGGTATTGATCATGCCCCCAATGGTTGCCCGGTTGCTGGTCGAGAGATCGGGCGAGAAAAAGAAACCATGTGGACGCAGGGCATCATTGAGCTGATCTTTCACCAAGCCGGTCTGGACCCTTGCCCAGCCTTCCTCAACGTTAATTTCCAGCACTTGATTCATATGCCGCGACAAATCGACCACGATGCCGGGTGTCAGCGACTGGCCATTGGTGCCTGTACCGCCCCCTCGAGCCGAAAACGTAATAGACCTAAATGGCTGGGTTTGCGCCAACTGACCAAGAACAACCAAGTCTTGGTTTTGCGCCGGGAAGATAACAGCCTGCGGCAGTTGCTGGTAAACGCTATTATCCGTCGCCACCGCAAGTCGGCTGGCATACGAACTTTCGATATCACCACAAAATCCCGATTTCTCGAGTTCTTGCAGGAACGACAGTACTACTTCGTCAGTACCGTTTTGATGTGTCAGTGCAGGTAACATTGCTCTCCTTGTCCAGTGTTACGCCGTATCCTACGGCGACTGGCCTCTCTGGCTTTATAATTGGGTCATCATCACACTTTACCCTACCGCGATCGGGAAAAAAAGTATCTGCTTCAATCCGCTAAAACCGAACCCTTAAACGGCTGAGCTGCCCCCTCACCCATGCGGAGCCATACACCAGCCAGGCACCCAGCATTAGGTAGCCCATCGCTTTTATCGCCAGCACCACCAGGCTTCCCGTTTGCATTGTCGCCAGCATGCTGGCCGTGCTGTAAAGAATTGACGCTCCCAGCAATACCATAACGCTCGCCACGACTTTGCGGTATCGCGACAACGCCGGGGTAAGCTGACTAACCTGCAGCGCAGGGGCAACCGCCAGCGAGCATCCCAATACAAATGCAAAGAGATAAGCTTGCTGCGGCACCAGTGAAATACTGGCAACCATACCGATCAATACACTAGATCCAAGCCAAAACCAGTGGTTCGTCAATTGCAGCTGGAAATAAGGAAAGCCCCCAGTACGCCAAACAATGAACATGGCCACAAGGGCAAAACTGAGCATCAGGCTAAGGATCACGTCACTGATAAACTGGACGCCAAACCAAACCCTGGCAATACCCTGAGTCAAAACCAGTAGCATAATCACTGTGGCAAGCCCGGCCTTTTGCCAAGCAAGAGGAAGCTTGCCCTGCCACAGGTAACCCCATACGCCCAGCAGCAGTGTCGACATCAAAATATGAACACTCGGAAAACCAAAACCGTAAGCATTCACCTGCTGCAACTCGGGAACAATAAAATATGGCCGTGGCATCATCAGTCCATGCTTGAACAAAGACGCACCAAACAAGGCGGCCACGAATAAAAAGACAACTTCAAGCAGAAGTGGCGTTCTCAGATACCCCGCCACAATAACCACCATAATGAAGGCAAACCATGGCTCACCCACCACACTGACGCCATGCATCATCCCCTCAAACAGCCACTGCAAAGAGGCTGGCCAGGTAGAGACATGGTGCTGGAACTGCTCAATCCAGCCGAGCTGAACTGTAAGCAAGGTACTGCCGGGGTAAGCAAAGCGCTCATAGATATTGATCTCACTTTCAGGCGTTTGAGCCAACCACTGGGGTAACAAGGCAGCATCTTCAACGTACCGATAGTCGCCAGCCTCAATCGCAGACGGGTCGATCAGGTACACACGCTCAACTTCCGTGGCATAGTGCTTGGCAAACCACGAGGCCACAATGAGATAGCCTCGGTGATCCTTGAACGAGGAAACCAAGATGGGAGATGTCGCTTTACAGGCAAAAATGGCAGCCCGCCCCCGGTACTGGATCAGATGTTCCACATCGACCTCGATACCAGTTTCTTCTAGTGCTTCCCTCGCCGCTGCTTGCTCGGGAGTATCCCCCTTATCGATGTATCCGCCCGGCAGGGACAACTTGTTGGTGATCACTTCCGATAACAGGATTAAATTATCGCCATTGCGGATCACACAGACAGCACCGACAATGCCATCAGGCTGTCGGCTGACAAATGTTGAACTTTGGTCTGCAACAGTGCTAAAACTCAAGACAGACAGCAAAACAAGCGCAAAATACTGGATAATAAGATTTGATTTCACCGGTTGAGCCAATCGTTTCATTGTGAGGCAATGATTTGAATTCTAACAACAAGGCAATTACTAAGCCATTGAAGTTAAGTAATGATGCGCCCGAACTACCCGCTACCTATTACCGTGACAATTTCCACTGCCTGGTCAACACCGTGGTGGAGCAGTATGCTGACTTGCTCACTCCCCAAGAGCACCTCTGGTACCGCACCTATATTGCACTGAGTAAACCGGCGCAGTGTCTCTATATCAGGCTGCTAAGCCGCAAAGGACCATATTTCCGCAGTGACAAACTCCAATACTCAGAGATAGCGCCGCTGCCTGATGCTTTGGCCGAGCTCAACAGCACCGGGATGGCCACCTTGCAGCCAGACACTATTCCATATCGCGAGTTTTGCGCCCTGTATACCAAACCAGAGCTCATCAGCCGCTTTGATTTTCTCTCGAGTAACAAACAAGCCAAAAAACCCGATCTCGTCGAGCAGGTAATCAACCACCAGCCAGCTCTCAGCCAGCATAGCCGGCAGATACTGGAAGTACACCATACCCAGCACCTGGAGGTATTCTTCTTACTGTTTTTTGGCAATACCCACCAGGATCTCAGCCAGTTCGTGTTGGCCGACATCGGTATTCAGCGATTTGAAAACTACCCTATTGATTCTGCCTATCGCCTGTTCAACCGCCGCCAGGATATTGAAGACTGGCTAGTGCTGTCGGCAATGACTGAGCAGTATTGGCAGCATAAGGAATCCAAGGAAATCCAGGCCATCGCTGACATGCAATTCGCTTTGCCCGGCACTTATTCGTGGCCGCCCACCGAGAAAAAAAGACAACGGCTTATCAATCATATCGCCCGTGATATCGAAAGATTGGGCAACCACACCCCCGAGCGGCTAGAACAAGCCCGTGTGCTATACCAGCAAAGTGAGCGCGCGCCGTCCCGAGAGCGGCAGGTCAGAATCCTCGATAAGCAAGGCGCTACGGCACAGGCATTGGCTATCGCCAAACAGATGCTGCATTCACCACACAATGAGGAAGAAGCCGATGTGGCCGAGGTGTTAACCCATCGCTTGCTCAACAAGCTGGGAGACAAACAGCCATCGAGAAAGAGACCAAACTTTGACAGCGAGCTGCTTCAACTAAACCAGCAGCACACCTGTGTTGAACTCGATGTCGCCGCCTACTACCATCAACAAGGATGGCAGCCTTATTTCCTCGAAAATACCCTGCTCTGTGGCTTATTCGGTTTAGCCATGTGGGACATTATCTTCTCGGCTAAGCAAGGGGCCTTTCTCAACCCGTTTCAACGATCGCCAAAAGATATGTTTTCGCGCGACTTCTACCTCAGCCGCCAGCAGCAAATAGACCGCCGTCTGACTGAGCTGGAAGCGAAACATTGGACTGACTGGCTAGGGATATTTCAAGCCAAACAAGGGATCAGCAACGACTGGATCCACTGGGGAATCATCACAGAAGACATCATCACCCAGGCCGTTTCAGCCATCCCGCCAGAGGCACTGACCGCCATTTTCAGACGGATTTTGTTCGACCCCAGAAGCAACCGCAGCGGATTTCCCGATTTAATCTTGTTCAAAGAGGGACGGTATTGCTTTGCTGAAGTGAAGGGCCCCGGAGATACGCTGCAGAGTAACCAAATCCGCTGGCTGAAGATGTTCCAGCAGCAGCAGATTGCCGCCAAAGTCGTATATGTAGAATGGATATAATTATCCTGAATAGATAAGTCGGATAATTATAGCCACCTAACATACGTCAAGGAATGACGACACAAAAAATAATTATTATCCGACTATAATTTTGTAATAAAATATTAAACAACCATTTATGGCGCTGTATTTTTTTCAACCAAGAAAAAGCACCATTCCGCTTATTGGTAACAATAAAAAAACAACAACCACATATTAAGCAAAAATAAGTTTCAAGGACTTACGTCCTTATATGAACACACATCATCAAGAATAAAACACAATGAACCACATACAATAAAAACAGCAAGCATAGTAACAACTTATAGCTACCAACGCCCAGCAAAACATATAAAGCCTACAAATACAACAAGATAAAAACCAGCAATACCAACAGTTGTTTTAAAATAACCAATATAGAGCTTTTACTTTATTTAAATTACCATACCAGTATAAATTACAAATTCACGCATTTAGCGAAAACGCCCTCTCCGAACATATTTAATAACCCCAACAATATTTCAACAAAATAGAGTTAACTGGTCTGATTTGTTGTTATTGGACTCCCACCTAGAATCACCCCCGAATTAATGCCATGCATTAATCACTATAAATTAAATAAATACAAAAGAATTCTCTATATGTTCAAGAAGCGTTTGTTATCCTGTGCTGTATTAACGGCACTCTCTGTTGCGTCTGCACAAAGTATGGCAGCAGGTTTCCAGCTCAATAGCCAATCTGCAACCGGCCTTGGCCGCGCCTTTGCCGGTGATGCTGTTATTGCAGATAATGCCTCGGCCATGGCCCGCAACCCGGCCACCATGGCGATGTTCAAAGAAACCAGTATGTCACTGGGCTTCACCGTGATCGACACTGATGTGCGTATCAAAGACGGTACTTATAATCAATTTAAGGTAAGTAATGTAGGTCCAGTACCAATTCCGGGGAGTAACGAAATTGATATTTCCGGTACCGACGGCATCGGCAGCACCGCGGTGGTACCTAACTTCTATTTGGTGGTACCGGTCAATGACCAGTGGGCCTGGGGCCTGTCTGCCTATTCCAACTTCGGTACTGGTACTGAGTTCAAAGATGACTTTGCCGCTTCCGTATTCGGCGGTACCACCGAGATCAAAAGCATGAATTTCGGTGCCAGCCTCTCCTACCGCCTCAACGAGCAGTGGAGCTTCGGTGCCGGCCTGGATCTGATTTATGGCATCGGTAAACTCAAGCGTGATATCGATTTTGCGTCTTGTAGTTTGGAAGGCCTCCCCCCTAAAGAAGTGTGCAATACGCACAAATTCAATGCCCTCGATGTCGATGCCTCCGGCTTTGCCGTCGGTGGTAATGTTGGTGTGGTTTACGAAGTTAACGACAACCACCGTTTTGGCCTTTCCTACCGCTACAGCCCGACCGTCACCGCCAAGGGTGATGTCAACACGGTGGCTGGCAACGCCGATAAAATGGACATGCCACTGCCGGACATGGCTGAATTCTCGGGTTACCACCGCTTGCACGACAAGTTTGCCGCGCACTACAGTGTGCAGTGGGTGCAATGGAGCGCCTTTGACACCCTTTACATGGGTGGCATTGAAAAAGAATACGCCTGGAAAGATGCTGGCCACATTTCCGTCGGTGGTACCTATTACCTGAACAATGACTGGATCCTGCGCGCCGGCTACATGTACGACGTCGCGGCGACGGATGACATCAAGTCAATTTCTATTCCGGATTCGGATCGCCAGTGGCTGTCAGCCGGTTTCACCTACCGCATTGACACTCGTTCGAATGTCGATTTCGGTGCCACCTACCTGATAGGCAAGGACACCCAGGTTGACGAGTTTATGGGTGTCGAAATTGGAGATAGGCCAATTGGCACCAGCGTTTCGGCCACCACCCGCGCCGATGCGATCCTGGTCGGACTGCAATACAGCCGCACTTTCTGATAACAAAATTAGAAAACCGATAAATAAAAAGCGGAAACCCTTAGGGTTTCCGCTTTTTCCTTTTTATTAACAGGCTATTCGGTTGTTATTTTGGCATGTAATCAAACAGAATACCTTGCTCTGAAATACCCTCACAGATACTGCTTCCCAACCGGGCATCCTGTGGTGCATTCAAAGTGTTGCCCCAATCCAATTGCTCGACAAACTGACCGTCGGCATTAATCATCAGTACATTGTCCGCACTGTTACGCGGATAGCCCTCAAACAACTTATCCGTAAACCAAATGCGGGACATGGTGCTCATCAGTTGGCGATCTTGCTGGTTCGGGTAGATCGTCTCGCCGGCAATATTCACCGCCTTGTTAAAGACAAAAGGCAACTCCGAAGCATGGCAGGCCTTGCCGGTACCGTTGCTATTGCTGCAACTCAATGCGGCCAAATTCCCCATCATGCCATGACCAAATGGCCAGATATTGATACTGGAGGTATAGTCGTAATGGTACAAGGTCGTCGCATGGTTCGTTGATTGCCTGTCGACCACCTCGCGGGCGGCACAGGTAAACAACAGATCATTGGCCAGTTTACGGATCTGGCCAATATTGCCCAGTGCACCTTTCTCGCCTTCCTCACCCTTGCCCGTTAACGTCTTGTCATCAAACGCGGCATAGTCAATGAATTCAAGTGCTTTATTGGCTGTTTGGTTTTGAAGCCCAAGGAACAGGCGGGTAATGATCGGATACAGGTTTTGGCGTGTGACCACCTCATCCGGTATAGCTTCCAGCTCTTTTTGAATTGCCTTCATCTGCGCAGCTAACTCTTTATCAATTGCCCAGACGGCCCAATAGTACTTTTTGATTAGCGAAATAACCGCTTCTTTGGGTGCACTAATGTTTGTTGTGTCAGTCTGCGAGACATCTGGCATCACAACCGGTACTTGTTCACCGGTCTCTGGATCCTCTGTGGTGATGTTATACAAGAACATCCAATCAAGCATTGCGGTAAAGATATTGGCTTCATCGCTGTTAAAGCCAACCACGGTAGGAACGTGAAATTCAGTATGGATTGGCTGACCGACAATGTGATAGCCGTCGATCTTACCACCACCGATAAGGCTCTTCTCCCTGCTTTCGATGTATGGCGCAAATGGCAAGAAGCCAGATGTCGCCGGGAAAGATGTCACAAGGCCGGTCACCAACTGCGTCGGCTGTTTGGCATAGGCTTGAACCTCCTTTAACTCGGCCAAGCTCAGTTCGGCCAGCGATTTGCCAAATTGGTCCTGTGCGTGTTGTTCCAGTTGATTTTGCAGGCGCTGTGCCGAACCATAATCTTTATAGGCAATACCGTACGGGTTGCTTTGCATAATGGCGCGCTGGTAATACGGACCGGCAACATCCTGATCCTGCTGCAAAATACCAATCGACATCGCACCGGCACTCTCGCCAAACACCGTGACATTGCTGCTGTCGCCACCAAAATGAGCGATATATTTGTTGACCCACTCAAGCGCCCGCTTCTGATCGCCGATGCCGTAGTTGCCGCCGTAAGGGTTCACCTCTGCGTCAACCCACTTGCTGCCTAACAAGCCAACACGGTAGTTCAACGACACCGCAATGAATGGCGCTTCACGCTCACCCAAGGCGGTATCTGAAATGCTTTGGGCTACAATGGTATCCGCCTGATTCAATGCCGACGACCCGGCACCACTTTCAAATGAGCCACCATGGATGAAGACATAGACTGGAAGCTCTTTTCCGGCCGGGATCCCAGTCGGACGCCAGATATTCAAGCTTAAGCAATCTTCCGACTGGGCAATCGCTTCATTGCCCAACTGAGGACAGATATCGCCAAACGCTGTAGCATCTACCTGCTCTGTAGGCTCAACCAATTTACTGTGCTGGAATCGATTTGCTGTTGCATAGCGAATGCCTTTATACACCTCAACATCAACCGTTTCGGCTTGGTTATCAAGATTCGTAATCTTTATTTTTTCCAATAAACCTTTTACCTGTGCATCCCCGACCTTAACGGCCACATTAGATGGCGCAAGATTATCTTTACCAGATGTTGATGAATCATTATTACAAGCAACCAAGGCCAACGCGATGCCTGTTGCAATTATTGAGCGGGAATAATTTTTCATAATTATAGTCTTTATATGCTTCTTGTTTTTTAATTAAAAGCCATAACCGTGCCAAAAGAAAATATCTTAAAGCACATAAATATGGCGTTTGCGGATGTTCATTATATTCGATAACCAATTAAATAGAATCTCAACCCTTACTGGTCTGACGTTTTAAAATGGGGAGAAGAATGATAAAAAACAGTTAGATACAAAGACCAAGCAAATATATGACCCAGCACTATTGATGAGAAAAATATCACTTTTCAACTCTCGCACCCAATATAGACACATTACCAGCAAACCCGTCAAATAATTAGATACATCAATCTTAATTGAAGTTATTTAACCATCAGGTATCACATCATAACCATTAGATTAAAACATAAAAAAAACGGGTTGATAAATATAGCAAATATTATCCATTGGATATTTAACACCAAAAGAAAAATCAGCACACAAAACCACAAAGAAGATCTGGTCGGAGTTGTTTAAATAAATACGCAATCTAGAATCCATCACAAATTCTAGGCAATATAAATTTGCCAAATTAAATAATTAATAAGATATAGCTATGTTCAAGAAGCGTCCGTTAACTTGTGCAGTAGTTTCGGCTATTGCGCTATCCTCCACCCCCTCGCTTGCTGCAGGGTTCCAATTAAATAGCCAATCTGCAACGGGACTTGGCCGCGCCTTTGCGGGTGATGCCGTTATTGCCGACAATGCATCCGTCGCAGCCCGTAACCCGGCGGCCATGGCCTTGTTCAAAGAGGCAAACTTCTCCCTGGGCTTCAATGTCATTGCGACTGACGTTAAGGTAAAGTCAGGGACTTACCACCAGCCTAAAGTGATTGCTAGTCCAAGCGGAGAAATCCTTGCTATAGAATCGAACAGCTACGATATTTCGGGTACCGATGACATCGGCGGTAACTCGCTAGTGCCGAACCTGCACTTGGTCATGCCAATCAATGACCAATGGGCTTGGGGGTTGTCGGCCTACTCAAACTTCGGCACCACAACCGAATTCGAAGATGACTTTGCCGCTTCTATTTTTGGCGGTAAAACCAGTGTGAAAAGCATGAACTTAGGAGCCAGCCTGTCTTATCGCCTGAATGAGCATTTCAGTGTTGGGGCTGGCCTGGATATCATCTACGGCGTAGGTGAACTATCTCGCGACTTTGATGCCGCAGTCTGTCCTGCGGTCATGGGCAGCCCGCTATTTTGTACCGAGCTGAAGCAGAATGTACTTGATGTTGATGCCTCAGGTACCGCGCTGGGCTGGAATGCCGGCTTGGTGTATGAAGTTAACGAAAACCATCGCTTCGGGCTCAGCTACCGCTACAGCCCGACAGTCGAGGCAAAAGGCGATGTCATGGGCGGACTGCAAACCGCAAGCTCGATGGATCTGCCTTTGCCTGATATTGCAGAATTTTCAGGTTATCACCGCCTAACCGAAAAATTTGCCGCCCACTATAGTTTGCAATGGGTTGAATGGAGTGCCTTTGATACCCTCTATATTGGCGGTATTGAAAAAGAATACAAATGGAAAGACGCGGGCCATATTTCAGTCGGTGGTACTTACTATCTGAATAATGACTGGACTCTGCGAGCCGGTTATATGTACGACGTCGCCGCCACAGATGATTTGAAATCCATTTCTATACCCGACTCTGACCGCCAATGGTTCTCTGCTGGTTTTAGTTACCATCTGAGCCAAAAAGAAAGCATCGACTTTGGTTTCACATACCTTGTTGGTCAAGACGTTACCTTTGACGAAAAACTATCCCCAGAACTGGAAGCACCATCTATCACCGGCGCCACAACACGTGCAGATGCCATCTTGGTCGGCTTGCAATATAGCCGTTCATTTTAATAACGAGTTAGCCCCAAGCGGAAATCCTATCGGGTTTCCGCTTTATTTCTTTGTATTGTCAATATTCTGTTTCTTTTCATAAATTAGCATGGTGAACCCCGGGTCTTGGGTCTAAGATTTATTGTATCAATTTCTTGATTGCAGCATATTTTCCAGGTTTTGCTGCCATGCTCATCGTCGCATCACGATATTGGTCAATGCCATGAAAAAGACAAGAACCGTACAAAAAATCCGTTTTGGCAAAAAGCGTGGCCTACAAACAACCTTTATCAACCCGTCAGAGCTTGAGCAACTCAATCCCTTTGTGCAGTGGGATCACTACACGGCCAAAGCCTTGATCCATGCTAAGCGACTCGATTATCAGGGCCACTCTGGGGTCGATGCGGTCAGTTACCCCGTTATTGGTCAACTGAGCCACCATGACTCTACCGGCAGCCATGTCACCCTCGCCAGTGGAGACGTGCATATCATGACCTCGGGCGAGGGCGTCATTCATAAAGAGATCATGACACCGCAAAATGGCCAAATAGAATCATTCAGCCTTGGTACGGTATTGCCGGCAGGAAAAATCGAGATGGCACCTGCGAGCTGTCTTTACTTACACGCCCAACAACTCCCTCTCATCGAAGAGCACGACTCAACAACCAAAGTCATTATTGGCAGCTATAAAGACGTCTCCAGCCCTGCGGCCTACAGTATCCCCATGACCTTTCTCGATATCATGATCACCCCTTACGGCTGCTGGTACTTCGAGACAGATCCGGAACAACTTGCCGGTTTCGTCTATTTGCGCTCTGGCAGTGTCTATATTAGCGGTAACCAACTTCATCGCCACCAAATGGCAACGCTGAATCCGTCCCCGCTACCGATAGAAATCCGCACCAGTCGTCTCGGAGCCAGAATATTTATCGCCACCGGCAAGCCTCAGCTGCAACCTCTGCTGTCGAGCCACCATTCCGTCCACTCGTCGCCACAAAATATGTCAAAAGCAATACGGCACATCGATCATTTGCTCACAGCCAGAAAGTGATCTTGCGGTCTGCGCCAGCCTTGTGGCTGACACAAAAAAACACCGCCAGTGCAAGGCAATGGCGGTGTTTTCATGAACATTTCAATGCTTGGTTAGCGGTTGGCCAAACGGAACGTGCCTTTAGAGCTGAACCAAACAGCCTGTGATTTTTTACGTCCAAGCAGCATTGGGCCATCATCGAAAAATAGAAAGTTCTTCCAGTTGCGCTTAAAGACATCCCACTTTGTTTCAATCACATTGTATTTTTCGTAGCAGAAGTAAACGGTGGTGTTATCTTCCCAGTCCAGAAATGCCAGCATCTCTTCAGGCAATTCGGGCTCATCGCTATCCCAAGCGACTTGCCAATCAATGGCTTGTGACCAAATCTTGTCGTTGTGGGCCCAATCCCCTTTCTCGAAATGATCCGCATCCGGGCTTTGGCGGCTGACATGCTCTCCCCAGATTTGGGCTGAGCGCGCTTGGGTAAACGGCTTGATTAGCGCCAAGTCTGATTCGGTAACAGGCATTGATGCGTGGGTAAAAATCCACTTGCGGGAATAGTTATCTAACTCTACGTAGTTCATGGGACGACCTAACAATTCAAGACCGGAGAAATGTACCTGAGTCGCCTCCGTTGTGCCAGCAAATATCCGAATTTAATTACACCACTAACAACAATCGAGCGGCACTAAGCCGCTCGCCGATCCACTAATGCAACAGCATTTTCAGACTATTTTTTCTGGTCCCACAAATTACTCACCCAGCCGCCGATTGCATCATCATAATGACAACCCGTGTAGTGCTTATCTACTGGTGTTGATTCCTGTTTGTTAGACTCAATCAACCTCGAAATGTGGCAGGCCATAGGATCGCCACCGGTCGTCAAACGGCGGCGGGTCGCTACTTCTTTGATGATTTGCAAGCGGTAAGCCGAGTTCATTTTCTTCATCGTTCCACACCTCTATTGATTGAGCCCAAATAAAAATAGGAGGCGTTAAGAAAATCGTCAAATAGCAGACCTAATATTGTCACATATGTCCGCTATGAGTCGATTTCACCCACTTTATAATTCAAAGAGTTACTCTCGGTATTCAAGCCACGACATTTGCTCGTTCCAATTGCAAAATATAATTTATTGAAATATAAAACATATCTCTGCCGCAAAAATTATTTCGCGCTTACAGATAAGTTTCCCCATCACCTGCAATCACTGTCTGTTCGATTGAATCGAGACTCGCCCACCGATTAAAGTTCACGGCACCGTTAGAAATAGCGCGAAGTGCGGCGCTGGTGCTTGGTTCGGCTGAGCAAGCCTGTAATCCGACTCGGCAGTAAGGAAAAATCCCCTCTTCGGGCATGCATCAATTCGCTACTCAATTCCTGCAACATAATATCGGCAATCCCCTCTGTCAGGGCACCGGCACGCACCTGCCGTTTTATGGCCTGACGCTGTATATTGATAGTCAAGGACTTCAGTTGCTGGGTACCCAGAGACCGAATCGCCTCAGGGTAACTACGCTTGAGGTTATTCATTCGCGACTCCGAGATAACCATCCAGCTTTGGTAGAGCTCCTTTGCCCTTGGAATTTGCACATCGACAATCTCACCGTTTTGCTCCATCTCCTTGAGAAAGTTCAGCAAATGCTTACAGCTCTGGGCTCGTCCCCAGGCTTCCAAGTACTCCTCTTTCCCGTACCAACTTCGAAAATCCTCTCTTCCCAAAAAAAAGCGCATCAGCAAGTTGTTGGGCTTAGAGCGGCTCATCAGGTACTTATGTTCCGGCAACGGGTAATCATGCCGCAAGGCGTCAAGCTGCTGCAGAATAGACGCTCTAAGCCGCAAAAAAGCACTTTCTGTCAGGTAGCCGTTCTCTGATAACTGGTGCAGGAAGGTGATCTCTATGGTGAAACAACGAGTCAAAAACAAACGCCAGTCCGTCTCAAGATCGAGCTTTCCGACGCGTTGTTCTTTTAGCTCGGATGAAAGCCGAACGATTGCCGCGTCGATGCTGCGCAGCATATCGTCAAGGGTGGCTGAGTGGGCGGCCTGTGTTTGTTTGATTTTTTCCAGCTCCAGCTTTGCCTCGTGGTAGGCACTGAGCCACCCTTCCATACGCATCAACTGGTGGCTTAGCTCCGGCTTATCAAGCTTGAGACGCTGCACAAGACGCCCCATAGATAGACCTTGCACCAGTATGGTGAATAACACGGCGCCGGTGGCCAGTGCCACGACGGTTTCCCCGAGTACAAAAGTATGCTCCAGGCTCAACGCCAGTGCGAGCGTCACCGCTCCCCGCAACCCTCCCCAAAACAGTAAGTGGCGGAAGGGATAGCTAATCGGGTGGCTGTTGCGGGACACCCGCCCGACCAAGGGGGTCAGGCCGTAGATCAAGGCTGCTCGGGCCAACAGCATGGCTAGCAGCACCACCACAAGGATCGGCCCAGTTTCCATGATAACCCCCAGATCGGCCCTGAGCCCGACCAGCAAAAAGATCAGGGAGTTAGCTGCAAAAGCGGTGTATGACCAATAGTGCTCCAAATAGCGGTAGGCCGACGTCGAGAGCCTGGGCCGACCGATGCTGCCCATTACCAGCCCTGCCGTTACTGTTGCCAGGATCCCACTCGAGCCCATCACATTGGCCAATAGGTAAGAGCCGTAAGCCAGCACCAGTGTCAGGGTAATTTCGACAAACGGCTGATCATCAACCTGTCCGGCTATCCATGAAAATGCCACTCCCAGCACGCCGCCGATCACAATACCGCCCACCACTATAACAACAAAGCTCAACAGACCCGACAGCACCGCGTCGGGCATACCGATCCCGGTCAGTAACGCAGCCAACAGTAATTTGGTGAGAATAATGGCGGTTGCATCATTGAACAGGCTTTCCCCTTCCATCAACAAGGTGAGATCTTTTGGGGCGCCGAGCTTTTTAAAAAGGGCGATGACCGAAATCGGATCGGTGGCGCTAAGCAGGGCACCGAGCAAAAAAGCGACTTCCCATGACAGGGGGGTAAGCAGCGCCACGATAGTACCGATGAGCAACGTGGTGATGACCGTACCGGGAACAGCTAGGGTAAAAATAGCTAACCAGTTATACCTGAGACGGTTAGCATCCAGGTTGAAGGCCGCTTCAAAAATCAACGTCGGCAACAAAATCACCAAGATGATCTCGGTCGCAACTTCCGGCTGGGAAAAATGATCCAGCCCGGCCCAGATGTCCACACCGCTAGCGTGAAGCAGCCCCCCTGCAATGACCAGCAGAACAGTAAATGGCCACTTAACTCGGTTGGCAACCAGCAACAAGGCCGCGGCAAGCAACATCATTCCCACCAAAGCGGCAATGAGCGGACTGGTCGATAAGCCATGTTCCATTCGCATTACCTCCAGATCTAACGAACCCTAAGCCAAGTATATTGCTGAAGTTTTTGGCCCCTTGGCTAGCCGTGGCTCTACAGAGGAATTAAAATCAAAAGCAAATACCAAAAGCAGCTTAGTCTATGTATAACCTAGCCACCAACCTTGAACGCAACGCCGATTTCCGCCCACACGACACGGCGCTGATTTTCAATGACGAGAAGATCAACTTTTCAGCCCTGAACAAAATGGTCAACGCCATTGCCAACCGCCTTTGTGAGCTTGGTATCAAGCCCGACGACAAAGTCGCCATTTCTTGCCCTAACATGCCTGCCTTTGTCATTGGCTACTACGCGATACAAAAAGTCGGGGCGGTGACTGTACCGCTGAATATCCTGCTCAAAGGCCCGGAGGTGGCCTACCACCTCAATGACTCCGACGCAGTGGCCATCATCAGCTTTCAGGGCAACAGCGCCCTGCCTAGTGGTGAATACTGCTTCGATGGCTTTAGCCAAACCCCAAGTTGCCAGCACTTTATCTCTATCGAGTCCGGCAGCGGTGAACCTTTGCCCGAAGGTGCCCACAGTTTCAACCAGTGGCTAGCATCAGGCGACACCCACTTCGAGGCCGTATACCGCCGCGCCGAAGATACCTGCGTGATCCTGTATACTTCGGGAACCACGGGACGAGCCAAGGGGGCGGAGCTTAGCCAAAGCAACATGCTGTGCAACGCTCAGGCCTGCCAAGCGCTGACCAACCAGAAGGGAACGGATGTCAGCATCGCAATCCTGCCGCTGTTTCATACCTTCGGCCAATCGCTGATCATGAACACCTCCATCCTGGCAGGCAGTGCTCTGGTCTTGATCCCACGCTTTGTTCCCAAGCACGTCCTCCAGCAGATGCATACCTACAAAGTCACCCATATGGCAGGGGTACCGACCATGTTTATGGGCTTGCTCGCGTTTGCCGAGAAGCATGGCCGCACAGAAGATATCGATGAGATTGCGGCCAACTTGAAGGTGGCTATCTCCGGTGGGGCCTCGATGCCGGTAGAAATCCTCAAGCAATTCGAAGAAAAACTCAAAGTACCCGTTATTGAAGGCTATGGCTTATCGGAGTCTTCTCCTGTCGCCGCCTTCAACCACCTGGAATACGAGCGTAAACCGGGTAGTATTGGACAGCCTCTGCCTGGCGTGGCAATGAAAGTTGTTGGTGACAATGGTCAGGAGCTGCCTCGCGGAGAAGCCGGCGAACTGCTTATACGTGGCCACAATGTGATGAAAGGTTACTACAAGAAGCCGGAAGAAACGGCCAAGACGGTGGTCAATGGATGGCTGCATACCGGCGATATCGTTCGCATGGATGATGATGGCTATGTGTACGTCGTCGACCGACTCAAAGAAGTGATCATTCGGGGCGGATTCAATATTTATCCTCGTGATATCGAGGAAACCTTCATGACCCACCCTGATGTTCATATGATTGCGGTCATTGGCGTTCCCCACAAGACCTACGGCGAAGAAGCCAAGGCCGTGGTTATCCTGAAGGAAAATGCTTCAGCAACAGCAAGAGAGCTGGTGGCATGGGGCAAGGAGCGCCTTGCCGATTATAAATACCCTCGCCTCATCGAGATTGTCGAGGAGCTGCCAATGACTGCCACCGGCAAAATCCTCAAGCGATTGCTGAAATAAGCGATTGTGCATGTCTACATCGGCCTGTTGTCAGAGCAGGCCGATTTGGCATATTAACCCGCGCCCTGCTAATTTAATTACATCAACCAATGTATTGAACGTAGCGAAGGTGTATGTGTGCAGGTCAACGTTTTATTGCCTTTACTGGCTTACCTTAGCAGTGTCGCCTCTGCCCAGACGTACGCCGAGCCTTCCCCGGTCTTTCACCAGTGCACTAAGACACTGACATACCAGCTTTTTTTCAACAACCTGAAAATCGGCCAAATGACGCGGGTGTTACGATGGCAGGACAAACAGGCGCAAATAAACTCCTATAGCAATATCGAGGTATTGGCGACCAAAACCCGGTTCAACCAGCAGAGCCAAGTCTACTGGTCAGAACAGCAGCAAAGTTTTCTGTCCAAAGGGTTTCGCCGCGAAGTCAACGGCTTGCTAGGCGGTAAATCCGATGTTTCCTTCAGCAGCGACGGCACATCGTCCAAGGTAAATGTTGATGGAAAAGTTTCTTCCTTTTCTAGCGACTCTCTTCCATTGCTCGATGTTGACGCGATTGGCAGCCAAATGAGACTGGGACTGATTGAGGGAAAAGCCCAGTTTGAATACAAGCTGCAGGACACCGATGACGTTAACCGTTACTATTTTCAAGTCAAAGGCAAAGAGAGGCTCAACTCCAACTTCGGCAGTATCAATACGATTAGAGTCGAACAGATTAAGAAAAGTGACAGAAAGTTGGTAATGTGGTTTTCACCGGACGTCGACTACCAACTGGTCCGAGCCACCTACAAGCGCAAGATCCTTGATCTGAAAGCGGTTTTACTCAGCAATAAGAAAGTCTGTCCGCCAACAAGCCAGTTTTCCCACTCCACTCCCCCAAACCGCCCTTAGCGGTTGCACGCACATTCAAACTATTTCATTATCACCTTGCCACCAATCATTTTCAGAGCCGGTGCACCTCGAATCAAGGTATCCCGGGCAAAGGCTTGTTCGCAGTGGGGGCATATCCCTTCCTGCAGGGTGAAGTCTTTCACAATCCGCTCCTTGAAGCACTTCACCAGTGCCCCCTTGCCTCCTTTGCGGTATTTATACAGCTGGGTTTTACATCCTGCACAATAGATATCAACGGTTTTGGTTGGGCCTTTTTTATTGGGTTTTGCCATGACTATTTGGTTCTTACCTGTGCCAGTAGTTGATCGATATGCGCGAGATGATCATCATCAACACCGGCGTGATTACCGTATTTCGGCTGATGGCGATCATTTTCCAGGGGATGATGCCAGCCCAAGGTTGTCTCGACAAATGTTTTGGCAAAAGAGCTGGAAATGGACAGGCAACCCGCCAAAACCGTATCGACATAGGTTTGCATAATCGGCTGGATATGGCACGGCGGCTCGTGATTATCCTTGGTATAAACCCACACCGGTATATCTAGCGCTATCGGCTGATGGGTCTCCAGCTGGGTGGGATCGAGCTCGATACGGCGGTAGCCCCTTTCCCGGTGGTCGAACTGCCGCAGCGCGTTTTCGTCAACTCTCACCAAGACCCCGTTGCAAACCCCGTCACCGAGCGCCGCGACAAGCGGCGAAATATGGTAAGCACTGTCAACTTTCCCCCAGTGGCGCTGCAAGCCATAGACGGTAGCAGGCTGGGCTTCTTTTGCCTGTCCGGTTAATAAACGAGATGCGTGGTTAATCAAACTGCCATAACCAAAAATATACATAGAACGACACTTACCTCTCTGATACTCGCTTATAGCGATAAGCCGAAAAAGCGTGAAAATTGCTGCCATTGCTCTACTGCCTCTGGCAATTTAGCACGTTTAAAGGTCACTGCGGTACCCGGCCTTGCCTGCGCTAAGCGGGGCAAATCGACCCGAGCGACACAGCCCAGCTTGGGATACCCACCGAGGGTCTGCCGATCATTGAGTAGCACGATGGGCTGACCGTTGGGAGGAATTTGAATCGCCCCCAGCGCAATACCTTCAGAGACGATGCCATCGATGGAAGCGTAGATCGGCTCTCCCGACAATCGACACCCCATACGATCGGTTTCCTGACTAACAGTATAGCGACTGGCATAAAAGCGCTGTTTTTCCTCCGCCGAAAAACTCGCCTGCTGATAGGACTCGATAACCCGCAACTCGATAGGTTTACTGTAATCGGGTACAAAGCGGCCGGAAGTTTGTCTGCCCGCCGCCTGCTTATCCTGATAGTTAAGCAAATCAGTGGATATCGGTTTGGCTGATAACCGATCACCTTTTTCCAGCCCCATTCCTTGGTGAAAGCCACCCAAATGGTTACGCGGTACCGCAGAGGCACTATCCAGTATCAAGGGTGACTCCAGCCCGCCTTGAATCGCCAAGTAGGCTCTCAGCCCTGTGCGGGCAAAGCCAAATACCAGGCGCTGCCCTTTTTTCACCAACACGCTTTGCCACATTGGAACAAGCTTTCCATCCAAGGAAGGCTGCATATCAGCACCGGTCATGGCAATACGGCAATCCTGTAAAATGAGGAACTCAGCCTGACCTAAGGTTATTTCCAGCATCGCGCTGTTGGGGTCATTGGCCAGAAGATAATTGGCCCAGCAACAGGCATGCAAGTCAACCGCACCGCCCTGGCTTAGCCCCTGTGCCCCCGCACCATATCGCCCGACATCTTGGATCAGGGTCAACATCCCCGGGCGGATCACTTCCATTGCGGCCATAGCTGTCCTCCTTGGGCTAAAAATGCATCCTTGGTCATAGAGGTAAACTGCACCTGATCACCAACCTGGAAAGGAGTCATGGGAGTTTGGTCAGGCTGGAACAAGGTCAGCGGGCAGTTTCCGATAATTTGCCAGCCTCCGGGGGACTCATTGGGATAAACCGCGGTTTGCTGATCAGCAATACCGACACTGCCGGCAGGGATCTTCTTCCTCGGCTCGCTATGGCGAGGCGTGGCGATGGCCTCGTCAACCGAAGCGAGAAAAGCAAAGCCCGGCGCGAAGCCGATAGCACACACAGTATAAAGCGGCTGGCTGTGACGCTGGATAACCTCATCGACACTCAATCCTTTGGTTTTCGCAAGCGCGGCTAAATCGGGCCCCGCTTCTTCACCGTAGTACACCGGAAGAGTAATGATCTTGGCCTGATAGCCACCAGCCGCACTCTGAGCATCACCTTGCTGAAGGTCCTTCTCCAATTGCCCCATATAAAATTGAAGAACACCGACGAGTTGCTCATAGCTCAATACACTAGGGCGAAACTGGATCAGAACCGAAGTGTACGACGGGATCACCTCGACCAGGGCAGGATGTGACAGAGACTGCAAGTAGGCAACAAACTGGCTGATCTTAGGCGTGAGCGACAGATCAATGTGATCACCGAAATACACTATCGCATTGCATTCAGATACGGGCTCAATCTTGAACATGGGCCAGGTCCTCGGCCAATTGACGGACAATTGCCACCGACTCATCATTGTCGCCATGAACGCAAACAGTATCGACATCCAGCTCTAGCGTATTGCCATCAATGGTGGTGATTTTGCCCACGGCAAGCTCGGCGACTTGCTGGCGGATGCGTTGGCTATCATGGTAAACCGCCCCCGCTTGCGCTCGCGGCACCAACAGACCATCACTATCGTAAGCCCTGTCAGCAAAGCCTTCGAACAGTAACTCGACATTTTGTTGTGCCGCTAATCCTATATATTGTTGGTTATCACGCCGAGCTAAGATCATCAGCTTCAACGGCGCAGAACGGTATTGGTTTAAATCAGCAACGGCGCTGAGAATCGCTTCGAAAATCCAAGATTGTGACATCATGTCGTTGTAGAGGGCACCGTGAGGTTTAACATAGCTAACTTCACCACCGTACAACTTACACAGTGCATCGAGCGCACCAATTTGATAGGCCACCAGTCGGGTAATGGCTTCGGCACTATGGGGAATAGAACGACGCCCGAAACCACTTTTGTCGTCGTAACCCGGGTGGGCTCCAATCTCGACATTATCTTCCACCGCCAGCTGTATGGTCTTGGCCATATGATCCGGGTCTGAGGCGTGAAATCCACAGGCAATGTTGGCCATGTCGATATACGGCATGACGTCGGCATCCTTCCCCATCGTCCAACGGCCAAAGCTCTCGCCCATATCACAATTGAGTTTCATATCTGCTCCCTGCTTACACCAGAGTTAGTTTGTGAGTTATCAAACTAAGTGGTTGATATTAAATCTACTCGAATAAGTATAACAAGCGGTTCTGGGAGCGGACAGTATGAGGATAGGTTGGGAAGGCCAGATACGAAAAAGCCCCAGCATTTCTGCTAGGGCTTTTTCTATGTCTGGAGCGACACACGAGGTTCGAACTCGTGACCTCAACCTTGGCAAGGTTGCGCTCTACCAACTGAGCTAGTGTCGCAAATGGAGGCGCGTCCCGGAGTCGAACCGAGGTCCACGGATTTGCAATCCGCTGCATAGCCACTCTGCCAACGCGCCTTCAATACCTACGAGGTGTTCCCCGCTGCGGTATGGGGTGCATTCTACGGATTGAGCTAATTGAGTCAACAAGAAATTTAGTGAAACATCACCAACTGGTCGTTTTGCCATCAAGACATGTTAGGTCGTGTATATTTTCATCGAATCACCAAGCTAATCTTGCGTAGATTAGTACTAAAAGCCGATCAGCCCTCGCATTTAAAACAACACGCTCATCCTAGACTACTTGTTTATCTCAGGGGGATCTTGGAAAATAGTGAACTTTGTCACACTTAGTATCTCGATAAACCATGCCTACCCTTTCCCGATTCGGCTTACTCGCCATCGCTGCCAGCCTATTAACCGCCTGCAGCCCCAAGCAACATCAGCCGATAACCACAGGGATCAGCTTTATCACCCAGGCACCTGATTATCTTCTCGAAGATTCAAGTAGCACTAACTCGAAAAGATACGCCCGCAAAAATACAGTTAACTGGCTTAGCCACCAGTACCATATGGCAAAAAGAAAAGCCGCAGACAACAACGCGGCTTACATCGCGTTCTACTCTGATCAACTGCGCGACAGACCTGTCCTTACCCCGGCTTTTTCGTACGTGACGGCGATGGTCTCCGGTGACAGACTTGGCCCAAATAGCGAAACCGGGGTGGTTGCCGAGCACGCTATTCTCGCCAGCAATATCGACTTTGGCATGACGCAATCAAGCGCTGACGTGTTTGCCTATAACCCAAACAAAGCCCGTGCCGACGTGTTTGAACAGCAGGAAGCAAATGAATCCATCGCATACTTGTCACTCATCAAACAGACGCATTCCGAGCAAGACGCCCCCCCAGCCGGCGATTTGGCAGTACTCGCCCACTCAGTTGACAGGCTGGCGACCCAAGGCAGGAACAAAATCGTATTGCTCAGCCAATATGACGCCCAGTACAACACGCTGATTACCGATCAAATAAAGGGGTTGGATGTGCTTATCAGTGCTGGAGAGATTAGCCATGTCGCTATTGAGCATAATACTTGCCTCGTGACATTCGCGCATACCGGGGTGAACTGGCAAACCTTGTACATCGCCTTCGACGCCGATGGGAATATTCTGCAGTGCTCGTTTTAGCGCTGCCCACAGTGATAAACACAAGTAAATCCGCGTAAGGTGCGTTATGCTCCCTGTATTTAGCACAGTTAAAGTCCGCACCCAATATTAAAGTAAAGTGCATTTTCTTGGTCACTAAACGCAAGATCGATACCTAACCTTAAACCACAACGGCACGCAAACTGACATAGGGTTTAGCGGTGGGCGTTATCAAAGCATCGTCGCTGGAAAAGTTCTGATAGTTACCACCAAACGCCAGGTTCCAAGAGGGACTGAGTGGAATATAGACCTGCCCGCTGAGCGACAGGCTGTAATAGTTGTAATCACTGCCGAGCGCCTCATCGTACACCATGTACTCAGCGCTGAGTTGATACCCTTGAGTCGGATAAAACAAGTTGTCGCGAGTATCGTAGTCAACCACCAGCCCTAACCCTGACGTGACCGATGTGCGGTCTAACTCTCCAAGGTTCAAATGTTGACTAATTTTATCTATCGCTTGTCCTAGTTTTCCGTAAAAGTTCAAATCGACGCTGGACACTGCGAGCACTTGTTTGGCTCCTAACATCAGTGACGTGTCTTGACTCGAAATTGAAGTTTTTGCATCAAACCCGCGACTTGAGTCGTGGTACCAAACCTGATGGTATCGATAGCAGGCAGTGCACCTATACCATCAAACTTTATGGGTTGGTAAATATCCAGCTTCGCTTCTCCAACGCCCGGCTCGGTGATTAAAATGGGCACAGGCAAAAAGCGGTAAGCGTTCTCAGCAAGATGATACCCAAGATCAAACTGCCCATCATGGCTGTCAAAAAACGAGGCGCTGGTGTATGAAGCGAAGAAGGTACTGGCACAAACCAACATCAGGGGACAAGTTTTGTTCATCATAGTCATCTCACAGTGAGCAGGAGCTCAATGCCGGTGGCTCTAGGCCTTGAATGAGATGACTATAACCAAGCTAATGAGAGATTAAGAATCGCTTACGTAGGACTTGATCCTACGTAAGCTCACTGAGACTAGCGCTCTTTGTATTTCTGCACATGATCACTAATCGCTTTAATGATTGACCCCCTCACCTCTTTGATGTTTTTGGCGTGTGGGCACCACAAGGAGATTGGCAGTTTCATTCCTTCTAACATCAAATCGAGTTCAAGTGGCGACACCCCTTCGACCGCAAATTGAGACTCAGACAACGCTTTAGGCAACCACGCCCAACCAAGCCCTTCTTTGATCATTTTAATCACCAAGGCCAGTTGGTCGACTTGCTCATTGTTGGCTGAAAATACGAACTTATCGGCCAAGCCCTCATCAACCAGAGACTTGAGCATAAACTGCCGTTCCGTTTGCAGCTCACCCACTACTGTAGCTTTATCCATTTGCGCCAATCGGCCTCCAGCTTGTACGTAAGGCAAAAACTCTACGTGGCCTAAAAAGGTCGAGTCAAAACTATGAATTGCGGTACTTTCATGAATGTTCACCAAGCCAAAATGAATGCTGCCATCAACGATGCCTTGCTTTATTTCGTCGCGATCACGCACAAGAAACTCTACGCGCATGGTCGGAAAATCTTGGACTAATTGTTGGCGAATCAGAAATAGAGCTTGATGAGGAACAAAACTTGGATAGGCAATCACCACGCGTTCAAGACCGCCATAAGAAAGGCTGAGGGCAATTTTGTCAAATACGCGGGCTTGCTCGATCGCTTGCTTAGCATAGTGATAAAGAAGATGGCCGTCTTCGGTAGGTTCAACTGAGCGACCAACTCGTTCAAATAACGTGACCGCGAGTTGGTCTTCAAGGTTAGTGATAACTTGACCTATGGTGGTTCGATGCTTATTAAGTTTTACCGCAGCCTTACTAAATGAAAGGTGCTCATAGACGGTGACAAATGCCAATAGCTGTTCAAGACTAAAGTTCATAGCAGTAAGGGGTTGGTTGGGGATGAATAATCACAAGATAGCACTTTTTTTGCCATGATAACCAGCGCAATCAACCACCTATAACTCGTATCTCTTGAGCAGGATATCAAATAGAGTATTTCTGTACCGCAAAGTCGTGGGTAGGTTCAACAAACTCATATTGCGCGCTAATGGTTTGTAGCTCATCGCTATCACTATTGAGCGTTGTCTCTAGCACACCATAAAGCGCGTTATTGGTATGACGCAGCGCCGCGACTGGTGACATGTGATTGACTAAACAGGCCGTATAAACAGCAGTGAGAAGGTCGTCGACGCCGACCGGAGCCTTGGCAAATTCAATCCAAGGTCTTTGCACTGAATAGACGTTTTTCGGCGTCGCCAACATCATCGAGACGCTCCCATCAGCAAGGCACGGCACGTGGCTAACTAACACAATTTTCGGGCCTTTCTCCAAAGCCCGCTGACAAGCACGTACGGCGTTTTCTTCATTATCAATGGGGAGTTCAGTGAACAACTGCAACTCCTCTGTCTGACATACCAGAACATCCGCGATCGGCATTAATTGGTCAACAATATAGCGGCATGCCTTTGGGTGAGTTTGGCGCGCTTCACTAGTACGACCAAACAATGGGTGACAAACATATAACGCGCCGACACTGCGTGACTTCACCAGCTTAACCGCCTCATACACCGCTTGATTGTGCGCCAGTGAGCTCTGATACCCAGAGATGATCGCGTTGCATTGATTAAGCCGCTCGTTTCGATCTAGAGCTTGTACTAGATGACAAACGTTTTCCGCCGGATAGCTGAAACTCACTGGGTTCGCGGAACTGTCTGAACACTGCAAGCTGTTAATTGCCCAAGCTTCAACGCCCATGCGCTGAACAGGGAAAACCGTTGAGCTATTGCCTGCCTGACCACAAACCAAATGAGGTTGGATGGAAATAACGCTTTTCATAATGTGAGTTACCTTAGTGATGACCAGTCTTGCCATAGTCGACTGCGAACATGGTACGGAATATTTGTGTGAGGACGGAAGTCAAAAAGCTTATTGGCTGAATACCGAACAGCAACAAGGGAGCCATGCTCCATTCAACACGATACTAAATGCTACTGATAGGTCACGATGTTAGACGCTTTAATCGTATCGCCGATTTCAATGGCTTGATTACCATCAGGCAATGCCTTAATCGTGTATACCTCTAGCGCTTCCTTTCTTGAGCATATTCTCCTCGACAAAAGCCCCGACTTGAGTCGGGGCTAATACAATTCCTTTAGTTAAATACCTACAAACCAAGTAAAAACTGTTTTACTTGTTCGCGAAGTATTTTGCGATTTCTCGGGCATAGGTTTCTTCTTGGTTCTTGCCCGTACTTGTAGAGAAGAACGTAACAACGAGATCTTTGTCCGGCGAAATGTAAATACCCTGACCACCTACACCACCCTTGTATAAATCGCCGTCTTCAAAGATCGTATCGAACATGTAACCGTTCTTGAAGTTCGTGTCGTTATAGAATGAATTCGCCATAACTTTACCGACGTAACCGCCCTCGAACGCTTCTGGATGGCCGGACGCTTGAATGCGTTGAACGACTTTTTCAGAAACCGCACCGTCACCAAGTTTCGCCCCTGATGGGGTTAACAACATACCGAATTTAGCCATATCTTCGATTGTTGAGTTCATAGAGAAGAACATTAATGGATAACCGCCGACCGGAGAAACAACCGTATAAGCATCGTTGTTTGCACCCATTTTCTGCCATAGATCACGGCTGATAATTTCGTTCATTGGCAAGCCGCGTACATTCTCAATAATTCGAGCAAGAACAAACGTGTTAATCGAGTTGTACTCGAATGTTTTGCCCGCCTCTTGGCGGCGTGTCATTTCGCTCAGTACATCAAGCGGCTTTTGTGTTGAATCGCCGTCAAATACCCCGATAGAAACTAACCATTTAAAAAACGGCTGTTCTGGGTTCGTACGTGAATCTGGATTTGGTTCGTCGTGCTCTGTTGCGTTCAAACCTGTAGCCATATTTGCAACGTCGATCACTTTCACTGTATCCCAAGCTGAACCTTTAAGCTCCGGAATGTATTTTGAAACTGGATCTTGTTCCTTAACTTTGCCTTCTTCGACTAGCTTCGCTAGTTCTATACCTGTAGTAATTTTCGAGTTTGAAAACCAATTGTGTTTATCTGTCTTGCGCATTGTGTTGTAGCGCTCGAAAACAATCTCGCCGTTTTTTACAACAAGGAAAGCGTCAACCGGGAAATCATCTAAATGTTCGTTAAGGGTACGTTCTTCGCCTTGAACGGTTGCTTTAATATTCCCAATGTTCGCATCGATAGAGTACGGGAACTGATAAACTGCGCCGTCGCGTTCGATCTGCGCCGTGTTATAAAAACGGCTAATGTTTTGCCAAGCAAAATGTGATTCTGCGATTGGGAATTGAAGCTTCACGCGATTTCCTTTTTCAAGGAAAAATTCGTGTGTCTCTGCAACGACTTTGTTCGTTGTTGTCTCATTAACTATCACGTTGGCCATTGCCGCGCCCGAAGTGATAACTGCTGCAATTGATAAAGCGATTAATTTTTTCATCTGGGTATCTCTCTATAATTAAATCTAATAGTGTTGCCTAAGGTGAACCTTAAATACGAGTTCGTCTGTATCGTGTTGATGGGCTCAGTATTGACGTTTTTTTTGCCGCAAACCAATCGCATATGTAGGACCAGACCCTACATATCCAAATCATCAATCAAATAGGCTGTATTACTTATTAAGGCGCACTTCTGATCTGTCTATTCACGCATTACACCGAAGTAAAGAAATCTCTTCTGGGTTGAAGGATACGACCCTACATACGCGAGTGTTTAATAAGAACAACCACAGTTACTCTCTAGGCAAAGACGCTAAACAGAGAACACTTATGCACGCTATACCTCATGAGATCGTATGGGGTGATGTCTATTTCACTCCACTTCTATTGGTTGCGGCCCTTGCTTATGGGTTTACCCTGCTCGCCACGACAATTTCAGTCAAAACCGGTCTATATCGATACATTGTTCACCCGACACTGGCTGAGATCAGTCTCTTTGTGATCTTTACCGGCATTTTCAGCCAAGTCATTTCGATTGTTTAAGGGGGAGAAGATGATTAAGCGTTATTTGATTACCCTGATTCTGGTACTCAGTGCTGGAGCAGTGATCGCCAACTTTTATTCGGTGTTCACGCAAAATCCGTGGACACGTGATGGCCGCGTCAGTGCGTATATCGTCTCGATTACGCCTCGTGTTACCGGCCAAGTGACCGCCGTTCATATATCAGACAACAGCCAAGTCACTAAAGGCGATCTGCTGTTTGAAATCGACGACAGCTTGTATCAAGCGGCGTATCACAAAGCCATCGCTTCTCAAGAGCAAGCCCAAGCCGCCCTCGACAAAGCGCTCAATGAAGAAAATCGCGCACTCGCGCTGCAAAGCCGCACGCCGGGATCTGTTGCGACGCTGACACTCAATAACTTGAGCAACGCGGTTGACTCGGCCAGGGCCAACCTAAGCCTAACCAAAGCCATGGTTGAAGAGGCTAAGCTCAACCTCGATTACACCAAAGTCTACGCATCAACCGATGGTTTTATTACCAACTTTCATCTGCGGGTGGGATCTCAGGTTGTGGCCAACAGCCCTGTTGTTGCACTGATTGATGCCAACAGTTTCTGGGTAGAGGGCTATTTCAAAGAAACCGACCTAGAGGGCGTGGATCCCAACGACAAAGCTTTTGTGACCTTGTTGATCGACCCAGCCCAACCTTTAGAAGCTGAAGTGACGAGCATCGGCTACGGCATTGCCAAGCAAGATGGCATAACGGGAAATGAGCTACTGCCAACGGTGAATCCCAATTTTCAGTGGATTCGACTCGCTCAACGCATTCCGGTCAAAGTAACGTTAAAACAGAGACCAAACAATGTGCAATTGCGCGTTGGAATGACAGCATCGATAAAAATCATCAAGCAATAAGGTATCATGATGCTCAATCACTCTACAAAAGAAGCGATTAAAGCGGCGTTGGCGATCGTTAGCGCCCTCTGCCTTGCTATCTGGTTTGAGTGGGATAAACCCTACTGGGCCGGTATTACCGCCGCTGTTCTCGCATTGAACGAAACGTTCGCGCACTCGTTGCAAAAAGGGCAAAATAGAGTGCTTGGCGCTTTGATGGGCGCCGGTTACGCGCTATTTTTAATCACCTGTTTCTCCCAAGACCATTTTTTATTTGTCGTTTTCTATACCTTGCTGCTCGCCGCCAGCTTGTTTATGGCGAGCGATGAAAGGCGCGGCTATATCTTTGTTCAAGGGTATACCGTATGCACCATCATCTGTTGTATGGGAGGCTTCGACAGCCTAAACACCTTTGAGTACATCATCCTGCGGTTACAAGAAACCTTACTTGGTATTGGCGTATTTACCTTAATATACCGACTGATTTGGCCTGTTAGCACTGAGACTGTGTTTTGTCATCGCTATTGGGAGTTGCATACCGAGTTACAGCAAGCGCTCAACCACTATCATCATGGCCGGCTGAATAACGAGGCAATAGAAGGTATTCAGCGCAGTGCGAGTCAACTTCATCACTTACTCGAACTCCCCAATCATGGCAGCTATGACTTGCAGTATTATCAGCCGAAATGGTTGGAAAGACTTCGAGAAATAGATGTAATTGTGCATATACTTGAGAGCCTCAGCCATAAGCCCAGTGATTTGTCGAACTATCTCGCAGACATCGAGCGTAACTTAGAATCGACGTGGGAAATGCCTCCCATTGAGCCTCTTCTACCCTCTGATCTACTTGAAATGGCCCGACGTTACTCTAAACACAAGCCTTCGTTAAGGCAACGCAGCCTGAAACAGCATATTGGTGACGATTGGAAAAAGGTGGTACAAGGTACCAGCACGTTTCTCGCCTGTATATTCGCTTGGATCTATTTACCGATACCTGGCGGCTTCGTGTTCCCGATGATTGCCGGCATTTTTGCCACCAATCTTCCTCCCTTACCCACCAGCGCAATAAGAGATGCGTTCTTTGGCGCCGTTGGCTTGGGTGGGTTCTACTTATTACAGTATTCGCTGATCATGCCATCATTCACTGAGCTGTGGCAGTTGCTCACTTTTTACTTCATTAATATTGTCGCCATTTGGAAGGTGTTCGATAACGCACGATTGGGGATCTTTCGAGTCCTTGGGGTTAACTTGTTGTTGGTGCTCTCTTCAAGCGCGTTAAACCTCACTCCTTATTACAATATTGAAATGCCGCTGATGATGTTGGTCTATGTGTTGATCATCTTAGCGATTGCCAAACTTTTTTCGGATCTTCTTACGCCCTGTGAGGCGAAAATCGCGTTCAATAAATAATCATTTACCGTTTCCGCTACCTCACAGAACGTCAAAAGTCGTCAATTCAACAGCCTTAGTTTTCGCCGAGGCTGTTTTTGTTTCATTAAACACTCTGCTTTTGTTCGTTACTCAAAGCAAAAAGCAACGAAACTCTCATCATAAAAACGCTTTTTTAGCCCACATTGTAGGATTAGATCCATCATATGCGATTAACTCGCTTTCAAATTCCCTCATAAAATCTCCACATTCCTATCAATACAACTTGTGGAAAACTTACTATGAACCATTTCCAAAAAGCACTTTTAACCACTCTTATCGGTAGCACTCTTGTTGCAGGCGCTCACGCTGCAGACAATGCAAACAGCGAAGCCCTTGACGCGTCAGATATGACTCGTGCCTACTCAACCTTTTATGTCGGTGCCAGCAACGATGGGGATGTTAAAGCCTCTGCCTCTATCTCCTACCAATACGAAAATGGTATGGAGTCGATGTTCTCGGTAGAAGGGACGATGAACAACGAAGGCGATTATAGCGATAGCCGCTTCCAGTACTTCCACGTGTTCAATACTGGAAACTCAATATCTCCCCGTGTCGCGGTTTCGCTTGATGTCATCGACAATGATACAGCAACCACGGCCGCACTGGGTGCCATTTCAATTTTCCGTACCCCAATTGACTCATTAACCTTTTTTGCGCGTGTCGGCGCACTGACCGGTACTTATTCGGACCAATCAATGAATGCGTTTAACGTGACTGACGATAGCCTGGTTGGCGGAATGGGCGCGGCATACGCGGTCTGGAAAACCGGCCAAGATGGAACTTTCTTAGCGTTATACCCTGAGTTGACTTACTTGAGCGGTGACATCGACTCAACCACAGTAAAAACCACCTTGATGGCAGCGACACCACTGAGCGCGGATAAAACACGTTGGGGCCAAGTTAAGTTTGAAAACACCTCTGGCAGCATGGAGTCGAGCAGTAAATCCGTCGACATCAATGAGAATCGCGTATGGTTTAACTACAAAGTGTACCTATAAGTCTCTCATTTAATCTGTCCTACTGTCCTTAAATCAGCCTGCGTGAAAACGCAGGCTTTTTTTGTTAGGCCAATAGGTGAGGTCCATTTCGCTGGCGCCTATACGGGAGGATCTCATCCTCCAAACCCGATTATTGGCGCGCAGTGTTCGACGATAAAATCATTGCCAAGCCCACTGAGTAAAAAAAGGGCTGCAAACACAACCACATAGAACAAGGCGGTTCTGTGATTAGCAAACCATCGCATTTTCTTAGGGGTGAAAAACGATGGATTTGGAGCAAAACGACTATGCGTAAACTAGCAAACAAACCGATTTTACTGACTGCACTTATCAGCTCACTCATCAGCTTTGGCAGCCTAGGTACGGAACAACAACAGATCACTGACACTCAATCCCTTACAGAAATCATGGCTCATGGTCAAGAGGTATTTAATCGCTATGGCATCAGCGACGATTTGCCGCGATTGGGTTTAAGCTCCCTAACTGCTGGAGAGCACTTAGTTGAACATGTTGAGCGCCAAATCACTATCGGCGACCAAGTGCGCAAATCTCGTGTTTTTCTGGTCAAAAATACCGATGAAAAAGGCAATATTGATTTACGTATCAAGTACAACCCCAATGAACTGGATGAGCAAGATGATGCGATCAGCGAAATTGAGCGCAACACTCGCACAGAATATCGATTGCGTGACTACGCACAAAGCTACGACCCAACCAGCGTTACAGCTACAGACTTGCCCGATGGCACAAGTGTAGTGAGCTTCAATTATTCTAAATATGGTTTGCCGCAAGACATCGCGTACTTTCGCTTCATGCGTGTCAATATCACTGTAAAAGATGGCGTGCCTCAGCTGATGACCATTACCAATGCCAAACCCTTTGATTATGATGGTGTCCGTGTCGCCAGCTATCGCCAAACCATAACTTTCGCGACGCTCGGTAGTGGCAAACTGCCCCTAAGCAAAAAAGCGATCGACATTAACGGCACTAAGAAGAGCCAACCTGTTCATGTCAGTTCCGTCGCTCAACCTGTAGCACTTTATAGTGAAGAGCGCGGCGTGGACATCATTCATCAAGCACTACTCACCGAAGTATCAGACCCACGCATTCGTGAAGTGAGTGTCAAACTGGATCGCACCTTTCCATTAATGGGAGACATAGTACGAAGAAAAGGGATTGATCTGCCACTACCGTATGGGGTATCTGTGGCCTATAGAAATCAAAACATGAACATTCCCTTTAACGACTTTACCATCAATGGTGTCAGGCTGAATGACCTGTTTGATCCTGGGGGTTCGATTGGGACGGTCAAAGCCGAGAGTCTAAACATTCGTGGTGATATCAACATTCTTCCTTTTTGGAATGTGTTTGGCTACATCGGCAAAATTAACGTCGATGCTAAAGTAGATGCTGAGTACACCGGCGCTGCGGGAGAGTTCATCCGTGATAAGCTTAACCAATTACCAGCCCTGCCCGGACGCCCTGGACTTGGTGATAAGTTCTGTGATAGTGAAACTTATGGTCGCTTGTGTCACACAGGCAATGTTGAGATCCCCTTGCACCTCGAATACGATTTACGTGGTATCGGCACCACACTCTCCGTTGGGTATCGCGAGTTTTTTGCATCGGTGACAGGCACTGTCTCACAAACACGCCTGAAAGGAATCACTGATTGGGGCGAACCCATTGCCACCATTCAACCTATGCTTGGCTATCAGTTGGTTGACTATCGTGCACAACTCTTTGTCGGGGCAGAATACCAAGGCCTAGAACCACGCATGGATGGGCACGTTAAAGCCGGCGATATCGAGTTCGATTACGACATAGGCGTAGATTTGAACAAATGGGCTTATGTTGTCGGGTTTAATAAGCAATTTGACAGAAACTACAATCTGACCTTTATGTATAACAAAGGCGAAACGCGAGATTCGATGACGTTAAATTTTGGTTATCGTTTCTAACGTCACTCTTTGTGCGCCTAGCTTAGCCCCCACTGAGCTTGGCGCATTCTCTTTTAATAAGTATTTGAACACTATCGGCTTGTGCTAGCAATTAGAGCTTTTCATTTACACTGAGTTAAAACATCACAGAGAGCCATTAGAGAACATATTGCTACTCAGTTATCAGGTGACAGGAAGAAACCAGTTTGTTATCGCAGAAAGGGGCAAAAACGTGTTTCAAGTTAGCCTAGTAAATATCTGGAAATGGCACAGAATTACCGCCTTTAGCAACTAAATCTCTACTACGCCCTACCCTGATAGTGATAAGATCTCCGCATCAGAATTACCGAGAAACTCTAATGTTTATCCATCATGTTAACGGCATCGACTGGCTGGTGATTACAGCTTTTGAAGAACTGAAAACTATATTTATCGAAGAAGCCGGTGCGATCCCCTCTTGCTTCTCTACCGCCAGCGAATTGAACCTGATTGATCAAGCCAAGCGCACTTATGGATATTTGCCTACACTCAGCGGCGTAATCACCGATACTGGCACTTTTCAAAGCAAGGATAACGAAGAAGATTTGAACCCACAGCTTGCCTGCCTCGTTGAGGGTCGTGGTCGGGTGTTTATCTATCACGGCGGCTTTGTGGCTTTTGTGGATGACGAGAAAACCTTTATTACCCGAATAGGCTGAAAATTATTCAGCAAGTTAAAATCAGCGAATTGTCATCCCTAGCAAGAAATTGGGCAAAAGTGTGTCAGCAATAATTCTACTGATTGTGATATGGACATCAGCGTCTTAGCGCTGACCGCTTTTTCATAAGGGGGGATTTCCCACCCGTTATCAATAAAAAAGGGATCTAAGCCTGACTTAGATCCCCTATAACCTCTCCGCAGCCTAACCGGACGGCGTTTCTATATCACGATACCGACCACTGCGACAACGAACGCTTGAAGTCGTCGTAGCCAAACTCGTTAAGCATTTGGATATCGCCGTTGCTGCGCTCGCAGTAGATAGACGGCATCTTCAGACCATTGAACCAGTTCAATTTCACCATGGTGTAGCCCGCGCTATCCATGATGTGAAGCTTCTGGCCAATCTCTAGCGGCTGGTCAAAGTTAGCGACACAGAACTGATCGCCGGCCAGGCATGAACAAGAACCGATCACGTATTCGTGCTCGCCGTTGTCAGACGCTTCAAACACCGAGGCTGGCTCGTCGTAGATAAGGGTATCCAAACGGTGAGCTTCGGTGGCCGAATCAACGATAGCGGTCTTTTTCACGTTTTCAACGATGTCTACCACTGTCACCACAAGGTCAGTGGTTTTAGTGATGATCGCTTCACCCGGCTCAAGGTACATTTGCACACCGTGTTTCTCAGAGAATGCTTTTAGCGCAAGTCCTAGCTTCTCGATATCATAGCCCGGCCAGGTAAAGAATACGCCGCCCCCCATGCTTACCCAATCGAGCTTATTAAGGTATTCGCCAAACTGCTCTGAGATTGAGTCCAACAGGCCAATAAACGCATCTACGTCTTTGTTCTCACAGTTCATGTGGAACATCACACCATCAATATCGTCAAAGACTTCTGGTTTGATATGGTCAGCCTGTACACCCAAGCGGGAGAACTGACGGGCTGGGTTTGCCAGATCTTGGCCTGCGTAGCTCACCCCAGGGTTCAGGCGCAGGCCCAGCGATGCTTTGCCTTCTACGATATGGCGGTAAGCCGCTAGCTGGCTTTGCGAGTTGAAGATCATCTTGTCGCAGATATCTGCCACTTCACGAACGTCATCTTCGCTGTAACCCACGCTGTAAGCGTGCGTTTCGCCGCCGAATGTTTCGTAGCCCAGCTTCACTTCAAACGGGCCGCTGCTGGTTGTGCCGTCTAGGTATGGCTTGATGATGTCAAACACGCCCCAGGTTGAGAAACACTTCAGGGCCAATACCAGTTTTACACCTGAAAGCTCTTTGAGCTGCTTGGCTTTTTCTAAGTTGGCAATCAGCTTATCTTCATTGATCATGAAGTAAGGTGTTTTCAATTCTTCTTTCTTAAATGTCATTGTTCTGTTCCGCGTTCAGGTTTGTCTGCCTGATAGTTGCTTGAGATATTTCTCTGCTTAGTAACTCACTGCGTTCAGACAGGACAAAGCAAATAAATATCCCAAGCAACAACCAATCTATGTATCCAAACCTAATCAATCGTACTAAGAAGGGAGCAGTAGCTGCTCCCTTCTAATCTTACTTTTCCAAATACGGTTCTGAGCGCCGGTGATTCTCTTCAGGGCTAGGAGGAAGCACGGAGTTTATAGTCATAAATGAGTACTTCCGACACCGCCATGGAGAGAAACAACCAGCTCAGGGCCTTATTTCAGAATCTTGATGTCAGGCTGACCAACTTCCAGCTCCTGAACATGCCAATCTAGACCGATTTCTGGCATGGTTTCTAGGAACGGATCTGGGTCTAGCTGCTCCATGTTGAACACGCCTTTGTCTGCCCACTTGCCACGGAAGTACTGAAGTGCTGCAGTGATCGCCGGTACACCAGTGGTGTAAGAGATCGCTTGGTGCTCAACATCTTCGTAGGCCACTTCGTGATCAGCATTGTTGTAGATGAAGACAGAACGCTCTTTGCCGTCTTTCTTACCCTGAACCCAAGTACCGATACAGGTTTTACCTGTGTAGCCCGGCGCTAGAGAGGTTGGATCTGGCAGTAGTGCTTTCAGTACGTGTAGTGGCTGAACCACAGTGCCGTCGTGCAGTGTTAGCGGATCCGGGCTCAGTAGACCGATATCACGCATACAGTTGAAGTAGTTCAGGTACTTGTCACCGAAGCCCATCCAGAATTCGATGCGCTTAGCTGGGATGAATTCTTTCATCGAGCGAACTTCATCGTGCGCCATTGAGTAAACTTTGTGAGTGCCCACTAGTGGGAAGTCAAACTCAAGCATACGTGAGTGACACGGTACTTGTTTCCACTCTTCGTTTTCCCAGTAGAAAGAGTCACCCTGGATTTCCAGCATGTTAGTTTCTGGGTCGAAGTTGGTGGCAAACTTCTTGCCGTGGTCGCCCGCATTAACGTCCATTACGTCAATGGTGTCGATTTCGTCGAACAGGTGCTTAACCGCGTACGCTGCAAATACAGATACTACGCCTGGATCGAAGCCAGCACCTAGGATACCGGTGATGCCCGCTTGTTCGAACTTCTCGCGGTAACCCCACTGCCAATCGTACGCTTCTGGTACTTGCTGGCCTTCAGAACATAGATCTACCGCTACAGATGTGTCTAGGTAAGAAACTTTTGCCTGGTAACATGCTTCCATGATGGCCATGTTTACCCATGGAGGACCAGCATTGATCACAAGATCAGGCTGAACTTCTTTGATTAGTGCCACTAGCGCGTCAACGTCATCTGCATTCACAGCACGTGCTTCTAGCTTCTTAGATGGGTCTTTCAAGTTGTTCTTTTTCTTGATCGACTCAATGATTTTCTCACACTTGCCAACTGTGCGAGAGGCGATAGTAATATCACCTAGAACATCGTTATTCTGAGCCGCTTTATGTGCAACTACCCAGCCAACACCACCAGCACCAATCTGTAGAATTGCCATTTCTTCTTTATTCCATAATTAAATGAGTGAGTGTTCCGGCACAGCTGACTCAACAACTGTGCCGTACCAGTTACTTAACCAAGTTTACGTTCAGCTTGTGCTGCAACCTGGTTGATTTCTGTTAGTAATGATTCAAAGTCAGACATAGTCAGACATGGGTTCAAAATCGTGAATTTCAGGGCAACTTTGCCATCCACCACGGTTTCACCCAGCACCGCCTTGCCTTCAACAAGTGCATCAATGCGTAGTTGTTTGTTAATTCCATCTAGCGCCGACTCTTCATTGTTGCCGATGTAGCGGAACAACACAGTTGATAGAGCCGGATCAGCCAACAGTTCAAATTCTGCCGACTGGTTAATCATATCTGCAACCTGCTGGGCCTGGTTCAAAAGGTGATCATACATAGCACCCAATGCCTGAGGACCGACACACTGCATCGTCATCAACACCTTCAAGGCGTCGAAACGCTTGGTCGTCGCAATCGACTTGTCAACCAGGTTTGGTAGCAGATCATCTTCACGGTTCAGGTAATCTGCATGGTGAAGTAGATACTTGAAGTTTTCTTTGTCTTTAATCAGCACTGCACCGCAGCTGATTGGCTGATAGAAAAGCTTGTGGAAGTCGACACTTACCGAGTCGGCCTTCTCAATGCCGTGCAGACGCGTCTTGTGACGGCTCAAAATCAGCGCACCGCCGTAAGCCCCATCAACGTGCAACCATAGGTTGTGCTGCTGGGCAACATCCGCCATGCCGTTTAGGTCGTCAATCGCACCGTGGTCAGTCGTACCCGCAGTACCCACCATGGCAAATGGCAGTAGCCCGTCGTTTTTCAGCATTTCAATGGTATTGACCAGAGAAGCCAGCTTGATGGTACCGTCAGGGTTGGTATCAACCGTCACCACGGCATTCTCACCCAGCCCCATTAGCGACGCGGACTTCTGTACGGTGAAATGCGATTTCTTCGAACACAGGATACGAAGCTTAGCTGCATAGTCAGGTAGGCCCTGTTTCTGGATGTTATGACCAGAAATCGTGTCAGCCGCCCAATCGCGTGCCAGCAGCAAGCCCATTAGGTTGGATTGAGTACCGCCACTGGTGAACACACCGTCAGCTTGGGTGCCCAACTGGTACAGCTCGCATAGCCAGTCAACGACCTTCTGCTCAACAAAAGTTGCTGCACTTGCCTGATCCCAGGAGTCCATAGACTGGTTAAGGGCGGCAATAAAGGCTTCAGCCGCAACAGCCGGTAGCAACGGCGGTGTATGCAGGTGCGCGATGCAGTGCGGATGCTGAACCATGATAGAGTTCTTGGCAATCAGCTCACCGGTTTGCTCGATCACCAAATCCAATGGCATTTGCTGGTTGTCCAGATCAATGTTGTTGATCATGGTCTTCAGCTGCTGAGGATCCATGCCTGAATATGGGGTGTCAGTATTCTCAAAAACCCCCTTCAGTACTTGCGTCGTTTGGTTCAGCGCCGCTTCGAACTTGTCCGCACCGCCTTTGCCGGTATGGATGAAGTGGTTACGCCAATCGGCCGCTTCACTCGCCACAGGCTCTTTCGCCTTGGCTGGACCTGCTGTTGCAATGATGGCTTTGCTCAAAGCATCAAGGGCAAAATCCAACTGCTCATACGAGATGATCAACGGCGGTAGGAAACGTAGCACTGAGCCCTGGCGACCGCCTTTCTCGATGATCAGGCCGCGCTCAAGTGCCGCGCGCTGAATCGCGATAGTCAGTTCTGGCGCCGCTTCTGGCTCGCCGAATTTGTTCTTAGAACCATCTGGTTTACAGATCTCGATACCCAGCATCAGACCCTTGCCGCGAACTTCGGCAATACAGTCAGTGTACTGCGCAATTCGCTCCAGGCCTTCACGCAGGTATTGGCCCGCTTTCTTAGCATGTTCAACCAGGTTATCACGACGGATAATTTCAAGTGCCTTAGCACCCGTTGCCATCGCCAACTGGTTACCACGGAACGTCCCCGTGTGCTCGCCTGGTCTCCAGGTATCGATAGACTTATCAAAGATAAGTACCGACATTGGCAAACCGCCGCCTACCGCTTTGGACAGGCACAGAATGTCAGGGGTAATACCTGATTCTTCAAAAGCAAAGTTCGAACCAGTCTTACCAATACCGCACTGGATCTCATCAAAGATCAGCAGGATGCCGTGCTCTTGGGTAATACGGCGAAGCTCACGCAGCCAGAATGCTGGCGCAGGGATCACACCACCTTCACCTTGAACCGGCTCAACAATGATTGCCGCCGGCTTCTGCACGCCACTCTCGTCATCATTAAGCATACGCTCGATGTAACGCAGGCTCTGCTTAGCACCTTCCTCGCCGTGCATACCAAACGGGCAGCGTAGGCTATATGGGAAAGGTAGGAAATGAACATCAGCCATCAGGCCTTGACGACGGGCTTTGGTATTGAGGTTACCCATCATAGCCATGGTGCCGTTTGTCATACCATGGTAAGCACCGTGGAAAGCTGCCATGGTGTTGCGGCCTGTGGTTTGCTTGGCAAGCTTGATCGCCGCTTCGACGGCATCAGCGCCAGATGGGCCACAGAACTGAATACGCGCATTCTTGGCAAACTCATCAGGCAAGAAGTTCATTAGCTCCTTGATGAATTTGTCTTTAACTGGCGTAGTGATATCCAATGTCTGGTATGGCAGACCCGCTTGCAACTGATCAACAATTGCCTGGTTAATTTCAGGGTGGTTGTACCCCATTGCCAACGTACCGGCACCGGCTAGGCAGTCCAGGAATAATTGGCCACGGCTGTCTTCGACCAGCGCACCAGAAGCCTTGGCAATAGCCAGAGGTAAACGACGTGGATACGATCGCACTTCGGATTCATAATGCTCTTGACTAAGCAGCAACTCATCAGGTGTTAAATCATAAACATCATGTACAACAGGTACATTTGAAGCGAGTTTTAGCTCATCAAGGTCAAACACATTACTCATGTTCTTTTCCATTTAAACACCACACCTCTTGTCGTCTTCTCCATTGATACAAGACTCAGAAACAATTTTTGTTCAGCACTACAAACACCCCCAAATGATGGCGGTGAGATTGGTGTGAACTGGAGAAAATTTCAAGGTTCGGTGTAGCTGCATCTTGCAAAGATGCATTGACTATAAACTACCGATAGCTTGCGCTCTCGGCGTGACCGAAAACTAACTGATTACCAAGACAAATTCGCCTCAAAGCCAGTCAAAAAATGACAGCATGTGATCAGAAAGTTAAAAACCAGTGAATGTGATCAGAAAGATCAAGGCTCAGTAATAATACTGCAGTTGGGTAAGACAAAGCTGATTAGAGTAGTAAGAGTAAAATTATTCACAGTTGGGTTCCTTCAATATGCGCCTGTATTGCTGGTACAGGACAGCGCTATTAATGCCCTTCTACTAACCCTAATCAGGTTAGTACCTACGGCGTACCAAGAGGCAATCAGCCCGAATACCACTTGGTACAGTGTGCCTCAGAAATGTCACCCTGAGATTGCGCTGAAAAGTACCACACCAGTAACGTGTATGCCAGAAATATTTCATTGAATTATGCGCCTAAAGGCAACTTCACGATTGTCCACCACCAAATAGCCAGATGCCGGATAAAACCTCCAGAACAGCAGCGCTAACCAGAGGAACATGATACAGCTCACCAAATAATCCAGCTCTATATGCTACTGTTTTAACAAGTTAATGCGACCACAGAGGACGGCTCATGAAGCATATTATTCGATTCCGCCCCCCATCAGGCACCCATCCCTGATTCTGGACTGCTGCTAACAGTCTGTTCAGCATCTTTTTTCCTCCTCCCAAGCACCACCTGCTACTTTCTATTCCCGACCCGGGAGCCCCGTTTGATTTCTGCTTTTCTCGCTCCATTACAGTACGGAATGACAAGGAATGATTATGGAAATCTTAATGGGTGTCGCCGCCCTGCTCGGCGCACTGTGCCTTTTTTCGTTATTTAGTTTCAAAGCTCCAAACGGCAGTGCCGCAATGAGTGGGCTTGCCGATGCCGCTATCGCCACTTTTCTGGTTGAAGCTATTCATAAATACGTCATGGGTAACCTGCTTGGAATCGGCTATCTTGCTGAGTTTGGCAATATGGTTGGCGCAATGGGCGGTATAGCCGCGGCAACACTGGTCATGCTTCGCATGGGTGTACAACCGGTTTATGCCATCGTGACCGGCCTGGCAATGGCTAACCTCGGCATTCTCGAAGGGTTCATCGTCGGCTATCTATTCTCTTTTGCCGCCCCTCTTTTCAAAAGATACTTGCCAGAGGGAGTCGATGTGATCTTGGGGGTACTCACGCTCGCGCCGTTAGCCCGCTTGGTCGGTATTTTTATCAGTCCGGGACTGGAGGTCTTGATGGGCACTCTGGCCAGTATGATCACCGAAGCAACCTTGCTCTCGCCAATTGCCATGGGCTTCTTGCTCGGTGGCCTTATCAAAATGGTGTGCACGTCACCGCTGAGCTCGATGGCATTGACTGCGATGCTGGGGTTAACGGGGTTACCGATGGGGATTGCGGCCATTGCCTGCGTCGGCGGCTCATTCACCAATGGTTATATTTTCCACTCGCTCAAACTGGGCAAGTCGAGCAACACCATCAGCGTGATGCTGGAGCCCCTTACCCAGGCTCATATTGTAACCAGAAACCCGGTTCCTATTTTTATGTCCAACTTTATTGGTGGAGCCTTGGCCGGGGTCATCGCCGCCTACTTCGGTATCATCAATGATGCCCCCGGTAGTGCCGCGCCAATACCGGGCTTATTGGCCTCTATCGCCTTCAATGAACCGCATACCCTACTAATGGCAACCGCTGCCGCAGCAATTGCCGGTTTGGTAGGCGGTATCATTGGTCACCGCCTCTACAGCAAGCTACTGGCTGAGCGTATACCTCTGCAGCACTTTGCTAACGGCTAATACAAAAAAACCGCTAGCCCATAACTTTGGAAGGTCATTGGCTAGCGGGTCTATCGAAACGAGGAGAACGTAAGATTAAGCCGCTACGCTTTGCTGGCCTAATGTACGCAGATCGTCCATGGTCTCGGCGTAGCTTTTTTCTTTGCCGAAAAGGCCTGCGGTACCCAGGACAAAGTATTCAACCTTGTCTTGGAGCTTTTCAATCACTTCAGGGCTAATTGCACCATCAATGGCGATTTTGGTATTTACACCCTGCTCATCAATCATCGAAATAATACGTTCGATACGGCTATAGGCGTTTGGGATGAATGCCTGGCCAGCAAACCCTGGGTTTACAGACATCACCAGCACCACGTCAGTCACATCCAGCACATCTTCAATCGCACTCAACGGCGTGCCCGGGTTTATTGCCAAACCCGACTGGATCCCTTTGGCCTGGATATTTCCCAGAGTACGATGCAGATGCGGTGGCGCTTCAGCATGAACATACATCAGCTTAGGGCCAAGCGATGCAAACAGATCGATAAACTGATCCGGGTTTGAAAGCATCAGGTGAACATCATAGTCAATATCGCTCAGCTCGCGGATCGCTTTGATGTCTTCAGGGCCCAGCGCAAAGTTCGGTACAAAGTGGCCATCCATCACGTCGATATGCAGCATATCAACATTGGCTTTTTCCAACTCTTTCAGCTCTTGAGCCAACTTGGAAAAATCCACACACATCATCGAAGGACAAAACTTAGCCATGGTACTTCTCCTCAATCTCGGCGATTTGGTTAATGCGGTTCTGGTGACGCCCACCTTCAAATTCAGCATTCAGCCAGTTATCAATGATCATCTTCGCCAGCTCAATGCCAATCACACGTGAACCAAACGCCAAGATGTTGGTGTTGTTGTGCTCTTTAGAGAGCTGCGCCGTATAAGGGTCGCTACATACCACCGCCCGAATACCCGGTACTTTGTTCGCAGACAGTGAAATGCCAACACCCGTCCCACAAATCAAAATACCCAAATCAGCCTGCTTACCGACTACAGCTTCAGCCACTGCCAAGCCATATTGCGGGTAATCCGTTCGTTCAGTTGTAAATGCGCCAAAGTCTTCAACTTCAATGCCTTTGCTTTCTAAATGGCTGATTACTAGATCTTTATGTTCAATGCCTACGTGGTCACAACCGATAGCGATTTTCATTTTTGCTCTCACTGATAACTAAACCTGACTGTAGTTTACAAAATAATTCACCAACGTAAACACCAACAACCCAACCAAACACCACAATCAAACTTAAGCAATTGAATTTAAATAACTTAAAATTACACAAAAAAAATCACAAGCATAAAAAATTCACGATAATATTTTTTCTGTGACTTAGATCGATGTTAAAGCGGCTTTTGACTGATAATTTAATAGGGAGTTAACCAATGACTGTGAAGGGTAGACAAGATGTCATATTCAATGATTGCCGAAGAGATTGTCGGCTCCCTCGGCGGGGCAGATAATATTGTTTCTGTAGCGCACTGCGCCACACGCTTACGCGTTATGGTGGCAGATGAAAACAAGATTGATAAAAAGCGCATCGAAGACACTGAGAAAGTAAAAGGCGCATTTTTCAATAGCGGCCAGTATCAAATTATCTTTGGTACAGGTACCGTCAATCGCGTATTTGAAGCAATTGAGGGTTTGAAATTAACAGTAGCGAATAAAGACCAACAACGAAAAGCTGCTGAAAAACAAGGTACTGCATTCCAACGTGCTATCCGTACCTTTGGCGATGTGTTCGTTCCTATTATTCCTGCTCTTGTAGCGACCGGCCTGTTTATGGGTCTGCGCGGGTTGCTGATGCAAGAGGAAATACTGGGTCTGTTCGGGTTAACACCAGAAACCATTCCACAGAATTTCGTGCTGTATACGCAGATCCTGACGGATACTGCCTTTATCTTCCTGCCAGCCCTAATTGCCTGGTCAGCTGCTCGTGTGTTCGGAGGAACACCACTGATTGGTTTGGTACTGGGTATGATGCTGGTCTCTCCTGCGCTGCCTAATGCCTGGTTAGTTGCCTCCGGTGAACTTGATCCGCTGATGTTCTTCGGTTTCATCCCTGTGCTCGGCTACCAAGGCTCCGTTATTCCGGCTTTCATTGCAGGTATGATTGGGGCGAAACTCGAGCGACGGATCCGCAATATAGTACCGGAAGCACTAGACTTGGTGGTCACTCCTTTCCTCACCCTGCTGATCATGATCACCGCATCGCTGTTTGTTATCGGTCCCATCTTCCACTGGCTGGAGCTGGTAATCCTATCTGCTACCCAGTTTATGCTCGATCTGCCATTCGGTCTGAGCGGGATCTTGATTGGTGGCTTCCAGCAGATTGTTGTAATGACAGGTGTTCACCACATCTTCAACCTGCTTGAAATCCAATTGCTAACCAATACCGGTGCCAATGAGTTCAATGCCATCATTACAGCAGCCATTGCCGCGCAAGGTGCAGCATGTTTGGCTGTCGGCCTGAAAAGCAAAGACAAGAAGCTCAAGGCTCTGGCTATGCCCTCTTCGCTATCAGCGTTCCTGGGCATTACCGAACCTGCGCTATACGGTGTCAACCTTCGCTTCTTCAAACCATTCATCATGGGCTTGGTCGGCGGTGCTGTGGGTGGCTTCTTCGCCGTGATGTTTGGCCTCAAGGCTACCGGTATGGCCATCACGGTTATCCCAGGCGCCTTACTTTACCTCAATGGTCAAATGCTCGGTTACCTAGCCGTCAATGCTATCGCTATCGCAACCGCATTCACCCTGACTTGGCTGTTCGGTTACTCAGACAAGATGCTTGATAAATAACATTTAATGAAGCCCCCTGTCAGGGGGGCTTTGGAGATCCAATGAAGACTGCTACTGCTACTGCAGATCAGCGATACATCAATGACGTACTCGCCATAGCCATGAACATGTCATCACAGTCCAACAATGATCCATTCCGCCCGGCTTGGCATTTCTCTCCGCCGTTTGGTCTACTCAACGATCCCAACGGACTGGCCCATTTCAACGACGAGTTCCACCTTTTCTACCAGTGGAACCCCAAAGCCTGCCAGCACGGTGCCAAAGCTTGGGGCCATGCCACCAGTAAAGATCTGATCAATTGGTCACACCAACCGTTAGCCCTCGCGCCAACCGAGCCGTACGAGACCCATGGCTGCTATTCAGGATCAGGCCTGGTAGTTGACGGAAAACTAGAGCTTTTCTACACCGGCAATGTCAAATTTGAACAAGGCGGAAGAACCGCTTACCAATGCCGGGCGACCCTCGAAGCAGGCAAACAGGTAGAGAAACAAGGCATCGTGTTAACCCTGCCTGAAGGCTATAGCGGCCATGTTCGTGATCCTAAAGTCTGGCAATACCAAGATGCCTTTTACATGGTGCTCGGTGCCGAAGATCTCAACTACCGTGGCAAGGTATTGGCCTACCGCTCTGACGATCTCCAGGCTTGGGAGATGATCGGTGAGATCTTTGGCGATGGCGTAGGCAATCAGCAATCCGATGACTTCATGCTCGAATGCCCCGACCTGTTCCCTCTGGCTGACAGACATGTACTGATCACCTGCCCGAAAAACTGGCAGGATACAGGTGGCAATAAAGTCGAAACCTTCGATGTGACTTACCATATCGGTGACTTCAATCACCACAAAGCAACCTTCGAGCATGACAACGGTGTTTTGATGGATCACGGCTTCGATTTTTATGCCCCGCAGACCTTCGAAGATGAATCAGGCCGTCGCATACTGTTTGGCTGGATGGGCAAACCGGACGAATTCGAGCCTTACCAGCCGACTATCGAACTGGGTTGGATCCACCAGATGACCTGCGCCCGCGAGCTGACTCTTCGTGACAATACCCTTGTCCAGACCCCGGTTAGAGAGCTGGAGGGCCTTCGCCAAAATAAGCAAGGTTTTACCGGTCTCAACCAGCAATTCATCGGTCTATCAGCCGAGCTGATGCTCGAAAGCTTAAAGGAAGCGGACATCAAGCTAGAAATCGCCAGCGATTTCTATATCGAGTCCAGTCAAAGCGGGCTCGTCACCTGGCGTAAAAACCTCAAGACCGCCGAGTGGGAATCTATCGCTTGGCAGGGAACAGTAAGTTCACTTCGCCTGCTGCGTGATCACTCTTCAATTGAAGTTTTTATCAACAGCGGTGTTGCCGTGTCGACATCCCGCTTCTTCGGTCTAGGGCTGGGTAAAGAGAAAAATGTTGGCTTTGCGCTCTCCAGCAATAAAGAGATTGTAGCCACTCACTGGCAATTATCAGCCTAACCAAAGGAGGCTGCCCCTGCAGCCTCCATGACTAATCGAGGGTCACTATGTATAATGATGCGATTGCTTCAAAAGGAATGATACTGTCCGTGGATCTAAACCAAGTAATTCCAAATATTCGCATGCGCCTTCCCTCGCTCACCCGTACCGAGCAGTCGATCGCGGAAAACTTTTTAAAGCCGCACTTCTTACAAAAGTCTACATCTATCAAAGAAGTTGCCGAGCGGTTGGGCGTTTCTACCGCCTTAATTGTGAAGGTATCGAAAAAGCTTGGGTTCAGTGGCTTCAAGCAATTGAAAGATGCCCTCAATGCCCAGCACCAGTCTGAGACCTACCTACCAAGCGAACAGCTAGAGCCGGACGACTCCTGCGAGCAAATCATTACCAAAGTACTGCAAAATTCTATCAATGCCCTGACTGAAATACTCAATTTCGTCGACGCCAAAATGGTCAGCGCAGCAGCAGATGCCATCGTCAATGCCAAGAACATTGAACTCTATGCCGCTGGCGGCTCAACCATTATCTGTGAAGACTTCCAACATAAGCTACTACGGTTTGGTATGCGTGCGTCTGTGCCGCGCGATAGGCACTTGATGCTCATGTCGGCCAGCGTGCTGAGCAGCGAGGATGTGGTGCTGGTTGTCTCTCATTCAGGCCAAACCGTTGACTTGATGGATGCTGTTCGCTTAGCCAAGCAGTCAGGTGCCAAAATCATTTCAATCACCAATAACTACCATGCCGAGCTTTCCCTGCTGTCTGACTATCCGTTGTATGCCCCAGCGTCTCCCGAACCACTGCTGGGCAAAAACGGGACCGCGCGTTTAGTCAAGTTGGCAATGATTGATAGCCTATACGCCACCATCGCAGGCAAGATCCCGGAGCAGGTCGACGAGAACCTCGAGAAAACAACCAAGGCTGTTGCCCTTCTCCATCGATAATATTTTACGTCAGTAGGATATTGATTATCCCCACTATTCAGTGGGGATTTTATATCTCTCGATAACAAATAAAAATACGGTGTATTAAACAACAGTGCAAATAATGCAACTCGATGTGATTAAAAATGAACATTGAGATATATCACCAACATTTCCCACAAAACAAAAGTCTTAACAACCAACATCTTGTATACATAAATATACTAAGATTTATACTATACATCATAAATAATATAATTAATGAATCCAGCGGAATTTTATAATTTGTCAGCATTCGCATATAGCAAGGATAATTTGAATGTTATCTTATGATTACGGCTGTGAAGTAATCGCATTTAATATAAAGCAACGTAGGGAAACAATAGGCTTAACCCAGTCAAAGCTTGCGGAATCCATTAATGTATCCAGAAAAACGATACTCGATATCGAATCCAACAAAACCTCACTTAAAGTCAAGACTCTGCTCCAGATTGCTGACAGCCTTGGTTGTCGCGTTTGTGAATTGATGCATGAGCAATGTCAGCCACGCCCTTTGGGCGATAACATACTGAAAATGCTAGCAGACGGTGGGTTGAAAATAGTCAGTGCGCAGGAGGGAGGGCATAAATAAGCAGTTCGTTACTGTACAAAGTATCAAACTGCCTATGAACACATATTCTTTTTTGAGAGCAGCAGCCTGGTTACACCTCGGGGATATTCACGACCATGAGTCCATTGCTCTCAAAAATTTCAATAATTCTCTCACCCATACCTTTATCTTTGCTTTGGATGCCTAACAGATCGGCGACCTCACATTTTAGACAATCACAAATACGGTAAAGAGTTGATAATTTTATGTCTGCTTTATTAGACTCGATGTCTATATAAGTTCTTCTTGATACATTAATACATTTTGCAACTTGAACTTGTGTTTTACCACGAAACTCTCTGAGGGTTTTTATTCTATGGGCTAGGAACTCAGGCTCATAACTATTAGGTTGCATTTATCCTTACCGTTTTCCAAAATACTTCCAACCTCACTGTTGAAAATAATAACTATCGACCACGATATACCAATCGAATTAAAAGCATAAACTAACTTTACGCGGGGCGATTATACGTTCATTAGATATACATGTAAATTATTCAACCGATATCACACCATTGATAACGCTTATGTATTGATATCCAATTAAGCCCTCGCTAAACCGCCTGCTGCCAGAATAATAAAGATTTACTTATTCATACATAATTACCTATCAATTTTATTGATAATCATGAGTTTTGTGACATAATAGCCCTATCTTGATGATTTAAGCCTTATCAAGAGTTCTACATTCTTTTACCGTCGTACCCTCTTAGTGCGACGGCTTTTTCTTTTCAAGACTCCCTATACCATTTCTCTCCATAGAGCGCTTGTATTATTACCTTTACTACCACCTGTACACGGCAGCGCTCTGTGCAAGTGTACTGCTGATCACGCCCAGAAAAGAAGATACGGTATGAAATGCAAAAAGAAGGTGAAGAGCTTGCTGAGTCAAAGAAAGGGAAATCGATGAGATCAAAAAAGCCCACAAGCAAAGCTTGCGGGCTTAATATGAGATGGTGCCCCGGGCCGGACTTGAACCGGCACAGCGCGAACGCCGAGGGATTTTAAATCCCTTGTGTCTACCAATTCCACCACCAGGGCACGCAATACTTTGCGATGCCGTTTAGTACAGTAAACACCATCTTTGTCTTACCGCGAATTGCCGTAAGATTTTTATTTGGAGCGACACACGAGGTTCGAACTCGTGACCTCAACCTTGGCAAGGTTGCGCTCTACCAACTGAGCTAGTGTCGCAAATGGAGGCGCGTCCCGGAGTCGAACCGAGGTCCACGGATTTGCAATCCGCTGCATAGCCACTCTGCCAACGCGCCGTTACCTTCAGGGTTATCCCCGTTGGTATGGCAGCCATTTTACACATATCAAAAAGAGTGTCACGAAAAAAATCATTAAAACCAACTTGTTCGGTTTATTTTCAACCAATTGCTTTAAAAACAGCACTAAACGGGCAATCATTCACCATATCTCATGAGACATTCTCATTTCTCAGAACATTACCAAAAATGAAACCCCCATCCTCCGCTATATTTTTCTCGCTTTATAGTCGTTCAATGAGGGTTCCATGCGCAATAACTCCATATTAACACCTTCGCTATTGCTAGTTTCCAGTATCAGCCTAGCCGCTCCTCCAGAAGGAAAAGGAAACCATACTGAAATCATTTCAGCTCCAAGTTTCAGTGACACACTGACGTCATTTGATGCCGGGCATTGGCAGGCCGCTGATGGATGGGCTAACGGTTCGCCATTCTTAAACGCGTGGTCTTCAACAGCCTTGGATTTTAGCACTGACGGTATGGCCATAGTGCTAAGTGATGACCCGTTGCTGGGGTATTACTACACATCAGGCGAACTGCGAACCACTGATTTTTACGGCTACGGGTGCTATGAAGTAGAAATGCGGCCAGCAGCTGTCAGTGGCGTTGTCAGTGCCTTTTTTACCTTTATGGGCCCTTACGATAATGTCCAGGGGGGCAATGGCCATCACAATGAAATCGATATTGAGTTTTTGGGTAATGATACCAGTGTGGTTCAGCTTAACTTTTGGACCAACGATGATCAGTATGCCAATGGTCACGAGCAAATCATAGAGCTGGGTTTTGATGCCTCAAAGTCATTTAACCAATATGCCTTTGACTGGTCGGAATCGGGGATTAACTGGTATATCAATAAAAAACTGGTGTATAGCGTTATCAGTACATCCAATGACCCTACCCCGAAAGTTTCAGACGGCACTCAAAAGATAATGATGAATATGTGGCCCGTGGATGCCACCGCTTCGGGTTGGGCCGGTGAATTTACCTACCCCGTGATGCCTATTCTAGGGCAATTCAAAAATGTACGTTTTACTGAAGGGAGTTATTGTACCTTTGACTATCCAGAACCTTCACTGCCATCGCCGTCTAACAGCCTAGCGATCTCTAGCCACAACATCTCACTGAATATTAAGGCAACCCAAGCTTCAGCAACCGTAACAGTCACTGATAGCAGCGGGCAAACAATTGAAGGCGTTAGTGTTACCGGTAAATGGTCTGGCGTCGTTAGCGATGGTGATGAAGAAAAAATCACAGAACAGACGGGTTCGGCATTATTCTACTCTCGGCGTAGCCGTTCAGCCTCTGGTACCTACCAGTTTTGTGTCACAAGCTTATCCAAAGCGGGCTATTCATGGTCTGCGAGCAATGTAGATCTAACATGCTCAGAGGTTGACATTCCATAGAAAAAAAGCGGCTATTACGCCGCTTTTCAACAGTTCAGTTACTTCACAGGTCTTCCGAGTTCAGCAAATCATGCTTGGCGGCCTTGAGGTAAATATACATCGACCAGTAGGTCAGGATCATCGCAACATACAAGGCAATGTAACCAATCCAAACTAACCACTCGTTTGGATGCCATAGCAGGACAATTAACGCGATCATCTGAGAAGCAGTCTTTACCTTACCGACCCAGGACACGGCAACACTCGAGCGCTTGCCTAATTCAGCCATCCACTCCCGCAAGGCAGAGATAATGATCTCGCGACCAATCATAGTGATTGCCGGTATGGTTACCCACACCGAATTATAATGCTCAACCACCAAAACCATCGCCGCAGCGACCATAACCTTATCCGCTACCGGGTCGATAAAGGCACCAAAACGTGTTGTCTGGTTTAGTTTACGAGCCAAGTAGCCATCAAACCAGTCGGTTACGCCAGCAATCAAGAAAATCAATGCTGTCGCAAAAGGGGACCAGCTATACGGCAGATAAAAGGTGATCACAAAAAATGGAATCAAAATGAGCCGTATAAAACTTAGAATGTTCGGGATTGTTAAACGCATAGTTCTTCGTTCTTATTGTGTAGATGTACCGCACTAACCTAATGATTCAGTGCGTCATAGATTTTTTCTGCCATCGCACGACTGATGCCCGGCACCTTGGCAATTTCTTCTCTGCTAGCTTTTTTCAGTTCCTGTAGGCCACCCATATATTTGAGCAATGCTTGGCGGCGTTTGGGGCCGATACCCTCGATGTCTTCCAAAGCACTACGTTTTCTTACTTTTGCACGCTGGGCACGGTGACCACTGATTGCATGATTGTGGCTTTCATCCCTGATATGTTGAATTAAATGCAACGCTGGGGAATCTGCCGGCATTGAAAACTCTTCGCCTGTTGTAAGCAACAACGTTTCCAGCCCTGGCTTTCGGGTCGTTCCTTTCGCCACCCCGACCAAGAGCGACCGCTTGGGCCACTCTGCCATCAATGGATTAACTACATCATACGCTCTTGACAGCTGACCTCTACCCCCATCGATAAAAATAATATCAGGAATTCTATCCGGATCGACTTGTGAGCCATATCGACGCGCTAAAGCTTGTGCCATCGCAGCATAGTCATCACCGCCGGTAATGCCGGTGATGTTATAGCGACGATACTCTTGCTTCAGCGGTCCATCCTGATTGAACACCACGCAGGAAGCAACTGTCTTCTCTCCCATGGTGTGACTGATATCAAAACATTCCATGCGCTCAAGGCGATTGAGCTGCAGCGCTTCACGCAAGGCAGTGAAGCGCTGATGGACGGTCATCCGATGGCTGAGTTTGCTCGTAAGCGCCGTTCTGGCGTTGGTCTGCGCCAACCGCTGGAACTTGGCTTTATTGCCACGAGTATGGGATTTGATGACGATTTTGCGCCCGGCCAGCTCGGTCAACGTCTGCGCTATCACAACCTGCTCGTCACCGAGCGCCTCACCCAGCAGGATCTCACTCGGGAGCACCCTGCCCTCGGCTTGGTTGAGGTAAAACTGGGTAACAAAACTGGACAACACTTCTGTTATCTCGGCATCGAGCGGCATCTTCGGGAAATAGCTGCGGCTGCCCAAAATCTTACCTTGGCGTATATAGAGCGCATGGATACAGGCCATGCCATTTTCGTAGGCGATGCCGATCACGTCCAGGTCATCATCACTATCGTGGCTGACAAACTGCTGTTCCTGTACGCGCCTTAGCGCCTGGATCTGATCTCGGTAGGTCGCCGCCTTCTCAAAGGCCAATTGCTGGCTTGCCTGCTCCATTTTTTCGACCATCGACGTGATCACTTGGCGGTCTTTGCCTTTCAAGAACAGCCGGACATAGTTGACCTGCTCTTCGTAATCTTCGTCACTCACCAGCCCTTTAACACACGGACCAAGGCACCGACCAATCTGATACATCAGGCATGGGCGGCTGCGGTTGGCGTAAACTGAGTCTTCACACTGGCGAATGGGAAAAATTTTCTGCAACAGATGCAAGCTTTCCCTAACAGCACCACCGTCCGGGTAGGGCCCGAAATACTCGCCTTTGCGCTTCTTGGCACCGCGATGCATCGACAGACGAGGGTGAGCGGAGGCACTGAGGAAAATGTAAGGGTAAGACTTGTCGTCCCGGAGCAGGACATTGTATTTCGGCAGGTAAAGCTTGATGTAGTTGTGCTCAAGGATCAGAGCTTCCGTTTCGGTATGCGTAACGGTGACATCAACCTTGGCAATATTTTTAACCAAGGCGCGGGTCTTCTCCCCCGCCACATTCACCCGGAAGTAGCTAGAAAGACGCTTTTTAAGATCTTTGGCCTTACCGACATAGATAACCTCATCAGCCAGGTCATACATTCGGTATACACCTGGCTGATGAGTCACAGTTTTTAGAAAACTTTTTGCGTCAAACCGTTCCGACACTACAACGTCTCTGTGTCTAACATTCCATGGCGGATAGCAAGGTGGGTAAGCTCTACATCACCGTTGATATCCAGTTTATTGAATAAACGGTAACGATAGCTGTTCACAGTTTTCGGGCTCAGATTCAGTTGCTCTGAAATATCGGTCACTTTCTGCCCTTTGGTGATCATCATCATGATCTGTAGTTCACGCTCAGAAAGATCTTTAAAAGGGTTTTCCGAATCTGGTGCAAACTGGCTCAATGCCATCTGCTGCGCGATTTCTGGTGAAATATAACGCTGTCCACTGTTGACCATGCGAATGGCATTAATCATTTCGTCAGGGCCGGCACCTTTGGTCAGGTAGCCTGCAGCGCCTGCTTGCATCACCTTAGTCGGAAACGGGTTTTCTGTGTGAATGGTCAAAACGATAATTTTGACATCAGGACTAAAGCGCAAAATTTTACGTGTCGCTTCAAGGCCACCGATACCAGGCATATTCATATCCATAAGAATGATATCCGCATGAGAATTACGGCACCATTTTACGGCTTCTTCACCACTGTCGGCTTCCCCTACCACTTTTATACCACGGACATCTTCAAGCAGACGTCGGATCCCTGTGCGAACCAGTTCGTGATCATCTACAAGGAATACATTAATCAAGCTGTATCTCCAATATGATTTGGCTCTGCACCCAGCCGAATTGGCGGGATAGCTGTTACTGATATTACCCAATTCTACCTTAACTTCCCACCGGATCTCATGCAGTTTCTGTGTAACAGCGCATGTTTTCGTAGTAAGTTAAGGCTTGACAAAACAATGATTTGTCAATTTTTACAAGCTTCAAAATAAAATAGCTTGGACAGCAGTATTTACTATATTTCGGAAAAAATAAAGTGAAATATTCAAGTTATCCAATTAGTTAGATTTATCTCAAAAAGATAGCTCTAATCTGTAATATTGTTGAAGCAATCAAGATGTTAAATCAATTACCCATAAGTAGTGTCTGCTTCCGCTTTATTCATCAAAGTCTAAAAAAAGCAGCTAGTTATAGAAATTTCCTTTTTTTTCGGCAAGCTACAATTTTCATTTGGCAAAAACATCTCGCAACACATTCTGCACAAGGATAGCCTCCGCTCAAACCAAGCCTTCGCTTTGCTTGCCAGCCAAATGGCCTCCTTCCATGATTAAAGTATTGCCCATCGATAGCTATTAACAAACGTCCCGTGTCCAATAGCCTTGGCTGTGATGAGTATTGCCGCTTTGCTGCTAACAGCATGACTTTGGTACGTAATATCCCCTCACAATGTTCACCCCAGCAGCAGGACAGGCTATTTTGGCTAAGAGTTAGACGTCTAGATGTAGAGGTTTCCCTTCTGTTTGATGTTCATGTATCATGTCGCGTCCTTATGCCTGCCGGCATAACTGCTCTTGCTTAAATATGGATATTTGCAACACCTGACCCGACATGATTGCGGGTTTGTTTTGGACTTCGCAAGCAGCCTTTTGGCCGGCAATGTACAAGCAAATACCCAAGAGCTTTAAAAGGTTATGTCATGAATCTCTCTGCCAAGACAGTTGTGCTCATTGCAATCGGTGCAGCCTTATATGGTATTGGTGGTTTACCTATGTTTGGTATTCCTGTCTTTGCAAATACCACTCTCAAACCCGCCATGGCAGTACTTGCCTTGTTCGGCGTGTTATTCGGCCCTCTCGTTGGCTTTCTTGTCGGGTTCATCGGCCACTGGGTCACCGACCTCTTCGCCGGCTGGGGCGTATGGGTAACTTGGGTTCTCGGCTCAGGGATCGTCGGCCTGGTCATTGGCCTATATCCCAAAATAACCAAAGAGAGAATTGAAAAAGGGCTGTTCTCCAACATTGACTTCTGCTTGTTCGTGCTCCTGGCTTTCATCGGCAATGTCGTGGGCTATGGCTGCTCGGCCTTCCTTGACGCGGTGCTGTACGCCGAACCGTTTACTAAGGTGCTGGCACAGCTAACGATCATTGCTGCCGGGAACACGGTACTGATCGCCATTGTCGGCCACTTCATCCTGAGCGCTGTCGCAAAGCGCAAGCAGCAAAGCTACAACCTGATCGAGGCAGAATAAGTCATGTCTATTCAGTTTACTGACTTCTCATTCAAATACTGGGCGCTGCAACAGCCAACCCTGAAGAACATCAACCTAACAATAAATAAAGGCGAAAAGGTTGTTATTGTTGGCCCAAGCGGTAGCGGCAAGTCGACGTTGGGCCAATGCTTGAATGGCTTGATTCCTTTCTCGGTCAAAGGCGACATCACCGGCAGCCTTAAAATCAACGGTAAAGAAACCCAGCAGATGGATCTTCACCAGTGTACCAGTATGGTGGGAACGGTCCTGCAAGACACCGATGGCCAGTTTGTCGGCTTGAGCATCGGCGAAGACATCGCCTTTGCCCTGGAAAACCAGATGATTGCTCCGGGCCCGATGCGCCAAGTGGTTGAAGAGACAGCCGCAATGATGGATCTCGACGATATGCTACACCTGTCGCCTTTCGACCTCAGTGGCGGCCAGAAGCAGCGCGTATCGCTGGCAGGGGTGATGGTCGACGATGTCGACATTCTTCTGTTCGACGAACCGCTCGCGAGTTTGGATCCGAAAACGGGCAAGTCAACCATCGAAATAATCGACCGCCTGCACCGCGAGACCGGCAAAACTGTAGTTATTATCGAGCACCGACTTGAAGATGTGCTGCACTGCCATGCCGACCGTATTATCCTGATGGAGCGCGGCGAAATTGTTGCCAACATGACACCCGACGAGCTGCTGGCAAGCCCACTACTGGTCCAGCACGGGATCCGCGAGCCCCTGTATCTTTCTGCATTGAAAGCAGCCGGCTGTGACATCGACCAAGCGGATAAACCCGCCTACCTGTCGACACTCGATATCGCCCGTTTCAAGCCGCAGGTACTCAACTGGTTCCAGCAAAGTGACATGGTCACGGCTGAATCTAAAGAGGCGCCCCTCCTCGAGGTCAAAAACCTCAGCTACTCCTACGATAATCAGCGCCAGACCCTCGACGGTGTCAGCTTTACCGTCAACCAAGGCGAGTTTGTCTCGATCCTCGGCAAGAACGGTTCAGGCAAGTCGACGATCACCCGTTTGATTATGGGCGTATTGGAGCCGGACAGCGGGAGCATTTGCTTTGAAGGGCATGACCTAGCCGCGCGTTCCATTTTCGAGCGAAGCCAAGACATTGGTATTGTGCTGCAGAACCCAAACCACATGATTTCCCACCATATGATTTTCGATGAAGTCGCTTCCGGCCTGCGCAACCGCGGGGTGCCAGAAAGCGAAGTCGAGGCCAAGGTACTGGAGACTTTGAAGCTGTGCGGGCTGGATCGCTACCGCCACTGGCCTATTGACGCTTTAAGCTACGGCCAGAAAAAGCGGGTCACCATCGCAACTATCTTGGTACTGGAGCCTAAGCTGCTGATCCTCGATGAGCCAACCGCGGGCCAGGATTACCACCACTACACGGCCATGATGGGCTTTATCAAGGAGCTCAACCAAAAGCTGGGGATCACCATTTTGATCATTTCCCACGATATGCATTTGGTGCTTGAATACACCCAGCGCGCGATCGTCATCGCCGACAGCAAGTTGCTGGCCGATTCTGCCGTCAACGAGGTGTTCAGCCAGCCGGCCTTGCTGGAACAAGCCAACCTGACAGTAACCAGTTTGTATACACTGGCCAGTAGCTTGGGTATCGAACGTATTGATCACTTTATTCGTTGCTTCATTAACCATGAGGCAGGCTCACTTTCATGAAAACCAATAAGATAAAATTCGGTATTAGCTACATCAATACCGGCTCGCCTCTCCACGCGCTAAATGGGATCACCAAATTCATTTTGTTTATGGCCTGGGTCACCATGGTACTGATGACGTTCGATGTCCGCATCATTGTTGCCATGATATTGGTCGGGTTTGGCCTGCTGCGCCTCTCGCGTGTTCCCGCGGCCAACTACAAGACCTTGATGACAGGTACGGTAACGGTTTTGCTGCTCAATGCCTTGTTCATGTATCTGATTGCACCGCAGCAGGGAACTGAGTATATGGGCAGCCAAACCGTACTTATCCCGCTGCCGGGTAACTACTCCCTAACCCAGGAAACCCTGTTTTACCTGATAACCGTTACCCTGAAGTACTTCAGCATGTTCCCAGTCGCTCTGGTATTCGTGTTTACCACCCACCCGACGGAGTTTTCGGCTAGCTTGAATAAGCTAGGCGTCCCGTACCGTATTGCCTATGCGGTGAGCCTGACATTGCGCTACCTACCGGAAGTGACCAAGGACTTCATCAACATCATGCATGCCCAACAGGCACGTGGGGTGGATATCTCGAAAAATGCGCCGGTCTTTACCCGCATTAGAAATGTGGCCAAAATTCTTGGCCCATTGATTTTCTCCAGCCTTGACCGTGCAGATGTGATTTCCAATGCGATGACCTTACGCGGATTTGGCCAGCACAAACGTCGCAGCTGGTATAGCTTGAAGCCGCTGACCAAGGCGGATTTCGCTGTTTTGTTTACCATCGCCGTGATCTTGGCCCTGGGCTTTGCCAACCGTTACTCCGCCGAACAGCTCTTCTGGTATCCTTTTTAGCCAGACACCGAACAATCACTATCTACCATACCTGAGGCCAGCACTGCTGGCCTTTTCTTTATGTCACTTTTGCTCAATATAGTCTTTTATCGGCATTACTTGTCAGCCCCTGCCGATATGAACCAACTGCTTTGGCAGCACGTAACTGTATAATTAAAGTCTACGGGTAAATCGATATGAAACCGGAGAACATCATCAGTAAAAATAAGCCAGGGACTGCCCGAGAATATGCCTCAGTCCCCAAGAGCCGTCTGTCACGCCTGGGGCAACTTGGCTCACTGGCGACACGCGTGGCAGGCAGCATGGTTACCGAAGGGGTGAAGCAACTTGCCCAGGGAAACCGCCCAAAAGCAAGTGAGTTATTGCTTACCCCCAGCAATGCCAAGCGCGTTGCTGAGCAGTTGGCACAGTTACGCGGGGCCGCGATGAAAGTTGGACAGTTGCTGTCAATGGATGCCGGGGATCTTCTACCGCCTGAACTGGCAGAGCTATTGGCCCGGCTTCGGGCAGAAGCCAAGGCGATGCCCATCAGCCAACTCAATGCAGTGCTGCAGCAGGAGTGGGATATCGACTGGCAAGACCGGTTCCAGAACTTTTCCTTCTACCCTGTCGCTGCAGCATCTATCGGCCAGGTGCATGCCGCCACCAACTGGCAGGGTGAGAAAATTGCACTGAAAATCCAATACCCGGGGATCAAGCAAAGTATCGACAGCGATGTTGATAACGTCGCTACCCTGTTGCGTGTCTCCGGGCTACTGCCCAAGGGCGTTGATTATCAGGATTTGCTGGAACAGGCCAAGCAGCAGCTCCATGCAGAAGCGGACTATCAGCTCGAGGCCAAGCTGCTCAAGCAATACCGTCAATTACTGGCCCACGATGCCAGATATGTCATACCGTATGTCTTCGACGAGCTGACCACAGAAAACATCCTCGCGATGAACTTTGTTGACGGCCTGCCGGTTGAGTCGCTGACCAACCAGCCGCAGCATGTACGAAACCATGTTATGGTGCTCGCCTTCGAACTGCTGTTCAAAGAAATGTTTGACTTCAGGCTGGTACAGACCGATCCGAACTTCGCCAACTTCCTCTACAACGAGCAATCTCAGCAGCTGGTGTTACTTGATTTCGGAGCAACTCGTGCTTACCCGTCCAGAGTATCGGAAGGCTACCGGCTACTACTCAGCGCAGCGCTGCATCATGATAAACCGGCGATGAACTCAGCCCTGCGCCAGATTGGCTTTTTCAGTCAACCGATCACGGCCTCACAGCAAGAGGCGGTGATCGCGCTATGCCTGGAAGCCTGTGAGCCGATCATGACCGTGGGCGAATTTGATTTCGGCCAAACCGACCTGGCACGTCGAATTCGTGATGCCGGCACGGCGCTGAGCATGAAAGAGAATTATTGGCATACCCCACCTGCCGATGCGATTTTCTTCCACCGCAAGCTAGGGGGGTTATATCTGCTTGCCGCGAGGCTCCAAGCCAAGGTCGATGTTGGGAAGATTTTCTCACCTTACCGGTTACAGGGCTGATCCCCCCGTTTGCGCCGTATCCTACGAAGAAGGGCCCAAATAATGGGCCCGCCAATAACCGGCGTCATCAAACAACTCTTCGTTAAGGGCAATGGCATTTTCAATCGACAGGTACAGTTCGGAGTTCTCCTCCCCCAGAGACTGAAGCTTTTCACGCGCCCGGTACAGTTCCGCAATATATGCCTGCTGGGATTTAACCGTTAGGTTGTGGCCACTCACTTCTTGACCAGGCTTTTGTTGCGCGAGAGAACCACGGGTATCTTCGCCGGCATGAGGGGCATCTTGCTCCAGGCTAACAACAAGCAGAGAGCATCCCAGAGCCATACCGAGAAGACCCGTCTTAATGATACTTTTCATCATCATGCAACCTCAAAACTGTAGATTGACACAATAATGACAAACAATTGAATGATGTTCAATTAATACCAGCTGAACAATTTTCCATCACCAGCTCGCCCAAGACTTCGGTTTCCTGTCCGCCGCTTGGATGATCCCCCCTCTTTTAAGAAGCCGGCTTAGCCGAAGAGTAAGTGTTCGTGCCGGCCAGTTTAGGCTTTCTCGTCACAAGGAAAACGGCGATGGCAGCTAACAGAAAACCGGCGGCACCGAACTCGTCAAAACGTTCACCAAAAATCAACCAGGCTTGGAAAGCCGTCATTGGCGGTACGAGGTAAAAGGTCGAAGCCACCTTGGATGACTCACCATGCTTCACCATATAAAGCAGTAATAAAATGGCGACGACCGACAGCACCAAGACCAACCAGCTCAGGGCAAATATAAACGTCGGGGTCCAATGTACCACCATGGTTTCCGTCGCCAGAGCCAAAGGCAGGAACAACAAAGCCGCCGCAAAATATTGCCATACGGCTCCGCCCACCATATCAATACCTTGGCAGAACTTTTTCTGGTAAAGCGTACCAAAAGTTATCCCCACCAAAGCCAGGAAAGTGAACAGATAGGCGGCTTCTCGGCTACCATCCTGATGCCAAGCCATATTCCCTTGCAGCACAAGATTGATGCCAACAAAGCCAATTGCCAACCCGATCCATTGCGACAACCGCATTCGCTCGCCTGCACAGCCGAACATTACCAGCGCGGTCACTATTGGCTGTAACCCTACCAGCAGGGAGCACAGCCCTGCCGGCATACCGAGGCCAATCGCGATATAGGTACCGCCCAAGTAAAAACCGTGGATCAACAAGCCTGCCACCATACAGTGAACCAGCGCCCTGCCGGTCGGTATCCGAGCTCTTAGGATAGCCACCAGCAGCAAAAACACCGCGATATTCGCAACCATCCGGATTAAGAGGAATGTTGCGGGTTCGGCGTAGGGTAAACCGAGCCGTGCGCCAATAAAGCCAGAGCTCCAGAGAACAACAAACAAGAATGGAATAAATCGCGTCATTATAGGTCACCCACTTTTCTTTTCCCTTAATTACCCTTACTTTAAATGGGCACAAAAATCTTAACAGGGACAGTTTGGTGATTTTTAATGGGTACAGATAACACAAAGAAAACGTATAACTCTCGGTGTCAAAAAGCATTGTTGCAGGAACATAGCCAGCTCAAAACCAAATACCAGTACGTCTACCAATGGATCTCCGAGCGCATAGACAAACAAAGCTTCCAGCAGGGGGAACGACTCCCTTCTATTCGAGATCTCAGCCAAAAGCTATCTGTCAGTAAAAACACGGTGATCCGTGCCTACCAGCAACTGGAAGCTAACCAGAAGATCACCGCACAAGCCCGCTCTGGCTATCGGGTCAATCGCACCAAAGTCATCCATGGACTTCCAGAACCGGTTCCCGAGCCGGGTTTTGTCGACCTAATGACACTCAGTAAAAAAATCATGGAACTGCCTGTATCCCGAGAGGTTTTACCTATGGGATCGGCCCACCCTGATACTGACTTTCCTGCCATCAACAGCTTGTACGCTGAAATAGGCCGACACAGCCGCTACCAAAGCCATATTCCCAGCCATTACCAACTGCCACCGGGAAACGATCTGCTATTGAAGCAACTCGTTGGTATAAACCGCGAACTTGGCATTACCATCTCCAAGCAGTCTCTGCTGGTAACCCATGGTGCGCAGCAGGCGATTAGCTTGAGCCTGCAGGCCCTGACCTCTGCAGGGGATATTGTCTTGGTCGAGTCTGCCAGTTATTTCGGCAACCTTATGCTACTAGAATCTCTGGGCCTTAAAGTGATTGAAATTCCGGCGAGCCCAATCACCGGCATTCATTTGGATGCCCTTGAGCAGGCACTCAAAGATTGGCCGGTCAAGGCCATCTTGATTAACCCCAGTTTCAACAACCCGACAGGGTATGTGATGTCGACAGCGGACCGACTACGCTTCCTCGCCATGACTCGTGGGATCCCAATTATCGAAGACGATGTCTTCGGCGGCCTGGCACATCATCAGCGTCCCCTGCCGCTGAAAACCCTCGACCATGAAAACCGGGTGATCTATTGCAACTCGTTATCTAAGACATTGGACTCCAGACTCCGTATCGGCTGGGTCGTGGCCGGCAAGTATCAGACGGTAATTGAGAAACGCTTGCTCACTGACAACATGGGCAGCCCCAACCTCATTCACTCCGCGGTTGCCCAATTCCTTGCAAGCGGCAAATACCGCCAGCACCTCGGTAAAATCCGCCGCAGTTACGCTAAAAAACAGCAGGTATTCTATCAGCAGCTCACCCAGGCCTTGGACCAATACCCGCAGCTTAGGGATCATTACCACCTGACCCAACCAACCGGTGGATTCTTATGCTGGCTCACTCTAGCCGAGCATGCGGACAGTCAGGCCATTTATCAACAGGCGCTAAGCCAAGGGATCAGCGTACTTCCCGGCACCATGTTCAGTACCAACAAGCGCTATGCGCATTGCCTGCGCCTGAGCTTTGCCAACTTCCGTGAAAATAACACCTGGCGGCAGGGGCTCGACCAGCTAGCCGCAATTATTGCAGGACAAACCAAACAGTAACCATAAAGTCGAAAAGACACCGCTATCCTAGCTGCTACACTACTGATAGCGCACAGGATAGAAGGAAACCGCAGGATGAGGTACCGCCCCCTCGCTACAGCAATGAACACAGTACGCCTGGCCTTGTTATCCCTTATCATATTGGCCCCACCAGCCAAGGCTCTGTCCTTCCCTGAAACTGTACTCGAAGGCTCCAGCCTCGGCATGCACTATGTCGTTGAGCGCATCGGGCAAACCGACGGCGTACCTTGGGGGATGGCTTTCACCCCCGACCAACAGCTGCTGATCACCTACCGGGAAGGTAATATTCGCCTGCTCAACCCTGAGGATGGTTCCCTGCAAGAAGTTTCCGGACTCCCCCCCATTCGCCAATACGGACAGGGGGGGCTGATGGATATCGCCCGACTAGATACCACCGGCAACCAACCGCCCGACCAGCGTCACAACAACGCCGCACCTCAAACCTGGTATTACTTCACTTACGCTAAAGCACACGATGGGCAGGCCGCAACAACCCTCGCCCGCGCCAAGCTTAGCGGTACCCAGTTAACCCACTGGCAGGATTTGCTGGTCACCCAATCCTTCAGCGATGCTTCCCGCCACTTCGGTAGCCGTATCGCTTTCGATAACCAAGGCCATGTCTTTTTTTCTATCGGGGACCGAGCTCATCGTCCCAACGGGCAAGATCTCGCAACCCATGCGGGCACTATCCTTAGACTCAACCTCGATGGCTCAACGCCCGAAGACAACCCTTTTACCGATACACCGAATGCACTTGCTGAAATTTGGAGCTTTGGTCACCGTAACCCGCAAGGGCTGCTGTTTGATCCACTGACCAACCGGCTGTGGTCAAACGAGCATGGTCCTAGGGGCGGCGATGAAATCAATTTAATCACCGCAGGGGCTAACTACGGCTGGCCAGTCACCTCTCACGGGAAGGAATATTGGGGCCCGATTGCGGTGGGCGAAGCCACCGAGAAAGAAGGCATTGTCTCGCCACGCAAGGTGTATATTCCCTCCATAGCACCGGGCAGCCTGCTTCTTTATCGAGGCGCAGCCTTCCCCAGCTGGCAAGGCCAGCTATTCAGTGGGGCATTGAAACTACGCCACCTAAACCGGGTTGAAATAACAGACAATGCCGGCATCGCAAACGAAGAGCGACTGCTCGAAGCACTGGACGAACGGATACGGGCCCTGGCTGTGGACGACCTGGGCTGGCTGTATTTATCGGCAGATTCCGGTGCAATTTACCGCCTACGCCCTCGTTCCCGATAATATGCGTATTATGCATAGAATATTTGTTATTTGCTCATTTGAGTCATAACTTAATTTCCTCTACTATCCCCGCACTTTTTTACCTTGAGGCACTGATGTTTTCACAATCACTGACGGCCCAACTGATACGGATGGTCTTGCTGCTTGCTCTGACCCTAGTTGGGGTTCACCACTGCCAGCCATTGTTGGACTCGCTGGCCGAACACGCAATGAGCGGCGGCTGCCATCAGCAAAACTCAAATGACCACACTTTGACCGGACTATAACAATGAGTATTTTTCGCTTTCCACTGCTTGTGTGGATAGGCATTGGAACACTAATTATCAGCCTAGGGATCAGGCAGTCTTTCGGTATCTTCATGATGCCGATTTCTATGCATTTTGATACTGGCCGTGAATTCTTTAGTCTGGCTATCGCTGTGCAGAACTTGCTTTTCGGCGCCTTCCAGCCGTTTGTCGGTATGGCCGCTGACCGCTGGGGCGCGCAAAAGGTCATCTGGACTGGTGCCATCGCCTATGGCTTGGGATTGTACCTTACCTCAATTGCAGTAGAGCCGAACTGGCTATATGTCTCCCTTGGCGCCTTGGTCGGACTTGGGTTAAGTGCTACCAGCTATGTCATCATACTGGGTGCCGTGGCGCGAGTGGTCCCCGCCGAACATACCGCCAAAGCTTTCGGCCTAACAACGGCAGCCGGCTCATTCGGGATGTTCGCGGTGATCCCGGGGGCCCAATATTTGCTCAGCGAGTTTGACTGGCAGACCGCCCTGCAGGTCTTCGCTATGCTATGTGCCCTGATGATGGCTTTCTCTTTCTTTATGAAGGCCAATCAGCAAAAAACAACCACATCGGCCACGCCAGAAATTGAGCAAACGCTCAAGACAGCTTTGAAAGAGGCATTCAGCCACCGTGGCTACTGGCTGATCCACATGGGCTTTTTCGTCTGTGGTTTCCACGTTATGTTCATTGCCACCCACCTGCCAAGCTACCTGGCAGACAAGGGGTTACCCGGTACCACAGCAGCGATGGCCTTGGCCTACGTGGGGATCTTCAACATCTTCGGTAGTTATTTCTGGGGAGTGATGGGCGATAAGTTCAACAAGCGCTATGTAATGTCTGCCTTGTATGTGATGCGCACCCTGGTCATCGCCGGCTTTGTGACCCTGCCGGTGACAACTGAAACAGCGGCTCTGTTTGGCGGTGCCATTGGGTTTTGCTGGCTGGGAACCGTGCCCCTGACCTCAGGCCTGGTGCGCCAAATCTTTGGCCCACGATACCTCTCCACCCTGTACGGATTGGTTTTCTTCACCCACCAAGTAGGCAGCTTCCTTGGCGCCTGGTTCGGCGGACGCATCTACGATTACTATGGCAGCTACGAGCCTATCTGGTGGTCAACCGTTGTACTTGCTTTGATTGCTGCGCTTATCCATATCCCAATCAACGATAAGCCTATCGAGCGTCAAGCTGCTATGGCTTAATAGCTAGCCACTCCAAGTAAAAAGCCCCCGGTCACAACAACCGAGGGCTTTTTTCATTCTAAAGCAAGCTGTTCGCCGCGGGCTTACAGGTGCTCACCACGACGAAGCGCGTCGATACGCTTGTCCAACGGTGGGTGGGTCATAAACAGCTCAGACAGGGATTTCTTGCCGTTGATCCCAAACGCCATCATCGAGCCTTCAAGCTGAGATTCATGGCTCATCTTCAAACGCTCAAGTGCCGCGATCATTTTCTCTTTACCCACGAGCTGCGCAGAGCCTGCGTCGGCCTTGAACTCGCGGTGACGGCTGTACCACATGGTCAAGATACTCGCCAAGAAACCGAACAGCACTTCCATGATAGATGAGACAATGAAATAGGTCATGTAGCTACCGCCCTCGCCCTCTTCATCACTGCTGTTTACGCCGCTGATAGCACCGGCGACCAAACGAGAGACGAAGATCACGAACGTGTTCACCACGCCCTGCATCAGAGTCATGTTCACCATGTCACCATTGGCAATGTGGCTCACTTCGTGGGCCAATACTGCCTCGGCCTCGTCACGCGTCATGCTGTGCAGCAAGCCTGTCGATACCGCAACCAGTGAATCGTCGCGCTTGGCCCCCGTTGCAAATGCGTTGATATCACCCGAGTCATAAATGGCGACGGTCGGCATACCAATACCAGACTGTTGTGCCTGGCGGGCAACGGTTTCCATCAGCCAGTGCTCGGTCTCGTTGCGTGGGTGTTCGATAACCATACCGCCCACAGAGCGCAGGGCCATTGACTTCGACATGAACAATGAAATCAACGAACCACCAAAACCGAACAAGGCAGCCATTACCAGTAGTCCAGAAAGGCTCCCCGGTTGCATGCCTGTCACCGCATAGACGACGTTCAAGACAACACTGAAGACCAGCAATACCGCTAGGTTAGTTGCCAAAAACAATGCAATACGCTTCATATAGTACTCTTTCTCCTGAAAAGAAGGTGCTGTTACCCCAGTCTTACCCATTGTTGGTACAACTGAGGCATCATCCATTTGTTATTGATATGTATAGTATGGTCGTTGAAACAGAAAACAAGTGGAAGTGAAAAATTGTTACGTTTCATTTTTGTTATTAAACAATCAAATACTATTAAACAATCTTTTTGATGATAATAGAAACAGCTTTAATTGGGGCTTAACGCAGAATATGATCTACTGCTAGCATTATGAAACTTAGGGCAATGGTAGGACTAGACAGGTTTAGACTTTAGTCTTATTGTATCTACGACTGATATATTCTATTGTCGTATTTAGTTAGTGATGGTGCATGGTATTCAATTATCAAGGAGGAATGATGGCTGATCACGAAAACTACCAGGTAGCAATTGACATTCTACGCTGTCATCTTGGTATGTCTGCAGAAGAAGCGCGTAAAGAGCTGGGGTTAGACGGAAATAACAAGAAGCTTACTGAAACTCAAGAAGCACTTATTGGCCTAGCTGGCAATAACTAAGCGAGCTTGCTATTAATCAGATTCATTGGAGCCTCTCTGCAAAGAGAGGCTTTTTCCTTAATAGCGTGATCCGGATCACGATTCAGTTGAGATTCAGCTGCCCTGGTTAGACTGTACTGTTTTGCAACCCTATACAGTACGCAGGTACGCCATGTCACTGACAACGACCACCGCCTCGCAACAAACGCAAGCAAACTCCATTTACCAGCCGCTCTTCAAAAGCGTATCGCTGTTCTTTTTGCTTGCTCTGCTAATGGCCCTATCCGCTTTCACCATCCATTTTGATGTGCTGCATATTCAAAACAGTGTTGGTGAAAACTCCTGGACGGAATTGTTGCAGGAAACTTACTTGTTCATTGCATCCAGTCTATTTGCCATGGTGGCAATCCGCCAGCCACATCAGCGCGGCTTCGCGCTCTTGGTTTCAGCCTTTTTTGGGGTGATGTTTATCCGTGAAATGGACTCGGTACTCGATCAGGTTGTCCATGGCTTTTGGAAGTACCCGGCATGGCTGCTCGCCTCTGCGGCAATTGGCTACGCTATCATGCACCGCAAAACCACCGTTGAGCCGCTCATGGACTATATGAAGCACAACAGTTTTAGTTTGATGCTTGGTGCCATGGTCACTCTACTCGTCTTCGCCCGCATCTTTGGCATGGGTGGTTTGTGGCAAGGGATCATGCAAGAGCATTACGTGCGCGGCGTTAAGAACCTGGCCGAGGAAGGAGTGGAGCTGCTGGCTTATAGCCTGATCCTGTTCGCCGCCGCGTGGTATTGCCTGCCGAACCTCAAACGTACTGCCAGCAAGCCTTCGGTAAAATAATACCGACACCGCAGTCTGCAAAAAAAAACCTGCCTAACGGCAGGTTTTTTTATCTCTCAGCACCTGGTGCACACTACACCAAGCAGCCAATTATAGGCCAAGCGGTGACAGATCAATGTAGTCCGCTAGGTTGCGCTTCTTGATACCCGGCATATAAGGGATTTCGCCCAACTTCTGCCCCGGTAGGTTTTCTTCCAGCATTCGAATGATGTCGGCATAGTTCTCGGTGCCTGGATTGATGCGGTTCGCAACCCAACCCACCACTTCCAAGCCATCATGCTGAATCGCTTCTGCTGTTAGTATGGCGTGACTCAGACAACCTAGCTTCACACCAACAACCAAGATAACAGGCAGTTTTTCCTGCTTAACCCAAGAAGAAAGGTAGTCGTTCCAAGACACAGGTACACGCCAGCCGCCAGCCCCCTCAACCAATACAACATCAGATTTTTGCTTGAGGTGTTCCAGCCCCTTCGACAGCACGTCAAACTCGATCACTCGGTCTTCCTGCTCGGCGGCCAAGTGCGGAGAGATGGCCGCTTCAAATGCGTACGGATTGACTTCGTCATATTCCAACTCGACAACAGATGCATCTTGGATATACAAAGCATCAGAATTACGCATACCATTGGCTGTCGGTGCGCTACCGGACGCCACCGGCTTATAACCCGCCATCTTGATATTCGCGCTAGCTGCAGCATGAAGAATGGCGCGAGAGGCTACAGTTTTACCTACTTCAGTATCTGTACCTGTTACAAAGAAAGCGTTAGTCATTAATAATTACTCCAAAACAGACTTGGTATGTTGCCGGCAGCTGATTGTCCTCATGTCGAAACTCATCATAAGCGCTCTCTAATGCCTTAAAGGTCTTGCGACCGGCCAAGCCTGCTTTTCGCCCCTGATGAATATGTGTTGCCCCTATACCTTTCAAATCTTTCATAAGGTCAACTGCCGAGCGGTAATACATGGTGATTGGCAGAAATTCTAGGTCAAGCTCCGTACACCCCGCTTGCGCCAGCGCAAGTTTTATGGCCTTTTGCGAAAGAAACTTGTTTACATGTTGATATTGATCAACCTGCTTCCATGCATGGCAAAGCTCATACAGGGAGCCCTGTGCCAACGTAGAAAAAACAATTTGGCCACCCGGCTTAACGACACGCCGGAGTTCTCGCAGCGGAACCGACAGATCTTCACACCACTGCAGAGCCAGGCTGGTGAAAGCAAAATCGAACTGATTGTCCGGCAACGGCAGACACTCCGCATCACCTTCTACATATCTGACTTGCTCACCGCAACGCAATCTGGCCTGCTCGAGCATCTTGCTGGACAGATCGGTGGCACAGACTTGCATTCCCCTTTGTTGTAGTTGCTGGCTGAAATAGCCTGTCCCACAACCGAGGTCCAGTACCTGGCTACCCGCGACGTTGAGCGAGGGGAGTTTGGCCAATAAATGATGGCCGACCTGGCGCTGAAATGCCGCCGATTGATCGTAATGCTTCGCCGCCTTGCCGAAGGCGTCGGCAATAGCTTGCTTGTCGGTCACCACGGCATCCGCCAAAAGAGTGGCTGCTGTCTCTGCATTATTCTTCATGCCATACCTCGTTGATTGCCTGCGCCAGCATGCGTACTTCCGTTTCTTTATGAGCGGCCGTCAGGGTCACCCGCAGCCTTGCGGCATTGGCGGGAACCGTCGGCGGGCGGATTGCACTCACCCACAGCCCTCGCTGTCTTAACTTATCGGCGAAACTAACCGCCCGCTCACTGCTACCCACCATCAAAGGCTTGATCGGAGTTGGGGTAGACACCATCTCAACATCAGGTGACAAATGCCCAGCCAAACACTCCCCTAGCGCGACCAGTTTTCCCCGCCGCCAGCCTTGTCGCTGGATCATGTCACATGCTGTAGACAGGGCATGGGCCTGCGCAGGTGGCATTGCCGTTGAATAAATAAAGTGGCGGGCAAACTGCACCAGGTATTCGGCAACATCTTGACTGCACAGTATCGCCGCCCCTTGCAGGCCAAATGCCTTGCCAAAGGTCACCACCAGGATATCTGGCTTGATGCCGGCATGATCACAGCTGCCGCGGCCAGACTCACCAAGTACCCCGCAGCCATGGGCATCATCGACAACCAACATGCTGCCGCTCTGCTGGCACACACCGGCTATATCACCGAGCGGCGAAAGATCCCCGTCCATGCTGAAAACCCCCTCGGTCACAACGAGCTTTGGGGAGCAATCGGGCATGCGCGAAAGCAGGCGGGATAATGAAGCGGGATCGTTATGAGCAAAACGCCGCATAGTTGCCGGAGACAGCATCCCCGCCTCAACCAACGAGGCGTGATTGAGCTTGTCTTGCAGCAGGTAATCGCCCTTTTGCAGCAAGGCAAACAAGAGTGCTTGGTTGGCACCAAAACCGCTGCTGAACAACAGCGCCTGATCGTAGCCCAACCATTCGGCAAGCTGCGACTGCAAGTACTGATGCGGAGAGTGAAAACCTGTCACCAACGGACTGGCGCCGCTACCGGCACCATAACGGGATAGCCCTTCCTGCCATGCGGCAACTAGCTCTGGATCTTGCGCAAGACCAAGATAGTCGTTGCTGGAAAAGTTCAGCAATGACTGTTCCCGCAACTGCACTGACATATTCTGTCCGCGCCCCAGGCAGCTCAATGTCCGATAAAGCCCTTGCTCCTGTCTGTCTTCAAGGGCCGACGCGATCCGTTGCTTAAACCGATGCATCGTAGAACAGCTCATCCTTGCTTGGTCGTGCGGCAACGCGCTCGGCCACTTGTCCCAACAACTCCTGTGCCTGCACTTCATCCGGCTTAGCTGCTTGCTCCTGGCGGTTGATCCCCAGTTTGGCGAACAACTGCATGTCCTTATCTTCGCCCGGGTTTGGCGTGGTCAGCAGCTTACAACCATAGAACACCGAGTTGGCACCGGCCATAAAGCAAAGCGCCTGCATTTGCTCATTCATATCTTCGCGGCCAGCCGATAGACGCACCGCCGATTTAGGCATGATGATCCGCGCTACCGCGATAATACGAATAAAGTCGAACGGATCGACATCATCGACAGACTCCAACGGGGTCCCTTTTACCTTAACCAGCATATTGATAGGCACACTTTCCGGATGGGTAGGCAGATTGGCCAACTCAACCAGCAATCCGGCTCGGTCGCGAGAGCTTTCCCCCATGCCGATGATCCCACCGGAGCAAATCTTCATGCCGGCCTCACGGACATGGCTCAGGGTATCGAGGCGGTCCTGGTAAGTACGGGTGGTAATGATATTGCCGTAGAACTCCGGTGAAGTATCGAGGTTGTGGTTGTAGTAGTCCAAGCCAGCATCGGCCAGCTCATTGGCTTGCGCGCCAGTGATCATGCCAAGTGTCATACAGGTTTCCAGCCCCATGGATTTCACCCCGCGGACCATCTCCAGCAGATAAGGCATATCGCGCTCTTTCGGGTTTTTCCATGCCGCTCCCATACAGAAACGGGTGGCGCCGGAGGTCTTCGCCTTGTGCGCCGCATCCAGCACCCGCTCAACTTCCAGCAGGCGCTCACGATCCACATCCGTGCGGTAGTGCGCGCTTTGCGGGCAATACTTGCAGTCTTCCGGACAGGCTCCTGTTTTAATAGAAAGCAAGGTGCTCACCTGTACCTTATTGGGATCATGGTACTGGCGGTGTACCTGCTGGGCCTCAAACACCAAATCCATAAATGGCTTGTCAAATAGCGCTTGAACTTCCTCGACTGTCCAGTCGTGACGTACTTCCACGTGTAATCACCTCTTATTATGATTTCAGCCAGCACAAACACGGGCTGCTGAATGATGCATTCATTGCTTCTTGTTACTTGGCTAGTCTACTTTGAGACGGTAGACTGTCAACCACCAACAAGGAGCAAGGTTTACAACTGTGCAAAAAACAAACAATACGGTCGATTTGGAATTTGACCAGCAGCATGTCTGGCACCCCTATACCTCAACCCTGAACCCACTCCCGTGTTACCCGGTAGTCAGTGCCAACGGGGTCTATTTGCAACTTGAGGACGGCAGGGAAATCATTGATGGCATGTCGTCGTGGTGGTCGACGATCCATGGCTACAACCATCCGGCCTTAACCGAAGCGGCTAAAGCCCAGCTCGATAAAATGTCACATGTGATGTTCGGCGGCATTACCCATCAGCCCGCTGTCGAGCTCTGCCGCAAGCTGGTCGCTATCACACCGCCCCCCCTGCAGCATGTTTTTCTCGCCGACTCAGGTTCCGTCGCAGTGGAAGTGGCACTGAAAATGGCGCTGCAGTACTGGCATGCCAGAGGCGAGCCGCGGGCAAAATTTCTCACGGTCAAACATGGCTATCATGGCGACACCTTTGCCGCCATGTCGGTCACCGACCCCGACAACTCGATGCACAGCCTGTACAAGGGGTTCCTGCCTGAGCATATCTTCGCCCAGTCGCCGGAGGGAGGCTTCTTTGAGCCTTGGCAAGAGTCGGATATTGATGATTTCCGCCACCAGCTCGAGCAGCAGCACCGCAACGTTGCCGCAGTAATTATCGAGCCTATCGTGCAAGGAGCGGGGGGGATGCGTATCTATCACCCGACCTTCCTCAAGCGGGTGCGACAGCTGTGCGACGAATACGGTATTTTGCTCATTGCCGATGAGATAGCGACCGGTTTTGGCCGCACCGGAAAATTATTTGCCTGCGAACATGCCGGTATCAGTCCTGATATTATGTGTGTCGGCAAGGCGCTGACGGGGGGGTACATGACCCTTTCGGCCACCCTTACCAGCAGCCATGTCGCAAATACGGTATGTGGCGGAGATGCGGGGTGCTTTATGCACGGCCCGACCTTCATGGGCAATCCGCTGGCCTGTGCGGTCGCCAATGCGAGCTTGGATATCCTCGCCCAAGGCAATTGGCTGCATCAAGTAAAAGCCATTGAAAAACAATTAGCTGAGTCACTTCCTGAGATTGAAGCACTCGACAAGGTCAAAGCCGTTCGCTGGCTGGGGGCCATCGGCGTGGTCGAGCTCCATGAGCCCGTTGAGATGGCCAGTATTCAGGAAACTTTTGTAGACAGTGGGGTATGGATTCGCCCATTTGGCACACTTGTCTACATAATGCCTCCATTTATCATTAATCAACAACAACTTAGCCAGCTCACTTCCGCCATCATGTTAGCACTTAAGTAGTATCGAAAAGCAGACAACTTCTAAAGATTGTCTGCTTATACTTTTCCTGAACGTTATAGCAAACCCAACTTCAGGTTGGCCCGTATTTATATAATGAATAACGTCAGTAAGGCTAATACTATGCAATTACCACTATTTCCGTTACAGATATACCTGCTGCCAGGTGGGATAAGTAAACTGCGTATTTTCGAACCACGCTATACCCGTTTAGTCAAACTGGCTATGGGGGACGGTAACGGCTTCGGCCTCTGCATGAAAGATGAAGCCACGCTGTGCCATTTCGGTACCCGGGTAATCATCACGGATTTCGAAAAGCTCCCTGATGGGCTGCTGGGCATTACCATCAAAGGCGTTGAAAAATTCCTGATCAATAAACATTGGCAAGAAGAAGATGGCTTACGGTTTGGCGATGTCACCCCGATCTCTAATTGGACCCCAAGCCAAATCAAGTTTGTCGATCGAGATATTTCCAATAGCCTAAAAGCCCTGTTCGACGAATATCCCGAACATGCCGAGAATTATCCCCTCCCCGATTACAATGACATGACTTGGGTATGTCAGCGATGGCTGGAGCTGTTGCCCCTGGAAACCAACCAGAAGCAATGGTTCATGAGCCGCAATGATCACCGTGCAGCCCTCTCTTTTCTGCACAATGTCATTGACGAACAGCTGAAAAGTGACAGTTAATGTGACAATTTAGGCAACCATATGTCTGTGGATGTGAATTTTTACAAAGGCATATTGACCTAACTCGGCAACAAAGTCAGTCAACCCTCAATCAGTTTCATCAACAAATGGCCATCATACATTGCTTGCTTCACCAGAGCAGCACCCGGCATTGTCGCCTGGGTATAGAAAGAGCTCTGCTCAATGACCAGATCCCGGTTGTACACCGGTAGCGACTGACTGCGGACACAATCCATGATCGCCGGATACAAAATATCTTTCGCACGGTTGAATTCACCACCGATCAAGACCTTCTCGGGATTGAACAGGTTAACCATGATTGCAATGGCTTGGCCCAAATGGTGGCCCAGCTCAACAATCACCTGCCTGGCCAATGTATCGCCAGCCATCGCCGCCTCACAAATCCGCTCTATCGTCAACGTCTTGCCATGAAGCGACGAGGGATGGCCTTCCCGCAGCCTCTGATCAACCTGCTCGATAACAGCCTTCACACTGGCTACCGTTTCAAGGCAACCGTGGTTGCCGCAGAAGCAGCGTTTGCCGTAGGGTTTGATCTGGATATGGCCCAGTTCACCGACGTTACCGATCCGCCCTTGCAGCACAACATTATCAAGCACGATACCGGCACCGACGCCGTGGTGGATAGACACCAAAATGGAATTAGCCACATCGCGGGAGTTACCGAACAGTTTTTCGGCCAGTGCCCAAGAGCGGGTATCATTACCGATAAATACCGGCAGCCCAGTTGCCTCATGGATTGCAGGCCCGAGTTCCAGGTTGTGTACATCGTAATGGGGCATCTGGATAACCATACCGGCATCGGAATTTACCAATCCCGGCAGTGACACGGCAATAGCCGTGATCCTATCTAGTTCACCGACATGATTGGCAAAGAAAGTGTGGATCTCGGTGATCAGCTTTTTCAGTACTTCATCTTGGTGCAGAACATCGATATCCTGACGCTCTTCCACCAGGATATCCCCGCCCAGCTCGTGCAAAGCGATGGTTAGGTAACCCCGCCCCAGTCGGATAGACAGAAATTGCCAACCCTCGTTGGCAGGCACCAACCCAACGGCAGGACGGCCCCGGCTGGAAGATTCCTGAATCGCGGTTTCTTTGATCAGGTGGGCATCAATGAGCTCACGGGTAATTTTGGTAATACTCGCAGGGGCTAGCTGGCTACGTTTGGATAGCTCAATGCGGGAGATTGGCCCAAACAAGTCAATAAGCTTGTACACGCTGCCGGCATTGTTTCTTTTGATATGGTCTATGTGACCTGGCTGAGCGACATACATGCCTAAACTCCCGGTAAAATCTGTCATCATTTAATACAAATTGAATTTTTTTACTTTGCGAACTAATTGTGAAGTCGATAATGTTAAGTCCGTGACAAGGGTCACGATGAATCATGAAAAACAAAGCAATTTTTGCCCTAGCTCTCATTGTACCGCAAAACTATTGCCTTTTTTTTAACTACAAAAATTAACCGACATAAAGACAGCTCCATGCAATTTTGCGATAATCACCGGTCGCAAAATCCCCCCACCATGAGGTTAACGGTGTACAAAATTAACGAAGTCTTTGAAACAATCCAAGGTGAAGGTGTATTTACCGGTGTACCTGCCATTTTTGTCAGGCTCCAAATCTGCCCTGTGGGCTGTGCCTGGTGCGATACCAAACAAACTTGGAGTGCTGAACCTCAGGATCACGGCTCTATCGAAGACGTCATGGCAAAGACCGGTGACTCCCCGCTCTGGACCGAGCTAGATGCACACGGCATCGTTAATTTACTTGCCCAGCAGCAGTACACCGCCAAACACGTCGTGATCACCGGCGGCGAGCCTTGTATCTACGATTTGCTGCCGCTTACTACCGCTCTTGAGCAAGCGGGCTTTAACTGCCAGATCGAAACCAGTGGTACGTCTGAGGTGCTGGCAACGGATAACACCTGGGTCACGGTTTCACCCAAAATCAACATGAAGGCCAAGCTTCCTGTGCTTGCAAGTGCGCTGGAACGTGCCGATGAGATCAAGCATCCCGTCGGTACCCAAAAAGATATCGAACAGCTTGATGAGCTGATCGCGGGAAAACAGCTCAAGGCCAACGTCAATATCGCCCTGCAGCCAATCAGCCAAAAGCCGAGGGCGACCGAGCTGTGTATCGAAACCTGCATCAAGCGCAACTGGCGCCTGTCTATCCAGACCCACAAATACCTCGCTATCGCGTAGTCGCTTGACATCGAGGTGACAGGCTACCTTATTCGGCTGTCTTACTTTCAGGACAGCCGCTCTATCTCCGAGACACATCTCCTTTCTTAACTTTGCATCTTTTTGCCCTATCTATACTGAGCAGAAACTAATACCAATAAAGATTCATGATCCAGTGACCTATTGGGGAAATTATTATGCGCAGTTACCTGGGATATACCCTGCTGGCTATCAGTAGCCTGCTGCTTGCTGCCTGTGGAGACAGCGGTAAGCCCGCCGAGCCCGTTGCAGGCACGCCCGTGCCCGTTTCAACCACCTTCACGGTTTCTGTCGATGCACCCGACGGTATGGTTCTTGCCGCCAATCAAGGTTTCTCTTTGATCAGCCCAGCCTATGCCAATGCAGTTAAACATCTTACCGAACAGAATTTCGCGGCTGTCTGGCTGGACGACAAAGGGAAAATTTTTGAATCTATCGATATCACCCGGCTTGAGGCCAAAGGAGATGGCAACTATGTCCTAGATGCGGGCACCCGGGCGCGGATCAATGCCGTCTTGCTGGTTGATCTGGACGGAGTTCCCGAGTACACCCTGGGCGAGAGCCTGCCCACCGGTTTGCTTATGACACCGCTGGCCGCTGAGCGCCTAGCCATTTCTCTTGAGTCATCGCTCACCTTCTATGCCCTTGCCCAGCGTGTTGTCGCCGATGAAAGCTGGGGCGTCTTCACTGACGTTTTCGAATCCGGGGCACAGGGGGCGGTTGCTCTCGCCCTAGAAGACATCAACAAGATCGCCATCGATATCCGTGATACCCTTTTCCCGAAAATCGGTATTCAAGGACTAACGCTCAAAGATCTGATGAGCCTGACCATCGTTCAGACCATGACCGAAGGCCGGCTTGAGCGGTTCTTTACCGAACAGTCGGCTGTCGCCGCCAATGTGCTGGCCATCCTCAATGACGGTTATTGGGAAATCAGTGCGTCAGAGGGCAACCAAGGCAAGGCGATTTTTGCCGACACGACATCGTATGACGGCAACGAAACCACAATCAGTGAGTTCAGCTGGGATAAAAGCGGCAGTGAAGATATCACCCTGACGGAAGTTTTCACCTACTTCAGTAACTCTACCAGCTTTGGCTCCGACGACATCCGCTCGCAAGTGCTTACAAACCAAGGCTGGGTCGGTCTGTTTAATTATCTTAAAGTACAATTTTCAACTGACCGCAGTGCTTTGCTAACCGATGCCGCACTCAATACCGATGCGGAGAGAGGCGTTACCCTAGAAGCCAAAGTTTACGCCCTATCGGGTAAAAAAATGCATGACTTCCTTTCGAGTAAGCAGAACCATTACCTCACCCGTTATATTGAAGACGACATGACATTCAGTGACGGTGCCTCAGGCTTCTACTTCACCTGGCGGCCAGAAAATGAAACCTACCTGCTTTGCGACAACACCAATGATAAGGACACCTGCCGAGCCTATCCATACCTTGCTCCTGACGCCGGGTTTACTTCGCTTGACGATATCAAGACGCCATTGTTCAACGTGGGTATCACTATTGACCAGGTCAACGGATTCAAACTTAGCGACAATATTGTCGCCGAGTTCATCGGTGATGATTTCTTCACTGTCCGCTACTGGAGCCGCATTGCAGCCAACGAGTGGACAATCCAGGACACCGGGGTATGGGCACCGACCACGGTATCGGGCAAACCGGTGATCCGGTTCGATGTACCGGACGTCATCAAGCAACTTGCCGACGACTACGCGTTCAATGGCCGCAATCTCTTCCTCATCGAGGACCGGGGTTTCGTTAATATCGGCGAGGTATTGCTCGAGCGGGCTGAGTTCCATTATTCAGGCTTTGATAATGATGCCAAGGCGCAGATTTTTGCCGCGGCAACACGGGACAACTTGCCGCCCTTTGGAGAATGTGTCTTTGGCAATACCAGCCTCGCCAATGAAGGGCTGTTCCTTAATGCTGTGACCGAGTGTGGCGGTGACGAGCGTTTCACTACCCAGTCAGTCAGTGATCTTACCGACAAGACCTTGGTTCAGATCAGTGAAGAGGGCGAAATTTCCGCTCACATCCTCCGCAGTGACAACAGTTGGGATCACTATCGCAATACCCTCAAGGAAACAAGCTCCCGTGCATGGTCCTTCACTGAAGAGGGCTACCTGAAGCTGTTCGGCAACACCAACATTGAAGATGAATTCGATTTCTGGGCGTTGACCAGTTATGAATACCAGCAAAATCTGCTGGCGATAAAGGTCTTCAGCCAGCAGGGACAGCAAGCTCAAATCACCAACCTGATGGCCCGCGAGTATTTACCGGGCACCCTGGCCGCTTGCCTTGATGGTGATTCTGGCTGGGATCAAACCACGGCAACCCCGGTTGTCAAAGAAAGCCTCGCCAACTACAACAACCAGGTCCAGCTCTGCAAACAGATCTGGTTTGGCCGCAACCCGATCTTCACCGAAGCGCTGTTAGTGGGACAGAGTGGCGATAACCGCGATGATAAAGCCCTAACTTTCGCCAGCGACAATGAGGAAGGCCAAGAGCGCTACCTGAAGCTCAGCGACACCTTCCAAGGTGAGTACTTCCTCGGCAGTTATATCGACAAAAGCGGTTGCGGTTTCAACTTCGATATCCGCTGGAAGATTGAAGATGATGGCACGCTGTATTACGAGTCAGTTGACGAGTCGTACCCGATGAATGAGCGGATCCAAATCACCGATACCGATGGTTTGAAACTGGCCATCAAAGCCTTCAACCACCAGGGGCGCTGGCAAACGGATGAATCTTTGAACTACGGCAGCGATGAAGGCGAGATCTGGAGCGACATCGTCACCTTGATTGACGCCAGCTCAGTACCCAATGTGGTTCCGACTGAACCGCCACCACCGGTTCAAGAAGAGACGCCACCTTCTGGTGAGACACCGCCACCAGAAGGGGAAACACCTCCGGCGGAAGAGGAGCCCGCAGGGCCACCAGCCGGAACAATACTCAATGATGGTGAAGTCTGTGCCTTCGATGTCACGGAAGAACAAGCACCTTAGAGATCCATCTATAACAGTAACAGCCCGGGAAAACGGGCTTTTACTGTTATAAAAAGCTGGAGAAATGCGGCTATCAACTTGAAGGACGTCAGAAAGACTATTATAAACTCGAGCAAGGCTTCGATGACAAAGTCTATTATGGCATGACTGCTAAAGAGCATTCGGCCCAACATTAAATTAACACCATAAGGCCAAGCCCCGTTTGGCCTCTTTGTCGCCAATCAGCAGCAACAAGATTAAATACCATGCAATAACAAAGCCCTAGACCACACACAGATCACATTCAGGTAATATTCTCAAACAGAATAGTTGCTCGGCATCACACCCACCACAACCAACCGTCTATTAACATTTCAAACACATTACAATATCCACAATAAAAATAAGAGATCATGGAAGATGCGTCTTACAATCGCCAACAAACTGCTGCTTACCCTATTTTCAGTTTTCACTATCGTCTTGGTAACCAGCCTTATTTATGAAGCAGGACAGCAAAAGAAGTTGCTGGAGTCGGTGATCAGCGAACAAACGCTGGATAAAGCCGGCAACTACTTTGATAGCTTAAATATGATGATGCTGACCGGGACTATGTCGCAAAAGGAAACCCTGCGCCAGAAGGTTCTCTCCCACAGTGGAATTGAGAATGTCAGGGTGATCCGGGGCCCTGGCATTACTCAGTTTTTCGGCCCCGGGCTAGACAACCAGGCTGCCGTTGACCACTTCGACCAACGCGCGCTGGCCGGAGAAACCATTGCCGAGACCATAACCACCGAGCGTGGCAGCAAACTCTTGGTGGCGCTGCCGATGAAGGCCAGAGCCGACTACCGGGGAACTAACTGTTTACAATGTCATATCGTACCGGAAAATGAGGTGCTCGGTGTTGTGCGGCTGGAGTACGATTTAGCCCCCCTGTACCAGCGTATTAACCAGCAGTTGCTTTCGGCAGGAAGCATTATGGCCGCCATCGCCGCAACCGGCTTCCTCTTTACTCTATTCATGATCCGCCGGATCATCGTCAACCCGCTCAAGCGTCTCTCAGACTACATGCGAACCACCAGCAAGAATAAAGATCTCAGTCAGCGGCTCAATGACAACCGGCAAGATGAAATCGGAGAACTCTGCAACAGCTATGATCAAATGCTGGACAATTTCTCCACAAGCCTGGAGCAAGTACAGCATACGTCGGTATCGCTCAGCGAACAGGCCAACCACTTGATTTCGGTCTCCTCCCAGACCAATCGGGCAGCCGACAGCCAACGGGTCGAAACCGACGACATGTTCAGTGCCATCGATACCATGCAGCACCAGCAGCATGACACCGAGCAGCGCACCACCGAATCGGCAGCCTTGAGCCAGCATGCAGCCGAGTCGGCCAGTGCTGGCACCCAACTCGCTTCTGAAGCCGGCGAGAGTATCCAGCAACTGGTCAAGGACATCGAGAACGTCAAACTGAAGATTGACCACCTCAACCAGCAGAGTCTGCAGGTGGGCAGTATCCTTGATGTGATCCGCAACATTGCCGAGCAAACCAACTTGCTGGCACTCAACGCCGCCATCGAAGCGGCCAGGGCCGGTGAGCAAGGCCGTGGCTTTGCCGTCGTGGCCGATGAAGTCCGTAGTCTCGCCACCCGAACCTACCAGGCGACCGGCGATATCCAGACAATCATCGAAGCCCTGCACAGCGACTGCGAAGCGTCTGCCGAGGCTATCGATACCACCTGCCAAACCGCCTATTCCAAGGTCGATACCATCCAAGAGTTATCAGCCGCATTGGCAGCGATGGGCGATCAGATCCAGGTAGTCAATACCCATGCAGTCGATATTCAGCAGCAGAGTGCCAGCCAAGCTTCATTGGCCGACGGTATCCGGTCAAAAATCGACACGATCAGCCAACATGCCGCCGATACGGCTACCCATGCCCAAGCTTCGAAAGAAATTAGCGTAAATCTTGAGCACTTGGCAGAACAATTAGAGCGATTACTGCATCAATTTACCCTTTCAGGCAATAACAAGGCTTGATGCTAAACGTAAGACAGGTAATATGGGTTCCTTGGACTGTGTCTTAGGGTAGAATACCCGACAGTACACAAATAAAGTGCCTTAACGGAGAATAATTTACACATGACTTACGCGCCTGTAACAGACGTACTTAGCGGTAAGCTAGCGGTTGACAGTGAAGTCACTGTTCGCGGCTGGATCCGTTCACGTCGTGATTCCAAAGCTGGAATCTCTTTCCTTGCCATTTATGACGGCTCTTGTTTCGACCCGATTCAGGCCGTGGTCCCTAATGAGTTAAATAATTACCAGGAAGAAGTACTTAAACTGACCACTGGTTGCTCTGTTGAGGTCACCGGTAAGATTGTTGAATCACCAGCGAAAGGTCAGGATTTCGAGCTAGCAGCCACTGACGTTAAAGTGGTTGGCTGGGTTGAAGATGCTGACACGTACCCTATGGCGAAAACCCGTCACTCTATCGAATACCTTCGTGAAGTGGCACACCTTCGTCCGCGCACCAACGTCATCGGTGCAGTAGCACGTGTTCGTAACTGCCTTTCTCAAGCTATCCACCGTTTCTACCACGAGCAGGGTTACTTCTGGATGTCTGCACCGCTGATCACAGCCTCTGACTGTGAAGGTGCCGGTGAAATGTTCCGCGTATCGACGCTGGACATGGCTAACCTGCCTCGTACCGAACAGGGCGATGTTGACTTCAACGAAGACTTCTTCGGCAAGGAAACATTCCTGACCGTATCTGGCCAGCTAAACGCAGAAGCATACGCTTGTGCCCTAAGCAAGGTTTACACTTTCGGCCCGACGTTCCGTGCTGAAAACTCTAACACCAGCCGTCACCTTGCAGAATTCTGGATGGTTGAGCCTGAAGTGGCATTCGCCGATCTGGACGATGTTGCCAAGCTTGCTGAAGACATGCTGAAGTTCGTGTTCAAAGCGGTACTTGAAGAGCGCCGTGATGATCTTGAGTTCTTCGCTCAGCGCATCAACAAAGACGCAATCTCTCGCCTAGAGCAGTTTGTAGATTCAGACTTTGCCCAGGTTGACTACACCGACGCAATTCAGATCCTGAAAGACTCTGGCCGCAAGTTCGAGTTCGACGTTGAGTGGGGCATCGATATGTCCTCTGAGCACGAGCGCTACCTGGCAGAAGAGCACTTCAAAGCTCCGGTTATCGTGAAGAACTACCCGAAAGACATCAAAGCGTTCTACATGCGTATGAACGACGACGGCAAGACTGTTGCTGCGATGGACGTTCTAGCACCGGGTATCGGTGAAATCATCGGTGGTTCTCAGCGTGAAGAGCGTCTGGACATCCTGGACGGGCGCATGGTTGAGATGGGTATCGACCCTGAGCACATGGGCTGGTACCGTGACCTGCGCCGCTACGGTACAGTACCGCACGCTGGCTTCGGTCTAGGCTTCGAGCGTCTGGTTTCTTACGTAACGGGTATGGCTAACGTTCGTGACGTGATCCCATTCCCACGTACGCCACGCTCAGCAAACTTCTAATTCAGCGTTAGAAGCTAAACCTATTCCAACATAGGTCAATCTACCTCACAGGACGAGCCCATGCTCGTCCTGTTTGTTTGTACCCCACCTAATTCGGTTGTCCAAATCCCTGTAACTCTCATTTCATAACCTCTACGCCCCCTCTTTTTTGACACGACCAGAACATCCACCGATGGCAATGCACGTTAACTTGCTATATAACTAAAATTCAGTGGCTTGGCTGCTTTCCTTCACACCGGAAGTGTGTTTATAGTCAGCGGACCAGCAGCAAGGAGGCAAGATGATAAAACGGTTAGTAGATAGGCTGATTTTCGGTGGGCTGTTGATTGCAACCCTGCAGATCCCCATGCTGGCAGACCATTATCTGCAGTACCTGTCCGGTTTTTTTGATGCCAACACACAGCAAGTCGACGCTTACACGGCCAACGCACGCCGGCATGGCTTTGACAGTGCCGAGAGCATGATTGATGCGCTGCTGCAAGAACCGAACCCCATTGTTCGGGTCGATGCCGAACACAAGCTTGAGATCCTGCGGCAACACCACATGCTAGAGCAAGCGATGGAAACACTCTCGAACGGCCATTTGCTCGATAAAGCACTATTTATGTTTAACCCGGTGAGGCTCGATGAGCTCAAACGTGTCCTGGTCCATTTCAAGCCGGGGCTTCCCATAGATGTTGAAAGCATTGCCTTCTGTATTGTGGTGGCTCTGGGGCTCAATCTTATGCTCTATTTGCCCTTACTCCTTTGTCGCCGCCTGCGGAAAAACAACTCCCGTCCAGCAGCATCACCCAACTAGCTGGCGATATTTAATACAACTGTTGCGCCAAAGGTAACAGGTTGCTGCTGCTAAATAGACTTCCCCACTGGCTTCGAATAAGCTTATGGCTATGCGCTTGAGCCTCTCAAGCAACCCTATAAATGCCAATGAGTCCAGCATGATCAGAGATGTTACCCTAGCCCCGGCCAACCAATGGGCCAAGCCCTTCGTTGCCGAAGTTGCTGAAATTATCAACCTACTCAAAGAGTATGGTTACGATGCCGCTACCCTCGCCCGTTTAACAGGTCTACAAGAAAAGAAACTCTCTGACTGGATGTCACGCTACAAGCGTGAACCGGAAAATATCTCCGATATTCCCTACCCTTGCTGGTGCTTCCTGACTGCACTGGCAGGCCGGCCGAACATCCAGAACAACGGCCAGCCGATAGACGTCGACGCACGCAAGGTCATGCGCGCCTTCAAGCCGACAGCCTTCAAGAACAAAACCCAGTTTGAAATGCCGACGGAAAAAGAGTTCAAGCGTGTCATCGGCGACAACACCTTTACCGGCATCACGATCGACGGCCTGTGTGAAACTTTTCAATGGAAACCGGCCCAGTTGGCCGAGAGTATGGTAAAAGGCACATTGCCATTCCTGAACTGGTGCCTGATCCTGATGCTGTGCGGTTTCAACATCCAGAAGATGCTGCTCAACCAACATGAAGGTGACATTAGCCTGGACGAAAGCGCAGGTTAAACCGCTCAAAACAACAAGGGCTGCCATTGGCAGCCCTTGTTTATTGTTTGACTGAACATTTCAGCGCAACAATAGCCGCCAATCAAGGGCGGATTTTATACTGCATCCCTAATAGGAAATTACGCAGGATCTGATCTTTACACTCGCGGTAATGCTTGTTGTCGGGCTTTCTGAAAAATGCGCTTAGCTCATGCTGGCTCATTCGAAAATCGACACTTTCCATAATCTCCAGAATATCTTCCGCTTTATAATTCAGCGCAATACGCAATTTCATGAAAATCATATTGTTGGTCAAGCGCGACTCAGGTTCTGGTTGTGGTCCCTCCCTTTTGCCACGCTTAACATTGATCAGGCCATTGAGAAAAATCGCCAACTCGCGATCCGTACACTTCTTGAAAGCCGGCTCCTCTTCTCTCTTCAGCCAATCACTGATCTGCTCACGACTAACCTCATGCTCAGCAGCGGCAAAAATACCCATCATCTCAGAATCGCTGAAATCAAAGGTATAGCGAAGACGTCGTAAAATATCGTTATTGAGCACAGTATTTCCTAAAGTTAATGCAGCCTTACCAACATGGCCTGCTGCGCAGTTATGTCTAGTCTAACAAATATGGAGATTTAATTAGACAATCCAAGCTGGTATAGTGCCACCCAGACCGAATTAAGAAGATCGCACAAAGAAACACACTATGGATCACCAACCCAACAACCCATTACACGGCCTTACCCTGCAAAGGATCCTCGAAGAACTCGTCGACCACTACGGTTGGGAAGAGCTGGGGCAAATTGTCAAAGTCCGCTGTTTCAACAATGACCCGAGTATCAAGTCGAGCCTGAAATTCCTGCGCCGCACCGAATGGGCAAGAAAAGAAGTCGAGCAATTGTATCTCGATACCTTTTTCCTTTAGTTGCTCGCCCTTTACGAGCGATAAATGCTGACACGCCGCTTTGGGTGGGTCAGCCATGGCTGAACACAATCTAATCACACTTATAATTTTTTAAGTGCTTCAATATCTTCCTCCGGCAATACAATAGCATCGCTAATGCCAATAGACCGCCAACACCCTCATCCTGCCTTTCAAAGGCCTATCGCCATATAACGCGTACCCTATTTGGGGATCTTGCCCGCCGAGATTTAATTGTCTTATGGTCCTGCCTTGTCCATGATTAATAGGCAAAACAACTCATCCTACCACTTAAGGAAAGCTGACATGGACATCCGCATTACCCACAATGGCCCGGTTCTTGATATCCAACTCACCCGCCCAGCGGCCAAAAATGCCCTCAACCAAGCCATGTACCACACCCTGGCCGATACCCTCATCCACGCCAACCAGTCACCGGAGACACGGGTGATTGTATTGCGTGGACTGCCGGAGATTTTTTGTGGCGGTAATGACATGCAAGATTTTGTCGCCATCTCACAGGGCATGGCTGACTTTCATGGCGAACGCTTTATGAAATCCTTGGTCGAGTGCGATACCCCGGTTGTGGCTGCGGTGTCCGGCCCCGCCATTGGTATTGGTACGACGATGCTGCAGTTTGTCGATGTTGTGTACTGCTCACCCAGCGCGGTATTCAAAACCCCGTTTGTACACTTGGGACTTTGCCCGGAAATGGCCTCAAGTACTGAATTGGCAAAATTGGTCGGCCCGAGAAAAGCCAAAGAAATGCTGTTGCTCGGAGCAACAATGACCGCCGATGAGGCGCTTACGCTAGGCTTTGTCAATCAGATCAGCCAGAGCCCTGACGACGCGGCCTTCCAGTGCGCCGAGCAACTCAGCCAGCTGCCCCCAAAAGCGATGCAGATCAGCAAACGTATGATTGGCCAACAGGAAAAAACGCGCCTGCTAAGAACCATTGAAGACGAAAACATTGAGTTGATACAACGGATCAGAAGCGACGAAGCCAAAGAGGCCGTCAGTGCCTTTCTAGAAAAGCGGCCAGCGAAGTTTAGCTAAGTGATGGCTATGGGTGGATTACTCAGCCATAGCGAAGATAGGCCAGCCTGGGCTGGCCTTTATCTCAATCGGCATTGCCGATAGTTAAACGGTCACGGCCTGTGACGTTGATACCTTGTCGGTCTCATTTGACTCAACCTTATTTGGCTCATCTTCGTCTTTTACGATACATACCACAAGGCCAGCAAAGATCATTGAGGCGCCGCCAAGGACAATGGCCATCATGGTATTGCCGTCGAATGCCCACCGGGTAAAGAAGCCCAAAATCCCCGCCGCCAGAATTTGAGGCAATACGATAAAGAAATTGAAGACCCCCATGTAAAATCCCATCTTGTTCACGGGCAGGGCACCAGCCAGAATGGCATAAGGCATGCACAGGATGCTCGCCCAGGCCAGGCCAATACCCACCATATTGACCATCAGCATGGCTGGGTTATGGATCAGGGAAATCGATGCCAGGCTCAAGCCGCCGATGATCAACGAGAAGCTATGGACAAACTTGCGGCTGGTGCGCTGCGCCAACCAAGGAAGAGCAAAGGCCGCCAGCGCCGAGATACCGTTATATGCGGCAAAACATAAGCCTACCCAGTCAGCCCCTTCGTTATACAGCGCCGAGCTGGTATCCGTGGTGCCGAAAATTTGCGAGGTGACTGCCGACGTGGTGTAAATCCACATAGCAAATAGAGCGAACCAAGAGAAAAACTGCACCACCGCCAACTGCATCATCGTCTTTGGCATCGCCTTGATATCAACCCAAATCGCTTTCAAGCTGGCCTTCTCTTCTTCCTGCTGCGGCGCGGTGTTGTGAAAAGCCGCCAGCTGTTGCGGTGAATATTCCTTGGTACGGAGCACCGTCCAGAGAATAGAAGCCACAAATACCACGGCCCCGCACAAGAAGGAAATCTTCACCGATGGCGGCACTTCGCCTGCCGGTGCGGTATTGGCGACATCGAAGACATTGCTCAGCAAATATGGCATCGCCGATGCCACCACCGAGCCGACGCCGATAAAGAAGGTCTGCACCGCAAACCCTTGGGTCCGCTGCTCAGACGGCAAGTTGTCGGCCACCAAGGCGCGAAAAGGTTCCATCGAGATATTGATAGACGCATCCAAAATCCACAGCATACCGGCTGCCACCCACAGGTACGGAGAATACGGCATGATAATCAGCGCGAGTGAGGAGGCAATGGCGCCACAGAGAAAATAAGGGCGACGACGGCCAAGTACCGTCCAGGTACGGTCACTGAAGTAACCGATGATGGGCTGGACCAACAGGCCCGTTAGAGGAGCTGCGATCCAAAGAATAGGGATTTGATCAATGCTTGCTCCCAGAGTTTCAAAAATTCGGCTTACATTGGCATTTTGCAGACCGAAGCCAAATTGAATCCCCATAAAGCCGAAGCTCATATTCCATATCTGCCAAAACGTAAGGCGTGGCTTTTCCATTGAGTGTTCCCCGATACTGCCTGCTGCAAAACACATTGAAACTGCAGCAGATTTACAACATTCGGACAAAACAGATGATCATTATTATGTTCATCCACCAGCAACCCCCGAAAACGAGAATCAGAGGTAACTTGGGAATATTAGTATGTTCCTTAACTATTGGCGGTGAAAACAGGATTTTTCTATGTTTACATCACCAAATCAGGCCCTGATCATCACATTTGACCGATTTCCATCGGGGAGCAATGCTATGACAACCCCACCCCTACCATCTGTGATCGATTTCACATAGGAGTACACTTGCATAGTGAATTTATAATTTAATTACGTTTTTAGGTGAAATTTATACAGTTTTAATGGGATTTGACGCACAAAACATCAGTAGATCGATGATTTTTGTTGTAATTTTCTTGCAAAGAAGAACGGGGAGAGTTTGACCGATTTGTGCGAATGTTAGCGAAAACTAGTAACAATTCACTGCTATCATATTTTATTTGGCTAAGATGTTACAATTTCTTGTCAATCGCCCGTGTTAAAAGGTATAAAGAACATATTGACCCTTTACCATTACCAGCATGGATGATTGACAATGTTTGAGAAAATTTCTGCTGCACCCGCCGACCCGATCCTTGGATTAACTGAAGAGTTCAAAAACGACATCCGCCCGGAGAAAATCAACCTCGGCGTCGGTATCTATAAAGACGAATCAGGCAATACCCCTGTTCTGGCCACAGTAAAAAAAGCCGAAGCGATTTTGCTGGAAAAAGAAACCACTAAATCATACCTAAGTATTCCCGGCACGGCAGAATACGGTCTTGCTGTACAGCAGCTGCTGTTTGGCGCCGACTCACCAATCATCTCTTCTAAACGTGCGCAGACCGCCCAGGCCCCTGGCGGTACCGGAGCCCTGCGTCTGGCTGCTGAGTTTATCAAGCGCCAGCTTGGCGATGTCAAAGTTTGGATCAGCAACCCGACATGGGCCAACCACAACGGTGTCTTCACCGCTGCCGGCTTAGAAACGGTGCAATACAGCTATTATGATGCCACCAGCAAAGACATGGACTTTGAGGCCGCCCTGGCCGATCTGGCCAATGCCGCGCCTGGTGATGTGGTCCTGCTGCACGGTTGCTGCCACAACCCAACCGGTATCGATCCACAGGCACCCCAGTGGCAACAGCTTGCTGAGCTGTGCAAAGAGAAGCAACTGCTGCCAATGTTCGACTTCGCCTATCAGGGCTTTGCCAAAGGGGTAGAAGAGGACGCCCAAGGCCTGCGTATTTTTGCCGACCTTTGCGAAGAGCTACTGATTGCCAGCTCATTCTCGAAAAACTTCGGTCTATACAACGAGCGAGTCGGTGCATTCACCCTCGTAGCCAAAAACAGCACCGAGGCCACGACCGCGTTCAGCCAGGTGAAAAGTATTGCCCGCGTGATCTACTCCAACCCACCAGCACACGGTGCGGCGATTGTGACCGAGATCTTGAACGATGCCGCCCTGCGAGCCGAGTGGGAAGTGGAAGTTGCCGATATGCGCGACCGCATTCAGGAAATGCGTATCCTGTTTGTGCAGACCCTAAAAGATCTGGGTGTCGAGGCCGATTTCAGCTTTATCGAACGCCAAAACGGCATGTTCTCTTTCTCGGGCCTGAGCAAAGAGCAGGTTAGCCGCCTGAAAGACGAATTCGGTATCTATATCGTTGGCTCTGGCCGTATCAGTGTTGCCGGCATGACCAAGGCAAATATGCAGCCACTGTGTAAAGGTATCGCGGCTGTACTTTAATAACCCAAGCTACCTCTTCGGCTGAAACGATAAACGGGCGCTCCTGCGCCCGTTTTTTTTATTTCGAGACCCTAGCATTATGTTAGCCAGATTTGTCCAATGGCAATACGTTGCAGAAAAGCTCTCGTTCGTATTGATGCTCTAACTGCTCGCGCCAAGGTTTGTTCGCCACAGGGATCAAATAGAAAGTCTCTCGTGACGTATCAGTGACAAATGCCATACCATGCTGCATGAGTTCATAGTGGATGTCGTTTACAAATCCAAGCGAAAAGCTCTGGCGTCCTGTCAGCTGATTGATGTCTTCCCTAGTTAAACTCACGCCTTGATCTTCATTAGCAAAACGAACGCGTAACCAATCGGAGAACTCTCTAGCACTTATCATTGTCATACACTCGCCTCCGCATGCACATCTTGGAAACCAAGACGTTACTGATGGGTGTCTATTTATAATAAGTTATAGCAGAGATGAGACATTACGACAGGATAATGCAACACGTTTATCATTGAGTTACTCAATAACGCATTTTTGAGACAGTATTACAGATGGAGCAAGTTGCGTTTTGCCAGCGAAACAAAAGAGGGGAATAATACCCGCCCCTGACCGGATCAGGAACGGGCCTGGCTGCAAACCCAAAGCTGGTTAGAGTCGCCCTGTCGCAAACAGCGCGCTTCATTGCTTGGGAATCATTAAAGTGCTTTGTACAGCACCTTGTTGCCTGCCAGTTGGATGCGCTCAACCAAACCTTCTTCGGTCAGTTTTTTCAGCGCACCAGTCGCCCAAGAAGCCGCTTTACTGTCTTCCTGGCCGGCCTCAAGACCAATACCTTTCGGATTGATACCTTCAGCGTTCTTAACAACAATATCCAGCACTTGCTGCTGTTTAGGAGTCAAAGACACTTTAGCTGCAACAGGTGCTGCCGCTTCTACTGGCTTCTTTTCTTCAACAACAGGTTTCGCCGCTGGAGCAGCTTTTACTGTTTCTGCAGTTGGTGCTTTTTTCACAACAGCTTTCACTGCTGCTGGTTTTGCTTCAACTACTAGGCCCTTAAGGCGCTTTTGTAGTTTCAGCTGAACTTTACGTTTGTGAGAGATTCTCATTAAATTTCCTACTCCGTTGCACTACTTTCAGTCACCACCATCCATCAACCTGAAAACAGAACAGGCTGATAGTTCCAGCGGGAAAAAGTAAGCGCGTGTTATACCAAGGATGTCAGAGAAATGCCAGCGAACGGTTATTTCATCCTCAACAAAAGATGATTTTACTCAAAAATAAGCGACCACCTCTCATTTTTGACTATTTCCGGCAGGCAGAAAAAAGCTCTAAATAAAAAGATGTTATGAGAATATGCCGGGATATTTCTGTATCTTCGTCAAACATCTGGATAAATACCCATATGCAATTAATAAATCATTATTCATGATAAAATCACAACTTAGGTGATCGTTTTTGCCATTTCGACAATACTTAAGTTGATCAAAACGGCTCGGTATTGGCAATGCGTGACAGTTTGAAAACTCGCTACATCACAACCGGTATCACTCCCTACCAAGCGAACCTGTTTGTGGCAGGCATTGCCGGCTTCGTTGTGGCCACGCTGATCGGCGTGATTTTTCCCACCGTGGCCCCTCCTGTCGTCGCCATCTTGCTGATAGGGGCCTGTATCATGATGCTGGTCGGCTACAAGTACGCCCAAGGTCCCGAGCTGTCATTTACCCTGACCTTCATGCATATTCAGTTTCACAGCCATTACGGCGGCTGGCTGGCACGCTGGAAGAATATCGACAGTATCGCTCAGGCCAGTATTGCCAAAGATGGTTGGCACCAGCCCGTCCCTTGGGTCGGGGTCAGGCTCAAAGACTATGAGGAATTCATTGATTCAATATGTCCCCGGGTCGCCACCAAGCTCCTTATCGACCAGCGGATCCTGCTTATCATGGCCCACAAAGGCCTCGATAACCCGCCCTACGAAATAGAAGATATCATGTTTGATGATAACCACTTCACCACCCGTTCAGGTCATGTGCTCAAAGGCCTGCAAGCCATGCTGGCCAACCGGATGCACTACAACCGCGAGCTTATCGGCTACGACTTTTTTATCTCGGAGGACTTCCTCGACCGCCCCGCCGCCGATTTTGCCGGCTTGGCACGGCGCTATCTGGCCGCCAGCTAGCCCCCCGAAGGCGCTACAAGGACGATGGTTCAGGCGTCGCCTGAGCCTTGAGAAACGGCATGAGCAACAGCCCAATCACCCCTGCCGCCACGGAAATAACAACAAAGAAGCCGGTCCAGTGGAAATACTCCATCACCAAAGCGAGCGGGTAGCCGGCCAACGCCGCGCCCATATAGGCAAATAGCCCGACAAACCCGGTGGCCGCACCGACCGAGTCTTTATGCGAACACTCCGCCGCTGCCATACCTATCAACATCTGTGGACCGAAAACAAAAAATCCGACCGAGAAGAAACACCCTGACAGTAAGGCAAAGTTTTTCACCGGCATCAGCCACAGGGCTGCAACCGACAGGAAGATCCCGATAGCAAAAATCACATTCATCGGCCCGCGGTTGCCGCCAAACAAGCGATCTGATCCCCACCCTGCGACCAGGGAGCCCACAAAACCACCGACTTCAAACAGCGACAGTGCCATATTGGCTTGGATCAGCCCGTAGCCCTGCTGCTCGCTCAGGTAGAGGTTCCCCCAATCATTAATGGCCGTGCGCACCACGTACACCAGCACATAACTGAAAGCCAGCAACCAGATATATTTATTGGTCAGGACATATTTGCGGAGGATCTCCCTTGCGTTCAGGCCGAACCCTTCCCGCTCATGGGTCAACTCGAGCCTATCCCGACGCCACTCGCCAACGGTTGGCAGCCCAAGGGTGACCGGCTTATCCCGCAACCGCCAGCACAGCACAACCCCGATCACCACCGCGATAGCCCCCGGTACAATAAAGCCCAGGCGCCAGCTGTAGTGCAAGGTCAGATAGCCGACCAGCAACGGGATCAAGGCTCCCCCCACGTTATGGGCGGTATTCCAAATTGACCACCAGAAGCCACGCTCCGAGCGGGAATACCAGGTCGTCATCAGCTTCGAGCAAGGTGGCCAACCCCAGCCTTGAAACCATGCATTGCATACCCATAAAGTCATCAGCCACCACAGTGAATCAGCAAAGCCGAACATGACGTTAACCACACCGGTTGCCATCAGGCCGATACCCATAAAGTAGCGGGGATTGGAGCGGTCGGAAATCACCCCCGAGAGAAACTTGGAAGCACCATAGGTGATGTAGAACAAGGTTCCCATCAAGCCGATATCCGCTTTATCTAGGCCAAGGTCAACCAGCATAGTCGGCATGGCGTAGTTAAAATTCTTGCGGGTAAAGTAAAACACCGCATAGCCGACATACATGGTCAGCATGATATGCAGACGCCAGTACCGATAGCGCGCATCAACACTGTCGCCATGGTCACTGGCCTCAGTTGTCGGCGACGACTTCAAGATCCCTGACATGGGTGCATTCACAGTTAAGCTCTCTCTTCTATTGGTTGCTGCCGCTTCACAAAAGGGGCATTTGGATGGCGATGCAAGTACCTTGGTTGGCACCGGAGGTCTGACTATCGACCACAATTTTGCCCCCGAGAGCTTCGACCCGCTCGCGCATCCCCTGCAGGCCAAACCCTTTCGACGACATCTGCATCACCTGCTCAACACTGAAGCCGCGTCCGTTATCCCTCACGGTCAACTCAACCGTGTCGTCCCGCAGCACAAAAGTCAGTTCAAGCTGGCTGGCCTTGGCATATTTGACCACATTATTCATCGCCTCCTGACACAGGCGATATAGCGTCACGCTCAGGGTATCGCTCAAGGACTCGGGCTCTCGCCCGTTGCAATGCCAGGAGATAACCGCGCTAATCCCCAGCGCCTCGCATTCCAGGTCACGTACCAGCTGCTCGATGGAATCGGCCAGCCCCATGTCATCGAGTGATTTGGGCCGCAGCCGGCTCAGCAACCCTTTGGTCGTGTCGTAGATATTCAGAGATAAGTTTTCTATCATGCCGGCACACCCTGCCCCGACAGGGGTGGTCTCGACCCGTTGGATGATGGAGGCTTGGGTACGAATAGCGGTAATATTCTGGCCGATTTCATCATGCAGTTCACGGGCGACATCCCGCCGCACTGACTCTTCGGCTTTGACCAACTGGCGGGAAAGGCTATGGTTGCGGTCGAGCTGCAGGCGCAGTTGCTGGTTCAGCTCCCGCTGGCGCTGGATCCCCATCCCCAGCAGAATTCCGGTCAGGCTTTGTGCCGAGAGCGAGAGCAGCAAGTCGGTGACTTCCAGATCGCTTCCCGTGCTGCGGGCTGCAATCAAGGCCACACTATTGAGCAGCGTCCCCAGCAACGCCCCCTGCCAACCGTAGCGGAACGCCAGCAAGATGATCGGGATCGCCAAGCAGAAAGGGGCAAACCGACGCATTTCGTCAGGCAGGCCAAGTTGCAGCGCAATACTGGCTATAAACAGCCCGGCATAGAAAAAGATGTGCCGTACCCGTAAAGCCACCGGACGGGACACCAGATCTACCGTCAGCGGGATCCAAGCCTGTTGGAACAAATAGCTCCAAATCAGGTAGCAGCTGGGCACTAGCATCAGCCCACCGGTGATACTGATCAGCAACACCATCCAGCTGTGATCGCTGAACCAGCCCGATATCGCAACATTGAGCAACGCCGCCAAGCCGATCACCGTCCCCATCACGCACAGCCGCCGTAACTGGGAACCGTAATATTGGCCGTGTGCCACCCACAACAACGGCACGCTGGCAACACTGGCACACAGGGCAGCCCCCCATAACGGATTGCCGACCTGCGGGGCCAATGCCAGCATCAGCCCCCACTCGGCACCATAAACCGCCCCCCAGTATTTTTTCGGGCAATGCAGGGCAACCCCCATCCGCAGCGCGAAGGGGAACAGGAAGACAGCCAGCTCAGGGTCGAGGGTAAAATAAGACGCAATGGCCCAGAGGCAGAACCAGGCGCAGGCAATCAGCAGCCACCCACCGATTGTGGTAAGGGCAAAATTGCGCATTACAGCACCTCGGTATCAAAGTGCTTGGCAAGTTCAACATTGTTCTTGGCACCGAGCTTGTCCATAGCATTCGCGCGATGGACATGGACTGTCTTGTGGCTAAGACCGAGTTCGGTTGCCACGGCTTTGACATCCAACCCGGTTGCCAGCATTTCCCCGACCTGGCGCTCGCGCTTGGTCAGCAGGGATACCGATGCCGCAGACTTCGCCGTCGTCGCCAGCTTAATCGCGATATCTGGTGTCAGGTAGCAGCCACCCGCCGCCGCGGTCCTGACCGCCTGGACCAGCTCATCGGGGCCGCAGCGCTTGCTGAGGTATCCCCTGGCTCCCGCCTCCAGTGCCTTTTCAACCACCGAGGCGCTATCGTGGACGCTGAGCATGATACAGGCGATCCCCTCCGGCAGATCGGCCAGCAGCGACAAGCCGCTTTCATCCGGCATGGAAATATCGAGAATACAGACATTGGCCTGGCTGCCCGGCAGTCCTTGGCGGGCATCTTTCGCCGAGCCGAACTCGCCCACTACGTGGATGTCGTCTTCCAACATCAACAGCTGCGCAAATCCAGACCGCACAATGATGTGATCATCAACCAATGCGACGTTGATCATTTTTTGTCCCCCAAGGCGAAAAAGAGGCATAACCTACCTGTTCAGCCCGGTTGAAACAAGGCTGGAATGTAATTATTCGAAAATAGTGAACTTGTAGCCTGCCGCCGATGGAAATCAGGCATAAAAAAACTGCCCGCAGGCAGTTTTTTAGGTAAAGCATCTCGTCGTCGAGATTATGCTGTTTCTAGCTCAAGCTGCTTCTGCAGGCGCTTCTCGCGGCGAATTTTTTTCTCTTCCGCGATGGCAACAAAGACTAGCAGGACAATACACACAGCCGCGGAGGTATCCAGGGCAGCAAACGTACCTTTCCAGCCGGTCAGGCCAAAGATAGGCGTACCGTCGGCAATCATACCCAGACCCAGTTTCGCGAAGCTGTCACCGATCAGGTAAGCAAAGGTACCCTTGATACCGTCGGCAACACTGATTGCTTTCTTCGGCACGAAGCCGACAGCGGCAACACCAATCAGAAGCTGCGGGCCGAACACCAGGAAGCCAAGCACAAACAGCGAGCCCAGGTACATGTACTCATTCGTTGCATGCTGGTAGAACTCAAGGCTGAAGATGATCAAGACCAGAGACACACAGGCAACCAACGCACGGCGGCCGTTCGCCAAGTCAGACAGGTAACCCCACATCAGCGTACCAACTAGCGCACCAACTTCGAACAGGGTGAAACCGGAAATAGCGGTTTCCTTTGACAGACCAAGCTCCTGGTAAGCATATACCGTTGACCACTGGTCGATACCGATACGCACGATGTACAAGAAGATGTTGGCAAAACACAGTAGCCAGATGATCTTGTTCTTCAGTACGTACTCCATGAAGATTTCGCGCTTGGTCATCTGGTTCTCTTCAGCGTTGATGTCTTCTTCGCTGATCTCTTCGCCAAACAGCTCTTCCGCTTTACCCAGGCCGTATGCTTCCGGTGAGTCGCTACCAAAGCGCAAGCCCAAGAAACCAACAACCAATGCAATGATTGACGGGAAAACGAACATACCGATCACGTGACCATCGAACAGGTAGTTAGCACCAAACAGGGCAACACCCGCCGCGCCCGCACCACCCACGTTGTGCGACATATTCCACAGACCAAGGTAGGTACCACGCTTATTGCGCGGCGTCCATTTGGTAATGGTCGAATAGCTTGACGGCCCACCGGTACTCTGGAAGAAACCACTCAGCGCGTAGAAAGCAATCATCATGAACAGGCTGGTGCTTGAACCACCCATGCTCACACTGAAGCCTAGCATCGCAATACCGGAAAGAATCAACATGAAAGGAAGAAACTGTTTGGTGTTCTTTCCATCGGCATAATAAGAAACGACTGTTTTACCAATACCGTAAGTAATGGAGAAACCCAGACCGATCAAACCCAGATCTGTCATCGACAAACCATAGGTAGAAATCATGTCGTTCTGAGCAACGTTGAAGTTTTTACGGATCAGATACATGGTCATGTAACCAATGAATACAACCAGGTACGATTGCATAAATGGCTTGAACCACATTTTACGGCGCTCTTCTACAGGCAGATCCAGTGTTGGCTTTCTGACCTGATCAAGGAGTTTAAGCATGTGTCACCCTCAATACTTTTTCGACGTTATCTGCAGCAACTGCTGCGCGTTCTGGCTTTCTCCTGCCGAATAGGGTCTGTTGAAACGTCACAAAACGCTGCAATCTGCACCGATAAAGGTAAAGCTTCAACAGCCCCTACTCGCCAGTTAAGCAAACTGCAAGAAGACCATTGGCAGGCATTGTAGGGAGGCAGATAAGAGGTGGCTTGAGAACCGGACTTAGGACAGTTAGGAAAATTTCCTATTTCCAGCCAAAGGAGAGAAGAAACGTGAAAGTAGTCACAAAAAACAAGGGGGGAAAAAGCCCAGAATAATCTGGGCTGCTTTGTCATCAGTACAGCGGCATCTCGTCGGCAACAAATGGGTTCGAGGCGCGTTCACTGCCAAAGGTCGAAATCGGACCGTGACCCGGAATAAACGTCACGTCATTGCCCAATGGCCACAGTTTGCCCTTGATTGAATCAATCAGGGTCTGGTAGTCACCTTTAGGGAAGTCGGTACGGCCAATGCCTCCCTTGAACAGTACATCACCGACAAACGCCACGTTTGCCTCTCTGCTGTAGAGCACCACATGGCCTGGCGTATGGCCCGGGGTATGCAGTACCGACAATGTCTGGTTACCCACCGCAACGGTGTCGCCGTCTTCCAGCCACTGATCAGGATCGAACGCTTCGGTTAATGGAAAGCCGAACATCTCACTCTGGCGAGGCAGGCCCTGAAGCCAGAAGGCGTCTTCCTTGTGCGGCCCAACCACCGGAATACCCAATTCTTTAGCCAACGGTTCAGTGCCACCTACGTGGTCCAAGTGACCGTGGGTCAAAATCAGCTTGGTGACAGTCAGTCCCAGTTGCTGCACTTTTTCTTTCAGAAGGTGGATATCACCTCCCGGATCAACCATTGCGGCTTCCTTGGTTTCATCACACCAGATGATGGAGCAGTTTTGCTGAAACGGAGTGACCGGCACAATTTCAAATTGAAGGCTCATTGATAATTCCTAGCGATTTCAGTTCTTGCCGCAGAATAGCAAAAACCGCAGTGCAACAACAGGGGAGAAAGACAGCGGACGCAAGAGACAGCAAAGCCGACAGCTACCAAGAGAGGGAGGAAGTGTCGGCTTTGAAATTATTCGGTTTGGGTTAGGGCGCGCAGCTAGGCAAACTAGCCATTACCAGCGACGAACCGGTCCAGTATCTATATGGACGAACCCGCTACGTGGATAATATCCTACACCACCTAGACGCAAATCAAGTGCAGCATTGCGGATCCGTGACAGAGAGACACCTTCTAGGTTGAAGTCAATCGCTTGACCTTTCATATGATAGCTCTTTGTCGCGACACCGCCATTTTTCTGCAGTGCTTTATTGGTCGCTGGCGAGCGGTAGCCTGAAATAATCCGAACCTGGCCTTTGTGGCCCAGCCCCGCTTGGATCTCGGTGATTGCATCGAACAAACGCCGGTCCATGTTCGCGACTTCGTTGCGCCTGAAGTCACGGCAAATGTAGTTTATTTTCTGCAGCTCTTCTTTGACATACAGTTTCCCGTTGAAGAATTCACTTTCGAGCTCTTCACGGGTATGAATATTATGCAACGATATCTGACGCGCACTTCCTGCTTTGTACGGACTCGCTAATGCCCAGCTTGGCAGCAAACATGCGCCAAGCGCCACTCCGCCAGCCGCCAGAAGCTGACGGCGCTTGTAATCAATTTCAGACATAACTCAACAACAACTAACTTCTGGCCTACTCCGGGCACGATAACGCAACCCTTACCGGGATTCCTCAATGGAGAAGCAAGATAGCGTTCAGATATTGTTCAGTCAAACCTTGAAATGACAAAAACTCGGCGATCTTTCCACCAAAGATCGCCTAATTATTGACACAGAAGCAGTTTATTCAGTGTAAAGAGATGTAAATAATTCTTGGTTTTGAGACATGGCAACGAACTTGTCATAGTCGTAAACATCGTTACGGTAATTTACCAAGCCGTCGCTATCCACCCAGGCTGTCTGGTAGATCACCTGGACCTTGACTTTGTTGGACAGCCCCACTGTCTTGGTTTTCGTACGTGACTTAAGCTCATTGACCCGCTGCTCCGGCACCCCTGAGTGATTGAGTAAAATCATCGCCAGGCTATCCGCCTGCTCAACCCTGACGCAACCAGAGCTGAACGCTCGGGTCTCCTTGGCAAACAGACTCTTGGCTGGGGTATCATGCAAATAGATAGCATGGTCATTGGGCATGTTGAACTTGAACCTACCCAAGGCATTTTTACTGCCCGGCTTTTGCCGCAACCGGTAAGGAAACGACTTGGCATTGACGATACGCCAATCAATAGTGTGGATAGGAATTTGCTCGGAGCTCTGCCAGCTTCTTATCACCGCAAACCCATTGCGGTACAGGTACCCCCTGTCGCGCTGCGCCTTAGGTAAAATATCCTTGCGCATTATCGACATAGGCACATTCCAGTATGGGTTGAACACCACCGAAGACACATTGGTGGTCAGCAGCGGCGTTCTCCGGCTCGGTCGGCCAACAATCACTTTGCTGTCAAGCACATGCCGGTCATTGAGCCACAGACTGAGTGCGTAGTTGGGGATATTCACCACCAGCAACGACGCGGCATCCGAAGGCCATAACCGGGTACGCTGGGCATTCAGGGCCAAGACACGGATGCGCGACCTGGGTGATATTGCCAGCCACTGCCGGGTCTGCGGGCCGATCACCCCGTCCTCCTTCAGTCCATGGCGGCGCTGGAAACTCTTCACCGCATTGGCCAAATCAACGTTGTAGGTACGTATGCCTGCCGCCCGGATCTGATCGGCCTCGAAATCCCGCAGATCGCCAAGCTGTTCAAGTATAGTGATCAGTGCATCCGGATTCCGCAACCGAGTACCCAGCCGGATGATCCCCGGTTGGTAGAACCCGGGCCAATCGTCGTTTGCCGCTGGCTCTAGGGCATCAATTGCCAACAGCAATCGGGTGTAGTTTTCATCATCTGGCTTGAGGCTGTTGATATAAGAGCGCAGCCTCTCGGTATCGATCGCATTATAGAGGCGAGACAGACTCGTATTGGAAGGTATCGGCAATTGGGGATCGACCCCGGCACCAAATAGCCACCCCCGGCCATACGACGGGATCCCCTCGACGTAGCTCATGTAGGCAAACAGGGTATCGGTAGCCAGCAGATCATACTGCCGCCAGTCGTTTGCCTGTTTGTAGTGCTGAAGCAGTGAATAGCGGCGATTGAAATCGCTGCTGATATTCGACAGCACCACCATACGAAGCTGCTGTTCAAAATCACTGGCAGTAAAGGTATCCTGCCACAACGGGACGAAGCCGATACTCTGGTACAAATCAGCCAACTGATCAACATAGCGTATGGCCGCAATGTTGTTGGCGACTTCATGTACCCACTGACGGGCTTTCTTCTGCTGCAGAATATCATCGGAGAACTGCTGTTCCAGCTGCTCCCGTGCAGACAGAGGCTGCACCGGCCAGACTTCTTCAGCATGGTTCACCTGAGAGAAGACACACACCAGGACAAGCCCCATACGACTGAGCGTTAACATGACCAACTGACTCCTCATTGCCGTTATCATAATTATGGCAAATTGCGCTATGACGACGGACTAAATTTAGCCGTCATTGCCAGTCGGTAATGTTTCAAATCCTGACACTTGTCAGGATATTTGACATATTTTGCGATTATTAGAACAACAATCTACCAGCACCAAATTAGTGCAAAGCCGGTAGCTCTTTCATTTCAGACAATATTCCAGTGATTGTCCCACATCACCGGGCTTTGTACCGACAGCGCCTCTTTTGAAGGATTAATTGATAAAACTTTTCCGGCTCCCGAGCCAACAAGCCACCTTCCGTTCTTCACACCGACGCCAGACGCATCAACCAGTGGGCGCAGCTCCACTAACTCACGGCTCACCTCATGCCAAATTCCATAGCAATTTCCCCGCGGGGAGGTCGCCAACAGGAACCCTTCCAAGCTGGCAATGCTGGCAATGTAATGATTGAAACGCAGCCACTGTTCCTCTTCAGCCAACAGCGGTTGAAGCTCTTCGCCCTCTCCCCGGCGGTGAAGGGCCACCAGGGGAGCCGCGTCTTCAGGCAAGCCGCGGTACTGCTGCCCGCACGCAATCGCTCCGGTATCGGTGACACTCAAGTGGCGGATACTAAGCTGCTTGTCTGCCAAGATCGCTTTATCAACAACCTCCCCTGTTTCACGGTCCAGGTAGACCAGAGCCGGCCGCATATTGCCTAGATTAAGCGGTGTCCGGCCTCGGGTGTGTACGCCGCCGACTCCGATGGCCAGCGTTTGCTCATCCGCCAACACCACTTCATGCGGCCCGATACCAAACCCGCTGAACTCGGCGACCTTTTCTAACCGCCCTGCCCCCAAAGTTTCCAGTGCATAGACCCCGATGATCCCTTCGCTGCTCTGGCGGATCCCCTCAGTGGCGTAGATCAGCTTCCCGTCGGGGGAAAATACGCCATGGCCGTAGAAGTGGCGGTTTGGCAGGGCTGTATAAATAGGCCATGCCACCCCCTGGCGATAGTCGAATACCTGCAGATAGCTTCCTGGCCGACGGCTGAATGCCGCCGCCAAGGTACCGTTAGGCTGCAAGGCAATCCCATGCCCGCGCTCTGGCAGCGGCAGTTGGTATAGCGGAAAGCCCTTATCGTTCGCAACCACCACGCCGTAACGCCCATCAATTTGACGGCTGCAGCCCACAATTGCCGCCTCTGAAGTGATACTGTTGAATGAGGCCGGCAGGCTGCAGCCGGCAAGCGAACTGGCTGCCACAATCGCTGACCAGGGACGCAGGGCTGCGCTACCCAATGCACCGAGCAGCAGCCGGCGCCGTGTTTGATCAGTCACCATCGGTTGCATTAAACCCCACTTTAATGCCCAATTCAGCTGCCACTTCGTCCTGTAGCATTAACTGGATATATTCCAACCCATTGAAAATATTGAGCAACTGACGATAGCCCTCCCGGCTATTGAGCATGGCTGTCAGCGATGGCTCGGCAGGCCAAGATGCCAGTAAGGCCGCAAACTGATCCGCGAGGCGATCCGCGGTCGCGCCATACCCCCGGTCTCGCAGCAAGCTGTCCAGCCCGTGTCCCCCGGCCAGGTAAAGCTGCTCCATCGCAGCCACACTGGCCCTGAGGTTCTCCAGCGAAGTACCAGAGCGCCAAGACTCCGCCTGATAAGGCCTGGGATAACCAGGCTGGCCCATCGGCCGCTGCAGTTTCTTGATGCTGTAGTCGAGCTGGTTGTTCAGCGCGCCGAGATACTCCCCCAGAGCCAATTCTGGCGTCATGGCTTGCCATGGGTTGTCTTGCCACGCGCTGGCCAGGGCTTCCCCACTGTGCTGGATATTTGCCGCCACCGCCACGGCCAACAGGCAGCCTTTGGCCGACTGCAATACCTGTGGGCTGTCATACAAAAACCATTCGGCGGCCCCCAATCCTTGGACCGCAACACTCTGACCAGCCAGTGTTGCGACGCTCCATTGCGTTCCTTGTTTCAGCAACTGGTCCAGTTTTCTCCCTGTGGTGTTTTTCTTGTCCGGCCAAAATTGAATCTGCCAACTGAGCGACAACGCCGCTTCGCTGCCTTTGTCGCGCCCCTGAAACGGCATCCAGCTCTGCATGGTATGGGTCCACGCCTGCTGCGCCGCCTCCAGCGACGCTGTGCCGTCGTTGCGGCACAGCCCAGAGAGGGAGTCATTCAGCCCCACCGCCGCGACCGCAAACTGCTGCGCCGCGGCAAGGTGCTGCTGGTGCACAGCTTGGCTAATTTCGTTGACATCACTGTCACAGCCCGCCAATACCACCAGCGTTAACATCGGAAGCATCCCGTTTTTCCTCATTGCCGCCCCCTACAGTGAATGCAGGAAGGCGACCAGTGCCTCCCGGTCAGTTTTCGGCAGTGCCACAACCTGATCGCGGCTTGGCTGGGCTTCTCCGCCATGCCATAAGATCGCTTCCATCACATTGCGTGCCCGGCCGTCATGAAGCAGGTTGGTATGGCCATTGACTTCCTCGGTATAGCCCAAGCCCCATAACGGTGCCGTGCGCCATTCTCGTCCATTGGCAAGGTACTCGCCGCGGTTGTCTGCCAAACCCTCGCCCATATCATGGAGCAACAAATCGGTATAAGGATTAATAAGCTGTTCGGACAACGCCGGGAAGTCCGTATTTTTCGCCGTCCTGACTTGGGTGACATGACAGCTCTGGCAGCCAACTGCAGCAAACAGAGCTTCCCCTTTGACAACTTGCGGATCATTGACATTGCGGCGAGCAGGGACAGCCAGATGGCGAGAATAAAATTCAACAAAGGTCAACACATTGCGGCTTACCTCTGGCTCTCCACCATTGGGGAGCCGATCACAAACCAGTTGCATCTCAGAGCAGTTCTCCACCGGGAACAAATCACTGGTCAACCCCAAATCGCCATTGAACGCGGCAGCATTCTGCTGCATCAAGCTAGGCTGTCCGGCTTTCCAGCCAAAACGCCCTACCGCGAAGCCCTGCGCTTCAACGTCCCACACCCGGTTGAGCTTACCGGAGATCCCCTTTTCTTCTGCCTGCTGCTCATTGGCAATCTGCTCCAGTGTTTGTTCTGGGATCAGTTCAAGCAACCCGAGGCCGATCATCGGCGGGGCGATACGCGCCGACATCATCACCTGCGGGTGCATCGGGCCATATTGCAAATCGGTGATGGCCAGTTGCGGCTGGCGCAGGGTAATGATCTCGCCGTCGGCCATGGTTACCGGGACCGCCCGGTAGCTCAGTACGATCTGTCCCTCCGGCTTGGCACCGGAGAGCGCAAAGTCTTGCAGCTGTCCGCCATAAACCGGATCGGGGATCACCCCGCTTTTAATAACGGCCTGCTTCTGCTCCGCCGTCAGGGCCGGGATACTCAAACGCACCAGCATCGACACCGCGTTACTGTCTCCTTCCTGCGGAGGATGGCCTCGGCCATCTTTGATGTGGCAGTTTTGGCAGCCATTGGTGTTGAACAGTGGCCCCAAGCCATCACGGGCGTCGGTCGTTGCCGGTGCTTGTACCCAAGGGTTGCGGAAAAAACTGTTTCCGACGCTAAAGTCGAGCCGCTTTGACAGCGGTAAGTTCGCCGCCGGTAGGGAAAAAGCGTTGGCGCCGCTTTTTATCACTGTAGTATTGCCACCGGATTTCATCGCCAGGGCATCGTCGACCGGGAGAGGGCTGGCTTGGGCTGATGTGGAAAGAGAAAACAGTATAGAGAGCAGCAATCCGGCTGCAGATAACATGAAAGGCAACTTCATTTTCATCGCTCGAGCTGTAAAGTTTGAGATGACGAAAGGGCTCAGGCGAGCCCTTTGTGGTGAGGTTAGAACTGGTGGTCGGCGGTATCTGGGTTGAGGTTGCTCACCCCGATGATCGACGCAGCCTGCTCAATGCTCGCGGTCTGCTTTACCAATGCCAGAATTGATGCATTCACCAAGGCATTGCCCGCCTGGTTGCCTGCCGCAATCAGCTGGTCAAAAGCCTGATCCTGTTTTTCCGCCGACTCGACCAAGGTATAGACTTGGCTGCGTGCACGGTCGAATTCAGCCTGAATGGCCTCGGCCGCGCCTTTATCATTGCTGGCGACGAGATCGTGGAGGCTCGGGCCCGATACCAAGGTACCGTTTACCCGCATATAGGTACCGGTGTAGACGTTATAGATCCCCTGCTCGTTGTAGTAATGGGAGTTATGAGTATTGTCTGAGAAACAATCGTGCTCGTCTTCGGTCGAATGCGCTTCGAGCGCAACTTTCATGCGCTCGCCCGCCAATTCGCCCAGCGACAATGACCCCATACCGAACAGAATTTTACGCAATCCGTTATCAGCCGAATCCGCCAGCAACTCGGCACGGTAATTTCCCGCCACCGCCGGAGACCACTGCTGCACCATCCAGCCGAGATCATTTTGCAGCAGTACCGAGGCCGCTTTCAGGTAATCGCGGCGCCGCTCGCAGTTGCCATTGGTACAGGCTTCACCATAGGCAAAGTCGGTGTACTGGCGCTGCCCAGCCCCCGGATCAGTACCGTTGAGGTCCTGGCCCCAAAGCAGAAACTCGATCGCATGATAGCCCGTTGCGACATTGGCTTCCGATCCCCCGATCTCATTGAGGCTGGCCAATAACTCAGGGGTGATCTCGGCAGTATCTACCAGCTTGTTGCCAACCTGAACGGACTGGCTGGCCACAATGTTGGCTTTCGCCCCTTCATTGCCCAGCTCATACTGATAGTCACCGGCCACGTAATCGATCAAGCCCTCATCCAGCGGCCATGCATTGAGTTGCCCTTCCCAGTCATCCACCACCGCGTTGCCAAAACGGAACACCTCGGATTGCTGGTAGGGCACTCGCGCCGCTTTCCAGGCGGTGCGCGCTTGCGCCAAGGTGTTCGGTGCCGGGGCTGCAATGAACGCATCAATGGCCTTATCCAGCTCCTGCGCTGTGGCTAGCGAGTCACTGTAAACGCTATGGGCGAGATCTGCATAGTGGGTGACCACTTGCTGCTTGGAAACATCAGCGGCATCCGCCATTACGGGAGCCGCCCAAAAAGCAGCCATAATCAAATTACGAGGGAATTGAGTCTTAATCATTTTTTCATCCATGTGAAAGCTATTTTATACCCACAAACAATAATGAAAGTGAGAATTGTTTTTATTCCGATAATGATAACTAAGATTGTAAGAAAATGTAAATGCTTTTTCTTTGCCAATAAGCTTCACCTTTCACCGGGAACAAATCAGATCGAGACAACATTATGAAAAGTAAGGCTTCCAACTTTCGCCGGTTTGTTGTAATTTCGCCGAGCACTAATTAGGAGAGTAATATGGACAAGCACGAAGAAGTCTTGATTGCCCTGCGCCAAATCATCCGAGCAATCGATCTGCATTCGCGCAAATTAAACAAGCTTGCTGGTTTAACCGGCCCCCAGCTAGTGTTGATGCGCGCAATACGCGATTCCGGCGAAGTGACTATCCGTCAGCTTTCCAACAACACCAACATGAGCCAAGCGACAGCCACCACGATTCTAGACCGATTGGAAAAGCGTCACTTGGTGATCCGTGAGCGTAGCAAACTGGACAAGCGCAAAGTCCACGCCTACCTCACCGATGAAGGAAGAGAGCTGCTGGCAAAAGCACCGCCGCCGCTGCAAGAAGATTTTGTCGCCCGCTTCCAGCGCTTGGAAGAATGGGAACAATCGCTGCTATTGTCTTCTGTACAGCGGATTTCTTCGATGATGAATGCCGAGCACCTTGATGTTGCCGCCATGCTGGAAGTTGGCAGCATTACCAAACAAGAAACCGAGCGCTAATCGGTTTCAAGTACAGGAATAACACGATTGTTACTTGAAGGGATTGAAACGCTGCTGGTACTGGCCCAAGAGGGTACCATGAGCAAAGCAGGCAGCCGCCTGTATCTCAGCCAGAGTGCCGTCAGCAAGCGCATTGCCAAACTGGAACAGCGGATCGGCAAAAAGCTTATCGAGCCTGACGGTCGGCGTATCAAGCTGACCGCCGATGCCCTGCAGCTGATCGCTGCGGTCGAGCCCGGTTTCAAGGCCCTGAAAGGACAAATTTTCGATCAACTTGATGTCGATGATCGCACGGTTATCCATTTGGCCTGCTCTGAAACCTTGGTTGCAGGCTACCTGGCACCTTTGATGGGAGAATACATCCAGCAGGATCCTTTTCTTACCATCAGTACCCACCATACTCCGATCATTGTCGAGCGGGTCCAGGCTGGCGATGCCGCCGTCGGTTTCTGCGCTGGTCACCTGCCGCCCCAGCACGGATTGGCGGTGACCCACCTGTTTGATGAACCGTTTTCAGTGGTGAGCCACCAGATCCTTACCCAGCCTCCGAGCAAACTGTTGGTCAATGACCTGAAAAACCCGGCCAATGCCAATCAGGCCAGCTCATTGCAGAAGGCAGGGATCGTCCCCTACATGGAAATGGATTCCTATACTGCCGCCGCCCAACTGGCCCTGAGCGGTGTCGCAGCGGCTTTGGTGCCCATTTCGATCGTCAACACGCTCAACATTGCCCCTCACCACTGCCACCACTTTCCATTCTTGGATCAGTTAACGCGTCCGGTCCAACTCTGCTATCGCCCAAATAGCTTCCAGTCTCCGCGGACACGCCGGCTTATTGAAACCATTGCGGATTCTGTTCAACTAGCAATTTGATCGCCATGCACATCGAGGTGATCACCACCATCGGCCTGATCAGCTTGCGCCCCTTGGAAATAACGACCTTGGCCCCCATTCTCGCCCCAATAAACCCGCCGACAGCCATGATAATACCGATTTCCCACACCGGCAGGCCGGCAAAGATGAAAAACAGCAGGGCCGCAAAGTTCGAGGTGAAGTTGAGGATCTTGGTTCGCGCCGTGGCTTCCACCAAACCAAACTGGGCAATGGCCACAAAGCAGATGGTATAGAGTGCCCCCGCCCCCGGTCCAAAGAAACCGTCGTAGAAGCCAATACTGGTGCCCACCGCCAAGGCAAAAATGTTATCGGACAGTTTCGGCGTGCCTCCCCCTTGCCCGACCTGCGGCGCGAACAAGAAATACAGGGAAATGCACACCAGCAAAATAGGGATCAGCTGGGTCAACACCCCCGCATCGATGCGCTGGACCAGCTCGGCCCCTGTCGCGGCACCGATAAAAGTAAAGACAATCGCATTGCGCATCTCACCCAAACTGACCAAACCATTGCGGATAAAGTACAACGAGGCAGAAAAGCTGCCGAATGACCCCTGCAATTTGTTGGTTGCCAGCGCTTGGGTGGGCGGCACGCCGGCTGCCAGCAGGGCTGGGACTGTCAGCAACCCTCCCCCCCCTGCGATTGCATCGATAAATCCTGCCAGTGCTGCAACCAGGAAAAGCAGCCCCAATACGTCAAATGACAACTCCATTTGTTTATTTCTCTTCGGTTAAGTGCTTGAGTTAAGGCTCAGAAAAGTATCATTTCAGTGAGAATTCGAACAGCGAAACGACGGACCACAACCCATTCCAGTTTGGAATCGGTCATACCCAAGTCACAAAAAAACCGATGCCTGTTGCTTCACTGCGCCAGTAACAGTGGCTACTTTGCCATCGAAAGTCGTTGCTATTTTGTGCAGAATTAAGGCCTTACCTCACAGGTCTGTTAACTCAGTCCCAGTTTTGGCGTAGCCCCTATGCCGATTCGGTATCGCGAAGCAATATTTGGCATTTAACACCCCAAAACCATTTCCGCACTATACCCGCAAAGATTTCAAGGTTTTATCATTTCAAACGGACAGGAAAAACTATGTTAGTAGCAATAGAGCTGTTAGTGGTATTAGGCTGCATATACTGGGGATTAAAAATGGGCGGACTCGGCGTCGGCCTCGCCGGCGGGTTGGGACTGGCGATATTGACCCTCGGCTTTGGTCTGGAGCCCAGCGCCCCCGCCGTCAATGTTATTTTGATCATCATGGCCGTCGTGACCGCGGCTTCCACTATGCAGGCCGCGGGCGGGATGGATTGGCTGGTCCACCATGCCGGTAACCTGATGCGCCGCAACCCGAAATACATCTGCTTTCTGGCCCCGATGATCACCTGGCTGATGACCATCATGGCCGGTACCGGTTACACCGTGTTCTCGACCTTGCCGGTCATTTCGGAAGTCGCCAAGGAGATCGGCGTGCGCCCTTCCCGCCCGCTGGCAGGCGCTGTGGTTGCTTCACAGGTAGCGATTTCGGGCTCCCCTATCTCTGCAGCCATGGCCGCCATGATTTCGATCATGGAGCCGATCGGTGTCAGCTTCTTGGAAATCATGGCAGTTTGCCTACCTGCATCTTTTATCGCCGCGATGGTTGGTGCATTCATTGCGTCACGCCAAGGCTGTGAATTAAAAGATGATCCTGTTTACCTTGCCCGCCTCCAACAGGCTCAGGAACAAAAGCAACAGCAAAGTATTACCCTGGCACCGAAAGCAAAATATTCTGTCATGCTGTTTCTCATCGCCACCGTTGCCATTGTGGTCTATGCCGCTTTCCCTGTGTTGCGCCCACACTTTGCCGACGGCAGCATGATGTCGACCCGCGATATCATCATTGTTTCGATGTTCGCCGTTGCTTGCTTGATGGTCCCGATGTGCAATGTTGATCCTGAGAAGATCATCCGCACCACCACTTTCCGCTCCGGCATGAGCTCTGTCGCGGTTATCCTTGGTATTGTGACCATGGGCTCAACCATGGTGAATGCCTACCTGCCTGAAATCAAAGAGTTTGCCGGCTCCTTGCTGCAATCTTACCCGATGCTGCTGTCACTGGTGTTGTTCGGTACTTGCACCCTATTACTTTCGCAAGGCGCGACAACGCCATTGATCATTCCATTGGCATTGAGCCTACAAGTGCCACACTGGGCGATCCTGGCTTCATTCGTTGCGGTCACTGGGGTATTTGTGCTTCCGACCTACCCAACCTCGTTGGCCGCAATTGAGTTCGACTCCACAGGTTCAACCCGCATGGGCAAGAATATTTTCGACCACCCATTCCTGATGCCGGGCTTAATCGGTGTCGCGGTCTCGACTGTCTGTGGCTTCCTGCTGGCGCCTATGATTGTGTAATCACTGCCAACCGAGCGAAGCGCCTGAGGGCGCTTCGCTGTTTGTCTATGCCTGGGTTCAGCTACACCTGCTTTTCAGCATGCAACCGCAAGGCTTGCCAGACTTGCTCCCCTGCCGGGTGTAAGCGGGCCTGATAACGGTAGGCATAGTAGGTAATGGGCAACCGCAATGAGGCATCACCGACAATGGCAACCCTGCCGTTTTCCAATTCTTGTCTTATCGCATAATCGGGTAGCCACGCCACGCCTAAGCCCTGCAGCACCAGCGTCTTAAGCAAATCTGTCATGGATGATAGGAACACGGGCTGCAAGTTCACCTGGTTTCGAATCGCCTCCACTTGGCGTCCCATGTAGGAGCTTGGGCTATAGGCCAACCAAGGCACTTCTTTGTGGTTGGTAATTCTGAACAGCGGCTTGCCTGAACCATCGCAGGCACACACTGGCAATAGCTCTGCTTGGCCGATTTGCAATGACTGATAGGGTGGCAGGCGCAGCAGCTCATCATCGAACGCCAGCAGCAAGTCACAGCCGCCTTCCTGCAACTCTTCAATCGCATCATCGACATCGATCGCCTCGACACTCAAAATCGGCTTATGCTTGCCGGTCATCAATTCAGATTGAATCGACGGAACCAAACTGGTGGCCAAGGAGTGGGCGGCCGCCACACGGACATTGTTTCCTCCCAGTTTCGACAGATCCGAGAGCTGGCCGATTCCATCCATCATCTGGTTGATCAATGTTCTTGCGGTGATCCGGAACAACCGGCCACTGGGGGTCAGCGCTATTGGCGTCTTGCTTCTATCGACCAGCTCGGCCCCCACAGTCTGCTCCAGCGCTTTGATCCGCCGGCTAAATGCCGGCTGGGTGACATTGCGTTTGTCCGCCGCCATGGAGAAGTTCCTCACTTCCGCCAACATCAGAAAATCTTCCAGCCACTTACTCTCAATATTCATATCCGTACAACGTATTTATCCCGAACCAAAGGCAACGGCAGTATAGCGAAACGCATTGCACATACGGAGCAGTTTCAAGCTACTCTGATCACAGTTTTCGCATCTGGCCATACCGATTGTGCATGACCGGCTCAGCAACGGCATTTCTCACCGCCGCAGCGCTACCCTATAGTGAACTCAGTGGAAAATACTGTAGGAACAATAAGATGAGCAGGAAATTAGGTATATTGGGCGGAATGGGGCCACTAGCCACTGTCGAGTTCATGCAAAAAATTATCGCGCAGACACCGGCCTGCAGCGATCAACAGCATATTCCTATGCTGGTTAGTAATAATCCCCAAATCCCTGATCGTACCGCCTTCCTGATCAGCAACGGCGACGATCCCTACCCGGTCCTTAAACAGGGCATGGAGCAACTCGAACAAGCCGGGGCCGAGTGTATTGTTATGCCGTGCAATACCGCGCACTACTGGTATCCCCGCCTGAGCAACACCTGCCGGGTACACATGATCAGCATACTAGACAGTGTTGTGGACGAAGCCCAGCAGCGTGGCTACCGCAAAGTCGGCATTATGGCCACCACCGCCACCATGGCAACCCGGATGTACCAGACCAAATTGGCGCAAAAGCAAATTGCGGCGGTTGCCCCGACACAGGACCAGCAGCAAGCCGTGATGGACGGGATCTATGCGGTCAAGGCCGGTGATGTCGAGCAGGGTCACCGTTTGATGAAGCCGGTGTTTGATGCCCTGCTCGAACAAGGGGCCGAGGCCGTTATCTTGGGCTGCACGGAAATACCGGTTGCGCTGGCAGAAACCGTCTTCCACCAGCCACAGCAGTGCCTCGACTCACTCGATATCCTGGCCAAGGCCTGTATTGAGTGGGCCACCGCTGACACCGCCGAACTGGTTGCTTGATAGCAGCCAGACACAATGGGCTAGCGGTGCCAACGGCGCTATACAAACGACACGATGGTTTCCAGCCACTGCGGATGCTGCTCGGCCAGCAGCTTGACCGCCATTACCATCGAGACCATCACAACAAGAGGACGTATCAATTTACGTCCCTTGGTCACCACCACCTTTGCGCCGAGCCTCGCTCCCATAAAGCCGCCAAGCGCCATCACCAAGCCGATCTCCCAAATGGGCAGGCCGGCGACAATGAAAAACAGCAAGGCTGCAAAGTTGGAGGTGAAATTCAGCACCTTGGTTTTCGCCGTGGCCTCGACAATCCCGAGCTGGGCGATGACAACGAAGCAGATGGCAAACAGCGACCCTGTCCCCGGGCCAAAAAAGCCATCGTAAAAGCCGATCCCGGTGCCGACGGTTAGGGCAAAACCGGCCTGGCCCAGCTTGGGCTGACCACCACCGTCACCGGCTTCTGGCGCGATGAGAAAGTACAGCGCAATCGCCACCAACAAGGCCGGAATAACCATCGTCAAGGTTCCGGCATCCATATACTGGACAAGCATGGCCCCAGCAGCAGAGCCGACGAAAGTACACAAAATTGCCAGGCGCATCTCGTTGAGCCGAACCAAGCCATTGCGGACAAAATACAGGGTGGCAGAAAAACTCCCGAACGAGCTTTGCAGCTTGTTGGTGGCCAGCGCCTGGGCCGGTGGGATCCCCGCCGCGAGCAAAGCGGGAACGGTCAGCATCCCTCCCCCTCCAGCGATGGCATCAATAAAACCGGCCAGGCTAGCTACGACAAACAGGGCCCCGATAATTTCCCACGAAAATTCCATACCACTTCCAACACACAAGGTAAAACACAGCAATAGACAAACGCCCTCTGGAGCGACAGCTTCGCCAGAGGCGGCGATAGGATACGGATTGGCCGGCAAAAGAAAAATGAAAAAACGGATATCTACCTATTCCCATTTTTTATAGGTCAGGTCGGTAACTAACTTTCACCTCCCCGTCTAAATAGTCCGATTTGTCGTTATCTTACAAACATTAGTGCCTCAGACCGATGTAAAGCCCAAACACCTGACTGTTCGGGCCTGGAAAATCGTGGCATTTCTACTCCGTGGATTTGGCCAGGGATACAAAATCATTATTTCCAAAAGTGGATAAATAGAATCTCACCACCTTAAGCGCAATAAATAATAAGTGGCTATTTTATATATATATTTCAGCTTGCTTTTATTTATTCCAATTTAGCGCCCTCTACATCATTGTGCTGATTTGCGCATTAATGCCAACAAAAAACCGTAGCGCCCAGCCGGCTATTCCCTACAATATTCTTCCCATACCAACATTTCGTTACACCCTGTAAACAAAATTACAAAGAGTGAAGCGTTAGCTCGCTAGCCACTTCACCCCAAGCACTGGAGCAAGTATGAAGGTCAACCTATTCGCCACCTGCCTGTGCGATACCGTCAAGGCGGACGTCGCCAAAAAAAGTGTATTACTGCTGGAGCAACTCGGCTGTGAAGTCATCTTCCCAGAACAGCAAGGCTGCTGCGGCCAACCTTCGCTCAACAGTGGCTACATCCACGCCAGCAAGAATGGCATGAAAAATCTCATCATGGCCTTTGAAGCGAATGAGTACCCAATCGTCTCTCCGGCAGGCTCTTGCGTCGCCTCCATCAAACGCTACCCGGAATACCTGGCCGATGAGCCACAGTGGGCCTTGAGGGCACAGCAGATTGCCGACCGTTTTTTTGAACTCACCCAGTTTATCGTCAACCAATTGGGCATTACCCGGCTTGGCGCCAAACTAGATGGCCGCGCGGTCTACCACCCGTCATGCAGCTTGATCCGCAAGCTCAATGTGCGCGAGGAGCCACTCAAATTGCTTGCGCAAGTCGAAGGACTGACCCTGCTGCCTATCAACCACCAGGAAACATGCTGCGGATTCGGCGGGACATTTTCGGTCAAGATGGCCGAAATCTCCGGTGAAATGGTCAAAGAAAAAGTCAGCCACATCAGCGCGGCCGCTCCCGACTACCTGATCGGGGCGGATATCAGCTGCCTGATCAATATCGGTGGCCGTATCAGCCGCGAAGGCAAGCCCATCAAGGTCATGCACATCGTTGATGTACTAATGAGTCGCTGAGGGAGGTCCAGACCATGTCGATGAAAACCAGCACTACCCAGTTCAAGCAGCGCATCGAAGTCCAGATGCAAGATACCTTCATGCGGGAGTCGGTCGCCAATGCGCAAACCCGGATGTTTGCCAACCGCCAAATCGCGGCTGACCAACTCGGCAACTGGGAGCAGTGGCGCGAAATGGGGATGGATATCCGCAACCATGTGCTCGAGCATCTCGATTACTATCTTCACCAGCTGAGCGAAAGCGTCCAACGCAATGGCGGCAAGGTGTTCTTCGCCCAAACCGCCGACGAGGCCACAAACTATATCGAAACCATTATCCGGGACAAAAACGCCAAGAAAGTCGTCAAGTCCAAATCCATGGTGACCGAAGAGATCAGCCTCAATGCAATGATTGAGCGCAACGGCTGTGACGTTGTCGAGACCGATCTCGGCGAATACATACTGCAGGTCGACGACTACGATGCCCCATCGCATATCGTGGTACCGGCACTGCACAAGAACCGCTACCAGATCCGTGATATCTTCCGCGACAAAATCGGCTATCAGGGCAGTGAGGAGCCAGAAGCACTGACCCGGTACGTGCGGGACTATATCCGCCACGACTTCCTGGACGCCGACATCGGGATCACCGGCTGTAATTTTGCCGTTGCCGAATCCGGCACTGTAACCCTGGTTACCAATGAGGGTAATGCCCGGCTCGCCACCAGCCTGCCCAAAACCCATATTGCAGTGATGGGGATGGAGCGCATCGTGCCCACCTTTGAAGAGCTGGATATTGTGATCAGCCTGCTCTGCCGCAGTGCCGTCGGCCTTCCGCTAACCGGTTACGTGACGGCGCTGACCGGCCCGCGAGAAAACGACCAGCTAGACGGTCCGGAAGAGTTCCATTTAGTCATCGTCGATAATGGTCGCTCTGATATCTTGGGCTCAGAATTTAAAGATATCCTGCGCTGCGTGCGCTGCGCTGCTTGCGTCAACACCTGCCCGGCCTACCGCCATATCGGGGGGCAATCCTACGGGTCGATCTATTCCGGGCCGATTGGTGCGGTGCTGTCGCCTCTGCTCGGCGGCTATGAGGATTTCAAGGAGCTGCCCTATGCCTGCAGCCTGTGCCGGGCATGCCATGATGTCTGCCCGGTCAAGATCCCGTTATCCGACCTGCTGCTCAAGCACCGCCAAAAAATGGCCGAACAGGGCCTGGCCCCGCTTGCAGAACGTCTGAGCGTGGCAGCGTTCAATATCATCAATGCACGGCCACTGCTGTGGGATAAAACCGTGAAGGTCGGTGCAACCCTGGCCAGCGGCTTGATCCGAAACGGCAAACTACCGCTGCAGGTCGGTGCGATCGGTGAGTGGGCACAAGCAAGGGATCTGCCCCAGCCCGACGGCCCATCGTTTCGCAGCTGGTTTAAAAACAGACAATCTACCCCGGAGTCTTGAACATGAGCGAAATCATCAACCGCGAACGCTTTCTCGACAACATCGCCGCCAAACTGGGGCGTCCGCGACAAACGACGCCTGTTGAGCGTCCGCCGCTGCGCTATGCGTGCCACCACGAAATCATGGCAGGAAAAAGCAGCGACGAACTCAAACAGATACTGATTGACTACACCCGCAAGGCTCTGGGCGCCCAGGCCTTGGTCACTACCCAGGCGGGACTGACCGAATCATTGCGGCAGGTTTGCGCCGGTTATTGTAATGACGAAACGGCAACCAGCCCTTCGCGGGCACCCAGCGAAACCTTGGTGTCCGCCGATACGCGGCTACTGGCATTGTTTGCCCCCGAGCAGCTCGATACGGACGACCATAGGGTCCATATCTGGGATCCCCAGCTAGGCTATGGACCGAATATCGAGATCGCCGAGCGGGCAAAGGTGGGGATCGTTTATGCCGAACAGGCGCTGGCTGAATCGGGCACCATGGTGCTCTATAGCCAACCGGCACAAGGCAGGGCGATCAGCTTGCTGCCTGAGGCCTCGGTGTTTGTCGTGCCCAAAAGCGCACTGGTCGCCCGCTTGACCCAGGCCACTGCCGAGCTGCACAGAAAAGCCCAGCAGGGAGAGCGGCTGCCTTCGTGTGTGAACTTCGTCTCCGGACCGAGCTCCACCGCGGATATTGAACTGATCAAGGTTGTCGGGGTCCATGGCCCGATCCATGCGACCTATGTGATCATTGACGATCTCTAGCTGGTATTTGCCGCCGGTCTCGCTGGCTCTGTGTGGGCAATGGGGGAAAGGGCGTGTTGCGACGCCCTTTATACAGTAATGAGGAGCTTAGGTACGGTTACGGCACATCTCCGCGGGGAATGACAGCTGGACCATGACATGGCGCTTGAACAATTCATCATAGTCCTGATCGTCCAAGGCTTTTTGCATGCATTGCAGCCACATTTCCTTCTCTGCCACCCCTATCGCCAAATGGCGGTGGGCCCCCGGCAGGTTCATCATGCCAAATTTTTCTTCGTAACGAGCTGGCCCGCCGAGCCAACCCACCAGAAAAGTAGTCAGCTTATCGATCGACTCGCTGAGATCATCATCATGCATCTGGCGCACTGTCTTTGCCTGCGGCAAGGTGTCCATATGATGGTAAAACGACTCCACCAAAGCCCGGATGCCTTCTTCACCGCCCGCGGCCCTGAAAGCGTTCTCCCCTACCGTGTAATCCGGCGCAGTTCTTTCTCGTATGCTGTAATCATTGGGTCTGTAAGGCTTCATGTCTATCTACAACCATCGGCTAAAACTATCAGATATACCCAAGTTACCTCAAGGTGCAGGAATCATATCGCTGAACCCGCATCTTGAAGTAGCTTGGGTATATATCAATAGGTCATTATACGGCAGATTCGCGGGTTGGCGCTGCGCGAGCTCTCACAAACGAGGGCTAAGGGGCCACGTCGCATGGGTCAGCAACAGGCTGTCAGGGGCTCCACGGTGCTAGGAGAATATGCCAACGCCTGAAGATAGCGATGCCTTCAGGCGTTGTCGCAAAACTCCCCGATCACCGGAAACCGGACCCAACTAGCCACCGCCTCGCCTGTCAGGACTCATAAATCGGCCCGCCGAATGAAGTTATCGGCGGTACCTCGCCTTTGAATTTCTCGATATCCACCACCACGGTATTGGCACTGGTCGCCTGGGCCAACTCGGAAGAGCCGACATCCATGGTCAGGGTATTCGGATCGCCGTAGGTATCAATTGCCCCGAGCTTCTCGTTGAGCGGGCCATACCAGGCTCCTTCGTGGATCCGGATCACCCCGGGCGGGTAATCGGCTGACACCACCGCCCCGGCTAGGAGCTGGCCGCGATCATTGAAGACCCTGACCAAGTCACCGTCGTTAATCCCCCTGGCTTTCGCGTCTTCCGGACTGATATAGACCGGCTCGCGGTCCTGTACCGTATAGGTCGCCCGGTACTCATCCGACTCGCACATCTGTGAGTGCAGGCGCTGATCAGGGTGGCACGACTGCAGCCAGAGCGGATACTTGTCGGAACTCGGTCCACCATGCGAACGCTCGGCTTTTTCAAACCACATCGGGTGCCCCTGGCAGTGCTCGTAGTTATAACTGGCAATTTTGCGGCTGTAGATTTCGATAAAACCGGATGGCGTGCCCAGCGGGTTGATTTCGGGATCTTCGCGAAAGTCGGCATGGCGAACGAAGTTCTTGCCTTCGCCAAAGTCGACCCAACCGGCTTGGCCCACTTCCCAGAATTCGTCGAATTCCGGCATTTCAAAATTGGCTTTATTGGCTTCGCGGCAATCCTCATAGAGCAAACGTACCCACTCCATTTCATCCATACCGCGGGTGTATTCCTTGTTGCGGCCGAAGCGCCGGCAAAAATCAGTAAAGATATCAAAGTCGGTACGCGACTGGTAAAGCGGGTCCACCAGTTTGTGCATCGCTAGGATACCAGTGCCCGAATAGGCCCCGTACAAATCGATGTCGTTGCGCTCGAACTGGGTACAAGCTGGCAGCACAATGTCCGAAAAGCGGCAGGTTGCGGTCCAGGCAAAATCAATCGTCACCACCGTTTGCAGCTTCTGGAATGCCGTTTTCATCCGGTTACGGTCCTGATGGTGGTGCCAGGGATTACAACCGCTGACCACCAGCATCTTGGTATCGGGCAAGACAACCTTCGACCCGTTGTAATTGATTTCCTTACCCGGCTCGAGAATCGCGTCAACCCAGCGGGCAACAGGAATGGTCCGGCTGTACCCCTTGAAGTCATCGTTATCCCATTTCGGTTTCTTACCTTCGTCAACATTACGCGGGAAGCCACCAGGGCCTGCAGCCCCTGTAGGAGGGATCCCCACCCCACTGTAGTGATGAGAATAAGAGATACCGCCCCCCGGCAAGCCAATTTGGCCCAGCATGGTGGCAATGACGGCACCCATCCAATATGGCTGCTCGCCGTGCTGCTGGCGCTGCACCGCCCAGCCGAAGATCAGCTGGGTACGCTCCTTCGCCAACAGACGGGCAAACTCACGGATATCATCGGCCTTGACGCCGCATATAGGCTCCGCCCACTCCGGAGTTTTCTCGACTTTGTCCTTGGTTTCGCCCAGTACGTAAGGCATGAACTCATCAAAGCCCAAGGCATAGGTTTCGATGAACGCCTTGTCGTAGAGCTCTTCCTTGTACAAGGTATGGGCGATGGCCAGCATAAAAGGCACATCCGTTTGCGGGTTCACGTAGAGCTGATCGCACCCCAGGTAATTCTGGCTTTTCGATTTCACCGGATCGACTGAGATCACTTTGATCTCGCCCTTGGCCACCTTGTCCCTGAGCTGCTCGTAATACATGTAGGAGTCGTGGGTCTCGCACTGCCAACCGACCTGGGTATTCTTGAGCGGATCATTGGCCCACAAGATCACCGTTTTGCTGTTTTCCAAGATATCAGGCCAAGAGGTGCCCTGGGCATAGACCTCGGTCGAGCCCAGCACGTACGGCATGATCGTCTGGCCGGCACCGGTCGAATAGTCCCCGACCTTAGTCATGAAGTTACCGTGCATCCCCACGGCACGTTGCATATGGTTGCCACAGCTGTGGAACTGGCCGGTTTGCCGCCAGCCAGTCATACCGGCATGCAGTGCCCATGGCCCGTAATCCTTTTGGATCCGTTCCAGCTCGTTGTAAAAGATATCCAGCGCTTCGTCCCAAGTCACCCGGACAAAACGGTTATTGCCCCGGGTATCCCCGCTGTACTTGTGCTTCTTGAGCCAATCCAAGCGGATCATCGGATAACGGACTCGGGAAGGGTTATAGATGATCCCCTTGATCCCATTGATCATATCTGTCGGGTATTTATCTCGCTCCAGAGGCTTGATCTCAACAACCTTGCCGTTGTAGATCTTGGCGCGAAATGCCCCCCAATGGGAGCCCGTTGTTTTCCAAACCCCATCCGCCGAATACGGTGAGGACACCTCTTCGGCAGCACGGGCAACAGAAGTCAGTAGACTCGGACCGATAACCCCTACAGCACTCGTAGTGACCAGCCCGGATAAAAAATGACGACGACTCAGAGACATGTTCTTACCTCGCTTCGCTTCTTTTAATGGCCGGCATCAGAAAAGTCTGATGAGTGTTTCTGTAGGTATTTCAGCACCAGGGCTTCACTATCACGGTCGAGGTTGACGAACGCCAACATCCCGTTGAACATACCCGGCCAGGTATTCGCATCGAAGTGATTTTCGGCTGGCTGGGTATGGCAAATACTGCAGTTGTTATTGTAGGCTGGCCTTGCCTCAGCCCAGATCTCTTCCACATCATCCAGCAGCGACTCTTTCGGCATCCACAGTTTCGCGGTCACCCGTTGCCAGCCCAAGCCCGTCAGCTCGTCTTCTTTTTCTTCGAATTTCTCAACCAGGGTTTCGCTGAGCGCGGCATCTTTGCTCAGGGCCGCGGTCGGGATATTCAGGCCGAAGTCCTCGTTGATCACCCGGCCAAAGCCTTTGGTTTTGCGCCAACCGGAAATTTCAACCTGCACCGCATTGTCTTTGACCTGCACCACCTTCACTTCGGAGGCCGGGTTTAGCTGGCCGCCATCAATGGTCAGGGCTTCATCTTCATACATCGGCAGGTAACGGACACTGAAGTAGTTCTCCCCTTCCTTGAAGGACGTGTTGCCGGCTTTCTGGACCAACTGCTGGACCATGCCGCCTGAAAGCTCCATGTTGCCCGGCAGTTCGTGGGCTATCCCTTTGTGGCAATCTATACAGCTCTGATCCCGCTCAGCAGCCTGCTGCATCTGCGTCCGCGCAAGATCCGACATTTCATCCCACTTCATGCTGTCGTAGTTGTGGCAGTTCTTACATTCCAGCGACCCGTTGGCAGAAAAGCGTTCCCATTCATGATTGGCCAGCTCAAGCCGCTTTTCGAGAAATTTCTCACGGGTATTGATCGTTCCGAAAATCGCACCGTATACCTCTTTGCTGGCTTGCATTTTACGGGCAATTTTATCGGTCCAGTTGTGTGGTACATGGCAGTCGGGACAGGTCGCCCGAACACCTGAGTGATTTGACCAATGAACTGTTTGCTGCAACTCTTCGTAAACATTGTCACGCATCTCGTGGCAACCGATGCAAAACTTCTCGGTATTGGTCATTTCAAGGGCGGTATTGAATCCCCCCCAGAAAATAATCCCGGCAAGGAAGCCGCCGAGAGTCAGCACACCCAAACTAATGTGCACTGCGGGACGCCAGAAGGTCGCCCACAGTTTTTTTAAAGCGCTCATCATAGTGTTTACCTATATCCTGTGCTACATAGCCTGACGCTCATATCTCGGCAACCGTAATCACCCATGGCCAGGAGGCCCAAGGAAAAACACTTGCATCGCCCACACGATAAAGCCGTAACCACCGACAATCGCTACGGCTAATATGGGAAACAAAAAAATGGTAATAAACAAAAAGGAACGCCATTCGTACTTGGCTTTTTCTTTATCGCTGACGGCTTCGGGGTTGCTCATTGCTTCTTTCCTTCTACCTATCTTGTTATTCGTCTCTCCAATGACGCTAATGCCTCATGCCTGAGAGCTAATTTCTGTAAGTATAGTTAAGGAATATACCCTAGTATCTTCAAAGTACTTGGTTCAGCGGGAATGGCTTGGATGCAAGGCAAGGGGGCAGAACGGGCACAAAAAAAGGTGCCATTCGGCACCTTTCTTATCTGTTGTCTGTATTTTCCAACTGATTACAGTGAAGCACTGTAGATAGTCTGATTCTGCTGGTACAGCTTCAAACGCTGTTCGAAGTTCGCATAGCGCTGGCCGTTTGGCTCTTCCAGTTTACCGATAGCGGTCTGCTGGGCCTCGACGGCACGGCGGAACTCACCGCAGGCAGCATAAGCCGCAGCCAGATTATCGTAGTCGCCCGCATCCCCCGTACCATTACGGCTCAGTACCTGCTTCGCCAACTTCAGTGCACGCTCGCCATCACGCATACGATCATCGGAACAAGTGGCATACAACCATACAAGGTTACGCTTTGATTCCAAGGAGCCGCCGTTGGCCGCTTCGTTGAACCACTTGATGGCGTTGCCGCAGTCTACCGAACCGGTTGCACCTGACGCATAGTACATACCCAGCTCAACCATTGCCGGCACATCACCTTCATTGGCCGCTTCGGTGTACCAGCGTACTGCCTGCTCGTGATCTCGTGGCAGCACTTCACCTTTCTTGAACAGGTCTCCAATCAGGGTCTTGACCTCTGGCATGTCTACTGCTGCTTTTTCCAGCCAGTAGATGCCTTTCAGCGGGTCGGCCTGCAAGCCGTTACTGCCTTCCAGATATGCACGTCCGAGGAACAGCTGCATGTTTTTGTCGCCCTGCTCAGCTTCAAGTTCAACGTAGTTCAAGGTTGATAGCAAGTGGTGCTCGGGAGAAGTCGTAACCGAAGCATGGGCAGTTGTTGCACCGATAGCAACTAGGCCGAAAATGGCACCGAATACAATTTTTTTCAGGGTCATGGTAGCTGGCATATCTCGGTCTCTTTCAAAGCATTTGCGGTTGTTGGGTAGGAAATTTAAAGAAGAGGCGGTCAAAAAACAACCAAAAAAGACAAGACAGTAAAGACCAGAAAGTAGGACATTAGCGGTTAATATTATTGCTGTCAGCAACTTATCGCTTACAAAAAAATATAGCTCAGAATCAAAAATGAGAGATAGATCCGATTAACATCCACTATAGGATACGGTTATTTGCTGAATATAGGCTGGATAGCCGAATAATATATCGCCAGTTTCAGCGGCGCACAAATAAAGGCAGCCAGGCTGATACCTGGCTGCGGGTCGAGCTTATTGTGGTATGTCGCTATAGGTTGCGGTAGTGCTGATCACCGGCGCTGATATACTGGTTTTCGTATTTCGAATAGTCACCGTCGAGATCAATGTCCAGATCGATTTCGTTTGGCAGATCCATCAAAGCATCACACACCAGCACCACGTCGTAGTTACCTTCCGGCACATACTTCATCTCATAGCTACCATCGTCCCCCACCTTAGCAGTTTTGACCGGAGGATAATCAGATCCCAGGTCACCATACTCCGGGGAGTCGGCTTCATAGAGGTAGACATACGCGTCTTTGACCGATGTTGCGCACGATGAGACATCGATATCGCCAAACAGCGACCCAGCCGTAATATTATCGACGACCTTGAAACCCTCATTCTTCAGATAGTATGCCTGCTCAATCAGCTGGATCATGCTGCGAAGATCCAACGTCATGGTAAAGGTGGTCGGTACCTCAATGTTGATATCCAACCCGTCGAACTTGAGGTCATCGACAATATCCATCTTCATCTTGTCAACGGGATTGCCGACATATGAGTATGGCGTATCTAAGAAGTCACCGTAACTGCCCTGCAGGATGGAAAGCGCCATGCTGGTGTATTCGCCCACCGGCAACAGTTGCTCTGAAATCAGGTTGACCAAGTCTACCCCGGTCACATCATACAGGTCGATCACGATGAATTTTGGATAGCCATCGTTATCCACAGGAATTTCCGAGTCCGCCGGAATACACTGTGTAGAGTTAACCCCATAGGGATCACTCATGCTCTTGGTCGTCCATTCCACAATCGTCCCTGCTAAATCCATCACCTGTACGGCATCGATAGCCACGCACGCCTGAAGATCATCAGCCCCCTTGGGCACCTCATTGGGCGGTGTGGACACATCCACTGATACTGGCACTGAGCCGTCATCCTGGTTGGCTGCCGGGTCACTATTTAACGAGGCAGCCCCGTCGGAATCACTACACCCGGCCACAATGAGTGTGGCGAGCACTGGAAATATTGCTTTTTTCATGTCATCACCCCTACGACAAATAAAAATTGGCCTGTACCAAACCAATATGCTGGCCGCTTAGTGTTTGGTTATGTATTTTTGTGCCAAACCAAAACAAAGCGAAACTCGTTGCAGTGTCCTGCTTTGTTCAGGCTGACAAGTGGCCGAATCTGACAGTTAAAATTTTAGGCGGATATAAAAGGGCAAAAAATTTATCGTTAGGGTAATTAAGTAATGAGAAAAAGTTCTTATGTTCAAGACGAAAAAAGCCGGTCACAGGACCGGCTTTACAATATCGAAATCAGTTTTGAGGTGGTTACACCGGATCCAATTCCAGCATGGTTTGGATATTGGCAGGAGCCTTAGATTCCTGGCCAAAGCCTCGCAGACCAACCACATGTACGTGCTCGCGATCTTTGAAGATCTTACGCACCAGCTTGTAGGTGGTCCCCTTCTCTGGGCTGATGTTCTCTGGTGCCGCGATAAGAAGCTGCATATCCAAGCGATCACACAACTCGAACAGCGTTGCAATCGACTTGGCATCCAATCGCGCTGCCTCATCGAGGAACAGCAAGCGACACGGGATAATATCTTTTCCACGCAAGCGGCGAGATTCTTCTTCCCAGCTCTGAACAACCATCAACAGGATTGCCTGACCGGTACCGATCGCCTCACCGGTTGACAGCGCACCCGACTCAGCCTGCAGCCAGCCGTCTGTACCACGGTTAACTTCAATGCTCAGCTCAAGGTAGTTACGGTAGTCCAGCAACTCCTCGCCCATCACCTGCGGCGAACGCTGGCCGACATCAATATGCGGGTTCAGGCGCTGGAACAGCTTAGCAATCGCTTCGGAGAACGACAGGCGGTGGTTACCGAACAGATCCTGATGCTGATCCTGCTGGTCAGCAAGCCCCGTCAGCAGCTGCTCGTGGGTTTCACGTACTTTAACGGTCAAGCGCACGCCCTGAACCTGGCCAAAGCTAATATTCTGCAAACCCTGGTTGAGCATACGGATACGGTTCTGCTCGCGCTGGATAGTCTTGCGAATAATGTTCGCTACCGAGTCAGAGCTGATCGCCAGACGTTGTTCACGGGCAGTCAGTTCTTCGCTCAGGCGAGCCAACTCTACTTCCATCTCTTCGATGGCTTCTACTGGATCATCAGTACGAATGATGTCGTGACGAATACGCTCGCGCAGGTGCTGGTAAACCGCGATGTAGAACAGTACTTTGCGCTCTGGACGAGAGACATCTTCCGATGCACGCAGGGCATCACGCAGGTTCTCGTTATCCGCGACCGCCAAACGGAGCGCACCCAGAGACTTATCCGATAGCGAACGCAGTTCATCGGCAGACATGTAAGCCATTTCACGGCGGTGCAGGCGACGTTCAACATCACTCTCACGCGCCAGGCGAAGTACCGCACACCAACCGGCCTTGGCGGTAACAACAAGCTTACGGAGCTCTTGGTATTCTTTGCCCACTTTACGCAGACGCTTCACCAAGCCTTTCATTTCCAGCTCGACAGACGTGATACCTTTCTCTAGCTGACTGCGACGGGCACGCGAAGTGTGCAAACGTTCGTTCAGCTCATCGCGGCGCAGGCGAGCACGCTCTTCCGCTTCCACATCAGCACGTACACCGAGCTCCTGCAGCTCACGCTCGAATTCCTGAACAGTTTCCAGCTTCGCCTGATGTGAACTCTTCAGCGACGCCAACAACTGATTGTACTGGTTGGCCTGCGAGCGAGTTTGTTTCAGAGCATCACGGCAGCGGTTACGCTCGCGCTCAGCCGAAGCCAACTTGGCTTTCAGCTGCTCGTTAAGCTCAGAGCTCTTGCTGAGCATGTCGATAGAATCGGCATAGCCAAAGTGGTGACGACGCTCGGCTAAGTCAGCCACAGCAAAGATTTTCGCCTTCAGGGCCTGGAGCTGCTTGTCGGCATCATCGTAGCTGATCTGCAAGGCATCAAACTGCTGCGGGTCAGCATCAAGCGCCGTAACCAGCGATTCCAGCTCAGCAATGGCTTTACCGTGGCGGCTAAGGTACTGGCGGGCTTCATCCAGCTGCGACAGCTGCTGCTGCACTTCTTCAAAGCGTGCCTGTAGGGTGTCATCTTCCAGCAGGTTTACCAGCGGGTTGATTTTGCCCAATAGGCCAAGTGCTTCGCGGGCAGCTGTTAGCTGGCTGCGCTGTTGCTGCTCCTGCGCTTGTGACTCAGAAAGCTGGCGGCTTACCTGATTGCGCTTATCTCGCGCCACTTTCAGCGCAGCTTCCGGATCATCGCTAAACGCGACGGCCATATGAGTCGCAACAAAGCTATTGAAGCTCTGGTATAAGCGCTGAAGCTTCTGCGAATCAAAGGACGCCTTGGCGTGGTCTTCAACCAGCTGCTCACGCTCTTCACGCAAGTGCTCGAGGCGCTGCTCGCGCGCGGCGCGGCCAAACAGCGGTACTTTCGGGAAGCGGGAGTAACGCAGCTGACGATCGTTAAGATGGACACATACAGCATCTTCCAGCTCGTCGACATCAAAGCCGCTGTCGTCGAATGAATCAGCTTCACCTTCGATGATGTACAGGTCATCCGGGCAATCATCTAGCGCAACTAGCTTCTCTTTGATGCCCTTGAGGTCCGGTACCACAATAGCATGACGGGCCGGGCCATACATGGCACTGAAGTAAGGTGCATCGGCCAGGGTGATATCATCGTAGATTTCAGACAGCAAACTACCGCCCAAAGTGTCGGCCAGTGCACGCAAGCGTGAATCATCACTACCGCCTGGCTGAGCCAAACGTTCGATATCCAACTCGATTTGCTGCTTGCGGGCGGCCAGCTTGTCACGGGTCGCAGACGCTTCACGCTCTTTGTCCAGAGTCAGCTGCATCGCTTCCATCACCGCCTGGCTATCGTAAAGCTCACGCTCTGATTGCTCAGACAGCTTTTCCAATGCATCAGAGGCGGCAATCCACGCCGGGGCTGCCGCTTCCAGCGTTGAGATCTGGCTGGTCAGCTGCTGCTCCTGGCGGCGCATGTCATTGCGCTGCTCGACCAGGATTTCCTGCTGTTGCTCCAGCTCTTCCAGCGTCGCCTCGTGGCGAGCCTGCTCTTCAGCCAGTGCCAGCTCGCCGTCAAGCTCAACCGCAAAGCGCTTGGCATAGGTTTCAGCCAGTTCTGTCGCTTGGCGCTGGTTACGAACTGCACGCTCTAGGTCACGATATTGGGCTTTTAGCTGGTCGCTGCGCTCGGTAATCGCTCCTAGCTGACGCGCTTTGGCAATCAATTCACGGGCTTTGCTCCCCGCTTCTGAACGCTCGATTGAGCCAGCTATCGTGGTAACAATCTGCAGGCCTTTTTCAAACTGCTGTGCCGCCGCCGATGACATATCCAGTCGGTGCTTGAGGGCCAACAGTGCCGTGGTTTGGGTTTCCTGATCCTGCTTCAACTGAGCAAGGTAAGGGACTGCCTGATCGGCCAGCATCTGGTGCTCACCGGTGATATCACGGGCTTTTTCCAGCGCCTGTACCGCCTGCTGGTATTGCAGAGCACGTGTCTGCTGCATATCCAGCGCCTGCTGGTAATCTGCCAGCTGGGTTTTCAGGCTATCAACTTCTTCTTCTGTCAGTAGCGCCTGCTCTTCTGCCATGGCAAGTTGTTCAGCGGCTTCTTCTACCACCATCACTTGCTCTTCAAGGCGTTCGGTCAGCTCTTCGAGATCTTCACGATAGCGTTCGATCTTCTCCTGCTGGCGCACTGCGGTTTGGACCAGTTGCAGGTGATCAGAAGCGGCCTGGTGATCCTGCTCCAGCGCCCCTTCGCGCTCGGTCAGTTCATCCAGCTCAGCTGTCATGTTGGTCAGAGAGGCCTGCTGATCATCCAAGCTCTTGCGCGACCCCATCAGTTCACCGCGCAAGCCCAGTGTTTTTTCCAGCTTCTGGCGACGTTCGTTGGCATGGCGCATGTAGTCTGCCGCCACGTAGTTGGTCGCTTCGGTGATCAAGTGCTTGAACAGATCACGGTCGCTCTGGGTCAGCTTAATCGCTTCCAGTGTCATGCGGTTTTCGCGCAGTGCCGCCTCCATATCCTGGAACGCTTTTTTCACGCCGCTATTGTGTGGCAACAAGTAGTCGCGCAGTGAGCGGGTAATCGCACTGGAGATACCACCATAAAGCGAGGCTTCAATCAGGCGGTAGAATTTAGAGCGATCAGTACTGTTACGTAGTTTCTTCGGCAGCACGCCGAACTCGAACATCTGGACGTGGTAGTCCGTCACCGAGTTGAAGGCTTTAAACATTACGCCTTCATATTCGCTGCTGACCAGGTCTTTGACTTCGTTAATTTGACGTACACGCGCCTGATTATCAGACAGTGTCTCTACCAGTACTTCGGTTGGTTTAACGTGTGATGGCAAGCCCTGGATAATAAATGGCTTGATATCCACCTTCTTGTCACGTCCCGCAACCTGCTGCAATTTCACAGCAAAAATGATGCGCTGGTTCTTCGAGTTCACCACATCCAGCGCCGAGTAACAGGTACCCGGCTTCAGCTTACCGTGCAGCCCCTTGTCGCGAGAGGCATTGGAGCTACCCGCTTCGGTGGTGTTACGGAAATGAAGCAGGCTCTGATCCGGGATAAGGGATGTGATAAATGCCGCCATGGTGGTCGACTTACCGGCACCATTACCGCCAGAAAGCGTGGTTACCAGGTTATCGATATCGAATGTGCGGGCAAAGAAGCCGTTCCAGTTGACCATGGTCAACGATTGATACTTACCGCGTTCCATTAGGCTTCACCCTCCAAACCGGCTTTGTCTAACTCTTGTTCTTGTGTTTCATCAGCTTCTTGCAACAAGCTTGACTGGCTTGGCTCCTGCTGATGAACCACCACCGCTTCACCGTCACGGATCAGACGCATCTGCGCTTCACGCACATCATCACCGACACGAACATCGGCACCGAAACGGAACACCGCTTCACTGATGCGGAACTTACCGTTTTCGCCGATTGGGATGATCATGCCAAGGCGGCGCAGACGACGCAGCGAGGTCTTGGTCTTGTCGAACAGTTTTTCGCGGTCGAGATCAGAACCTGTTGCACGATGAGTCACCAGCTTCATCAGCTTCTTCTCATCGGCTAACTGCATCAGTTCGTCGAACAGTTCTTGGTTAGTGAAGATCCCTTCGTGCGCCAAACGCTCCGGGCTCAGGTAAAGGAAACACAGTACCTTGCCCACCAGCATATCGAGTTCGGTCAACACCGAACGGCTGATCAAAGAAGTCGAACGCGGACGCAGGTAGAAAAAACCTTCCGGTGCACGTACCAACTCAGCGTTATAACGCTTGTAAAACATCACCAGATCCTGCTCGAATTCAATCAGCAGGGCGTGGTTATCCAAATCTTCGCTGGAAATATGACGACCAGAGCGAAGGGCGTTATCGAGTGCCGGGAAAAGCGGGTTGGCAATGGCCTTGGCCAGCTTTTCAGGCATAAATTCTTCAATATTTGTCAATGACATTTGCTTGTACCTTGGCTCCGTAGTCATTAATAGCTTCCCAATCAGGCTGGATGGCATTGAAATCCGACTCGGAGTAACCCAGTCGAACAGCCTGATCAATCACCAGACGCGCCATATCGAAATGCTGCGCGTGAGGGTGCTGAGCCAAATAATCTTTAAGAAGCAAACTCAAGTTAATTGCAGCGCCGGTCTCTTTGTGGGCCTGCAACATCGCGGCAATTTGTTCTGCCAGTTGGTCATTGACCAGATCCAGCTCTTCAAATTCCATTTCTTCCGGCACGATACCGGTCACTTCGTCATCACGCAGGACCAAGGCCTCATCACGCATGTCGAGCAAGCGCTCGGCATCGGCGTAAGTCAGCATCCACGGCGCGTCGAAGTAGTCTTTCACCGACTGGCGCAAGCGCTGACTGAAGGCGCGGTTTTTGTCCATGTCGATCGCAGTACGGATAAACTTATGGACATGGCGGTCATAGCCAATCCACAGGTCAATCGCCTGCTGTCCCCAGTTGATGATGCGGTCCAACTTGGCTTGCAAGTTAAATACCATGGCATCAACAAACTCCAGATCCGGGTTACCCTGAATTTCTTCCTGGATAATCAGCAACTGGGTTTGCAACTGGTCACCCGCCGCCTGCAGGGTATCCTGCAGCTCGCGCAGGGTGCTCGAGGTTTCGTTCAGCAGGGTTTCACAGCTGCTGATCGCCGCTCGCCAGTCTTGGTTCAGCAGCTCGGCAATATCTTGCTTCACCTGTTGCTGCTGCTCATCCATGGTGCGCTGGTTGAGATCGATACGGTCAAAGATCTCAGCCACTGAATATTTCAGTACCGCATGGACGTTCTGGCGCCAGTGCTTCTCATCGCCACCTTCCTGCGCTGCCGTGGCTGCCTTGTTTATTTCATCGGCAACCATGGCAAGCTGAATGGAAAGCTTCAGCGTTGAATACTCGCGGTGGCGGGCATAATAATCGGTGATCCCGAGCGCCAGTGGGCTCAGACGGTAGATACTCGCACCGTCGGTGACCTCACTGGTAAAGCGGGAAATCAGGCGTTGGCGAACCAACTCATTAATGGCGTTGTTGGCACGGAAGGCCACGGTTTCCGGTGTCTGTTCGAACAAATCGCTGACAATGCGAAATGCATCGATCAGTTCACCTTCCCCTAATTCTTCATCAAAACGATCGCCGCTCAGTACAGCAATCGCCAACAGAAACGCCAGCCGCTCGGTTGGTAGGTTAAGCTCGAATTCATGTTGCTTAACCCAACTGACCAACTCGGGAACGGTCTGGGTTACTTCACTCATCCGTTGTCCTTATTGCTTTTGTATTTCTCGGCCTCTGTGCCGGATAATGGCTTTTGCGCATAAACATGTATATATCGGCCCAGAGACAAATAAGGTTCCTGACGGCAGAGTTTTTGCTCCATCGCCAGTACCTGTTCAAAACTGTAATCCCCGACCATCGTTGTCTGCATATAGTCGTGGAAAGTCCTTACTCCGGTCTTACCCAGAATGTTGAAACCTGCGTTTTCAAGCCAGCCATACACCTCGTCGGGCTTGATCCCCTGCGAGGGCTGTAACTTGAAACGCTTTCTGTGTGGCATCCCTTCTTCGATATGGGTCAGGTTGCCGCAAATCAAGTTCTTAAACAGCAAGCCATTATAGTTGTAGAACATAACGGAAATAATACCGCCTGGTTTTACCTGTTCGAGCAAGTATTCCAACGCCGCCTGCGGATCGGCCAGCCACTCCATCACGGCGTGAAACAAAACCAAATCAACCGGGCTAGCGAGATGGTTACCGATCTCCTGCACCGGGCTGTGAACCAGACGATACTGCTCAAGCAAACCATTTTTAGCAATATCTTGCTCCGCGAGCTTGAGCATTTCGCTAGAAAGATCACACAACGTGACGTGATGTCCTAGCTCTGCCACTTTCTGTGACAGTTGGCCCACCCCCCCACCAGCATCCAATAGATGCAGTGGTTTATCGCTCTTCAGTAGGGCTAAAATTTGCTCAAGATCTTCCCAAACAACAGTTTGACGGATCTGGCCTTTGCCAGTTCCGTAAATATTTTTTGCAAATTTTTGCGCTAAGTCGTCAAAATTTCGATCTTCGATCACGTCAGCTTTACGTTATGATAGCGGTTCTAAAAATGTGGCTTATTTTCTCACAAGCGATAAAGGAATAAAGGCTTGTGGTGCTTTTTCGAGCTCAACTGCTGATTTTTCGGACTACATTGCATGTTTGAACTAAAAAAAATTGTCTCTGCTTTACTAATGCCCCTGCCCGCAATGCTCATGCTCGGCCTGCTTGGGCTACTACTGCTCTGGTTTACCCGCCGTAAAGGGCTGGCATCGTTTTTCATCAGCTTTGCTTTTCTGGGGATTTTCCTCGTCTCTTTTCAACCGATCGCAACCAGCCTGCTGCGCCCGCTGGAAAAAGCCTACCCGCCTTACGTGCCGTCCGGTCAGGCGGTGGATTATGTAATGGTACTGGGCAGTGGCCATGTGATTGATCATGCCATGCCGATCACCTCACAGCTTTCCCGCACATCGCTAATGCGCCTGTCTGAAGGTATGCGAATTCACCGCCTGTTCCCGGGCTCAAAATTAATTTTGTCGGGCTATGGCGGCGGTACCGATATCAGCCAGGCGCGCATGATGGCGAAGGTGGCGCTCGCCCTCGGGGTCAACAAAAATGACATCCTGCTGCTTGAAACGGCCAAAGATACCTGGGAAGAGGCCTTTCAGGCCGCGTCTGTGGTCGGCGAGAGCAAATTGGTCGTTGTGACGTCGGCCAGCCATATGAAGCGAGCCATCGAAGAATTCAATAGGGTCGGATTGTCACCGTCTGCGGCCCCGACGAACTTCCTTGCCAGCAACAAGATCGAGCAGCCCTGGGAGCGCTACCGCCCTCAGGCAAAATACCTCGAGCAGACCGAACGCTACTGGTACGAAAAGCTAGGGCGTTGGTGGCAGCAGCTTCGCACCATGATCAACAACGAAGAAGCTGCAGCGCAATAGCCTATCCCCAAGATATCCGCCGGAACATCTCGGACCGGCGGAGCCACCGATACGTTAAATCCTGCCTCGCCTCTCTGGCTGACTTCCTATTCACTAACAACGACCTCCCCCCCTTATTCTTAACGTTTGCGAGCGGTTTTTTGTATAAAAACAGCAACTTTGCGCAAAATTTCACCTTTATTCTTTTTTGTTTTATTAAATACCGATTACTCATAACGAGAACGGCGAAAACTGATTCAGGTTTTGCGATTCACATCTTACTATTGCAGCCAATTAGTGATTGATGACTTAGCAAACCGGAATTGCGAGTTATAAACAACGGTAGGATTAGGTTCGATGTTCCAGATACTCAACTTGGCGGTCTTCGCCATCATTATTGCCCTGTTGGTCAAACAACAAAAATCAGAGCAAACCCTTTCCAAGCGCGTATTTACCGCCTTGGGGCTGGGTGTGCTATTCGGTGGCGCGCTCCAGCTTGTGTACGGCGGTGGCAGCGACGTTATCGCTGGCACACTGGAGTACATCAACATTGTTGGTGCGGGCTACGTCAGCCTGTTGAAAATGATCATCATGCCGTTGATCACTGTCTCTATCATCGGTGCCATCATCAAGGTGAAAGACTCGGGGTCGCTGGGCAAAATCTCAGGCTTGAGTATCGGTATCCTGCTGGCGACCACAGCGGCATCAGCGCTGATCGGTATTCTTATTAGCAGCATGTTCGGCCTGAGTGCCGAGGGGATCGTTCAGGGAGCACGCGAGATCGCCCGTGGTGAGATGCTGGAAACCCGTTTGACCTCGGTTGAAGCCATGTCTTTTGCCGACATGATTATCTCTTTCTTCCCTGCCAACCCGTTTGCCGATTTGGCTGGTAGCCGCCCAACTTCGACTATCGCTGTGGTGATTTTCTCCGCCTTTGTCGGTGTGGCTGGCCTTACCGTGATCCGCACCCAACCAGAGCTGGGTGCAAGCTTCGAGAAGTTCATCAACGTTGCCCAGGAAGTCGTGCGTACCTTGGTTCGCATGGTGCTGAGCCTAACGCCATACGGCGTACTGGCACTGATGACCAAAGTCGTCGCAGGCTCGAACTACGACGACATCCTGAGCCTGCTCAACTTCGTGGTGGCCTCTTACGTCGGCCTGGGCTTAATCCTTGTAATGCACCTGGTCTTGGTAGCGTTTGTTGGCGTTAACCCAATCCGTTACCTGAAGAAAATCCTGCCGGTACTGACCTTTGCATTCACCTCGCGCTCCAGCGCCGGTACCATTCCACTCAACGTTGAAACCCAGGTGAAAAAGCTGGGCAACGGTGACGCAGTATCAAACTTCTCAGCATCATTTGGTGCCACCATGGGCCAGAACGGCTGTGCCGGCCTGTATCCTGCGATGCTGGCAGTGATGATCGCCCCGACGGTCGGCATCAACCCGCTTGACCCTGGCTTCATGATAACCCTCATCGCCATTGTTACCATTAGTTCATTCGGCATTGCCGGTGTCGGTGGCGGTGCGACCTTCGCGGCTCTAATTGTGCTGTCAGCCCTGGATATGCCGGTCGCTCTAGCTGGCCTTCTGATCTCCATTGAGCCGCTGATTGATATGGGCCGAACTGCGGTAAACGTCAGCGGCGCGATGACTGCCGGTACCATTACTTCTCGGGTACTGGGCCAAGCCGACAACGCCCTGTTCGAGTCCGATGCCGATATCGAAGAGCAGACAGCGAAAGCTTAAAACTAGCACTAGGCGCTAAATTGGAAGCCACCCAAATAATATGGGTGGCTTTTTGTTTTTATAATCAGAGACTAAGATCAATTAATCGGGAATAATGAAAATTACTCAGTGAATTTTCAGGATGGATCGGTAGAATACGCCCACTTGCCATACAATATGGCAGGATTATTTTATCACTAGCCCATTTAGCCACCGAGTATCAATGCGTAGTCCAGTTAACCAGGCCATTGTCCTGCTTGTTGCCGCCAACTTGTTAGCCTCCTTCTCTGACGTTTCACTGAAAATCCTCAACGGAGAAGTCCCTACCTTCCAATATGTATTCATCCGCCAGTTGCTCAGCGTGATCATGTTATTACCGTTCTGGCTGGCACTGCCGCGGGAAAAGCGCCACCAAGGGTGCTGCAAAATTGCCTTCTGGCGCGCCCAGTTGATCTTGATGGGTAGCGCCTGTGCCATGATCGCAATTACCTTCTTGCCGCTGGCGACCGCCAATGCGATGTTCTATGTTGGCCCGCTGCTGATGTTGCCGTTGTCGGTCTTGCTGCTCAATGAAACCCCGCCTCGGTCGAAAGTCATCGCCACCAGCATCGGTTTTGCCGGTGTGCTGGTGGTATTACGGCCGGAGCATTTCCACTGGGCCGCGATTGCCGGGCTGGGCAGTGCCCTTTCTATGGGATTGGGTAACATATTGATCCGTAAGTTACCCCAAGAGCAGCACCTGGTTTCAACCCTATTCTGGACCGGCGTGATGACCCTACCGCTATCGCTCGCCTTGGCCGTACCGCAGTGGGCCGACATAGAGTGGCGCCATGTCGGCTGGATCATGGCGATTAACCTATTTGTGCTGGGCTACCATGCCTTGGTGGTCATTGGCTACAAGAAAGCGGCGGCCGGCCAAATAGCTCTGGCTGAGTATTCAGGGCTGGTGTTCGTGACGGCGTTCGGGGTGATGTGGTTCGATGAAATTCCCGATCTGCTCACGCTAGCGGGGATCTTGCTGATAGTGGTACCGATGATGCCGATCAACTGGAAGCGCTTACTCAAGGGCAAGCGCAGCAGGGCAATCACTGAGCCATAACTGATGCCCAACAAGGGATGCCCAAGATAAAAAAACGGGGAAGCTGAGCTTCCCCGTTACTTTATTTCGCAGTACTCAACCTACCAGTTGACGTACTTTTTCCAAATCCTCTGGCGTATCCACCCCGGCCGGCGGCGCATCAATTGCCACTTCTACATGGATTTTCTCACCGTACCACAACACCCGAAGCTGCTCTAACGCTTCGATTTTCTCCAGCGCACTCGGCTCCCAGTTGATGTAGGTATTGATAAAACCAGCACGGTAGGCATAGATACCGATATGGCGCATCAGATTCTGGTGGATTTCCTGCGGGCGCTTAGCAAAGTTATCGCGATCCCATGGAATGGAGGCGCGGCTGAAGTAAAGTGCGTAGCCGTCTTTGTCGGTCACCACTTTCACCGCATTAGGATTAAACACTTCATCGGCGTGGTCAATCTCGACAGCCAGTGTTGCCATCGGCGCCTTGCTGTCTGCTAGATTAGTGGCCACCTGGCGAATGATACTGTCTGGGATCAACGGCTCGTCACCCTGGACGTTGACCACAATTTGGTCATCGGCCAATTGGTATTTCTCGACCACTTCCGCCAGGCGCTCGGTACCCGACTCATGATCGGCACGGGTCATGCAAACTTCGCCGCCAAATGCCTTGACCACGTCGGCGATACGCTGATCGTCGGTCGCAACGATGACCTGCTCGGCACCGGCTTTACTCGCCTGCTCATAAACCCACTGGATCATCGGCTTGCCGGCAATATCAGCCAGCGGCTTGCCCGGCAGGCGTGACGACTGGTAGCGGGCCGGAATAATCACGGTAAAAGACATTACTTCACCTCTTCCGAGCTCAGGGTGCGTGCCTCTGGCTCGAGTAGTACTGGGATACCATCTTTAATCGGATACGCCAGACGATCAAATTTGCAGATCAGCTCATTTTTGTCTTTGTCGAAGTTCAATTTACCCTTGCATACAGGGCATGCAACGATTTCAAGCAGACGATGATCCATACTCTTCCTTTACCTTTATAATCCGGTTAATCAAGCTTTCAGCCTGCTCGGTGGGCATCGCGGCATCGACCGGCAAATACCACCAGTTAGGCTGGGCGAAAGCGTGGCATTTCACCGCATCTTTCTCTGTCATGACTAAGTGCTGGCCTTGCGCGGACAGCTGTTTTAATTCTTGCTCGGCAAACGCCTGGTGATCAGCGAATGGCTGACACTTCACCGGGGTGATACCGAGCTGCTGCAATGTACTAAAAAAACGCGGCGGATGGCCGATACCGGCCATGGCAACAACGTCACCCTGCAGCTTGGCAGCCTCGCAGCGCTCTCCGGTGCAGAGGTTGACCAAGTCTGCAGGCACCAGTTGCATCGGGATTTCATTGTGTTCGGCACTGCCGCCGTTGCAAATGAGAAAATCCACTTCTTGCAGGCGCTCACAGCCTTCGCGCAGCGGCCCCATCGGGATCAGCTGCTGGTTGCCAAACCGGCGCTGGCCGTCAATCACCACAATTTCGATATCCCTTGCCAGCGCATAGTGCTGCAGACCGTCATCGGTGATGATCACATCGACGTCGGGCTCAATCAGCTGCACCGCCTCGGCACGCTTAGGCGAGACCGCAACAGGGACGCCTGTGCGGCGAAATATCAACACCGGCTCATCGCCGGCTTCGGCGGTCGTACTCTGGTCACTGATCCGGTAGGGATAATGCGGCGCCTTGGCCCCATAGCCGCGGGAAACCACCCCGGGCTTGAGCCCTGCGGCCTTGAGCTGCTCAACCAGCCAGACCACCACCGGCGTCTTGCCATTACCGCCAGCGGTAATATTGCCCACCACCACGACCGGCACCGACGGGCGGTAAGCGGCTTTCCGACCGGTTTGGTATTGCTGGCGGCGATGACGGCTCACCGCGCCAAAGAGTTTGCTCAGCGGCCACAGCAGCGGTTTGAGCACCACCCCAGCCGGGTGGTGCTCAAACCATATTTTTTCGATAACGGAAGCCATTATTCACCAAACTGGATACGGTGCAGCTGGGCATAGGCACCGTCTTGGGCCAATAGCTCGGCATGCACACCGCGTTCGATAATTTCCCCGTCATCGACTACCAGGATCTGGTCGGCGTTTTCAATGGTCGACAAGCGGTGGGCAATTACCAGCACAGTTCGGTCTTTTTGCAGCTCGTCCAGTGCAGACTGAATGGCCCGCTCTGATTCGGTATCCAGGGCCGACGTCGCCTCATCGAGGATCAGCACAGGTGCATTGCGCAACAGGGCTCGGGCAATCGCAATACGCTGGCGCTGGCCACCGGAAAGGCTGACACCGTTCTCGCCGATGATGGTATCCAAGCCATTGTCCATCTCTTTGATAAAGTCCATGGCATAGGCAAGCTCTGCGGCTTTTTCGATATCCGCCCGGCTGTAGTTATCACCGCTTGCATAGGCGATGTTGTTGGCAATCGTGTCGTTGAACAGGTGGACATTCTGCGACACAACCGCCACCTGCTCGCGCAGGTTAGCCAGTTTGTAGTCACAAATGTCATGGCCATCAATGGTGATACTGCCCGAGTCGATGTCGTAGAAGCGGGTAAGCAGGTTGGCAATGGTACTCTTGCCCGAGCCCGATCGGCCGACCAAGGCGAGTGTCTGCCCGGCGGGCAAATCAAAACTGACGTTTCTCAGCGCCGGCGCATCCTTGGTTGGGTAAGTGAAAGTCACATCCTTCACCTGGATATCCCCGTTCACGCGCTTAGCTTCATGGTTACCGTTGTCTTTTTCCGTCTCAAGCTCCATCAGGCCAAACAGCGTCTGGCATGCCGCCATACCACGCTGGAACTGGGAGGTCACGTTAGTCAGCGCCTTAAGCGGGCGCATCAGGCCAAACATGGAACCGAAGATCAGCGCAAAGGTACCCGGCGTCAGCGACTCGCGCAACGCTTCGGTGTTAGCGAGGATCAGCACCACAACCAGTGCCATAGAAGCAATCACTTGAATAACCGGGTTGGCAATAGCCTGGGCCGAGACCAGCTTCATGGTCTGCTGACGCATCCGGTTACTCACTTGCTCGAAGCGATCCTGCTCGACCTGCTGGCCACCGTAGCTCAGCACCACTTTGTGGCCCTTGAGCATTTGCTCTGCCGACGAGGTGACTGAGCCCATCGCGTCCTGCATATTCTTGGAAATCCGGCGGAATCGCTTGGAGACCACGCGAATGCTGACGGCAACCACAGGCGCAATGACAAGCAAAATAGCCGACAGCTGCCAGCTGTTATAGAACATGATAGCCATCAGGGCGATGATACTGGCTCCTTCGCGCACCAGGCTGACCATGGCATTGCTGGTTGCCGCGGCCACCTGCTCCGAGTCGTAGGTAATGCGCGAGAGCAGTTTGCCCGACGATTCTTTATCGAAAAAGCCGACCGGCATTTTCATGAAGTGGTTGAACATCTGGCGACGCATGCTCATCACCACATTGCCCGAAACCCATGCCAGGCAGTAAGTAGAAACGAAGCCACTGACCCCGCGTAGGATCATCAGCCCCATCAGGTAGATAGGCATCATTGCCAGGAAATTCGATTCAATTCCGTCAAGCCCGCCAAAGCTCTCATCCATTAGCGGCTTTATCATCGAGAGCATCAATGCATCACTTGCGGCGTTGATAATCAATGCAACAACAGCGACAGCCAAACCGGCTTTATACAGGCTAATCGAAGGCCACAGTCGCTTAAACGTCTCCCAAGTGGTTTGATCGTTCGAAGTAGTCATGGAAACCATTTTTTCTTTAAGTCAATTTTTCCATTCTACTCGCATAAAGGCCGGAGACCAAATAAGTTCATTCCCCCGGCTGTAAAACTGCTTGTTTTTCAAACAGCCAACCTCACCACAACGACCTATTCCCGTTAAGGCGGCGGTATTGCCGGCCTAAACCACGCTGCTTTTCTGTCTTGGCGATAACGTACCACCTCGATCTCTCCCCCCTCAATGGCCAGTGTCACCTGACCCGATTCAGCCGTAGAAAGCCATTCGATGCCTTTGTCCAAATACCGCTGGCGCACCTCGCCCGACGGCAGCTGCCAAGGATTGAAGCGCGCCACCGACACCAGCGCATATTTGGGTGACATATTGCCGAGCCAATCCATCTGTTCTAGCCAGGTCGCCGTCGACGAACTCCGGCTGCCATGGTGCGGAACCAGCAAGATATCCGGCGATAGCCCCGGCTCCAGCCTGGCCAGCAACAACTCGGACACCGCATCGATATCCCCGGTCAGGAGCAAAGATACCCCCGTACCTTCATTCATCCCGGAAAACTGCCTTACTTCGATCACACACGAATGGGGATTAGCCGCCCTCGCGACTTGTTTCGGCGGCCACAGCACTCGAAAACTCAAGCTGTGCCACTGCCACTGTTCACCCCGGATGCACGCCTGATAACCCGCGCGAAAATCGCTGCTGCGCTTCCACTCGGGGTCAAAAGCCACCTCCAGATAGTCGGCCCCTGCGGCATGATCGCTATCGGCATGGCTCAATATCAGGCCATCAAGCGTAGCCTGGCCCCGTTGCTTCAGGACCGGCTCGATCACGGCACTGGCTATGGAGCCCCCTGGCCATTGATTACCGGTATCATAGAGCACGCTGCGATTTCGAGTAGATATCAAAACAGCCAGACCGTGTCCGACATCGAGCAGATCAACTTGCCAGCGGTCAGCCGCCGGGGAGCGACCACTAAGTTCAGCCTTGGGGTCACTGAACGGGAAGGGCGGTTTGTTCCACAGTAGGGCTACGATTGACAGGGTCACCAACAGTCCGATAAATCGCCTGACCGGCAGCATCCACAGCAGCACAGTCAAGACAACCACGCCGACCACCCAGTTGCCTTGGCTGTCGGCGAGTGTCCACCAGCCCCCCTGGGTCCACTGCGCCAACCACAGCACCGGTGTCAATGCGGTATTCGCCAGTTGCCAGCACACCATGGCTATCTGCTCAACAGGCGAGAAGACAATCGCCGCCAGAACCAAGGGCACCGTAGTCACACTCACCCAGGGCACCGCGAGCAAATTGATCAACGGCGCCCAGGGTGAAAACCCGCCAAACCACAGCCATTGGACAGGCAGCATCAGCACCAGCAGAGAAAGCTGGAGTAAAATAAGCGCCTGCCATTTGCCATACCAGCGTTGATAGCCCCCCAGCCCGGCATGCCCCTCGAACCTCACTCCGCCGGCATAAGCCAAGGCGATAACCGTCACTGCCGCAAAAGATAACCAGAAGCCCGCCCGGTATGACGCCAGCGGATCCAACGCGAGACTGACTGCGAAGACCAACAGCAGGATTTGCCATCCTGGCCAGATGATCCGAAACCGCAACAAAACCAGTGCCACCATGCTCATCAGCAATGCCCGCTGGGTCGGCAGGGTAAAGCCAGCGAGCCATGCGTACAGGGCACCGATGGCCAGTCCCAGCCAAAGCGGCAGCCAAATTGCGTACGGCCAATCACCGGCGAGATTGCGCAATATGCCCCCACTCCACCATCCCAGCATAATCGCCAGACCGATATGCAATCCGGAAATTGCCATCAGATGGGCCAAGCCGCTATCGCGCAGTATCCCCCAATCTTTGGCGTCCAGTGCCCCGCGAAAGCCAAACCCCAGTGCCAGCAGATATCCTCGGTGGCTCAGTCCCTCGGTATAGTCCACCGCGGCATCGAAAATCGATTGGCGCAAGCCTGCCAGCGTATGCTGACTCGGTGCCAGGCGAATACCACTTAGCACTACCCCCGTCGCGTGGATCCCCTGGCCGACATACTGCCGCTCGCGGTCATAACCGGCGCTATTGACCCGGCCATGTGGCGGCCGCAGCCGAACTTGCAACTGCCAGCGCTCACCTTGTTTCATCTCCGGGATGTTGACTTGCTCGGACCAACCCAGCCTGACGCGCAATGTTTTGCTTGTACGAAGACCTGGCGAGCGCAATTCTGAGGTTACAAAAACAAACAAAGTATCTGGTTTCTTATGATTTAATAGGCTGCTAACTTCCCCAACTATGGTAATATTCCTCGGCTCAATAAAAGCCAGTTGGACGTTTTTTAGATAGGATGTTGCGGCGAGATTCGCCAAACAAGCGCCGATGCCGATATAGATCAATAGTCGCCAGCGGAAAAAGAAACACACTACACTGCCTATCATTAAGGTTGTAATAAACCCATGATAGGTTGGCAACGCCAGCCAAAAATGAAGCGATAGCAGTCCAAGTGCAACCCCGGCAGCGCTTTTGTTCATCTCAAGCCTGCCTGTGAAAAAAAGAATTACAATGCCAAGACAAGTAATTAAACGAATAATGCCAAGCCATGATGTCATCAAGCGCCAAAAAGCGTTGAAGATATTTGGCAACGTGCTTTACAACCCCAACTTGTGGTGCCTCAACCGCCGTTCGGCGTCTGGAGCTTTTGCGGTCGGTTTGTTTATGGCGTTTGTACCTCTTCCCAGCCAGATGATTATGGCTGCCGGCGCCGCCATCTTTTTCAGCGTCAACCTGCCACTTTCTGTGTGCTTGGTATGGATCAGCAACCCCATCACGATGCCAGTGATGTTTTATGGTGCGTATAAAGTCGGGGCGTGGTTGATGGATACCCCGCACCAGGCCTTCCACTTTGAGCTGTCCTGGGAATTCCTGCTGCACCAAATGAACCAAATTGGGCCTCCTTTCCTATTGGGGTGTGCGGTTTGTTCTATCCTGTTCTCCGCGCTTGGCTACTTCGGTATCCGCGGTCTATGGCGCTACTCCGTTGTGCGAAGCTGGCAAAAGCGTCGGTTCCGAGTATTGAGCCTCCACAAGGATTGATCGCCAAGCAATAAAAAACCTCGCAGATGCGAGGTTTTTTATTGCTTTAATTAATTAGCCGCCAAGTAAGGCAAACTCAAATATTTCTAACAAAAAAGCGATGCAGTTAGCAGAGCACTGAAAATCACTAGACACGTTTTATCTCATTTGCCGACCGCTCCCTCAAAGCACGTTTGCATCAGCATCAGCCATCACCACAACACACCTTGAGGGCCTCGTTCGCTATTATTTTGCGCTCAGTACTGTTGCTGGCTGCAGCGCGCCTGCCCTTTTCGCCGGATACCAGGTTGCCAAGAAGCTCAATGCCACCGCCGTGGTGGTCACCAACAGCACATCGTGCAGCGACAAAGAGGTAGGAAGGAAGTCGACAAAGTAAATATCACCGGACAAAAACTGGTGCCCGATCAAGCCCTCTAGCCCCTTAATCAAACTCGTGAGATTGACCGCCACCAATGAGCCGAGCAGCGAGCCCACCAAGCTGCCGATAACCCCCGACAGGATGCCGTGCCAGACGAAAATGGAGCGGATCAACCTGTCCGTCGCCCCCATGGTGCGCAAGATCGCGATATCCGCTGCGCGGTCTTTAACCGCCATCATCAAGGTCGATACAATATTGAAACAAGCCACCCCAATGACCAGCACCATCACCAGATACATGATGGTACGTACCATCTGGATATCCCGGTAGAGATAACCGTATTTTTGGTTCCAGCTCTTGAGGTAGACATAAACCGGTAAGGTAAAGCCAACTTCGCGCACGATACTCTGGGCATCCAACACGTTGTCCACGTTCAACTCGATCCCGGTGATACCCGCCCCCATGGATAGGTAGCCTTGTGCATCCTCAATTGGTACCAACGCAAAGTTATGGTCGATCTGCCCGGCCAGCGCCAGCAGACCGGCCACCTGCAGCCGGATTCGGTGCGGTGCCTTAAGCCTCAAGCTAGGGTCCGGGTTAGGGATCATCGCGGTGATCCAATCGCCCACATCGATCCCCAAGGTATCGGCCACCCCTTGGCCCAGAATAACCTGCTGCTTGCCCGCTTCCAGACTGTCCCAGGCATTGTCCTTGACAAATTGGGGCAGCACACTGACTTCTTTTTGCTTCTCAGGATCAACGCCGCGCACTTCCACCGCCTTGAGGCTATTGCCTTTTTCAAGCAGCGCCGTGAACTGGATATAGGGTGCCGCGGCAGTCACCCGCGGGTGCTGTTCGACCAAGTCGAGCACAGGCTGCCAGTCTTCGAAAGGCGGAGTCACCGCCTCCAGTTCGCCATGTGGGATCACCGACAGCACGCGGTTCTGCAGCTCGCGCTCAAAACCGTTCATCGCCGACAGACCAATAATGATCACCGCAACACCGACAGCGATCCCCAACGTCGATGAAATCGAAATAAACGAAACCATCCGGTTTCTTTGCTTGGCACGGCTAAAGCGGCTACCGATAAAAAGAGAGAGCGGTCGAAACATCAGGCCACCTCTACCTGCTGCAATTCGCCGTCCTGCATGTGCATACAGCGATCCAGTTTACCCGCCAGCTCGTTGTCATGGGTCACGACAAGAAAGGCGGTGCCCGACTCCTTGTTGAGCTTGCGCATCAGATCATAAATCTCCAACGCGGTCTTGTGGTCCAGGTTACCCGTTGGCTCATCGGCCAACACCAGTGACGGCTTGTTCACCAGCGCCCGAGCAATCGCGACACGCTGGCGTTCCCCCCCGCTCAACTCTGAAGGACGGTGCTCCAACCTGTGGCCGAGCCCTACCAACTCCAAAATACTATGAGCCTGGGCGCGTGCCTTAGTTGCCGCTACCCCACCGATAAGCAGGGGCATCGCCACGTTTTCCACCGCGCTGAAATCGGCCAGCAGGTGGTGGAACTGATACACAAAACCAATTTCCTGGTTGCGTAGCTTAGCCTGTTTGTTGGCGCTCATGGCATTGAGTTTCTGCCCCTTGAAGAACACCTCTCCTTCGCTCGGATCATCCAAAGCCCCGAGCAAATGTAAAAGTGTACTCTTGCCAGAACCTGACGCCCCGACGATACCAACCAGCTCACCAGCATCGAGGTGGAAACCGACCCCTTTTAGCACCTCTGTTTCAAGTTGGGCTTCACGGTAGACTTTTCTTAGGCCCTGACAAACCAATAATGCATTACTCATAACGAAGTGCCTCAGCAGGACGAACCGATGCCGCCCGGTAGGAAGGAAAAACAGTTGCCAGCAAACTTAGAATGATTGCACCGACAATAACTAAAACAACCTGGAGCGGTGAGATCACCACAGGCAACTGGCCACCGGCGGTGATCAAATTCACCCCGAGAACCGACAGCAAGCCGTTGAGGTTAAGCGCCAGCAAAGCCCCCAGCAAGCCGCCCATAATGGCGCCGATCACGCCGCTGCTGGCACCTTGTACCATGAATACCAGCAAGACCTGACGACTCGTCATACCTTGGGTTTTCAGGATGGCTACCTCGGCTTGCTTCTCCATCACCACCATGATCAACGCCGAGATAATGTTGAAGGCCGCCACACCGATGATCAGTCCCAGCATCAGGCCCATCATATTCTTTTCCATTTTCACGGCCTGGAATAGCTCGCCGCGCTGCTCGCGCCAGTCCGACCAGGTCATCCCTTCGGGTAACGGCCGGTTGGCAAGCTCTGCGACGACAAATGGATCATCGACAAACAAACGCCACCCTGTCATTTGGCCGGGTTTGAGCCTCAGCAAGCGTCCCGCATCGTCGATATGGGTCAAGATCAGCTGGCCGTCGACATCTGAGCCCGTATTGTACAAGCCGACCACTTCAAAGTTGCGCTGGCTGGGAATACGACCAAGCGGTGTATACTGGCTGGCGCTGGTCACCATCAGGCGCACCTTGTCACCGACTTTCACCCCGAGCTGGTTTGCCAGCACCTGTCCCAGGATCACCCTGTAGCTGCCCGCTTCCAGATCCATGATGTCGCCTTGGTTAATGTAATAGCCGACAGGCTCAAAAGCCTCTGGGTCCACCCCCACCATCATCCCCGCCGCCAATGACTTGGCACTTTGCAAAATAGCTTCGCTGCGGGTGAGCGGCGACACCATATCAACATGGGCAATAGCAGAAACTTGTGCCGGAGGTTGCTCTGTTCGGGGGAGGTAACCCTCTGAGCTAGATATAACGGCTTGCGGCATCACCCCAAGGATCCGCTCCTTGAGCTGTTGCTCAAAGCCGTTCATCACAGACAATACTGTGACAAGGGACAGGACCCCGACGGTGATCCCCGCGGTCGACATGTAAGAAACAAAACGGCTGAACCTGTCACCAGAGCGTCCCCTGAGATAGCGCAGCCCGATAAAAAACGATACTGGATGAAACATAGATTGAGAAGATACCATCCTTATAAAAACTGTTCGAAAGCATACCTGTTGCCGCGTCTGATTACCATGAAGCGCAGTAAAAGTAATGTAAAAACAGCGGGTAAAACCACCACTCTAGGGCCTGTTTACTTGTCCCTTGGCAATAGCTGAGTGATAATCGTAGGATAGTTAATTTATATCGAGTGCGACATGAATCAGGACGAGTATTTTTCAGTCCATGCCGGATTGACCATCAATGTAGAACCGCTCCCTCCCGGTGCCGGTGTGCCCGAGATGCTGGCTTTCCAGCAAGAAATCCCGCCCCTGTTTCGTATCGCCAGTGAATGCAGCAGCCTGGATGAAGGCTTGGAGCACTCCTTATCCCAGCTCAGCAAAGACGAGTTCAAAGCGCTCGCTAACTACTTAACGGCACAGAACAACAAGATAAACCTGTTGCTTTCCTTCGTCCTTGCCCAACAAGATGATGCCGAGCTGCGCTTCATCACCCATACGTTTGGTGCCAGCCAGCTCTCCTACTTCTCACCTGTTGCACTTAGCGAAGGCGACCACGTCAGGCTCAAGCTGTTTCTCGACAACCCCGCTGCGGCGGTTTACGCCTATGCCGAAGTAACCCAGTGCCTGCCACAGCAAAACGGCAGTCATGAGATTACCTTGAGGTATGTATGCTTAATGGAGGACGACAGGGATCTGCTGATCCGAGCCGCCCTGTATTTCCAACAAAAAATTCTGCGCCAACGCGCCCAACAGCGATCAGATAATAAAAGTTAACCATGAAAGATCAGTCTATTCTCTCTCTTCCATTACCGTCCAAAACCGGTGACAGCCGATTTATCGGTAATGTGTCCGGTGCAGCGCTGGCACTCTCTGTCGCCGAACTGGCCCATGATCACCAAGGCCCGATCCTGGCCGTGGTGCCCGACACCCAGACCGCGTTACGCCTGCAGCCGGAAATCAGCCAGTTTTCAGCGCTGGAAGTCAGCGTTTTCCCTGACTGGGAAACCCTGCCGTATGATAATTTCTCGCCGCACCAAGATATCATTTCAGATAGACTGACCCGCTTATACTCCCTCCCCCAGCAGACCAATGGGGTCGTGCTGGTGCCGATCAGCACCCTGCTGCAACGCCTGACACCTCGCGCCTTCATTCACCAGCACGCGCTGATGGTCCGCAACGGCGATAAGCTGTCGCTGGAAAAACTGCGCTTGCAGCTCGAGGCCTCCGGCTACCGCCATGTCGATCAGGTTATCGAGCACGGGGAATACGCCAGCCGCGGCTCACTGATTGACTTGTTCCCGATGGGCAGCAACCAGCCATACCGGATTGACTTCTTTGATGATGAAGTCGACTCCATCCGCCAGTTCGACCCGGAAAACCAACGCTCGACCGGCGAAATTGAACATATCCGCCTGCTGCCGGCCCACGAATTCCCGACCGATGAAATCGCTATCGAGAGCTTCCGGATGCGCTGGCGCGAGCGCTTCGAAGCGCGCCGCGAGCCTGAGTCTATCTACCAGCAGGTCAGCAAGCGTACATGGCCGGCAGGTATCGAGTATTGGCAGCCGCTGTTCTTCGAGCAAACCGAGACCCTTTTCGACTACTTGCCGGACAATAGCTTGCTCATCACCATCGGAGCCCTCGAGCCGGCTGTCGACCACTTCCTGGCCGATGCCGAGTACCGTTTTGAGCAGCGCCGGGTCGACCCTTTGCGCCCGCTGCTTGCGCCCAAGGAGCTGTGGCTGACCAAAGATGAAATGTTCAGCCATTTCAAAACCCTGCCCCAGGTGCGCATCCGCCCGGATAATGAGCCGGAAAAAGCGGGGCGCTTTAACCTGCCGCTGCAGGCTATCCCCGCGCTGACGATCAACCACCAGCTAAAAGAGCCGCTGGCCGAGCTTCGCCGCTTCGCCGAAAGCTACCCGGGTAAAATTGTCTTCTCGGTCGCCTCGGAGGGCCGCCGTGAAGCACTGCTCGACCTCCTGGCCCGGATCAAGCTCCGCCCTGTTGTCGCCCCGACGCTGACTGAAGCCTTGGCCACACCGGGCAAGTTCAGCTTGGTGATCGGTGCCGCGGAGCAAGGCTTTGTGCTGGAAAAGCCCGAAGTTGCCCTGATCTGTGAAAGTGATCTGCTGGGTGAACGAGTGGTCCAGCGCCGCCGCCGCGACGAAAAGAAATCGGTCAACGCCGATACCATTATCCGCAACCTCGCCGAGCTCAAAGTGGGCCAGCCGGTGGTGCACATCGACCACGGTATCGGCCGCTACCAGGGCCTCCAGACCTTGGAAGCCGGCGGCATGAAAACCGAATATGTCACCTTGGAATACCAAGGCGGGGCCAAGCTCTACGTGCCTGTCGCCTCGCTGCACCTGATCAGCCGTTACTCCGGCGGGGCGGAAGACACCGCCCCTATCCACAAACTGGGCGGCGAGGCGTGGGTCAAAGCGCGCAAGAAAGCCGCGGAAAAAGTCCGTGATGTCGCCGCCGAACTGCTGGATGTGTACGCCAAGCGCGAGCTGAAGCCGGGTCACAAATTCAAGCTTGACCGTGAAGCCTATGCCGATTTCTGCACCGGCTTCCCGTTCGAGGAAACCCATGATCAGGCGCTGGCGATCAATGCCGTGCTGTCTGATATGTGTCAGGCCAAGGCGATGGACCGCTTGGTCTGCGGTGATGTGGGCTTTGGCAAGACCGAGGTAGCAATGCGTGCTGCCTTTGTCGCCGTCGACAACAGCAAGCAGGTGACCGTGCTGGTACCAACGACCCTGCTGGCCCAGCAGCACTTCGAGAACTTCCGCGACCGCTTTGCCAATACTCCGGTCAGGGTGGAGGTGCTTTCCCGCTTCAAGACCGCCAAGGAGCAGAAGCAGATCCTGGCCGACATGGCCGAGGGCAAGATTGACATTCTGATCGGGACCCACAAGCTGCTCAATGCCTCGGTGGATTACCATGATCTGGGCTTGCTGATTGTTGACGAGGAGCACCGCTTCGGTGTCCGCCAGAAAGAAAAGCTCAAGGCGATCCGCGCCGATGTCGATATCCTGACCCTGACGGCCACCCCGATCCCAAGAACGCTGAATATGGCCATGAGCGGTATGCGTGATCTGTCGATCATCGCAACGCCGCCGGCCCGCCGCCTGGCCATCAAGACCTTCGTCCGCGAGTCCGACGATGCCCTGGTCAGAGAAGCCGTGCTGCGTGAGATCATGCGCGGCGGCCAGGTCTACTTCCTGCACAATGACGTCGACTCGATCGAGAAAACCGCCGAGGATCTGGCCAAGCTGATCCCCGAAGCGCGGATCACCTTCGCCCATGGCCAGATGCGCGAACGTGAACTCGAAAAAATCATGAGTGACTTCTACCACCAGCGCTTTAACCTGCTGGTCTGTACCACCATTATCGAAACCGGGATCGACGTACCGACCGCCAATACCATAGTGATCAACCGTGCCGATCACCTTGGTCTGGCCCAACTGCACCAGCTGCGTGGCCGTGTCGGTCGCTCGCACCACCAAGCCTACGCCTACCTGCTGACTCCGCATCCAAAGCGCATGACCAAGGATGCCGTCAAACGTCTGGAGGCCATTTCGTCCCTGGAAGATTTGGGGGCCGGCTTTACTTTGGCAACCCACGACCTTGAAATCCGCGGCGCAGGTGAGCTGCTCGGCGACGAGCAAAGTGGCCAGATCCAATCCGTTGGTTTCACCCTCTATATGGAGATGCTCGAGCAAGCCGTCGAAGCCCTCAAAGAAGGCAAGGAACCTTCGCTTGACGACCTGCTGCGTCAGCAAACCGAGGTGGAACTGCGCCTGCCGGCATTGCTACCGGAAGAGTTCATCCCGGACATCAACACCCGCCTATCGCTCTACAAACGCATTGCCAGTGCCAACAGCGAAAAAGCACTGGATGAGCTCAAGGTAGAATTGATTGACCGCTTCGGCCTGCTACCGGATCCAACCACCAACCTGTTGGTTCTCAACAAAATCAAGCTCAAAGCTGCAGGTATTGGTGTGCGCAAGATTGAAGCTGGCGAGAAAGGCGGCTTCATTGAGTTCACCCCCAATGCCAACATCGACCCGGGGTTACTGGTTGGCCTGCTACAGTCCCAGCCGCAGCATTTCCGAATGGAAGGGCCGACCAAACTGAAAGTCATGGCCCCGATGAGTGACAGAAAAGACAGAATAAAGTATGTTGACGGTCTCCTAACAAAGTTGGCCGAAAACGCTCTATAATAGATAGCACTTAAGTGCGGAGTATTATCTTGAAAAATATCATTTATTTGCTGCTGTTTGCCATTAGCTGGCCAAGCCTTGCAGCCCGACAGTTTGATATCGAAGTGATCCTGTTCAAGCGTAACATTGCGCCTGAGCAAGTGAGTGAATCCTGGCCGGATAACCAGAAGCCAGTTAATCTCAATGGCACGATCGATTTCGGTGACACGGCTCGCCTTCAAGCGCGAGGGATCACCCCGATGCCATCCTCTCAGTTCGAGCTCAACGGCCAATACAGCAAGCTTCAACAGCATGCTGGCTTTACCCCACTTGCCCACTTCGGATGGCGCCAGGGTGATTTGAGCCGTGCTGCCGCACCTCGCATCCATTTCACAGCAGGTAAAGATTTTTCCGCTCAGTTCCTGTCTGACGGCACGGTGAAATCAGCACTGCCAAGCAAGCAAACTGGCGAGTTTGAGTCGGCTGCAGTGGACAACATTGACCAGGATGAAATGCCCTCACTACATGAACTTGACGGCACCCTGCGTGTTTATGTCCAGCACTTCCTGTTCACTGAGGCAAACTTTGCCCTGCGCGAGCCAAGCCGCCGCGAAGTCATTATCGGCGCTGAACCGCTTGACCCAGTAGAAGGCAGCCTTGAGCCGGGAAGCAGTGTCCAGATCGGTCACCTGCAGGAAGTCAAAAAACAGGTGAAAGTTGAGGAGTTCCTCAAAACATACCAGTTCCAGCAACAGCGCAGAATGCGCAGTGGCGAAACCCATTACCTTGACCACCCGCTGATGGGTATGGTGATCCAAATTCGCCGCATCGACGGTTAACACCCGCACACTCTCAAGGGCTGCAAACGCAGCCCTTTTCACACTTTCCCGCCCCGCTCTCACCCCATCCACGACATTTGCCCCAGTCCGGTTTATGCTAACAACATGTACCGACGGAGACTGTGGACAGGATGAATACAGACTACCAACTCACCAGCGAGCGCTTGCTGCTCCGGCCCTACAAAAATGCCGACCTACTGGATTTGCTCGATGCGATCCACCATTCACAGCAAAGCCTTACCCCCTGGCTGCCTTGGTGCCACGCCAAATATAATCAGCATGATGCCCATGAGTGGATTCACGCCAGCCTGCAGAACTGGGCCTACGACGTCAGTTACGAATTCGCCATCTTCGAGCGTGCTACCGATACCTTCCTCGGCAGCACCTCCCTGTGCAATCTATCAGAGCTCACCAACTCGGCCGAACTGGGATACTGGATCCGCTCCAACGCCCAACGCCAGGGCTATGCCAAGGAAGCGTGCCTAGCCATTGCTCAGTTCGCCTTTGAAACCCTTGGCCTCACGCGAATAGAGATTGTTACCCATACCGGCAATCTTGCCAGCCAGCGCACCGCCCTGGCGACCAAGGCCCGTTTCGAATGCACCGCCCGAAACCGGATCCTGACCCAGAGTGGCCCTGTCGATGGCCTGCTGTTTTCACTGATCCCGAGCGACATCGCCGCGGCGGTACCAGCACGACCGATAAATGGTTAACGGGTTCAAACCTCCACCCACGGTGCCTTTCGTCCGGCAGTGAGCTTTGCTACTATCATCAAATACAATTAATAGAGGTACTTACGTGTTTAAAATTATTCTAGGTATCGCCCTGATTGCGCTCGTCATCTTCTTCGTACAACGCTCTCAAGGCAACAAGCAAGCGGCTGTTGAAAATATCAAGGCGGGTGAAACTTTCCTGGCTGAGAACCAAGAAAAAGAAGGGGTGCAAACCACAGCATCCGGCCTACAGTACTTGGTGTTGCAACAAGGTACAGGCACTGTACACCCGAAACCCAGTGACAAAGTTACCGTCCATTACCACGGTACCCTGCTAGACGGCACGGTATTCGACAGCTCAGTCGATCGTGGCGAAACTATCCAGTTTGGCCTGAATCAAGTTATCAAAGGCTGGACCGAGGGGCTGCAGTTGATGGTTGAGGGTGAGAAAACTCGCTTTTTCATTCCCGCAGAGCTGGCTTACGGTAACCGCTCTATCGGTGCTATCCCGCCGGGATCGGTGCTGATCTTCGACGTCGAACTCTTCAAGATCAACTAGCCGCCGGCAGCTGTTGAAACAAAAAAACCGCCTGCAGTGGCGGTTTTTTTGGTGTTTGTTTCCGGCCGCTGACGGCAGAAACTAACTCCCCTAGGAATTATTTTGCTTAGTGAAGCTTCAGGTTAGGGCGCAGTACGCGGTTAATACGCCCTACCAGCATCATCAGGCTGGTTTTCACCACACCATGAAGCGCAATCTGGTGCATACGGTAAAGGGAAATGTATACCACGCGGGCAATACGACCTTCTACCATCATCGACCCTTTGGTCAGGTTCCCCATCAGGCTACCCACGGTTGAGAAACGGCTAAGCGATACCAACGACCCATGATCGCTGTAGACGTATGGCTTCTGCTCACGGTCAGTGATTTTTGCCACGATGTTCGAGAAACAACGGCTTGCCATCTGGTGGGCGGCCTGTGCGCGCGGTGGGACAAAGCTACCGTCTTCCTGGGCACACGATGCCAGATCACCAATAACATAGATGTCGTCATCGCGCGTGGTCTGCAGGGTTGGCTTAACAACCAGCTGGTTGATACGGTTGGTCTCAAGGCCGGCGATATCCTTGATGAAATCCGGTGCCTTGATGCCCGCGGCCCAGACCATGATTTGCGCAGGAATATGATCGCCATCTTTGGTTGTCAGGCCGGTTTCGTCGGCCTTGGTCACCATAGTCGCGGTACGCACATTCACCCCCAGCTTGGTTAGCTCGCTGTGGGCTGCGGCGGAAATACGCGGAGGTAGAGCAGGCAAAATGCGCTCACCGGCTTCGACCAAGTTGACGTTCAGGCGTGAACTGTCCAGATCGCCAAAACCATAGTTCTGCAGCTCTTTAACCGCATTGTGCAGCTCTGCGGATAGTTCAACCCCGGTCGCACCCGCGCCAACAATGGCGATATCCACCGTTTTCTGTTCTTTGTTCGCATGCAGTTTCAGGAACTGGTTGTTCATTTGTGTACGGAAACGATGCGCCTGTTCAGGGCTGTCGAGGAAGATACAGTTTTCGCGCACTCCCGGCGTGTTGAAATCATTCGACGTCGAGCCGATTGCCATCACCAGAATGTCGTATTCAAGCTCGCGCTCCGGCATCAACAGTTCATTATTTTTGTCATGTAATGGCGCGAGAGTGATCACCTTGCGGTCGCGGTCGATGTCTTTCAGGCTTCCCATTTGGAAATCGAACGAGTGGTTTTTAGCATGGGCGCGGTAACTCAGCGCATCGACGCCCGCATCCATCGAGCCGGTTGCCACTTCATGCAACAGTGGCTTCCACAGGTGACTCGCCTTGCGGTCAACCAAAGTAACCTTAGCACGACCTTTACGACCCAATGTACGACCCAGCTTCGTTGCTAGCTCCAAACCGCCGGCGCCACCGCCAACAACAATAATTCGAGTCATCACAACACTCCTTCCACAAATTTAGAATTTTAAAATTTAGAAATCTAACCTGGCCCGAGCTAACTCCAACCAGCATAATTCTTTTTATTCAACAGCTTAACTTTAGAACCTCGAGGGATGCTTACGACATCTTCTTCATTTAATTAACTCAACTTTTTTTGATTTACCTCAAAAAAAGTTAAGATTTGCATTATAAGCCAATATTATTTCAAGGCAAGAAATAATTGATTAAGATCAATGCCCACCCGTGAGAAGGCAGTTTTTTGAGGTTCGGTCTAGGCCATTGTCGCGATGGGGAGTGGAAATTGCGAATAGCCAATACCCGGACGGGCCGCAGCAGGCGGCAGGATTGGTGCCGCCTACTTGAAGATTGGGTTAGGAAGCTTCTTTGAATGCTTTTATCGTTTGCAGGTGCTGGGAGATTTTCTTGAATTTATGCGTTTCGTTATCATCCCAGATAATGTCGTAAAAATCGCTAAGCACATCTTTGGTATAATTGTTGTCTAGGACTTCATCCTTGGTAGAAAGAATACACAGGCAGTTACCTGCATTTTTTCTCCGAAAATCTGTTACGCATTTGGTGGAAATATCAGCGTACTCCTCCGGACGGTCGATGCGGCCTTCCATATTGCGCTCCGGATACAGGTTTGGATTAAAAATAACTTGCTTAATACCACATAAGAAACCAATCCGCTCAGACCAATATCCACCCAGCCCGACACCGCAGATCAAGGGATGGTCATCCGCAGACTCTTCTTTTAGCTTATGCACTTCTTTAAGCAAATGCTGCATATCATGCTTAGGGTGCAGGGTACTGTAATTCACAAAACGCACGTCAGGATCAATGAACTGAAGCTGCAATACCTTTTCATGGTTACCCGGGCTTGTTGAGTCAAAGCCATGCAGATAAATAATCATTTTTACTCCCTATTGTGATTATCAGTAAAATCAATCTAACACGTTTTGTGGGGTTTGTTGACATTACTTTCACAACCAGGTGAGAGTCAGATCGACTTATTGATTAATCAGCATCGCCACATCCTTGCGCAAGTTCACCAGCTTGCGGTTGAGGAACGCCTTCTGCTGCGGAGACATCGTGTGGTTGAGCCGGCGCATCAGCTCAAAACGGCGATTGAGGTAAAACCGGATCTCTGCTTGGTGTTTTGGGCTGTCCAAGGCAACCATGTCGCGCATCAGCTGGGTAAACTGGGCCTTGAAGGCGGGCGAAGTACGGTTTTCCATCAGCTGCTTCAAACGCTCAAAATAGCCATTGCGCAGCGAGCGGAAGACTGGTGACATTTCCAGCTGGTAGCCCGCCAGTTCGGTGAGCAACTCCTGCTGCCGGCTGGTCAGCGACCCCAGCCAGTCTTGGGTAAAGTCCTGCAAGCGTTCCGCTCGTTTTGCCAGTTTCTCGGATTGACTCAGCTTAGCCCGCTTCTGATCATATTCAGCAAAGCGCTGGCGTAAATGGCCTTCGAGCTGGGCCACCTGAGCCTCGTTGAGCGAAACCAAGAGATCGGCAAGCGGATCGGCCAGAATTGCAACTGAATCCTGCCCCAGCTGTGTGAACACCGTATAGTATTCCTGCATCTGGCCAAATGTCATAGGAGTGAGCAAATCAGCCTGCAGGTGATCGATGGTGCGATGGATTTTGGGAAGCTCTTGCCTACGATGGATGGCTAGAGCCCGGTCAAGTCCCCGGTCGAACGCCGAGTCCTGGGAGGAATCCAGGCTCACATAGGAAGAAAAGCGATAGCTCAGCCATACGTCAAGGTTGTTGTAGGCTAATCGGGTGGCGCAGCCTACCACCAATACCACGGCCATGCTGAGCAAGACCCACTTGAGGTGCCTCTTAATCATGCTCTTTTCCTCATCTCTTCCCTCCAGATTACGCGTAAACCCCAGCCAAGAGATCATTTCTACAGTATACAGAACCGATAAAAACGTATTTCGCACAAACGGGAAAGGGCCACCTCAATTGTAGTCGAGAGGAAAAATTAACTGCCTATTAATCAGTAAACTGCCCCCCGCCCCATAGCTTTTCCTTCAACGCCAGGGCCTGATTGAGATAATCGTCATCGGGCTGTTGTAAAGTAGAAAAGAGTTGGGCCCCGACGTAGAACCAGAGCATCGCCATGTAGTCACACCACGGTTGCCAATAGGCGACTGCCGCCTGCCAGCGGGCCTGACAGGCGACATCCTTGATCCCACGACTTTGACAATACTGGGCAACGGCGGCCTTAGCATCCAACTGGTTAGCCGCAATCGTCAGCGCCAGGTCCAGCGACGGATCACCGGCGGAGGCATATTCCCAGTCAATCACGGTGTGTCGGCCGTTGGGGGCGGTGATGATGTTGTATCCCCCCAAGTCATGGTGGCAGCAAGTATCGGCAAACCACGCCGTGGTCGGCCGGGCCTGAAAGTACGCATGAATACGTCTCAGCTGAGGGTCATCAGCAGCCCCGCCGATATTCTGCCAGTAGTGCGCAGTTCGTTGTCGGCAGTCAAGACGATGGCTTGGCACCGGCAATTGATGAATGGTCACCAGAGTCGCCATTAAGGTCTCGCAGGGAAGCGCCTGCAGAGCGGTTTGTCCCGCGACCCACTCGACCAGTAAGCCTTCTGGAAACAAAGCGAAGGGGCATGGCGCAATCTCATGCTGGGAAGACGAGGCAATGGCACGGAGTACGTTGTGCTCCTGCTGCCTGGAGACACCAAAAGCAAGTGACGAGGAGGAGGTTGGCCGCCATACCAAGGTATGTCGTAGAGCGTTCTGTCTGTGCTCGATGACCACCACCCAGCAGCGGTTACTGAGACCGCCACTGAGAGGTTCGGCACTGACTAGGCCGTATTCCGGTAACCTGGCTTCAAACAAAGTTCGCAAGCTATCAATACTCATTGCACCGGAGCACCCTAGTGTAAAAGTTACCAGCCCAGCAGGCTTTTCGATTCCTGCTTACGGATCTCGGTTTCGTCAGCCCACTCAATCAGGCCAGTCTCCAAATCCATCAGGCGCATGGTCATCTTGTAGTAGACATCTTTGTCGCTGCCGGCGGATTTCACAATGCTCGACAGGTTACCGTAGAGCATGTACTCAGCCCCGACCATTTTACCGAACTGAATCGCCGTGCTCTGGTTGACCAGCTCGTCATTATTCTGGAAGTTAAGCTGCTTACGCACGTCTTCGACACGGGTCATGTCGACAAAACGGAACTTGCCTGAGTTAAGCAGGCGTGTGCTGACAGAGTCGGTGATCGACTCGGTATCAATATGCTCGCTGGTTTTGTTCTTGATACTATCAACAACTATGATTGGGCGCTGGCCATTCCCGGTAATGTATGCGACCGAGCCTGATGTCAGCATGCTGTCAGTCATTTCTTCAGCAATCTTTTGCAAGTCTGTCGAACCAAATTCAATAGTGGTTGTTTCAGCCTGCTGAGCATCGCCATAGCTTACCTTCTGGGCACACCCGCCCATCAGCGCCGCTACACCCATTAATGCGATTACGCTTTTTTTCATCGTTTTACCTTTATCAGTCAAACAGCACTCGCTACAGTGCCAATCCCAAAATTAATAATCAGCTTTTCGGATATAAATCCGGTATTGTGTCGCCTGAGGGCTTCTGGCAACGGCTTGTAATGTCATTGTATCTTTGCCATGCAGCACAACCTGCCGCCAAGGGCTATCGCTTCCGCTCACTTCCAGTCCCTGGGCATCATACCAATAAAAGCGGTATTGCAGATTCAGATCAGAGTCAATCTGGCTGGTCACCGGCACCCCTGCTTTCAGCAAGCCGTTGACCTCGGAAACATGGGCCTGCTCAATCGAAAGCCGGCTAGCCAAGTTGGGGTTCCCGATCACCACGCTTTGGTTACTGCTCTCAATGCTGATCCCCGAGGTGGTGTTGGAACACGCGGCCAACCCCAGGACCAAACCCAATACAAGTAAAATTCTCATTAGTTACCCCCCAATAAGACTGACCAACCGGTCAGCTGATTTCCCTGACGTGATACCCACACCATTGTTGTTCTTCCCGCCTGGACATCTACGTCTATCTGATGGCCATTCCAGGCCAAATCATAGTGCCCTGCCGCCACATCTTGCTGGGCGATCGACACCGACGCCGGCAAGGTCTGCCAGCTTCGAGTATCTGGTTGCTCGGTAAGAGTATTGAATATATTAGTCAATACGTTACCCACATCATTGGCTTCTCTTGCTGCGGTTTTGCGCACTTCGTTCTTTGCCGCCACCCGCAAAGCCTGCCGCAGTACAATCATCGGCAGATCTTCCTGAAGGCTGTAGCGCGCCATGCCATCGACATTGGCCACGGTACTATCGGCCAGAGGCTCGCCATTGAGCTGCAGCGGCGTATAAGCATTCTTGGACGGAGTGCGATAATAAGGCAGGGTCAGATTATAAATGACCCCGTCGCCTCGGCTGTCTGTTAGCCAGATAGGCAGGCGCCAGTCATCCCTTGCCGATACCACCCCCTGCTCGTCAAACACGATGACCCGGCCGGTGCTGGCTGAGGGCGGTTGGTATTTGCCGTATCGCGCCTGTAACGCAGGCAAATCATTGTCCATCCGCATGCGTGTCGCCAGACGCAGCACCGTCTCGGCGACAAACGGATTATTAGGGGCGACCGCTAAGGCCCGTTTGTAGTCGATATAAGCGCTGTTGAGATCGCCATCAGCCTCGTAGAGTACACCGGACAGGAAAAACAGGTAGCCGTTCTGGATATTGCCCAGCTCACTCCCCACGTCCGGATAGCGCGCCAAGACAGCCCCAAGGTTTTGATCCAATCCCTTTCGGCGCGCTTCCTTCGCCGCCTTCGCCAATTCGGCCTCCCGCTGCCTCTTTGCCGCTTCTTGCACTTGGTTGGCACGGCGCACTTCCACCAGCGCCCCTTCGAGGTTGCGTTGCTGAAGGTAATTGAGAGCCAGGTAAAGATGTAAAAAGCCCAGCTCGTAGTCCGCAGGGCGGTAGGTGATCATATTATCATTGGTCAGCAATGAACCTACCTGATTGAACCCTTCCGACACCTGAATACGAGCCTGGCGCTGCTGCTCCTTGACCGCACTGTCAGCCGCCTGCAGCGCCCCAAAGCTCTGCGGGTAGTGACCAGCGACGAAGCCAACCCGTCCCTTTTCCATACCATCTAGGATTTCACCGGCAGGCGCATCAGGCAATACGTCCAGGGCTTGTTGGTACGAGCCCTGCTGCATTGCCTGATGGGCCTTACTGTTAGCCGCACTATAATGACTAAATAAACTCTGGGTAGATAAATTTGCACATGCAACCAACCCAAACGACAACACCGCTACGACGGCATGTTTCAACATCTTTTGCCAACCCTAAAACAAAGCCTGAGTGCCATCTATCATCAGCAAACACGCCGTAAATACTCGCCACTCAGACTTCAATTTGGAACAGAAGTTCACTTGCTCTCGGCTAACCAATAACCGGCCAGCCGAGCCTTACACTAACCCACAAGCATCGGCCCCAGAGGGCGACCACCCAGCAGGTGCATATGAATGTGATATACCTCCTGGCCACCATGCGGGTTACAGTTCATGATCAAACGGTAACCGTCTTCAGCAACCCCTTCCTGCTCGGCAAGCTTACGGGCAACCGTAAACAAGCGCCCCATCATCAATTCATCCTCTGCTTCCACATCGTTAACGGTTGGCAGCAACTTATTCGGAATGATCAGAATGTGGCTTGGCGCACGCGGGTTAATATCGCGGAAAGCCGTTACCAAATCGTCCTGATAAAGAATGTCAGCGGGAATTTCCTTGCGAATAATCTTACTGAAAATGGTTTCTTCAGCCATGTCTTGCTCCATTTATCGTTATCGAATCTACACTTGCAGTATGCTCGACTACGTTAATAAGAGCAATATTGAACATTGTTTTTAATCTTTTTTCCAGCTCTTTTTTGCCCCCTCCCCCTAATGATCGCAAGTCAATAGCACAAAAACGCCCACCAACGCGTTGGACGATGTGAATTAAATCACCGGATAACAAAGTTATTTTTTGATGCAGCCGTCAAAGAATGTACGGAGCAAAATCATTTACTATTTGGCATGATGTGCCGGACCCATAACCGGAATTTATGGGTTGGGTGAGTCGAAAATGACGCAATTTTGTTCGCTTTTTTTGCTTCTAAAATTTTAGCCGTCACATTTTGTACGAAGACTAAAACCATAATTCTAACTTCGTATTACATTGCCATAAGTAAGTTCTGCTGTCGCTTGCTTGTACTTTTTAGGGATATTATGAAGACAACGAAACAGACCTCTGTCATACGACGTATGTATACCGCTATCACCGTCATGGTCATGCTATTTGTTGCCACGCTGGTGATGATGCTCGATGGTACCAGCCGGATCCACCAACAGCTCCAGATCGTCACTACCCAGTCGATGCCTTTGGTATCACTATCAAACCAAGTCAGCGTAAGACTGCTGGCCGCTGACAAGATCTACAAGGATTTCCTCACCAGCCAGAACCTTGAGCGAATGGATGGCTACGAAAAGCAGTTTGGCCAGGCCCACCAGCAATTTCTAACGGCTTTCGAACAGCTAGTGAGCGCCTCACGAGACAATGCGGCGCTAAGCGGCCAGCTGGAAGCACTGATCGCCTTGGAAAACCGTTATTTCCGCGAGGCGCACAACGCGATGGACAACTACCGGATCCAGCTGCTTGCCCAAGCCGATCGTCAACAATCTGCCCGACGCTTCCAGCAGCTGCACAGCAGCCTCAATAGCCGGATGAAAGACTATGTGGATGATCAAGAGAGTATTTCGGTCAAGATGATTGCCAAGAACTACTTTGTCAAACTGCAGGAAACCGAGGTCGTCACTTCCGATGCCCTCGCAACGGAAGATATCAGCACCATTGACAACGCCATCAAAAGCAACCGGCGTAACATCAACCACCTCAACAATGCCTATCGCTCGCTGCTTGCGATCATGCCGGAGCTCAAGCCAATTTTTGACAAGTCGATTGACCAATACACCGTCGATATCGGTCAATCCGGTGGGGTACTGGATGCCCACTTCCAGTATATCGAGGCCCGCAACCGGCTCTACGACAACATTGCTACCCTCGCCAATGAAATCGACCAGGCAACGGAACTGCTAGCTGGCTTCAGCGCCCAGGCGACAACCCAAATGGATACCGCCATCACCAACGCCGACCGCACCTACAACCAGGGCTTCCGCAATGCGACCATCCTCGGGATAGGGACCACCCTGTTTGCCCTGTTCATCGGTTGGTATATCGCCCAAAGTGTCCGCAAGCCCCTGAACGCGACCCTGGCCACGCTTGAAGCCTTAGCCAAGGGGGACATGACCAAACGCAGCCAAGTCAACCAGTTTGCCGAATTCAGCAAATTGGGCAACTACATCAATACCCTGGCCGATAACCTGCAGGAAATCCTTGGCAAACTGAGCCAAGCCTCCAGCGATCTCACCTCTGTCGCCGAAGTAAATCAATCAACAACCACTGAAGCGAAACACCGGCTCAACGAGCAACGCCAGCAAACGGCCTCTGTCGCTACGGCCATGACCGAAATGGAGCAATCTGTCACGGACGTGTCCCACAGCGCCCAGAGCACCATGGAGCGGGTCCATGAAGTCGAACAGGCGTCGAGCACGGGCCGGGACGTCATGAGCCGCAATATCAACACGGCACACCAGCTGTCGACGCGTTTAGACAAATCGGTCCACGCCGTTTCGGAACTGCAGGAAATGAGCAGCAATATCGGCTCAATCCTGGATGTGATCAGAAACATTGCCGACCAGACCAACCTGCTCGCGCTCAATGCAGCCATCGAGGCGGCACGGGCCGGCGAGCAAGGCCGCGGCTTTGCCGTGGTGGCAGACGAAGTCCGGGTACTGGCCAAGCGGACCACCGACTCGACGTCCGAAATCGAGCAGATGATCCAGCGCCTGCAATCCAGTTCGGGCCAGGCCGTTGACGTCATGCAGAGCTGTGTCAGCGAAATGGAAAACAGTATCACCCAGGCCTCGGATGCCAACAGTGCAATGGAAGAAATCCAGGCCATCATTCTCGAGATCAGCAAGATGAGTACCCAAATTGCGCAAGCGGCGGAAGAGCAGCGCAGTACCACGGGCTCTATCGCCCGCTCGCTGGAAGACATCAGCCATATTGCCGATTCCAACTATCGCGCGATGGAGGAAGTGGCTGAAGCTAGCAGCAAGCTCGATCAGCTCGCCCATCAGCAGAACGATCTGGTCCACCGCTTCAAGCTCTAAATTGCTTTTTCACCCCGTCCTAAAGCCAGCCGTCTCGGCTGGCTTATTTCTTAATGCCTCAAGCCCTAACCGAGGAAGTCACCTATTTACACCCGCTAAAAGCAATCGTTTGCTCCATTGTGCACCAATTAATTCAATAGTTTGAACAACCCGCTTTACAAGCTTTGGCAGAGGTTTTAGAATCGGTCGATTTTTTTTGGGAGGGAAGCAACAATGACGACTATTACGATCACACGTCCTGATGACTGGCACACCCATTTGCGCGATGGTGAAGTGTTGACAGATACCGTTCGCGATATCAGCCGCTACATGGGTCGAGCTATCATCATGCCAAACTTGATCCCACCGGTCACCGATACGGAAGCTGCACTGGCCTACCGCGACCGTATCCTTGCCGAAAAGCCTCAAGGCAATTTCTCCCCTCTTATGACTCTCTACCTCACCGACAACACCACCCCTGACGAAATTCGCAAAGCAAAAGCAACCGGCCATATCTTTGCCGCCAAGCTTTACCCTGCAGGTGCAACCACCAACTCCGACTCGGGTGTGACGTCTATCGACAAGCTGATCCCGACACTGGAAGCGATGCAGGAAGAAGGGATGCTGCTTCTGATCCACGGTGAGGTAACAACCCATGAAGTTGATATCTTCGATCGCGAAAAGCAATTCCTCGACACCGTACTTGGCCCTATCGTTGAGAAGATGCCAAACCTGAAAATCGTGGTCGAGCACATCACCACCAAAGATGCCGTCGAGTTTGTCAACAATGCCGGCCCAAATGTGGCAGCAACCATCACGGCACACCACCTGATGTTCAACCGCAACCACATGCTGGTAGGCGGGATCCGCCCACACTTTTACTGCCTGCCAATCCTCAAGCGCAACATCCACCAGCAGGCACTGGTCGCAGCAGCAACCAGCGGCAGCCCGAAATTCTTCCTGGGTACCGACTCGGCCCCGCATGCCCAAGGCCGCAAAGAGTCTGCCTGCGGCTGTGCCGGCTCCTATACGGCTCATGCCGCCATCGAGTTGTATGCCGAAGTGTTCGAGCAAGCTGATGCGCTGGATAAACTAGAAGCCTTTGCCAGCTTCAACGGCCCGGATTTCTACGGCCTGCCGCGCAACACAGATACGATCACCCTGACTAAAGAAAACTGGGCCGTACCTGAAACCATGGCGTTTGGTAACGATGTTGTGGTACCAATCCGCGCCGGCGAAGAGATGACTTGGAAAGTAACCGCTTAAAAACCTTTCACTTTATCTCTGATCTAATAGCATAACCAAATAAAAAGGGGCGCACATTGCGCCCCTTTTGTTTCTTGCGTGTTTTAGCCCGCTCTAACTATGCGCCGGCTCGACTACCGCCGAACGGCTATCAGGTAGCGACACATGGTGGAACAGGCGATACAGCACAGGTACCACAATCAGGGTCAATACCGTTGCAAAGCCCAAACCAAACATGATGGTCACGGCCATAGGTTTGAAGAACACATCCGGCAGCAAAGGCACCATACCCAGTACCGTGGTGATCGCCGCCATACACACCGGTCTCACACGGCTCACCGCAGCATCAACCACCGCTTGATACTTCTCCTTACCGCTGGCTATTTCAATTTCGATTTGATCCAGCAGTACGATACCGTTTTTCACCAACATCCCCGACAGGCTGAGGAAGCCTAGCAGGGCCATGAAGCCAAACGGAGTGTTGAGCAATAGCAACCCGGTGGTAACACCAATGACCGCCAATGGTACCGTCGCCCAGACAATCAAAGCTTCCTTCACTTTGTTGAACAGGAAGATGGTGATCAAGAACATGACCAGGTACCCCATCGGCATGGTCTGGAACAGCGAGGCCTTCGCATCGGCCGAGGACTCATACTCTCCCCCCCACTCCAACGAATAGCCCGGCGGATAATCCAGCCCTTCGATCAGCGGCTGGATACGAGCCTGCACCGTCGCCGCCGTTTCATCGCCCAACGGATCCGGATCAGCCATCACAGTCAGCATCCGCTTGCGGTCTTTCCTCGCAATCAACGGGTCTTCCCAAATCATATTGACGCCATTGATCACCTGCTGCAGCGGAATATAGCCTTGCGTTGCCGGGCTCCAGATTTTCATCCCTTCGATCGTACTGACATCCACGCGCTCCTCTTCCGGCAATCGGGCGACGATAGGCATTAGGTTGGTTCCGTCACGGTATACCCCGACGGTCAAGCCGGAGAAGGACATCTGCAACAGATCGTCGACATCTTTTTTGGTGATACCGTAGCGGCGAGCCTGGCTTTCGTTAAAGACCGGCTCGATCACCTTATTGCGCTCACGCCAGTCATGGCGAATATTAAACGCCCCTGGATCGGCATTCATGATATCCACCACCTGCTTGGCCAATGTGCGCAGCACTGTGGGATCGGGGCCAACCAGACGGGCCTCGATTTTCGAGCCCGATGATGGGCCAAGCATGATCTGCTTGAGCTTGTATTCCAGCTCGGGATGGCGTGTGTCCAGCACCTCACCGAGCTTACCCATGACCGGCATCACATCATCGAAGCTGTTAACCCGAATAACCAACTCACCATAGGAGGAGTAACTCTTCTCCGGCGAATAGGTCAGCATGAAGCGCTGCGAGCCCTTACCGGCACTGGAACTGACATACTCGACACGTTCATCCTGCCTCACGATACCTTCCAGCTCTTCCAAGGTCGCGTTGGTTGCCCGGATATCCGTCCCTTCCGGCAGCCAGATGTCGACCATGAACATCGGTGTCGTCGACGCCGGGAAGAACGACTGCTTGAGAAGGGTAAAGCCATACAGGCTAGCCCCCAGCATGGCCACCAGCACAATCACTGTCATCCATGCACGGCGCATGCAGAACTCGAGGAATGTCCGGTACAAGACGAATATCTTGCCGGCATAAGGGTCCGCATCCGGATCCTGGTTACCGGTTTTGACACTCTTGAAGAACAAGTCACTGAAAAACGGCGTCAGAGAAATTGCGGTAAACCAGCTGAGCATCAAGGAGATCAACAGCACGGTAAACAACGTCCGACAATACTCACCGGTCGAGTCCTGAGATAAACCTATCGGCGCGAATGCCATGACCGCAATCACGGTCGCTCCCAGCAACGGCCACTTAGTCTGGGTCACAATATCCGAGGCCGCCTGCATCCGGGTCCGTCCCTTCTGCATCCCTATCAGCACTCCTTCGACCACCACTATCGCATTATCCACCAGCATACCCAGCGCGATAACCAGCGCCCCCAGCGAGATCCGCTGCAAGTCGATAGCCAACCAGCTCATGAAGACGAAGGTGCCCAGTACGGTCAGCAGCAGGATCAAGCCGATCAATAGGCCAGATCTCAGCCCCATGAAGAACAGCAAGACGATAATAACAATCGCCACGGCCTGGCCCAGGCTGATCACAAACCCACTGACAGATTTGTCGACCTCGGTCGGCTGGCTATACACCACCCCGATATCAATACCGACTGGCTGCTGCTCTTTGAGTTCGTTAAGCCGCCTTTCAACGCGCTTACCAACCTCGACAACGTTGACGCCTTCAACTGCCGAGATCCCAACATGCAGCGCTTGCCTGCCGTTGTAGCTGATCAAATTACTCGGGACTTCTTGGAAATCACGTTTGATGTCAGCCACATCCTTCAGGTAGATAAGCCCTTCCGCCCCGCTCTCGGTGATAATCAAATCACCGAGTTCATCAACACTCTGGAACTCACCGGTCGGATGGACACGGATATACTCATTGCCGATACGGACGGCACCGGCACTGGTGACCAGATTCTGGGTTTCGAGCGTGCTATAAATGGTCTGCGGCGAAATCCCCAAACTGCTGAGACGTTGCATCGAGATTTCGATAAACACCTGCTCTTGCTGGGTCCCCGTCACCGATACTTTTCCCACGCCGTCGACAAGCTCAATTTCACGGCGCAGGTAATCCACATAATCGCTGAGCTCCTTGTAGCTGTATCCCTTACCAGTTATCGCCAGCAACATACCGAACACATCACCAAAGTCGTCGACAACAGAAGGCTCATGCACCCCCGGCGGCAACGACGGCTTGAGATCGTTGACCTTACGCCGCATTTCATCCCAAATTTGCGGCAGATCATCAGGCCCGTAGTTGTTCTTCATGGTCACGGTGATCTGTGAAAGCCCGCGGCTAGAGACCGAGTTCACCTCATCAACATATATCAACTGCTGGATTGCTTTCTCGATCGGATAGGTCACTTCCTCTTCGACTTGCAATGGTGTCGCTCCGGGATAAGAAGTGATCACCATGGCATCCTTGATCGTGAAAGCCGGGTCTTCAAGTCGCCCCAAGCCAAAAAATGCCATGGTACCGCCGATCAAAAAGATCAGGGTCAGCATCCAGCTGATCACTTTGTTGCGAATAAAATAGCTTGCAATATCCTGCTTCATAATCAGCCTGCCTCCTTATTGACTATGGTGACCGACTGGCCTTCACGTAATCTGTTTGCCCCTTCAACCACGATATGCTCGCCCGCTTCCAACCCTTCAAGTAATCGAATTCCTTCCGGTACCACCTTATCGGTGACGACTCTGCGCTTGGTCACCGTGTTGTCATCGTTGACAACCCAGACGAACTTATTCTCCATGGCGAGATCATCACCATCTTCGTTGATGATGGCCTCGAGTGGGATCACAGACTCATCTCGGCGATAAACTTTAAGTTTCTGGGCATCGGCTCTCACTTCTACCGCCATGCCATCAAGAATAAAACGATCCTCGGGCATTGGCATGGTCAGTGTGACTAAAAATGATCCCAAGTTTGGATCTGGCTCAGTGGTAAATTCCTTGAGATAAGCCCGGTACTCGATACCGCCCTCGAGCAGCACCCTCGCCCCCGGTTTCGATTCCTGCACTTCTACTGCAGTACTTTGGGAGTAGATCATATCCGGAGCTTGGATGATGATATCGACCTGATCTGCCAGATGCAGGTTCATCACCAGCTGACCAACCTGAACATTCTCAAACTGCTCAACCGGCACCCTTGAGATCACCCCCGAAAACGGGGCCTTGAGTTCGGTGAACGTCAGGTTGAGCTTGGCCAAATCGAGGCGGGCCTTGGCGATCCGGCGCTGCGCTTTCAGCTCATCAAACTGCGACTGGGGCAGGAAACCTTGCTTGACCAGCTTGGCCGAACGGCGGTACTGGCTATCGGCGACATTATACTTGGCCTGGGCGTCATCAACTTCCAGCTTGTAATCGGTCGGGTCAAGGCGGGCGAGTAATTGCCCTTTCTTGACTTGATCACCGGGACGCACGGCAATATGGATTATTTCGCCTTGCACCCGGAACGACAAACTCGACTTATCGGCCGCAGCGGCCACCGCAGGAAAAGCCAGCTGCGGTGCCGAATGGGCAATTGTCACTTCAGCCACCGAAACCGGCATAACGATACTACGTGGCTCGACGGTCGCTTTATCACACCCATTGAGGAAGGTCACTCCCCCCAGCACCAAAGGGATTAGGGTTAATTTTTTCATCCTACAGTCCCCGCTCTTTTACCCATTCGCGAACTCTCTGTCCCTCTTGCAACTCCTGAACACCGGAGGTGACAATCAAGTCCCCATCGTTCAACCCGTCCACTACCCTGCGCTTCTCATCAAGTTGAACGGATACCTTGCTCACTATCCCTTGCTCGTCAACCCGCCAGACAAAGGTGCTACCGTCCTCGGTTAATATGGCACGGGATGGAATCGAGCCGCTGGAGCTCTGAGGGATCGCCACGCGTACATGCCCTGCCATACCGGGAAGCAAATTGAACCCCTCTGGGCGCTCCATAAAGAGCGTCACTTTGTAGCTCGACGTTTTCGCATCGGCCTCGGTATCGATTTCCTTGAACTCGGCGGAGAAGGTCTGGTTAGGAATAGTATCGAAGGTAACGGTTGGATCCCGGTCAAAATCGGAGCGATGCTGGAAACGGGCAAACAGCTGATCCGGTAGCTGGAAGGTCACATTGATCAAACCAGCACTTTGAATATGCATGACAGGCTGCTTAGCCGCGACGTATTCGTAGTTTTCGACCAGCGATAATGACAGTGTGCCATCGTATGGCGCAACCAAGCTGGCATAATTGAGGTTTGCCTGGGCTTTGTCCAAATCCGCTTTGGCTTGATTGAGTTCAGCCTCCGAACGGTCGAAATCCAGTTCTGATACCACCTTGGTTTTAAGCAGCTCTTTGTCTCGCTTGTACTGTACGAAAGCCAACTCATAGTCGGCTTTAGCCTGCTCAAGCAAAAGGCTAAGCTCATCAGTATTGAGGTGGGCGAGAACCTGCCCTCGCTTGACGATATCACCGGGCTTGCCGTTGACATTATCTAGTTGCCCAGACACCCGAAAAGCCAACACCGCTTTATCTCCGGCCTCAACAACAGCAGGAAAGGTACGATAACTTTCGCTACTGCCTACCGATACCGCTTCTAACTTGACAGGCCTGGAGTCGGGTTCAGGAATGACGACTTCTTTGTCCCCGCAACCTTGCACCAACAATGCAAACAAGGCCGGGGCCCACAACACGCGTCCCATAAAATCCTCTGTAATTCTTGATTATTGTTGTATTTATTTCAGCAGCCAAGCACACCAAGGTGTGGGAATATGACACTAAAATGCTTGTTAATACTATAGCCCACATATTGCTACATTAATGAAACCAATAACAAAAAAACAACAAAAAACAGGTTATTAAGTATGGCTATGACGTTATCAAAGCTCAGATATGACAACGATAGGCTGCAACGAAAAATCAGGAGAAGTCAGCAAATATCAGATAAAGAAATCTCAATCTCACTAAATACGTGAAATCATGAGGTAAGTTTTTGAGGTGGATTTAGCTATTTTTATTTTACTCAATAGCCGGTGCGTTGGGACCAGGGACTTTGCAATAAAAAAGGAGCCATTCGGCTCCTTTTCAACGGTTCAAACACTGGAATGCTTAGCCTTCAAGCTCAGCAATCTTCACTTTCCAAGTATCTGGCCCCGTTTGGTGGGCATTCACCCCTTCGGCATCAACGGCAACCGTGACTGGCATATCTTCGACTTCAAACTCATAGATAGCCTCCATGCCCAAGTCTTCGAACGCCACCACGCGTGCTTTTTTGATGGCTTTGGCAACCAAGTAGGCGGCTCCGCCTACAGCCATCAAGTACACCGCTTTGTGCTTTTTGATTGACTCAATCGCTGCCGGGCCACGCTCTGCCTTACCGATCATACCGGTCAGGCCGGCTTGCTCAAGCATCATATCGGTGAACTTGTCCATACGCGTAGACGTTGTTGGACCCGCTGGGCCAACAACCTCATCGCCCACCGCATCGACAGGGCCGACGTAGTAGATGAAGCGGTTTTTGAAATCAACCGGGAAGTCTTCACCTTTCGCTAGCATATCCTGGATGCGCTTGTGTGCAGCATCACGGCCTGTCAAAATCTTGCCTGATAGCAGCAAGGTCTCACCGGAGCGCCACTCCAGGACATCTTCTTTGGTCACTTCATCCAAGTTTACACGGCGAACATTGTCACCGACTTCCCAGGTTACTTCCGGCCAATCCTCGAGCTTCGGCGGCTTCAGATCTGCCGGGCCTGAGCCGTCCAGAGTAAAGTGAACGTGGCGGGTCGCCGCACAGTTAGGGATCATGCAAACCGGCTTGGATGCTGCGTGCGTCGGTGCCGTTTTGATTTTGACATCCAAAACCGTTGTCAAGCCGCCAAGACCCTGTGCACCAATGCCCAGCTTGTTGACTCGATTATAGATATCCAGGCGGAGCTCTTCTTCAGCATTCTGCGCGCCACGCTCCTGCAGCTCATGGATGTCGACAGACTCCATCAAGGATTCTTTTGCCAACACCGCCGCTTTCTCGGCAGTGCCGCCAATACCAATCCCCAGCATACCCGGTGGACACCAGCCCGCGCCCATCAGCGGCACGGTTTTCTCGACCCACTCGGCCACATCGTCGGATGGGTTGAGCATCACCATTTTGGTCTTGTTCTCAGAGCCGCCGCCTTTGGCCGCGACCTGAATTTCAACTTTGTCGCCCGGCACCATATCGATATGGACAACTGCAGGGGCATTGTCCTTGGTGTTTTTGCGGCTGCCCGCAGGATCGGCTACGACAGAGGCTCGTAGCGGATTATCCGGATTGGTGTAGGCCTGGCGTACGCCTTCATCGATCATTTCCTGCACAGTCAGATCGCTGTCCCACTGCACGTTCATACCGATTTTGACGAAGCAGGTCACGATGCCGGTATCCTGACAGATTGGGCGGCGACCTTCTGCTGACATACGCGAGTTGATCAGGATCTGAGCAATCGCGTCTTTCGCAGCTTGGCTCTGCTCTTTGTGGTAGGCTTTTTCCAAAGCTTGAACAAAGTCGAGCGGATGGTAGTAAGAAATGTACTGCAGCGCATCGGCCACACTACTGATCACATCTTGTTTACGGATGACGGTCATATCTGCCCTCGTTGATTTTTTTATCATTCCCTGGCGCCCGATTTTTTTGCTTCCAGTGTAGGGTGTGATTCACATTTTCAAATTTCAAATGTAACCACGCGGCCATGATCCTCATGGCGTTTCTCCATCCAGCCTATTTCATCGCTACCTGCTAAAAATAATGCCTTCAGGACGTCCTTGGGCGTCGGATTAAATTCTGCGTTTATGATACTCTTGCGGATAATTTCGCGCCATGCGCCAAACGTACACCTGTCACAAAAAAGAAAATGATTTGTAAATCACATCCAGAACTGAGTATTGAACAACTCGACTACCACAAAGACGCCTCGCTAACGTGGTTTGAATCGTTTGCGGGTCTGCCTTGGGCTATGATATTACGCTCCGCGGCTTCGGATCACCCAGATAATCGATTCGACATTTTAGTTGCTGATCCTTTAGCCACTTTAGAGACATATGGTGAAACAACTCATATTAAATTTTCAAATGGTGATGAAAAGTCGAGCAACGACGACCCGTTCACGTTAATCCAGTCAATCCAGCAACAGCTGGTTCCGTCAACAACCCCTCTAAAAGATGTGCCTTTTATCGGCGGTGCTGTCGGTTTGTTCAGCTATGATCTGGGGCGCAGGGTCGAAAAAGTGGCCAACATCGCCAAGCACGATATTGCCACTGCCGACATGGCGGTAGGTATTTACGACTGGGCCTTGGTTGCCGATCACCACACCAAGCGACTGTATCTGGTGTCGCCATCAGGCAGTAGTCGCAAGCAATGGCTGCTCCAACACCACAAATCGGCACAGCTCGCGGCCTCTGCTACCGATTCGCAACGCCCGCATGTCTTTTCATTAACATCGCCGTGGCAGGCGAATATGGATAAAGACGAATATCGCAGCAAGTTCGACCGTATCCAGCAATACCTGCTATCCGGCGACTGTTACCAAATCAACCTGACCCAACGCTTCTCTGCCAGTTACCAAGGAGATGAATGGCAGGCATACCGCTTGCTGGAAGAGCGCAATGGCGCCCCGTTCTCGGCCTTCCTCCGCACCAGTGACAGTGCTATTCTGTCGGTATCACCGGAAAGATTCCTGCAGCATCGCCATGGCCAGATCGAGACCAAGCCCATCAAAGGCACCCGGCCTCGAGACGCCGACCCAGCCCGAGACGCGGCCCTGGCTGAAGAGTTGCGTACGACCGAGAAAGACCGCTCAGAAAACCTGATGATCGTCGATTTGCTGAGAAACGACATTGGCCGGGTAGCCAAGCCGGGCACGGTGAAAGTACCAAAGCTGTTCGATATTGAGAGCTTCCCGGCCGTGCACCACTTGGTCAGTACCGTCACCGGCGAGCTGGATCAGCAGTACACGGCTACCGACCTGCTCCGTGCCTGCTTCCCGGGAGGCTCAATCACCGGCGCACCGAAAATCCGGGCGATGGACATAATCGAAGAGCTTGAACCAAATCGTCGCAGCGCATACTGCGGTAGTATCGGCTACGTCAGCCGTTGCGGCCAAATGGATACCAGCATCACTATCCGGACCCTCGTTGCCAACGAGCAGACACTCCATGTTTGGGCTGGCGGCGGCATTGTGGCTGACAGCCAGGCTGACAGTGAGTACCAAGAAACACTGGATAAACTGAGCCGCATTCTGCCGGTGCTGGAAAACTAGCCCACAGACATAACCCGGAAACCCAGCCCAATACCGTGTTGGGTTGGTTTTTGGGTTTGTAATTGTTGGGATTTATTTATAATCTTATAACCCATTGCTGCACGGATCCGCGGCATCGAACCCGCAACTCATGAAATCAATTCGCTAAGTTGCTGTTTCAACATCTATAGTTATTAGTATGCCGTCATAGCAGCACCACGGAAGGTTTATGAATTGCCAGCAACAGATCATCACCCGCTTCTTGCTTGCCCCGCAAGCCAGCTACGATAAGAGCCATACCACCCGAGTTAGGCAGTACATCCGTGACGGCTATCAGCTCAAACCTGCCGCTGTGCTTATCCCACTCGTTCCCCGCCACGACTCATTCAGTATGATTTTTACCCGCCGGGCGCAACACCTCAAACACCACCCGGGACAAGTTTCATTTCCCGGCGGCCGATTTGAGCCTCAAGATATTGATTTAATTGATACCGCACTGCGTGAAACCCATGAAGAGACTGGTATTTTATGCAACCGGGATAGCATTATTGGACAGCTGCCAAGCTTGCCGACTATCAGTGGGTATATCGTCACCCCGTACTTGTCGGTGATCTCGCCGGATTACAGGCCAGAACTGGATCCAAACGAGGTTGATGAATTGTTCGAAGCCCCGATCGAACACGTATTAAATCCGATGAATATACGGATACAAAAAGTTACCCTTAAAGGGAAAACACACAATATTTATTCAGTCCCATTCAGCAAATATTCAATCTGGGGTGCCACCGCCCAAATGCTCAAAGTGCTCTCTGATCAGCTCTGGTATGAGCAAAACTAATCTGACACGATAATTTCCCTAATATTACCCCGGACTTTGGTGTGATCCAAGTCACACTAAATTGTATTGCAATTTCGCCCCGTTACATAACGAGATCTCGATCAAGGTTTTCCTGCAATAAATCACGAAAATGCGCCCCGTTCCTAATTTCCGTTCCGTAATTAACTTTGGATATATAATCATGCAAACATCTACAAGCACCGTAGCAACTAGTGCTGCAAAAGCAGGATGGACGTATAAAGACGTAACATGGGCACTATCTCTATTCGGTACTGCTGTTGGCGCGGGCGTATTGTTCCTGCCAATCAAAGCGGGTGCTGGCGGTTTCTGGCCTCTTGTTATTCTAGCCCTGCTTGCTCTTCCAATGACTTGGTTTGCTCACAAGAGCTTGGCTCGTTTCGTTCTTTCTGCTAAAAACCCTGAAGCAGATATTACTGATACTGTTGAAGAACACTTCGGTAAAGCTGGCGCAAACATCATCACTTTTGCTTACTTCTTCGCCATCTACCCAATCGTTCTTATCTACGGTGTAGGTATTACCAACACTGTTGACTCTTTCATGGTTAACCAGCTAGGCATGGAATCACTTCCACGCTGGATCCTGTCTGGTGGCCTGATCATGGCGATGACTGCAGGTGTGGTATTCGGTAAAGAACTGATGCTGAAAGCAACTTCGGCAATGGTTTACCCTCTAGTATTCGTTCTACTAGCACTTTCTGTATACCTGATTCCAGATTGGAACGGCTCAATGATGTCTGTAAGCCCAGACTGGAGCGCAATGCCTTCTGTTATCTGGCTAGCAATCCCAATCATCGTGTTCTCGTTCAACCACAGCCCAATCATCTCTCAGTTCTCTAAAGAACAGCGTCGTGTATACGGTGAAAATGCAGTACAGAAAACTGACATGATCACTGGTGGCGCAGCAATGATGCTGATGGGCTTCGTAATGTTCTTTGTATTCTCTGTAGTACTTTCTCTATCTCCAGAGCAACTAGCTGACGCACAAGCACAGAACATCTCAGTACTGTCTTACCTAGCAAACATCCACGAGTCTCCAATGATTTCCCTGATGGGTCCGATGGTTGCTTTCGCTGCGATTACTTCTAGCTACTTCGGCCACTTCCTAGGTGCCCACGAAGGTCTAGTAGGTCTAGTTAAGTCTCGCTCTGACATGCCAAAGAGCAAGATCGAGAAAATCTCTCTAGCGTTCATCGTAGTAACAACTTGGGTCGTAGCAGTCGTAAACCCAAGCATCCTAGGTATGATTGAGACTATGGGTGCGCCAATGATTGCCGCTATCCTGTTCATCATGCCAATCTTTGCAATGCAGAAAGTACCAGCAATGGCTAAGTACAAAACTTCAGCTCCTGCTCAGATTTTCACAGCACTATGTGGTATTGCAGCAATTACTTCTGTAATCTACGGTGCACTATAAGGCGATTTATCACTGACTTAGTGATAATTCACCAGCGCTAAGTGAATTTGTAAGAAAATGTGCTACAACGCATAGTCTTCTGACTCAAATTCCGTAAAATAGAGCCACTAAAGAGCAGGACGCGTTTGCCCCTGCTCTTTTGTTTTGATTATCTCGCCAAGGAAGGGGCGAGAATGATAAAAACTATACAGTCTCACGGTAACTAGACAGTTACCCTGACTGAGGTATTAGCAATGATCAGTGTTTTTGATATCTATAAAATCGGTGTGGGTCCTTCCAGTTCGCACACTGTCGGCCCAATGAAAGCAGGTAAAGAGTTCATCGATGACCTGCGTGCCATGGGCAAGCTTCGTGACGTGACTAAAATTACCGTGGATGTTTACGGTTCGCTTTCTCTAACCGGTAAAGGTCACCACACTGATATCGCAATTATTATGGGTCTGGCTGGTAACAGCCCTGAGCATGTTGACATCGACAGCATCCCTGGCTTTATCGCCCGCGTTGAAGAAACAGAGCGCCTACCAGTTGGCATGCACTGCCACACTGTCGATTTCCCTCGTGAAGGCGGTATGAACTTCCATACTACTAACCTTCCTCTTCACGAAAACGGTATGACTATTCACGCTTTCATCGGCGAGGAAGAAGCATACGCCAAGACTTACTACTCTATCGGTGGTGGTTTCATCGTTGACGAAGAGAACTTCGGCAAGTCAAGCGAATCATCGGTAAAAGTTCCTTACATGTTCACGACAGCAGAAGAGCTAGTAAACCAGTGTAAGGAAAACGGCCTGTCAGTAAGCTCACTGGTTATGTCTAACGAACGCGCAATGAACGCGGAAGACGAAATCAGCACTTACTTTGCCAACATCTGGCGTACCATGCGCGAATGTATGGAGCGTGGCATGAGCGAAGAAGGTATCCTTCCGGGTCCTCTACGCGTTCCTCGCCGTGCAGCAGCTCTGCGCCAGCAGCTAATGACAACCGAAAAGCTGAGCAACGACCCAATGACCGTGGTTGACTGGGTTAACATGTACGCTTTCGCGGTGAACGAAGAGAACGCAGCCGGTGGCCGTGTGGTTACCGCACCAACTAACGGTGCTTGTGGTATCATCCCTGCGGTTCTGGCTTACTACGACAAGTTCATCCAGCCAGTTGGCCCGAAAGAATACACCCGTTACTTCGCAGCTTCTGGCGCTGTCGGCGGCCTTTACAAGCGTAACGCGTCTATCTCTGGTGCGGAAGTTGGCTGTCAGGGTGAAGTTGGTGTGGCATGTTCAATGGCTGCGGCTGGCCTTGCTGAGCTTATGGGCGGTAGCCCTGAGCAAGTCTGTATGGCTGCTGAAATCGCGATGGAGCACAACCTAGGCCTAACCTGTGACCCAGTTGCTGGCCAGGTACAGGTTCCTTGTATCGAACGTAATGGTATCGCTGCAGTTAAAGCAATCAATGCTTCACGTATGGCACTTCGCCGCTCTTCTGAGCCTCGCGTATCACTGGACAAAGTTATCGAGACGATGCTTGAAACCGGTAAAGACATGAACGCGAAATACCGTGAAACTTCACAGGGTGGCCTGGCAATCAAAGTAATTTGCTAATCACCCAATAAGTAATAGAAAAGCTACCCACTCGGGTAGCTTTTTTTATGCCCGTCGCCTGCAGGGCCATTGCTTAGAATGCGCCACCCGCATTGTGCAGCAGCTGCTCGATGTCTTCCGCCAGCGCCTCGCCACACTGCAAGGTAGTGATCCACGAAATAGGGATCCCCTGGGTATCACCAAAACCATAACATGCCCCGGCAATCGCCCCCACCACGATCCCGCGACCACAACTATCACCGCCTACCGCAATATTGTTGAGTATCGCCTCGGTATAGCTTGAACTGTTCTGCAGTATCCATGCCGCCATCGGTAGGCTATCGGCAAGGTGACAGGCGCTATTTGCAATCGACAGCACATGGGAAAAATCATTGACATCGCCACTGAGCACCCGTACCTGCTCAATTTTCTCCTGCACCGGCTCAGGGCATTTGACCTTCAGCACATTGAGTACCGGCTCCATGCGCCGTGAGCGCAAGGCTTCGTTGAGGGCACTGGCAAACGCCTTGGCACAGGCCAGCGCCAGTTCATTTTGGTGAGTCACCCCGACGATGCGGTCTATCTCGCCTTCCAGTTTTTCCGAGGGCATTTTCAGCGCCACCAATGCCGGTACCGCACACAGCGCAGAGGTCTGGTCGTCATCACAGCCAGAGTCTTCCGGCCAATCTTCTGGTGACAGGGAAAACAGAGACAGCAGCAAGGCTTTGGTCGGACTATCGACATAGCCGATGAACTCGCCGCCGGGGCCGAAGTAATCCAAAATTTCCTGCTGCAAACGATGAGTCTCGACATCGGGTTCACTGAGCAGCCGAATATACAGGGCTAGCCATTCACCATAGATGGTCAGCTCCCCTGCCGTGAGCTTGTCATGGGCATAGTAACCTTCTACCCCTTCATAATGATGGGCATCCGGTTCGATAAAAGGAAAATGCGGAAGGGATTGGAGGGTCCGGATACGCTCCGGGGAATAGATCCAATGGGTCCCCATACTAGCAGCATCGGCCACCAGCGCCCCCATCAGGGCTGCATAACGTTGTGCCATTGTCTTGTCCTTTCACGAGCTCAAACGATGAAATAAGCTTATACCCATTCCCGCGAACTGGCTGAACAAGAATAAAAAAACCCGCCATTAAGGCGGGTTATAGTAAACAATTAGCGATGGGCTTTAATTAAGCAGCCGCTTTAAGTGCTTTGGCTTTCTTCAGTTCGCCTACAGGCAGGATGGTACGACCGTACTCGTTGTTAAGTACTTGTGCCATTGCAAAGTAGATAGCACTTGCACCACAGATGATGCCTTCGAAGCCAGCGATAGTGCCGATTAGTGCGCTGCCAGTGAAGTCACGCGCTGCCAATAGGAAGAACAGTACAGTTAGAGAGCCGAATACGAACTGCTTGGCGCGAGGGTAGCATAGCGAACCAATGAACATGAAGCCTGTGAAGATACCCCATAGTAGTAGGTACCAACCCATGAAGCTTGCAGGGCTTGCAGGCAGACCCATGTAAGGCATTACGATTAGACCAACAAGCGTCAGCCAGAACAGACCGTAAGATGTAAATGCAGTCGTACCAAACGTGTCACCACGCTTGAAGCACATCATGCCTACGATAACCTGGCTCAAGCCACCGTAAAAAATACCCATAGCTAGGATCATCGAATCAATTGGGAAGAAGCCCGCATTGTGGATGTTCAGAAGGATGGTAGTCATACCAAAGCCCATAAGACCTAGTGGTGCTGGGTTAGCTAGTTTCGTAGACATGTTTTCCTCAAATAGGAGTAATTCAACAAAAATGATAAAGATTAAAATTTGGATGCATCAATCAATGCGCGGCGAATTCTAAAGGACGCTGACAGGCAAATCAAGCCAAAACCCGCACAAAACTTAACCAAACTCAAAAAAAGTTGTAATTTAGCATCCGCATGTAAAGCAAATTTTATCCTCAAAACGTGGCGAACTGTTAGCAAATGTAATCAACCAAAGCCCCCAGAATATAACAAAAAATAAAATACCAATACAAAACAACAATTTAAACCCAGGCGCCAACCACCTTTATTGTCATAAGTTTTCACAAGTCGTTTTTAACTCTTATTGGCCCAGCTTGCGGCTAGCTCTGGGGGACAGATGTAAAAAAAGCAGCATATATGCTGCTTTTTTATTCATGATTGTTTTATATAACCAGACCGGTAATCAAATTTCCTGTCCTTCCCCCGCTTCATCCCCGGCCATGGACACGGCGCTATTGAGCGGCTCTACTTCATCGGCGGCTAGCTCCTGCTGGGCCGGCATGTCTTCGATGATATTGGGTAACGGCGTCTCACCGGCCTGCTGTTCTTCCGTAGGGATCTGCGCTTCAGGTGCCGAAGCCATCCTCAACAGCTGTGCTTGGAGTTTAGCGATTTGGCGGTTCTGCTCTTTGAGCAACCCCTTGAGCGTATCCAGCTGGACCTGCTGCTGGGTAGGCTGGGCCTGGCGACTGGCCAACTGAAGCTGCTGACGCGTACCTGCCACCTGCGAGCTTAATTGCTTGGCCTGCTCAGCCAATGGCTGGTCACGCAAATCTGAATCATTCAGCGCCTGGGAGATGCTGAGCAACTTCGCTTCAATGGTAAGAATATAGCTTTCGTATTCATCACGGTTACGGTCACGCAGGTATTTCACCTCTTCGGCAATATGCGCCGCGTGGGCAAGCTCAAACTCTATGGCTGACACCACTTGGTTAATCGCATCAAAGGCCCGGGGAGAATTATCTATCAAAGTCTTACCAGCCTTGATTTCCTCCTCAACCTTGGTATAGCTGAGCGGCGCATAATAGCGCACGTCTTCACGGCGTAACTGGCGCAGGGCTTCTTCCTGCGGGGTGATATAAATACGCTTGATCACCCTCACTTCCAAACTGTGCGCGCGGGAAAGGAATTCGGTCTGCTCTTCGCGGGCCCGGTTGAGATCGCCGCGGGCCACAAACGCGAACAAGTTGCTATAAAAGCGGTTGAGCCGAACAAATTCACTGCGGTAGTGAGCATTGGCATCAATCGAGTTGAGGTAGGCCAACTGGGTCATGGCAGGTTCCAGGACCTTATCAGCAATTTTCTTTAGCCCCATCAATTCCGCATGGTTGCTCTCGACCACCTCGATATCATTGTAAAAACGATCGAGGTAGGTCACCGAAGAGAAAAGCGAATAACTTTGCGTGGCGAGATCCGGCGTCGACTGAATGTCTTTGAAAAGATTATCAGCACGCTGCCAGCTCTCCATCATGGTGGCATATTTATCGGGCGCATAGAGCTTTAAACCCTCGGCATCGACGAGGGTGTTGCGCCAATGGCGATGAACTTTATTGGCAGAATGAAGTACGCTCTCAACATTCACTTCTGTGGATAATTCGTTGTTACTGTCTGGTGTGCCGGCACAACCCGCGAGCAAAGTCGCCAATACAACCATACTGGCAACTTTCCCAACATACTTCATATATATGTTCCGATTCTCTTTCCGGCCAGAGGGGATATTTTCAGGCCGATTATTATTGTCTTGTCTATCGATATTCTATCTGACTCACAGTTTTATAAAAAGTTCATCGGTAACTTTTGCCGTATTTTGAACAAAACTTGACAAAAGGTCTATTTTTTCGCCCTTTTTATCGTCAGTTTAAGTCAGAAAGCGTCCGTTCCATAATGAAGTTTTGCTGCCACCTTCCGTTATTTCAAGCTGAAACCTTGCCCTTCGATAAATTTTTTCATAAATGGCCGCGCTTCTTTATTCAAGGTGCCAGAAATTTGCTCACTCCAGGACATATCTTTATTTCCCCCGGTACGGTTCAAGTAGTATTGCCGTACATGCTGGTCATAGCGAGCCAGCGTATCCATATCTAGTGGGGTATAGTTGTTTTCATGAACCACCGCAGAACGCGGGAGACGGGGCTTTGCCTCGGGCGACTGTGCTGGATAGCCGAGGCAGAGACCAAATAACGGCAGCACATGCAAAGGCAACGACAGCAAGGCTGCGACTTTGTCGGGGTTGTTCCTCAAACCACCGATATATACCCCACCCAGCCCCAGGGACTCAGCCGCCAGCAAGGCATTTTGTGCCATTAACGCTGCGTCAACAGCACCGATCAAAGTCTGCTCAGTAAATCCCAGCTTTGCGTCAGGATAAATTTGTTGATGGCGATTGTAATCAGCACAAAATACAAAAAACTCCGCGGCACTGGCAACGTACTCCTGCCCGCCGGCATACTCGGCCAATAGCAACCGCTTCTCGCAATCGGTAACCCGAATAATACTGACACACTGGATAAAACTTGACGATGACGCCGCAATGGCACAGTCCAGAATAGTAGTGCGCAAATTTTCACTTATCGGCTCAGCGGTAAACTTACGAATTGAGCGATGGTGCAAAATGGTATCAATCGTCTGGTTCATACATTTCCCTATAACAGTGAGCCTAAATATACCCAAGTTACCTCAAGGTGCAGGATTCAGAGGGTTGTCAGCGCATTCAATACAAGGCGAAGATTTGCAGGAATGGCATTCCCTTTCAAAAATCTTCAACGAAGGAGTGAATGGGCTGACACCCTCCCGAAGGGCGAGTTTTCTAAGCTCATATACGGCGTTATTGTTTCTTGATTTAGAGCCACTAGATCTTCAAAACAATGCCTTGTCTATAAGCTTATAAATTCTCGCTGAACCTGCCTCTTGAGGTAGCTTGGGTATAAGTCACTCTAGCACAGGCGTCCGGGTTGACCCACTGTTATATGGCATCGAGAAATATTGCCCGTCCGCTAACTTTCCGGGCTGTACATGCCATCCTCTGAGGTAGAACTGGCAACCTGACCTTGGCATATTTGCTCGAGGATGCTCAGCAGCCGATCCTTATTCAGCGGCAGCGGGTTTCCCTTGATCGAGTTCGATAGCAAGGCATCTTCCGCCACTTCATCAAACATCACATTGCAGAACCCATAGTCTGTAAGCGGCGGCAGGCTCAGTCGCTTCAATGTCCGCTTGGTCCAAGCGATACCATCGATAATTTCGGCATTCATCCGGCCCGTCAAAATACACGCTAACTGACGATAACGGTTGAGCACATCGGCCCTCCCCGCCTCCCGCGCAGCCAAAACATTTTCCTGCATCACGTAAGGGGCTAGCTGAGCGGTAATTAGCCCGTGGGGAGCCTGAAGCCGGCCACCAAGAGAAGACGCGAGGCCATGAGCAGCACCAAGCTTGGCATTAGCCAGCGCCATCCCCCCCAGCATAGCGGCAAAGGCCATATCGGAGCGGGCCCGTGGGTCATCGTCCTCGCACGCGGCAAGAATGGCCCCGGACAAGCGCCTCAGGCCTTCTTCACAAACCATGTCGGTCAACGGATTGGGTTCACCGCAGACATACGACTCCATCAGGTGGGTAAAGGCATCCATACCGCAGCATCCGGACATGACGGGATCCATACCGTAGGTAAGGGTCGGGTCGACAATGGCCAGATCCGGCAGCATATCGGGGCTCCGCAGCCCGACTTTGACATTTTCTTGTGCCGAGCGCAGTACTGCACTCTTGCTAACCTCCGAGCCAGTCCCCGCTGTAGTAGGAACGGCAATAAAAGGGATCGGTTTGGCTTGCAACGGCACATTGCGCCCTACGACCTCGACATAGTCGTATACACTGCCTTGATTAGGGATCAGAGCGGACAGCGCCTTACCCGCATCGAGCACACTGCCCCCACCGATGGCCAGTACCATGTCAGGGCGGAATTTCCGCCCCATCGCAGCCATCTCCTCCACCATCGCAATGAGCGGCTCGTCGTGAATGGCCACTTGCTGATAGCGCATTCCCTGCTGCTTGAAGTAACTGATCAATGGCTGGGCCCGGGAACTATCCCGGCCTGTCACCAGCAGCACGCTGTAGCCGAACTGGTTTAATGTCGACAACGAATTACTCAGTGCGCCTTCCCCGAAGATTATCCGAGTGGCCGTCATAAACTGAAACATAGGCACTCCATTCCGTCTTTTAAAATAATTATTATCGAGTGTGCCCCGATGCTGATTCCTGTTTTTGATTCTGAGCAACTTTTCACCAGTGAATAAAACTGGCGTCACAATAACCTGCGAGCAGTCACACTTAGCTTGATAAGGTCTGCTTCGCCATTATTGGCCTTCATTTCCCTTCAATCGGTTTTGTCTATTGCTGCAAGTGATAAAACCCTCTTTCTCATCCCAGCCAGTCACGTTATAGTAAACCCATCAAATTTAAGGAGAGACGTTATGTTCGTTGTTATTTTTGGCCGCCCAGGTTGCCCATTCTGTGTCCGTGCAAAAGATCTTGCTGACAAACTAAAAGAAGAGCGCGAAGATTTTAACTACCGTTATGTAGATATCCACGCAGAAGGCATCAGCAAAGCTGACCTGGAAAAGACAGTGGGTAAACCAGTAGAGACTGTGCCTCAGATCTTCATCGACCAAGAGCACATCGGCGGCTGCACAGACTTCGAAGCATACGCAAAAGAAAACCTAGGCCTGTTCCAGTAAGCGCTGAGCAACAAGTTTAGTAACATTTTCTTAAAAAGGCTGAAATATCAGCCTTTTTTATTGCCTTCTGGTTTATTTCCCAGCAAATCAATTCGAAAATTTTCTATGAATAACGATCATTTTCGGTATGCCATAAACATAAAATCAGCTAGAATTTCACCACTTTGTTGCTGGTCTCTCGTCGCGGAAAAAAACTGTTGTGAATATCGATGTCGCCGCCCTCCTTCATCAGAATGATATTCTGTTGCTCTTTGTTGTACTCGCTGTTGGCCTTTCGGCCGGTAAAATTCGCATAGCCAATATGCAACTGGGAAACTCCATTGGGGTTCTCATTACTGCCCTCCTGTTTGGAAACGCTGGCTTTACCTTTGATGCCGAGGCACTGAACATCGGCTTTATGCTGTTTATTTTCTGTGTCGGCATTGAGGCCGGGCCTAACTTCTTCGGGATCTTCTTCCGCGATGGTAAACACTATTTGCTGTTGGCACTGGTTGTGATCCTGTCAGCAATTTTCATTACGGTCACCATGAGTAACTACCTCGGTCTCGGGCTCGGGCTGAGTACCGGCCTCATGGCCGGCTCACTGACCGCAACACCGGTATTGGTAGGGGCAAAAGATGCCTTGGTGAGTGGTTTATCCAGCATTAGCGATCCTGATAGCATTCAGCAGATCATCGACAGCATCAGTGTCGGCTATGCCATGTCTTACCTCATTGGCCTGGTGAGTGTCATTGTATTGGCCAAGCTGATGCCTAAGTTGCAGAAACAGAACCTTGCCGAATCGTCACAGCAAATCGCCCGCGAACGCGGCATCGGTGAAAGCTCCCAGCGCAAGGTATACCTACCAATCATCCGCGCCTACCGGGTTGGTCCAGAGCTTATCAACTGGATTGATGGCCGCAACCTGCGTGAACTGGGTATTTACCGCCAAACTGGCTGCTATATTGAACGCATTCGCCGAAACGGTATTTTGGCCAACCCCGATGGTGATGCCATCTTGCAGGAAGGGGATGAGATTGCCTTGGTGGGCTACCCAGACAGCCACGCCCGTCTGGACCCAAGTTTCCGCAACGGTAAAGAAGTCTTCGATCGCGATCTGCTGGACTTGCGTATTGTTGAAGAAGAGATCGTGGTGAAGAACGACAACATCGCCGGCAAACGCCTATCCGAGCTGAACCTGTCAGAATACGGCTGTTTCCTCAACCGCGTCGTCCGCGCCCAGATTGAAATGCCGATGGATCACAACATCCTACTAAGCAAAGGGGATATCCTGCAGGTCAGTGGTGAGAAAAGCCGCGTCATGGGACTGGCTGAGCGGATCGGTTTCATCTCGGTCCACAGCCAGATTGCCGACCTGCTGGCGTTCTGCTGCTTCTTCATCATTGGCTTACTAGTCGGTACGATCACCATGACCTTCGGCCAGATTGCCTTCGGCCTGGGTAGCGCGGCCGGTTTGTTGGTGGCAGGCATTACCCTGGGTTTCCTGCGGGCCAACCACCCGACCTTCGGCTACGTGCCACAAGGAGCGCTGAACATGACCAAGGATCTCGGTCTGATGGTCTTTATGGTCGGTATCGGCTTAAGTGCCGGCTCCAACTTGTTTGACTCGCTGTCGCAAGTCGGCCTGGCCGTGTTCTCGGCAAGTTTGATGGTGAGCGTGATCCCTGTGGTGCTGGCCTACCTGTTCGGAGCCTACGTCCTGAAGATGAACCGTGCCCTGCTGTTTGGCGCCATCATTGGGGCGCGTACTTGCGCCCCGGCGATGGATATGATCAACGAGCATGCCCGCAGTACGATCCCGGCCCTGGGCTATGCGGGTACCTATGCCATCGCCAACGTGCTGCTGACAATTGCCGGTACCCTATTCGTGATCCTCAGCTGACACCAGCCAACCTCAATCACTCGAGTTCCATGCCCCCTACCCCAGGGGGCATTTTTTTGCTTAACATGGCGCTATCGAGTCAGCACAGATTCAGTCCATTTCATCTAAGCTATAAAGAGTTAAAATTCACCGTATATCCCTGATTAGCACCACAAATTGCTAGGAAATATTCGCCACTTCACACGCTATTCAGTATATTGGCTGAATAGGTAGAAAAACTATTGGTAATCAAAACTATGCGTATCCTTATTGTTGAAGACGATCCGATCCTCAGTCACCACCTGAAATCCCAACTCAGCGAGATGGGCCACCAGGTTCAGTGCGCGGGCACAGCAGAAGAAGGCCTATTCTTTGCCCAGGATTACCCTAACGATGTGGCTATTGTCGATATCGGCCTGCCTGATCGCGATGGTATCAGCCTGATCAAAGATATGCGCGAGAAAGGCCTGCGCTTGCCGATCCTAATTCTGACAGCCCGTTCTAACTGGCAAGACAAGGTCACCGGACTTGAGGCGGGGGCCGATGACTATCTGGTCAAGCCGTTCCAGAAAGAAGAAATGGTGGCACGACTCAGTGCACTGGTCCGCCGCAGTGCTGGCTTTGTCAAACCCGAGATGACGGCCGGAGACATTCGCGTCGATCTGCTGGCCAAGCAAGTGTTTATTCAGGATAACCTGCTTGAGCTTACCGCGTTTGAGTACGACTTGCTGGAATACCTGATGCGCCACAGCCGCCAGGTCGTCTCTAAGCAGCGTCTACTGGATGTGCTGTACGAAGATCAGGAAGGCGATCCGAACACTATCGAAGTGATGATCAGCCGCCTGCGCAAGAAGTTCACCAATAACGGCCAGGAAAACCCAATTTCCACCATCCGCGGTCAAGGCTATATTTTCGAACTTCAAGCCCAGTAATGAAGAGAATTATCCAACCGCGGCTTCGCCGCCGAGTTCTTGTCACTTCCGTCGCGATCATTGTTCTGATCACCTCAGCACTGGCTGGGGTGATTAACCAGCTTTATAGCCAAAGCTATATGGCCGCGTACTCTTCCGAACTGGTCGCCCAAATGCCGATGGTCGTTGCCCAGCTCAACCGTGCCGGCCTGATCAAAGATGTCGACAAATGGATAGACTCGGTCGACCCGTCTGATACTGACTATATGTCGGTGGTCTGTGACAAAACCGACCATACCATTTGGCTTTCCGAGGAGGCCAAAGAAGCCAATATTGGCAACATCTGCAGCGAGCTCCCCGACAGTATTCCTGTGCCTACCCTGGTTGAGACCAAGGAGGGTGAGAATTATATCGCCTATAACATGAGCCAGGAACGGGAAGGAGGAAGTGTCTACCAGTTGGTGGTACTCCGCTCGGGGGATTCCTATGTGTCATCGCTCAATCAGCTGCACAAACGGACCACTTTCTACCTCGGCTTGTTTGTCCTTATCGCAATTGCATTCTTGATTGCCGCATTCCACTGGAGTTTCCAGCCACTGCGCAAGATGGCATCGCAACTGGATCAGATGACCGATTCAAAGCGCGACAAGCTTGATGATGATTTCCCCATGGAGCTGCAAGATGTGACCTTGGCACTCAACCGCTTGATTGAAATCAGCAACGCGCAGAAAGGCCGTTATCGCCATGCGATGGATGACTTGGCACATAGCCTAAAAACACGCTTAGCTGCAACCAACGCGCTGCTTGATGACAAGGATATCCCGCGCTTCGAGTTGAACCAGCGGGTGATGGAGCAGATCAGCCAAATGGACGAACTTGTCCAGTACCAGCTGAAACGTGCCATGATGGGCCAGCAGGGGCTGCAGAAAGACAAAACCGAGCTAAAGCCACTGACGGACAGCTTCAGCCGCTTGCTCAGTAAAGTGTATAACGAGAAAAACGTCGCATTGCGTTGCTTCTTCAACGACAAATTGACGCTACCGGTCAACCGCAGTGATTTGATGGAGTTGCTGGGTAACCTGCTGGAAAATGCCTACCGCTTCTGTATTACCGAAGTACGGGTCATTGTTCAGGAGAAACCCGATCGCTACATCATCATCATTGAAGATGATGGCCCCGGGGTACCGGAAGAAATGCGCGAAGCGATTTTCCAACGCGGCGTCCGAGCGGATCAGCTCAACCCTGGACAAGGGATTGGCCTGTCGGTCTGCCACGAAATCGTCATGAGTTACAAAGGGACTATCCATGTCAAAACCGCATCCATTGAAGGGGCCGCCTTTGTGATTGAATTGCCGAAGCATTAAACCCGGCCTTCAGCATTAACAAAAACCACAAGCACAAAAAAACCGCCGTAACCGGCGGTTTTTTATTGCTAGGCATTCAAGCCCCAATTAGATGTCTTGAACATCAAACTCAACAGCTGGGTTAACATCTGCGTCGTAGTCGACCGCTTCGATGCCAAAGCCGAACAGCTTCAGGAACTCATCTTTGTACTGCTGGTAATCAGCCACTTCGAATAGGTTCTCGTTGGTTACGTTTGGCCACAGGTCGCGACAGTGCTTCTGGATATCTTCACGTAGTTCCCAGTCATCAAGACGCAGACGGTTTTCGCTGTCTACCTCAGGTGCACTGCCGTCCTCTTTGAACAGGCGCTGGGTGAACATGCGGTGGATTTGCTCCATACACCCTTCGTGAACCCCTTCCTCACGCATCTTCTTGAACACCATTGCGATGTATAGAGGCATGACAGGAATGGCCGAGCTCGCCTGAGTGACCACACTCTTCAGTACTGCAACATTCGCCGAGCCGCCGGTCGCAGCCAGTTTCTGGTTCAGCTCAGAAGCTGCGCGGTCCAGGTCCATCTTCGCTTGGCCAAGCGCACCGTGCCAGTAAATTGGCCAAGTGATCTCGGTACCAATGTAGCTGTAGGCAACGGTCTTGCAGCCATCAGCCAGAACGCCAGCTTCAGACAGCGCATTGATCCACAGTTCCCAATCCTGACCACCCATAACGGTGACAGTATCAGCCACTTCTTGCTCAGTCGCAGGCTCAATACTCGCTTCGATCAGCACATCTTTATTGGTATCAACAGCAGTTGCGGTGTAGGTTTCACCCATAGGTTTCAGGGTAGAACGGACTACCTCACCGGTATCTGGCATTTTGCGAACTGGAGAAGCCAGTGAGTAAACCACCATATCAACCTGACCCAAATCTTCTTTGATCAGATCAATCACTTTCTGTTTTGCTTCGTGAGAGAAAGCATCACCATTCAAGCTCTTGGAGTACAGGCCTTCTTCTTTAGCAAACTTGTCGAATGCGGCAGAGTTGTACCAGCCTGCTGTACCCGGTTTCTTTTCAGTACCCGGCTTTTCGAAGAACACACCAATTGTTGCAGCACCGCCACCGAATGCAGCAGCAATACGCGAAGACAGACCGTAACCGCTTGATGAACCAACAACCAGTACACGCTTAGGGGCATTGGCAATAGGGCCCTGCGCCTTAGTGTATGCAATCTGCTCTTTGACGTTTTCCTCACAACCCACTGGATGAGTCGTAGTACAAATAAATCCACGAATTCTAGGTTTGATGATCATTTTCAACTTCCCTTACACAATTGACAGTAGGATAAAAGGTAAATGACAAATTCGCATTAAATTTATGAGCGAAAACGCTAAATTCGGCAGTGGTTGGAGGTGTTCCGCGCGGAAAATCACAGAAATAGACCAAAAAAAGTGCCACGCAATGGCGTGGCACATGGGAGACACCAGGTTTATTGTTCACAAGGCATGAGCCTTAGGCTGCTTTCCCCGGTTGCAAGCCGCCTTTTTTGAAGTGGGCAGCAGAGAAGTGATCCACCTGAATCGCCCTCTGTCTTAACTGATCGGCATTTTGCATTTTTTTCACGTCTGCATCTGTGACGATCCCCGCATCAAGAGCAATTTGTAGCTTTTCTGTTAAAGAAACCTTGCGTGGGATCGTACCCGCTTTGACCGCCTTGGCAATTTTACGCTCGAGATCTTTCACTCCGTACATGGCAATGAACGCGCGTTCCATCAATCCAACCGGATCGTCCTCTTGTTTACCGACATAGCAGAGGTGAGTCAGCCGATCACGCTGCTTGCCCGGACGCATCAGAAGTTCGGCAATCTTCACTGCCACCTCGTCTTTCGGTGCAGCATAGTGAATACCTAACGGGAACAACAAGGTCCGCAGCAAACGACCGACTCCCTTGCGTGGGAAGTTGGCTAGTACTTCATCGAACGCAACCCCGCACTGGTGCAAACAATGTTGCAAACCGTAGTGGACAAATGGCAGGTCTTGCTGCTGGCGACCTTCGTCCTCGTAACGTTTGAGCACCGCAGAAGCCAGGTACAAATGGCTTAGTATATCGCCCAAGCGGGCAGAAACCATTTCACGCCGCTTGAGCTCACCGCCAAGACTCAGCATCGCGAAGTCAGCGGCCACAGCCAACGCACGACTCATACGAGACAACTGCTTGTAGTACTTAGCCGTTTCTCCACTGACCGGCGAGCTGTTGAAGTACGAGCCACTGAACGCATTAAGCAAGGATTTGCTCACATTCCCCACCGCAAAGCTGATGTGGCTAGCCAGCAACTTATCGAACGCTTTCGCCCCTTCGCGACTGTCTGGGTTTGCCGCCGCCTCCATCTCGCTGAGCACGTACGGGTGGCAACGCGTGGCCCCCTGACCGAAGATCATCAGATTACGGGTTAGGATATTCGCCCCTTCTACCGTAATGGCGACCGGCATGCCGAAATAATGGTGGCCGATATAGTTCATTGGCCCGAGCTGAATCGCGCGCCCGGCGTGGACATCCATCGCATCATTGAGGATGGTGCGGGCCATTTCCGTCATGTGGTATTTGGCAATGGCCGTGACGATCCCCGGAGTTTCATCCATATCAAGAGACGTCGTCGTCAGAGTTCGTGATGCTTCTAACATATAAGTGAAACCACCAATACGCCCCATCGCCTGCGCAACACCTTCGAAGTTACCGATAGACATCCCGAACTGCTTGCGGACATAGGCATAAGCGCCTGTGGTTCTTGCCGTTAAATGACCAACAGCAGTCCCCAGCGCCGGAAGAGAAATACCACGGCCTGCCGACAAACATTCCACCAGCATACGCCAGCCACGGCCGACATAATCCTGACCACCAATCACCCAATCCATCGGGATAAAGACATCGTTACCGCGGGTCGGGCCGTTCATGAAGGCAAGGTTCAGCGGATCATGGCGCTCACCAATTTCAACGCCCGGGTGATCTGCCGGGATCAAGGCACAAGTAATGCCGAGCTCTTTCTTGTCGCCAATCAAACCATCAGGATCATGCAGCTTGAAGGCCAACCCCAGCACGGTGGCTACCGGTGCCAGGGTGATATAGCGCTTGTTCCAGCTCACGCGGATCCCCAGCACTTGCTCGCCTTGGTACTCGTCGTAGCACACCACGCCCAAATCAGGGATACCACCGGCATCCGACCCCGCCTCAGGGCCGGTAAGGGCGAAACAAGGAATATCTTCACCGTGGGCCAAGCGCGGCAACCAATAATCTTTCTGCTCCTGGGTACCATAGTGAGTCAGAAGCTCACCCGGACCCAGCGAGTTTGGCACCATGACCGATACCGCGGCACTCAGACTCTTGGTGGCAATCCGGGTAACGATGGTTGAGTTGGCGTGGGCGGAAAAGTCCAAACCGCCATACTCTTTACCGATAATCAGCGAGAAGAATTTCTCTTTGCGCAGATACTCCCACACCTCCGGCGGCAGATCTTTATCTTCCTGGACAATCTGATAGTCGTTCAGCATATCCAACAGCGGTTCTAGCTTGTTGTCGATGAACGCCTGCTCCTCATCACTCAATATGGGCTGCGGGTAGGTCAGCAGGGTATTCCAGTTAGGATTCCCGCCGAACAATTCACCATCCCACCAAACACTGCCGGCCTCCATGGCCTCTCGCTCGGTGTCGGAAAGTGGCGGCAGCACTTTCTTGAACATTTTGAATGCGGGATCACTGAGATAGCGTTTTCTTAGCTTGGTTAACGTACTCATGTTTCAGGTCCTTTTGTCACTTTTATCGTTATTGGTTTTTTGGGTATATCTATCTTGTTCCTGTTGACTGTTCGCTAATTAGCGAAAGCGATTGTTCTATCGGTGCAGCAACGCCCGCTGCCAAATAAGGCACCAAACGTTCGATCAAATCTTCAGGTTTAACCTGGCGGGAGAAGTCATTCGCCGCAATCTCACACAGCGCGGTAGACGAGGCCATGGTGAAAACCGATGCCCCAAGCGTGAAATGCAAGCGCCAAAATAAGGTTTCAGGATCTAAAGATGGATTGGCACGGCATACCGCGGTGGTAAATAGAGTTAATACTTGCTCATAGCGAGTCATGATGAACCAACGCAAATGCCCCTGAACATCAGTATACCCCCTACCAATCAGCGACATGAACACGGTTGCCCCGTTGGCACGGTATTCATTAAGTGATAACAGCGGATCTTTAAGACAGCGAAAGACATCTTCCATGGAAAAATCGTCGCGCGTCAGCAGCACTTCCAGTTCTGATTGTAGGGAGGGCATGAATGCCTCGAGATAGCGACCAAGCACTGCCCTGACCAAGGTTTTCTTGTCGCCATAGTGATAATTGACGGACGCCAAGTTCACCCCAGCTTTGCTGGTGATGGTGCGCAGTGATGTGTCTTTGAAGCCGTGTTCGGCAAAGAGTAGCTCGGCAGCATCCAGGATACGTGCCTTGGTTTCTCCCTTTCCAGCCATATTCATTCACCCGTATTAAACACTTGTTTAAACTTTACATTCAAGAAACATTTTTAACAAGTCACAAATATACCCCATGTTGTAACATATTGATATTTTCGCTGTTTAATATAAAAGTCGTGAAGATGATCAATCTTTCCTTCGCAGCTCTCGTAACTCCAACCGGGTGAAAAACGTCTCAATCCTGTCTCGTGAAAACGGCTTGAGATTTAACCAAACAAAAAAAATCTGAGAAAGTGAAAAAAAATTGGAACAAAGTCGACATCTGTGGGTCATAACTATTGCCACTGCTTTTTCTTAGAAGACATTCTTCGAAACCCGTCCCCGCCACTGGAGACGGGTTTTCTTTATTTCCCGCTTAATCCACTTTCCTTTACTAAAGCTTAAAATCAAACAGTTAGAAAAAAAGTACTTTTTTTTCATTTTTCTTGAACCATCTTGAAAATAGCCAGTCATATATAGTGACATTCAGATTAAAGACTTTTCACAAATTGCTGGCCGCAACTTGCATTTACTCTTTAATCCCACAATGCCACTGCTGCTAAACTCCTAATTGTTTTATGATGTGTTGCCCACTCAATTGAAGTGGGCTTTTTTTTGTCGGTAACCGCTCCCATGAGGCCTCTTATCGCTCTTTGGCCCAACCATATTTCCGCTTAAGCACCGCCTAACTTTGATAGCCCATTTTCCAACCGCAATTCTTTTTTCAAAAAAAAAGAATAATTTTTTGAACCATTTGAATTTGGGCCAGTCATATATAGTGACATTCACATTAAAGCCGCGGTAAGCAGATTAATTTCCTACTCATTCCGCTGCTTTAATTTATGATGCCACTGCTGCTAAACTCCTAATTGTGTATATAGAGCTTTCGCCCACTGACTTTCAGTGGGCTTTTTTTTGTCAAAAGAATATTTTTTTTGAACTATTCGAAAACCTATCAGTCTGACTATACATGATTCAGATTAAAGATGTGGTTGATGAGCCGGTTCATGTAAATCAACGGGTAACATCCCCCTTATTTAATTTGTAATGCCACTGCTGCTTAACTCCTAATTGTATATAGAGCTTTCGCCCACTGACTTTCAGTGGGCTTTTTTTTATTTACAAACATATAACTACGGACAATAAATAACACCAAGCCCAAAAAAACATACAGCTCTGACTATTAATGAAACAGATGAACGCCCCACTTCATTAAGCACCCGAAAGGCGGATATCTCCGCTATATTTCAGGCTTTTCTGAGAGTAGATCTGCATGGCGTATACACAGCGACAGCCAACCGCACGTTTTGGCCGCATCAATGACCTTACTGTTACGCTCCACCGAATCAGCAAACTCCGGCAGCGGTAAACCCGCCATTTGGGCCATTTGCCGGTAATAGGCTTCTCGGCTTGGGTGCTGCGGTGCAGCTAAATGCATGATCGGATAGTGGGGCCAGCGGGCAACAATCTGTGAAATGGCAGCGATACAGTCCTCCTGATGAATGAGGTTCACTTTATCTTTACCGTTTTCGATCCCCTGACGGCCCGATAGATACCGAACCGGATGCCGGTTTGGACCAATCAACCCGGCCAGACGGAGTATCACCACCTCATCGCCCCATTCCGCTCTCAAATATTGTTCGATTGCTAGATGGGCTTTTCCCGACAGCGTATTGGAGCGAGGATCTGTCCATTCATCAATCGTCCCCTTACAGTCGCCGTAAACGGCCGTGGTGCTTATAAAGATGACCTTGCGGCAGCCTGCCTGCTTTGCCGTCGCGGACAACCGCTTCACTATAACACCCCACTCCTCAACGGCCCCAGCGTAACGACCGGGCGGAACATTGATGACCAGCAAATCGGTATCAAGAAATGACGCGAGCGGCGAAGGAAGGACAGGCTGCTCCAATGACAGGGGAAGCGAGAGGGCCACACCGTGAATTCCGTACTCAGCCAACTCCAAAGCTTGCTCTGCTGTCTGTTTGCTCCCCCATGTTTCCATCCCCTGCTGAACTAAGTGCTTGGCCAAGGGCAAACCGAGCCACCCGCAACCACATATGCTGACCTTGCTAATTTCGCCCTGTTTCATAACGTCTCCATTCATTCCTGCCACCTGAAAGCCATTTTCACTTCGCTGCACAAATCCGCATCCAGATTTATTTCAACCTGTAAATTAATTCCCAGACACTGAAAATTAGCTACAGAAAAACACGATATAGGCCCTCCAAACCGTAATTTTGAGTAAAAAACTTTTCAGTTCTGAAAGAAAAAATTCGATCCCTGTCAAACTATAATAAAAAGAGAAAGAGATATTCATGGATTTACTAGGAGCAGATCCATGAAAAGTAGTATAGTTTCATCAAAATGGCTTTAAACACTTTATACGATAAGTAAGCCAGTAACGAAATTCAGTAACGAGCGGTAACCGCCATGAATACCCTAGAGAAAATTCAAAAGAATCTTGATAACTTCAGTAAGTCAGAGCGCAAAGTCGCTGAAGTTATCCTCGCATCGCCACAGACAGCCATACACTCAAGCATCGCTACTCTGGCAAAGATGGCGGATGTCAGTGAGCCTACCGTTAACCGCTTCTGCCGCCGCTTAGATACCAAAGGCTTTCCAGATTTTAAACTGCACCTTGCCCAGAGCCTAGCCAACGGTACCCCTTATGTGAACCGTAATGTAGAAGAAGATGACGGCCCAGATGCCTATACCTCGAAAATCTTCGAATCCACCATGGCATGCCTGGACGTGGCGAAGAACAGCCTCGACCCAATGCAAGTGAACCGTGCTGTTGACCTATTGACCCAAGCCAAGAAGATTTCCTTCTTCGGTCTAGGCGCGTCAGCGTCTGTCGCTCACGATGCCCAGAATAAATTCTTCCGCTTCAATATCCCGATTGTTTGCTTCGATGACATTGTGATGCAGCGCATGAGTGTGATCAATTGCAGCGATGGTGATGTGGTGGTGGTGATCTCTCATACCGGCCGCACCAAGAGCCTGGTCGAAGTCGCCCGTATGGCCCGGGAAAACGGTGCAACGGTTATTGGTATCACAGCCAAGGACTCGCCGCTTGATCGTGAATGTTCTATTTCTATCTGTCTGGATGTACCGGAAGATACCGATGTCTACATGCCGATGGCAAGCCGTGTAGTCCAGATGACCGTCATTGATGTGCTGGCGACTGGCTTTACCCTACGCCGTGGTGCAGGTTTCCGCGAGAACCTAAAACGGGTTAAAGACTCTCTAAAAGACTCCCGCTTCACGAAAGAAGGGATCATCTAACCTTATTAGATATTCCCTGGGTATGCTTCGTTACCTGATCTACAAAGGCATGGCTTCGGCTGTGCCTTTTGTCTTTCCGCCCGCTTGATTTGTCGCTCAGAAGCCTTGTCCATCAACTACACTTACCCCAACCAAGAGAGCAATCCTCTGCAAGTACGCATGATGTTGCCTATAAATATTTCCGCAACAACTCCAAAGCATGATGAAAAATTATGCATAACTAGTCCGACAATATGTTTTTTTCTTACAGTTTGTTGATAAAGAACAGCTTCTTTCTTCCTTTATATGTTGTAAAATTTCATGCAACTCAATGAAGCAGATTTCCACAAGCAATCGTTTCGTTGGTAACCAATGATACAGATGGAGTTTCCGATGTCTGAAAGGCTAAGACGTACTAAAATCGTTACTACTTTGGGTCCTGCTACCGACCGCGACAACAATCTTGAGAAGATTATCGCTGCCGGTGCAAACGTTGTGCGAATGAATTTCTCGCACGGCAGCCCAGAGGATCACATCCAACGCACCAAGACTGTACGTGAAATCGCCGCGAAGCTAGGTAAGCACGTCGCTATCCTAGGCGATCTCCAAGGCCCGAAAATCCGTGTGTCTACTTTCAAAGACGGCAAGATTCAATTAGCGATCGGCGACAAGTTCACCCTAGACAGCGACCTAGCAAAAGGTGAAGGCGATCAGCAAGCTGTTGGTCTTGACTACAAAGAACTACCAAAAGACGTTGAGACAGGTGACATCCTGCTACTTGACGACGGCCGTGTTCAGCTAAAAGTGACCTCTGTTGAAGGTAACAAGGTGCACACCGAAGTTACTGTTGGTGGTCCACTGTCAAACAACAAGGGTATCAACAAGAAAGGCGGTGGCCTTTCAGCTGAAGCGCTGACTGACAAAGACAAAGCTGACATCATCACCGCTGCGCAAATGGGCGTTGACTACCTAGCGGTTTCTTTCCCACGCAACGGCGAGGACATGAAATATGCTCGCCGCCTTGCGATGGAAGCCGGCCTAGAAGCTAAACTAGTGGCAAAAGTTGAGCGTGCTGAAGCCGTTGCAACCACTGAAGCGATGGATGACATCATCATGGCTTCTGACGCGGTAATGGTAGCCCGTGGTGACCTAGGGGTTGAAATCGGTGACCCAGAGCTAGTTGGTGTGCAGAAGAAACTGATCCGTCGTGCACGTAGCCTGAACCGCACCGTGATCACGGCAACCCAGATGATGGAAACCATGATCACCAGCCCAATGCCAACCCGTGCTGAAGTCATGGACGTGGCCAACGCCGTGCTTGATGGTACCGATGCGGTAATGCTATCTGCTGAAACGGCTGCGGGTAGCTACCCAGTTGAGACGGTTACCGCAATGGCTGGCGTTTGTATGGGCGCGGAAAAAGAGCCGAGCATCAACGTATCTAACCACCGTCTAGCCCGTACTTTCGAGTCGGCGGAAGAAACGATTGCAATGTCAACCATGTATGCGGCAAACCACATGGAAGGCGTCAAGGCGATGATCGCAATGACTGAGTCAGGCCGTACACCGCTGATGATGTCTCGTATTTCATCTGGCAAGCCTATCTTTGCGATGTCTCGCAACGAAAATACACTAAACCGTGCGGCGCTATACCGCGGTGTAACCCCGGTTTACTTCAACCGTGACAGCGATGCTGGCCTTGAAGCGGCAAAACACGCGGTTGAAACACTAAAAGAGAAAGGCTTCCTGACAAGCGGCGATCTGGTGATCGTCACCCAGGGTGATGTGATGGATACCATTGGTAGTACCAATAACATGCGTATCCTGACGGTCGAGTAATCGACAGCCGAATCGAGTAGGAGGAGGCCTCGCGGCCTCCGTCCTCTCACACCACCGTACAAGCGTGGGTCGCATACGGCGGTTCCGAATATATTTTCAGTGACTCGTACCCATCTCGCAATGAGTACATGCCCATCTCCTTGAACCGTTTCGTTGGCATGGCCTGATTGAGCTGTGGCGATAAAGCCAAGTGCCACCATCCTTTCTCTGACATCGCTAGCTTCCACGCATTGCGTTCGCTTACGCCCTCTTGGCGTAACCATGACGCTATACTGTGTCTGCGTTTGCGCTGCTTGAGTCGATAGCACCGTAGGCGCCGCCTTATCCATTCATCTAAGCGCTGCATCGCGCTTTTCCGTATGGCAAGCTTGAAGTAGTGTTGCCATCCTCTTAGGTATTGAGTGAGTTCGACTATTACTGTCTTCAACTCTCGCCCTCGATTCCGCTTCGTTATTTGACGCACTCGCTTCTTCATATGAGTTTGTGCTCTCTTCGAGATATGGATAATTCCACCTCGTTGGAAGCGATGGCCTAGGTAAGTCCGCTCTGTCACTCTTGTTGCCGCACTTTTCTCACGGTTGACCGTGAGTTTCAGTTTCTGCTCCAAGAACTCCGTTATTGAGGCTTTTACTCGGTTCGCGGCTTCCTCACTGCCCACGTAGATTTGGCAGTCATCTGCATATCGGCAGAACTTATGCCCTCTTCGCTCAAGCTCTTTATCCAACTCATCTAATACGATATTTGATAGCAGCGGAGATAATGGTCCACCCTGTGGTGTCCCTCGTTGCCTCTGCTCGGCTAACCCGTTTCGCATTATGCCTGCCTGTAGGTATGACCTGACCAGCTTCAGTACCCGTTTGTCCGTGATATCCTCCGATAGCCTGTGCATCAGTCTATCGTGGTTCACGGTATCGAAGTATTTCGCTAGGTCAATGTCGACTACATAACCCCGCCCCTCCCTGATGTAGTGGCTTGCTGCCGCCAATGCATGGTGGGCACTACGGTTGGGCCTGAACCCGTAACTACTGTGGGAGAACTTCGGTTCATAGATATCTGTCAGTACTGAGGTGATAGCCTGTTGGACTATCCTATCAAGTACTGTTGGGATACCTAGTTGCCTAACTCCCCCGCTAGGTTTAGGGATTTCTACACCCAGAACAGGTTGGGGTTGATAGCTCCCATCCAGAAGGCTCTGGCGGAGCGCTTGCCCATTTGAAGACTGCCGAAGCATCGAGATAGTCGCTGTTATATCGAGTTTATCGACACCAGCACACCCTTTGTTCTTCTTCACTCTTCTCAGGGCTTGGTTCAGATTCGTTGATGAACAGATCTGCTCCATCAACTGAGTTGAGGTCACCAAGACTCGTCCTCCTGTCTACGCCGATCATGCTTGTCATTCTTCGTGGCCATGAGCGTCACTTGCGGTGTTGCCCATTGGTACGTAGAGATTTTGATCATCTTGCTATGACTCCACATGATTGAGTGTCTAGTGACTGCTTCTTGATATATTCAGTTCCGGCCTTCCCTTGGGTTGTACTTCCCCAAGGTACTATGCCTTCTGCTGACTTCTTATTTCCCATCACACAGCATCACTGCTGCATTAGTCTCGCCCGAGACAGGTAATAAGATCTCCCGAGGTAAGACGTTGTTCTTTCCCTTGGCTGTGCCTGATTTACCCGTACACACTTCCCGTCGAGGCATTGGGCTATTCTATATGTTGCTAGGTTACCCAAGTTGTACTGGCCTACTATCAGATTTCTGTTCGTCACGGCCAAGTTTTGCCATTTGCTTCCTTCAGATCCCGCCTCACGGTGGGCACCCTTGCATAGGCTAACGGTTCTCGCTCGACTGAGCCCGTAGAGGACTTTCACCTCCTAGAACAACGCCATGCTCGGCGCACAACGAACGAAGCGTGATGGTGCTGCCATCACGCTTTTTTTCTACCTGCGTCTATCTCCCACCCTCACGGATAGGTCTTATCCACTCGCACCCCGTTATCGAAATACAGGATCCTCACCTTGTCTTCGGGTTGGAACAGCATGCTCGCGTCAACATCCTGGATGACATCAATCAAGGTGCCATCTTCTGCCCTGATGAGCAGTTCCACCAAGCGGTACTGGACAATTTGCCGTGTCGGCTGGCGGTTGTGAGCTATCCCCATCCCTGCGACGGCACCAACCGCCGTCGCGACCTCCCGCCCGGAGCCATCACCAAACTGGTTGCCGATCAAACCACCGATAACACCACCAAGCAAGGTTTCCCAGCCATTGCGTTGCGAGTCAATCACATCCTGGTGGGTAATATAGCGAACACTGTCGACCGCACCAAACACCACTTGATTCACCGTCCGAGCCTGATTCCTGTTGTAAGGCGCCGCAGAAAGTGCCAAGGGTAAAATTAACAATAACACTAACCATTTTCTCATCATATAATCCTCTTTCCCGGCAACCCTAGGCTCTCCCCCAGTAACTTCGAACTACTTGGGAGATATCAGCTACATTTAGTGTAATTATGGCAATTTATCTTCCGGAACTTGATCCGGTCAATACTGACTTCCCTGCTCCTGAAACAGCACTGGCCGACCCAAACGGCCTACTGGCCTTTGGGGGTGATCTGCGCCCCGAACGCCTTGTCAGTGCATACCGACAGGGTATTTTCCCATGGTTTTCCGAGGGCGAGCCGCTGCTGTGGTGGAGCCCGGCACCAAGGGCCGTTTTCCTGCCCGATCAGTTCCAACCCAGTAAGAGCTTACGCAAATTCTACCGAAAATCTGACTACCGGGTCACATTGAACCACGCTTGCCATGACATTATCGAGCTCTGCGCCACCACCCGCAAAGCAGAAGAGACCTGGATCACTCCTGAAATGATCCACGCCTACCAGCATCTGCATGACCTCGGGTACTGCCATTCCGTAGAAGTGTGGCAGCAAGGCAAGCTCGTCGGAGGGCTTTATGGTATCAGTGTCGGCGGTATCTTCTGTGGTGAATCCATGTTCTCACTGGCTGACAATGCCTCCAAGATCGCCCTTTGGCTGTTTTGCCAACACTTCAGCGCTCATGGCGGCCAGCTCATCGACTGCCAGATGATGAATGATCACCTCTCCTCCTTGGGGGCCGCCGAAATGGAACGAAGCCTGTTTACTCGTTTCCTCCAGCAGCAAAGAGATGCCATACTGAGTGAAGAATGTTACCACAGCCAGGAGTTAACCTTCTCACCGTCATGACCAGTATTAACAAGCTCCCGCTGCGCATCGGACTAACGCCAGAATCGTCGTGTAGCTACCTCCCGGAGCAAATCGAGCAACTTGGCGTGGTAATGGATCACCACTGGCTGGCCCCGGCAGGCTACAGTGTGCTGCTGGCATCAGGCTACCGCCGCAGTGGCAGTGCCGTTTACAAGCCAATGTGCCAACAATGCAACGCATGCGTCCCGCTGCGGGTTGACTGCCCCGCGTTTCGTCCCTCTAAAAGCCAAAAGCGCCAGCTCAACCAGATGGCCCGGCTTCGGTGGGAGTTCAAGACCAAGCTGGATCCAGACTGGTACCCGCTTTACGCCCGCTATATTACCCAGCGCCATGCCGATGGCAGTATGTACCCTCCCAACAAGGCACAATTCTTTGAGTTTTGCACCGCCCCGTGGATGGATACCCTGTTCCTGCATGTCTACCAGGATGAAAGGCTGATAGCCATCGCCGTAACCGATGTCTTCGAGGATGCCATGAGTGCGGTGTACAGCTTCTTCGAACCCGACAGCACCCTGTCCCTTGGAACCCTCTGTGTTCTGTATCAGATCCAGTACTGCCAACGCTCGGGACGCCGCTGGCTGTATCCGGGTTACCAGATAGACCAGTGCCAAGCAATGAACTATAAAATTCGTTTCAGGCCCTGCGAGAAACTGACAGCGAATGGATGGCAACGTTTTGATGAAAACTGAGCTGCATTTTTCACCACTGCCTGAGGGAAATACGATAAAATACGGATTAATGCATCAGAGTAGCTGACAAAGCACATTCGCAGATGTAAAATTGCGGCCTAAACTTTACACTCAAACAGTTTCAAGGCATTATCCGGCCCGATCAGATGAATGGCTGGTAGCCTAAGAGGATTCAATGGCAAAAGAAGACGTAATTGAAATGCAAGGTACTGTGCTTGACACACTACCTAACACTATGTTCCGCGTAGAGCTTGAGAACGGTCACGTTGTTACCGCTCACATTTCTGGCAAAATGCGTAAAAACTACATCCGTATTCTTACTGGTGACAAGGTAACTGTGGAACTGACTCCATACGACCTAACCAAAGGCCGCATCGTCTTCCGCGCCCGTTAATCTTTAATCAAGATTACAGAATACAAATAAAACCCGGCATATTGCCGGGTTTTATTTTTTCTACGGCCTGAAGAGACAGCCACAGCGCCTTTTCTTGGTGCGATAAATTTCTCTCATCGCCTCTACGAATTTATTTTATTTGCCACAACCCCCGTTCAGTTGTCTAATCCCCCTGCACCCGAAGGCCGACGGCGAACGAGGTGTATACGAGGGAAATGCCCTCACCTTACTCTGTCATACCGTGAAATCTGTCTGCAGCACGGCCGTTTAGGAATGACAATGAAACCTATCGCAATGCATGATGCGCTGGTGCAATTAAGCCTGGTGAACGTTTGCGACATCGCAGCTACTATCCATCCCAAAGACCGACCGCTGAACACGTCGCCGCATCTTGAGCGCCGTAAAAAAAGAATATCGCAAAGGCGGAGCCAAAGGACGCTGTCTAGCTGCGTCTAATCCCCCTTTGATTCACCATGATGTGCTGAGGCCCATTGCATTCCCAGCGCTTCACACATCTGCCTGATGAATATTAACTAACCTGGTGCTTACAGTCTTGAGGCTGGGCCTTGCCACAGCTGTCGATACACTGTCAGTACCCAATCACTGTCCGAGGAAAAAGTAATGAGTGATTGGACGACTAAAAATGCGCGTGACGTTTACAATATCCCTTATTGGGGACAAGGCTACTTTGATATCAACCCGCAAGGTGAGGTAGTGGCGAGGCCCGACAGCCAGAACCCGTTTAACACCATTGCCCTGTCACAGTTAGCGGATCAGTTAATAGGCAAAGGCGCATCTTTACCGGTATTGGTTCGTTTTCCCGATATTCTCCACCATCGGGTCGATACGCTGTGCACAGTATTCAACCAGGCGATCGACCACTACCAGTACCAAGGTGAATATCTGGCGGTTTACCCTATCAAGGTAAACCAGCAAGAAGCGGTGGTCAGCGAGATACTCGCTAGCCAGTATGCCAAACAGCAGCGCCAGCTCGGTTTGGAAGCCGGTAGCAAACCTGAGTTGATGGCGGTACTCGCGATGGCCCAGCAGGCCAGCTCAGTGATTGTTTGCAACGGTTATAAAGATCGGGAATATATCCGCCTGGCCCTGATCGGCGAAAAGCTCGGCCATGATGTGTATATTGTGCTGGAAAAGCTGTCCGAGCTAAAAACCGTCATGCAAGAAGCCATCGAGCTCGGGATAAGGCCGCGTCTGGGTCTGCGTGCCCGCCTGGCCTCACAAGGCAAGGGCAAATGGCAAGCCAGTGGTGGCGAGAAATCCAAGTTTGGCCTGTCGGCATCGCAAGTGCTGTCAGTGGTTGATCAGCTTCGCGACAACGATATGCTCGACTGCCTGCAGCTGCTTCACTTCCACCTCGGCTCGCAGATTGCCAATATCCGCGATGTCCGCAACGGTGTCGGTGAAGCAGGCCGGGTGTATGCCGAACTGAAGAAACTGGGTGCCGGGATCACCACCGTCGATGTCGGTGGCGGCTTGGCCGTAGACTACGAAGGCACCCGCAGCCAGAGCAGTTGTTCGATGAACTACAGCCTGCGTGAGTATGCCAACAATGTGGTCTACACCCTGGGTGATATCTGTAAAGAGTACAGTATCCCGATGCCGAGAATTATCTCCGAGTCGGGCCGTAACCTGACAGCTCACCATGCGGTACTGATCACTGACGTGATTGGTGTAGAAAGCTATAAACAAGAGTCGGTTAACCCGCCGGAGACAACGGCACCGCAGATCCTGCACAACATGTGGCATTCGTGGCAGGAGTTGATGACGTTGACCGACTCTCGTTCGCTGATTGAGATTTACCACGACAACCAGAGCGATCTGGCTGAAGTCCATACTCAATTTGCCCTTGGCATGCTGAACTTTACTGAACGCGCATGGGCTGAACAAATCAGCCTGAGACTCTGCTATGAGCTAGAGAAAATGCTGTCGGCGAAAAACCGGGCCCACCGTCCGCTGCTGGATGAGCTGCACGAGCGCCTTGCTGACAAATTCTTTGTCAACTTCTCGCTGTTCCAGTCATTGCCAGACGCATGGGGAATCGATCAGATTTTCCCAATTTTGCCGCTGAGCAACCTCGACAAGGAGCCAGAGCGCCGCGCAGTGATCCTGGACATTACCTGTGATTCAGACGGAGCCATTGAGCAATATGTTGAAGGCCAAGGCATAGAAAGTACATTGGCGGTACCGGCATGGAGCGATGAATCGCCTTATCGCATGGGGTTCTTCCTTGTCGGGGCCTACCAAGAGATCTTGGGCGATTTACATAACCTGTTCGGTGATACCGATACCGCGATTGTTCGCACTCAGCCAAACGGCGGCTATGAGATTGAGCGTGTCGAGCACGGCGACAGCGTCAAAGATGTCCTACGCAGCGTCCGCCTTGATTCCGCCAACTTCTTGGCCCAGTACGAACAGATGGTCAAGCAACACTTGCCTGAACACGAGCACAGCGCAATCTTGAGCGAGCTCGAAGAAGGGCTAAATGGCTACACCTACTTGGAAGATGTCCAAAGCCAGCTTTAGAGCACGGTTCAGCCGATAAAGCCACCCAATAACAGAACAAGGCCACCAGCACGCTGGTGGCCATTTTGAAAACCGAGGAGCCGACTATGGCAACGCTTGCTACTCACCCTGATTATTCGCTGACGGCCAATGCCTTTGGTTTTTTGCGCCAGCCGCTAGAGTTTGCACCACACTCCACCGATGCCGATGTCATTATCACCGGTGTACCGTTCGATATGGCCACCACCGGTCGCTCAGGCAGCCGCATGGGCCCGAACGCAATCCGCCAGGTATCTACCCACCTTGCCTGGGAAGGCAAACGCTGGCCTTGGCCGTTTGCACTTAAAGATGCCATTACCATCGCTGACTGTGGGGATTTGGTTTTTGATAGCGGTGATGCCGCCCAGATGTGTGAACGCCTGGAAAACCATGCGACGTCACTGCTTGAAGCCGGCAAATCCTTGCTGACATTCGGCGGTGACCACTTCGTCACCCTGCCGCTGCTGCGCGCCCATGCGAAAACGTTCGGCAAAATGGCGCTGATCCACTTCGATGCCCATACCGATACCTATGATATGGGTAGCCAGTTCGATCACGGTACCATGTTCTACCATGCCCCAAACGAAGGCTTGATTGACCCGCAGCACTCAATCCAGATCGGGATCCGTACCGACTATGACAACAAACTCGGCTTCAGTGTCTTGGATGCCGGCACCGCCAACGACTGGTCGGTTGAGCAAATTGTCGAGAAGGTTAAACACACTGTTGGCGATATGCCGGTTTACCTCACCTTCGATATCGACTGCCTGGATCCCGCCTTTGCACCGGGTACGGGTACCCCGGTATGCGGCGGGCTGACATCGGACAAGGCACTGAAGATCATTCGAGGCTTACAGGGTATCAACCTGATCGGTATGGATGTTGTCGAAGTGGCCCCGGCCTATGATCATGCCGACATGACGGCCTTGGCTGCGGCCACTATCGCCACGGATTTACTGCATTTATTCGCAGCTAATAAGCGATAAGCGATTTTCCTTCTCGCGCGGTACCTCAAGCCGCATGCCGACGCAAAAAAATAACCGCCCTCAGGCGGTTATTTCATTTATGGTCAAAGCGTTTTTTGGCTTAGTGCGCAGGCTCTAGGTCGCTGCTGAACTGGAAGTCCAGCTCATCGTTGACGATATCAACCCGGACCGAGCCCCCATTGACCAAACTACCGAACAACAACTCGTTGGCCATCGGTTTTTTCAGGTTATCCTGAATCACGCGGGCCATCGGACGGGCCCCCATAGCCTTGTCATAGCCCTTGTTGGCCAGCCACTCGCGGGCCTTTGACGACACTTCCATTGACACGCCGCGGGCATCCAACTGTGCCTGCAGCTCGACAATGAACTTGTCGACCACCTGGGAAATAACATCTTTCTCAAGATGGTTGAACCAGATGATACCGTCTAGACGGTTACGGAATTCAGGCGTAAACACTCGCTTGATTTCGCCCATCGCATCATGGCTGTGATCCTGCTGGATCAAACCGATCGACTTACGCACTGTCTCGGTCACACCGGCGTTGGTGGTCATCACCAAAATCACATTGCGGAAGTCCGCCTTGCGGCCGTTGTTGTCCGTTAGCGTACCGTTGTCCATCACCTGCAGCAGCAGGTTGAAGACATCCGGGTGGGCTTTCTCGATTTCATCAAGCAGTACCACCGAATGCGGATGCTTGATAACGGCATCGGTCAGCAAACCGCCCTGGTCATAGCCTACATAGCCAGGAGGCGCACCGATCAGGCGGCTCACCGTGTGGCGCTCCATGTATTCGGACATATCGAAGCGAAGCAGCTCGATACCCAGGGTACGGGCTAGCTGGACCGTTACCTCGGTTTTACCCACCCCGGTCGGACCGGCAAACAAGAATGAGCCTACAGGCTTGTTCTCGGCCCCTAGACCGGCGCGGCTCAGCTTAATCGCCTCGGTGAGCACATCAATCGCCGGATCCTGACCAAACACCAGCATCTTGAGTTTGCTGTCGAGCTTCTGCAGCACATCGCGGTCACTCGAAGAAACTGATTTTTCAGGGATACGAGCCATCTTGGCAATCATCGCCTCGATATCGCTGACATTGACGGTCTTCTTGCGGCGGCTGGCTGGAGCCAGACGACATCGCGCACCCGCTTCGTCGATGACATCAATCGCCTTGTCCGGAAGATGACGCTCATTGATATATTTAGCCGACAGTTCAACAGCGGCACGGATCGCTTTGTTGGTGAAGCGTACTTCGTGGTGCGCTTCGTACTTCGGCTTCAACCCCATCAGGATCTTGGTGGTGTCGTCGAGGGACGGCTCAATGATATCGATTTTCTGGAAGCGGCGTGACAAGGCACGCTCTTTCTCGAAAATGTTGCTGTACTCCTGATACGTGGTCGAGCCCATGCAACGCAACTTACCGTTACTCAACAACGGTTTGATCAGGTTAGCCGCATCGACCTGGCCACCGGAGGCAGCTCCGGCACCGATAATGGTGTGGATCTCATCGATAAACAGAATGGCCTGCTCTTCTTTCTCGAGCTGTTTCAGGATAGCCTTGAAACGCTTCTCGAAATCACCACGATACTTGGTGCCTGCCAACAGCGAACCGATATCCAATGAATAGATCACGCAATCTTTGATCACATCTGGCACCTGGCCTTCAACAATGCGCCATGCCAGACCTTCGGCAATCGCGGTTTTACCCACACCGGCTTCACCGACCAACAATGGATTGTTCTTGCGGCGGCGGCACAACACCTGCACCGTTCGCTCAAGCTCGGTATCCCGACCAATGAGCGGGTCAACCCCACCCGCACGGGCAAGCTGGTTGAGGTTGGTGGCAAAGTTTTCAAGTTTATCTTCAGAACTCTGCTCTGAGCGTGGCTCTTCGCCACCGACATCCGACCCATTGATATCGTCGTTGTCGCTGTCTTTAACAGTGCCGTGTGAAATAAAATTGACCACATCCAAACGGCTGATGTCACTCTTCTTGAGTAAGTAAGCCGCATGAGACTCCTGCTCGCTGAAAATGGCGACCAGAACATTGGCGCCGGTCACTTCACTGCGGCCGGAAGATTGAACGTGGAATACAGCACGCTGTAATACACGCTGGAAGCTGAGTGTAGGCTGAGTTTCCCTGCTTTCGTCATCCACTGGGATCAGTGGGGTCGTTTGTTCAATAAACGAATCAAGCTCTTTGCGCAGCGTATCGAGATTGGCTCGGCAAGCCAACAGCGCCTCCTGGGCCGCTGGGTTTTCCAGCAATGCCAGCAGCAGATGTTCCACCGTCATAAATTCATGACGTTTCTCTCTCGCCCGCGCAAAAGCAGCATTCAAGCTCGCTTCAAGTTCTTTGTTTAGCATAAGGCACCTCCCCTAAATACCACTCAATTATGGCGTGCCGGAAAAAGACTATGCCTTTTCCATCGTACACAGTAGCGGATGTTCATGCTCCCTCGCATACATCATCACCTGGGCCACCTTGGTTTCGGCCACCTCGGCAGTAAAGGTTCCGCACACCGCTTTCCCCTCGTAATGCACAGTTAGCATCAACTGTGTTGATTTCTCCAGATCCATGGAGAAGAACTTCTGTAACACTTCTATCACAAAATCCATCGGTGTGTAATCATCATTATTCAAAATTACTTTGTACATCGATGGTGGTTTGACCTGGACTTCCTCTTCTTCCAATACATCGGAGTCGGGAATAATCCATTCGTATAACTTACTCATAACCTTAACTTACCAGTACGATAGGAATAGTCCACCAAGAAACAATGAGTTATCTCTCAATAATGCTTGCTAGGTTTATCCGACCACCGTTTTCCTATCCCTATATTCAGACTAATGCACACATTGTATTCCAGCAAATCAGAGATGACTATGACTAAGCCAACAATCCGGACCAATTCCCCTCGGTTTCTCTCCCTGCACGGAGCAAGCAGCAGCGAGGAGCCACCTGCATAAATTACGTGCCAGAAAAGAGATTGCATGCAGAAAGATGCTAAAAATATTACACAGCACCGCATTTTAACAAAATGTTATGCAACCTGCTTGACTGCCTAATTCTTTTTACTAAAGTGTAACTTGTAGTGGATATTGACTGCATCAAATTAGCATTAGTATGCAAGTCGTGTTAAAAAGGAAATGGCAGACTAATGCAAAATGGAACTTGAATGCACAGAAGGATGTAAGCATGGCAACAGGTACAGTTAAATGGTTTAATAACGCTAAGGGATTTGGTTTTATCTGCCCTGAGACAGGCGAAGGCGATATTTTCGCCCATTATTCGACTATTCAGATGGATGGTTACCGTACACTCAAAGCGGGTCAGCAGGTCAACTATACAGTTGAGACCGGGCCAAAAGGGTTCCATGCCAAGGAGATCATTCCTGTTGAAGGTGAAGCCGTAAAATAGCGCGCTTGAACGATACGACTCTTTCTGAAGACGAGCAAAGGCTCGTCTTTTTTATTTATTTCACAAGTACCCTCGCGCAAAACGCCCGCTTTCCCCCACCAAACCAAAATGCATAACTTATGCATAAGCAATTATCGCCCCCCACACCCCACCAATTAACACACGCGTTACAATGAGAGGTTTAACAGGCATTTTTCAGCAAATTTAAGACACAAAAAAGCCCAGCAGAGCTGGGCTTTTTTTATGCTTTATCGCAATGATGATACAGAATTACATCTGCTCAATCATGTCATCGGCAAACTCTGAACACTTACGCAGCGTCGCACCCTCCATTAGGCGCTCGAAGTCGTAGGTTACCGTCTTGTTGCTGATAGCCGCTTCCATCGAGCTAATGATAAGGTCAGCCGCTTCTGTCCAGCCTAGGTGACGCAGCATCATCTCAGCCGACAGGATCAATGAACCTGGGTTCACTTTATCTTGGCCGGCATACTTAGGTGCCGTACCGTGGGTCGCTTCAAACAGCGCAACACCATCACCGATATTAGCACCCGGCGCGATACCGATACCGCCGACCTGAGCCGCCAGTGCATCAGAGATGTAGTCACCGTTTAGGTTCATAGTGGCAATGACATCATACTCTGCTGGGCGCAGAAGGATTTGCTGTAGGAACGCATCAGCAATACTGTCTTTGATGATGATTTCTTTGCCCGTATTCGGGTTCTTCAGCGTCATCCATGGGCCGCCGTCTAGCAGCTCAGCACCGAACTCTTGCGCTGCCACTTCGTAACCCCAATCTTTGAAGGCACCTTCGGTGAACTTCATGATGTTACCTTTGTGAACCAGCGTTAGCGAGTCACGATCGTTGTCGATAGTGTACTGTAGCGCGGCACGTACGAGGCGCTTGGTACCCTCTTCAGAAACAGGCTTGATACCAACACCACACTGCTGTGGGAAGCGGATCTTCGTGGCACCCATTTCGTCTTGAAGGAACTTGATAACTTTATCAGCTTCTTCAGTGCCAGCCTTGAACTCAACACCGGCATAGATATCTTCCGAGTTTTCACGGTAGATAACCATATCAGTCAGCTCAGGTTGCTTAAGTGGGCTTGGTACGCCATCGAAGTAGCGTACTGGGCGGGCACAGATGTATAGATCTAGCTCTTGACGAAGAGCAACGTTCAATGAACGGATACCGCCACCTACAGGCGTCGTCAAAGGACCTTTGATTGCCACTTTGTAGTCACGGATAAAATCAAGGGTTTCTTGTGGTAACCAAGCATCTTCACCGTATACTTGCGTTGATTTTTCACCGGTGTAGATTTCCATCCAGGCAATCTTACGGTCACCGGCATAGGCTTTCTCGACAGCGGCATCAACGACTTTGATCATCGCAGGGCTTACGTCAACCCCGATACCATCACCTTCGATGTAAGGGATGATAGGGTTGTTAGGAACAACCAGTTTACCTTCAGAATCCAGAGTGATTTTCTGACCTTCAGCTGGTACAACTACTTTACTATCCATTTAAATCTCCTAGCGTCCATTTGTTATCTTTTTGTAAGATGCGCGCAAATCATACTTGAAATTTTATCGATACGCCACTCATTGTATTTTTCGCGTATAATAGGCGTGTCAATTTACTTTTCCCTTGTACAACTCGCTATTTATGAAGCCAAACACCTCTTCGCGTCAACCCAAACGTGCCAATAATGAGCGCCGACCATCAAGAATACGAAATAAGCCGAGGCGGCCACGCGGCCCGACAAAGATCATATTATTTAACAAACCTTATAACGTTTTGACCCAGTTTACCGGTGAACCGGGGGATAAAACTCTGTCTGATTATGTGCCAGTCAAAGACGTGTATCCGGCTGGGCGACTGGACAAAGACAGTGAAGGGCTGCTGGTGCTCACCAATGACGGCATCTTGCAGGCACGCTTGACCCAGCCGAAGTCGAAACAGCCTAAAACCTACTGGGTTCAGGTCGAAGGCGCACCCAGCGAAGAAGAGCTCGAACAGCTGCGCCGCGGCGTGACGCTCAAGGATGGCCCGACCCTGCCTGCCGGGGTGGAAGTCATCACCAACCCAGAAGTCTGGGAACGCACCCCGCCCATTCGCGAGCGGAAAAATATTCCGACCACCTGGCTGGCCATTACCCTCAAGGAAGGGCGCAATCGGCAGGTACGACGCATGACCGCCCACATCGGCTATCCGACCCTGCGCCTTATCCGCTACCAGATGGCTGACTGGACGGTCAGCGGACTCGCCCCGGGCGAGTGGAAAGAGGTCAAGCTCGACGCCTCCTAAACGAACTTGCCAGCAGTTTTCTACCGCTGGCAAACCCTTCACATTTTCCTGCTGCATTTTTACGAATTTAACATTAAAAACACTACACTTTTGCCTCGCCCTCATCTATCATTGCCAGCAGAAGCAAACGTTTGCGCAAATGAAAAAATGCCGTTGGTAAAATTATTAAAGTGTGATTCCGCTCTCGCTCTGTTTCGGCCAGATGGTTTCTGTTAGAATCGCGCTCTTAACTTTTATTAACGACTGAAGAGTAAAATGTCAGATAACAGCCAGAAAAAAGTCATTGTCGGCATGTCCGGCGGTGTAGATTCCTCGGTATCAGCTTACCTTCTTCTTCAACAGGGCTACCAGGTCGAAGGCCTGTTCATGAAAAACTGGGAAGAAGACGACAACGATGAGTACTGCTCGGCAGCCGAAGATCTCGCTGACGCACAAGCTGTATGTGACAAACTGGGTATCCCCCTGCACACCATCAACTTTGCGGCTGAGTACTGGGACAATGTGTTCGAGTACTTCCTGGCAGAGTACAAAGCAGGCCGTACACCGAACCCAGACATTCTTTGTAACAAAGAAATAAAATTCAAAGCATTTTTGGACTTCGCAGACGAAGTGCTGGAAGCCGATTACATTGCAATGGGCCACTACACCCGCCGCAGCTTCCCGACGGCTGAAGGTGAGCTTCCGAAGATGCTGCGCGGTGTTGATAACAACAAAGATCAGAGCTACTTCCTGTACACTTTGAGCCACCAGCAGATCGCCCGCAGCCTGTTCCCTGTCGGTGAACTGGAGAAGCCAGAAGTACGCCGCATTGCGGAAGAGCAAGGCCTGATCACTGCGAAGAAGAAAGACTCAACAGGTATCTGCTTTATCGGTGAGCGTAAGTTCACGGAGTTTTTGAGCAAGTACCTGCCTGCGCAGCCGGGCAAAATTGAAACCGCCGATGAAGGTAAAGTCATCGGTGAACACCAGGGCCTGATGTACCACACCCTTGGCCAGCGTAAAGGCCTGCACATTGGTGGCCAGAAAGGTGGCAACGGTAATGAAGAGCCGTGGTTCGTAGTCGATAAAGATGTAGAGCGTAACGTACTGATTGTCGGCCAGGGTAAAGATCACCCACGCCTGAAGTCAGACGGCTTGGTTGCTGCCCAGTTGCACTGGGTTGACCGCCAGCCTATTCGCGAACCGTTCAAGTGCACGGTTAAAACACGCTACCGCCAGCAAGATATCCCTTGTACTGTTATCCCGGTGGATGACGAGACGATCAAGGTTATCTTTGACGAGCCGCAAATTGCGGTAACACCAGGGCAGTCTGCCGTATTCTACGACGGCGAAGTCTGCCTAGGCGGCGGTATTATTGAACAGCGTATCTAAGGGAGTTGACGCACGTGGCACACACTGTTTATGACCGGACGATTGCCTTTGCGGGTATTTGTCAGGCGGTAAAACTGGTTCAAAAGATTGCCCGAGATGGCCATTGTGACCATGACGCGCTGGAAGCCAGCCTGAACAGCATCATGGCAACCAATCCGTCGAATACCATTGAAATTTTTGGCAACGAAGCCAATTTGAAAATGGGCCTCGAGGCACTGGCAGCTGAGATTGACAATACGCCATCAGGCAACGAAATCACCCGCTACCTGGTCAGTGTAATGGCGCTGGAGCGCAAGCTTGCCAGCCGCCGTGACAGCATGGCGCAGCTGGCTGACCGTATCAGCACCGCCCAGCGACAAACGGATCATTTCGAACTGCTGGAAGACCAAATGATCAGTAATTTGGCCAGCATCTATTTGGATATTATCAGCCCACTGGGCCCTCGTATCCAAGTGACCGGTACGCCGGCGCAGCTCCAGCAACAGAGTGTGCAGCATAAAGTGCGTGCCCTACTCCTAGCCGCGATTCGCTCCGCGGTGCTATGGCGCCAGGTCGGTGGCAAACGCCGCCACCTTATCTTTGGGCGCAAACAGATGGTCGAGCAGGCGAAAATCCTGCTTGCCCGCTGCTAACAAAATATTTCGTGCCAGCTACCAAGCTGGCACCTTTTTCATCCCCCTAGTGCCGCTTTTGCAAGGGGGAGTGTTACACCTTGTTTAAACCTTAATTGATCAGGAGAGAGCAACATGGAACTGTCAGCATTGACTGCTGTTTCCCCAGTAGATGGCCGCTACGGAAGTAAAACGATTGCACTACGCAGCATTTTCAGTGAATTTGGTCTGCTAAAGTACCGCACAATCGTTGAAATCCGCTGGCTACAGAAACTTGCCGCTACTGATGCTATCGTGGAAGTTCCTGCGTTCAGCGCTGAAGCCAATGCCTTCCTAGACCGCATTGCTGCTGAATTCAGCGAAGAAGATGCAATGCGCATCAAGACCATTGAGCGCACCACTAACCACGATGTAAAAGCTGTTGAATACTTCCTGAAAGAAAAAGTCGCTGAAGTACCAGAGCTACACGCAGTGAACGAGTTCATTCACTTCGCCTGTACATCTGAAGATATCAACAACACTTCTCACGCTTTGATGCTACACGAAGCGCGCGAGCAAGTGATCCTGCCTGAAATCCGCAACGTTATCGATGCGATCAAAGGCCTTGCCAACGAATACCGTGAAGTACCGCTTCTTTCTCGTACCCACGGCCAGCCAGCTTCTCCATCTACTATGGGTAAAGAAATGGCTAACGTTGCATACCGTATGGAACGCCAGTACCAGCAGATCGCCAACGTTGAAATTCTTGCGAAAATCAACGGCGCGGTAGGCAACTACAACGCGCACCTGTCTGCTTACCCAGACGTTGACTGGCACCAGTTCAGCGAAGAGTTCATCACTGAATCTCTTGGCGTAACTTGGAACCCATACACCACTCAGATTGAGCCGCACGATTACATCGCAGAGCTATTCGATGCTATCGCTCGCTTCAACACCATCCTTCTTGACTTCGACCGTGACGTTTGGGGCTACATCGCTCTGGGTCACTTCAAGCAGAAGACTATCGCGGGTGAGATCGGCTCATCGACTATGCCGCACAAAGTTAACCCAATCGACTTCGAGAACTCGGAAGGTAACCTTGGCCTAGCGAACGCAATCTTCAGCCACCTAGCACAAAAACTGCCGGTTTCTCGCTGGCAGCGTGACCTGACTGACTCAACGGTTCTGCGTAACCTGGGTGTTGGCTGTGGCTATGCGATCATCGCATACACCTCGACTCTGAAAGGCATCAGCAAGCTAGAAGTTAACCAGGCGGCACTAGAAGCTGAACTAGACAAGAACTGGGAAGTACTGGCCGAGCCGGTACAGACCGTAATGCGTCGCTACGGCATCGAGAAGCCATACGAGAAGCTAAAAGAGCTAACTCGCGGTAAGCGTGTTGACGGCGAAGGCATGCGCAACTTCATCGATGGTCTGGAGCTACCAGAGCACGAGAAAGCACGCCTTAAAGAAATGACCCCGGCGAACTACATCGGTGACGCTGTTAAGCTGACAGACCTGCTGTAATCGCACGGTTATATCGCTAAAATCAAGGCCAGCATCAGCTGGCCTTTTTGTTTTGCCCTCTCTAACCCGCTCGGCTGCCATTTGGAATAGAGGTTTCAGGCACAGCGAGGCAAGGTGTCAACTTATCAGCGTAGCCAATATCAAACAGCATCCCCTGAGAAACCTCACCGGCCATTTTTTGCTCGGGTAAATTCACCACGAACAAGGCTTGCTTGCCTTCAATCTCAAAGGGGTTTTCACGCTCTTGCTTTATCCCGGCAAGGATAGAGCGAACGTGATCGCCAAAATCCACTGTCAGCTTCATCAGCTTCCTCGATTTTTCAACTTCAGCAACAGCTGTGATCGTGCCAACTCGGATATCCAGTTTTTCAAAGTCTTCGAACGTGATTAGCTCTTTAATAGGTGCAGGTTTCATTTTCGTTCTCTTTCTCGACAATTTCGCTGTAACAGATTGAATTACCCAGCTTATCACTTTAAGCATTAGCCAATGAGGGCCCACCTCACGAAACTATGCTGCTCGCTCTTTTTCGCAAATATTCCGCTGCCACGACATACTTATGCGTATAATCTCAACATCATTGTCAGCGTATAAAAGCAAAACTATGTATCAGCTCACCTTCTCCTTCGAAGCGTTCCTTGCCGAATACTGGCAAAAGAAACCGACCATCATCAAAGGTGGATTCAGCGATTTTATCGATCCTATCAGCCCCGACGAGCTGGCAGGCCTTGCCATGGAAGAAGAGGTCGACTCTCGCTATATCGCCAAGCACGGCGACGAGTGGGAGGTCAAACATGGCCCGCTTACTTTCGACAACGTACCGAAAGATAACTGGTCCTTCGTGGTACAGGCCGCTAACCACTGGCATGAAGGAGCCGCCCAACTAGTCACCCCCTTCCTCCGGCTACCCAACTGGTTGTTTGATGATCTTATGATCAGTTACTCCACTCCTGGCGGTGGTGTCGGCCCGCACATCGACCAATACGATGTCTTCATCGTACAAGGTTCAGGTAAGCGGCGCTGGCGCGTAGGGCCCCAAAAAGAAGACTACGAAGAAAAGCATGGCCATCCGGCACTTCGCCAAATCAAAGATTTCGAGCCTATCCTTGACGATGTCCTCGAGCCGGGCGATATCCTCTATATCCCGCCGGGCTTCCCGCACGACGGCTATGCCATCGAGACGTCGATGAGTTTTTCTATTGGCTTTCGCTCACCGAAGAAACAAGAGTTACTCAGCAGCTTTGCTGATTATGTTATTGCCAACGAAGTGGGAGAAGACCACTACCACAATCCTGATCTTCCTGCCCGCAAGACTCCCGGAGCCATTATGGCCGGCGAGTTTTCTGACTTAGAAGCTATGATGCGCAGCCTGCTGGACCACCCAGAAATGCTTAAAACCTGGATGGGGGAACACCTCAGCCAAAGCCGCCACGAGCTGGATATCATTGCTGCCGAGCCGCCTTGGCAACCCGCCGAAATCTACCAGTTCCTCGAGAGTGGTGAGATCCTAAAACGCCTTGGTGGACTGAGAGCCTTCTACTATCCAGAGCAGTCCCACCGCCTGTTTATCAATGGGGAAAGCTACGAGCTCCCGCCAGAATGCGGGATCGCGGCAACGTACCTGTGCGATGGAGAATCTCTTTGTCAGGATAGGCTGGGCAAGCTTATCGACCACCCAGCCTTTATCGCCCTGCTGACACTGCTGGTTAACCAGGGCTACTGGTATCCGGTTGAATAGCCCCTTTCCTCAATAGCAAACACCGGGCTCTTGCCCGGTGCTGTGATTTACGGCTGTTGCTCGTTGTGCGCTCAGACCTTGAACTGGCCTGCCAGCGATTGCTGATGCTTAGATAGCTCGGCTAACCGCTCGCCAATCCCGGCCGACTTCTCGGCCTGCGCAAGGATATTTGAGCTCAGGCCCCGGATGTTCGCAACATTACGGTTCACCTCGGCCGATACCGCCTGCTGCTCTTGGGCGGCATGCATGATTTGCTCGTTCATCGACTGGATGGATGCCACCGCCTCGGTGATTTCGCCGAGGCTAACAACCGCCTCACCAACTTGTGACGAAGTCTCCGCCGCGAGTTGGTTCCCTTCTTCAATAGCAACCACCACATCACGTGTCCCCTGCTGCAGCACTTCGATCACCGTGCGGATCTGCCCGACCGAGTCATGTGTCCGGCTAGCTAACTGACGAACTTCGTCGGCAACCACGGCAAAACCGCGGCCTTGCTCACCGGCACGCGCTGCTTCAATCGCGGCATTCAATGCCAGCAAGTTCGTCTGCTCTGAAATACCTTCGATCACCTGGAGGATCTGGTTGATATCTTCACTATTAGTTGCAAGGTCTTTAGCTACGGGGACGGCACTCTCCATCCGACCGACGAGGCTATCCATCGAATGGGCAGAGTGAGTGATCACCCGGTGGCCATCTCGCACCGCACTGTCAGCCTGCCCGGCCGCGACAACCGCCGTCTCGGTAAAGCCCACCACCTGCTCTGCCGTCTGGGCCATCTCCTCAGAGGCCGTTGCCACCATATCCACTTCGCGAAACTGCGCCTGGCTACCATCACGGGTGGCGCTTGCCACTTCCGCCGCTTGTTGCGAAGTCGTGCCAACATCATTCACAGCCACAACGACATCACCGATTGTTACCTGCAACTTATCCAAGAAACGATTGAACCACAGGGCAAGCTGGCCGACTTCGTCATTCTGATCGACATCCAAGCGCTGGGTCAGATCCCCCTCCCCGGTTGCAATGTCTTCCAGCCGCTCGGCAACACGGCGAATTGGCGCGACCAAGCGAGAAGCAGCAAATACGACTAGCAGCAGCCCCGCAATAGCCACCGCCAAGCTTGTCGCCGACTGGATCCAGGCCGACTGATCACGTTGCTGGGAAATTTCCGTATCCAGAGCAATAGCATCGGCCAATATCGGTTCAACCGGTAGTTGGATAACGATCCCCCAGCTCATCTGCCCAAGCAGGACCGGCGTATAGGCGTACAGCCATTGCTCATCGGCCGTCCACAGCACTTGGGCTTTACGCTCCGCTAGCCACCGTTTCAAATTGGCCGGCAGCCCGTCGGCTTGATTCACCGTCTGTCCGATCCGGGCCGCGTCTTGATCCCAGGCAACAATCGTATTGTTCTGGCTGATCAAACTGACATTGCCGACACCGCCAAACAAGGTTTGGTCAACGGTTTGTACCATAGGCAGCAATGGCGATAACCGAATATCAATCCCCATCACGCCGATCACTGCCCCCTCAACCGCAAGCGGAACCGTGATAGTGCTGACGACCGGAGGCTGCTGGCCAAACCCGGCCGCCAGGGGATTGGAGACACACAAACCTGTGTAGTTGTTCAAGCACTCGGCCCATAGCCGCTGGCGTGACTGCAGTTGCTGCTCGGAGAAAATATACGGCTCGGCGTCGCCCGATGGTGATTGAGCCCAATAGGGGGCGAAGCGGCCAAGTTCATTGGCACCGACATAATCGGCACTGACATAATTACTGTCTTCACCATCAAGGGCATCGGGATTGAACACCACGAACGCCCCATGGATATTATCGAACTCATTGACCGTACGGCGCAAAAGCTCGCTAATAGAACCGCGCAGCTCAGAGCTGTTGGTGTAATTTTCTTCGGCGTTAAACTTGAGGAACAACACACTTTGGGCCAGCATTTCGGCACGGTGCGTCGCCTCGTCGAGATACTGCAGGACGGTGGTACTTTGCTTTTCTGCCTGTGCCTGAACGACAAGTTGTGATTTTTCCCTAAGGGAAGAGTAAACCTGCTGGCTGACGAGCTGCTGGTTCTGGGCAGCAAAATAAAAAGAGAGACCTGTTAATACGACTACTGTCGTCAGTAGTCCTAGCCCGGCCATCAGGGCTATTTTCCATTTCACGGATAATGACCGCATACAACAATCCTTGTTCTGATACCAAACGGCGCAGCTGTCTGTTTGGCATTAATCCTTTTCATCACGTCGGCATGCTGAGAGGCCTACCACCTCAAGACAGCTTGCGCTAACTGATTGTTACATAATAATTTATTCCCCAACAACAGCTTACTTCCCTGGCATAAAACGATGATACAACCCTGTTAAGGCTGTTCCAGTTTCATGCCGCAAAATAGCTGGGGTACAAAAAAAGCGCGGTTTTTACACCGCGCCCAAAGCCTGTCACAGGCTTCAATTATTGGACGTTCAAGCAGGAAACAGCATGAACATCATCACCATTCAATGACGGTTTTGTCTTGGCACAATCGGCAGTCGCAACCGGACAACGGGTTCGGAAAACACAGCCCGATGGCGGGTTCATTGGCGAAGGCAGATCCCCTTCTAGCAACTCGATATGCTTAGTACGCTCCAGATCCGGATCCGGGATCGGTACTGCCGACATCAAGGCTTTGGTGTATGGGTGCTTCGGCTCACTGAACAGTGCCTCGGCTTCGCCCATCTCAACCGCATTCCCCAAGTACATCACCAGCACGCGGTCCGAGATGTGCTTCACTACCGACAAGTCGTGGGCAATGAAGATCAGGCTCAGTCCCATTTCTTTCTGCAGCGACTTAAGCAGGTTAACCACCTGGGCCTGGATCGATACGTCCAAAGCAGATACCGGCTCATCACAAATAATCAGCTTCGGTTTTAAGATCAAGGCGCGGGCAATACCGATACGCTGACACTGACCGCCAGAGAATTCATGCGGGTAACGGTTGATTACGTTAGGTAGCAAACCTACTTTGGCCATCATGGCCTTAACTTGCTGTTTCACATCATCTGCCGAAAGCTCCGGGAAATAAGCTTTCAATGGCTCAGCGATAATTTCACCTACCGTCATACGCGGGTTCAGCGATGCCAGCGGATCTTGGAAAATCATCTGGATGTCTTTGCGTTTTTCGCGCATCTCTTTGTGATCAAGTTTGGTCAAGTCCTGACCCAACCAAACCACCTTGCCTTCAGTAGCTTCAACCAAGCCGATAACCGCACGGGCGAAGGTTGATTTACCACAACCAGATTCGCCCACCACACCTAGCGTCTCACCTTCATAGAGACGGATATCAACACCATCAACCGCTTTCAAGCTCAATGGTTTGGTCCACGGCCACGCAGATTTCTGGGCAATGCTGAAGTGAACCTTCAGATCATGAATATCAAGTAATACTTTCTTTTGAGCTTCCATTACCACGTCCCCATATCAGAAAAACACGCGCGCAAGCGACCTTCAGTAAATGCCTTCAATTGAGGCGCTTCTTGCGAACAACGGCTAGATACACGATGGCATCGTTCCTGGTAAGGACAGCCGACTGGCAAACTCAGTAAGTTAGGTGGGTTACCGGGGATTGTTGGCAGCTCTTCGCCCTCGGTATCAAGGCGCGGGATCGCTTTCAACAAGCCTTCGGTATATGGGTGCGATGGCTTGTAGAAGATCTCATCAATCTTGCCGTATTCCATAGTACGGCCAGCGTACATTACCAATACTTTGTCACAGCTACCGGCAACCACACCGAGATCGTGGGTGATCATAATGATCGCAGTGTTGAAGTCATTCTTCAGCTCGTTGAGCAGCTCCATGATCTGCGCCTGGACCGTTACGTCCAATGCCGTGGTCGGCTCATCGGCAATCAGCAGCTTAGGGCGGCACAGCAGCGCCATGGCTATCATCACACGCTGGCGCATACCACCTGAAAACTCGTGCGGGTACATGGTAATCCGCTTGCGGGCCTCAGGGATTTTCACCGCTTCCAGCATACGAACACTTTCTTCGAACGCTTCCGCCTTGCCCATGCCTTTATGCAGCATCAGCACTTCCATCAACTGATCGCTGACTTTCATGTACGGATTGAGTGACGTCATCGGATCCTGGAAAATCATCGCGATTTGTTCGGCGCGGATCCGGTTAAGTTCTTTTTCCGGTAGGTTGAGAATTTCACGGCCTTCAAATTTGGCGCTGCCGCTGATAGTGCCGTTTTTGGCCAGTAGGCCCATGATAGCGAATACCGTCTGGCTCTTGCCCGAACCGGATTCACCTACGATACCCAAGGTCTCGCCTTGGCTGAGCGAAAAGTTTAGATCGTTTACCGCGGTGACAATGCCGTCTTGAGTTTTGAATTCTACGCGTAGATCTTTGACATCTAATAAGCTCATAGTACTTCCTTATAATCTATCTACCCCTGACCTGCCGTCCGGCTTCCGTGGCGGCAGGCCCAGGGCTTCTTGTTATCTGTCTTTTGGATCCAGTGCGTCACGCAAACCGTCACCCACATAGTTAAAGCAGAACAACGTCACCACCATAAATGCCGCTGGGAACATCAGCTGCCAAATGGCGACTTCCATCGTTTGTGAACCTTCCTGCAGCAACGCGCCCCAGCTGGTCATTGGCTCCTGTACCCCCAAGCCGAGGAAACTCAGGAATGACTCGGTCAGGATCATGGATGGCACTAGCAAGGTTGAGTAAACCGCGACGATACCCAGTACGTTCGGCACGATATGGCGGGTAATGATCCGCCACTGGCTTACGCCAGATACCCGGGCCGCCTCGATGAACTCCTTGCTGCGCAACGATAGGGTTTGGCCACGAACGATACGTGCCATGTCGAGCCATGAAATCGCACCGATCGCGACGAAGATCAGCATGATGTTACGGCCAAAGAAGGTTACCAGTACGATCACGAAGAACATGAACGGGATCGAGTAGAGAATTTCCAGAATACGCATCATCACGCGGTCAGTACGGCCACCAATAAAGCCGGAGGTTGCACCGTAAAGCGTCCCTATCAAGACCGCTACCAATGCCCCCATGATACCTACCATCAGGGAGATACGGCCGCCGATCAGCGTACGGGTGAACAAGTCTCGGCCTAGACTGTCAGTACCGAAGTAGTGGCCTTCCGGACCAAAACTTGGGGCGGCGTGCAGTGCATACCAGTCGGTGTCATCAAATGCATAGTTACTGAACATCGGGCCAAAGATCACTGCTAAAGTGATCAAGCTCAGGATCGTCAAGCTCACCATCGCCGCTTTATTGCGCATAAAGCGGATGCGGGCATCCTGCCACAAACTACGGCCTTCAATTTCCAATTGCTCGGAAAAATTCTCAACCGCTTCTACGTTTTCTTTTTTAGTCAGCATCATCGGTTGGGCTCCTTAGTAACGGATTTTCGGATCAATGTACGCCAGCACAATGTCGACAATGGCGTTAAAAATAATGGTCAAAGAACCAATCAGGATAGTGATACCCAATACTAGAGAGTAGTCACGGTTGAAGGCGGCGTTTACGAACAGCTTACCGATACCCGGCAGGCCGAAAATGGTTTCGATAACCACCGAACCCGTGATGATACCGACGAAAGCCGGCCCCATGTAGGAAACAACTGGCAGCAACGCTGGCTTCAGGGCGTGCTTGATAATGATATAGCCGTAGCTCAAGCCTTTCGCGCGAGCGGTACGGATGAAGTTACTGTTGAGGGTTTCGATCATGCTACCACGGGTAATACGGGCGAAGGTTGCTACGTACAGCAGCGACATCCCCATCATTGGCAACAGCATAAATTTCAGGCCGCCGTCGTTCCAGCCACCCGCGGGTAGCCAGCCCAAGTTAATCGAGAAGATATAGATCAGTACCGGGGCGAGAATAAACGACGGCATCACCACCCCGGCCATGGCCGTCGACATTATGCAGTAGTCTATCCAACTGTTTTGCTTCAAGGCGGCAATGGTGCCGACGGTGACCCCCATCACCAATGCAAAAATAAAGGCAAAGAAGCCGATTTTCGCCGAGACCGGCAGGGCTTTAGACACCAGCTCGTTGACGGTGAAATCTTTATATTTGAAAGAAGGCCCGAAATCACCTTGCACAATATTGCCAAGGTACGTGGTGTATTGTTCGAATACCGGCTTATCCAGACCGTACTTGGCCTCGATGTTAGCCATCACTTCCGGAGGAAGCGGACGCTCGCTGGAAAATGGGTTGCCTGGTGCAAAGCGCATCAAGAAAAAGGAAATTGTGATTAACACCAACAGGGTCGGTATTGCTTCAAAAATCCGTTTTGCGATGAATTTAATCATAAACTCCACCGTTCTTTTTAGTCTGTGACAGTCAATAAATACTGGCGTGAAAAACCAGAAAGGGCACTGCTCCCGTCCCGAGAGCAGCGCTTATTATCATGCTTCTTGCTGGCTATTAGTCAGCAATGATGTACATATCTTTGGAGAAAAGCTTGTCTTCTGCGTTGTTCGCAGGGTAGCCACCCACTTTCGGGTTAACCAGACGCGCTTTAACATATTGGTAGATAGGAGCAATAGGCATGTCTTTGGCTAGCAGCTTCTCAGCCTCGATGTAAAGCTGCTCACGCTCTGCATCTGAAGTGGACTCCAGTGCTTTTGCCATGATCGCATCGTATGCCTTGCTGTTGTAACGAGGGTCGTTAGAACTGTTGTTGCTCTGCATCAGTGACAGGAAGCTTGATGCTTCGTTGTAGTCACCACACCAGCCTGCACGTGTAACGTCGAAGTTACCCTGACGGCGAGTATCTAGGTACGTTTTCCACTCTTGGTTCTCAAGCGTAGCTGTGACGTTCAGGTTCTTCTTCCACATAGAAGCAATCGCGACAGCAATCTTCTTGTGGTTTTCTGAAGTGTTGTAAAGCAGAGTGAAGTTCAGTGGGTTGCCCGGGCCAAAACCTGCTTCCTCAAGCAGCTCTTTCGCTTTAACGTTACGCTCTTTCTGCGTCATTTGACCGTACTCAGGCGTCACTGGGTTGAAGTTGGCAGTGATTTCTGGCGTCAGGAAATAGCCTGGCTTCTGGCCTTGGCCTAGCAGTGCTTTGGTCACTACGTCACGGTCAATCGCGTAAGACAGCGCCTTACGAACACGCACATCGTTAAATGGCGCTTTTTCGTTGTTGAAGCCGTAGTAGTAGGAACACAGGTTACCAGAAATAGACACAGAATCAGCGTGCTGGTTCTGGAGACGGCGGAAGTGCTCGTTTGGCAGTTCGTTGGTGATGTCGATCTCGCCCGCCAGGAAGCGGTTCATTTCAGCAACCTGGTTTTCGATTGGCAGGAACGTAACCTTGTTGATAACCGTGTTGCCGTTATCCCAGTAGTTTTCGTTGCGAGTTAACACGATACGCTCGTTCACAACCCAGTTGTCCAGGGTGTAAGCTCCGTTACCAACGAAGTTTTCTGGCTTGGTCCAGTTGTCGCCGAACTTCTCGACAACCTTGCGGTTTACTGGCTTAACTGTGGTGTGGCCCATCATCTTAACGAAATATGGAACAGCCTGCTCAAGCTCAACAACCAGTGTGTAATCGTCTTTTGCCGATACGCCAAGCGTTTCTTTGTCAGCTTTACCTGCAATGATTTCATCTGCGTTCTTCATGGTTGTCATTTCTAGGTACCATGAATATGGCGATGCCGTCGCCGGATCAACAGCACGCTTGAAGCTGTACACGAAGTCGTGTGCAGTTACAGGATCGCCGTTGGACCATTTAGCATCTTTGCGCAGGTGGAATGTGAAAGTGCGGTTGTCGGTAGTTTCCCAGCTCTCAGCAACACCAGGGACAGTATTACCGTTTTCATCTTGGTTTACCAAGCCTTCAAGCAGGTCACGGATAACGTGTGACTCAGGCACACCTTCCGTTTTGTGTGGGTCTAGCGAGGCAACTTCCGTACCGTTACCGCGCACCAACTCTTGCTTGGCAGCAAGTTTTACCCCTTCCGGCACGTCAGCAGCAAGAGTAGAAAAAGAAGTAGCCGCTACAGCCATGCCAGCGCCCAGAAGAATCGCCTGGGTGATTTTATTCTTATACATGCATTAACTCCAATACATCGTTAGATACGTCCTTGCGTTCTCCAGCCGGTGCCATCTCACAATATTTGCATCGTTAATCCTAAACAATACAAAGCAAACCGAAGAATTGGTCAAAACATTATCAGGCATTGAAGTAATTTGCCACATTTTGATTACAAAAACCAACATAATTCTTAAACAGCAATATGCCGCTAGTATAAGTGACTAGTTCAAAGTTACGTCGCAGCCAGATCTATCACAAAATCCAAAATCAAGAGAAAAATCCGCCAGTTGAGCCAAAAAAAAGTAAAAATTGAATAAATAATTGTAAGATTGCATAAATATACAGCAGAAATAACTTCAATTTTTCACAGTAGCTCAATATGTCAATAACAAACATGTAAAAACATGACTTTTAACCATAAAAAAAAGCGCCTTGCGGCGCTTTCTTATTTGTTCTCGCTATCCATGTTTATGTTCGGAGGCACTTCATTAATTGATTGTTCCTTGCCCTCTACCATCGCGTTGTGCTCGTTACTAATTGCCTCATCAAATAAACCATCGTGATTGATATCTTCCAGCATTTGCTTGATACGACGGTTTGACATTCTTTTATGCTTCATGGAACCCTCCGCTGTTAACCACAGCACTATTGACCCATAACAGATAGACAGATACCAAGTGGACTCTTCACACCCGGCACAGAATTAACTATGGCACAGGATCCGTGATCCTGCCTTTCTCTGGGTGAAGAGGCACTGCGTTGTAATAACCAAACTGTATATCAAACAAAGTTAATAGATTAAGTTCTCACATAGCTGAACTTTCCAACTTTGATACGTTTCTCTTACGTCTCATTAACGCTACTATCGTTTTGTTGGCTAAAGCTTTGGTTTGAGCCATATTCCGTTCCCGTTCCGTTACCCTTGAGAGTCAAAAAATATGAGACCAGCAGGTTGTTTCTCGCGTCCAAGTCCTTCCCGCGTCCGCCACGGCTACGTACCACCATCACGCAAGCCAAAAGCGGAATAAGCGTATCAACAACTTTGATAGACAAACCCACAAAGCCCCTCACCGAGGGGCTTTTTTTTATTGTGGTCTGAGCCTTTCTCAGGTACCGCATATGCTCCAGACCATCCAGTCACGCCAGCAGAAGCTCAGTCAACAGCAAGCCGATATCAATCGGCTGAGGATGGAGCTCAATGCCGCCAAAAGAAAGTGCTACCAGCAGCTCAATAAGTTCGATTGCTTTCCCTTCTTTATATTCCTTTTCGCCATTTCTCTTTGTCATGCACAAAAAAGCCCGGCGCTTGGCCGGGCAAAAATAAATAAGACAATGAACGTTGGGTAGGCTTACCAGTAAACGCGAGCACCGACTGCGAAGCTGCTCTCGCCGTCTGCCGAAGCTACGCCTACGAAGCTATCGCTACCTTTGTTGGTGTAACCCAGTGTGTCACCGTCCGCGTAAGCGTATTCAACGTAGATACGTGACCAGCTGTTGAAGTGGTAGTCGGTACCGATGTAGAACAGCTTGCCGTCACCATCCGTAGCAATCGCTTTTGACTCTTGCTCTGTGTATTCAAAACCAGCGTACGCTGTTGCGTTATCTGCCCAGCTGTAAGTACCGGCAAGGCTATAGCCGTCTTCATCGATGGTGTTACCTGTGCCTTTGTTTTTCAGCTCAGCATTGTAGTAGGTGAAGCCGATCAGTGCCGGGCCAAAGGTGTACTCAACTGTACCCTCAAAGTAAGTGTTTTCAATATCCGCAGTTTGGTCTTCAACATCAAAAGACTTATCGCGGTTTACACCACCACCCAAGTGGAAGTTAAAATCACCGAAGCTAGATGCCACATAAAGTTCTGCTAGCTCCTGGTTAGTGTCATCTTCTGCTAGACCAACGTTACCCGCAAGGATGAAGTTTTCACCCTCGTAATTGTATTTGATCAGCGAGTCATGTCGGGCACCAGAAAGTGTTGAGTAACGTAGCGCGGTGCCGCCAAAGAAGTATGAGTAATCAGCGCCGTAGATATCATCCGCAACCACCCATTGGCGGCCGAACGAAAACTTACCGAAATCAGTGTCCACACCGGCGAAGTGTAGACGGTTTTTCATGGTGTAATCTTCTTTTGCGGTGTTGTAGTTCAGACCGAACTCGACCTTACCGAAGATATTTACCGAATCTGTTACAGCGTACTGTGCCTGTACGCCTGCACGTGATGAGCCCGCATTTAGAGTGACATCCTTATCCTCTAACTTTTTCACTTCAGTACGAAGTTGGCCATAGAAGTCGACAAGCGCCTCGTCGGTTTTTAGAAGTTCTACGGCGGATGCGGAATGAGCGAAAAGTACTGCTGGGATTGCTACTGCTAGAAGTGTTTTTTTCATTTTTACTTACCTGTAATAATTTTTTTAATCTTGCTGACTCGTCCTGAGCCGAAAAGAAACATATCAACAACAAAAAAAATCATCAATAGAGCAAAAAACTGACATAAAAAAACATCTCAACACTTTGCACTAAGCAAAAAAACATAAATTAAAAACATAAAAAATCATAAAAACCCCACCAAACACCATTATTATTCAACCAGAGGCCAATTATGTTCAGGTTTTATTCAGCAGAGCGGTAGACCAAAAGACAAGATTTTCAATAACAAAAACGCATAAGTAGAATAAATAAAGTAAAAAAAGATATAACAAAAAAGGTCGGACGGTTGTTTTTTGAGCAGCAACGGAAACAAAACGGCAACATGTGAGACACATTTCCCGCGCTACAATGTTAACACTCAATAAGAAACCATATGGATATAAAAAAGGAAGTAGCGTTACCGCTACTCCCCCTTTCATCAATTCGTGGATGAACTAGTGGATTATTCTATTAATGGGTAGGGATACGAATCACCCAAATATCATGCTTATCCTGGTGATATGCTCCCTGCTCAATAATCTTATTTAAGTATGCCAACCGATGGTGGCCTTCCAACAGGTTAAAAGGTGCCTTTAGCGACTTGCCATTCGCCATGGCGATATCGCGTTCATACCTCAGGACGATAGGTGCCTGCGGCCACGTCCCCATTTCCTGCATCTGCTGTACCAGCCAGCTGCGCTGAAAAATAGGGTTTGTCATCCGGCGCGATAACTTATCCACCACCTCCTGGTGTGGGGTACGGATCTGTGACTGAATTTGCTCGCTGGTCCAGGATTCAAGTTCAAACCGCATTGACTGAAAATCCAACCATCCCCAGTTGCACAACACGCCTTTCCAGTGTCGGTATAGCCACTGCTTCAACACATCGTCGGGAAAATTGGGCAGGGCCTGATGCGCTTTGGGTTGCCACTCTTCCCAAGATTCACAGTGGCGCCCGCCAAAACCGTCAGGTTGTAGTTCATAGAGTAGTCGATCGCTCCTGATCATAGGCATACTCCTTCTGCTTTGCTTGATATTGCACCTGGCCTAGTCCACCAAGCCATAAAACCATAACCATTCACTTTTAATGGTTATTTATACCTTCAATTTCAAAGTAGCACAGAGCATGGTGAAAGAATAGCTGAATAATAGAGAAAGATTATGCGAGCGTGAGGCGTGAGGCGTGAGGCGTGAGGCGTGAGGCGTGAGGCGTGAGGCGTGAGGCGTGAGGCGTGGCGATGTTGGCACCTGCAGGGTACAGGTGCCAGATAGTATAACTATTTTTTCTGCCAGCGATCCGCGGCAGACGTATCGGTTTCTCGAGCATCGACCCAGCGAGACTCATCCGGCGTCTGCTCTTTCTTCCAAAACGGCGCGCGGGTTTTCAGGTAATCCATAATGAACTCACAGGCTTCAAAGGCAGCTCCGCGGTGCGCACTGGTAACGCCGACAAAGACAATCTGATCGCCAAGCTCTAGATCACCCACACGGTGGATAACACGGGTTTTCAATAACGGCCAACGCTCACGCGCCTGCTCAACGATCTCGGCCAGGGATTTTTCGGTCATACCCGGATAGTGTTCCAGTGACAATCCCGTGACGGCATCGCCCTGGTTGAAATCACGGACTTTTCCGATAAAGGTAACGACCGCACCGGCATCGGTACCCTGTGATAGCAGGCTGTACTCTTCAGCAACAGAGAAGTCTTCAAACTGAACTGAAATCATGTTTAGCCCCCAGTTACAGGTGGGAAGAAAGCCACTTCGTCACCGTCTTTAATTTCACTCTCGAGCGAGCTGATCGTTTGATTAATCGCCACCAGCAGCTTGCCCTGCTCCAGCGCCAACTGCCACTTGTCACCTTTCTCTGCCAGATGCTGACGCAAAGATTCAGCCGTGGAGAATTCAGCCGCCACTTCTAGACGATCGACCCCGACAAGTTCTTTTACTTGTGCGAAAAATAATACGCTAATCATGATTCCACCTTAAAATGCCCAGATTTCCCGCCTGTTTTTTCCAACAAGCGAACTTGCCCGATCACCATGTCTTTCTGTACGGCCTTGCACATATCATAAATGGTCAACGCTGCTACCGAGGCTGCCGTCAAGGCTTCCATTTCAACCCCCGTCTTACCAGCCAGTTTACAGCATGACTCGATACGAACCTTGTTTTCGGCTTCAATCGCTTCGAGCTGTACTTCGACTTTCGATAGCAACAACGGGTGGCAGAGAGGGATCAAATCCCATGTTTTTTTTGCCGCCTGAATACCGGCAATACGAGCGGTGGCAAACACGTCACCCTTATGATGCTGACCCGAGACAATCAGCTGCAGTGTTTCCGGCGCCATGTGCACAAATGCTTCAGCGCGTGCTTCTCGAACCGTGTCATTTTTTGCTGACACGTCAACCATGTTAGCTTCCCCAGAAGCATTGATATGCGTAAATTGGTTCATCCGTCTGTCCCAAAACAGAAAAAGAAAATTTGAAAGGTGGCGTTTAGCCACCGATAGAGGCTAGGTTTGGTGTCATGCCGGTATTCCCCTCATCGAGGAAATGGCTCACCGCTTTTTCAGCTAGCCCCCCTTGAATCCGGGCTATAAGCTCGTCGCGCTGTTCATCCTGCTGGAGCAGATCGCGTAAATCCACGCCATGTTCACCAAATAGACACAGGTGTAGTTTACCCAAGGCAGAAACGCGCAGGCGGTTGCAGCTCTTACAGAAATCTTTCTCGTACGGCATGATCAGGCCGATTTCACCCTGGTAATCGGGGTGGCAAAAGACTTGCGCTGGGCCATCGTTGTTGCTTTTCAGCTTCAGTACCCAGCCATTGGCAATGAGGTAGTTACGAATGCTGACACCGGACACATGGTGGTTATTGAACAGTTCGTCCATTTCACCGGTCTGCATCAGTTCAATAAAGCGCAGCTGAATTGGCCGGGTCTTGATCCAGTTAAGGAACTGCGGCAATTGCTGTGAATTGAGGTCTTTGAGCAATACGGTATTGACTTTTACTTGCTCGAAGCCGGCATCAAAGGCGGCATCAATCCCCTCCATCACCTGATTGAACATATTCTCACCGGTGATTTGGTAGAACATCTTCGGATCAAGGCTATCAACACTGACATTGATGTTAGTGAGGCCAGCTTCCCGCCACTCATGGACATGCCTGGCCATGCGGTAGCCATTGGTTGTGGTTGCGACTTTACGGATACCAGGTTGCTCGGCAACCGCACGGATGATATCGGTAAAATCACGGCGCAGGCTCGGCTCACCACCGGTAATGCGCACCTTTGACGTGCCACACTCAGCAAACGCCCCGGTCACGCGTCGAATCTCATCAAGCGTCAGGAATGATGGCTTTTTCTTCTGTTGAGGGTGGTAGCCATCAGGCAAGCAGTAAGTGCACTTAAAGTTACAGACGTCTGTAACCGACAAACGCAAGTAATAGAACTTGCGATGGAAATTATCTTCAAATTGTTTCGCCACGGAACACCTTTCCAAGTACGGGAGGCCGATGCATTTCTTTATCGACCCTGGTGACAACCTGTCACTGGCTTGAGTCACTTATCCCCTGCTGTAGGGAACTTAGTGAAAAAAGCTCGGAGCATGGCAATTGTACCGCACAGGATAAAACCAAAATGCGCACAATAGCGTATTAGTTATAAAAATATCAGAGGAAATGCCATACAGGCAAACTCTCAGGTTTTTCGTGCTGCATTCTACCTTTCAGCCGAAATCACGACAATACTACTAAAGGGAATACCCGGTAAATTTCTTACTGATTGTGAGGATATTATGTCCAATATTATTGAATCTGCGACAGTCGATGATATTGCCCTGTATTTACAACGTGAAGAGGGGCTCGATTTGGCACATGCTCGCGAACAAGCCAAGCTTGTAATTGATGGTTTTATTGACATGCAGGAGAAAGGATTGATCAAAGGCTGGTACTTTGATGAGCAAAGTCATTTAGAGTTGCTACCAAGCGATAGTGCGATGAAAATCATTGCGAATCAGAAATAATTCGCAAAATGCAAATCGCGAATTGGTACTTTTTTGCATTTTAAAAAGACAAATTGGGTCAAAAGCGCCAAACACTAATTATATGCGGTATGTAATTCTGGTATCCCATTTGCAGTGTCTATTTCACCAGACAATTTGCAACCGGATTAGACTATGAAAACCTACATACCGCTACTCTTCCAAAAACGCCACGTCTTACCCGGTGGGCGCATTCCTCTACGTATTGCTCCAGGGCCGCAGATGGAAGCTTTCAAAGCTGCCCTGCGTGAAGGTAACAGTTTTGGTGTTTGCATGTTCGACCAAGACGAGCACGGGCACAATTTCTTCCAAATCGGTACCCGTGTTACGGTTGAAGATTTTGATATCTCACCAAACAACGGCTGTTTAATCGTTACTGTTGCGGGCCACGAAAATTTCACGATTAACCACCTGGAGCAAACTGACGAAGGCTTCTTCTGTGGTGACTGCCAGTTTATTCCCCCTTGGCCCGAAACCAAGGTGCGCCAAGACCAGCAAATCCTGGCTGAAAAGCTCAAGCAAATGTTCAGCAAGCATCCGGAGCTCGGTGAGCTGCACCATAAAAAACAATTCGACAACCTGAGCTGGCTTTGCCAGCGCTGGCTGGAGCTGCTTCCTGTGCCGGCCAGTGAAAAGCAGATGCTGCTAACAGCCCCAAGCTGCCTCGACACATATGATTATCTGATCAGCATTATGCAAAAAACCCATTAGGCGAAATAGCAGCATCATAATTCTGCCTCGCCCATGCTAAGCCGGCCCCGCATAACCCTATGCCCTCACTAGACGGAGGGCATTTTTTATTCGCTCTACGCCCACAATACGTGACAGGCATACCACCACGGGGACAACATCTGTATTCAGTGCAACTAACGCGGTACACTGCATCTACTTAGTTCACACTTTTCAGCCAATGATGACAGACACTACAGTGAAAAATATTACAGAAGCCAAAATTGTTGCTATTGGTGGAGGCCATGGTCTCGGCCGTATGCTCTCGGCCCTATCTGAATTTGGCGAGAATGTGACCGGTATTGTAACCACTACCGACAATGGTGGCTCAACTGGCCGGATCCGCGCCTGCCAAGGGGGGATTGCCTGGGGCGATACCCGCAACTGTATCAACCAACTCATTACTGAGCCTTCCGTTGGCTCGATGATTTTCGAGTATCGATTCCGGGGCAATGGCGAGTTGAATGGCCACAACTTGGGGAATCTGATGCTAAAAGCCCTGGACAACCTGTCGGTCAGGCCCTTGGAAGCCATCAACTTAATCCGCGATATGCTAAAGGTTAAAACGCATATTGTACCGATGACCGAGCACCCTGCCGATTTATCAGCAATGACACCGGGTGGCGAGATCATTTGCGGTGAAACCAGCGTGGATGAACTGGCGGATATACCACTGCGGCTGTATATCGAGCCGGCGGTGCCGGCAACCAAAGAAGCCGTCATCGCTATCCAGCAAGCCGACATTATCTTGCTCGGCCCGGGCAGTTTCCTGACCAGCGTCATGCCACCACTGTTGTTGAAAGAAATTGAGCAAGCGTTGAAGAAATGCAAAGCCAGAATTGTCTTTGTCACGAACCTGGATAAAGAACACGGCCCGGCAGGTATGATGACGCTACCGCAGATGCTCAGTTGGTGTGAACGCTCGATGGGCGGCCGCCAAATTGACACTGTGCTTGCTGACGTGAAATCTGAGGCGCTGGATGAAAGATACAACCAGCATATTACCTCTTTAGCATCTAACAACCATCAATGGCGGCACGACAGGGAAAAGTTAAAACAGGCTATTCACCGGATTATCATGGCTGGCTAGGCGCTTGTACTCAATTGCCATACCTTCTACCATCTGCCTGAATTCTGGCAGATGGGTGACAATCCACTCATTCTGCCCTTGCTTGACACGTGATTCACACTCTTGGGCCATATCCGCGAGCTCATCAGCACCGAAACTGGCCGCACTGCTTTTTATCGAATGACAGATCTCTCTGACCTGACTGATCGAGGGCTGGTCCAAGAGCTGGCGCTGGTACTGTTCCAATTCATCGCTAAATACATTGAGGAGTAATGTCAATGTTTCCTGACCGACTTCATCTGCCATACGTTTAATAGTCTCGGCATTAATTGTCATTGCCATGTATTTCTCTCCCTACAACTAACCTTGCGATTCCTGCCAGGCTTGTAATTTACGGTAAATTGTCGACGGACTGACTTCAAGCAAACCCGCAGCACGTGGAATATTGCCATCACAAGCATCGATAGCAGCTTGGATTGCGCGCTTTTCAACAATCCACAGCGGTTCAACCTGCGATTTATCTAATATTGTTATTGCACTGGGCTCGGGTTGAAGAGCTTCCCCCTCTATGCTGCCAGTGACAACAGGCTGAAATGATGCAATTTTAACACCAGCTTGGTTAATTGGAGGGGGGACCATCTCCAAAGTTACTTCTTCGCCAGAATTTAGCACAACGATATTTCGAATAACGTTTTGCAGCTCACGAACATTGCCCTGCCAATGGTATTGCTCGAACAGTGACCTGACCTCAGGGGAGAAGCGGGAGAAATTTTTGCCCTCCTCAACAGACATCAACGCCAGCAAGGCATGGGCTATCTCCATCACGTCTCCCCCCCGTTCACGGAGCGGAGGCAAGGTCACGGGAATAACATGCAGGCGATAATAAAGGTCTTCACGAAAGCGCCCTTCTTGCACTTCCAGCCAAGGGTTACGGTTAGTCGCACAAACAAAACGGACATCGACCGTGCTGGTTTTGGATGAGCCGACCTTTTGGTAGGTGCCTGTCTGGATAAACCTGAGCAATTTGCTTTGCAAATCCAAATCCATTTCACAAAGCTCGTCAAGGAAAAGCGTACCATTATTCGCTAACTCGACGGCACCTTGGCGCTCGGTCGACGCACCGGTAAACGCCCCTTTCACATGACCGAATAGTTCACTCTCAATCAGCTCTTTGGGAATCGCAGCACAATTGAGCGCAACAAAAGGTTTGTCATTTCGCGGACTGGCCGCATGCACCGCCTCGGCACACACCTCTTTACCTGTACCGCTTTCCCCGGTGATAAACACAGTGGCTTTACTGGCTGCGGCAGACTCAATCACGCGGTAAACCGCCTGCATTGGGAGACTGTTACCGATAAATCCTTGGTATTGGGCACCGGACTGCTTGGGCGCAGCCTGGTAGGTTTCACCTTTGGCCTTACGGTCTCCGTCTTTCAGTGCATTGTTGACGGTCACCCGCAGCCGATCAGCTTCGCAAGGCTTGATAAGAAAATCGATGGCTCCATATCGCATCGCTTCAACAGCCACATCAATTGAGCCATGCGCTGTCATAATGACCACAGGTATGTCGGGATTATCTTGCTTAACAACTTCAAGCACCTGCATGCCTTGCATATCAGGTAACCGCAGGTCGAGCAGGATCAAATCGGGCGTGACACCTTTGACAAAGTCCAGCGCTTCCGCCCCCGACCCGACAATAGTCACGGATACCCCCAGTGGATTGAGGTATGACTTATATAACGCAGCGACCGAGGCGGTATCTTCAACCATCAAAATTCGACGCTGTTGTAATCTGCTTTCCATTGCCCCTCCAAGTCCCACCAATCTTTACTAATTGTAAACAAAAGAAAAAAAACGATGTGACTTTTTCTAGTTTATCGCTCAAATATAACTGACTCGAGCAGCTTTGGCATTATGAATCGCATATTGCTTTGCAAAATGCGAATTTGTATCCACAAATAATCAATATACACGGCTAATTTTGCTGTTAACCCCTTAAAAAAGTGCAATTAAAGAGAGCCACAAAAAGTTGGCACACATAATGCTTTATACACTATGACTCTTCCTGAGAGTCAACCTAGCCAACTGACGTTGTTTTTGGAATTATTTCAATAAAACAATGACGCCAACCGAACCTATTCTCGGTTGGCTTTTTTTTTGCCTGTTTTTCCTTGCCTGTTTATCAGTCTAGCGGCGACTAGCTATTAGCAATAAATTGCTCACGCAGTGTGTGAATTTTATCCCTCAATTCAGCCGCTTTTTCAAACTCCAGGTTCTGGGCGGCATCATACATATCCTTTTCAAGCTGCAGAATTTCAGTTTCCAACTGCTGCGGCGACATCGTGGTATAGGTCGCCTTCTTCTCGGCAACTTTATGCAGCTGTGCTGCCCGGTTGGCTTTACTGCCCTTGCCTGGGGCCCCCAACTCCATAATGTCGGACACTTTGGTATCGAGTGCCTTGGGCACAATGCCATGCTGTTCATTGTGCGCGATCTGCTTATCCCGGCGGCGGTTGGTTTCGTTCATCGCCCGCTCCATCGAGCCGGTGATCCTGTCGGCATACAATATCGCCTTGCCTTCCAAGTTACGGGCGGCTCGGCCGATTGTCTGGATCAGCGAACGCTCTGAGCGCAAGAAACCCTCCTTATCGGCATCGAGGATCGCCACCAGCGAGACCTCTGGCATATCCAAGCCCTCACGCAGCAAGTTAATCCCGACCAGGACATCGAATTCCCCCAGCCGCAGATCACGAATGATCTCTACCCGCTCAACCGTGTCGACATCCGAATGCAGGTAGCGCACCCTGACCCCGTGCTCGGTCAGGTATTCGGTGAGATCCTCTGCCATCCGTTTGGTCAACGTGGTTACCAGCACCCGCTCCTGCTTAGCCTCGCGGATCCGGATTTCGGACAGGAGATCGTCCACCTGAGTCGCAACCGGGCGGACTTCGATCTCCGGATCGAGCAAACCTGTTGGCCTGACAACCTGCTCGGCAATATCCCCGCCGGATTTGTCGATTTCATACTGGCCCGGTGTTGCCGAGATATACAACGTCTGGGGAGCCAGAGACTCAAATTCCTCGAATTTCAGTGGCCTGTTATCCAGTGCCGACGGCAGACGAAAACCATACTCCACCAAGTTTTCTTTACGCGAGCGGTCACCGCGGTACATCGCACCAATTTGCGAGACGGTGACATGGGACTCATCGATGATCAACAAGCCATCCGGCGGCAAGTAGTCGAACAAGGTCGGTGGCGGCTCGCCCTCGGCACGGCCACTGAGGTAGCGGGAGTAGTTCTCTATCCCCGAGCAGAAGCCAAGCTCCATCATCATTTCGATATCGAACTGAGTTCGCTGGCTGATACGCTGCTCCTCGACCAACTTGTTGTTTTCGAGCAGTTGTTTCTTGCGTACTTCGAGCTCTTCCTTGATGCCATCGATAGCCTCAAGGACCCGCTCCCGTGGGGTAACATAGTGAGTTTTAGGATAAATCGTGCAGCGAGGCAGATCCCGTTGCAAAATGGCCCCAGTCAGCGGATCGAACATGCTGATGCAATCGACTTCATCATCAAACAACTCGATCCTTACCGCTTCTTTCTCGGATTCGGCCGGGAAGATGTCGATCACCTCTCCCCGTACCCGGAAGTTACCGCGCTCGAAGGCAACATCGTTTCGGGTATATTGCAACTCTGCCAATCGGCGCAATACATCGCGCTGATCCAAGATGTCACCACGGCGCACGTGCAGCATCATTTTGAGGTATGAGTCAGGATCGCCCAGACCATAAATCGCCGACACCGACGCCACAATGACCACATCACGGCGCTCCATCAGCGCCTTGGTTGCAGACAGCCTCATCTGTTCGATGTGAGCATTCACTGACGCATCTTTTTCGATAAAAGTATCCGTGGTCGGGACGTAGGCTTCCGGCTGGTAGTAATCGTAGTAGGAAACAAAATACTCAACCGCGTTGTCCGGGAAGAACTCTTTCATCTCACCGTACAGTTGTGCTGCCAAGGTTTTGTTCGGCGCTAAAATCAGCGTTGGCCTATCTGACTCGGCAATCACATTGGCAACCGTAAAAGTTTTACCTGTCCCCGTCGCCCCCAGCAGGGTCTGATGAGCAAGGCCGGCTTCCAGCCCTTCAAGCAACTGGTTGATAGCCGTTGGCTGATCACCGGAAGGGGAATAGCGAGAAGAGAGTTTAAAAGTTTTAGAACTAGACTTGTCCATCATGATTCCATACTGGCTATATGATCAGTGTATATGACATTGTGCAGCAGCTAACGAGCATGTCAACAATAAGCATTTTCCGCCCCCTATTGGCAAGGGTATGAAGTCGGCCCTAACACATGGTATAAAACACAGATACGCACGGTGCAATAGCCGCGGGCATACCCCCAAGGCATTTACCGGCGGCTCATTCCGAATACCTAATAACATTCTGCTGCCACCATCACACTATTGGCATTCGGTTTTAAAAAAACACTGATAGGTAACATAAACTGTTGTTTTATGGATGCTAATTACAATATTGACAGTAATTTAAGCCTACGCAGTGATCCTGCCCATACTCGAACGATCTGACCGTTGTTTTTAAGCGATAAATCACTAATTTTGTCTTTCCTCTATGCATGAAAATAACCATAGAAGCTTTAACTAAAAAAACTTCAGCATACGGCAAGACTATTATTATGAAACTTATCCGCAAAAAGAACTTAATTAAATCAGCAGTATCGGCATCACTTCTCCTGGCCCTGGCAGGTTGCTCCAGCGACAGTGATGAAACGTTAAAATTCACGGTATTACACACCAATGACAACCATGGACGCTTCTGGCATAACTCCGATGGCGAATATGGTATGGCCGCACGGCAAACCTTGATTAACCGCCTCCGTGAACAAGTGGCGGCGGACGGTGGCGAAGTGCTGTTGCTCTCCGGTGGCGATATCAATACCGGTGTACCAGAGTCTGACTTGCTCGACGCTGAGCCGGATTTCGTTGGTATGAGCCATATCCGCTACGATGCCATGGCGGTCGGCAATCATGAATTTGATAATCCTCGTGAGGTTCTAGAGAAACAGCGAGCCTGGGCATCCTTCCCCATGCTCTCTGCCAACATCTACAAAAAAGACACTGGCGAGCGATTGTTCAAACCCTATGAAGTCTTTGATGTAAATGGTGTGAAGATTGCCGTAATCGGGCTAACGACCGAAGATACCGGCCGAATTGGAAACCCTGAGTATGTTTCTGATCTTGAGTTTCGCAACACTGCGGAAGAAGCCACAAAAGTCATCGCAGAAATCGAGGCGAACGAAAACGTTGACGTTATCCTTGCCACAACCCATATGGGCCACTACGAAGATGGCAACAATGGCAGTAACGCCCCAGGCGATGTCACTCTGGCGCGCTCGCTGGCACCTGGGAAACTAGATGCCATTATCGGCGGGCATTCGCAGAACCCGGTGTGCATGGAGCCTGGCACAAACAATTACAACACCGACTTTAAGCCCGGCGACGAGTGTGTTCCCGACCAGCAAAACGGGACCTACATTATGCAAGCCCATGAATGGGGCAAATATGTTGGCCGTGCTGACTTTGAGTTTCGTGGCGATGAATTAAAGCTCGTCAGCTATGAGCTCATCCCGGTAAACCTAAAGGAAGAGAATGAAGACGGCGACAAGGTCTTTATTGGTGAGGAAATCGAGAAAGATCCCGCCCTCTACTCTATCCTCGAAGAGTTCCAGAACAAAGGTGACGAGGCCCTTGGCAATATCATCGCCACCCTCAACGGTAAGCTTGAAGGCGACAGGAGCATTGTGCGCTCGCAGCAAACCAATCTTGGCCGCCTGATTGCTGCAGCCCAAACCGAAGCGGTGCCAAACGCCGACTTCGGCGTCATGAACTCTGGTGGAGTTCGTGACTCCATCAATGCCGAAGGTATTAGTGGCTATGAAGTGTCCTACCGCGATGTTTTAATCGTTCAGCCATTCGGTAACACCATTGGCCGTGTCGAAATGTCAGGCGCAGAAATAGCCGAATACCTTGGCGATGTCGCCTCCAAGCAGATCGAATCTGGTGCCTATGCGCAATTCTCTGGGGTCGACATGACTGTTGACTGCGCAGCCGGTACGGTCGCCATCAACTCTCTGGGTACTAAAGACTATAGCCCTGAAGATACTTACATTTTCACCATACCGAGCTTTAATGCCAACGGGGGCGACAATTACCCAATCCTTGACTTCATAGATACCGGTAAAGTTGACGCAGATGAACTGAAGCGCTTCTTTGAAACCAAGCAAGTGATCAATGCCGCTGATTATGAGCCACAAGGAGAAGTGGTATATCAAAATTCAATATCAGATAAAGGCTGCCAGCTAGCGCCATAACCCCTCAATACCACTCCAGTTCTCTCACATACTGGAGTGGTATTTTCTGCCGACGACCAGCTTCTTTTTTCTTGACGATGTTCTCTTAACGCCGTATTATCACCGCCCACGTAATAACAGCTTGCTGTTTACTCGCCAGTCAGGTTTACACCTTCCGTTATCTTCAAAATATGCTTTTGAGGAAACTTTCCACAACTTATCCAAGATTTGATTTATATCAATTCACAGCGTTCTTGCATCTTAAATTCCTGTAAAGTAATCACTCTAGCTTTTTCTACCAGCACATCTTTACCCTCAGAGACCCTACCTATAACAGTGGTTTATTGCACATCCGATCTTGCTCACATTTTAACCGCAACGACACAGAGATGACCTCAAGCCCTAGTTTCCAAACATCCATCAACACAGTTATCCACAGTTTCCGTGGATAAGTGGGCTAAACCCTTGAGCCGTCTGGGCTGAAGGAAATCAAGCATTTTTTCTGCAAAACAAAACCAGCCGAACACTTTTTCGCCACCCATAGCAATACCGTTCAAAAAACAGACAGCACTGGAGTTTACGATATTTATAGCTGTAAACAACCATGGTTTTTGTCACAAGTGGCATATCCTCAGCGAATGTTGTATTCACATGGAAAGAACGGACTTAAATGTTAACAGCACATAATGTCGCATTAACTTTGCCGCAATGAATGGTGAAAAGGTCATCGAAGTGGAAAAACCCTGCTCCTAGGGAGTTGTTATAGATGCGACAAAGGAAGATAATATAAGGATCTTTTGCAAATAGTATTACGGCGGTATGACTGAATACCTACTCCTTCTCGTAGGTACAGTGTTGGTCAACAACTTTGTACTGGTTAAATTTTTAGGACTTTGTCCCTTTATGGGGGTTTCCAAAAAACTGGAGACTGCCATCGGGATGGGGCTTGCTACAACCTTTGTGCTTACGCTTGCGTCAGTATGTGCTTACTTAGTCGAAACTTACATTCTGGTACCACTGGGCATCCAATATCTCAGAACGCTGAGCTTTATCCTGGTGATTGCGGTAGTCGTACAGTTCACGGAAATGGTGGTTCACAAAACAAGCCCGACACTTTACCGCCTGCTGGGCATTTTCCTACCGCTGATCACATCAAACTGTGCAGTACTGGGGGTGGCCCTACTAAACATAAACGAACGCCACAATTTCATTGAGTCGGTCGTCTATGGTTTCGGTGCTGCCGCCGGTTTTTCTCTGGTCCTTATTCTTTTCGCTTCGATGCGCGAGCGTATTGCCGCTGCGGATGTACCCGCCCCGTTCAGAGGTGCTTCCATTGCCATGATCACTGCAGGACTGATGTCACTTGCCTTTATGGGCTTTACTGGATTGGTGAAACTGTAACATGAGTGGATTAATCATTGCTGTGATAGCCATTGCAGCCCTGGCAGCAATTTTTGGCCTGGTATTGGGGTACGCCTCTATCCGGTTCAAGGTTGAAGCTGATCCGATCGTCGAACAAATTGACGCTATCTTGCCGCAAACCCAGTGTGGCCAGTGTGGCTATCCAGGCTGCCGTCCCTATGCCGAGGCTATCGCCAATGGCGACGACATCAACAAATGTCCACCTGGCGGCCAGCAGACCATTGAGAAACTGGCAGATTTAATGGGTGTCGAAGTGCAGGAGTCAGCCCATGATGCCGAGAAAGCCATTAAGAAAGTCGCCTTTATCCATGAAGATATGTGTATCGGCTGTACCAAGTGTATTCAGGCTTGCCCTGTTGATGCGATTGTGGGCGGGACCAAGGCCCTCCATACCGTCATCAAGGATGAATGTACCGGCTGTGACCTTTGTGTAGCACCTTGCCCGACCGACTGTATTGAAATGATCCCGGTAGAAACAACGCCTGAGAGCTGGAAATGGGACTTGAACCAGATCCCGGTTGTAAACCTTCCAGTAGATAACAATGAAAGCACGGTGAAGTAACATGCTGTCTATTATTGAACAAATCAAACAAGGCCAGCTGTGGGACTTCCCAGGCGGTATCCACCCTGCCGAAAATAAAACCCTGTCAAATCGCACGGCAATCACTCGTACAGGGGTTCCCGATGAATTGGTACTGCCACTCAAGCAGCACATCGGTACCAAAGGTGAAATCTTGGTCTGTGTCGGCGATAAAGTACTGAAAGGCCAGCCACTGACCAAGAGTGACATGAGCATGTGCGTACCAGTCCATGCACCGACATCGGGTACTGTCACTGCAATTGAGCAAAGAACCACTGCCCACCCTTCGGGCCTGAGCGATCTATGTATTGTTATCAAGAGCGACGGTGAAGATCAGTGGGGATCTCAGCACAAAATTGCCGATTACCAATCCCTCGAGCCTGCTGAGCTGATCGATGCGATCCGCCTGAGCGGTATTGCCGGCCTTGGTGGTGCAGGGTTCCCGACAGGCCGTAAGCTCCAAGGCAGCTTGGGCTTAGCCGATATCCTGATCATTAACGCTGCTGAATGTGAACCATACATTACCGCCGATGATCGCCTAATGCAGGACTATGCAGACGAAGTGATCGAAGGGGTGCGGATCCTGCGCCATATCGTCAAACCCAAACTCACCCTCATCGGTATTGAAGATAACAAGCCTGATGCAATCAAAGCTCTGGAGAAGTGTGTTTCACCGGAAGACAATATTATCATCCGGGTGATACCGACCAAGTACCCTTCAGGCAGCTCCAAGCAGTTGGTGAAAATCCTGACTGGCCGTGAAGTACCGAGCCAAGCTCGTTCATCCGCTGTCGGTGTCGTGGTGCAGAACGTCGGTACCGCCTTTGCGGTCAAGCGTGCCATTATTGACGGCGAGCCCTTGATTGAACGAGTCGTCACCCTGACCGGTGAAGCATTCAAACAGCGCGGTAACGTGTTTGCCCGCTTGGGGACACCGATTTCCTACCTGCTCGATAACTACGGTTACAAGCCGGATCGGAAATACCCGCGAGTGATCGTTGGAGGTTCGTTGATGGGCTTTACTTTGCCGCACGCGAATGTACCGATCACCAAGATCACTAACTGTATCCTTACGCCGAAGCGTCGTGAACTGCCGCTGCATACTCACGAAATGGCATGTATCCGCTGTAGTGCCTGTGCAGACGCCTGCCCAACATCGCTGCTGCCTCAACAGCTTCAGTGGTATGCCAAGGACAAAGACTACGACAAATGTGAAGAGTACAACCTATTCGACTGCATCGAATGTGGTGCCTGTGCCTATGTTTGCCCGAGTGAAATTCCGCTGGTTAACTACTACCGCAAGGCCAAGGCCGAGATTTGGGCCAACCAGCAAGAAGCCGCTAATGCAGAGCGCGCCAAACAGCGCTTCGAAGCCAAGCAAGCGCGCTTCGAACGTGAAAAAGCGGCGCGTGAAAACCGCTTCAAGAAGGCGGCTGAAGACCGTCGCAAAGATATGGCCGCGAAAGGTGGCGATGATGCTGTCGCTGCAGCCATTGCACGCGTCAAAGCTAAGCAGGCCGCTGCGACGTCAGAAACTGCTGACAAAAAGCCAGCTGTTGCCGCAGCCATTGCCCGTGCCAAGGCCAAGCAAGCAGAAGCCGCCAATGCAGATAACACAGCACCTAAGATCACCAGCGCGGTGCCTGACAACAGTGAGATGGCAAAACTGCGTGAAGAACGTAAGCGCCAGGCCCGTGAGCGCAAAGCTGCCAAGCTAGCCGAACAGGCTGAAACGGCAACCGAGCAAACAGCCGATAGCAAGAAAGACGCTGTTGCCGCTGCCATTGCCCGAGCCAAGGCCCGCAAAGCAGCCCAGCAAGCTGACTCCAAACCAGATTCAGCCGAAGAGCAGCCTGCCAGCACGGAGTCCGATCCGAAGAAGGCCGCTGTCGCCGCCGCCATTGCCCGAGCCAAGGCCCGCAAAGCAGCCCAGCAAGCTGACTCCAAACCAGAATCAGCCGAAGAGCAGCCTGCCAGCACGGAGCCCGATCCGAAGAAGGCCGCTGTCGCCGCAGCCATTGCCCGTGCCAAGGCCCGCAAAGCAGCCCAGCAAGCTGACTCCAAGCCAGAATCAGCCGAAGAGCAGCCTGCCAGCACGGAGTCCGATCCAAAGAAAGCCGCTGTCGCTGCTGCCGTCGCCCGCGCCAAAGCCCGCAAGGCGGCCCAGCAGGCACAAACCGATGCTGCTGAAGATGCCAAACCGGAACAACCGGCACCAGTTGCTGAGGTTGATCCGAAGAAAGCCGCTGTCGCTGCTGCCGTCGCCCGCGCCAAGGCCCGCAAGGCGGCCCAGCAGGCACAAACCGATGCTGCTGAAGATGCCAAACCGGAACAACCGGCACCAGATGCTGAGGTTGATCCGAAGAAAGCCGCTGTCGCTACTGCCGTCGCCCGCGCCAAAGCCCGCAAGGCGGCCCAGCAGGCACAAACCGATGCTGCTGAAGATGCCAAACCGGAACAACCGGCACCAGTTGCTGAGGTTGATCCGAAGAAAGCCGCTGTCGCTGCTGCCGTCGCCCGCGCCAAGGCCCGCAAGGCGGCCCAGCAGGCACAAACCGATGCTGATGAAGATGCCAAACCGGAACAACCGGCACCAGATGCTGAGGTTGATCCGAAGAAAGCCGCTGTCGCTGCTGCCGTCGCCCGCGCCAAAGCCCGCAAGGCGGCCCAGCAGGCACAAACCGATGCTGCTGAAGATGCCAAACCGGAACAACCGGCACCAGATGCTGAGGTTGATCCGAAGAAAGCCGCTGTCGCTGCTGCCATCGCCCGCGCCAAGGCACGTAAAGCTGCGAAAGAAGCACAAGAAAAAAATGAGGAAAACTAACTGTGGCTTTTAATATTGCTAGCTCCCCCCATGCCCACAGTCGCCGAAGCACCAGCAGCTTAATGCGCACTGTTATCCTTTGTACCGCCTTGGGTGTTGCCGCCCAATGGTACTTCTTTGGCTGGGGCGTCCTTATCCAAATCGCCCTTGCGGCTTCACTGTGTGTCGCTACCGAAGCTGTGATTTTGAAACTGCGCCAGCGGCCTTTGATGCCCTACCTGCGCGACAACAGCGCACTGTTAACCGGCGTCCTGATCGGCTTATCCATCCCCCCACTGGCTCCTTGGTGGATCAGTGTTATCGGCTGCCTGTTTGCAATAGTCATAGCCAAGCACCTTTATGGTGGGTTGGGTCAAAACCTGTTCAACCCGGCTATGGTCGCCTACGTCGTTTTGCTCATTTCGTTCCCGTTGCAAATGACCACCTGGTTACCGCCGCAGTCACTGACAGCCGAACCCGTGACCCTGGCCGATAGCATAAGTGCCATTCTGACCGGCTTCACCCAGGATGGATTCAGTGTCCACCAACTTCGCATGTCAGTAGACGGCGTCACGATGGCAACACCACTTGATACCCTGAAAACATCGCTGACCACGGGGCATACCGCGACAGAAATCTTGTCTGGACCAGTGTTTGGCCTGATTGGCGGGATCGGCTGGGAATGGGTCAATCTGGGCTTTTTGCTCGGCGGACTGATCATGCTGAAAATGCGAGTGATCCAATGGCACATACCTGCCGGCATGCTGGGCTCCCTGTTTGTTATCAGTACTTTGGCATTTATGTTCAGCCCGGATAACACCGCTTCGCCGCTGTTTCACTTGTTCTCGGGAGCCACTATGCTGGGTGCCTTCTTCATCGCTACCGATCCGGTCTCAGCCTCGACAACGGTCAAAGGCCGCTTGATCTTCGGTGCGTTGATTGGCGTGCTGGTGTTCTTGATCCGTACCTTCGGTGGCTTTCCTGACGGCGTCGCTTTCAGTGTCCTGCTGGCCAACATGTGCGTACCGCTGATTGACTACTACACCCGACCACGCACGTTTGGCCACTGAGGAAACCGCCATGATTAACGCAATGAAAAAAAATGGTGGCATCCTGGCAATTTTTGCCATCCTAGCTACCAGCTTGGTATCGGTCACCCACCTGCTAACCGCCGGGCGAATCGAGCAACAGCAGCAGCAAGAACTGCTTAAGGTACTTAACCAGGTGATCCCAGCGGAAAGCCATGATAATGAGCTATATAAAAGTTGTACTTTGCTGACCAGCGAACAATACCTCGGTACCACCAGCCCTATGCCGGCATATATCGCTGAGAAAGATGGTCAGAAAGTCGGTATGGCTATTGAGGCTATCGCACCTGATGGCTACAGCGGTGCCATCAAACTTATCGTCGGACTCGATCTTGAAGGTACCGTGACCGGTGTCCGCATCCTAAGTCACAATGAGACCCCGGGGCTGGGTGATAAAATCGAAACCCGGATCAGCGACTGGATTTACAGCTTTGCCGGCAAGCGCGTCGACAACGAAAAAGATACCCGCTGGGCGGTACGCAAAGACGGTGGCGAGTTTGATCAGTTTACCGGTGCGACCATTACCCCTCGAGCGGTAGTGGGTGCGGTCAAAAACGTGTCATTGTATTACCAGGCAAACCAGCAACGCCTATTCGAACAGCCACTGAACTGTCAGGGTGAATAAAGATGATGAATAAAGAACTGATGAAAAACGGCTTGTGGAACAATAACCCGGCAATCGTCCAATTGCTGGGACTGTGTCCGCTTCTCGCCGTATCAGCCACAGTGACCAATGCCCTTGGCCTTGGCTTGGCGACAACGGCAGTACTGGTTGGCTCGAACCTGATTGTCTCTTTGGTAAGACAGTGGGTACCGTCAGAAATTCGTATTCCTGTGTTCGTTATGATCATCGCATCCTTGGTAACTTGTGTGCAGTTGCTGATGAATGCATTTACCTATGGCTTGTATCAATCGCTGGGTATCTTCATCCCGCTGATCGTTACCAACTGTATCATTATCGGCCGTGCAGAAGCCTTTGCCTCTAAAAATGATCCTGTCCCGGCCCTACTGGACGGATTATGGATGGGGCTGGGTATGACCGCCGCTTTGGTGGTACTGGGCGCCATGCGAGAAATCCTGGGCAACGGTACGCTATTTGATGGCGCAGACCGCCTGCTTGGTAGCTGGGCAGCATCGCTGCGTATCGAAGTCTTCAGTTTTGACAGCAGTTTCTTGCTAGCCATCCTGCCACCGGGCGCTTTCATCGGGGTAGGCTTTATGATTGCCCTGAAAAATGCTATTGATAACAAGCGTGAACAGAAAGCCGCCAAGGCACAGGACAAACCTGTTATCGAGCGTGCCCGCGTCACGACAACAAATTAATCCTAAACTGCTGGTGAGGGATCACCGGCAGAACAATGTTGGCTATATCGCTGGAAGTTAATATGAATAATCAAAAACGCGTCCAGATCCTGGAACGTTTACGTGCGGAGAACCCCCACCCCGAGACCGAACTGAACTGGAGCACCCCGTTCGAGTTGCTAATCGCAGTATTGCTCTCTGCCCAAGCAACCGATGTCAGTGTCAATAAGGCTACTGACAAGCTCTACCCTGTTGCCAATACCCCGCAGGCCATGTTCGACCTCGGTGTAGACGGCGTCAAGGAATATATCAAAACCATCGGCTTGTTTAACTCCAAGGCTGAGAATGTCATCAAGACCTGTAAAATCTTGCTGGAGAAACACGGTGGCGAAGTTCCTGAAAGTCGCGAGGCACTGGAGGCCTTACCGGGCGTTGGCCGCAAGACAGCCAATGTCGTGCTCAATACTGCCTTTGGCTGGCCGACCATTGCCGTTGATACCCATATCTTCCGGGTGTCGAACCGCACCAAGTTCGCGATGGGCAAAAATGTCGATCAGGTAGAGGAAAAACTACTCAAGGTGGTTCCAAAAGAGTTCAAGGTCGATGTCCACCACTGGCTGATCCTCCACGGCCGTTACACCTGTGTGGCGCGAAAGCCGCGCTGCGGCAGCTGCATTATCGAAGATTTATGCGAGTACAAAGAGAAGACGGAGATATAAGGCCGGCCTTATCGCACTATTGATAACGACACGCCCGCCATGGCGGGCGAATCCAACCAACAGCTCGACTACTCAACTTTGCCAAAATATTCAGTAACGATAGCCGTATATCGATCATCGTCATTGGTTGGTTCGTTATATTCAATTGAGTAATAAGGCATGATGCTGTCTTTGAGCTTCTCGGCAATCTGTAATTCCAAATTTTCGACACTCACCGTACTGGTGACTTCGTACGTTTCCGCTCGGTTGAGCTCCATCTCTTCGGCCTGCTCCGAGGTAATCAATTGCGATTTTACCTCAGAGGCTAACTCGCTTTGTATTTTAGACACATCACTGCCTACAACCGCGTCATTAGCAGCCAAAACCGCACCAGCACCGAACAATAGGGTCCACAGGATATATTTCATCGCCACTACCTTGCTTAATTATTTATCCCGATAAATTTAGTCTGCGGCTGGCAAACTCAGCGCTTCAAAATTAAGACAAAGCAGGAGGCAAATTACTCTTTTTACAGCAAGGTGCCATTAAATAATCGTTCTACCTAATGAAATGACAACCCTACGGTTTTTATTGCGCCCAATCGGCGTATTGTTGTCGGCAACAGGACGGCGCTCACCATAGGCCTCAACCTGAATCCTGTCTTCCGGTAACCCCATTGCCATAAAGTACTCTTCCAAACGCTCAGCCCGCCGCTCGGACAACGCCTGGTTGGCGGTTTTCCCTCCCCGTCCATCCGTGTAGGCCGCCACCAAAACCAAATCCACGTCGTCACTGTAGCGGACGAAGTCAGCTATTTGAGCCAGGCGCTGCTGTGAGGCTTTGTTCAGCTGATCGCTGCCCTGATCGTAGTGAAGCACAGTAAATGCGATATCTTCGAAGCTGTAAGGCAGCAAGTTATCTAAGCACTGGCTGAACTGATCATAGGCAGAGCGAAAAGCAACGGCTGACAAAGCAACATCGACCCGTTTATTTTGCTGCTGCCAGTCCTGGTAGCTAAATGTTGGATAGCGCCCAGTTTCTAGCTCGGACAACATAACCCAAGCTGTCTGCCCGCCGACATAGCCATCGAATTGCTTGAAGAACGTCAGGTTGGTAATGGGCTGCGCTGCATCACCCGGCATCCAGCGCGGGGGCATTGAAACGAGATTAACATTACGCGTTTCGCCCATCGGACGGCGCATCTTCAGCTCGAAGTCGAGATTGATTTTCTTACTGGCCTTGGAGGTAAACTGAGCCTCACCATAGCTCGGGATAGTATGGAGCATCCGGCATTCCAATGGGGTATCGACGGCCACTTTCCAGGTCGACTGGCTGGGTTCGGCGACATACACAGGTGTTGCCCTCGCCGCACTGGCCATCACTATGCCGAGCATGAATGCTACACTGCAAGATTGAAATTTCGAGATAGCCATTTTTCCACCCATACTGCTGTCCTGCCCTTCACACTGCCTGTCAGTGCGAGATAAATGTGAAGCTTGTTATTGTATCGGAAAACGCCAAAAAAACTTTATAACCAAATAGCCTCGGGGTTATTGGGGCTACGAGGCTGAATTGGCTCGACCTATCCTTACTGCAGAGCGATTGGGCTTCAGGGCAGGGAAAGGTTTAGCTCATCGGTCGAATCTGACATAATGGCCGACTATTTTACATTGATTTGCCGTTTTATGAGCCAAGATAACGAACTAAATACCTTGAAAAGTCGCTTTCGCGGCTACTTCCCAGTCGTCATTGATGTAGAAACTGCAGGCTTCAATGCCAAGACTGATGCGTTACTGGAGATCTGTGCCGTAACGCTACAAATGGACGAAGAAGGCTGGCTGAAACCGGCATCAACCCTGCACTTTCATGTGACGCCATTCGAAGGAGCCGTAATCCACAAAGAAGCTTTAGAATTCAATGGTATCCGTGATCCATTCAGTCCATTGCGCGGAGCAGTGTCAGAGGAAGCCGCACTGAAAGAGATCTACAAGCAGATCCGTAAAGAGCAAAAAGCGGCTGGTTGCTCCCGTGCCATCATGGTGGCCCACAACGCCAACTTCGACCACAGTTTTGTTATGGCAGCTTCAGAACGTGCCAAATTAAAGCGCAACCCATTCCATCCGTTCGCAACGTTTGACACCGCGGCATTGAGTGGTCTTGCCTTTGGCCAGACCGTATTGGCCAAAGCCTGCACCACCGCGGGTATCGAATTTGACAACAAGGAAGCACATTCAGCCCTGTACGACACCGAGAGAACGGCAGAGTTATTTTGTGAGATTGTTAACAAATGGAAAAAATTGGGTGGTTGGCCACTGCTAGAAAGTCAAACAGACGCTAGCGCTGACAGCCAATAATTCAAACAACACCAACTCATCAGACCTCTGACCAAGCCCTTTAAATTTGGGCTTGGTCACACTTCCATTCAAACATGCCTGCAATTTTTTGTGATTGTTTTAAACGCAACCTAATTAAACATTGCTCAATTAGACATATTTATCAAAAACAATGCTTTACAGTAGGTTAACAATTCTAAATTCCGTCTTTATACTGCCCTAACTGTTTCATATTGTTTCAAGTGGTATCACCGCATGAACGATAACATCTGGCTATTTATCGTTGATGCGTCCCCTTCGTGTGAACAAATATGCTGTTCCCCTGTTGTCAAGGGCCCCTTCCGAAACCCCGTGGTTCAGTAACACCTTTTTTGCGTTTTTCATTCATGGATCGAAGAACAAGAAGTAACTCACTCTAAAAGGCATGCATAATAATGACTAAGAAAATCACTCTAACGGCGCTCGCCGTTTCCGCAGCGCTCCTCAGTATCAACGCTCACTCGGCTGGCTTCCAAGTTAACGAACACTCTGCCTCCGGCCTTGGTCGCGCTTTTTCTGGCGAAGTGGCAGTCGCAGACAATGCGTCGGTACTGGCCCGTAACCCAGCCGCGATGATGATGTTCGACCGGATGCAATTCTCAGGTGCGGTCTCATACATTGACCCGCAAATCGATGTCACTGCGGAAACAATTGGCGAAACGGCGAAGGATGTCGCGCCAACCGCCGTGGTTCCAGCCGGTTACTTCATCCAGCCAATCAACGATAAGTTTGCTTGGGGACTGGCGATGTTTACCAACTACGGTTTTGCCACAGAGTATCCTGCTGATTTCCACTTCGGCACCGATGCCGGTACAACCGACCTGCTCACCCTCAACCTCAATCCCAACATCGCTTACCGCATCAACGAACAATTCAGTATTGGTGCGGGCATCAACATGGTGTATGCCGACGCCGAACTGCTGCGCCATTACGGCGGCCTCAACCCATCCAATCCAAGTGCGGATCTCCTGAAACTGGCAGGCGATACCATTGATTGGGGCTGGAACATTGGTTTTCTTTATGAATATAACAAAAACAACCGCTTCGGCCTGAGCTACCGCTCGGAAGTAGAGCTGAAGTTTGATGGCGACTTTACCGATTACAGCGGTGCATTTATCAAAGACGGTGCACCTGGCGATACCGTACCCGGCAAACTCAATGTGATCACCCCGGCCATTGCCGAATTTGGCGGCTTCCATCAGCTAAACAACCAATGGGCCGTTCACTATGGCGTGCAGTGGGTCCAGTGGAGCAAGTTCAAAGAGCTTCGTGCCACCAGCGATCAGTGTGTCGACAATGTGTGCTTGCTCAAAGAGGAAGACTACGACGATAACTTCCGCTACTCCATTGGTGCCACCTACAACCTCAACCCTGACTGGACACTTCGCGCTGGCTTTGCGTTCGATGAGCAGGCGGGCAAATCTACCCTGAGTATTCCCGATACCGACCGTTACTGGTACTCGGCTGGATTTACCTACAACTACAGCAACCAGATGACATTCGACTTTGGCTTTACCTACCTTTACGGCAAGAGCAGTACTTTCGAAGAAAGTGGCGAGACATTCAACGCCACCAATGATGCGTACCTAACCTCGGCGCAGATTAACTACATCTTCTAATCCGGTAGGAAACAATAAATTCAGTTAAGGGATCACCACAATGAACAAAAGTATTTTAGCTCTGAGCATTGCCGCCTCACTGGCCCTGGCCGGCTGTGGTAACGACGCAAAAGTCGAGAATAAAGTCAGCTATGAAGATCACATCGCCAAGAGCTTGGAAGCCGATACCAAAATCAAATTTGATATATTGACGGCACCGATTCTGCCAACCTTCCTAGCCATGGACAGTACTGATGGAACACTGTCTACCGAGGGCAGTGTCGGTGATGAAAACTACAAAACCGACCTGTCTGACCCGCTAACCGCACTGGGTAAAACAGACGGTTGGAGTGTGTCACAGCCGATTGTATTGCCGTTTGATGGAAAGCTGGATGCCGCGAGTGCTTTGGATGCATTCCACCTTATAGAGACAACCAGTCCGCTGGCAGGTGCTCCTCAACTCATCAAAGTATTGGAACGCGGCCCTCTGAAAGACTACTTGCTGGTTCCCGGTGATGGAAAGATTACCATTTTCCCGAATTCACCACTGAACCCGAAATCTAACTATATGTTTGCCCTGACCGATAGCCTGCTTGATAGTGAAGGCGAGCCGGTCGGCATGTCCGAATCCTATGCAGCACTGAAAACAACCGTTAAACCGCCAAGCAGTGACCTTATCGGCGCACAGAAAGTCACCCATGCCATCGAGGCGACGGTTGCCGCGGTAAAAGGTATAGAGCCTAATTCAATCATCTACTCAAGCTGGTTCACTACCGGCTCGGTCGGTGATGTGCTTGATACTACAAAAGCCATCATTGCCCAGACGATTGGTACCGTTCAAGCCGGTGGGAAAGCGGAAGATATCTTAAAAGGTGAAGCCAATCCCAATAACGTCGATCTGTCCAGCCTGTACCAGATGAATATCAGTGAAGTCACTGATATTGAAACATTCTTTAATAACAGCGCTACCCTGCGCGCACTGGTTAGCAATGACCAGGACACGATTGATGATCTGGTCGCTGGTTACGTGGGAAATGGAATTAAAGTGTACACTGGTACCGTCAGCCTGCCTAACTTCCTCAACAGCAATACAGAAAATGAAGCGTGGAAGAAAACCCCATGGCAGAGCGCGGTACCTAGCCTTGCCAAGATCAGCAATGTCATGACCAACGGCTCCGATGCCGACAAAGCCGCGGTACAAGCCTCTTTGGACGGTATCGATATTGCCAAGCTGCTTGCCGGCGACAGTGCCGAGTTCATCAAACTGATTGGCCTGAAAGTCACGCTAGCCGATGGTTCGCAACTGGATGAAGAACGCCTGGTCACCCAATACAGCCCATTACCGCAAATCCAATCGGTCGATCAGGTACCCGTGCTGATGATCGTTCCACCAGCGGCTCTGGCACCGACGCCGGGGGTCGTGGTTTACCAGCACGGTATCACTTCGGTCAAGGAAACCGCCTACCTGTTCGGTGCCCAACATATCGGTGCCGCAGCAGCTACATCGGCAGTCCCGAAAGCCATTGTTGCTATCGACCACCCGCTTCACGGTGAACGTGCGCTGGCCGATGGTACCGTGACCACCGGCGAAACCGCTGACGTGTACATGAACCTCGAATACCTCAATGTTGCGCGTGACAATATCCGCCAGAGTATCATTGATGATCTAGGTCTTCGCACCTCGCTCTCTGTGATGGCTGGCAGCGGCCTTCCTACATTCCCAAGCCTGAATGTCATGGATGTCAGCTTCTTCGGCCACTCTCTCGGGGCTATTTCGGGCATCGGCACTTACCGTTTAGGCAACAAAACACTAGGCATCGATGAAGCTGATGCTTTGTTCAATTTCACCTCAGGGGCATTTGCCAACCCGGGCGGCGGTATTCCATCGCTATTGCTTGAGTCAAAGACCTTTGGGCCAACTATCAAGCATTCACTCATGCTGGGGGCAGAAGACGCAGCATACCTGGGTGCCTGTGGCGGAGCTGAAGATGGCGCTGCTTGTTTCGCTACTTTCTATGACAGCTTGGATGAAACAACCCAAGCAAAAGTCGACGGTACATTTACCGCCTTTGCCTATGCCGCTCAAACCGTGTTGGATACCATTGACCCCTACAACCTTGGACGTGATGTAGAAGGCCCTGTATATGTCATGCAGGCGGCCAATGACAGCGTGATACCAAACCAAACCACCAAGTATGGCATCATTGGTGGTACGGAGCCGTTAGCAAAACAGCTTGGCCTGGCTGACCTCAAGAACTATTCATCTGGCGAAGTCGCCCACATCGCTCGATTCAATATCGACTCCACTGCTCAGCACAGTACGGTAATCGGCCCGCAATTAGTCGACGGCGAAGGAACTGCTATTGATCCTGTCACCGCCCAAGCTGCCACCGATCAGGCTCAGCTGCAAGTTGCGACGTTCTCAGCGAATGCTGGACAAGGTATTGTTGTCACCCGTCCGGATATGATCAACTAAGTCAATAATAGTGACATAAAGAAGGCTAGCCTTTCGGCTAACCTTCTTTTTATCTTCGCTCACCGCCAACCCCACTTTCGGTCGGCGGTAACTAAACTGCCGATTTACAGGTCGTCGGTATGCTCAGACAGGTAAGCCGCTACACCTTGTGGTGACGCATCCATCCCCTCTTTGCCTTTCTCCCACTGGGCCGGACACACTTCGCCGTGCTCTTCGTGGAACTGCAGCGCATCAACCATACGCAGCATTTCATCGATGTTACGGCCTAACGGCAGATCATTGACAACCTGGTGGCGGACCACGCCTTCTCGGTCAATCAGGAAAGAGCCACGGAAAGCGACACCCGCTTCAGGATGCTCAACATCGTAGGCCTGGCAGATCTCATGCTTGGTATCCGCAATCAGCGGGTACTGGACAGGACCGATACCACCGTCTTCGACTGCGGTGTTACGCCATGCATTGTGGGAGAACTGGGAGTCGATAGAAACCCCGATCACTTCCACCCCCTTGTCCTGGAAGTCAGCAAAACGCTTGTCAAAGGCGATCAATTCCGATGGGCAGACGAACGTGAAATCAAGCGGGTAAAAGAACAGCACCGCAGGCTTGCCTGCAATATGGCTGTGTAGGTTGAAGGCATCAACGATTTCACCGTTACCAAGTACTGCCGCGGCAGTAAAATCCGGGGCCGGGCGGCCAACTAGAACACTCATAACAAACTCCATGTTGTTGGCTTGGCTGTTTTTTGTTCAACAACCGAAACCAAAGTAAGATCATGCAGTAATATCTATGTACTACTGCCGAATATTCATACCATAATGGCGAAACCAGTATAGACAGGGTAAAGTGACAAGGCTTAGACACGCAGCACAATAAAGAAAATTCCTTCACAACATGAATTTTTATTCTACATGTTGTAAATTAATTTCCTTTGAGCAAAACAGCCAAAACAAATAAGAAACATTGCACATAGCGTGCAAACTTCGAGCAAATCACGACATAACACAATGGACGGATCTTAAGTTTATGAACCCAGTAGTAATTTCGGTATGCGTTATGCTTTTGCTCGCATTATTGCGAGTAAACGTTGTTGTCGCGCTTACCTTCAGTGCCATTCTTGGTGGCCTGATTGGCGGGATGCCACTTTCGGAAACCATCTCAGCTTTCGAAGGCGGTTTGGGTGGCGGTGCCACCACGGCATTGAGCTATGCCATGCTAGGTACGTTTGCCGTAGCGATTTCTCGCTCTGGCATTACCGACGTCCTGGCCCAAAAAGTTATCAAGCGTATCAGTGGCCATGACAATGCTGCCGCTGCCACGGGCGTAAAGTATTCTGTTTTAATCATTCTTGTGCTTCTAGCCATTTCTTCTCAGAATGCGATCCCGGTTCACATTGCGTTTATCCCAATTGTGATCCCGCCCCTACTCCATGTTTTCGCCAAGCTGAAAATTGACCGCCGCTTGATTGCCTGTGTGCTGACATTCGGCCTGGTCACACCATACATGGTTCTGCCAGTTGGCTTCGGTGGTATTTTCCTCAACAACATCCTGTTGAAGAACCTGCATGATAACGGCCTTGACGTGTCAGCCAGCCAAGTACCTTTCGCCATGCTGCTGCCTGCTCTGGGGATGATTTTCGGCCTGTTGGTGGCAACATTCTTTACCTACCGCAAACCACGCGAATACTCTGAAGAGCAGATCCTGGCAGCGGAGCCTGAGCACAAAGAGATCAACATGCAGCATGTCTACATTGCTGTCGGTGCGATTATCGCTGCTCTGGGGGCTCAGCTATACAGCGGCTCGATGATTGTTGGTGGCTTGATTGGCTTCATGGTGTTTACCTTCGGTGGGGTGATCAAGTGGAAGGAGACCCATGACGTGTTCACCAAAGGTGTCCACATGATGGCGATGATCGGCTTTATCATGATTGCTGCTGCTGGCTTCGCCTCGGTAATGAAAGCCACTGGTGGCGTTGAAACACTGGTTAGCTCGCTGGCTGAGATTATTGGCGACAACAAGCCGCTTGCTGCGCTGCTGATGTTGGTAGTTGGCCTGTTGGTAACGATGGGGATCGGCTCTTCGTTCTCGACCATTCCTATCCTGGCGACGATTTACGTACCACTATGCCTAACCTTCGGGTTCTCCCCGCTGGCAACCGTAGCCCTTGTAGGTACGGCAGCAGCGCTGGGGGATGCAGGTTCGCCGGCTTCTGACTCTACCCTGGGTCCAACAGCAGGCTTGAATGCAGACGGACAGCACGAGCACGTCTGGGACTCCGTCGTACCGACGTTTATCCACTACAACCTTCCACTGATTGCCTTCGGCTGGATGGCTGCAATGGTGTTGTAAGGCAAACTGCCTAGGCGTTCAAGCCTCACTCCAACATCGGCCAGCCGGTTTTCCGGCTGGCCTTTTTATTGCCTAATAATTCTTACCAAATTAAATAGTTACACAGATAATCGAGTAGGAGGAGGCCTCGCGGCCTCCGTCCTCTCACACCACCGTACAAGCGTGGGTCGCATACGGCGGTTCCGAATATATTTTCAGTGACTCATACCCATCTCTCAATGAGTACATGCCCATCTCCTTGAACCGTTTCGTTGGCATGGCCTGATTGAGCTGCGGCGATAAAGCCAGATGCCACCATCCTTTCTCTGACATCGCTAGCTTCCAAGCATTGCGCTCGTTTACGCCTTCTTGGCGTAACCATATCGCTATGCTGTGTCTGCGTTTTCGCTGCTTGAGTCGGTAGCACCGTAAGCGCCGTCTTATCCATTCATCCAAGCGCTGCATCGCGCTTTTCCGCATGGCGAGCTTGAAGTAGTGTTGCCAACCTCTTAGATATTGAGTTAGTTCGACTATTACTGTCTTCAACTCTCGTCCTCGATTCCGCTTCGTTATTTGACGCACTCGCTTCTTCATGTGAGTTTGTGCTGTCTTCGAGATATGGATACTTCCATCTCGTTGGAAGCGATGGCCTAAGTAAGTCCGCTCTGTCACTCTTGTTGCTGCACTCTTCTCCCGGTTGACCGTGAGTTTCAGTTTCTGCTCCAAGAACTCCGTTATCGAGGCTTTTACTCGATTTGCGGCTTCCTCACTGTGCACGTAGATTTGGCAGTCGTCTGCATATCGGCAGAACTTATGCCCTCTTCGTTCAAGCTCTTTATCCAACTCATCTAATACGATATTTGATAGCAGCGGAGATAATGGGCCACCCTGTGGTGTCCCTCGTTGCCTCTGCTCGACTAACCCGTTTCGCATTATGCCTGCCTGTAGGTATGACCTGATCAGCTTCAGTACCCGTTTATCTGTGATATCTTTCGATAACCTGTGCATCAGCCTATCGTGGTTCACAGTATCGAAGTATTTCGCTAGGTCAACATCGACTACATAACCCCGCCCCTCCCTGATGTAGTGGCTTGCTGCCGCCAGAGCATGGTGGGCACTACGGTTGGGCCTGAACCCGTAACTGCTGTTGGAGAACTTAGGTTCGTAGATATCTGTCAGGACTGATGTGATGGCCTGCTGGACGATCCTATCAAGTACCGTTGGGATACCTAGCTGCCTCACTCCCCCACTAGGTTTAGGGATTTCTACACCCAAGACGGGTTGGGGTTGATAGCTACCGTCCAGAAGGCTCTGGCGGAGCGCTTGCCCATTGGAAGACTGCCGAAGCACCGAGATAGTGGCTGCTATGTCGAGTTTATCAACCCCAGCACATCCCTTGTTCTTCTTTACTCTTCTCAGGGCTTGGTTCAGATTCGTTGATGAACAGATCTGCTCCATCAACTGAGTGGAGGTCACCAAGACTCGTCCTCCTGTCTACGCCAAACATGCTTGTCATTCTTCGTGGCCATGAGCGTCACTTGCGGTGTTGCCCATTGGTACGTAGAGATATTGTTCATCTTGCTATGACTCCACATGATTGAGTGTCTAATGACTGCTTCTTGATATATTCAGTTCCGGCCTTCCCTTGGGTTGTACTTCCCCAAGGTACTATGCCTTCTGCTGACTTCTTATTAACCGTCACGCAGCATCACTGCTGCACTAGTCTCGTCCGAGACAGCTAATAAGATCTCCCGAGGTAAGACGTTGTTCTTTCCCTTGGTTGTGCCTGATTTACCCGTACACACTTCCCGTCGAGGCATTGGGCTATTCTATATATGGCTAGGTTACCCAAGTTGTACTGGCCTACTATCAGATTTCTGTTCGTCACAACCAAGTTTTGCCGTTTGCTTCCTTCAGATCCCACCTCACGGTGGGCACCCTTGCATAGGCTAACGGTTCTCGCTCGACTGAGCCCGTAGAGGACTTTCACCTCCTAGAACAACGCCATGCTCGGCGCACCAAAAACACCCCGAGGAAGACTCTTCCTTGGGGTGTCCTGCGAATACAGCGTTAGTAGCCGATGATGAACCCGTCTACCTACTCTCCGTTCGACAGATTATTCTGCTGCTTCACCGTCACGACGCTCAGCCGCTTCTTTGATCAATGGCTGAAGCTCGCCTTTCTGGAACATCTCGATGATGATGTCACAACCGCCGATAAGCTCACCTTCAACCCATAGCTGAGGGAAGGTAGGCCACTGCGCGTAGGCTGGAAGCTCAGCGCGGATATCAGGGTTCTGCAGAATATCGACATAAGCAAACTTTTCACCGCATGCCATCAGCGCTTGTGCCGCCTGGGAAGAAAAACCACAGCTTGGCAGTTTCGGTGAGCCTTTCATGTACAACAGAATTGAGTTTTCAGCGATCTGTTGTTTAATCTTGTCGATGGTTTCCATAGCTTCCTCTTACGACTTTGCTTTATAAGTTGACTATCACAGACATCATTCTACTTGCTCTCGCGCCGGAAAAAAATGCCTAAAAAAAGTAAGGACATTATTTTTCAACTCTTTTTTAGCTTTCAACTCTTTTAATAAAGAAAAAACTTGCTAAAATGATTTCACTGTCACAATTTAGACCCATACCTCGCGGTATAGTAATCCGGTGACAATAGTCAGTTTCAAATAATAAGTTGGCCCTAGCCGACTGGAAGCAATGTCAAGGGAAACGCCCCTTAACCAAAATGGAGAATCGAGCAATGGCATTCGAACTACCAGCTCTACCTTACGAAAAAAATGCTCTTGAGCCACACATCTCTCAGGAAACTCTTGAGTACCACCACGGCAAGCACCACAACACTTACGTGGTAAAACTAAACGGTCTTATCGAAGGTACTGAGCTAGAAGAAAAATCACTAGAAGAAATCGTTAAGACTTCTACTGGTGGCGTATTCAACAATGCAGCTCAGATCTGGAACCACACTTTCTACTGGCACTGCCTAGCGCCAAACGCAGGTGGCGAGCCAACAGGCGAAGTTGCAGAAGCAATCAACGCAGCATTTGGTTCTTTCGAAGCGTTCAAAGCGAAATTCACTGATTCTGCAATCAACAACTTCGGTTCTTCTTGGACTTGGCTTGTGAAAAAGGCTGACGGCTCTCTAGACATCGTTAACACGTCTAATGCTGGTACTCCGCTGACTGAAGAAGGTGTTACTCCTCTTCTAACTGTTGATCTGTGGGAACACGCTTACTACATCGATTACCGCAACCTACGTCCAGACTACATGAATGGTTTCTGGGCTCTGGTTAACTGGGACTTCGTTGCGAAGAACCTAGCAGCCTAATCGCGCAAAGATTCCCCCTCTTTCAACTTGCCATAGAGTTGAAACGAAAAAACGCCTGCAAATGCAGGCGTTTTATTTGGCTCAAGTAAGCCTTATTAATGCTTTTCAGCCAAGATAATACGCAGGGTGCGGCGTAGTGGCTCTGCAGCCCCCCACAATAGCTGATCACCCACAGTGAACGCATTGAGGTAGTCATCACCCATCGCCAGCTTACGCAAACGGCCAACAGGAATCGACAGCGTCCCTGTTACCTTAGTCGGGCTTAGCTCTTGGACAGTCACATCGCGGTCATTCGGGATCACTTTTACCCAATCGTTATGCGATGCGATAATTTCCTCTACTTCGTCCATGGGCACGGCTTTTTTCAGCTTCAGTGTCAAAGCCTGGCTGTGGCAACGCATTGCACCGATACGCACGCAGGTACCGTCAATAGGAATTGGGTTGTTATCAAGCCCCAAGATCTTGTTGGTTTCCACCGAGCCTTTCCACTCTTCTTTACTTTGGCCATTGTCGCGCTTCACATCAATCCAAGGGATTAACGAACCTGCCAGCGGCGCGCCAAACTCAGAAGCAGGGAAATCATCAGAACGCATGGTCTCGGCGACTTTACGATCGATATCCAAAATAGAAGTGGAAGGATCAGCCAGTTCGCTAGACACCGCATCATTGATCACACCCATCTGGCTGATCAGCTCACGCATGTTCTTTGCACCAGCCCCTGAAGCTGCCTGGTAAGTCTGGGAGGTCATCCACTCCACCAAGCCGGCCTGGTACAGGCCCCCTACAGCCATCAGCATAAGGCTTACCGTACAGTTACCACCGGCAAAAGTACTCACACCGTTATGCAGACCTTGCTGCATCTGGTCAAAGTTCACCGGGTCAAGGGCAATAATTGAATCTTCTTTCATGCGCAAGGTTGATGCCGCATCGATCCAGTAGCCTTTCCAGCCTGCTTGGCGAAGTGCTGGGTACACTTTCTCGGTATAGCTGCCACCCTGACAGGTAACAATCGCGTCCAACTGTTTCAGGCGCTGAATATCAAACGCATCCTGAAGGACACCGGCATCCTTACCAAAATTTGGGGCTGGGATCCCAACTTGGGACGTAGAGAAGAAAACAGGGTCAATCACATTGAAATCACCCTCTTCTACCATACGTTGCATTAGGACTGAGCCCACCATGCCTCGCCAACCCACTAATCCTACTTTCATCATGTGCACAACACTCCCTGATCATTGTTCTATCGGTATAACTATTGGTCTGCTGGTACGACCATCTAAACAAAAACGGCCAATAGTTATAACGACAGGCAGACCCCCATCTATAGTAATTTCAGCAAGGAAACTCAAGCAGAAGTTGCAAAAAAGCTGTAAAAAAAATCACCAGGCTGTAAAGGAAAGCCGCAAATAATATTACATCCTGCACTATCCAACTTTAAATCCCCACACTATTTTTGGTGAAATTTCGGGCTAGAAGACAAACAACCACCGGATAATTTACACACAAATCGCTACTATATGTATAAAAACAAAGCTGAAAGATTAAAATAAACCGAAACGACCACAAGTAATCACCATCACTTTTTTTGATCATTTCGCCACACATTGATAACCTACCATAACCATAAGCAGCGAAGCTTAATTCTGGAATATTACCACTTGTATGGTTATATCATCTATTCATTAATGGAATTTCACACACGGAAACAATACAAACAAACAGTCAAAAAACAAACAAAACACAAATTAAGCACGCTCAATTAACAATAAATCAAAATGCAAACATCAATTTTTAAAGGGTTTAGATAGCAATTTGTATGAGATCACATCTAGAGACATTTTCTATCGTGACAACAAAAGCTATCCGCTAGAGTAGCGGCAAATCATTGCTAGTCCCCTTTAGCAGACCGTAATGGTCATCAAAATTATTACAAAGTAATTCCTTGGGACGAGAAATAGGCTCCAAAGGAATATTCACTCTTTACAGGCTCGAACTTACAAGGTTAGAAGTATGAACAAACAGACTGTAAAACTACCGTCGCTGACTCAGGTCTTTATTGCCCTCGGTATTTTTCTTGCGCTGGCTTTCTCTTTTACTGCGAAACTCGATTTACCTATCCAGCTAGCACTTTACATTGGTTGGTTCGTGATCATCGCACTAGGCATAAAGCTTGGACATGATTACAAATCGCTAGAAACAGCCGCCACCAAAGGCATTGCTAACGGCCTCGGAGCGGTACTGATCCTGTTGGCTGTCGGTGCTCTTGTTGGTACCTGGATTGCTGGCGGTATTGTACCGACCATCATTTATTACGGATTGAAAGCGATCCACCCATCCATCTTCCTGCTTGCCACTATGCTGATCTGTTCGATGACAGCATTGGCGACCGGTACCTCTTGGGGCGCGGCAGGTACCGCCGGTATTGCCATGATGGGTATTGGCCAGGGGCTGGGTATTCCGGCACCGATGACTGCCGGTGCCGTGCTCTCCGGTTGTTACTTCGGTGACAAGATGTCGCCGCTGTCAGATTCAGTGATCTTGGCGTCTTCGATGTCCAATGTGGAAATTGTTGAGCACATCAAAGGCATGCTACCGATTGCCCTGATCAGCTACATCATCACCGGCATCCTCTTTACCGCTGTAGGTATCCACTACGCCGGCAATGTCGATATGTCTCAGGTTGAATCAGTTATCATCGCAATGGAGCAGCAATTTGTGATCTCGCCGTTCTCTTTCATGCCGGTGATCATCGTACTTGCCCTGCTTGCCTTGCGACTGCCTTCTTTCCCAGTCATTTCACTTGGCTCCCTGCTGGGTATCGTTTGGGCGGTAATGGTTCAGGATATGGACCCGCTAGTTGCCTTCAACACCGCTTGGGCACCATTCTCTATCGACTCGGGAGTTGATTTCATCGATGCAATTCTGAACCGGGGCGGTATGTCATCAATGCTGGGCTCGGTAGCGGTGATCGTCTTCGGCCTTGGCTTCGGTGGCCTGCTGGATAAAGTGGGTGTACTACAGACTATTGCCAAGCTATTCGAGAAGCGTGTTAACTCGGCAGGCAGCCTATCGGTATCGACTATTGCTACTGCTTTCCTAGGCAACGTGTTCGGCTCAGCAATGTACGTATCATTGATCCTGACACCGAAAATCTGTGCCAAGAACTACGACCGCTTGGGCTACCAGCGCAAGAACCTATCGCGCAATGCCGAGTTCGGCGGCACCCTGACATCAGGTATGGTGCCTTGGAGTGATAACGGTATCTACATGGCGAGCATCTTGGGTGTGGCAACCTTCTCGTATGCACCATTCATGTGGTTGAGCTTCGTGTGCATCATCGTCACCATTGTCTCGTCTTACATGGGTTGGTTCGTCGACCGTTGCCCACCGACAGAGGTTGCTGACAACAACGAAGATCAAAGTCAGCTGCAAGCGACTCAGGCACAGCAGCAAACAGCTTAACCCTCATTCCCCCCGCTATTTCCAGGGCGCCTTTAGGCGCCCTTTTCTTTATCTGTTCAAGAAAATAGTTGTAAACAAATATTAATGGGACTTATACTAACCTAAGCTCTCCAATCAGCACATTTATTATAGCCCACCTGCTCAAAATACAGTTTTAAAACACACAAAGTACAATATGGAAATGATTAATTAATATATAAAAAACAATTAATCATGCTTTAAAACATTGCTTTGTGATATTAAATTTTGTGAATGGGATATTAATGTAGATCACGATCACAAATACCGACCATTACCTCAATAGGATTAGCATTCAGTAGCACATATTGACCCCCGTCAATTATTTCCTATATAGATCAGGGACAATGACCTCGTTTCTATTTTGAGGCCTCTGTAACAGCAGCTTTTGTTGTGAAGAATTGTTACAGATTCCTTATTTTGGCCAATCGGCCTTTTTGATTCCTAAGAGGTTATATATGAGCAATCCAGCAGAAAAAAACCAAAAGGTAACGATAGGTGCATACATTGCCCTAGCGTTCGCTTTTGTGTTCTTTTCAGGTTTACTACAGACCAACGAATGGTACGGTGTATTTGATTTCAACACCCTAAACGGTTCTTTCGGTACCATGGCAAACAATGTCACTATGGCCGCTGATGGCGCTATTGAAGTGACAAAAACGACAATGCGCGGTACTGGTGGCAGCGGTGCACGTGACGGCTTCCTGTTCGCCCTAACCTTGGTTCCAACAGTTATGTTCGCGTTGGGTATGATCAATGTTCTTGAGCACTACGGTGCGCTGGACGCTGCTCGTAAACTTCTGACACCTCTTCTACGTCCACTAGTTGGTCTACCAGGTGATACCGGTCTGGCGCTAATCGCATCTCTGCAGAACACTGATTCCGGCGCATCAATGACTCGCCAGCTTCAGGAGGGTGGCCATATCACCCAACGCGAAACCGATGTATTCGCGATGTTCCAGTTCTCTGCCGGTGCGACCATTGTTAACTTCTTCTCTTCAGGCGCAGTGCTATTCACCCTAACCTATGCTGACGGCAGCAATGCAGTAACCTCTTCAATCGGTTTGGCAGTAGTCATCATGTTCGTGATGAAGATTGTTGGCGCGAACATTTTCCGCCTATACCTATCTGCCACAGACAAGAAAAACAACGTTTCTACTGAGAAGGAGACCGCATAATGTCTCAAGCAACTAAAAAACCAATGGTTACTGATATCTTCGTAGAAGGCGCGAAGAAAGGCTGGGCAATCTCTACCAGCTCAACGATTCCAAACGTACTGATGGCATTCGTGATCATCAAAGTACTTTCTCTTACCGGTGCACTAGACGCGATGGGCGTACTGTTCTCACCTATCATGGGCATCTTCGGCCTACCGGGCGAAGCAGCAGCCGTACTTATCGGTGCTTGGATGTCTATGGGCGGTGCAGTTGGTGTGGTGATCACCCTGTTTGACAGCGGTATCCTTGACGGTAACCACATCGCCATCCTTGCTCCAGCTATCTACCTAATGGGCTCTCAGGTGCAGTACCTTGGCCGTATCCTAGGTGTTATCGGTACAGAAGGCCGCCACATCCCGGTGATGGTTGCGATCTCTGTCCTGAACGCATTCATTGCCATGTTCGTAATGAATATCCTAGTGTAAATCACTACCTTTAAGGGGGCCTACTGCCCCCTTTTTCCTGTCGCTATTCATACCCCTAAGGGTTTCTCTCAGGAGCTAATATGAGTTTCTCACTGCAAGATTACTTGGAAGAACTACGCCCGCTGATCGATGTTGACTGCGGTACGCTAACCAAAGAAGGCATTGAAGTTATTGCCAACCAGATGGAACAGAAATACGTTGATCTGGGCTGGAACGTTAAGCGCATTGACTGCGGCATTGCTGGTACAGGTCTTGAAGTTCGCAACAAGCCTGAAGCAGAGCAAATTGACGTGATGCTAATCGGCCACATGGATACCGTTTTCCCTGTTGGCACTGTAGCCGCTCGCCCAATGACGTTTGACGACAAGCGTGCTTACGGTCCTGGCGTTTCCGACATGAAATCTGGCCTGCTGAACGTTGTTTACGCCCTGCGTGAAATGGACAAGGAAACCCTGGAAAAACTGTCTATCTGTGTATGCATGAACCCAGATGAAGAAATCGGTTCTCTGCACTCTGAAAAATGGCTGAAGAGCGTTGCCGTTAATGCGAAAAATGTATTGGTAGCGGAAGCTGCCCGTGCAGACGGCTCTTTGGTAAAAGCCCGCAAGGGTATGGCTCGCTACCGCCTGACCTTCGCTGGTAAAGCGGCACACGCAGGTAACGAACCACAAAACGGCCGCAGTGCTATCACTGAAATGGCCAACTGGATCCTGGCTATTAACGAGCTAACCAACTTTGAAAGCGGCACGACCCTAAACGTCGGTGTCGTTAAAGGTGGTGCAGGTGCCAACATTGTTCCAGACCACGCTGAAGCTGTGGTTGACGTTCGTTTCTGGGATAACGACGAATACGCTGCTGCCGATGCGAAGATCCGCACAATGGCAGAAACACCATTCGTTGACGGTGTAGCGATCACTATTGACCGCGAAGCGCACAAACCATCTATGGTCCCTTCTGAGAAGACAGAAGCGCTGATGGCGTTGGTTGAAGAATCAGGCAAAGAGCTAGGTATCGACATTACTTGGCAAGAAGTAGGTGGCGGTTCTGACGCCAACCTGACCGCCGTGCTGGGCATCCCGACACTAGACGGCCTTGGCCCTGCCGGTGCAGGTTTCCACAGTGCTGATGAGTACCTTGAGCTTGAAACTATCGAGCCTCGTATCCAGCTGCTGAAGAAAGTACTGACTAAAATTGCGGGTTAATTATCGTTAATTCACCGTATTAGACGAAAGGGCGCGACAGCGCCCTTTTTCATTATGAGCAAACACCCTTTGCATATCCCTTCGAACGTATTCGGCGCTTTTCATTTGTTTGGTAAGCCTCTATATGTTTCTCCCTCACCCTCGCTAAGTGTGCCTGGGCTAGCTTTTCTTTAATTTTTATAGAGATAGTCATAATTACCACAAATAAACAACCCGCGAGCAATAGGCTACACAAATACAAAACACTGTTCAATAGCACCCTTACAATCCATACATTTCGATACACCCACCAAAACCAGTATTTAATATGCATGTTATTTGCCAAAAATGATCTCGATCAATGACGTTACTGCTCTTTGCCCTTATCCTCACCCCATAAGTTGCAATATAAATACACCTTTAAAGGAATGCAATAATGTCGAACTTAGCAATGTTCTGTCACCAATGCTCTATGGCCCAGACTGGCGGCTGTGGTAGCACGGGAAAAACCCAAGGCACTTGTGGTAAAGACGAAAACCTTTCCCGCCTGCAAGATATTATGATTTTCGGCCTGAAGGGCCTTTCTGCCTATCGTACTCATGCCGATGATCTGGGTGCAGATACCAAGTCGATCGATGACGTGATTGCCGAAACCCTGTACTTCACGCTAACCAACGTGAACTTCAGCTTCGACCAGCATATTGCCCAACTGATGAAGATCGGTGGGGCCGGTAGCGAAATGATGTCTCGCCTCGGTGAGGCCCACCATGGCCGCTTAGGGATCCCTACCCCTGTTTGTGTGCCGCAAAACAAAGCAGAAGGTAAAGGTATCCTGGTTACTGGCCACGACCTTGAACTACTCGAGCGCCTGCTGATTGCCACCGAAGGTAAAGGCATCAATATCTACACCCACTCAGAAATGCTACCTGCTCACGGTTACCCTGAGCTACGCAAGTACAGCCACCTCAAGGGTAATATCGGTAAAGCTTGGTTCGACCAGAAACAACTGTTCCAGAAGTGGAACGGCACTATCATCGTGACCACCAACTGTATTGTCCCGCCAACTGGCCGCGCTGATTACGCCGACCGCCTGTACAGCTACGGCATCGTCGGTATCGATAACTGCCGCCAGCTTGAAGATGATTTCGGTCCATTAATCGAGCAAACGCTTAGCCTGCCGGACATCGAAGGCTTCGACAGCGAAGAAACCTTGATGACAGGCCACAACTACAAGACCATTCTAGGTCTGGCTCCGCAGATCCTCGAAGCCGTTAACGAAGGCAAGATCAAGCAGTTCTTCGTGGTTGCCGGGTGTGACAAGCCAGGCAAGCCGAATGACTACTTCCGCGAGTTGGCCCTGTCGATTCCGGAAGATTGCATCATCCTGACTTCTTCTTGCGGTAAGTTCCGGTTCAACGACCATGACTTCGGTACCGTTCCGGGCACAGAGATCCCACGCTACCTAGACCTTGGCCAGTGTAACGACAGCTACGGCGCAGTGATGATTGCGCTGGCATTGAGCGATGCGATGGGTGTGCCTGTTAACGATCTTCCAGTGAATATCGTCCTGTCTTGGATGGAGCAAAAAGCGGTATTGATCCTGCTGGCGCTGTTCAACCTGGGTATCCAAAACATCTACTTGGGCCCTAATCCACCAGAGTTTGTTAACGAAGATATCTTTGCCTTCTTGCAGCAGCAGTTCAACCTGCAGCTAACTGGTGATGCCAAGGACGATTTGGCTCGCATGCTGAACCCTCAGCCACAGCTAGACGTGGTTGAAGTGTAAACGGCAGTCATGCCCTCAGGCCGGCCCTCTGCTACCCACTAGGGGTCGGCCTACCCTTAATTAAAACAATAACACAGCAACGTGTTTGCCTGTGTCGATTACCTGCACCTGTTAAACAGGGCTTGCCCATTGGAGCCAGTCATGTCTACTCATCCACAAAGCCAATCGCAGTTTGTCACCATGGACGGCAATGAAGCCGCCGCATCAATCGCTTACCGCTGTAATGAAGTGATCGGTATCTACCCTATCACCCCGTCTTCCCCGATGTCGGAAGCCTGCGAGACATGGGAATCCCAGCAAAAGGAAAATATCTGGGGCCAAGTCCCTCGCGTTATTGAAATGCAATCAGAAGGTGGGGCTGCCGGAGCCGTGCACGGTGCCCTGATGGCCGGCGCGATGTCGACCACTTTTACCTCTTCGCAAGGGTTACTGCTTAAAATCCCGAACATGTACAAAATTGCGGGCGAACTCACCCCGTTCGTTATGCACGTTGCCGCCCGTACCCTTGCGACTCATGCCTTATCAATTTTCGGCGATCACTCTGATGTAATGGCAGTGCGCCAAAATGGTTTTGCCATGCTGGCGGCAGGCAGTGTGCAGCAAGCCCATGACTTTGCGCTTATCAGCCAAGCTGCGACATTGGAAAGCCGTATACCCTTCGTTCACTTCTTCGATGGCTTCCGTACCTCGCATGAAATCAACAAAATCAAAGTGATTGATGACGCGACGTTACATGCCATGATAGACAGCGAGCAGGTCAACGCCTTCCGTGAACGTGGCCTGACTCCAGATGCCCCGAGCATCCGCGGTACCGCACAAAACCCGGATACTTTCTTCCAGGCCCGCGAAGCATCAAACCTGTTCTATCAGGCCTGTCCTGATATCGTCGCCGCGAAAATGACCCAGTTTGCCGAACTAACTGGTCGTGAATATCGCCCGTTTGACTACTACGGCCACCCACAAGCCGATGACGTGATTGTGGTGATGGGCTCAGCCTCTGCTACCGTAAAACAAGCTGTTGACCACCAGCTAGCGCTCGGGCAAAAGGTCGGGGTCATTACCGTTCACTTGTACCGTCCGTTCTCGCTTTCACATTTGGTTGCGGTATTACCGACTTCGGTGGCACGTATCGCAGTACTGGACCGCACCAAAGAGCCGGGTGCCTTGGGCGAGCCACTCTACTTGGATGTCTTGGCCGCCTTGCAGCAGGCTGTTGCCAACCAGCAATTTCCGCACATGCCTTCGATTGTCGGTGGTCGCTATGGCCTGTCCTCCAAAGAATTCACACCATCGCATGCGGCTGGCATTTTCAACGCCATGCTCGAACAGCAAATCAAGCATCCGTTTACGGTGGGCATCATCGATGACATCACCCACTTGTCGCTACCTCAGCCAACCGCTATCGACATCGAGCCTGCTGGACGACTGCGTGCACTGTTTTATGGCTTGGGGGCTGACGGAACGGTCAGTGCCAACAAGAACACAATCAAGATCCTTGGTGAAAATACCCCGCTGCACACCCAGGGGTACTTTGTCTACGACTCGAAAAAATCGGGCGGGATCACCACCTCACACCTGCGCATTGACCCTCAGGCAGTGGAAGCACCATACCTGATTGAACAGGCGGACTTTATTGCTTGCCATCAGTTCCAGTTCATCAACAAGCTGGAAATGTTCGAGAAAGCGGCTCCTAAAGCGACCCTGTTGCTCAATAGCCCACACGATGCTGACACCGTATGGCAGCACCTGCCACGGGAAGTACAGCAGGTGATCATCGGCCGCCAGTTGAAACTGTATGTGATTGACGCAGTAAAACTTGCCCGTGAGCTTGGGCTGAAAAACCGTATCAACACCATCATGCAGGCGGGCTTTTTTGCCCTGAGCAACCTGATGCCGCTCGATGAGGCGCTTGGTCAGTTGAAGAATGCTATCGAGAAGAGCTACAGCAAGCGCGGCCCGGCAATTGTCGATGCCAACCACGCTGCGGTTGATGCAGCTGTTGCACACCTGCATGCTGTCGCTATTCCGGATGAAGCCACCAGTATTTTCCGTCGCCCGCCAGTGGTCAGCGAAAACGCACCGGACTTGGTCAAGCGTGTCAGCGCCATGATGATGGCCGACAAAGGTGACCAGCTGCCTGTCAGTGCTTTCCCTGTTGATGGCTGCTGGCCGACAGCAACTACCCAGTGGGAAAAGCGTAACATTGCTCAGGAAGTCCCGGTCTGGGAAGAAGATCTGTGTACCCAGTGTAATATCTGTACCTTGGTGTGCCCGCATGCGGCCATCCGAGCCAAGACGGTTGCGCCGGGTGAGTTAGTTGATGCCCCGGAAGGTTTCAAACATACCGATTACAAGCAGCGTGACTTCAAGGGCCAAGCGTATACCCTGCAGGTATCTCCAATGGACTGCACCGGCTGTAACCTGTGCACCACGGCCTGTCCTGCCAGTGACAAAGACAACCCGGCGCGTAAGGCCATCAATATGGTGCCGAAACAACAAGTCATTGAGCAGCAGAGCACAAACTATGAATACTTCCTGCAACTGCCGGAAGTAGAACGCATTGATATCAAGCGCATTGATGCCCGCACCAGCCAGCTCCTGCAGCCATTGTTCGAGTACTCCGGCGCCTGCTCGGGTTGTGGCGAGACATCCTATGTCAAACTGCTCACCCAGCTATTCGGTGACCGCCTGTTGATTGCCAATGCAACGGGTTGTTCGTCAATCTATGGCGGTAACCTGCCGACCACACCCTACGCCGTCAACAGTGATGGCCGGGGTCCGGCTTGGGCCAATTCGCTGTTCGAGGACAATGCCGAGTTCGGCCTGGGCATGCGCTTGGCATTGGACAGCAAGCGCAATAATGCCTTGTCATTACTCGATAGTGCCCGTGACATTATTCCAGCAGACTTGATTGAACAGATCCGTGAGGATGCCTTCGACAGCAGCGAAGCGGCCGTTGTTCGCCAGCGTGGCAACCTCACCCGCCTGCGCGCCGCCCTGCCTTACTCCATGCGCCAGCTTGACGCCTGCGCCGACGACCTGGTCGCGAAAAGCAATTGGATTGTCGGTGGTGACGGCTGGGCCTATGACATCGGCTACGGCGGTTTGGACCACGTCCTTGCCGGCGGCGATAACGTCAACGTACTGGTCATGGATACCCAAGGCTATTCGAATACGGGGGGCCAGCAGTCTAAAGCCACCCCAACTGGCGCAGTTGCCAAATTCGCGACCCAGGGCAAAACCAGCCAAGGCAAAGATCTAGCCCTAAATATGATGATGCACGGCAACATCTACATTGCCAAGATTGCGCTGGGCGCCAACATGAACCAAACCATCAAAGCCCTGCAGGAGGCGGAAGCCTATCCTGGACCGTCTTTGGTGATCGCTTACTCACCTTGCATCACCCATGGCTTTGACATGGCTGAAGGTGTCGAGCATCAGCAACTATTGGTAGATTCAGGGCTATGGCCGCTATTCCGCTTTGACCCGCGCCGGATAGCTAAAGGCCGTGCCGCGCTGCAGATGGACTCAAAGCCAGCCAAGAAGGATATCGAGGAGCTTATCAGCCGGGAAGCACGCTTTACCCAAATCAAGCGCAGAGATCCGCAGCGCTACGAGCAGAACCTCAACCGCCTTCGCCAGCAGGTAAGCCACAAACAGCAGCTGCTCGAACAGCTGGCCCAGTGGAAACCGGCTCAAGGCAAGAACGAATAACCCAGTACATCGGGTGTACAACTCAACAAGATCACAAAGCGGCTGGCCAGCGTTTTATCACCTTTGCAGCCAGCCAGCACAAAATAGTTAGGAGAGATAAATTATGGCTAACATCGGAATTTTCTTCGGCAGCGATACCGGTAACACCGAAAAAGTGGCAGAGAAAATCGCGGCAAAACTGGCATTGGAACCGCAGGATATCGCAGGCACCAGCAGCGACATCTTCGATGACTATGATGTGCTGATCCTCGGTACCCCAACGGCTAACTACGGCGAGATGCAACCCGATTGGGATTACTTTGTCCCGGAGATGGAAGAAGCCGATTTAACCGGGAAGAAAGTCGCCTTGTTTGGTTTGGGTGACCAGGTTGACTACCCTGATAGTTTCCTCGATGCCATGGGCGAACTGGCGGAAATGGTCGAAGAGGCTGGCGGAGAACTGATCGGCGAGTGGCCAACAGACGGCTATGAGTTCAATGACTCTCGAGCAGTAAAAGACGGTAAGTTTGTGGGATTGGCGCTGGACGAAGATCGCCAGCCAGAACTGACTGATGACCGCATTGCAACGTGGCTTGCGACGCTAGGGCTTTGACCCACTGGAAAAGACGGCAAGAAATGACAAGGGCTGCATATCGCAGCCCTTTTTGATCGGGGATTCACCACTCAGGCCAACCTACACAGTCAAGGTGTTACAAAAAGAGAATTACGGCTGCAAGGAAGATGAAGTGTTATCGATTTGCTCACCACGGCGCAGACAGTCGATTTTAAACTTTAAGGTTTGTAGCGGGCGTCGCCAGGCCAGTTTCGGCATAGCCCAACGCAACACATGGTTGAAATGAAGACGTTTAGCTGGCTGATAGCAGTGGCTTTTACACTGAATACAGTTAGGCTTTTCATTGCCAAGGCGGCATTTTTGTACGCGATGCTCGACATATTCAATGAGCCCTTCGCATTCAGGACACATGATGGCACCACGGTGCAGCGTTTTACAGTAAAGGCGAATCATCGCCTTTGCAGTATCCAACTCACGCTGCTGACGAGCTGGACTATTAGTTTGAGAGATCATAGTGGCGCTATTATCCACTGCCGCCCCGGCATTTATATGATCTCGATCAATTTAGGCAAGCGAACAAACAAATCACTCAGCTAAATTGCGGCGCACCAAGATAAAATACGGATAGTATCGCTTCATGGTCTGCATTGTGTCGCACGCGGCTAGGCATCCACTTTTATCTCGGCAAGGTAAGCCTCAGCATGGGCGATAGTCTTATTCAAGATTTGCCCAATGTTACGACATTCATCGCCCGACACGGCTTGGCTATGTTTAAGCTTTGCTTCCGCCACTGCGCAACAATCGCGCAAAGGTGTCGCCCCCAAGTTTGCTGCCACCCCCTTTAGTGCATGAACGATATTCAACACGTGCTCTTGCTGGTCAGGATCGGAGGCTGCCAAGGCCAAAGCCTCACCTTGGCCTGCGTTGTCCTCGACAAATATTTCGAGCAACATGCACACAGCTTCCTCGTCCCCATCCATGCTTTCACGTAGGATGTCCACATCGAGCCAAGAGGGGGAAGACTCTTGCTCTCCGTCGGTATCGGCTCGCTCTGCCGTCTTTTCAACAGTCACAGCCTTGCTTGAGGCATCATCAATAGGAATTCTAAGAACACTACTTGTCTGGAAAGGAGCTTCCTTGTGCGATTCTCGCAACCGGAAGTCGGCACATTCCTCAAGGAATGATTGGATTTCCAATGCTGCGGGGGTAAAAACCATCTTCAACAACTCACAAAGTTCTTCCAACTTTTCACTATTAGGCCGAGCTTTTACTTCGCGCTCGACCTGCTCAGCCAGGGCGTGGATTTGCTCTGTCCCCAAGCTGGCCGCTACCCCTTTGAGGCTATGGGCGATCATCTGTACTTGATCAAAATCACCAGCTTGAAGCGCCCTTACAATCTTATGGCCATCGTCAAGGTGTTCATCGACAAAAACCTCTAGCAGCATCGTCACCATATCGCGATCACCATCCATGGTCTCGAGCAGGAAATCACTGTCGAAAACCAGCATTGACTCCACTTCAGGCGAAAGACTCAATGGTTCCGCGTCGAGCACTGTGCGAGAGCTTACAGTGTCTTCGTTCGTTGAGTCTGTTGTGGCATCCGTGCCGATATCGGCGTCCTCTCTTGGCTTTACCAGCAAATTGAATCCAAGCCCCAACGCAGCCACCAAAGCCATCACCGAGAACACAACAAGTGAATAGCCCACCACCCCGGCCAAGGTGACACCAAGATATAAACTCGGCAGCGCAGCAATGATAAGTACCGTACCAACAACACTTTTCTTGGAATTACGAGATTGCAAAGGGGAGGTAGAGCCTTTGCCGCAAGCATTTGTCATGGTCACTCCTGTCCATCTTACCGATGGCAATGAAACACACCCAGACCCAGTATGGAAAAATAACCCAATAGGTACAGAAAGCTATACAAAAACTGTAGGCAAAAAAATTAGAGAGGTACAACCAAAATCACAGATTAGTTAGCTTGCTGTGCAAACTAACACAAAAAAAAACGGGTAACCGAGGTCACCCGCTATCCAAAGCACTAGCCATCACTGTTGAGTCGGCGCAGCAGCTGATCTTTCAAGTTCGGCGGCGTGCCCTTCAAAGTCAGCGTGTCGGTATCTGCATCGTAGAAAATACGTTCACCAAGTAGCATGCCATCAAAATTAATGGTGACACCGCCGCCTGAGCCAACAAACTTGGTCAACTTACGCATAGCCGTCCTGTCAGCAGGGAAGCTCTCTTCCAGCTCATAGCCCTGCTGTGAGGTGAACTGGTAAAAATCAGTCCCGTCTTCAGACTCGGGAAGTTCAGCGGCCAACTCTTTGACGGTCACTTCGTCACCGGCCTGCAACTGGCCGTTGCAGTAATCGTACACCTGCTTGCGGTATTCCTGCTTTTCTTCCTTATCCATGCGCGAATCGGCACAGAAATCTTCCACAGCCTGCATCAGAACCTGATTCTGTTCTTTAACATCCAGCCCGACTTCTGCCTGCAGGAAATCAAGGAAGAAATCAGCAATCTTGCGGCCGACGCGCCCCTTGATAAAGGTTAGGTAACGGTTAGAGTCCGCATCCGTTTCCCACGATGACAAGTCGATGCGGGCAACAATGTCCATCTTCGACACATCAAGGTAATCGGTCGCACTGATATCAAGCTGCTCGGTTACTTTCATACTATGACAGGTTGGCAGCAGGCCGATAAACAGATAATCCGTCGCTAAAGATTGGTACTCGGCAATCACCAGCGTGCCAGTCTCGGCAAACGGGTATTTCGCCAGCTCAGCCTGCAGGCGCTGGGCCGATTGGTTAGAAAATGTAAGAAAGTCCAATTCACCACGACGAGCCTGTTTCAGCCAATGACCAAATTCGCTATCGTCAGAGAAGTGGCCGAACCCTTTGGCGCCTTTACTGCTGTATACCCGATGGAGCTCAGAGACCAGTTCCTCGGTCGCAGTGTTATTTTCAAGGGATTGTTTTCGAAGATGAATTTCCAATTCATCGTTTTCATTCTTGACTAATTGATGAAGAATGACGTTAGAAAGCGTGAGACTCATAATGGAAAAATTTCAGTAAATCTAAAGTGTAGGTTATTATAAGTCGCTTTCCTTAACATTAAACAAGATTAAACAAGACTTCCTATGCCAATTACTTCAAAATACACCAATAAAAAAGTTGAACAAATCATTGAAGATATGTTCGATGTATTAGAGAAGCATGATGCTTCTGCAGAACTTGCACTGATGATCGTAGGCAACATCGCCACCAACATCATCAATGCCGATGTTCCTGCATCGCAAAGGAAGGCTATTGCAGACAAATTCGCACAGGCTCTGCAGTCTTCTATCAAAGAAGATTAATCTTGTTTGCTTGTGCCACAGCTATATAGGACTGGGAAACACTGACATCTATGGTCTCCAGCGGTAACAATTACAAAGACAAAGTCTCTCAGCTTATCAGCTGGGGACACTGGTTCAGTTTTTTCAATATCATCGCCGCCATGCTTTTGGGGACGCGGTATATTGTCCATTCTGAGTGGCCGGCGTCCCTGCTTGGCCAACTCTACCTGATGTTCAGCTGGGTTGGCCACTTCGGCTTTCTGGTCTTCGGCTTCTACATCCTGATCCTGTTCCCGGCCAGTTTCCTGATCCCCTCTCAGCGTCTGATGCGGCTGTTCGCAGTGTTAGTTGCCACCACTGGCCTAACCGCGTTGCTGCTTGATACCCATGCATATGAAACGCTGGATCTCCACCTAAGTCCCTTGGTATGGGATCTGCTGCTTAGCGGTGAGCGCACAGAACTCAACGCCCGCTGGCAATACCTGTTTATTACCGTCCCGGTCATCTTCCTGCTCCAGCTGGTGCTGTCTGAGTGGCTGTGGCGCAAACTTAGAAAGCTCACCCGCAAACATGTCGGGGTGCCTATCGCAACGGTCTTTGGGATCTGCTTTATCAGCAGCCACCTACTGTACATCTGGGCTGATGCCAATTTGTACCGCCCGATCACCGTACAGCGTTCGAACTTTCCGCTGTCCTACCCAATGACAGCAAAAAGCTTCATGGAAAAGCATGGCTTACTGGACCGTGAAGAGTATACCGAACGTCTCAATGCCCAGGGGATCGAAACCAGCGAACAGCTGCGCTATCCGCTGGAGAAAATAGCATTTAATGACCCGGGAACTGGCAAGAACCTACTGATCGTAATGATCGATGGGCTACGTAGCGATATGGTTGCGGCCGACACCATGCCTTACCTATCGGCTTTTGCCAGCCAAAACCTCCATTACGAGAATCACTACAGCAGTAGCAACGAAAATACCGCCGGGATTTTTGGTCTGTTCTACGGCCTGCCGAGCAGCTATATCAACAGCGCCCGTTCCGACAATACCAGACCGCTGCTTATCAGCACGCTGGAACAGCGTGGCTACCATTTTGGTTTATTCGGTGGTGATAACCTTCGTCAGGATCCGATATACACCGAAGCGATCTTCAATGGTCTGCCCCTCGAGGAAATGACTACAACAGATCAAGATGCCGAAGCCGTGGATAGCTGGGCATCATGGCTTGAAACCCAGAATAATGAAAAGCCTTGGTTCAGCTATATTGAGCTTACTTCAGTACAGAACTTTGAAGAAGGTGGTGACTACTCGCCTAAATTCGAGCCGTCACTGGGGTCAAGCAACGCCTCGGGCCAGAACACTAACCTGATATTGAAAAACAGCTACCGTAACGCGGCTTACTTTATTGACGAGCAACTGATCCGGATCTTCGACCAGCTGGTTGCCCAGCAGTTCATGGATAACACCATTGTCATGATTACGGCCAACCACGGTACTGAATTTAACGAAACCGGAAGTAACAGCTGGGGCGCAAACAGCAACTACAGCCAATACCAATTGAAGGTGCCTATGGTTATCCATTGGCCGGGCAGTGTTTCATCAGTGAGCGACAGGCTCACCAGCCACCTAGATGTTGCCCCAACATTGATGGAGTCGCTGTTTAACACCACAACACCATCGTCTGTCTACAGCAGTGGCAACAGCTTGTTCAGCAACCCGACCAAGCGCCGCTGGATTTTGGCAGGTAACGAAAAAGATATTGTGATGATCCAGCCAGAATCCACCACGGTCATTGATAAATACGGTAACTATCTGGTTTATGACCAAGACTATAAGCGGCTGGATTCTGCCAAGCCAAAGCTGTCTACCCTGATGCAAGCCATGCACGAGATGAAGCGGTTTTACAGAGCAGAGCGATAAAGCAGATCAATCATGAGGGCGGCCAGTGGCTGCCCTTTCTGTTTCCTTGGCGGTATTGCCTGTCACTACAGATAATCTTTGTTATCGGCATAGCATTGCTCATACCCATCCTGCCAGCCGTAAGCATATTTTTGGTCGGCCTCCATCCTCTCGGGATCTTGGCGAAAGCCGTCCAGATGCGTAGCCGGTTCGTTCTGGCGGCTGAAACACCCGTCTTGGTATCCATCTAAGTAAGGTCGGGTAAAACCGAGTTCAGCTAGCGTGTCGTGACGCGTATCTGCACAGCCGGCCAGGAGGAGCACTGCAAGGGGGAGCCCGGTCAATGTTGGTGAAAAAGTCATAAATGTCCATATATGAAAGTAAACACCTAAAATGTAGCGGTGGCACACCATTTCAACCTGTCTTAGTTTCGATACTTCCGCTATCTTTATACCTACCTGATTAATATTCTCTATTTTTCAGCTCCTTATTGAGTTTGATATTTCCCCCTGAGAGCAGGTTGAGGATAAAAAATGAACAAAACCGTCTTAATTACTGGCGCAAACCGTGGCGTGGGACTGGCGTTGACCGTGGCTTACCTTGAAGCCGGCTGGCGGGTCTATGCGACCTGCCGCGATATTGCCCGTGCAAATGAGCTGACCCAAAGGCAAAGCTTGTTTCCCAACCTGACCATCGTCGAGCTAGATGTCACCAACCACGATGCCATCTTGCATCTCGCCCAATCGATGGAGTCCATCAGTCTAGACTTGCTTATCAATAACGCAGGCTACTACGGCCCTAAAGGGTATGGTTTTGGTAACACTGATGCCAAAGAATGGCGAAAGGTATTGGAAATCAATACTATTGCGCCGCTGAAGCTGGCAGAGGCCTTCTACCCTCAGCTCAAAGAAGGCACGCCCGGTATGATTGCCTGCGTTTCCTCCAAAGTAGGCAGCATGGCCGAAAATACCAGTGGCGGCGGCTATATCTACCGCTCTTCCAAGGCAGCTCTCAACTCTGTGGTCAAGAGCCTATCGAACGATCTCCTTCCCGAGGGGATTATCGCTATCGCCCTTCACCCTGGCTGGGTGCAGACCGAGATGGGCGGGCCGAATGCGCTGATCGATAGCCAAACCTCAGCCGTTGGCCTGAAAAAAGTCCTCGATAACCTCACTCCGGCCGACTCCGGCCTGTTCATGGACTACCAGGGTAATTACCTTCCTTGGTAGCGGCCCAGCCCGCGATGAGGGCTTACACTTTGTCGCGGCTTCCCCGAGCTTTCTCCCGAAAAACCACTGGTAGATAAATCAGACAGTTGCAGCCATACGCGTGATGCGTCGCAGAAAGGCTTTCTCGTTGGGAGAAAAAAGCCAATTTGCAGTATCCATTTATCTATACCGGTAAAAAAAACGTAACAATAGATTGTGCACCAAGAAGCAAAAACCAAGTGTGCCATATCCGTATTGAGTGCATAGTCATTTAGGGTGGAAGGTAAATTGATCCAATATCATAAAGTCCGGCAATTTTACGATCGTCTACTTGCCCAAAGCGGAAAATCCCATAACCTTCAAACGACATGCGAGCAGATCTGCCGCAGCCTCGTCCACCATTTTTCTGTCCGTCGAGTGGTTATTGCCCTGGCCTATGGTAATCAGTGGAAAATTATCCTGAACATGGATGAGCAAGATACCCAGTATCATTATCCGCCCATTACGTATCTGGAGATCCCCTCGTTACCGGCAGAATTGATCAACCTGGCCATTACGCAACAAAGGCCCGTATTCCACCCTAACAACACGGGGCAGTGGTTGTTGCTCCCCTTAGAGCGGCAGTCGGAAACCATTGGCTGTATGCTTATCGATTTCCCCCAGAGCACTGACAACCAACATCTTCACAGCCGCGATTTTCACTTTCTCGCCGCATTACTGGCTGCCGAGTTGAATGCCTCGATGTTCGATAGTATTTTCCTGAGTAAATTCAGCCAAGAACGCGTTGCAGAACGAGAGAAGAAAATCCGCCAAAACGAACAGCATACTTTGCAAAGACAGCTGCAGGCCCTGCATGATATATCCTTTAAACTTTGGCGTGCCAGCTCGATCAATAATATGCTGTTCACTGCCGTTGACGAAGCCAAGCAGCGGCTCAATATCGACAGAATGGCTATCTTTTTATTCCAGTCCGGCCACCGGATGAAGGGAACCTATGGCACCGACCTGCAAGGGAATACCGTCAACGAAAGTGACTTCGAATCAGATATCCCAGATATGTGGTTTGCCCCCCATGCGCTGGGGCAAAAAGAATACCTCGTTGTCGAAGAAAACACCCCGCTCTATCATGACCTCAAACAAGTCGGCTTTGGCTGGAGCGCCTATATTTCCCTGTGGGATGAAGATACGCTTATTGGCTGGATTGCCTGTGACAACCTGCTCAGGGGGCTGCCACTCCCTGATCACTTTCACCAGCTCCTCAAACAATTCGGCTTTATTGTCTCCCAGCACTTGGTCAGACGCCAAGCAGAGGAAAAACTGAGGAAGCTCAACAGTGAGCTGGAACAGAGGATTGCCGAGCGAACCCACGCCCTGCAACGAGCCAACACCAAACTTCAGAAGGTATCGCGTGAAGATCCGCTGACCGAGGTGGCAAACCGCCGGGTTTTCGATGAACGCTTTATCGACGAATGGCGACGGGCCGACCGGCACCAGCTTCCGCTATCGATATTAATCATAGACATTGACTACTTCAAAGAGTACAACGACAGCTACGGCCACGCAGCCGGTGACAGCTGCCTCAAAACCATTGCCCAAACCCTGGCGCAGGTAGAGCGGCGAGCCGGTGCCTTGTTTGCCCGTTACGGCGGTGAAGAGTTCGTTCTGCTGCTGCCGGGCCAAGATAACCGCGCCACCCACTACGCGGCAGACAAAGCCCTGAATGCAATTCGCCGGCTACGCCTTCCTCGCAATCCGCATCCAGAGCAGACAACTGATTTTGTCACTATCAGCATTGGCGGTGCCACTATCACGCCTTCAGCACGCTACACCCCTGGCGCTTTTTTCAAAATGGCCGATTCTGCGCTCTACGAGGCAAAAAGCGGTGGCCGTAACCGGCTGCTGATAATGGACATTCAAAACTAGCGGCACTATCGTGTGCCAGTTAATCCGGCAGATTAACTGGATGATCGCCGCTTCCTCGTCCCGGCTTTTCGAGTGCTGGCCGCAGCCGGTTTTCTTGCTCCTTTACTCGTACGACGCTTTTTCGCTTTAAAGGGCTCAGGCGATTTTAGGTCGCGCAGACTCTGGGGAACCTCACAGGTTTTCACCTTCTCCATCATCTGTGTCACCTGTACTTCCAGCGCATCCATGAACGGTTTGTAGGCACACTTTTTATCGGCCATATCCTGCAGCTGGTGTTCCCAATGAGCGGTCATATCCGGATAGGTCGCCTCGTCCGGCAGCGCATAGATCAGGCCTTTGCCCGCCTCGGTTGCATGGATGCTTTTGCCCTGGCGCATCAGCAATTGCCTTTTGAACAAAATATCCAGGATCCCAGCACGGGTTGCTTCCGTGCCGAGCCCATCGGTATCTCGGAGTATCTTTTTCAGCGAGCTGTCGGAGACAAAGCGGGCAATTCCGGTCATCGCCTGTAACAACGTGGCCTCGGTAAACGGCTTGGGCGGCTCCGTCATCTTGTCCACAATCTCGCCATCGCGGCAAGTCAGGACCGTTCCCTTGTCAAGCGGCGGCACTTTGTCAGCCAGATCCGCCTCATTGTCCGCGGGTTCATCACGCCCCAGCAAAATACGCCACCCAGCAGACATCAACTGGCGTCCCCGGGCCACAAACAGCCCACCGGCAATGGTGAATTCCAGCTTGGCCTCGCTGTAAATCGCCGCCGGGTAGAACTGCATCAGGTACTGCCTGGCAATCAACTGGTACACCTTCTGCTCGCTGCCACTCAGGCTCGCGGCATTGACCGCCTTTGGCGTGGGGATAATCGCATGGTGGGCATCCACCTTCTTGTCGTTCCATGCCTTTGATTTGAGGCTGATATCCGCCCCGTCCACCGCCTTGCCAAGCTGGCTGTCTGTATTGGCAATCGCTTGGCAAACATCCCCAGCTTGGCGCAAATGATCCATTGGCAAATAACGACAATCTGAACGCGGATAAGTGATCACCTTGTGTCTCTCATAGAGCGACTGACACGTGGCCAGTACATCAGCAGCGCTCATGCCAAAGCGCTTGGCGGCATCAATCTGCAAGGCCGACAGTGAATAGGGCAAAGGGGGAGCCTGCCGGGTTTCCTTGCGCTCCGATGCGGTTACTTCCGCAGGTTGGCCTTTAATGCGGCTGACAACGTTCTCGCATAGCTTACGGTTCATCACCCTGCCATCTTCATCCTGCCAAGGCTTACAAGCTTCGCTCGGTTTCCATCTGGCACGGATCTCCTGCTGCTGGTAGGGGATCAATGCAAACAGCTCATAGAATGGCTTTGGGACAAAATTGGCAATTTCATCATCACGTCGGGTCACCAGCCCGAGTACCGGCGTTTGCACCCGGCCAACCGATAATACGCCTCGGTAGCCCCCTTTCTGGCCAAGCAAGGTATAGGCACGGGTCATGTTCATGCCATACAGCCAGTCAGCCCGGGAGCGAGCCAGTGCCGATACCGACAGCGGGATAAAATCACGGTTACTGCGCAGCTTGCCGAGTGCCCGCTTGACTGCCGCAGGGTTAAGATCGGAAATCAGCAGCCGCTGCATGGCAGCTTTCTTGCCCTGGGCAAGATTGACGTAGTCAATCACCTCGTCCACCAGCAACTGCCCTTCGCGGTCCGGGTCGCCCGCATGGATCACTTCGCCTGCCTGCTTGCACAGCTTGCGCACCACCCCCAACTGTTTCTTGGCCGATTTGCGGGGAACCAGCTGCCACTGCTGCGGCACGATTGGCAAGTCAGCCATATGCCATTTTTTATACTTCTCATCATACGCATCCGGCTCGACCTGCTCGAGCAGATGGCCGATACACCAGGTGACGATATCCCCGTTTCCCGCCTCGATATAGCCATCATGGTTTTTATGAGGACGTGGCAATACCGCGGCAATGGCGCGCCCCAGGCTGGGTTTTTCTGCAATATATAGACGAGACATGGTTGAAGTTCAGTTGAATCACTTTGGAAAGTCTTGGCTGAACTATAAGAAAAAAGTCTGGGGAGAACAAGAAAATACTGGATATAGATACAGGCCACTCGGCATCAGGCTGGCTGTTGGACAGAAAAAAGCCCAGCGGATGCTGGGCTTAACATCAATAAGTTAGGCGCAATTTTCAGCCAACCATGCCTTGACCTCGGCATATTCACCACGGAAGACAATGCGATCCGCTTTCTTGCCGAGCTGGTAGGTATACATAGGATCGTAGTACTGCTCAAGCAACAGGGTTAACCAATCATAGTGACCGCCAAGCTCACCAGTGGCCTGCATCGCTTTGACCGCCTGCTGCTGGACCAACAGCAGCTCTTCATAGCGCTGGAAGCCAAGACGCTTGCGGATACTGAACATTCCGCGCTCCAGGTACTGGGCAAACCGCTCCCATCCCTCTTGTTCGCCGTATTCAGCACAGAAGTCACGTTGCATCCGCACCACGTAATCATCCAACAAACGCTCGAGGCGGACATCCAGCGGATCATCAACAATGGCGATAGGCGCTTGCTGCATGGCTTGGTTGATCGTCAAGGGAACACTGACCGAGCCAATGATCTTACCTTCGTCCTCGTAGACAAAGTGCGACACGCCCGCGGCCTGCTTCTTGAGCATGGCAATCGCCAGCACATTCTCGAAATTGATCTGCGTTCGCTGGGCAGTCACATAGCGACCGAAGGACGAACCTCGGTGATTCGCCGCTCCTTCCAAGTCGATACCGTTGCCGATCTCATTGACCATGATCGTCTTGCCGCAGCCAGTGTTGCCGCCAATCAGGGTCATCGGCTTGGTGGCAACATCATCGATGGTATCGATCAAGAAACGTCGCAGGGCCTTATAGCCCCCCTCGACAAAGGGGTAGTCAACCCCGGCTTCTTTGAGCCACTGCTGGGTAATGCGCGAGCGCAGCCCGCCGCGGAAACAGTAAAGATACCCTTCAGGGTTGGCTTCGCAAAAGGCCTTCCACTGTGCTACCCGCTGGGCTTTGATATCGCCGTGCACCAGCTCGTGGCCAAGGGCAATCGCGGCTTCCTGGCCGTGCTCTTTGTAGCAGGTGCCCACCGCCTTGCGCTCTTCGTCCTGCATCAGCGGACGGTTAACGGAGGCTGGAAAAGCACCGAGTTCAAACTCTACCGGCGCACGCATATCCATCAGTGGCGTATCGTTGATAAACAGCTGGCGGAAATCTTGGCAATTAGGACGCGACATAACTAGCAGATCTCAATCAGTACTGTTTCTTCGCTCTGGGCGGTCACCAGCTCGCCGATGGCATTGAGCTCGATGTCATGCTGCTGGGCCAGCGCTTTGACTTCTTGCTCGAATTCAGGTGCCACCGCCAACAGCAGGCCACCTGAGGTCTGAGGGTCACACAGCAGCGCTTTTTGCTGCTCGGTCATCGCCCCCAGGCGGTGGCCATAGCTGGCGAAGTTGCGCCCGGTACCACCTGGAACACACCCTTGCTCGATATAATCAAATACGCCCGGCAGGGACGGTACCTGGGCAAACTCGAGTTTCGCCTTCAGACCGCTGCCCTCGCAGATTTCATTGAGGTGGCCCATCAAGCCGAAGCCGGTCACATCAGTCATCGCCTTTACGCCTGCGACGTTGGCAAAGTCAGCACCCGGCTTGTTCAGCTGGCACATCCAGTCGCGGGCCAGCCCGCGGTGCTCTTCGCGCAATTTGGATTTTTTCTCTGCCGTGGTCAGTACCCCGATACCTAGCGGCTTGGTCAGGTAGAGCTTGCAGCCAGCCTCGGCCTGGTTGTTTCGCTTAACACGGTCTGTATCCACAATGCCCGTCACGGCCAAACCGAAAATCGGTTCTGGGGCATCAATCGAGTGGCCACCCGCCAGAGAAATACCCGCTTCACGGCATACTGCACGGCCGCCTTCAATCACCTGCTGGGCAATTTCCGGAGCCAGTACGTTGACCGGCCAGCCCAGAATGGCAATAGCCATGATCGGCTTGCCGCCCATGGCATAGATATCACTGATCGCGTTTGTTGCTGCGATACGGCCAAAATCATACGGATCATCGACAATCGGCATGAAGAAGTCAGTGGTGCTGACGACGGCGGTACCATTGCCAAGATCATAGACCGCGGCATCATCTTTACTTTCGTTACCTACAAGCAGGTTAGGATCGGCAAACGGAGCGAGCTGCGTTCGAAGAATAGTATCAAGAACTTGAGGGGAGATTTTACAACCACATCCTGCTCCGTGGCTGTATTGAGTAAGGCGAACATTTTCCATGACACGCTCCGATAATTTTACAAGAGCGATGGATTCTACTCCTGCAACCAGATCCTGTCATCCACTTGGATCAAAAAGGAGAGCCGATGGCTCCCCTCGCGACGTAGTAATATCGGTTACAGGTACTCGACGAATTGAGTCAGATCCCGAACAGGTGGTTTGGCATCCCGGCAACCGGGGGTCCCCAGATACAAAAAGCCGACAATCATATTATCGTCCCCCACCCCCAGGGCCTGACGGACCACGGGGTGATACGCCCACTTACCAGTACGCCAAAAGCCGGCATAGCCCTGGGCGATGGCCGCCAGTTGCATGGCCTGCACCGCACAGCCCGCCGACAGGTACTGTTCTATCACCGGCACCTTGCCGTGCTCGGCGACCTTGGCGACCACCGTTATCACCATCGGAGCCCGAAAGGGAGCTCTGCCCGCTTTCTCGATCGCCGCATCATCAGCACCCTCACTGTTTGCCGCCTCGACCAAAATATCTGCGAGCTTCTGTAAGCCTTCCCCTTGGGACACAATAAACCGCCAGGGAGTCAGGCCCGCATGATCCGGTGCCCGCAGGCCCGCCCGGAAGATCGCTTCCAGCGCCTCGCCCTCGGGCGCCGGCGCGACCATCTTGGGCAGCGAGCGGCGGTTTAGTAATAAGGTAAGTGCGTCCATAACAACCTCATAGAAATGTGTAGTTATAATAGACGGTAGCACACTTTGTTCGAGCTAAATCCTACAACTTCGCCGCCAGCTCAACCCCTTGGCGGATCACCCGCTTGGCATCGACCTCCCCGGCGACATCGGCCCCACCGATAACATGGACATTGATGTTTTTGGCCCGGAGCGCTTCGGATAGCTCATCCACCGAAGTTTGCCCCGCGCACAGGACTACATGATCGACATCCAGCACCCGCGACTGGCCTTCGACCGTGATATGCAATCCGAGATCATCAATCTTGTCGTAGCTGACTCCGCTGAGCAGCTCGACTCCGCGCTTCTCCAACACTTTCTTGTGGATCCAGCCCGTGGTCTTGCCCGGCCCTTTACCCATCTTGCCCGGACGGCGCTGCATCAGCCAAACCTGACGCTGGCTGACATATTCTTCATGCGGATACAGGCCGCCAGCATGCTCAATCGACTTGTCGATCCCCCAATCCTTAAGCCAATCATCCAGGCTCTGGTGGTCGGGCTCGGTCAACATTGTGGACACATCGACCCCGATCCCTCCGGCACCGATGACAGCAACACGCTGGCCCAGCTCGACCTTGTCGCGGATCAGCGTCTGGTAATCAATCACTTTCTCATGCTCGATACCCGGGATCGGCGGACGTCGTGGCTGGACACCGGTCGCAACAATCACTTCGTCGTATCCGCCGAGCTCGTCGGCCGAGACGGCGTGGCCAAGCTTCACATTGACCCCGGTCTGCTCCAGGCGGCGGGTAAAGTAACGAATCGTCTCTTTGAACTCCTCCTTGCCCGGAATTTGCATTGCCAGGTTGAATTGGCCACCGAGATAATCGTTCTTCTCAAAAAGATCCACCTTAAAGCCACGCTCGGCCGCTGCAACGGCCGTTGCCATACCGGCTGGACCCGCCCCTACAATGGCAATCTTGCGTTGGCTGGCTGATGGCGACAATACCAGCTCTGTCTCGTAACACGCCTGCGGATTCACCAGACAGCTCGCTCGCTTGCCGACAAACACATGATCCAAGCAAGCCTGGTTACAACCAATACAGGTGTTGATGTCATCCGCCCGATCCTGCTCGGCTTTCACCACAAAATCCGGGTCAGCCAAAAACGGCCTCGCCATCGACACCATATCGGCTTGGTTACTGGCCAGAATGTCTTCGGCAACCTGCGGGGTATTGATACGGTTACAAGTCACCAACGGAATGGAAATCTCAGACTTGAGCTTTTCGGTCACCCAGGCAAAGGCCGCCCTTGGCACCTGAGTGGCAATGGTAGGGATCCTTGCCTCGTGCCAGCCGATACCGGTATTGAGGATAGTCACCCCTGCCAACTCAAGCCTTTTAGCCAGCTGAACCACCTCGTCATGTGTACTGCCCTGCTCAACCAGATCAAGCATCGACAGGCGGAAAACAATAATGAAATCCCGCCCTACCCGGGCACGAACCGCCTTGACCAGCTCGATGGGGAAGCGCATCCGGTTTTCATAACTGCCGCCCCACTCATCGTATCGATGGTTCGAGCGCTTACAGATAAACTGGTTGATCAAATAACCTTCCGATCCCATCAGCTCCACACCGTCGTAGCCTGCCTCTCTGGCTAGCTCAGCGCTGCGGGCAAAGGCCTCGATCGTTTTCTTGATTTGTCGGGGGCTCATTTCCTTGGGGGTAAATTTGGAGATAGGCGCCTTGATAGCCGAGGCACTGACCGCAAAAGGATGCATGGCATAACGGCCGGCATGGAGCAGCTGCAGAGCAATCTTCCCCCCCTCCTCATGCACCGCATCGGTAATCACCCGGTGCGCTCGAGCCGCACGTCCCGAGCTAAACTCGGCACTGAGCGGATGGAGGCGACCGCGAAAGTTCGGCGAGAAACCGCCGGTGACAATCAGGCCAACGCCGCCCTTGGCTCGGGCTGCATAAAAGGCAGCAAGTTTTTTGAATCCATCGCGGGATTCTTCCAGCCCGGTATGCATCGATCCCATCAACACACGATTACGTAATTGAGTGAAACCAAGTTCTAGCGGCGCTAACAGATGAGGGTAAGATTTATCGTCCATGGCTTCCATTCTTTATGTTGTTATGGTCTGACCAGTATACGAAGGGACCAACCATATTTCAAACAAACGTTTACATTAACGCAACAATATATTGATTTAGATCTAACTCTCTGTATAAAAGTAGGTATATTCATTTTGATGCTAGCTGCCCCGCATTTGTTTGCCCCGGCGATTCAGCCGATACGATTAGATACTGTAATTCCTTGATTACTCAGGTAGCATAGAACTTAACCATAATTATTACGTCCAATCAGATATAGATTGAGAGATAAGCAGGCCCAGAGCCTTGGCTAAATATCAGGAACCTTCATGAAAATGATCTTTAAAGGAATTGGCAAAATTTTCCGTTGGATATGGAAACTGATCAGCTTTACCCGTCAGCTGATCATCAACTTACTCTTCCTCATTATCATTGGCGCGCTTTTCTTTGTCTTCAGCGAAAGCGGCAAGGAGCCAGAGCTACCGGAGCAAGCGGCGCTGGTCTTGGACCTTTCGGGGCCGATTGTCGAGCAGCGGAGCTATACCAGCCCACTCGATAGCCTGACCAACAGTGCGTTCGGCAACGAACAGGCACAGGAGAACGTGTTGTTCGATATTGTCGAGACCCTGCGCACTGCAGCGACCGACGAGCGTATCACCGGGTTAGTACTCAACCTGCGCGATATGCAAGAGACTAACCTGACCAAGCTGCGCTATATCGCTAAGGCCCTCGAGGAGTTCAAGCTATCCGGCAAGCCGGTCTACGCGATAGGCGATCACTACAAGCAGAGCCAGTACTACCTGTCGAGCTACGCCGATAAAATCTTCATGTCCCCGGATGGCGGTGTACTGCTGACGGGTTACGGCAGTTATACGCTGTACTACAAGAGCCTGTTCGAGAAGCTGAACGTCAACACCCATGTCTTCCGTGTCGGTACTTACAAGTCATTCGTCGAGCCGTATACCTTGGACGGTATGTCTGACGAAGCTCGCGAAGCCAACACCGCATGGCTAAACCAGCTGTGGGGGGCCTATACCTCTGATGTCGCTGGCAACCGCCAAATTGAAGCCCGTTCTCTGACGCCAGAGCTTGATCAGTTTGTCGCCGAGCTGAAAAGTGTCGACGGCGACTTTGCCAAGCTAAGCCAAAAGATGGGCTTGATCGATGAGCTGGTAAGCCGACCGCAACTTCGCCAACAGCTTATTGATGTGTTTGGTGAAAACGACGACCACAGCTTTAACCAGATCAGCTACTACGATTACCAGCCAACAGTCGCGGACACCCAGCTTCCGAGTGACAGCCAAATCGCGGTAGTGGTCGCAAGTGGGGCCATCATGGATGGCAGCCAGCAACGGGGCAATGTCGGCGGTGATACCACTGCCGCCCTGCTGCGCGAAGCTCGTCTGGACGACAAGGTAAAATCAGTGATCCTGCGCGTAGATAGCCCGGGGGGCAGTGCGTTTGCCTCGGAAGTGATCCGCAACGAAGTCGACGCTCTCAAGGCCGCCGGCAAGCCTGTGGTGGTGTCGATGTCGAGTGTTGCGGCATCTGGCGGTTACTGGATTTCCGCCTCTGCTGACAAGATCATGGCCCAGCCGACCACGATTACCGGTTCAATCGGCATCTTCGCGATCCTGACAACTTTCGAAAAAGGGCTAGAAAAGATGGGGATCTACAGTGATGGCGTTGGCACTACCCCATTCTCCGGTGTCGGTGTGACCCGAGAATTGCCAGAAGGCATCGCCGAAATCTTCCAGCTTGGGATCGAAAATGGCTACCAGCGTTTCATCGGCTTGGTTAGCCAATACCGCGATATGACGCTTGAGCAAGCCGACAGCGTTGCGCAGGGCAGGGTCTGGACCGGCCAAGATGCCCTGGCCCTCGGTCTGGTTGACGAGCTCGGTGACTTTGATGATGCAGTCAACAGCGCCGCCGAACTGGCCATGCTGGGCGATGACTACGAGCTTCGCTGGATGGCTAAACCGTTGAGTACTGCAGAGATATTCATGCAGCAATTCAGTTCTGGTGCCAAGGTCTTCTTCCACCAGCTGGTATGGGGGGAACTGCCGGAAGCTATGCAACCGGTCACCAAAAAAGTTGTAACAGACCTCTCTACCCTTGGTAACTTCAATGATCCAAAAGGGCAATATGCCTTCTGTATAAACTGCCCGGATCTTTAAAAGTGAGATCAGCCCGGCATCGCCGGGCTTTTTTTACGCTACATACCCCGTATAATGCGCCCACCAAACCGATAATTCTGTACCTTCATATGGAAAGAAAACACATTTACATCGCCTATACTGGCGGCACAATTGGCATGCAGAAGTCCGACCACGGCTATATCCCGGTTGCTGGCTTCATGGAGCAGCAGCTGGAAAGCATGCCAGAATTCCATCGTGCAGAAATGCCAAAGTTCACCATTCACGAATACGATCCCCTGATTGATTCGTCGGATATGACGCCAGCGGATTGGCAGCGCATTGCTGATGATATTAAAGCGAACTACGACAAGTACGACGGTTTTGTGATCCTGCATGGTACGGATACCATGGCATACACCGCATCGGCCCTGTCGTTCATGTTCGAAAACCTCGACAAACCAGTGATTGTGACCGGTTCGCAAATTCCCCTCGCGGAATTGCGCTCTGACGGCCAGAGCAACCTGCTCAACTCGCTGCACGTTGCGGCTAACTACCCGATCAATGAAGTCACTGTATTTTTCAACAACAAGCTGATCCGCGGTAACCGCAGTACCAAAGCCCACGCAGACGGATTCGGTGCCTTTATTTCACCTAACCTACCACCGCTGCTGGAAGCCGGTATCAACATCCAACTCAATAATGTTGAAATCGACAAGAAACCAGACGGGCCGTTCACGGTTCACAACATCACGCCACAGCCTATTGGCGTGATCACCATGTATCCGGGGATCTCGCCTGAAGTGATCCGCAATACCCTGCGCCAGCCAGTCAATGCCATGATCTTGCTGACCTTCGGTGTGGGTAATGCGCCGCAAAACCCGGAACTGCTAGAACAGCTCAAAGAGGCAAGCGACCGTGGTGTTATCGTCATGAACCTGACCCAATGCCTGTCGGGTAAGGTCAACATGGGCGGATATGCGACGGGCTGTGCCCTGGCTGACGCCGGGGTACTCAGCGGCTACGACATGACCCCGGAAGCCGCACTGGCCAAGCTTCACTTCCTGCTAAGCCAAGATCTACCGGTAGAAACCGTCCGTAGCATGATGCAACAGGATCTTCGCGGCGAACTGACACTCTAAGCGCCAAATGGGCCTCGCCAAAAACAAAAACGGCAGCAAATCGCTGCCGTTTTCATTGTTCTCCCCGCATAAACAACAACTCGGCTACACTTTGACTATTCCTGTCAGCAAAAGGCCGCCCGTACATTATGATCCTACATGGTTCCTCGATTTCACCATTTGTCAGAAAAATCATGCTGGCCCTTGCCTACAAAGGGATCAACTACGAGCTTCAGCCCCTCAACCCCTACTTTGAAAAGGAGCTGGCTCAAAAGCGCCATCCGCTCGGTAAAGTGCCTGTGCTGGAGGTCGACCAGCACAGCATTATCGACTCCACGGTCATAGCCCATTACCTTGATGACCAATATCCCGTCCCCCCGTTATATCCCGGCGACCCGCTCACCCGGGCGAAAATCCGCTGGCTGGAAGAGTATGCCGATACCCGGCTCACATCGCTCATTGGCGGCGTATTGTTCTACCAGAAAATCCTGAGGGGCAAAATGCTCGAAAAAGACGTCGATGAAGAAGCCGTCGAGCAGTGCCTCGAGCACCACCTGCCTCGGGCCATACAGTACCTTGAAGAGCAGTTGCCCGAGCAGGGCTATATCGGCGACCACCTTTCGATGGCAGAAATAAGCTTGTGGAGTGTGTTGCGAAGCGGTTGGATGGCTGGACTGAGGTTTTCCCACTACCCGCACCTCGACCGCTACCTTGCACGTATCGAACAAGAGCCCTGGGTCGCCAACCTGGTTGGAGAGGAAGACCACGAGCTGTCAGGTTTCTATTGCCCGCCCGTGGTACTCGGCACCATAAAATAATATGCCTGTGCCGTGCTAAGCCTTATAGCTGATCATGCTCAAATCGGGCTATATCATCGGCGGTCACCGCTGCTGCAGGCTCCTCGCCTGCAAACTCTTTTTTCAGTTCCGCCTTGGACTTAAATTTGAGTTCGCCGCCTTTCTCGACAGTCATATGGGCCGCTTTCGAATTATGACGAGACTGATAGAGCATCACAGCCTGCATAGCCGAATCGCGTTGATCATGGGTCAAAGGCGTTCCATCTGGCCACTTGCCAATTTCAACCGCGGTTGAAAGCCGCTGGTAAACTTCAGGGGTCATGGCGTTGAGCACCGTTTCTATATCCATTGCTGTTCACTTTTCCATTTAATGATTGTTGTTGCCCGCAGTAATAGCAGTTTCCATTAAAGCTCGCCAAGAATACGTCGATAAAATGCTTGGGGGATCACACTGCTCAAAACCGGCGGCCCGCCGCAGTCTTTTATCGCCATTTTGATAAACTCATTAATAAGAACACCTTTATGAAGGCACTGGAAGCCAAATGAGAAAAACAATACCAAAACTTACCCTTCTGTTGGCCAGCGTCATCCTCGTCAGCGGTTGCTTCGAGCGCCACCGCTCTACCGACAGCTTGTGTGAGGCCGAGCCCCAACTCTGCGCCGATACCAACCTCAATGACGGCCAATGCCGGCTGCAGCGGGTAAACTTGATTTGGCAACGTTACGAAGTGCAGAAAGATCCCAGCGACAAAGAAAAGTTCAAAGAGCTGCAATATACCTACGATTATCAGAAATGCCTGGAGTATGCCGCCCGTATCGAACCTACCGAATTGAAAGAGCGCAAAACCCACCGTACCCAAGCCATGCTCAGTGCCTACGCTTCCATCAAGCGACTCAACCTTGAGCTCGCCGACTCAAATGATCCCGAGATCCTGTATTTCCGCTGGAGCCAAGGCGACAGAGATGCACTGCGGAAATTCTTGAGGCTCGAAGGCACGCCTGAAATGGAAACACCGGAGATGCAGCTGGCCCTGGCCACCTTTTACACCACCAAAGATCAGGAGAAAACAATCCAGCTGCTCAAGCACTCTCTTGAGCTCTATCCGCGCAAACCGAAGATAAAACCAGAAATCATTCAAGGCCTGGCAACGCTGTCCCACCAAAACGGGGCGAATGAGCATGCCTACCTGTGGGCCAAAGTCGGGGGTAAATTAGCTATACCGGTCGCCAGCCAGGAGAAGCTCAATGCCTTCTACCCTATGAGCGACGAGCGTCGCAGTGAATTGAATGAGCAGGCAGAGCGGATTGCCCAGGCACTCAGTGATGGCAGGTTCCTCGCTAGCATGGCGGATTAAACCAGCCTATCGATAAAACTGCTGATACGCCCTGTGATGCCTGTGAGGGGTGCAGGGCGTAAGTTCGTTAGCCGCCCTAGTGCTCGCTATCAGCACCCTCATTATTAAACAACAGGGATACTGAGTTAACACAGTACCTTTCCCCGGTGGTTTTCGGGCCGTCCGGGAAAACATGGCCAAGGTGGCTGTCACACTGGGCACAGCGGATCTCGATTCGGTGCATACCATGGCTGTGATCGTCGAGGTAGCGAATCGCGTCGCGAGCGATTGGCGCATCAAAACTTGGCCAGCCGCAGCCTGAGTCGTATTTGCTGCCCGAATGGAATAATGGTGCCTGGCAACAGGTACAGCTATAAATACCGGTTTCGCGGTTATGGAGCAACTTACCGGAAAAAGGAGCCTCGGTCCCCTGCTCCCGACAGATGTGATACTGTTCTTCTGTCAGCTTCTCACGCCAATAAGATTCTGATTTTACTGACATTACCTTTCCTTCTTGTAATTTTCACGTTATCTCTTCCGAAAAATGGTTGCCATTTCTGTGGTCTGTGGCACATACTTTCTGCTCGAAAGGATTTTACATCTTCACTGCTCATTAAAGCATATTTTGAATGGGCTTCGTGTTGATATTAAAAGTTAATAACAGCAATGATTGATATTCATACAACTTCTGTACGAATTTGCAGCGTTGTAGTAGGAATGTAAAAAAAATCCGAACTTTTTTTTGACCTTACGCAATTTAAGTTCGTTTTTCACTTGCAGCGTCACGTTAGATTCTGTAATTTTACTACCAGTTATCTTTCATTAGAAATTAAGTTGTGGAGCAACTGTAATGACTATCAAAGTAGGTATTAACGGTTTTGGCCGTATTGGACGTTTTGTTTTCCGTGCTTCTGTAGAGCGTAACGACATCGAAGTTGTTGGTATCAACGACCTAATCGACGTTGAGTACATGGCTTACATGCTTAAGTACGATTCAACTCACGGCCGCTTCAACGGTACTGTTGAAGTAGAAGGTGGCAACCTAATCGTTAACGGCAAAACAGTTCGCGTAACTGCAGAGCGTAACCCAGCGGACCTTAAGTGGGACGAAATCGGTGTTGACGTTGTTGCTGAAGCAACAGGTATCTTCCTAACTGACGAGACTGCTCGTCAGCACATCACAGCTGGTGCGAAGAAAGTTGTTCTAACTGGTCCATCTAAAGATGCGACTCCAATGATCGTTATGGGTGTTAACCAAGACACTTACGCTGGTCAGGACATCGTTTCTAACGCTTCTTGTACTACAAACTGCCTAGCGCCAATCGCTAAAGTTCTTAACGACAAGTTCGGCATCGAGTCTGGTCTGATGACTACTGTTCACGCTACTACAGCTACTCAGAAGACTGTTGACGGTCCTTCTGCTAAAGACTGGCGTGGTGGTCGTGGTGCTTCTCAGAACATCATCCCATCTTCAACTGGTGCTGCTAAAGCTGTAGGCGTTGTTCTTCCAGAACTAAACGGCAAACTAACTGGTATGGCTTTCCGTGTACCAACTGCTAACGTTTCTGTAGTTGACCTAACAGTTAACCTAAAAACTGGCGCATCTTACGAAGCTATCTGTGCAGCAATGAAAGAAGCTTCTGAAGGCGAGCTGAAAGGTGTTCTAGGTTACACTGAAGACCAGGTTGTATCTCAGGACTTCATCGGTGAAGTACAGACTTCTGTATTCGATGCTAAAGCTGGTATCGCTCTAACTGATAACTTCGTTAAAGTTGTATCTTGGTACGACAACGAAATCGGTTACTCAAACAAAGTTCTAGACCTAATCGCTCACATCTCTAAGTAATGTAAGCTTTTAGCTAGAAGATAAAAGGCGACGCTACGGTGTCGCCTTTTTTGTATTCGTACTTTGTATCCCGCGCTCGCCAACCAGCAAGCACTAAACAGCCACTAAAAAATAATTACAAATTTAACAAATATTTTTTAATGGACTCCGTTATTTTTTAAATAAAAATAAGTGTAGAATTGACTGTTACTTTTCCACCAAGGTGGCAATCATTTATACATTGCAACAACCAAAGGATAGTCTGATGGATTTCAATACTCTTCCAACAGTGGCGGCCTTATCCGATGCTGTCACTATCTGTGAATACCAAGGGATCAAGATTGTACGGATCAACCATGCACAGGCCGAAGCGGGTATTTCCCTGCATGGTGGCCATCTTGTTTGGTTCAAGCCTAAAGGTGAGGATGATGTAATTTGGCTGAGCGAAAAAGCCGAGTTTGATGTCGCTAAAGCGATCCGTGGCGGCATCCCAGTATGCTGGCCGTGGTTTGGCAAGGCTGCCGCCCCTTCGCACGGTTTCGCCCGTAACAGCGAGTGGGTACTTCACGAGCACCGCGAAAACGACAATGGCGTTATCGTCGCCCTGACCCTATCCGACTCCGATGAGACCCGCGCGGTTTGGCCGCACAAGTTCAGCAATATGCTAACCTTCGAAATTGGCACCAGCCTGAATGTCTCACTGACCTCCACCAATACAGACGACAGCGCGTGGAGCTACTCCGGCGCGCTTCATACTTATTTCAATGTAGAAAGCATCCGCGAGACGACAATCTCCCAGATGGGCAGCCAGTACCAAGACAGCACCCAGTCAGGTCAGATCTGCCAGGGCGGCGAACAGCTCTCCTTTAACGGCGAAGTCGACCGTGTTTACACCCAGCCAGAATCAACGGTGATGATCCACGACGGCAACCGCCGCCAGATAGCAGTCACCAATAGCGGCCACAATGCTGCAGTGATCTGGAACCCATGGCAGGCACTGTCTGAAAGCATGGCAGATATGGCCGACGACAGCTTTGAAACCATGGTGTGTGTAGAGTCGACCATCCACAACAGCCAGAGCATCACACTGGCACCGGGTGAATCACATACCCTCACCACCCAGATCCAGGTCAAGCGCTAGCGGCTTAGCATACGGGTTAAGCTGCCCGCTGCAATCGAGTAGGAGGAGGCCTCACGGCCTCCGTCCTCTCACACCACCGTACAAGCGTGGGTCGCATACGGCGGTTCCGAATATATTTTCAGTGACTCATACCCATCTATCAATGAGTACATGCCCATCTCCTTGAACCGTTTCGTTGGCATAGCCTGATTGAGCTGCGGCGATAAAGCCAGATGCCACCATCCTTTCTCTGACATCGCTAGCTTCCAAGCATTGCGCTCGTTTACGCCTTCTTGGCGTAACCATGTCGCTATGCTGTGTCTGCGTTTTCGCTGCTTGAGTCGGTAGCACCGTAAGCGCCGTCTTATCCATTCATCCAAGCGCTGCATCGCGCTTTTCCGCATGGCGAGCTTGAAGTAGTGTTGCCAACCTCTTAGATATTGAGTTAGTTCGACTATTACTGTCTTCAACTCTCGTCCTCGATTCCGCTTCGTTATTTGACGCACTCGCTTCTTCATGTGAGTTTGTGCTGTCTTCGAGATATGGATACTTCCATCTCGTTGGAAGCGATGGCCTAAGTAAGTCCGCTCTGTCACTCTTGTTGCCGCACTCTTCTCCCGGTTGACCGTGAGTTTCAGTTTCTGCTCCAAGAACTCCGTTATCGAGGCTTTTACTCGATTTGCGGCTTCCTCACTGTGTACGTAGATTTGGCAGTCGTCTGCATATCGGCAGAACTTATGCCCTCTTCGTTCAAGCTCTTTATCCAACTCATCTAATACGATATTTGATAGCAGCGGAGATAGTGGGCCACCCTGTGGTGTCCCTCGTTGCCTCTGCTCGACTAACCCGTTTCGCATTATGCCTGCCTGTAGGTATGACCTGATCAGCTTCAGTACCCGTTTATCTGTGATATCTTTCGATAGCCTGTGCATCAGCCTATCGTGGTTCACGGTATCGAAGTATTTCGCTAGGTCAACATCGACTACATAACCCCGCCCCTCCCTGATGTAGTGGCTTGCTGCCGCCAGAGCATGGTGGGCACTACGGTTGGGCCTGAACCCGTAACTACTGTGGGAGAACTTCGGTTCATAGATATCTGTCAGTACTGAGGTGATAGCCTGTTGGACTATCCTATCAAGTACTGTTGGGATACCTAGTTGCCTAACTCCCCCGCTAGGTTTAGGGATTTCTACACCCAGAACAGGTTGGGGTTGATAGCTCCCATCCAGAAGGCTCTGGCGGAGCGCTTGCCCATTTGAAGACTGCCGAAGCATCGAGATAGTCGCTGTTATATCGAGTTTATCGACACCAGCACACCCTTTGTTCTTCTTCACTCTTCTCAGGGCTTGGTTCAGATTCGTTGATGAACAGATCTGCTCCATCAACTGAGTTGAGGTCACCAAGACTCGTCCTCCTGTCTACGCCGATCATGCTTGTCATTCTTCGTGGCCATGAGCGTCACTTGCGGTGTTGCCCATTGGTACGTAGAGATTTTGATCATCTTGCTATGACTCCACATGATTGAGTGTCTAGTGACTGCTTCTTGATATATTCAGTTCCGGCCTTCCCTTGGGTTGTACTTCCCCAAGGTACTATGCCTTCTGCTGACTTCTTATTTCCCATCACACAGCATCACTGCTGCATTAGTCTCGCCCGAGACAGGTAATAAGATCTCCCGAGGTAAGACGTTGTTCTTTCCCTTGGCTGTGCCTGATTTACCCGTACACACTTCCCGTCGAGGCATTGGGCTATTCTATATGTTGCTAGGTTACCCAAGTTGTACTGGCCTACTATCAGATTTCTGTTCGTCACAACCAAGTTTTGCCGTTTGCTTCCTTCAGATCCCACCTCACGGTGGGCACCCTTGCATAGGCTAACGGTTCTCGCTCGACTGAGCCCGTAGAGGACTTTCACCTCCTAGAACAACGCCATGCTCGGCGCACCATAAAAATACCTGTACGGCAGCTGCCGTCAGGTATCCTCCATCATCCTGTCAAGCCAGCATCTGGGTATTCGCTTCAATAAGCACCCAGCCATTGCCATCAGGATCAGCGAAGGTCGCAAATCGCCCCCCGATCAGGGTCACAATCTCTGACAGCGGAACCCCCCGGCTCGACAGTTCGTGGTGGGTCAAGTGGATATCATCGGTCTGTACCACCAATCCCTGTACGGATCCGGCTTTCATTCCTCCAAAAGGCATCACCAAACTGATTGTCGTTTCAGCCCCTTTGGGCGCAAGCTGGATCCAGCGCTTATGCTGATCTGCTTGGTGATCGCGTATAAGCTCAAACCCCAAAGCATCGCGGTAAAAAGCTAACGCCTGATTTTGATCAGAAACAGGGATTGAAACAGTATCAACACGAGAAATACTCATTAATTAGGCTCCCCCCAACTTTCGGCACTTTTTTAGCTTAAGCCAGAGATTTTGATTTAGCTCTCAAAATAACTCCTGCTCGCCTTTTTTTGACACCGGTATGGGATGAAAAAGCCCCCCGTAATCCCTATCGACTTCCTGCTTATTTGCAAGAATAACAGTGGAAAATTCATTTTTTTGCAAAAAAGCCATCTTGCTCTGACCCAACCTCATTTAACCCCATCTTGAAACAATGAAATCCTTTGCATTCAGTTAATAGCTCTGGCCAAGAAATAAAATTCATCATATCTGACTATCCATTTCCACAAGCGAGCACCATCACAAGCTATCAACATTTTCGTGATTTTTTTTAAACACCAGCACTTGCAGAACGCGATTTATAGGAGGATAGTAGATTAATGAGCAAAATATATGCAGCTTGTAAGGAACACCGAAAAAGGAAATTTAGTTTATAAACCAACAACTCAGTCAAGCAATTTAATCAGTTAGGTCTAGTCTTAAGATATGGGGGATGTGAAAGATTTGTGTTTTCGTCCTTTCTAATTGATTAAAGAACGATTCAGGGGGCATACCATGAGTATTTTTGACCACTATCGTCAACGCTATGAAGAATCCAAGGATGAAGAGCTTTCATTGCAAGAGTTCCTTGAGATTTGCCGTAACGATCGCAGCGCTTACGTCAACGCAGCAGAACGTTTGCTGATGGCCATCGGCGAACCCGAAATGATTGATACCGCTCAAGACCCACGCTTGAGCCGCCTTTTCTCCAACCGCGTGATTTCCCGCTATAAAACCTTTGAAGATTTTTATGGTATGGAAGATGCGATTGAGCAAATCGTTTCCTACCTCAAACACGCCGCACAGGGTCTGGAAGAGCGTAAGCAAATCCTCTATTTACTTGGTCCTGTAGGTGGTGGTAAGTCATCGTTGGCTGAAAAACTGAAAAGCCTCATGCAGAAGGTGCCAGTATATGTGCTAACAGCCAACGGCGAGCGCAGCCCAGTCAATGACCACCCATTCTGCTTGTTCGATAAAGTTGAAGACGGCGATATCCTCAAGAAGGAATACGGTATCCCCGAACGCTACCTCAACACCATTATGTCGCCTTGGGCCGCCAAACGCCTGCACGAATTCGGTGGTGATATCACCAAATTCAAAGTCGTGAAGGTTCGCCCTTCTATTCTCGACCAAGTCGGTATTGCCAAGACCGAGCCGGGTGATGAAAACAACCAAGATATCTCGTCACTGGTAGGTAAAGTAGATATCCGCCAACTTGAGCACTTCGCCCAGGACGATCCGGATGCCTATAGCTACTCAGGTGCTCTCTGTAAGGCCAACCAAGGCCTGATGGAATTCGTCGAGATGTTCAAGGCACCGCTGAAAGTACTCCACCCGCTGTTGACTGCCACGCAGGAAGGCAACTACAACGGTACCGAGGGGCTATCAGCACTGCCATTTGACGGTATTATTCTGGCCCACTCCAATGAGTCGGAGTGGCAGTCATTCCGTAACAACAAGAACAATGAAGCCTTCCTTGACCGTGTCTTCATTGTCAAAGTGCCGTACTGTCTGCGCGTTTCCGAAGAGATCAAAATCTACGAGAAACTGTTGCAGAGCTCTGAGCTGTCGGCGGCACCATGCTCACCTTCTACCTTGGAAATTCTTGCCCGCTTCTCGGTGCTTTCTCGCCTGAAAGAGCCTGAGAACTCGAGCTTGTACTCGAAGATGCGGGTCTATGACGGTGAAACACTCAAAGATACCGATCCGAAGGCCAAGTCTTATCAGGAATACCGTGATTATGCCGGTGTCGATGAAGGTATGGCTGGTCTGTCTACCCGTTTCGCGTTCAAGATCCTATCTCGCGTGTTCAACTTCGACCACTCCGAAGTGGCAGCTAACCCAGTCCACCTGTTCTATGTACTAGAACAGCAGATTGAGCGTGAGCAGTTCCCACAAGAGTTGGCCGAGAAATATCTTGAGCACCTCAAGGGTTACCTAACACCTAAGTACGTCGAATTTATCGGTAAAGAAATCCAGACCGCTTACCTCGAGTCCTACTCTGAGTATGGCCAGAATATCTTTGACCGCTACGTCAGCTATGCCGACTTCTGGATCCAAGACCAGGAATACCGTGACCCAGAGACAGGCCAGCTATTCGACCGCGCCGCACTTAACAATGAGTTGGAGAAAATCGAGAAACCGGCCGGGATCAGTAATCCGAAAGATTTCCGTAACGAGATCGTCAACTTCGTGCTTCGTGCCCGAGCCAGCAACGCCGGTAAGAACCCGAACTGGACCAGCTATGAAAAACTTCGTACGGTCATCGAGAAGAAAATGTTCTCGAATACCGAAGAGCTGCTGCCAGTTATTTCATTCAACGCCAAAACATCAACGGAAGAACAGAAGAAACATGACGACTTCGTTGCCCGTATGATGGAAAAAGGCTATACCCGCAAACAGGTCCGCCTGCTGTCTGAGTGGTACCTGCGTGTGCGTAAGTCTTCGTAAGTTAGATGGGATGAATAAGGGGAGAGCTTATGGCGCATTTTATAGACCGCAGGCTCAACGGTAAAAACAAAAGCACGGTAAACCGTCAGCGTTTCCTGCGCCGTCACAAGCAGCAGATCAAAGAATCGATTGCTGATGCGGTGAACAAACGCTCGATTACCGATGTGGAAAGCGGTGAAGATATTACTATTCCAAACCGTGACATCCGCGAGCCAAGCTTTCACCAAGGCCGGGGCGGACAACGTGAAGTTGTCCACCCGGGCAATGACCAGTTCAGCCCCGGAGACCGAATTGAACGCCCCCAAGGAGGGGGCGGACAAGGCGGTGCTGGAGAGGGACAGGCCAGCCCCGATGGTGAGGGCCAGGATGAATTCGTATTCCAAATCTCCAAAGATGAATACCTCGACTTACTCTTTGAGGATTTGGAACTGCCAAACCTCGAAAAAAACCAGCTCAACAAAATCGTTGAGTGGAAAACGTTCCGTTCGGGCTACAAGTCGTCCGGCGTGCCGGCCAACATAGCCATTGTAAAATCGCTCCAGAATTCGCTGGCGCGGCGTACCGCAATGACGGCAGCCAAACGCCGCCAGCTGCGTGAGCTAGAAAAGACACTGGATTTGCTGATGAACACCGAACCCGCCCAGCCTTTCGAGGAGGAGCGGATTAAAGAGGAAATCCAGGGATTACGCCAGAAAATCAGTAGTGTGCCGTTCATTGATACCTTTGACTTGCGCTACAAGAACTACGAGCGCCGGCCTCAACCGAGCAGCCAGGCGGTGATGTTCTGCTTAATGGATGTCTCGGGATCGATGGATCAGGCCACCAAGGATATGGCCAAACGCTTCTACATCTTGCTGTACCTGTTCCTCAACCGGACCTACAAGAATGTCGACGTCGTGTTTATCCGCCACCATACCCAGGCCAAGGAAGTGGATGAACATGAGTTCTTCTACTCCCAAGAAACCGGGGGCACCATAGTGTCCAGTGCATTGCGCTTGATGAACGAGATTGTAAAGAAACGCTACTCGCCTGCCGAATGGAATATCTACGCGGCACAGGCATCGGATGGGGATAACTGGGCCGATGATTCACCAGGCTGCCGTGAGCTCTTGGACAAAGAGATCTTGCCCGTAACCCGTTACTACTCGTATATCGAAATCACACGCCGTGCACACCAAACACTATGGCGGGAATATGAGGCGCTACAAGCCAGCCACAGTAACTTTGCGATGCAGAATATCAGGAGTGTGGAAGACATTTTCCCTGTATTCCGGGAGCTATTTAAAAAGCAAGTCAGTTAACATCGCTTGAGGGGGAATGTGCTATGGAGACAGCCGCCAATTCTAAGACACTCAGTGACGGTCCAGATTGGACATTCGATTTGTTGGATAGATACCACAAGGAAATCAAGCGGGTAGCAGAACACTACCGGCTTGATGCCTACCCCAACCAAATCGAGATCATCACTGCCGAACAGATGATGGATGCTTATTCCAGTATTGGTATGCCGATCAACTACCACCACTGGTCATTTGGTAAGCGTTTCATCGAAACCGAGCGGGGCTACAAGCACGGCCAGATGGGCCTCGCCTACGAAATTGTTATCAACTCCGATCCCTGTATTGCCTATCTGATGGAAGAGAACACCATTACCATGCAGGCCTTGGTTATGGCCCATGCCTGCTATGGCCATAACTCGTTCTTCAAAGGCAATTACTTGTTCAAGACCTGGACGGATGCCAGTTCAATCATCGACTACTTACTGTTTGCCCGTAAATATATTACCGAGTGTGAGGAAAAATACGGGGTAGACGAGGTCGAGAAGCTACTGGACTCTTGCCATGCCTTGATGAACTACGGCGTTGACCGCTATAAACGACCGCAGAAGATCTCTATGGTCGAGGAAAAGGCACGCCAGAAAGCCCGGGAAGACTACCTGCAGACACAGGTTAACTCCTTGTGGCGAACAATTCCGGTCCAGCAGGAAGAGGTGGTCGAGGCCCAAGAAATACGATTCCCGGCCGAGCCGCAGGAAAATATTCTCTACTTTATTGAAAAACATGCGCCCCTGCTGGAGCCATGGCAACGCGAAGTGGTCAGGATTGTTCGCAAGATCAGCCAGTACTTCTACCCTCAGAAACAGACCCAGGTCATGAATGAAGGGTGGGCAACCTTCTGGCACTACACCATCCTCAACCACTTGTATGACGAAGGTCTGGTCACCGATCGGTTCATTATCGAGTTCTTGCACAGCCATACCAATGTGGTGGCCCAGCCGGACTACAATAGCCCTTACTATAGCGGGATCAACCCTTATGCACTGGGCTTTGCCATGTTCCAGGACATCCGCCGGATCTGTGAGAATCCGACCGAGGAAGACAAATACTGGTTCCCGGACATCGCCGGTAAAGACTGGTTGGACACGCTCCACTTTGCGATGGAGAACTTCAAGGACGAAAGCTTTATTAGCCAGTTCTTGTCACCGAAGGTGATTCGTGACTTCAAACTGTTCGCGGTAAACGATGACGACCGCCACAACTATGTCGAAGTCAGTGCAATTCACAATGAGGAAGGATATCGGGCTATCAGGGAGAAACTGTCATCCCAGTACAACCTCAGCAACAATGAACCGAATATCCAAGTCTGGAATGTCGCACTGAAAGGCGACCGTTCACTAACCTTGCGCTATGTCCCACACAACCGCATCCCGTTAGCGAACAGCCATCAGGAGGTATTGAAACATCTGCACCGCTTGTGGGGCTTTGACGTGACCTTGGAGGAGGAGCTACCTGACGGACGGACCCATATCTTGGGTACCTGCCCTAACCATGCCCAGTACAATGCGGAGATCTGATTGCTTGTCTATTTAACCTGACAAGCACAATCATCACCCCGTAACCGTTACATACACTTTAACATTTGGAAACAAAAAGGAGATGCCTTGGCATCTCCTTTTCTTTACCGCTGAGCGAAATCGACTACTCGAATTACTGTTCTTCTTCGAACAAGTAACGGGCAATTTCAATACGGTTAGCATACCAAATCGCCCCACTCTCGCGACCGTATTTGCGGATACGATCAGCGACCAGCTCTGGCTGGTTGTTGTCACAGTAGGACTTCATGTCACGGTAGAACTCAAGAGCAAGCTCACACGCTTCTTTGGACATGAAGTAATAACCGCCAACACGGGTATAGATTTTGCGTAGACCGTTAATTGTTAGCACATACAGGGTATTGCCCGACTTCGAGGCCATGCCCTGGAACATACGGTAGTCAAAGTAGTTAAACGCGCGGGCACGGCAAATGGCCTCACACAGTTCAGGATCATCTTTACCGTATTTATCAACGATCTTTTTCACTTCCTGCATCAAGTCCGCTTTGTCTTCGCTTTGCTCAATGTAGTCGGCAAAACTATCGGCCTTCAACAGGGCTTCACATTCCTCAATCACGTGCTTGATCAAGGCAGAAGACTCTTCAGGATTCCCCTTGATGGCATAGCGCATGTATACACTGCTGATATCGGTACGTGCCGAAAGCAAGTCTTCCAGTACGCCCTGAACATCTTGGCCATCAAGTGTGATTAGGGTATCGAGAATACTTAGCCCCGAGGTGTCCATGTAGTTGTTGACCCGGGTTGGCTTGCCATGCTGAATTGTCAGCCAGCCATCACGGGCCAGACGCTGCAATACCTCACGAAGGGTTGTCCGTGTCACACCAATGAGTTCTGACAACTCTCGTTCTGCGGGAAGGATTGAGCCCTGGGGGAAGTGATTATTCCAGATACTCTCAATAATGTATTTCTCAGCAAATGTTGCTGGGCTATCAGCCTTTATAACCATCTGATCAGTTTTCCAGTTGCTTCTTGCTCTATTTTTATTAACTCATCATACCACCAGTCTTTACCTTATGCCTACCTAATTACCAAAAGAAGTATCTCGGCTGCTTATTTATAACCATGCACAATGAGGTGATTGATATGCATCCGGTATATCGATACAGGCAAAAAATCGCTCAAAGTTCAGTCGAACTAAAATTTGACGAAGCTCAACGTAAAATGAAAATTGTAAGCATATATTTCAAAGCTACGTGAAAAATACCCATACAAGCCGTGTTTTGCGATGAATTTTCACAATCTCCAATAAGTTCATCTCTAAGCACTTGACTGCGATGGATCACGCGGTAGAGTTAGCACGTTTTCACTCTGGGAGCTGAACGGATGCTGCTGCCTGCTTTAAGTTAAACACCATCAAGGAAATGGTCTTTAGCTTAGAGGGTCTCAAAAGAACACTTAACCAGAACAATAACATAATGGTTATCCTGCTCTCGGACTTCAAAGGCAAGATAGCAACGCAGCTCATTATTAATAGTATTTGCGTATATTAAGAGACTCGAACACATGGCAATTTCGCTAGGGAACGCCTTTATAAAAAACTTCCTCGGTAAAGCACCCGACTGGTACAAGGTCGCTATCATTGCTTTCCTGATCATCAACCCCATTGTTTTCTTTCTGATTGACCCCTTCGTTGCAGGTTGGTTGCTCGTTATCGAGTTTATCTTTACCTTGGCAATGGCGTTGAAGTGCTACCCGTTGCAGCCCGGTGGCTTGCTAGCCATTGAAGCGGTCGCAATCGGGATGACCAGCCCGGAAATGGTCAAGCACGAACTGGTTGCCAATATCGAAGTGCTCTTGCTCTTGATCTTCATGGTTGCGGGTATCTACTTCATGAAGCAGTTGCTGCTTTATATCTTCACCAAGATATTGATCGGCATTCACTCCAAGACCCTGCTCTCGCTGTCATTCTGTGTCATGGCCGCTTTCCTGTCAGCCTTCCTTGATGCCCTGACCGTCATCGCCGTTGTCATCAGTGTGACCATTGGTTTCTACAGCATTTACCACAAGGTGGCTTCTGGCCAAGAACCGCACGCGTCGCACGACCACACCTCGGATAAGCATATCCTTGAAGTCAGCCGCGATGACTTGGAAAACTACCGAGCCTTCTTGCGCAGCCTGCTGATGCACGCCGGTATCGGTACCGCACTGGGTGGGGTGATGACCATGGTCGGTGAGCCGCAGAACCTGATCATCGCCGATCAGGCGGGCTGGCTCTTCGGTGAATTTATCATCCGCATGCTGCCAGTGACTTTGCCGGTCTTCCTGTGCGGTATCGTCACTTGTGTCTTGGTCGAGAAATTCCAGATTTGCGGTTACGGTGCCCGTCTGCCTGAAAACGTCCGCCGGATCTTGGTCGAGTTCGACAATGAAGAGCGCAAGAGCCGCACCAACCTCGACTATGCCAAACTGGTCGTTCAGGTTGTGATTGCGATTTGGCTTATCGTTGGCTTGGCGATGCACCTTGCGGCAGTAGGCCTGATCGGCCTGACCGTCATCATCCTCGCGACCTCCTTCACCGGTATTACCGACGAGCACGCGCTCGGCAAGGCCTTCGAAGAAGCCCTGCCATTTACCGCCCTATTGGCCGTGTTCTTCTCCATTGTCGCGGTGATCATCGACCAGCACCTGTTTGCGCCTATCATCGAGATGGTGCTGAGCCTTGAAGGTAGCATGCAGATGACCATGTTCTACATTGCCAACGGTCTGCTTTCAATGGTGTCCGACAATGTGTTCGTCGGCACGGTATACATCAATGAAGTTAAGGCGGCATTGCTAAGCGGGATCATCACCCGCGAACAGTTCGATATGCTGGCCGTGGCAATCAATACCGGTACCAACCTACCGTCTGTCGCGACACCAAATGGCCAGGCGGCATTCCTGTTTGCCTTGACGTCGGCACTGGCGCCGCTGATCCGCCTGTCCTACGGTCGCATGGTCTACATGGCGCTGCCATACACCCTCGTGCTGTCACTGGTTGGCTTGGCCTGTATCGAGTTCACGCTGGTACCGATGACCCAGTGGTTCTATGACCTCGGCTGGATCACGCAGGGCGCCGTGGAGGCTGCTTCACAAATTGCGCCAGCGGTTGGCCATTAATTGAATTTTTTCAATCTCTGATTGTCTGTATTAAAGCCCTGAATCGTCAGGGCTTTATTGTATTTTTCGTTATTATTTGGTGCTAGTATTTATCTTTTAGCCCTTTCGCTTGATAGAAATTGGCACTTTTTAGGTCATTACAGGCAATGGCTAAGTGCTAAACCTGCTCGCAATGGTGACAGTAAACCGTCCCTGAGCCGATTTAGCAGTTAACCTTTCAATCAGGAACACCGTATGTATTTTTTAAATACTTTTTCGAAGAGCCGCCTTTCGTGGGCGATCTTGCTGGCTTTTATCATCTTTTTTGAAGCCTGTGCCCTATTCTTCCAGCATGCCATGAAACTTGATCCATGTGTCATGTGCATCTACGAGCGCGTTGCCATGATGGGGATCGGTTTTGCCGCTATCCTGGGCATGATTGCACCGAAAAACAACATCATTCGCTGGGCAGGACTCGCCGGCTGGGCTTACAGCTCCTACCAAGGGCTGGCCCTAGCTCAAGAGCATGTCGGCTACCAATTCCCTGAGTTTCCATGGTCAGCAACCTGTGCGCTGGATGTCAACTTCCCGGCCTGGGCTCCGCTCAACCAATGGGTACCTTGGATGTTCGAAGCCTCGGGGGATTGCGGAAAGATTGTATGGCAGTTCCTGGGGCTTTCAATGCCGCAGTGGCTGGAAATCATCTTTGCGGCCAACTTAGTGGCCGTCGCGATTATCGTTGTTGCCCAGTTCCTGGGAACCAAGAAACACTAACCCCAGCAGCTCATTGCCCAGTCCACGACTGGGCAAGCGGTGATACCAACGACTGCCTGTAGAGGCTCTCCAGCATTCGAGGGTGTCGCCTTTCCTCTTGGTCGAGGTAGCGGTAGAAGGACATTAGCTCGCGGGCGATAAGTGCGCTACTGCCGAAGGTTGCCTCCAGCTGATAGGCTCGCCTCACGATCTGCGCATTGATATTTCGGTTCCTCGGAAGCGCATGGTTATAGGTTTCAATGGCATTGACCCTTTTGAGCACATTCTTCATGTAGGGCAAATATTTTAGGTAGTTCTTCTGCGCAAGGCCGTTGATATGGGGTATCGAGAGGTAGCACTCCCTTTCTGCCAACAGATCGAGGTAATAGCCAATGTCCCTGGTCGTCCTCCTTGCCCGGTAACAGTGCTTGTTCTTTTCGACTTCCCCGCTATAGAAAGCCTCCAGCTGCTCCATGGTTCTGAAATAGACCAGAAGCTCGAAGCCATCCTCGCAAACCAGCTCCATCCCCGGAACATTATTCAGCCCTTTATCGCAAGCCGTGGCCGCACCCCGGATATCGTTGTGATCCGTTACCGAAATCAAATGGTTGGTCTCTGTCAAAAAGGCCAGCACAGAAGGCGGAGTCATGATCCGCGGTGAGGCTGTGGTGTGCAAATGGAAATCAAAATAGATGAATTGCCCCCTGGCCTTAATGTCATAGAAGTCAGAGAAAAACTCAGATAGCTGATCAAACTCAATCATAATATTCTGCCTCCCCCTTAAAGATAGGAGAATCCCTCTTATTTGAAAAAGGCAAAGCTCCGCTTCAGGCCTCCCCCCAGCCACAGTCCAACAGTAAGTCAGTAAATTGTGCAATTGGTTAGTATACTTAGCGTTATGTTTTCGATGCCGGATCAGCGAATGCTATGAATGATTTCCCCTCTAAGAAGGCCAATCAACCACGCAAGACGGCGATCTCGGCCCGCCATTCCGCCCATACCGGCCAGGTAACTTCAGCCACCAAGCTGGAGGCCGCCGAGCTCTTCCACCCCTGCGATCCTACCCAGTTTAATTTTGAGACGACAGAGGAGATTGAGCCGGCGGAAAGTCCGGTGGGGCTCGAACGTGCTGTCGAGGCCCTCAAGGTCGGGATTGGGATCCCAGCCCAAGGCTTCAATATCTTTGTCATGGGATCGGCGGGGCTTGGCAAGCACTCGATAACCGAACAACTGCTGGCCCAGCACCTCGACAAAGACAAGCCGCTCTCAGACTGGTGCTACGTCAACAATTTCAACAATAGCAATCAACCTATAGCCCTTGAGCTGCCTGCGGGAATGGGAGGCGTCCTAAAACAAAGCCTCAGCCAACTCATAGCGGAGCTCAGAAAAACCATCCCTTCCTCGCTGCAAAATGAAGAATTCATCCACCATACCGATAAACTGCAAAACGAGCTCAACGACAAGGAAATCGAGGCGTTCCAGTCCATCGAGAAGGTCGCCAAAGAGAAAAGCTGCATCCTCAAGCGTTCGCGCAACGGCTACGTCATTCACCCGGTCAAGGACGGCAAGGTAATCAGCAAAGAGGAGTTCGCCAAGCTTCCCGAAGAGCAGCAAAAGTTCATCGACCAGGCGATCGACGAGTTGAGACTGATGCTGGTCAACCTGCTAAAACAGGTGCCTATCTGGGATCAGGAGATGAGAAGCAAGAAAGATCAGCTGGAGAAGGAGTTCGTTGCCAGTACCCTCGACTACCTTATCGGCCAACTCCCCGAAGACCTCAAGGCTGTCGATTGCGTGGCACGCCATATCGCAGCGCTCAGGCTGCACGTGCTCAATAATATCCCCCTGTTCAACGGCAGCCTAGAAACCGAAGTCAATGAGTACACCGGGCAAAAGCTCAGCGTCAGCCCATTTACCGCCTATGACGTCAATATCATTATTGACAATAGCCAGAGCCCGTCACCTCCGGTCATCTACGAGGACAACCCGACTTATGCCAACTTAATAGGCCGGATCGAGCACAAGGGCGAGCTCGGTACCTTCATTACCAATTTTACTCTGATAAAGCCCGGAGCCTTCCATCGCGCCAACGGCGGTTACCTCATACTCGATGTGATCCAGCTGCTCAATAAGCCTTTCGTCTGGGACCTGTTCAAGCGAACCCTGCAGTCCGGCGAGATCAAGATCCAGCCCCTGGAGCAGCAGCTCAGTGTCACGGCCCTTTCTAGCTTGGAACCCGATGCGATCCCGGTAGACATCAAAGTCATTTTGATCGGCGATCGCATGACCTACTACCTGCTCAAGCGCTACGATCCGGACTTCGGGCAACTGTTCAACATCCAAGCCGACTGCGCCGAGGAAATCAGCCGTACCGCAGGTTCTTGCCAGCTCTACGCTCGCTTTATCCGCTCACTGCAGGCCGGGGCATGCACACGCCATCTTGATCGCACGGCGGTAGCCATGCTGGTCGAATACGCTGCCCGACTGGTCGAAGACGGGGAAAAAATGACCCTGCACCGAGATACACTTAGCGGGATCATCACCGAGGCAAACTACTGGGCCCAGCAACACGATTGTGAGCTGATCACCGCCGCTGCCATTGAGCAGGCCATTGAGGCCCGCGAGTATCGGCGCAGCTATCTCAAAGAATGCATCACCGACAATATCCACCGCGGTATCAGCCAGATTCAGACCCAGGGATCAACCATCGGCCAGATAAACGGCCTGTCGATCATCGCCCTTGACGACAGCCTGTTCGGCCGCCCCAGCCGGATCACCGCAGCCGTCCATCTTGGTACCAGCAGTATTATCGATATTGAGCGGGAAGTGGACTTGAGCGGCCCGAGCCATTCCAAAGGGGTAATGATACTGACGGCTTTCCTGCGCGAACAATACGAACAACAGCAACCGCTGGCTTTTTCGGCCACCCTCACCTTCGAGCAATCCTACGGTATGGTAGACGGAGACAGTGCGTCGGCAGCCGAGCTGTGCGCCCTGCTCTCCGCCATCGCCCAAGTCCCGCTCAAGCAAAACATCGCCGTGACCGGGGCCATCGACCAGCATGGCAACATAGAAGCTATCGGTGGCGTCAACGAAAAAATTGAAGGCTTCTATGATATCTGCAGTGCCAGCGGCCTAACCGGCGAGCAGGGCGTGATCATTCCTCAAACCAACACCGTCCACCTGATGGTGAACCAAAAGGTGCGCCATGCAGTGGCCGAGCAGCAGTTCCATATCTGGACCGTCGAGCATGTCAATCAGGTCATGGCCCTGCTCACAGGGCTGCCGATGGGCCAACCCAACAGCAAAAAGCACTATCCGCCCAACAGCATCAATGGCGCAATCGCTGCCCGCATCAAGCAGATGAACAAGGCGCTGGGCAAAGCGGGGAACGCGGGAAGAGGGACAGCCAAGCGGTGAGTTGAGTAACCCCTTAAGCGAAAGGCGCTTGGATTAAGCTAGACTTTCTACTTATTGCCAAGCTGTTTTTAGCTGTTACCGGAAGGAAATTTCATGAAGGTTTCACTGTTAACATTAATCCTGTGCTCTATCTGCGTTACTGCTTCGGCGACAACGCCGCCCAAACCTTTCGCAGATACCATCTATGCTGGCGGGGAGATCATTACAGTTAACGACGCTGCCCCAAGCTCCGAGGCTATAGCGGTTAAAAATGGTCGAATATTAGCTGTCGGTAGTGAATCAGAACTCATGAAATTACGAGATAAAAATACACGAGTGGTTGATTTAGATGGGAAAACCATGATCCCTGGCTTTATTGACGCCCACGGCCACGTCTTTAATACTGGCATTCAGGCCCTCTCTGCCAACTTACTTGCCGCTCCGGACGGTGCAGTTAATGACATCGCTTCCTTGCAAGAAGAGCTCAAATCCTGGTTTGCCAAACCCGAAAACAGCAAACACGGCATTATTCTAGGCTTTGGCTATGATGATTCGCAGCTAAAAGAGCAAAGGCACCCAACGCGCCAAGAGCTGGATGAGGTATCTAAAGATCTTCCGGTGCTGATTATTCACCAATCGGGGCACTTGGCTACGTTGAATACCAAAGCATTGGAGCTGGCAGGTCTGACGGCACAGAGCACAGACCCGGATGGGGGGAAGATCCGTCGTGAGAGTGACGGCGCAACCCCCAACGGAGTGCTGGAAGAGACGGCCTTCTTTGGTACATTGCTACCGATGTTCGCCAAACTAAGCGCGAAAGAAAACGAAGTGATTTTCAGAGCGGGGATAGATCTCTACGCGAGCTTTGGTTACACCACGGCTCAGGAAGGCCGAGCTTCTACATCGGCAGTTAAAACCATGTACGACCTTGCTCAACGTGAAAAGCTTCCTATCGACGTGGCAGCCTACCCTGATATTCAAGTGGCGCAAGACGTTATCTCCCCTCCTTACTATTCGGCTGAGTACTCAAATGGGTTTCGGGTTGCGGGTGCAAAACTCAACCTTGATGGCTCGCCGCAAGGTAAAACCGCATGGCTAACAGAGCCTTACCTTGTTCCACCTGTCGGTCAGGAGAAAGGGTACAAAGGCTATCCAAGTATGAGCGACGAAAAAGCGGCAGAGCTTATAGAGTTGGCACACACAAATGGATGGCAGTTGCTCACGCATGTCAACGGCGATGCTGCCATCGATCAGCTACTCAATGGCATTGAGGCAAGCGAGAAGAAACACGGTGTCCCAGATCGGGGGTTCGTCGCTATCCACGCCCAAACCGCCCGTAAAGATCAAGTTGAAAGGTTCAAGCGCCTGGGTGTCTTCCCTTCCTTTTTCCCCATGCACACCTTCTACTGGGGAGATTGGCACATGAATTCCGTTTTAGGTAAAGCGCGAGCGGAAAATATCTCCCCAACCGGCTGGGCTCGAGACTTGGGAATGATTTACACCTCCCACCATGATTCTCCGGTCGCTCTGCCTAACTCAATGCGTGTTTACTCTGCGACGGTGAATCGTGTAAGTCGTACCGGTCATGTGCTGGGGCCTAAGCAACGAGTATCGGCGCTTGATGGATTAAAAGCGCAAACATTATGGGCTGCCACACAATACAAGGAAGAGAAAAATAAAGGTTCATTGGAAGTGGGGAAACTCGCAGACTTCACCATTCTGTCTGCAAATCCATTAACCGCCAAGCCAGAATCACTGGCCGACATCAAGGTGCTTGAAACGATAAAAGAAGATCAAACCGTTTACTCAAGTGATCACGAGGTAGCCGCTGGAAGTTGCGTTAGTTCACCACGCTGCCAGGCCATTGCTGCGACGGCAATGATTTCAGCAGGGCTATTGCATCATTCACACTAAGTGAATCGGTAAACGGGAGTTATTGGTTTCAATAAACTCCAGGCATAAAAAAAGACGTCCTAGGACGTCTTTTTTTAAGAAGATGGCGGTGAGGGAGGGATTCGAACCCTCGATACGTTGCCGTATACACACTTTCCAGGCGTGCTCCTTCAGCCACTCGGACACCTCACCAAATTGTATTGCCAAGGCATGTCGCCTCAACAGGGTCGCTACTATAGAGGCTTGGGGGATAAAGGTCAACAAAAAACACAGCACAATCAATCGAGTGCTCACAATTACAGCAAACATCATGATTTACCGGTGAACAGTGCCACCATCTTCACGACCCTGTTACAATACTTCGTATAAATCGTGTTCTTCCAGCGACAGCCTTGCGTTGGACCAACCCAGATATCAAATATACGAGAGCGAATTATGTCTTCTTCTTTACGCACACTGCTGGCGAATCCGCAATTGGCCCAACAGTTACTATCTGAAGCCCAGACCCGTGGTTTTGTGACCGCAATGGCGGCAGCCCCTCACCTGATCAACCCGTCAGAATGGCTAGCATTCATGTGGGGTGGCGAAGAGACTTCACCTTTTGCCAGCCAGGAAGAGCTGGAAGCCTACGCCAATGCGATTGTTGAACTGTGGAACGAAAACCGCGAGTCTCTGCTGGACGGTAGCTGGCAGTGGCCGGAAGGTTGTGCGCTGGATGACAAAGAACTGGTGTCGACAGAAACCCGTGAGTTTGCCGAAGGGCTTCTTCAGGGCTGGCAGCTATCCCGCGATGACTGGGAAACCATTATGCCAGAAGAAAGCGAAAACAACGCTCTGCTTGGCGGCGTACTGCTGTGCTTCAGCCTGCTGTACGATCCGGAGAATGCAATGGAGGCCCTGTCCCAGGAAGGCGCCGATGGCCTAGCCCAGTTCGAGGAAATCTTCACCTCGGTCCCTACCATGTTATCTGGCCTGACAATCCGCGCCTACCAGCTGGTTAGCGAAGGCGACGAAGAAGCATAATCAAAGATTAGGCAAGTAAAAGGCGGTAACCACAGTTACCGCCTTTTTTCTAGCGGGCGAAGAGCGAGCGCGAATGCCCCCGCTGGTAGCGGTAAATCATCACGGCGACCGGAATATTCATCAACACCCCATATAGCAGGGGTGTCAGTGCCAGCTCTGGTTGCTTGAGCTGTACCACCGCGACAAAGATCGCGGTCCCGGCATTTTGGATCCCCACTTCGATTGCCAGAGTCTTGGTCAATACCTCCCCCCCTTTAAGCCAAAAGGCAACGACTACACCCAGCGCCATACCCAACAGGCATAGGGCAATGGCAACGACAGAAACCGTGGAGAACAACTGCTGGAACACCTTGGTGTTGGCCGCTAAGGTAATTGCAACCGTGAACATCAACACCCAGATTGACGAACGCCCCGCCCATTTAGCAAAACGCCCATACCCCTTGCCACGGCCAAAATGATGGCACAGCATGCCGATAGAAACGGGGACCAAGGTAACCATCACCAACTGCAAAATAGCCGTTTTCAACGGCAGTACCAACTGGCTATCACTAAGCACCACGGGAAGTAGTAGAGGTAGGCTAAAAGGGATGATCAAGCTACTCACTGCGGTCATTGAAATGGAAAGCGCGGTATTTCCGCCGCACAAGTGGGTGATCACGTTGGACGATGCCCCACCCGGTGCCAATGCCAGGAGCCACAGGCCAACAGCGACGACTTCCGGCAAACCAAGAGAATGGATCAAGGCCAGGGCAATCAGTGGTAAGCCGATCAACTGGGCTGCCAATCCGGAAAACACAACCCGCGGATAACGCCCTACTCGCTTGAAGTCAGCCAAAGACAGCGTCAAACCGACACAATACATCATCCAAGCCAGCGCAATGGGCAAGGCGACCGTAAGCATTGTCTGTCCCACAGAAAATCTCCTTTATCAAAAGGTTGATTCTAACCAAATATGAGCTGTGTTACATAAAAAAAGAGCGACCCCAGGGTCGCTCTTTTTTGGCAGAGATGGCACTACGCGTTGCCTTTCACGCTGGCCTGCAGCTGGGCAGCAAAGTCCAGCATACGGTTGAGCGGGATCAGCGACTTTTCACGCAGCGATTCATCAACAAAGATTTCGTGCTGCTCGCCACCTTCTCGCAAGCCCTGCTCGATCGCTTTGAGGCCATTCATCGCCATCCACGGACAGTGGGCACAGCTACGGCATGTGGCACCGGCACCGGCTGTCGGCGCTTCAATCAGCTCTTTGCCCGGCACCATTTGTTGCATCTTGAAGAAGATACCCTTGTCCGTAGCCACAATCAGCTGCTGGTTAGGCAGCTCTTTAGCCGCTTTGATCAGCTGGCTGGTCGAGCCTACCGCATCCGCCAGGGCCACAACACTGGCTGGGGATTCTGGATGTACCAAAATCGCGGCATCCGGATACAAGTGTTTCATGTCACGCAAGGCTTTGGCCGAGAACTCGTCATGAACCACACATTCACCCTGCCACAACAGCATTTCGGCACCGGTTTGTTTCTGGATGTACGAACCTAAGTGACGGTCGGGACCCCAGATAATTTTCCTATCTTCGCTGTCTAGGTGCTCAACAATTTCCAGCGCGATACTCGAGGTCACCACCCAGTCGGCACGGGCTTTTACCGCGGCGGAGGTGTTGGCGTAAACTACAACGGTATGGTCTGGATGGGCATCACAGAACTTGCTGAACTCATCAATCGGACAGCCGAGGTCTAGCGAACACTCCGCTTCCAGGGTCGGCATCAATACTCGCTTTTCCGGGGTCAGGATCTTGGCTGACTCACCCATGAAGCGTACGCCACAAATCACCAGCGTCTTGGCCGGGTGCTGGTTACCGAACTTGGCCATTTCCAGCGAGTCACCAACAAACCCTCCGGTCTCTTCCGCCAGCGCCTGGATTTCAGGATCGGTATAGTAGTGGGCCACCAGCACTGCATCTTTTTCCTTCAGCAGTGCCTTGATTTTTGCCTTGTACGCCTGCTGCTCATCAGCGGTTAGCGGAATTGGCTTAGGTGGAAACGGGTAAACCATTTCAGAGGGATCAAATGTTAGACTCATAGCTCGGTTGCTCTATTGCTGTCCATGTACAATCCGCGCATTATACACCGCAAACGTTCAAATAGCATGGATCAAAAAAGGCCGGTCAACCGGCCTTTTGCAATCCATCCGAGCAAACGCTTATAGCTTGTCGAGGTTACTTTGCGCCTGACGCGAACTGGTTGAGTTCGGATAAGCTGAAATAACTTGCTGGTAGTATTTCTTCGCCTCTGCGGTTTTCTTGCTCCGCTCGGCAATAATACCGAGTTTCAGCAACGCATCGGCTCGCTTGTTGGACTTCTCAAAACTGGCCACCGCGGTGAATTGCTCTGCCGCTTCGGGGAGTTGGTTTTGCGTGAAGTAAAGCTGACCAAGCCAGTAATGGGCATTCGGCTTGTAGCTTGATTCAGGGTAGGTAGTAAGAAAGCCTTTGAACGCAGTGATCGCGCCGGTGTAATCCTTCTCCTTCAAGATCAGGTTCACGGCTGATTCATACGCTTCGTTCTCACTCACATTGCTGGAGTATACTTCGCTACTTGCCTTTTCTGATGATTTTTCGTCAGCCGGCTTAGCTTGAGGCTGACGACTGAGGGCATCAATCTCACGATAGAGCTCGCGCTGACGCTCAAGCATCTGGCTTAAATCGTAGCTGTTTCTTTCTACGATACCTCGTAGCTCATCCATTTCGGTTGCCAGCTGATCCAGTTGCCGTTGCATATCCAACTGCACCTGGTTGCGAGCCTCAATCATCCTTTCCAGACGTTCCAGGCTATCGCCCTGCGCACTGCTACCGCTAATTTCAGTAACAGGAGCAGGTGCGGCGACCACCTGGGTCGCCGCACCAACCAGCAACGTAAATGCGAGCTTTCGCATTGTGTTACTGTTCATCGTAATTACCTATGATGGCTTAGTAAACCAGAACCGAACGACGGTTCTTGGCGTAGTCAGCTTCAGTGTGGCCTAGAACTAGAGGCTTTTCTTCACCGTAGCTAACAATTGAGATTTGGCTTGCAGATACGCCTAGCGCCTGTAGGTACTTAGCAACTGCATTGGCACGACGCTCGCCCAGTGCGATGTTGTACTCTGGTGTACCGCGCTCGTCGGCGTGACCTTCCACGATCACTTTAACTTCAGCGTTGTCACGTAGGTACTCAGCGTGAGCGGTCAGCATGTCCTGGTAGTCAGGCTGGATTTCAGCGTTGTCAAACTTGAAGTAGATAGTTTGCTCTTGACGTAGCTGCTGGCTGCGTAGCTCCTGCTCAGAAAGTACTGGCTCTTGCTCAACCGGTGATGTTACTACCGTAGATTGCTCAGTTGTTGAACCTGTGTTGGTCTCTGACGCCGCTGAGCTATCAGTGCTTTCGCTTGAGCTACACGCCGCTAGAGTAAACATTGGCAGCGCAATTGCCAAACCCTTTAAAACTTTGTTCAGTTGCATTTTATTTTCCTTTTTTATTACGAGTTGCAGCTAACTTAGAGGAAAGGTCCCCAGGCAGGAGCCCTCACCCGCCCGTTAGTAGCAGGTAATCTTGCTTTAAATCGCCCATCAATCGACACTAGTGACAGCTCGTTGGACTTATTATTGACCGAGCTGTAAATCACCATGCCGCCATTTGGCGCAATGCTTGGTGATTCATCCAAAAATGTCTTGGTCAGTACCTGTACGGCATTGGTTTTCAAATCTTGCTTGGCAATGTTGTAGCCAGAATCAGACCGATTCACCATAATCAGGTAGCGGCCATCAGGCGTCAATTGACCACCGAGGTTCTGACTTCCTTGCCAAGTCAGGCGCTTAGTCGAACCGTCAGCTAAATTTACTCTATAAATCTGTGGGTTACCACCTCTGTCTGAGGTAAAAATCAAAGAGTCGCCGCTCGGATCCCAAAATGCCTCGGTATTGTTCGCGCGGCCACGGGTGATCTGCTTCAATTCCTTGGTTTCCAGGTCTTTGATATAGATCTGCAAGCTACCACTCTTCGACAGCACAATCGCCAGCTTCTTGCCATCTGGCGAGAAACGCGGGTTACCGTTATGGCGCGGGAACGACGTCACCATTTCACGGGTACCCTTGTAGATATCCATGATAAAGATCTGCGCCTGCTGGTTCTCGAAGCTGACGTAGGCCAACTTGCTGCCATCCGGCGACCAAGACGGCGACATCAACGGCTGCTGTGATTTCAGCACCAAGCGCTCGTTGTAGCCGTCGTAGTCCGCTACGCGCAGCTGGTACGGGTACTGAGCCTTGTCATCAATCACCACATAGGCGATGCGGGTCAGGAACGCCCCTTTCTCGCCCGTCAGCCTTTCGTACACAATATCTGAGATACGGTGGGCATAATGGCGTAGGCGTGACTCTTTGACTGTGGCCCGGTTGTTGATCATCAGGTGATCCTTGGTCAGCACCAGTTCGCCGTTTTCCAAGCCGCGGCTCTGGCCGCTGGTCAGCTGGCCGCGAACCACGTCGATCAGCTGGTAGTTGATGACATAGTTGCCCTGCTCGTTCATGGTCACCGTACCGGTCACCAAGGCATCGACGCCCATTGATGTCCAGGCGTTATAATCGACTTGCTCTTCGCTCGCAGGGGTTTGCGGCATACTGCTGGTCGCGACCGGCGAAAACTTACCGCTTCGGCGCAAATCAGACGCAATGACCGCCGAAATATCGGTCGGCATCTGACCGGCCCCTTCCCACTTGAACGGCACCACACCGATAGGACGGGCCGAGTCCACCCCTTCGGTGATCACCAATTCCAGCTCTGCCTGTGCGATTTGGCTGAAACTCAACAGTGCCACGCACAAGCCCATTAACCAACGTTTCATCATTATTCCTTCCTTATTGCGGGCTTACTGTCAGTCTGATGCTGCGAAGCTGCTCAACCACGGCAGGGTCTTCCGGCATCGGGAACTGGCTCACCTTGACCACCGCGGCTTTGGCTGCCCGGCAGACAGCACTATCGCCGCCATCTTCCGACGCATCTAGCACCAAACCATTGCTCGACAGGCGCATGCGGATCACACACTCCTTGCCGATAAAGCTCTGCTCCACCAACAAATTCTGCTGGATCATCTGGGTGTAAATCGCACCATAGCGATCGCGCTCGTCAGAAATAAACTGACCGCGTGCACCGCCACGCTGCTCTGATTCAGCTTCCAAGCCGGCAAACATATCATTCAACGCCGCTTCCTGCTGGCGCTGAAGCTCACGGGCTTCCGCGGCCTTGCGTTCGGCTTCCTTACGGGCGGCCTCCGCTTTGCGCGCTTCTTCCTCGGCTTTCTTCTTGGCTGCAACCTGTGCCTGGCGCTCAGCTTCGGCTTTCGCGGCAGCCGCTTCTGCCTGGCGCTTTGCTTCTTCAGCTTTACGCTGCTCGGCTACTTGACGCTGGCGCTCTTCCTCAGCTTTTTTGGCTGCTTCCTGTTTCGCTTTACGCTCAGCTTCTGCTTTGGCGGCTTGCTCGCGGGCAACACGGGCGGCCTCGTCCGCTTTACGCTTCTCTTCCGCGGCTTTAGCTCGCTCGGCCGCTACACGCTTGCGCTCTTGCTCGGCTTCACGGGCTTCTTTCTCCGCCCTAAGCTTGTCCGCCTTGAGCTGACGTAAACGCTGCTCTTCTTCCAGACGCATTTTCTCCAAGGCTTCAGCCTGCTGCTCCAAGCGCTTGAGCCTGTCCTGCTCGGCAGTTTTTGCTGCTTCGCGCTGCTGGCGGATACGCTGTGCCTGCTGGTTCACCAAAGCCGGATCGACCACCACCGCCTGAACGATGCTGCCCGAGGGCTTAGGTTTTGTCATGATGAAATCCGTTCCCCACAACAACATAGCGACCAGTGAACCATGCATAATTAACGAAATAATGAAGGCAGCACTATATTCTCTTTTTTTCATCCTGCCCGCCTGCTTATTGTTCGAGAGGTTCGGTCATTAGACCTACCGAACCAACGCCCGCCTGGTTGAGTGCATCCAGCGTCTCAATAATGTAGGCATAAGGCGCACGTGCGTCCCCACCGACTAGCACCGTAGACTCGGGGTTCAACTGCAGCTCTGCACGCACACGGGTAAGCAGTTCATTGAGGCCTAGACCACGCTGCATCTCCTGATCATCCACACTGATGCCTAGGTGCCCGTCGCGGTCAACTTCAACAATAATCGGTGGCTTTTCATTGTTCTCACCGACCAACTCGGCCGCCGTCTTGGCCGTGGTGGTGCTCGGTAAATCAACATCGACCCCTTGAGTAATAAATGGCGCCGTCACCATGAAGATAATCAGCAGCACAAACATCACGTCGATATAGGGTACTATATTGATTTCACAAGTAACCTTGCGTTTTTTCGGTTGATAAGACATCGCTTCTACTCCTGGTGAGCAGCAAATGCCTGGCGGTGCAAAATGCTAGAAAACTCATCCATGAAAGTGGCATAAGAGTGCTCAAGCTTAGCCACCTGGTTAGTCAGCTTGTTGAAAAAGATAACCGCCGGGATCGCAGCGAACAGACCAATGGCCGTTGCAATCAATGATTCGGCAATACCCGGTGCAACCATCGCCAATGTCGCTTGCTTCACCGCACCAAGGGCGATAAAGGCGTGCATAACCCCCCATACCGTACCGAACAGGCCGATATACGGGCTGATCGAGCCGACTGTTGCCAAAAATGGCAGGTTGGTTTCCAGCTCTTCCACTTCACGAGACATGGCCACACGCATCGCACGCCCAGTGCCTTCCATCACCGCTTCAGGCGCCTTGCCGTTGTTGCGATGCAGGCGGGCAAACTCCTTGAAACCCGCATGGAAAATTTGCTCGGTGCCGGTCAGGCTATCCTTGCGCGCTTCCACTTCTTGGTAAAGCTGCGACAGATCCACGCCAGACCAGAAACGGTCTTCAAAACGCTCCACGTTAGATTTAGCCCGTGACAAGACTTGGGAGCGCTTGATGATCATGGTCCAGGATGCAACAGACATACACATCAAAATGATCACAACAACCTTACCCAACAGGCTCGCCTGTAGGAAAAGGTCTAAAATCGAAAGTTCAGTCACTTAGTTATCTCCGATAAAATATGTTCTGGGATCTTGATAGGTTTCAACGTATCGGGGTGGACACAGGCTACCTGAATCGATGCGCTACACAAGGTTTGCCCGTTAGTGTTAACTAAAACCTGACAAAATTCGATTGATGCCCGGCGTATAGTATTAGGCCAGGTCCGTACAACAAGTTGATCATCCAACTTGGCGCCCTTGAGATAATCAACCTCCATATGGCGCACAACAAAACTGACTTTTTCGGCGAACAAGTCGTTAAGACTGACACCGACAGAACGGAAGAGTTCCGTCCTCGCCCGCTCAAAAAACTTAATATAGTTAGCATGATAAACCAGGCCACCGACATCAGTGTCTTCGTAGTAGACCCTGATCGGCCAGTCAAAAGGATGCTCTTCGGTCATTACCATTCCAACCTTGGTGTTCCCAATGTATTTAGGCTTTTACTCAAGGGCTTACTATACCTAACTTGGCTACCGGATTGGAATCATGCATTCGCAGTAAACACACAGAGTTTTCCTTTTTGATGATCTTGTCACTGCCTGCCATCCGCTGCCGACACACTCTAAGGCTGCATTTTATCCAGTTACAAAAAAACAGCCCATTACTCAATTGCAATGGGCTGTTTCAATTGTATGTTTTTGTATCAGCGCGAACAGATTGACATCAAATCATTATGTTAGGCGCAAAAACAAAATATAAGCCAAGATAGGCAACGAGGCGTATGGCGTGAAAAACACCTGCCAGTACCAACGGCGTGGGACGAAGCCCACCCCGAAGACCATGGCGGCACACGTTGCCCAAATCAGGGCCGGCGAGATAATCGGTCCGAAACCGCCAATCGCCTGGGCGAAGAGTGTGGGCTCCCACACCACCAGCCCTGCCGATGCCATCGACATCAGCAGAGACGCTAAGCGCAGCAGACCGAAGTCTAGCCACTGGTGGGCACGCTTCACCCAGTGATCGAGGTTACTCACCGATATCCTCTTTATCCATATTTTCTGTCGCTTCAAGCCACAGCGCGTTGATGATACCGAATGAGCAGGCCAGAAGCACACCCAGGATCCAAGCGAAATACCACATAGTCTGTCTCCTTAGTACAGTGAGTTCTTGTTCTCTTCGATATATTTGGTATCAAGGCGGCCAAACATCTTGTAGTAACACCAAGACGTGTACGCCAGGATAATCGGTACCATCACTGCCGCAACACCGGTCATAATGTTCAGCGTCAGCTCAGAAGACGTCGCATCCCACATGGTCAAGCTGTGGTTTGGCACCAGGCTTGAAGGCATGATGAACGGGAACAAGGCAAAACCCGCCGTCAAAATCACGCCCGCCATAGTCAGGCTAGAAGTGATGAATGCCAGTGCGCCGCGGTTGGCACGAGAGCTCAGTACGGTCAGTACAGGCATCACTACCGCTAGCGCCGGTGCAATCCACAGTAGTGGGTATGCGTCAAAGTTAGCAAACAGCGCACCGCTCTGGCGCATGACTTCTTTGGTCAGCGGGTTAGAAGGCGCATTGGTCATGATTTCAGAGGTCACGATGTAACCTTCGATGCTCTGAGCCCAGATACCTGCAATGGCAAAACAAACTGCCGTACCCACTGAGGTAAGCATGGCAACGCGGCGAGCGCGCTCGCGGATAGCGTCGGTGGTTTTCATCTGCAGGTATGCCGCACCCTGGGTGGTGATCATCAGAATGCTCACGATACCGCACAGTAGGGCAAACGGGTTTAGCAGGCCGAAGAACGACCCCTTGTAAGTCGGGATCAAGAACTCGTTTAGCTCGAACGGTACACCCTGCAGTAGGTTACCAAACGCCACACCGAAGATAACCGGCGGTACGAAGCTACCTACGAAGATCGCTTTGTCCCAGGTTTCACGCCACTTTGGATCTTCAATCTTCGAACGGTAGTCAAAACCGATCGGACGCAGCCAAAGTGCCGCTAGCGTGATGATCATGGCAAAGTAGAAGCCGGAGAACGCTGTTGCATATACCAATGGCCATGCCGCAAACAGGGCACCACCCGCGGTGATCAACCAAACCTGGTTACCGTCCCAGTGCGGGGCGATCGAGTTAATCATTACACGGCGTTCGTTGTCTGTCTTGCCGATAATGCGCGACAGTACACCCACACCCATATCAAAACCATCAGTGACTGCGAAGCCGATGCATAGCACACCGATTAGCACCCACCAGATAAATCGCAATACTTCATATTCAAACATTGCTTAACTCTCCCTGATTATGCTTCAACCTGACGCGATACCACGTTCTGTGGTGCATCGGTTTTTTCAAAGTGGTAGCGGCCCGTTTTCAGGCTGCTAGGACCTAGACGAGCAAACTTGATCATCAGGTACAATTCAGCAATCAGGAACACTGTGTACAGTGCAATAATTGCCAGCAAAGAAGTAATGATGTCTGAAGCAGCAAGGTTAGATGCCGCCATCGATACCGGCAAGATCTCACCCACCGCCCATGGCTGGCGACCGTATTCGGCAACGAACCAACCGGCTTCTACTGCAATCCAAGGAAGTGGTAGGCCGTATAGCGCCGCTTTCAGCACCCACTTGTTCTCGGTGATCTTATGACGGCAAGACTGGATGAATGCCGCACCGATAATACCCAGCATCAGGAAGCCACATGCCACCATGATACGGAAGCTCCAGAACAGCGGCCATACTGTTGGGATAGAGTCATCCGCAGCACGGGCGATATCTTCTTCTGTTGCGTCCACAACGTTTTCAGCATAAGGCTTAAGCAGGAAACCGTAACCAAGGTCGTGCTTCACTTCGTCGAATGCTGCAATGTTTTCTGGAGTCTTGTCACCGGCACGCAGTTTCTCAAGCAAGCCGTAAGCCACCATACCGTTACGGATACGCTCTTCGTGCTCGTCTTTCAGATCACGCAGGCCGGTCACTTCGGTGTCGAAAGAACGTGTTGCGATAATACCCATGACATAAGGGATCTTGATCGCGTAATCCGTTTCCATCGTTTCCTGGTTAGGGATACCAAACAGGGTGAAGGCAGCAGGTGCTTCTTCTGTATGCCACTCAGCTTCGATAGCTGCTAGCTTGGTCTTCTGAACGTCACCTAGCTCGTAACCTGATTCGTCACCCAGCACGATGACAGATAGAATTGACGCCATACCGAACGCTGCTGCAATCGCAAATGAACGGCGAGCAAAGGCGATATCACGGCCTTTAAGGATGTAGTAAGAACTGATAGCCAGTACGAACATCGCACCAGTTACGTAACCAGACGCCACAGTGTGAACGAATTTCACCTGCGCAACCGGGTTTAGCACCACTTCTGCAAAGCTAACCATTTCCATACGCATGGTTTCAAAGTTGAATTCTGCCCCTACAGGGTTCTGCATCCAACCATTTGCCACCAGAATCCACAATGCCGAGAAGTTGGAGCCAAGAGCAACCAGCCAAGTCACCGCAAGGTGCTGACGCTTGGATAGACGATCCCAACCGAAGAAGAATAGGCCAACTAGGGTAGATTCAAGGAAGAAAGCGATAAGGGCTTCGATAGCCAGCGGCGCACCGAAAATATCACCTACGTAGTGGGAGTAGTATGCCCAGTTAGTACCGAACTGGAACTCCATGGTAAGACCCGTGGAAACACCCAGGGCAAAGTTGATGGCAAAAAGCTTACCCCAGAACTTGGTCATGTCCTTGTAGATTTGCTTTCCGGTCATTACGTAAACCGACTCCATGATGGCTAGTAGGAACGCCATACCGAGAGTCAATGGGACGAACAAAAAGTGATACATCGCTGTTAATGCGAACTGTAACCGCGATAGTTCGACGATATCAGTGAACATTGAGAACTCCTTCTTTCGCCAGGCTGACTGACGACAGTACAACACAGTGCACTTATGGTTGGGCTTAGCAAAATGTAGCCAAACGACGCCGCAATTTTTTTCACCTTCCTGGCTGTCACCATCTTATAAATCAATGACATCCTTGATATGTTGCAACGCTGTACCAAATTAGTTAATTTGTTGTTAAGCTACAGCTAATAAAGTCATTGCTAATATTACTGGCATTCTCTCTCATGCTCAATGGATTTATCGCACAATTTGCTTTGATAAATATCAATAAACCTTGCTCATTTATTAACCACCCACACCTTGGTTGACCCAGATCAAACTTTCCAGCCCTATACAGCCCACTCCAACCAAGACATCAAAACTACACTTTTTCAAATCGTGATTGAACGTATTAATGCCATTTCACTTTCTGTTTTATCACTTCATATATGGCTTATTTACCCTTAGAAAAAAGAGTATTGAATATGATTGAACTACATATTCAGCTAACACTAACCTTTAGCCGCTACTGACAAACAAGTCGCTACGGCCAGTAGCCGATAGAAATAAAGATTAGAAAAAATAATGCGAAAGCGAAAATTAACTCGCTTTTGGATAAATTTAAAATGCCTATAATCAGCCCCAGAAACAGATAAGGCCGCCCAGAGAGTAAAAGTCTTCTTTTTGGCGGGTTGTAGGCTGTTTCCCCAACCATTGAGATTTAGATTGAGGAAGTAGATATGGCTCGTATTTTTGAAAAAATCATTGCGCTTTACCAACCAAGCTTTGCGGAAATGTACAAAAGCAACTGCTAAAAACCGCTCACAAAGCAAGCAGGCGCTCTACAGGCTGTGAAATAAACCGGATTTTCTTTCTGTGATTTCGATTCGAGATGTCACGGAGATGTAACGAAAGACACAGCCATAAAACAAAAATCGTTGTGCTAGGCGATAAAAACAAAAACGAGGCCATGAGGCCTCGTTTTTGTGTCTTACTTACTACAATCTCAATTACCGATTGCTACTATTTCCCATCGCACTGGTAATTTCTTCCATCGGGGGCAAATTTCCCCTTGGATCATACTCATAATGTTTAGCAATGACTTTCTTGTCACAGTCACACGCATTTTTCGACGTCTTATCGGCACTCTCAGCCCATGCCATAGAGCTTGCTAGGGCAAACAAGGCTGACATTAACAGTCCAGCTTTAACCATCTAACACCTCCTTATTACTCATAAAGAGTATAGATGGAAATCTCTGTTATCTAACTGAATCTGAATCCTTATTTCCCCCTACCGACAGTATTAGCGCTATACCAGCAAATCCGTGACAGCATTGGCCGAATCAACCACAGCATCATGGTAGCCACTAATAGCAAGCATTTTACTCACCAAGACATCAACCAGCACCAATGAACCAACCTTGCCTGCCAGCGCCCCTCCATTGACCGCAGTTTCAGCAGCGGCAGCCACCACTTGATAGTCAGCCAGCTCAGATAGCGGGCTCGTTTTGACATTGGTTATGGCCAAAATTGCACAGTCAGTCTGGTGGGCGACCTTAACGGCATGCAGCACATCCTTGGTCGAGCCAGAGCTGGACACCACAACCATTGTATCGTGATGGTTGAACTGCGAAGCGGCTATTGCAGCCAAGTGCATATCTTGGTAACAGGTTACCCGCTTACCCAGCCTAAGCAACCGATAGCTAAGGTAATCAGCCACTATACTGCTCGCACCAACGCCAAGTACGGTGATCTGCCGTGCTTGGTGAATATGACTCACAAGCCGTTCCATACTCGTTTCATCGATCAGTTGCCGAGTCAAACGAAGTGCCTGATCAACCTCATTAAACACAGGATAAGGATCATGCCCCTGCACCGGCACCTCCTGCTGACCGCATTCCAGCGTTAACGCCAACTTAAACTCAGCATAACTGCGATAGCCAAGCTCTCGACATAACCGGCTGACGCTCGATACACTCACTTGTGCCTGCTGGGCAAGATCTGTCACCGTCAGCCTCACCACTTTCTGGGGGTTTTCGCGGATGTATTCTGCCAGTTGAGTCAGTGTCGGGCTCAACGATGGCAGAAGTTGTTGGATATTGGCAAAAAGTGGGGTTTCAATCATACTCACCCCCCCACCTTCAAACGGATACCAAGCTCGAAAGTCCGGTGCCACGGGGCATAGGTTTCCAGAGCAACATCTTGTGGCAAGGAATCGGCCGTCAAGGCACGATACAGCTCCAGCAATCGTTGCGCTGTGTACGCCATGGCCTGGAGCTCCTGCTCAGGCTGGTAGGAAGTGTGGCCAAATGCCGCATCAGAGAAATAGCGCTGTAGTAATTCACTGCGCACCACTGACTGGTAGCAGACATCCTCAAGTACATGGTAAACCACATTCTCCACCACAGCAGGTTGCCCAATATCAGCAATCATCCCTGCCCCCAACGTACTGCCCAACGTATTACAGTTAGTGTTCCAGCCTTTGTAGGAAGCCAGTTGGCCCAATACCCCTAATTTATTGAGGAAGCGAATCAGCTCAAGATCCCCACCATTGGCAAAGGCACTATCCGCCAACACCACCTTTTTACCAGCATCGAGATAATCTTTGATCCGCAGAGCGAAGTCCTGCAGGTTACGGCCAGAGCTGTATGTAAGATCTTTTTCGCTTTGCTGAGCAGCCTCTTGCATGATCTTACCCGGCGAGTTTATAGCCAACACGAGATCGGCTTCCTGACTGTTATCACACCAGCGACCGCCAACAGCACGGATGTGTGACTTCACCGACTCATTCATCGGCCGGTCTTCATACAGAGGAATAGTCTGCGGGCCCAGGGTTGAGGCGTAAAACGGAAATACTTTCGGCACCTTGCCGTGATACTCATTAAACGCCCGGCCAAGCAGGGTCACCCCCACTTCATCCGCTCCCGGGTAAATCGCAATATCAAACGACAGGTCCTGTTGCTCGATGTAACCCAGCACCTTTTTCTGATCCAGTGCGGTGTAACCGTATGGGCTGGAATCATCCTGTGGGATCACAAGGAAATTGATAACCTTGTCTTTTACCAGTTCTGCTACAGCCATATTGACCGATGAGTTGAACGCACGGCGCCCCTCGAAATCGGCAAGAACAAACTGCGGGACACTATCAGCGAGCTCCCCAAGTTGAACTAACTCGTCTCCCTCTAGACCATGGCGCTGCTGCTTGTCTTGTAAGTACTTCCTTTTGAAGATTTCAGCGCCAAAATCATCATAATATTCCGGCTCCTCGTCACTAGAACTGTAGCTCGGACATCGCATGATACAGTTATAGGCGTAGATCTTTGTCTCTGGGTTCTGGGCTCTCAAACGGCGAAGGTTAGCGACAAACGTTTGTTTGTCAGAGTCCTCTAGTGCATGGAGACGTGACGGTATCAAGCCTCCGTACATCATCATTTCCACCGATAGGATAACCGCGTCAACACCTGCCATATTGGCAAACACATACTGCCAAAGCTGCTCGGTATTTGCCGGCCGCTTTTTATTACTCAACAGAGAATCTGGAACGTTAACCAGCTCAATATCGGCTGTCTTGGCAATGTACTCGGGATAGAGTTTATTGCATGGCCGCTCATCTAAAGGAATAAACAGGGTCTTCATACACGCTCCCCCTTGAGGTCACGCCCATTGACTTGGTTAAGAGCCATACCATGCTGCTTGGCAAATGCACAGGCACGACCTGCTGCATCGCCCATGTCCCGGCAAGTGTGCTGAATACGGATACTCGATTGCATTTTGAAATCACAGGAAATGATCCGGCCAACGAAAATCAGATTAGCCACTTCCCCACAGACGAGCGAGCGATAAGGGATCTCATAGTATTCACCCTTGTCATATTTCTTCTTGAATGATTCATCTTCGACTTCAAGGTCATCACTGTGGATATCGATATACCAATCCCCCCTAGCAATACCATCATCGAACTTGCGGCGCTGGGCATAGTCATTAGCCGTCATCACATAACGCCCTTTGACGCGGTTTGACTCTCGGACCCCGAGCATATTAGCTTCCTGGGAGATAAACGCTTGCTCAAAACCCGGAATATTAGCGACAAGGAACGCAGCCAGTTGGTGCTGCATCTTGCGGCCATAGCGAACATACTCCGAGAAGACTTGTGGATCCTCAACATTACCCAGCTGTGGCATTTGCGGGTTGTTGAAAGACAGGCACCCCGGCTTGCCCGGCATAGAGAAACCTTGGATGTAACGTGCAATCTCTGGGGTCAACTCGCCATTTTGCTGGGCTTTGCCAAATACCTTCAAAAGCTCTCCGCAAGCTTCAACACCCGGCACGTGGACAAACTCCATAAAGGTTTCATCGGCCGGATCACAGAAGGTGTAATTAGCCTGAGCCAGGTATTGGCGTAGGCGGTCAAAATTGATATTGGCCATTTCAAACCGGAAAGACACCGACTGGCGGGTACCATCCGTATCACCGGTCATCAACTGGACACCAGCAAACCGCGATAAGAGTGCATCTCCGGATGCATCGATAAATTGCTCGGCTTCAAACTTGTAGAAGTTATCAAAAATCAATGCGGTCACTGACTGAATAACCCCATTTTCTGTATCAGCGGCTATCACGGTCGCATCATAAAAAATCTCAACACCACTTTCGGTCAATACCTGTTCATTGAGCAACTTGAAGCTCTCCGGGGAATACAATTCCATATTGCCCGGCAAGGTCAAACGGCCTTGGCCTGCCATATGCTGATGATAGGCATTAGTCAGCATGTCCGCGGTTGTCGAGCCATGAACATGAGATGGCATAAATGGGGTAACCATGGCATTAGCCTGGGTACCGGTGAGGGCAATTCGCTTCTCAAGTAAAGCAACTTTCAATCCTTGAAGTGATGCCGATAGTGCAGCAGCAACACCTGCTGTGCCACCACCGACCACCACAACATCGTAGCCAGCATAGGTCTTATTGGGTTTCACTTTCATCCCCTATGAATAATTCGTCAATTAGCAATGGGTTAAATGGTGCCTGACAGGCTCGGTGGGCAAAACGGTTACTGGCAATCTCAGAGGGGGAATGCAGGTGGCCGAAGAACGACTTACCCAGCAGGGTCAACCTGACAACCTTGCGCTGCAGGACAGGATCCTCAACCTGCCCCGTCATTTCCAACATATGAAAGAACTCGTGAGCAAGATAGAGTGACTCGATCATTGCCGAGCTAGCCTCAACGCCAAATCGAGCAAGATCCGCCAGGGCCTGATCAATACTGTCGCGGTAGATAAGTACCCGTTTGCCGAGGTTGTCTTCAATGATCTCGGCCCGCATCATCAAGCCATGCTTGAGGGCCTGCTCCACATTGCGGGTATATTCAATTTTGTAGCCCGCTTGCTCAAAAGCCAGGTAGAAGTTGGTGTGGCGGTACGCACCCGCCACACGCTCACCCAATGCCAGTGCCTGCTCCACGATATCCCGATGCTCTTCTACAGGGATCTTTGCAGCATATTTATCCATCTGTAGTTGCTTCAGTGCATAGGCAAAATCGGTATCAGACATCATTTTTCCCTTTTATTTTTTCGCCGCGACCAACAGGATATCCTGCTGGGCATCGAGGTGTTCCAGATCCATACTCATCATTGAGCTAAGCTGGTCGGTGCTAAACAGCCCGGAGTAGTCAAACATCCTCGAGCCGGTAAAGGCATAGACTTTAGGGATAGTCTGGCCTGCATCTGAATAAGAAGATAGCTGGGCAACCAGGGTATTGAGCGCATCACCGTAACCGCTACGGGCGGTTTTGATAAACTGCGCGCCCTTGAGCTTAAGCGGGATCATGCCATCGTTTTTGACCACTGCGTAATGCTCTTCCGTCTTGCGGATCAGGTTAAACAACTTACGGGATTCCTTCGGTGCCTTGACGATGTGGAACGCCCCTGACTGTGCTTTGGCCTGCACCAATTTACGGTCAACCGAGAACACATCAGCCACCTTGGCAGTAATGGCTTCTTCAGTCAGGTTCTCCACCCCACCATCATTGGAGAACTCGGTCGCACCGGTTGCTGTGGCAATCAAGATATTTCGTTGCTTGTCTACCTCAATGGCAATCTCAACAGATTCTTCCTTGGCTCCCTGGGCAACAATCTGATCCATGATATCGGCACGGATCTTTTGGATATCACTGGACGAAGGATCAACCACCGAGCGCTCGATCTGCTCTCGAACCATCGCCATCGCAACACCAATGGTTGAAATATATGGAGCATTCTTGGCGGTTTTGGCTTTAAAGCCATATTTCTCACCAAGGGCAAACGTGGTAATAGCTGCACTACCACCGCCGCCAACAAACTCGATGTACTCCGGGTTAACCTCGTACTCTTTGATCATCGGGCCGACAATATTCCAGATCTTTTCACAGGCAATGTCCATGACCTCACGGGCCACTTCTTCCACGGTTTTTCCGCAATACTCTGCCAGCGGCTGCCAGGCAACACGTGCCGCTTCCACATTAGCATGGGCATAATCGTCTTCAGGGACATAGCCAAGGATATTTGCTGCGCCAGCAAGGGTGTAGGCGTAATCTCCCTGATCGGAGGTAATGATGGCATGGTCCGGGCTATCGCCCGGTAACGGGGTGATCTCCTTGAGCTTGGCATTAGTCACGGGGGCATCGACAAAGCACTCATAGTGCTTGTCCGCAAGGTGGGCAGAGCGCGGGCCGACATCGATGATCTTTCCTTCGCCAATACGGATCATTGAGCCTCCAGCAATACCCAAGGTACGGACATCCAGCGCCTTAAGGTAGGTTTTATGCTTACCAACCTGAGCATTGTTAACAATAACCTTGCCGTCTTTGATCACTGAGATGTCAATCGAGGTACCGCCGACTTCGAAGAACACACCGTCAGAAATTTTTTCGTACATCAAGGCACCAGCAACGCCCGCCGCCAGTCCAGATAGCATGGTTAGGATTGGACGCTGTCGCACTTCGTTGACCGACATCACACCACCATCGGCGCGCATGATCATCAGCTCCGACGGGATGCCTACCCGCTTGACCACTTGCTCGGTCATATTGGCCGTTTCGATCATTTTCGGGATCAGCGAGGCATTGACCACCGCGGTACGGGTTCGCATCCGCAGGCCATAAAGCTGGGATATCTCATGGCCACTGGTTGCGTAAAGGCCCTTCTCGCGAGCCAGTTCAGTGACAAGCTTTTCCAGATGAGGGTCATCTACCGCATAGGCTTCAGAAGCGACAATCACCTCGCATCCTTTGGCAACTAACTCATTAATGGCCTGATCCGCTTTGTCTTTGGTGATCTCATCAACATCAAAATAGCTGAACTCGGTTTCAAGAAACTTACCTGGAGCTAGCTCAATGTGTTTTACATTCAATTCATTGAATGCCGCCTTGCTCTTACCTATCCCAATGATGCCAACTTTTGCCACATCACCTTCCAACAAGGCATTGGTTGCCTGTGTCGTGCCATGGGCAATAAACACTACCTGCTCTGGGGAAATATTATTGTTGGTCAGCACTTCGTTGATGATCTCAACAATGCCCTGGGCCACACCATCCTCGTGGTGGTGGGTTGTTGGCCGTTTGGCCTTGGCGATCACTTCACCTGTCTGATTATCAATAACCACGGCATCGGTAAACGTACCACCGACATCAATACCAATTCGTACTTTACGCATTCTTCTCTACCTTATCAGTGTGCATGAGCGGGTGCCCGGCACCCGCACCGTTGGTTAAATCAATGGGATTTGGTCGATAACAATGGCCCAAGTCAGGGCAATGAAGGTGATCACCAGACCGACCCAGAACAAGCTCTTGGTAATGTCATTCGGGTCAACCTGGACGAAATCGGCAATCCAGATATTTTGCGAGTTTGTCGGGTCACCGAAGCCCTGCATCATACCGGTAGAGCGAAGTACCCAAACCACAGCAATTGGTGAGAAGCCGGCAGTTGCAAAGATAGCAGGCAGTGAGCCACCGATACCCCATGAGTTCAATGGGCCACGGTAGAGCACCAAAGGAGTCGCAAGGGTAAAGCCAATCACATAAGTCATCGGGCTTTGCAGCATCGCAACCAGTGTCTCGATAGCAGGGGTAATAATCGGCGTCACTGTGTAGAACTGGACACCCCGAATAAGGATACCCAAGCCAATTAGCAGCACTACGGCACCAGCCACTTCTTGGGTGCCCTGTACGAAGGACTGGGCGATTGCATTAACCTTATCTTTGATTTTGCATACAAAAACGGTATAGAGGATACCGACAATGATCGCCAACTCTGCCGTTATGACTTGCGGTAGCAAGTAGATAGAACCCAATACCAGAGCTACCGGGACAATAGGAGAAATTAGCGCCCAGTTGCTAAGCTCATAAGCCGACTGAGTTTTGCGGGCGTGCCAAGCACTGCGCTGTGAGTTCTTCACATTCAGCAGGATATAGCCCACAGAAACCAAGGCTGAAATAATGAACAGAGTGATCGCCATACGGGCAACAATCTCATAGGCCGCATCATAACCACCAGCAATCACCGGTTCGAGAATGGTTGCGAAAAAGGCAAAGCCTGCTGGGTTCATGACCCCACCGGTAGTCAGGCCGAGCAGGATAATCGCGCCAGCTACCGTACCCGAGATACCTGCGGTCATCATAATTGGCAGGGCCACCGAGCCAATCAGGATAACAGCACCAAGACCACCGATAGCCGAGAAGATAACAACCGTCGCGAGGTAGAAAATAAAGGCAATCACTCGGACACGGTCCCCAGCGAGCTCAGCGGCTTTTTTGATAATCGCTTCGGCAATCCCTACTTTACGCAGTAACACCGCAAAGGCACCACCAAAAATAGAAGCAGCAATGGTTGACGCCATCATTCTGGCACCATCGCCAAGCACCGCATTCATGATGCCCTGGACGGTTTCACCTTGGGCATTTTCATGGGCAAACAGGCCAAGAAAAGGCAACGTCCCCACGCTGGCAACCATTGCTGTCAGCACACCCATTATTGGAAGAGCAATCAAAGTGGAAATTCGCTTGGTGATCATGGCATACACGAAGTAGACCAGTATCGCCGCGATTAAAAATAAACGAATCAGTTCCAAGTTCGTCATAGTTCGCCTCAAGAGTTACAGAGTAGATGGGGCATTCCTGCCCCATAACGTTCAAGTTATTGGGAGTGTGCGATACGCACTGTAAGAATTTGTTTTGGACTAATTTCTGAGGCCGTTGCTAGGTGTCGACCATCAAGGGAAACCACCCGATAAGCCTTATTCAGAGTAAATGGCTGGATGTCTGCGGTTGGGTTCCATACCCTTAGTTCAAGCTCATCTCCTTGGCGCCTGACCGCAGAGACTTGCAATGCCTCATTACTAAGCACCACATTCTCCAACCATTTTTGGCTATGGCCCTGAAGCAACATCGGCTTGTGCCTGAACCATGCTGCACGATTGCAAACCGCTGCTGATTCAAAGTCCGTCATCACCAAACTAAAGCGATACTCATGCTGGCCAAGGCACTGTGCTTCTGGGGTTGGTAGGTCTGGCCCTGCACCATTGCCACGGGTTGAGAAATCACGGCGTGACAACCAGCCCACACTGCGTAGCAGAGTAATAGCCAGTTCGTCACAGTCACCTGCAACCACCCGATATTCCGGAGTCCCCTGGTGGATGTACTGAACCCCACCAGCATGGACAAAACTCTGACTCGGGTTAACCGAGACCTTGGCCTCTCTGTTGGCCTGTACTGGGTTGTTATCTTGATAAACCACATCACGGCTAACAACTTCGAACGCACTATCGGCATGGGTTACTGCAAGCTTCTCGCCGGTAGGGATATGCAATGACAGGCGCTGATCTTGGGCATTGTTATGCCACACTAAACGGCACTCGATATGTTCGCTCCCCTTGAACAGGCGTACTCGCATCTGACCATGGCTTACCACTTCTTTTGCAGATGCATGACGACGGTGCTCTGCTAATGCAGCAGGTTGAGCCAACTCGATATCGAAAGTCAGCTCGCTAAATGCTGGATGCAACCGGGTCTGTACATTGCCGACCAACTTTGCCTGGCTGAAATGGTCGTGCATCGGCGGCGCAAAGTTATAGCTATCACCAGCATCCATACTGCTTTCGATACGTCCAACACCACACCAAACTTTTCCATTGCGCTTATCCGTAATGGTCAGTGTGGCGTCATCAGCGAGTGCTATGCTGTAGATATCGTTGTCAATCGAACGACGGCAGACGTGCTCGACAACGTATGCGGCCTGGCGCTCGCTGACGGTAAACTCACAATGAGACAGGCCTTCAACCTCAGAGATAAAACCTAATTCATACCAATGGCCTTCGATACGGTCCGGAAAATCATCGATCGGTGAAGTGAAGCGGAAGCCCGGCTCAGCCATGATCACGACGGGTTCAAATTCGTTACCGCCTGACTGGGTCAGTACCAGATGCTGGCGCAGCTCTCCCTGTAAGAAAATTTTCTCGCTGATCCATCCCTTGTATCGTTTGGGGCTTGGATTAAACAGCGTAAAGCGGGCATCATCAGCAAATGGATCGGCCTTGCCCGGAGTATTTTTTTCATCACTGATGCACCCTAATGACAGCAGTGCCATTGACTCCATCGCATCGCAGCGCTGGGACAACTTTTCATAGCGTGATTCCATCTCTCGGTGGACTTCATCCACTGAACATCCACAAATCGAGTCATGGGCATGCTGGACAAGCAGCATTTTCCAGCTCTCTTCCAAATAACGGTTGGGGTAATGCTTGATAGGAGCCATTGCCAGTAGCGGCTCAACCTGAGCTGTCAGGCGATCTTCCGCCTGTTGGTTCTGCTGCTTTAAGTATCGGCGGGTCGAAAGCACGTCCGGCAGAACAAAGGCTTTCTCATTGCCGCGCAATTCGCCTTGCATGGCTGGCAATTGCTCAAGCTCTACACCCTGCTGAAGCTCATCGATATAGTCAGTCAGGTTACTCTGCTGCAACTGATACTGCTGGGACTGAGCATTGAACTGGGCGATACGTTCAGCCATGTTGCCCTCGGAAGGACGCAGATGGTCACCGCCCTGAGTCAACAACAGCTTGTTGCTGCTGGCACATCCGGTGATCTTGTCGAGATAACTGTTGACACCCTCAACAAAATTATCTGTGTTCAGCGGATGCTGATAATACCCTTCTGTCAGGAACAGCATGAAGACCTCACTGCCATCCTCCGCCTGCCAGCGCAACTCGGAAGATTGCTGATCGATACCGCGCCACATCACCGCATTATTGATGTCAAACCCCTGTAGAAGTTGAGGCATCTGACCGATATGGCCAAAAGTATCAGGCAAGTAACCCACCTTTTGGTAATTACCCAATGACAGCGCCAGTTTGCGGCCAATCTCAAGGTTTCGGATCAGACTCTCACCACTGCAGAGAAACTCATCCGACATCACATACCATGGGCCAAGTACCAGGCGGCCCTGTTGCATCAGCACATGCAATCGCTCCGCCAACTCTGGCTCACACGTTGCCAGCAGGTCTTCGGCGGCAACAACCTGGCCGTCAAACAAAAAGCTATCAAGCTCATTCTGCTCGAGGGCCGAGGCAACGCGCTCCATCACCCGGATCAAGCGAGCGCGGAAGGTTTCAAAAGGAAAGTACCACTCCCTGTCCCAATGCGTATGAAAAACAACTGAACAAATTTTCTTAGCCATGATTTCTTTCCCGGGTCCAATTAACGACCCGTTGCCTGTTAATCTTGTTGATGTTTGAGAGATTCGAAGTGGTTGAAGACCATCCGGGCTGCACCGTACATCCCCGCATCATTGCCCAGGATTGCCGGTCTGATCGGCGTCATCACACCGCACTCTTTAACAAAGCGGGTCATTAGCTCCCACCAATAATCACGTGAATTGATCATGCCACCACCTAGCAGCACCAACTCCGGATCAACGGTCCAGCGAATATTAGCAATGGTCTTACCCAGCAATTTGAAAAAGTCTTCCACGGCCGCAATCACCCTAGGATCGCGGTTTGCGTAGGCCTGGATTATGCTGATGCCATCCGGATAATTGTTATGCTCTTGAAGTGGTAGCTGGAACAACAGGGTTTCGCGCAATCCCGTCCCCGAGAGAAGGGATTCCAGAGTCACCCAATGTTGCGGGCGATACGGGTGCGGCACTTCCATCCGCCCCCAGTGGCCAGCCAAAAAGCCAGCACCATGGACAAGCTCGCCACCACGGGACATTGCCCCACCAAGGCCCGTCCCCAGTGTTAGCATCACCACATCCTGATAGTTCTTCGCCCCACCCAGCCATTGCTCACCAAGCAAGGCACAATTCACATCGTTATCAGTGCAGATATGCAGGCCGAACTCTTCCTCAAGCAAATAACCGAGCCTTGTTCCACGCCATTGTGGCAGGCTGTCTGTTGCATCAATGACGGTACCAGAACGAACATTGATCACTCCAGCGGCTGAAATACCTATTCCCATTAGCAGCTTGCCTTCTCTGCGTGCTCGGGTCAGCAAAGGGGCAATAGCACTGATAATGCTGTTCATAATGCCTTCACGGCCGTTAGATATATCCGTCGGGTAAGTATTGGCCACCACCAACTGCCCCTGCTGGTCAATCAATCCAGCCCGAATCTTTGTGCCACCCAAGTCCAGCCCCAGCGCAAGTTCATTCATCACACAGTCTCCGTATAACTTGCCATCGCATGACTGAAACGCTTGGCAATCAGTTGTGGACGTGTGATTGCCGAGCCAACAACCGCGGTGTAGGCACCGGCAGAAAGTACCTGGCCAAGTTGCTCAGGAGTCCAAATACGTCCTTCAGCAATCACTGGAACAGTCAACGTTTGGCTCAGCCTGCGGATCAGGGCAAAATCTGGGGTATCACCACGGTGCTGGGTATCCGGGGTGTAGCCGGACAAGGTAGTTGAAATACAGTCAGCGCCTAACGATTGCGCAGTGATACCTTGCTCGTAGGTTGCAATATCAGCCATTACCTGGCGACCCGCAACATGTGCTAGTGCGACTAATTCTTCGACTTTTTCATTGCTAGGCCGCGCCCTTCCCGTCATATCCAGCGCAACCATATCAGCGCCGGCTGCAATGATGGCTGTCACTTCTTTCTTTGTCGGGGTGATGAAGATTTCTGAATCACTGTAGTCTTGCTTAATAAGGCCGATCACAGGAATATCAGGGAAGGCAGACTTTACCGCACGGATATCAGCAGCAGATTGGACTCGCAATGCTTTTGCACCACCTTCTAATACGGCGCCGGCCATTTTGACCATGGTTTCAGGCCCATGTAATGGTTCATCCGGTAATGCCTGAACCGAAGCAATTAATTGACCCTTTAGTGCCTGTAACATAATCAACCTCTGCATAAATATTCTTTTAGTTTGCTCATTTAGCCGCCAGAACAGCCAGCAAAACAAACTGAAAAAATCTTTTTCCTTTTATCAATTACTTAGCCAATAGCTTGCTTATAAAAACAATAATCTTTGTTGCTGGAGCGAGTGCAGAATAATAAAAATTTTCAATGCTCGAGAATTGAGGGGGCTTTTTTTTCACCCAGGTGATCAATGTCACGCATCCAGGGTAGTTTTGTGACGGGCGCAGCGATCAAGATCACATCGCGCTGATAGGGTTGTTTTCAATCCCTTCCAAAACGTCAAAATATCCGTGCTAGAAAACGGGGATGGTAATGATAAATAAAATAAACAATTGATTATAAATGTAAAAAAAACATGGTTTCGATAGTCACCGATCGAGGTCACAAAAAGCTAGAAGTGAGGTGCGTCACACTGGGACGAGGATATCGGACCAGGCTTTCGATAAGGATCACTTATTGAAGATTTATTCACCATTGGCTGAATGAATCTTGAATTTCTCCTGAATAATTGCTGCGACAATGAACATCTAGCGAGACCATAATGACAATTAATACAAAGAAAACGCTTCTGTCAGCAGCAGTAGCCCTAAGCCTATTACCCAGCATAGCCATGGCAAACAACGGCGGCTGGATCCAAAACGAAACAGAGTACCGCCATTTCCGTTACGACTATGACAATGCCCCTAATCCTTATTCACGAGACGAAGTCGAGGTCAACAAGAAGTTATTGCAGGGTATGCTTCAGTTAACCGAAAACGTTGATTTGTGGCTTGACCTTCGACGGATTGATTACTTCACTGATTTTGATGATGACCGAGGCATGAGAAAAAATGGTTACCACTGGGACCATGAAGCCCATTTACGTTATCACTTCCGTGGTTTGAATTTCTGGGGCCGCGAATGGACCTTCCGCCCTGCTCTTGCCTGGGAGGGGGATTGGAACTTCAAAAACACCAACAATGACTTTAACTGGAGTTCCAATGACTACTACCTGCAGTTTGATTTTCTGACCTCTTTCCCGAACGGCATTACGCCTTGGGATAGCGGCAGCCACACTTTGAACTTCCGTCCGCTGTTAACGGAGTACATTGTGCTGGGCGGCGCGAGCAAATTTCATGAAAACGGCAATACCGGTAACGTCCGGGGCCACCGCCAACAGGTGATGAACTTCTTCCTCGTCTCGAAGTGGAACGACCGACTCAGTTCCATCGTTAGTTTCCGTAACTACCTAGATACCATGGCAAAAGATGGCATTAAGTATCACTACGGCTCCGAGAACGAAATGTGGTTTGATATCATCCAACACGACAACTTCAAGCTGACTTGGCACAACAAGCTCGAGTTCTACCTTGGCATGGATGATTCCAGTGAAGTACTGCGAGATAAGTTCGTGGAGTTTTACACCCGACTTGAGGCTAGCTATCGCAAGACCTTCGATAACGGCATAACTGTAACCGGCTTGGTCGGCCATGATATGTGGGACTACCACTATAACGACAGCCCTTGGGTTGGCGGCGAGTATAGCCGAATGGAAACGATCGGTAAGCTCACCATTAACGTCCCGCTGGGCTACTAACTGAACAACAGGAAACCTATGTACCGTTTAGGCCTTGATATTGGTGGGACCAAAATTGCCGCCGCTGTTTATTCTCCGGCAGGTGTTCAAGTGTACTACCAGCGCTATGAAACAGAAAAGCAAAGCTATCATGCGTTCATCGATCAAATACAACGGGTTGTAGCCACCGCGGCTAACCACATCCCTGAGCGATTTAGCATTGGCATCGGCTTACCGGGAGCAATTTGCCCCAATACCGACAAAATCAAGAATTCCAATATTCTGATCCTCAATGGTCATGCCTTAAAGGAAGATCTAAGCCGGGAACTAGGGCAACCCGTCTGGTTAGCCAACGACGCTGACTGTTTCGCGCTTAGCGAGGCGGTAAATGGTGCGGGGCAAGACTTCCATAGTTGCTTTGGTGCAATCTTGGGCACAGGTTGTGGCGGAGGTGTTGTTTATAACAAGCATCTTGTGACAGGACCTAATAACGTCGCCGGAGAATGGGGTCACAACCCTTTAGCTGATTACCACCCGGTCAAAGATGGCACGCCCGATCCATGCTACTGCGGACGAAATGTCTGTAACGAAAGCTTTCTCTCGGGGACAGGTTTTGCCAAAAGCTATAACCAAAAACACCAGACAGAGCTGAGTAGTAAAGACATCATGGAACTCGTCAGCCGCGACCCATCCGCCAAAGTGCACTACGAGCTTTACCTGGATCAGTTGGCTCGAGCATTGGCGCAGGTGATAAATTTCTTTGACCCTGCCGTTATTGTGCTAGGTGGGGGCATGTCGAATCAAGAAAGTCTCTATATTGATCTGCCGTCACGGCTCAGCCAATACGTCTTCGGTGGCCTGTGCAACACCCCCATTCGTCAAGCAAAACTGGGCGATGACAGCGGTGTACTCGGTGCTGCATTACTTCCTGTATAAACTGTCCCCCTGTGGTGGCTGCCAAGATTAACGTTCTGGCAGCCGTCACCCCAAATGAAAAAGGTTGCCTCTTGGCAACCTTTTTTCATTTTGTCTCCGGCACATCAAAGCCGAAGTGCAAATACGCTCGGTGGGTGGCAATGCGGCCACGCGGGGTACGCTGCAGATAGCCCTGCTGGATAAGGTATGGCTCGAGCACATCCTCGATGGTATCGCGCTCTTCACCGATAGCCGCGGCAAGGTTATCAAGACCAACAGGCCCGCCCATGAACTTGTCGATAATCGCCATCAGCAATTTGCGGTCCATGTAATCAAAGCCACTGCTGTCGACATCGAGCATGTCCAATGCCTTGCCCGCAATATCCGGGCAGATATGGCCATTGCCTTTCACTTCGGCAAAGTCGCGGACCCGGCGCAGTAAGCGGTTGGCAATACGCGGCGTACCTCGGGCTCGCATCGCCACTTCCATCGCCCCGGCCTCTTCCATCGACAACCCCAGGCAATTGGCACTGCGCTGGACAATACCGCGCAAGTCTTCCACCTTGTAGTATTCGAGACGCTGGGTAATACCAAATCGGTCGCGCAGCGGTGAGGTCAGCGAGCCGGCTCGAGTCGTAGCACCAATCAGGGTAAAAGGTGGTAGGTCAATCTTGATAGAGCGCGCTGCCGGACCTTCACCGATCATGATATCCAACTGGTAGTCCTCCATCGCCGGATACAGCACCTCCTCGACCTGCGGGCTGAGACGGTGGATCTCATCGATGAACAGCACATCGTTTTCTTCCAGGTTGGTCAACAGGGCGGCCAGATCGCCCGCCTTTTCCAATACCGGTCCCGACGTGGTGCGGATGCTCACGCCCATCTCGTTGGCAACGATGTTAGCCAGGGTGGTCTTCCCCAATCCCGGCGGACCGAAAATCAGCAAGTGATCCAAGGCTTCATCTCGCAGCTTGGCCGCTTTGATGAAGATCTCCATCTGATCCCGGACATGGTCCTGGCCCTTGTAGTCTTCGAGCAGCTTAGGGCGGATCGCACGATCGATAATGTCCTCTTCGCGCGTTGTCGGGTAATCACTGGCGACCAGTCTGTCTGCTTCTATCATCGAGCCTTACCTACATTCAACATCAATAAAAACAGCCTTAAACCATCGAGCGCAGCGCGTCGCGGATAATGGCTTCGCTGGTCATCTCCGGCTGGGCCACCTGGGCCACCACCTTCGAGGCTTGCTGCGGCTTGTAGCCAAGGGCGACCAGGGCGCTGACCGCTTCGTCTTCGGCGCGGGCCTGCGAGGCCGTATCCTGTACTGGCGCATTCGATGCTGCAGTATCAAGTGCCGGGGTAAACAGATCGCCCTCACCCCACCCCTTGAGGCGGTCTTTCATTTCGACCACCAAGCGCTCGGCCGTCTTCTTGCCCACGCCCGGAATTTTCACCAGTGTCGTCACGTCTTCGTTTTCAACGCTGAGGACGAACTGGCTGGCCGTCATGGCCGATAAGATAGCGAGACCAAGCTTAGGCCCTACACCGTTGGCTTTGATCACCTCGCGGAACAGGTCGCGCTCGCTTTTTTTGTTGAAGCCATACAGCAGCTGCGCATCTTCACGCACCACGAAATGGGTCGAGATAATGGCTTCCCGGCCGACTTCCGGCAGCTCATAGAAGCAGCTCATCGGCATCTGGACTTCATAGCCCATGCCGTTCACCTCAAGCAATACCTCAGGTGGTTGTTTTTCAATGATGATTCCACGTAGTCGGCCAATCACAGCAAGATCTCTTTTCTCAATCCACAAAATTGGCTCTAGGATAGTAAAGAGCTGGATGTATATCCAGCTCTTTTTTCATTCCTGCTGACTGCCCGCCCCCAAGGCTATGCACGTTGCTGGCGCATGCCCACTACCAGGTTAAGGCTCTCGGCCAGGGTATTTAGCCGCTCGACCTGTTCAGCCAACAATGCCCCCTGTGAGGCCACGGCATCGGATACCTGGTTGGTTTCCACCACGCTGCTGGCCACGGCTTGGCTGGCACAGGTCAGCTCCCTGAGCGCTTCCACCTGCTGGCTGATGGTGTCGGCCAGCTGGGTGACATCGCCCGACACGCTGCTGACCTGCTCAATGATCCCGCTAAGCTCCGCCGTGCTGCTCTCGATAACCGCCTGCCCCTGCGATACCTCGCGCCGGCTGCGCTCCAGCAAGGCACGGATGTCCACCGCTGAGCTATTACTCTTGGCAGACAGTTCACGCACCTGATCGGCGACAACGGCAAACCCCCGCCCCTGCTCGCCAGCCCGTGCCGCTTCTATCGCCGCATTGAGCGCCAGCAAATTCGTTTGCTCGGCCACGGAGGTGATCACATCGGCCACCGACATGATTTCATCATTGCTGCTGAGGATACGGGCAATTGCTTGTTTGGAAGCCAGGAGGGATTCAGAGCTAGTCTCAGCCTGACGGTAGATGATATCGCTGCGCTGTTTGAGCTCGGTCACAAACTGATCGGACGCTTCCATCCCCAGGGTGAGGTGCTTGACCTGCTTGCTCATCTGCTCAGCAGCACTGGCTTGTGACTCGCAATTCACATTCAGGGCTCCCACCTGCTGGTGGAGCTCGGATGACTGCTGTTCAATCACATTCGATACCTGGGTCAGCGATTCGGCATTGCCGCTGGCTTTATCCAGCACTTCAGCCAACTGGCTGGCCCCTAGCTTGGCCTGCTCGGCAATCGCCTCGCTCGATTTGTGCGCGGTTTCCGCCTGCGCGATAGCCTGATGCCGCTGGCGCGATGCCCAAGCCTGGGCAATCACAATGACCACCAGGGGCAATAGGAAGCCGGACCAGGTTTCAATCATCTGGGAAGTTGAGCTCAATTCGACATTCGGGAATACCCGGCCCGACAAGTGACTATTGACCATCCAGCCGGAGACCACAACCACCAGCAGTGACCATGCGGTTGCCATCAGCAACCTTGCCGACAAATAAAAGGCGACAATCAGCAAGGGCGACCAGAACGCCTGGGTCGATTCCACGATACCGCCCGTTTGGTAAATAATATTAACCGCATGGATAACCATACCGAGAAAGCCAACATTCAGGGCAATGACCGGTTGCCGGCTGAAACGGAAGATCACACCGGCGAGGCATTCGAGGGATACCAGCAACACCGAGGTCATTACCAAAGCGCTGTGGCCATGCTCGTACCATTTGAACAGGCTATAAATCCCGACGAAAAAAGAAGTTAACGTAAAAAACAAAAAAGTGTCGACGTAACGCGCATCATCGCCCTGCCAACTTGCAGTTGTCGGCATAAACAGTGCCCGCCAGAGTGCTAAAGGCGTCATGGAATCCGTTCCTTATTCTGTCTCGATTATTATTGTCAGGTATCGTTGGGGCTGATCTGCAGAGATCACCATCACAGGGTCATATGACCTCCGACCAATATATGTCATCGAACATTGTCGTAACAAAACAAAAAAGCAGCCAAAGGCTGCTTTTTTGATCAAACACTCATTATGCATATATCTTTGTAACGATATAACACTTTGTATTAAAGGCAGTTATCGATATCGGCCCCGCCGTGCCCCGCGGGCTTGCCCCGCCATCGCCACCAGTGTTTTATGGGTATGGGCATGACAAATTGCCACCGCCAAGGCATCGGCCGCATCGGCCTGCGGTTTGCCCGGAAGCTTGAGCACCGAGCATACCATATGCTGCACCTGCGCTTTATCAGCCCCGCCGGTTCCCACCACCGCCTGCTTAATTAGACGCGCAGCGTATTCATTGACCGGCAAATCGGCATTCACCGCCGCCACAATGGCACTGCCCCGGGCTTGGCCCAGTTTCAGCGCCGAGCTGGCGTTCTTGCCCATGAACACTTCCTCGATAGCAAAGACATCGGGCTGGAACTGGGTGATCACCTCGCTCACGCCGGCATAGATTTGCTTGAGGCGGCCTGGGATATCCTCGACGGACGTACGAATACAGCCACTGCCGAGGTATTCAAGATGCCGCCCGACTTGGCGGATCACACCATAGCCGGTGATCCTCGAACCGGGGTCGATCCCTAAAATAATAGACATACTCTTTAAGCGTTACAGCTGCGCTGCAACCTCATCCGAGATATCGCCATTGTGATACACTTCCTGGACATCATCCAGATCTTCCAGCGCATCGATCAGGCGAAGCAGCTTAGGCGCAGTATCGGCGTCCAAGTCCGCCTTGGTCGATGGCACCAAAGTCACCTCGGCGTTCTGGGCTTCGAAACCTGCTCCATCCAAGGCATCTTTTACCGGGCCAAAATCAGCCGGCGTGGTGTAGACGTCGATAGAACCGTCATCGTTGGTTTCGACATCATCAGCACCGCCTTCAAGCGCCGCTTCCATCACGGCATCTTCATCCAGGCCCGCCGCGTAAGAAATAACCCCTTTCTTATCGAACAGGTAGTTAACACTGCCATCGGTACCCAAGTTGCCGCCAGCTTTCGAGAATGCGTGGCGAACACCCGATACGGTACGGTTGCGGTTGTCGGTCATACACTCAACCATTACCGCCGTCCCCCCCGGACCGTAACCTTCATAGATCACGGTTTCCATGTTGTCATCGCCTTCACCGCCGGCACCGCGGCTGATCGCGCGGTTAACGGTATCACGCGTCATGTTGTTCGACAGCGCCTTGTCTACCGCTGCACGCAAACGCGGGTTGTTGTCAGCCTCAGGGCCACCTTCTTTGGCCGCAACCACGATCTCGCGGATCAGCTTGGTGAAAATTTTACCGCGCTTGGCATCTTGTGCCGCCTTACGGTGTTTAATGTTGGCCCATTTACTATGACCTGCCATATCACACTCCCATTTATTGCTCGCCAACTGGCGAAGTTCCACAAATGACCAACCTAGTTTTTATTGATTAAGTGCCGGGACCGGCTTGGAAATTAAGGCTGGCTTTAAAGCTCTGATCACCATAGCACTATTTCTATCCTATGGCTTTTGTACCCCTAAAACAAAGACTGGCCTTTCGGCCAGTCTTAATCAAGGTTGTTGCTTACTCTTGCTCGGCGCTTTCTTTCGCCAAGTTGACCGCAATCGCCAGCTCTTCTAGCGCGGCTGGGTTAGCCAGGCTCGGTGCGTCTGTCAGTAGACACGCTGCCGCCGTTGTTTTCGGGAAGGCAATCACGTCACGGATGTTTTCCGTACCGCAAAGTAGCATCACCAAGCGGTCAAGGCCGAACGCCAGACCCGCGTGCGGTGGCGTACCGAACTTCAGAGCATCAAGTAGGAAACCGAACTTCAGCTTCTGCTCATCGGCATCGATACCTAGGATATCGAATACCGCAGACTGCATCTCAGCGTTGTGGATACGCACAGAACCACCGCCCACTTCGTAGCCGTTGATAACCATGTCGTAGGCGTTAGAGTTTGTTGCCGCTGGGTTCGCCTTCAGCTCTGCTGGGCTCACGCCCAGTGGAGAGGTGAATGGGTGGTGCATCGCGTGCAGGTTACCTTCGTCGTCTTCCTCGAACATTGGGAAGTCGACAACCCATAGCGGTGCCCAAGCCTTAGTATCAGTCAGCTCAAGATCAGTACCCAGCTTCAGACGAAGTGCGCCCATGGCTTCTTCAACAACACGCTTCTTGTCTGCGCCGAACAGGATGATATCACCAGACTCAGCCTGAGTACGGTCAAGCAGCTTGGCAACGACTTCTTCGTTCAGGAACTTCGCCACTGGAGACTGAACACCCTCGAAGCCCGCTTCGCGGTCGTTCACCTTCATCCATGCCAAGCCTTTCGCACCGTAGATACCAACAAACTTGGTGTACTCGTCGATTTGCTTACGCGTTAGCTGTGCGCCACCCGGTACGCGGATCACCGCTACACGGCCTTTCTCGTCGTTGGCTGGGCCAGAGAACACTTTGAAGTCAACATCTTTCAGGATGTCGGCCACATCAACTAGCTCAAGCGGGTTACGCAGGTCTGGCTTATCAGAGCCGTAACGGCGCATTGCTTCTTCGAATGGCATGATTGGGAACGTGCCAAGGTCTACGTTTAGTAGCTCTTGCCACATTTCAGTGATCATGCGCTCAGTCACGCCACGTACCTGCTCGGCAGACATGAATGAGGTTTCGATATCGATCTGGGTGAATTCTGGCTGACGGTCAGCACGGAGGTCTTCGTCACGGAAACACTTAACGATCTGGTAGTAGCGATCGAAGCCAGACATCATCAGCAGCTGCTTGAACAGCTGTGGTGACTGAGGTAGAGCGTAGAAGCTACCTTTATGAACACGGCTCGGTACCAAGTAGTCACGTGCACCTTCTGGTGTCGCTTTAGTCAGTACTGGCGTTTCGATATCCAGGAAGTCGTTGCTGTCTAGGAAACGGCGAACAAAGCTCGATGCTTTTGCACGCAGCTTGATGCGGTCGCTCATTTCTGGACGACGTAGGTCTAGGTAACGGTACTTAAGGCGCTGCTCTTCAGTGTTCTTCTGGTTAAAGTCTAGCGGTAGTACGTCAGAGCGGTTGATGATCTCAAGGCCAGTCGCCAAGATTTCCACTTCACCGGTCGCCATGTCTTTGTTGACTTGGCTCTCAGGACGCACGCGTACTTCACCAGTTAGGCGAATACAGAATTCGTTGCGCAGTTGGTTAGCGATCTCGAATACATCTTTCATATCCGGATCAACAACAACCTGAACAATACCTTCACGATCTCGCATATCAATGAAGATAAGACCGCCTAAATCACGGCGACGGTTAACCCAGCCGCATAACTCTACTGTTTGCCCTGCTAGGGACTTGTTCAGGTGACCACAATATTGGGTGCGCATATGAAATTCCCGATCTGTTTACTAACTTTCCTGTGCGTATGGCTGTGCCCAAAGCAGTCGACCACACACAAACTGAATCCTTCCCGGCCAATTTGGTTAAACATCACGCAACTAGCGCGCTCAGTCTGGCCGAGAGACAAAAATAACGAGGCATTATATACCCAAGCGCCTTCAACATACATGATCCACGAGAATTAATTGGCAATCCGCCTAAACAGCGAACCATTGAGCTGGCAGCCAACTTCTGGCCTAGCACTTTGTATTTTGAACATGCAGGGGAAATAAAGCGAAATACCACTTTAGGAAAAAGTACCCAATGAGATCAAGGAAAAATCCGAAATCAATGGCTTAAAAGATTGACCTAGCACTCAAACCCTAAGCACAATGACCAGTAAACCCAGTTTGGAAGCCTCGCCATGCCCTCAACTTACGCAAACCTCCCCGTTCGCCTCGGCCTAGCCATGTGGTCCCACAACCACTGGCAGCAAAGTGTGTACGGCAGTAGTTGCAAACCGGGCGACAGGCTTGCGAGATATGCCGAAGTGTTCCACACGGTCGAAGGCAATACCACCTTCTATGCCACCCCAGGGAGCCCGACCGTCAAGAAATGGCACGAGGCAACCGGCGATCATTTCCGCTTTACCTTCAAGCTGCCCCAGGCCATTACCCACCAAAACCAGTTAGTGCATTGCGATCAGCTGCTGGCCGACTTCTTTACCACGATGGCCCCGCTCGAAGGCAAAATCGGGTTATGGAAAGTCCAGCTTCCAGCCCAGTTCGGTCCGGCCGCGCTGCCTGCTCTGGAAAAGTTTCTGCAAAGGCTGCCTGCCAGCTACCCCGTCGGTGTCGAGGTGCGCCATCCGGCTTTCTTTGCCAAGGGGGAAGAAGAAAAGCAGCTCAACCGATTGCTGATCGAGCACGGCGCCAACCGCATTATCATGGACAGCCGCCCGGTGTTTGCCGCTCCCCCGACGACGGAGGCGGTGATCGACGCCCACCAAAAGAAGCCCAAGGTCCCGGTCCATGCTATCGCAACGGCCGCCCGCCCGATGATCCGTTTCATCGGCCATCCCATTGATGCCAGCAACGACGCCTTCTTTGCCAACTGGCTGGTCCGCCTGCCGCAGTGGCTGCGCGACGGAAAAGAGCCATATTTGTTCATCCACACCCCGGACAACAACCACGCCCCGGAGCTGGCAACAAGGCTCTACCGTCTGCTGCAGCAAAAAGCCGTCGACGCGAAGCTACCGGATGTCGAGCTGCCGAAGGCCGAGCCGGACCCGCAAATAACATTACTCTAAGAAAAAAGCACCCCGCAGGCTTAAACTACGGGGTGCTCTATCTTGCAGCTACAGCGTATGGCTATTACTGCAAAATCTGGCCGTTGTACTCGCCGTTAAGCGTCTCTAGGTACGCCGTGATCTTGCCGAGCTCGGCTTCCGACAACCGGACGCCCACCTGGTAGTACGCCATCTTGTCGACCGCTTCGGCCAAGGTTGCCACGCTACCATCATGGAAATACGGTGCAGTCAGGGCAACGTTACGCAGGGTCGGCACCTTGAAGCGGTGCATGTCGCGCTCTTCACCGGTGGCATTGAAGCGGCCGTAATCCACTTCGGTGACATTACCGCGATCGGCAAAGTAGTCTTTCTTGAGCCCCATGATTTCAAAACTCTGCCCACCCATGGCCTCACCGACGTGGCAGGTACTGCATTTGTATTGCTTGAACAGCGCGTAGCCTTCCTGCTCGTCCGCCGTCAGCGCATCATGGTTGCCTCGCAGGAACTGGTCAAAGCGGCTGTTCGGCGTTACCAGGGTTTTCTCAAACTCGGCAATCGCATCGGTAATGCTGTGCTCCGTGATCCCCTCGGCATAAATCGCAGCAAAGGCGGCATTCATTTCTTCGTCAATTGCCAGCTTGTCGATGATCTGGTCCCAAGACTCAGATGCCATCTCCAGGGGATTGAGCGGAGGGCCACCGGCCTGCGCCTGCAAATCATGGGCACGACCATCCCAGAACTGGTGAGTATTGAAAACCGAGTTAAACACCGTCGGCGCATTGATTGGGCCAATGGCGCCGTCGACACCCACCGAGCTCACCAGGCGGTCAACACCACCGGTTTCCAGAGCGTGGCAGCTGGCACAGGATACGGTATTGTCGCCTGAAAGGCGGGTATCATGATAAAGCTTGTCACCCAGCTCGACTTTCTCCATATCGACATCGAACGTGGTACGGATTGGCTGCACCGCTTCGTATTTGAATTCTTTGGTGATCTTGGCCTGGCCCTGGTGGTGACGCAGACGCTCCTGCTTCACCCAGTCTTGGAGTGTCGCGGTTTCTTCTGGTGACAATTTCGAGCGCCAGTGCATGGTCAGGTACAGAGCCGGCGGCATCGAGTTGTCTGCCATCACCGACTCCAGCTTTGCCAGGTCAACTTCGGAGACAAGTTCGCCGGTTCGAACCTGCCCCATCATCGCTTCGATGTTGAAATGGCGCATTGCGCGGGTTACGTCAGCGTCCATCAGTTGCTTGGCGACAGGCAGCTGACCGTAAAAAGGCATTTCGCTATCACTGGTATGGCAGTATGAACAACCGTTTTTGTTCAGTACATCGAACGCTGCCGTTGAAAGCGGATTGATATCCTGTTTGGCCATTTCATGGTAGCGGTCAATCGCCAGTTGCTGGTCAAACTTATCGACCACATAGACTGTAGCCAAATAGCCGGCCAGCCCCAAGCCTACCGCATAATATAATTTACGCATTTTCTACTCCCCCAAAAAAATTGTCGGGGAAGATAAAAGTATCGCCAATCCATTGCCAATTGAAAAAAACGTAATCACCCATTCATTTATCCGATAAAACATTCACTTAACATCAACAGGCCAAGCAATACGCAGTTAGGTGCATTTGTTCGCGGCAAGCGCTCACAACAAAACATTTCATTAACAAATATTTTGTTACAACTCACATTGTGGGAGCAATGGGAAATATTAGGAATAACGCCACTCATTAAAGCGAGCTTATCTCAAAAGCTCAGCAGCAAAGGCAAAATCAATAAAGACAAATGCGCTCATTTTCACTACAATACGCGACCTTTCAGCGGTGATGGATCACCTCAGTATGAAGATAGGCGCCCTCTGCGTGACAAAGTTCATACTTATCATTTGGAATTTCTGTTTTTTTGTATAGATGAGGTTCGTGAAGATGGCCGGTCACGACAATATTTTTGCGGCACCGATAGATAAAATCGGTGATTTCACATTTGACGAACGCGTAGCCGAAGTTTTCCCGGATATGATTCAACGCTCGGTGCCGGGCTACAGCAATATCATTTCAGCCATCGGTATGTTGGCTGAACGCTTCGCCAAGCCGCATTCGAAAGTTTACGATCTGGGCTGCTCGCTGGGAGCGGCAACCTTGTCAATGCGCCGCCATATCCAGCAAGAAGGTTGCGAAATCATCGCGGTCGATAACTCCAGCGCCATGGTTGAACGCTGCCGCTTGCATATCAATGCCTATCGCTCCGATACCCCAGTCCAAGTGCTGGAAGCCGATATCCGTGATATCGAGATCAGCGATGCCTCCGTTGTAGTACTCAACTTTACCCTGCAGTTCTTGGCCCCTGATGACCGCCAGGCGCTGCTAGAGAAAATCTACGCCGGCCTGCGCCCGGGGGGGATTTTGATCCTATCGGAAAAATACATCTTCGACGATGAACGTGCCCACGAGCTGCTCATCGACTTGCACCATGACTTCAAGCGTGCCAATGGCTACAGCGAACTGGAAATCAGCCAAAAGCGCAGTGCCATTGAAAACGTCATGCTTCCCGACAGCATTGACACCCATAAGCAGCGCTTCGAAAAAATTGGCTTCTCAAGCTCAGAAGTCTGGTTCCAATGCTTCAACTTCGGCTCGATGTTTGCCATCAAATAAGGTTTTTATTGTCTATGTTTACTTTTGCTGAGTTTTACCAGCTACTAGCCCAGCATGAAACACTGCGTCCATGGCTAAACACCCTGCCAAAACAGCTGAGTGATTGGGAAGAAAAGGCCCATGGTGACATGAGCCGCTGGATGCGTGCCCTGAAAAAATTCCCAACCGATAAGCCGGGCATCATTGACCTGAAAAATGCGGTCAGCGTGCGCAACGAAGACGGCATTGCCGAAGGCGAGCAAAAGCGCCTTGAAAGCCTGCTTCGCCTACTTCACCCGTGGCGCAAGGGCCCTTACGATATGCATGGTATCCATATCGATACCGAGTGGCGTTCAGACTGGAAATGGGACCGAGTTCTGCCGCATATCTCCCCACTAAAAGGCCGCACCGTATTGGATGTTGGCTGTGGTAACGGTTACCACATGTGGCGTATGCTGGGCGAAGAAGCCAAACTGACAGTGGGTATCGACCCGTCCAATCTGTTCCTGATCCAGTTCGAGGCGATCAAGCGCCTGATGGGCATGGACGAGCGCGCCTACCTGCTTCCGCTTGGCATCGAACAGCTACCTGAGCTGAAGGCCTTTGATACTGTCTTCTCGATGGGGGTACTTTACCACCGCCGCTCACCGCTTGATCACATCATCCAGCTCAAGAACCAGCTACGCAAAGACGGCGAGCTTATCCTAGAAACACTGGTGATTGACGGTGACGAGAATGATGTGTTGGTGCCGACCCACCGCTACGCCCAGATGCACAACGTCTACTTCTTCCCTTCCGCCAAGGCACTGAAAGTGTGGATGGAAAAATGCGGTTTGGTGGATGTGAAAATCGTTGACGAGTGCGTGACGACCACGGACGAGCAGCGCTCGACGGACTGGATGACCAATAATTCCCTACCGGAATATCTGGACCCATCCGACCCATCAAAAACGGTGGAAGGATACCCTGCACCGAAACGGGCAGTGCTGATTGCTCGAAATCCTGACTAACTACTGACAAGGGGGTGCTGTTCGCATCCCTTTTTGTAGGTTAAAATATTGCCGCCTAAGAAAAAATAGAAGTACCTCCGGGAGACATAATGCTTCGCCGCTTTGTACCATTACTGACCTTTGCTGTCCTTTCAGGCTGTAGCCTCACCCAGCCACAACAAGATCATGAACAAACCATGCAGGCTATTAACGTCATGGAAGATCGTGTCAATTTTCAGCTTGCAACCATGATCAAACAAATAGATGACCAAAACGCCTATATTGCTAACTTGGAAACCAAAATCTCTACCCTGTCCGACGACATGAGCCAGCGCTACAGTGATACCGCTCTGCTTGCCTTCAACGAAGAGGAAGAAAAAGCGGTCCCTGTTCCCGAGATCCGGGACAACGACCCGCGTATTGCCCACGGCAAAGTGATTCTTGGCGAAGAAGAGTGGGTATGGCTGGATGCTACCCAGAGTTTCTATAAGGCACGAGTCGATACGGGGGCGACAACCTCGTCAGTCAGCGCCACCAATATCCAGATTTTCGAGCGAGATGGCAAAGAGTGGGCCCGCTTCAATATGAACCACACCTCGGACGAAAATCCAAGCGAGGCGGACATGGTCGAAGCCCCTGTGGTTCGCTGGGTGAAGATCCGCCAGGCCAGTGCAAGTGACCTTAACCGCCGCCCTGTCATTGAAGCATGGGTAAAACTCGGCCAGCTTCATGAAAAAGCACAATTTACGTTGGCAGATCGCACTCAGATGACCTATCCAGTATTATTAGGACGTGAGTTTTTCAAAGACATAGCACTTGTTGATGTAGGTAAAAAGTTTGTTCAGGGAATGAATGAGCAGCAAGTACAACAAAACTAATAACAAATTTTGAGGATGTCATGACATCAAGAATCCCGTTTTATTTTCTTATTACCCTGCTAGTCATCGCAGGGGCGGCATTGAGCATGTACCGCCACGATGTCTATGGGGTGCCATGGACTCCGGGTGAAGAACGCGCGCTATGGGAACTCGAGGCTCGCATTGAATTTGATGCCATTGGTGATCCGGTCAAAGTCTCCATGGCCGCGCCGGAAACCCAGCAGGGGTTTACCCAAATTGATGAAAGCACCTCATCGCCGGGCTATGGTGTCGCTCTCATTGATACCAACAAAGGCCGCCGGGCCGAATGGTCTATCCGAGAGGCAACGGGTAAGCAGATCCTTTATTACAAAACCCAAATGCTGGTCGACGATCAAGCCAGCTACAGCATGGTGCCACCCAAAGGCAACACGGTCGCTGTCAGCCTTGATAACCCGCAGCAGACAGCTGCTACGGCCCTGCTCGACCAAGCTCGCAGCTTATCCTCCGATAACGTTACCCTTACCCGTGAGCTGATTAAACAATTCAATGACCGCAACAACCAGAATGCGGCCTTGTTGCTCAACAGCCTAAGCCGCGAGCAGGCAATCATTAACCTGCTTTCTCTGGAAAAAGTCCATGCCCGCATTGTCGGCGGCCTGCAGCTAGAAGATGGCCGACGCCGCCAAAGCATCACCCCGATGGCCGAAGTATGGGACGGCAAGACTTGGCAGCTATTTGACCTGCAAACTGGCCAAGAAGGCAAACCGGACAACATCCTACTTTGGAACCAGCAAGGCCACTCGTTACTGGACGTTATTGGTGGCCGCAACTCCAACATCAGCTTCTCGATCATTGCTCAGGACATCACTCCACAGCAAGCGACCCGTGAAAAGGTCCAGGCCGAAGATCTGCTTAACTTCTCAATCCATAGCTTGCCGGTTGAAGAACAAGCCATGTTCAAGACCATTATGCTGGTCCCTATCGGCGCGTTGATTGTGGTATTTCTGCGTATCATCATTGGCCTTAAGACTTCGGGTACTTTCATGCCGGTCCTCATCGCGGTAGCCTTTGTCCAGACCCAGCTTGTCACCGGTATCCTTGGCTTCCTGTTGATTGTCGGTACCGGTTTGGTGATCCGTAGCTACCTGTCCAAGCTCAATCTGCTTCTGGTGGCAAGGATTTCCGCGGTGATCATCACGGTAATTATGATTATCTCCATCTTTACCGTCGTTGCCTTCAAGATTGGCTTGGTCGAAGGCCTGACCATTACCTTCTTCCCGATGATCATCCTATCGTGGACCATCGAGCGTATGTCGATCCTGTGGGAAGAAGAAGGTGCGAAAGAAGTACTAGTCCAGGGTGGTGGCTCGCTGCTGACAGCAGTCTTCGTTTACCTGGCAATGACCAACCCATTGATTCGCCACCTGACGTTCAACTTTATCGGTATCCAGCTAATCATCCTGGCACTGATCCTGATGTTGGGTAACTACACGGGTTACCGTTTGAGTGAGCTGCGCCGCTTCAAGCCGCTCGCGGAGGACTAAACTATGTCACTGTTTTCACAGTTTACGTCCCCGTTCAAGCTGCGCGAACGCGGGATCATGGGAATGAACCAGCGCAACCACAGCTACATTGGCCGCTACAACGACCGTAGCCTCTATCCGCTGGTGGACGACAAGCTCAAAACCAAGCTGATTGCCAAACAGGCCGGGGCCACTGTGCCGGAGCTGATTGGCGTCATTGACAGCCAGGTTTACGTCAAGCGCGTCCACGATATGGTTAAAGACTGGCCGGGTTTTGTGATCAAGCCAGCCCAAGGTTCCGGCGGTAAAGGCATTCTGGTGGTGGTTAAGCACAAGGACGGGATTTATGTAAAGCCGTCCGGTGCCGAGATGAACAAGCAGGACGTAGAGCGACACATCACCAACACCCTAGCGGGACTGTTCTCGTTGGGCGGTAAAAACGATGTAGCGATGATCGAGAACCTGATCCAGTTCGATAATGTGTTCGACGGCTTCAGTTACGAAGGCGTGCCTGATGTGCGGGTTATCGTCTTCAAAGGCTACCCTGTGATGGCAATGATGCGCTGCTCGACCTCGGCATCTGACGGCAAGGCTAACTTGCACCAAGGTGCGGTAGGGGTCGGTATCGATATTGCCACCGGCAAGGCTATCCGCGCCGTGCAGTTTGACCAACCGGTTGAGCGCCATCCTGACACCGACCGTAAACTGAGTGAATTGGCCGTTCCCAACTGGCACAAGCTGCTGACATTGGCTTCAAGCGCGTGGGAGATGACCGGATTGGGCTATATGGGCACCGATATGGTCCTTGATAAGATCCAGGGCCCGATGGTACTGGAGCTCAATGCACGCCCGGGTTTGGCGATCCAGACCGCTAACGGTGCCGGCCTGCTACCTCGGCTGCGGCATATCGAAAGCTTGGGAGTACCGGCCAAGCCGCCAACACCAGAAGAACGTGTTGCCTATGCCGCCGAACAGTTTGGTGTCAAATCAAAGTTCTAGCGCTGATAGTGTTCACTCTCACATCAAGCCCCAGCCCTGTGCTGGGGCTTTTTTATTCGGCCGCCATATGGCAATAATGTATCTCATTATTTCCGGGTAGTTTCTTCCCTGCAGCGCAAAGGACTTATCAATGCACCCTACTTCCCAACATCATGATCCCCTGTTCGATCAGCACATCGACCGCACCGGCAGCAACAGCATCAAATGGCAAAAGTACCTAGGCCAGGATGTACTGCCAATGTGGGTTGCCGACAGTGACTTCAAAGTCCCTCAGGCGATCACCGACGCCCTGCATCGCCATGTTGAGCACGGCATCTTCGGCTATGGCAGTGCCCCCACGGCGCTGACAGAGCTGATTATCGAGCGCATGCAGCGGCTGTACCAATGGCATGTTGAGCCAGAGTGGATAGTCTATCTGCCGGGGTTAGTATGCGGCATCAACCTCGCGGTCCGTTCTGTGTGCAATGAGGAGCAAGGGGTGGCTTGTCCAAGCCCGATATACCCGCCGTTCAAATCATCGGCCAAACTGGCTAAGCGGCCACTGAGCAAACTACCGGTAGTGCTCGAGGATAAACGCTGGTTAATGTCCCTTGATGACAGTGCCTTGCTACCTGATACGCGGTTATTGCTGTTTTGCAATCCGCTCAACCCAGGTGGCACGGTGTACCGCAGAGACGAGCTGACAGCCGTCGCTGACTTTGCCAGGCAGCAAGATTTGATCGTTTGTTCCGATGAAATTCACTGTGACTTGATACTCGAGCCTGGTTGCCAGCATATCCCCTTTGCCAGCCTCAGTGAGGATTCAGCACAGCGTTCTATCACCCTGATCGCGCCAAGCAAAACATTCAACATTGCAGGCCTTGGTGCCTCAATGGCCATTATTCCCAACCCTGCCTTACGAAAAGATTTTCTCCGTGCAAAGGCCGGTATTGTGCCTGACGTCAATGTACTAGCCTACACCGCAGCCAAGGCAGCCTATGAACAGGGGCAGCCTTGGCTCGACAGGCAGCTAGCCTACCTCAGACGAAATAAAGAAACCGTTGAGCAAGCTATCAATGCAATGCCCTTCCTGACCCTCCCCCCTATCGAGGGCACTTATCTAGCGTGGATTGATGCGACGAAGCTGCCAGTGGCTTCTCCCTTTAAGTTTTTCGAGCAGGCTGGAGTGGGATTATCTCCCGGTGCTGATTTCGGCAATCCCGGCTTTGTCAGGCTCAACTTTGCCTGCCGCCACCAGACGCTACGAGATGCACTAGGCAGAATGGAAAAGGCTGTATTGGCATTGGATAACGAACAAATGGCGAAAGAGTAGCCACTTGCTTGCCGTACCTCATTTTTTATTAAAGAAATCATAGGCAGTACCGATACAAATTGCACAACACTGGTTTGTTTTCTCGGTACAGCAATTGATGCAAATTCATTCACTCGACAAAGCTCAGCTGATCAACGAAGTTCAGCTTGGCAGCCAACTCAGCCATGCGGTTGAGGGCGGGCGTCGTGCTGATTTTGCCCTGATGCTGGCCCTACTCTCCCCCGAGCAGCTCGAGACAACCCCGGTTGACGCATTGCCAGCACCGGGAAAAACAGAAAGTGAGCTGCGAGCTTACTTTGAGTTACCTGAACCCCAGCCGTTGTCGACCACAGAGAGCAGCTACCAGAATGCGGCCCTGCAAGCCAAGGCTTTCCACCAGAGTGGCTTGGCTGACGCGCGCCTGCTCGATAGCCTCAAACCCACCCCACTCTCCTACCCGCCGCAAGGAACCAAAGGCATGCCGGAAGAGGTGTACCACAACCTTTCAGGCCATGAACGCCGCCTGCTGCCGCCAACCGAAGACGCTACGATCAAAGCCTCTCCGCAGGATCTGTACCTTTCACTGGTACAAGCAAAGCGGTTTGCCGAAATGTACGGTGTCTAAACCGGCTCAATTTCTGGCAACAAAAGAGGGGGCCAACGAGCTTGCGAACGGCCATTGCACGATTAATGCATTGACTGCATTATCATTACTGCATTAATTTCGTGACCGCCCTCATAGCATCATCACTTTTTCGCTGCACTATGATCACACTTCACTAACATTTTATGGCCGGGTCGTAAGTTTGGGGGATTATTCACAGACAAGCGCTCCATTGCTCCGTAACCTGAATCCATGACTCGCAAGTTGGCTTTTGACAGTGTCATATAGGAAGAACTATGAATATTGCACATTCAGTCATACTCATCACAGCGGCAGGCAGCCCCTTGGGTAAAGCGCTATCGCTCCATTTTGCTTCGCTGGGGGCAAAACTGGCATTGGTCGATGAGCGCCAACACGCCCTTGGGCAAACCCTACAGGCTTGCCAGGCTGTTGGGGCCTCGTGCCAGTCATACCTTATCCCTGACCTGAGCGAGCGGACGATAGCCACGCTGATTAATAACGTCCACCAGCATTTTGGCAGGATCGAAGTCTTGGTTAACTGCTGGGTGGGGTCTGAATTGCCTTCTCTGCTCAGCCCGTCTTCAGTCGATCAATTCAGCCGTTCGATGAGCGAAAAAGCCACCCCGTTCTTCACTTTTGGCAAGCAAACCGCCCATTACATGCGGGATCACAACTGCCCCGGGGTCATCATCAACCTGGCGGCCAATGAAGATTGCCAGCATAACTACATCCACTCAGGTTCGAAAGCCATTGTTTCGGGCTTAACGCAAAGTTGGGCCAAAGAACTGGCAGAATTCAACATTCGTGTTGGCGGCGTGGTGCCGCTGACCATCGACTGCCCTTGCAATAACCACCACCATAAGCTCAGCTCGCCACTTCAATACGAGATAGCCCGCAGCGCAGAATATATCGTCGCCAACGACTACTTCAACGGCAGGATGATTGAAGCCGAAGTGAGCTAAAGCCCCCTTCTTGCCCCGGTAAATTGACAGTCCTTAAACGAAAAAAGCCCGCCAAAATGGCGGGCTAAATAGGTAGTCTAAAGTGCGCTAGCTAAACAATGATTAAGCTTCTGCTTTCTCTTTTTTAGCTTTTGGTGCTTCTTTCGCAGCTTCCTGGTCAGCTTTTTTCTTGATAACCGTTGTGCCTTCGAAAGTGTCACCTTCAACGAATGCTTTACCGTAGTAAGAAGCAAGTAGTACTTCTTTCAGCTCAGCGATTAGAGGGTAACGTGGGTTTGCACCGGTACACTGGTCATCGAACGCTTCAACCGCTAGCTCGTCGATTTTCGCTAGGAAGTCAGACTCAGCTACGCCCGCAGCCTGGATAGACATTGGGATTTCTAGGTTAACTTTCAGCTCGTCCAGCCATGCTAGTAGACGCTCGATCTTCTGTGCAGTGCGATCACCTTCCTGAGATAGGCCTAGGTGGTCAGCAACTTCTGCGTAACGACGGCGTGCCTGTGGACGGTCGTACTGAGAGAATGCAGTCTGCTTAGTTGGGTTGTCGTTCGCGTTGTAACGTACAACGTTAGAGATCAGTAATGCGTTCGCCAGACCGTGTGGTAGGTGGAACTCAGCACCAATCTTGTGCGCCATTGAGTGACAAACACCTAGGAAGGCGTTCGCAAACGCGATACCAGCGATAGTTGCTGCGTTGTGTACTTTCTCACGTGCGATTGGGTCGTTAGCACCGTTCGCGTAGCTTGAAGGTAGGTACTCTTTAAGCATCTTAAGTGCCTGTAGAGCCTGGCCGTCAGAGTATTCGTTCGCAAGAACAGACACGTAAGCTTCTAGTGCGTGAGTTACCGCATCGTAACCACCGAAAGCAGTTAGCGACTTAGGCATGTTCATCACTAGGTTGGCATCAACGATAGCCATCTGAGGCGTTAGCTCGTAGTCAGCAAGTGGGTACTTGGCACCAGTCTGGTCGTCAGTAACAACCGCAAATGGAGTTACTTCAGAACCGGTACCAGAAGTTGTAGTGATACATACCAACTCAGCTTTCTTACCCATTTTAGGGAACTTGTAGATACGCTTACGGATGTCCATGAAGCGCATTGCTAGTTCTTCGAAGTGAGTTTCTGGGTGCTCGTACATAACCCACATGATTTTCGCAGCATCCATTGGTGAACCACCACCTAGAGCTAAAATCACGTCTGGCTGGAAGCTCTGCATCGCTTCAGCACCTTTCTTAACAACAGTCAGCGTAGGATCCGCTTCTACGTCGAAGAAAGTCTGTACTTCCATGCCCTGAGCTTTAAGTAGCTGAACTACGTCATCAGCGTAACCGTTGTTGAATAGGAAACGGTCAGTAACTAGGAATGCACGTTTCTTGCCTTCTAGGTCGCCAAGCGCGATTGGCAGGCTACCACGACGGAAGTAGATTGACTTAGGTAGTTTGTGCCACAACATGTTTTCAGCTCGCTTAGCTACAGTTTTCTTGTTGATAAGGTGCTTAGGACCTACGTTCTCAGAGATAGAGTTACCACCCCATGAACCACAACCCAGTGTTAGAGACGGTGCAACGTTGAAGTTGTACAGGTCACCGATACCACCGTGAGTAGTTGGGATGTTTACAAGAATACGTGCAGTCTTCAGCTTGTCACCGAAGTAGCGGATGCGGTCTGCATTCACGTCTTGGTTAGTGTAAAGACCAGATGTGTGGCCGATACCACCGATTTCAACCATAGTCACAGCCTGCTCAACAGCGTCTTCGAAGTTGTCAGCGCGGAATAGACCTAGAGTTGGAGATAGTTTTTCGTGAGCGAATGCATCGTCGTAAGACACTTTGCCCAGGCCTTCACCAACAAGAACCTTGGTGTCAGCTGGAACTTTAACGCCTGCCATTTCAGCGATTGCTGCAGCTGGCTGACCAACGATTTTCGCGTTCAGTGCGCCATCGATAAGCAGAACTTTACGTACTTTTTCAGCTTCTGCTTTAGTTAGAACGTAAGCTTTGTGAGTAGCGAAACGCTCTTTCACTTCATCGTAAACTTCGTCAACAACGATTGCAGCCTGCTCAGACGCACATACTACACCGTTATCGAAAGTCTTAGACATCAGGATAGAAGCAACAGCACGTTTAACGTCTGCAGTTTCATCGATAACAACTGGAACGTTACCCGCACCAACACCGATTGCAGGCTTACCAGAAGAGTAAGCAGCTTTAACCATGCCTGGACCACCAGTTGCAAGGATAAGTGCAATGTCATCATGCTTCATCAGTGCGTTAGAAAGCTCTACAGAAGGCTGGTCGATCCAACCGATGATGTCTTTTGGTGCACCAGCAGCGATAGCCGCTTCTAGAACCAATTTAGCTGCATCGTTGGTAGAGTTCTTCGCACGTGGGTGTGGCGAGAAGATGATACCGTTACGGGTTTTAAGAGAGATTAGAGATTTGAAGATAGCAGTAGAGGTTGGGTTTGTGGTTGGTACGATACCACAGATGATGCCAACAGGCTCTGCGATAGTCATAGTACCTAGGTTGTCATCCTCTTCTAGGATGCCACAGGTCTGCTCATCTTTGTATTTGTTGTAGATAAATTCTGAAGCGAAGTGGTTTTTGATAACCTTATCTTCAACGATACCCATACCTGACTCTTCTACCGCTTGTTGCGCTAGAGGAATACGTGCTTGGTTGGCAGCTAGTGATGCAGCACGGAAGATTTTGTCAACTTGCTCCTGAGAGTAAGTAGCAAACTCTTTCTGAGCCGCTTTAACGCGTGCAACCATTGCATCTAGTTCAGCCATATTAGTAACAGGCATAGTTAACTCCTAACTTAAGATTGAAAACTTTTTAGTAAGGATGCGTTCACATCCTACGGGTTACCTGGCGAGCATCCGGCTCCAAAAAACAACCTGGTAACACACATACTTAGTAAATTGCTTTCAAAACTGATTATATTCTTTCACACCTCGAAAAAAATTGATTTAGATCACTTGTAACCATTTAGAGTTACACTTTGTTATTTTTTGACGCATATCACCCAAAACCAATAACCTAGATGATTAATATGTGACCAATGCGCTTGATGAACAACAAAGCGGAGCCAAATCCCGCTGATATCTAGCCATATTATTACGTAATAAAGCTACACAATTTGTCATATCTGCATCATAACGAGAGTTAGCTCACAGTTTTCTGTAGTGCTTGAATCAGTTTTGTTTCATTAATGTAGCACGCGATCTACTCAACAAAGAGTAACCCAAACCAACGCCTTTTACACCACCGCAACAACATTTTCATAAATAACTTTATATAGGGGTAGATATAACTATTTTTAATTGGTTAAATGCAAACGTTTGGCTTAAAGTATCGCAGATCAACAGGTGTGTACTGTTTTTATCAAAGGTCGGATCATTGGAAGAACAAGCCTTGCTTACTCACCCGCGCTTGCTCACCGTGCAACTTTTCTAATCTTTGGCGACACTGGCTTCCTGTTGGGCTCTAAACTCCCATAATTAGTACTAAACCCAATATGCAACCACTTGAATTAGCCATTTTTCTGCAGTTTTTTGTCGGTCTGATCGCTGCCGTCAACCCAATCGGAATCATGCCGATCTTTGTCTCGCTGACCGGCCATATGAGCCCGGAAGAAAGAAACAAAACGGCCCTGACCGCCAATATCGCCGTTGCCGTGATCCTGACCGTGTCGCTCCTTGCTGGTCAGTTATTGCTGGATATGTTCAGTATTTCCCTCGATTCGTTCCGTGTTGCCGGTGGCCTACTCCTTTTGACCATCGCTTTCTCGATGATGAGCGGTAAGTTGGGTGAAGATAAACAGAACAAGCAGGAAAAATCCGAGTCCATCAGCCGCGAGCAGATTGGTGTTGTTCCGCTGGCAATGCCGTTAATGGCTGGTCCGGGTGCCATCAGTTCCACTATCGTGTACGGCTCCCGCTACCCGGGGATGAGCAGCACGGTTGGCATTGCGATGACCATCGTGGCGTTTGCGTTTTGCTGTTGGCTCTTGTTCCGAGCCGCCCCGATCATCGTCCGTTTTCTAGGCCAGACCGGCATCAACGTCATCACCCGTATTATGGGCTTGATCCTGGCAGCACTCGGCATCGAGTTCATTGCCAACGGACTACGCGCCCTATTCCCGGGACTAGCCTAACCCCTGTCCCCTCTGTGGCCGGATAGCTCTCCGGCCATAGCACGCCGTCAGTCCGTTCGCGTCCGCATTCTCCCCAACAAGCTCGCACCAAGCCCTTCACCGTCATGCCAAAGGGCTATTTTGCTTACTACGACCCAACTATTTGGTTTATTATTTATATACTTATATAAATAACTAAGGACTCATTGCTTTGGTTACCCTGACCCGCAAACAGCGCCTTTACCAAATCATCTTCGGCACCCAAACCAAAGCTGGCCGGAATTTCGATATCGCGCTAATTGTCGCGATCCTTTGCTCTGAAGTCGTTTTGATCCTGTCTACCATCCGCTCTGTCGATTTCAAATACAGTGAAGCGCTAACCACGCTTGAATGGACATTCACCCTGCTGTTTACCATCGAATATGCATTGCGCCTGTATTGCTCCCCCAAGCCATGGGCGTATGCCCGCAGCTTTTATGGTGTCATCGACCTCATTGCCGTTCTGCCCAGCTATCTCGCGTTTCTATTTCCGGGCTCGAACTACCTGCTTATCATACGCCTGATCCGTGTCATGCGAATTTTCAGGGTCCTCAAGCTTGCCCGCTTCCTCAAAGACTCCAATATCCTGTTGCGAGCCCTCCTGATGGCACAGCGCAAGATCTTGGTGTTCTTCAGCACCGTGGCCATCTTGGTTACTGTCCTGGGTTCATTACTCTACATCGTCGAAGGGCCCGACAACGGCTTTACCAGTATTCCCACCAGCATCTACTGGGCCATCGTCACGATTACGACAGTGGGTTATGGCGATATTGTGCCGCAGACAGATATCGGCAAAGCCATTGCTTCTTTTACCATGCTACTGGGCTACTCGATCTTGGCAGTACCGACCGGGATCATTACCGCCGAGCTCAGCCAGGAGATGCAGACCCAGCGACATTTGATCCGCTGCACTAACTGCTCGGCCAGCGGCCATGAGAGTGATGCTAATTTCTGCAAAAAATGCGGGACCGAGCTTCCCGAACACCTTTGATTTGCCTGCTGACGCCGTCCATATTCAGGCTCTAACAACAAAAACGGCACCCTTACAACAGGGTGCCGTTTTTTAATTGTGTGGATTTATCGCACATTACTGTTGGCGATTTAAATAGTCCACCGCCTTATCTGGAAAATCAGTAAATACGCCGTCAACATTGGCTGTTCGGTAAAAGATGTCCAGCATGTCATTGAAGTCATTGGCATAGGCTGGAATGCGTCCTTCGTCGGAACGGAAGGTGTACGGGTGAACCTGCATCCCGGCTTCATGGGCAGCCTTGACCAGCCCCGTCAGCCTGATGTTACCTTTTACTGATTCATCAGACACCACCATCGGCTTCCAAGGACCGATGCCATCGGCGTATTTTGCCACCGCGGCCATGCCTCCTGGTTGGAACATCCAATCATAGCTGTAAGGTTTCGCACTGCCGTCCTCACCATACACCATGGTTTCATTCCAGTCGGTATAAGCCATCAACTGAACCAGTTTGACCTCCATTCCCATCGCTGGCATCAACTCATCGTGAATACGCTTGAGCTCGTTGTAGTCGAATGTTTGCAGGTATACCTTGCTGTCTTTACTGGTATAGCCGTATTGCTTGAGCGCCTTAAGCACGGCCGCACTGATATCCTTGCCTTCATGGCGGTGGAACCAAGGTGCTTTGATTTCAGGATAAATACCAATATCGTAGCCGAGGGTCTTGTTCAGCCCTTGGATCATCTCGATCTCTTCTTCGAAAGTCGGCACCTTGAAGTCAGACTGCCACATTGGAAAACGCCCCGGGAACCCTTGAACCTGTTTGCCCTCTTTGATCTTGAAACCTTCAGTTACACTGAGTTGCTTGATTTCGGCAAGGGTAAAATCAATCGCATAATAACGACCATCGTCACGCGCACGGTCTGGAAAGACCTCGGCTACATTGGTAACACGGTCAAGGTAGTGGTCATGCAAGACCACCAGCCGGTCATCTTTGGTCATGACCACATCTTGCTCAATGTAATCAGGCTTCATGGCATAAGCCAGCGCTTTAGCGGCAAGGGTATGCTCGGGCAGGTAACCGGATGCACCGCGGTGGGCCACCACCACCTTAGCGGCGTTGGTTTGGGCAGTGCTCGTTTGAGCGAAGCTCGGGGAAGCAATTAGGGCACTGCCAATCACGGCAGCAAGGCAAACTGTTTTCATTATTATGTCCTAGTCAACGCGTTATTATTGTCTGTTCCTTGAGTATGAAACACCAAGTTATGCAACACACCAAGGTACAAGCATAATAATGCCCCGCAATTGTTTCAGCAGCATGACTTTCGTTATATGTGATCAATAACGCTCGAAGTTGAACATCATAGTTTCGAATGGTGATCTTAGTGTAACTTTTGATTATTAGACATAAAAAAAGCCGGAGTTTTCACCCCGGCTCATTTAATTCAAAGAAGGTTATCCTTTACTTACGGCGCCAAGTCGTACCTTGAGGGCCGTCTTCCAGGATAATACCCATCGCGGTCAGCTTGTCGCGAGCTTCATCAGCTGCAGCCCAGTCTTTCGCGGCTCGGGCATCCAGGCGCTGCTGGATAAGTGCTTCGATTTCAGCGACGTCTTCATCTTCACCAGCACCACCTTGTAGGAAGGCTTCCGGCTCTTGCGCCAATAGACCAAGTACGTCAGCCAACTCACGCATGCGCGCACCCAATGCAGAAGCCGCATTGATATCTTCCGCTTTCAGGCGATTGATTTCGCGCGCCATGTCAAACAGTACAGAGTAAGCTTCTGGCGTATTGAAGTCATCGTCCATCGCTTCTCTGAAGCGGGCAACAAACTCATCACCACCGGCAGCAGCAACCGAAGTATCAAGGCCACGCAGTGACGTGTACAGGCGCTCAAGCGCTGAACGAGCCTGCTTGAGGTTATCTTCGCTGTAATTCAGCTGGCTACGGTAGTGGCCAGACATCAAGAAGTAACGCACGGTTTCGGCATCGAAGTAACCCAGTACATCACGGATAGTGAAGAAGTTACCCAGCGATTTGGACATCTTCTCACGGTCAACCATTACCATCCCGCTGTGCATCCAGGTATTCACGTACTGAGAACCCGTTGCACAGCAAGACTGAGCGATTTCATTTTCGTGGTGCGGGAACTGCAGATCAGAACCACCGCCGTGGATATCGAAATGATCACCCAGGATAGCCGAGTTCATTGCCGAACATTCAATGTGCCAGCCCGGACGGCCTGCGCCCCATGGTGATTCCCAAGTTGGCTCACCCGGCTTAGACATCTTCCATAGCACGAAATCAAGCGGGCTACGCTTGGCTGTTTCGATATCAACACGGGCACCGGCCTGTAGTTGATCAAGATCTTGCTTTGACAGCTTGCCGTACTCGTCGAACTTGCTCACTTCGAACATCACATCGCCATTGTCCGCCACGTAGGCAAAGCCACGCTCGATCAGGCGCTCACACATCGCGATAATCTCAGCGATAAATTCGGTTGCGCGAGGCTCGATATCCGGTCGCTTCATGCCAAGCGCATCGAAATCAGCGTGCATTTCGCCGATCAGGCGCTCGGTCAGAGAATCACAGCTCTCGCCGTTTTCCGCTGCACGCTTGATGATCTTGTCATCGATGTCAGTGATGTTACGAACAAAAGTCAGATCGTACCCCGAGTAACGCAGGTAGCGAGAAACCACATCGAATGACACAAACGTACGGCCGTGACCGATGTGACAGAGATCGTAGATGGTAACCCCACAGACATACATGCCAACTTTACCTGGCTGAATGGGTTTAAATTCCTCTTTTTGTCTAGTCAGTGAGTTATAGATCTTCAACATGTCTCTTCAATACTCATTTGGTGGGGTTACAATTCAAGAAGGTAATTACACCTTTATTGGCCGCCCATAGCAAGGAAAATCACGCCATCGGGACGATTCTGGCCCAATATCGCCCATGTCCTTGCCGCAACCTTGGCCCTTCAGTGGTAATCGTTCATGGTGCCAAGCATCCCGTCATCTTCTATAGTTAAGCAAAAGGTCAAGATTTCACCTATTTAGCCGTCGGCAACAGTTAATATTGACGCCTATGTCGGGTAAGATAGAATCCAACGTTTAAAGCAATATACACCTATTTAAAGGACAAGCTCATGGTAACGCTTCACACTACTTTTGGTGACATCAAAATCCAACTAAACACTGAAAAAGCACCTGAGACCTGTGCAAACTTCCTACAGTACTGCCGTGACGGTTTCTATAACGGCACCCTGTTCCACCGCGTTATCGATGGTTTCATGATCCAGGGCGGCGGTATGGCTTCAGGCATGGAAGAAAAAGAAACTCGTGCACCAATCAAGAACGAAGCTAACAACGGCCTAAGCAACAAAGTCGGCACACTGGCTATGGCGCGCACTATGGAGCCGCATTCTGCAAGCTCTCAGTTCTTCATCAACGTCAACGACAACAAATTCCTGGACTTCAAATCAGAAACACCTGACGGCTGGGGTTACTGCGTATTTGCTGAAGTGGTTGAAGGCATGGACGTAGTGAACAAGATCAAAGGCGTTGCAACGGGCAACTGGGGCTACGTACACCAAGACGTACCGGTAGAAGAAGTTGTTATCAACAACGTGACTATCGAAGAGTAATGCTTCACAAAGGGTGGCCGATGTGCCACCCTTCCCTTCTATGACCACACTTTTTATTTCCGATCTGCACCTGAGTGCTGACAGGCCCGATATCACAGCCTGTTTCCTTCGCTTTATGTCCACCGAAGCCCGTGGCATCGATGCCCTTTATGTATTGGGCGATCTGTTTGAGATGTGGATTGGCGATGATGATGATTCCCCGTTCCACCAACAAATAAAATCAGCCTTCCGCCAGCTTACCGACAGCGGCGTGCCTTGCTATTTTATCCATGGCAACCGGGACTTCCTGATTGGCAAACGCTTCAGCCAAGAAACCGGGGTCGAGCTGCTGCCCGAGCACACTGTGGTTGATCTCTATGGCACTCCGACCCTGCTCCTGCACGGTGACACCCTGTGCACGCTCGATGAAGGCTATCAGCGCTATCGCAAAAAGGTACATAACCGCTTTATTCAATGGCTGTTTTTCTGCCTGCCGCTGCGCTATCGCCAGCGTATCGGTGAGAAGATGCGAAGCGGCAGTAGCCAGACCAATCAAACCAAAAGCCAGGCCATAATGGACGTCACCCCCGGTGAGGTTGTCCATATCATGGCAGAGCTGGGAGTCAACCAGATGATCCACGGCCATACGCACCGGCCTGATGTGCACGCGCTGTCTGTCAACGGGCAAGATGCACGCCGTATTGTGCTAGGCGACTGGTATGAGCATGGCTCTGTATTGATTTGTACCCCGCAGCACTGCCAGCTTGAAACGCGCGATTTTCAGCCTTAGCGACCTGTAGCTACTCCCAAACACAGGCGGCCCGGCCAAACACTGTGACAGTAAAAGATCCACCTTCTAAAGAAGGTGGCTTTGCATGAGCCCCCTCGAAGGGGGCCTTTGTTTAGTTCAGCGCTAACTCTCCCTGTTCTTGACGCTCTTTCTTCTCTTGATGCCTTACATATCGCCGGATTATTTCTTCATTAATTCCAACGCTATCGACAAAATAGCCTCTTTGCCAAAAGTGATTTCCCCAAAGCTTATTCTTTCTCAAATACGGAAACTTACTGAATAACTTCAAGGCTATTTTGCCTTTCAATACCCCCATCAACTTGGATATTGATAACTTTGGCGGAACCTTTACGACAAGGTGTACATGGTCAACTTGTACATTCAACTCAATGACCTCACATCCAAGTTGATTACAATAGACCTGGATACACCGATAAACCTCTTTACCCACATTGTTCTTCAAAATCCTGAAGCGGTACTTGGGCGTCCATACGATGTGATATTGACATCGCCAAAATACGTGGGAAGCTTGGTTATATCTACTCATGTTATTTGTCCTCTTTGACTTCGCGAAAAATCAAGAGAGCATTTAGCATGAGTAGTACTTCAGGCAAAGCCTCGCTGGATGATAACCACCTACTGAAGTAGGTGGTTTAGGGCTGAAAATAAAAAAGGTACGCCATGCGTACCTTTTTCAAATCCGGTGGGGTAGCCCCTACTCGGTCGAACCTGCCAGCGCCTCTTTGCCAGCAAGTACGCGCTCTTTTGCCCACGAGCGATACATAGTGATAGCGGTATAGAGCACCACGCCAATCACCAGCCATGCCAGCAAGTGCAAATCAAGCGACTTCACCAGATACGCCGCAATCACCACACCGATAGGCCCGGTAATGGCCACCACCAATGCCGCACGACTGTTGATGCGGTTCATCCGAATAAAGCCACCTGCCGAGAAAAAACTCAGGAAGGCACAAGAACACATCATAATAGGAAATGCCGCCAGCGGGTGCATGCCCAGCAGGTAGACCATGGTCATGCAGGGCGCGTAAAGGCCGATACCGACCGTCATCAGGGCGCCAAACAGGAAATTACCGGCAATAGCCACCGCCAGTTTCCAGCCCGTCAGGCCAAGCTCTAGGCCGCCAAGCGGGAACAGCTTGAGCTGTCCGGCCAGCATCAGGCTGGCAACAACCAGCAGGGCACCGCTCATCACCAGGCGGATCAACTGCCTGTCCCAGCTTGAGACCAGGCGGGCTCCTACCGTCGCTCCAAGGCATGCGGCCAGCACCATGGTAACCAGCGTGGTTGGATCGACGTCAACAGCAGTCAGGAAGATAAGGGACTGAACCACGGTCGCCAGCACGGCCTGGCAATTAAGCGTACCCGGCAGCAGCTGGTCATCAATCAGCTTGAATTGTTTATAACCTGCGGTTTTAATGGCAAAGCTGCCCACACCCAAGGTGTCACAGAAGTTGGCGAAACCACCGATAAGGCCAATCGGCAAAATTTTAGTTTGTGCTTCCTGCTCTCGATTTTTTCGCCATGAAAGGAGCAACATAGCGATAAAAACCAGTCCACCTACAAGCAATCCCGCTTGTATGACTGCAAATACTGTCATGAGTTACACAAATTTTTTTGGAAAGCCGCGGATTATCTATCATGAACACGAATAATTCCATGCGTAACATCATGGCAATTTCCCAAAAAAATGTAAGACTGTCCTAATAGGCCGGTTTTTGTCATAATTTGTACGAAAAGCCATACATAGACCAAATGGTGTAACAACACGCATAATGGTGAAACTAGGTAATAACGACTATTTGCTTACATGAATTCATATCTTGCCAGACAGCCGGTATTAAACAGGGAAAAAGACACTATCGGTTATGAGCTGTTGTTCCGAGACGGCCCGAGAAACAGTTTCCCAGAGATTGGCGATGAGCAAGCGACTCACCGCCTGCTGACTGATAATTTTTTAAGCTCTGGCAATAATGAGGTAACCTCGGGCAAAAAAGCCTTCATCAACTTCCCTCACAGCAGCCTGATCAACCGTATTCCTCTGCTTTTCCCTAAGAAAAGCTTTATCATTGAAATACTGGAAACCTGCCAACCCAACGATGAGCTGCTCGAGGCGGTAAAAGAACTTCACCATGCCGGCTACACACTGGCACTGGATGATTTTACGCCGACACCGGAATGGAACCGTTTTATCCCCTTCGTTGACATCATCAAGTTTGATCTACGGGTAATGCCGGTAGCCAAGGCCGGTTTTTTTATTCGCAGGCACAAAGAAAAAGGTAGCCGCATTACGTTCCTGGCCGAGAAAGTCGAGACTTATGAAGAATTTATGGCCGCTAGTGAAGCCGGCTTTGACCTCTTCCAAGGCTACTTCTTCAGCCGCCCAGAAATTGTTCGCAAGAAGGCACTCAAGCCCTCAGCACTGACCACCCTGAGGCTATACCGTGAAATCAGCCGCTCGGAAGTCAACTTTAGCAAGGTCGAAAAGATCATCGCTACCGATGTGACGCTGTCTTACAAATTACTTCACCATGTCAACACCATGACCTACACCCGTGCCAAACCGATCTCCTCGTTCAAACAGGCTCTGGTGTATTTGGGTGAAGAAAAACTACGCCGGTTTGTTACCTTCGTCGCCACCGCCCATGCGGTCGAAAACAAGCCCGAGTCACTGTATTTCCTGTCGCTGCAGCGCGCTCGCTTCAGCGAACAACTTAGCCAACACCTTCAGGCAGATATTGACAGTAACCAAGCCTTCCTCACAGGCTTATTCTCCTTGCTTGACTGCATCCTTGATCAACCGATTGAAGCATTGATCGATCAATTGCCACTCGACACTCCCGTCCAGCATGCCCTCGTCAGCCGCCAGGGTCACCTGGGTGGGTTACTGCGCTTAGCCATTGCCTACGATCAAGCAGACTGGAAGGCAATCAATCGATTATGTCAGGCCCTCAACGTCAATGAATCAGTCGTTGCGCAGACCTACCTCGAATCTTTAAAATGGGTCACTGTTTTTGAGCAAACCTTACCGAGCAAACCATGACCCAACAAACCCAGCCATGTCCATGTGGCAGTCAGCGCCCGCTGGCTGAATGCTGCCAGCCGATCCACCACAACCCAAGCCTGGCTGTTCATCCTGAACAGCTGATGCGATCCCGCTACAGTGCCCACGTCCTCGGCTTGGTCGATTATGTTGTGGCGACCTACCACCCCAGCTGCGAAGCAGAGCAGCACCGTGAGGCTATTGCCGAGTCAGTACACAGCCAATGGCTGGGACTGGAAGTGATCAGCAGCGAAATAGCGACGGAGAACGAGGGTTTTGTCGAGTTCAAGGCATTCTACCAAGACGGCAACGATCAATACTGCCTGCACGAGCGTTCTCGCTTCCTCAACGAAACCATCAATGGCCAGCGGCAGTGGTTCTACATCGATGGTGAATACCCAGAGCCACCAGCGCCCAATGAGAGCCAAACGGCACCGGCAGTCAGCGATAAGATCGGCCGCAACGATCCTTGCCCGTGCGGCAGTGGCAAAAAATTCAAAAAGTGCTGCGGCTAACGACAGCTGTACAACCCGAATAATCAGCCGCGCTCAGCTCCCCTATTTCGATAGGGGAGTGGTCGCCAAGAAAGGTTATTCACCAAACCGAATAAACCCCTGCACACCCGTCACTCATCCCGCCCATCAATCGTTAACAACTCGTATACCTTCTTGTTGCAAGCCGCTCTTTTCATTTTCCGAAGACAAAACATAAAATCGGATAAGATCTTCGCATTACGCCTCTATTTGATTGGGATTCATTCGCCACAAAAGCCTACCTCGATAAAAAATTAAAATTTCCGTAAAATTGCTATTGCAAAATAAATCCAGCTTCGTTAGTGTGAATCACAAGCAAGCGTTAATAATGATTTATACAGAGTACATAACTATGCGTATCCCAATGGTAAACCTACATCACCATCATCATCCTGATTAGTCTTTCGGGAGGATACGCCTCGCTCTGGAAGACGCAAAAAACACTCTTCCAGCGGTCGTCAAAGCACAGATTACAAGACCCTCGGAAGAGACATCTTCCGAGGGTTTTTTCGTTTTTAGACTCAACATCGAGTACAGGGATTAAAGCAATGCAGACACAACGACTACGAATTGCCATACAAAAAAAAGGACGCCTGAGTAAAGAATGCCAGGAACTACTCAAGCGCTGTGGTGTGAAGTTCAACATGATGGGTGAGCGCTTGGTGGTTCACGCTGAAAACATGCCGATCGACCTGTTGCTAGTTCGCGATGACGATATCCCGGGCCTGATCATGGACGGTGTGGTTGACCTCGGTGTCATTGGTGAAAACGAGCTTGAAGAAGTGGGCCTTGAGCGCGAAGCCCGTGGCGAGCCTGCTGACTACATCAAGCTGCGCCGCTTGGACTTTGGTGGCTGTCGCCTCTCCATTGCCATCGACAAAGATGCAGAGTACAAGGGCCCGCAAGACCTCCAAGGCAAGCGTATTGCAACGACCTACCCACAGTTGGTGAAGCGCTACATGGATGAGCAAGGTGTGAAGTTCAGTACCTGTATGCTCAACGGCTCGGTGGAAGTGGCTCCGCGCGCTGGCCTTGCCGATGCGATCTGTGACCTGGTATCGACCGGGGCAACGCTGGAAGCCAATGGCCTGAAAGAAGCCGAAGTGATCCTGCGCTCCAAAGCGGTACTTATCCAGCAAACCGGTGAGCTGTCTGCCGACAAACAAGCATTGATTGAGCGCCTGCTCACCCGTATGCAAGGGGTGATCCAGGCCAAGGAGTCCAAGTACATCATGCTACACGCTCCTGCTGAGTGCCTTGACCAAGTCAAAGCCCTGCTACCGGGTGCCGAAGACCCAACAGTATTGCCGCTGTCCCAGGACAAGAGCCGCGTCGCGGTACATCTTGTCAGCTCTGAAAACCTGTTCTGGGAAACCATGGAACAGCTCAAAGAACTGGGCGCGAGCTCAATCCTCGTCCTGCCTATCGAAAAAATGATGGAGTAAGCAATGAAAACAGTCGTGTGGCAATCCCTGAGCGAAAACCAGCAAGAAAGCCTGCTAGAGCGTCCAGCGATCACCGAGGGGGCAAATATCAGCGCGATTGTTGCCGATGTCATCACTGATGTCCGCAACCGTGGCGACCAAGCCCTGCTGGAATTGACCGAGAAATTTGATGGCATCAAGCCTGCCAGCATCATGGTCAGCAAAGAAGAGGTCGCGGCGGCCTCGGATAGGCTGAGCGACGAAATCAAGCAAGCTCTACAGCAGGCCTACCAAAATATTGCGACCTTCCACCAAGCGCAGAAGCAGCCAACCCTGCGGGTCGAAACTCAGCCTGGCGTGGTGTGTGAGCAGGTAACCCGCCCGATCAACTCTGTGGGCCTCTATATCCCGGGCGGCAGCGCCCCACTGCCATCAACGGTCTTGATGCTTGGCGTCCCGGCGCAAATTGCCGGCTGCCGCCAGGTGGTGCTGTGCTCGCCTCCACCGATCGCTGACGAGATCCTGTATGTCGCCCAGCTGTGTGGTATTAGCGAGATCTACAACGTCGGCGGCTCGCAGGCAGTCGCCGCCATGGCCTACGGTACCGAGAGCGTGGCCAAGGTCGACAAGATCTTCGGTCCGGGCAATGCCTTTGTGACCGAAGCCAAACGCCAGGTCAGCAATGATTTCCGGGGTGCCGCGATTGATATGCCAGCAGGCCCATCCGAAGTACTGGTGATTGCCGACAGCAGTGCCGATCCTGATTTCATTGCCGCCGATTTGCTCAGCCAAGCCGAGCACGGCCCAGACTCGCAGGTTGTCCTGGTTACGCCCGACCCGAGTATTGCCGATCGCACCGCCGATGCTATTCAGCAACAGTTGAAAGCCCTGCCACGGGCAGACATTGCCCGCCAAGCTCTGGGCTCGAGCATCTTGATTGTGGCGGAGAGCCTGACCCAATGTGTGTCGATATCCAACCACTACGGTCCAGAGCACCTGATTGTCCAAACCCGCAACCCGCGAGATCTGGTCTCGCAGCTGGACAATGCCGGTTCGATTTTCCTGGGCAACTGGTCACCTGAATCAGTGGGCGACTATGCTTCCGGCACCAACCACGTACTGCCGACGTACGGCTATACCCGCACGTATTCAAGTCTGGGCCTGGCAGATTTCAGCAAGCGCATGACGATTCAGCAACTCAGCGCCGAAGGCCTGCAAGAATTGGCCCCAACCGTTGTTGCCATCGCCGAGGCAGAAGGTCTCGATGCCCACAAACGTGCCGTCACTGTGCGGATTGCAAAACTGGCCACGGCACAAGCTGCAAGTAAAGAGGCGTAATATGAAAATAGAACAACTGGCCCGTAAAACCGTCCGTGAGCTAACCCCTTACCAGTCCGCACGCCGCCTCGGTGGCAGCGGTGATATCTGGCTCAATGCCAACGAGTCACCGTTTGCCAATGAATACAGCATCAAGTGCGATCGCCTCAACCGTTACAGTACCTGCCAGCCGACAGAGCTGATTGCAGCCTACGCCGACTATGCCTCGGTACGGCCAGAGCAGGTATTGACCTCGCGCGGCGCCGATGAGGGGATCGAGCTGCTGATCCGCGCCTTTTGCGAGCCGAACCAAGACAGCATCCTGTATTGCCCGCCGACTTACGGCATGTATGCCATCAGCGCGGAAACCTTCGATGTGGGCACCAAGGCAGTGCCACTGACCGATGAGTGGCAGCTGGATCTTGAGGGTATCCGCGATAACCTCGATGGGGTAAAGCTGGTTTTTGTCTGCAGCCCGAACAACCCGACCGGCAACCTGCTCAACCGCCAGGATATCGAGTCCTTGCTGGATATGACCCAGGGCAAGGCCCTTGTCGTGGTTGACGAGGCCTACATTGACTTCTGCCCGGAAGCCACCACTGCAAATATGCTGGATCAATACCCGAACCTGGTGGTATTGCGAACGTTGTCAAAAGCCTTTGCCCTTGCCGGCCTGCGCTGCGGCTTCACCCTTGCCAATGCCGAGGTGATTGAGCTGCTGCTGAAAGTCATTGCCCCCTACCCAGTGCCGGTTCCGGTGACCGACATCGCTTTACAGGCGCTCTCCCCGGCGGGTCGCGCAAAGACCAAGTTCCAGGTGCTGGATATCAGTGCCAACCGGGCTTACCTCCAGGCAGGACTGGGGATGCTGGCAGGCGTTACGGTATATGAGGGCTATGGTAACTACCTGCTGGTGAAGTTCCCCGATGCAGATGCCCTGTTTAACGCCTTATGGGACCACGGCATCATCCTGCGTCGCTCGCCAATTGAGAACTGTATCCGGATCAGTATCGGTAGCCGCGATGAATGCGAAAAAACACTGGCCTTCATCCGAGAGCAGCTAGGACAAAATTAATAGAAAGGACAACACTGTGAGCAAGGAAAAAATCTTATTTATCGACCGTGACGGCACCCTGATCGTTGAACCGCCAATCGACTTCCAGGTTGATCGCCTCGACAAGCTCAAGCTGGAACCCTTTGTGATCCCAGCCTTGCTGAAGCTTCAGGATGCCGGCTACAAACTGGTGATGGTCACCAACCAGGACGGCCTGGGCACTAGCAGCTACCCGCAGGAGGATTTCGACACCCCGCACAATATGATGATGGAGATCTTCGAATCCCAAGGGGTGAAATTCGATGATGTCCTGATCTGCCCGCACTTCGATGAAGACAACTGCAGCTGCCGCAAACCTAAGCTGGGGCTGGTCAAAGGCTATCTCCAGCAAGGCAAAGTCGATTTTGAAACCTCGGCGGTGATTGGCGATCGCCAAACCGACCTGCAACTGGCAGAAAACATGGCGATCCGTGGTATCCAGTACAACCCTCAGACCATGGGCTGGCAACAGATCGTTAAAGATCTCACCACCCGCCCGCGGATCGCCGAGGTAGTGCGTACCACCAAGGAGACCGATATCCGGGTCAAGGTGAACCTCGACGAAACGGGCGGTAACCGCATCAGTTCCGGCCTGGGCTTTTTCGACCACATGCTGGATCAAATCGCAACCCACGGCGGCTTTCGGATGGAGCTGAGCGTCGACGGCGATCTGCACATCGACGATCACCACAGCGTGGAAGATGCTGCGCTGGCACTGGGCGAAGCGTTGAAAAAAGCGCTCGGGGACAAGCGCGGCATTGGCCGTTTTGGTTTCAGCCTGCCGATGGACGAATGCCTTGCCCAGTGTGCACTGGATCTGTCCGGCCGCCCGTACCTCAAGTTCGATGCGACCTTCAGCCGTGATCAAGTGGGTGATTTGTCCACCGAAATGGTCTCGCACTTTTTCCGCTCGCTGACCGATACGCTGGCGTGTACCCTGCACCTGTCATCAAACGGCGACAATGACCACCACATTGTCGAGAGCCTGTTCAAGGCCTTTGGACGCACCCTGCGCCAGGCCATTCGCGTTGAAGGCAACGAGCTACCGAGCAGCAAAGGAGTATTGTAATGACAGCGTCGAGCCAACAAGTCGTCATCATCGATACCGGCTGCGCCAATGTGTCATCGGTACGCTTTGCCATCGAGCGTTTGGGCTACCCGGTGACCGTCAGTAAAGATCCCGAGGTGGTTTTGGCGGCGGACAAACTGTTCCTGCCGGGCGTTGGCACCGCTAGCGAGGCAATGAAAAACCTCGAGGAGCGGGACCTTATCACTCTGGTTAAGAAAGTCGATAAGCCGCTGCTGGGTATTTGCCTTGGCATGCAGCTGCTCGGTGAATTCTCCGAAGAGCAAGGCCAGAGCGGGACCGAGCAGGTTAACTGCCTCGGCCTGTGTGGCGCTCCGGTGAAGAAAATGCAAACAGGCGATTTACCCCTGCCCCACATGGGCTGGAACACCGTCAGCACCGAGCCAGATCACCCGCTGTTCAAAGACATTCCGGCCGAAAGCTATTTTTACTTTGTTCACAGCTATGCGATGCCGGTGTTTGACGCGCCACAAAAGGGCCGCACTATTGCCCGCTGTGAATACGGCCAACCGTTTACCGCCGCAGTACAGAGCGGCAATTACTACGGGGTCCAGTTCCACCCTGAGCGCTCGAGCAAAGCTGGCTCGCAGCTGATCAAAAACTTTCTTGAAATGTAAGGACACCAAAAGGACTTGTTATGATTATTCCCGCTCTCGATTTAATTGAAGGTCAGGTTGTCCGCCTGTTTCAAGGAGACTACGGCAAGGTTACCGAATACAAAGTCGACCCTGCCGAGCAATTTAACCTATACCACCAGGCTGGCGCGACCTGGCTGCACCTGGTTGATCTTACCGGAGCCAAAGACACCTCTGCCCGGCAGCTGGACTTAATCAGTAAGCTATTGGCCAGCACCCCTGCCAATATCCAGATCGGCGGCGGCGTTCGCACCGAGCAGGATGTTGCTGATTTGCTCAATGCCGGAGCTCAACGAGTGGTGATCGGTTCGACGGCGGTCAAGCAGCCAGAATTAGTCAAAGCCTGGATGGAAAAATACGGCCCAGAGCGCATTGTGCTGGCGCTCGATATCAATATCGATGCCGATGGTAAACGCAATGTGGCGGTTTCCGGCTGGCAGGAAGACTCTGGTGTGACTATAGAAGCCCTGCTCGAAGACTTCCTAACGGTTGGGCTGCAGCATGTACTGTGCACCGATATTTCCCGCGACGGCACGCTGGAAGGGTCAAATGTCGAGCTATACCAAGATCTGTGTGGCCAGTACCCGCAAGTTCAATTCCAGTCCTCGGGCGGGATCGGCTCACTGGATGATATCACGGCCCTCAAAGGTTCGGGGGTTAGTGGCGTGATCGTCGGCCGTGCACTGCTTGATGGTAAGTTCACCGCCGAGCAAGCCTTTGCTTGCTGGGCAGAATGAGGCAAGGAGATACCAAGATGTTAGCAAGACGAATTATTCCCTGCCTCGATGTCCGTGATGGCCAGGTAGTCAAAGGGGTTCAGTTCCGCAACCACGAGATCATCGGTGACATCGTCCCGCTTGCCAAGCGCTACGCCGAGGAAGGAGCCGATGAGCTGGTGTTCTACGACATCACCGCCTCCAGTGATGGCCGGGTGGTCGACAAGAGCTGGGTGGCCCGCGTAGCAGAAGTGATCGATATTCCCTTCTGCGTCGCCGGCGGGATCAAATCCGCCGAGGACGCCAGCCGTATCCTGCAGTTTGGAGCCGATAAAGTGTCCATCAACTCGCCAGCCCTGGCCGATCCGAACTTAATCACCGAGCTGGCGGATAAGTTTGGGGTCCAATGCATTGTGGTCGGTATCGACTCCTATTTCGATGCCGATAGCGGTAAATACCAGGTGTACCAGTTCACCGGAGATGAAAACCGCACCAAGGCGACCCGCTGGGAAACCCGCGACTGGGTGCAAGAAGTCCAGCGCCGCGGGGCCGGCGAGATTGTCCTGAACATGATGAACCAGGACGGCGTGCGCAACGGCTACGATCTCACCCAACTCAACATGGTGCGTGAAGTCTGCCATGTACCGCTCATTGCCTCCGGCGGGGCCGGTGAGATGGTGCACTTTGCCGATGCCTTCAAGCAAGCGAATGTCGACGGCGCCCTCGCCGCATCGGTATTCCACAAACAAATCATCAATATCGGTGAACTCAAGCAATACCTGAAACAACAAGATGTGGAGATCCGCCTATGAGCCTAGCAAGCAGTATCAATTGGGACAAAGTAGACGGCTTGGTTCCGGCGATTGTCCAGGACAACACCAGTGGCCAAGTCCTGATGCTCGGCTACATGAACGACGAGGCCCTGAGTAAAACCCTCGAGACAAAACAAGTCACCTTCTGGTCACGGACCAAAGCGCGCTTGTGGACCAAGGGCGAAACCTCGGGCAATGTGCTTCAGCTAAAAAGCATCAAACTCGATTGCGATCAGGACACCCTGTTGGTGAAAGTCGACCCTATCGGCCCGACCTGCCACCTGGGTACCACCACCTGTTTTGACAATGACACAGCAGAAGAAGGACAGGTCGAGCAGCCTGCCCTGGTGTTCCTTCATCAACTTGAGCAGATCTTGGCTGCTCGTAAAGGTGCCGATCCTGAATCGTCCTACACTGCCAGCCTGTATGCCCGTGGTACCAAGCGGATTTCGCAGAAGGTGGGCGAAGAAGGGGTTGAAGTCGCGCTTGCGGCAACGTCGGGTGACAAGGCGGAGCTAGTCTGTGAGTCAGCCGATCTGATCTACCACTTGTTGGTACTGCTGCAAGATCAAGGGATGTCCCTGTCGGATGTCACAGCCAAGCTGCAAGAGCGCCACAAGTAGCCGTAACAATGGTCCCAATAAAACGAAGCCCAGAATAATCTGGGCTTCGTTGCTTATCGAACAGGATATGGTAGAAAGTACCAATTACCGGCCGAGCGCTTCTTTATAGTGCTTGCGGCACACGGAAACATAGCGGTCATTGCCGCCGATTTCGACCTGGTCGCCGTCGGCAATCGCCTTGCCGCTGGCATCTTGGCGGATCACCATATTGGCTTTGCGGCCGCAATGGCAGATGGTTTTCAATTCAACCAGTTTATCTGCCCACGCCAGCAAATAACGGCTGCCTTCAAATAGCTCACCACGAAAATCACTACGCAAACCATAGCAAAGCACCGGAATATTCAGCTTGTCGACGACTTCTGTTAATTGGTACACCTGCTCTTTGGTCAAGAACTGGCACTCATCAATTAGCACACAGTCAACTTTCTTGGTTGCATTCATATCCTGCAGACGAGCATAGAGGTCATCGCTGGTAGTAAACAACTCAGCATCTTCTTGCAAACCAATTCGCGAGCTGACCTTGCCTTTACCGTAACGGTCATCAATTGCAGCGGTGAAAATCACCGGCGTCATGCCGCGCTCGCGGTAATTAAAAGATGACTGCAATAATGTTGTCGACTTACCCGCATTCATTGCCGAGTAATAGAAATACATTTGGGCCATTAAGCTTCCCTAGTAATACGATTGGTGCGTGAAAAATCAGCCGAGATGCTACAGAAAAGCCCTTCAGATTGAAAGGAGCAAGCTCATCTTCTTTGTGACCAATTGAGATTAAATTAAAGAAATTTGGGCTAACTAGCGAAAATAAAAAAGCCTGTATCAAATACAGGCTTTTTTCTTCAGCATGACATCAGCATTACGCGTTCGCAGCCGCTTCCTGAGGGCGGCGTGCAAGCCAGTAAAGCGCCACGCAAGCCAGAGCGAAGGCGACGGTTGCCGACATGAACGAAACAGCGAGAGAGCCTGTAAAGCCCAGTACCAGGAAGCCAATAGTCGATACCGCAGCCACAGCCAGCGCATAAGGTAGCTGGGTCGATACGTGATCAATGTGGTGGCAGCGAGCACCAGTCGACGACAGGATAGTCGTATCGGAAATTGGCGAGCAGTGATCGCCAAATACCGAACCGGCCAATACCGCGCCAAGCATCGGCAACATCAGCATAATGTCGGTGGCAGCAGCCAGATCACCGGCAATCGGCAACATAATACCGAACGTACCCCACGACGTACCGGTCGAGAATGCCATCAGGCCTGCTAGCAAGAAGAGAATCGCCGGCAGCATCATTGGGTTAATGCTACCCTCAACCAAGGTCGATAGGTATTTACCCGTCGCCATGTCACTGATCACCGAGCCAATGCTCCAAGCAAACAGCAAGATCAAGATCGCGCCAAACATCGACTTGGCCCCAATCCACAGGGTAGAGGCCACATCTGCCATTGGAATGCGCTGGCGGAAAACAGGGATAAGGGCAGCAGCCAAACCAACCAGGCCACCGTATACCAGAGACATACCCACATCTGTATTCTCGAACGCACCCAGAACGCTAAACGCGAGACCATCCGCCGCCAAGGCCTGGTAGCCGGTAAAGAGCATAAAGAAGAACGTTGCCACAATCAGGGTTACGATTGGCATTACCAGATCGGCAACACGGCCATTCTTGCTTTCTTCAATTTCCAGTTCGTCGTTCAGATCCTTGGCACGGCTGTCTACATCCCCCTCATCGAATCCACGGCAGTGACTCGCTTCCAGCTCGTGCTTTTTCATCGGGCCCACATCAATTTGGAACCAAGCCACGACAAACACCATCAACAGAGCGAATACCGCATAAAAGTTCATCGGCGCCAGCTGCATGAATGCCCCTAGCGGCGAGTATTCTGTCACCCCGTGCGAAACCAAAATACCGCCGATCAAGGTAATAATGTATGCCCCCCAGCTTGAAGCGGGCATCAATACACACATTGGTGCGGCAGTAGAGTCAAGGATATAGGCCAATTTGGCACGGGAGACATAGAACCGGTCAGTCACCGGGCGGGAAATCGAGCCAACGGCCAAACTGTTGAAGTAATCATCAACAAAGATAAATACACCCAAGAACGCAGCCAACAGTTTAGCACCGCGCTTACTCTTGATTTTCGTCTGGGCCCATTCAGCAAACGCTCGAGTACCGCCAGAAAGTGTCAGCAAGGCAGTGGTCATACCCAGCAAAATAAGGAAAGCAACAATACTCATGTTCCAACTGTTGATGGCACCGTCTTCAATAAACAGCCCTTCAACCGTGGTACCGATATAGCTGGCCGTACCACCGACAGAGAAATCCGTCAGCAGGAATGCGCCCAGCAGGACACCGACACCCAATGAAACTAAAACACGACGAGTTAGGATAGCCAAGCCCAGCGCAACCAAAGGAGGCAACAACGACATGGCGGAATGTGAAAAATCTACAATATTCATGATCTCGACTACAACCGATCCTGGTTGGAGATCTACTGCTTAACACGACATCTTGTCGTGTATAGAAGAGCATAAGGAAGAGAAGTTACCCTTTTCCGACTCCACAGTAGCGCTCCATAGTTAATGTAATTATATACTATGGCAGTGTTGACCCTATTCGGTGACAACCCCAGCAAGCAGGCTTGATACTCCACGCTTACTTCGGCATCGGCTCCTTTCGTAAATCCTCATTGGAATCACCCTAAGATTTACTACTAATAGACGATGCGCCTCTACCCTTAGTCTAGGTATGGTCAATTCTACGGAATAGATATCCAAATGCAATAAGTTAAGATGAAAAAAATCACAAAAATAGTGAATAGTCTTGCCATAGAGTACGAAAATCATCCACTTAGTGACAAATTATTATACCTTTCACATATGAAATTGATGGCAAATATTTATCAGCTCCCGTAGATTTTGGATAAGAATATTTACTTATCTTGACCATTACAATTTATTACAAATGAGAAATGAACCAGATAAATTGCAAAAAATTAAATAAACCCTTCATTTTTTATTTGGCATCACTGTATTAAAAGTATTATTATTGCAATTATTGAATCGTCACTGCTATTATTAATTTATAGTTTTAGGCCTACAGGAAATAAAAAATGTCTGATGCAATGAAAGCGCTACTTAACCTTCGCAGCCTTCGCGCACTTTCTCGTGAATATTCTCTTGAGCAACTACAGGAAGCGCTAGAAAAACTTCAAACCGTTGTTTCTGAGCGTGAGGAAGCAGAAGCAGAAGAGCTTGCTAAAGAAAAAGAACGTACAGAAAAACTAGCCCAATACCGTGAAATGCTTCTTGCTGATGGTATTGACCCAGAAGAGCTTCTAGCCACACTAAATAAAGCACCAAAAGCAAAGCGTGCGCAGCGTCCAGCAAAATACCGTTTCATCGATGAAAATGGTGAAGAGAAAACTTGGACTGGCCAAGGTCGTACTCCAAGCGCACTGAAAAAAGCTCTGGACGAAGGCAAGTCTCTAGAAGATTTTGAAATCTAATATTTCAAATCATCTGTGATAATCATCGAAAAAACCCGGCCATGCCGGGTTTTTTTTTAAGATAAACCGCTGACAAGCACCAAAAACCAAGTCATTGATTCAAAAGAAAAAGAAAGGGGGCACCAAACCGCAAAGCTCAATTTCACCCAACAACTTACTTCCCTCCCCTCTATTACTAACGATTATTTTAATTTCACCCGATGGCAAAAAAATAAAGCGTGATTTTCCCCGCAGCATAAAAAACCAGACCTATTGGTCTGGTTTTTTGTCATTTTTGGGGATTAGCGAATTTGATCAGCCAAATGGCTCACGGCCAAGGCGAAATAATGCGAACGATTCCACTTGAGCAACGACTGATAATTACCATAAATCAAATAGGCACGGCCTTGTTTATCATCAGGTTGAATAAGCCAGGCATCTATTTCAACACTCGGCAGGGCCTTGCCGTTGAGGCGTCGAACACCTAATTGCTGCCATTCAGCCAGACTACGGGCTTTGCTCATTTCTACACCAAGCAATGACTCATCAATAGAAGCGGGTAAAGAAACTTGCCGCCCCCAGGTATATTGGTCATCCCAGCCGGCTTTATTCAAATAATTCGCCGCAGAGGCAAAAACATCGGCCTCCGTCTGCCAAATATCAATCCTGCCGTCATTGTTGCCATCGACGGCATACGACAGGAATGAGGTTGGCATAAACTGCGGTTGGCCCATGGCACCCGCCCAAGAACCCTTCATATCTTCAGGGCTAATATGGCCGGCATCCAATATTTCCAGTGCCGCCATCACCTGTCCGCGGAAAAACGCTTCGCGCCGACCTTCATAGGCTAGCGTGGATAACGCTTCAACCACATTATAATTCCCCATCAAGCGGCCAAAATTACTTTCAACCCCCCACAAGGCAACTATAAAGCGCGGTTGCACACCGTACTGCTCACCAATTTTATCCAACATAGATTTATGCTGGCGATATAGCTCATTTGCCTGTTTTACTTTCCAAGCAGGCACCGCACGGGGAATATACTCATCCAGAGTTAATTTACGCTCCGGTTGATTTTTGTCCGCTTTTACCGCACGCTCGACAAACGTTATGCCATCAAAAGCAGAGTTGATAATCGACTCCGAAATTCCATTTTCCCGGGCTTCTACTTTCAGTCCTTCGACATATTTATCAAACCCCTCATCGGCATAGACAACCGATGATAATCCTAACCCTAAGGCCACTAAGGCCGATATCAATCGCTTATGCATAGTTTATCCTTGGCTGCTGGCGGCTTTATCCGCTTTGTACTGCACGAGTAAGTTTGGCACGGGAGGCGGCACCTGCAGGTAATATCCGCTCTCCTTGAGATCCGCTTTTACTTTTTCTATATCGGCCTGTGCCAGCTTATGTCGTTCCTCTAACTTAAGTACCATGACAAATTGTGGCGTACCAAATGTTTTCAACAAAACTTCAGGCACGGCTGAAAAGTCGTCTTTGTTGTTGATATAAAGATAGGTGTTGTCTTTTTTGGGGCTTTTGTAAATTGCACACAACATATTGTCGGTAACCTGTTCGTTAATTTCGCTATTTTGTCAGACAACAATTCACCGGGATCATTCCCTACAGATGGGGGAGATCGCCTACTTGATGAGACGGTTGTCTGAATTTCCAACGCAAAAGCAAGGATAGCTTGCTGATATACGCTTTGGAATATAACATGCAAGTTACCCAAGAGATAACGTTCCCGAACGACTAATTTATCGGCAGTCATTAGCGCGCATGACAAAATCTGCAGAACTCAAAGGGGGCTCATTCACCCTCTCGGCCCTCCACCTCGTGGACGGCGACATACAGCAAGCAATCAACTTTCTCAAAGATAAAGTTGAACAGGCTCCTCATTTCTTTTCCGCCGCTCCGATCGTCATTGATGTCAGCCAAGCCGGAAATAAGCTGGATTTTGCATTGCTAAAAAGCCAGGTTCACGAAGCCGGCATGATCCCTGTGGGGATCAGTGGCTGCAAGCAACCGGAGTTGCAACAACAGGCCAAGCAGGCTGGATTCGCGATTATGAATGCAGCCAAACAGGCAAAAGCCGCCGAACCTGTGATGACACCGACAAAAATCATAAAAAATCCAGTTCGGTCAGGACAGCAAATTTATGCTAAAAATAGTGATTTGATAGTACTTGGACATGTCAGTGCGGCAGCTGAAATCATCGCCGATGGCTGTATCCATGTCTATGGCACCCTTCGGGGCCGTGCTATCGCTGGGGCCAGCGGTCAACAAGAGGCAAAGATTTTCTGCCACAACTTACAGCCTGAGCTCATTTCAATCGCAGGGAACTATTGGTTAAGCGACAAAATTCAACAAGAGTTCTGGGGAAAAAATGTCGTTATCTCGCTTGCTGAAAACAATTTGAACATAGAGCACATGACTCTATAAGGTTTAATAAGGAATTTAAGATGGCACGTATTATCGTTGTTACCTCAGGTAAAGGTGGCGTTGGTAAAACTACCTCGAGTGCAGCTATTGCATCGGGCCTTGCGCTAAGCGGCAAGAAAACAGCGGTGATCGATTTCGATATCGGCCTGCGTAACCTTGACCTCATTATGGGCTGCGAACGCCGAGTCGTGTATGACTTCGTCAATGTGATTAATGGTGAAGCCAACCTCAACCAGGCACTCATCAAGGACAAGCGTGTCGACAACTTGTATGTCCTACCCGCTTCACAAACCCGCGACAAAGATGCCCTGAGCCGTGAGGGCGTTGAGCGTGTGTTGAATGATTTGGCAGCAATGGACTTCGAGTTCATTATTTGCGACTCGCCCGCGGGTATCGAAACCGGCGCGCTGATGGCGCTGTACTTTGCCGATGAAGCCATTGTCACCACCAACCCAGAAGTCTCTTCTGTACGTGACTCAGACCGTATTCTAGGCATTCTCGACTCCAAGTCTCGCCGTGCCGAGCAAGCGGATGAGCCGGTGAAGACTCACCTGCTACTGACCCGCTACAACCCTGCCCGCGTCACTCTGGGCGAGATGCTAAGCGTTGGTGATGTTGAGGAAATTCTGCACATACCGCTGCTTGGCGTGATCCCAGAGAGCCAAGCCGTACTGAATGCCTCAAACAAGGGTGAGCCGGTGATTTTCGATAAAGAATCGGACGCTGGTATCGCCTATGGCGACACCGTTGCCCGACTACTGGGTGAAGAGCGCCCGTACCGCTTCCTTGAAGAAGAGAAGAAAGGCTTCCTAAAACGTCTGTTCGGAGGATGATAATACGATGGCATTGTTAGAATTCTTCCGCCCCAAGAAACCAACGACTGCCAGTGTAGCCAAAGAGCGCCTGCAAATTATCGTTGCCGAACGCCGCTCTGCCGATCAGAGTGCACCTAGCTATTTACCGCAGTTGAAGCAGGATATTCTGGATGTGATCCGCAAATACGTCCAAATCAGTCCAGAACAGGTCACCGTTAATCTCGATCAGAAAGAAGAAGACCTTTCCGTTCTTGAGCTCAACGTTACCCTGCCGGACGAAGACAAGTAAACTGGCTGGCTCCATATCCGAAAAAAAGCCCCGCTCGATAGTTGAGCGGGGCTTTTTATTTCCGGGCGCATAGCAAAAACGACTTAGCCTTATTTCGACTGCAGCAAAGGTAGCACTTTGCTTTCAAACAGCGGTTTACGCCAGGTCTTCAGCATGTCAGGCAAGCTGTCGGACGGCGAGTCTTTTTTCCAGGCCCAAGAGATCAGCTGGTTGATCTGTTTCTTCGACGCCAGGAACTCGGACATCAGGCCGGTTTCCTGCTCGACTGCCGACACAACATCCTTGATATGCTTCACTTTCTGCTTATACCCCGGCAAATCCACCAGCCTAATGATTTTTTCCGGGTATCGGTCTTCGGGCATATCGTCGACATCATGTACCATTTTCAGCAGCCGGTTGGCATGGCGCTGAATTTCCATGTTGTCGAAACCTTCTTTTGCCATCACCGCCTTCGACTTGATCCCGTAGCGGGCCAGCTTCCAAAGGTGCAGCTCCTTGACGATAAAGTTCAGGGCCAAATCGCGCTTGCGCGCTTCCAGCACCCGCCACTTAGCCGCTTTTTGCAAAATAGCCAGCTGCTTGGGATTGAGCTGCCACGCATTCTTGATATCGAGGTAGGCTTTGTCCGGGTCGATAGTCTTAACGCGCTTGAGCATCAGACCCGCACACTCCTGCGCCAGGGCCTCCTGCCAACCTTTGGCTTCGACGAGCGGCATCAGTTTCTGGTACAGCGGCAGCAGATAGTAAACATCGGCTGCGGCGTAGTCGAGCTGACGCTCGGTCAAAGGACGGGCTAACCAGTTGGTACGCGCCTCCCCCTTATCAAGCTCAATACCCAAGTAGTCTTTCACCAAGGTCCCGAAGCCTGCAGACACCCCATAGCCGAGGAACGAAGCCATTACCTGGGTATCAATCATCGGTACCGGCAAGCAGCCTGCATAGTACTGGAATACTTCCAAGTCTTCACCACAGGCGTGCAGCACCTTGATCACCGACTGGTCACGCAGCAGCTCCCACAGCGGATCCAGGTCGTCAATTGCCAATGGGTCAATCAACGCCAGGGACTCACCGTCAAACAGCTGGATCAAACCCAGTTTCGGGTAGAGGGTCCGGGTTCTGACAAACTCGGTATCCAACATGACGGCCGACTGACGGCGCGCCTGAAGGCATATTGTTTCCAACCGCGTGCGGCTGGTGATCATTTCAAAATTCACAGTTATCTCACCAATGATACCAAGCGGAAAAATAGGCCTATGAAACAGGACATTATCTGGCTCGGTACAAAATGCCGGCTTGGCGCCGGCATTATGTGTCTTTAATTGAAAATGCGATTAGGCATCCTGAGCTTGCTGGTTCGACTCTTCACGCAATGCGCGACGCAAGATCTTGCCGACATTAGTCTTTGGCAGTTCATCGCGGAATTCAACAATCTTCGGTACCTTGTAGCCGGTCAGGTGCTCACGGCAGTGCTCGAGCAGCTCCTCGCGCGTCAGGCTGGCATCGCGCTTGACCACGCAGACTTTCACCACCTCACCCGAGACTTCATGCGGTTCGCCGATCGCCGCCACTTCCAGCACCTTGCTGTTAAGGGCAACTACATCCTCAATCTCGTTCGGGTATACATTGAAGCCCGACACCAGGATCATGTCCTTCTTGCGATCGACGATATGGAGGAAGCCTTCGTCATCGAAACGTACAATATCTCCCGTAGACAGCCAACCATCTTCGGTCAGTACTTCCTTGCTGGCCTCAGGGCGCTGCCAGTACCCCTGCATAACCTGCGGGCCACGGACCTGCAGCTCGCCGGTCTGATCATTAGCCAGCACCACTCCCTCGTCATCGACGATGCGGACATCGGTCGACGGTACCGGCAAGCCGATAGAGCCATTGTAGTCGGTCAAATCATAGGGGTAGGCGGCAACCAGCGGCGAGCACTCGGTCAGGCCGTAGCCTTCTAGCAGGTAATTGCCGGTGATTTGCTTCCACTTGTCAGCTACCGCGCGCTGGACTGCCATGCCTCCGCCAACGGATAGACGCAGCTCACTGAAGTCAATCTCATGGAAATCTTCATTGTTAACCAGCGCATTGAACAGGGTATTTACCCCGGTGATCGCGGTAAACGGATAGCGCTGCAGCTCTTTGACAAACGTCGGAATATCACGCGGGTTAGTGATCAGCAGGTTGCGTCCTCCCATCTCGATGAACAGCAAGCAGTTCACCGTCAGGGCAAAAACATGGTACAGCGGCAGTGCCGTCACAATCAACTCGCGGCCTTCAGTCAGTACCGGGCCATAGGCTCCCTTGGCCTGCATTACGTTAGCCAGCATGTTGCGGTGGCTGAGAATCGCACCTTTGGCCACCCCAGTCGTCCCGCCGGTGTACTGCAAGAAGGCCGTATCGTCACCAGACATGAACGGCTTGACGTACTGCATGCGGCGGCCTTTGCGCAGGGCCATACGCATTGATGTAGCGTGCGGAAGGTGGTACTTCGGCACCATCTTCTTGATGTACTTGACGACAAAGTTAACCAGCGTGCCTTTAGGGCGAGACAGCTGATCGCCAAGGCTGGTCAGCACCACATGCTGGACACTGGTGTTTTTAACAATGCTCTCTAGGGTGTGGGCGAAGTTAGAAACAATGACGATCGCCTTGGCACCGGAGTCATTCAACTGGTGCTCCAGCTCACGCGGAGTATAAAGTGGGTTAACATTAACCACCACGCAACCGGCACGCAAAATACCAAACAGGGCAATGGGATACTGCAGCAGGTTCGGCATCATCACCGCGACGCGATCGCCTTTTTGCAGCTTCAGCTCATTCTGCAGGTAGGCGGCGAAGGCCCGGCTACGCTCTTCCAGCTTGCGGAAGGTCATTACCTGCCCCATATTGATAAACGCTGTCTGGTCAGCGTACTTCTGTACCGACTGCTCAAACATTTCAACCAACGACGGATACTGGTCCGGGTTGATTTCAGCCGGTACATCTTCCGGATAGCGGTTAAGCCAAACCTTATCCACTTTGCACTCTCCTTTTTGAAATTGGCATGGTGCCTATCTGTGCTGACGGGTAGTTAAAACATCTGTTTACACCGCAATTACAGCACAATCAACATACAAGTAACACTAGCCTATCTGGCTAATGCATTAAATTTTGAACTGAACAACAATATGTTTTCAGTCACCTGTTCGGGGCTTTGAAGGTGGCAATGATGGCCACCGGCAACCTCGATTTGTTCAAGCTGTTGCCATCCCTGCTCGCCCGGCTGCTGCAGTTTCAGCTGGCGGTAGCCCGTTTCCCCGATAATCGAGAGCACCGGGCATTGCACCGACGACACCAAGGCCGAAACCTGAGGGTGAGCCATGCGGTACAGCGAATCGCAGCGCAGGCGGTTGTCATGGCGCCAGTACCATCGCCCGTCGCGCTGGCAGACCGCCCGCTCAACGACCGGCCTGATCTGCTCTGGCGTGACATCATTGACCGCGCAGCGCAGATCGAGCGCCTGCTGGAACGAGCCCATCGAACGGTTCTGGCGCTGCTGTACCCGGTCCCGGTAACGTTGGCGGCTTTCGATCCCCTGGCGCAACCTCTGCGGGGCATCATGCTCTGCCTCAGATAATGGCGCCAAGCCCTCGATTAAAGCCAAGCCATTCACCTTGTCGGTAAACGCTGCAGCATAGCAAACCGCTACCAGCGCTCCCATGGAATGGCCCGTTAGGGTGACCTGGGGCTGATCCAACAAAGCGACCAACTGGGCCAAGTCATCAACATAATCGATAAAATGATAATAGTTATCGGCCGCTCTCGGCGCCGATAACCCATGGCCAGGCCAATCAATCGCAACAACATGAAACTGCTCGGCAAGCTTACCAAACAATGGGGCGAAGCTAGCGGCGTTATCCTGCCAGCCATGCAGCATCACCATCACAGGCTTATCCACCAAGACGGCACTTAACTGGGCCTTGGTCGCTACGGGGCGCTCGGTTGCAAAGGAGGCTAATCCCGACAGCCTCTGTTCGGCCAACTGAAAATCAATCTGGTACATGGTCGTCTATTGGGTCACCCGCTCCCTGACTTCTGCCCGGGAGAAACCGCTATTAATGAGGCTTGGGGAACAATATAAGCCGACGCAGCTTCTGAAGCGGTCGAAGTCATCGAGCCAGACTTCCTGCTTCACTTGCCACAGCTGGGTACCCGATGCCACGACGACCGGGAAACGGTACTGGTACTCGCCGACCTTGCCCTCTTCTTCACCCTTTACATACCCTGCAACAGAAATCAACCGCCCTGGGTGGTACTCCATCGGCTCGAGAAAGCCATCAACATACGCGACGAAGCGCTGCTGGGTACTGCTGCCAAGCTTGGGTTTGGCGTCACTGCCAATGGGCATGGCCACAATTTCCAACCGGGTTTTCTGCTCACCGTTGTCTATCGCAGCAATCATCCCCCCGAGCCGGACAGCCAGCCCGAGATCCTGACCGGTAGGATCTCGCAATGCCGTGATATCAGAGATCGGATTTTCGCTGTCAATCATGAGGCTCTCAGGCACCGCGGCGCAGCCTATCATAGTCGCAGCAAGCAACCCAACGATTAGCTTCCTAAACATAGGTAACTCCATGGTAAATGATGAATATCCGCGCAATTTTCCGGCTTTCAGGCAACTAATCACGCTTAAACATACACATCGACCCCAACCAACATCGAGAGTTCATCCCGCTTTTGCTGGTGCATTACCCCTAAATAACTCTCCAGCGCCTGGCGGTTCTTGCCCTCGGGTTGATCGTACTGAATGTGGGAATGAGCGGCGCTCAGCACTTCAGGATCACGAACCGATTGGGCGACGGCTTTGGCTACGGGAGTGGGTTCACTGGCATCCAGAACGGAATCGCGGGCGAGTTTCGTCTTCGACGGGGTTTGGGGAATGGTGACGGGGAGGCGCTGAATAGAAACCATAGGAAACGTCCAGTATCCAAATAATTGCCGAGCATGCTAATACAATAGTATGCATACACGGCAATGAGGCAAGTGTATTATTCGCGACCTGGCAATTTTTTCCAGGTTACTGTATCGCGCAGGTACACCGGGCTTGCTTCTTCGGCAGCAACCGCCTCGCCACGAGCAAATGCATATTTGGCCAAATGCACCATATCGGCCGCATCCGGATACAGAACCGACCCTGATACCGTTTCGACAGGCAGTTGTGCCAATACCTCAGCATAACTTTCCCAACCTGTACCCGCTGTTAACCACTGGCCTTCGCTCACCGGCAGTTGCGTGATCAGGCTCTCAGGCTTGATAACCAGCTCGCTGCCCTGCAGTGCCCAGTCACCATCTGACTGGCGGCGATACTGACCCCAGTAGATTTCGTTCATACGGGCATCGATAGCCGCCATGACCTGCTCGGCCTGGTGCTGGCGGTAGGTTCCCTGAGCCATTGCCGCCAAAGTCGAAATGCCCACCATTGGCAAGTCCGCACCAAACGCCAAGCCCTGCGCAATGCCAATCCCGATACGCACCCCGGTAAAGCTACCTGGGCCGCGGCCGAAAGCCAACGCATCAAGCTGATTGAGCTTAAGTCCGGCCTGAGCCAACACGCTATCGACCATTGGCAATACTTTGGTGGTGTGCTCGCGCGGGGCATACTCACAGTGAGAAATCACTTCATCGCCCACTAGCAGGGCAACGGAACAGTTTTCGGTGGCAGTATCTACTGCAAGAATTTTGTTGCTCATTCAAGCCTCTGAATGCTGTTCTTCGGTTGAGGCAGGCTCTTGGTGGCCATTAACCGAAGATAAGAAATGCCCGACGCTAGCAACATCCCGAGTTCTCGGAATGGGCGGCAGGCTGTTAAGAAATACCGCACCGTAGGGGCGCGTGACTAAACGGTTGTCGCAGATCACCAAGACTCCTTTATCCTGCTTGTCGCGGATAAGACGGCCGACGCCCTGCTTGAGGGTGATCACCGCATCCGGGATCTGTACTTGCGCGAAAGGATCGCCACCACGTAAACGGCAGTCCTCAATACGCGCTTTCAGCAGCGGGTCATCCGGTGCTGTAAAGGGTAATTTGTCAATGATAACACAGCTAAGGGCCTGTCCTCTAACATCCACCCCTTCCCAGAAAGCACCTGTGGCGATCAACAGGGCATTACCCCGCTCCAAGTATTCCGCCAATAGCTTCTGCTTAGTCGTTTCCCCCTGGACCAGTACGGGCAATTCGAGCTTGGCCCTGAACCCTTCGGCCAGTTCGCGAACCATCTGGTGCGAGGTACACAGGAAGAAGCAGCGCCCTTGATTGTCCTCAATCACCGGAGCCAACATCTCCACCAACCTATCGGCAATGCCGAAGCTATTGGGTTCAGGCAAGAAACGGGGCACACAAAGCAAGGCCTGCTGCTGGTAATCAAATGGGCTTTCCAGCGAAAACTGTTGCTTGGGCTTGAGTCCCAACCGCTGGCTGAAGTGGCTGAAGTCCTCATTCACGGCCAAAGTCGCCGAGGTGAAAATCCAGGCGCCCCCCTGCTGCTCGATCTGCTCACTAAACTTATCGGCAACCGACAACGGGGTGATGTGCAGACTGAAATGGCGCGGGGTGCATTCATACCAATAGGAATAACCGGTAATGCTGGTATCGCAGACCCGATCCAATCTTGCCTTGATAAGGGTCGCCCGCTCAAACGCCGAGTCCAACAACTGACTCCGCCCCAGGGCCAACTTCAGGACTTCATGGGTCAAGTCCAAGGCATCGCTCAGGCGGGTAATTTCACGCTGAATCGTCGGGCTGGCGATTGCTTCACGCCAGTTGCCACGGAACCCTGGTTCACCTAGCACAATGCGCATATCAGCAGCAGCTTGGTGTAACCTATCGGCGGTTTTTTGCAGCTGGCGCATATCCTTGGCTTCGGTGCGGTAGCCTATCTCGACATCTTTGGCCAGCTCCTGGATCTGGCGGCTGGACAGGCTTTGGCCAAAGTACTGGCTGGCGATATCAGGCATCTGGTGGGCTTCATCAAAAATGAATACCTCGGCTTCGGGGATCAGCTCACCAAAGCCGGTTTCCTTAATCGCCTGATCAGCCAAAAATAAATGGTGATTGACCACCACCACATCGGCCTCCATCGCCCGGCGGCGCGCTTTGACCACGAAGCACTCTTCATAGGACGGGCACTCACGGCCAAGGCAGTTATCATTGGTGGAAGTGATCATCGGGATCACCGGGCTGTCTTCGGCAATGTCCTCGCACTCCCCCAGGTCGCCGCTCTTGGTCGACGACGACCAACTCCGCACCTGAACCAGCTGGCTCAGTAACTTCGGATCGGTGTGGACACCATGGCTTTCGGTGATCTGGCGGCTGAGACGGTCAAGACAAAGATAGTTGGAGCGCCCCTTGAGCAAGGATACCCGGCCGGTAAAGCCTAGGGCATCGGCCATCAATGGCAGATCCCGGTGGAACAGTTGCTCCTGCAGGTTCTTGGAACCGGTGGAGATAATGGTTTTCTTGCCGCTGACAAGCGCTGGAACCAAATACGCGAATGTCTTGCCGGTTCCCGTTCCCGCTTCGACCACAAGCTGGCTCTCGGTCTTGATGGCATCGGCCACGGCCTGCGCCATATCGATTTGCGGTTGGCGGGCCTGAAACCCGGGAATGGCTTTATCAAGCGCACCACCGGAGGCAAAAAACTTGGCTATCATTGGCTTTCGACTATCTGGCTAAAGAAAAACGGGCTCTAGGCAGCTCCGTCGGTTGACCGCACATTATGCCAATATTCCCCTCCAGCAGCCATGATTTATTGGCGGCGAAAATTTAGCCTTTGACCCTGAAAGCAATCCAAGGTAAATACTATGAAACTGGATTTGATAAAATAGTAGTTCAAGGACGAGCACCATGGAAAAGAAAACCCTGCTGACCGACTGCCCGGATGCAATGGGCCTGATCAGCAAAATCACCAACATCTGTTACAAGCACCAGCTCAATATTGTGCACAACAACGAATTTGTCGATCACTCGCACAGCCAGTTCTTCATGCGCACCGAGCTGGAGGGTTACTTCAATGACGAAACCTTCCTGTACGACTTGGACCGGGCTCTGCCAGAAGGGAGTCATCGCCGCCTTATTGGCTCAGACCGCAAACGCATTGTGATCATGGTGACCAAGGAAGCCCATTGCTTGGGGGACATTCTGGTCAAGACCTTTGATGGCACCTTGGATATCGAGATTGCCGCCATTGTTGGCAACTATGATCACCTGGCCGATCTCGCCAGCAAGTTTGACATCCCTTTCCACCATGTCAGCCATGAAGGGCTCAGCCGCGACGAGCATGAAGCTCTGTTGCTCGAAGCGGTGCAGCAGTACGCGCCGGATTACCTGGTGCTGGCCAAGTATATGCGGATATTGACGCCGAACTTTGTTGCCCAGTTCCCGCACAAAATCATCAACATTCACCACAGCTTCCTGCCGGCGTTTATCGGTGCCAAGCCGTACCTGCAAGCGTTCGAGCGCGGGGTGAAAATCATCGGCGCCACCGCCCACTTTGTCACCAACGATCTTGATGAGGGCCCGATCATTACCCAAAACGTGATCCCTGTTGACCATAATTTCAGCGCCGAGGACATGGCGCGAGCGGGGAAAGATGTTGAAAAATCGGTGCTGAGCAAGGCGCTGGGCTTGGTCATCGATGACCGGGTATTTGTCTATGGGAACCGGACGGTAATTTTATAAACACCACGCCACATACCTTACCTACCAACAGTATTTAGCAAGGGTGAGATTTCAAAACCTACCCGCCAAGGATGGCGGGTCGGAGCGACAGGGATGTCTTCATGCGTTTTTGAAATTTTACCCTGCTAAATGCAGGAATCTAGGAGTACGCTTACTCCCCTTCACTTTCAATTACCGCCTTCAACGAATGCGGGTGCAGCTTGATACATACCCCATCATGCTTGAAGGCATAAGTTGGGTTCGACAGGCGTTCTTTCTCGCCCGATGGGCTGCTGGCTTTAACTTTGATACCCTTGCCAGCCAATTCACCCCACTGCTCAGCCAATTGCGGAAATACCTCATCAAGGGTTATTTTTAGTGCCTCGGTATCGGCTGCTTCTGATGGGATCACAAACTCGACATGCTCCCAGCCTTCTTGCGGGTAGGCTTTGTCGCCCGGATAAGGCAGTTCCAGTGCCTCAATCAGCCATGGGCCGCAGCTTAGCGGCTGGTCAAAGCCGATCACCACAATCGGGCGGCCATTGATTTCGTTGGTCGACCATTCCTTGCCATAAGCCAGCCAAGCTTGGTGCAATTGCTCGGCAGTTTCCCAGTCATTGACCCGCAAGGCCAGGTGATCAGCCTGGTAACCGGCAAGCGTCAGGCCCAACTGTTCGGCAAGGCGCTCAATTTTCGCCATAAAGGCTGGCAACTCGGCCAACATTTGCTCGGGTAACAGGCCCTTTTGTTCTAGCTTGTGCATCTCTTTTCTCCGATTATTCACGCTGAGCGATTGAACGCATAATTATCCATAGTTTTCGGCTTGACAACAGCCCTATCAGCATCGGCAAAGCCCTTGTGCCTGCTAGACTCCTGCATATTTTTCACCCCGTTATGGATATTTAAAAAAAATCGCAATCTATTAGCTTTACGGCTTGCCAAAGCACCTAAATTTGTGGGTATTATTAGGGTAATGCAACCAGCGTATTCAAGATGTTTCCCCTCTCCCACTTCTGAGGCGGCCCCGTCAAAAATACTCACGTTATTAAATTATCACTTGGTGCTATCTTTATAGGCCAATGGTCGTGATTATTTTTGACGGTCATATCCCTTGAATACGGTGCCGTTTTTGCCTCGCCAATGTGCATTAACATATGGCGTTCCAAACGATTTAAAGGATAAGCGTGTGAACATTCAAGCACTCATTAATGACAAAGTCTCTCAGGCGCTAGAAGCCGCAGGCGCACCTGCCGGCAGCCCTGCTGCAGTTCGCCAGTCTGCGAAAGCGCAATTTGGCGACTACCAAGCCAACGGTGTAATGGGCGTAGCCAAAAAACTGGGTACTAACCCTCGCGAGTTCGCACAAAAAGTTATCGAGCAGCTAGACCTTGACGGTATCGCTGAAAAAGTTGAAATCGCAGGCCCTGGCTTTATCAACATCTTCCTAAGCAAAACTTGGCTTGCCGAGCAGGCGGAGAGCGCACTAAAAGATGAGCGCCTGGGTGTTGCGAAAGAAGAGCAAAAAACCATCGTTGTTGACTACTCTGCTCCGAACGTCGCCAAAGAAATGCACGTTGGTCACCTGCGCTCAACCATCATCGGTGATGCCGTAGTCCGTACCCTTGAGCACCTAGGCCATAAAGTAGTCCGTGCTAACCACATCGGTGACTGGGGTACTCAGTTTGGCATGCTTATCGCGAACCTTGAGCGTGTGCAGAAAGAGTCTGGCGAAGTGTCAATGGAGCTTTCTGATCTGGAAGCTTTCTACCGTGAATCTAAAAAGCTTTACGACGAAGATGCCGAGTTCGCTGAGCGCGCACGTAACTACGTTGTTAAGCTACAGGGCGGTGACGAGTACTGCGCTGAGATGTGGAAGAAGCTGGTTGATGTAACTATGGTTCAAAACCAGCGCAACTACGATCGCCTGAACGTATCACTGAGCCGTGATGACGTCATGGGTGAGTCAATGTACAACGACATGCTGCCTGGCATCGTTGCTGACCTGAAAGAAAAAGGTCTGGCAGTGGAAGATGACGGCGCGCAGGTTGTTTTCCTTGACGAGTACAAGAACAAAGACGGCGAGCCTATGGGTGTGATCATCCAGAAGCGCGACGGCGGCTTCCTGTACACCACCACAGACATTGCTTGTGCTAAATACCGCTACGAGCAGCTTGGTGCCGACCGCGTGCTTTACTTCATCGACTCTCGCCAGCACCAGCACCTGATGCAAGCGTGGACGATTGTTCGCAAGGCTGGCTACGTACCAGAAGAAGTAAGCCTAGAGCACCACGCCTTCGGTATGATGCTAGGCAAAGATGGCCGTCCGTTCAAGACCCGTGCCGGTGGTACTGTTCGCCTGGCAGATCTTCTTGATGAAGCTGAAGAGCGTGCAGCGAAGCTGATCGAAGAGAAGAACCCTGAGCTAGACGCTGAAGAGAAAGCAAACATTGCTAACACGGTTGCAATGGCGGCAGTTAAGTATGCGGATCTATCTAAGCACCGTACCACTGACTACATCTTCGACTGGGACAACATGCTGGCCTTCGAAGGCAACACGGCACCGTACATGCAGTACGCCTACACCCGTGTGGCTTCAATCTTCAAGCGTGCCGGTGTTGAGCTAGCTGATCTGACTCACCCAGTTGTGATCAACGATGAAAAAGAGCAGACGCTGCTTTCTAAGCTGCTGCAGTTCGAAGAAGCGGTTCAGACGGTTGCCCGTGAAGGCCACCCACACGTAATGTGTTCTTACCTGTTCGAACTAGCCGGTAACTTCTCAAGCTTCTACGAAGCCTGCCCAATCCTGAATGCTGAAGAAGACGTTAAGCAAAGCCGCCTGAAGCTGGCCCTACTGACGGCGAAGACCATCAAGCAAGGTTTGGATCTTCTGGGTATCGAAACCCTTGAGCGCATGTAAAAAAACGCTGACATAATTCGATAAATTCCTAATAATTCATAGCCTTCTAGGGTATCCTTAGAAGGCTATTTTATTATCTGTGGCAATAAAAACCGTCAAACTAGAACGGCCATGAATAAGTTTTCATAGCAATCGACAGAAGATGACCCGTAAGAATGGATGTTAGGTATGAACAACGATAGCTTTGCGAAATCAACGGAGATTTTGAAGCAGGCCGTTCCCCTGATGATTAAGCACAAGGTACCCACCACCCCAACCAACTATGCCCTGTGGTATACCTACAGCTCCCAGCAAAACCCCCAGCTCAATATGGCGCTCGACAGCGGTATTGAATCCCTCGGACATTGCACCCCGACACTGTGTGAAAGCCTATACCAAGACCACCTCGCCCGGCAGACAGACAACGACGTCAAACAACTTAAGCTAAGCCTCACCGCGATGATGCAGGAGCTGTCCCACAGCATGGCTGATACCCTGTCAGATACCAACAACTTCCACAATGCGCTGGAGAGTACGTTTGGGCGGCTGGAGCAAGTGGGCAAAGAAGGGATCTCCCTGGAAGAGACCGTCGGTCTGGTGCGCGAACTGCTCCGCGAGTCGCAGCAGATGCGCCAGTCAACCGGGCTGTTCAAAGGCCAACTCGATTCGGCCCAGCAAGAGATCCAATCATTGCGGGCAGCACTGAATAAAAGCCAACAACAAGCCAACGAAGACGCCCTGACCGGACTCTACAACCGTAGGGCCTTCGATCAGGACATTCAAAGCTATCTCGAGAACCAGATCCCGACGAGCCTAGTGCTGCTGGACATTGACCACTTCAAGTACTTCAACGATGAGTTCGGCCATCTCATGGGTGATCAGGTCCTGAAAATGGTCGCCAAAAGGCTCACAGAGTGCTGCCGCGATTATGCCAAGGCCTACCGCTTCGGCGGGGAGGAGTTTGCAATTTTGCTTCCGCATAAGTCACTGCCCTCTGCCCGCCAGCAGGCAGAAACCATGCGTAAAGCCATTGAAAAGATTTCCGTACTCGACAAGAAGTCCGGGCAGCGGATCAACTCGGTAACCGCCTCGTTCGGTATTAGCAGCTCAGAGGAAAGAGAGCACAGCATGGCACTCATCGAGCGGGCCGATCACTTCCTCAAGCAAGCCAAGCAACTCGGGCGAAACCGCGTCCTGCCCATTACCTGAGCCCAGATGGGCCGGCACCTCCGGTCAGTCCACCGACTGACCGCCCTGCCCGCTTCCAGCTACTGACCAAATCGCTGCCCACCTTTATTCAGCCATTCCAGCTCTTCTTGGGTTGACAGGCGACCGAATACCGCATTGCGGTGAGGGAAGCGGCCAAAACGCTTAATCACCTCGTGATGGCTTACCGCATACTGATAGAATCCCTCAAAAGTACTGGCATGGGCCGGTGTCACCGCCTGCAGTAACCGATCAAAGCGAAATACCGATTCCTCCTGATCTTCGATAGCTTCCGAGTGCTCAAGGGGTAAGTAGAAAAACACCCGCTCAATCGGGGTTAGCTCCAAGTCTTGATTATTCGCCAGGCCACGCTTGCACAAGGCCAACGCCAGCGAGTCATAACGAAACGCTGCGCTTAGCCCGCGGTAAATATTGCGGGTAAACTGATCGAGCAAAATGATCAGCGCAAGCGTTCCCCTAGGCTCCTCGGTCCATTTGCTGAGCTCACCACGTCCTGCCTGGCTGACTAGGTGACGAAAACGCTCCGCGATAAGTTGATCGGTTTCTTCCCCACCACGAAACCACAGCTGATTTCGATCCTTGACCGTCACTTCTTCATCTATCTCGCCAAACCAAAAGTCCAGCACCTCTTGATATTGAGCCACCATGTATCATTCCCTCCAAGCACTTCGTCACGATACCGCTACACAGCGGCTAAACCCAATCCAACTTCCCGAGAACCTGTTCACCGACGCACAAAAAAATACCGCCTGCCCTAGCAGAAAGCATTGCGGCTGCCTTATATTCACACTATCTTACAGTCATCAGTGCAGCTCCTGATACCTATATACCCAAGTTACCTCAAGGTAACTTGGGTATATCCTACCCCAAAGCGAATTTTTGGCTGTTGGCAAATATCTCAGCATGTGAGCTACACAATACAATTAAGGAATAATCCCATGCAGTTTTCACTTCACCCGAGACTGGCCGCAGATACTACGGTTATCGGAAACCTGCCCCTGTGCCAGGTACTATTATCCAAAGAAGCCCTGGGGCCTTGGCTCATTTTAGTTCCCCGCAAAGCAGAACTCCGTGAAATCCATCACTTGCCTGAACCCGATCAGATACAGTTGTTAAAGGAGTCCAGTGCCGTCGCCGCCGTATTAGAAAACGACTACCAAGCCGACAAAATCAACGTCGGGGCCTTGGGCAACCTTGTCCCGCAATTGCATGTCCACCACATTGCCCGCTTCAAGAATGATGTCGCCTGGCCAGGGCCAGTTTGGGGCAACACCGACGGCACCCAACGCAGCGAGTCCGTACAGCAAGCCCTCGCGGAAGAGCTTAGGGCCGAGCTAAGCCATATCGAAGGCTTCAGTGCAGTAGAATAACAACGCATTAAAAAAGGCAACCCGGAGGTTGCCTTTTTATTTCATACTGCTGCCTAGCCACGCATGACGGTGACAGCAAGCTCATCTGACTTGAGGGGACGGTACCAGATCTCTTTGGCACTCTGGCAACAGCCATCACTGTCGCAGCCTATCAGCTCCTTGCCCAACTTGCCTTTGCGGATCCACACATCCAGCATGGCCTCGACCCCGTCTTCCGACAGACCGAATCGCATCGCCAAAGCCTTGCGGCTGGCGCGCCCGTGTTGCTCAATGTACTGTTTCAGCTGCTGCAGGATCATAGTGTGACAAGCTCCTCTGCTTGCATCTGCTGCCCTTTACGCTTGAAGGTAATGAACAGGCCGGCATTGATAGCAGTGAAGACCCCAATCCACAGCATGCTCGTGGCCGGGTGATCCGCGAAGTGAGCGATCTGGTAGTAGTACGTTGCGAAAGTATACGCCAGCAACATGGTATAGCTCGCGATAAACAGCGAGTACTTCTGGCCGAACTCACGCACATAAGCACCCATTGCCGCCGCACATGGCGTATAAAGCAGAATGAAGATCAGGTATGCCATGGCTGCTGCAGAGCTCACAAAGTGGGCTTGGATATTGCCAAAGATCGACGCATCGACTTCCTGCTCTTCGGCTGCCGCCACTTTATCTTCCAACTCGCCCACCGTGATACCCAGCGGATCCGAGTAGCTTAGATCTGCCAGGTTGGCACCAATACTGGCTACCGCTTCCTGAAGGCTACCCATCAGGTCGTACTCGGCCTCCTCTTCACCCGCAGCTGGCGCATACAGGTTATTCAAGGTGCCCACTACCGCTTCTTTAGCAAAGATACCCGTTAGGATACCCACCGTAGCCGGCCAGTTGTCTTCTTTAATACCAATTGGAGACAGTACTGGTGTCACAACTTGGGCGGTCTTAGCCAATACCGAGTTCGGGGTATCTTCGTTACCGAATGAGCCATCCATACCCAGCGAGTTGAAGAAGCTCAGAATGGCCACCACGACAACGATAGTCTTACCGGCACCCATTACAAACTTATTCAGTTTCTGCCAAGTTTTGATCCCGACGTTACGCATCGTCGGCATTTCATAGTCTGGCATTTCCATGATGAAGCTATCGCTGCTTCCCGGGTAGATGGTGTGGCGCAGTACCAAGCCAGTCAATACCGCAGCGGCAATCCCCAATAAGTAGAGCGCAAACACAACGTTCTGGCCATTTTCAGGGAAGAAAGCGGCGGCAAACAGGGCGTAAACAGGAAGGCGAGCACCACAAGACATGAACGGTGCCATGGCAGCAGCAAGCTTGCGCTCACGCTCCTGCTCAAGCGTACGGGTTGCCATAATAGCCGGTACGTTACAGCCAAAGCCCAGCACCAATGGCACGAACGCTTTGCCCGGCAGGCCGACTTTCTGCATCACTTTATCAAGCACAAAGGCCGCACGCGCCATGTAACCAGAGCTTTCCAGCATCGCTAGGAACAGGTATAGGCAGGCAATCACCGGAATGAAGGTTGCCACCGTCTGGATACCACCGCCGATACCGTCAGCAATAACGGTTACCAGCCATACCGGTAGGTGATCATCGAGCAAGTAGTGTCCGCCGTCGACAAGGATAGCGCCCGCACTGATATCGAAAAAGTCGATAAATGCACTGCCGATGTTGATAGAGAACATGAACATCAGGTACATCACAACAAAGAAGAATGGAATACCAAACGCACGGTTCAATAAAACAGCATCGATCTTGTCGCTCAGGCTACGGCTCAGTTTGCCTTCCTGGCGGCGCACCTTGCTGCATAGTTGGTGCAAGAAGCTATAACGCACATCGGCAACCTGGATATCAGGATCAACATCCACCATCAGAGTGTTGCGAACATTGCATACCTGATTTTTTTGCTCTTCAGATAACTGGTTGATCACCAAAGTATCATTTTCCAGGGCCCGGATAGCCTGGGCACGGCCATTCAAATGCTCATCAGTAAAAAAAGCTTCCGTTTCGGCAATCGCTTGCTCAAACTGGGGACCGTAATCCAGCGTCAGTTCATTAATGGCAATACCCTGAGCCAGCATCTTGTGCAGTTGGGTTTTGAACTCTGTGACTTGCTTAAGGTTGTTCGCTGACAGGCTCATCACCGGACAACCCAGGGCTTTTTCCAGCCCCTTGATATCTAGCTTTTGGCGCTGGCGCTCAAGCACATCCATCTTGTTCAGTACAACAACCATTGGGCGGCCCAATTCGCGAAGCTGAAGCGTCATGTACAAGCTGCGCTCAAGGCATGATGCATCCACCACGTTGATGATGACATCTGCAGGCATGGTCAAGATGGCGCGCGAGGCAATAGCTTCATCCAAGCTGTTGACATCATTGGCACTATCAAGGTTATAGATCCCCGGGAGATCGGTCAGAGCAAAGCTATCACCCGCGCATTCGTAGCGGCCAGTCTTCTTCTCAACCGTTACACCGGCCCAGTTACCCACCTGCTGCTTGGCACCCGTCAGGCCATTGAACAACGTGGTCTTGCCGCTGTTCGGATTACCTACTGTCAGAATACTGTATTGCATCAGTTCACCTCCACATCAATGCTTTCTGCAAGTTGTTTGCGTAATGCGATATCCACACCACGTACTCGCACCTGAAGAGGATCGCCAAGAGGTGCCACCCGAATCACGCTCACTGGTGTATTCGGCAGCATTCCCATGACCATAAGCTTTTTGCGGGTAGCTGCTGGCAAGCCAGCTAAACTGGCAACCCTTCCCTCAGCCCCGCATGACATTTCTGACAGTTTCATTCTAAATCGCTACCCTAAATAAGAATAATTAGCATTAATGCTTACAATGTTACAGATTGAAACACATTCAATGTTGTTTTAAATCAATAAATCACCCTCATTTTTGCATTCATTGTTTGCAATATTGACACGCGGCACAATTTTTAACCCATCCGACCAAAAGACGTCACCATCAATATGTTAATGAATAAAGGTTCACTTCTAAAACAAAGGGTTACGTTATTGATTAAGCACTGCATGTTAATGCCTGTACAACAAACAAATAAGGAAGTATTGACAGTCATAAAGCTAGCGCCAGCAGAATGGACGATAGTCTAGCGAAATGAACGCAGGGAGCCGCGGCTGGCGCGAGAGTGATATTGGTCAGCATAATATGGCCATAAGGCCATATTATGCCCGTTTAATCTTGCTTTACTCGACCGCAGGCAAACTCGGCAGGCGTTTGCCCGCTATAAGCGGTAAACCTGGCACTAAAATAGGCGGGATCTTTGAAGCCACAGGACAGCGCGACGTCACCCACACTGTCCCCTTGCTTGAGCATTACCGCCGCCTGCTCAAAACGGAACTGAGTGACATAGTCTTTAAACGACAAGCCGAACTCTTGTTTGAAATGCCGCTGGAATGTTCGCTCTGACATATACAGTGCCTTGGCTGCTGCTGAGGTACCAAAGTCACCGGAATGGAAATGCTCGGAAACCAGCGAATGGACATTTTCCTGCCACTCCTTTCCAGTTGGCTCGCCAGCAGCCGCGATTTTCACCGTTGCTGCACGCCGAGCATCCAGCAAGTTTTCGATCTCCGCTTGCATTGGCTGTCCCAGCAGCGGCTCGTTCAACACCAAATCAGCCCAGCTGACGTTTCTCAGATATTGGGCGTCAATCTGTGCTGAGGCACTAAGCAGAACGAACACCGGGCCATGGCCGCCAAAAAAGTGTTTCCTCAATCCCTGCAGCAACTGTTCGTCACTGGGCACCAGTACCTGATGGTCAACAATCACAACATCAGGCAGAGGGTCATCGAGCAAGATTAAGTCTTCGTAATCGGCCCGGGTATAGGTCACATGGTAGTGTTCGGATAACAGCTTACCCCACTCCGTTTCGGCAAGGGCCTCCTCACCAATCACCATTAGCCAGGGATAATGCTCCACTGTCTTCTGAGACTCTTCGTTAGAGTGGCTCCTGCCCTCCCGAGGAACGGACAACGGCAAGCGAATGATAAATTCACTCCCTACCCCCTGGTAGCTGATCACTGAAATGACACCGTGATAGCGCTCGACCAGTTGCTTGACGGTGGTTAGCCCCAGGCCAAACCCAGCTTCGGGGCTAAGCTGAGGATCCTCTTGGTAGTAACTATCGAATAAGCGTGCCTTGGTCTGGTCAGTCATTCCCCGCCCTGTATCACTGACCGATATGATAAGCTGCTGCTCACGCTCTTTTACACTGACCGTGATCCCGCCCTTATTGTCAGTGTACTTGAGTGCATTAGACAACAAGTTACCCAGCATGATTTCGAGATGGTAGGGGGCTAGGTCAATTGATGTATCGGCACCAGTATGATCCTCGAGGCAAAGCGCAATTTGTTTCTTCTCGGCTTCAACCTGCCAGCTCATGCAGCACGCCTGAATGATAGGACTGACCAGCTGCTCGCAAGCTTTTTCTGGCTCCACCAATGCAAAAACGTCACGCGACAAAATCTGCTCGGCCACATGCAGAGCATGAGCGACATTCCTTTCAGTAATATCAACCTTACTTGGAGCCTGGCTAAGCGGACGGAGATCAGACAGCAATCCCATTGATAGCTGCAGCGGGGTTCTGAGCTCATGGGAAAGCTGTGCCATCACATGCTGCCTTACATCTAGAATCCGTTGCAGATGTACATTGCTAGCATTTAACTGCCTCTTCTGAAGTTCGATTTTTGCCGTTTTTTGATACACCGATTGCTTAAGCTGCTGGGCTTGCACCTTAAAGAGTTTGCTCCGCCAGTAGAAGAACAACAAAATCAGCACCAGGGCGGCTACAGCTAATACACCCAATAGCGCCTGATAAACTTGCCATGAAGATTGCACCCTGAAGTCATAACTCAGGGCCGACGAATTATTATCGGAAGGATTCACGCGGCGTACTTCGAGTGTATACCGTCCCGCGGATAAAACACCGACAGGCAAAAGTGGCTGGCTAACAATTTTCCATTCCCCAACCTGATTGCTTTCATCAATCAATCGGTATTGATAGAGTGCAGAGGGTGCAGGCAATACCTTCAACTTAAAAGCTATCGATGCCCCATACGGCAGTCTTCGTAGCTGGTTCCAGCTATCTCCCAGCGGCCAGATATCGTTATCTATCCAAACCGCGCTCAGCTCCAACTCCGGTTCATCCGGCAGCTCCTCAAACATGGCCGGCTCCGAAATACGCAGCAGCCCTTGTCGGTATCCCAGCACCAAAGCATTCAAGTTATCCTGCAGACAAGCACGGGAGCCAAGATCGTCAGATAGTAGGCCCGATTTAAACCCGAGGTGCATCTTTAAATCGGCATAGTAGCTGATATATGAAAGCCCATTACTGGAAGAGAGCCATATCCCGTTGCTTCCCCTTGCGATGCAATAAAGCTGTGCAAACTCGGGGGTGAGTTTTACCTCTTGCAGTTTGAGTGGTTTGAGTGCCTGAGAGAGCTGCAACGCATAATTCGTAGCGACCCATAACTGCCCCATGCGATCTTCGAAAATATCAACAATGCCCCCTTGTTTTGCCGTATTAGGAACAAGGTTGAGCACCCCCGCCTCGAATTGGTAAAGGCCATAGGTCGTCCCCACCCACACCTGATGTTCACTATCTTCGACAATGCTGGTGATCTGCTCTCCACCGGCGGGATCCCTGAACCAGTGGTGTCCAAAGGACATCCAATCCCTAAATTCAGGCCAATAGCGATACAACCCGCCTTCAGAGCCGACCCAGAGCGAGCCAAAATGGTCAACCATTATTCGTTCTAGCGGCTGCTCCTGGATATCTTCAGGTATAGCAATACGCTCCAAATGTGACTGGCGAATATCATACAAAGTGATCCCGTCTTCCTGCAGAATCCAGAGCCGACCATCAGACAGGGCCAATTGCTCTACCTTCCCCACGCTATCAATATGCTCTACGACATCAAGCATGGATGAGAGCTTGAACAGGCCATTATCAGTCGCTAACCAATAGTAGCCATCACCGCCATAGGCGGCATCGCTAATAAAATTGGCATCTATCAGTCCTTTGCTGCCTCCCAGCCGGATCCGGCTGAATAGATGGGAGCCAGCCGGTAGCAGGCTTACCCCCTTGGGCGTCGAGACCCACAGATTCCCCTGCAGGTCTTGATGAAGCCTCTGTACCCGCCGATCTGGCAAGGCATAACGATCATTATCAGAGGGCATAAAGTGCGCTTTTATCTCCCCCTTATTCGTCATCAGGTATAGCCCCATGGTGCTCCCCACCCACACTCCCTGGGGTGTCGGTTGCATGCTGAGCACCGCGGGCTGACTTCCATCATCGCCCAGAGGCTGCAGAACACCCTGCTTGCCTCTAATCAGCCCCCGGCGGGTACCAAACCATGGCTCGCCGAGTGGGTCTTGTACAACCGCGGTAATATGGTGCTCAGATAAAAGTCTGGTTGGCGGCTCGTCGAGCGACAGGTATTGGTAGACGCCTTGCTGGGTGGCAGCATAAAGATGCTTATCCGTCACATATAGGCCGGCAAGCTTAACCGGATGGGGAAAGGCAACAAATTTCACGTCTGGATCGTTATCAGTTAATCGATATAGTCCCCGGCGATTGGCAAACCAAGCCGCGTTGTCCCGCTCGACCACCGATTCCACGGGTATTTGGCTAATATTGAGTCTTTCGAGACTGGCTGAGAGGGGGGAATAGGAATAGGCATGGTTATCTTTAACCAACCAGAGCGTGTTACCAACCATCGCCGCATCGGTCACACCTGTCACGGCGTTACCGGTTCTTTCAACTGCAGGTTTAAGATTAATGCCGTCGTGGAACAGTAGCTGCCCGCGGCTATCCACCAGCCACAAACCTTTATTTGTATCATTAACGATTTTTCGTACGGACAATGTACCTAGCCCGCTGAACTCAGGCATTGAACGAAACATGTAGCTTGAAGCAAATACCGCCACCGAGCTCATCAAACCGATACCCAAGAGCAGTAATACAAGTGAAAACCGTCTGACCATAACAGCGCAAAAGTTACCTTACCCCTAACCCCCGACATTATGCAGTATTGACAGACTGAATATAAGCAGACATTTATAAATTGAGGCAAGATGCATAAAAAAACGCACCAAGGTGCGTTTTTTTATCTTAATTACGATGTAACACGTTGATATATTAATATAACGGTTATTTCAGGCACTGGCTAAAGCTTTGCCCTAATTGATTGAGAAACTCAACGTAGCTCCCATCACCGTAGGCTATGTCCGTTCCCATTGGATCTAAAGTACCAATATTTACGTCCGTTCCCCGGATCACACTATCAACTACGGCCGGTGAGAACTGTGGTTCGCTAAATACACAGTGAGCATGCTGCTCTTTCAAGGAATTACGAATTGATATAAGCGTCTTGGCACCTGGACGACGATCGGGTTCAACGGTGAAGTGGCCAAGGTTGTTCAGACCAAACTGTTCTTCAAAATAACCGTAGCCGTCATGGAAGACAAAGTAACCACGATCGGAAACCGGGGCCAGTTTCTGTTCGATAGAAGCCATTGCCGCTTTCACTTCCGCGGTGAAGTTAACCAAGTTGGCTTCAAATTTCTCTTTATGGCCCGGGTCGAGTTGAGCCAGTTTAGCGGTGATCACCTGCGCCGCCTGTATGGCTTGCTCTGGACCTAGCCAAAGGTGCGGGTCAATCCCCTCATGACTGTGACCATGATGGTCATCGTGATCATGGCCTTCGTGGTCACCGTGCCCGTGCGAGTCGTGATCATGGCCTTCGTGGTCATCGTGCCCGTGCTGGTCGTGATCATGGCCTTCGTGGTCATCGTGCCCGTGCTGGTCGTGATCATGGCCTTCGTGGTCACCGTGCCCGTGCTGGTCGTGATCATGGCCTTCGTCACCATCACCATAATGGCGGAAGTTAATACTGCCTTGCGCCGTCAATGTCAGCACATTTTCTTTACCCTCAAGCAGCCGGGTCAGAAACTGTTCCAATTCAGGCCCTACCCAAATCACCAAGTCTGCTTCATTAAGCTTTCTGGCATCGGACGGACGCAGCGCATAATCATGCGGCGAGGCCCCCGCCGGCAACAGTGTCTCCGTCGACGTCACTCCCTGGGTCAGCTCTTGGACGATCATGGTAATTGGCTTAACAGTTGAAACCACCTTAAGTTCTTCGGCATGCAAAACGGGTGCAGCTAGAAGCCCTAAAGTGCTGCAACTGAGGAGTAAACGGCGCATAATAGATTCCCTGAATAATTCTTGATTACAACAACTGCCAGAGATGTTATATTATAACATCTCACTTTGGCAATTATCTAAGCAAAGAAAAATATGACCTCCTTAGTTGAATTACAGTCGGTCACAGTCACCTTCGCCGAACGGCACGTACTGGATCAGGTTTCGCTCAAGCTGGAGCGGGGACAGATCACGACCCTGATCGGCCCAAATGGTGCCGGCAAGTCGACGCTTGTCAAAGTCATCACCGGGTTGAACAAACCAACAGTCGGGAAAGTTATACGCCAAAAAGGACTTCGCATAGGCTATGTACCGCAAAAGCTGGCCCTCAATAGCACGCTGCCGCTCAGTGTTGACCGTTTCATGCGTTTGGCAGGCCGCTACACAGAGGCGCAGCGAATCGAGGCGCTGGAGTTAGTCAGTGGCAAACACCTTCACCACAGTAATATGCATTCGCTATCGGGTGGCGAGATGCAGCGGGTACTGCTGGCCCGTGCCCTGTTGCAACAGCCCGACTTGCTGGTCCTTGATGAGCCGGTACAGGGGGTAGATGTCAATGGCCAGCTGGAGTTGTACAGCCTGATCCAGTCACTCCGTGACAAGCTCAACTGCGCGATCTTGATGGTATCGCACGACCTGCATCTCGTGATGGCAAAAACCGACCATGTGATTTGCCTGCACCACCATATCTGCTGCTCGGGCGAGCCGGAGGTGATCACCAACCATCCATCGTATGTGGCACTGTTTGGCCGCCACCAATGCGAGCAATTGGCCCTTTACCAGCACCACCACAACCACGAGCATGATTTATCTGGCAACCCCGTCGGCCCCTGCCAGCACGAGCATCAACATAACGAACAACACGAGACCAACAATGCTTGATTTATTGCTTCCCGCACTGATTGCGGGTATTGGCATCGCCGTTCTTGCCGGCCCACTCGGCTCTTTTGTCGTATGGCGCAAGATGGCCTATTTCGGCGATACCCTATCCCATGCTTCCCTGTTGGGCATTGCGCTTGGTTTTCTGTTCAATATCAATCTTAACCTTGCATTGCTGATTTGCTGCTTGGCGCTCGCGGTTATCTTGGTCAGCCTGCAGAAGCAGAAATATGTGGCAACCGACACCTTGCTGGGAATCCTTGCCCACAGTGCCCTGTCGCTAGGCTTGGTCGCGGTAAGCTTCCTCGATCACGTCCGCATCGACTTGATGTCTTACTTGTTTGGTGATCTGCTGGCCGTTACCCCTACCGATCTGCTTTGGATCTACGGTGGCGGCGCTATTGTGATGACCATGCTGATCACCCTGTGGCGACCGCTACTTTCCATGACTATCAATGAAGAGTTGGCGCAGGTGGAAGGCGTGAATGTTGATTTGATGCGGCTGCTGCTGATGTTAATGGTCGGCATGGTGATTGCGGTTGCGATGAAGTTTGTCGGCGCCCTGATCATTACGTCCCTGCTAATCATCCCTGCGGCAACCGCCCGCAAGTTCTCACACAGCCCGGAGATGATGGCGGCCTTGGCGTCAGGGTTGGGAATTATTGCCGTCATGTGTGGCTTGGCCATGTCGTGGCATTATGATACTCCGGCAGGCCCATCGGTAGTTGTCGCGGCGGCGGGCCTGTTCCTGCTGAGCCAGTTCAAGCGCACCGAGGCCTGATTGTATCCCAGCGCCAAATCAATGATACAGCAGCCCAATCTCGGGCTGCTGTTCCAATATCCTCTCCATAGCACATCCATTTGAACAAGCCCTTTAGTTAAACAAGCTTCGATACCGGCTGTTACAGGTGCTCTTTACCTGCATCGCATACCTCCCTTGAGCATTTACTTTGCCAACCAGTGCAGAAATCTGCCAATAAAAAACCCGCCAGGTGGCGGGTTTCATTAGAGCTTGGAGGTAATTACCAACCAGTGACTTCGCGCAGAGCTTTACCGATATCGGCAAGGCTCTTAACGGTTTTCACACCCGCAGCTTCCAGCGCCTGGAATTTATCTTCTGCCGTGCCTTTGCCACCAGAGATAATCGCACCGGCATGGCCCATACGCTTGCCTGGAGGTGCCGTCACACCGGCAATGTAGGAAACAACCGGCTTGCTGACGTTCTCTTTGATGTAAGCCGCCGCTTCTTCTTCTGCCGTGCCACCGATCTCCCCGATCATCACAATCGCCTCGGTCGCCGGATCGTTCTCGAACAGCTCAAGCACATCGATAAAGTTCGAACCAGGAATTGGGTCACCACCGATACCGACACAGGTAGACTGACCGAAACCTTCATCAGTGGTCTGCTTCACGGCTTCGTAAGTCAGCGTACCCGAGCGAGAAACAATACCGACTTTACCCGCTTTGTGGATGTGGCCAGGCATGATGCCGATCTTACACTCATCTGGTGTGATCACACCCGGGCAGTTTGGACCAATCATACGCACGCCAGCTTCATCAAGGCGTACTTTGACATCCAGCATGTCCAGCGTCGGAATACCTTCTGTGATGGTGACAATCAGCTCGATACCCGCATCAATCGCTTCTAGGATGGCATCTTTACAGAATGGTGCCGGTACGTAGATAACGGTCGCAGTGGCGCCAGTAGCTTCAACCGCTTCACGCACGGTATTAAATACAGGCAGACCAAGGTGCGTAGTGCCGCCTTTACCCGGAGAAACACCACCGACCATCTGTGTTCCGTACTCAATGGCTTGCTCTGAGTGGAATGTACCCTGACCGCCAGTAAAACCCTGACAGATCACCTTGGTATCTTTGTTAATTAGCACAGACATTATTTACCCTCCGCTGCAGCAACAACTTTTTCCGCTGCTTCAGTAAGGGAAGTCGCAGCAATGATGTTCAAACCACTCTTCGCCAGGGTTTCCGCCCCCAGCACCGCATTGTTACCTTCAAGGCGAACCACTACCGGTACTTCAACACCGACTTCTTCGACCGCACCGATAATACCTTCGGCAATCAGGTCACAACGGACGATACCACCGAAGATGTTAACCAATACCGCTTTGACATTGGTATCAGATAGGATGATCTTAAATGCTTCGGTGACACGCTCTTTGGTTGCACCGCCACCGACATCAAGGAAGTTGGCCGGTTGGCCGCCGTGTAGGTTAACAATATCCATGGTACCCATCGCCAGACCGGCACCATTGACCATACAGCCGATGTTGCCGTCCAGGGCGACATAGTTCAGCTCCCACTGTGCCGCATGCGCCTCGCGCTCGTCTTCCTGTGATGGATCGTGCATTTCGCGGAGCTTAGGCTGGCGATAAAGCGCATTGGAGTCGATGTTGATCTTACCGTCCAGACAAAGCAGGCTGTCATCACCGGTGATCACCAACGGGTTGATTTCCAGCAGGGCCAGATCATAGTCGGCAAACATGTTGCCGAGACCCAGGAAAATCTTGGTGAATTGCTTGATTTGGTCGCCTTTCAGGCCCAGTTTGAATGCCAACTCGCGTCCCTGGTACGGCTGCGGGCCAACAAGCGGGTCAATCGCTGCTTTGTGGATAAGCTCCGGGGTTTCCTCAGCCACTTTTTCGATTTCCACACCGCCCTCGGTCGACGCCATGAACACGATACGACGTGTGCCACGGTCAACTACCGCACCTAGGTACAGTTCGTTAGCGATATTCGAGGCTTCTTCAACCAGAATTTTTGTTACCGGCTGGCCATTTGCATCAGTCTGATACGTTACCAGATTCTTACCCAGCCACTTCTGGGCAAAGTCCTTGATGCCGTCTTTGGTGTCGTGCAGTTCAACACCGCCCGCTTTACCGCGGCCACCGGCATGGACCTGACATTTCACAACCCATTTATCACCACCAATTTTGCTTGCTGCTTCAGCCGCTTCCTGTGGTGTGTCGCAAGCGTAACCTTCTGGAACTGGCAGACCGTACTCGGCGAACAGCTGTTTCGCCTGATATTCATGCAAATTCATGATGTTCTATCCGTTTTCATATCCCTTGGGGAATCGTTATATCCATGTGAAATACTCTTTGGTATTTCTTCGTTTGTAGCTGCAATAGTGGCAGGCCAACTGTCGAGCCTCACTGGCCTGCCTGCAGGGTTACACGTCTAGAAGCAGACGCGTAGGATCTTCAAGTAGCTCTTTGATGGTTACCAGGTAGCCAACCGACTCACGACCATCAACCAGGCGGTGATCGTAGGACAGCGCCAGGTACATCATCGGCAGGATTTCCACCTTGCCATCCACCGCCATCGGACGATCTTGGATCTTATGCATTCCCAAAATAGCCGACTGTGGTGGGTTGATAATTGGTGTCGACATCAATGAGCCGAATACACCACCGTTAGTGATGGTGAAGTTACCGCCTGTCAGCTCATCCACTGTCAGCTTGCCGTCACGGCCCTTGATGGCCAGGTCGCGAATACCTTTCTCGATTTCCGCCAGGCTCAGCTTGTCGCAGTCACGCAGAACCGGCGTCACCAAACCGCGCGGCGTTGAGACCGCGATGCTGACGTCAAAGAAGTTGTGGTAAACAATGTCGTCACCGTCAATCGAGGCATTCACCTCAGGGTAGCGCTTGAGCGCTTCCACCACGGCTTTCACATAGAAAGACATAAAGCCCAGACGAATACCGTGGCGCTCTTCGAAAATGTCTTTGTACTGCTTGCGCAGATCCATGATTGGCTTCATGTTGACTTCGTTGAACGTCGTCAGCATCGCCGTGCTGTTCTTCGCTTCCAGCAGACGCTCCGCGACACGCTTGCGCAGACGGGTCATCGGCACACGCTTCTCGCTACGGTGGGCAATCGGCGCTTCAGCTTTCGCCTCAACCGCTGGTGCGGCCGGGGCCACTGCCTGCTTGCCTTCTTTGACGAATGCTTCGACATCTTCACGTGTGATACGACCGCCCACACCCGTGCCCTTCACGTCCGCGGCATTGATGCTGTGCTCGGCCAACAGGCGGCGAACTGCAGGGCTCAAGGCTTCGCTGGTCTCATCACCCAGAGCCGCAGTGTTGCGCTTGTTCGGTGAAGACTCAGCTTCTGCAGGAACATCCTTGGTCGGCTCGCCAGCAACAGCACCGGCTTTGATCTTGCCGATCAGCTGCTTGGTCAGTACTGTCGTACCCTCATCTTCAAGAATTGCTTCAAGAATACCATCTTCCGGTGCCGGTACTTCCAACACCACTTTGTCTGTTTCGATATCAACCAGAACTTCATCACGGGTTACAGCATCACCCGGCTGCTTGTGCCAAGTTGCTACTGTTGCGTCTGCAACTGATTCAGGTAAATCGGGAACCAGAATTTCGATCGTCATATCGGTTTTGTCCTTTTTGTTCCAGTTCTTATTAATCTATGGTCAATGCGTCTTCGATCAACGCTTTTTGCTGTTTCAGGTGAACCGACATGTAGCCAACAGCCGGAGATGCTGAAGCCGGACGGCCTGCATATTCAAGCTGGGCGCCGGCCGGAAGCGCAGAACGGAAGTTGTGCTGGCTAGAGTACCAGGCACCTTGGTTCTGAGGTTCTTCCTGACACCAAATAAAATCAGTAACATGTTGATAGTCCGCCAGGGCAGCTTCAACGTCTTCTTTCGGGAACGGATAAAGCTGCTCGATACGCACGATCGCCACATCGGTCTGCTCGTTCTTGCGGCGTTGCTCCAGCAGGTCAAAATAGACCTTACCCGAACAGAACACCACGCGCTTGACCTGTTTCGGATCAAGATCGTCAATCTCACCGATTGCCGGCTGGAAAGTACCGTTTGCCAGATCATCCAGGCTCGAGATACACAGCGGGTGGCGCAGCAGCGACTTCGGCGACATCACCACCAATGGGCGACGCATCGGGCGAACCACCTGGCGACGCAGCATGTGGTAAACCTGTGCCGGCGTCGATGGGATCACTACCTGCATGTTCTGTTCAGCACACAACTGCAGATAACGCTCGAGGCGAGCCGACGAGTGCTCGGGCCCCTGCCCTTCGTAGCCGTGCGGCAACAGCATGGTCAAACCGCACATCCGGCCCCACTTCTGCTCACCAGAGCTGATGAACTGGTCAATCACCACCTGGGCACCATTGGCAAAATCACCAAACTGAGCCTCCCAAATAGTCAGGCCGCTTGGTTCAGCCGTGGCATAACCGTATTCAAAAGCCAGCACCGCCTCTTCTGACAGTACCGAGTCAAAGACTTGGAAAGGACCTTGCTTATCATGGATATTGGCAAGCGGAATATAGGTGCTCGCATCATTCTGGTTGTGAAGTACCGAATGGCGGTGGAAGAAAGTACCCCGGCCTGAATCCTGGCCGGTAATACGGATTCGCTTACCTTCGTCAACCAAGGTGGCATACGCCAAGGTTTCAGCCATCCCCCAGTCAATCGCCCTTTCACCTTCCGCCATTGCCATGCGATCGTTATACAGTTTCTGCACACGGCTCTGAAGCTTGTGGCTTTCTGGGAACTGGCAGACCCGCTGGGCAAGCTCCTGCAGACGGGTGTAGTCAACCTGATTATCCCAGTCCACCGTCCAGTCATGGCCGATATACGGTGCCCAGTCTACCGAGTGAAGTTTCATCGGGCGCCACTCTTTGACCACGCACTCACCCCGGTCAAGAGCATCACGGTACTCGTTGATCAGTGACGTGGCAGTTTCCAGATCAACCGTGCCTTCATCGGTCAGTGAATCGGCATAGATCTTACGCGGTGTCGGGTGCTTCTTGATTTTTTGGTACATCAACGGCTGAGTCGCATTCGGCTCATCCGCCTCATTGTGGCCGTGGCGGCGGTAACACACCAGATCAATCACCACGTCGCGCTTGAAGGTATTCCGGAAGTCCAAGGCAATACGGGTAACGAAAGCGACCGCTTCTGGATCATCGGCGTTAACGTGGAAAATCGGTGCCTGTACCATTTTGGCGATATCGGTACAGTACTGGGTCGAACGGGTATCATGCGGGTTGGAGGTCGTAAAGCCGATCTGGTTATTCACCACGATACGCACCGTGCCACCGACCTGGTAACCACGCGACTGGGACATATTGAATGTTTCCGCAACCACCCCCTGGCCAGCGATCGCCGAGTCACCGTGGATGGTGATCGGCAGAACCTGCGAGCCATCTCTATCGCCCAAGCGGTCTTGTCTGGCCCGAACCGAACCGACCACGACCGGGTTTACGATCTCGAGGTGGGAGGGGTTAAATGCCAGCACAAGGTGCACATCACCGCCCGGTGTCGCAAAGTCGGCCGAGAACCCCTGGTGATATTTCACATCGCCAGTACCCCACGTCTCGTCGTGCTTACCGGCAAACTCATCAAACAAGTCCTGTGGTTTTTTACCCAGCACGTTGACCAGCATGTTCAACCGGCCACGGTGGGCCATGCCGACAACCACTTCACGGGCACCGTTGGAACCGGCGTAGCGGATCAGCTCTTTGACCATAGGGATCAGGGCATCGCCCCCTTCCAGCGAGAAGCGCTTGGCCCCCGGGAATTTCGCGCCCAGGTAGCGCTCAAGCCCTTCCGCAGCGGTAAGCTCGTCCAAGAAAGTCAGTTTCTCTTCCTTGGTAAAAGTGCCGCGTCCAACAACCGACTCAAGGCGCTGCTGAAGCCAGCGCTTTTCGTCAGTATTGGTAATGTGCATATATTCTGCACCGATGGAGCCGCAGTAGGTCTTCTTCAGCGCATCATAAAGTTCTGACAACTTCATGGTCTCCTGCCCGATGGCAAAAGAGCCGACATTGAATGTCTCGTTGAAGTCATCGACGGTCAGGTTATGGAATTCAGGATCGAGATCGGATACCCGCTCCTGCTGCCATAGCCCCAACGGATCTAAGTTTGCATGCTGGTGCCCGCGGAAACGGTATGCGTTAATCAACTGCAATACCTTAACCTGCTTAGCATCAACATCTGGATCGCTGACGGTCGCACTTAGATAGGTTGTTTCCTTCGCTAGACGCCGGAAATAGTCGCGAACACGTGAATGGGGCTGTTCTACAACCGTCTCATTCACGACAGGCAAATCACTGAACACGTGACGCCACTCTTCATCTACTAAATCTGGGTCGCTAAGATACAACTCGTAGAGTTCCTCTACATAAGTTGCATTGGCGCCAGCCAGGTGTGAAGACTCAAGCCAAGCCTTCATAACGCCGTTCTGCATTGTTTTCCCTTAACCACTAGTTATCGCCATTTTCCCGGTCTTGCTCACCGGAATTGAGGCTGGCTCCTGAGAGCGAATCATGAAGCCAGCATATCGATAATTCTATTATTTACACCGCACGTTTTAACAACATCGACTTGATGTGTCCAATTGCTTTCGTCGGATTTAACCCTTTAGGACAAACATTTACACAGTTCATGATGCCATGGCAACGAAAAACGCTAAAAGCGTCGTCCAGATCAGATAAACGTTCATCAGTTGCCGTATCACGACTGTCAATTAGCCAACGATAGGCGGCCAGCAAGCCTGCTGGTCCGATGAATTTATCTGGGTTCCACCAGAATGACGGACACGACGTCGAGCAGCAGGCACACATAATGCACTCATACAAACCATCAAGGTGGGCACGCTCCTCCGGCATTTGCAGGTTCTCGCGCGCTGGCGGTTGGGCGCCATCATCAATCAAGAAAGGTTTCACTTTGGCATAGTTGGTGTAAAACTGCTCCATATCGATGATCAAGTCACGGATAACCGGCAGTCCCGGCAACGGGCGGATCACGATAGTGCTCTGGTCAGTCAATGCCGACAGCGGCGTGATACAGGCCAGGCCATTCTTGCCGTTCATATTGATACCGTCAGAGCCACAGACCCCTTCACGGCAAGAGCGGCGAAACGCCAGGGTGGGATCCTGCTCTTTGAGCAGGATCAGCGCATCGAGCACCATCATGTCAGAGCCTTCCGGCACCTCCAGGGTGTAGCCCTTCATGTGCGGCGCGTTGTCTACATCAGGGTTATAGCGGTAAATCGAGAAATTCAGTTTCATAGTTCTATCCTCCCCTTAGTACGTACGCGCTTTCGGCGGAAATGCTTCACGATGAATCGGCGTCATATTGACATCACGCTTGGACATCTGCTCTGTCTCTGGATTATAGATAGAGTGACATAGCCATTGTTCATCATCACGCTCAGGGAAGTCGAAACGGGCGTGGGCACCACGGCTTTCGGTACGGTAGTTCGCCGCCACCGCCGTTGCATAGGCCGTTTCCATCAAGTTCTCTAGCTCCAAACATTCAATACGCTGAGTATTGAACTCCGTTGATGTGTCATCAAGACGAGCATCTTTGAGGCGTTCGCGGATCACTTTCAGCTCTTCCAAACCGGTAGCCATTGCTTCACCTTCACGGAAGACCGAGAAGTTGTTCTGCATACAAGTCTGCAAATCTTTGCGGATCTGAACCGGGTCTTCACCCTTCTGGGTGCTATTCCAACGGTTCACTCGAGCCAAAGACGCTTCAATATCTGAATCTGTTGCCGGGCGCGCTTCTGCCTGCGCCAGTAAGGTTTCACCCAAGTGCAGGCCGGTCGCACGACCAAAGACCACGAGGTCAAGCAGTGAGTTACCGCCAAGACGGTTCGCCCCGTGGACCGAAACCGAAGCGATTTCACCACAGGCAAATAGGCCCTGCACCTCGACATCATCACCGGCCGCGTTCTGCTTGATTGCCTGACCCGATACCTGAGTCGGCACCCCGCCCATCATGTAGTGGCAGGTCGGGATAACTGGAATTGGCTCTTTAACCGGATCAACGTGGGCAAAGGTACGGGACAATTCACAGATACCCGGCAGACGTGACTCAAGCACATCTTTACCCAAGTGATCCATCTTCAGCTTGATATGTGGTCCCCATGGACCGTCACAGCCGCGGCCTTCACGGATCTCAACCATCATAGAACGGGCAACGACGTCACGGCCTGCCAAGTCTTTGGCATTGGGCGCATAGCGCTCCATGAAGCGCTCACCGTCTTTGTTAAGCAGGTAGCCACCTTCACCACGACAGCCTTCGGTTACCAGTACCCCGGCACCAGCAATACCTGTCGGGTGGAACTGCCACATTTCCATATCCTGCATCGGTACACCGGCACGCAGTGCCATGCCAACACCGTCCCCGGTATTGATGTGGGCATTAGTCGTAGAGGCGTAAATGCGACCGGCACCGCCGGTGGCAAGGATAGTCGCTTTCGCTTTGAAATAGCAGATTTCACCGGTTTCCATGCAAAGCGCAGTACAGCCCAGGATCGCACCGTCCTGGTTCTTCACCAAGTCCAGCGCATACCACTCGGAGAAAATGGTTGTTTTGTGCTTCACATTTTGCTGGTAAAGCGTATGCAGCAAGGCATGGCCAGTACGGTCTGCCGCTGCTGCGGTGCGCGCTGCCTGCTCGCCACCGAACTCTTTCGACTGGCCGCCGAACGGGCGCTGGTAGATAGTACCGTTATCGAAACGCGAAAACGGCAAGCCCATCTTTTCCAGTTCAATTACTGATTTCGGACCATTTTTACACATATACTCGATGGCATCTTGGTCACCGATGTAGTCAGACCCCTTAACGGTATCGTACATGTGCCACTGCCAGTTATCTGGGTGAGAGTTACCCAGTGCAACGGTGATCCCGCCCTGTGCCGATACCGTGTGGGAGCGGGTAGGGAAAACTTTGGAAAGCAGCGCACATTTCAAGCCCTGCTCAGAAATCTGTAGTGCCGCACGCATCCCTGCACCACCAGCACCAATTACTACCGCATCAAATTCACGAACTGCAATGCTCACTTACGCACCCCACACAATAAAGAAACCTGAGAACAGGTAAACAAAAAGAACAGCAACTACAACAAACTGGATACCGGCTCGCAGCGCGGCAGGCTTAATGTAGTCAGTCAGCACTTGCCACAAGCCGATCCAGGCATGGATGAGGATCGACAGCAACGCCAACATTGTGAAGACCTTGGTACTCAGCTTGCCAAAAAAGGCCGTCCAGGTTTCGAAGGTCAGTTCCGGGCCAAAGGCAAAGAAGCCCACCATATAAAGGGTGTACAGCGTAAGAATGATGGCGGTAGCACGGATCAGGATAAAGTCATGAATTCCATTACGGCCGATTGTTGAGACGTTGTTTACCATACCAGGCCTCCTGCTAACAGAGACAGCACACCGACAATGACAAAGCTCACTTTGGCACTTTTGATACCGGTCTCCATTTCTTCAAAATATCCCATGTCCATTAGCAAATGACGGATCCCCACCACGATGTGGTAGAACAGCGCCGTCAGGATGCCCCACAACACCAATTTCACGAAGAAGCTGTCTACGATACCAGCTGCGCTCGCAAAACCTTCGGGGGATGACAGAGAAAGGCCTAGCAGCCATAGCAGGATAGCCACGGCAACAAAGGTGATCACGCCGGAGACGCGATGCAAGATAGACGCTATCGCAGTAAGGGGAAAGCGAATCGTCTGTAGGTCGAGGTTGACAGGTCTTGGCTTATTTACTTTCACGGTGATTGCCCACTCAGCTCCATTGAAGCAATGTTATTGTTATCACTCCCTGCTTCTACTGACGCCGAACAAGTGCGTTAACATAACTGTAACTCGAGGTTGCAATTATGTTCTACATGCAAATGTAAAACAGTGCCTTCCCTAACTTACTCTAATTATTGATAACTTTGGCATTTGCGTCTGGCGGCGGCAGAACCAGAGACCTGCCGCGAGTATACGCCGCGCAACAATCAATTACAAACCCTGTTACATGACCTCTAACACGCTTTTAGAAATTTGCATCTTTTTGTCCAAACTTATTAACAAGCGCACACAAGCAAGCACAAAAATTGACATTTGGGCTGCTGATCGGTACAACAAATGTACATCCGCCTTGGATTAGGATTATAAAAAGCAAAGGAGATTGTTATGGCAGACAAGAAAGCTACTCTTCACATTGAAGGGAAAGCACCCGTCGAACTGCCGATTATCGGGGGCACTGAAGGGCCTGAAGTAATTGATGTACGTAAGCTTGGAGCTAACGGTTATTTTACATTCGACCCTGGTTTTCTAGCCACTGCATCATGTGAATCTCAAATTACTTACATTGATGGTGATAAAGGTATTCTGCTTCACCGCGGATACCCGATTGACCAATTGGCCAATAACGCCGACTATTTGGAAGTGTGTTACATCCTTCTTTACGGTGAGGTTCCGACCCGCGAGCAGTACGAAACATTCCGTACCACAGTAACTCGTCACACCATGGTGCATGAGCAGATCTCAAGCTTCTTCCACGGTTTCCGCCGTGATGCGCACCCAATGGCTGTTATGTGTGGCGTGGTGGGTGCACTTGCTGCGTTCTACCATGATTCACTGGATATCAATAACGATACCCACCGTGAAATCACTGCGTTCCGCCTACTGTCGAAAATGCCGACACTGGCAGCAATGTGTTACAAGTACTCAATCGGTCAACCATTTATCTTCCCACGTAACGACCTTGATTATGCCGAGAACTTCCTGCATATGATGTTTGCGACACCGTGTGAAGAGTATGAGGTAAGCCCAGTTGTGGCCCGTGCAATGGATAAGATCTTTACCCTGCACGCCGACCACGAGCAGAACGCTTCAACATCAACCGTCCGCCTAGCCGGTTCTTCGGGCGCAAACCCATTTGCCTGTATCGCGGCGGGTATCGCATCACTTTGGGGACCTGCCCACGGCGGTGCTAACGAAGCATGCTTGAAGATGCTGGAAGAGATCGGCAGTGTCGATAAAATCCCAGAATTCGTTGAGCGTGCGAAAGACAAGGATGACCCATTCCGCCTAATGGGATTTGGCCACCGCGTCTACAAGAACTACGATCCTCGTGCCACAGTTATGCGTGAAGCGTGCCATGATGTACTTCAGGAACTGAACATTCAGGACCCACTGCTTGATGTTGCAATGGAGCTAGAGCGTATTGCCCTATCCGATGAATACTTCATCGAGAAGAAACTGTACCCGAATGTCGATTTCTACTCAGGTATCATCCTGAAGGCCATCGGCATCCCGGTATCTATGTTTACGGTTATCTTCGCCATGTCACGTACTATCGGGTGGATTGCACACTGGAACGAGATGCACAACGATCCGGGTAACCGCATCGGACGTCCTCGCCAGTTGTACACCGGTTACAACCAGCGCGAGTTCAAACCGCTACACGAGCGCGAATAATCACAGTTCGTTAAATGAAAGGGCCTTCGGGCCCTTTTTTGTTATTCAAAAACGGTTCTGTGGTTCTGTGGTTCTGTGGTTCTGTGGTTCTGTGGTTCTGTGGTTCTGTGGTTCTGTGGTTCTGTGGTTCTGTAAGGATGCTCCCCCGAGCAAAACCTTACTGTCAATCTATTGATCTAATTGAAATATACTTACCAGAGCCTACTACTAAACAGCGGTATTTCCATCTTTCCATAGCTCCGCTCTTTCCCATAGAACCTTAGGGCCGCTCTTTAAACAACAAAAGGGCCCGAAGGCCCTTTTTATTTTCTATTTATCAGCTGTTTGTAATTAAACAAACTTGATCTTGGTTACTTCTTTCAAGCCAGATAGAACCAGCGTTGGCAGTGATGCGGCCAAGAACACCGTGATTAGGTGGCTACCAGACAGACCTTCTGTGCTGAAGATGAACTGGCCAACGCCTGTGTAAATCACACCCAGAGACAGCGTTGCAGACAGCGCTACCGCACCCAACAGTGATTTGTTGGTGAATGGGTTCTTGCGGAACAGCGTGCTGAACGTGCGTGAATCAAAGATGTGCCATAGCTGACAGAACACTAGCATCGCAAAAGCCATTGTCTGTGCGTAGTTAGCGCTCAGGCCAGCGTTCATCGCCCAGTTAAATGCCAGGAAGCTCATACCACCCTGCGCCAGACCACGGATAACGATACGGGTACCTAGGTGATCGCTGAAGAAGCTTTCGTTACGCTTACGCGGCTTACGCTCCATCAGGTCTTTCTCTTCAGGGTCAACACCCAGAGCCAGTGCTGGCAGGCCATCTGATACCAGGTTGATCCATAGAATCATCAATGGTGTCAGTGGCAGGGCAACTTCTGGACCCATGAATAGGAAAGCAAACAGGATTACCGATACTTCACCAACGTTCGCAGTCAGTGCCTGACGGATGAACTTACGCAGGTTATCGAAGATCTGACGCCCTTGGCGTACCGCTTTAACGATAGTGCTGAAGTTATCATCCAGCAGGATCAGGTCACCGGAATCTTTTGCAACTGACGTACCTGTGATACCCATCGCAACACCGATGTCAGCGCGGCGAAGTGCTGGCGCATCGTTTACCCCGTCACCAGTCATTGCAGCAACTTCGTTGTTGTATTGCTGAGCCTGTACGATACGTAGCTTATGCTCAGGCGTCACACGGGCAAATACGGCAACTTGCGGACAGATACGACGGAGTTCTTCATCGTCCATCTCATCTAACTGGCTACCTGTAACTACGAGATCTTCTTCGCTACGGATAATACCGATGTCACGGGCAATAGCAGCAGCCGTCAGCGCATGGTCACCGGTGATCATTACCGTGCGAACACCTGCGTCGTAACAGCTGTCTACCGCTGCGCGCACTTCCGGACGCGGTGGATCCATGATGCCGTATAGGCCAAGGATAGTCACATCCTGCTCAAGTTCGGTGTGGTCACGCTTGAGGTCGTCCTCAGACAGCTCACGGAAACCTACCGCTAAGGTACGTAGTGCCTGCTCGGCGAAATCCTGGATTGCCGCTTCGTAGCTAACAACCATCTCTTCTGCTGGGTTGGCCGCTACCGCAAGGTTACCTTCCATTGAGGTTGGCTGGTGAGCAACAACTTCACCGTTAACCATAAAGCCTGACGCATTGCGCAGAACCACATCTGGCGCCCCCTTGATAGCTAGGAAGTGCTTACCCTGTGGGTCTTTCACGATAACCGAGGCCATCTTGCGTCCAGAATCGAACGGGAACTTCTCAACGATTGAGTAGCCGCCGCTTGACAGCATTTCAGCCTGCTGTAGCCCCGCTTTCGCTGCAGCTACAATCAATGCGCCTTCGGTTGGGTTACCGCGTACTGTCGACTTGTCACCGTCTTGGATGTATTCAGAATCATTACACAGCGTCGCAACCACCAGGCCTTTCATCATCTCTGGGCTGTCTTTGGCGTCGGTGCTGTGTGATAGCGGCTTGAACTCGCCTTCAGGAGAGAACCCTTTACCGCTCACTTCCCAGTAACGGCCAGACGCATCGTAAGCTTTCATCACCTGCATCTGGTTCTGGGTTAGGGTACCTGTCTTATCTGAACAGATCACCGTTGTTGAACCGAGTGTTTCAATCGCAGCCAGCTGCTTGGCCAGTGCGTTGCTCTTAACCATGCGGGTTGAACCCATGGTCAGAACGATAGTCACAACCGTAGGCAGACCTTCAGGAATTGCCGCCACAGACAGTGAAATACCCGTATTCAGAATTTCAAGCCACGGCATACCGTGGTAAAGGCCGATAACACAAACGACCGCGACCACACCCAGCGCGACAACCATTAGCGATTTGGCGATCAGATCCATACGCTCTTGCATCGGGGTCTTGGTTTCTTCGGTGTTTGCCATCATGTCGGCAATGTGGCCCACTTCGGTCTGCATACCGGTACCGACAACGATACCCAGGCCTGTACCTGAAGTGACCATGGTGGTCATAAAGCCCATGTTCTTCTGATCGCCAAGACCGATGTGCCCATCTTCCAGGGCATCGGCTTTCTTGTTAACCGGCTCAGATTCACCGGTCAGAGCAGCCTCGTCGATAGACAGACGGTTCGCTTCAATGATACGCACATCGGCAGCAAGGATGTCACCGGTACTAATCTTGAGCACATCACCCGGTACAATCTCACGAGCTGGGATATCTACCCATTCACCATTACGACGAACCTGCGCCATCGGTGCAGCCATGTCGCGCAATGCTTCCATCCCTTTCTGGGCTTTGAATTCCTGCCAGAAAGCGATCACCACGTTGATGACAATGATGACACCGATTGCCACGGCATCAATCAAGTGACCAGTGAAGAAGGAAACAATCGCACCGATCCCTAGGATGAAGATCAATGGATTCTTGAATTGATGCGCCAGCAATTCCAGAACCGTTTTGCCGGCCTGTTCCTGCAGTTCATTCGAGCCAAATTGCTCCTGGCGCTTTTTCACTTCTTCAGAAGATAAACCATTCTCGGTTGACGTACCCAAATTGGACACAGTACTGGCAACCGTTTCGGTAAACCACTTTTTAGTCATGGGGGGAATCTCCAATTAAATACATTCAGTCGACATCAGTACAATTTCAAACTGATAAAAAGCATTCGCTGAATAGGTCAAAGTAATTTAAAACTCGTTATTAAAGGCATCATGCCAATTAATTTTTGTCACATCCCTGAATACTTTCTGAATAAAGTATTCGAGTTCATTACAACGAGTAAATTTAAATTAACCGAAAAAATGGTTGGTTGTAATTATATTTCGCAAGGCCATACCAAGGTTCAGGATGAATCTTTGACAATTATCAAAAACCAAACCGAATGCAGCTAACAAGCGGGCATAAAGTTGAAACAAAATATGAATTAGACCCAGATCTAACAGAAACAATACCTCCGAAATATCGAAATATGAAATTTTACAACACAAAATAAAAGGCTTAACGCGCTAGCATTAAGCCTTTTATTGCCTTTATTTTGGTTAAAAAACGCGTTAAACCGGGTTATCAACATCAATAAACACAACATCAAATTTATGTTTATCGGCCAAGTACTCGCCTAAAGATTTAATTCCGTAGCGCTCAGTGGCATGGTGGCCAGCACTAAAATAATGAATACCTAATTCTCGGGAAATATGAACTGTTCTTTCGGAAATTTCTCCGGAAATAAAAGCATCCAAACCTTTATTTGCTGCTAATTCTATAAAGTCCTGCCCCCCGCCAGTACACCACCCCAAGGTTTTAATTTCTTTTGGCGCATTATCGCCAATATGCAACGGTTCACGGTGCAAGGTAATTGACAGTCTTGCAGCCAGTTCTTCGCCACTCAAAGGCTGGGACAACTGCCCGTAGATAGCGACCGAGTTCGGGTTGCCCTCTTCCAAACCACCCAAGACCTCGATGTCGAGCATCTCAGCCAGCTTGGCGTTGTTGCCAAGGGTAGGATGGACGTCTAACGGTAGATGATAGGCATAGAGGTTGATACCATTCTCAATCAAGGCTTTGATACGACGATATTTCATACCGCGAATTTCGGCCGCTTCCCCTTTCCAAAAGAAGCCGTGGTGCACCAGCAGCGCATCGGCCTGCTCTTCGATCGCTCGGTCAATCAATGCCTGGCAGGCTGTTACCCCAGTGATGATCTTCTTGACCTCGGACTTACCCTCCACCTGCAAACCGTTCGGGCAGTAGTCTTTGATTAGATGCGGGCTAAGCAGCTCGTTGAGCACTGATTCTAATTGGATATTGTTCATCATCGTCTATTTCCTTCTCCTCAATAGCGACATTTTATACCCAATCCATCGCGACTGTTGATCTTTTCCTAGCCGCAACGAGCGATTATGCCGACAAAAAAGCTGCCTCGAGGCAGCTTTATCAAGTAAGGTCATTAAGGTAATGGAAGAGGCGCCTAATAGAGGTGCTGGGCAGCTAGCTCCGCCTGAGTCAGCCAAACGGGTTTAGTACTGGTTTTCAGCCATACCCGATGCAGGTAGCTATATAGCTTTGAGCGTGTTTCCATTGGAGTGAACATCATGACGGGAAAGGTCACTACACTGACAGTGACAACAAACGCACGGCGAACAAAAATACGCAACGGTGAATAGCGAGTATACATAACGCCTCCTTGGCCAGGCAGAACGACATACTGGTCAGATACCAAGCTGATTAAGGTGCTTTACCTATCAGCCGGATCTTTAATGTAAAAAATAGGTTTAGGCATCACTACCTAATATCCAGGGTTTATTAGTCGATATCATTATAAAAAGAAGGGTTTTATAGCGAAATGTCTATTCTTTACAATAAAACAACAGCAACAGAACATACCGACAACAGCTTCAAGGCCATTCTCACCCTTCCCCCACTCTTGGCAGGCCATCGATTCATTGCAGGCCAGGACTGGCTGGATGAATTTGCCAGTAACGCTATTATCCCCAAAGGTATCGAGTACCAAGGTGGACGCCGCTTGGGTTTTTTCTACCAGTGGCTGTGGCAACAGCTGATCCTGCATCACCCATGCTATGACTTACTCGCCGAGGAAATCCAATTGAGTGTCGACAAACGCACACTCGGCGCGGTCGATTTTCTGGTAAAAGACAGCCGAACCGGAAAGGTAGAGCACTGGGAAGTGGCCATCAAATTTTACCTCGCATTCGAGGAAAGATGGCCCGGCCCCAATGCCCGGGATGATTTGGATAAAAAAGCTGGCAAGATGCTTACCCACCAGTTGAGGCTGTCGGAGCACCCTGCTTTCATCGCCCGGTACCATACCCAATTTGGCGACATCGAGACGCGCCGCCTGATCATGCAGGGCCGCTTGTTTTACCCGGCCTTTGCCGACTACAGCGGGTCAGGAATCAAGCTTGCCCCTGAAGCGGCGCAAGGCCTATGGTGCTATTCGGGTCAGGCTGCAGATCTTAATTTGCGACCTATCGCCAAGCCCGAGTGGATCGCCCCCCCGCGCTACAGCCTGATAGCCGAGGAGCCCGCTCTTACGGCGGTCAGTAACCCTACCATGGCCATCGCCCCCGATGACAAAGTATGGTTTGTAATGCCCGAGCACTGGCCGTATTCTTCCATGAAAACGACATAAAAAAACGCCCGCTGTAATAAGCGGGCGTTTTCGCAATCAATTTCGCAAGATTATAAACCTGCGTCGGCAAATACCTTGCTCACGATTTCCTGCGCTTCTTTCTCAATCAAGGCCAAATGCTCTTTACCCTTGAAGCTCTCGCAGTAGATCTTGTAGATATCTTCCGTACCTGACGGGCGTGCGGCAAACCAACCATTTTCAGTCGTTACTTTCAGGCCGCCGATCGCCGCACCGTTGCCCGGAGCATGGGTCAGGCGCGCAGTGATGGCATCACCGGCCAGCGTTTCTGCTGCAACCATCTCAGGAGATAGCTTGCTCAGTACCGCTTTCTGCTCACCGTTCGCGACAGCCTGCAGACGGTTGTACTCAGAAGCACCGTGCTTAGCCGCCAACTCTTCGTAGTACTGCTGTGGGTTCTTACCGGTTACTGCAGTGATCTCTGCCGCCACGAGGCAAAGCAGGATCCCGTCTTTGTCAGTGGACCAAGGCGTACCGTCCATGCGTAGGAAAGAGGCCCCCGCACTTTCTTCGCCGCCAAAGCCAAGCTTACCGCTGTAGAGGCCGTCAACAAACCACTTGAAGCCGACAGGCACTTCGCAAAGCTCACGACCTAGGTCTGCAACAACACGGTCGATCAGCGCACTTGATACCAGAGTCTTACCTACCGCAACTTCCTGTGCCCAATCTGGACGGTGGCGGTATAGATAATCGATACATACGGCCAGGAAGTGGTTCGGGTTCATCAGACCCGCAGGCGTTACGATACCGTGACGGTCGTAGTCTGGGTCGTTACCAAATGCCAGGTCGTACTTGTCTTTGTGCGCCAGCAGGCCCGCCATAGCATAAGGCGACGAGCAGTCCATGCGAACCACGCCGTCTTTGTCCAGCGACATGAAACGGAAAGACGGGTCGATAGACTCATCCACCAGCGTAAGATCCAGACCGTAATGGGCGGCGATCTGACGCCAGTACTCGATACCAGAACCACCCAGCGGATCAACACCGATTTTGAGGTTGGCTTTCTGGATCGCAGCCATATCAATGACATTGACCAGATCATCAACATAAGGCGCTACCAAGTCACGCTCTTCAACCAGTTCGCTGGCCAAGGCTTCTTGGATAGAAACGCGTTTGACACCTGCCATACCCGCCGCAATGATTTCATTGGCACGGGTTTCGATGGCCGTGGTCAGTGCACCTTCCGCCGGGCCACCGTGGACCGGGTTGTACTTGATCCCACCGTCTTGCGGTGGGTTGTGCGACGGCGTAATAACAATGCCGTCCGCCTTGGCATCGTGTGCTTTGTTGTGGCACAAAATCGCATGCGATACACCCGGTGTTGGGGTATAGCCACGATCCTGCTGGATCACGACCTGAACACCGTTCGCCACCAACACTTCAAGCGTCGAAGTGAACGCTGGCTCCGACAAGGCATGGGTATCTTTGCCCAGGAAAAGTGGGCCCGTTACGCCATTGGCAGCTCGAACTTCAGCCACAGCCTGGGCAATCGCCCAGATATGGTGCTGGTTAAACGTTCCTTTGTCGGCAGTACCGCGGTGACCAGAAGTGCCGAAAGCGACCTTCTGCTGCGAGTTTTGAGCACTTGGCTCAATCAGGAAATAATTTGCCACCAACGCGGGAATATTGTGCATATCTTCTTGCTGGGCACGCTGCCCCGCTCGAGGATGAATAGCCATTAACGTATCCTTGTAAAAACTAATTTGGCATATTGCCGGTTAAATTTCACCGCAAACTTTTTCAATGATATCGCCACCGAAGCTCATCTTGACCATCAGTTGCTCAACCATCTGACGTTTACGATCAGTATTCGTATTCGTGATCACCCAGAAAGGCGTATTCGGAATCTGCTTAGGCTTGGTCGTTTTACCACTAGCCAGCAGTTTCTCTTCTGTATCGGCGAAGTAAATGCGGGTACGTCCCTTAATAGCAGCCGCTTCAGAGAAACCTTGAGGATCAATACGATAAAGCGAGGTTAATACCAGCATAAATCGGCCAATCGCTTTTTCCTGGGCAGCGAACTCGTCAGAAATCAACAATGAGCGCATTTCTTTTACGCGATCGGTATTTGGGACCACGTTGCCCGCATCTTTGCTCACCACTACGCCTTTCGGACGTACCGGCATAACCACCTCATGCTGCAAGGTAGCTACAGATTGATCAGGCATCATCAGCAAGCGGCGCAGGATGTCCGAAGCACTTTCACCAATGTGCTGGGTCTGGCTCGCGATATAACGATATAGCTCTTCGTCTACCTCAATAGTCTTCATCGTAGTGTTCATTATCGTTCCGTTTAAAAATCACCGAGAGATTATAACGTGATCCGAGGTTATACTCTACGGTAAAGCGTTAACTACAAGAGAAAATAGTCAGTGAATCTTCATTACCAAGTCGATGGCCAAGGCGATGCGATCGTCTTGATCCACGGCCTGTTCGGCAGTGCCGACAACCTTGGCCTAATGGCCAGATCATTGAAAGATAAATATAAAGTGATCAGCGTTGATCTTCGCAACCATGGCCGCTCCCCGCACAGTGATCACTTTACCTATCGCGAAATGGCTCAAGATGTCCTTGCGGTTGTCGACCAGCTCGACATCGAACGCTTCTCGCTGATTGGTCATTCTATGGGCGGCAAGGTGGCAATGGCAGCAACCGAGCTCGCGGCTGCCCGTATCAACCACCTACTGGTATTGGATATGGCCCCGGTCCATTACCATGTCCACCGCCACCAGAATGTCTTCAGCGGCCTGCGCGAAGTCTCCCGCCATACTGTCAGCAAGCGCAGCGAAGCCGAGCCTCTGCTGGCGCAGCATGTCACCGAGCCTGGAGTACGCCAGTTCCTGCTGAAATCTTTCGCCAAGCAAGACAGCGGCCGATTCGACTGGCGCTTCAACGTCGAGGGCCTGATTGCCAACTACGATACCATCATGGGCTGGCAGAATATCCCCCCATTTACAGGCAAGACCTTATTCATCAAAGGCCAAAATTCGGAATATATCCTGCCCGAGCACCGCAGCGCGATCGGGCAGCAATTTCCCAATGCCAAGGCCCATTTGGTCGCCAATACAGGGCATTGGTTGCATGCCGAAAAGCCAGAAACGGTCAATCGCATCATTTTGAACTTCCTGCAAGCTGCTTAGCATTAACAGGCAGGCCTTGTCTATGATATAGTGCGCGCCTGGCTCAATAATGACGATAATGTGGAAAGGAGACACTAATGTTGTACGAGCACATGGATTTGCTTGAATCTATTGGGCTGGATTTGCTCTTTGCCGCGATATTTTTCTTTATCGGCATGGCCATTAAAGATGTGCTAAAACAAGGCGATGTTCCACCTTTTGGCCGAAAAATCGTCTGGCTGGTACTTTTCCTTGGATGTGCCGGATTTATCACCAAAGGCCTGATCCAAATCAGCTGGGAAGGCGCAGGCATCGGCTAAAACTGAACGATTACTGTTAGTGATTGCCAAAAGCAGCCGTGGGCTGACTTTACCTTCCGCGATCACCGACCGTCAGGGTATACTCCTGACAAGGCTATTTCTATCGTTGGCAAGTAGGCTAACGGTCAACATTAATAACGGGTAATTTCTACTATGGCAAGTGTAGGACTCTTCTTTGGTAGCGACACTGGTAACACAGAAGCGGTCGCTAAAATGATCCAGAAACAACTGGGCAAAAAGCTAGTTGAAGTCAAAGATATCGCGAAATGCAGCAAAGAAGATATCGATAACTTTGACCTACTGTTGCTAGGTATCCCAACTTGGTACTACGGTGAAGCACAGTGCGACTGGGATGACTTCTTCCCTGAGCTGGAGCAAATCGACTTCTCAACCAAACTGGTTGCTATCTTTGGTTGTGGTGATCAGGAAGACTACGCTGAGTATTTCTGCGACGCGATGGGCACGGTACGTGAAATCGTCGAAGGCCGTGGCGCGACAATCGTTGGCCACTTCTCTACCGAAGGTTTTGAGTTCGAAGCGTCAAAAGCCCTAGTCGATGACAATCACTTTGTTGGCCTGTGCGTCGACGAAGACCGCCAGCCTGAACTGACTGAAGAGCGAGTTCAGAAGTGGGTAAACCAGGTTTATGATGAAATGTGCCTAGCCGAGCTAGATGACTGATCATCCCAAGCGTTAGAAACCGATATGCCGGGCTTTATGCCCGGCATTTTTTATCTAGGTTATCGCCCGCGGCTCCTCGAGCGGATCTTTTTCGCCATCTTCACAAATCGCGCGATACTGTGGCTTTTTACGGACATACAACACCCGCCTCACCTGTGACACCACTTCTCCTTGGGTGTTTTTCACCTGTACCACAAATTCAGGAAAGTATTTGTCCCCACTGGCTGTCGCAGCCCGGATCTGTCCAAGCTGATCTTCGCTGATCAAAAAGTCGGCAAACAGGTCGGTATTGCCGGGTTTGAGATAATGAATTTCGGCCTGTTTATCCCAAACATAATATTCTTTACCGAGGATCCCTATCAGCATCAGGGCATACACCGGATCCGTCAGCGAAAAAATGCTACCTCCGTATTGAGTACGATTAGCATTTTTATTCCACCATTTTAACTTTAACTGGATCCTGACTTGGCGAAAATCCTCAGAAATACGGACAATACGTATCCCCGCCCCCCAAAAAGGAGGCCACAGATTAAGGGCAAACTTGACGATTGGCGGCCGGAAGAATCGATACACGGCAATATTCCCTTGTGGCTGGTACGATGAGCCAATCCTAACTCGCCACCGTACATCTTGACAACATCTGCGCAACAAAAAGAAAAGTTAGATATCAGCAAGATTGACCCGTTTTGAGGTTTATTGTTACCTTGTGGTCACTTATAATGAGGGAAGAAGAGAAAGACTACCGTATCATGAGGGTGCGGGTAGCCAATAGGAAACTCCAATGTCAGATAACAATCACGCACTAAAACAAGCTGGCCTGAAAGTAACCCTTCCACGCCTTAAAATTCTGGAAGTGCTACAACAGCCGGATTGCCAGCATATCAGTGCTGAAGACTTGTACAAGAAGCTAATCGATATCGGTGAAGAAATTGGCTTGGCGACGGTATACCGCGTTTTGAACCAATTCGACGATGCCGGCATTGTAACGCGTCACCATTTTGAAGGTGGTAAGTCTGTGTTCGAACTCGCAACACAACATCACCATGACCACCTGGTTTGCCTCGACTGTGGCAAAGTTATTGAATTCTCTGACGAAATTATCGAAGAACGTCAAAAAGAAATCGCTTCTAGCTTCAACGTTCGCCTGACCAACCACAGCCTGTACCTATATGGTCACTGTATGGAAGGCAATTGCCAAGAAGACGATACCTTGCACGACAAGAAATAATTAGGCCCAAGTAAAAAACAATAAGGCCAGGAGCTCAACACTTGGCCACTCAATCAGCCGAACCGTTCTTGTTGGATAACATAAAAAAACCAGCCCTTGGGCTGGTTTTTTCATATCGGGCTAATACCGGCTTAGTCGCCAATTTTTGCCCAAGTATCACGCAGGCCTACAGTACGGTTAAAGACCAGCTTCTCTTTCGAAGAATCTTTGCTGTCTGCACAGAAGTAACCCATACGTTCAAACTGGAATGCCTTCTCTGCTTCGGCATCAACCAATGAAGGCTCAACCACACCTTTCATCACGGTCAGTGATTCTGGGTTAATCACAGAGACGAAGTCATCGGCGGCACCAGGGTTTGGTACAGTAAATAGACGGTCGTACAAACGGATTTCAGCCGGGATACCCTGCTCGGCAGATACCCAGTGGATCACGCCTTTGACCTTACGGCCATCGGCAGGGTTCTTGCCTAGGGTTTCGTTATCGTAAGTACAGAAGATAGTCGTGATGTTACCGTCTTCGTCTTTCTCGATACGCTCAGCTTTGATCACGTATGCGCCACGCAAACGGACTTCTTTACCCAGCACCAAGCGCTTGTACTTCTTGTTCGCTTCTTCGCGGAAGTCTTCGCGTTCGATATACAGTTCACGGGTGAACGGTACTTGGCGGCTGCCCATCTCAGGCTTGTTCGGGTGGTTGGCCACATCCAGCATTTCGGCATCGCCATCGAAGTTTTCGATCACAACCTTCACCGGATCCAGCACGGCCATCGCACGTGGTGCGTTCTCGTTCAGATCATCACGGATGCACGATTCCAACGAGCTCATCTCGATAGTGTTATCTTGCTTGGTCACACCGATACGCTTACAGAACTCACGAATTGATGCTGGCGTGAAACCACGGCGACGCAAGCCAGAGATAGTCGGCATACGTGGGTCATCCCAACCGTTAACCAGGTTCTCTGTCACCAACTGGTTAAGCTTACGCTTGGACATCACCGTGTATTCCAGGTTCAGGCGGCTGAACTCGTACTGGCGCGGCTGGCAATCAATGGTGATGTTCTCCAGTACCCAATCGTACAGGCGACGGTTGTCCATGAATTCCAATGTACAGATAGAGTGCGTAATGCCCTCCAGCGCATCAGAAATACAGTGGGTGAAGTCGTACATCGGGTAGATGCACCACTTGTCACCAGTCTGGTGGTGAGTCGCAAAACGGACACGGTAGATTACCGGATCACGCATCACCATAAATGGTGAAGACATATCGATTTTGGCACGAAGGCACATCTTGCCTTCTTCCACCTCGCCGTTCTTCATTTTTTCGAACAGCTCAAGGTTTTCTTCTACGCTGCGATCACGGTATGGGCTGTGCTTACCGGCTTCGGTAAGGGTGCCACGGTATTCGCGCATCTGCTCTGGACTTAGCTCATCAACGTACGCTAAGCCTTTATTAATCAATTCAATAGCAAACCCGTATAGCTTATCGAAGTAGTTCGACGAGTAACAAATCTCACCGCTCCACTCAAAGCCCAACCAGTTAACATCGTTCTTAATAGACTCAACGTATTCGATGTCTTCTTTCTCAGGGTTAGTATCATCGAAGCGAAGATTACATTGACCCTGATAGTCCTGAGCAATACCGAAGTTCAAACAAATAGATTTCGCATGGCCGATATGCAGGTAGCCATTTGGCTCCGGCGGGAATCGGGTATGTACGCTTGTATGTTTGCCACTTGCTAAATCCGCATCAATGATCTGGCGGATAAAGTTAGTTGGACGAGCTTCAGATTCACTCATCAATTACACCTCGTGTGCTTACAGGATTTTTAAGTCCCCTATGATCCATAAATATAGGGGCCGACTCAACAAATAGTGTACATTGTTTGTCGATATGAATAAAAAAACCCCGCAATCGTGCGGGGTAACAAATAGAATCGGCCGAAACTGGCGGGGTTTACCCCGCCAATCATGATTTTTAGCGAATAATTTATAGCGCAACAGAACGGCTGAAGCGCTTGCCATCTGCGCTCACTGCCCGCACCTCTACATCACCGGATACTGCTGGTTTACGGTTGGCATCGTAGGCCTGCCACGTAGCACCGGCATCAGTCGAGTACTGCAGTGCCAGGCCCGGCATGCTGATGTTCATATGCAAAATACCGGCTTCTAATTTGGCACCCGGTACCGGTACACGGTATTGGATCCCTGCCGCGTCCAGCTTGGCAAGCTCCCGCTGGCCTAGCAAATTGGCAAAACGGGCCCAGTCTCCATGCAGTGATGCCTTGTCGACATACCGAGTCGCCTGGCTGTACTCCACCCCCGGCTGGTAGTCACGCTCCCAGCTTGCCCGGTGCCAAGCACGCTCTGCCGCCGCCAGCACCCGTGGGAAAACCATGTATTCATACTGCTCGTCGGTGCGGACCGTTTCACTCCATAGCTGGGCAGACATGCCATGGAAGCCATCAAACTCGGCAGTACCCTTGCTGGCAAAACCGTTACCGTCGCGGTCAACCGAGGTTTCGGCATTCTGTGGCAGGTTTTCCGGCGCAAAACCAAACATCTTACGGGTATCTGTCGCCCGGGTTGCCCAATAGTAACCGCGCTCCTGCGGATCTACTTCATAAGGCATATCCATGTAGACATAGTCCGGGTTCGAGACAATCAGATCATACCCCTTCGCTGCCCAGTCGTAAGCGGATGCACCGCCGCCCCAATAAAGCACATCCCAAAAATTCACCCGGACATTGTCGGTGGCAAACGCATTGGCATCTTCGGAATACTTCAGTCCGTCTTGCCATGCCTGGAAGTTCGCGATGCCCTTCTCTGCCACCACCTTGCTGACTTTTTCGGCGAAGTAGCTTGGCAGGTGGGCGTAATCCGACACGACACCATCTGCAATTGCCCGCTGGCACATTGGCGATTTAGCAAACGGCTTGTCTTGCTGCGACAGGTCCAGATCACCTTTCCACTCGACCTTGTCGGTAGCATTGATATCCTGGAAGCCGGCTCCTAGTTTGATGTTCTTGGCTTCGTCACCGCCGAAATGCCAAGTGTTCAACGGCATGCCCGCTTGCTGGTGCATCGCCGCCATTTCAGTGATCACCTTGTCGACAAAGTTCAGCGAAGAATCCATACATGGGTTGATGAAGCTGCGCTTGTCGTAGAACTGCACCGTGGTGACATTGGAGGTATCTTGCGGATCCATCAGGCGGTACTGGTTTGCCGCAGCCAAATTGCCCTCTGCCGCCAGGCGCTGATAGCGCGCTTCCATCGCAACAACCGCTGCGCGTGAGTGGGCCGGCATATCAATTTCCGGGATCACCTCAATACCGCGCGCTTTGGCATATTCCAGGATCTCAAGATAGTCCTGCTTGCTGTAGAAACCCGAACCGAAGTTATTGCTATCCGGTCCCGAGCCCAGCTGCGGCAACAGACAAGAGGTTTCTGACAAGTCATGGCAGCGCTGACCGCCGATGTCTGTTAATTCAGGCAAGCCCGGGATCTCGATACGCCAGCCTTCATCGTCTGTCAGGTGGAAATGGAACTTGTTCAGCTTGTACGCAGCCATCTGGTCAAGCGTACGCAAAATCGCTTCTTTAGAGTGGAAGTTACGGCCGACATCGACCATCACCCCACGGTAGTCAAAGCGAGGTGCATCCGTGACCTTCACACTGGGAATTGTCTGCTCGGTACCGGTTCCCATCAGCGACATCAGTGACTGCAAGCCATAGAAAGCACCCTGGTAATCATACCCCGTGATCACGGTGCTGCCTTTGCTGACTTCGAGCTGGTAGGCACCAGAGACCTTATTGGTCTTATCGAAGCGCTGCGGGTCCAATACCAGCTTCACCGGGTACTGCCCTTGCGTATTCACGCCAAGGGTAGTCATGCGATCCGTCGCAGCTTCGAGCATTGCTGTCGGCAAGGCCCGGTTGTCAATGCTGATGCCATCCGCCAATGAAACCGTACCGCCAGTCAAACGGGTTTCCAACGGGGTCGGGATAATGGTTCCGACCAACTCTTCCTTGGCCAGCAAATCAACATCGCTGTTTTTCTCGAAGCGAGACTGGGCTGTTGCCAAGGTATTGTTGTCTGCCGGGGTACGCTTCCAGTTCTCGCCATCAATTGCCGATAGGTAAGTCGACGGGTCTTCGCTGTCCATGCTTTTCAGTGTCTTCGGCTCGGAATCGCCTGCCACGACGTAGGCTCGCGGCATGTAATCATTTTCAAACAGCGTCCAATACTCGCCGATATACGGGATCACCACGCTTTCATCGGCAACAAAACCCTGAAACTTGTCCGTCGGCTCCAAAGTATGCAAATCGCCGGTGATATGGGTCACCTTGAACTGCTCATTCTGAACATCCAGGATCATACGGATACTGTGGAAGTAGATTTTCCAGTCAGTATCATTCAGAGCCGGGCCATTGTTGGTCAGCGTCAGGTTAATCAAATCACACGATGCCCACTCAGCGGCCAGTTCACGGCATTTCAGTCCTTCGTTTGCCCCGTGATTGGTGACCACTTGGTAATTCACCCCCAAGTTCGCTGCCAACGCGTCAGCCACTTGCTGATCAGCCTGGACATTTGAACGCGTTGAGTCAGAACTGCAACCGGTGGCTGCCATGGCAACCACAGAGGCTAATAGGCTTAATTTGAATGTTTTCACGAGTAACTCCTTATCCCGAAATCCCGAGGCAGTACCAACCATTGGTACCCTCCCAGGCAAACAAACATAACAATGATCTGAAACCGCACGCACTAAGAATCACCCTTGAAGTCCCGGCATCGCCGGCAAGGTAGAAATGGCTGTGTAGGTGTGGGGTAACAGGTGATTGCTGAGTCTGAATCAATATCGGCCTCCGAATGGAGGCCGATAGGGTCGTTAGCTATGACTTAGGACTAAGTCATTAAGGAAGTTTTACCGCTGATAGGTCTTCGTTCGGAGAAACTTTTTTCATCTCGCCCGCAACGATTTCAGCTAGTGGGCCAAGGATAACCTGTAGGTTGTTAGAGCCTAGTTTCACCACACCCATTGCACCTAGTGCTTTCAGCGTCTTCTCATCAGCAAGGCTGCTGTCTTTCAGAGTTAGACGTAGACGAGTGATACATGCATCGATGTTTTCTAGGTTGGATACACCGCCTAGAGCTACGATGTACTGCTTAGCTAGCTCACCTGTTTCCTGAGAACCAGCTACTTCAGAAGCAGCTTCATCTTCGTCTTCACGACCAGGAGTCTTCAGGTTGAACTTAACAATAACCGTACGGAAGATTGCGTAGTACAGGCCGAAGAATACCAGACCTTGAACAATCAGCATGTACCAGTTAGTTGCTAGCGGGTTACGCGTTGATAGAACCATATCAACCAGACCTGCAGAGAAACCGAAACCAGCAATCCACTGCATTGATGCTGCGATGTATACAGAGATACCCGCAAGGAATGCGTGAAGAACGTATAGGCCTGGAGCTAAGAACATGAATGAGAATTCTAGCGGCTCAGTTACACCAGTGAAGAAAGAAGCGAAACCAGCAGCAATCATAATTGAAGCAACTTTCTCTTTGTTCTTCGCCTTAGCAGTGTGGTAGATAGCTAGAGCTGCACCAGGAAGACCAAACATCATGATTGGGAAGAAGCCAGCCTGGTACATACCAGTCACACCCGGGGTTGCTACGCCTTCAGCAATTGACTTAGCACCGCCTAGGAAGTTAGGGATATCATTAATACCCGCTACATCGAACCAGAATACTGAGTTCAGTGCGTGGTGAAGACCCACAGGGATCAATAGACGGTTGAAGAATGCGTAGATACCAGCACCAAGTTCGCCCATGCCCTGGATACCTTCACCGAAGGATACCAGACCACCGTATACTGTTGGCCAGACGTACATCAGTACGAACGCAATAAAGATACCGGCGAAAGAAGTCAGGATAGGTACCAGGCGCTTACCAGAGAAGAATGCAAGCGCTTTGTGCAGCTCAACATGCGAGAAGCGGTTGTAGATCTCAGCGGATACGATACCGACTAAGATACCAACAAACTGGTTGTTGATCTTACCAAAGGCCGCAGGCACTGCACTTGCGTCAATCCCTTGGATTTGAGCAACTGCGCCAGGAGAAAGTAGAGTAGTAACAACAAGGAAACCAACGAAACCGGATAGTGCTGCCGCACCGTCCTTATCTTTGGACATACCGTAAGCAACACCCACTGCAAACAGTACTGACATGTTATCGATGATTGCGGCGCCCGCTTTGATCAAGAAGGCAGCCAGTGCACTGTTGGCACCCCAGCCGTTTGGATCAATCCAGTAACCAATACCCATTAGAATTGCAGCTGCAGGCAGCGTGGCGACTGGCACCATCAACGCTTTACCTACTTTTTGAAAATATCCAAGAATATTCACCCTTAGTTCCCCCTATGGTTTTCTTAGATTCGATGTTAGATAACTTATTTTAGTTACCCGATTAAGTTACTTGCAGTTTAAGAATTTTATTTCGCCCCGCAAATTAAAACGTCATCATTTGTGATCTCAGTCACCAGTAAGAGCAATTGACAGGCGATTTTGCTAGCTCGATCATAAAACTTATTTTATCATGCAAAACAAATGCGATAACACGCTATGATTTAATTGTAATTTACATATGGAATGAGGTGTCACTGTGAGACTAATCCCACTGAATGAAGCTAAAGATGTAGGTTTGTGGTCGGCTCGCTATATTGCTGATCGTATTAACAAATTTAAGCCAACAGCGGAACGTCCTTTTGTCCTGGGCCTACCGACAGGTGGCACCCCGCTAGCAACTTACAAACGCCTTATCGAGCTTTATCAAGCCGGTGAAGTAAGTTTCAAGCATGTTGTCACCTTCAACATGGACGAATACATTGGCATCCCAGCTGATCACCCTGAGTCATACCGCAGCTTCATGTACAACAACTTCTTCAATCACATTGATATTCAAGAAGAAAATATCAATTTGCTAAATGGTAATGCTGAAGATCACGAAGCAGAGTGTCAACGTTACGAAGACAAAATTAAGTCATACGGCAAAATTAACCTATTTATGGGTGGCGTCGGCAACGACGGTCACATCGCATTCAACGAGCCAGCTTCTTCCCTGGCTTCTCGTACCCGTATCAAGACCCTAACGGAAGATACCCGCATCGCGAACTCCCGTTTCTTCGATGGCGATATCAACCAGGTACCTAAGTACGCACTGACTATCGGTGTCGGTACGCTGCTAGATTCCGCGGAAATCATGATCCTGGTAACAGGCCACAACAAGGCACTGGCCCTGCAGGCTGCGGTTGAAGGTTCGGTCAACCACCTATGGACAGTCTCTGCGCTTCAGCTTCACCCTAAATCGCTGATTGTATGTGATGAGCCTTCAACCCAAGAGCTGAAAGTGAAGACAGTCAAGTATTTCCAAGAGCTAGAAGCCAAAAACATCAAGCACCTGTAATTAAGGAGTTATTCATGTACGCGCTAACCAATTGCCGTATCTTCACCGGTAGCGATGTGCTGAATAACCACGCCGTCATTATTGACGGCGTGAACATTCACGCGGTCTGCCCAGCATCAGAACTACCTGCGGATATCGAAATCCGTGACCTCGATGGTGCCAACCTCACACCTGGCTTCATCGACCTTCAGCTCAACGGTTGTGGCGGCGTCATGCTCAACGACGAAGTCAATGCCGATACAATCCACACCATGCACCGTGCCAACCTGAAATCAGGCTGCACCAGCTTCCTACCGACGCTTATCACCTCTTCTGACGAAGACATGAAAGCCGCTATTGCTGCCGAGCGTGAGTACCAGAGCAAATACCAAAACCATTCGCTGGGCTTGCACCTGGAAGGGCCTTACCTCAATGTGATGAAGAAAGGTATCCACTCGGTTGATCATATCCGTCGCTCTGACAACGAGATGATCAACACCATCTGCGACAACGCCGATGTAGTCACCAAAGTCACCTTGGCCCCTGAGCAAAACGACCACCGCCATATCGAGCAGTTGGTCGAGGCTGGTATCGTCGTTTCAGCTGGCCACACCAATGCAACCTACGTAGAAGCCCGCAAAGGCTTTGCCTCGGGCATCACCTTTGCCACCCACCTGTTCAATGCCATGACACCGATTGCTGGCCGTGAACCGGGAATGGTCGGGGCTATCTACGACACGCCAGAGGTGTATACCGGAGTGATTGCCGACGGTTTCCACGTCGATTATGCCAACATTCGCATGGCGCACCGCATGAAGGGCGACAAACTTGTTTTGGTCACCGATGCAACTGCACCTGCAGGAGCAGACATTGATCACTTTATTTTTGTCGGCAAGAAAGTATATTACCGTGATGGCAAGTGCGTTGATGAAAATGGCACACTTGGCGGTTCGGCACTGACTATGATCGAAGCAGTTCAGAACAGTGTCGAGCATGCAGGTATCGCCCTGGACGAAGCGATTCGCATGGCAACCCTCTACCCTGCTCGCGCGATTGGCGTTGATCAGAAACTGGGTGCCATCAAAAAAGGCATGGTTGCAAACCTGGCTATTTTTGATCGTGACTACAAGGTTCGGGCGACTGTTGTTAACGGTGAATACGAGCAGAATTAACTATGACAGGCGGACAAATTGGTAATGTTGATCTGGTAAAGCAGCTAAATAGTGCAGCTGTTTACCGGCTCATCGACTTGCAAGGCCCTATATCGCGAATCCAGGTAGCTGATGTCAGTCAGCTTGCACCTGCAAGTGTTACTAAAATCACCCGCCAACTGCTGGAGCGCGGCCTGATCAAAGAGGTCGCGCAGCAGGCTTCCACCGGAGGCCGGCGTGCAATTTCGCTGACCACAGAGTCAGCACCTTTCCACTCGATTGCCATTCGTCTTGGACGAAACTATATCGAGCAAACCATTTATGATCTCAGCGGCAAATACATTGTCGGTACCGCGCACCCTTTCCACTATACCAATCAGCAAGAGCTTATCGATGGCTTACTTGAGCATATCCGCAAGTTCATTTCTGACAACCAGAATGTGCTTCGCGAGTTAGTTGCCTTTGGTGTTACCCTACCTGGCCTAATTGACCCGGAAAGCGGTGTAGTTGAATACATGCCGCATATCGATGTCGACAACCTGCCACTGTCAGAAATTATTACCGAGAAGTATGGCGTTGCCTGCTTTGTTGGCAATGACATCCGCGGCTTGGCGTTGGCTGAACATTACTTCGGGGCGAGCAAAGACTGTAAAGATTCTATTCTGGTCAGTGTTCACCACGGTACCGGCGCTGGGATCATCGTCAATGGCCAGGTTTTTCTTGGCTATAACCGCAATGTCGGTGAAATTGGCCATATCCAGATCGATCCGCTCGGTGACAAGTGCCAGTGCGGTAACTTTGGCTGCCTTGAAACCGTTGCAGCCGATCCAGCGATTATTCGCCACGTCCAGAGCTTGCTTGAGCAGGGTTACCCAAGTTCGCTGCAGGAACTGGAAGAAGTCACTATGCCGGCTATCTGCGATGCAGCAAACAAGGGAGATGAGTTGGCAAGCCAGGCCCTGATCAAGGTCGGCAACCAGCTTGGCAAGGCCCTGGCAATGACGATTAACTTGTTTAATCCTCAGAAAATAGTTGTTGCGGGTAATATTACCCAAGCCAAAGACGTTATTTTCCCGGCAATACGCCGCTGCGTGGAGACCCAGTCACTGTCGACCTTCAACAAAGACCTGCCAATCGTCGAGTCTGAGCTTTATACCCAGCCAACCATTGGCGCATTCTCTATGATCAAGCGCGCGATGCTGAACGGGGTATTGCTGCAGCGCCTGCTGGAAGAGTAAGAAAAATAGAGAATAACTGTCTAAGTTATTCATCCTGTTACAAAATATTAAGGGCAGCTTCCGGACAGGAGACTGCCCTTTGTGTTATATTCCGCCATCAACCGTTGAGTCGTATTCGCAGGGCCTGTGCCTTGCAGCACTCCACAGCAAGCAGCCAGTCCACATCTCTAATAAATCTACTTTTGGGCCTGGCGAAAAACCCGTAAGGAACGTCAGCCTAACATGGAACTTATCTATATTATCGCCGCCTTCTTGGCCGGCTTTATCGCACTCAGGTGCAAGCTGCCCCCTCTAGTGGGCTTCCTCGTCGCAGGGTTTGCCCTTAACACGGCAGGCTATTCATCAACCCCGGTACTGACAACCCTTGCGGATCTCGGGGTCACCCTGCTGCTGTTTACCATCGGCCTGAAGCTCGATGTCAAAACCCTGCTCGCCAAAGAGATATGGGGCGGGGCCACACTTCATAACCTGCTCACGACCGGCCTATTTACCCTCGCATTGCTGATCCTCAAGCAACTGGGTATCGGCATGATGGCCGATCTTGAGGTTAGCCAGATCGCTCTGTTGGGCTTCGCCCTGTCGTTCTCCAGTACGGTATTTGCCATTAAGGTGCTCCAGGAAAAAGGCGAGCTCAACGCAACTTACGGCACCCTCGCCATCGGGATCCTGGTCATGCAGGATATCTTTGCGGTGATCTTCCTGACCGTCTCAACCGGCAAGATCCCGGAAATCACAGCGCTTGCCCTATTTGCCCTGCCACTGCTGCGCCCATCGCTATTCAAGATCCTCGATCGTGCCGGTCACGGTGAAATGCTGGTGCTTTACGGCATTTTCCTTGCGCTAGTCACCGGTGCAGGCCTATTCGAATTGGTCGGCATGAAAGCCGATCTCGGTGCGCTTATCATGGGGATGATGCTCGCGGCCCACCCCAAGTCTTCAGAAATGTCCAAGTCGCTGTTCAACCTTAAAGAGCTGCTGCTGGTCTGCTTCTTCCTCAACATTGGCTTGGCCGAGCAACCGACACTCGACGGACTGCTGATGGCGTTGCTGCTGATGGTGATGCTGCCTCTGAAGGGGATTTTGTACTATGTCATCTTCAACCTGTTCCGCTACCGGGTCCGTACCTCCCTGCTCGGCACCCTGACCCTATTCAACTACAGCGAATTCGGCCTCATCGTCGGCGGCCTCGCCTACAAGATGGGGATGCTACCGGGCAGCTTTCTGGTCGCTATCGCGATTGCGGTCTCACTCTCTTTCCTTATCGCGGCACCGCTCAACAGCCTGGGCCACCGCCTGTACAAAGATGCCTCGAAGTGGCTCAAAGAGTTCGAACCAGAAAAGCTCAATGCCAGTGATCGCCTGATTGACCTCGGCGACAAACAGATTCTGATCTTGGGGATGGGCCGTATCGGCAGCGGTGCCTATGACGAACTGGTCGAGACATATGGCAATAACATCATCGGCGTCGAAACCCGGGAAGATTCAGTTTTGCAGCATCAAGAGGAAGGCCGTCATGTGATCCACGGAGATGCCACCGACCCTGACTTTTGGGCTCGGGTTATTTCAAAGCAAAATATCAAACTGATCCTGCTCGCCATGCCTCATAGCCATGCCAACAGCTTTGCCCTTGAACAAATTCGCGAGCGCAACTATCAAGGGCAGATTGCCGCTATTGCCAAATACGGTGACGAGGAGCAAGAGTTGGCCGCTCTGGGAGTCGATGCGGCCTTCAACATCTACCAAGAAGCCGGTAGCGGTTTCGCCCGACATGTGTGCGAGCATTTGTCGCCGCAAATTAAGTCTCGGTAACGATTACCACTTCACAGTAAGACGGCAGCTTCGGCTGCCGTTTGTTTTTGTGCGCAAAATATCACCCGCATTTAGATAATATTCACTTTTACCTATTTTTATTAAATTATATTCAGTGATAGTTCTTTTTGTTTGTTGAATTGAAATTGATGGTTGCAATTTATTGTTGAATACGCAATTTTAACAATTAACGAAAGGACAGCAATGACGTGGCCAAGATCTGCCTGGCGCTCTACTAAGTGCTCGCGGGTAACTGAACAAGCCGCCACCAAGGTAGTGTTCATCGCCACGCTGGTTCCGACAATTTCATGGATAGCAATATTAGTTAATTTTGGGGTAGGAAGTATGTGTTCAGTATTTGGGATCCTAGACATCAAGAGCGATGCAACCGCATTGCGTCAAACCGCATTGGAAATGTCTAAAAAAATGCGCCACCGCGGCCCAGACTGGTCTGGCATTTATTCAACGGATAAAGCCATCCTTGTGCATGAGCGTCTGGCTATCGTAGACCTGAACAGCGGCGAGCAGCCACTGTACAATGCTGAAAAAACACATGCGCTGGCCGTCAATGGCGAGATCTACAACCACAAAGAGCTGCGTGCAGAGTTTGCACCGGACTATCCGTTCCAGACCGAGTCTGACTGCGAAATCATCCTGGCTCTGTATAAGGAAAAAGGCCCAGAGCTGCTGGATTACCTCAACGGTATTTTCGGCTTTATCCTGTATGACGAGCAGGAAGATGCCTACCTGATCGGCCGTGACCATATCGGTATCATTCCGCTCTACCAGGGGTATGACGAGCACGGTAACTACTATGTCGCCTCGGAAATGAAGGCTCTGGTTCCTGTCTGTAAGACAATCAGCGAGTTCCCTCCGGGCCACTTCCTATGGAGCAAGGCCGGCGAACCAACCCGCTACTACAAGCGCGACTGGATGGAATTTGATACCGTGGCCGATGCCAAGACGGACAAAGTTGCCCTCTCTGAGGCCCTGGAAAGTGCGGTTAAGCGTCAGCTTATGACGGATGTGCCTTATGGTGTGCTGCTTTCTGGTGGCCTGGATTCCTCGGTTATTTCCGCGATTACCAAAAAATTTGCGGCGCGCCGTATCGAAGACAACGAAGAGTCTGATGCCTGGTGGCCAACGCTGCACTCCTTTGCCATTGGCCTTGAAGGCGCTCCGGATCTCAAAGCCGCCAAAGAAGTGGCCGACCATATCGGTACGGTCCATCACGAACTGACTTACACCATTCAAGAAGGCCTGGATGCCATCCGTGATGTGATTTACCACATCGAGACCTACGATGTCACGACTATCCGCGCGTCAACGCCGATGTACCTGATGTCGCGTAAAATCCGCGCGATGGGGATCAAAATGGTGCTCTCGGGTGAAGGTGCCGATGAAGTCTTTGGCGGCTACCTGTATTTCCACAAGGCACCGAGTGCGCAGGAATTCCATGAAGAAACCGTGCGCAAGCTACTGGCCCTGAACATGTTCGACTGTGCCCGTGCCAACAAATCGATGGCGGCCTGGGGGATCGAAGCGCGTGTACCGTTCCTCGACAAAGAGTTCCTGGAAGTGGCGATGCGCCTGAACCCAGAGGACAAAATGTGTGGCAACGGCAAGATGGAAAAACACATTATCCGTGAATGCTTCGGCCACTACCTGCCGGAATCTGTTGCCTGGCGCCAGAAAGAGCAGTTCTCGGACGGTGTAGGCTACAGCTGGATTGATACCCTAAAAGAGGTGGCGGAAGCCAAAGTATCGGAGCAACAGCTGGAAACCGCCAAGTTCCGCTTCCCATACAACACGCCGACCACCAAAGAGGCTTACGTTTACCGCGAGATCTTCGAAGAGCTGTTCCCGTTGGAAGACGCGGCAAAATGTGTTCCGGGCGGCCCGTCAATCGCCTGCTCAAGCGCCAAGGCCATTGAATGGGATGAAAGCTTCAAGAACAGTGCCGATCCATCAGGTCGCGCCGTTGCCGCCGTGCACAACGAAGCCTACTAATACGCTAACAACCCTTCTAAACAGAAAACGAGAGCCAAATGGCTCTCGTTTTTTGATTTCACGTCTCAAACACTAAAAGTAAAAACGGGTACCGAAGATAAAGCGGGTGAAGCTGTCTTCAACACCGTCCTTGGTCACGTTGATGTCATCAGTGGCAATGTTGTAGTTCACCTCGGCACTTATCGCGACATGCGGGTTGATGAAATACTTCACACCGCCAGAAATTTTGATGTTCAGTGCCGTGACATCTTCAAAATCAAAATCAAAATCGCCATCATCACCCGACAGGTTGGCCACTTGGGCTGCCGCCCCAAGGTAAGGAACCCAGTTGGTGCTGTTGGTGAAGTTGTACTCCGTAAAAGCCCCTAGTTGAAACTGCTGGGTACTATCGCTCATGCTGACATCCAGCACCCCACCAATTTCCCAGTTATTGCGGATAAAATACCCATAGGACGTATTAAGCACGAACAGGTAGTCATCGACATAATCAAGATCCAAACTACCCTGTAGGGCAAATTCCTGCGTGCCCTGCTCCAGAGTCACTGCCGCAAACGCTGAGGGCGCCCCAATCACGGCGATCACTGCCATTGCCACTGCATGTTTTTTCATGATTATTCTCTCCTTGGTATGAACTCCAAAATAATCATAGGTGCAAAAGCAAAAAAGCGCCTACCGCTTAGTGTTTTTATTCTTAATAAAGAACGATCAGTAAATTAAGCACTTCAAGACTGAAAAAAAAAGGTCAACCGAAGTTGACCTTTTCTTGTGCCATCTGAGCCTTAACGCTCCCAGTATGCCTCTTCCAGGCTATCTTCACGCTCAGGCAGGCCTCGTGATAGGCGTGGCGAGTGCTGAGCCAGTACTTCGTAGCTCACACGGTTCGAATACAGGCAGATCTGCGAGAACGACGAGTAAGTCAGGAAATCAAACTGATGCTTGCTTGATTTCGGCACGTTTTCTTTGTGGTAGCGGTTGGCAGACATGTCGTGCAGCAACGCCGACAATGCGCCGTCACCGGCACCGTTGGTGTTCTTGATACGCTCAGGGCCCCCCATGTAAGGTGCAATGTGCGAGTACACCTTGATCGGGTTTTGACATTCTGTCTTCAGCATTGGGCGGCTGAACTCATAGCGGTTGAACTCTGGGATTTCACCCGGAAGAAGAGGCAAGCTGGTTTCACGCTTGGCTTCATCTTCGGTGTAGCCCGCCGTGTACAAGCCAACAGGGCCTGCAGTGCACAGTACCAAGTCAACCCACTCCAACGTTTTCTCTGATGCCATCAGCGGATCAGACTCACCTGTCAGGGCTTCGGCTTCGTCTTCGTTCATCGCAACAACCGTCACGTGATCACGCAGGAAGTCACGCCACCACTGTGGGTCGTCTTCGATCACGAACTTGGTGCCCAAAGTCAGCACCACCGGTACATCGTGCTTCTTGGCGTACTCAATGGCCTTCATCGTTGCAGCAGGCATTGGGTCACCGTCTTTACAACGTACCAAGTAAGCCGTCAGCACCAACGCAGAGGCTCGCTTGAAAACATCTTCAGGAATACTGCTTGGTTCCAGCTGATTCATTCGGCCTTCGTTAATCGCGAAGGTACGTTCGCCGTCTTTGGAGATCAGGGCGAAACAACGGCCAATCGGGCCATTGACCGGCTGCAGGTGGTTCATGTCCATGCGGCTTGAAGTGTTGCACAGATAACGGTAGGCATAGCTGCCGATTTCAATATCTTTGCTCATCACGCCCAGCAGAACAGATTTGTCATCAGCCAGTACCGAATAGTTGTGCAGGGTATTACCGATCGTACCACCAGCGAACTCGTGGCTGATCAAATCATTGTCTTTCAACTCGCGGTAAAGCGCTTCGGCTTTCTCGTCGGAGATCACCAGCGAGTGGCCTTTGCTTAGCTCATAGCGTTCCAGGAATTCGTCTTCGACACATGCTTCAATATCAACAAGAGTCTGATCAATACCGACAATATGCGTACGTGTCAGTCGCTTGTCTTGCTTAGCTTGGCTAAGAAGGGGATCACGAGCATGGACCGGGAAGTAGTGCTTGGATTTGCGTTGGCCTGGAAATTTCATGTCAATGAGCTGTCTGTTGAAAAATTTTTGCGAATTCTATCACAGAATATAGAACAAAAAAGAAAAAGCTCTCACAGAATGCAAGAGCTTGGCCCTGATGCAGGCAAGATTCCCATACAGGGTGTTCACCATTGTCGACACCCGTGGTCTAAGGGCTGTTCCTCACCAGCCTTGGCTGTGTTGCTGTACCAGCGAGGCCATCAGATCAATGTGGGCGGGATTGTCATTCAGGCAAGGGATCAGATTGAAGCTCTCCCCCCCAGCCTCGAGAAATACCTCTTTGCACCCCTCGGCAATTTCTTCCAGAGTTTCCAGGCAGTCAACGGAAAAAGCCGGGCAAATGACATCCAGTCGCTTCACCCCCTTTTGCGCCAGCTCCCTAATGGTGCCTTCGGTATAGGGTTTGAGCCACTCTTCACGGCCGAATATCGACTGGTAGCTCATGCTCATTTGCTCGCGCGGCATACCGAGCTTTTCCGCCAGCAAGGCGGTGGTGCCGTTACAGTGCTGCGGGTATGGATCGCCATGGTCGGCATAACGTTTCGGGATCCCATGGAAAGAGCACAGCAAATAGTCGGCTTTGCCGTTTTGCTGCCAAAAAGTCTCGACCGATTCCGCCAGAGCGGCAATATAGCCAGGATGGTCGTAGTAGTGGTTTACAAAGCGCAATTCAGGAATATCCGCCCTCGCCTTCAGCACCTTCGCCACCTTGTCGAACACCGCCGCGGTCGTCGTTCGCGAATATTGCGGATACAACGGCAGTACCAGCACTCGCTCGCACCCCTGCTGCTTGAGTGCATCCAAACCATCTAGCATGCTCGGATTACCGTAGGTCATCCCCAGCTCAACCGGTACTCCCAGTTGTGCTGAGAGCGCCTGCTGCTGGCGCTTCGAGTACACCATCAAGGGTGAACCGTCATCCATCCATACCGACTGATAGAGCTTGGCCACTTTCGGCGAACGGATCGGCAGAATCACCCCATGCAGGATCGGGCACCAAAGCCAGCGGTTCATATCGACCACACGATGGTCATGGAGGAACTCGGACAGGAATCGCTTCACCCCTGCCGGTGTTGCTTCATCGGGCGTTCCTAGATTAACTAGCAGCACCCCATACGGGCAGGTTTGAGTTTTGTTATTTGTGCTTTGCTCGCTCATATCATCCTTCACGCTAACGGCAGTATTGGTCAACCAGCTCAATAATAGGTGGATATAACTGTATCAGTTTTCTTTTCAGTCGGTTATACCCGAACAGGTATTAATTGGATCATTTCTGCAATAAAAAACGGGCTGACCTAATGGCCAGCCCGTTTCTGAACTTGCTAAGCAGCTTGCAATTAAGCCAGCGCTTTTTCCAGCTCTGCACTTACCGCGGCTACAGGCTGAGTACCGTCGAATTTCAGGTACTTAGTGTTGCCAGCATCTGCTTCTTTGTTGTAGTAAGCAATCAAAGGTGCAGTCTGATTGTGATATACGCCTAGGCGAGCACGCACTGTTTCTTCCTTGTCGTCATCACGAACAACAAGATCTTCACCGGTTACGTCATCTTTACCTTCAACCTTAGGCGGGTTGTAGACAACATGGTAAGTACGGCCAGAAGCTAGGTGGGCACGACGGCCAGCCATACGCTCAACGATCACATCGTCAGCTACGTCAAACTCGATCACGTAGTCAACATCAACACCGATTTCTTTCAGGCCGTCAGCCTGAGGAATCGTACGTGGGAAGCCGTCAAGCAGGAAGCCTTTTGCACAGTCGTCTTCAGCAATACGCTCTTTAACCAGACCAAGGATGATGTCGTCTGACACAAGCTGGCCAGCATCAATGACGGATTTCGCTTGTTTACCTAGCTCAGTACCTGCCTTGATTGCTGCACGAAGCATGTCACCAGTAGAGATTTGTGGAATACCAAACTTCTCCATGATGAATTGTGCCTGAGTACCTTTACCTGCACCTGGAGCGCCCAGAAGAATGATGCGCATCTTGTTCCCCTTTAGATTTGAATGGAGTTTTCAAAGAAGTGAAAAATACACTGATTACGGCACAGTCGCAAGCCCAGTCCCTCGACTGGGCAGCGATTACATGCTTTATCAGAATACAATTTGACACCGGTAGCAGGCGATTAGACCTTAGTCCTACCCTGCCCGCTCCATTGTGCCCCGCCTTTATGCCAGCAGTTTATTAACGGCGGTCAGGAACTGGGACGGGTCGTCCATTGTGCCTTTTTCCGCCAGCATCGCCTGGCCCAATAGCATCTCGACCCAACGACCGAAAATCTCCTCGTCGGCTTCATCGGCCATTTTGCTAACCAGCGGATGCTCAGGGTTAAGCTCGAAAATGTACTGTACCTCTGGCGCGTCGTGGCCTGCAGCCGCCAGTAATTTCGCCATTTGAGTACCCATTTCGTTTTCGTCAGTCACCACCACTGCTGGCGTGTCTTTTAACTTGAACGTAGTGCGCACATCTTTCACCCGCTCGCCAAGATAAGTCTTGGTACGTTCAACCACTGACTGGAAGGCTTCTTCCGTTTCCTTGCGCTTCTCTTTCTCTTCTTCCTGCTCGAAAGCTGAAAGATCAAGATCCGCTTTGGTGATCGCCTGGAATTGCTTGCCCTCAAACTCCGGCAAGTGGCCCATCAACCACTCGTCAATGCGGTCGTGCATCAGCAGCACTTCAAGCCCCTTGGCACGGAACTGCTCTAGGTGCGGGCTGTTCTTAGCCGCGCTGAAGCTATCGGCGGTCAGGAAGTAAATCTTATCCTGGCCTTCTTTCATGCGCTCGATGTAGTCAGCTAGCGATACAGTTTGTTCAACCGTCTCAGCGTGGGTCGAACTGAAGCGAAGCAGCTTTGCGATCTTGTCGCGGTTAGCGAAATCTTCAACCGGTCCCTCTTTCAATACCTGGCCGAATTCATTCCACAATGTCTGGTATTTCTCAGCATCATTGCTCGCCAAGCGATCCATCATGGTCAGCGCACGCTTGGTGCAGGCCTTGCGCAACGATTGCGTGACTTTATTATCCTGCAGGATTTCGCGCGACACGTTCAGCGGCAGATCGTTCGAATCAATCAGGCCCCGCATGAAGCGCAGGTAAGATGGCATAAACTGCTCAGCATCGTCCATGATAAAGACACGCTGGACATACAGTTTCAAGCCGTGCTTAGTCTCGCGGTTGTACAGATCCCATGGCGCCTTAGACGGAATATAAAGCAGGCTGGTATAGTCCTGCTTACCTTCTACCCGGTTGTGGCTCCAAGTCAACGGCTCGGCAAAGTCATGCGAGACGTGCTTATAGAATTCTTTATACTCTTCTTCAGAGATATCTGACTTATTGCGGGTCCAAAGCGCTTGCGCCTTGTTGATTTGTTCCCACTTGCGCCCGGTTTCCTGGCCTTCCTCATCGCGTTCAATGGTCTGGATCTGTACCGGAATACCGATGTGATCAGAATATTTGCCGATAATGTCACGCAGGCGGTACTCGCTTAAGAACTCCTTTTCGTCCTCACGCAAGTGCAGCACGATGTCAGTACCGCGGCTCTCTTTGACGATATCTTCTACTGTGTAATCGCCTTCACCGCCCGACTGCCAAGACACCGCCTGATCCGCCGCGACGCCGGCAGCACGCGTATTGACAGTGACAGAATCAGCAACAATAAACGCTGAATAGAAGCCCACCCCAAACTGGCCAATCAGCTGCGAGTCTTTCGACTCGTCTTCACTCAGCTTGGCAAAGAAGTCCTTGGTGCCAGACTTGGCAATCGTCCCCAGATGCTCAATCACATCATCACGGGTCATACCAATACCGTTGTCGCTGATCGTTAGCGTACCAGCCTGCTCGTTAAAGGAGAGCTTAACGCCAAGCTCGGCATCGTTTTCATACAAGTCTGGCTGAGATAATGCACGAAAGCGCAGCTTGTCGGCTGCATCAGACGCATTAGAAATCAGCTCACGCAAAAAGATCTCTTTGTTGGAATACAAAGAATGAATCATCAATTGCAGTAGCTGCTTTACCTCAGACTGAAAACCACGGGTTTCCTTATTTTTGTGGATAGTTTGTTCGCTCATTTCAACTCCGAAACTTGTATCAATAAACATTCGGGGATCTAAAACAGCCATATACCTGGCTGCAACCCTTTACATTTCACTTTAATCCAAGTGACTTAGCTATATACATGTGGTCAAACGTAATGATTTCAACCTAAAATGTACATTTTAGGTTTTTGATATTTTTTCAGAGCCCTTTTTTATAATTTTGACATTCAGATATGATTCAGGGTGTTTGCGTATTATATGCGCAGACAGTGTACCCTTGGTGCTAAAAATGAATAAATTAGAAAGTAAATTCCTAATTGGTCAGCGCTTTTTGTTTGACCCCTATGATAATAGCTTAATCGACCAACATGAGAATGATGAACTGACCCGACTGGGTAGTAATGAAAGCCGGGCATTGAGTTTGCTGATCGAAGATCCAGGAGCCATCATTACCCGCACTCGCCTGCACGACTATGTCTGGCGCGAGCAGGGTTTCGAGGTAGATGACTCGAGCCTGACCCAGGCAATTTCAACTCTGCGTAAAGCGCTAAAAGATTCCACCAAATCACCGGAATTCATCAAAACCGTGCCAAAGCGCGGTTACCAAATGATTGCGATGGTTGAATCACTGTCGGAGATCGCCTCCACGGCCAGCGCCGAGCAGGCAGAAGTCCTGGCCGACAAACTGGACGAGCCGTCAGATACCGAACGAGAGTTATTCGAACATAACCAGCAAGCCGCCCCAGCCAAACCCCATGCTGCGGTGCACCGCCCGCATCGCCATAAGAGACCTCTGCCACTGGTTGCGATTTCGGGAGTGCTGGTACTGGTTGCCCTACTGCTGCCGGTTATTGTCAACCTGAGCATGCCGCCGAAATCTGCCGCTTTCGAACCTTTTGCCGTCGTTGATAATATTCAGGTCCTCACTCCGACCAACCACCCGTCGCTGGCGCCGTGGGAAAAGATGATCACCCAGTGTGTTGAGAGCTATCTCGATTTCCACCCGGATGACAAACGTCCGATGGAAGTCATTGTATCTGGTGGTCAAAACGCCCAACTTTGGGTCAACTACGTCCACTCCTTAGAGAACCCAGCAGAGAATGTCACTCTACGCCTGTTGACCAGCCAAAAGGACAATACCGCAATATGTCAGTAGATACTCACAAGAAGTCGGTCAAGCACTTCATTTACCAATATTGGGCGTTTATCCTGGTTGGCCTATCTGCACTGTTCAGTACTTGGTTGTACTACTCTAGCGATTACAAACAGGAGCAGCTGCTGATCTCCCGTGAATGGCAGTCTAGAACCGTCAGCCGCATCGAAGAAACCGAACTTGAGCAGCTCGGTATGCTCCGCCGCGTAGAACAAACCAGCCATGTGGTCTACCTGCCGAACAGCACTTACTCGCGGATCACGTTGATGAGACTGTTCAGCGACAATGAACAGCCGCTAACCATCCACATTTCGGAGTCTGGCAACTGGGATGTCAGCGGTAAATACCTACTGACAGAGCCTACCGAGTTTAAGGATATCACCTCGGGCACCAATGAGGACTTCCAGCCTGAGCACCTGAAGATCATCAACAAGCTCTACCGTATGGATGCTCAGCAAAGCCGTCGCATGGATATCATCAATGAGAAGACCATCTTGCTCACCAGCCTGTCTTACGGCTCGCATATCCTGTACTCGCTGTAATCCTTGCTCCCGCCCCTAGCCTGTATTCAAACCGCCCGGCAATGGGCGGTTTTGTTTTTTGGAAGCGGTGCTGAAATGCTGAAATGCTGAAATGCTGAAATGCTGAAATGCTGAAATGCTGAAATGCTGAAATGCTGAAATGCTGAAATGCTGAAATGCTGAAATGCTGAAATGCTGAAATGCTGAAATGCTCCCCTAGCCTCGGCATGCTGTCAAGCTATTGATTTAAAACATTAATCAATAAAAACTGCTTTGTCTTTTACAGTTCTTAGACCACAGAGTCGCTCTTAGACCCATAGGGCCATAGAACCACTTCACCATAGGGCCGATTTTGCGAAGCCTAAAAAAAGAACGGGCGCAACTTGCGTTGCGCCCTTAGGTCTTACTTGCAGCAATCCCGCTACTGTGGTGCTCCCTGCATCATTCCATTGAATTGCTGTAATCCGTCAGCAGATTCCTTTTATTCTTCGTCCTGAAGTTGTCCTGTGGCCGTCCTGACCCGTCAGCATATCCTATTCTGACTCTCAACATCCATCCTGGAGGTGTCCCTGACTTCGTCCTGAAGTGGTCCATTGTCATCCTGACCGGTAAGCATCCTGGTTACCGTTTTGCCGTTCCTCGGCTATCCCTTCACAGTCCCTGTTCGACATACCATCCTGGTACACCGGTCTCTTCCTGAGACAAACCAAATCCTTGGCTTATTTCCTGTTCCGTTCCGTCAGTTCCTTCCGACACCAATCACTATACGCCGATGGGCTGTATTGAGTAGCCACCTCAAAATAAAATCTGCTATGCAACACGGTTAAAACGTCGAAAACCCTCAATAAATACCATTAAAAGCAGAAGCTTAAGCAAAATAAAGGCGAAAAAAACCAATAGCTATCGACACAATATCCCACGCTCTTGTAAGAGATCTCTCACAAGATGGATGGAGTATTAGCACTGAGAAAAAATGTGGTGCTGTGGGGCCAGCTCTTCTCCGTAGAACCGCGGTTAAATCCATAGGCCATCGAACCGCTTTTCGTCCATCGGACCGCTCTAACGAAAAAAGGGGGAAGCCAAGCTTCCCCCAAACACAATGAACAGTCTAGCAAATATCTAAAATTAGAAGTACAGACGCATACCGATAGTGAATGCGTTGTCGTCCTGGCCAGCGTTACGCTTGTCGAAGCTCTGGTCAGCATATTCCATGTAAGAAACTACCTGGCTAGTTACCCAGTAATCCGCACCGATGGTGTACTGGTTTAGCTTGTCGTTAAGTGTGTCGTAATCAACGTAGTCGTACACACCGTACACGCCGAAGCCCATGTCAAAGTCGTAGCGCGCCATAGCACCGATACCCGTTTGCTCATCGCCCGCAAAATCGTAGTCAGAGTACATTGCCGCTAGCGACAAGGCCTGCCATTCGTAGGTCGCGTTCAGGGTCCAAGACGTATCTTTATCATCGCCGTAGACGCTCTTTGCTGTACGCTCAGACTGGGTGTAGGTACCCGATAGGCCAAGACCGAAGTTAGATGTCCATGCCGCACCCAGCGCGAACGCCTGGTCGATATCTACGCCGTTGCTTTCGGTACCGGTGTGGTACTGCGCCATCACAGTGAAGTCACTGATATCAATCTTGTACTGGATACCGTTGGTCAAACGGTCAGTGGCCGCCTCATCTGATTTGATGTTTGCCGTACCGCCGTACTCCCACGTAATATCGTACTGGCCCGCCAGGCTATCTTGTACTGCTGACATACGGCCCATACGGAATTCACCGAAGTTACCACCGATCGCCACCGAGCCGAACTTCAGGAAGTCGTCGTCATCAGAGCCATCGCCATCTTCTGGGATGATGTTGAATTCTTTCAGTACATCACCGTTGATGTACATGTTGTTGTCCATGAAGTAGTTAACGCTAAGACCAAGCTCTGTACCTTCACCAGTGAAAGTGCTGTCTGCGCCCATGTGACCATTATCTGTCGTCTCGTAACGTGCACGCAGGTTACCGTATACGTTAACAGATAGATCATCTGAATTATAAACCTCTGCCGCCATTGCTGACGCGCTAGCTACTACCGAGCCAATCACGGCTGCAACTACTGTCTTTTTCATGTTCACTCCTAATCGTTCCCTGACTTTCAAACAGTCGAAAACTTGGTATTAATTTTTTATTTGATACGCCGGTAACGAAGGGCATTTACAACCATCAACCATCATCACCTGGCAAGTAACGTTATTATTTAATACATGAAAACAATCAGTTAGGAACTGAAATTCTATTAAAGAATATTTTGATAGAAGTTCTTAGAAAACAACTTTTGCTAAAATCTAAATATTTCTTTACCACTCTAAAAAAGCTAAATTTGGCTTTTTAAGTGCTTGATTAGGCAAGAAAGTAAAAAAAGGGCAAAAAAATACCAACACAGACGGTTGGTATTTTGGTAAAAAAAGTTTATATAAAACAAGTTTTATATCTATCAGTACAGCTTTTGTCGGCCTGCTAGGGAGTGGGACAAGGTTGTTCCGTCGACTAACTCCAGCTCGCCCCCGACTGGCACCCCATGGGCAATACGCGAGGCCGGGGTCGAATACTCACTGCAGAGCTCGGCAATATAGTGAGCGGTCGCTTCCCCTTCCACCGTCGGGTTGGTCGCCAAAATCAGCTCGCTGATCTGCTCGTTTTGCAAACGAAACTCTAGAGTATCCAGACCGATGTCAGAAGGGCCGATACCATCAAGCGGTGACAGGTGCCCCATCAGCACAAAATAGCGGCCGGAGAACTGACCAGTAGCTTCGACCGCAACGATATCTGCCGGAGACTCCACCACACAGATCTGACCGTTTTCCTGGCGACGAGGGTTCGAGCAAATTGCACAGACTTCTTCCTCGGTAAAAGTACGGCAATCCCGGCAGTGACCAATTTCGGTCATCGCCTTACTCAACGCGTCGGCCAGTTGCAAGCCGCCCTGTCGGTTTCTCTGTAACAAACTGAAGGCCATACGTTGCGCTGACTTGGGTCCGACCCCAGGCAGGCACCGTAAGGCCTCCATCAGTTGCTCCAGTAAGTGACTGGTACGCATTAATTAGAATGGCATCTTAAAGCCAGCAGGCAGATTCATACCACCGGTTACGCTAGCCATCTTCTCTTTCTGTGCTTCTTCAATGCGACGCGCCGCATCGTTGAATGCTGCCGCGATCAGATCTTCAAGCATATCTTTGTCGTCTTCCATCAAGCTGTCATCCAGCTCAACACGACGTACACTGTGGCTACCAGTCAGAGTCACTTTTACCAGGCCAGCACCAGACTCGCCGGTCACTTCCATATTTGCGATCTCTTCCTGCATCTGCTGCATGCGCTCTTGCATCTGTTGCGCCTGCTTCATCATGTTAGCCATACCGCCTTTACCAAACATATCATCTCTCTCTGTGGTCTGGTTAATCTATAAGGGTCTTACGCTATCTTCATCAAGTACAGCAGCAAACCGCTGACAAATGAAATTCACGTTCGGATCAGACTGCAGACTCTGCTTGGCCTGATCCAGTTTCTGCTGATAAATTGCCTCACGCCATTCAAGGGGCGAGCGGCCTTTATCACTCAATTCAATTTCTAACGACACGTTTTCGGCAAACAGTTCACTCATTGCCTGAGCCAATTGCTCCCGTGCCTTAGGCGTATCCAGGTGCTGCTGAGAAGGGCGAAGACATAATTTCACCTGATTACCTTCTCTTTCGAAGGCTGAATTAAGTGCCAATTGCTGGACCATACGCCCAACATTAAGCTTAGTCACCCAATCCGACCAACTATCCTGATTTGCAGCTTCCTTGACAAGCAATTTCACCATTTCCGGTGTTTTTTCATGCTCCAACGCTTGTTTCAATGCCGTCGGCGCGACGACTGGCTGTGCCTCGCTCTGCGCGGGAAGCGCTGTCGGGCGCCATTGGTATTCCACGGCTTTTGCACCAGTGTTTTCCATACCGTCAGGCTGCGTTGCCGCTGTGTTTGCTGCACCCGGTACCGGCATCGCATTACCAGCCGCCTTTACCTGACCGTTTTGCTTACTGGCAATGCGATCAAGTACGCTGCTGCTTGCAACTTTTCTAGCCCGTACCGGTTCAACCTTTTTTCCGCTATCCGACGTATTACCGTCGCGCTTGGCTTTACTGCGAAGCTGGTTTCTCGCCGCCAGCAACCCCGATGCTGCCGATCCCGGCACCGACTGCGCTTGAGCCGGTGCAGCAGGGTGCGCAACTTGTGGGTGTGCCTGAGCAGCTTGGTGGTTTGGCACTACTGGTGCCGTAGCAGAATCTGGAGGCGTTGGTACCGGCTCATACCCGGCCGGACCATAACTCTCGGCAGGTGGCAGGACAGAACTCGCCTGCCCTGCAGGCGGCTGAGTATAGCCTTGCGGCTCATGCGCAGGCATGCCCTGCGGCTGGCCATAACCAGTTGCTGGCTGGGACTGCGAGGCAGCCGCCTGTTGCCCGCCATGCATCTGTGCCTTCAGCGCCTGGACCCGCTGAATACCTTGGCTCGACGGCTGAGCAGCTTGTGGCTGGGCCACCTGCTGCACCGGTGCCGTGGCTGGCTGGGTCGCCGGTACGGCTATCGGCTGCGGCGTAACCGCATTGACCGACACCGGCCGGAAAGCCAGCATGCGCAGCAGTACCATTTCCAGTCCGGTTCGGCCGTCAGGGGCAAACGCCAGATCCTGACGTCCCTGCAGGGCAATCTGGTAACACAGCTGGACTTCTTGTGGCGAAACAGCCTGGCTTAATGCCGTAATGCGTGGCGCATCCGGAGCGCTTTCATCCAATGACGCCGGCAGCGCCTGGTGCATCGCCACTCGATGGAGCTGGGTGGCCATTTCTCGCAGCAAGCTGTCCCACTCGACACCGACCGATGCGAGCTCTTCCAGGCAAGCCATCGCAGGCCCGGCTTCGCCACTGGCTACCGCCTCAAGCAGATAAAGAGCCTGTTCGGTATTGAGGGTACCGAGCATTTCAGATACCGCATCGGCCTGCACCTGGCCATTACCCAACGCAATTGCCTGATCGGTCAGGCTCAACGCATCGCGCATACTCCCTTCGGCAGCACGGGAAAGTAAACCCAGCGCCCGGGTGTCGAACTCAATCTGCTCTGTGGTCAGCACCTTTTCCAGCTGCGACTGGATCTGGCTGTTATCCAAATGCTTGAGATGGAACTGCAAGCAGCGGGAGAGGATGGTCACCGGCAGCTTCTGCGGATCGGTCGTCGCCAAAATAAACTTCACGTATTCAGGCGGCTCTTCCAGTGTTTTCAATAAGGCGTTAAAGCTATGACGAGACAACATGTGCACTTCGTCAATCAGGTAAACCTTGTAGCGGCCACGGGCCGGCTTGTACTGGACGTTATCGAGCAGCTCCCGGGTATCTTCTACCTTGGTGCGCGATGCCGCATCGATTTCCAGCAAATCGACAAAGCGACCTTCATCGATTTCACGGCAGGTTGGACACTGGCCACATGGCGAGGCCGTAACGCCCTGCTCGCAGTTCAAGCCCTTGGCAAAAATACGGGCAATCGTGGTTTTACCTACCCCTCTGGTTCCACTGAACAAATAGGCATGGTGAAGACGGTTGTGGGCAAGCGCATTGGCCAGCGCCGTCAATACGTGGGACTGACCAACCACATCATCAAACTGGTGCGGGCGCCATTTACGTGCCAGAACCTGATAACTCATGTTAACTAACCTTACAGAATCAAGAACTCAATGCTAGCACAGGGAGGATTTTTGAGCGAGAGGACGCTCCAACGAGCGCCCAATGATTAGCCAGCTCCCCGAAAAGTAAGACCCAGAGGAGCTGAGCATCTGCATTAACAGAAGAGAATTAGTGACCGTCGAAGTCGCACAGGCTAAAGACACTCAGGCCGATACCTTTCAGGCGCTCCTCACCACCGATATCCGGTAGGTTGATAACGAAGGCAGCATCTTCTACCACACCACCCAGGCGGCGTACCAGTTTCGTCGTGGCTTCAATGGTTCCGCCCGTTGCCAACAGGTCGTCCACCAGCAAAACCTTGTCGCCCTCTTTGATCGCATCAACATGGATCTCTAGGGTATCTTGGCCATACTCAAGCTCGTAGCTCTCGCCAATCACTTCGCGAGGCAGTTTGCCAGGCTTGCGCACAGGCACAAAACCCACGCCCAACTCAAGCGCGAGAGGTGCCCCGAACAAAAAACCACGCGCCTCAGTACCAATCACTTTAGTGATCCCTTTGCCCTTATACTGATCGATAAGGATCTGCATTGTCGCACGGTAGGCTTCCGGATCTTCCATCAGGCTCGTCACATCTCGGAACAGGATCCCTGGCTTAGGGTAATCAGGAATGGATTTGATGCTATTTTTGATCAACGCGAGCTTTTCTTGAGTCATAATCTTTTTCCATGCTCCCAAAACGGCAAGGCCGCGGAGCCATAACTGAACAATACAGCAGCATGCCGGCATACTGCTGAAAAACTGGTTCAAATAGTAATTTTTTTCCCAAACCGGGGCAAGGATTGCGGCGCACTCAACGCCGATAGGATGATCCAGATAGCATTGGCAGAAGATTTAGCTCTGCAGGGGGGGATTATCCCGCTCAGGCAAGCGGTTAAACCAAACAAGCAGCACCACCAACATGGTCAGCAGCATCACTTTGTGCCACAGCAATGGCACCAAGTATATAGATAGGGCAAAGCTGGCGACTATCATGACATTGGCCCTTCGCTTAACGGGCTTCGAGACCGCACGGTGATGGTGCCAATTTTGCAAAATCGGCCCGAATCTCGGGTGGTGCAGCAACCAATGGTTAAGCTTTGGCGAGCCACGCATAAAACACGCACTGGCAAGCAGCAGAAATGGTGTCGTCGGCAACAGCGGCAAAAAGGCCCCGAGCAGCCCCAAAGCCACACAGATCCAGCCGCCCAACAAAAAAAGTGTTTTTCTAACCATGCTTCCTAACCACTGTAAACGCCTATTTACCCTTTAATACGAGTTTATACCTATGCTAGCGCAAACAAAAATACCAACAACCACTAGATTGTTGGTATTTGTGTCAAGCCTGGGGTAACTCGTTAATGCTTATGAGCTAAGCATACCAACCCAAGTCAGGATTGCGGGCAACGTCGGCAACGCCAACACGGCAATAAAGCCAAAGAAATATTTAACGTTATACGGATCTTGAAATCCCTGCTCCATGGTACACTTCCTTTATTGACTGATTACGCGTTAATGGCTCATGGGCCATCATTTATAAGTGGTGCCAATATAGCGGATTCACGCCAAGACAAAAACCGAGAGAAAATAAGGTTATTGTCATACAACCCCATAATTGTTTGATTCAAATCACAATCGTTCTCAAGAATCGTCTTAGACTGAAATAATCACAAATAAAAAGAATGAAAGGCTTATGACAACGTCAGATAAACTTTACGATCAACTGCAGCAGCGCCTTGAACAAGAGCACGGAATGTTGTCACGCGAGCTCAAACACGAAATGCTGCTCAATACCTTGGTGCCATCGGCAACGGCAATTGAGAACGCGGAGCTTAGCGAATTAATCGTGATGGCCAAATCGTCTTTTATTCCCAACCTGTTTGACTTGGCCGTCCGGATGGAGCGCGTTGACGCCGCCGTGTGCTCGGTGAAACTCGGCATGTACGGACTGTGTGTCGATTGCGAAGAAGAAATTACCCTTGAAGATCTCGAGCAAGATCCGGCCCAGCCACGCTGCAGTAGCTGCCGCGAGCACAGCCGCTACCACCACGACAGCTAACACCATCAATAAGCGGGCCTTCCCGCCTATTGTTATTTACTGCACCACGTTTACGCGGTGCAATCTTGACGAAATTGCATCCTACCACTATTGAGCAGATTGCTGCTTCACCCATTGTTCGAAAGCAGCCCTTTCTTCCGCGTTCGCCTTGCTGTACCACAGCTTGAGCTGGACAAAGGCATCACCAGTAATGCTCACTTCCCCTTTGTCACTGACTTCCACTGCGGCCTGCTCAAGATCAACCGCATACCCCTCTTCAAAGGTAATACCGTGCTCGCGGTTGTACTCGGCAACGACCGCTTCCATATTGCTGAAGGCGGCAAAGCCCTTGCCCTGCAGCTCGACATGGTTTAGGTGATGGGAAGTCCCATCCGCCAGTTCAAGCTGCCATTCTGGGCCGCGTTGGAAATACGCTTTGGCCTGGCTCAGGGTCGATAGGCGAGGCAAGACAATGGTGGCATCTTGCTTCGGGACGTCCATTTCGAACAAATAAGGACGCGTGGTGTACATTTTGCTCTTCGAGCCATCTTTGAGTTCACCGTCAAAGCGGACCACCACCTGGTGGCGCCCTTCCGTCAGCTCGATGCTGTCAGTTTCAGACCAGAACGACGACTCGACCTTTTTGCCGTCGACCACCAGCAGCTTGATGTTGTTGCCGGTGCTCAGTGTGGCTGCCTGCACGCCCATCGGCAGCGCCAATAGCCCAAGGGTCACTAACCATTTTTTCATTATCAATCCCTTACTCACTGTCATAACACAATTTTGTCACCACTAAGATAACAAAAAGCCGCCTGAGGAGGCGGCTTTTTTTGGAGAGTTTTTAACCGAAAAAGACGATTAGAAAATTACTTCCATACCTACTACGTAGCCGAACTCTGCGTCATCAGCGTCTGTGTAGCCGATTTCGCCGTAAGCTTTAACATTGCTGTGTAGCTGCTGAGTAACGTTCGCGTAGAAAGTGTTTACGTCGTCAGAAGTCTTAGCACCAGCAGTTGGCTTTTCATCCCAACCTAGGTAAGTGTAACCAAGAGCAAAAGTAGTTTGGTTCATAGTGTATGAACCAGCAAGTGCTGCTGTATCTGCTTCAACTTTACCTTTGTTAGCAGAAGTTGCATCTTCATACTCGATCTGGCCGAAAGAAGCAGCTAGAGCAAATGCATCCATGAAGTATTCAACTTCTAGGTTGTAGCCGTCGATGTCCATAGATTTGTTATCGAAGAAGCTAACGAAGTTGCCGCTCACATCAGAACCAGAGTATAGGTATACACGAGCATCGAAGTTACCGAAACGAGCACCTAGACGACCATCAACGATGCTTGTATCTTCTGTTGCATCATCGTTGTCTTCAGCAATAACAGCAGAAATACCCGCGTAGAATTGGCCGTTGTCGTATACGTACTTAACAGTTTGATCGCCTTCTGCCTGAACGAAATCTAGACCGTCACCGCCTAGCTCGTAGTCTTTACCGATACCTGAGTCATCAGCAATCAATAGCTGGCGACCGAAAGTAACGGTACCGAAGTCGCCACCAAGACCAACCCATAGCTCGTCGTTCTTAACATCGCTATCTTCGAACTTAAAGGCAATACCGGCAACCGCATTCAACTGGCTGTTAACCGCGATAGTGGTGTTTAGCGCTAGGTCACCGTCATCCAAACGTAGGAACGGGTCGCTGTTTGGTGTGTATTCTTGAATGTACTGAACTTCAGCTGCAGCTGAAAGGTCAACGATTACACCGTTTTCGTCATATAGGTTTACACCAGCTTGTGCTGAACCTGCTGCTAGTACTGATAGTGCTAGAAGAGTCTTTTTCATGATATCCACTGCCTTTTCTTATTTAGACTGGAATTCCTGTTTCCAGAATTCCTTTTCTTTTTTTATCCCCAGTTTCTCATGCCTTATGAACATATAACGCAATAAGAAAACCAAAGAGTCGAAATTTATGGAACTCATCCTGACAGAATATTCCTCTTGATGTCAAATCTTCTAAATCCAAACTAAAAAAACATCAACAACCATTCAATTCAATCACTTACAAAGCACCTGCGTGCTAATTGAGCATTGTTTTAATATAAAACCAGCCTATTCATAAAAAAGTAACCCATCAAACATCAACATAAAAAACTAAAAATTTAGAAAAAAAAGGACAATAAAAGCACAATTCACCATTCAGAGCAGGAATTTGTGGTGATTTAGCATTGAATAGCGCTCGCTCTACATGCAACGAAACAAGTTCAATCTTATTTCGTGAACTGGTTCTCATTTTTAAAAGGCAAATAACAAAAACCTGCGAGCGGTCACATTCAGATGTTCGTGCTATAATGCCGCACCCTGTCCCTATGAAGTTTCAGTTATGCTACACAACCAGATAAAAAGTGATATCAAGCAGTGCTACGAGAACCTGAGCAACCAGCTCGATAACTTTATACCTAGAAGGGCTCAAAACTATCTGGTGGCTGAAATTGCCAAAACGTTGGGCGGGGAATACCATGCCAAGCACCGCATGCTGGTTGCCGAAGCTGGCACTGGGATCGGTAAATCGCTCTCCTATTTACTGGGGGCCATCCCTTTTGCCGTGTTCAATAACAAGAAAGTCTTGATATCAACGGCCACCGTTGCCCTGCAAGAGCAGCTGATCAACAAAGACCTACCACTGTTCAATCGCATCTATCCCAAAGAGTTCAGTTTTATCCTGGCAAAGGGCCGACAACGCTATTGTTGCAACCATAAACTGGAAGCTAGCTGTAGTGGTGATGAAAATCAACAGGTTAGCTTGTGGGATGAAAAACCTAAAAAGTCTGATTTAGATATTTTGAAGCGGATGTTGATAGCCAGCGAGAGCGGAAAATGGGACGGCGACCGCGACAGCTGGCCAACCACCATCCCCGATCGCGTCTGGCAGCAGATTGTCGCCGATAAACACAGCTGCCATGCCGGCCTGCCCAAGCACCGGGACTGCCCGTTTGCCAAGGCCCGCGAGCACCTGGAGAAAGCCGATGTCATCATCGCCAACCATGCCCTGCTGATGGCCGATATCGAGCTGGGCGGCGGTATCATCTTGCCGGAGCCGGAAAAAACCATCTATGTCATCGACGAGGCCCACCACCTGCCGCAGGTTGCACGTGACTTTTCATCGGCAGCGGCGAGCCTTAAAGGGGCCGCCAACTGGCTAGAAAAGCTCAATCAGTCTGTCGGTAGACTGGCAGAGCTGGCCGATTACAAGAAATCAGGCCGTTTCCAGACCGCGCTGAGCGAAAATATCGCCTTGCTGATCCCCTCCCTGCGCCAGATCGCCAACAATATCGACGATGCCCAGTTCAATAAAGACGGCGTTTACCGCTTTGAGCACGGTGAACTGCCTGCATGGCTGCAAGAAGAGGCAAAGGGTTGCAAAGATGCCAGCAAGAAAGCCCTGCAGGCGCTGGGGAAAATTCACGATCTGATCTCCGAGCGCAGCAAAGACAATGAAATTTTGCCAAGGGTTGGTGAGCAGGCGCTTACTGAGTCTGGCTTTTACCTGCAGCGTCTGGAAAACCTTGAAAAGGTCTGGAACCTAATGGCCCAGCCCAACAAGGACAAAGGGGCACCTTTAGCCCGCTGGATAGAAAAAAGTCCGGATAGGGAGAATGACTACATCATCGAAGTCTCGCCGCTGGAAGTCGGCCACCGCCTCGACCAACTGCTCTGGAGCCGTGCAGTCGGCTCTATTTTGGTTTCTGCGACCCTAAGGGCATTGAACCAGTTTGATTATTTTTGCCGCCAGGCCGGTATCTTCGAAAAGGAAGCAACCCGGTTCTTGGCCTTGGCCTCGCCGTTTGACTACAAAAATAACGCACGCTTGGTGATCCCGGCCCTACCACTGGAGCCACAGGCTGACAAGTTTACCGATTTGCTTATCGACACCCTGCCGGAGTACCTCGAAGGTGAAACCTCTAGCCTGGTACTGTTTTCGTCCTATTGGCAGATGAACCAAGTGGCCGACAAACTACGCCCGCTGGCGAAGAAAAATCGCTGGGAGCTGCTGATCCAAGGCGAGGAATCGCGCCACATCATTCTAAAAAAACATAAAGAGAACTGTCAAAAAGGTAAACCCAGCATTTTGTTCGGCACTGGGAGTTTCTCTGAAGGACTTGATTTACCTGGGGATTTACTCAAAAACCTGATCATTACCAAGATCCCTTTTGCTGTACCGACCTCTCCGGTAGAAGAGGCTCATGCCGAGTACATCGAAAGCCGGGGCGGCAACCCGTTTTTGCAAATTTCCGTACCTGAAGCCAGCAAGAAACTGATCCAGTCGGTGGGTCGCTTGCTGCGCAAGGAGGAAGATTCGGGCCGGGTCGTGTTGCTCGACCGCCGGGTGATCACCCGACGCTACGGCAAGGCCTTGCTCGATTCGCTGCCACCTTTCGAACGTGTTATCGAACACGTCTGATAGTAGGTAATTAACAATGATTGACATGATTGAGCCTAGCATGTGGCTCCTGCTTGGAACGGTTGCCCTGCTGGCCGGCTTTATCGATGCGGTTGCCGGCGGTGGCGGCATGCTGACCGTACCCGCCCTGCTCTCTATTGGTTTGCCACCGCATATTGCATTGGGCACCAACAAACTGGCCGCGACCTTTGCCTCGTCGACAGCCGCCTGGACCTACTACAGAAAGCAGCTCTTTTCGCCTTCATTCTGGCGCCAGTCGTTCGTTGCGACCCTGATTGGTGCGATTGCCGGGACCCTGGTGGTTGATTTGATTGCCACCGAATGGCTGGAAAAAATGCTGCCGTTGGTTATCTTGGCCACGGCGCTATATACCCTTTGGCACCCGCACCCAAAGGGAAACAGCCACAGTCTGCCCGAAAAGTCCGCAAGCCTGACAAAAAAGCAGTGGGTACAAGGCACCAGCCTAGGTTTTTACGATGGCGTTGCCGGCCCCGGTACCGGGGCGTTCTGGACCGTCTCGAACATGGCCCTCTACCGGTTGGATATCTTGATGGCTTCGGGGCTATCCAAGGCTATGAACTTTACCAGCAACCTGACCTCACTGGTGACCTTTGCTATCTTAGGGCATATCAATGTTATGCTCGGTCTGACAATGGGGGTTTGCCTGATGCTCGGCGCTTATATCGGCGCTCACTCAGCCATTCGCTTCGGGGCTCGTTTCATTCGCCCTGTTTTTGTTACTGTGGTTATTATTTTGGCCGTCAAACTGGCCTTGCAGGCTTGGTTTTAGTACACCACTGAATTTGGAGTCAACCCATGCTCGACTTCCAACGCTTGGAAGCACTCACTACCCAGCTGGCTGACAAGGCTGCCGATACCGATAGCAAGCGGGGAGAAGCCCAGCGCCCACTGTTTGATGAACAGCTGTTTCATTGCCACGGTAAACTGCTGGTACCTTGTGTGGAAGAAGTCCGCGAAGAAATTCAAGCTCTTAGCCGCGAGCACCAGCAAGGCAAACTGGACCCTACCCGCGCCCAACATATTTGCGAGCGTATTGTCTCGCAAATACAGGCAATCCAACGTGAACTCGCCACCCAGACTATCCGTAAAAACGAGCCCCAGCGCACAAGACACTGGCAAAAGCCGATCTATGAACTCAAGCAAGATCTCGCACAGCACCTGGTATGGGCAAAGCGTCTCGCAGCCATGCAACGCCACAAGGAGCGGGCGCTGAGCCAGTGCCGCTCCGCTGAAGAGCAACAAGTCTTACAAAACGAAGCAGCCACATTGGCAGAGCGCCTGCACCGCTGCCGAATGGCACTGGCAAAAATTGAAAAACAGATCAGCATGCGGGAGCGTAAAGGCTAATGGCACTGCATCTGGTTTATCACCCAATCTATTCGCAGCTCGAACTACCGCCGGAGCACCGCTACCCGATCAACAAGTACCGGATGCTATATCAGTATCTGGAGCTAGAGCTGGGCCTCCGTTCACATCCCCAAATCCGGATACACCAACCTCAACCGGTTGGTATTGATGAAATCAAGCAACTGCACCATCCAGACTATATTGAAAAGCTGTTCGCAAACACTTTGCCGGCGGCCAAAATGCGGCGGATTGGTTTCCCGTGGAGTTCGCAACTCATCGAGCGCACCCTGACCTCGTCTGGCGGGACCAAATTGACCGTCGATTTAGCCTACCAGTACGGCCTCGGTATTCACCTCAGTGGCGGCTATCACCATGCCCATCATGACTTTGGCAGTGGCTTTTGCCTGGTCAACGATTTGGCGCTGGCTGCCCGCCACGCCCTTACCCTGGACGGGATCGATAAAGTCATGATCGTCGACTGTGATGTCCATCATGGTGACGGAACCGCAACGCTACTGGCAAATGATCCGAATATCATCACCTTTTCTGTGCATTGCGACAAAAACTTCCCGGCCCGTAAGCCTGATTCCGATATCGATCTGGCCCTGCCGCGGGAAACAACCACCCGCGAATACCTTGATGCCTTTCGCGGGATCTTGCTTCTGGCTATGGCCCAACACCAACCCGATATGGTGATATATGATGCAGGCGTTGATATCCACCAGCACGATGAATTGGGTTATTTCAATGTCTGTACTCAAGGGATCTACCAGCGCGATCACTTGGTACTGAGCCATTGCCACGAAGCCGGTATCCCTGTTGCCGCGGTAGTTGGTGGCGGTTACCGAAGCGAACACCAACATCTGGTCAAGCTGCATGCCCAGCTTATATACTCAGCCATGGATGTACTGGCATTGCGCTAGTTCGCGTTATTCACCCAACCCTGTGAGCACTATGACAGACTCGACCTCATCACCACTCGACAACGCCCCTGACGACATCAAACTGGCCGTCGATCTCATTTACCTCCTCGAGAGTAACGGGATCGATCCTGAAACCGCGCTGTCGGCTATCAAGATCGTCAAAAATGATCTGGAAGCAAAATTAAAAGCTAAGCAGGGGGAGTAACACACGGTCTTCCCTTAGCATCCGACATTGACGATAGCCTTGCCTGCCAAAACCTTGGCTATCTCAATCCCGTCAAAATTACCACGCCCCAGTAAACTAAAACCGGTCCGCTCCCCTTACCTCCAAGCCATTAGCTCTTCGCAATTGTCAGTATATAACCAGCTCGGTAAGCATAGGCTCGCCATCACACCAAGCGTCAAATAAATGGCAAGACGATAAGCACTGATAATTAAAATATATTTATACCTTTATTTTGATAACAAATAATTTGCACCCGGGTGTTTATCTTATATTTTTATCGTTCTACAATCTTTTTATTAAAAGCACTAATAATATTCAGAAATAAACTTCACTCATATATACCAATTGGAGCCGCAATGAAAAAGGGACTAACACTAACAGCAATCGCTGTTACTGTACTTCTATCGGGCTGTGCATCAGACTCCGATGCAACAAAAACACTTCCTCTCGAAAGCAATCAATCTGAAGTTTCCACTCAAATTCATTCAATTGCTCAGAGTTTACGCCAAGCAGAAGATAAGCTTGACAACGCAAAAAAAGAAGAACTTCAATGGTTTGCAACTAAATACTATCAAGATGCGGATAAGGCCCTGAGTGACGCCAAAGAGTATTATGCGATATTTGAAACCGATCCGAGTAAAGCCCATAGCAGCACGGGATTCTTCAGTTCTCGCACCAATATCCAGGCCGCCGAAGAAGCGTTAAATCAATTCAAGCTCAATATTGCCAAGGCCGAAATAATTCGGGAAAAAGCATTATCGGTTCTGGATGAAGCCTTCTCTTACCGCGCCCAATTACAGTCATTAGATGTCAATAAATATTACCCAAAATCTAATGCGCGCTTAGAGAGCCAGCTCAAAACACTGGTAAACCATATTGCAGATGACCGGATTGAACGTGCGACTTCAGGCCAGCCTGATTTAGTCAGCAAACAACGTGCGCTTGAAGTCAAAACAGTGACCCGCATTTACCTTTCGGCGGCACAAAAAGAATTGGCACGCTTGAAAAATAGCAATATTGCCTTGCATGCCCCGGATACACTGGCAGTTGCCTCTACCCGCGTCACAGCCGCAGAAGCCTTTATTGCTGCCGAGCCGCGCTCGTTCGACAAAATCGAGCACAAAGCCGACGAAGCCATGTTCTCGCTAAACCATGCCGAGCATATCGCCGATGTGGTGCAAAAACTCAAAGCTCTGCCGGAAAAAGACTATGAACGCCACGTACTGACGTTTGAGAAAATGCTGGTCAATATTGCCAAGGCACTGGGTAGCGAGGATCTACGCGATAACCCAATCAGTGAGCAAGGCAAGCTGCTTGTTGCTCTCATTGAAGCGCAAAAGGCCCAATCGAGTGAAGGTGTCCAAAACCATCAGCAACTACTGGCGCAGCTAACAGCTGAACAACAGAAAGTGGCTGAACTAGAGGCATCTCTGGCTTCGCAGCACAAAGCCACAGAACGTGCAGACCAAACCGTCGCCCAGTTGGAAGCCAAAATTGCCGAACTGAACGCGTCGCTAGTCACCGCCTACACCCAAACAAGCGATCCAATTAAAACCGCTCCCCTAACGCAAAAGACAGATCCGAAAATAGCGGGTACTGCAACTGTAGTAGATCATGGAGCTGCCAAAGAGCCCCAAGCTGAAACAGAAGCTATCGACACACCGGCTACCCCGCCAAAACTCAACGCTGAAGTTGAGCCAGTCCCCGCCGGCTGATCCTTTCAAGCGCTCTTAATAATAAGAAGTGGCTAATAAGTCACTTCTTTATTGTTGACCTTTCCCCTAGGGGAAGGTCTAGACTTGTAACAAATAGATAATAATCATTTCTAGCCGTTACATGATGACCTTGCGCCGACCGTATAATTTGCTGGCATTACTTCTGGTGTTGATAACAAGCCTGATTATCAACCCAGTTTTTGCTATGCCCGGTCATCAAGTGCCAGCGGACACTGACTCCACAGCCCCTCATCAAGTCAGTGAAAAAAGTACGGTTCATCAACAAGCCAATGGCCATACCGGACATCATGCCCCGGCACAAGCCGTAACCTCCGCCGACAGCCATGCCAGCCATCAGGCGGCCCTTCATTGTGATAACTGCAATGATAAAACCATGATGGAGGGCAGCCACTGTGACAATAACGGCGATACCAACCATTGCAAGAGCTGTAACAGTAGTCACTGCCAGTACTCAGCCTTGCCGATTTTCTACCTTACTCAACCCGCATTTTCCGACCAAGCGGCGCCGCCGCGTTTATTGGTAAGTGCGCCGATTTCCCGCATCGAGAACAGCCTCCGCCCTCCCATTCACTGATTCGTACTTTGCCTCCACTGGGTAAATAGCTTTCGCTGCCCAGTCGTTATCAATATCGAAAAAGTGAAAAACACATGCAAAAAAACAAGATTTACCGTGCATTAGCTATGGTGTCTCTCATTGGGTTTGCCGCAAACTCGTGGGCCGCTAACCTCCCAGGCAATGCCAGTGCCGATGACAAACCAGCGAGCTTGAATGCACTGATCAACTGGGCCATCGAACATGATATTGCCCAGCAACAAATTCAGTTTCAGGCTGATGCGATCAGCGAGATGGGGATAGCCAACAGCCAATTGATGGATCCCAAATTGAGAATGGGCGTCAACGGGCTGCCTGTCGATAGCTTTGCGTTCGATGAGGATCCCATGACCAACATTTCAGTCGGTCTCATGCAGCAGTTTGGCCGTGGCAATAGCCTGTCTTTGCAACAGAAACAAAGCCAACAGAAGGCCGGAAGTGTGCGCAAACAAGCCGATGTCCGCAGGCTTGATGTCACCCAAACAATCACCAGCGCTTGGATAGAGTTGACCTACCTGGAACAGAGCCACTTACTGATGCAGCAAAACCAAGATCTGTTCCGTGAGCTTACCCGCTATCTGAGCACCAACTATGGCGTTGGCGCTAGCCAGGCTCAGGACTTGATTCAGGCAGAGCTGCAGGTCAACAAAATAGACGAGCAGCTTCAGGCTAACCAGCAGATGCAGCAACGCCTGCGAGCCCAGCTTTCAGAGTGGCTTGGCGAGCAAGCGTGGCAAGTCAAAGCGACAGGCTATCCGCAATGGCTCGCCCTGCAGGAATATTTTGCCAAGGCACCGCACGACCATTATCAGGCTCTCACGGCCCACCCGCGTATCCAGATCGCCGATGAGCTGATTAAAAGTAACGAGACCGGTGTCGAATTGGCGAATGAATCCTATCAGCCCCAGTTCGGTGTCGAAGTCATGTATGCCTACCGTCAGGCCGATCGAATGGATGGATCACCGGCACCTGATTTAGTCAGCGCCTTCGTCACCATGGATCTCCCTTTATTCACAGAAAAGCGCCAAGACAAGAAACTGTCCGCCGCCCAACATCAGGTAGGCGAAGCCAGAACCCAACGCGACCTCACCCTCCGACAAATGCATGCCCAAGTTAGCGCAGCGGCAATTGACAGAGACAACACTCAGCAGCGACTGGTTCGTTACCGCTCAACCTTGCTCAAGCAAGCCAAGGAAAAAACCCAAGCCGTCGAACGCGGCTATCAGAACAATACCAGCCAACTGGATGAATACATCCGAGCAGCCAGCGAGGAGTTGGCTATTGAACTGGAACAGGCCCGTCTTGCTGCCGACCTGCAGCAAGCTAATAACACCTTGGCCTACCTGCTGAACAAATATTAAGGGAAAACATGAAAAACGCATTTTCCATCGCCTTCATCGCTCTCGCTATCGGCGGTGCGCTAGGGTACTTTGCCAACGGTTATTTTTCCGACGGACAATCAAGCGATAGCACTGGCACGGCCAGCAATAAGCCACTTTACTGGGTGGCCCCCATGGATCCGAACTACAAACGAGACAAGCCAGGAAAATCTCCCATGGGGATGGACTTGATCCCTGTCTATGAAGAAGATCTTGCCGGTGGCAGTAATGATCCGGCCGGTACCGTTACTATCAGCCCTGCGGTCGAAAATAACCTCGGCGTCAAAACGACCCAAGTTAAGCGCCAGCAACTGGCACCGAAAATTGATAGCGTCGGCTACGTCAACTTTGATGAGAGTCAGCTGTGGCAAATCAACAGTCGTGTCAGCGGCTGGATCAAAAACCTCAGTGTCAATGCGATTGGTGAGCGCGTGCTTGCCGGACAGGTTCTGTTCGAAATTTACTCGCCAGATCTCGTGAGGGCACAAGAAGAGCTGCTCAATGCCAAGCGTATGGGCAAAGCTGCTCTGGTCAATGGTGCCAAAGACCGCCTGCGCTCTCTGGGCGTGGATAACGGCCAGATCAACGACATTCTCCGCCGCGGCAAAACCCGCCAGTATATTGCAATAAAAGCACCGGCTGATGGTGTGATTGCGACGCTCAACATCCGCAACGGTGCTTATTTGTCACCGCAGCAAACCGTGATCAGCGGCGGCTCTCTATCCGATGTTTGGGTTGATGCCGAAGTCTTCGAGCGCCAGGCCCACTGGATCACCCCCGGTGCTGAGGCCACAATGTGGGTTGATGCCTTGCCGGGCAAAAACTGGCAGGGCAAAGTTGACTACATCTACCCGATCCTCGACCCCGCCACCCGCACCTTGAGGGTTCGTCTCAAGTTCAGCAACCGTGAGGCCAACCTCAAGCCCAACATGTTTGCCAACCTGACCCTGATCCCGCAGACCAAGGAGTCGGTGCTGGTTGTGCCTGAGCAAGCGGTGATCCGCTCCGGCAATATGTCACGGGTCGTCCTTGCTGCAGGTGATGGCAAATACCGCACCGTGCGCATCGAAACCGGGCGGACGGCGGCCGGCATGGTCGAAGTTCTGGATGGCCTGGATCTTAATGACGCCATCGTCACTTCTGCCCACTTTATGATTGATTCGGAATCGAGCCAAAACGCTGATCTCAATAGGATCAATACTCATATCCCGACCGAACCCGTCAGCCAGGTACAAACAACTGGGGTGATCCGAAACATTATGCCGGGTCACAAGATGCTGACTCTGGAACACCCGCCAATCCCCGAGTGGGGCTGGCCAGCAATGACCATGGATTTCACGGTAAGTGACGACAGTGACCTGAGCCAGTTTGTCGGCGGCCAGTCGGTGCGATTTCTAATTACTAAGCAAGACAGTGGCCAGTACACCCTTTCAGAGATACAAGCGGATGGGGCTCACTCTAGCACCAATATGGACCACAGCACCATGGACCACAGCACCATGGACCACCCGCCACAGGTGCCGGCAATGGAGGAGGCTGAACAATGATCAGTGCCGTGATCCGTTGGTCTATCCAGAACCGTTTTTTGGTATTGGTTGCCACCGCTTTTTTAATTGCATCCGGTATATACAGCCTCAAGCGCACCCCGATTGATGCGATACCTGACCTGTCTGACGTGCAGGTTATCATCAAAACCAGCTACCCGGGCCAAGCGCCTCAAGTAGTAGAAGATCAAGTCACCTACCCGCTGACCACCGCCATGCTGGCGGTACCGGGAGCGGAAACCGTTCGCGGCTATTCCTTCTTCGGTGATTCCTATGTCTATATCATCTTCAACGATGATACCGACATGTACTGGGCGCGTTCGCGGGTACTGGAGTATCTCAGCCAGGTTGCCCCCAACCTACCGGACAGTGCCAAGCCGACACTGGGCCCCGATGCCACCGGTGTGGGCTGGATTTACAGCTATGTCCTAGTCGACAAAAGCGGCCAGCATGATCTCAGCGAGCTGAGAAGCCTGCAGGACTGGTTCCTGAAATACGAACTGCAAACCGTTGAAGGCGTATCGGAAATAGTCACTGTTGGCGGGATGGTCAAGCAATATCAAGTTCAGATTGATCCGAACAAACTACGTGCCTACAACCTGACACTCCAACAGGTCAACATGGCGATTCAGGCCGGTAACCAGGAAGCTGGTGCCTCAGTGGTTGAACTGGCTGAAGCCGAGCATATGGTCAGGGCAACCGGCTACGTCTCCAGCATAGACGATCTTAAAAACCTGCCGTTGAAAGTAACGGACAAGGGCACGCCGTTGTTACTGGGTGATATTGCCGATATCAACCTCGGCCCGCAAATGCGGCGCGGGATCTCTGAGCTCAACGGCGAGGGCGAAGCCGTTGGCGGGGTTGTCGTCATGCGCTTTGGCGAAAACGCCCAGCAGGTCATCGGCAACGTGAAAGATAAATTAGCCGATCTTGAACGGAGCTTGCCCGATGGCGTGGAGATCGTCACCACCTATGACCGATCGGGCCTGATCGACAGCGCGGTAAAGAATCTTTACGAAAAACTCATCGAAGAGTTCATCGTCGTTGCCATTGTCTGCGCTCTGTTCTTGTTCCATTTCCGCTCGTCGCTGGTAGTTATGATCAGTCTGCCGATAGGCATCTTGTCGGCGTTTATCATCATGCACTGGCAGGGGATCAACGCCAACATCATGTCGCTGGGTGGCATTGCGATCGCGATTGGTGCCATGGTCGACGGCGCCATCGTGATGATCGAGAACGTGCACAAGCATATCGAGCGAACCCCGCTCAACGATCAAAACCGTTGGCAAGTGATCAGCCGAGCGGCAGAAGAGGTCGGTGCCCCACTGTTTTTCTCGCTGATCATCATCACCTTGAGCTTTGTGCCTGTATTTGCCCTCGAAGGGCAAGAGGGCAAGATGTTCTCGCCATTGGCCTTCACCAAAACCTACGCCATGGCAGCAGCTGCCGGCTTGGCTATCACCCTAGTACCGGTGCTAATGGGCTACCTGATCCGTGGCAATGTCTTGCCCGAGCACAAGAACCCGATCAACCGCTTGGTGATCGCTCTCTATCGCCCATTGCTCAATTTCAGCCTGGCCTTCCCCAAAACAGTTATTGTCATTGCCCTGGCGTTGATGGCATCCGCCTATTATCCAGTACAAAAAATGGGCAGCGAATTCATACCGCCACTGGATGAAGGCGATTTGATGTACATGCCAACAACCTATCCGGGTATCTCTATCGGTAAGGCGCGCGAACTGCTGCAGCAAACCGACAAGCTGATCAAGACCATCCCTGAGGTAAAAACAGTTTGGGGCAAAATCGGCCGGGCTGAAACCGCCACCGATCCGGCTCCTTTAACCATGATCGAAACTATTATCCAACTCAAACCCAAAGAGCAATGGCGAGAAGGAGTGACGACAGAAAGTTTGCGCCGAGAGCTGGATAACTTGATCCAATTCCCGGGCCTGACCAATGCCTGGGTGATGCCGATAAAAACCCGCATCGACATGCTGGCAACCGGTATCAAAACGCCGATTGGGGTCAAAATTGCCGGCCCAGATCTCAAGCAAATTGAACAGATTGGTGCCCAGCTAGAAACCTTGCTGCAAGAAGTTGAAGGCACGGCATCTGTCTATGCCGAGCGGGTCGCCGGCGGCCGCTATATCACCATGGATATCAAACGCCGAGAAGCCGCCCGCTACGGCCTCAATATCCGTGATATCCAACAGGTGATCAGCACCGCTGTCGGCGGCATGAATGTCGGGGAGTCGGTCGAGGGGCTGGAGCGCTACCCGATCAACGTCCGTTATCCGCAGAGCTACCGAGATTCATTGGATAAATTGCGTAACCTACCCTTGGTTACCCCCAACGGTGCCCGAATTGCACTGGCTGATGTGGCCGATATCCGCTTTGAAGACGGGCCACCAATGATCAAAACCGAGAATGCCCGGCCAAACGGCTGGGTCTTCATCGACATCGACGGCCGTGATCTCGGCTCTTACGTTAAGGACGCCCAACAAGTTGTTGCCGAACAACTTGAGCTGCCAGCGGGCTACTCTCTGGTGTGGTCTGGCCAATACGAATACATGGAACGGGCCAAGGCCCGGCTGACCGTCGTCGTCCCCGCCACTATCGCCATCATCATGATGCTGCTCTACCTCAGCTTCCGCCGTGTCGGCGAGGTACTGATCATTATGGGTACCCTGCCGCTGGCAATGGTCGGCGGCATCTGGCTGATGGAATGGCTGGGCTACAACTTCTCGATTGCTGTTGGCGTTGGCTTCATTGCCCTGGCCGGTGTCGCAGTCGAGATCGGGGTCATCATGCTGGTCTATCTCAACCAGGCCTGGAAATACCAGTTGGAAGAGGCTGAGCATACCAAGCAGCCACTGACGCTCGACTCGCTCAACAATGCGATTGTGGAAGGGGCCGGCTTGCGGGTTCGCCCAATCATGATGACCGTCTCAACCGTGATCATCGGCCTGATACCGATCATGTATGGCTCAGGCACCGGCTCCGAGGTCATGCAGCGCATTGCCGCGCCAATGATCGGCGGTATGTCGTCGGCTCTGCTATTGACCCTGGTGGTATTGCCGGCCTCTTTCCAGCTTTGGAAACGCATTAGCTACAAACTAACGAAATAAAAACACACAATTTTCCCGGTGCCTGGCACCGGGTAAGGAATGATGATGAAATTAAATGTTGCTCTTTCGCTGGCTCTAGTACTTGTGGCGCCCTTCAGTTTTGCTGCAGGCGATCATGCCCATCACCAAGAAGGACATGGGACAATGTCTGGCCACGGCGCCATGGCCTCTGCTGTCGGTATGCCGGCACCCGCCTCTCAAGCAAGCCAGACCTACCAGGTCGTACTAACTGATGACATGAAAATGCAATTCGAGCCAAGCCTAGCCATCAAACAAGGGGATGTGGTGCGATTCGTGGTAACGAACAAGGGCCAGATCCCCCATGAGTTTTCGATCGGCAGCATCGATGAGCAAGCCAAGCACCGAGAGATGATGCAGGCCATGCCAAATATGGTGCACCATGACGGTACCACCGTCACCCTCTCCCCTGGGGAAACGACAGAAATGGGATGGCACTTCATGGGGCAGAACTTTGTCGAATTTTCCTGCAACATTCCCGGCCATTCAGAGGCTGGCATGAAGCGTAATACAATTTTGAAATAACGATATGGAACAGGCTATGAAATACCTAATACCTACCCTCCTTCTCGCGCTAGGCGGTGGCCAGGCAATGGCAAGTGTTGATGCGCAAGCTTTCGCAGCGCTCTCCCCACAGCAGGCACTCGAGCAGTCCCATCAGTGGCACCGAACGGGCGAGGCAAGCGTGAAAGTCATGCCGGATGCTATTCACGCCGAGTTTACCGATGGTACAAAAGCAACGGTAGCGATCGACGATGAATTCCTGCTCTCCATTGCCCCATACGAACAGGTGACCCATGGCTGTACCTTCCATGTCCCGACCGGCTGCCAGGGGGAAATGGTCAACAAAGCGATGATGGTAGAAATAAAAGATACCCAGACCAACGAAGTGGTTCAGTCTGGCATGGTCAAAACCCAGAAAGACGGGTTCATTGATTTCTGGATGCCGAAAAATGGCCACTACAAATTCACCTTCACCTATCAGGGCAAGACCGCTTCCGAGGTACTGAGTACGGACAACGAAAGCCGTACCTGCATCACCACCATGCAGCTACTTTAACTCACTCCCCTATACAATCTCGGCCCTGCAGACATTAACGCAGCAGGGCCATATCACTCTTGCCCATACCTTATCCCCTTGCTCCTGGTCTCTCACAATACTTTGACTTTCAAACTATATGATCGCAAAATAGATTGATCATCAAAATATATAAATATCAAACAAAACAGCTTACACCAATCAGGAAAACACTCATGCACAGCGAGAATTTGCAGCAATGGCAGCACAGCCATGACTTTGTCCCACTCAACCACCAAGGCGAACAACGGACACTCTGGGTCCTCGGGCTGACCATGGTTACCATGGTGGCAGAAATCACCGCAGGCACACTATTTGGCTCGATGGCGCTACTGGCAGATGGTTGGCACATGGGTACCCATGCGGCGGCTTTCCTGATCACCCTGTTTGCCTACCGCTATGCCCGCAAGCATGCCAGCAACCCGGCCTTCTCCTTCGGTACCGGCAAAGTCAGCGTGCTCGGCGGCTTCACCAGCGCCATCGCCCTTGGCCTGGTCGCTCTGCTGATGCTGGTTGAGTCATTTCAGCGCCTGTTCAACCCGCAGGCCATTCAGTTCAATGAAGCTATTCTGGTGGCCCTGATTGGTTTGGTGGTCAACATTATTAGTGTCTTCCTGCTGCACGGCCACAGCCACAGCCACAGCCACGATGATCATGGCCACCACCACGGCCACACGCACGACCATGACCACAGCCATAGCCATAGCCACGACCATAACCTGCGTGCCGCCTATTTCCATGTCTTGGCTGACGCCCTCACTTCGCTGTTGGCTATTGTGGCCCTGCTGTTTGGTAAATACCTCGGCTACAACTGGCTGGATGCCGTTATGGGGATGGTCGGTGCGGTCATTATTACCCGCTGGGCATGGGGGTTGATAAAGCAAACCAGTCCGATCTTGCTCGACGGCAATATTGACCATACCTACCAGCAAAAAATCATCGCGGCGCTTGAGAATGAAGCGGATAGCAAAGTCAGTGATATCCACATCTGGAAAGTCAGCGCCGACCATTATGCGGCAATGATATCGCTGGTTACCCACCAACCCAGACCCGCTATGGAATACAAGCAATTGCTGGCAGAATTCGATAAACTTAGCCATCTCACGATAGAGGTCAACCCGTGCCAGACGGCACCCTGACAACGAGACAAAAATGAAAGACATTGAACAGTTGAACCACGCCATTATCGAATTTTACGAAAAACTCTCTTCTTGGGAGCAATCTGTCGTCCGTGGCAAGGGCTTCTCCCTGCCACAGATCCATGTTGTTGAAATTCTCGGTGCCCATGGTGCAATGCGGATGAAGGAGCTGGCGGATAAAATTGGCGTCACCACCGGCACCCTGACTGTTCAGGTCGACAAAATGGTCAAGCTGGGCCTGCTGGTACGCCGTCCGCATGAATCTGATCGCCGGTCGATCCTGGTTGAGCTCACCGCTGAGGGCGAAGCATTGTACCGCGAGCATGATCAGCTTCACCTCAGCCTGACGCAGGACATCACCGCCAAGCTCAGCGCAGAAGAGTGCCGACAACTACTCGCCAGCCTGACCAAAATAAACCAAGAGTTCTAACTAAACGTCTCTCCCTCCTTCTATATGCAGGTGCGCGAAGCGCCTGTATATCCCTCCCCCTAATATGCACAGACACTCTTATTAAGTGGCCGAATAAACATCACATAATTATTAATTCATCGATAATTTGTTGGTAACTTCACACCACCCGCTTACAATCCTGAACCATTCCTGAATAACAGTTGTCTGCTTCTAGACACACTTTCGATACTCGGCTGCTAACAGCCCCGGCCAACTGAGTTTGGCCTGAATGGATACGGACATGAACGATACCACCTACGGCCAGTACAACCCGGCTTTTCAGTTTTCTTTTTTACACCCACGCCACTGGCTACTGTGGACAGCAATGCCAGTTATACTATTGCTTGCCCTTTTGCCCCATGGGGCACGAAAAACCATTTCCCGTTTCGCGGCCAAGCTGATTTTAAAGAAAAAAAGAGGAGCAAAGCGCCGAGCACTGAAAAACATCGAGCTGTGCTTTCCCGATTACGACGACAAACAGCGATTGGCGCTGCTGGAAGACACCTTCACCGTCGCAGGCTGTATTTTGCTTGGCTTCGCTCAGCCTTTTATTAAGGGCCGCCGTTATATGCTAAACAGCCATGATGTCCGAGGGCTTGAACACTTGGAGGCCCTGCAGGCCGAAGACAAGAACATCATCATGCTGGTGCCCCACAACTGGGCCATAGACTTTTCCGCACTCTACTTTGCGGCCAACGATATGCCGATGGTGGCGATGATCAAGCCACAAACCAACCCCATCATCAACTGGCTGATGAACGTTCAGCGCAAGCAGTTCGGCGGGCGCATTTATCAACGTAGCCAGGGGATCAAACCTTATCTGCGCTCAATCAAAGAAGGCTATCTGGCCTATTACCTGCCGGATGAAGAGCACTCGCTCCAGCAGAGTGTGTTCGCCCCGTTCTTCGGCCACGAAAAAGCCACAGTGAAAGGCGTGGGTAAACTGGCCAAACTTTCCAATGCTGCGGTGCTGCCGGTCTTTCCGGCATACGACTTAGCCACAGGCAAATTTACCATTTCCATCAAGCCGCCGTTAAACGACTTTCCATCAGGCGATGAATTCCGAGATGCCACGCGGATGAACCAGGAGCTGGAGGCCATGATCTGCCAGCAGCCAGAGCAATATATGTGGATCCTCAAGATCTTGCGTACCCACCCCGATGGCAGCAGGCGCTATTAACGGGGACCGATGACCGCTAGCTGGCGGTCAAGCATAATGAGAAAGGGCCGAATGCACTTTGCATCCGGCCCCAACAGATCCCTCATCGGATTTTATGGTGCGGCGCCGCAAGTCGCGCCTAACGTTATACGGTTTCTAGCACTTTCACCCGCAGACCATCATCGACTTGCTGCAACGCCTCAAGCAGCTGTTCTATATCCACCTCTGTCGGCACATCAACCTGCAGCTCGGCAAAAAATAACGCCTGTCCGAGATCGGGCACGCCGATACGGTGGTTTTCGATTTTCACGATGCCGATCCCGATGTTGTCTAGGATACGGGTAATATCATTGACGATACCCGGGCGGTCACTCGACTCAACCTTCAAAGTAAGGTGATCAGTTTTGATGTCACCGACATGTCTGGCTTCAATGACCCGGACATCCAATTCTTGCTGGGATTGAAAAAGCTCCTTGAGCTGGCTAACTGACTGGGCAGGAATATCAATTTTCAAAATCCCGACGACTTGGTTATCCAGCCTGTTAATTTTACTGATCAGCCACTTTCCCCCAAGCTCATGCGTCTTGGCTGCCAATTTATTGATAAGTTGAGGATGATCTTGTCCCGCCAGTGTTACGGTTAGTTGAGTATTCATACGCGCTCCCCCTCTACACTCGAGCCAGAAAAAAACTGGCTATATAGTCAGACTAGCAAGCAAGATGAAACCGTGCCGTGATAAGGCTCCATTCTGGTTACGAAAAAGTCCGGTTACCCGTATTGAATTCACAAATCCATATAAAAAAGCCAGTTACTCACGTAACTGGCTCGTTAGTAATGTGCTGCTCAACGGATTCAGCTGTTGGTGCGATACTTCTGCAGAATTTCCCCCAGCTGACGAGAGGTATTCCCCAAGCTGGTGCTGTTATCAATCGACTGTTCACTCATGGTACGGATCAGCTCCGACTGGGAGCGGATATCGTGCAGCTCTGAGGCGATATCATTAGCTACCGTCGTCTGCTGATGGGCAGCAGTTGCAATCTGGGTGCTCATATCCATCACCTGGCGCGCCGACTCCGCAATGTTATTCACATCGCGGCCGATTTCAGTGATCATCTCGCGGCTCTGGTGGGACTGCTCCAAGGTCACGGCAGTAATGTTCGAAATACTGCTTGTTTCAAGCTGCAGCTTGTCAATCATGGCCTGGATCTCGACCGTCGCCTGCTGAGTACGACCCGCCAGTGTCCTCACCTCATCAGCCACCACGGCAAAACCGCGCCCTTGCTCACCCGCACGGGCTGCCTCAATCGCCGCATTCAAGGCCAGAAGGTTGGTTTGCTCGGAGATCGCATTGATAGTCGTGATCACCGCATTGATCTCTTCTGCCTTCTCGTTGAGGCTGCCAACAGCACGCGAAGCTTCATCGGTTTGCTCTGACAGCTGCGTCACTTTAACAATGGCCTGCTGAACGTTACGGTTCCCCTGCTCAATGCTTTGCATGTCAGCATCCGACTGCTCTGAGGTTTGCTGTGCCAAACCGGCAATATCGTTCGCCGATGCCGTCATCTCCTCCATCGCCGTCGCCACCGAATCCAGCGAAGCATACTGCTGGTTCACCTGCTGGCCAGCCCCCTGGGCAACATCGCTAAAGTTACCAGCCGCAACCTGCAAGCTCTGCGTGCTTTGCTTAACGGTAATGACCAGCTCGCCCAAAGTATCCATGGTACGGTCTAGCTCAAAGCCAATAATACCGAATTCATCCCTGCCGACATGGAAACCCAACCTTGAGGTCAAATCACCATCAGCAATCCGCTTGGTCGCCTGATGCATCACCCACAGGGCTCCGCCAAGGAAAGTAGCCAACCAGTAACACAGCAATCCGACAGGAAGAAGTGTGGCTAGAGAAAAGAAGAAGCGCTGTAGCGCCTGGTCTTTGTCTGCCTGCAACAAGGCCGACGGCTCCTGCGACAAACTTGCGCTACCCAGCGGTGTCACCACCACAACCTGGCTACTGGCCGCTGCGTGGGAGTGATTGGTAAAGTTGACCCCCTGCTGCTGCAGCACGCTACGCTGGCTATCACTGTCCAAGCCAGAGGCCTGCACAGTCTCGACCATGGCCGTTAACCGCGCCTCCGCCCCCCTCTGCTGCTGTTGCTCCAGCTGGGTAACCGTTTGGCGGTATTGCAGGCCGGCCATCGCCGTTACGACCGTGGCAATCAGTGCAAAGAGCACCCAAAACTTATCATTGACCGACATTTTGACAAATAGCCTGTCAATGGTGCGAAATTCAACCTCTCTCATCGTCGTTCCCTGTAATCATTATGGTTTGCGGCATATGGTAGCAGCTCACCCAATCCATTTGTGATACAGGGTTTATTTTTAGGACAAGAAAAACAGGCATTTTCACCAAAAGAAGATTCAGATCACAACTGAGAATAAATTACCGCTTTCAACAGCCCGCCGAAATAAAAAAACCGGCTGATAGCCACCCTAGTTTCAGGATGGATACCAACCGGCTTTTAGTAACAGAACGGTATCAGGCCGAAGCGATTAGATACCCGCGCGCTTGAACAGGCCAGCCATCAGTGGCGAGTTCGCCTTCACTTGCTTCGACTTAGTTTTAAACTCACGAGCCAACGAGGTATCATTGATTGAGTTGGCAATGTAAATCATTGACTGGTACATATCGCCAGCAGTCTTGATACGGGCCGTATCATTCATCGGGCTGATGATATTCACCACATCAGTTCCCTTCATGCCATTTTTGGTTGCATAGTTCTCAACCGAATCTAGCAACTTATCTAAATCCATCACGAAGTCAGAATTTTCAACGCCTAACTTCTTAATCTCTTTCAGGTTACGTTTGCGAACCCGATTAATAATAAACGCAGGCTTGTTGATAAACTTAAAGCCAGCAAAACCAGCAACAATCAGCAAGGCAACACCACCAGCTACATAACCCCAAATCGAACCCGAAGATTCAGCAACCGGCTGGATCACTTCGGCGGCGGTTGTAACAGACACTGGTACATCAGACATATTGGTAACCTTTCATTTCTCTGGAACAGAACAACAGTGACATTATGCACTCCGGCCACGAAGAACCATGCGTTTTATCAATATTTGTTGCAAATAGGGTGATCGACTTCAAGCTTTGGCAAATATACCAGCGAAAATCTCGTGCCACAACGCATAACCTGTCACGGTTTTTGTGGCTGACTTTTAAAAAAGTGAAATTTAGATTCGGTGAGCACGCCGAATCACTCGGTCAACGATCACAGAGAAAGCATCACTGACTAACGTCTGAACGCCAATACCTCACTCTCTAGTAATCCGCATGTATTGGATGCCTCTTGTTTTTACTTTACTACTAGAAAACAACATCCAGATTAAGCGCTCTGCCTCCAGCATCATTGCTCTCTCGTTAAATAAAAACGTGATATCCATCTTCATTTCCTCAAAAATGAAACCGGTTTCTGTGATCGGATATCTAAAAATGAAACCGGTTTCTGTAAGCGGTTTCATTTTTAGGTAGAGTAAATGCAGAACTTAATTACAACCAATTGAAGGAATAGAAAATGGTTAAAATTTTACTTTGCTGTGCTGCCGGTATGTCTACAAGTATGGTCGTGAAAAAAATGCAAGAAGCAGCGACCTCAAAATCTATCGAAGCCGAAATCAAGGCTGTGGGCCTAGACGAATTTGAAAATTGCCTGCCAAACTTCGACATTGTGCTGCTAGGCCCGCAAGTGAAATACAAAGAAGCCGATTTTTCAGCTAGCGCTGCCAAGCAAAATAAAAAAGTGAAAGTTATCAACTCGATGGATTACGGGATGATGAAAGGCGACAAGATCTTAGATGATGCTATTGCTGAACTAGCGTAAAGGAGCTAACACTATGTCAGCATTTACAGCAAACATTTTTAATTTTATAGAAAACAAAATTACCCCCGTTGCAGGTAAGGCGGCTTCACAACGACATGTCATGGCAATGCGTGATGGCTTCATTTCGGCAATGCCGTTTATGATTGTCGGCTCATTCCTTTTAGTCTTTGTTTTCCCACCGTTTTCAGCCGATACCCAAATAGGGTTTGCTCAGGCTTGGCTGCAGATTTCGAGTGAATACCAGGCCGAGTTTTTGACGCCTTTTAATATGACCATGGGCATCATGTCCATCTATATCACGGCGGCGATCTCATACAATTTGGCGCAAAGTTACAAGATGGAACCTTTCATGCCGGCCATGCTGTCATTGATGTCGTTCCTCTTAATATCGGCTCCGCTTACTGATGGTGCCCTACCTGCTGGTTTCCTTGGAGGCACAGGTATTTTTACTGCCGTTCTGGTTTCATTTTACTGTACCGAACTGGTTCATTTCCTAAAGCGCAAGAATATTGGTATTAAACTGCCGGATCAGGTTCCTGCGAAAATTAAAGAGTCTTTCGACCTATTAATTCCTATCCTGCTGATTGTCGTCACACTGTACCCAGTCAACCTGCTGATCCATAGCCAAACCGGAATGTTAATCCCTGACGCTATCATGACAGCGTTCAAGCCCTTGGTGAGTGCCGCAGATTCATTACCAGCTATTTTGTTGGCGGTTCTTCTGACCCATATCCTGTGGTTTGCAGGTATCCATGGTGCAGCCATTGTTGGCGGTATGCTACAGGCATTCTGGTTGACCAACTTAACAGCGAACCAAGCCGCTCTCGCTGCAGGCGACGCGTTACCGCATGTTTTCATGGAAGGTTTCTGGAGCTTTTTCATTGTATTAGGAGGCTCAGGTGCAACACTAGGATTGGTTTTCCTATTCATGCGCAGCCGAGCAGTACACCTGAGAGCCATTGGTAAGCTGAGCGTCGTACCATCGTTGTTCAACATCAACGAACCCGTAATTTTCGGTACCCCGATTATTATGAACCCAACATTCTTTATTCCATTTATCACCGCCCCTGTCGTCAACGCAGTCATTGCTTACATGTGCGTTAAAACAGGCTTGGTTGGCGCAGTCATTTCAGTGGTGCCTTGGACATCCCCTGCACCTATCGGTGCGGCATGGGCGGCAGGTTGGGCATTAAGCTCTGCACTACTGGTATTTGTCCTGATGGCAGTCGCCACCCTAATTTACTACCCATTCTTCAAAATGTATGAAAAAGAGCTTTTAAAACAAGAAGCTCAAACTGAGGAAAAATAATGACAGATCACATCGATTTTGACTTAGAATCAACGGTCATGGAGCTCATTATCAACGCAGGCTCTGCCAAGTCCTTAGCCATGGAGGCACTAAGAGCAGCCAAGGCTGGCAACTGGAAAGGGGCTGATGACTTACTCAACGAATCATCTGCCGCAGCAAAAAAAGCGCATGATGTACAAACCCAACTCATCGGCTTGGATCAAGGCGAAGGCAAAGTACCGGTTAACCTCATCATGGTCCATGCTCAGGACCATATCATGACCAGTATGCTTGCCCGGGAGTTGATTGAGGAACTCATTGATATTCACCGCAAGCTACAACAACCGTAGCAAGCAACCATAACAACAATATTCGGGATCACTCCCTTTCCTATCAAGAGGTTTTGATGGCTACAATTTCTGATGTTTGCAAAATGGCTGGTGTGTCTAAAGCAACCGTTTCTCGCGTTATCAACGGCACGGGCCAAGTAAAGCCCAGTACCCGCGAGCACGTTGAAGCGGTGATGAAAGAACTCAACTACAAGCCAAATAGCCTTGCTCAGGCACTAGCAAACAGTAGTGGTAACAGTATTGGCCTGGTCCTATCGGACTTTGATGGCAACTACTTTGGTAGCCTATTGAAACAAGCATCTTTAAGTGCAGATAAAATGGGTAAAAAGCTCTTAATCGCCGATGGTAAAAACCAGCCTGATTTAGAGCTAGAAGCAATCCAATCTCTGGTAGACAAAAAATGTGATGTCATTGTGCTCTATAGCCGCCGTTTAACAAGCGAGCAACTGATCGAGCTGAATAACAGCATTGACATCCCTATTGTCCATGTCGGTCGCCAACTTCCAAATCAAGCAGGCTATTCGATTGCCTTTGACCAAGAAAAAGCCATCGCTGATGCGTTAGAGCATTTGTTGACCTCGGGGCATCGTCAAATTGCCTACTTCGGACCAGATGCAATGAGCAACACAACCAGATTACGTTTATCCACATTTAAATCGGTCACTGCAGCAAAAAGTCATCTTGGTTTAACCACGGATATTTTTTGCTGTAATTTCTCACTGGAAAGTGGCTACCAGATAGCAAATGAAGTACTTGGCTCTCATTTTGCGTTCAGTGCCATTGTCGCAGCCAGTGACGATATTGCGATAGGTATATTACGAGCTTGCAGAGAAAAAGGAATCAACGTTCCTGAACAGCTCTCGATAGTCAGTATCGACAATGAAAAAATGAGTGAATTTGTTACACCAAAACTCACTACCGTTAATATACCAATAAGCCATATTACCGAAAGGGCCATGCTTGTTGCCCAAGAATATACCCAGGGGAAAACACCTGATTCATCTGAACTGATTTCAGGGCAGTTGATTATTCGAGAGTCAACAAAACCTCTATAAAATATAAGTTGATTAAATATGAAATTCTCCAACGATTTTTTCTTTGGAGCGGCTACGGCTGCTTATCAGGTAGAAGGTGCCATTCAAGAAGATGGCAAAGGATTAACTAACTGGGATGAATTTGTCACTATCCCGGGTAAAACCTTCGAAGGCACAACAGGTGAGATCGCAGTCGATCATTACCACAGGTACAAAGAAGATATTAAGCTAATGGCTGAAATGGGGCTTGAATCTTACCGTTTCTCCATTTCATGGGCACGTATATTCCCTGAAGGTACAGGTGACATTAACCCTAAGGGGATTGAGTTCTACAACAATGTCATTGATGAGTGCTTGAAATATGGCATCGTGCCATTTGTTACGCTATATCACTGGGATCTACCACTACCTTTGGAAAAAGAAGGTGGCTGGTTAAATAAAAACACCATCGATGCTTTCGTCAGTTATGCAAAGGTGTGTTTTGAGCACTTTGGTGACCGAGTTAAGCATTTCATCACCTTCAATGAAACCGTGATCTTCTGTGGTCATGGCTACCTTGCAGGTGCACACCCACCCGGCATTAAAAATGATCCTGCGAAATACTTCCAGGCTACACACAATGTCTTTACCGCCCATGCAAAAGCCGTTTTAGCATATAAGGCGCTGAAACAATATGGGGAAATTGGCCTTAGCCATGTCTTCTCACCGGCTTTTGCGGTTGATGACTCAAAAGAGCATACCTTCGCAGCCATGCATGCCAACCAGTTCGGCATAAACTGGTACTATGACCCTGTGCTTAAAGGAGAGTACCCTGAATATGTGATGGGCCTACTACTGAAGAATGGTACTTGCCCTGTCATGCTGGATGATGAATTGGCTTCAATTAAACAGGCCGCTCCTCTTAACGACTTCATCGGGCTCAATTACTACCAGCCTATACGAGTTGAAAAAATCACCGAACCTTTTGAAGCGCTCGAGCCAACACGAGAAAATTCAACAGGCGCACCGGGCAACCCGAGCTTCGACGGTGTATACCGCACAGTCAAAATGAATGACAAGCGCTACACCAAGTGGGGATGGGAAATCTCACCCGAAGGTTTTGTTGATGGTTTGCAGCTTCTCAAAGACTATTATGGCGATATCAGAATGTATATCACTGAAAATGGTCTTGGCGATGAAGATCCTATCATCGAAGGTGAAGTCTGTGATATTCCAAGGATCAACTTTATTAATGACCATCTGGTTGCCGTCAAAAAAGCGATTGATGCCGGCGTGAATGTTAAAGGTTATTACGCTTGGTCTGCCATCGATCTGCTTAGCTGGCTAAATGGCTATAAAAAGCAATATGGGTTTATTTATGTTGATCACAACAATGATCTAGTGCGGAAAAAGAAAGCCTCTTTCCACTGGTATCAAGAAGTCATCAATACCCGGGGCGAAAACCTCCACAATTAATTCGCCAACATAACGAAATAACTACACACGCTTAAAATAAGTGCATTCGTGCGTGGTTATCTGATTTTATGTCCAGTGAAATTAAAAATGGCTGGCAAAACTGCCAGCCATTAACTTAATTTGATGTCATGGGATCAATAATACCCAAACAATATTACAAGGCCTGCTTCACACCACAGCAGTATACGTCCAACAGCTGCAGCTCTTGGTCCAGTACCAGAATATCGGCATCTTTTCCGGCCTCAAGGCTCCCTTTGCGGTCAGCGACCCCTGCCAAGGTAGCCGGGTTTTCGCAGGCGATGCTTGCTACCGAGCAGAGACCATTATCCAGCCGGTCGACAACAGCCCGCACCGATTCAAGGAAGTTCATCTCCAGCCCTTCGACGTCTTTGTAGCAGCACGGGTTCACCTGCTTCACCGTGCCGTCATCATGGGTCAGGAACAACTGACCATCTTTGACGTTGAAGGTTTCTTTACGCAGGTAGTGGTAGAACTCATAGCCATCAGGAAAATCGGCATAGCCCATACAGTCCGTCATCATCACCAAACGGCGATCTTTTTTCAGCCGATAAAGAATATCGAACGCTTCATGGCGGATGGTGATCCCTGTCTGCTTAGCGACTTCGGCATACACATCCTGGTGATACATCAACGCCCCGACAACTCCCAGCTCACGGTGATGAAAACCTCGCATCCCACTGAACGCATGGGTGAAATGGTTCAAGCCCGCTTCAATCGCCGTGGTAATTTGGTCAAACGTCGCCGCAGTATGACCGGCCGACGCCGTGATCCCCTTGCTGCGCATATGGCGAATAAGATCTAAGCTGCCCTCCACCTCCGGGGCCAGCGTCATCAAGCGAATGTTGTCACCCGATAATGCATTGAAATGATCAAAGCCCGCGATACTCGGTCGCTGGATACTATCCTCCCGCTGCAGCCCCAGATACTCGGGGTTGATATACGGGCCTTCCATATGGACCCCAACCGGCTCGGCTCCCATTGCAGGTTGAAACTCGGCAATATGCTCCGCCGCAGCCTGCAACGAGCTCTCGAGAAAATCATTGGGCATAGTACCGCTGGTCGGCAGGTAGGAGGTCACGCCGACCTTCGGCAGGTCTTCACTCATATGGCGCAGAGAGTCTAGCGTCCCCTTGTAGGCAAAAGAGCCCCTGCCCCAGCCATGAATGTGAATATCGACAAAGCCCGGCATGATGTTGTGCTCGCTATGATCGATATACTCGCCAGTATACTCACGGTGGATTGCCGTGATCTTGCCATTATTGACCTCAAGGAAGCCGGCAACCTCCCCCTGCGGGGTGATGATGTGATCCGATTTGATAATGAAATGACCCACGGCTATTTCCCCTGTAAGGCCAACTGGGCAAACTGCTCTGCGATATCCGCACACAAGCCGGTGTAACAGGCCGGATCCAGCATCTCCTTGATCTCCTGCTCGCTAAAGTGCTCGGTGATCACCGGGTTGCTGGCCAGTACGACATTGTAGTCAATTCCCTGGTGGGTACTTTCCATCGCCAGTTCATAAACCAGCTCATGGGCGGGATCCTTACCTAGGCGCTCAACCAGGCTCATCATGATTTTCTCGCTATTGATCAGCCCCTTGGTGATCATCACGTTATCGAACATCCGCTCGCGGTTAACCACCAGTGTCCGAGTCAGCTCCTCGGCACGCAGGATAATCTCCGCCATCAGCTCAACACTTTCCTGCAAGCTGGCATCATAAATGAAGTAGGCCGAGCTATCAGCCTCGAACGGACGCGGGGCAACATACATGCTCGCCGTCTGTACCGAATACAGCTTCTGGGAGTTGGCGATGATCCCCTTAGCCAGCTTAGGGTTGACCTTCTGCGGCATGGTACTGCTGCCCACCGTGCCCTTGGTGAAGGCTTCCGATACTTCGGCAAACTCTTCGCTGGAGGTCTGGTATACCTCTTCCGCTATCTTGTGGTAGGTCGTGGCCAGCAAGCACAAGTTGGTAATGTATTCGGCGCGGAAGATGCGCGTATTACGCGACGGGATCGGCATCGAATGCATCCCCAGCATTTCCGCGACACGATCCTGCACCTGGCGCCCTTTCTCACCGGTTGCGTGGAAAGCACCAACCGCGCCGCCCATCATAACGGTGAACACACGCTTTTCCGCTTCCTGCATCCGCTCTTTTGCCGCCATCAGCTCGTTAATCCACACGGCGACCTTGTAGCCATAGGTAATTGGCAGTGCGTGCTTGCCGTGGGTACGGCCCGCCATCACGGTGTCTTTGTGCTCGGCCGCCAGGCGGCCAAGGTTAACAATGGTGCGGTCGACAAAATCCATCAGCTTGTCGTGGAACTTCTTCACCAGCAGCAAATGGGCACTCTGCTGGATATTCTGCGTTGTTACCCCGTAGTGAACATACTTGCCGCTTTCTTCGTCGCAGGCCTCCACCAGTACCTTGATAAGTGGCACAAAACCATGGCCGATCTTCTCGAAGATTTCATTCATCCGCACCAGGTCAATCTTGTCGATATGGCTGTTTTCCGCAATGTTACGGGCGGCTTCGGCGGGGATCATCCCCACCTCCGCCTGTGCCTGCGCCAGGGCCGACTCGAGATCAAGCCAAGACTGAATGCGGGCATCGTTAGAGAAGAGATCTTTCATCCCTTCATGATCAATGGTTTTGCTCTTTGAATCGTATAAAGCACGCATCAGTTATGCTCCCTGGGCTAGATTGTCATCGACAGCGTTACGTACAAACTCGACATGTGGGCCGAATACAACATGGACATGGTTACTGGATGGGATGAACGTCCCCGAAGAGCCAGCTTCTTTGAATTTCTTCACATCGATAATTTTCTGATCTTTCACGTCGATACGCAGGCGGGTCACACAGTTTTCGACACGTTTGATGTTGCCTTTGCCGCCAAGGGCCTCAACGACGATATCCGCAATCTTGCCGTATTCCTTGTTGATCAAAAGCGTATTGTCGCCAACATCCTTTTCGCGCCCCGGGGTAGCAACGTTGAACTTAACGATGGCGTAGCGGAAGACGAAATAGAACACCACGAAGTTAATCAAGCCGAGGATAACCAGGCTCAGCCACTGGGTATTTTCGTACATCAGGCCAAAGATCCCGAAGTCAAAGATCGTACCGCGGATATACCCCATAGAGATGTCCAGGTAGTACATAGGTACAGTCAGCAAACCGCACAGCAGGGCGTAGACAAAGAACAGTTTCGGCGCGATGAACAGGAATGAGAATTCCAGCGGCTCAGTGACGTTGCCCAAGAACGCCGTCAGCACAATGGTCAGGATCAGGCCTTTGGCAATGGTCTTGTTCTTGGCAAACGCGGTGTGGTACATCGCCAGACCAATCGCAGGGATACGGAACAGGGTAGTCAGCATCTGTCCCGGCGCCAAGTAGGCAGAAAGGGTTGGCATATGCTCTTGCCAAGCAGGATGGTTAGGGCCGAGCTCAAACAGAATTTGGTTCATCGCCGGAAGAATACCGGTGTAAGTCACCCCATCGATGACGTAGATCCCGCCGGCTTCAGTAAAGCGAAGCGCAGAGCTGAACACATGATGGAGGCCAAACGGGATCAACAAGCGATTGAGTGTCCAGTAGATCCCCGGGCCAAAGCCCTCGGCCATAAAGATACTCGACAGGCTCACCATGGCTGAGGTGAACATATTCCAGAAGAACGGGATCAACAAGCCGATCGGCACAATGAGCGCGATTGAGATGATCGCTACCGATTTTTTGCCGCTGAAGAAAGCAAAAGCCAATGGCAACTCGAGGCGATAGAACCTGTCGGTGGTCAAGGCGGCCACCAAACCGGCAATAATACCACCCAGCGCTTCAATCTTGAGGGTATGCACCCCTAAAACCATGCCCTGCCCCACCAGCCCGGGGTTATCAGTGGTCAGGGTGCCGGTCAGTTGCAAACTGACTTTCATCGAAATCAGCAACGTCAAGTAAGCGATAACCGAGGCAAATACCGCAATCCCCTTTTCTTTCTTCGACATGCCGTAAGCCACCCCCATCGCAAACAGCAACGGAATGTTAGAGAAGATGACACTGGCAATATCACGCAGGGACTGGAACAGAGTGGTAAAAAACTCGTTCCCCAAGAGCGGGAGCTTTTCCACCATATAAGCTTGTCCAAGTGCACTCGACACCCCCATGATCATACCTACCGGGGCTAGCACCGCGATGGGTAGGAGCAAGGAGCGACCGAATGTCTGGACTTCGTTTTTGAAGCTAGAACTCATTGTTGGGTACCTATTAGATTAATTTACCCTCATCATAAAATTTTGCTAAGGGCCATCAAGGTAAGAAAATCAGCTAAAATTGACGCACAAACTGCCCTTAAATAAAGTGCTCTTTATACTGTGTTTTTAGTAAATGGTTGAGCTCATGCGGGGAGAGTTGCTGGATCTGCGCAATGAATTGGTCGACCGGGATCTTGCGCGCCGATCGAGACAGTCCGAGCTGTTTTAGCGCCCTGAGATCGCTTTCACCCAGCTGGAAATCTACTTTGACCGATGTTTTGCCATGGAAAGATAAATAGCGGGAAATTTTATTGGTAAAAGTAATCAACACATCATATTGGTCTTCGGGGATGTGAATAATTTCATTGCTATTGACGATCCCTTTAATATCAATGTGGAAATGGGTTTTTAATTTCTCAATAAAATAGCCGAGTTTATTGTGTGAAGAATTACTAACCAGATAGATTCTTGCTCTTTCTCTATCAATCGCTTTATTTTGCACCACATATTTCTTTATTACCATCGTAATCGTTGCGAGATGATTTTCACTTAAAACCAGTCCAACACTTCGCTCAACATCAGCAATATATTTCTCAACTAACTGATAGACAAACTGATGTCTTTCCTTAACTTTTGACAACTTTTTATCTGGAAATGAAATATTCAGCTTAGCCTGAGTTAAACAGCTTTTAATAACACTATAAAGATCGGCGAAAAAGTCATTCCGATTATGGATATGCGTTCGGATACTGCCACATAGCTTCTGGGTGAAATTTTCTATCTGCGGCGTCAGACGCGGGTCATAACAATTATATTTACCCGAATAAAACGTCATAGAAGCAAGAATACGGCTAGCCAACAGGTTTTCTTCATGGTTATCAAATACCTTAAAATATTGATTCGATAGCCAGTCATCGATATCCAGCGCTGAGAGCCTGCGCCCTTGCCTGCCCCTTAGTAGGGTCAGAGAAAAATATATAATCAGGAACTTCTTTGAATTATAGGAAAGCCTTACCCGGTATTGTTGCTCAAGTTGGTTATACATTGCCGCAGAAGTAACAAGATAATCATGGCAGTAGGACAGAAAATGGCTGGCTATCAGCTTATTAACCGGCGTGTTTGAAAGATGCTCAATCAGCAGGTTATCCTTGTCCAATTCAAGTGTATTAAGCACTGTCCTTGCGGTATGGATCCGGATCTTAGCTTCTTCTCCCGTTAGCCTTGTTCCTTTCTTCACGACGGTTTCATTGACTAAACCCAGGCATTCCAGGGTTGATAGAATATGTTTCCGATCATTCTTGAGCGTCGTATCACTGACATTGAACAAGGTATAGAACTGCTTTTTATTTACCGTCTCCGTCAAGGCCATTTCGACTAATAAAGCCTTTATCCGCTCACTGGTATTGCTATGGTAGTGACTTAGGGGTAATTGATTTAAAAGTTTGGTATAGCCGGAATATGAAAAATTAGTGGTAATATTTTGTTTATCAAAACTAATAAAATCGTCAATTTCAACCCATTGATTAAGCTTGCTGATACTTCTCGCGATGGTCGATTTCGTTTTATTAAAATGATTCTCGACAGTCCTTATCGGAACGGGAGAGAACTCTTGAATATACTTGGCTAAGGCTAAATCAAAGCTATTCATTGCTACACTTCAAAAATTATCCGGCGCCAGCATTATATCGGACCGGCACCGTGAGTGTGAATGCAAACAATGAATACCGTTTTCTAAGTGTTTGAAATAAAATTATGGATTTTAATTTTCGTGTGGTTAATCACAAATAACACGTCTTTTCGCCTTGTCTAACGGCAATGATAGATAGCCTTTCATCCACAGCAAGACAAGCAAAGCTTGTCCCAGAAGCAGAACATAAAGCATAACGGGACCGGGCAACCATGCAACTTGGCTTCTCTTAATCATCAATCGTCGCTAGCATTGAAGCCTAAGCTGTGCAGGGTAAGAGCATCAGAAGCGATTAAAGTTAACGAAACCTTTCCCTCCTTCATTACCGCTTATAAATTACGAGACATTGATCGCAAAAACCAGAAAGGAAAGTTGTAAATCTAAAACCCCGCAATTCAATTTATTGCATATACCCTTACACAAAATATGGACAAGCCCTTATTGCCATCTTCGGCAGTATGTTGGCTGTATGGTCTTGCCCTTATTATCCACTCACTTGATATGGAAAGAGCATGGCTAGTGAAAACCTCTCCAGTGTCATTACAACACTTCTCACCGCCCCTGCGGACGCTGTGGTTCAAGCCTCAACTGCCCAGCGTCATATTTGGATGAAGTGGCTCAGCGATCTCTGCAAGCTCATTCAAGATCAGCCCGATAATGTCAAAAAAACATCATCGAAGAGCACCTCAAACTTGCCCCAACGTGGAAAATGTCTGCCCAGTTATCCCTCTCAATATCCATGCGTATCGCCTCGCTGGAGCGAACCGAAACAGGCGTCTCATTGGGATTAGGCATCGGAATGATCCAAGCCAGCGGCACATTTGGCTTTGCCCGAGAAATCGCCTCAGAAAGTGTCCTTCAGGCTCAGGCGATATATAACCTCACCAACGACAAGGAAATTGCTCTCAAAGACTACCTCAGTATTTTGGGTGCTCCAGAACTGGTAGATAGCACGACTATCAATAAAGCCGTCACTATGCTTGGTAGCGTCTCGCTTCCTGCCGCCGAAAGCAGCACTGATTGAGCATAGTTTCACTACGTCGAGCATCAACCCTGGTTGAAGAAATAAGGATGTGCCTTTATGAATACAAACAGTGAAAACGAATGTGGCCCAATGCCGGATAAGACTCTCGAGCAAGTTCTTATTGCCCTGCAAAAATCAATCAGCCGGGTCAATTCCATGTCGAGCAACGTTCCCCCCACCCAAGCCCGGGCGTTAATACTTGGAGATATTGACTTTGATATCAGCCTGAAATGCGACCAAGACGGGGATAAACTTAGGATCTCCAATAGCGGAGGGATAAGCCTCAACCTCAAAGGGATTATCAATACAGATATGGATATAACCCACGAGGAGGAAGGATGACTGACAAAACCCAGCTACCGGCAATATCGGTAGGTAAACTTTTTACTTCAACTATTGCCAATATTTCCGAGGTACGTAACCAGCTTGACTTCACTGGCACTGTCGATGTGGGTGTAACCTTAAACACGACGTTGAAGGATAACACCGGCGTTCTGCTCGTGCCCTTCAAGGGTAAAGATACCAGCCACTCAACAATTGAAGTGAAACTAGCTACCCGAATACACCTCTCAGAAGTAGAAAAAACAATACATTTCATTTACCAGGGTGAGCTGCGTCTAGGAGATAAAGGGCATAAGGTCAAAGCATTACAAAGAAAGTTAAACCAATTACTTAACCTAAGCCTAAAGGTTGACGGCGATTTTGGGAAAAACACGGCCGATGCCGTAAAAGCCTTTAAGTACCTGCAAAACCTCCCATTCGATAGTGTTCTCGACGAAGTTGCAGGCATGAAGCTAATGAAGCTCCCCCACCTATAGAACTGGAGGCGTTATGGAATTCTATAAACCCAAACGTAGTATCGAAGTGGTATTTCTACACTGCAGTGCCAGTGACAGTCCAGCGCATGATAATGTCGAAACTATGAGGAAATGGCACCTTGCTAGGAAGTGGAATGATGTCGGATACCATTACTTTATTCGAAAGGACGGGCTTATCGAAAATGGCCGGGATATTGAAAAAATACCGGCCGCACAACTCGGCTACAATCAAGGGTCAATAGCCATCTGTCTACATGGGCTAAAACCAGAGCTATTTACTGAGCAGCAATTTAATTCTTTAATTTCACTCTGCAGGCAGATTAACGAAGCCTATGAAAACCAAATCATCTTCCGCGGTCATTGCGAAGTGTCAAACAAAGCTTGCCCGGTATTTGACTATCGTACAGTACTTGGCCTTGACCACTTTGGTGAGATGACATACGCATCCAACCCTCACTTTAAAGAGTCACCAGCCCGAATACTGCATGGAACGCTTAAACTCACCTCTTTGGGCGCTGAAGTACTTGTACTACAACAGCGCCTAAACCAAACATTACAAACGGCGTTAGCAGAGGATGGGATATTCGGTCAGCAGACAAAATCTGCGGTCATGGCCTTTCAGGAAAAAAGAGGTATTACCATTGATGGTGTAGTAGGCCCAGTCACCTGGCAACAATTGCTCTCAACCTAAATTGATCACCGCAAGTGAGATTTATTTGGCAGCTTTCAGGTGAAACCCGCTTATTTAAGGAAGACGATGAGCACTATGAGTGAAACTACCAATATCTCACTTGCTATACTCGTATTGGACTTACTCTAACAGGTTTGGCTATTTTACAAAGCGAGGCTTATAACAGCTGACTTGTGAGCACTGCTGCCATTAGGAACCTGAAAAGATAGTGACGACAACCAGAGGGCTTGGCTTGGCTTGGCTTGGCTTGGCTTGGCTTGGCTTGGCTTGGCTTGGCTTGGCTTGGCTTGGCTTGGCTTGGCTTGGCTTGGCTTGGCTTGGCTTGGCTTGGCTTGGCTTGGCTTGGCTTGGCTTGGCTTGGCTTGGCTTGGCAAGGAGTTTGCTGCCAAAACTACCAAATAAAGTATCTAATGCGTCCCGCGCTTTATTTATCTATCTCTTCATCAATGCGGTCAATATCAATAACTAGCAAATTATCCTTGTCTACATCCAATGTATTAAGCCCTGTCCTGCGGTATGGGTACGGATCTTGGCTTCTTCACCCGTTAACCTCGTTCCTTGCTGCACGATAGTTTCATTGACCAAATCTAGGAGGCCAGGGTTGAAAATATATATTCCCTGTCATTTTTCATAGTGGTATCACTGACCTTAAACAATTTATAAAACTGCTTTTTATTTAACGTATTTAATAACGCCATTTCGATAAATAATGTCTTTATTCGTTCGTCGGTATTAATATGACACTGCTTTAATTAAAATTGATTAATAAGCAGTATAAAATCAAAAGTTCGTGGTGATATTTTTATAAAAATACAGCCAACAACTTCAAACAAACCACTAAATATATGAATACTTCTTGTGATAGTTTATTTTGTCTTCTTAAAATTAGCCTCCACTCTTTAAGAAATACAGGTAAATACTCTTAGAGATATTTGGCTAAGGATAAATCACAGCTTTTCATTACTTTACTTGAAAATTTATCCAGCGCCAAAGCTCTATCAAATTATTAAATTCATAGCGATTTTAAACATGATGATGAATTATTATAAAAATTCATCATCTTTTAATAGTCAATATTATTCCTAACTACTCGAGCATACACAAAGGCAAATTAATGCTAAACAAAAATAAAATAAATTAAAGAAGCTAAAAAACCAAACACAAACATAAACACACACGCTTTAACGTAGAGCCATAGGATCTTTATCACAGGACCCTCCATTGTAAATTACCAAGTCATGTATTTACAGATTTATTAAGCTCTCAACCTGTAGGGGTTAAATAAACCATAGCCAGTATTGCCAGTCTCAAATGTCTCAATGTGGCAACTCAGAATGCAAACTGAAGATAACCATAAATTTGTCATGCCAGCCTCGTGTCATACACACAAAGTGGATCACCTAGATGGGGTAAAGCTTGAAAAGATTGGTAAGGGATTGATTGGATTTACCAAACGCCAGATGTGTCGTTGAAATCGGGATATGGTTTTTGCGACAAGATGGGTGGAAGCCCCACCAGCCACATCTCGGCACACACGTCGCTCGCTGCGGCTGCTCCCTTCCGGGCCTGACCGGGTTCACGAGTTAGTGTTGCGAGAGGACCAGCAGGGCCTCCATAGATTCTTTGTCTCTTTGCGAGAACGGGATGGATTATCCGCTATGGTCGGAGCGATTGCAATAGCACAACCCAAGTTTCCCGACCGACTGCCGATTTATTACCCAAACACTCCCCTTTTCACACAGTTAGCGTTCCTAAAGCTCTTCTTCTGGGTCTTCCAGCAGGTATTCCCCCAGCAGTGCCCCGCCCAGCACCAGCAGCCAGGCAACCAGGATCGGGTTTGGCACCTCGAGCCATGGCACCAGCACCAAGGTGGCAAAGCCAACGGCCGGGAGTATCCACATCATCCGCGGAACCCACTCGCTGAGTTTGCTTTTGGCCATCCCCTGCAGCGAGGCAATCAGCCCGGTCACGCACAAGGCAACCAACGCCGCATGGCCCAGCCCCCCAACCCAAAGCGGGATCACCAGGAACAACGGCCACCAGGTATTGCCTTCTACCGGCCGCCAGCTGCGGGCCGCAATCCAGATCACCCCAACGGCAAGGATTTGAATAATGGTGTAAGTCGGGCTTCCTTCAAGCTTGCCTTCGGCTTGCAGTGCCATCAAACCCACATCCATCGCAAGAACGATAGATATTAGCAACGCTGCCAATTGCCAGGTGCTCTTGGCGGAAAAACTTACCGCAAACACCGGCAGCATCATAAAGACGCTCACCGCAAGAGCGATTGGCTGTTCGGGGAGGACAAAACCGAAGGTACCCAGCCCTATAAGCAACAGCCAGGCAGACACGCCGCCTTGCGGCAGCAACCAGAGTGCGGGAATAGCAAGGGCCAGTGCAGGCAGCTCTCCGTGGCTTTGCCCCAATGCACTGACTCCGACGATGGTCAACGCAATGCTGACCACAACAAGTAACGCGGCATACAACATGGCAGCACCTCCTTGCGTTCTCTGACAACCGTAATACCATGTTCGGTCATCAGGTTTTTGTATGGTACAGGTATAAATATGGATGATTTCGCGTCTCAAATCTACACCCAAGTTCACCAAATTCCACATGGAAAAGTCGCAACTTATGGCGATATAGCCAAATTTGCAGGTTTTCCCGGCTATGCCCGCCAAGTAGGGCGACTTATGGCAACCTTACCCGACGGGTCAACACTGCCCTGGCACCGGGTTGTGAATGCAAAAGGAGAGATTTCCCTGACAGGGCACGATTTACAGCGCCAACGCCGAAAATTGATTGATGAAGGGGTGGAGGTCAGTGATGCCGGGCGGCTCAAACTTAGCCGTTATCGATGGGATGGCTTTTGATGCCGCCGATCCCGGCAGCATCATATCGCGTCTCGGGAAGCCTTTAGTTGACCTTTACCAATACCACATCTTTATGAGTCGACCCAGCTTGGTCAGTCAGTACATGATTAGCCGTATCGGTAATGAACCACAACTTGCCGTCCACTTCGATACGCGCACTCACCGCATAGGTATGGTTAGGCCTGATTTCCTGACGGGAGAAATTTAATTGGTAGTCAAAAGGCACCTGTTTACCATCCGCCAAAAAAGCCTGGCTACTGAGTACTTCTGCGGCGACATCCATTTTGGACACATCGGCCAACGTCACAGTGATACGGGCATGATCCGGCAAGGCAATACGCTCTTTGTAAGTCAAGGTCCCCGTCACCGCTTCCAAGTCGGCATCTTGTTGGATCATGCTGCTACAAGCCGATACGATCAGCGCCACAGCCAATACCGAAATCAGTGCAAAAACCCTTTTCATTGCCTCTCCTAAAACAAAACTGTCATTTTCATGTGTGACAAGCACTTGAACTCATGTTTAAACTGAATAATCATCATTCATCATTGAAAGATTTTTTCACTCCCAACGGCGCGTAATAATAACATTATTTTTGGAGATCCGATGAGCAAAGAACTGAATGAACTTCTCACTCTGCTACATTTAGAGCAGCTTGAACAAGGATTATTCCGTGGCCAAAGTGAGCATTTGGGTTTACCACAAGTTTATGGCGGCCAGGTCCTTGGACAAGCCCTGTCGGCGGCGAAGGAAACCGTCGATGAGGACCGCCAAGTGCACTCATTCCACAGTTACTTCTTACGTCCGGGCGATCCCCACAAACCGATCATTTACGATGTCGAAAACCTCCGTGACGGACACAGCTTCAGCACCCGCCGGGTCAAGGCAATTCAGTACGGCCGGCCAATTTTCTATATCACGGCGTCTTATCAGGCAGAAGAAAGTGGGTTCGAGCACCAATCGACCATGCCCAATGTCCCTTCCTATGAAGGATTGATGTCAGAACAGCAGCTCGTGCTGGCAATGGCCGATAAACTACCGAAAAGTGCAGTTAAGCATTTCGGCTGCGATCGGCCGATTGAAGTACGGCCGGTCAATGTGGTCAACCCGCTAGCCCCGCAGCCAACCGAGGCCAAGCAGTACCTTTGGATCAAAGCCAACGGCGAGATGCCAGACGATCCGCGTATCCACCAGTACCTGTTGGCTTACGCCTCCGACTGGGGATTCTTGGTCACCGCCTTGCAACCGCACGGTGTCAGCTTATTCAACCCACAGATGAAAGTGGCAACCATTGACCACTCCATGTGGTTCCACCGCCCGTTCCGTATGGATGAGTGGCTTCTTTACGCTATCGACAGTCCATCGGCTAGTAATGCCCGCGGCTTGGTCCGAGGTGAGATCTACAACCAGAAAGGCGAACTGGTCGCCTCCGCGGTACAGGAAGGCCTGATGCGCCATACTGGGGATAAATAGCTGGGTTGAGCTTACTACATGATTTTAAGAGGCGGTATTCCCGCCTCTTTTCATACCAAATCAGCACCCGCATACTTTCCCTGCATATTGACCCAAGGATTACACCGGCAAGGCCGTGGTGTACTTGAGCGGCTCCATGGCAAAGGTCGACGTCACATTGGTCAGCCCTTCGATGCTGTTCACCAGCTTTTTATAGAACTGATCAAACGCTGACATATCGGCCACCTGCACCTTCATCATGTAGTCATACTCACCGGCCATGCGGTAGAACTCCATCACTTCAGGAAAGTCAGACACCGTATCAACAAATTTGTGGTACCACTCCTTAGAGTGGTTACTGGTTTTGATCTGAACGAAAGCTGTAAACGACAAGCCGAGCTTTACCGGATCCAGCAAGGCAACCCGCTGGCGTAAAATCCCACTCTCTTCGAGACGCTTGAGGCGCTTCCAGCATGGCGTTGTCGTCAGGTTTACTGCCTCTGCCAGCTCCGCCAGTGCCAGCGTGCCATCTTGTTGCAATAGACGTAGTAGGGTTCTGTCTGTTTTATCCAAATCAGCCAATTTGTTTTACCTTGGTAATAGTAATTAGAATATTTTTCTCCATTTTAATTCATCGGGAGTAAATTTGATAAAGATTTTTTCTGCTCTTAGTCATACATTACTTACATAATATGTATACCCAAGTAACTCCAGCAACACAGCAAAAGGAACGACCATGAGCCACGACCCGCAATGGATTCACACCGCAATCCGCAAAATTGAAGCCGACTTTCAACGCTCAGCCGATACCCACCTGATCAAGCTGGATATCCCATCGCTGGACGGCATTGACATCTACCTAAAAGACGAAAGCACTCACCCAACCGGTAGCCTCAAGCACCGTTTGGCCCGCTCGCTGTTCCTGTTTGCCCTGTGTAACGGTTGGATTGGCAAAGATACCCCAATCATTGAGTCCTCATCAGGCAGTACTGCGGTCTCCGAGGCCTATTTTGCCCGCTTGCTCGGCTTGCCGTTTATCGCCGTGGTACCGCGCAAAACGGCCCGCAAGAAAATTGAGCAAATCGAGTTTTACGGTGGCCGCGCCCATTTGGTCGACAGCCCTAGCGAGATCTATGAGGAATCCCGGCGCTTGGCCAAGGAACTCAATGGCCACTACATGGATCAGTTCACCTACGCCGAGCGGGCGACTGACTGGCGGGGAAATAACAACATAGCCAACAGCATCTTTGATCAGATGAAGCTCGAAGAGCATCCCATTCCAAGCTGGGTTGTTATGAGTCCGGGTACCGGCGGCACATCAGCCACCATCGGCCGCTATATTCGCTACCAAATGCACAGCACCAAACTGTGTGTGGTCGACCCGGAAAACTCGGTATTCCACCAGTACTACAAGACCCGCGATCCTTCGCTGACCGGCGAATGCGGCAGCCGTATCGAAGGTATCGGTCGCCCGCGTGTAGAACCTAGCTTTATCCCCGATGTGGTGGATGAAATGCGCACGATTGCGGATGCTGCCAGTATTGCCACAGCGCACTGGCTGGAGAAACTGCTTGGCCGCAAGGCCGGTGCCTCTACCGGCACCAACCTATACGGCGTGCTGCAGCTCGCCAGCGAGATGAAAGCCCGAGGTGAGACCGGCTCAATTGTCACCCTGCTGTGCGACAGCGGCGAACGTTACCTCGATACCTACTTCAACCGGGACTGGGTTGAAGACAACATTGGTGATATCAGTGGTTACCTGGCCCAGCTTGAGCAATTGGAGCAAACCGGCAAACTGAGCTAGCTCTATGTTTCTCCTCGCCGCAGCAACAACCACAACCAGTGCTGCGGCATTTCGTTTCAAGACTTTTTTCTTTTCCCCCGCTGCGGTAGCATGAGCCTGCCAATAGAGAACCTGCTGTTGGCCTACCCTTATGACAATAGGGGTAGTCCCTACCGACTGTTTTTCGGTACGACAACAACATAGGAAAATTTTTCATGCGCAAAGCCGTAGTTGTATTTAGTGGCGGTCAAGACTCCACGACCTGCCTGATCCAGGCCATGGCCCATTACGATGAAGTTCACTGCATTACGTTCGATTATGGCCAACGCCATAAGCTGGAAATCGAAGTGGCTGAATCTATCTGCAAAGAGCTGGGCGTGGCCGCGCACAAAGTGATGGACGTGGGCCTGCTCAATGAACTCGCGATCAGCTCCCTGACCCGCGACAATATTCCGGTCTCCCACGAGCTGCAGGAAAATGGCCTGCCAAACTCCTTTGTCCCTGGCCGTAACATTCTGTTCCTGACCCTTGCCGGCATCTATGCCTACCAGATAGGCGCCGAAGCGGTGATCACCGGCGTTTGTGAAACCGACTTTTCCGGCTACCCTGATTGCCGCGACGAGTTCGTCAAATCACTGAACCAATCGCTGGTGCTGGGTATGGATCGCCCGCTGAAGATTGAAACCCCACTGATGTGGCTCAACAAGGCCGAAACTTGGGCGCTTGCTGATCAGTACAGTAAGCTCAACTTCGTCCGCGAAAAAACCCTGACATGCTATAACGGGGTGATCGGTGATGGCTGTGGCGACTGCCCATCTTGCGATCTACGCAAGGCCGGACTTGATGATTACCTCGCCAACCAAAGCGATATCATGGCAGAGCTAGAAGCCAAGCAGCAGGCCGGGACTGCCTAGCAGAGATCCCGCCTGAAACTGTCTATACCATGAAATGAATGCCTAAAAGCACGAGTGGTATAGCGAATAAATAGCGAGGCAGATTGCTGCCTCCTTTTTATTTTCATCTCACAACTTCCGCCCGTTATTCAATTTTTTTGCCCCTAAAAAAAGAAATATTCCACCAGCGTATTCTTCAACAATAAAACAAATTTAATTTTCTTCGAGACCCGCAGCATAATAAAGCAATCTGTTATTTTGTTTTTCACAACAAATGAGATTCATTTCATTTTTATTTAAAAATTAACACCTTACAATTTAATAACCCTAACCATGACATTGTTTTTTATTTTTCTTAGGACAAAATAAATACCAACTTTTTGTGCTTGGTAGATAATCATGAATAAACCCATCCCTATACTAACGCCACTGCGTGGTATCGCAGCGTTGTGCGTCGTCTTCTTTCACGCCCGGCTGATCATCTTCCCACAATGGATGAAGCCGTTGACTGAATATACCCACTTTATAGAGAATGGCTACTTATGGGTCGATCTGTTTTTTATTCTCAGTGGCTTTGTCATGATGCATGTCTACCGTGCAACCTTTTCCCAATCCATTACTCCATCGCGCTGGTTACAGTTTATGTGGTTAAGGTTCTCTCGGATCTACCCTTTGTTTTTAACCACACTGCTTGTATTAGTTGCCTGGGAAGCCTTCAAATCCAGTAAGGGGGTGGGCTTTTACGGTGGCGCGTTGTTCGAAAGCTGGGGAGTCAGTGGCATTCCTGCCTTTGAGGGGCCATTCAACCGTTCAGAGGCCTTATGGCAAAATGTCTTAATGCTGCACGGTGTACTTGTCCAAGATTTATCATGGAATATTTCATCATGGTCACTAAGCGTCGAATGGCTCAGTTACATGGTATTTCCTTTCTTGGTTCCACTCTTATTGAGAAGGAAGTTATCATATCTGGCCCCTGTATTATTTATTCTTAGTTTACTTTATATCAACCATTTAAAAGGCTCTATGGATGTCACCGGTGGCTTGCTCGCATTCCTCAGGGCGCTAGCGAGCTTTACTCTTGGAGCTTGGATGCATACCCTTGCACTTTCAGCCAAACAACGCCTCCTTCTGAACAATGACTGGGCTCTACTGACCATATTTGCCGTCTGCATTGGCCTGCTTCACCTCCCTAAAAGCGGTTACCACAATGTTGTGGTTATCTCGGCATTTGCTCTATTGGTGCTGATCTCTGCGCAACAAACCGAGAGAGCCACCCCGATATTCAAACTGCTGGATAACCGTGCCACCCGCTTCCTCGGTGATATTTCCTACTCCCTTTACTTGTGGCACGCAGTCCTGCTGCTTGCCGGCATTGAGGTTGCCCAACTGATATTCCCCGACCAACTAACAGTATGGAATAGCCAAACAAGCTGGTTGGCAGCCAGCGGTGGTGCAATGGTATTTATTGCCGTTGCCCTTGGCGTATCGACGCTCAGCTATTACTACGTTGAAAAACCCGCCATGCACGCGCTAAGGTCGCGCAAAAAACGAGGCATGGCAGCCAATCCAACGTAGAGCACGTAAGCGTCAGATATAAAAAATGCCGCCAACCTATCGGTTGGCGGCATTTTGCTATCTCGCAATGGCGTCGCTAATTAGTCGCGGTAAAGAGCAAACTCATCAGCACACTCAAGCAACTGGTCACGGGTCATCATGAATACACCGTGGCCGCCGTTTTCAAACTCGATCCAGGTAAACGGAATATGCGGGTACTGCTCTTCCATATGGATCATCGAGTTACCCACTTCGCAGATCAATACACCATCTTCTTTCAGGTAATCCGGAGCGTTAGCCAAGATACGGCGAACCAGCTTCAGGCCATCGGTACCCGCAGCCAGGCCCAGTTCAGGCTCGTGGCGGAACTCGTCCGGCAGGCTGTTCATATCTTCCTGATCCACGTATGGCGGATTGGTCACGATCAGGTCGTATTTGTCTTTTGGCACATCACGCAGCAGATCAGAGCGCAGCGGGATCACCTGCTGCTCCAGGCCGTGGTCCTGAATATTCTGCTCGGCAACCGCCAGCGCATCGACTGAGATATCAACCACATCGACTTCAGCTTCTGGGAAAGCATGGGCACAGGCGATACCGATACAGCCAGAGCCCGTGCACAAGTCCATAATGCGGGTCGGACGCTCTTTGAGGAACGGTTCGAAGAAGTTTTCGATCAGCTCGCCAATCGGCGAACGAGGCACAAGTACGCGTTCGTCGACAAAGAACTCCATACCACAGAAGTAAGCCTTGTTGGTGAGGTAAGCAACTGGGGTACGCTCGTTGATACGGCGGATCACGCGCTCAACAATACGGTGACGCTCACTGCTGGTCAGGCGTGAGTGACGTACTTCTGATGGCACATCAAGGGGTAAGTACAGCGTTGGCAGGACCAGCTGAACCGCCTCGTCCCACGCATTGTCTGTACCGTGACCATAAAATAGACCGGCAGCATTGAAACGGCTAACCGTCCAACGTAGCATGTCCTGCAATGTATGAAGTTCGTTGACGGCTTCGTCGACAAAAATCTTATCCAAAATAGCCTCCGAATGGCGCTACAATACCGCTATAAAGTTGTTGGAATTTCACTATGAGCAAAAAAGATACTAACCTGGACGACGATCTGATGCTCTTCCAGGAAGCGGTTAAGGGCGTAAAAAAGATCACTAATGATACCATAATCACGCCCCGCCGACAGGGTCCAAAGACTGATAAACCAAAAGTCTCGGCAAAAGAAACACAAAATCACGAGTTTTACTTCTCTGACGAGTTCGAGCCGCACCTCAACGAGACGGGCCCGACCCAGTACGCCCGTACCGGCGTGTCCAAATATGAGGTGAAGAAGCTCCGTCGCGGGGTTTATGTTCCGGATATGTACCTCGACATGCACGGGATGACACAGAAAGAGGCCAAGCGAGAGCTGGCGGCAATGATAGCGGCCTGCATCAAGGAAAATGTCGCCTGCTGCTGTGTCATGCATGGCATCGGCAAGCATATCCTCAAGCAAAAAGCCCCGATGTGGTTGGCCCAGCATCCTGACGTGATGGCGTTCCATCAGGCGCCGCTGGAATTTGGCGGTGATGGCGCCCTTCTGGTGCTACTGGACATTCCGGAGAGGTAGTAAACGGGTTAGGGGCTCGGCTACAAATTTCCTTTGCCCCTCGCCAATCAGTAAACGAATTTGGCCAAAGAGCCTACGTTAATAACCTGGCCTTCTACCAGCAAGGTCACTTCGCCGCTATCACAAATATTCATCCGTGTTTTCACGGCCTGTTCGCTGTAGTAATGCTCGCAGGCCCCGTTGCGGGCACTGTCGATCCGCGAGAAAATCGTGATCCCTCCCGGATTGAACAGGCTTTGCGGCGACGCAAAAGTCAGGGTGCTACCTGACGCTGAAATATGCATATCTTCGGTTATACCATTGGCCCACCTGATGGCACCATTGGCATTGATGCTTGGTGCTGTCGGCACTTGTACACATCCCGCCAGCAGTGCGACACCCATCGCTAGTAATAACTTTGCTTTCATCAAAACGTCTTTGAATTCAAGAGAATTAGAGAATACATCGGCACCACCCGGAAAAACCTTAGGATTTTTCCTAATGTATTCCGGGGGGATCTGAACTAGCCTTCAGGGTTGGCGTGCCACAGCAGGTCGCCACTGTCGCTATCTGGCTGGTAATCTATCGCAGCAATGGAAGAGGTAATGAACATTGGTGGCTGTAAGCCAGGGACCATTTCGGCAGTCAGGTAGCCCACCAAAGGCAAGTGCGAGACGATCAGCAGGTTTTCGGGCTGCTCGATACCGATCACCGCTTTAAGATAAGCGGCGACATCTTCGGCATCACCGTAAGGTGTTATCTCATCGACTGTCATCACTCGCTTGGGTTCTGGCAGAGACGACGCCATTGCTTGCCACGTCTGCTGCGCACGAAGATAGGGGCTCACCCAGACCATGTCCAGATCGTTATCGAACTGGCCGGCAAGTTGCACAGCCATCTGCTCGGAGAGAGCAGCTCCCCTATCGGTCAGCGGGCGGTCTGCATCACTGGCCGCAAAATGCTGGGCTTCGCCGTGACGCATAATATAAATTCGCATAATTTTTCCAATTTCACAGTCTGATACCCGAGCGCACACTCATTTTTTATTACTATCAGTGGTTAGGGATCGATCAAACTCAGGCTTACTTATCCGACTTCTCACCATCAGAAAAGACGTACTCCAGCGCTATGCTAGCAAGTAACGCTAACGGAAAACAGAGATCCCGCTCACCCTGTGGAAGTTCCGTGATCGTGATAGGAAGCCGCTCAGCTAACCTTTTGTTTATTGGCAAATAAACATGGGTTAAATTTGCCACCCCTTCTAATGGGCGTCATAATTAGTCTAATTTCCTCTGAATAATAGGCGCTTCCAGTGCATACAAGTCCTAATGACCCCAAGCAGTACCGCTACCTCACCCTACCCAATGGATTGAAGGTACTGCTGGTACATGATGCTGAAGCTCCCCGCTCAGCAGCGGCACTGTCGGTGAAGGTCGGCCACTTTGACGATCCTCTCGACCGTCAGGGCATGGCACACTTCCTTGAGCACATGCTGTTTCTCGGTACCGAAAAATATCCCAAAGTGGGCGAATTCCAAACCTTCATCAACCAAAGCGGCGGCAGCAACAATGCATGGACAGGAACCGAGAACACCACCTATTTCTTCGAAGTCAGCCCCCATGCCTTTGGCGAGGGCCTAGACCGCTTCGGCCAATTTTTTACCGCACCGTTATTCAATGAGGAAGCTGTCGATAAGGAACGCAATGCCGTCGACTCTGAATACAAGCTCAAGCTCAAAGATGATGTGCGCCGGCTTTACCAGGTCCACAAGGAAACCATCAACCCGGATCACCCTTTCGCCAAGTTTTCGGTCGGCGATTTGACCACACTGGAAGACCGCAACGACAAGTCGGTTCGCGACGAGCTGATCAGCTTCTACCAAACACATTATTGCGCCAGCCTAATGGGATTGGTTCTACTTGGCCCCCAATCTCTGGAAGAGTTGGATGCCTATGCCCAGACCTTTTTCCGCGACATTCCCAATACCGGCAATGCAAAGGCCGAAATTACAGTTCCTCTGGTGTCAGATAACGAGAAAGCCAAATTCATCACGATCGATCCGATCAAGGAAGTACGAAAGCTCACCCTATCGTTCACCCTCCCGGCGGTCGATCAGTACTACCACAAAAAGCCCCTTTCCTATATCGCCCATTTATTGGGCAATGAAGGCAGCGGCAGCCTAATGTCATTATTGAAAACACAAGGTTTTATCAATACGCTGGCTGCCGGCGGCGGCGTGAGCGGCAGTAACTTCCGAGAATTTACGGTCAGTCTCAACCTCACACCCAAAGGCCTCGAGCACATTGATGAGATTGTTAATACCGTTTTCCAGTACATTGAGCTGCTCCGCCAGCAAGGGTTGGACGAGTGGCGTTTTGCCGAGAAAAAATCAGTGCTGGATATGGCTTTCCGCTATCAGGAAAAAAGCCGCCCACTCGACACGGTCAGCTATCTGGTGATGAACCTGCTGCACTATGCGCCCGATGATATTATCTACGGCGACTATATGATGGCCGAGTATGACGAAGCGCTGATTTCCTCTTTCCTTGCTCAGCTTACTCCCGACAACATGCGTCTCATCCTGGTCGCACAAGGTCAAAACAATGACAGAGTCGCCCAGTGGTACCACACCCCATACAGCGTGAAACCGCTCACCGAGCAGCAACTGGCAAGCTGGAAGTCCCCGGGCTGCGAGCCTAAATTGCAGCTGCCAGAGAGAAACCCTTATCTTTGCGAAAGACCCGACCCGCTCCCGCTCGCCGCTGACGCTGTCAAGCCCCCCCAGTTGCTTCAGGATCTGCCGGGATTTCGTCTATGGTACAAACAGGAGCACGAGTTCCGGGTGCCCAAAGGGATTGTCTATGTGGCGATCGATAGCCCACATGCCGTTAACTCGCCTCGCAATATTGTCAAGACGCGGCTGTGTGTCGAAATGCTGCTCGACGCGATCAATGAGTCAGCCTACCCGGCCGAAATTGCCGGCATGTCGTACAACCTGTATGCCCACCAAGGCGGAGTGACCCTGCAGCTATCCGGCTTCAGTGAGAAGCAACCGCTACTGCTCAAGCTGTTGCTCGACCGTTTTGCCAACCGAGAGTTCAACCCGGAACGATTCAGAAATATCAAAGCCCAGATGCTTCGCAACTGGCGCAATGCCGCGCAGGACAAGCCAATTTCACAGCTGTTCAATGCGCTGACCGGGGTATTGCAACCCAACAACCCGCCCTACCCGGTGCTAATCGAAGCGCTGGAAAGCATCGAAGTCGACGAGCTGCCAGCCTTTGTCGAAGCGATGTTTGCCGAACTACACATCGATACTTTTGTCTATGGCAACTGGCTCGAGGAAGACGCAATCGCCTTGGCCGAGACCCTCAAGGATGCCTTCCGGGTGACCGACCAGCTCTACGGTGAAGCTCAGCGGCCGCTTGTTCGGTTGGGCAACTCAGGTACCCTCAGCCATGAAATCAGCTGCGACCACGCCGACTCGGCGTTACTGATGTATTACCAGTCACGTGAGACAACACCAAGGAAAATAGCCATCTATACTTTGGCCAATCACCTGATGTCGACAACGTTTTTCCATGAGCTGCGAACCCGCCAGCAACTTGGCTACATGGTGGGAACGGCCAATTTGCCGCTCAACCGACACCCTGGATTGATCTTATATATCCAATCGCCAGTCGCAGCCCCAACACAGTTACTGGAAGCCATTGATGAATTTACCAACGCCTTTGCGCTGGTTCTGCTCGAGCTCAACGAGGCGCAATGGCAAGCCAGCAAGCAGGGGTTGATTGCCCAGATTTCTGAACCAGATACTAACTTGCGTGCCCGAGCCCAACGCTTCTGGGTTAGCATCGGCAACAAGGATACGGAGTTTAACCAACGGCAAAAAGTGATCGACGCCCTGGCTGACATCAGCCGTGCCGACATGGTGAAATTTATTGTCGATGTGGTGAAGCCACGCACCTCCAATCGCATTGTAATGCATAGTCAGGGGCAGGCACACAGTAACCTAGAACCTTTGCTTATCGGCAGCCCAATCGGCTCCATAGACGAATTCCAGCAGGGTGCCTGCTGAGCCTGAAAGGACATTCTAAATGAAAGTAAAAGCCCGGCATCGCCGGGTTTTTACTTTTTATTCAGCTGGTTAAAACAATACATATTTCACGTTTCATATTTTTTATGATTTTTCACCTGCCAAAACATTTCCTGTAATAATTTATCAAAACTATTCAGTGGCAGGATATTGAACCATTCCACATTATCGGTCGTCCTATAGATTTGTTACCTCCACAACTCTTGGCAACGGCGACCAATAGAGAGGTAGAAACGTCCCCCCCTTAGTTTGAGATCGTGAAGGAGTTGCCCTTATGAGCCAGCACTGCCCACATTGCCACCAGCCACTAAAAACCCCCCTGCTATACAATTATGATGACTACTTCACATGCTCTAACTGCGGCAGTGCTTTAACTCATCATGAAGCAGATATGATCTTATACGCCTTAGTATTTGTCGCTATAGCAACCTCACTATTAGTAGTGTTTACTAAATTAAACATGTTTGTAGCCATGTTACTAACTATGATGACTTACCATATATTAAGACCCAGATGGTTCGAACCCCGCTTCCGCTTGCGAGTAGTCAAATTCTTCCCAGCGCCGGATCTTTAATAAAAAAAGCCAGTCACTCTCGCAACTGGCTGTAACGGCATAAGCCTGCTAAAAACTGGCCCGATTAATCTTCCGCAGGGTAATAACTCTGTCCCGCTTCGGCCATGTCAATCAACGCCTGGCACGGTTTGAACCGCTCCCCGTATTTATCCGCATGCTCTGTCAGTAACTCAACCACCCGCTGGATACCAAGCTGATCCATATAGCGGAACGGCCCGCCAAGGAATGGCGGGAAGCCAATACCGAAAATAGCACCGATATCGCCATCGCGCGCCGAGCGCACTACGCCTTCATCCAGACAGCGCGCGGCTTCATTGAGCATCATCAGGGTACAGCGAATGGCAATAGCCTCGGCGTCAGCCTTCTTCTCGGGATCAAGCCCCAACAGTTTGTAGACGCTCTTGTCGACCGCTTTCTTCTTGCTGTTATACAAATAGAAACCTTTACCAGTCTTGCGTCCTTTTCGGCCGTCGTTAAGCAGCTTGTCGAAGACATCCGGCCCCTGGAATCGCTCGCCCAGTTCACCGACCAGAACAGGCATGATTTTCGCCCCGATATCGACCCCCACCTCATCAAGCAAAGTGATCGGCCCAACCGGGAAACCGAAATCCAGCAGTGCGGTATCGAGATGCTCAATCGGCTCGCCAGCCAACAGCACCTGCGCCGCCTCATTCATGTATGGCGCCAGGATACGATTGACGTAAAAGCCAGCTTTGTCACCGACCACAATCGGTGTCTTGCCCTGTTTTTTCGCCAGCGAAACGACCGTAGCGACGGTTTCCTCAGAGGTTCCTTGATGCGGGATCACCTCGACCAGCGGCATTTTTTCTACCGGGCTGAAGTAGTGCAGCCCCACCACATTTTCAGGACGCTCTGCCGCCTCAGCGATCTGGTGGATCGGCAGCGACGAGGTATTGGTAGCAAAAATGGTCTCCGGCTTGGTATTGGCCTCAATCTCCTTGACCATCTGGTGTTTAAGGCCAAGATCTTCAAATACCGCCTCAATGACCACATCCATACGATCGAACGCAGTGTAGTCAATACCACCGGCGATGCTTTGCATCTGTTTTTGCAACTCAGCCTTGCTGATGATCCGGCGCTTGCGTTTTTTATCCAGCAGCTTGTAGTTATATGACATCGCATTGAGAATACCGTCATTGCTAATGTCCTTGATCCGCACCGGGTAGCCCGCCTTAGTGGCCGTTACATGGCTGATCCCACCGCCCATCAGGCCGCCGCCAAGTACGCCAACATGCCCGATCGAACGCGGCTGTGCTTGCGATCCTGTTTCTTTTTTCATTGCCGTGGTGGCAAAGAAAATACTACGCAGGGCCGCCGATTCCGGTGTCATCACCAAATCACCAAACAGTTTGGCCTCGCGGGCCAAGCCTTTGGCCATACCGTTTTTCAGGCCATATTTGATGACATCCAGAATGGCATCGGCCGCAGGGTAATTGCCCCGGGTTTTCTCATGGGTTTTCTTGGCAGCTTGATCGAACACCAAGGAGCGGCCCAATGCATTGCCCCCCATAGCACGGTCTTGCAGCGACAAATGGCGCTTCGGCTTGGGTTTCAGCGCCTGTTTTTCCGCAACATCGAGCAAGATACTATGTGGAACCGCTTCATCAACGACTCCAACTTTCTTGGCTTTTTTGGCCCGAAGCTGCTTGCCGGTCAGGATCATATCCAACGCCCCTGCTACACCAATCAAGCGGGGTAGCCGCTGGGTACCGCCCGAGCCCGGTAACAAGCCCAACTGCACTTCCGGCAAGCCTAGGCGAGTCTTATCATCGTCGGAACAAACACGGCTATGGCACGCCAAGGCCAACTCAAGCCCACCGCCCAAGCACGGTCCATGTATTGCGGCGACAGTATGGAACGGCAGATTTTCCAGCTCGGCAAATAGCTGCTGGCCTTGTGCTGCTAGCCCGGCGGCCTCTTCGGCGGTGGTGCAAGCCGCCAGCATGCGAATATCCGCCCCAGCGACAAAGTTATCCGGCTTACCCGAATAAACCACCATCCCCTTGATATCACTTTTGCCTTTCAGCTCTTCGAGCACCGCACTGACCTGCTCGCCGAACTGCGCTTGCAAGGTGTTCATTTTCTCGTTGGGCACATCGATTTTGAGCCAGGCAACGCCGTTATCGGCATAAGACAATGTGAATGCAGATTGTTGTTCAGTCATTATTCGGCCTCCAAAATCATTGCGGCGCCAAGGCCACCAGCAGCACAGGCAGTATTCAAAGCTAAACCACCACCACGGCGCTGTAGCTCCCTCAAGGTCTGGGTGATCATCCGCGCCCCCGTTGCGGCAAACGGGTGACCATAGGCAATCGAGCCTCCAAGGACATTGAATTTATCCATATCAATTTCGCCAATGGCTTCACTTCGGCCCAGCTTCTCTTTGGCAAACTGCGTCGAGCCGAACATCTTCACGTTGGCCAGCGCCTGGGCGGCAAAAGCCTCATGCATATCGATCAGGGTAAGGTCACGCAAAGTGACGCCCGCGCGGTCCAGTGCCATAGGCGTGGCGTAGGATGGTCCCATCAGCATATCTTGCTCGACACCAATGGCAGAAAACGCGTAAGAGCGGATATAACCCAAAGGTTTCAGGCCAAGCTCTTTCGCCCTGCCCTCACGCATTAACAACAGCGCGGCAGCACCATCAGTTAGCGGGGTTGAGTTGGCAGCGGTGACCGAACCGAACTTGCGATCGAAGGCCGGGCGCAATTTGGCGTACGACTCAAGGCTGGAGTCTTCGCGGATATTGTTGTCTTTGTCAATCCACTGGCGGTAGGGTTCCGGGAAAGCGGTGATCACTTCATCTTGGATCAAACCGTCACGCCAAGCCTGGGCTGCCAGGGTGTGGGAGCGGTGTGCGAGAGCGTCTTGCTCCTGGCGGGTAATGCCATGACTTTTTGCCATCTGCTCGGCCGTCTGCCCCATGCTCAAACCCGTTGAGTATTCCGCGACTGCAGGCGGGACCGGCATCAGATCTTTGACACTGAGCTTGCTCAGCAGTTTTAAACGCTTGCTCATTGTCTTGGCTTTGCTCAGCGCCAGCAATGTCGCCGCAAGGTGCTTGGATACGCCAATGGGCAAGACTGAAGATGAATCCGCGCCGCCAGCAATACCAATATCAATCGTGCCCGACAGGATACTCTCTGCCACATTGGCAGCGGCCTGGAAGCTGGTCGCACAGGCACGGGTGACGCTGTAGGCATCGGTGCCGATGTCCATGCCGGTACCCAGTACAATCTCACGGGCAATATTCGGCGCTTCGGGCATCTGAACCACCTGGCCAAATACCACCTGATCAATCAGCTTGGGATCAATATCCACCTGCTGGAGCATTTCACTGACAACCATTTTCCCCATGTCCAACGCCGGTACACCGTCAAATGCGGTGGACTGGCGGGCAAAGGGGGTACGTAATCCACTTACAACGGCGATGCGCTCACCCTGTGAGGTCGTGAGCTTTTGGAGACGTGTCATCGCTACTCCTTATTAATTTGTCGGGTACGGGGAACCTTGCCCCAGGGTCTAATTTTAGAGGTCTGACCACACAATTGTAATCCAGTTGTTATCAGAATCAAACAAATGTTTAAAAAATGCGATCTCTATGGCAACTGATATGGTGGTGGGATTTGACGCTGCTGAAAAATGGCAAAGAAAAAGAAAAATTGACGAGAAGTGAAAAACTTAACTATCAATTAAAACATGCGGGTCTTGGATGGGCGGCAGTTTGCTAAGATAAAAAAAAACCATACCGAACGGTATGGTTGTAATTTACACGGAAAGCAATCCATGTAAGGTATAAGTCAATTAACATAAAGCCAATTGCAAATCAGGCAAGCCTGATAGGAGAAAGTAAAGTCAGCCTTCAAAAGGAAGTTGTCATCTTGCTCAACAGATATTGAACCCTGTTATCGCACAAAATCCACTGTACGAGTCGCAAAGCTCAGTATCAGATGACGTGGACTACTATAACTTTCTCACCAAGACACAATTTGAACCAGATCAATTTTAATGCGGATTATTGGATGAATCAGCGGAACATTGTCGTTTTTCTCGCAAATTTAGCGACAAGGTTCGGCATGAAACGGACATTTTTTATGATTAAGTCTTTTTTTCGAAAGAAAAAGCCTGATGCCTCGGTCTCTGTGGATATGAAAAAACAAAGACGATACGAAGCCCTTGTCAGGGCCTGGCACCGGGATCTCTACCGCTACGCATACTGGTTATGCCACGACCCCCACATCGCGGAGGACTTGGTTCAAGAAACCTGCTTGCGGGCATGGCGCTCCCTCGATAGCCTACAAGATGATAACGCCGCCAAATCCTGGTTGATCACTATCCTGCGCCGGGAGAATGCCCGACGCTTCGAACGCAAACAGCTGGATTTGGTCGATATCGATGACTATGCCATCGCTGATACCCAGTCCAACGGCAGCGACAGTGATTTGGAGCAACAAATGCTACGCAAGCAGATAATGAAACTGGCTCCGGAATACAGGGAACCGTTAGTATTGCAGGTGATGGCTGGATTTAGTGGGGATGAAATTGCCGATATCCTGGGCCTGAACCGCAATACCGTGATGACGCGCTTGTTCCGCGCCAGAAACCAACTCAAAGAGCAGCTCGAAAAACACTCCGAGCGAAGGGGGCAGCACAATGGATGATCTAGAATTCCGCCGCCGGCTCTTGGCTGATCCCTCTGATAGCAGCCAAGACATGGCTGAGGCGCGCAATGCATCAATCGCCAACCGCAAGCTATCCGATGAGCTCCAACAGCTCGACAGCAAGCTAGAGCAGGCAATGAAAGTGGACGTGCCTGACGATCTGGCCGACCGTATTCTGTTCCATCAAACCGAACAGCCCAACTCGGTGAGTATCAAGCCGCGCACCCTTGTTGCCCTGGCCGCGTCCGTCGCGTTTGTTTTCGGCTTGTTTATTGGCCAATACAATCAGGGGATCAGTACCAACAATCCGCCGCTGGAAATTGCCCAGATTGCACTGGAGCATGTACAGGCCGAAGCTCCGTTTATCGATGGTATCGATGAGTCCGTTACCCTCAGTCAGGTTAACGCCAAACTAACGCCTTTCGGCTCATCATTTAACAACATTCCCGGTCATATTTACTACGTGAACCATTGTGGCTTTGGTGATAAAAATGCACTGCATATGGTGATGGATACACCGCAAGGCAAAGTCACCGTCTTTATCGTCCCCGAGCAATCGCCGGCTATGACACAGTTCAATAACCGAGCAATGCAAGGTGTGGTGATGCCGGTCAGCAATGCCAGCCTGATTGTTGTCGGCGAAAAAGGACAAGATGTCTCCCCTGTCGCCAAGACGCTTCGCAACGAGTTGAGCTGGGAAATTTAACATCTCCTTACACTTTACAATTCAAAGCCATAAAAGCATAAAGCAACCCCATGCTTTTATGGTTTTTTATTTGGCATAAGCATGCCGATTGTAAAATGTTAGCTCCGTTGCATATTTTAACTTTTTTGCTCCCTTTCCCTGTCAGTTTTACCATACACTCGTTAGCTGATTGTTAACCAAGCACTAACAATCAATGGGTTGCTAACTGGTCTGATTTGATCAAAACCCAACCCCCCATACAATCTTGCGCAATCTGCACAAAGAGGCAGATAAAAAAGTTATATAAAAAATTAGGAATAACTATAAATATGAACAAGAAGCGTCTGTTTACAAAGTCTCTGGTTGCTGTTGCAATCACGATGGCTTCTCAGCAAGCAATGGCGGCTGGCTTCCAGCTTAACTCTCAATCCGCAACAGGCCTTGGCCGTGCATTCGCCGGTGATGCAGTAATCGCCGATAACGCATCCGTAATGTCCCGCAACGCAGCGGCAATGGCGTTATTTGATGCGCCAGCTATTTCTTTGGGTATCAATGTTATCGACACTGATATTAACGTTAAAAATACATCAGTGAATGTACCGGATGTTGGCAGTTTTCCACTTAGTGATGCATCAATTGGTGACGCTAGTATCGTGCCAAACATCTACTACATCCACCCGATTAATGATCAGTGGACTGTTGGTGGCTCAATCTATTCAAACTTCGGAACCAAAACTGAATTCCCTGATGGCTATGGTCAGCAGTTCAACCAACAGTTGCCAAATGGTGTAACAATTGGTCCAGACTTATTCGGTGGCATTACCGATGTTAAAAGCATCAACTTTGGTCTGAGTGCAGCATACCGTATTAACTCCCAGTGGAGTCTAGGGGCTGGTCTCGATATCATCTACGGTGAAGGTAAACTTGTTCGTGGTCGCGGCATGTCTCCAGATCCAAGCAACTCTGATATTGTTAACATTGATGCCGATGGCGTTGGTTATGGCTTCAATCTTGGTGCTGTTTACGAACTGGACGAAAACAATCGTTTCGGCCTATCTTACCGCTACAGCCCGACTCTAAAAGTAGATGGGGACATGTATCATCTGTTAGAAGGTGGAAATATCAGTAATGAAAAACTAGAGATGCCACTGCCTGATATGGCCGAGTTCTCTGGTTACCACCGTTTAAACCAGCAGTTTGCGGTTCACTACAGCATTCAGTGGATCGGTTGGAGTGCTTTTGATGAGCTTAAAACTGATGCTGGTACACCAATTAACACTTATGAGTGGCAAGACGGCTGGCACTACGCCATCGGTGGTACCTACTACCTAAACAACGACTGGACCCTACGCGCCGGTTACATGCACGATACCAGCGCCCAAGACAAGATCACATCGATCTCGGTACCTGATTCAGACCGTAACTGGTTCTCAGGTGGTTTCACCTACCACATCGACAGTAAATCTAACCTTGATGTCGGTGTCACTTACCTAATGGGTGAAGATGTCAAAGTTACTGAAGGCGGTGGTTTAATTACAGCTACTACCCGTGCTGATGCATGGCTATACGGTATCCAGTACAGCCGTTCGTTCTAAGTCAGCGAACATCAGTTCTATGATTTAACAAAAGGAGCCTGATGGCTCCTTTTTTACACCCTCCCTAACCCACTGTTCTTAAATCCACTATTTCCTGCTATTACCTACAACCTCAAAAACGTTGCTAATTTGAGTGAACACCCCGTCGCTGAAATGCGGCTATTTAGATACATATGTACGCTGAAAACTCATCCGACCAGAATTTATTGGACAAGGACTACCAGATAAAACACCAACAATACGAAAATACTCGACACTTTCATCCTATTGAGTATTTGAACACAAGAAAAACTTAAAGCTTTTACTCTAAGGCGTATGATTCGCAGCATTGAATTTCAGCGAACATATTAGACTGATGAACAAAAACAAAATTACTCTTTCGCTTGCAGCAGCGTTAACACTGGGCTTTAGCACCAGCACGATGGCAGCAGGCTTCCAGCTTGCCGAATATTCTGCAACCGGCCTTGGCCGCGCGTTTGCCGGTGAAGCCGCGATGGCAGACAATGCCAGCACCCAGTTCCGTAACCCGGCCATGATGACCTACCTGGAAGGAACCCAAGTTTCTGTCGGTGCTATCTATGTTGATCCGAACATCGATGTTAAAGGTGATGTAAGCCTGCTGGGCCAAAAAGTAGCAACCACCAAAGCCAGTGATATTGCCCATTCGGCAGTGATCCCGAACTTCTATATCTCACACCGAGTAAATGAACAGTGGGCGGTCGGCCTTGCAATAGCAACCAACTACGGCATGGAAACCGAACTGGGTGGTGATTTCCTAGGGACTATTTTCGGTAACCAAGCCAATATCATGTCAGTGGAAGTCAACCCGAACGTGGCCTATAAGATCAACGACCAGTTCAGCATTGGTGCGGGTGTGCGCTATGTGATGGGTGAAGGCCACTTCGGTGCGTCGATTCCGAACAACCTACCGCAAACAGGCATAGACGAGGTTGATGACCTTCTCGGTGCAGCTCAGGGTGCAGACCTGAAATACATGGAAGGCGACGACTCTGCCTGGGGTTGGCAGCTAGGTGGTGCTTGGCAGATCAATGAAAATCATCGCATTGGCGTCAACTACCGCTCTGCTGTCGACCTGAAGCTGAAAGGTGAAGCTTCAGGCCTGCTGTATGGCGGTGTTCATTCTGGCAGCATGGCACTAACCCTGCCAGCCACCGCAGAGATTGCCAGCTTCCACCAGCTAACCGACAAACTAGCGATGCATGCCAGCTTCAACTGGACCGACTGGAGCAGCTTCGACAAGCTTGAAGCAAACATCCCGTCATATAAACCAACACCCGATCTTATCAAAGAGGAGAATTGGGAAGACAACTACCGTTTTGCCTTGGGTGCAACGTACCAGTACACCAGCAAACTGGCTGTACGTACCGGTGTGGCTTACGATACCTCAGCAGTAAGCAGTGAACACCGTACCCAGACCATACCGGAAACTGACCGCCTATGGCTGAGCCTGGGTGCGGGTTACCAGTGGTCTGACGCATTGAGCTTTGATGCCGGCTTTACTTACATTTTTGCCAAAGACGCCTCGATGAACGAGAGTCTGGATGTTGATGGCATGCCAATCGCAAGCTTCTCAGGCGAAACCACCGGCAACGTATGGCTAGTCGGTGTTCAGGCCAACTACAAGTTCTGAGGCTAAAGGCTAAAGGCTAATGAACTCATCAAGAGTGCCTATGTGGCACTCTTTTTTATCCCCCCTTCTAATCATGCTAATTCACTTCCAAAAACTAGAACCCGCTTTTCCGAGTACTCAAGGCCGGCTTTTCCCTAGGAGCTAGGATCGCTTCTACTGCCCTTCCGCTCTTTTTGTTCTTCCTGCTTCTCCTAGGAACTGGGAACCAGGCTCGCTTTCCCCCGCTCTTCTTGCTCTTCCCGCTTCTCCTAGGATCTAGGAACCAGGATCTTCTCTTCCAGCTTTTCATGCATGAACTGAATTCATCCATAAGAAAAATCATTTCATTCGACGCCAGCAAAAACGGGGCATAAAATCGCTGTCTCTTTCGGGCATCCTTATTTACATCTAATAAAATCATGCTATTAACAACTCTCTACATCATCGGGATCACTGCTGAAGCTATGACTGGGGCTTTGGCTGCTGGAAAACGTCATATGGACTGGTTTGGTGTCATGCTCGTGGCCAGTGCCACGGCAATTGGTGGCGGTACCGTCCGTGATGTTTTGCTGGGTCACTACCCACTGGGTTGGGTTGCTAACCCGCAATACTTGGTGATCACCTGCCTGGCTGGACTCTTCACCACCATGGTGGCACCGCAAGTGGTTCGCTTCCATAAAGTGTTTGTCTTGCTGGACTCGCTGGGGTTGATTGTCTTTAGCATTATCGGCTGCCGCGTGGCAATGGACATGGGCCTATCGCCATTGATCTGTCTGGTTGCCGCAGTCGTCACGGGTGTATTTGGTGGCCTGCTGAGAGATTTAATCTGCCGCCGCCCGCCACTGGTGCTGCAAAAAGAATTTTATGCATCAGTTGCCTTCATCGCGGGTGGGATGTACTTCGGCTTGCTCTACTTGGGCGTAGAAGAAACCATTGTCACTGTCAGTACGTTAGTGGTGGGTTTCTGCATTCGAATTGCCGCGGTACAGTTTGGTTGGAGTTTGCCAGTCTTTAGTCTTGACGAACTAGAAACTGTTAAGGAGAACCGAGAAGCACCTGAAAGTTAATCATACAAAGTAAAAAACGGAACGAACGGAACACAAAAAAGCGAGGACATGTCCTCGCTTTTTTGCATCTAGGCAAGACTGAGCACAATTAAATCTTTGGGGTCTCGGTATGCACATCGGCATTCTGGCCACGATGACGCAACAGGTGGTCCATCAGCGTTATTGCCATCATCGCCTCGGCAATCGGCACCGCACGGATACCCACGCACGGATCATGGCGCCCCTTGGTGATCACTTCGGCGGTTTCGCCCTGCCTCGTGATCGTCTCCCCCGGTACGGTAATGCTCGAGGTTGGCTTGAGCGCAATGTGCGCCACGATATCCTGGCCAGAGGAAATACCACCCAAGATGCCACCGGCGTGGTTTGACTTGAAGCCTTCCGGCGTCATGGCATCGCGGTGCTCGCTGCCGCGCTGCTCAACCACATCGAAACCGTCGCCAATTTCCACCCCTTTCACCGCATTGATGCTCATCAGCGAGTGGGCAATGTCCGCATCAAGACGGTCGAATACCGGCTCACCCAGGCCGACAGGCACGTTGTTGGCGACAACCGTCAGCTTGGCACCGATTGAGTCGCCTTCTTTCTTCAGCTTGCGGATCAGCTCATCGAAAGCTTCCACTTTATCGAGATCCGGGCAGAAGAAAGCATTTTGCTCGATCTGCTCCCAGTCTACCTTGTCGATTTTGACATCGCCCATCTGCGATAGGTACGCACGCACTTCAATCCCGTGTACCTGCTTGAGGTACTTCTTGGCCACGGCACCGGCGGCTACGCGCATTGCGGTTTCGCGGGCAGAAGAGCGGCCACCGCCGCGGTAATCACGGATCCCGTATTTCTGGTGGTAGGTGTAATCGGCATGGCCCGGGCGGAACAGATCTTTGATATTCGAATAATCTTTCGAGCGCTGGTCGGTATTTTCAATCAACAAGCCGATTGAGGTACCGGTCGTCTGGCCTTCAAACACACCAGAAAGGATTTTGACTTCATCCGGCTCGCGACGCTGAGTAGTGTACTTCGAGGTCCCCGGACGGCGTCGGTCCAGATCGTGTTGCATATCTGCTTCAGTCAGCGCCAGCCCCGGTGGGCAACCATCAATAATACAGCCCAGTGCCAGACCATGACTCTCACCAAAGGTGGTGACGCGAAATTGTTGTCCAATAGTATTGCCTGCCATTACTTCCTCTGTGAATTCGTACCGCTTTATCGCCGCTAGGGGCGTATAACCAACATTGTCGGCAAGGCCGGCCAAGTGATAATTCGGTGATTGGGTGTTTTCGTCAATGAGTACAATAGTGCAAATTCGCTGACGGGATTGCAAGAGCGAATATGACAGAAATTTTAGCCACAGAGCAGAGACAAAAAAGCGGGCAATCTATGCCCGCTTTTTCCAAATCCCACCGATTTATTCAGATTTTGGCGATTTCCACTTCTGGATCCGGCTTGAACCGCCACTGCGTGAGCGCGGCGCTTCTTCATCACGCTGATTGCGACGGTGACCCGGCTGGACGCCGCGGCCCGGACGCGGAGTTCTGCGCTCGTCCTGACGGCCCTGTCCTTGCCCCTGACCACGACCTTGGCCGCGACCTTGCCCTCTACCGTGCGTGGCGCGGTCATCACGCTCACTGCGCTCGCCACCACGGCGGCGGTTCGGTTCGCCCTTGCCTTTGTAGGTCTTGTACTTGATCTTGCCGTCGCCATCTTGCTTGGCTTGCAGGCGGCTATCAAACAGTTTGGCATCCGTTGCTTTCTTGATGCTCTTGCCTTCACCGTCAACCTTGGAGGCTTCTTCGGTTTTGCTCGAGTCAGCAATCAGGCTATGGATCTCGGCAATTTCGGCCTCGGTCAGGTAACGCCATTTGCCGTTTGGCAAACCATCAATGCTGATGTTCATGATGCGAACCCGGCGCAGTTTGAAGACATCGTAGCCCAGTGCTTCACACATCCGGCGGATCTGGCGGTTCAGACCTTGGGTCAACACGATACGGAACGAATAATTGGTTTCCTTGGTCACCTTACAAGGCAAAGTCACGGTATCAAGGATCTCAACCCCTGACGCCATCTTGTCGATAAACTCCTGGGTAATTGGCTTGTCGACCCGTACCACATACTCTTTCTCGTGCGAGTTACCGGCTCGCAGGATCTTGTTGACGATATCGCCATCGTTGGTCAGGAAAATCAAACCATCAGAAGGCTTATCCAAGCGGCCAATCGGGAAAATACGCTTACGGTGGCCAATGAAATCAACAATGTTGTCTTTGACATGGCGCTCGGTAGTACAGGTAATACCGGCCGGCTTGTTCAGCGCGATATAAATCGGCTGCTCTTTGGCACGAAGCGGCTTATCATCGACCAGCACTTCATCGCCTGGCATGACTTTGACGCCCATCTCGGGCTGCTGACCATTGATGGTCACCCTTCCTTGATCAATAAGCTTGTCCGCCTCACGGCGTGAGCAATAGCCTGTATCACTAATAAATTTGTTAAGTCGTACTGCCTGGCTCTGAACGCCGTTTGCAGCACCCTTGGTAGGCTGATTTTGAGACATAGTTTTCTTCTATATTGTGCGTTTCACAACGCGATCAAGGTTAGTCGTAATTATGGCCGGGTATTCTAGCAACAGCCCAGCACCATGGGAAAGAAAACTTGCTTACCCGCCCTCTCACAGAGATAAAAATGCCACCTTGCGGTGGCATTTTTATCATTGGCGATTATGCTCAGTCGGTCAACGGCTCGCCGGTTGGCCCCACTTTGAGGCTATCATCCTTGGCTAGCGCCTTATCCAACTGCTCAGCCACATAGCCCGGCGACTTGGTATTGGCCGCCATCAAACGGTACATCGCCGGAATGACAATCAGGGTGACGAAAGTCGCAAATGCCATACCGAAGAATACCACGACACCGACCGAGATCCGGCCTTCCGAGCCGGCTCCGGTAGATAAGATCAGTGGTACCGAACCAAACAGCGTGGTAAAGGCTGTCATCAAGATAGGCCGCAAGCGACGCTCGGAAGCATCGATAATGGCCTGCTCAAAGGGTACACCTTTATCGCGCAGCTGGTTGGCAAACTCCACAATCAAAATACCGTTCTTGGTTACCATACCGATAAGCATGATCATCCCGATCTGGCTGAATATGTTGAGGCTCTGATCCATGATAAGCAGACCGGCCAGGCCACCGAAGATCCCCATCGGCACGGTCAGCATCACCACCATCGGGTTGATAAAACTTTCGAACTGCGCGGCAAGCACCAGGTAGGCTACCAGCAGGGCCAGGCCAAACACCATCAGGATACTGCTCTGGTTTTCGCGGAAGTCTTTCGACTCACCGGCGTAATCGATCACGATATCACTCGGCAGCATCGACAAGGCTTGCTCGTCCAGAAAATCTAGAGCCTGGCCCAGGGTATAGCCCGGTACCAAGTTGGCTTTCAAGGTGATCGACTTCTGCTTCTGGTTATGGCTCAGACGCTGCGCCGAAGCCACTTCTTCCACTTCCGCCAGTGATTCCAGGGTGATCAGCTGGCCGCTGCGGGTACGCACGTAGATCTGGCTCAGATCCGAGGCGTTATTGAAGCTGTTTTCATCACCGCGCAGGTAAACATCGTACTCTTCGCCACGGTCAATGAAGGTCGTTTCATTGCGGCCACCGAGCATAATTTCCAAGGTCTCGGCAATGTCATTGACCGGGATACCCAGTTCAGCTGCGCGCTGGCGGTTGACCGAGACCACCAGCTCAGGGGTGGTTTCGGCGTAGTCCAGATCCGCCCCTTCCATCATCGGATTATCTTCCGCGATGGCTTTCAGCTTGCTTGCCCAGAGGAACAGCTCGTTATAGTCCGCGCCGTTTAGCACAAACTGGATGGGCTCCGAGGAGCCGCCGCGAAAGCCCGGCATAAATGGCCATACGCGGACATCCGGGATCCCCTGCAGCGATTTACGCACTATATCCAACGCCCGGGTGGCAGATACATCACGGTCTTCCCAGTTCTCCAGCTGCATGATCACAAACCCTGTCTGGTCACCGGCTCGGCCGCCAAAGGCCGGGGTCTGGATCGATACCGATTTGATCACCCCTTGCCCTACCATCGGCAACAGGCGAGCTTCGACCTCCTCGATATTGCCGACCATACGGTTGTAACTGGTTCCTTCGGCCCCTTTGACAAAAGCAAAGATCACACCGCGGTCTTCCTGCGGCGCCAGCTGAGATGGCACAGTTTTCATCAGTACAACACTAAGGCCAACGAACGCCAGCACGATAAACGGCGCGGCATAGCGGTACCGGACAGAAGCGGTAACCACCTTGCGGTATGCCTTCTCCAGGCGGCCGAACATATGATCAACCCACAGGTTGAACTTGCCCGGCTTCACATTGGCTTTCAGCAGTTTACTGCCCAATACCGGACTCAGGGTCAATGCAACGATCGACGAGAAAATCACTGCCATCGCCAGCAGAACCGAGAATTCGGTAAACAGCGGGCCGACCATGCCATCCATAAAGGAGATCGGCAGGAACACCATCACCAGCACCACGGTGGTCGCCACCACCGCAAAGCCGACCTCGCGGGTCCCTTTGTACGCAGCCAACAGCGGCGGCTCACCACGCTCAATATGGTGATAGATGTTTTCCACCACCACAATGGCATCATCCACCACCAAACCGATAGCCAGGATCAATGCCATCAATGTCAGCAAGTTAATCGAGAAGCCCAAGAAATAGGCCACCATAAAGGCGGAGATCAAAGAGACCGGTACCGTAATAGCCGGGATCAAGGTTGCCCGGGCCTGGCCGATGAAAATATACAGCACCAACACCACCAGCAATCCGGTAATAAACAGGGTGCTGTAGACTTCCTGGATCGAACGGTCGATGAAGACGGTCGAGTCATAATCGACATACAGCTCGGTCCCTTCCGGCAAGAAGCGCTGCATCCGCTCCACTTCTTCGTAGACCGCCTTGGACACATTGAGCGGGTTGGCGTCGGTCATGGTCACCATGCCGAGGCTCAGGTTCGATATACCGTTGTTTTTGAAGGTGGCATTTTCGTTCTTGGCACCAATGCCAACCTCGGCCACATCTTTGAGGTAAATCGGCGAGCCATCGGCAGTGGTACGAACCACCAGGTACTCAAAGTCCGATGCGTCCTGGTACAGGCGAGCGGTGCGGACTGACATCGTCGTGGTGTCATTGCGCACTTCGCCTCCCGGCAATTCGACGTTCTCCAGCTTCAGGGCACTGACGATATCACTGGTGGTGACACCTCGGCCTGCCATTTGCTCTGGCATCAGCTTGACGTACATAACCCGGTATAGCGCGCCGCTGAGGTTGACCGAGCTCACGCCGTTGATCAGGCTGAATCGGTCCATCAGCACCCGCTCGGCGTAGTCGGTCAGCTGGGTACGGTCCATGGTGCTAGAGATCAGGTTGACATACACCGCAGGCTCGCCCGAGCCGTTGTCTTTCGACACCACAGGGTCGTCAGCCTCATCCGGCAGGCGACGCTGGGCTCGCGATACCGCATCACGCACATCACTAACGCCTTCGGTGAGATCCCAACCTAACTCGAATTCAACAGTAATACGCGATGAACCATTGCGGGTGGTCGAGGTGATACTTTCAATACCGCTGATCCCCGACAGCTGATCCTCGAGCACGGTAGTAATTCGGCTTTCCATGATGGTGGCCGAAGCCCCAGAGTAACTGGTCGAGACCGTGACAACCGGATTTTCGACATCCGGCATTTCCCGTACCGACAACTTGGTAAAGGACACCAAGCCAAACACCACCAACAGCAAGCTGAGAACGATAGCGACAACCGGACGCTTTACCGATACATCAGATAACCACATTAAGCATCATCTCCCGTTGGAACCTGTTGTTTCGGTGCGTTTTGGTTTCTTTGCGCCATGATGTCATTAACCTGCACCCCGTCACGCATATTGACCAGTCCCTGAACCACAATACGATCGCCAATACCCACCCCGGACTCAATCACCACTTCGTTCTCTACCCGCACACCGAGTTTGACTTCGGTCCGGTGGGCTTTACCGGTTTCATCAACCAAATACACGAAGCGCTTGGTGCCTGAATACTCCAGTGCCTGCACCGGGATCACTGCTGCATCTTGCGGAGCAAAGCCAATCTTGGCCGCCATCAGCATACCCGGCTTGAGCAAAGCTTCCGGGTTATCAAACACCACGCGAACACGGATATTGAGGGAGTCGGCCTGGACACGGGAGTCAATCGCCTTAATTTGGCCGCTAAACGCCCTGCCCGGCCAGGCTTGGCTCGTGGCTTCCACGGTCATGCCCTCGCGCAGGAAAGAGAGATACTGCTCGGGTACCTGAATATCCAGACGCATTAATGACAGATCATCAAGCGAAAACAGCTCACTGCCGACGGTCAGCATATGGCCCTCGCTAAAGTCCACCAAACCAACGGTACCGCTAAAGGGTGCGCGGATAGCATGATCGGCCAAATCGGCTTTTGCCGCCTGCAATCTGGCATCGGCAATATTGACGCTGGCAAGCTGGGCATCCAACTCCGTTTGGGTGATCGCCCCGCGGCTCACTAGCTTCTGGTATTCGTTGTACTTGCGCTTTTCGTCATTCAAGTAAGCCTGGGCCTCTGCGTATGCTGCTTTCGGCTTGGCATCATCAAGCTGAACCAACAGCTCGCCTTTCTCGACCTTGCTGTTTACCCCAATCGCGATTTGCTCAACACGGGCGGCAACTTGGGTAGCGATATTAACCGAGCGCTGCGCTTCAAGCTTACCGACCAATGACAAAGACTGAGCAACAGAGTGGGCACTCACTTGACCAAGTGTCACCGGGATCTCGCGAGCCGAACGCGCACTTGGCTGCTCGGCGGCTACCGATTGACTCTGGAAGTAAAAATAGCCGCAACCTGTTAACGCGGCAGTCACCATTGCCGCAACAAGGACCTTTTTCATTGTGGAATCCATTTTTTATAAACTGGGGGAATGATATCTGAACCGACCCTTAAGCGGGGTAAAGAAGTGTAAAGAAAAGCAATGTCACATTTACCAAACCGTCAAAAAACGCCAATAACGCCATCTCAATCAACAATATGATGAAAATAGCAGCAAGCAGACAGAAATAGTGAGGAAAAAGGTTTACAGAACATCTCGGTTTGCTAATATGCGCTCCGCACTTGTGGAGGGGTTCCCGAGTGGCCAAAGGGAGCAGACTGTAAATCTGCCGGCTCCGCCTTCGATGGTTCGAATCCGTCCCCCTCCACCATTATTCTTGAAAGGTGTGCCTGACTTGTGTAAGGTACGTTTTTCTGCTAGTTGAGATTACTCCTAGCAACCAGAACCCTGTGGAGGGGTTCCCGAGTGGCCAAAGGGAGCAGACTGTAAATCTGCCGGCTCCGCCTTCGATGGTTCGAATCCGTCCCCCTCCACCATCATTACTGAAAACGGCATCTGCGGTTTTCCGGCTCAAGAAGCCAATACAAATTGCAACACCCCGTGGAGGGGTTCCCGAGTGGCCAAAGGGAGCAGACTGTAAATCTGCCGGCTCCGCCTTCGATGGTTCGAATCCGTCCCCCTCCACCATCATTACTGAAAACGGCAACAGCGGTTTTCCGGCTCAAGAAGCCAACACAAATTGCAACACCCCGTGGAGGGGTTCCCGAGTGGCCAAAGGGAGCAGACTGTAAATCTGCCGGCTCCGCCTTCGATGGTTCGAATCCGTCCCCCTCCACCATCATTACTGAAAACGGCAACAGCGGTTTTCCGGCTCAAGAAGCCAACACAAATTGCAACACCCCGTGGAGGGGTTCCCGAGTGGCCAAAGGGAGCAGACTGTAAATCTGCCGGCTCCGCCTTCGATGGTTCGAATCCGTCCCCCTCCACCATCATTACTGAAAACGGCAACAGCGGTTTTCCGGCTCAAGAAGCCAACACAAATTGCAACACCCCGTGGAGGGGTTCCCGAGTGGCCAAAGGGAGCAGACTGTAAATCTGCCGGCTCCGCCTTCGATGGTTCGAATCCGTCCCCCTCCACCATCATTACTGAAAACGGCAACAGCGGTTTTCCGGCTCAAGAAGCCAACACAAATTGCAACACCCCGTGGAGGGGTTCCCGAGTGGCCAAAGGGAGCAGACTGTAAATCTGCCGGCTCCGCCTTCGATGGTTCGAATCCGTCCCCCTCCACCATCATTACTGAAAACGGCAACAGCGGTTTTCCGGCTCAAGAAGCCAACACAAATTGCAACACCCCGTGGAGGGGTTCCCGAGTGGCCAAAGGGAGCAGACTGTAAATCTGCCGGCTCCGCCTTCGATGGTTCGAATCCGTCCCCCTCCACCATCATTCCAAAGCCAGTAGCGCAAGCTGCTGGCTTTTTTCATCCCCCTCCTTTTTGTCCGCGCATTTTTTTACTCCCAAATCACAAACCTGAGCAACTAATTTGGATTAATGGCCATTTTTTTCCTAAAATTCAATCGGTAGCATATGATTTGGAATAAGGAAATGCCAAACAATCAGGGTCAACCTCAAGGACAAACACTGCCCCTGCACGCAGTGAAAGCCCTGATAGTTGACGATCAGCGTTTAGCGACAACCATGCTCAAGTCTATTTTGCAGCAAATCGGGTTAACCCATATCAACACGGCATACGATCACCAGCAGGCCCAGCAACACTGCGAGCATATTGCCTACGATGTCCTGCTCATCGACTACCATCTGGAAGGCCCTCTCACCGGCACCGAACTGATAAACTTGCTTCGTCGCAGAAAGCTGGTTTCGCCTTACTGCGGTATTATCATGATTTCCGGCGATCACTCGGCCGAGGTCATATTAACCAGCATGTCGGTGGAGCCCGACTGCTTCATGGCCAAGCCGATCACCGCTGATATGGTCAAAGCCAAGCTGCTCTCGACCCTAGAAGAATGTGCACTGCGGGCTCCTGTTTACAAAGCTCTGCTCAAGCAAGACCGGCAACAGGCCATTGCGGTTTGCAAAAAGCAACTTATGCATACTGGCTACCACCACAAACTCGAAGGATTATTGCTGGACTTGCTGATCGAAGATGGCCAGTGGCGCCAAGCCGAGAAATATGCCAGCATCCTGAGAAAGCACCATCCGTCACCCAGGCTGAGCCTCATCTCGGCAAAGATCCTGCACCACAATAACCAGCTCAAAGCGGCTATTCATCTTTTGGAATGCCAGCTCCAGCAATCACCACTGCACATTGAGCTCTACGACTACCTTGCCAGTTACCAAGAGCAAGACAAAGCCTATTACGATGCCCTGAGCTGTGCCCAAAAAGCACTCAAGCTCACCCCGAGCATCAGCCATCGCGCCCTCAAGGTTGCTCAGCTGGCCGCTGATCTGGATCGGGTTGAACAAGTGCTCAAAGCGGGCCAAAACCTTGCCAACCACCTGCCGATCATCGATGTCGAATGGATTATCTGCCTGGCAGAGTACATGGCTATTTTCGAGCAGGTTTATTTCAGCCAACCATCGCTCAGCCAGCGCCAGCATCTTAAGCTCGAGTTGCAAAAAATCAATAAGCGCGCCCATTCGCGGGTGATGCCGGCCCAGGAACCGTTCCTCAACGCCTACAGTCATATCTTCATGAGCCGGTTGCTACTTGGCAATGCGCAGCCTCTCAAGGCCAAACGACGCTTACTGCTAGGACTATCACCATTTTTCAATAAGATCCCCCAACTCCCGTCGGTAATTTTGGCCGATACCCTCCCGCTATTGATCCATCTCGGTGAAACCCAGCTGATCAGCAGTATCATGCAGGCGATAGAAAAACGTAACCGATTTGACGGCCATAGCCAAAACCGACTCAGCGATATCAAACAGCAAACCCACCTTGCTGAGAGAATCAAACAACTTGAGGAGCAGTTGAGCGAGGCTTACCGAGTATTGCAAACATCGTCGGAGCAGGCATTTCCCCGCTACCAGAAGATTGTCCATGAGTATCCGCTTTGCAGCGAAGCCAATCTCGGCTTCCTGCAATGTATGCTGGATCTCAATACGGGCAGCGAAGAGGATATAAAACACAATATGAAAGCCATCAGCTCCATGCCACTGCCCAATGACTTGGAGAACTGGCGCAAAGAGCTACTGGAAGGAATGATCAGTAAGAAAGCCTCCCCGCACCAGCATAGGGTCGCGCTGACCTACAAAAAGCAAACCCAGCGCTTTCTTGATACCGAAACCACCTCCGCCGGCTAACAGAGGTGATGCCGGCCATGGGGGGATGAGAAGTCCAGCTCTGGCCCTTTGGGGACAATACCGGTCGGGTTAATCATATTGTGGCTGTAATAGTAGTGGCGCTTGATATGGTACATATCGACCGTTTCGGCCACCCCCGGATACTGGTATAGCTCCCTAAGGTATCCTTGGAGGTTGGGGTAATCGGCAATGCGCTTAAGGTTACATTTGAAATGCCCGACATATACCGCATCAAACCGCACTAGCGTGGTAAACAGGCGCCAGTCCGCTTCTGTCAGCCTGGTCCCAACCAAGTAGCGACTGGTCGCCAAATGGGTATCCAGCTTCTCGAGTGCCCCGAAAAGGTTGTCAAAAGCGGTGTCGTAAGCAGCTTGGGTTGTGGCAAAACCACAGCGATAGACCCCGTTGTTGATATTGGGATAAATAAAATCATTCCACTGTTCGATGTCCTGGCGCAGCTCGCTGGGGAAGAAGTCCTGCTGATCAGCCGTGAGCTCATTGAACGCTGCGTTGAACATCCGGATGATCTCCGACGACTCATTGCTCACAATGGTTTCTGTCTTCTTGTCCCAAAGCACCGGCACCGTTACCCGCCCGGTGTAATCACTTTTGGCCTTGGTATAAATCTGGTGCAGGTATTGATAGCCATAAAGCGGCTCCGGCTGCGGAAACTCCCAGCCTTTGGTACGCATGTCCGGGCTGACCACGGTGACATCAATATGGGGAGCCAAGCCTTTAAGTGCACGGAAAATCAGGGTGCGATGTGCCCACGGGCAAGCCAGCGAGACATACAAGTGGTAACGGCCCAATTCAGCCTTGAAGCCGGTTTCGCCATTGGGCCCAGCGCTGCCGTCAGCCGTCAACCAGTTTCTAAACCCAGCATCCTCACGGACAAACTCTCCCTTGTTGTTGTCGGTCTCGTACCAGACATCATGCCAAACGCCCTTTACTAACTTACCCATCAGCCGCTCCTCGCCTTCGAATTTTAATGCCTATGTATCTCTCTTAACTATGCATCGATTATAGGAAGCGGCTGGCAAGATGTCCGGAGGCGGGAATTGAACAAGATCATCAGTTTCCTTGAACAACTCCAGCCATTGGCCCTGGTCTTATTTTCGTATGAACTTGTTATACACAAACAACAGGATCAACGCCCCGAAGGTCGCCGTAACCAGGCTACCGAAGTTCACGCCAGTTGCCGCTCCGAGACCGATAAACGATCCCACCCAGCCGCCGACAAACGCACCGGCAATACCGAGGCCCATTGTTGCTATCCAGCCACCACCGTCATCCCCAGGCATTAGCCACTTCGCCAGCGCACCGGCAATAAGCCCAAGAATAATCCAAGAAATAATTCCCATGCTTTATCCTCGCTATCAGTTGCTTGAATAGTACCTGATAGAGCTTAGACAAGGTCGTTTGATATGGGTATATCCCCAGGTGACTTCAGGCGGCAGATCGCACCTTATTGCACTAATCTTAAAAATCACACGGCTTACTCATCCAAAGCCTGCCCTGCGTGAGGACGATGTATATGTTGAACAAACTAACTGCTGGTTTTTTCATACTCTTGGTATCACTGCTCACCGGTTGTGGTGAAAGCACACCTCCGGCCCCTGCTCCTGAAGTGGAAGAAAGTGTCGAAGTCATGGAGGTAACTGAAGGTTCTGACGTTCCTACTGAAACAGAGGACACCGAAGAAGCTGATGAACCTGAAGCTTCAGAGCCTGAGGATTCAGAGCCTGAAGGTTCAGAAACAGACAGCGCAGATGAAGATACTAACTAGCTAATCTTCGAGGCTAATCGCCTTGCCAGCCTCACTCCCAAAGGTTAAACATACCGCATTAACCTTTGGGAAACCCTCCCCTGTCCTTTGTTCAAGCAACAAGTAGCCTTTATGCTCGATGATAACCTGGCCAAAACATAGATGCGGGCAACAAATGTACTTTGTCACACATACACCAGCCAATTTGCGCTAAATGGTGGTAACATCGATGAACTACAGCAGGTTTTGCCAAAGAAGCCTTTACAATCAAGGACACCAAAATCAATGAAAGTCATCTCCTTCAACATCAACGGCCTCCGTGCTCGCCTTCATCAACTGCAAGCTTTGATCGACAAACACCAGCCAGACGTGATCGGCCTGCAGGAAATCAAAGTCCACGACGAGGCCTTCCCGATCGAAGATGTCGAAGCGATGGGCTACAAAGTCTACCACCATGGCCAAAAAGCCCACTACGGTGTCGCCATGCTGTGCAAGCAGGAGCCCGTTGAAGTACGCAAAGGCTTCCCGACCGATGACGAAGAGGCCCAGCGCCGTATGATCATGGCGACCTTCGAGCAGGAAGATGGCCGCAAGATCACGGTGTTGAACGGCTACTTCCCACAGGGTGACAACATTAGCCACGAAACCAAGTTCCCGGCCAAGGAGAAGTTCTACGCCGATCTGATGACCTACCTCAACCAACACCACAGCAACGACGAAGAATTGATTGTGATGGGCGATATCAACATCAGTCCCGTTGATCTGGATATCGGCATCGGCCCGGCCAACGCCAAGCGCTGGCTGAAGACCGGCAAATGTTCATTCCAGCCTATCGAGCGAGAATGGCTCAAAACCCTGCTCGACTGGGGCTTTGTCGATACCTTCCGCCAGCTTCACCCAGAGGTTGACGACAAGTTCTCGTGGTTCGACTACCGCTCGAAAGGCTTCGTCGATAACCGCGGCCTACGCATTGACGTGGTACTCGCAACGCCGTCTCTGGCTGAACGCTGTGTTGAGGCAGGCATCGATTACGAGCTACGCGGTATCGATAAGCCGTCAGACCATGCCCCTATTTGGTCCACTTTCCAATAAAGCCGGATAAGATATTTTAAATCGGTGAGAGGGGCAGTAGCTCCTCTTACTGGCAATACATTGCACACGTTGACCCACAAGGAAAGAAGATGAAACTGTTTGTATTTGACCACTGCCCTTTCTGTATCAAGGCCATGATGGTGGCAGGTCTGAAAAAGGCAGACATTGAACTGGTCTACCTGCAGAACCATGACGTGGACGCACGTATCGACAAAGTCGGTGCCAACCTAGTGCCTATCCTCCAAAAAGAAGACGGCAGCTACATGGCCGAAAGCCTCGACATCGCCGCTTATATCGATGCCCTCGATGGTAACCCGGTATTGGCGACCGGCAGCAATGACGACAGCATCAGCACGTGGGCTGATATTGCCCGCCCCTACAGCAGCCGCTTGCTATACCCGCGCTGGATGAAGGTCGAGCTGCCAGAGTTCCAATGCGAAGAAGCCAAGGCGTGGTTTACCAAGAACAAGACCGCGATGATCGAGCAGGACTTCGACGATGCCTTCAGCAAATCTGCGGAGTACCTGGCCGAGCTCAATGCCACTTTCGAGAAGCTGTCATGGCTGCAGTTGCCGTCTGAGCGCAGCAATGTGTTGAGCTACGATGACGTCAACCTGTTCCCTTCACTGCGCAACCTGACCGTAGTGAAAGGCGTCCAGTTCCCTGAACGCATCCGCCAGTACATTGATGAAGTAGCCGCTCTGACATCGACATCGCTCTACGACGATATCGCGGTGTAATTGGCAGGCGTCAAAATTTCAAAGCAACTGCCGTGTCTGAAAAAAGAAGCCCAGCCAATTATTGGCTGGGCTTCTTTTTCAATATGCCGCATGCATCTCCAATCACTACGACAATGGCCGCATATGCCTCATCCAGCGCCCCTCGAGCTTGCGGAAGCCCCACAGAATGACAAAGGTCAGCACCATATAGAACATACCGGCAAACAGGTAGGATTCAAACGGCGCGTAGTAACGGGAATTCACGATTTTGGCCGCCCCGGTCAGATCGACAATGGTGACAATACCGGCCACGGCCGAGCCGTGCAGCATGAAAATCACCTCATTACTGTAAGCAGGCAGCGCACGGCGCAGCGAGCTCGGCAGGATGATCCGGCGGAACGCCTGAGTGGGGCTCATGCCGTACGCCTTGGCTGCTTCGATTTCGCCTTTCGGCATACTGTTAATCGAACCCCGGACAATCTCTGCGGTGTAGGCTGCGGTATTGAGCACAAAAGCCACCAGCGCGCAGAACCACGCTTCCTGCCACAGTGTGCCCTGTACGCTGATTAACTGGCTCAATCCATAGTAAATCAGATAAAGCTGGATCAGCAGCGGCGTGCCACGGAAAAAATAGATAAACGCCCATGCTGGTCCGAAAACTAGCGGTACCTTGCTGTTACGGGCAATCCCGATCGGAATGGCAATCACCAAGCCAATCACCAACGCAGCGGCCACCAACCATACCGTGGTGTAAAACCCCTGCCAATAAATCGGCCACGAGTCGGCCAGAATACTGAAGTCCATAGCTACCTCGTGTGAATACTGAATTTACGCTCGGCCCACTTGAGGCCAGTTGTCGAGAGCGACGTAAACAGAAGGAAAATAACCGCCACAGCCATGTAAAAGGTAAAGGGCATCTGGGTCGTCCCGGCAGCGAGTGCTCCCTTGCGCACCATATCATCAAGGCCAATCACGGAAACCAAGGCGGTCGTTTTCAGCAATACCAGCCAGTTGTTACCAAAACCCGGCAATGCATGGCGGATCATCTGCGGCAGCAATATGCGGCGGAACGACAGGAAGCCGCTCATGCCGTAGGCCTTGCCGGCTTCCAGCTCGCCTTTATCAACCGCCAGAATCGCGCCGCGGAAGGTCTCTGCCATATAGGCACCGAAGATAAAGCCGATAGTCAAGATCCCGGCGATAAACGGACTGATCTCAATATAATCAGGCAGATAGGCAGTCCACTCATGATTGGGATCGGATGAGGTAAAATACTCGTTGAGAGATTCATTGATCCGGTAGAGGCTGTCATTGAGCAGCATCTGCCCGCCGAAGAAGATCAGCATCATCAGTACCAAATCAGGGATACCACGGATCACTGTGGTATAGAAGGTGGCGATTGCCCTCGCCCAGCGATACGGAGATAGCTTCGCCAACGCGCCAAGCATACCCAATATCATCGCCAGTACCAGTGATAGCAGAGCGACCTGCAGGGTAATCCATGCCCCTTCCACCAGTGACCACTCATAACCTTTCAAATCAATCAAAAGGAAGCTCCTTGTTACAGCTTAGGAGAGTGATCCCAACAAGCTTGACGGCTGGGATCACAGCAAGGTTCTACTGATTACTCACCGTAAACGTCGTAAGCAAAGTATTTCGAGGCAATCTGCTGGTAGATGCCTTTCTCACGAAGTGACTTGATCGCTTCATCAAGCTGCTTGGTCAGATCTTTGTCTTGCTTGCGAACCGCGATACCGAAACCGTCACCGAACCATTGCGGATCCGTCAGCGATGGGCCGATAAACTCATAGCCGTCACCACCCGGTTTGTTCAGCAGGCCCTCTTCCAGTGCAGAGGCATCACCCAATACAGTGGCAATACGGCCCGCTTTCAGGTCAAGGTAAGCATCATCGAACGAGCCGTAGCGAACAATCTCTACCGAGCCGTCAAAGTTATCGGTCAGGTACTTATCGTGGGTAGTCGCACGCTGAACCCCGACTTTAACGCCCTTCAGCCCTTCTTTGGTGAAGTCGAGCTCAGTGCCTTTTTTGGCAACAAACTTGTTAGGGATAAGGGCATATTTACCTGTGAAATCAACACGCTTCTTACGCTCTTCGGTAATAGACATAGCAGCGATAATAGCATCGTACTTACGGGCTAGCAGCGACGGGATAATACCATCCCAGTCCTGGGCAACGATCTGGCACTTGGCTTCCAGCTCTTTACACAGCGCATTGGCCATATCGACATCGAAACCACGAAGCTCACCGTTTGGCTCGGTCCAGCTAAATGGAGGGTAAGCCCCCTCAATACCAAAACGTACGGTCTTCCACTCTTTTGCCTGTACGGCTGTGGTACCCAAAGCTGTTACAACGGCTGCCGCCAAAATCCATTTTTTCATTGTTTACTCCTGCTGTACTTTTTAGTCTGTTGATTGCATGCCTTTGACGATCCTTCCCTCACTGACTTCCCATCCCCAAACAGGTTGCCATGGATCGCAGGTTTGCTGTTTACTCGTTAGTTAATATATCGAAGAGATAAATTGCTGAAGACGCTCAGACTCCGGATTAGAGAACAGCTTGGCCGGATCACCCTGCTCTTCCACTTTCCCCTGGTGCAAGAACATCACCTGGTTGGACACGTCTCGGGCAAAGGCCATTTCATGGGTCACCACCAGCATGGTCCTGCCTTCCTGCGCCAAATCCTGCATGACACCCAGCACCTCTCCCACCAGTTCGGGGTCAAGGGCCGAGGTCGGCTCGTCAAACAACATCACTTCAGGGTCTACTGCCAGTGCTCGGGCGATGGCTGCACGCTGCTGCTGCCCGCCCGACAAATGCCCCGGGTAATAATTACGGCGCTCATAGAGGCCAACCTTTTTCAGCAATGCTTCACCACGCTCAATGGCCTCAGCCTTAGGGACACCCAGTACATGCACCGGTGCTTCAATCACATTGCCCAGTACCGTCATGTGTGACCATAAGTTGAACCCCTGAAATACCATTGCTAGGCGGGAACGAATACGCTGTACCTGTTTTTCATCAACAGGCAAAAACTCCCCCTGGCGATTGTTTTTCATTTTAATCAATTCACCGTTAACCCAGATCTCGCCCTGAGTCGGTGTTTCCAGTAGGTTGATACAACGCAGGAAAGTACTCTTCCCTGATCCGGATGAGCCGATAATTGAAATTACATCACCACGGTGGGCCGTTAACGATATGCCTTTTAGAACTTCGTTCTGGCCAAAAGACTTATGCAAATCCCTTACATCAAGCGCCACTTCACCTGCCATGTGCGCCAACTCCTGTTACTCCGTGAATTACCAATATCCCTTCACCGTATGTTTCAATGGTGGGATTCAACGTGCCCAAAAAGAGCTAAAGATCGCCTGTTTTCCGAACACTTTTATCGACGGTATCACTAGAAATAAAATTTGGCAACATTTCATTAACCAGCACAAAGCAAGAATAACCAGTCATGTTTTCAGAATAAAACCGCAAATAGCTACTGTTTCACCTACATTGAACTATTTCACTGCTTGGGGTAATTTATGTGGCAAAATACATAGCCGGATAAAATATGTCTGTTAAATCAATAATTACAGTAAATTCAACGTTCTTAATCCAACGCGTGACCAGCCTGTTACTGCTTGTTTTTAGCACGATTTATCCGTTTAGCTATGCAGTTGGCGCCCTGCCACAATCTGTAACAATTCTCACGGTGGTTCCGGAGTATAAAGATACGGTGACTGCCAACTTTAACCCCTTTTCAAAAGGGAGCATGCCTACAACCCATGAGTTCATGTTTGAACCGTTAGTCATCTTCAATACACTGCAAAATAACAAGCCGGAATACCGCCTGGCGACTCATTACCAGCTCGACAAAGATCTGATGGGGATCAGCTTTTCGCTTCGTGACGGCGTGAAGTGGTCAGATGGAAAACCATTCAGTGCCGATGACGTGATTTTCTCATTCACCCTGGCACTTAAACATCCAGAACTTGACTCACATGGCATTAGACTATGGGTCGAGTCTATCGAAAAACGTAATGATCATGAGGTCTATTTCAGGCTGAAAAAGCCCAATTCCTTGGTCGCCTATACCCTCGTCCTGCTCCCCATTGTGCCCAAGCACCAATGGCAACAGGTGGACAATTTCGCTCAGTTTACCAACCCGACCCCCATCGGCACCGGGCCTTTTACCGAAATAGAAAACCTCGACGAGAATGGCTATCTGCAGTGTGCCAACCCTGTATATTGGCAAGCCGAGAAACTGCACATTGACTGTTTGCGCTACCCGAAAGTGACGACCAACGACGATTTTATATCGCGTATTTCTACGGGGGAGTTCGACTGGACCGGTAGTTTTATCCCGGATATTGAACGCCACTATGCCTCGTACTCGCCCGACTTCAGATACTGGCTACCACCGGCCAGCAACGTCAGCCTGATGTTCAACTTCAGGGCCGCCGATCCTGGTGTACGAGACCTGTTCAACAAGGTGGAGTTTCGCCGTGCTATCTCAATGACGCTGCAGCGCCAGCTGTTGATTGATATTGCGGCTTTCGGGCAGGGTAAACCCTCTCGCTATGCGTCGGGGATGAGTGAACGCTTCCGTTCCTGGGCCGATCCTGTCATCACGGAAAAATACCTGCCTTACATGTCCTACAACCCGATGCTGGCAGGGGATCTGCTCGACAAGATTGGGCTCATCGACAGCAATGGCGATGGCTGGCGCGATCTGCCTGGCGGCAAACCGTTAGCGCTCACTATCATTACCCCTAAAGGCTGGTCAGATTTCAATACCACCGCCCAGCTGATCAGTGAGATGTTGCTCCGTATCGGGATCAAGGTAACGCCTATCCAGGCTGATTTCCTGCAGTTTAACGAACAGCTCGCCCATGCCGATTACCAGTTGGCGATTACCAACTATCCGCAAGGACCGACCCCCTTCAAGTACTTTGACATGGCGTTCAACAGCACCTATCAGGCACCGCACTACCCCCGCTATGCCATGCACTATTATCAAAATGCCCGGGTTGACGCGCTGCTGGCCCAGTTTCCGGTAGCCGCAACCAACCAGCAGCGCCACCAAATCATCCGCGAGCTCAACCAGCTCATCGCCAACCAGCAGGTCACGGTCCCGCTCTACAACACGGTCGAGTTCTACCAGTACAACACCAGCCGCTTCGAAGGCTGGTTCAACAAAGACAACCCGGTTGCCAGCCCACTGGTTTGGCCGCAGGCCCCCGAACGGCTTCTGCATGTCCTCGCCTTACGGCCAAAAAAACAGCCCAAAGAGCCGCAGTAAGGCTTATCGGGGGCAACAAAAAAGCGAGCCATCAGGCTCGCTTTCCTTTAGGTTGAACGGTTAACACTCATTACGCCATGGCGGCACCGGCAAACAGCAACACCACGGTCACAACCAATACCATAATCACAAACGGCATCACCCACTTAAGGAAGCGCTCGTAAGGGATTTTCGCCAATGCCAAACCGGCAACCAGATGGCCAGCCGTTGGAGCGAAAATATTGATCCAACCACTTGCTGACTGGTAGGCGGTAATGATCAGGTCACGGCCGATCCCCGAGAAGTCCGCCAGCGGTGCCATCAGCGGCATCGACACTGTCGCCAGGCCCGAGGTAGATGGGATAAAGAAGCTCAGCACGATATGGACGAAGTAGGTCACGACCACGAACACACCAGAAGACAGGCCGGTTACCACGCCCTCAGCCCAATTAAGGATAGTATCGATGATCACACCGTTATCCATCACGACGTAGATACCACGGGCAACCGCGACCACCAGCGCAACGCCGATAAGATCTTTGGCCCCTTCAATGAAGGTCTTGATGAACTCGCCTTCGTGCATGCGGTTGATCACCGCAATCAGGATGGCAGCGGCCAAGAACAGGGTCGACAGCTCATCAAACCACCACCACAGTGTCGGAATCGCGGTGATCCCCATGTCTTCCCAAGGAATCACACCGTAAATCATCACCAAGAAGGCACCGAAGAAAATCCCCATGGTCCATTTCTGTTTGGTGGTGAACTCACCGGTATCTTCGCTAACGTGGGAGAACTCGTCATCGAACTCGATATCCGCCAATACAGAGTTGGCTTTATCCGCTTTGACTTTCGAGGCATAGCGCATCACATACCAAGAAGCCAGGACAATCAAGATCGCCAGTTGGACAACACGCAGTACGATACCATCGCCGATTGGCAGGCCGGCAAAGCCTGATGCAATACCGGTTGCAAATGGGTTGACGGTCGAGGCCAGTACCCCGACACCTGAGCCCAGCAGGATGATACCCGCAGCCACCATGCGATCGTAACCCGCAACCGCCATCACCGGCAGGATCACCGCCCAGAATGCCACGGTTTCTTCAGCCATCCCGTAGGTGGAGCCCCCCAGTGCGAACAGGGTGATCAAGACAGGGATCATCATCTGCTCGCGTCCACGGAACTTGCGCACGATCGCCGCCACACCGGAGTCCATCGCACCGGTACGCATGGTCACGGCGAGGAAACCACCGATCACCAAGACGAACAGCGCAACATCGACAGCCTTGTGGAAGCCCTTGATAGGTGCCATCAAGACATCAATCACCCCCTGTGGCGAAGATTCCAGTTCCTGATAGGTACCAGGGATAGGCAGCAATCGCTCACCGCCGTCGTAATCCAGCACTTCGGCCGCCGGGATCACCACATCAGTGCCATTGACCAGGTAGTCATACTTACCTGCAGGCATGATCCAGGTCAGCAATGCCACAAGGGCAATAATGGAAAAAAGAATGGTATAAACAGTCGGCATTTTGAAAGAACGTTTCATTTTGCCAGCCTCTGTAGTCGTGGTCATAGCTCTACTCCCTGCAGCTGATAAATCGCGTTGGCATACACATTCATTGCTTTGAGCATGTCATCAATAATCAAATATTCATTCGGCATGTGCTCAACTTTATCGCGGCCGGGGAAAATTGCCCCGTAAGCCACACAGTTCGGTATCGCACGGGCATAGGTTGCCCCACCGGATGTCATCGGCTCGCTGTCCATATCCCCGCTGATTTCTTGATAGGCACTCATCAGGGTTTGGATCACCGGGCTTTCTGCAGGCATATACAAGGAAGGTAGCACATCAAATTCCTCGTAGCGCAAACCATACTGCTCAGCCACGGCCTGGATATCATTATCAAAGTCCGCTTTTTCGAAAGTTACCGGTACCCGGATGTCAATGCCGATCTTGCTGGCCTGCTCATTGATCTCCAACTGAGCAACATTGAAGGTCAACCGACCGCTGACATCCTCCACCGGGCCGAAGATCTCTTTGGCATTGGCATCCTCCCCGACCTGTTCGGCCACGAACTTAACGGCAGGATGGGTTACCCCTATGTGGCGCAGTGCCAAGCAAAGGCGGGCGATTGCATTGACACCTTTGATGTCGCTGGCGGCGGAATGGGCCGCCTTGCCAAACACCGTGACCTCGGCATCTTCGGCGGTAAAGTCATAACCCAGCTTATCGAGCTGCGAGGCGAGCTCTTCCCATAGCGGCCCTTCATACTTGGCTAACTCGGGGACAGCATTGAGGGCGCCGCCGCACGCCAGCGACAGCACGTTATCACCCGGCCCGTGCAGCCAGGACTGGATCAGCATTTTTTCAGCATGGATAAGCGGGAAGGCTGAATCAGGGGTGAAACCACAGCTTGGGACTTCTTCTTTTTCCAAGTAGCGGTCAATACAGCGCCAAAGGGTTTCTTCATCAGTACCGAAGATAAAGCGGATGCGCTTGTTGAGTACCACGCCGCTATCCAGTAAGGCTTTGACCGCAAAAATCGCGGCTAACGTCGGCCCTTTGTCGTCCTGAGTTCCCCGCCCGTAAAGTCGACCATCGCGGATCTCCGGGCTAAATGGCTCCGAGTGCCAAGCCGACAACTCTCCGGTTGGCACCACATCCAAATGGCCCAACACACCTATCATTTGCTCGCCATCACCAATTTCGGCATAGCCGTAATACCCTTTGTGATCCTTATAGATGGCAAACCCCAAGTCGTGGCATAGCCGCAGTGTTTCATCCAGGCAGTCATCTATTGGCTTGCCAAACGGCTTACCGCTATCATCTTCCTGGTAGACACTGGGAATAGCCACCAAACGCTTCACTGCGGCAATATAGTCATCACGCAGCGCGTCGATATTTGATGCTATTGTTGCTTTCATCGTATCCCTCTTTGACTTCATCTACTTTTGCCTACACAGACGAACGCCCACCGACAAAAGTAGTGAATTTCTATTTTATGTCAGAATTATTAGGTGGTTGGATCTCATCTGACCAATTCATTCTGCTACAAGAAGTAAGGAATAACTGTGACTACTTTCACTGCTCGTCAGCACAAGGTGGGATTGCGGTCAAAATATCGACAAAATGTTTCTGGTTCTTGATTTCGCTCACATTTAGGCATCCGCTGTATTATTAGTTATACTTCGCGCCATCTAACTTCCTGCCTTGTGACGAGATCGATCATGAAAACACACATCCCCGGAAAAGACGCCGCGCTCGAAGACACCATCGAGAATTTCCAAACCAAACTTAAAGAACTTGGTTTCAACATTGGCAATGCTTCTTGGCACAATCCGGTTCCCAATGTCTGGTCAGTGCAGATTGACGATACCGACGCACCGATGAACGTCACCACGGGTAAGGGGGCAACCAAGCAAGCCGCACTGGCATCAGCACTGGGTAAGCAATTCGAACGCCTGGCAACCAATGACTTCTATGCCAACCACTACTTGGGTGCAGCGGTCGCTACCGGCGAATTTGTCCATTACCCTAATGAAAAATGGTTCCCGATTGACCTTGAGGAAAACCTGCCACCCGATGCGATCCTGGACGAGCGCCTAACCCAGTTTTACGATCCGACCCTTGAGTTGCTGGGTACCGATTTGATCGATCTGCAGTCGAGCAACATGGCGCGCGGGATCTGCACCCTGCCGTTCGAACGCCAGAGCGATAAGCAAGTGATCAACATGCCAGCGAATATCATTGGCAACCTATATGTATCCAACGGTATCGCAGCGGGCAACACCCGGTTCGAAGCCCGCACCCATGCCCTGTGCGAGATCATCGAACGCAAGATCAAGCACCGTGTCTTGTCTGGGCAAATCGACCTGCCAGCAATCCCAGAGCAGGCACTAAACCGCTCCACCTCATTCACGGCATCGGTTGATGCGCTGAAAGCCAAAGGCCTCCAAATAAAAGGCTTTGACGCCTCACTGGGTGGCCAATACCCAGTGGCCTGTATTGCAGTAGCCAACCCACAATTTAGCACTGCGCTTATCAGTTTCGCTGCTCACCCTTGCTTTGACGTCGCGCTTGAGCGCGGTATCACGGAACTACTGCAGGGCCGCAGCCTTGATGAGCTAAATACCCTGCTGGCCTCGTTGTCTGACAACGACGCAAGTAACGAGCAACACGTGCCGGACCATCAGCTCGCAGAATCGACAGGATTCATTGCTACAGCCCGGCTGCAAAACGAACCTGAGCTTGAATTCACAGGGTGGAACATCAGCGGCAACGCAGAGGAGCGCTTCGATCATTTGATGAGCCTATTGCACGCCGCGGGGACCGATGCCTACATCGCTGATTATGATCACCTGGGCGTGGATTGCTGCCGTATCATCGTTCCAGGCTGGTCAGAGATAGCCCCGGTGGAAGATCTGATTGAAGCCAACAACAATGTTGCTCTCGAGCTGCGAGAGGTGCTGTTGGCGCTACCTGCCATTGAGTGGGATGCAGAGCAATACGCAGAAATGTTCCACATTGTCGAAGAAGAGTTCGACGACGAAACTCTGTTGCCCACTATGCTTGGCCTGGCAGTTCAACCGGGGGATGCCTGGCAAACCCTTCGCATCGGAGAGCTAAAATGTTTGATTGCCTTGGCGGGCGGCGATCTCGAACTGGCTCTGGAGTTCGCCAAGTGGTGTGTGGCATTCAACGCCTCTAGCTACGGTGCCGATCGCCTGAACTTCTTCCGCTGTCTCGTCGACAGTTTGGCGCTGGCACTAGACGAAGCGCGCGATCCGGCACAGTGCAAAGCGGACTTCGAGCATACATTTGGTACCGACACGGTGGCAGCTGCCTGGGGTTCCATTGAAGGCAGTATCCATTTCTACGGTCTGACAGCAGGTGATCTCACCATGAGCCAGTTCCCAGCTCACCAACAGCTCCTGCACTCTTACCAAAAGCTACAAGTGGCTAAGCAAGCAAAACAACGCTAACTCCCGCCCAAAGGCTGTCCGGGTTGTTCAACCTCAACCTGGGCAAGTTTGTACTTTGCTTACAAACTTGCCGCCCTGCCGTACGAGCCAAATACTCAAAAAAAGTTGAATGCATTATTCAAATTGCTGTTACTTGCCTGCTACTTTGTAGGTAACACCCTTGTGACCCGAAACTTTTGCGCTTCAGAATTAAAACCACACTGAAAACAATGATATAAAGACAAAAAAAAGACTAGAGTCACATTTCACACTTTTACTTTTGTTATAAAGTTTCTTTCATATTTAGCAACAATTGTACTTTACGCTCAATTTTTTTTGGTTTTTTTCTTACAAAATTTTAGTGAGAGTGATCGAGATCAATTCAATAAAAGTGGACAAGCGGTACACTGCAGCCAAATTTGGTGAAATTAAATTACACTTAACAACTGCTTGGCTTAAATTTATACAATTGGCAGTTTGTTGAATGCGTTTCAACCAACAATAAATAAAAATTACTTTTAAATGTAGAACGAGGCACTTATGTCATCACAGGAAAGAAGTTATCAGGAGCTACACCGCCCTGCATCTGACTTCGCTAGTCGTTCAGACTATCTTGATCATGAGCTGAAAATCATGAAGCCACGTCGCTGGAAGCTAAACCTTCCTGGCCGCGACTTCCGTTTTGAGCTTGAAGATTTGGTTCCGGCACTAGCGGGTACGATTGCCATTATCGCGATGTACTCATCAGTTGCCATGTCATGGGCTGATGGCCTGACTGCCGCTTGGGATCACGTTGAGCTGGGCAAGACCTTCGCTATCGAAGTTGCCCGTGTAGAAATGCTCATCCCTGCTCTTCTTTTCTGTATTCTAGCCTCGGGCTTCTTTAACCCACGAGCCAACCTGGCGGGTAACCACGGTCCAATGATCCCGTTGATCGGTACCATTGCACTGGCTGGTGCTCACCCACTGGCACTGGCTATCCTGATTGGTGTATTCGGCCTGTTGCTGAGTTACTTCAAAGGGGGCTCGAAACTGGTTAACCTCACCAGTGAAGGTGTGGCCGGTGGTCTGCTTATCTTCCTCGGCTTTACCGGGGCAATGAGCCAGATCGGTGATATCCAGTCTTGGGCTGTGGGTCTTGAAAGTGCTGACGTAGCAAAAGGCAGCTTGGGCTACATCGGCTTGGTGGTTCTGGCGGTAAACATCATTCTTTATGCTTACCTTGCCAAAGTGAACAAGCGCTGGCTGGCGATCCCTGCTTGTGCGGTAACCGGTTTATTGGTTTCCCTTGCACTTGGTGCAGGCTTTGACCTAGTATTCGAAACCGAAACTGGTTTGCCTAACCTAAACCCAGTGTACTGGTGGGGTAGCACAGAGCAAGGTTGGATGCTTGGCCTTCCAGGTGTTGAGCATTTCATCGCTTCTCTACCGTTCGCGATTCTTGCGGTAGCAATGTGGTCTCCAGACTTCCTGGGTCACCGCATCTTCCAGGAACTGAACTACCCGAAAGGCACTGACCGCGTTCTGATGGACGTTGATGACACCATGACAACTTGTTCGCTTCGCCAGATGGTTGGTACTGCGGTAGGTGGTTGTAACATCACTTCATCTTGGGGTACTTACATTATCCCAGCCGGTATTGCCAAGCGTCCGATTCCTGCGGGTGCGATCCTACTGGGTACTTTCTGTATCATCGTAGCGATCCTTGGTTTCCCGATGGACGTAGCAGTATGGCCACCAGTAATGCGTATCGCACTGCTTGTAGGTGTATTCCTACCGCTTCTTGAAGCGGGTGTTCAGATGGTGAAAGACACCAAAGATTCACAGGCTGCTGGTATCTGTGTATTCGCAGCAATCGTTGCTAACCCGGTTCTAGCGTGGGCACTGACCATGCTGCTGGACAACAACGGCCTAATCGGTAACAAAGAACGTGCAGCCAAGCTGTCTGTTGTCGATAAAATCGTCATTCCAGCGGGCGCGCTAATCATTTGTTTGGTTGCGATGCTGGCAGTAGGTATGCTTGAGGGCCAGTACGGCATCCCAGCACTACTGTAACAATGAAGTAAGGGCAGTGCGTGCACTGCCCTATCAATTGGTGCCTTAGCACTAATACGAATAATCAAAACCACACTATCCTGACACGTTTTTTGGTTATCCGTATTATTGTTAATAAAAGTGTACTGTTCACCGCTTGGTGAGGCTGGCTCAACAGTCACCGCAGTACGTGTTTTTTCTACTAAAAAGGTAGGTATGTCATGGCAGAGCAATTTGCTAAAGCTTGGGAAGGATTCGCAGAAGGCGAATGGCAGAACGAAGTAAACGTTCGCGACTTCATTCAGAAAAACTACACCCCATATGAAGGTGACGAGTCTTTCCTAGTTACTGAAGGTACTGAAGCAACTAACAAGCTTTGGGATCAGGTTATGGAAGGTATCAAGCAGGAAAACAGCACTCACGCTCCTGTTGATTTCGATACTTCTGTTATCTCTACCATCACTGCTCACGACGCAGGTTACATCAACAAAGATCTAGAGACTATCGTTGGTCTTCAGACTGAAGCGCCTCTGAAGCGTGCAATCATGCCAAACGGCGGCGTGCGCATGATCGAAGGTTCTTGCAAAGCTTACGGTCGTACTCTAGACCCACAAGTTTCTAAGATCTACTCTGAGTACCGTAAAACGCACAACCAAGGCGTTTTCGACATCTACTCTCCAGACATCCTGAAGTGTCGTAAGTCTGGCGTTCTGACTGGTCTTCCAGATGCATACGGCCGTGGTCGTATCATCGGTGACTACCGTCGTGTTGCTCTGTACGGTATCGACTTCCTAATGAAGGATAAAGCCGCTCAGTTCCACTCTCTACAAGAGAAGCTTGAGAGCGGTGAAGATCTGCAGATGACTATGCAGCTGCGCGAAGAGATCCAAGAGCAGTACCGTGCACTAGGTCAGATGAAAGAAATGGCAGCTAAATACGGCTTCGACATTTCTAACCCAGCAACTAGCGCGAAAGAAGCTATCCAGTGGGTATACTTCGGTTACCTAGCAGCGGTTAAATCTCAGAACGGCGCGGCAATGTCTCTAGGCCGTACTTCTACTTTCCTAGATATCTACGTTGAGCGTGATATTGCAGAAGGTAAGATCACTGAGGTTGAAGCTCAGGAAATGATCGACCACTTCGTAATGAAACTACGTATGGTTCGCTTCCTACGTACTCCTGAGTACGATGAGCTATTCTCTGGCGACCCAATCTGGGCAACAGAATCTATGGGTGGTATGGGTGTTGACGGCCGTACGCTAGTAACGCGTACTAACTTCCGTTTCCTAAACACGCTATACACTATGGGTCCTTCTCCAGAGCCGAACATCACTGTTCTATGGTCTGAGCAGCTACCTGACGGCTTCAAGCGTTTCTGTGCGAAAGTATCTATCGATACTTCTTCTATCCAGTACGAAAACGACGACCTAATGCGTCCTGACTTCAACAACGATGACTACGCTATCGCTTGTTGTGTATCGCCAATGGTTATCGGTAAGCACATGCAGTTCTTCGGTGCGCGTGCAAACCTTGCTAAGACGCTTCTATACGTAATCAACGGCGGTGTTGATGAGAAGCTGAAGATGCAGGTTGGTCCTAAGACTGAGCCAATGATGGACGAAGTACTAGACTTCGACAAAGTATACGCTGGTCTAGACAGCTTCATGGACTGGCTAGCGAAGCAGTACGTGACTGCACTAAACGCTATCCACTACTCTCACGACAAGTACAGCTACGAAGCAGCGCTTATGGCTCTACACGACCGTGACGTTCGCCGCACTATGGCTTGTGGTATCGCTGGTCTTTCTGTTGCTGCTGACTCACTAGCTGCTATCAAGTTCGCTAAAGTTAAGCCAGTACGTGACGAAGACGGTATCGCAATCGACTTCGAAATCGAAGGCGACTATCCGAAGTTCGGTAACAACGACGCTCGCGTTGATGACATCGCTTGTGAGCTTGTTACTAGCTTCATGAACAAGATCCGTAAGCTTGAGACTTACCGTAACGCGATCCCTACTCAGTCTATCCTAACTATCACTTCAAACGTGGTATACGGTAAGAAGACTGGTAACACGCCTGACGGTCGTCAAGCAGGTGCTCCATTCGCACCAGGTGCTAACCCAATGCACGGTCGTGACGAGAAAGGTGCAGTAGCGTCTCTAACTTCAGTAGGTAAACTACCATTTGCTGACGCGAAAGACGGTATCTCTTACACCTTCTCTATCGTACCTAACGCTCTAGGTAAAGACACTGACTCTCAGCGTTCTAACCTAGCGGGCCTAATGGATGGTTACTTCCACCACGAAGCGGGTATCGAAGGCGGTCAGCACCTGAACGTTAACGTTCTAAACCGTGAAACTCTGGAAGACGCTGTTAAGCACCCAGAAAACTACCCACAGCTAACTATCCGTGTATCTGGTTACGCTGTACGCTTTAACTCTCTAACTGCTGAACAGCAGAAAGACGTTATCGCGCGTACTTTCACTGAGTCTCTATAATCCATAGAGCCTTAGGCCATTGCTGCCATAAGCAATGAGAAGAAAAGCCGATCTGCAAAGATCGGCTTTTTTATATCTGCACGCGGCAGCCATTCAGTAATACGACTAGTAGTATCCTTACGATTTAGGTGCTTTTTGACTACTTTGCCAGTCCATTTTGTAATAAAATAACAGGCAAAACACGCCCCCAAGCGGAGAAGCAAAGTAATGTCACTAAAAGGTCGAATCCACTCTTTTGAGTCCTGTGGTACTGTCGACGGTCCCGGTATTCGTTTCATCGTCTTCATGCAAGGCTGCCTCATGCGCTGCCAGTATTGCCACAACCGAGATACTTGGGATCTACATGGCGGTAAGGAAATCACTGTCGAAGAGCTGATCAACGAAGCCAAATCCTACCGTTTCTTCATGAACTCTTCTGGTGGCGGTGTCACCGCATCAGGTGGTGAAGCCATGATGCAACCAGAGTTTGTCCGTGACTTCTTCCGCGCCGCTCAAGCGGAAGGGATCCATACTTGCCTCGATACCAACGGCTATATCCGCAAACACACTGATGTGGTTGATGAGGTGCTAGATGCTGCCGACTTGGTCATGCTCGATCTGAAACAACTTGATGACAGCATTCACCAAAACCTGGTCGGTGTGCCGAACAAGCGCGTGCTGGACTTTGCTCGCTACCTGCATCAGCGCGGCCAGAAAACCTGGATCCGCTATGTGGTGGTTCCTGGCTTTACCGATGACGAACGTTCTGCCCACCTACTGGGTGACTTTATCAAAGACATGGACAACATCGAGAAAGTCGAGCTGCTGCCGTACCACCAGCTGGGCGAGCACAAATGGGAAGCGATGGGCTTTGATTACCCACTGACAGGTGTCAAACCACCATCGAAGGAAGTGATGGAAAAAGTCAAAGAAATCATCAGCAGCTATACCCAGGCGAAAGTGATTTATTAATATCAGCTTTTGTCATAGATACTATAAAGGAGAGCCGAAGCTCTCCTTTTGTGTATTTAAGCAACAAAACTCATATGCCAGGCACTTGACAGTGAAAACGCAGTAACAATCCGGTGTGCCCCTCACGCTAACCGCGAAGCTGGCATTGCCGCCCCTTATTAATCTATTAGTTAATTAGATGCATATCATCAGGAAAATTGAAACTAATAGCATATGGCTTAATAAGCCTGCTCTGCCATACAATGCTTCCTAACTAGAAAGACGGAATCGCTACCTCATGAAGATCTGAGTTTGTGGTTCTTCATCATTCGGTGCCCTTCACGCTTGATACACTCCAGCAACGGGTGATCCCCCATTTCCTTGCGCCAGATAAACGAAATGGCTCGGTCCATTTTTAATTCAGGCACATTCAATGCGGCCAATTCACCACGCTCAATATGCGGGGCCACATCCAGATAAGGCAAGCACGTAAGGTAATTACCATTCGCCACCATGCTGCGGATCACCGGCACATGGGAATACTCTCGCCATACGTCCAAGTCTGGGATCAGCGGCACCATCGCGCTTTCGAAAATCGCCCGCGTCCCCGCTCCGCCCTCACGCAGTACCCACTGCGCTTGTTCCAGCTGCGCCAGGCTGACTCGAGAGTTCTTGGCAAAAGGGTGATGAGCCGAACTGACAACAACCAAGTGATCCCGGCACCATTCTTCCTGGTGGGTGCGGTTATCATCACAGCGACCTTCGATAATGCCGATGTCATACTTGTAGTTCAGTATCCCCTCGATAATCCCCTGGCTACTTTTTACTTCCAATCCCGTTCTGACTTCAGGAAAGTCTGTATCAAGAATACTGATAAGCTCCGGCACTAGGTGTTCAGCCGGTGTTTGACTAGCCCCAATTGTGATGCTGCCGCTAAAAAGATGCTGATCGTAAAAACCCGCCTCGATCTGCTCGGCATCCTGCAACAAGCGCCGGGCTTTCGGGCGCAACCAGTTGCCCCAGTGGCTCAAGCGCATGTCTTTACCCTGGCGTACGAAGAGATCTCGACCTAGCAGTTTCTCTAATTGGCTGAGAGACATACTTGCAGCAGACTGGGTCACTCCCAATCTTTCAGCCGCCTGGCTAACACTGCCCAACTCAGCAACCGCATCAAACACTGATAACTGTTTCAACGAATAACGCACTTTTACTCCTAGATATACAACAGGGGCTTAACACCGATAGATAGAACTCATATACCAAGTCACTTTGGTATTTTTGCCAATCAATAAATCTGATTAGTAGATAAACTCAAGCAATATTGTATCAAGTTTTAACAGCCGGGTAATGTAAACCGTATGCACATTACCGTCTATATCTTGCTCTGCTCTTGAAAAACTGTAAGTAAATACCTAGCAATATGACATCTTTAATATTCCGACACCTTAAGGATAATATCCTGAATAAGTTTTAATTATTCCACTTTGGAGAGTTAATCAGTAATACTTATACAACTTACTGCCAAACACGATATTCAGTGGCAGTAGCAAGTTGCCGAATAAAACGGCAATCTCGCCTAACTCCTCCTCATATAACCTAAATTGATGCTGCTTTGAAACGACACTTCCTGAAATACTTTTAAACAAAGTATCAGATAAACTGAATGACAACCTAAATAAAATCAATTTTACTAATGCACGGGTGCTGAGTAACATTTCCGTCAGCCGCTGAATGAGCCATTTTCAATGACTCTTGGCGAGTTACTGCAACAGTGTTGATTTTTGATTTAAGGATATTGTTATGAGTGCATTACTTACAGTGAGAGACATTGTAAATACGCAAGCCCCGACCTTGGGTGTAGAAGCCAGTTTGCCTTCGGCTATCGATGTATTGTCAAAAAACCACATCAACGGTGCGCCGGTTTGTGATGCCAGCGGCCAGCTAGTCGGCTTTTTATCTGCTCACGACATCATGGTGGAAATGTGGTGCCAAGACTACCTGCCTGATGACGACGTAACCGTAGGCAATCTAATGAAAACCGATTTGGTTACCATGGATATCGAAGATCGCCTGACGGATGCTCTTGAGTATCTGGCATTGGATAAAGATCAGCTATACCCAACCACGGCGATGGGCTATGCAACGCAATTGACAACCTTGTCGCTCGAAGAGCGTGCCAAATCAATCAAGGTTAACAAGCCACAGATTCTACCGGTATTGGACAACGGTAAATATGTGGGTGTGGTATCCCGCCAGGAAGTGTTGAAAGCCCTTCGCGCCCTATTCAATGATGCAACAGCGCCAACGCCAGTTGCAGAAAATGTTGCCCCACAGGTTGTTACCTAATCAGTAACGGACACATCACTCGCCCACAGCCAGCCTAACCCCATAGTTAGCACTTCATGTTCCTAACGCATGAAGTGTGCCTGTGAGCAGTTCGAAAGAGTTTTTGGAGTTAAAATGGAACAAGTTTCCCATCTTTATGCTTTTAACCACTTTGTTATTGCGATAGCCGCCCTAACGATTATGGTATTGGTTGCCCGCACCCTGGTCGCAGGAACTAAATATTCCTCGCTGCTGGTGATCGTTGTATTTGGCCTCGCTTTAGGCTCGCTGTTGGTTCACAGCGACATGGCGACACCGGGACTAGAACAGTTTCCGGTTGTTGCGCTAATTGGCCAGACAACCGTGATTGCATTGATCGCTTCCTTCTTCGTTGGCGGACAAGAAATCCGCCGCCTGCTGTCCAAGAAAGACTTTGATGAAGAATGTGACTTCTTTTCCCCGTCTTCTCAGGAGGTGGTACTAGGCACCAGCAGCACACAGCTGACTTACATTATACGTGCCTTCCTATTGCTGATTGGTATTCAGACGGCTGATGTGCTGATTTCAAACCGTACCACAGACTTTGCTCTGGGTGACTCTTTCCTACTACTCTCATACATCTGCTTGGCACTGGCGTTTGTCCTTGTTGACCGCAAGGCAGTGATCTCGAACAAAGGGCAGTACGTCCGCAAGGGGCTGTTCGAAGTCGTGGCGATTATCGTGGTATTGAATATCTCGCTATGGCTATCGGGTGTTGTCTCGTCGATCATCGGCCTACCGCAGATCTTCTTTGCAATGATCCTGTCTTCGGGCTTGGGCGCGGCACTGCCTAAATGGAAACATGGCCCGACAATGAATGCGCTGCTATTTGCCGGTATCCCTCTGGTATTAGCCGGTAGCTTCCTGGTTGGCGGCTCCCACATGGTTGAAGCTTTCGGCATCCCTGGCCTGCAGAGTGTTATTGTTTATGGCTTCTCGGGGCAGATCTTCTGGATGTTTGGCGGCCTGGCACTGTTGATCTTCGTCGGTAAATCAAACCATGTCCGTAACCTGGCTCCGGGCCTAGCGGGTGGCCTGTCTCACTCGGGCCTGACCGGTGCCTGTACGGCTGGCGACTTCGGCCGTACCGCGGCTTCCCGTGCGCCGATTATGATCAACATCCCGTTTGCCGGTCACATCTTCGTATTCACGATTCTGGCGGCCAGTGCCGAGCGTGGTTCGCTAATGGTCGGTTGGACACTTCCGCTCCTGCTTGCCGGGGCAGCCTTTGTCTTCATTGCCCTGAAGAACCTACGCGCAGCTAACGGCTGCGATAAAACCGAAGTAAAAGGCTTGATGCTATTCTCGCTTGGCTGGCAGATCATGGCGGTATTCGGAAGCTTCACGCTGCTGAGCGTTGCCGGTATGTCTCTCGAGCACGCGTCAATGTCGGCGGCTTCTGGCCTGTCCCACTTCGGCCTGTTTGCCGCAGTGCAAGAAGGTATGTTCGGTTCAGCAGCGGCAAGCCTGATCACCTTTACTTTTGCCATGACCTTCCTGGTACACCCATTCGTATTCGCGATGTTCGGCAAAGCCGCAGAAAGCAATGGCAAAATGGCTGAAAAAGCCGTTACCGCACTGGCCAGTGCCGGCTTGATCGGGGTGGTGTCCTCGACCTTGATGATTTAAATGCCGTAATCGGTCATGCCGGCTTGAGCCCTCGGCTTAACTAGGCAGGCTGAAGATAAATAAAAGGGGCTGATACTATCAGCCCCTTTTGTTGTTCGTTCCTTTTCGCTTTATCCGCAATAGGTTACAAGTTGCTCGCTAACTTTGCTGCCTTCAGCTCACCGGCTGGTTTGCGTAAGCAGCCTGCTTGGCCGCTTCGAGGGAAGATCCCCCGCCATCGCGGCCAAATAACTGCTGCAATTGCTCTTCGGTATCAGACGTTAACACCAAAATCTCAATCCGACGGTTCAAGTGAGAGTAAGGGGCATCTTCATCGAGCAGCATGGTATCGGACATGGCCGTTACCTGGGCCACACGCTCGCTTGGCATTCCCCCGAACTCCAACACTTCCCTTGCCCGCTGGGCCCGCTGGCCCGACAGAACCCAGTTATTGCCCGATGAGTGGCGGCTAAAGCCACTGGCATCGGCATGACCGGAAATCATAATAGGGTTTTCAATCGTGGCAAACGTCGGGGCGATGGCCAACAGCAGATCTTCAAAAAACGGCGTAAGCTCGGCTCCACCCAGTTTGAACATCGGCTTCTGGTTGTCGTCATTGACCAGCACCCGAAGGCCCTGCGGTACAACTTCAACCGTTAGCTGGTTACCGGCCGAGAGGAATTCACTGACATCCTTGAGGTACTGCCCCAACACCACCATCTGCTCATGGGTTTCATAGCGACCGGGAACCAACGACGGCCCCACCTCCCCCAATCCACCGAAGTTGTTGCCATCACCATCCACCACATTGATGGTCAGCGAATTCCCCAGGTTCATCGGATTGCTCGGCTGCTGGCTCTGCAGACCGGGCAAAGCCCGGCCGCCAAAATCAACCACAAACGGGCTGTTCTCCTCGAACATTTCATCGTATGGCAGCAGTTGCTGCTGGCCACTGAGGCGGCCAACAATCCGCTGTTTTTCGTCTTCCGTGGTCACCTGCAGCACCCACATCACCATGAAAAAAGCCATCATTGCCAGCGTAAAATCGGCAAAAGCCACTTTCCAAGCCCCACCATGACGCGCCTCTTTATCGCGGCTGCGGCGCCTTTTGATGATGACCGTATCAGCAGTATTGCCCTTTATCATTGGAACACCTGCTGCGTTACCCAGCCTTCCATTTCGGCAAAGGTCGGTTTGACATCGAGCAAGATCAACTTACGCCCTGAGTCTGCCGCAACCAGCGCCGGCTTGCCCGCGGTATAACTGACCATCATGGCTTTAACACATTCGAATGCCGACAGCTCACGCTTGACCTGGTTGCCCATTGCCGAGCTCAGTGGGTCAAAGACACAGTAGCAGAAAAAGATACCGAGGAAGGTGCCGACCAAGGCATGGGCCACGCTGATCCCGATCTGCGCCATGTCACCATCGATATTGGTCATGGTGATCACAATGCCCATCACCGCGGCCAAGATGCCAAAGCCCGGCATGGCCTCGGCAATACGGTGCATCGAGTGGGACGGCTCCATCAGGTCGGCTTCGATGGACTCAAGTTCGAGTTCCAGCATCCCCTCCAGCTCATGGGCCGTGATTTTACCCATCGCCATCAAACGGAAGTTATCGGTGATAAAGGTCACCAGCTTCGGGTATTCCAGCACTTCCGGGTAGCTCAGGAACAAGCTGCTCTGATGCGGCTCTTCGATATGCTCATCGAGTACCCGCATACCGTTTTGGCGGACCTGCTCGAGCAAGTGGTACATCAGTGACAGTAATTCACGGTAGAGCTTGCGCTCGTCACGCTTGACCACCACCCCGCGGGCCTGATGCCACATTTCCACAATCACATGGTGGGGATTGCCGATCGCCAGCGCACCGGCACCCGCCCCCAAGATAATCATCAGCTCAGCCGGCTGCCACATAGTACCGAGATACCCGCCCGCCAGCACAAAGCCACCGAACACGCAGATAATAATGATTAAGACACCGATAATTTTTTGCATAACCTTTCTCCTACAACAAGCTCTTAATCATGGCGTTCATTTGTTTGATTGCCTGCTTATGAAGCTGGCAGATCCTCGCTTCACTCAGGCCGACCACAATGGCGATCTCCTTCAGGCTGAGCTCTTTCTGATAGTAAAAATCCAAGATAAGCTGTTCGCGCTTTGGCAACTGGGACAGTACATGCTTGAGCAAATCGTCATTGATCAAATGCTGAAGGTTGCTGTCTTTGGCGCCAAAGTCGACACTGGTACTGTCCGATTCGAACAGCTGCTCCAAGCTATACAGCTCCTCGGCCTGAGCGGCGTACAGCAGGCGGTGGCATTCATCCAGGCTGATCTTCAACACCTCGGCCAACTCATGTTCCGTTGGCTGGCGCTTGAGCTGTTTGGTCAGCAGCTTGGTCACCTTATTCAGTTCATGGACCTGCTGGCGCAATTGGCGCGGACGCCAGTCACGACGGCGCAGCTCATCCAAAATCGCCCCCCGCACGCGGCGGGCAGCAAAAAAGCGGAAGTTATCATCCATCTCGCCATACCGGCGCACGGCCTCAAGCAACCCGAGCAGACCAATTTGCTCCATATCATCGAGCCCCATGCAGCCCGAGGCATGGTGGTGGAGCTGCTGGACAATACGCTTCACCAGCCCCAGGTGCTGGCGCAAGATCTGCTCTTCATTGTTTTGCGAGGGCTGCGCCTGCCACTGGGCATACTCATCCTCGAAAGGTAACTGCTGTGCTTCTAACATGATTCCGTTCCTTTATTGCAGCACGACCTTGGTAAACAGCACTTCTTCAATCTGGTAGGCATATCCATTGACGGCCATCGCCTGACGAAGCTTTCCTAGCACCTGATTTTGCAGGCGGTCAATGTCACCTATCTGGCGCAGCTCTTCGAAGGTGCTTTGGCTAAACATTTTCAACAGCACATTGCGAGCCAGCGGCTTGTATTCAATCAGCTGGTCATGGGCTTTGGAGGAATTGGTCTTCAGCGCCAGCTCGAGCATCAGGTAGTGGGTTCGCTCTTCGCCATCAATGGTGATCACAAACTTGTCCAAATTCATAAAATGGGCGCGAGCTTGTTCATTGCTTTTGGAAAAAACACTGAACTCGGCAGATTGGTCGTTGACGATGAATGCGTAAGTTGCGATTGATGAGACAGCAATAAGCACCGAAGCGGCGAGTGCTGCCAAAATCACTTTTGCGCTCATTACGTTAGTTCTAGCCATTATTATTTATTCCTTACACCATACGAGTGAGGCGGTATTGATCCGCCTTTGATAAGAGGTCTTGCGATGCATACCAGTCTGACTCTTCAATCACCGGCTGCATGGCCAGTGACATATCCGCGGTTTGTTCAGAAGGTTGCTGCTGAGAGTGGTCACTCACATCGACATCGACCGTAGCACCGGCAAGCTGCTTGCCTTCGAGCTCTGAGCGCAAACGCTCGGCCCCCTGCTGGGCAGCTTCACGCAATGCCGGATCGGCGGCGGCGATATGTACTTGGATCCTGTTGTTTTCCATCTTGACCGACAGCTCCAGGCTGCCAAGGTGCGGCGGGTCAAGGCGGATACGGGCATGCTGGACATCTTGGTTAAGGTGCATCTGCACCCGATCTTTGAGGACCGAGACCAGCTGCTGGCCCCATTGCTGCTGGTTTTCCGCCATTTTGACAGGAGCCCATTCCGCCCGGGTCGGCGAATGGGTGAGTGTCGGCTCTGAGGCCGAGACTCCGTGGGTCGCCTCTTGCAGCGATAGGGTGGTAAAGCCATTGGCCTGAGTCAGCTGCTGCAACAGCACAGGGTTGGTCATTTCCTGCCTGACCGGTGTCATCGCATTGGAAATCACCCGCTCGATCGCCTGCTCAAACGACAGCGACTCACCCTGAGCCGTGCCATTTGCGGCCAAATAATGCGGGATTGCCGGCTGTGCCTGACCCAGCTGTACCGATGCACTGTGCATACCGTCGGCGCGGCGCATCATGCCAAGCAACTGCTCACGGACATCACTGCTCAGCGCATTGGTGATGTTGAACAGGCGAAACTGGCCTTCCGGCGGCAGCTGTTCGATGAACGGGTGGGCGCTGCTGAACACCCACTCCTCGCCCTCGGCCAGCCCCTTGAGCTGATCATAGAGATCAAACCAGTAACGATTGGCTTCATCGGCCACGTTGCTTTCAGCCCCTTGCTCGGCCCCTAGCCCCAGCAGCGCGGCAAAGCTGTCTAACCAATCGCCGCTGGCCCCGTTTTGCGCCGGGGCCGGCAAGGCAGAGGCGGCACTGCCGCGGCCCTGGGGCATTGATGGCGGTATCGAGAGTTGGCTCATCGAATAAAGCCTCCGGCCATCTCGACCTGCTGGTACTCAGAGACACCTTCTCGCTGGCTCTGGAACTTGGCCAGCATCTGGCCCAGATGTGCTTTTTCTATCTCGCAGGCCGACATGGCCGCCAGATGCACTTTCTTGAGCTGAAGAATGTCGCGGCGCAGCGATTCGGCTAAGGCCGGTTGCTGCTTAAGCTCAGCCAGCATGCTGTAGATCTCCTTGTCTATCTTGCGGACCGTCTGCCACTCCTTGCGCTTGTAGCTTTGGTTGAGCTGCACGGTAAGCTGGCGAACCTGGGTGTTGTTAAGCATCATGGGCCACTCCAAAGTTATGCCAACCTTGTTGGATATTGCCCATCACGGTGCGTACCTCTCCCAGCTTTCCGGCATCGTTATGGACGCTGGCTTCGAACAAGCGCATGCTGCAAAAGTCATACAGCTGGTTCATCTGCTGGGCAAGCTCCCCGCCTTGGCGCATATCGAGCGCGCTGTTAAGGCCACCGATGATATCGATGCACTTACCAATGGCTTCACCTCTTTCCTTCAATCGGTTCGCCGCCATATGGCCCTCGGCACGAGTCAGGTTGTCCATAAAGCCGTCGATCAGCATCAGCACCAGCTGGTAAGGGCTGGCCGCAGCTGCTTGCGCTTCCACTTCGACCTGCTGGTACGCATCGAAGCCAGAATCATCCATTAACATTATCTCTTCCTCTAAAACATAAACATGGAGCCAGTCGACTGCATCTGCGACATGGTCTGCTGCATCGCGGTGTATTGGCGCAAGTAGCGGTTGTAGGTCTTTTCCATCCGGTGATCGAGCCGCTCTATTTTCTCGTCAACCCGGTCGATGTTGCCCTGCAAAGTATCCTGACGACTTTTCAGCAGGTTGCTGCCCGAATTGGAAGAGCCGGTATAGGGTTCGATCGCGGTTTCCAATGCCGTCAGCACACCGTTGTCACCAAAGAAAATGGCATCGATTTTTTCCGGACTTTCTTTCAAAGCCTTTTCAAAACGGTCACTGTCGATTTTCAGTGTGCCGTCGCGGTTAGCCTCGATCCCGATGCTGTACAAGGTACCTTCGTCGAACTGGCCTCGAGTCACGCTGTTGAGCATGTTTTTAAGGCCGCGGGCGGTGGAGTCACTGGCTAGCGCTCCGGCCTCGGTAACCTTAACGCTGTTGTCATCTTTGTCGTCATCGTCACCATCACTGCTCTTGTCGTCCTCATCCTGATCAAGCTTATAATCACTCATGGTGTGCTTGAGGATGGTATTGACCAAATCGTTATAGGCATCGACGAACTCCTGCACCGCTTCTTTCGAGGCCGATTCATCGCTGCCAATCACCAGCGTCAATGGCTTATCACCCGGTTCATGGGCCTTGGTAAGCTCCAGCGTCACGCCATAGATAGCATCATCAATGGTGTTGTTGCTGCTGCGAATTTCCAGACCATTTTCACCGCCGAGCATGACAATGGCATCCTGGGCCTTGTTCAGCACCTGCGGCGGCTTGAAATAATCGGTCACGGCTTGATCCGCCGTAACGCTGAATGCATGCTCTTCGCCGGTTTCGGTGCTGCTCAGTACCAAACTGACCTCATCGCCGGAGCGCACTACCGAGGCGGAAACACCCTCGTCAAACTCATTGATGTAATCAGCCAAGTCATGGAGGCTCTTATCGCCATCGGCATTGAAGGTCGCAAAATCAACTTCGATAGGCTCGCTACCCGGCACCTCAATGGTGATCACACCATCGGTTGGCAGTTCGTCCCCTTTGAGGGTGAAGGCTTCTTGCTGCGCCGTAGCCAGTTGCTTGACAAACAGGTCATAGCTGCCATGGCGGGCAAAGTTACTGGCCGAGGCATTGATGTAACCGTCTTCACTGGGGGTTGCGCTGTTTTTGACAAAGCTGCTGTCGGCCTTGTTCATTCGATCCAGCGCCGATGAAAAGCTGCTGAATGCAGAATCAATATCTTTCCAGGCATCTAATTGCGCCTGGTACATTTTTTGTTGGTTCGCATATTGGATATCAAATGGCTGGCGTTGCATCATCACCATTTGCATTGCCATTGAAGCGGGATCCATCATCGACATTATTGTTCTCCTCAACTCACCAGTTATCAGCAAAAAACATTCCAACTTTTAATTCAGTGATATTTTGCTAATTCGTGTCGATAAAATTACTAATTTGCTGACTAAACAGCCAACAGCGATCGGTTTACGGCTCTTACATTATTTAAGGCGGAAGTTTTACTTCCGCCAGCGGAAGTATTTTATTTCCAAAGCTTCCGCCCCTATTGAAAAACGGGCTTTATAATTGTATTAAGCGACAAATATTGTTTTTTCTTAATTGGCTATTGGCTATTGGCTATTTAATAAACGAGGAAGGAAATATAAACACCAATAACATAAACCCTACGCGGAAAATAAAAAAAGCCGCAGCAAACGCTGCGGCTTTCACTATTATGTGGAGTGGTTTGATTGCAGTATGAATTCTGGAAAGAATTAACCTACTAGGCTCATTACCATGCCAGACATGCCGTTCGCCTGAGACAGCATAGACATGCTCATCTGCGTCAGCATCTGGTTCTTCATCATGTTTGAAGACTCAACCGCGTAGTCGGTGTCCATGATGCGGCCTTTCGCCATTTCTGTGTTTTCACGCATGTTGCCAAGGTTAGTGATAGTGTGGTCAAGACGGTTGATGTTAGCACCGAATGCAGAGCGGACTTCACCAATACCACCTAGAAGCTCATCAATTTTATCCATCTCAGCTCCCTGACCACCAGCAGTAGTCAAGTCACCTAGACCATTAATGAAACCGCTAACCGCACCGATTTCACCTGAAACATCAACAGTTAGCTGATCAGCAGAGCTAGCACCGATTTGGAAGTTTACTGCGCCAGCAAACATACCGCCTTCAAGTAGCTTGTTACCCGCACCATATTCAGTGTTAGTCATAATTGTACCAAGCTCGTCTTTAAGCTCCTTGTACTCAGCATCCATAGCTGCAAGCTCATCAGCACCGTTAGTACCGTTCGCTGCCTGAGTCGCCAGGTCCTTCATGCGGTGGGCGATGTTAGTCATCTCATCGAAAGCACCTTCCGCAGTTTGCATCATTGAAATGGCATCTTGCGAGTTACGCTGCGCAACATTCAAGCCATTTGATTGTGACTGAAGCATAGTTGCAATCTGCAAGCCTGCCGCATCGTCAGCTGCTGAGTTGATGCGGAAACCAGTTGAGATACGCTGCATCGCGTTATCCATCGCACCAGATGTTTTGTTCAGGTTGTTCTGCGTTAGTAGAGATGTGTAATTAGTATGAATCGATAGCATGGTATTGCCCTCTGTGGATTATTCTGTATTAGTGTCTACACCTCTATAAAACGACACCTAAACCTGCTCCTTAAACTGGCAATTGATAATTTTTTAGTGTTTTTTCGCCAACGACGAAAATTAATTTTTCTTAAATTTAAAAGAAAGAAAATAGGCAATAGGCAATAGGCAATAGGCAATAGGCAATAGGCAATAGGCAATAGGCAATAGGCAATAGGCAATAGGCAATAGGCAATAGGCAATAGGCAGGATTAAAACCAAAGAAAGGAAAAAAGTATTTGCTGGCAAAAAAAGTCTTAAAACAGCCAATAGCAAAGGGAGAAAACGATAACTGTGATAATCAGACCAGTGCGCAACCATACCTTGAGCGATAGCGCCGTCTCCACGCCAGCCCCTGCGTTAGCACTATTGCCATACGGTAACCACAGTAGCTGCAGCGGTTCATGGTGCAAAAAGCCCTTGGCGACCAGGCGCCAGCCTTGGTCAACGCTAGGCAGCAGAGTTAGCGATAGCGCGGTGGGCAACGTGGAGTTGAGCTGTTGCACCTCCCCTTGGCTAACCTGCCAACGGAGTGTATGGGGCTGGCCTTCAACCTGAACACGCACTTGCAGCTCCCCTTCCCCGCCAGCCAGGCGGAAACTGGGCGATTGCAGGGTAGGTGCGCTATATGCCGAAGTGTGACCCAGCGCCATCGCGGATGAGCTGGCCAGCATACGGACTACTTGCCACTGGGCTTGTGGCAAAATTTGGGGAGGCGATGCGGGGCTCGAAGGCTGCTGGCTGGCACCTTGCTTGGCGCCCTGCGGCAGTGGCGGGGTAAATTGATCGGCTTTGAGCTGCTGGGGCTCAATACGCAGTAATTTGTGGATTGCCGCAGAGATCGGTGACAGCATACTCATTCCTTTAGTTGCCCAGTGAGAACTGAATCTGCGAGTGCGGGCTCAGCTTTTACTGACTGAGCCTTTACCAGCAAGACCTTTACCTGCCAAGCCTTTACTGGCTCAGCAAGGATACCACGGTTTGGCGATGGACGTTGGCCTGGGCCTTGAGGTTTTGGAATGCCGAGCTGAAACTGTCGCCTTTAGGCAATATCCGCGACAAGTCGTTTTCAATACTGCCCTGCACCTGCTCATTCAAATAGTGATTCCGCTGGTTGATAGTATCAATACGCTGCATCACATCTTGGTTATGTACTTTGAGCTCCTGGATACTGGCCTTTATCTGTTTCATCATCTGCTGGCTTTTCACCAGTGTCTGGCGCAACTGCTCTTTATCCGTTTGCCAGGTCAGTGGCTCAAACCGGGTCTCCGTGGTCTCAAGCTTGACCCGGTTTGGCTGTCCGGCCGGAAAACGATCCCCCTGGCCGACGACGCGCATTTTTTGCGACAGGTGCTGCCAGTCGGCTTCATTGGCCGAAAACACCAGTTGACGCTGCTTGTTGAGCGCAACCCCGATACCGTGCTCATTGAGCGCCTGGCGAAACTGCACCGCCTGCTGTTCCGGAGTGGTATTGGCACCGAGCTTGACCGGCACGGCATTGGCACCGCCCTTGGCAAGATTGAATATCAGGGTTTCATCACGCGGGCTACTGCGCTTGGTATCCAGCCCGCGGATTTGAAATACGGTACGCGGCTCGCCATGGAAAACCGGCTTGAGCTGACGGCTTAGCACCGGCTGCTCTTTGTAAGTGGCTTGCTGCAACCGCTGCTCCATCCGGCTGGCCAGTTGTTCTATCTCACCGGCAATTTTCGGTGAGGCGCTACCGGCACGCATGGCAAACTCGACCCGCTTGCTGAGCTGGGCAAGGTTCTTGCCAATATCGTTAAGGCTGGTCTCTGCCACCCGAGAAGCCGCCACCTTGTGCTGGGCTCGCTGGATCAAGCTGTGCTGGCGGGTATGCTCGGGGGTGAGGGTTTGCGACAGGCGCAATGGGTCCGGCTGCTTGTTATCAGGTAGTGCAGCTGTTTTTTGGGCAGGCCTGGCAATTACCTGCTGCTGGTGACTGGCACCCGCCGCTGCCGAGCGAAAATCATTTACCTGAGAAACCATATGCTTTCCATCAATCAAAAAACACCCTGCCGGGCTCACCGGCAGGGTAACTATTACATAATACTAAACAACGACAGGCTGGCAGTCTTGACATAGGTCGCCTGGGTGGCCTGCAAAGCCAACAGATAATTGTTGTACTGCACCATGGCATCGGCGTAATCAAGATCTTCCAGCTGGCCAATCAAGTCATTGTTGAACAGCTCGACCTCGCTGTGGCCATCCTGCATGGTCGTCAAGGCATTCTGCCGGCTACCCAAGCCGGTTACAGTACCTGACACCGACACCAAGGTCTCGTCCAGCACGTCAACACTACGTTCAATAATATCGCTTGCCGCAAAGTCATAGTCAGGGTCGCGCAGCGCGACCACCAACTCATCCAATTGGTTGAAGATATCCGTACCGCCCGAGAAGAACATATCTTCGGCATTGACGTTGAGCTGAATCGTCACCCCATCGCCCACCACCACCTCGCGCACACCGGTATCACCTTGGTAGATCCAGTTGCCGTCTTGGTCTTTGACCAGTGGCTGGGTGTTAACTTCATTGCCCGAGAAAATGTACTTGCCGTTCTCATCCTTGGCATTGACCAGGCTCACCAAACTGTCTTGCAGGTGCTCAAGCTCATTGGCCATGGCCGCCCGCTCATCAGGTCCATTAGCATCGTTACCGGCCCACAACATCAAATCGCGCATCTGATGCAAGACATCCACCGCACTGCTCAGGTAGGTTTCCTGCTTCTTGAGCGCTACGTCGGCCTGTTCGATATTGCCCAGGTACTGGCTAATCGACGCCTGCTCGCGTTTGAGGCTCATCACCCGTGTCGAGGCCATCGGATCATCAGAAGGAACCAGCAGACGCTTGCCGGTTGCCATCTGCTGCATGATCTTGTTAATGCCTAAAGAGTTCTGGCTGAGGCTGCCAGACATCATCTGGCTGTATTGATTGGTACTTACGCGCATCGCTAACTCCTTAGAACAACTGCATGATAGAGGCGAACACTTGGTTGGAAGCGTTAATCACCTGCAGGTTGGCCTGATAGGCTTGCTGGTACATCATCAAGCTAACGGCTTCCTCGTCGAGGTTAACCCCGCTGGTCGCCGACTTCTCAATCGTTGCCTGCAGGTAGATATTGCTAGCGGCATCGTGATCGGACTGTGCCTGACGGCTTTTCACCGCAATATCCCCCAGCAGGGAGTTAAACGCACTGCCCAAAGTCTGCGAGCCCAGGTGGCCAATATCGAACTCCTGATCTTTAATCTCTATCAGCTTCATCAGGTTATCGGTATTGCCCGGGGTCCCGTCGCCGGATAGCGCCAAATCTTCCGGCTTGAAATCCGGGTTGATTGACATGGTTGCAGCAGGGTTATCCGGATCGAACACAAACAATGGCTTACCCGGCTCGCCGTTGAGATCAAAACCCTGAGCCAACTGATCGTTAAACGCCTGGGCAAACTCAGAGGCGATGTCATTGATCGCAGCCTGGGTTGGGATCAGGACGTCCTTCTCGTATTCGGCCAGCGCCCCGAGCTTACCGCCGATATCATCATCAAGCGGGAAGTTCTGATCGTTGAACGACAGCGACAGCACATCGCCGCGCGGGTTGTTGGGATCCGACTCCAAGCTGAACTGGGCGACTTGGTTGCCCATCACCAGCGGCTGCCCGTTTGGCAGAGCAATGTTCAACGTACCGTCGCCGGCATCGGTAATGCGTACATCGACAATTTCCGACAGCTCGGCAATCAACACATCCCGCTCATCCTGCAGCGCCGAAGTATTAGCGCCTGTTGCCTCGCCCTTGCGGATCTCTTCGTTGAGCTTGCTGATGTTGCCAAGCAAGCTGTTGGCCTGCGATACCGCACTGCTGCGCTGCTGCGACAAGTCGTTATACTGGCCGTCGAGCGAACTACTGAGCTGGTTGAAGCGGTTGCTCAGGGCTTCCGCTTCGCTGATGATCTGAGAGCGGTAGGCCGAACTATACGGTGACACACTGGCACCGTTGAGGGCCGAGAAAAAGCTATCGAAGCCCTGGCTCAGATCCATCGAGTCCCCTGACAGCAGAGTTTCCAATCGCTTCAACTGCTGGGCAGAGGTGGAAGTGGCGCCCAGCATCGAGCCGGCACGGAAAATCTGGTTGGTTTGGTACTGGTCGGTGACCCGGCGGATCGAGCTGACCGAGACACCGTTGCCGGCATCTTTCATGCTCATACTGGTCGAGCCCACCGCCGACAGGTGTACCTGCTGGCGACTGTAGCCCGGGGTGTTGATATTGGCAACATTTTGGGCGGTAACGTTCATGCCCACTTGGCTGGCCTGGATCCCAGACAAACCGATATTCATCAAACTCATACGTTGGAGTCCCCACGGTTAAAATGCAGCAAAGACTGGCTGAATGCGCTGCCCGCGACCGGAGCTTGCTCTGCCTTACTAGAAGTTAAAGCGACCTCCTCCCCGGCTTCCTTAAACGCCGAATCACCACCTAGCTGACGGACAATCACTTCCGCCAGGCCCAGCTGGCTTTTCGACATTTCGATGGCCACCTGGCCATCGAAAAATTCCTGGTAGGTCTTGTGCTCGCGGCTGCCGAACAAGGCATTGTCATCATCGCTATTGAGCGCTTCGCTCGCTTTGCGCATCTGCTTGAGTACCATCTGCAAAAACAGGGACTCGAACTGCTCGGCCACCGTTTGGATGGCCTGCTTCGGATCATCACTCCCCTTCAGCCCAGCCAGCTGACGGCTGTCGAAGGCGGTGACCGTCCCCATATGGGAGTTTGCCGCAATTCGGCTGGTCGCCATGGGCTGAAGCGCCATGGTATTGACCGGTAAAACAGTTACTGTCATGGGTATCCTTAAATCACGACCAGTTCGGCATCCAATGCCCCAGAGGAATGCAAGGCCTGCAGAATAGCGATCAGGTCATCGGGAGAAGCCCCGAGGCTGTTCACCGCTGAAACAATGGTTTCCAGCTCAACCCCTTCCGGCCAGATGAACATCGGATTGCGCTCATGGTTGATATCAATGTCACTTTCCGGGGTCACTACGGTGTTACCGCGGCCAAAGGCATTGGGCTGGCTGACGTTGAACGACTCGGCAATCGTCACCGTCAGGTTGCCGTGGCTTACCGCGGCCCGGCCAATCCGGACCCCATTGCCGACCACCACAGTACCGCTGCGGCTATTGAATACCACCCGCGCGCGCTGGCGACCAATATCGACCGTCATATCTTCAAGCATCGACATAAAGATCACCCGCTGTTCAAAATCCTCCGGAGCAAAGACTTCCACCCGGGCATTGCTGACCGCTACCGCCGTATCCGGGCCAAACACCTCGTCGATCTGGCGGGAAATATTGCGGGCGGTGGTAAAATTCGGACGCAATAAGTTCAAGGTGACTTTCGGCTGGGTGATGAAGTCCGACGGGATCTCTTCTTCAATAATCGCACCACCGGGAATACGCCCGGTGGTCGGCACGTTAACGGTGATGCTCGAACCCGAACGGCCTTCGGCCTTGACCCCAGCAACAATCAGGTTGCCCTGGGCTACCGCGTAGATCTGGCCATCAATCGCCCGCAGCGGTGTCATCACCAAGCTGCCACCCCGCAGGCTCTTGGCGTCACCGATCGACGATACGGTGACATCAATGGTTTGCCCCGGCCCAGCCAGCGGGGGAATAGAGGCATGCACGCTCACCGCCGCCACGTTACGCAGCTTCGGATCGATGTTGTCGGGAAGCTGCAAACCGAACTGGCGCAGCATATTGGTGACAGACTGACTGGTAAACTTCACCTGATTGCGGTCACCGGTTCCGTCCAAACCCACCACCAGGCCATAACCTATCAGCTGGTTTTCCCGCAGCCCCTGAATATCAACCAGATCAATCAAGTGGCGCTCGTTGACCTGCGCTTGGGCAGCATCGACAAACAAGAAAGGCACGACCAGCAGCGTCAGTAGTATCATAAGTTGCTTAAACATAATGCCTCGCTAGATTGGGAACAGTGGATTGACAAACAACTTGGTCAACCAGCCCGCTTCGTTGGCATCCGCCAACACTCCGCTCTGGGAGTAGGTAATACGCGCATCACCGATACGCTGGGAAGATATCTGGTTGCCGTTGTCGATGTCGTCAACCCGCACCAGGCCATCAAGGCGAATAAACTCATCCCCCTGATTAAGCCGGATCCACTTCTCCCCTTTGATACGCAATACCCCGTTAGGCAACACTTGGTGCACCATGACGGTAATGGAACCACTCAGGGAGTTGCGCTGGGAGCTGGCCGAGCTGCCACGGAAATCTCGGTTGCCCGAAATATCCCCGCTGGCACTGCCGCTGCTGGAATTGGTGGAAAAGCTGCCCATCAAGCCGCCACTGGCATTCTTGCCAAAATTGGTATTGGCCTGCTTGCTCGAGCGGGTATCTTCGTCCAGCGAGACCGTCAGCATGTCGCCGACCCGGTAGGCACGGCGGTCCTGGAACAGGGTCCACATATAGCCATCACGGTAAACGGAACCGCTGCGAGCATCCGGCAACGAGTAATCGAGCATCGGGGGCGCATAGTCCAGATCATCGGGGGCCGGGCGCTCATCAATCAAAGAAGGGGTTGATGAACACCCCGCCAGAAGCATGGCTGCCAGCCATGCCCCCAACCGCCGAGTAATGTTATCCTTCATCAGTCCTGCCATGGCTTACAGTACCTGGGAAATGTACTGCAGCATCTCATCCGATGATGACAGCGCCTTCGCATTCATCTCGTAGCCGCGCTGAGTGGTGATCATATCCACCATCTCCTCGACAACCTGCACATTAGAGCCTTCCAGAACCCCCTGCTTGATCTGGCCAAAGGCCCCTTCACCGGCAATACCGTCAATCACCTCGCCGCTCGATGCCGTGGCGCGGAACATGTTGCCACCCAACGCTTCGAGGCCGGCCGGATTGATAAAGTTAGCCAGGGTGATCTGGCCGATTTCCTGCGGCATTTCATCACCGGCAATCTTGGCCGACACAATGCCATCGCGACCGATTGTGATCGTCTCGGCATCCTGCGGTACTTGGATTTGCTGGGCCAGCGGCAGGCCCTGGGCGTTTACAATCAAACCGTCGGAGTTAAGGTGGAACTGACCATTGCGGGTAAAGGCCTGCTCACCGTCCGGGGTTTCCAGCTCAAAAAATCCCTGGCCATCAATGGCAATATCCAGGCTCTGGTTGGTCGTCTGGTACATGCCTTCGGTGAAGACCTTCTGGGTACCAATAACACGGACACCTGAACCAAGCTGAATACCACTTGGCAACTCGTTGACTTCATCAGCCATGGCACCCGGCTGGCGCTGGATCTGGTAGAACAGATCTTCAAATGCCACGCGATCGCGCTTAAAACCAACCGTGTTGACGTTGGCAAGGTTGTTAGAAATGGTCGCCATTTTGGTATCTTGGGCGGCCAAGCCAGTTTTACTGATCCATAGTGCTGCGTTCATCTTTTATCCTTTACGCTCTGATCAGGCGGTTGCCTGCTTCTGCTATTTTTTCTGCGGTCTGCATCATCTTCAGCTGCATTTCGAAATTGCGGCTCAGCTGCATAGATGCCACCATTTCTTCCACAGCAACCACGTTACTTTGCTCGAGAAACCCCGACACCATCTTCACGGTCTCGTCATCATTGAGCGGCTCGCGGCCGTTGGTCACGAACAGGCCGTTTTCCAGCTTGGACAGATCCTGCACCTCTGGATTAACCAGCTTCAACCGGCCAACTTCAACCGCCAGGGCCTCACCTTCCGGCACAATATTGATCAGCCCGTTATCACCAAACTCAATGCTGCTGTACAACGGAACGTTCATCACGTCCCCGCCGTCAGCAAGCACCGGCAGCCCGCTAATCATCAGGTCCCCGTTCTCGCTACGCTCCACTGCCCCCGAGCGGGTATAGGCTTCCTCACCTTCCGGCAAGCGGACCGTAAAGAAACCATCGCCACGGATCGCCAAGTCGAGCTCGCGCCCGGTAGTTTGCAGTTCGGCCGCATCAAAACGCGTTCCCGCCGACTGGGCCTGGACCATGGTCCGGGTATCAAAACCGTTGCCCTGTACGGCAAATGCCTGGGCACGCTCCATATCGGCACGGAAACCATGGGTATTGATATTGGCCAGGTTATTGGCACGTACTTGCTGGGCGTTAAAGATCCGCCCAGCCCCGCTTGCCGCGGTATAAATAAAACGATCCACGCAACGGCCCTTACATGTTGAACAGCACTTGGGTCAACTGCTGCTGGGTTGACAGAGACTGGGCATTGGCCTGGTAGTTACGCTGCGCAGTCATCAACCCCACCAGCTCACCGGTCAAGTCAACATTCGACTCTTCGATATACCCCGAGTAAAGACCGCCCAGCGTACCCGAACCCGGTACTCCGATCAGCGGCTGGCCAGAAGCCTGAGTCGCCGACCAGCCAGTGTTGCCCACCTGCATCAAGCCGCCACTGTTCGGGAAATCTGCCAGTACGACCTGGCCCTGCAACATCTGCTCGCCATTGCTGTAGTTGGCAAAGACCATGCCGCTGTCATCAATGGAGATCCCGGTCAGCTCGCCGGAGGTATGGCCGTTGCTGCGGTTGGTCGATACGGCGAATTCGCTGCCGAACTGGGTCGATCCGGTCATCGACAGGGCGATGTTCATCTCCGCCGCCCCTTCTGGCGCATAGGTCAGGTTAATGCTGCCGGTTGGGTCAACCAGCTTACCGCTTTCATCAAATTGCAACGCCTGGCCGCTTTCGTTTGCCATCACCTCGCCGTTCATGGCGTAGTGCACTTCCCACTCGTTTTCTCCGGTTTTGACAAAGTACTGGGTCAAGGTGTGCTCGTTACCCAACGAGTCAAAGACCGTGGTGGTATAGGAGGAGTTGAAGCTGTCGCTATCTTCTGGGTCGAACGGGATACGGTCACCGTTCTCGTCGACGATGATGCTGGCGCCCGCATCGAGGTTGGCAGAGAAATCAATACGATCGGTGGCTTTCGCCGCTACAGAGCCGGTTTTGACCTGAATATCCCCGACCGTACCCGTCAGGAGGTTGCCGTTGTTGTCGGTGGTGTAACCTTGCAGACGAAGGCCCGCGCTATTGACCAGGTAGTTGTCCTTGTCCTGGTTGAACATACCGGCACGGGTGTAGGTGTAGGCACCGTCTTCACCCTGCAGGACAAAGAAACCATTGCCACCAATCGCCAGGTCGGTGGTGCGGCCGGTCATGCTAAAGCCCCCTTCGTTGAAGGACTGGGACAGGCTGGCCAATTCAACACCGCCGCCCATGCCGCCGTTCATCAGAGCTGAAAATTCAGCACGGGATGACTTGAAGCCAACGGTCGAGACGTTAGCGATGTTGTTACTGATAGTGTTCAATTCCTGAGAGGTGGTATTCAACCCACTCATTGCAATGTTAAAGCTCATTATTATTTCTCTTCTAACCTAGATATTTGCAAACCGCTATCGGCGGCCGGCCAACTTAAATAAGGGAGTGGGTTCCGGGGACTGAGAGGCTGAACCCTGGTTTTCACCGTACTGGTTAACATTGTAAAACGGCACGTAACCGACACCGGCAATCAGGAATTCCGGTGAGCCGCCGCCCGGTGGAATCCGCATCTTCTCAATCTTGCCGGCTACCATGACATCGGGCTTGTAGTCGCTATCGTTTGTCACCACAGTGAGATCATATTGGCCGTCTTTAAGGCCCATAGCTTTAGGATCAATGACAAACGCAACTTCACCATCACTGTTCGCGCCCAGCTCGATGGTGTGCACCAGCTCACCGGCATCGTTGCGGATCTCCACCTTGAGATCATCGACCGTGCTGTCGAGCTCAATGACCGCATCGAGCGGTTTGCCTGCCAACTCCAGACTATCCGTGGTCACCCGGACATCCTGACCGACCATACCGGCCGTGGTCAGCACCTGGATATTGTCGAGCAGTACCATCTGGTTGAGGACCGTACCGTTCATGTTCTGCATCGTCTCGACCTGGGTCATCTGCGCCATCTGGGTCATGAACTGGGTGGTATCCAGCGGATCAAGCGGTGTCTGGTTCTGGATCTGGGCAATCATCAGGGTCAAGAAAGTGTTGTCCTGCTGGCCATTGCTGGCAATCGGATCCTGACTCGTTGGCGTCGCGCCGCTGCTGCTGGTCACATAGGGAGTACTCATCGGCTTATCCTCACTGTCCAAGCTTCAGCAGGCCCTGCTGCATGCTGCGCGCACGCCCAAGGACATCGACACTGGTTTCAAAGCTGCGTGACGCCGACATCATATCGGCCATTTCCGACACCACATCCACGTTGGGGTAGAACACGTAGCCATCGCCATCGGCAATCGGGTTGCTTGGCTCATAGCGGCGTACCAGCTCGCCCTCTACCGGCACCACATCCACAATCTGCACCCGGGCGCCGGCACGCTGGCTGGCCTGGAACTGGCTGTTTTCATACACGGTCGAAAACACTGGCTTGCGGCTGCGGTAGGTACCCGCTTCGGTGGTGGAGGCCGCATCCGCATTGGCCAGGTTACTGGCTATCGTGTTGAGGCGAAGCGTCTGCGCTGTCATTGCCGAGCCGGCTATTTGGTAAATTTCACTGAATGACATAATGAATTACTGTCCTTGAATAGCTGTCGCCAGCCCTTTAAATTTCATGTTCAAAAAAGTCAGGCTGGTGTCAAAATCCATGGCGTTTTGGGCGTAGTGCGCCTGCTCCACCCCCAGCTCAACGGTATTACCATCCATCGAGTTGTTGTAAGGGTTACGATATTGCAGCGCAGGTGCCGTCTGAACCTGTGCCTGTCCCCCCAGACTCTGCGCTTCCACGGATGCTATCGCTGCCTGAAAATCAAAATCTCGCGCTTTGAACCCCGGTGTATCCACATTGGCCAAGTTTCCGGCCAGCACCTTGGCACGCTCGGTACGAAGGTTTAAAGTGTGCGGGTGAATCCCGAGGGCTTTGTCAAAACTGATCCCCATTTGGTGTCCTTGATTGCAAGAGGTCTTAAGCTGCCCTCTTACTAACAAATAACGTGCCAACTTTTAAATTATTGATTTATAACAATAAAAAGCAGCACCAAACCAAAAGCGGAAGTGGTACTTCCGTTACAGGAAGGCGAGCGGAAACGGCAAAGCGGAAGCCGTTCCGCTATCAGGAAAGCGCCAATGGCAAGAAAGAACAAAAGGACAAAATGATCAAGATACCCCATCACCCAGCACTCGTCGCCTTACTGCTAACCCTGCCGCTCGCCGCCAGAGCGGGTGGGCCCGTCAAGCCAGTAAAAGCGCCTACCCCAGCCGAGGCCCAGATAACGCGCCAGGTCTCGGAGGCAATCGAAAAGGCGGTCAGCGGTGCGGCGAAACAGCACCGCTGGCCACCCGCGACGCCAGAGATCACGCTGCGGCTGCCAGGCGGCAGCCACCGCTTGGCAGAATGCCTCTCTGGGCTTGATATTGAGCGGGTCGACCGGCGCCGCTACCCGGCAGGGCGGCTGCGGTTTGTGGTCAGCTGCCCGCAGCCGGACGCCTGGCAACTGGCGGTCCAAGCCGATGTCAGTGTCACCGTGCCCGTTGCGGTTGCAGCCCACACCGTCAGTAAAGATACGGTGCTCAACGCCGAGGACATCACTCTCAAAGCCACCGATATCGCCACCATCAACCGCGAGTTCTTTGCCTCGCCCGAGGGCTATCTCGGCCAGCGAGCCTTGCGGCAAATTCGCCGAGGCCAACAACTCTCCCCCTCTCATCTGAGCCCGGCCTACCTGGTTTCTGCCGGGGACAAGGTGATCATCCAAGCCAGCAACGGAGAGTTTAGCGCTACCACGCCGGGTATTGCGTTAGAGGGTGGGTATGCCGAACAGCAGATACGGGTAAGAAATACCAGCTCCGGCAAGGTGATCAGAGCTGCGATAGCCAAGCCAGGCCTGGTTACCACACTTTTCTAAATTGATTTAATCATCTCGCTCAGTTGGTCGCTTAACAAAAGTATCGGAGAAACAGTCAGGAATTTGCCATGATCGAGTCAACCAAAGCGAGTCTGCAGCTAGCGCCTGCAGTCCAAAACCAGACACAAAAAACCTCAGAAGAGGCCAGCAATCATACAATATCCAAGTCACCGGCACCGGTATCGCAAGTGACCAGGCCAAGTGCCGATGTCAGCGCCCAAGCCCAAAGCCTGGACAGCCTCCAGCAGGAGCTTAAGCGCATCCCAGATGTAGATATGGCGAAGGTCAACGAAATCCGTACTTTGCTGGCCAGCGGGAATTACGAGGTCGACTTGGACGGGTTGGCAGCCAGTATCCGCGGTGCTCACCGCCGCGATTAATTGGTTGGCATTACGCTTAATAACCGGTCTTACACCTCGGAAATTGAATACCATGAGCCAAAAATCAACCGCAATAATCAAGCGCTTTATTCAAGATATCCAAAGTGATTTAGCTGATTACCAGCAGCTCCATCAGCTATTGAAGGTGCAGCACTACAATATGCTGCACCGCAATGGCGATAAGCTCACGGCGATGGCCGAGCCCCATCAGCTTTTACTCCAACAATTACAACGACGCGCTGATCAACGGACGCGGTTGCTAAGCCAACTGGGTATGGATAACAACCCTGACAGTATCAATCGCCTGATCGCAGCCCTACCGGCCCAGTACCGTCAACCCGTTAACGGCAAATGGAAAACGCTCAAGGAACTCGTTCACACCTGCATGGCACAAAACGAGCGCAACAGCCGCCTGTTGATGATGCAGCAAGACATCCTGACTCAAGTGCTTCACCCTGACAGTGATGCTACCTACCAGCCCGCCTAAGCCATCTCTTTCCAGATTGCGCCATTTCTGGCCATCGATTTTCACGACCACCAATAAAAAAGCACCGCAGTGAAAGCTGCGGTGCTTTTTTAAGGAGACGGCTTTGCAACCTAATAATTGGCGCGGATAAACCGTTGCATCGCCATTTCATCCATCAATTTCTGCTCACTTCGTGCCGCATGCTGCTGTTGGTGCTGACGGCGCTTTTCAATCACGCTATCCAAACTCTTGACCTTCACATGCTGCCGGGCAACATGCAGCTTCAAACTCGACTGCTCGGCCTGAGACAGGGCCAGAGTCTGGGTTTGGATCTCAGTCAGATGCTTGAGGTGATCACGCAGGGCAAAGCGATTGGCCCAGGCCAGCCCCGTCTCCCCTGCGACCACCTGGCAAGAGTCGTAAAGCGCATCCAACTGCTCCAGCTTTTCTAGGTGGCGGGCGCAGTCCTGCTGCTTTTGCTGGTACTGCTGGCCCATTTTTTCCAGCTCGTCTTGCCTTAGCTGCCGAAACCGCTCCAATGCTTTTGATTGCCTAGCCAAGATTTAGCTCCTGTATCAACTGGGTCATTTGACCATTCACGGTTTCCCAGTCTGCCTGTTCATCCATTGCCTGTTGCAAGAAGGCCACCAGTTTGGGGTGGGCCGTCACGGCCTGATCCATTTCCGGATCATTACCCGGCTGGTAACCGCCCAGCGGGATCAGCTCGCGAACCTCTTGGTAACGGCTGTAAAGCCGCTTGAAACGCATCGCATAGCCTAGCTGCTCCTTGCTCACCACTTGCGGCATGGTACGGGATATCGACTGGGAGATATCAATGGCCGGATAATGCCCTGCCTCTGCCAGCTGGCGGTTGAGAACCACATGGCCATCGAGGATTGCCCGGGCACTGTCGGCAATGGGATCTTGCTGGTCATCCCCTTCCGTGAGCACGGTATAGATAGCACTCATGCTGCCCTGCTGCGAAGCACTGTTACCCGCCCGTTCAACCAGTTGCGGCAACATACTAAATACCGACGGCGGATACCCCTTGGTTGCAGGTGGTTCGCCCAACGCAAGGGCGATTTCCCGCTGCGCCATGGCAAAGCGGGTCAACGAATCCATCAGCAGCAACACATCCTTGCCCTGATCGCGGTAGTACTCCGCAACCCGGTGGCAAAGCTGAGAAGCACGGAGACGCATCAGGGGGGATTCGTCCGCCGGTGCGGCAATCACCACCGCCCTTGCCAACCCTTCCGGCCCCAGGGAGTGCTCGATAAATTCCTTCACTTCGCGGCCACGCTCACCGATCAGGCCGACCACCACCACATCGGCGCTGGTCTGGCGGGTGATCATGCCCAGCAGAACACTTTTGCCCACCCCGCTGCCAGCAAACAGGCCTATCCGCTGGCCTTTGCCCAGCGTCAGCAGGCTATTGATGGCTCTGATCCCCACATCCAGCGCACCATCAATCGGGCGCCGTAACATCGGGTTGATATTTTCACTTTCGAGGCTGATGTCATCTTGGCCCAGCACCGGCCCCAACCGATCAAGGGGCTCGCCCAGACCATTGAGCACCCGGCCAAGCCACTGCGGTCCGATGCGGATCTGGCTCTCGCCGTCGAGTGGCCAAACCTTGGCGCCTGAAAACAAGCCCGAGGCATTGCTGACGGGCATCAGATAAGCAACATCCCGGTTGAACCCGACCGTCTGCGCTTCAATCTTGGTGCCATTGCCGGTCTCCACCAAGCAACGCTGCCCGGTCAGCAGCCGGCACCCCACCGCTTCCAGCATCAGGCCGGTCACTTTCACCAACCGCCCGGTGACTTTCGCCACCGGGACAGAATCGAGTGAGGCCAGTGCTTGCTCCAGGCGGTAATCGATTATGTTGCTCATGATGCCTGCCTGATCGCTCCACCCGTTTGTTCGGTCGAGCCGGCTCGCTCACAACCCTGGGGATCGGCTTCGCTATTGTTTTCCACCACCACTTGCTCATCGAGCAGGTGCCCCTTTACCGCCGACATGCAAGTCTCTAGACGCTGCTCGCATCCGGCATCGGCCTCGGCATTTTTGGTCACCACGCGACACTCTCCCTGACGCAGGGTGTCATCACAGACAATATTCCACTCACTGATTTTGTCGCTGGCTACTTTCTCTAGGTGGGTAAACTCTTCCTTGGCCATTTTCACCTTCAGGCCCAATGGCTCACCCGGCAAACTTTCGAGTGTTTCATCCACCAGAGCCAAGATCTGCTGAGGCTGGAGTGCGAGTTCACAGCGGATCACCTGCTGAGCGACCTTCTGCACCAGTTCACACACCTGCTCGCGCTGGCGACGTTCGTGCTCAGCAAAAAGCTCAGCCACCTGCTGGTGCATGCGGGCGAAAGGCAGGGTCGCCTGGACAAACTGGGCCTTGCCTTCCTCAATCCCCTGCGCGATCCCTTGCTCACGGCCCTGCAACAATCCTTGCTCGAAACCTTGATGCTGGCCCTGCTCGATACCTTGCTGCAGCCCCTCTTCGTGACCTCGGGTCATCCCCTGCTGGAAGCCTTGGTTAAACTGGGCCTGGAAGTCTTCGGGCTGACCCGGCCGCTCGGCAGGATCAGCGAGCAACGGCTCTTGGTCCATGCCCGCCAACAAGCGGGCATCCTCAGTCATTTCATCGAGGCCAAATTCGTCCATCGCCAAGTTATCAAACCCCAGCTCATCCATGCCGAACTCATCACCCAAGCCAAGGCCGTCATCAAAACCATTCTCCATTCCCTCGCCAAACTCCAATCCCTTCCGAGGGTGTGCCGGCAACGGAGCCTGCGCCAAACTCGCAGGGTCAACCAAAGGCGGAAAGCGATGACTGCGAAACTGACTGGGTTGCAGGCGCATAATCTTATTTCGTCTAAACATCTCTATTCCACCGTCGTTTCTTGATATAGCTGCAGGCTGATCACCTTGGACTCATTCAGCTCACGCACATAGTCCATGATTTCCGAACGGGCCTCCTGCACCTGGCGCAGGGAGACTTTTCCTAGCTGGGCAATTTCCCCTTCCATCGACTGCTGCATGCGACGCGGCAAAATAGAGAGCATTGACTTGCGCAGTGATGAGTCGGACCCCTTCAATGCCATCGCCAGCAAATCGGTTGGGATCTCTTCGAGGATCCGCAAGCGCACCGCTTCCGGCTGACGGGTCAGAATAGAGAACTCATACATCTTGTTCTTCAATCGCTCTGCCAACTCGTTGTCATGCTCTTCAAGGGCGGTCATCAGACTGAGCTGATCACCGCTGTAACGGTTGATGATATCGGCAACTTGCTTCTCGCCTTCAATCACAGCACCGGAGTTCTCCGCCAGGAAGTCGATACAGCGGTCGACCAGATCCTGCAGCTCGACGGCCACTTCACGGCTGACTTCGGTCAGTACTGCTATCCGACGCAGCACATCCTTCTGTTCATCCTGCGACAGCTCAACCAGTACCTGGGAAGCAATGTCCGGTGGCAGGAAGGCAATGAAAACCGCCTGCATCTGGATGTGCTCATTCCTCAAGAATTTGGCAAGTTGCTTTGGCTCGATCCACTGCAGGCGCTGCATCGAGGTACGGATCTCGTCCCCGTAAATCGTATCAAGCAGGTTACGGGCCAGACGGCCACCTAATGCTTTGTCCAGGGTGCGTTGCAAGAACGGGCGCGACGCCCCGCTGATGCCCGATTGGGCACGGAACTCTTCAAAGAATCCCTGCAAGACAAAGCGGGCCTCGACACTGCGAATAGCCGGTTGCTGGGCCATGGCATGGCTGACTTTTAGCAGCTCATCACGGGACATATGGCGCATGACCTGAGAGGCCGACTCCTCGCCCATGCTGAGCAGCAAGATCGCGGTTTGCTCCATTGGTTCCAGCAGCACTTCACCGTCTGCCAGGTGGCTAAAATTACTTAGACTCATTGCTATTCACCCACTTCTTGATAACTTCTGCAACACGCTCTGGCTCGACTTCTGTCAATTTCTGCAGGTGCTTCACCTGTACCTCAAGCTCGGAGCCCGGCGGTGGCAGCGTCGACAGGTCAAAATCCAACTCTTCGGACGACACTGACAGACTTTCCTCTGCCACCATGCCGCCCTGGGCAATCGAATCCAGCAGCGCATCGGCCAGATCCTGCTCGCTTCCCCCGGCAGGGCTAATGCTGGCAGGCTTGAACGCCGCGACCGGATCGGCGCTAGCCAGCGTCTCGCCTGTCGCCATCTCAACCCCTGCCGACGTGGCAGCCAGTGCCGTGGTCATCGGCGCAGGACGTTGCAATGCCTTCACCAATGGACGCAGAACAAGAATAATGAATGACAACCCCAGGAAGGCGTAAACACCATATTTCGCCAGCAACAGCAGCTGCTGATCGTGCCACCACGGGGTTTCAACCGGTGCGGTCTCTACTGCACGGGCAAAATTAAATGCATGCAGGCTGAACTGATCTCCTCGTTCAGCGACAAATCCAACGGAATCTTTAACCATTTGAGCTATTTGCTCCAACTGTGCTTGTTGCCAACCTTGTTCTTGAACATTGTCATTGAGCAACACTGAGACGGATAACATTTCAATACCACCCTGGGCGTGGCGGGTATGGCGAACCTTGCGGCCCACATCGTACTGGCGACTTAGCTCAGCACGCTCATTTCGTGTTTCATTGTTAGTATTGCCCTCTTCTCCCGTCGGCTGATTGCTCAGCGCGCCCGGGATCCCGATTGCCAGCTGGCCCTGGGTATTGTCTTGCTTGGTGAACTCTGTCCGCAGCACCGGATCACTATCAATCGATTCATGGGTCTCTTCACTTTGATCGAAGTTAAGCGTCGCCGCGACCTGCACCCGGAAATTACCGACTCCCAGCAACGGGGCCAGCATATCGCCCGCTCGACGGACAATGTCACGCTCTACCCGTTGCTGCAGCTCGTGGAAACGCACATTGATCTGAGACTGCTGGCCCAAAGCTAAATCGGCACTCAGCAGATTGCCGTATTGATCGACCACCGATACCGCATCGGTTGCCATTCCGGTGATACTGCCGCTGACCAAATTGACGATCGCTTCCACCTGTGGCTGGTCAAGCTGCATGCCAGGCTCAAGCTCGAGCATGACCGCCGCCGATGGCTTCTCTTCATTGATCCCCACGAACAGGGTTCTGTTTGGGATCGCCAAGTGCACGCGGGCATGGTTCACCGCTCGGATAGCCAAGATGGTACGCGCCAGCTCGCCTTCCAGTCCCTGACGGTAGCGGGCATTTTCAATAAACTGACTGGTACCAAGACCAGAGCTACGATCAAGGATCTCCAACCCTTCAGGCAACTTGGCCTTTACGCCACGCGCAGCAAGAAGGATCCTGGCATCGGCCAAACGGTTCGCTGGCACCATGATCTGCCCTGACTGGTTATCAAGCTGGAACTTGATCTTCTCCTGCTCCAGCACCGAGAGGATCTCGCTATTGTCATAGCGCTCCTGGGTACCATACAACGGTCTATAAGGGCTGGTCTGGGTCCACATCGCCACCACGATAAACAGCGATACCAGTACTGCCAACGCCGTAATAAGGGCTACGTTCTTGTATTTACCGTCCAATCGCTGTTGGATTTTTTCTTTATATGACAGCCATTTGCTTGATGGTGCCTGTTCTGGGTTTTCAGCTACTGTTGTACTCATTTTTTTCTCACTACAGAGGCATCTTCAGTACATCGTCATAGGCAGCCAGGATCTTATTCCTTACCTGTGTCAATGCTGAAAAAGAAATACTGGCTTTTTGGCTGGCGACCATAGCGCCGACCAAATCATCAGAGCGCCCGGCATCCACATCCGTCGTCATCTGATGGGCAATATGCTGCTGGTTGTCTACCCGGCGCACGGCTTGTTTCATTGCCGCCTGAAAATTACCGGTTGGCGGATGCGAGAGATTTACCGAGACCTGAGAACCCGCCTGGGCCTGCGAACGCATAACCTCCATGCGCTGCAGCATCTCGCTCTGCATCATTGAAATTTGATTCGACATCGTGTCCGTCCTTATCCTTATGCCGCAGTGCCTGATTGATGAATGTAAGAATCGATGTTGATCCCTTGCTCACGCATGGCGGCAATCTTGTATCGCAGCGCTCGGGTCGACATCCCCAGCGCTTCTGCAGTGTCGTTACGTTTGCCATTGAAGCGAGCAAGGGTTTCGAGAATAAACTGGTGCTCGGCGTTCTTTCGGCTTTGCTTGAGCGCTTGCTTGGCATCTTCCACCACCTCGGAGATCGCCCCTTCCACCATGGTACTGAGCATGTCGTTGAGCATCAGATCCTGTGCGGTGATCCAGTGGCCATGGCGCATCACCAAAGCACGCTGAATGGTATTTTCCAACTCGCGGATATTGCCCGGCCAGCTATAACGCAGCAGAACCTGCTGGGCCTCTTGCGAGAGGCTGCAAGACTCCATGCAACCGGCATTGAGCTTGCGGATAAAGTGATCAGCCAATGGCAAAATATCTTCCCGGCGCTCACGCAGTGGTGGCCATTGCAGTGGCAGCACATCCAAGCGGTAGTACAGATCCTGGCGGAACCGTCGCTCGGCAACCGCTTGCTGCAAATCAACATTGGTCGCGGCAATCACCCGAATATCCAGTGCAATCGAACGATGGCTGCCCAGCCGCTCGACCTGACGCTCCTGCAGCACACGCAGCAGCTTCGCCTGCAGGGCCGGGGGCATCTCTCCAATCTCATCCAGCAGCAGAGTGCCACCGTTAGCCTCTTCGAACTTGCCGGCCTGGCTGTGGGTTGCCCCGGTAAATGCCCCTTTGATATGGCCGAACAACACCGCTTCCAGCATACTCTCGGGGATCGCCGCGCAATTAATGGCAACAAACGGCCCTGCGCTGCGAGGCGAGTTATCGTGGACATATCGCGCCAGCACTTCCTTGCCGGTGCCGGACTCTCCGGTGATCAGCACCGTTGCATCGGTTTGTGCTGCACGGTGGGCCATTTGCAGCACCTGAAGGCTACGCCGGCTGCTGGCCACAACATCACGCTGGGGGGACTGAACCGTCTTGTTCCGCGTCATCAAAGAGATAATTTGCTCGGGCTGGTAGGGCTGCAGCAAATAATCATCAGCCCCAGCCTGTATCGCATCACTGGCTAACTTGCTCTGCTGGTAATCAACTATGGCCACCACCATGGTGTTCGGTTGCGTTTGCTTCACCTGCTTGATGGTTTCGAGCATGCCCATATCCGAAAGGTTATCGGCAACGAACAAGAGACTGTCTTGATGTTCACTTAACTTGGCAATGGCACCTGCAGCCGTTGACACATTGCACACCTGATATCCCTCGGCGGTGAGGATCTTGATGGCTGCAGCAGCGTGAACCAGGCAACGATGAGCAAAAATCACATTGCCAGCTCTCATACTCCCTCCTTGACTATTCGTAGCTGAACACGACGGTTCTGCTGATTGGCGTTTGTCCCTGTTCCTTGTGCAACGGGATAGCGCTGTCCATGGGCACGCAACTGAATAAGCTGGCGATCGATCCCCATTGCCACGAGTTCATCAGCAACAGCTTGGGCACGCTGGCGCGAAAGCCAGAGGTTATCCAGCGTTCTTCCGGTCAGATCGGTATGGCCATCAATCAGAAGCGCCGCTACACGCTGGTCATAGCGGATATACCGCACGATGTCACTGAGCGTTTGTCGCTGCTCGTCCCCCAGCATGGTATCGTTGCTGGAAAAGAAAAATGTGTTGTCTTTCGCCTGCTCGAAGCCCATTGGCAGCAACGCTGCCACGCAAGACTTAAACTCTTGATATGAATCAGAAAAATTGACGGACGGAATATCCCATACTTTCTCTTCCTGATGCTGGCTGTCACGAACCTTAATTTGCGCCCAGGCTCCTTTTTCCATTTCATTGAGCAAGTAGTGGAGCGCTTCCGAGCCGCTAAAAGTCAGCCCGTGCGGATCCACATCGTGACCATCGAGCAAGGTTGTCGTTTCCGGGTTTAACTCCCACGGCGAAAAATTGACGCTTAATTTCACCTCATCGACAAAATAAGGTCGCTGGGTACTCGCAAATGAGACCGAATAGGGTTGAGCAGAGTTTGCAATAAACGCAACACTGCCATCAAACTTGAGTTTCTTTGTTAATTTGCAAGAAAAGCGATCTCCTGAGAATTGCCAATCCACTTTATCCAACGGCGCTTGAATGTTTTTTGCCTGAGCACTAGTTGATAAAAAAACTAACAAAGAAAGCATTGCTGTTGATTTGATTGCTTTCATATAAAACATATTGCCTAACTGGTAAAAAAATACTCGTCCCAACTTGATAACAAGTATGACTAGAAATGCTTACAAAAGTGTCATTGCTTTTATTTTGCGCAATTCATATGCAACAAAGCACCTTAATTATTATATTTGTCAATAAAGCAAGACATTACGGGTGGATATTAGGCAGCATTTAATTGATTTACTAGGCAGTAATCTAAGCCATTTATTTTGATTGGGTTAAGATCACAATTTCAACTTTTGTTACAACAAGCCAGATTTTACATAACCACAACAAAATAACAACAAAACAACCACCACGGAAACCAAATGACTACAAACAAGCCGAAAAACTATGCAGTAGCGCACATTTATAAGACAAGCAAAAATTCTCCATTATTGAAAAACTAAATGGATTTGTGATCTTGATTCATTATTTTTCTAATATTTCATTTAATAAATTTAATTTGCTTTGTTTTGACAAACTTTTTTAAGCATTTGAAATGTTGAATCAATACTGTTAGAAATAACCGCCTAATCGATACATGCAAATAACTGAGCATATTCAGCAATCAATTTTAACTTTTATATCTTCGGGATTATTAATGAAACCGAGCATTAGCAAGAATAAAACCAAGCCGAGGAATATACATAGTTCAAAAAATGTATTTCCTATCGACATCCGTTCATTAGGAAGGCCATTAAATGCTGCTCAACAGTCTTTATCTCCCTATATTTCTCAGTCAGTAAAAGTGCTTGAGCAAACGCTTAATAGCATGACTCGCCGAACAGACTGTCATGTCAAACTTCTCAGCTATGGCTTGGATGTTAGTTACCAGGAAATAAAAGATAGAGAACCTATTTGCTTTACCCACAATCAATTTGATGGTCAGTGCCTTATTAGTATTTCTCAACCGCTGACCCACCTTATTGCCGAAGCATTCTATGGTGGCACCCCCGACTTTTCACATCAGGGCAAAGCCGAAGCAACCGATATTGCTGATGGGAAAACCGAGGCGGCGGCTGAAAACCAAGCCGCGGGCGAGGAGCCAGAAGCGAGTGCCAACACGGTGTTCAAAGCGCCGCCGATGAACGCCAGTGAAAAACGGGTTCAAGCCAGGCTGGCCGCTACCCTGCTAAACCAAATCAGCCACCAGTGGCAAGTGTCATCGGAGCAAGTGAAGTTCAGCAATGGGGTGCTTCATGCCAAGTTCGCTATCCAGATTGAAGATAGTCATGGTGAGATCCACCTTCATCTCGATGATGATCTCTTGCTGCAACTGACAGCACAGGACGTCGTTTCCCAGACCGAACCGGCCAAAGTTGAAAGCCTAAGGGAGATGCACCTCAAACAGGTTCCTCTCCGGCTCAGTGCGGTACTGAGCCGCCAGACCCTGACCCTCGATCAAGTCATCAACCTAAACGTTGGCGACATCATTTCCACCGAAATCCAAGAAGTTGTCGATGTTCATGCTGGGACGCTACCGCTTTACCAAGCCCATATTGTTGAGCGCAACGGCCATCTTGTCCTGCAAGTTATTGATAACATTACTCCTCAGGAGCGAAACTGACTATGAATGAACAAAACATCCAACATCTCCTTGATGGCGATCTCAACATCGATGCCGATGTCGCAGATATCTTCGACACTCCCGCGGCCTCAGAAACCTTGGACAATACCGCAGCCTCGCAGGCACCGCGCGATCTTGGCTTTTTCCGCCAGATTCCTGTAACGGTGACTCTGGAAGTCGCCAGTACCGATATCGCCCTGGGTGAGTTGCTTACCGTCGGCCCTAACTCGGTCATTGAGCTCGACAAGCTCAATGGCGAGCCGCTGGACGTCAAGGTTAACGGCCGCCTGCTGGGCCACGCCGAGGTCGTGGTGGTCAACGACAAGTACGGCCTGCGCCTTACTGACATTGCCGAAGATGCACTGCATGACGTTACCGCATAAGCGCCCTATGCCGGCCTGGCTGAAATTCCTTCCTCTCTTGGCGCTAATGCTTGGCTTCTCCGGCCAAGCATTGGCTGATCAGGGGATTGCATTTATGTCAGTCTTCGACGGCGACAGCAGCCAAGAGTACTCGGTCAAGGTTCAGATCTTGCTGCTGATGACAGCATTGAGCTTTCTGCCTTCAATGCTGCTGATGATGACCAGCTTTACCCGGATCATTGTGGTACTGGCCATCCTGCGCCAGGCATTGGGCCTGCAGCAAAGTCCCCCAAACCGGATTCTGATCGGCATCGGCCTCACCCTGACCATGCTGCTGATGAAGCCGGTTTGGGACCCTATCTATACCGACGCCTATGTGCCTTACGAGCAGGGTAACATCACTCTTCAGCAGGCAGTCGCAACGGCGGAAAAGCCCGTTCGGGCCTTTATGCTGGCGCAGACCTACGAGAACTCTCTCGAGCAGATGCTTCGTATAGCCGGCGACCCGCTTGATCTCGAACCGGATGAAATCAGCTTTGCCGTGCTGATGCCAGCATTCGTGCTCAGTGAGCTCAGAACTGCTTTCCAAATCGGTTTTATGCTATTCATTCCTTTTCTCATTATCGATATTGTGGTCGCCAGTGTGCTGATGGCGATGGGTATGATGATGCTGTCGCCGCTTATCATCTCGCTACCCTTCAAATTGATGGTGTTTGTCATGGTCGATGGCTGGACCATGACCGTCGGCAGCCTGACAGCCAGTTTCGGAGGCTTGTGATGGGGGTTGAAGCAACGGCTAACCTATATGCCGATGCCATCTATATGATCATCTCGATGGTGGTCATCTTGATTGGCCCGAGCCTGCTGGTTGGCCTGGTAGTGGCGGTCTTCCAGGCGACCACCCAAATCAATGAACAGACCATGAGCTTTCTGCCAAGGCTGCTCACCACGCTGCTGATGCTGATCTTCGCCGGCCCTTGGCTGCTGCGCAACATCAGCGATTTCTTCACCTTGCTATTCCACACCATTGCCAATGTCGTTAGCTGACAGCCTGGTCAACCTGACCTTTGCCGAGATCACGGCGATGGCCGGCCAGTTGTGGTGGCCGTTTTTTCGCATCTCGGCCGCCTTCATGACCATGCCTTTTATCGGCAATGCACATATCAACAACCGGACCCGGCTGCTGCTGGCACTGTCTATCTCCTTGGTTTGCGCACCGCTTCTGCCGCCAATGCCTGCGGTCGATCCCGTCTCGCTCAAAGCCTTAGTACTGGCTGGGGAACAATTGGCAATCGGCGCCCTGCTCGGTATGTGCCTGCAGTTCCTGTTTGCGGCCATGGCGATGGTCGGCCAAATCATGTCGATGCAAATGGGATTGGGTATGGCAATGATGAACGACCCGGCCAACGGGGTCACTGTCGCCCTGCTGGGCAACTACTTTTTGATGTTCACCACCTTGTTGTTTCTGGCCTTGGATGGCCACCTGGTCGCGGTGGATATTGTGATTCAGAGCTTTGCCCGCTTCCCGGTCGGAGGCGGCTTTGACGTAGCCTCCTTTGCCCGCCTGATTGACCTGTTCGGCTGGATGATGACCGCAGCGGTGACCATCGCCCTGCCAACCATTGCTGCCATGCTGACCGTCAACCTGACTTTCGGGGTGATGAACCGTGCCGCCCCCTCGCTGAACGTCTTTGCCTTGGGCTTTCCGATGTCGATGATGCTCGGCCTGTGCGCGGTATTGCTGTCAACCTCGGGGCTGCCGGGCATTTACGCCGAGCTGTGCCACCAAATTTTGGCCGAGATGCGCCTGATGGGAGGATACTAGTATGTCCCAGCAACAAAGTAGCCAGGACAAGAGCGAGAAACCCAGCCCCCAGAAACTGCGCAAAGCCAAGCGGGAGGGGCAGGTTGCCCGCTCCAAGGAGTTCGTGGTCGGGGTGCTGTTTATTACCATCGCCCTCTTTCTCTGGGCCTATGGCTACTTCCTCGCAGAGCAAGCCGAGAAGTTATTTACTATCAACTACCAGCTCAGTGCCGCCGAGCTCAGAGAGCCCGACATCATGGCCCGCAAGCTCGGCGAGAGCGTGCTGCTGCTGGCCGGCATTTTTGTTCCGATGGCGATGGTGCTGCTGATCATGACGGTGCTGGCTTCCATGGTCCCGGGCGGCTGGGTCATGTCACTCAAGCCAATCCAGCCCAAGCTCAGCAAGATCAGTCCACTGGCTGGCCTCAAGCGGCTTTTTTCCATCAAGTCGCTGGTTGAACTGGTCAAGTCGATTCTCAAGATCACCCTGATCTCCATCGTGCTCTATGTCCTGCTCGACAACAACCTCGGCACCCTGATCGCCGCCCAGCGGGCGCCGTTCGAGCAAGGTATGGGGATCACCCTCAGTCACATCATCAAGGCTCTGATTTATTTTGGTATTGTGGTGCTGCTGATCGGCTTGATTGATATGCCCTACCAGCTTTGGAGCCATATCAAGGAGCTCAAGATGACCAAGCAGGAAGTGAAAGAGGAGCACAAGAACAGCGAGGGCCGCCCGGAGGTCAAGCAGCGCATCCGTCAGATCCAGCAGCAGATGTCGCGCCGCCGGATTGATAACTCGGTCCCGACCGCCGATGTCATTCTGACCAACCCGACCCACTATGCTGTCGCCCTCAAGTATGACCTCAGCCGGGCCGGCGCCCCATTTGTCGTCGCCAAGGGCGAGGACGAGATGGCCTTTCGCATCAAGGCGATTGCCGAGCAGCACAACATCGAGGTGATGAACCTGCCGCCGCTTACCCGGGCCATCTATTTCAATACCCGGGTTGATCAGGAAATCCCAGGGCCGCTGTTCGTCGCAGTGGCGCATGTACTGACTTATGTCATGCAGCTAAAAGCTTATAAAGAAGGGAAAAATGACAAGCCTCAGCCGTTGCCGAGCTTTGCTATCCCCAAGCAGCTGTTGACCCAAAAGCCGCAATAACCTGAAAAATCTCAACCAACAAAATAACAAGCAACGTCAACTTTGAGCTAGAAGTCCTATGAAAGCGAAACTGCAACAACTGTTTCCGAGCCTGACCACCAGCTATTTTGGGATCCCCATTATGCTGTTGGCGATCCTTGCCATGGTCATCCTCCCCTTGCCGCCGTGGCTGCTCGATGGCCTGTTCATCTTCAATATCGTACTGGCAGTCATCGTGTTGCTGGTTGCGGTGTCGAGCAAGCGCCCGCTGGATTTTTCGGTCTTCCCGACCATCCTGCTGGTTGCCACCTTGATGCGCCTGACCCTCAATGTCGCCTCGACCCGAGTGGTGTTGCTCAATGGCCACCTTGGCGGGGATGCCGCAGGTAAGGTGATCCAGGCCTTTGGTGATGTCGTTGTTGGCGGTAACTATTTCGTCGGTATTGTCGTTTTCGTCATCCTGATGATCATTAACTTCGTGGTGATCACCAAAGGTGGCGAGCGGATCTCCGAAGTCTCGGCCCGCTTTACCCTGGATGCCCTACCGGGCAAGCAGATGGCGATTGATGCCGATCTAAACGCCGGGCTCATTGATCAGAACCAAGCACGTACCCGCCGTGAAGAAGTTGCCCGCGAAGCCGACTTCTACGGCTCGATGGACGGTGCCTCCAAGTTCGTCCGCGGGGATGCCATCGCCGGCCTGATGATCCTGGTCATCAATATCCTGGGTGGTATCACTATCGGTATGGTGCAGCACGACTTGGCTGCCAGCGAAGCCTTCCAGCGCTTTGCCCTGCTCACCATCGGTGACGGCCTGGTCGCACAGATCCCGTCATTACTCCTGGCAACAGCGGCTGCCATTATCGTTACCCGGGTCAACGACAGCGGTGATATCTCGGTGGATGTCCACCGCCAGATGCTGGCCTCCCCGGCCACCCTGTTTACCGCCTCGGCCATCATGCTGATCATCGGCTTGGTACCGGGCATGCCACACTTGGCGTTTTTCATCTTTGCCGCTGTCCTGGCCTATGCCGGCTGGAAGCAGAGGCGAGTTGAGAGCAATCCCGAACCACTCGAACAAGCCGAGGCTGTCGCCGAGGCCATCGCCCAAGACAACGCCCCAAGCCTAGCCTGGAGCGATGTGCCGGTCGTCAACCCGATCGCTCTTGAGCTTGGCTACCGACTGGTGAACCTCGTGGACAAGAACCAGGGGGAACCACTGGCACAGCGCATCCGCGGGGTTCGCAAAACCATCACCGAACAAGTGGGCTTTTTGATCCCGGAAATTGCCATTCGCGATAACCTCAAGCTCAAGCCGACCCAATACTCCTTGCTGCTCCATGGCGAAGTCATTTCACAAGGCGAGATCGATCCGGAACGCCTGATGGCCCTTGCCGTCGGCGAGGTCTATGGCCAGCTTGATGGCGTCCTCGGTAAAGATCCGGCCTATAACCTCGATGCAGTCTGGATTGAACCGGCCAACAAGCCCCAGGCGCTCAACCAAGGCTATTCCGTGGTTGACGGCGCAACCGTGATCGCCACCCACCTGAGCAAAATCGTCAAGGAGCACCTGGCCGAGCTTTTCTGCCACGATGATGTCGAGCACTTGATGGAGCGCCTAGGGAGCACAGCCCCGAAACTAATGGAAGCGCTCACCAACCAGCTCAATCACCAGCAGCAAATGCGGGTGTTCCGCCAGCTGCTGGTCGATCAGGTACCGATCAAGGACATCGGCAATATCGCTTCAATCATGGTTGAAAGCAGTGAAATAACCAAAGATCCCATCCTGATCGCCGCCGATGTCCGCTGTGGCCTCAAGCGCTCGCTGACCAACAGCCTGGTCGGCTCGGGCAAGGATTTCAACATCTATACCTTGAGCGATAACCTTGAGAAAATGCTGCTGACTTCTCTGAGCAAAGCCCAGCAAAGCGGTGGCCCGACGGCGCTCGATAGCTTCCCGGTCGAGCCTACCCTGCTGGCCCAACTGCAGCAGAATATGCCGGCGGTCAAAGAGCAGCTCAAGCAAAACGGCTTCAAGCCCATTCTATTGGTGACACCACAGCTACGGCCCCTGCTGGCGCGCTATGCCCGTACGTTTGCCAAAGGCCTGGTGGTCCTCTCTTACAATGAGATCCCAGAAGACAAGAACATCAATGTGCTTGGGCATTTGGGATAATACAGAGCGGGATGAGAAGAGGCAGGGCTGACAGCCATGACCGGTTAAGCCTCTGCCCACTTTCACGCTCGGGACTGGATACACTCCGGTATCCAGTCCCGAGGCACGCCAAGTCAGCCCCTGCAAAATACCGCAACACAATATAACCGCCGCCAACACGGCAAAATGAGACTGCAGATACAAAAAAGTAACACCTTATTTTCCCTTTCTCTTCAATAGCTTCTACAAAACAGCAAGTTACCATCGCAACATCTCGATAAAAATTAACCAATCTCTTGACATAACTATCCGCATTTATAGCTTTACCCGTGATAAAATTATGGTATAAATCCAGCGCAAACGATTGCGCAACTCATAAAGTCCAATTGCGCGATATATACAAGTTACCAATGCGAGGTTATGGCCGCCCATGAAAAGTGATATTGAAATTTGCCGTGAAACAACGCTGACACCGATTGATCAAGTCGCCGAGCGGGCTGGCCTGCTGCCTGAAGACCTGACCCCGCAAGGCACGCTGAAAGCCAAGGTTAAACCGGCCGTTCTCAAGCGCCTGGCCGACAAAGAAGAAGGCAAGCTAGTTGTGGTCACCGCCATCACCCCGACCCCGCTGGGTGAAGGCAAGACGGTCACCACCATCGGCCTTGCCCAGGGACTGGCGAAAATCAACCAGTCGGTAATGGCATGTATCCGCCAGCCATCCATGGGACCGGTATTTGGCGTCAAGGGTGGCGCGGCCGGCGGCGGTTACAGCCAAGTAGCGCCAATGGAAAAGCTGAACCTGCACCTGACTGGCGATATCCATGCCGTGACAGCAGCCCATAACCTGGCGGCAGCAGCCATCGATGCCCGCGTGTACCACGAAGAGCGCCACGGCTACGAAGGCTTTAGCGAAAAAACCGGTATGCCAGCCCTGCGCATTGATATGGACCGCATCGTATGGCGCCGTGTGATGGACCACAACGACCGTGCCCTGCGCATGATCACTGTCGGCAAAAACCAGCCGGGCAAAACCATCAACGGTATCGAGCGTGAAGATGGCTTTGATATCTCGGCAGCGTCTGAGCTGATGGCCATCCTTGCCCTGTCAAAAGATCTGGCGGACATGCGCCAGCGTATCGGCCGCGTGGTGTTGGCTTATGACCTAGATGGTCAACCCGTAACGGCAGAGGATCTGCAGGTTGCCGGTGCCATGGCCGTCACCATGGTCGAAGCCATTGAGCCGACCATGATGCAAACGCTGGAAGGGGTACCGACACTGATCCACGCCGGGCCTTTTGCCAACATCGCCCACGGCAACTCGTCGATCATTGCCGACCGCATCGCCCTTAAGCTGGCGGACTACACCATCACCGAAGGCGGCTTCGGCTCGGACATGGGATTTGAAAAAGCCTGTAACATCAAGGCGCAGCAAGCGGGCCGTGGTCCTGATTGTGCCGTGGTGGTTGCCACCCTGCGCGGCCTGAAAGCCAACTCCGGCCTATATGACCTGCGCCCTGGCCAAGCCCTACCGCAGGCGATCTTCGAAGCAGACGAAAAAGCATTGGTGGCCGGCTTTGCCAACCTAAAATGGCACATCAACAATGCCGCCAAATACGGCGTGCCTGTGGTCGTGGCTATCAACCGCTTCCCGCAAGACACTGACGCGGAGCTGGCCCAGCTAAAAGGCATGATTGAAGCAGAGCAATTTGCCACCCACGTCGATGTGGCAATCAGCGAAGCCTTCGGCAAAGGCGGTGATGGTGCCGTTGAACTGGCCAGGGCCGTAACCCGTGCATGCGAAACGCCAGCCAGCTTCAAGCCGCTTTACGACCTGTCGCAGACACTGGAAGAGAAGTTGATGGCCGTCGCCGAAGTCGGCTATGGCTGTCGCGGGGTAGAGCTGTCTGCGCTTGCCAAAGAGCAACTTGCTCAGCTCAAAGCCCAAGGCTATGACAATCTGGCACTGTGCATGGCGAAAACACCGCTGTCTATCAGCCATGACCCAAGCCTGAAAGGCGCGCCGAGCGACTTCATCGTGCCGGTTCGAGAGCTCAAGCTGTGTGCCGGTGCCGGCTTTGTCTACGCCCTGTGCGGCAACGTCATGACCATGCCTGGCTTGCCGGAAAAACCAGCCTACCTAGGCCTGGACATCGATGCCGACGGTAACATTGTTGGCTTGAGCTAATCACGATAGCTAGATAAAAAAACGCCAGCTTTTGCTGGCGTTTTTGTGTTCCGACGACAAGCCGTATCTCTGGCAATTACATTGCCAGGCTAATAAACAACCCGGCAACGGTGGCATTGAGTAGGTTGGCCAGCGTCGCTGCCACCAGCGAGCGTACCCCCAAGGTTGCAATCTCGTGATAGCGGCTTGGCGCCATTACCCCAATGCTGCCGAGCATAACCGCAATCGAACCAAAGTTGGCAAAGCCGCACAGAGCAAAGGCAATAATGGCTTCAACACGAGGCTCCAGTACGCCACTGGCAATCATGGGTGCCAATTGCGAGAAGGCGACGAATTCATTGATCGTGGTCTTGGTACCAAAAATCACCGCCATCTGCTGCGCGGAGTCAAAATCCCAGATCCCGGCCATGAAGGCAAACGGCAGGAACAGGTAGCCGAACACCACATCCAGGCTCATCTCAGGCATACCAAACCAGCCGCCGACGCCCGACAGCATGCCGTTTATCAGGGCAATCAGACCGACAAAAGCCAGCAACATGGCACCGATGTTCAAAGCGACCTGCATCCCTTGGGCTGCCCCCTGAGCTGCCGCATCAATCACATTAGCTGGCTTTTGTTGTTCCTGTTGTTGCTCCTCGACACAGCCTGCCGCATCCTCGGTTTCCGGGATCATCAGCTTGGCCATCATCAAACCAGCAGGGGCGGCCATAAATGAAGCCGCCAACAGATACTCGAGGGGAATACCCATCTGGGCATAGCCTACCAGCACCGAACCTGCGACCGAGGCCATGCCACCGACCATCACGGCGAACAACTGCGAGCGGGTCATAGTTGGCAAATAAGGACGAATCGTCAAAGGAGCTTCGGAGATACCAAGGAATATATTGGCGGTGGCTGAAATAGACTCAGGACGACTGGTGCCAAGCACGCGTGCCAGCCCCCGTCCCAGGGTATTTACGATCAACTGCATGATACCAAGATAGTAGAGCACCGATACCAAGGCTGAGAAAAACACCACCACCGGCAGTACCCGAAGGGCAAGGACAAAACCATTACCGCCAAACAGCTCGAACATCTTGTCGGACACCAGGCCGCCGAACAAGAAGCCGATTCCGTGGTTGCTGTAGTTGATCACGGTCTGCACACCGTTAGAAAAATCAGACAGGGCTTCCCGCCCCAGCGAGCTGTAAAGGACGATGGCGGCAAAGCCCATCTGGATTGACAGAGCACCTAAAACAGTACGCCAATTGATACGATCACGTTGTTCAGAAAGGAAATAAGCCAAGACAACCAGTAGTAGAATACCGATCAGACTAGAAAAGACTTGCATAATAAACTCATAGAAACAATCAGGCAGTGCCGCACCCTGGCCGTGTTGTCCAGAGTCAGTTGTACAAAACAATCCGATCCAAAGTGCTTGGGGCGCTACCTAGGTACACCTCTGCCCGGGACAAAATCTCAGGCACCAAATGCACTCGATTTCCCTCTGCTTTGAATCCTTGCCTCCTGGCGGCATTTTGTTCGTATGAATGAATAAAACGGGGATTCTCGCGCAATATGCGAGTGGGCACGGACAAGCCGTGCGGAAAAACGCGCGCAGGGTAAGCCGTTTTGGCACCGAGTTCAAGCCACCCGGCGCCAAGCGCTAGCGAAAGAGGCAAAATGGGGAAATGGCCACCACCTCCATTCACCAGGCAAAACCACCAGCCCGAACTCATTGACTCAAATAATCGTTGTCGTGGAAGGTCCTCACCCACCGTGGTTGGTACACCACCAGCAGGGTGATGGCCATGCCGTTGAGCATGGCTTCGGGGAACAGCAACAACGGTGTCAGCACCAAATAGTTATCGACAATGTAGTGCCAACTATATAAACCGCTGAGCCACATGACTCCGCCGTTGAGCAGCTGATGTATCGCAATGGTTAATGCCCCGTTAAGAAAGGCCGCAACGAAGATATACACAAATAGGTGCCGGATCAGATACCGGTAGGTCAGCCGAAATAGCAAAAAACTCAGCCAAGCCGGCACAATCACCGATACCACGAGATAAATCCCTATATCGGCAAAAGGCAGCAAACCAAAGAGCGCAAGCAGCAGGGTTGGCAGAACACCGATCAGAGCGGCAATTCTCCAGCCATGGCATAAGGACAAAGTCGTCAACGCCAAGAAATGCACCTGCAGTCCGTCGGACACCCCCGCCGTCAGGCTCCAGAGCAGGAACAACACCACCATACTGGCAAGTACCCAGTGCTGATAGTCTTTTTCAGCACGGAATTTGGGCCCAAACTCCCGCGGAAAGCTCATCACGAGGATCACCGCCGCGGCAGCAAACCCCGCTAACTGGAACCCACTTATCACGCCAGACATCCCTCGCCCTCCCCTTTACCATATCGGCTGTCGTTATGTGCTTACTGCCACCGAGCGTCAATTCACGTCAACAACGTGCTTCAGTCCAATTATCTCCCCCCGGCAGAGCCCTAAATCCATGTAATAATTAAGGAGATTGTCTGATTATTTCGCCTAACCAAGGCTGATTTGGATAGACTTTATACGATTAGTAATTTTTAACAAAAAAAAGTTAGCAAGACGTAACCAGATCAATTTTTTTTCGTTCTATCCTGTTAACCTCAATGCCAGCTCAATAAATATTAAGGCCTATCATTATGGAAATGACTAACGCGCAACGCTTGATCCTATCGAATCAATATTACTTGATGTCAAAGCTGACTCCGGAAAACGAAGCCAAATACCGCCGCCTGCAAACTATCGTAGAGCGTGGCTACGGCCTGCAAATGCGCGAACTGGACAAAGAATTCGGTGACCTGCCTGAAGAGAAGTGCCGTGAAATCATTGACTTCATGGAAATGCACCATGCCATGCAGGAGTCATACAAGATGCTGACAGAAGAAAACCAGAAACAGGTTGACCAGCGCCGCTTGCAATTCCTTGGCTTTGATGCCGCAACAGAGGCCCAGCATGTCCATTACGTGCGCTTCCTGACCGAGGAAGAAGGCCTATACCCGCAGTTTGACAAAACAGAACACATGTTCAATAGCCAGGTCCCGATGCTTGAAAAGTACCAGCGTATGCTGCGCACCTGGCGCAACTGCCCGCGTCAGTACCACCTGTCGACCTCTGAAATCCAGCAGATCCTCAACGCCTAATCTGACGATTTGGTCCCCCAAACCGGAGCCTCTGCTCCGGTTTGTTGTATATGAACCTTGGCACTGTTTTCGCCATCTGCAAAGTGTGACCCCGGCCAATAAATCCCCGCCCCATGTGTCAACTTTGACCCGTAAGCTCGGCTGGGCATGGTAAAAGCGATAAACCTTTAATAAATAAAAAATCTCGTTGCTGATTCCACTATTCTTAACGCCATTTTCCCTGTATACAAAGAGGCACTCTGGTTAGCTGATCACCGATGATGAAATTACTCTATGCCGTCATTTTGTTTCTTTCGCTCTCAAGTTGGGCCAAACCAACCGATCAATTGATCATCCTGACCACCTTTACCGTTGAGTCGCTTCAGCCAATCTTGGAACAATTCAAGCAACGATACCCCGAGGTACACTTCACCATTCTCCACCGCCGCGAGGCCTCTAGCCAGCGCCTACTAAGCCATGACGATCATGATATCGATATCGTGATCTCCTCGTCACGCACCCTGTTTACCCCGCTGGTTGAAGAGGGGCGCTTACTGCCCCTCAATGCGTTGAATTATGACTCAACCTTCCAGCAGCAGCGCTTCATGCAGGACTCTATTGCCAATGTCGCCATCTTCGGCTATTCCGGCTACGGCTTGATGTGGAACGAAGATTACCTCGCGAAACACCATTTGCCTTCGCCCGACAGCTGGGAGAGCCTGACCGATCCCCTCTTCTTCCGCCATCTGGTCATGAGCAGCCCGGCCCGTTCAGGCACCACCCATATCATGGTCGAAAATATCCTTCAGCATTACGGCTGGAAGCACGGGTGGCAATTACTGCTGCAAATCGGTGGCAACCTTTCCTCGGTCTCGGCCCGCAGCTACGGCGTCAAGAACAGCATTGCCCGCGGCTTGGTCGGCATCGGGCCTATCATTGATAGCTATGCCTACGAGAGTCAAAAGCTATTCCCCTTTATCAACTTCACTTACCAGCCTAACAGCCCGCTGATGCCAAGCTATGTCGCCGCAGTGAACAACATCAATCAGGCACAGCACAGTATCGAATTTATTAAGTTTTTGCTTTCCGATGAGATACAGCAGACGCTATCGAGCAGCTCACTCAACAAATATGCCCTGCACCAGACAATGCGCCAGCCCTTCGAGGTTGCCTCCCTCGATCACCGGTTAATGGAACAGCGCTCAGCTTTGGTCAAGCAACTGTTCGAGCAGAGTATCAACTACCAGCTGATCCGCCTCAACCAGGCCTGGCAGCTGATCCACAAAGTCAAGGGGCTCAACCGGCTTAGCTCGGAAGAGCAGCGCCAGTTCAACCTGGCAATTCGCTTGGCCTCTACCCCTCCGGTTTCCGAAACCCAGTCGCGCAACCCCATACTGCGAAATAGCATTTCGTTGTCGAGAGGCGACATGCACACCGCCCAGCTAACCGCAGATTGGCGAGCCATCATGGCTGAACAGCTCGATCAGGCTATCCGCATCTGCGAAACATTGCTCGAGAGCCACGAGTCAAAGGGGAACCACTAATGTTGTTCGGCAATACCATCGGCAACCGCCTGATCGCCTCGATCGCGTTCATGGCCTTTTTGACCATCAGCGTCAGCCTGATCGCCATTGTCAACTGGGAGAGCCTAGACGACCAAATCCAGGCCATGGTCAACAAAAACATGCCGACGCTGCGGGCCAGCTACCAGCTAGAACGCAATACCGCCGGTTTGCAAACCGCACTCAACTTACTGAGCAACAATACCGATCCTGTCCTGCATGCGGATCTAAAGCAAAACATCAACACCAAGCTGGCCCAGATCAATGCCGCCATTGCCCAAACAGCCAGTTTGCAATTTCACGCTGCGATCAAGGACGAGCACGATACCCTCTTCAATGACATCAAAGCCTATGCCGGCCTGTTGTACCAGCGTAACACCCACCTCTATGCCTTGGCGCAGACCGAAAACAATATTAAATGGCTGCATCAGGACATGATTGAAGAGCTCACCCCCATTCGGCAAGAAGTCGAATGGCAGCTCACCCGCATGCTCCCCAACGCCCTGGCATCGAGTACCATCAACGAAGTCATGACAGAATTTTCGCTGCTGCAGGCCATCACGGTCAAAGAGAATGAGCTGCATCAGCTGGTGCAGGAAATCATCATGCAACGACAGCAAAGAAATATCAGCAATGCCTTCTACTTCATCGGCTACAAAACCGATGAAATCAGCCAGATGAGCCAAAGCTTGAGCCATTACTCGTCGACCATCTCCTACCGGCAATTACTCGATGAGCTGATCGCCTTGGTCGAACCCGGGGGGACGCTTGAAAAACAGTTGCTCCATGACCACCAGCTGTCACAGCAAATCAGCCATTACCAAGGGCAGATTCAGGCCCGGCTGGCCTACCAGGAAGAGCTGATCCAGACCATGGTTGAGCAAGAGGACGCCTCTTTGCATGCCTTGAACGAGAAGACGCGCCAGGCGATCTCCATCAGCAACCTGATTTTGTTTGGCACTATGGTCGTTACCCTCTTGCTGTCGGTGATGCTGTCGGTGTATCTGGTCGGCCAGGGGATTGTCAAACGTCTCAACCTGCTCTCCCAGGATCTCCTAGCGGTAGCCAATAACCAACTTGATGCCGAAATCCAAGTGACGGGCAATGACGAAATCGGCCAACTCGGGGACAACTTGCGCCATTTCTGCCGCCAAATGCAAGAAATGCAGCAGAGCAACGCCCTCAACCTGATCAACAATACCCAGGCCAGCATCATTACCTGCAGCCTTGAGGGGATGATTGAGTCGGTCAACCCCAGCGCCCTGAACCTGTTTGACAATATCGACATGCCGCAGCACCGAGCCATATGGGAGCTGTTCAGCCCAGCCATGCATGCCCGTCTGCAGTCGCTTTTCAAAAACAACAGCCCGCTGTTTAGCTTGGGAGGGTGCAACTTAACTCTGAAACAGAAAAAAGGCGGCGAAGAGAACCTTTACCTGCGGCTAGATTTCCGCCTTTTCCAGCAGGGGCAACTGGATAAAGTCATCATCACCATGACAGATATCACCGAACAGGAGAAGGCTGCCCGGTGGTTGGAGAAAATGGTCAGAGAAAAAACCCATACCCTCACCAGCCGCAATCGCCAATTGCAACTGGAAATCGAGGATCGAAAGCGTGTCGAGGCGGATTTACGCGCCACCCAGGACGACCTGATCCAAGCGGCAAAGATGGCCGTGGTTGGCCAGACCATGACCTCCCTGGCCCATGAGCTTAACCAGCCGCTTTCGGCCATCTCGACCCATATCTTTACCGCGAAACTGGCATTGGACAAACAGCGCCTGGAGCAACTCCCGGCGTCGCTGGCGAAGGTGGAAAGCCTCGCCACCCGGATGGGGCGGATCATCGCCAGCTTAAAAAGCTTCTCCAAAAAACAATCATCCGATAACCCCATGAAGCCCATCGAGATCAACGCCTCGATCCAGCAAGCAATGATGATTGTCGAAAGCCGGGCCAAAGTTCAGCAGACCGAGATCCGCAATCTGCTGACCGGCCCATGCTATTGCTATGCTGATCCAGTCCAGCTTGAGCAGGTCTTGGTCAATCTGATGGTCAATAGCTGCGACGCGATCGCCGGCTGCGAGCAACGAACCATCACCCTCGAATCCCTTGGCTGCCAGGCCGGTCGATGCCGCTTGGCCGTCAGCGACAGCGGTAACGGGTTTGCCGCCGAAATCATCGAGAAACTATTTACCCCCTTTACCACAACAAAAGAGGTAGGGCTCGGTCTTGGGCTGAGTATCTGCCGTTCAATCATGAACCGCCTTGATGGCGATATTTTCCTTGCCTCAAACCTGCAAGGCGGTGCCATGGTCGTGTTGGAGCTGAACAATTATGATAATGAATAATGATATCGAAGTACTAATCATTGATGATGACCATGATGTGTTGGATTCATACCAACAACTACTTGAAATATCAGGCTTTAGAGTCAAAGCCATTACCGACCCAACACAAGCGACATCCTTGCTGCACAAAAACTGGCCCGGCGTTGTGGTGACAGACATGTACATGCCAGGGCTAAACGGTATGGATCTCCTCGAGTTCATCAAGAACCTCGATCCGGAACTGCCTGTTATCATGATCACCGGGCATGGCGATATCCCGATGGCGGTTGATGCGGTTAAGCGCGGTGCCCTCGACTTTCTGCAAAAACCGCTTCAGCCTGCCGAGCTGCTGGCACTGCTCGAAAAGCACCTACCGGCAAGGAAAGCGGTGATTGAGCAGCGCGAGGCCATCGGCCAGTCCACCTGTGAGATACTGCTGGGCGATAGCCCACTGATCGTCAAAATCCGTGAGAAGGTCACCCAGATAGCCCTGACGTCAAAAGATGTCCTCATCGAAGGGGAGAAAGGCACAGGCCGTCATACCGTCGCCAGGCTGCTGCACCAAAATAGCCAGATGCATAAGGGGCCATTTGTGGCTACCCTGGGTAGCAATATTACCTGCACCCCCGACTTGCAACGGGCAATGATCTCCGCCCGCGGTGGCAGCATCAGCCTTAGCGATCCCCAAGACATGCCGCTGGAAACACAGCAATGGCTGTGCCGCTTCCTGCTTGAACAAGAGCGGCAAAACAAGAAAGAAGTTCGGGTGCTGGCCATTACCGGCACCAACCCAGAGGCCTTGGTTGAGCAAGAAATCTTACTGCCGGAGCTATTCTATTTCCTCAGCCAAGTTCGCTTCCAGCTCCCGCCACTGCGCCAACGGGTAAGCGATATTGCGCCATTATTCAAATACTTCCTGAAACAAAGCTGCCAGAAGCTGCACAAGCCCGTCCCAGCGATCGACAAAGCTTACATCAACACCCTTAACCGCCATGAGTGGAGCGGCAATGTGCTTGAACTAAAAAACGTGGCTGAGCTCTATGCGATAGGTATCGTGAAGCTGGCCGGGCAGGATCGCACCAAGCCGCTGGAGCATATGAGCAGCCCACTTGATGAACTGGTCGACAGCTATGAGAAACAAGTCATCGAGGACGCACTGTACCTGTTTGCCGGCCGGATAAACGATGTCTCCAACTACCTGCAGGTCCCGCGCAAGAAACTATACCTGAGAATGAAAAAGCACAATCTCGACAAAGCCGAATACAAAGCAAAAAGCTAGCAACCGGCTAGCCCGTATAAAGCCAGCATCAGCTGGCTTTATACATTTCCCCCTCTTATCCTCTGTTGGCTTGCAGCTAACCTGAGCAGGCGTTTACAATGCCCAAAACTCAACTAACCGGGTGATCCCAATGCCGTACCAATGCCCTCTCTGCCACCAACCGCTAACCCAACAGGATAATACGTGGAAGTGCGCCAGCAACCACCAGTTTGATCAGGCCAAGGAAGGGTATGTGAACCTAATGCCTGCACACCACAAGAGCTCGAAGAATCCCGGGGATAACAAAGAGATGATGCAGGCTCGCCGCCTGTTCCTCAACGCCGGCCACTACGATCCGATGCGCCAAGTCGTGGTCAGCAAGCTAGAACAATACCTACCAGAAAATGCCGAACAGCTGCTGGATATCGGGTGTGGCGAAGGGTATTACACCTCCGGTTTTGCCGCCTCCCTTGCGGGGCACCCGGCGCTAGAGGTGCACGGCTTGGACATTTCCAAGGTGGCAGTACGCTACGCAGCCAAGCGCTACCCTACCTGCCATTTCTGTGTCGCCTCCAGCCACCGGCTCCCGTTTGCCGACCACTCTCTTGATGGCATGGTGCGCATCTATGCCCCGTGCAAGGCGGAAGAACTTAAGCGAACCATCAAAACCGGCGGGGTTATTGTCACAGTGACCCCGGCCGCCCGCCATTTGTACCAACTGAAAGAGCTGATTTACGACGGCGTACGCCTCCATGACATGGCAGCAGAGAGCATTGATGGCTTTGAGCTTGTCGATCAAACCCAGCTCCATTACGACATGACACTGAACGGTGAGGAAGCAACGGCACTGATGCAGATGACCCCCTTCGCCTGGAAAACCAGTGACGCCGTGTGGCAGCAATTGGCACAAAGCGAACAGTTTTTCTGTGAAGCCGACTTTGCGATCAGGGTTTACCAGCGACAGCCATAACCTTCTCTGAGTTCGACATAACCACCGCAAACAATAGCGATTATCAATTGCAATTGATAATCGCTATCAAGTCATCTATCATCACAGCTTCTATACTCATACCAGACTCGGCCATATTCTGACTCCCCCGCGAACAGATGGCCGGGTTGGTGTATCTTGTTTGCCGTGTGTTTTCCCGGCTTTACTCAACCTGTGATTTGATTCCCATGAAGAAATGGCTCTCCCTCGGTCTCGCTAGCCTGATGTTTGGCTGCACTTCGCATACTGACGTTGCCGGCATAAGTGATGCCGGCACGGCCGCCCGGTTATTGCCGACCATGTATGACTCGACTATTCAGTCTCCCCAAGGGCAGCCAATGACTCTTGACCAACTCGCCGAGGCGTTACAGGCGGCGGATATCGTGCTGGTTGGCGAATGGCACGGGCACCCCGGAGCCCACCTGATGCAAGCCCGCCTTTTTGCAGCCCTCTATCAGCACAACCCGAATATGGCCCTGTCGATGGAGCAGTTCACCCGCGACAAACAGCATGTGGTAAACCAATACCTTAACAATGAAATTGGTGAAAAAACCCTGATCAAGGAAGGCAAAGCCTGGCCGAACTACAGCAGTGATTACCGCCCCTTGGTTGAATTTGCCAAGATGAACCAGTTGGATGTGATTGCCGCCAATGCACCAAAATCTATTGTCCGCTGTATCGGCCAGCAAGGTGAGGGCTATTTGGCGTTATTACCGGCCATGGAACGGCGCTGGGTCGCCGAGCAGCTCACTCTGGGGAGCGATGCCTACCACGACAAGTTCAACGCTTCGATGCACCATGGCGATGAAGAGAAAACCAAGCGCCAGTTTGCCGCCCAGACAGCCTGGGATGACACTATGGCAGAAAGCATGGTTGACTACCTTGCCCTCCACCCCGGCAAGCAAATTATCCATGTGGCCGGACGGTTCCATGTCGCGGAAGGTTTAGGCACGGCGTCGAGGATCACAGCCCGCAACCCAGACTTAAATGTCATGATGGTAACGCCTGTAACAAAAAACACCGGGGTGGCAGAAGGATCGCCAGATTATACTTTTGAGGTCATGCCGCTACCGGCAGCTTATGTCGACCAAGACAAAATGGCTGCGGCAATGGCCGCGATTTACAGCAGGAATAAAGGACTGGAGTGCTATAAATAGCCCTTTCGGGAAAGAACTGACCCCACCGGCGGCCAAGCTTGTGGGGTCATTGGGAGAGATACAGCTGGTATCTCATAGAAGCAGTATGTCGTAACCGACCTGATCCAGACCTGAACACCTCCCAGCTGCAACCTGATCTGTAGCACAGATTTTCATAGCACTATCAGCATCGCCCAGCAGACTTTTCACCATGAGCCATGAAAATAACAATAAAGCAAAATTGTCTGTTTTTTATCCAAGACGTAAACTAACTTGCCACCCCCAACCACACAAGCAATAAAGCTCAACTACATAGTTGCGATATGGCAGCATGATTGGCCACCACCATGTTACAGTGATGTTAAATTTCATATATCCTTTTGATTGCCAATGCGATAAAACAATATGCCAATAAGCGGTTAGAAACCTTGATTGGAACAGCGCAAAGCAAAACACGGAGTGCATGAGAAATGGATATGAAAAACAATAAACTACTTACGGCTATCTGCATTGCCGCCTCGTTAACCATGACATCGACCTCCGCCTTGGCCGATGTGGCAAAAGTGGCGGTATCGCAAATTGTCGAGCACCCGGCCTTGGACGCCGCCCGCAATGGCTTGCTAGACGGCTTGAGGCAGAAAGGTTACGTTGAAGGTGAAAATTTGGAGTTCAGCTACCAGACTGCACAGGGTAACCCCGCCATTGCAGTTCAGATCGCCAAGCAGTTCGTTGGCGAGCGTCCCGACGTTCTGGTCGGGATCGCCACCCCAACCGCACAGGCCCTGGCCGCATCAACCCGCTCGATCCCTGTGGTTTTCACCGCGGTGACTGATCCGGTTGGTGCCAAGCTGGTCAAAGACATGGACAAACCTGCCCGCAATGTCACCGGCTTGTCCGACCTTTCCCCTGTCGCCCAGCACGTTGCCTTGATGCAGGAGCTGCTGCCTGAAATGAAAAGTATAGGGGTCGTGTTCAACCCGGGTGAAGCCAATGCCGTCGCCCTGGTGGAGCTGCTCCGTGCTGCCGCCGAGGACCGAGGACTTACCGTTGTCGAGGGGACGGCCCTGAAAAGTGCCGATGTCCAATCCGCCGCCCAGATTGTAGCGTCAAAAGCCGATGTGATTTATGCCCCGACCGATAACACCGTGGCCAGTGCCATCGATGGGCTGGTCAATGCCGCAAACCAAGCGAACACCCCCATTGTCGGCGCTTCGACCACCTACATTGCCAACGGTGCCTTAGCAGCCCTTGGCTTCGACTACTACCAAGTCGGTGTCCAAACGGCGGATTATGTCGATGCCTTGCTGAAGGGCAAAAAAGTGTCTGATCTTCCGGTAAAAGTCGCCAAGGGATCCGATTTAGCCCTCAACCAGAAAGCCGCCGACCTGCTGGGTATCACCTTCCCGAGCTCGGTGCTTGAGCGTGCCACGTCGATAGAGAAATAAGAGAAGCAGAGGCTAGTTCCTAGATCCTAGCCAACGGTTATAGGTTCTAGGTTCTAGGTTCTAGGTTCTAGGTTCTAGGTTCTAGGTTCTAGGTTCTAGGTTCTTCACTACACATAAAGACAAGGAGAATAAGGATGTCTTTCTTTGCCTTTCTCGGGACGCTCGAGATCGGGTTGGTCTACGGCCTGGTTGCCCTCGGCGTCTACCTGACCTTCCGGATTCTGGACTTCCCCGATCTATCGGTTGATGGCAGCTTCCCGATGGGGGCGGCGGTGGCGGCAACAGCCATCATAGCCGGTTTCAATCCATGGGCGGCAACCTTACTGGCCATTGCCGCTGGCGGGCTGTGTGGCCTGGTAACCGCATTTCTCGCAGTACGCTGCGGGATCCTCCACCTGCTGGCCAGTATCCTGACCATGATTGCGGCTTTCTCCATCAATATCCGGATCATGGGCAGCCCCAACCTCTCACTGCTCGGTGAAGATACCTTGTTCACCCCGTTTGAATTGTTAGCGTTCGATTACGGGATGGACGAAGGCATCGTCCGCCTGGTCGTTGTAGTTGCCTTGGTCATCGCCAGTGCATGGTTCATCACCCGGCTACTGGCCAGCGATTTTGGCCTCGGCCTGCGGGCAACCGGGGTCAACAGCCGGATGGTGAGTGCTCAGGGCGGCAATACCGCCCTGTACACCTATTTCGGCCTTGCCTTATCCAACGGCTTGGTCGGCTTTGCCGGTGCCCTGTTTGCCCAAACCAACAGCTTCGCCGATGTGACCTCGGGTGTCGGTACCATAGTGGTAGGCCTTGCCGCTGTTATCCTTGGCCAAACCCTGCTACCCGGTCGCAAAATTTGGATAGCGGTTATCGCCGTGATTCTCGGCTCTATCCTATACCGCCTCGCCGTCGCCTTTGCCCTGAGCAGCGGCATGTTCGGCCTGCAAGCCTCGGATCTCAACCTGATCACCGCACTGCTGGTTGCCATCGCCCTGATTGCCCCACGCATGAAAGGACAGCTGACTCGCGGCAAGCAGAAAGCGTCCGTCGTCACCAACAAGGCCAAAGCAAGGGGTTGAGGTAAAGATGATTGAATTGAACAATATCCGTGTGACCTTCAACGAAGGCACTATTTTGGAAAATCAGGCGCTGAAAGGCGTTTCCCTCACGGTCCCCGAAAAGCAATTTGTCACCGTGATTGGCTCAAACGGCGCGGGGAAATCGACCTTGCTCGGCGCAGTCAGCGGCGAAACCCCGATGGTTGGCGGGCAAGTCCTGATAGACAATATCGATGTCACCCAGAAAAGCGTCTACCAGCGGGCTCAGTATGCCGCCAGGGTGTTCCAAGATCCGCTGGCCGGTACCTGCGGCTCACTCACCATCGAGGAAAACATGGCGCTGGCCTACCAGCGCGGCAGCAGCCGCAGCTGGAAACTGGCTCTGTCATCGAAACGCCGCCAGCTATTCCAGGAGCGGATCAGCATCCTTGGCCTCGGGCTCGAGGATCGGCTCGGTGATAGCATCGGGCTATTATCCGGCGGCCAACGCCAAGCGGTCAGCTTGGTGATGGCAACACTCGCTGACAGTAAATTACTGCTGCTCGATGAGCACACCGCCGCGCTGGATCCCCGGATGGCAGCCTTCGTCCTGGCACTGACCAACAAAGTCGTGAAAGAGTTTGATCTCACTGTCATGATGGTCACCCACTCGATGAAAGATGCCCTGGCCTATGGCGAGCGTACGGTTATGCTACATCAGGGGGAAATCGTTCTTGATGTCGCTGGCGAGGAACGCAACCAGATGGGCGTCAAAGACTTATTGGAAATGTTCAGCAAGGTCCGCGGCGAAGAACTGGCTGATGATAGCCTGCTGCTGAACTAGTGCCAAAATTGCCATTCGCGACCGGCAGCAAATTAAAGTAAAATGCCCATCGTGCCCAGCATGTTCTGGGCCTTTTTGATTTTTAGGAAAACGATGAAAAAAACATTTGCTTTAACTCACCCAAAGAAAGCAGTTCCACGCGTTGTCGAAGCCGTCAAATACGAGGTAAAGAAGTACCTCAAGCGTGAACGTAACAAGTCCCTACCAGCAGGCGCTGACTACTGGGATTTCGACTGTAAATATGGTCACACCGAGCAGGAAGCAAAGGTTATCCACGTTAAAGAAATCAACAAGTGCATTGACGAAGCCGAATCTCTGGCGCTGACGTCTTTCTACTTGGAAATCTTGGCCAAGCCTGGTGTTCGCACCAAGCGCCAGGTTGAAGACGACGAGTGATCGCCGATTAAAAAAAAGTAGCCCTAGGCTACTTTTTTTGTAATCAACCCGCCCGCAAGCAACGACCGATTCAGAACCAACGCTCAAGCGAGCCTTTGTCCAGTTGCTTGAACGCCCGGTTTAGCACCTGGGCCAATTCTTTGTAGCGCGGGCGGCTCTTCAGCGGCTGCAGCGCATACCCTTCACTGACAATCTTGTCATGGATCTCACGGTACCAGCTCGCCAGCGACGGTGGCAAATCGGTCCGGCTGCGCTTGCCGAGCCACCACAGCCCCTGCAAGGGCATGCTCAAGGCGAACAGGGCGACAGTGATGGCCTGGGGCAAGGCGTCATAATTATCGAAGGCCATCTGGCTCAACACGCTCATGACAGCAACGGCTGGCATCACCCGCATTGCGAATCGCGTGGCTTTGATATAACGCTGCTCGGGAAACAGCATGGCCAACTCTTTGCGCATTGGCCACGTGGCCATGTAATCCTGGCCATGACGGAAAGCTTGCCAAATCGAATGTTGTTGACTCATAAATCACCAAACTTCAAAAAAAACAGTAAAATTTAAAAACCAGCAATAACAAACTTGATTCAAATTAATTTTTTCTAAAAATCTTTTTGTTATATTGCACCACAATCGCTATCCTATGCACGCCTACATTTATTGTTGCCTGTAATCATCGTTCTGGCAACTGAAGGCGCTTCCAAGGATGGCCCAGGATCTGGGTAACACGATTCTATTTTGATACGGATGTAGCACGATTTTGACCCTGACTAGACCGGCTTGTCGAAAAGTCGTCTATCCTATGGGTAATTTTTATTTCAGTTGAATATCAACTTTCAGACAGATTATAGGTAGTCACTCATGTCTAAGCTGGTTTTAGTTCTTAACTGCGGTAGTTCTTCTCTTAAGTTCGCTGTTGTTGACGCGGTATCAGGTGAAGAGCACCTGACAGGTCTTGCAGAATGTCTGCACCTTCCAGAAGCACGTATCAAGTGGAAACTTGACGGTAAACACGAAGCTCAACTAGGCGAAGGCGCTGCTCACGAAGAAGCGCTAGCGTTCATGGTAGACACTATTCTTGCTTCTAAGCCTGAACTAGCTGAAAACCTGGCCGCTATCGGTCACCGTGTTGTACACGGCGGTGAGCAGTTCACTAAGTCTGCGCTAATCGACGATGCAGTACTTAAAGGTATCGAAGACGCTGCGACTTTCGCACCGCTTCACAACCCAGCTCACATCATCGGTATCAAAGCAGCCCAGAAGTCTTTCCCAGCGCTGAAAAACGTTGCTGTATTCGACACTGCATTCCATACAACAATGCCAGAAGAAGCGTACCTATACGCACTACCGTACAACCTATACAAAGAGCACGGTATCCGTCGTTACGGCGCACACGGTACTTCTCACCTGTTCATCACTCGTGAAACAGCTGAGCGTCTAGGCAAACCTGAGAGCGAACTGAATATCATCAACTGCCACCTAGGTAACGGTGCATCTGTTTGTGCAATCAAGAACGGTCAGTCTGTAGATACGTCTATGGGTCTAACACCTCTTGAAGGCCTAGTGATGGGTACACGTTGTGGTGATCTTGACCCAGCTGTTATGTTCCACCTACATGACAAGCTAGGCATGAGCGTTGATGAAATCAACACTATGTTCACTAAAGAGTCTGGCCTACTAGGTCTGACTGGCGTAACGTCTGACTGTCGTTTCGTTGAAGACAACTACGGCGAGAAAGAAGAAGCAACTCGTGCAATGGACGTGTTCTGCCACCGTCTAGCTAAGTACGTTGCTGGTTACACTGCAACACTAGAAGGTCGTCTAGACGCTATCGTATTCACTGGTGGTATCGGTGAAAACTCTGCACCAATCCGTGAGATGGTTCTTAACCGCCTTGCTATCCTAGGTGTTGAAGTTGACAGTGAAGCAAACCTTAAAGCACGTTTCGGCGGCGAAGGTGTGATCACTACTGAAAACAGCCGTGTTCCTGCAATGGTTGTTTCAACTAACGAAGAACTAGTTATCGCTGAAGATACAGCTCGTCTAGCTGAAATCTAATCGGTCGAAACTGATTTCAACGGCTGGCCTAGGCCGGCCGTTTTTTCATGACTTATGACCTTAGGTCATGCTTTTTTGTGGTGCTGTCCAATACCGGTTCACCCATCGTTATTGCACAGCACTGTCGTGTTCAATAGTTGAGGAATCCATAGTGTCCCGTACTATTATGCTTGTTCCGGTTGGTGCCGGTGTTGGTCTTACTAGCGTAAGCCTTGGTGTGCTTCGTGCAATGGAGCGCAAAGGTGTTCGCGTTTCTTTCTTCAAGCCTATCGCTCAGCCACGCCACGGTGGTGATCAGCCAGATCTAACAACGAACATCATCGCTGCTAACAGCGATATGAAAGTGGCTGAACCTTTCTCTATGGCTTGTGCAGAAGAGCTTATCCGTAACGATAAGAGCGACGTACTGCTAGAAGACATCGTAGCCCGCTTCAAAGAAGCAACTGCTGACGCTGAAGTTGCGCTGATCGAAGGCCTTGTACCAACTCGCAAGCACCCGTTTGCTAACCAGATCAACTACGAAATTGCGAAAACGCTAGACGCGGAAATCGTATTCGTTGTTGCACCTGGTACTGACAACCCAGCTCAGCTTAAAGAGCGTATCGAAGTAGCATGTTCTAACTTCGGCGGTATCAAGAACAAGCAAATCGCCGGTGTTATCGTTAACAAGCTTAACGCACCTGTTGACGCTGAAGGCCGTACTCGCCCTGACCTATCTGAAATCTTCGACGACGCTGAAGCCACTGTACCTTCAAACGTTGAAGTGATGCAGGTATTCAACTCTAGCCCAATCCGAGTTCTTGGCTGTGCCCCTTGGAGCGCTGAGCTGATCGCGACACGTTCGACGGACATCGCTAAGCACCTGAACGCTGAAATCATCAACCAAGGTGAAATTGCTACTCGCCGTATCAAGAGCATCACGTTCTGTGCGCGTTCTATCCCGCACATGGTTGAGCACTTCCGCCCAGGCTCTCTGCTCGTGACTTCTGCAGACCGTCCAGACGTAATCGTTGCTGCATGTCTTGCGGCCATGAACGGCGTTGAAATCGGTGCCCTACTGCTGACAGGCGGCTACGAGCTACCTAAGCCAGTAATGGATCTTTGTGAGCGTGCTTTCGAAACAGGCCTGCCTGTTATGACTGCACAAGGTAACACTTGGCAGACTTCTCTGAACCTTCAGAGCTTTAGCCTAGAAGTACCAGCTGACGATAAAGAGCGTGTTGAGCTAGTTAACGAATACATGGCTAGCCATGTTGACGGCCAGTGGATTGAGTCTCTAACTGAAGGTTCAACCAAAGAGCGTCGCCTAAGCCCACCTGCTTTCCGTTACGAACTAACTGAGCTTGCACGCAAAGCGGCTAAGCGTATCGTTCTTCCTGAAGGCGATGAGCCTCGTACCGTTAAAGCGGCAGCTATCTGTGCCGAGCGCGGCATTGCTGAGTGTGTCCTTCTTGGTAACCCAGAAGACATCAAACGTGTTGCTGAGCAGCAGGGCGTGACACTAGGTGCTGGCGTGACTATCATCAACTCTGATGAAGTTCGTGAAAACTACGTTGCTCGTCTTGTTGAGCTACGTGGCCACAAAGGCATGACTGACGTTGTTGCTCGTGAAAAACTTCAGGATTCTGTTTTCCTAGGCACTATGATGCTTGAAAACGACGAAGTTGACGGCCTGGTTTCAGGTGCGGTTCACACCACGGCGAACACTATCGTTCCTCCATTCCAGATCATCAAGACAGCACCAGATGCGTCAATCGTATCTTCTGTATTCTTCATGCTGCTACCTGATCAGGTACTGGTATACGGTGACTGTGCAATCAACCCGGATCCAACTGCTGAGCAGCTAGCTGAAATCGCTATCCAGTCTGCAGATTCTGCAAAAGCATTCGGCATTGAGCCTCGCGTCGCAATGATCTCTTACTCTACTGGTGAATCTGGTAAGGGTGCAGACGTTGATAAAGTACGTGAAGCAACTCGCATTGCTCAAGAGAAGCGTCCTGACCTAGTGATCGACGGTCCTCTACAGTACGATGCTGCAATCATGGAAAACGTTGCGGCTTCTAAAGCACCTAACTCGCCAGTAGCGGGTAAAGCAACAGTATTCGTGTTCCCAGACCTGAACACAGGTAACACGACGTACAAAGCGGTACAGCGTTCTGCAGACCTAGTCTCTATCGGTCCAATGCTTCAGGGCATGCGCAAGCCAGTTAACGACCTGTCTCGTGGCGCACTGGTAGACGATATCGTATACACGGTAGCACTGACTGCGATCCAGGCGAAACAAGCTGACGACGCAAACAAATAAATTAAGTCACTGAACGACTTGGATATATTTTCAATGCCCCGCACCGCGGGGCTTTTTTTTATTCTATAAAATCAGTTATTTAATTTTCATCCCGAATAATTATCCCTTCCTTTTTTCACGCAACCGACATCATATATTGATCAAGTTCACATTCCCCTGCAAAAACAAGGGTTTTTCGTTAATGGTTTGTTTTTATTAGACTTGTATACCACTTTTGACGTAGTTGATGGTCTATAAACCTATTCCATGAGCTTGGTGCAGAAGTTCGAGCGGATTTTGACTGATATGAAACAAGGATAATGGAATAATGTTCTGGATACACCTGTTATTGCTGCTAGCTGTCATCTTGATCGGTATACGCCACGGCGGCGTCGCCTTTGGTCTGTTGGGGGGCCTCGGCGTCTCCGTGATGACATTCGTTTTTGGTATCGCCCCGGGATCCCCGCCCGTTGGCGTTATGCTTATTATCCTCGCGGTAGTGGCGGCCTCTGCGACCCTAGAGGCCACCGGTGGCTTGAAGCTACTGGTTAAGTTTGCCGAGCGCCTGCTTCGCAAACACCCTGAGCACGTGGTTTTCCTCGGCCCGATTTGTACCTATACCCTGACGGTTTTGGTCGGGACCGGCCACTCGGTCTACCCGCTGCTGCCCGTGATCTACGATGTCGCTTACAAAAAAGGGATCCGTCCTGAGCGTCCGATGGCGATGGCGACCGTGGCCTCGCAAATGGGTATCACTGCCAGCCCGATTGCCGCTGCGGCAGCGGTGGTAATGGCGACGGCGATGGACAACAGCCTCGACATCAGCCTGATCAATGTCCTGATGGTCACCATTCCCGCGACATTCGGCGGCCTGCTGATTGGCTGTCTGTGGAGCCTCAAGCGCGGTAAGGACTTGGACAAGGATCCGGAATTCCAGGCTCGCCTTGAAGATGAAGATTTCCGCAGCAGCCTGGTCGATCCCGAGCAGGAAGGCTCGGCCGAGGAAGAAGCCGAGCACCAGCGTACCGCCAAGAAAGGCCTGACCGTATTCCTGCTGGGTATCCTTGCCGTGGTCGGTATCGCACTCTTTAGCAAGCAGGTCCTGCCACAGGGCGTCGGTATGTCGGTAGCCATCCAGTTCATGATGCTATCGGTCGGTGCGGTTATCCTGCTGACCACCAATATCTCGCCAAAGCGCATTGTACACAGCAACGTATTCATTGCCGGCATGAGCGCAGTGATCACCATCTTCGGTATCGCCTGGTTCAGTGACACCATCATCGGCCACCACAAGGACTACCTGGTTGGCTTGGTCAGCGGCATGGTTAACGTCTACCCGTGGACCTTTGCCTTTGCGATGTTCTTCGTGTCCGTGTTCCTGAAAAGCCAGGCCGCAGTGCTGACCATCATGCTTCCGCTCGGTTTTGCCCTGGGTATCGATCCCGCGGTATTGATCGGCGTGCTGCCTGCTTGTTACGCCTACTTCTTCTTCCCGTTCTACCCAAGTGATCTGGCGGCTATCAGCTTCGACCGCTCGGGCACCACGGCGATCGGTAAGTACGTGCTCAACCACAGCTTCATGATCCCAGGCTTCATCGGTGTGGGCTCGGCGACGATTATCGGTTACTTCATCTCGCTGATGATCAACTAATTACGTTGAAAAAAAAGGCCGCTACACCCGTAGCGGCCAACATGTCAGACTCGAATCAACACAATTTAAAACACCAGCTCAATACCAAGCCAGTAAAACGTAGAACACGGTACTCCCCACTTACTTGTTGCGTAAGTAGATAATCCAATACCCCATACCGACAAACACACCACCACCGATGATGTTACCCAGTGTCACCGGGATCAGGTTATTGACAACAAAATTGCTCAGGGTCAGATCGGCAAAGTCTGCCGGGTTCATCCCCGTCATCTGCCAGAATTCAGGCGAGGCAAGATGCTTGATACCAATTGCCATTGGCACCTGGAACATATTGGCAATGCAGTGCTCGAAACCCGATGAGACAAACATCGCCACCGGCAGGATCATCACCAGAATCTTATCTGTCAGGGTACGGCCACTGAATGTCATCCATACCGCGACACACACCAGTACATTACACATTACGCCAAGGGCAACGGCCTGCATGAAGTCGTGATGCAGCTTATGCTGGGCAATTTGCATCGCATTGATACCGACCGCGCCACTGCCGGACATGTACTGCTTGGTCATCAGCATGATCACCACCAGCATCAGGGCGCCCAGCAGGTTGCCCACATACACCACGCCCCAGTTGAGCCACAGGCTCTTCCAGCTGATCTTACCGCTGGCACGGGCTACCAGTGTCAGTACCGAGCTGGTAAACAGCTCACCGCCAGTGATCACCACCAGGATCAAACCCAGGCTAAATGCCAACCCACCGACAAAGCGCGACATTCCCCACGGCATGTCACCGGCCCCGGTGGTCACCGTGGTGTAGAACACAAAGGCGATACCAATATGCATCCCGGCAGTGATCGCCAGCAGCAACGACTTCATCGGATCTTTGGTGGCCTTGCTTACACCTACCTCGGCCGCTTTCTCCGCCATCTGTGGCGGTAATAACGAATCAAACTGACTCTGACACATATTGTTTGGCACCTGACACATCTTGAAACACACAAAATTAAGGAGGCGAGATAGTGGCTTTTATCACACAAATATTCAAGCCATTGCCAAAACAATAATTCGAAATATACGAACGAATTACTCGGATAAACCGAATCAACAAATATTGTAAACATTGAGCAACAAATCAATGTGCCAAAGATTCAAATCACGCTAACATGCCGTCACATTGCAACTACATTTATACCCGCATGTGCATAAGCGCTGAATTATATTCAGGAGTTAAAACTCGCCGACCATCAGAGCCGGGATAAAAAAAGGCGGCTTAACAGCCGCCTTTTCTTCATCTGATGAATAAGTTGTCGATTACACCAATTCAACCTGGCAAATGATCTCATCATCAAAGGTCAACACCTTGAGTGTGTTGCCTTCCAATAGACCGTAACTTGCCTGGTATTCACCGCGCGGGATAGTCACCGAGCCGGGGTTATAGACATAGAGCGCGCCTTTGCTTTCAGCGACAGGAATATGGGTATGACCGGATACCACCACATCACCGTCACGCAGGCGCGGGTGTTTGTCGCCGTTGTAGAGATGGCCATGGGTCAGGAACAGACGGCGGCCGTTTGGCAGCAGCACCAGGTTGTAGTCCGCCATCATCGGGAAGTCCAGCAGCATCTGATCAACATCACTGTCGCAATTGCCCCGCACAGCGGTGATCTTCTCAGCATGTTGATTAAGCTGCTCGGCCACGTCAATTGGTGCGTACCCTGCCGGCAGCGCATTGCGCGGGCCATGGTTGAGCACATCCCCCAGCAAGAGCAGGTGGTCGGCACCGCTCCGCTCAAACTTGGCCAAGGTACGGCGGGTGCTGTCGGCACAACCGTGGATATCAGAAGCAAAAAACAATTTCATGTCAGGAGGTCTATCTTCGAAACAGGATGCCGTGATCCTACACCGAAGCCCATGACAATACCATGGCACTAGTTGTTACGATTCTTCCCGCAGCATACCGTTGAGAACGATGTTGTTATAACTCACCATTCCTATTATCTTGCCATCCTCAATCACCGGCGCCCGGCTAATGCCAAAACGCTCAAACAGACGGGCACAGTACCGGACGTCCATCGCGGCACTGACCGACAAGGCCGGCTTGGTCATGATTTCATAGATATTGGTCCGCTCCGGGGAGCGGTCCAGCGCCAGTACCTTCTTGGCAATGTCGTTCATCAGCACGATGCCGTACTCGTCGTCATCGTTGCGCTTATTGACGATCAGCGCCTTGATTTGCTTTCGCTTGGCAATGCGGATCGCCTCGGCCACCGTGGTCAGCCCTTCGACAATCGCATAGGTGTTCATCATTACATCCCGTACCCGGACCAAGGTGTCATTACTCATAGCTTCGCCTCAACAACTTTGGTAAGTGTTTCAACCTGGTGGGCGACGCCCACCGCATCCTCGACATCAAGCTGCACCGCAATTCCCTGCCCGGAAGAGGTATCAAAGTCCCCGACCCGCTCGATGGTTTCCAGGATCGTCCTCGCCAGGTGCTCCTCCACCACAAACAAAATCACGTCCCGCTGGACGTCCAGGCCCAGACCGAAAAAGGTTTTCTTCTGGTACAGCCCTTCACCGCGGGCATTGTTGATCACTGTCGCCCCCGTCGCGCCGGCCTTGCGGGCGGCGTCCAACACGGCGTCGGTTTTCGAATCTTCAACAAAGGCCAATAACAGCTTAAAGCGCATTCTCTTCTCTCCTCTTTGCCTGGCTTGCCGATAGTTGGGCATACCCCATTACCGTGATCATCGGAAACAGGCTGGCAAACGCAATTAGCCCAAACCCGTCGAGCATTGGATTTCGTCCCGGCACGGTGGAGGCCAGCCCGAGCCCCAATGCCGTCACTATCGGCACCGTGACCGTCGATGTCGTCACCCCGCCAGAGTCATAGGCCAAGGGAACAATCATTTTCGGTGCAAAGTAGGTCTGCACCACCACCACGCAGTATCCCGCCAAGATGTAATAGTGGAGCGGATCGCCGGCCACTATCCGGTAGCTGCCAAGGGCGATTCCGACCGCCACCCCCAATGCCACGGCAATACGCAAGCCGTTGACACTGATAGCTCCCCCCGATACCTGGTTGGCTTTTATGGCCACTGCAATCAGGGAGGGCTCGGCGATGGTGGTACTGAACCCAATCGCCGCCGCGAACAGATAGACCCAGTAGTACTGGGTCCAGGGGATCGTCGCCGGGATCCCCTCACCACTGTCAAACAAGAAATCCATCGCCGTTAGCTGTGCGGCCATTGACTCGCCCAACGGAAACAGCGCCAGCTCAAGTCCGAGCAGGAACAGCGACAAGCCTACCACGACATAGACAAACCCCAGCGCGACTCTGGGCCAATGGGTCACCGGACGACGCAGTACGGCCAATTGAAAGCCAAAAATAATCACCGCAATCGGCAGGACATCGCGTACTGTCATCAGCAGGGTAGCGAAAAAGTGGGGCACAATACCGTTCAGCTCTGTCATCCCTGCCTCCTAGTGCACCAGCATGCCGTAGGCCATCACGAATATCATCGGGGTCAGCGAGGCAAAAGCGATCAGGCCAAACCCGTCGACGATCGGATTGCGTCCTTTGATGGAGGAGGCCAACCCGACCCCCAAAGCCGCGACTAAGGGGACAGTAATGGTCGAAGTCGTCACGCCGCCTGAATCATAGGCGATCCCGACAATCGCCGGCGGAGCGAACCACGTCATCAACATCACCATCAAGTAGCCGCCGATGATCATCCGGTGAATGGGCCATCCTTTTAGTATACGTGTCACCCCGAGCATAATGGCAATCCCTACCGATAGGGCAACAGTCAGGCGCAAGCCGGTCGCATAGCTCTGCTGGCTTTCAGCACCGGCAGCTATCAAGCCCCCTTCGGCGGCCACCTTGGCAGCCTCCGCCGCAACGGCAGTCAATGCCGGCTCGGCAATCGTCGTGCCGAACCCCAAACAGAAGGCAAACAGCAACAACCACCACACACTGCCCTTGCTGGCAAAGGAGTGTGCCATCGACTCGCCGATGGGAAACAGCCCCATTTCCAGCCCGAAGACAAACAGGGTCAAGCCGACCACCACAAACGCCAGGCCAACCAGTATCGGTCCTAGCTGTGGCAGAGGTTGCTGAAGGACAACCATTTGGAAGAAGCCAATAACCAAGATGATCGGCAGCAAATCACGCAGACTGGACAACAGGGCTTTCAGCAGGACGAGCACAAATGACATTCCACCTCCAGGTTGTCGCACGGCCGTTGAATTAAGGGTATACCTTCAAGGTACTCCTCATTAACAATTAGACACAACTTTTATGCACCAACACGAGAGCTAGCACACATAACCATATGTCATAAAGAAGATTGTTCGCGCTAACAACCCTTTGGTTTAGCTATACTTATGCTCAGAATTATACCAAGACGGGTAAAGGCGTTGCCTCAGAGGAGAAGCATGAAGATATTAGTGACCGGCGGCACAGGTTTTATCGGCTCGGCCTTAATCAATGCCCTGACTGAGCATGAGGTTACCGTTTTGAGCCGCAATCCGGCCAAGGCCAGCCAAACCCTGGGCGACAGGATCAATGCCGTTGCCTCCCTAGACCAGTTCGACAACCTTGATGGCTTTGATGCCGTGATTAACCTTGCCGGCGAGCCGATCATCAACAAACGCTGGAGCCAACAGCAAAAAGACCGGATCTGCCAAAGCCGCTGGACACTGACCCAGCAACTGGTCGATAAAATCCAGGCCAGCAGCCAACCACCTCATACCTTCATCAGCGGCTCGGCCGTGGGGATCTACGGTGACCAAAAAGAAGCGCTCATCGACGAGTCCTTTGCCATCAGCGAGCATGTGTCCAGCGATGACTTCGCCCACCGGGTCTGCCGGCGCTGGGAGGAAATTGCCATGGAGGCTGACAGCGAGCAAACCCGGGTTTGCCTGATCCGCACCGGCATTGTACTGGGCAAGCATGGCGGCGCACTGGCCAAAATGCTGCCGCCTTACCAGCTCGGGCTTGGCGGCCCAATCGGCAACGGCAAGCAATACACCCCCTGGATCCACCTGCAGGACATGGTGGCGGCAATTGTGTTTCTGCTCGAGACCCCATCGGCCAGCGGCGCCTTCAATCTGACAGCTCCACTCCCCGTCACCAACAAGGTGTTCAGCCAGTCACTGGCCAAGGCCCTGCACCGGCCGCATATCCTGTTCACGCCCGCTTTCGTGCTCAAATTGGCGCTGGGCGAGGCCTCCTCGCTACTGCTGGAGGGACAGCGAGCCATTCCCCACAAGCTGGAAGCCCTGGGTTTTGCTTTCCGTTTCCGTACTATTGAGGCGGCACTGACGGATATTGTCGCCGCCTGACGCTTTGTGCCACTCAACGACACGTTCCCCTATCGACGGGGGAACGCGCGGTTGACAGCCATCAACCGCGGATCGGTAGCAGCAGGCTGTTTATCATCGAGCGGATGATAAGCACCACCAGCAGCAACGAGAGCAACGGTACCACCAGCCATACCCCGGGGTGCCAGCTTACCGGTAACGCGAAGCCCCACTTCACCAACACCGCCACCACGGTTTCGGCTCCAGCGGCCGCCATTACACCGGCGAGCATTGCCATGATCCCATACTCGCCCCACACGGTCGCCGATACCCGTTTGCGGCTGGCCCCCAAAGTACGGTAGAGACGGATTTCATCCCTGCGCTGAGCCAAGCTCAGGCGCAGTAAGGTCATGACCAGCAACAGGCCGCTGACAACCCCCAGCCCCGCCAACACCGACAGCGAAAGCGATACTTGTTGCATAACACCTTGGATGCGGGTGGCCATGGTGCGCAGATCCAGCAAGGTAACCGTTGGGTAGTCCCGGCCGAGCTGATTGATCACCGCCTGCTGGTCCGCTTCAATCCGGAAACTGACCAACCAGGTTGCGGGCAGCTTAGCCATCACATCCGGGGTAAAGATAAAATAGAAATTGGGCCGCATGTTGCGCCATTCGACCTCGCGAATACTGGTGACCTTGGCACTGAACGGCTGGCTGTTGACATTGAACGCCAGAGTATCACCCACCTGAATCCCCAGCCGCTCGGCAATACCGGACTCGACCGAGACCCCACTTTCCCGGCCCCACTCACCAGCAACCAGCTGGTTGTGAACAGGCAGGGCGTCACGCCAGGTGAAGTTGAGCTCGCGACGCAGCGATTCATCCTGCTCCCGGTTTCCCTGCTGCGCCCGGACCAGCAAATCCTCTTGATTGATGTGCGTTATCCGGCCACGGATCACCGGATAGCTATCGGAGCGCATCACCTGCTGCTGATCCAGGTGGTTAAGATACGCCGACTGCTGCGCCGGGCTGATGTTGAGGGCAAAGACATTCGGCGCATCCGCCGGCAGGGTTTGCTGCCAGTCAGCCAGTAGATCAGAGCGCAACAGCCAGATCACCGTAAGCAGCATCAGCGAGCTGGTCAGGGCGGCCAGCTGGGCACCGGTTGCGATCGGGCTGCGATTGATTCGGCTCAGCGCCAGGGTAATCGCCGGCCCCCAGCGGCCCCGCTTCAATCCCCGGACAATAGACACCCCAACCACGGCAAGAACCACCAGGATAGCGGCCAGCCCCAGCAAGGTTAGCCACATCAGCCCGTTGCTGCCCAGCCACAACAGCCCAGCCGCCAATGGCAACAGGGCCAATGCGTACCCCTTGTTGCTGCTTTGCCAGTTGTCCGTTCGCTGTATCACCGAAATAGCAGGCGCATCAACCAGCCGCAGCAGCGGCATCCCCATCCCCGGCACCGCGACCAGCAAAGCGACCATAACACTCACCACCAGCGGCATAATACCTATCCCCGGCAAGGGATCCGGCAGCACATCCACCAGCGGAACGCGCAGCAAATATTCCAGCACGGCCCCGATCATCACCCCCGCCACCAGGGCCACGGCAAACAGCATGGCCAACTGGCGGGCCAGCCACTGCCACAGCCACTTTTTGCTGGCGCCGAGGCTCTTCATCATCGCGACCACTTCGGTCCTCGTCGAGGCATAGTGCATGCACGTCAGCACCAAGGTTGCCGTCGCCATCAGAATCACCAGAATTAGAGTCAGTGATAGGTACTGGCGGGCTTTTTCAATCACATCGCCGGTGCGCCCCTGTGAAGTTTCACTCAACCAGCGCTGCCCGGGCTCAAGCTCCACTTGCTTCTGCAATGCCTTGAGCTGGCTATCTGCGCCGGTGAAATACGCCCGGTACTGAACCCGGCTACCCGGCTGGATTGCCCCGGTACTGTCCAAGTCATCAGCATGAATGAGAACCGCCGGCATCTGGCTAAACGGGTTGAACGACAATTCTGGCTCTTGCACGATAATTCCACTCACCTTGAGCTCGGCATCGCCAATAGCCAGCACATCACCGGGCGTGACCTTCAATAAATCTAACAAGCGCTCGGCAAGCCACAGCTCACCGGGCTGAACCTGATGGCGGAGACCTGAGGGGCTTTTCAGCTCGAGTTCGCCCCGCAGCGGAAAGTCACTCTCGACACTTTTGACACTGACCAGCTGCATCGCCTCATCACTGAACGCCATGGTGCCAAAACGTACTTGCTGGGACACCACCAGCCCCAGTCGCGCCGCCTCTTCGAGCAATTGCCCATCGACAGGATTAGCCGATCTGAAGACCAAATCGGCAGCAATCATGGATCGCCCCTGATCCACCATGATCTTCTCAACCCGCACGACCAAGGCGGCAAGGGCAAAGACACAGGCAATGATCAGGGTCAGGGCAACAGCCACCGGCCACAACTGGCCGTGCCACAACTCGCGCCAGCTCCACCTGAGCAGCATCGAGCGGTTAACTGATGGGGAATCGGATTGGATATCTGTCATTTCTGTCATGCGGCTACCAGGCTCCCACTCTCGAGCATCAGGGTTCTATCGCAGCGCTGTGCCAGCTGGGGATCATGGGTAACCAGCACCAAGGTTGTACCGTGATCGCGGTTGAGGGCAAACAGCAGCTCGATAATATTGGCGGCGGTATGTTGGTCCAGGTTACCGGTCGGCTCATCGGCAAACAGCACCTTGGGCCGGGTCATGAATGCCCTTGCCAGCGCCACCCGCTGCTGTTCCCCACCCGACAGCTGCGCCGGCAAATGAATTTCACGCCCGGTCAGCCCGACCTTGTCGAGCAGCTCTCGGGCCCGCCCCTCGTCGGCGGCCTCACCCTTGATGATGGCTGGCAGCATCACGTTTTCCAGCGCCGACAGGGATGGGATCAACAAGAAACTCTGGAACACAAAGCCAATGCTGTCGCTGCGCAATGCGGCGCGGGCTTCATCATCCATGGCTGCCAGCGGCTTGCCCAGCAGCTCGATGCTCCCCTGGCTGGGAATATCGAGGCCGGCCAGCAACGTCATGAGAGTCGATTTCCCGGCACCGGACACTCCCACCAGGGCAATTGCCTCACCTTGCTCGACCTCGAGCGAAACATCCTGCAAAATGGTGAGAGACGATGATGCTGTCGTTACCTGCTTGGACACTGATACAGCTTTAATCACGGATGTAGACATGATGCGATTCCTTTCAGTCATCTTTTTGCTTGTTTTTACTCAGCACAGTTTCGCCGCCACCCTGCTGGTACTGGGCGACAGCCTCAGTGCCGGTTACCAGATGCAGGCCGAGCAGAGTTGGCCGAGTCTGTTGGATTCTGAGCTCGAAAAATATGGCCATAACGTAACAGTGGTCAACGCCAGTATCTCCGGCGACACCACAGGCAACGGGATGGCCAGGCTTCCCCGCCTGCTCGAGCAGCACCAACCAGATTTTGTCTTGATTGAGCTGGGAGCCAACGACGGGCTTAGAGGCTTTCCTCCTACAACTATACGCAATAATCTGGGTGAGATGATCACCCAGATTGAGCAGGCAGGTGCCTATCCGCTGCTGATGCAAATCGCTGTGCCGCCAAATTACGGCAAGCGCTACAGTGATCAGTTTGCCAAAGTGTACCAAGAGATCAGCAACAAACTGGACATCCCGCTGCTGCCCTTCTTCCTCGAACACATCATACTCAAGCAGGAGTGGATGATGGACGACGGTTTGCACCCCAAGCCTGATGCCCAGCCCTGGATCGCCAGCTTCATGGCCAAAGAAATTGCCCCACACCTCTAACCCAACAACTCGACAAGGAATGGCCTCGACTATGCCCAGCACCCCCCTTCGCATTCTAATCACCGGCTGCAGCAGCGGCATCGGTTACTACTGTGCCAAAGCTCTGCACCAGCAAGGCCACCAGGTTATCGCCAGTTGCCGCCGACAGAGCGATGTCGAAAAGTTAAACCAAGAAGGCTTGCCTTGCGTTAGGATCGACATGGATAACGAAGCCTCCATTGAACAGGGCTTTGCCGCCGCCCTCGCCATCACCGGCGGCAGCTTGGACATACTGTTCAACAACGCAGCCTACGGCCAACCCGGCGCACTCGAAGATCTGCCAACCCATGCCCTGCGCCAGCAATTTGAAAGCAACCTGTTCGGCTGGCACCACCTGACAAGGCTGGTGATCCCTGTGATGCTGGCACAAGGCCGCGGGAAAATCGTCCAGAACAGCTCGGTACTGGGCCTGGTGGCAATGAAATACCGCGGTGCCTACAACGCCAGCAAATTCGCCCTGGAAGGCTATACCGATACCCTTCGCCTCGAGCTCGCCAACACCCCCATAAAAGTCAGCTTGATCGAACCCGGCCCTATCGAAAGCCAGTTCCGGGCCAATGCCAAGGCAAAATTCGAGCAGCATATCGATATGCCACGCTCACGCCACTTGGCCAGCTACCAGAACACACTCGACCGGCTCGGCAAAGCCTCACCATTGAGCAAGTTCACCCTCGGCCCTGAAGCGGTTTTACAGCCCCTGCAATCCATTATGGCAACCGATGAACCAAAGGCACGATATTATGTTACCCAGCCAACGTACATTTTCGGCTTCCTACGGTGCATTTTACCTACCCGTCTGCTCGATTCATTGTTAATAAAAAGTGACTAATTCGTCGAAAAGCCGGATAGAACGGCGAAGACGTCGAACCAACGGTGTTTGAAAATCAAACAGTAAAACAAAACACTTACAACTTATCGGGATCAAAAAAACACCACTGACAAGAAACAAACCTTGAAAAACACTGAATAGCTGAGCGGAAGTACGGTTTTAGCCAAAAAAAGCAAGAAATGTAATATTTGTGTCACACTGCACAGTTAAGCTTGCAGTGTAAATTGAAGGTTGTTCCCTACCAGTCCTTCTTGTCCCAATAACCGTTCCGCGACAGAAAAGAAAAAAGGTGTGACGATGACATTGCGCCAAATAAATATCCTGTGTGTGTGCGTGACGCTCGCACTGCTGTTAACCTTTCAATAAAAATGGAGAGCGAGGCTCTCCTTTTTTATTGCTCCCAGCGCTATCTTCCCGCCGCTCTCCCTTGAAAATGCTTGGCTTTCCCCCCATAACTATGACAACGAAGAAATTTATGGCCTATGCGCTTTTTCAGAAGTCCAGGGAGTGAAGATAAACCCATGTATGACCAACTAGCCATCGAACTGAACGAACAGAATCTGCAGCAGGTGATCGAGCAATCGATGCAAACCCCTGTGGTGATCAGCTTCTGGGCCCCGTCCATGCCTGAAACGGCTGAAGTGAATCAAATTTTGGAAAAGCTGGCAGCGTCTTATCACGGCCAGGTCACTCTGGCGACCCTGGACTGTGAATCCCAGCCAATGGTCGCCGGCCAATTTGGTGTGCGTAGCCTGCCAACCGTCGCCGTATTCAAAAATGGCCAGCCGGTTGATGGTGCCGCAGGCCCACAAACGGAGCAAAGCCTGGCCGAGATGCTGGCCAAGCACCTGCCGAGCCAGGAGGAGCTAGCCCTCAAGGCCGCCCTGGAGCAAGTTGACAACCAACAGTACAACGAAGCCCTGCCGGTACTGCGTGAGCTGGCGGCGAAATTCGCCCAGAACAGCGTGATCAATTTGGCGATGGCAGAATGCCTGCTCGGTACGTCCCAGTACGATGAAGCACAGACCCTGCTTGCCACTATCCCGATGCAAGATCAGGATGCCAAGTACAAAGGACTGATGGCAAAACTGGAACTGCACCAGCAAGCGAGCGATTCGCCGGAAATCCGATTGCTGGAGGAAAAACTGGCGGCGGAGCCTGGCAACAATGAGATTGCCTATGAGCTTGCCGTACAGTACAGCCAGGTTGAGCGCGCAGAGGAAGCCCTAGAGCTACTGATCAACCTGCTGCGCAAAGACATGAACTTTGCCGATGGCGGAGCCAAGAAAACCATGATGGATATTCTGGCTGCGCTAGGCCAAGGCAATGCCGTGGCCAGCAAATACCGCCGTCAGCTCTACTCACTGCTTTACTAAGCACAGCCGTCAGCGGACTGACCATCACGACAAGGCAGGGCTCTCCTGCCTTTTCTTTTGTTCGCGCTTGCTCTGTCTTATCTAGCGGTGACGGCACAGGCCTTCAATAATTGGGCAACTCGCCCCTTCATCGCCCGGGCACTGTTTGGTTAACGCCTCCAGCGTCTGCTTCATCTCAAGCAGCTCTTTGATTTTCTCGTCGATTTCCAGCAGCTTTTGCTCGGCTTTGGCTTTGACGTCGGCACTGCGCCGCTGCGGATCACGAGAAAAGGCCAGTAGCTCACGGCCTTCATCGAGCGTAAAGCCAACCAAGCGCGAGCGCCGAATAAGATGCAGCTCATCGATATGCTTGGCACTGTACTGGCGATAGCCATTCGCCGCTCGGCCCGGCGGCGAGATAATACCTTTATCCTCATAAAAACGGATCGTCTTGGTTGTCAGCCCAGTTTGCTGAGCCACTTCACTGATATTCATACTCAGCCTTACAGTTAATGGAAGGTTATACTTGTTAGTATTCTCTTTTATCGCCCTAGTATCAAGCCTATTATTGCTTCTCTCGATAGCCGTCAAAATGTATTGACCTTCCAGTTGATGGAAGCTTTATGATGAGTTTAAGTGAATAAAACCGTATCACCAGTAAGGCTTCAATATGGTCGAGTTAACCCTGCCGCTGAAGAAGGTGCGCTGTATGAACTGCGCCAATAAAATCAAAGCGGCCCTCACTGCACTACCGGGTGTTGAATCCGTTGATGTCAATACCGAACAAGCCACCCTGCGGGGAACGTTTACCCCACAGGCGGCCGTCGATACTATTACCCAGCTCGGGTATGAAGCTGGTTATCAGTACCAGCTTCCACTGGCGGGCCTGTCCTGCGGCAAATGTGTCCGCAAGGTCAAGGATGCGCTGGACGGGCACCCTGACATTTTCTTTGCGGATGTCAGCAAAACCGCGCTTAACGCCAGTGGCACCCTGCCCGAACCGCAACTAATCGAGCTCATTGAGTCGCTCGGCTACAGCGTACCGGCCTACAGCGCCTATGAGCTGTCCCTGTCAGGGCTAAGTTGCGGAAAGTGTGTCGCCAAAGTTGAAGAGCTGCTGGCACAGCAAGCTGGCATCGACAGCTTTACCGTCAGTAAAACCCATGCCAGTGTGCGGACCACCCAGCCTCAAGCAACGGTCATCGCCTTGATTGAAGACGCTGGTTTTACTGCCTCACCGGCAACGGAACAAGCTGATACCAGCGAATCCGCTGCCAGCAGCACTGCGACCAATACTGCCACAGACGAGGTACCGGCAGAGCCGCTGAGCAGCGCAGGCGAACCGCAGGGCAGCAACATATCACAGCAATTTATTTTGTCAGGCATGACCTGCGCCAGCTGCGTCAGTTCGGTCGAGAAAGCCATCCTAAGCGTGCCCGGAGTGGTATCCACCAGCGTCAATTTGGCCGAGCGGACAGCCCTGGTTAGCGGTGATGCACAGAGCAGCCTCATTCTCCAGGCTGTTGCGGACGCCGGATACCAGGCCGAGTTGTCCGAAGACGAGCTGACACGCCGCCAGCGCCAGCAAGCGCAAAACGAGCAGGTATATCGCCAGCACATCAAAAATGCCTATATTGCACTGACTGTCGGAGGCCCTTTAATGGCTTGGGGCGTATTCGGCGGCAGCATGATGATCGTCTCCCGGGCTGACCAAATTGGCTGGGGGGCGATAGGGATCATCACCCTGATTTTACTTGCCACGGTGGGGAAGCACTTCTTCGTCAATGCCTGGAAAGCGTTCAAGCATCACCGGGCAACCATGGATACCCTGGTCGCTCTCGGTACCGGTGCGGCCTGGCTGTATTCAACCTTAGTGGTACTTGTGCCTGACTTATTGCCGATGCAAGCCCGCCATGTCTACTTCGAAGCCTCGGCGATGATTCTGGGCCTGATCACCCTCGGTCACGCCCTGGAAGCCCGGGCCCGAAGCCGAACCTCCAAAGCCCTCGAGCAACTGATGGACTTGCAACCGCCAACCGCTGTCATCGTTGACAACGGCGAAGAGCGTGAAGTGCCCCTTGCAGACGTTCGTACCGGCATGGTACTGCGCCTTCATCCCGGCGCCAAAGTGCCGGTCGATGGCACCATCCTCGAAGGTCAGAGCTATATCGATGAATCGATGCTGACCGGCGAGCCTATTCCGGCCAACAAGAAAGCGGGCGATACCCTTCACGCCGGTACCATCAACCAGCACGGCAGCCTACTGTTTACGGCAGAAAAAATCGGCCGCGATACCATGCTGGCAAGAATTATCGAGCTGGTACGCCAGGCGCAAAGCAGCAAACCCGCTTTAGCTCGGCTGGCCGATACCATTTCTGCCATTTTCGTGCCGGCGGTCATGATCATCGCCATCGTCACCGCCATGATCTGGTACTACTTCGGCCCAGAGCCCTCGTCGGTCTATATGCTAGTGACCGCCACAACAGTATTGATCATCGCCTGTCCTTGCGCCCTCGGCCTTGCCACGCCAATGTCGGTGACCGTCGGTGTCGGCCGCGCTGCTGAGTACGGCGTCTTGATCCGTAACGCCGAAGCCCTGCAAATTGCGGCCGATGTCGATACCGTGATACTGGATAAAACCGGTACCCTGACCGAAGGCAAGCCTGCGCTTATCAGCAGTGAGTGCTATAGCGGCTTCAACAAAGGCCAGCTGCTGACCCTGGCAGCCAGCCTCGAGCAAGGTTCCGAGCACCCCCTTGCAGCAGCGATTGTCAACGCCGCCAAAGCAGAAGCACTCAGCCTCGAGCCGCAGCAGCACTTCCGCGCGCAGCCTGGCTATGGCATCAGCGGCCAAGTACTGGGCCACACGGTACTGCTGGGTAACCAAAAGCTGATGGACCAGCACCGGGTAGATCTTTCTCCAGCCCTGCCAGCCACGGTTGATGCCAGCGTTCAGGGCGCAACCCCGATTTATGTGGCGGTCGACGGCCAACTTGCGGGCCTGCTGGCCGTCAGCGATCCCATCCGCCATGACTCGGTCTCTGCGATCAAGCGGATGCAAAAAATGGGGCTAGAGGTCATTATGCTAACCGGCGATATCCCGGCTACCGCCAATGCCATCGCCAAGCAGGCTGGCATTGCGCATGTTATTGCTGGTGTACTACCCGATGGCAAAGCCAGCGAAGTGGAGAGAATCCAGCAGCAGGGTAAGCGTGTTGCCATGGTCGGTGACGGTATCAATGATGCGCCCGCCCTGGCCCAGGCCGACATCGGTATCGCGATGGGCAGCGGCAGTGACGTGGCGATTGAGAGCGCTCAGCTCACCTTGGTGCGCCACTCCCTTCATGGCGTACCGGATGCCTTGCAGCTGTCAAAAGCGACTCTACGTAACATGAAGCAGAATCTATTCGGTGCCTTTATTTACAACACGCTGGGCATTCCCGTGGCCGCAGGGATCCTGTTCCCATTCACCGGTGCCCTGCTCAGCCCTGTCGTAGCCGGCGCTGCCATGGCACTGTCTTCGATCACCGTGGTGAGTAATGCTAACCGTCTAAGGCTATTCAAGCCGGACGGCGGCGACAGACAAGCCGCTCAGGCACAAACGGAGAACTAATATGGTTGCTATCATCGGCACGCTTGCCATTGCCTTTATTGTCTGGTGGTTCTGGTTACAACCAGCAAAAAAGGAACATTCAGCAAATAGCCCGGCAGCGAACAACCAACAGGCAAACAAATAGTTCGCCCAGTTGATGAATCCCCTGTCATGAGCTGATATAACTGCATAATAACGGGTTATATCAGCTCACAGGATCACTATGCTGAAATCGCTTTTCACCCGGGCAGCCTTGCTGCTGCCCTTTATGACTGCCAGCGTCGCTGCCGAACCTCTGGTTTGGCAGGCGCAAGATGCCAACCGGCAATTTATCATTCTCGGCTCCATCCATGCGGGCGACGACAACTTCTATCCTCTGCCAGCAGCCTTTACCACCCACTGGGACAGTGCCGATGCCCTCGTGGTTGAAGCCAATATCCTCAAACCCAGCTCGGCACGGCTCAACCCGGCAGTCGCCACTACTGCCCAGATGTTATCAGACGCTGAAAAACAATCTCTCGCGGCAACGGCCAAACAAGCCGATTTATCATCCTCGTCACTGCTCAGCTCCCCCCCCTGGCTAGCTGCTATCAGTTTACAGATGAAAATGGCCGAACAAGCTGGCCTCAGCCCAGACAGGGGGATTGATCTCACCCTTCTCAAGCGCGCCCGGGCCAGCCAACTGCCAATTCTCGAGCTGGAAAGCATCGAGCAACAGCTACGCTTGATGGAACAACTCGATGATCATGGCAAAGATCTCCTCATGGCCACTGTCAATGAGTGGGGAGAGATGACCGAGCAGCTCACTTGCCTGATCAACGCCTGGCAGGCCGGTGACCAACAGCAACTCGCCACCCTGTTTGATAACAGCCAGTACAATGACCAAACCGATGCCGCCCTGATCATCGAGCGCAACCACGATTGGGCCGCACAGCTGAGCCACGATCCAACTTATCAGCAGGGTAAGTTCTTAATTGTCGTTGGTGCCATGCACTTATTGGGACAGGAAGGGTTGCCAGCATTACTCAAGCAGGAAGGGTTTTCAATTAATCAGTTAAGCCAGAGCCGGCAGGTTAGCTGCGATTGATGCCAGCCCCAAGCGCCATAGGATTACAACCAAGCGGTACGGCCCAATAACGAAAAAAGCCCCAAACTACGCGTCCCGGACTTTCGCTGCAGGCTTTGAAGAGTGGTCGGTGAAGAGGGATTCGACGCGGCTGGGCTTCCAGACCCCGACCCTCTGGTCCGCTATTTGCCAGGAGCTGGAGATGCGAGACCAAACTAAGCTATTCAACAGCTGCAGAATCGAGTAGGAGGAGGCCTCGCGGCCTCCGTCCTCTCACACCACCGTACAAGCGTGGGTCGCATACGGCGGTTCCGAATATATTTTCAGTAACTCGTACCCATCTCGCAATGAGTACATGCCCATCTCCTTGAACCGTTTCGTTGGCATGGCCTGATTGAGCTGTGGCGATAAAGCCAAGTGCCACCATCCTTTCTCTGACATCGCTAGCTTCCACGCATTGCGTTCGCTTACGCCCTCTTGGCGTAACCATGACGCTATACTGTGTCTGCGTTTGCGCTGCTTGAGTCGATAGCACCGTAGGCGCCGCCTTATCCATTCATCTAAGCGCTGCATCGCGCTTTTCCGTATGGCAAGCTTGAAGTAGTGTTGCCATCCTCTTAGGTATTGAGTGAGTTCGACTATTACTGTCTTCAACTCTCGCCCTCGATTCCGCTTCGTTATTTGACGCACTCGCTTCTTCATATGAGTTTGTGCTCTCTTCGAGATATGGATAATTCCACCTCGTTGGAAGCGATGGCCTAGGTAAGTCCGCTCTGTCACTCTTGTTGCCGCACTTTTCTCACGGTTGACCGTGAGTTTCAGTTTCTGCTCCAAGAACTCCGTTATTGAGGCTTTTACTCGGTTCGCGGCTTCCTCACTGCCCACGTAGATTTGGCAGTCATCTGCATATCGGCAGAACTTATGCCCTCTTCGCTCAAGCTCTTTATCCAACTCATCTAATACGATATTTGATAGCAGCGGAGATAATGGTCCACCCTGTGGTGTCCCTCGTTGCCTCTGCTCGGCTAACCCGTTTCGCATTATGCCTGCCTGTAGGTATGACCTGACCAGCTTCAGTACCCGTTTGTCCGTGATATCCTCCGATAGCCTGTGCATCAGTCTATCGTGGTTCACGGTATCGAAGTATTTCGCTAGGTCAATGTCGACTACATAACCCCGCCCCTCCCTGATGTAGTGGCTTGCTGCCGCCAATGCATGGTGGGCACTACGGTTGGGCCTGAACCCGTAACTACTGTGGGAGAACTTCGGTTCATAGATATCTGTCAGTACTGAGGTGATAGCCTGTTGGACTATCCTATCAAGTACTGTTGGGATACCTAGTTGCCTAACTCCCCCGCTAGGTTTAGGGATTTCTACACCCAGAACAGGTTGGGGTTGATAGCTCCCATCCAGAAGGCTCTGGCGGAGCGCTTGCCCATTTGAAGACTGCCGAAGCATCGAGATAGTCGCTGTTATATCGAGTTTATCGACACCAGCACACCCTTTGTTCTTCTTCACTCTTCTCAGGGCTTGGTTCAGATTCGTTGATGAACAGATCTGCTCCATCAACTGAGTTGAGGTCACCAAGACTCGTCCTCCTGTCTACGCCGATCATGCTTGTCATTCTTCGTGGCCATGAGCGTCACTTGCGGTGTTGCCCATTGGTACGTAGAGATTTTGATCATCTTGCTATGACTCCACATGATTGAGTGTCTAGTGACTGCTTCTTGATATATTCAGTTCCGGCCTTCCCTTGGGTTGTACTTCCCCAAGGTACTATGCCTTCTGCTGACTTCTTATTTCCCATCACACAGCATCACTGCTGCATTAGTCTCGCCCGAGACAGGTAATAAGATCTCCCGAGGTAAGACGTTGTTCTTTCCCTTGGCTGTGCCTGATTTACCCGTACACACTTCCCGTCGAGGCATTGGGCTATTCTATATGTTGCTAGGTTACCCAAGTTGTACTGGCCTACTATCAGATTTCTGTTCGTCACGGCCAAGTTTTGCCATTTGCTTCCTTCAGATCCCGCCTCACGGTGGGCACCCTTGCATAGGCTAACGGTTCTCGCTCGACTGAGCCCGTAGAGGACTTTCACCTCCTAGAACAACGCCATGCTCGGCGCACAACGAAAAAAGCCTCAGTCTTTCGACTGAGGCTTTAAATAGTGGTCGGTGAAGAGGGATTCGAACCCCCGACCCTCTGGTCCCAAACCAGATGCGCTACCAAACTGCGCTATTCACCGACATTGTCAGCAGCATGCCATGCAGGCTTACCACTTGAATAAGTGGTCGGTGAAGAGGGATTCGAACCCCCGACCCTCTGGTCCCAAACCAGATGCGCTACCAAACTGCGCTATTCACCGACGTTGTCAGCAGCATGCCATACAGGCTTACCACTTGAATAAGTGGTCGGTGAAGAGGGATTCGACGCGGCTGGGCTTCCAGACCCCGCCCCTCTGGTCCGCTATTCCCAGAGCCTGAGATGCGTACCAAACTGCGCTATTCACCGACATTGTCAGCAGCATGCCATGCAGGCTTACCACTTGAATAAGTGGTCGGTGAAGAGGGATTCGAACCCCCGACCCTCTGGTCCCAAACCAGATGCGCTACCAAACTGCGCTATTCACCGACGTTGTCAGCAGCATGCCATACAGGCTTACCACTTGAATAAATGGTCGGCGAATAGGGATTCGACGCGGCTGGGCTTCCAGACCCCGCCCCTCTGGTCCGCTATTCCCAGAGCCTGAGATGCGTACCAAACTGCGCTATTCACCGACATAGCAGCACGCCATACAGGCATACCACTTTGAATAAGTGGTCGGTGAAGAGGGATTCGAACCCCCGACCCTCTGGTCCCAAACCAGATGCGCTACCAAACTGCGCTATTCACCGACGAGATAAGTAAAAAGCCTTTGAAACTCTTTACTTGAATCAGCTTCGTTGCTGAGGTGGCTTATAATACTCAGCCAAAGAATTTACGCAAGCAGAAAAACTCATTTTTAAAAAAAACCACTCCTAATTGCTCACAGAATTATCAACCACGGCGAAAAAGTGATCGCAACCGCACTAGCCAATACAAAGTTAACACAACCTGTAAACCATTGATCCAGATCATCACAACATTTTCGCTGCATTGTTTATCTTATCACCACTGTCCCACGACCTAGAGGAATACACATGGATTTCTGGCTAGATCTACTCTTTGGTAATGCCGTAGGCCTGTCGTCAATGATTGTTATCTTTGGCGCCCTGGGATTAATGTTATTTTTTGGCGGTTACTTTGTTTACAAAGCACTGTCAGCACCCTCTCCTCACTAGAGCCATTTCGCAATGTCATCTGCTTGCGCCAGGGTCCAAATTGTCGGTTGCGGCCCTGGATTTATTTTATCGCTCCGTGATCTGCATAACCGCATCGCCCAAAGCTCGCTCAAACATGCATCTTAGACGGACTTGGGTATATAATCGGGTTATATGCCTTCAACCCTGAAACACCATGTCAGAAAACGATGAATTAGATCTCTTCCGAGAGATGATGGCTGATGTTGCCCCTATCAAGCAGGACAAAGTCGAAGTTGCCCACAAGCACCAAGTTACCGAAGCCCAGCTAGCAAGACGCCTTGCCGCACAAACCCTATCCGACGGTGATCCCGAATATCTCTCGTTAGACTATGCCAAGATGGTCAAGCCTGACGACATGCTGGAGTTCAAACGTGACGGTGTGCAAGAAGGTGTTTTTCGCAAACTTCGTCTTGGTAAATACGATATCAACGCCCGGTTGGATCTCCACCGCAAGACCCTGAAAGAAGCACGGGACGAAGTAGTTAATTTTCTCCGTCAATGCCAGCGAATGGACATCCGCACTGTCATTATCGTCCATGGCAAAGGGGAGAAATCCAATCCACCGGCAATGATGAAAAGCTATGTCGCCACCTGGCTGGAGCAAATCTCTGATGTGATGTGCTTCCACTCGGCCCTACGCCAACACGGCGGCAACGGTGCACTCTATGTCATGCTGAAAAAGAGCCCAGAGCGAAAGCTGGAAAACCGCGAACGCCATAGCAAGCGTCAGGGCTAACACTCACACTGGCCACAATAAAAGAGGAGCCTCTGGCTCCTCTTTGGGATCATTCCACCTCTTATGTCACCGGCACTACGCCTGAATGACCACCCGCATTGCAAGCAGGATCAGCACCACACCAGACAGCCTGTCGATCAGCTGCGCCTTGGTCCTTAACTTCTCGAGCACTTTCGGGTTCGACAATACAAAGGCAATCAGGGTATACCACAACCCATCCACCAAAAGTGGTGTGGCTACGATAACGGCGCGGCTGCTGAATTCCGTCCCCACCGCCACAAACTGGCTGAACAACGCAAGGAAGAACAGGGCAAGCTTAGGGTTGAGCAGCGAGATCATCGCGCCGTCTCGGGCCGCTTCCACCAAGCTGGTTGATTGGCCCGCCGCCAATTTAGCCGCAACGCCGCCTTTGGATCGCAGGGCATTTATCCCAAGATAAGCAAGGTAACCAGCACCGGCATAAGTAATGACATTAAACAGGGTCGGTGACTGCTTGAGTACCACCGCAAGGCCCAGCAGGGTCACCAAGGCATAAACGCCCACACCAGCAGCATGAGCCCAAGACGTCACGACGCCGTGCAGACGGCCTCCCGCCAAACTGTGCTTGGCAACCACGGCCAAACTTGGACCCGGCGACATTGCCCCCAGCATGCATATCATGAGTAACGAGAGCCAAATACTGAATGTCATTGTTAGTTCCTATCCGCTAGAGCTTATTTTTTAATGTGATGCACAGACTCTAGCAAGTGAAGGTCATGCAAGGAAATCAAAAGAAATCATCATAGCTATGATTTTAGATCATCACCAAGCAATGGGCCCTAAATCGAATACATGGAGCTTTTCATCACGCTGAGCACCTGCTGGCGGAACCAGCGGTGGGCAGGGTCGCTGTCATAGCGAGGGTGCCACAGCAGCCAGTAGTTGTGCTGCGGCTTCGGGATAGGCAGGGGTTGGTAAGTGATCGCAAACCAAGCCTGCATATTGCGGGCTATGTGCTCTGGCAGCACCATCAACATATCGGTGCGCACCAAGGTTTGGAAAGCCGCACTGAAAAAAGGCACGGAGAATTGTACGTTACGGCTTAGACCCTGCGCTTTGAGCTCCCGCTCGACAAAGCTATCCTTGTCACCGCCCGCCGACACCCGCATGTGGGAGTATTCGACCAGTTGCGACAATGACAGGGAGGCCCGGTTGGCCAAAGGGTGCTGGTCACGCATCACGCATACCGGAAAATCAGATCCGATATGGGCACCGCACAAGCCCTCGGGGATCTGCGGCAGCATGGTCGATACCAGCTGAATATCCAAGTCAGCCAAATGCGATAAATACTCCGGAGACCAGAGCCGGTAGCTGATATTGACGTGCGGCGCCTGTTGCTGCACCCGCTCGACAATTTCAGGCAAGATGTACTGAGCAACATAATCGGAAGAGGCCAAAACCATCGGCCCGCTCCACTGCTGGGGAGAAAATGCCGGTTCATCCAGCAGCCCTTGGCAGCTGGCAAGGATCCCATCAACCCTCCCCTTCAACTGCAGTGCCTTGGGTGTGGGCAACAAACGGTTACCTTCTCTGACCAATAAAGGATCACCGAACAATTCACGCAGTTGGGTAAGCTGGCGACTGACAGCTGACTGCGTCAGGCACAGGCGTTCGGCGGTGCGGCTGACATGCGATTCTTCGAGCAACACCTGCAGGGTGCGCAGCAAATTCAAATTGATGTTTTGCACGGCCTGCCCCTCAAATATTGCTGCTGGATGGATTTTGCTGTTGTTCTATTGGTGCTATAGCTTTGCCAGCGGCGCAAACTGGCCCCCCGTCAGTTCAAGGAGATCCTTGGGCGCCAGTTCAATTTCCAAACCACGCCGCCCGGCACTGACACAGATTGTCTCGTACTGCTGGGCCGAGGCATCAAGAAAAGTCGGCAGACGCTTTTTCTGTCCCAGCGGGCTGATGCCGCCGACAATATACCCGGTGGTTTTCTCCGCGATTTGGGGATCGGCCATATCGACTTTCTTCGCTCCCGCCGCCTTGGCCGCAGCTTTCAGATCAAGCAAGCCCGCAACCGGCACGATGGCAACCGCCAGTTTTTTCGGATCGCCATTGAGCGCGAAAAGCAAGGTTTTGAAAACCTGGTTCGGATCCTGCCCCAATACTTCCGCCGCCTCCAGACCAAAATTGGTATTGGCCGGATCGTGCTTGTACTGGTGGATGGTGTGGGCGATTTTCTTTTTCTTGGCAAGATTGATGGCAGGTGTCATAGCCGCTCCGATTCCATTTCCAATTATCGACAGCCACTATAGCCCAACGCGATTGATGCCAAAAGAAAAAAGACGCTTTGGCTTTACCGGGGCGCATAAAAAAGCCCTGCATTTGCAGGGCTTCGCGCTATACCTTTAACCGTCGTTGTTAGCGGTAAACCATCTCACCTTTTGGTGCAAAGGCATTCACGTCAATCGGACTGTTGGTCTGCAGGAACTCCTTCAGCACTTCCGCATCAACAAAGCCGGTATTCACATGGCCTGAGTGTTCGGTGATCTTAGGGTAACCATCACCACCGGCAGCATTGAAGCTCGGTACCGTGAAGCGGTAAGTTTCAGTCAAGCTCAACGGCTTGCCGCCAATCTTCACATCGCTCACCTTACCGTTAGCAACCGTCATTGAAATACCGTAGAACTGGGCGTAAGCACCTGAATCAACCGGTTTGGTCGCGACCACGTTAAGGTAGTCCATCACTTCGCTACCGCTCATATCCGTGTAAGTGACAATATTGCCAAATGGCTGCACCGTCAGCACATCTTTGTAAGTGATATCACCGGCAGCAATCGAGTCACGCACACCGCCTGAGTTCATGACTGCAAAATCAGCCTTGGCGCGTTGCATATGAGAAGCCGCAATCAGACGGCCTAGGTTCGTCTGCTGGAAGCGAACCACATTACGGTCACCTTCTAGCTTGCCGTTTGACTCGGCGATCTTGATATTGAGCTGCTCCTGACCACGCTCCTGGAAGGGCTGTAGGAAAGCTTTCACTTCGGCATCCTGGGCAATCTCATCCTGGATAAACACACGCTGTTTAGAGCCGTCAGCCAATTTGACTTTCTTTTTCAGGTTAACTGGGATCAAGTCATAGCTAACCATCTGCAGTTCGCCATTCTGGAACTCAAAGTCAGCACGGCCAACATATTTGCCCCACTCGTGAGCCTGGACAATCCATGTGCCGTTCTGCTGATCCGGCTGACAGTCGTCACCCGGATTGAAGCTCTTGTTGTACATGCTTGGGCCTTCCATGCACACAGGCTCCTGCGAGTGGCCACCGACAATCATATCCAGCTCGCCGGCAGGCAAGTAGCGGGCTAGCGCAACATCACCCGGCGCATTGATGCCGTGGTTACCATTGGCGTAGTGGCCCATGTGGGTCGCCGCAATGATCACATCCGGATTCTCGGTCGCCTTTAGCTGCTCGATCACCTTCTTGGCCTCTTCCTTTGGATCGCGGAAGTCAACGCCACCGATGTACTCAGGGTTACCGATCTTCGCCGTATCTTCCGTTGTCAGGCCGACAACGGCAATCTTGATGCCCTGCTGCTCGAAGATCTGGTAAGGCTGGAATAGGCGCTCGCCGGTTTCCTTGTCGTAGATGTTGGCAGACAGCATCGGGAACTCTGCCCACTCTTCCTGCTTGCGCAGGACTTCCAGCGGGTTGTCGAACTCATGGTTACCCAGTGCCATCGCGTCGTAACCCAACATGTTCATCCCTTTGAAGTCCGGCTCGGCATCTTGCAGATCTGACTCAGGCACACCGGTATTGATATCGCCCCCAGAAAGCAACAGAGTGGTACCGCCTTGTGCTGCGACTTCTGCGCGGATCTGATCCAATAGCGTCTTACGTGCCGCCATACCGTACTCGCCATAAGAGTTATGCCAGAAACGACCGTGGTGATCGTTGGTATGTAGAATGGTTAGCTTGTACGTTTGATCAGCCTGCCAAGAGGGGGCTGCGGTCTCAGATTGGCTGGCACAGCCTGCCAGAGAGGCAAGTATCGCAGCCGTTAGCGCTGCCTTGGTGAAAAAGCGTTCCTTCATTGGGGGTCACCTTAACCTAATTATGTGATTTCAAAGAATTTGACAAGCGTCAGTTTAAGTTATTTAGTGAATGCTGTTGTATGGTTTTCATCATTCTGTTGACTAGATCACTATACCGGGTTCGCATTTTCATAACGGTGAGATAACAAGCAAAAAAAAGCCTCACTGTGTGAGGCTTCTGATATCATCTCGCTTTTTCGAATTTATCTCATCGCGCAATTAAGCCGTGGCTAGCTGTCGCGCCGGATGTTTGATAAAGACTGCCGCGATAGCCGCGAAAGCCAGGAAGAAGCAGTAGTAGGAATGGCTCACCACTTGTAACGGCGACAAGCCGAAGACCGAACCCAGCAACAACGCTTGCGCCCCGTATGGCAAAACCCCCTGCACCACACATGAGAAAATATCGAGCAAGCTTGCCGAACGGCGAGGTGTAACACCATTTTCTTCCGCCAGTTCACGAGCAACGCCACCTGAGACGATAATCGCTACGGTATTGTTCGCGGTACAGCAGTTGGTTAGCCCCACCAGGCCAGCAATACCCAGCTCGCTGGCTCGCAGGTTCTGGGCTTGCGAGTGCTGCTTGCTAAAGACACGGATCACCTTGCTGATCAGTTGTGTCAGGTAAGCCAGGCCACCCTGGCGGCGCATCAGCTCACCCATACCGCCGATCAGCATCGACAGCAGGAAGATCTCCTGCATATTGCCGAAACCGGCATAGATATCCTGGCCGTAGGTCGACAAGCTGTAATCAGGGGTAGCAAACAGGCCGATGCCCCCCGCCAGCAAGATCCCGATGCTCAAGACCACGAAGACATTCAAGCCAGATACCGCCAATACCAAGATGGTGATATACGGCAGCACTTTCAGCCATTCAACAGCCGTTGTGGCCGGCACTTCGGTCGGCGTACTGCTGAACAGGAACAATAGAATAGCCGCGATAGCCGCAGGCAGGGCAATACGGATATTCTCGCGAAACTTGTCTTTCATCTGGCAGCCCTGCGAACGGGTCGAGGCAATGGTGGTGTCCGAGATGATAGACAGGTTGTCACCGAACATCGCGCCACTGAGTACCACGCCGGCAGTCAGTGCCACATCCATCCCGGCCGTTTGCGCGATCCCCAAGGCAACAGGTGCCACTGCCGCAATGGTCCCCATCGACGTACCCATTGCGGTGGCAATGAAGGCTGAAATCACGAAGATACCCGGCAGGATCATGCTGGCAGGCAGCATAGACAGACCGAGGTTCACCGTCGCATCTACGCCACCGGTTGCTTTCGCCACCGAAGCAAAGGCACCGGCCAGCAGGTAAATCATACACATAGCAATAATGTCGCTATGACCGACCCCTCGCAGGAACTGTTCGATCGCCTTGTTGAGTTTTTCCTTGCTCAGCAAAATCGCGACGATCACCGCCGGCAGTGCCGCAACCGGGGCAGGCAGTTGATAGAACGCGAAGTCCACGCCTTGTAGGGTCAGGTAGGTCCCGACACCGATGAACAAGGCCAAGAAGATCCCCAGAGGGAGTAGTGCCAACGCAGAAGGTGCTGGCTCGCTAGAATGTTGTTGTGTTGTGTTCGACATGATGACTACAGGACATCTATTTTAGAAATTGCGCCTAGACTAAGTGTTGTTTATGGCCGCGTCAACATCTAGACGTCTAAACATCCAAAAAAGTTACTGTAACTGGCATAATAAACTCATCCGGCATCACAGTAACACCGCACATATTCCCTACCCATAACCGTCAAATTATTGACTAAAATCCCACGAATTCCGTCAACCAAAAGTCACAATAAATCATCAACTTGTTTTTTTTTCGACCAGGGCTACTTTTCCGTGCAACAGGCAAGAAATCGCTATAGAATCCGCCTCGCAGACACCTCCCCCCATCCCCGTTGTTGAGATAAAGACAATGACATTAACCTTAAAACAGAAACTCATTGGCGCCAGCCTTTTTGCTGTTGTCGTCATGGCAACCGCCCTGACCTGGCTCGCGGCCGACCAACTCTCTGACCAAACCCGCCAGGGCATCTATTCCCGTGCCGAAAGCCTGGCCCACGCCGCCAACGAAGGCATCGCCGACTGGGTTCAGATCCGTCGTGACATCGCCCAGGCTTTCAATGATTACAGCACCGAAGAGAATATGGTGCCTTACCTACAGCAAGCCCGTAAAGCGGGTGGGTTCGATGATATCTTCTTCGGCACGCCGGCCGGGGACATGTTCCGCTCCCACCCGGAACGTAACCGTGCCGACTACGATCCCCGTACCCGCCCATGGTACCGTGATGCCGTCAGTGCCAACCGCCAAATCGTCACCACGGCCTACCGGGATGCGATCACCAACGCCTTGCTGATCACCATTGCCGAACCGGTACGTAAAAACGGCAGCCTGATCGGTGTTGTCGGGGCCGACGTGCTGATCGACCAGCTGGTGAATGACGTGATCAACCTGGATGTCGGCCAAAACGCCTACGCCATGCTGATCAACCGACAAGACAACACTTTTCTTGCCCATCCTGATGAGTCTTTGATCCTCCAGCCAATCAACCGCTTCAGCAGTGAGCTGAACATGGCCCTTATCGACGAAGCCGCCCGTACAGGCAGCATTGAGATGGCCACTATCAAGGGCCAGGAGAAGCTGTTCTACTTCGCCCAGGTGCCGGGAACGGATTGGGTGCTTGGCCTCGAGATGGACCGCGCGACGGAAGAAGCGAGCCACACCACCCTGCTGCGCCAGCTGATCATCGCCTCTGTTGTGATCACCCTGATTGTAGTGGCGATTGCCGCGACACTGGTTGGCTACCTGTTCCGGGATCTGGCCCGTGTGTCCGAAGCCTTGGCTGAAATCGCCACCGGCGAGGGTGATTTGACCCAGCGCCTGGAGCCGCGCAGCGACGATGAAGTCGGCCAGCTTGCGCACAACTTCAACCGCTTCGTGGGCAATATGCATACCATGGTGTGCAAGCTTAACGATGTCTCGAACTCTTTGACCCAGCAGGCACACATTACCGCCTCGCAGGCAGAAGAGCGCAGCACCCGTATCCAGCACCAGCAAGACGAAATCAACATGGTCGCAACCGCCATCAACGAGATGGCCGCCGCCACCCAGGAGATCGCCGGTAATGCCGACAACACGGCACGCACTGCCGGTGAGACGGTTGAAGTGTCTGATCACGGTGCGACCCAGGTCGGGCAGAGCCAGCAATCGATCACTAGCCTGGCCTCCGAAGTCGACACCGCCACCGGCGTGATCAGCGAGCTGAACAACCACGCCCAGAGCATCAACACGATTCTGTCTACTATTCAGGGAATTGCCGAGCAAACCAACCTGCTGGCCCTCAATGCCGCGATCGAAGCCGCCCGTGCCGGCGAGCAAGGCCGTGGCTTTGCCGTGGTTGCCGATGAAGTCCGTGTCCTGAGCCAACGCACCCATGCATCGACGCAGGAAATCCAGCAGATGATCGAGACCCTGCAGCAAACCACCGGCAAAGCGGTGGGGATCATGGAAGACAGTCGCAAGCTGGCAGAAACCAGTGTTGACGACGCCAACTCGGCATCGGCCAGCCTGTCGCAGATCAACAGTGCGGTGACCAACATCAGCGACATGGCGACCCAGATAGCCTCTGCGGCTGAAGAGCAATCTTCGGTAACTTCGGAGATCACCCGCAATACCGAAGGGATCCGTGATGTGTCCAACGAGCTTGCTGTCGAGGCCAGCGAGGCTGCCAAGCAAGCCGCTGAGCTGTCAGAGCTGTCCTTCCAGCTGCAGCAGGAAATCAGCCGCTTCAAGCTCTAGGTTCTAGGTTCTAGGTTCTAGGTTCTAGGTTCTAGGTTCTAGGAACTGAAAAATCAACAAGGCTTGCCAGATGGCAAGCCTTGTTTCGTTCTAACCCTCGGCAAGCAGGCTATAGCAGATTGAAAACAATCGCAGATACGGCCAACAGTCCCATCACCAAAATAAAGAGGGTGCTTACCTTGCCCCGGTGTGCTTTCAGTGCTTCAACCCTGTAGACCGCCAGCATTGGCATCACAAACAGGATCAGTGCAATAACCGGCCCTGATAAAGCCTCCATCATGCCCAAGATACTTGGGTTCATGATCGCTGCAAACCAGATAGCGAAAAACATAAACACAATCCCCAACCGGTCTATTTTCGCCGGAGCCATCTTGGTTTGCTTCTGCAACATACCGTTCAAACTCTCACGGGCCCCCATGAAGTGTCCCAGGAAAGAGGATGATATGGCGATAAAGGCAATCACCGGGCCAAGGGAAACAATAAAAGGACTGTCGTGAACATTCGCTAGGTATGACAAGACAGAGACATTTTGCGCCTTCGCTTGCTGCAGCTGTTCTGGGCTAAGGCTCAGTACACATGAAAACACAAAGAAAAGCACAAACGAGATCAGCATCACCGAGGTACGTTTGAGGATCTGTTCTGATTTAGGCACCGCGTGCTGGCCATAATGACGACGCTGCACATTCGCAAAACTAGAAATGGCTGCGGCATGACTGAACGCAAAGACCGTCACGGGAATGGCAAGCCAAACCGTTACGGAAAAACTGCCCATTTCAGGCACTGCCAGCAAGTCGGGCATTTGCCAGTTGGGAACGAGATACAACGACAGGCCCGCCAATATTGCCGCTAGCGGATAAACAATCACCTCGAAGGCTTTCAGCATCACTTTTTCGCCTGCCATCATGATAGCAATCATGGCAAACACCAAGATGCCAGACAGCACAACCCGTGAAGGTTCGTCCCCTCCTAGCTGGTTGACGATGAAACTGTTGACCGTATTCGTCAGCCCCACACCGTAGATCAACAAGATAGGAAAAATTGACAGGAAATAGAGCATTGAAATCAGGCGGCCGGCACGCGCACCGAAATGTTCTTCAACCACATCGGTAAAATCAGCATTTTGTTTTGACGAGGACAGCACAAAGCGCGCTAGACCGCGATGGGCAAGGAATGTCATCGGGCCGGCCAGCAAAGCCATGATCACCAGCGACCAGAAACCACCGGCCCCGATATTGATCGGAAGAAATAAAATACCGGCCCCCACCGCGGTACCGAATAAACTTAGCATCCAGCTAGTATCGTGTTTATTCCAACGGGAAGCCCCAGCCTCTGTATGGCTCAGAGGTATATCTTGAGATAATGACACGCAACACCCTACACTTACAAAATTTTACTCGGCGCAGAGTATACCTTCACAAAATAAAACACTCACAACAAGAGCAGAAAACATCTCACTCCATTCCCGGCACACCACCAGCCAGATAAACCCATATCATCTCATTTGGATTACCAAGAACACTGCCAAATACGAATATGGTAGATTAATTCACTAAATTTTCACCTATTTTAATTTTTTCTATCATAAGGAACTGACTTCATAGCAATAAAAAACGGCCCGACAGGTAACCTGCCGGGCCGTTTTGAATCAAATCAAATAACACCGTTACTTAATTTCAATCTCTTCAAAGCTTTTAACAAGATCATCAAGCTGCTTGAGCTGACTCAGGAACGGCTCAAGCTTGTCCAGCGGGAATGCAGACGGGCCGTCACAGCGCGCTTGATCCGGGGTCGGGTGCGCTTCCATGAACAGACCGGCAATCTTGGTCGCCAGACCAGAACGCGCCAGGTCAACGGTTTGCTCGCGGCGACCGCCAGACGCGGCACCATTAGGATCACGGCACTGCAGGGCGTGAGTCACGTCAAAGATGATCGGGCTCCCCTTAGACGCCTTCTTCATCACATCGAAGCCCAGCATATCAACCACTAGGTTGTCGTAGCCGTGCAGCACGCCACGCTCACACAGGATGATATTCTCGTTGTCGCACTCCGCAAATTTCTCAACGATGTTGCCTACCTGGCCCGGGCTCATGAACTGAGGTTTCTTTACGTTGATCACGGCACCGGTTTTCGCCATCGCCTGGACCAAGTCAGTCTGGCGAGCCAGGAAAGCCGGAAGCTGGATCACGTCAACCACATCAGCAACCGGCTGGGCCTGGTACTGCTCGTGGATATCCGTGATGATCTTCACGCCGAAGGTATCTTTCAGCTCCTGGAAAATCTTCAGGCCTTCTTCCATCCCCGGACCGCGGTACGAGTGGACAGAAGAACGGTTTGCCTTGTCGAAAGAAGCCTTGAAGACATAAGGAATGCCTAGCTTGTCTGTCACTTCAACGTACTTTTCACAGATCTGCATCGCCAAATCTCGTGATTCCAGTACGTTCATACCGCCGAATAGGACAAACGGCTTATCGTTGGCAACCTCGATATCACCAACGCGAACAACTTTCTGTTCCATCATCTTCTCTCTTAATTTTTGATAAGCCCAGCCCCGCGCCAATTAGTGCAGGGTCAACGGCTCTTTGTTGAGTTCTTTGACCTGAAGCTTCAGCAGCTCGGCAGCTGGGTCTTCAGGGCATTGCTCGATAAAATACTCGTAATCCAGCGCAGCGGCATGGCTGCACTCTAGCTGCTGGTAAATATAGCCGCGATCGCGGATTTCGTGCGGATCCCCCGGACGAAAAGCCCCTAGCACAACATCACTGCAGCGCAGCGCTTCGGTAAACAATCCCTCGCGCAGCAACGCACTTTTCATCACGGTTAGCCAGCGAGCCAAAATATCGTAATTGCCGGCCGTGGCGAAATACTCGCTACGCAACTCGGAAAACGGCCCCTTGTGGCCTTTCAGCCAAGCCGCCATAACGTGCTTACTCAGGTACTCGCCATCAAACGGGTTGATGAACAGGGGATCACTGCCGTACCACTCTACCTTGAGGACAAACTGGGTTGGGAAGCCCACGGCACGGACCGGCAAGTCCAACCGGTGCGCCAGAAACAGAAACAGGGCCCCCAGGGTGACCGGGATCCCTTTCTTGCGCTCGAGCACCTTGTCGAGAAACACGTTGTCCGATGAGAAGTATTGCTCGTGATCGCCAATAAAGCCCCATTCGCGGTAGAACAGGCGCAACAGGCCTTCAAGGCGCAGGTAGCTATCCGGCTCATCCATCAAGGCGTGTTCGGCCTCTTGGGCAAGGCGCTCCAACTGGACGCTGACCCAACCCGCAGGGAAATGCGGATCTACCGCCTCAGTCATCGCAACCGCGCCATCCACCAGCGGCATCTGCTCCAGTTCTTGTTCGGTAAAGCGTAACATGGTTATCCTAGGAAAGAGGTTTTGGTCATGGCAATCTTGGCGGCGGCCATAACCCAACCCAGCGAGCCGAAGAAAGCAAAGGTCTTAAAGACCTTGTTCGACCCCATCTTGAGGGTGAAATAGCCAAGGGCAATGTACGCCAGCACACAGCTAAGCTTTTGCGTCATCCAGCCGCCAGCCGCGGTAAACGGCACGAAACCGGTGATAACAATCAAGACCACACCGGTCAGCAATAAGACGGTATCCACCACATGCGGGGTGATCTTAAGGAATTTTTTCTCGTTCAGGGTCGAGTTGGCCATCATCAAGCAGTAGCGCAAGATGAACAGTGTCACGCTCAGCGCGATAGCCAGCATATGTAGGTGTTTTACAGCGGTATACATTGTTATTGTCTCTCTATCCTTGCCAACGGCCCATGGTCACACGATCCAGGCCGGCATAGTCCTGTGCTGTGGCGACCTCATGGTAACCCAGCGCTTCTAAGATACCACGCACAGCCGAACCTTGCTCGTAGCCGTGCTCCATCAGCAGCCAGCCGCCCGCTTCGAGGTGCTGCCGGCCCTGCTCACTGATCACTTGAATATCCGCCAAGCCATGATCCTCGGCCACCAGGGCACTCTTCGGCTCAAAGCGGACATCGCCCTGCTCGAGGTGAGGATCGGCCTTGTCAATGTAAGGCGGGTTGCTAACAATGACCGCAAAACGCTCCTGCTCGGCCAAGGGGCTATACCAGCTCCCCGCCAGAAAACGGGCATTGGCAATGTGCAGGTCGGTGCGGTTCTGTTCGGCCAGTGCGGCCGCTTCCGGCCGCAGGTCAATCCCGGTGACCGCGATATCTGGCCGCTCAGACGCGATGGCCAATGCAATCGCACCGGTTCCGGTTCCCAGATCCAGTACCTGACAGGCGCCGGCTGGCAGCTTCTCCAGTGCCAGCTCGACCAGTCTTTCGGTATCCGGACGTGGGATCAGGGTGTGGGGGGCCACTTTGAGCGGCAGCGACCAAAATTCACGCTGGCCGACAATGTAAGCCACCGGCTCGCCGGTCAGGCGTCTTGCCAGCAGGGCTTCAAACGCGGCCAGCTGATCAGCCTCTAGCTCTTTCTCGGGCCAAGTCAGCAGGTAGCTGCGGGGTTTACCGAGCACATGGCATAGCAGGACGGCAGCATCGATGTGCGGGCTGTCCGAGCCCGCCTCACTCAATGCCGTCGCCGCCAGCTTCAGCTGGGCGTCTATCGACAGGCTCATTAGTTCTGCTCGGCCATTGCCGCAAGCTGATCGGCCTGGTGCTCCTGCAGAACCGGCTGGATCAAGCTGTCCATATCCCCTTCCATCACTTCGTTCAGACGGTAGATAGTCAGGTTGATACGGTGGTCAGACACACGGCCCTGCGGGTAGTTGTAGGTACGGATACGGTCAGAGCGATCGCCCGAGCCCAGCAGATTACGGCGGGTGCTTGCCTCTTCGGCATGGCGCTTCTCTTCTTCGGCCTGGATAATGCGGGCAGCCAACACAGACATCGCCTTCGCTTTGTTCTTGTGCTGCGAGCGCTCATCCTGACATTCCACCACGATACCGGTTGGCAGGTGGGTAATACGAATTGCAGAGTCAGTGGTGTTAACGTGCTGACCACCGGCACCGGACGCACGGAACGTATCGATTTTCAGATCGCCGGCATTGATTTCTGGGATTTCCGCTTCTGGGATTTCCGGCAGTACGGCTACCGTACAGGCAGATGTGTGGACACGGCCTTGAGATTCTGTCGCCGGGACGCGCTGTACGCGGTGGCCGCCTGACTCGAATTTCAGCGTACCGTACACAGCCTCGCCGCTGATTTTCGCGATCATTTCCTTGTAGCCACCGTGCTCGGCATCGTTGGCACTCATCACTTCTACGCGCCAGCCGCGTGATTCGGCAAATTTGCTGTACATGCGGAACAGGTCACCGGCAAAGATACCAGCCTCGTCACCGCCGGCACCGGCACGGATTTCAACAAAGCAATTGCGCTCATCATTTGGGTCTTTAGGGATCAGCAGAACCTGAAGCTCATCTTCAAGACGGATGATCTCGGCTTTCGCTTCCTTGACTTCCTCCAGCGCCATCTCACGCATGTCAGGATCGTCTTCGTTGGCCATTTCTTCAGCAGTTGCCAAGTCTTCCTTGGCTTGCTGGTAGGCCTGGAAGCATTGGGTTACTTCCTCCAGCTGTGAATATTCACGGGATAGCGCACGGAACTTGTCCTGGTTGCCAATGACCTCTGGATCGCTTAGCAAATGCTGGACTTCTTCATAACGCTCAACCAGCGTTTCTAATTTCACTAAAATTGAAGGTTTCATATAGATTTCTACTGTATTCCACTAAAGGCAGGGAAGGTTTCCCTGCCAGGATTAATTCTTGGCGGTATCTAGCCCGAGCGTCTCGCGGATCATGGCCAGCTTCTCTGGCTCGCCCTCTTTGGCTGCCTGTTGCATGGCACGGGTAGGCGCATGGATGAGCTTGTTGGTCAGCTTGTTGCTGAGTTCCACCAACAGTTTCTCTGGATCGCCCCCGTTGGCCAGTGCCTGCAGACTGCGTGTCAGCAAGTCAGACTTGAGCTCTTCAGCTTGGCAGCGGTACTGGCGGATGCTGTCGACGGCTTCCAGCGAGCGCAGCCAGCTCATGAACGCCGCACTTTCCTCGCTGACAATCGCTTCGGCCTGTATAGCCGCCACTTTACGCTGTTCACGGTTTTTCTCAACAATACTGTGTAAATCATCAACAGAGTAAAGGTATGCATCGCTAAGTTCACCCACTTCCTGCTCGATATCACGCGGGACGGCGATATCGACCAACAGCATCGGCTGATGGCGGCGGGCCTTGATCGCCTTCTCGACCATGCCCTTGCCGATGATCGGTAGCGGACTGGCCGTTGAGCTGATCACAATATCCGCTCGGTGAAGATGCTCGGGGATTTCCGGCAGGCTGATCACCTCGGCCCCGAATTCCCGGGCAAGGTTCTCTGCCCGCTCTTTGGTCCGGTTGGCCACGATCAGCCGGTTACAGCCCTGCTCAACCAGATGGCGGGAGACGAGTTCTATGGTTTCGCCGGCGCCGACCAACAGCACGGTGGCTTGTTCGAGAGACTCGAAAATCTGTTTCGCCAGGGTGCAGGCGGCAAAGGCCACTGAGACGGCATTGCCACCGATGTCGGTCTCGGTACGTACCCGCTTGGCCACGGTGAAGGTTTTGTGGAACAGCTTCTCCAGCATCCCCTGAACAACCTGGTTATCCCTGGCATCGGAATAGGACTGCTTGACCTGACCGAGGATCTGCGGCTCGCCCAACACCAACGAGTCAAGCCCACAAGATACCCGCATCAAATGACGGACAGCGGCCTGCTCTTCGTGAAAATACAGGCTGGGCATCAGCTCTTCGGTACTGATCTGGTGAAATTTACTCAGCCAGTCAATCATCAGTCCTGGGCCTTGCTGCGCCACATCGCAATACAGCTCCGTGCGGTTGCAGGTCGAGACGATGACCCCACTGCGAACCTCTGGATGGTCTTCCAGTTGAGCCAGGGCCTGCTTCATCTTTTCAGGCGAAAACGCAACCCGTTCACGCAAGTCTACCGAGGCTGTTTTATGGTTTATTCCTAGTGCAAGCAATGTCATGGAGACGGTGTACCACTTCGCCGATGAAATAAGATTTAAGGGCGGATTTTACTTGATGCCCCCGCTTAATAAAAGAACGCAGATCGAATCTATGGGGCAATAATCCACATAAATTGGTAATCAATTATTCATAGGATAGGAAAAAAGAGTGGTATCAACCTGTCTTTTTCCGAGAGAAGGAGTTGGAAATATTAAGGTTTTACCGCTATTGTTTGGCAACAATACTCAATGAAAAAGTGATAACAATGATGTCATCATTGCGACATGCCCGCCATCCTTTGAGCTGCATTCCACGCAGAGCATCATGGCTAGCCCTCATTTTGACCCTATTGGCCGGCTGCGCGACCCAACCGCCGCAAACCGTCCAAACCGACTGGGAAAACCACCAGCAGGCACTCCAGTCACTTTCCAACTATCAGGCCACAGGAAAACTCGGGTACAAGGGCAAGCAGCGGTTCGGCGCGAACTTGCTGTGGCAAACGGCCCCGGGCCAGGACCACCTCTTGCTGACCAACTTTCTCGGCTCGACCCTACTCAAGCTTGATGCCACTCCAAACCGGGTGACCCTGGTCGACAACACCGGCAAAACCCACCAGGGCAGCAATGCCAGCGATCTGGTTCTCAGCCTGACCGGCATCAACCTGCCGGTCGAACAAATGCGTGATTGGCTCATCGGCCTGCCGACCGCCGCTGATACCTACCAGCTCAATGCTGAGAACCGGGTCGGCTACCTTGCCAAGCGCGTTGGCGATAAAATGTGGCAGCTCGATTACAACGAGTACGACTACTCGGTCAGCCCGGCACTGCCCAAGCGCATGGTATTGAGCACCGCCGGCACCAGCATTACCCTTATCATCCACCAATGGTCCATTAACTAGAGTACGCTATGATCACCCGCACCACCCAATGGCCGGCGCCGGCCAAACTCAACCTGTTCCTCTACATCACTGGCCGCCGCGCGGATGGCTACCACGAGCTGCAAACCCTGTTTCAGTTTCTCGACCACAGCGATACCCTGACCATTACCGCCAATAGCAGTGACCACATTACCCTGTCGCCGGCTATCGCTGGGGTAAAAACCGAAGACAACCTCATTTACCGTGCCGCTGATGCCCTGCGCCAAAAGGCCGGTATCCGCGCCGGTGCCGAGATCCATATTGACAAGATCCTGCCGATGGGCGGGGGGCTTGGCGGCGGCTCATCCGATGCGGCCACCACCCTGGTTGCCCTCAATTACCTGTGGCAGACCAACCTGAGTACGGATGAGCTGGCCGAACTGGGTCTGGCACTCGGTGCCGATGTCCCGGTGTTTGTTCGCGGGGTGAGTGCGTTTGCCGAAGGCGTTGGCGAGCAATTGCAGCCGGCCAAGCCGCAAGAGAAATGGTATCTGGTTGTCAAACCGGAGGTAAATATTGCTACGGTCGATATTTTCACCCATCCGGGGCTAAAAAGAGACAGCAAAAAACGGTCTTTAAATGCACTGTTGGCAGGGGTTTACGAAAACGATTGCGAAAAAATCGTCAGATCACTGCACCCTGAGGTTGATAAGGCGCTTTCGTGGCTGTTAGAATACGCGCCGTCGAGATTGACCGGCACTGGCGCTTGCGTGTTTGCTGAATTTAGCACCCATGAAGCGGCCATTGCAACCCTGAATAAATTACCTGACTGGCTCCAAGGATTTGTCGCAAAAGGTGTCAACACATCTCCCCTTTTGACAGCCTTGAACGCACATTCTACGGATTGTCAGTAACTACAACTTGGACGCAACCTGAGGTTTCCACCGTGCCTGATATGAAGCTGTTTGCTGGTAACGCGACACCAGAACTAGCCCAACGCATTGCTGACCGTCTTTACATTTCTCTAGGAGACGCAACAGTTAACCGTTTTTCCGACGGTGAAGTCTGTGTTCAGATTAATGAAAACGTTCGTGGTAGCGACGTATTTATCATTCAATCTACCTGTGCGCCAACCAATGACAACCTAATGGAACTGGTTGTTATGATCGATGCGCTACGCCGTGCTTCTGCAGGCCGTATTACCGCTGTAATCCCTTACTTCGGTTACGCTCGTCAAGACCGCCGCGTCCGTTCTGCCCGTGTGCCAATCACGGCTAAAGTCGTTGCCGACTTCCTGTCAAACGTTGGTGTTGACCGCGTTCTGACTGTTGACCTTCACGCTGAACAAATCCAGGGCTTCTTCGATGTTCCTGTCGACAACGTGTTCGGTAGCCCAGTACTGCTAGAAGACATGCTAGCGAAGAACCTGGAAGATCCAGTCGTGGTTTCTCCAGACATCGGTGGTGTTGTTCGTGCCCGCGCTATCGCGAAGCTACTGGACGACACCGATATCGCCATCATCGACAAGCGCCGCCCACGTGCCAACGTTTCTCAGGTTATGCACCTGATCGGGGACGTTGAAGGCCGCGACTGCATCATCGTTGATGACATGATCGATACCGGCGGTACGCTATGTAAAGCGGCTGAAGCACTGAAAGAGCGTGGTGCCAAGCGCGTCTTCGCTTACGCAACGCACCCGGTATTCTCTGGCAACGCGCCGCAGAACATCCGCGAGTCTGTGATTGACGAAGTGATCGTAACTGACTCAATCCCGCTATCTCAGGAAATCGCCGATACTGGCCGTGTCTCTGTGCTGACGCTATCAGGCATGCTTGCTGAAGCTATCCGTCGCATCAGCAACGAAGAGTCAATCTCGGCAATGTTCCAGCACTAATTCTGGACTGCCACAAGATCCAACGCCCCGCCATGTGCGGGGCGTTTTTCGTTAAGATATCAATTTTGCCCATTTTGATATAACATAGCGCGCGTTTTTACAGCCCCTAGACTTGAGAGATCAGTGTGAGTAACAATATTCGCCTACTTGTTGGCCTAGCAAACCCCGGTGCCGAATATGCCAGGACCCGTCACAACGCAGGTGCCTGGGTGGTAGAAGAGCTGGCCCGTATACACAATGTCAGCCTGCGAGAAGAAGCCAAGTACTTTGGCCAGACCGGCCGGATCCAGACCAACGGCCAGGATCTTCGCTTGTTGATCCCCTCTACCTACATGAACCTCTCGGGTAAGTCGGTTGCTGCTCTGGCAAAGTTCTTCCAGATCAAGCCAGAAGAGATCATGGTTGCCCACGACGAGCTTGACCTTCCCCCGGGTGTCGCCAAGTTCAAGAAAGGTGGCGGTCACGGTGGTCACAACGGCCTGCGCGACATCATCAGCAAGATGGGCAACAACAAAGATTTCTTCCGCCTGCGGATTGGTATCGGCCACCCGGGTGACAAGAACAAGGTTGCCGGTTTTGTCCTTGGCAAGGCGCCTGCCAAAGAGCAGGAGAATATCGATGCCGCCGTTGATGAAGCGGTACGCTGCATGGATATTTTGCTAAAAGATGGCTTAAACAAAGCCCAAAATCGACTACATTCATTCAAAGCTGTTTAAGCCAGATTGCTGTAGTCAGTACTGAATTTAGATTTCGGCAGCAGGTCTGCCGGAGTGTTTTACCGAACAATTACCAAAAGGGTTTTACACCATGGGTTTTAAATGCGGAATCGTCGGCCTGCCTAACGTAGGTAAGTCCACTCTTTTCAACGCCCTGACCAAAGCAGGGATCGAGGCAGCGAACTTCCCGTTCTGTACAATCGAACCAAACACAGGCGTCGTGCCAGTGCCGGATCTGCGCCTTGATGCCCTAGCAGCTATCGTTAACCCTGAGCGTATCTTGCCGACAACGATGGAATTCGTTGATATCGCCGGTTTGGTTGCGGGCGCATCAAAAGGTGAGGGCCTAGGTAACAAATTCCTGGCTAACATCCGTGAAACCGACGCGATCGGCCATGTCGTGCGTTGTTTCGAGAACGAAAACATCGTTCACGTAGCGGGTAAGATCCACCCGCTCGAGGATATCGAGGTGATCAACCTAGAGCTTGCTCTGGCTGATCTTGATACCTGTGAGCGTGCTATCCAACGCCAAGCCAAGCGTGCCAAAGGCGGTGACAAAGACGCGAAGTTCGAAATCACTGTACTTGAAAAGATGCTGCCGACCCTGAGTGAAGGCGGTATGGCGCGTTCGGTTGAACTGAGCAAAGAAGAGTTCGCGGCGATCAGCTACCTGAACTTCCTAACGCTCAAGCCAACCATGTACATTGCCAACGTTAGCGAAGATGGCTTCGAAGACAACGAGTACCTGGACATGGTGCGCGAGCACGCGGCAAAAGAAAACGCGGTGGTTGTGCCGGTATGTGCGGCTATCGAGTCGGAAATTGCTGAACTTGACGATGCTGACCGCGAGGAGTTCCTGGCTGACATGGGTATCGAAGAGCCGGGCCTTAACCGTGTGATCCGCTCTGGTTACGAGTTGCTGAACCTACAAACTTACTTCACCGCGGGTGTGAAGGAAGTGCGTGCATGGACTATCCCTGTTGGCGCAACCGCTCCTCAGGCTGCGGGTAAAATCCACACCGACTTCGAGAAAGGCTTCATCCGTGCCGAAGTGGTTGGTTACGACAACTTCATCGAGTTCAACGGCGAGAACGGTGCGAAAGAAGCAGGCAAATGGCGTTTGGAAGGTAAAGACTACATCGTTAAAGACGGTGATGTGGTTCACTTCCGCTTCAACGTATAATCAAGCCCGGCGCTTTTTTACCGCTTCGAAAAGCCAGCCATCGTGCTGGCTTTCTTTTTCTCTATCGGACCACAAACACCACCACCACACGCGCCCCGTCGATTTTCTCTTTTCACACGCGCTAAAACGCATAAAAGCAGTTGTTTAGCACGGCAAACGCCCAGTTCGTCCAAATAAGCACCGAACAAGCGGGTTTTTTCAAGATATTCAAAAAAACTGTTGACGCTATTGGCTGGTATGAGCATAATGCGCCCCGTTCCCGAGACGGCGGCCAGCTAGGCAAGCTGCTTGGAAAACAACAAAATGGCTACGTAGCTCAGTTGGTTAGAGCACATCACTCATAATGATGGGGTCACAGGTTCGAATCCCGTCGTAGCCACCATCTCCCTTCTTAGGAAGCGAGATACAATGTGCGGAAGTGGCGAAATTGGTAGACGCACCAGATTTAGGTTCTGGCGCCGCAAGGTGTGAGAGTTCAAGTCTCTCCTTCCGCACCATTCTCTCTCTTGAGTTAAAAGTGAGAGCTGCTTGCAAGAGCATCCTGCAGGTCTATCGCCAAGCGGTAAGGCAACGGGTTTTGATCCCGTCATTCCCTGGTTCGAATCCAGGTAGACCTGCCATCTTTACAAGGTTGTGGATTACTAGTATAGTCGGCAACCCATAGTGGCTACGTAGCTCAGTTGGTTAGAGCACATCACTCATAATGATGGGGTCACAGGTTCGAATCCCGTCGTAGCCACCATCTTTCCTCTCTGAGGCAAGATAACAATTTATGCGGAAGTGGCGAAATTGGTAGACGCACCAGATTTAGGTTCTGGCGCCGCAAGGTGTGAGAGTTCAAGTCTCTCCTTCCGCACCATATTCAAGTCTCAGTAATGAGCAGCTGCAGGTCTATCGCCAAGCGGTAAGGCAACGGGTTTTGATCCCGTCATTCCCTGGTTCGAATCCAGGTAGACCTGCCATCTTTACAAGGTTGTGGATTACTAGTATAGTCGGCAACCCACAGTGGCTACGTAGCTCAGTTGGTTAGAGCACATCACTCATAATGATGGGGTCACAGGTTCGAATCCCGTCGTAGCCACCATCTTTCCTCTTTGAGGCAAGATAACAATTTATGCGGAAGTGGCGAAATTGGTAGACGCACCAGATTTAGGTTCTGGCGCCGCAAGGTGTGAGAGTTCAAGTCTCTCCTTCCGCACCATTTTAAAGTCTCAGTAATGAGCGCCTGCAGGTCTATCGCCAAGCGGTAAGGCAACGGGTTTTGATCCCGTCATTCCCTGGTTCGAATCCAGGTAGACCTGCCACTGTTTTAATCATTGGCAAATGCCGGTGATATATGATGGCTACGTAGCTCAGTTGGTTAGAGCACATCACTCATAATGATGGGGTCACAGGTTCGAATCCCGTCGTAGCCACCATTCTCTCCTTCGAGGCGAGAAACAATTTGTGCGGAAGTGGCGAAATTGGTAGACGCACCAGATTTAGGTTCTGGCGCCGCAAGGTGTGAGAGTTCAAGTCTCTCCTTCCGCACCATCATTCTTCGGTTGAGCTTAGGCTCGATTGAAAATAACCAGAGAAGCAGCTGGCAACAGCACAAAAATGCGGAAGTGGCGAAATTGGTAGACGCACCAGATTTAGGTTCTGGCGCCGCAAGGTGTGAGAGTTCAAGTCTCTCCTTCCGCACCATTCTCTCTGGTCTCAAGTCTCTGCAAAGAGCAATCTGCAGGTCTATCGCCAAGCGGTAAGGCAACGGGTTTTGATCCCGTCATTCCCTGGTTCGAATCCAGGTAGACCTGCCACTGTTTCAATCATTGGCAAATGCCGGTGATACATGATGGCTACGTAGCTCAGTTGGTTAGAGCACATCACTCATAATGATGGGGTCACAGGTTCGAATCCCGTCGTAGCCACCATTCTCTCCTTTGAGGCGAGAAACAATTTGTGCGGAAGTGGCGAAATTGGTAGACGCACCAGATTTAGGTTCTGGCGCCGCAAGGTGTGAGAGTTCAAGTCTCTCCTTCCGCACCATCATTCTTCGGTTGAGCTTAGGCTCGATTGAGAAAACCAGAGAAGCAGCTGGCAACAGCACAAAATGCGGAAGTGGCGAAATTGGTAGACGCACCAGATTTAGGTTCTGGCGCCGCAAGGTGTGAGAGTTCAAGTCTCTCCTTCCGCACCATTCTCTCTGGTCTCAAGTCTCTGCAAAGAGCAATCTGCAGGTCTATCGCCAAGCGGTAAGGCAACGGGTTTTGATCCCGTCATTCCCTGGTTCGAATCCAGGTAGACCTGCCATCATTTAGCTTAACGGTTATCACACGATAATTCGGTAAGTATGCGGAAGTGGCGAAATTGGTAGACGCACCAGATTTAGGTTCTGGCGCCGCAAGGTGTGAGAGTTCAAGTCTCTCCTTCCGCACCATCATTCTTCGGTTGAGCTTAGGCTCGATTGAGAAAACCAGAGAAGCAGCTGGCAACAGCACAAAATGCGGAAGTGGCGAAATTGGTAGACGCACCAGATTTAGGTTCTGGCGCCGCAAGGTGTGAGAGTTCAAGTCTCTCCTTCCGCACCATTCTCTCTGGTCTCAAGTCTCTGCAAAGAGCAATCTGCAGGTCTATCGCCAAGCGGTAAGGCAACGGGTTTTGATCCCGTCATTCCCTGGTTCGAATCCAGGTAGACCTGCCATCATTTAGCTTAACGGTTATCACACGATAATTCGGTAAGTATGCGGAAGTGGCGAAATTGGTAGACGCACCAGATTTAGGTTCTGGCGCCGCAAGGTGTGAGAGTTCAAGTCTCTCCTTCCGCACCATATTCAAGTCTCAGTAATGAGCAGCTGCAGGTCTATCGCCAAGCGGTAAGGCAACGGGTTTTGATCCCGTCATTCCCTGGTTCGAATCCAGGTAGACCTGCCATCATTTAGCTTAACGGTTATCGCACGATAATTCGGTAAGTATGCGGAAGTGGCGAAATTGGTAGACGCACCAGATTTAGGTTCTGGCGCCGCAAGGTGTGAGAGTTCAAGTCTCTCCTTCCGCACCATTATTTGAATTGACCATCCTAGATGTTCATTTCAATGTTAGAGAAATTGCTGAGTGATCAGCTACAATAAATGCGGAAGTGGCGAAATTGGTAGACGCACCAGATTTAGGTTCTGGCGCCGCAAGGTGTGAGAGTTCAAGTCTCTCCTTCCGCACCATTCTCTCTAACACGCTCTGATAGAGCACCCTGCAGGTCTATCGCCAAGCGGTAAGGCAACGGGTTTTGATCCCGTCATTCCCTGGTTCGAATCCAGGTAGACCTGCCATCTTTTGCTTAACGTCATTTATTTTTCATTGCTAAAATGAAAAGACGGTAAGTACGCGGAAGTGGCGAAATTGGTAGACGCACCAGATTTAGGTTCTGGCGCCGCAAGGTGTGAGAGTTCAAGTCTCTCCTTCCGCACCATCTTTAGAAACCCACCTTTTGGTGGGTTTTCTTATGTCTGGCATATGGTTAGCAATATGTACACCATCACCAAGTAAGTCAGGCAAAACGATTTTACAACCAACTCAATGATCGTATCTCTCTGGTTGTTAAGCCGAGTGTTTGTAAAAACATTCGGCTTTTTTCTTTCTGCTTGCGTCTTCGCGAGCCCGGTTACATACCCATCGCGTATTTCAGTACTTTCTGCTTAATCGGCCCAGCTTGCTCGGCCAGCTTCAGCCCAGCATTGCGCATAAACTTCAGCGGCAACAGATCATTACTGAACGCGGTATAGAAAAAGTCCATGCCGCTCTGCATCAATAGGTTATCCGGACGACGACGGCGCTCATAGGCTTTGAGTACCCGTACATCCGGCCAGTCCTGTCCCGCTTTTTCGATTTCATGCAGCAAGACATCGACGTCCTTGAAGCCAAGGTTAACCCCCTGCCCAGCCAATGGGTTGATGGTATGGGCCGCATCACCCAACAGCACGATCCCGGGTTGGTAATATTGCTGGGCATGGCGGCGGGTCAGCGGAAAGCTACCGTGGCGGAGTACTTTGATTTCGCCAACCTCTGCCGGGAAATGGGCAACGATCTGGGCCTCCAGCTGCTCGGGGCTCAGCGCAGAGAGCTGCTGGATCCGTGCCGGGCTGTCGTACCATACCAGTGAGGCCTGATGGCCCGGCAGCGGCAGGAACGAGCGCGGGCCGTGAGGCGTGAACATCTGCCAGGTAATATCCTGCTGCGGCAAGGCGGTTTCCACATTGATCAGCATGCAGTGCTGGCGGTAGTCCCACGCAGTAATACCAATACCGGCCTGCTCGCGGACACGAGACTGAGCACCGTCGGCCCCAACCAGCAAGGTGGCATGCAGCTGGCAGCCATCTTCAAGCGTGATCTCGTAACCACGGCCTGTTGCGGTAGCGGAAACCATTTTTGCCGGGCATTTCAACAGCAGGTTAGGATACAGCTCGAATTGCTGCCACAGCGCCAGTTGGATCACCCGGTTCTCGACAATGTAGCCCAGGCGATCAAGGTGCATCTGCTCGGCGCTGAAACGGGTCCGGCATTCTGGGTGCTCCCAGGTCTCCAGGCGCTTGTAGGGACACAGGCGCATGGCCGTCACCGCCTCCCAGGCGCCCAGCCGCTCGAGTAATGAAACCGAGTGTGGGGAAATGGCCGAGACCCGCAGATCCATCGGTTGCGAAGAGTCATACGGGGCAGGGGTCACCCCTTCCAATACTGCAACGGATAACCCCTGCTGGGCCAAACCTATAGCTGTTGCCGCCCCAACCATACCGCCGCCCGCCACAACCACATCAAACTGTTCCATTCCGGTTCCCATTTGTTATGCTCAAGAAAAGAGTTCCGCGCACAGTGGCGCATTGCTGCCATTATTCTATCAAAATTCACCAGCGCATCAGTGATTAATATACCCCCAAGTCACGACAGGATGCGTCGCTACCCGCACAGGATGAGGGATGACTGGATTTATCAAACGCTGGCTGATCAGGCTATTGCTGCTGGCCCTTGTGTTACCCATCCTGCTGGTATTGGCCGGGAAGTACATCGACCCGCCGGTCTGGGGCTGGCAGCTTCACCGCACAATATTTCCGCCGCAAAGCTATCCGCCGCGGGCCGCCCACCAATGGGTGCCAATGGCAGCCATATCGCCCAATGCCCAGCTGGCGGTCATTGCCGCCGAAGATCAGCACTTTCCCGACCACTACGGCGTGGATATCAACGCGATTTTGACCATCCTCAAACAGACCGGCAGCGACGGCCCCAGCCGGGGCGGCAGTACCATCACCCAGCAAACCGCCAAGAACCTTTTCCTGTTCCCGTCCCGTACCTTCCTGCGCAAAGGGGCGGAGCTCTATTTTGCCCTATGGATGGAGTTGCTCTGGGACAAGTCGCGGATCTTGGAAGTCTACCTGAACATCGTCGAATTCGGCCCCGGGTTGTTCGGGGTCGAGGCCGCCAGCCAGACCTTCTTCGGGATCCCTGCCAGCCGGCTGAGTGCCCAGCAAGCCGCCCAACTGGCGGCGGTATTGCCCAACCCCTACCGGATGGAGCCGGCGCCCATGACCCGCTATGTCCAGCAGCGCAGCCGCTGGATCCGCCAGCAGATGCGCCAGCTTGGTTTGCAAACCCTCAATAAACTCAAACCGGTAGCGCCGGAGTAAAAAACCACAAAATATTCGGGGTGGTGATGATCTAGTCAGACACGCGTTAAAGCAGTACAATACGCGGCTTGCTACCGCAGGCGGCCTTGTTTTTGACCGCCGGAGCGGAATGAAGCAATGTGAAATGCAATGAATAAACACTACGAGTGAAGAGTTAGACATGGCTAAGAAACTGCTTATCAAAACCTGGGGTTGCCAGATGAACGAATACGATTCATCGAAAATGGCCGATCTTCTTAATGCAGCCAATGGCTTCGAGTTAACGGAAGAACCAGAAGAAGCAGACGTTCTGCTGCTTAACACCTGCTCCATCCGTGAAAAAGCCCAGGAAAAAGTGTTCCACCAGCTTGGTCGCTGGAAAACCCTAAAAGACAAGAAACCTGAGCTAGTGATCGGCGTCGGTGGCTGTGTAGCAACCCAGGAAGGCGACTCAATCCGCCAGCGTGCACCGTATGTCGATGTGATCTTCGGCCCACAGACACTGCACCGCCTGCCTGAGATGATCAAGCAATCGCAAAGCGATGATGCGCCAGTCATGGATATTTCTTTCCCGGAAATCGAGAAGTTCGACCGCCTGCCAGAACCTCGTGCCGAAGGCCCGACGGCGTTCGTTTCCATCATGGAAGGCTGCTCGAAGTACTGCACCTACTGTGTGGTCCCTTACACCCGTGGTGAAGAAGTTAGCCGCCCGCTGGATGACGTACTGTTCGAAATCGCCCAGCTGGCAGAACAAGGCGTGCGTGAAGTCAACCTGCTTGGCCAAAACGTGAATGCCTACCGTGGCGCTACCCACGACGACGAAATCGCGACGTTTGCCGAGCTGCTGCGCCTGGTGGCAGCCATCGACGGCATCGACCGTATCCGCTATACCACCAGCCACCCGATCGAGTTCACCGATGACATCATCGAAGTGTACCAAGACACCCCTGAGGTGGTGAGCTTCCTGCACCTGCCGGTACAAAGTGGTTCCGACCGCATCCTGGCCAACATGAAGCGCCCGCACACGGCGATCGAGTACAAGTCGAAAATCCGCAAGCTGCGCAAGGCGCGCCCGGATATCACCATCAGCTCTGACTTCATCGTTGGTTTCCCGGGCGAGTCCGATCAGGACTTCCAGGATACGATGAAACTGATCCGCGATGTCGACTTCGACATCAGCTTCAGCTTTATCTTCTCGGCCCGTCCTGGTACCCCGGCAGCCGATTACCCGTGTGATCTGTCTGAAGAAGTGAAGAAACAGCGCTTGTACGAACTGCAGCAACAGATCAATACTCAGGCTATGCGCTACTCACGCCAGATGTTGGGTACCGAACAGCGTATCCTGGTTGAAGGTCCATCGAAGAAGAACGTGATGGAGCTGCGTGGCCGCACCGAGAACAACCGCGTGGTGAACTTCGCAGGTTCGCCGGAGCTGATCGGCCAGTTCGTGGACGTGAAAATCACCGACGTATTCACCAACTCGCTACGTGGTGAGCTGGTTCGTACTGAAGCGGAAATGGACCTGCGCGTGGCCATGACTCCTGCCGAAGTGATGGAAAAGACACGCAAAGAAGATGAATTGGGTGTTGGCGTATATACTCCATAGTAAGACGCCCGTCTGAACAAAAGTAGGACGCGCCCTGAACCCTAGGCCACCCGCAAGGGTGGCCCTATTGAGAGGCAAATCTTGAGCAAAGTTATTACTATTGAATTCAATCTGGAACCCGCCAATAACCAGCGCCTTTCCAGCCTTTGTGGCCCTTTCGACGATAACATCAAACAACTTGAACGCCGTTTGGGTGTAGAAATAAACCACCGCAGCAGCAGTTTCAGCGTCGTCGGCCAGCCCCACACCGCCGAAGCCGCCGCCCATATCATCAAAACCCTGTACGTCGATACCGCCCCGGTTCGCAATACCATTCCTGATATCGAGCCTGATCAGGTTCACCTGGCCATCAAAGAGTCCGGTGTCCTGGAGCAATCGACCGAGTCGAGCATTCCTTACGGCAAAGAAGTGGTGATCAAAACCAAGAAAGGGGTGATCAAGCCACGCACGCCTAACCAGGCCCAGTACATTGCCAACATGGTCCGCCATGACATTACCTTCGGGATTGGCCCGGCAGGTACCGGTAAAACCTACCTGGCGGTTGCTGCCGCCGTCGATGCCCTCGAGCGTCAGGAAATCCGCCGCATCCTGCTGACCCGCCCAGCGGTCGAAGCCGGTGAAAAGCTGGGCTTCCTACCGGGAGACCTTAGCCAGAAAGTCGACCCGTATCTGCGCCCGCTGTACGACGCCCTGTTCGAAATGCTGGGCTTCGAGCGTGTCGAGAAGCTGATTGAACGCAATGTGATTGAAGTGGCGCCGCTTGCCTACATGCGTGGCCGTACTCTCAATGACGCCTTCATCATCCTCGACGAGAGCCAGAACACCACTGTCGAACAGATGAAGATGTTCCTGACCCGTATCGGATTCAACTCGCGCGCCGTGATCACTGGTGACGTCACTCAGATCGACCTGCCTCGCGGTGCCCGCTCGGGCCTGCGCCACGCGATTGAAGTCTTGTCTGAGGTCGATGAAATCAGCTTCAACTTCTTCCAGGCCGACGACGTTGTTCGCCACCCGGTCGTCGCCCGTATCGTCCAGGCCTACGAGGTCTGGGAAAGCGAAGATCAGAAACAGCGCAAACTGGCCGAGCAGCGCCGACGTGAAGAGCAAGCCGCCAAGCAGGCCCCCGTTGCAGCCCCGGCACCAGTTGCCAACCAAGACGAAACGGAAAAAACAAACTAATGGCGATTTATCTTGATCTCCAAGTGGCTACCGAAAGCGCCGACGGTATGCCGAGCGAAGCACAATTCCAGCAGTGGCTGGAGGCAGCTATCACCCCATTCCAGGCCGATGCCGAGGTGACAATCCGCCTGGTCGACGAAGAAGAGAGCCATGGCCTGAACCACGAGTACCGCGGCAAGGACAAACCGACCAACGTGTTGTCTTTCCCGTTCGAGGCGCCGCCGGGGGTTGAACTGGAACTGCTGGGTGATTTGATCATTTGCCGACAGGTTGTCGAAAATGAGGCCCAGGAGCAGGATAAACCTCTTCATGCCCACTGGGCACACATGGTTGTACATGGCAGTCTCCATCTGCTAGGTTATGACCATATCGAGGACGACGAAGCGGAAGAGATGGAAGGCTTGGAAACGGAAATCATGCAGCAGATGGGCTTTGCCGATCCGTATGCCGAAGAAAAGCACTAACCTTTTCTTGATATTGTTGTCAAACTGATACGGTATACTTGATGCCGTATTATTCCCGTGGCACAGCCACTTAACTGAGAGAAGTAATTCTTACAAACAATGAACGAAGATAACTCACAAAATTCTGAAGGTCCGAGTAGAAAGTCCTTCTTTGAACGAATTGGCCAGCTATTTCAGGGCGAGCCGCAGAACCGCGAAGAGCTAGTTGAAGTTTTCCGTGATTCAGAAGAAAACGATTTGATCGACCACGACACCCGCGACATGCTCGAAGGGGTCATGGAAATCTCCGAGATGCGTGTCCGTGACATCATGATCCCGCGCTCTCAGATGGTCACAATCGAGCGTTCTCAGAAGCTAGAGGATCTGATTGATTTAATTGTTGATGCCCAGCACTCACGCTACCCGGTGATCAGTGACGACAAAGACCACGTCGAAGGGATCCTTCTGGCCAAAGATCTGTTGCGTTACCTACTCCCGAACAGCGAACCGTTCGACATGGATAAAGTACTGCGACCTGCGGTCGTTGTCCCTGAAAGCAAGCGCGTTGACCGCCTGCTCAAGGAATTCCGGGAAGAGCGCTACCACATGGCGATTGTGGTCGACGAGTTTGGTGGGGTATCAGGTGTTATCACCATTGAAGATATTCTTGAGCAAATCGTTGGCGAAATCGAAGATGAATTCGACGACGAGGAAGAGCAGGATATCCGTCAGTTAAGCAAGCATACTTTTGCGGTAAAAGCACTGACAACCATTGAAGAGTTCAATGAAATGTTCCATACCCAGTTCAGCGACGAGGAAGTCGATACCGTAGGCGGCCTGGTCATGACCAGCTTCGGCCACCTGCCGACTCGAGGTGAAATCGTTGAATTGGCGGGCTACTCATTCAAGGTGACGTCTGCCGACAACCGCCGGGTTATTCAGTTGCAAGTGACCGTGCCTCACGAAGCACCTCAACCGACGACAACATCATAACGAATGACGACAAATACCCTTAAGAAGTTGGGACAGCCGTTGCTGGCTGTCCCAGCAGGTGCCTTAGCCACCCTATCCTTCGCCCCGTACCACCATTGGTACCTTGCTCCCCTTTCTCTGTTTATTTTTCTCTACCTACTCCAGAACCAATCGGCCAAGCGCTCAGCCTTGATAGGTTTGCTGTGGGGATTAGGCTTATTCGGAACCGGGATCAGCTGGGTCCATGTCAGTATTGCCAATTTCGGCGGCATGCCATGGATTGCGGGCTGGGGATTGATGGCCCTGCTCATCGGCTACCTTGCCCTCTACCCAGCCGTATTCGGCGCCCTTTTCAACAAATTCAACCGCGGCCGCCCATTCCACCAGCTGATGCTGAGCGGCCCGGTGATCTGGCTCATCCTCGACTGGATCCGCGGCTGGCTGATGACCGGCTTCCCGTGGCTGTGGCTGGGCTACAGCCAGATTGACAGCCCTTATGCCGGCTTTGCCCCGATTCTGGGTGTCGAAGGGATCACCCTCGCCATCGTATTGAGCACCGGCGCCCTGGTCGCAGCAGCCTGTTACCGCAACTGGCGCCCGCTCCTGGTTCCGGCCTTCATCCTGGCCCTTGGCCTGCTAGCCGGCCAGAAGCAATGGGTCAAACCCGATAGCGACAATGCGGTGGATGTGGCGATGATCCAGGGTAACGTCCCGCAAGAGATCAAGTGGCTGCCAAGCCAGCGCTGGCCGACCCTGATGAAGTACACCGATCTGACCCGCGAGAACTGGGGCGCAGATTTGATCATCTGGCCGGAGGCGGCGATCCCGGCCCTGGAAACCCAGGTCACCACCTTCCTGCAGAACCTCGATGCCGCGGCGCGCAATAACAACAGCACCGTCATTACCGGCGTTCTGGATCAGAACGAGGACGGCGAGTTTTACAACAACATCCTGACCCTTGGCGTCAATGCGGTCGGTCCGTACCAGTACGAGCAGGCAGAGCGCTACAGCAAGCACCACCTGCTGCCGTTTGGTGAGTTTGTGCCGTTTGAAGATATCCTGCGTCCGCTGGCCCCGTTCTTCAATCTGCCGATGTCGTCGTTCAGCCGTGGTGATTACATCCAGCCGAACCTCGAAGCCAATGGCTACTCGCTGGCACCGGCACTGTGCTACGAAGTCGCGTTCAGCGAACAGGTTCGCCGCAACGTCAATGTCGATACCGAGTTCCTGCTGACCCTATCCAACGATACCTGGTTCGGTAAGTCCATCGGCCCGTTCCAGCACATGGAAATTGCCCAGATGCGCTCGCTTGAGCTCGGTAAACCCCTGCTGCGCGCGACCAACAGCGGTCTGACCGGGATTGTCGATCACCAAGGCAAAATCATCGAGCAGATCCCGCAGTTCGAAACCGGGGTACTGAGGGCCAAGGTGATTCCGACCATCGGCATGACACCGTATACCACCCTCGGCAGCTGGCCGCTGTATATCTACCTGTTGTGGTCCGTTGCCCTGTCATGGCTGCTGATCCGCCGCCAGGCCGGTCGCTTTCGGGACGAGCAGCCGCAAATCAATTATCACGACTGACCGGTTTGGCTGCCCAACACTGAATCAACGCTGACAATCCTCCCAAAAGGCGAAGGTAACCCCTTCGCCTTTTCATTCACCTTGTTAATATGTCGGTTATATAACCAAGCGATGTGTATCGAAATGTGCCCGCTAGATCGGCACGCCGCACCGCTCGCCAGCTTGGGATAACAACAGCACAACGTTTATTTGGGGAATGCTAATGAAATCGATCAACAAATTATTCGCCATGCTATGCAGCGTGGCCATGCTCTGCGTCGCTACCGGCTCGGTCGCAAAAGAAGATCTTGAGACCCAGGCGGCCCTGACCCAGTTCCAAGCGGCCCCGCAAACCCAGCCATTTTTCCACACAGCCTACGGCTATGCAGTCTTCCCTTCGGTCGGTAAGGGCGGCTTCTGGGTCGGCGGTGCCTACGGCAGCGGTACGGTCTTCAAAAATGGCCAGATCACCGGTCATGCCAAGCTGTACCAAGTCTCTTTCGGCCTGCAGTTCGGCGGCCAGTCCTACAGCGAGATCGTGTTCTTCCAGGACAAACGCGCCTATGAACGCTTCATGAGCGGCAACTTCGAACTCGATGCCTCTGCTTCTGCGGTGGCCTTGACCGAGGGTGCTCAAGCCAATGCCGGAACGTCGGGCTTGCGTGCCAGCGCCGGTGGCAAATTCGTCGATGCCGATTACACCAACGGGGTCGCCGTCTTTACCGTAGCCAAAGGCGGAATGATGGTGGAAGCGGCGATCGCCGGCCAGAAGTTCAGTGTCACGCCAGTTCAGGGGACCAGCCAGCCATCCGCCCAGTTGCCCGAGCCGGCTCCTACGGCCGTGGTGGTAAACACTATCGAGCCGCTGGAATAAGCCGCAAGACTTTTCCCGCAATGAAAAACGGGCCATATGGCCCGTTTTGCTATCCGTTAAGTGACGAAGCTAGGGAGACAGCGGCTTGCGGGTAAAGCGGGTATGACCGCATTTCAGACAGGGAGAGATTTCCTTGACGTGAGTGATCACTTCGTCATGGCCGCACTTTTCGCAAACCAAGTGACCAAGGCCAACAATCTCGCCAGCCTCGTATACCCCTTGGTGCCTGAGATCATCCATGACTTCGTGCCACTCGATCTGGGTCTTGTCCGTTGCCTCTGCCAGACCTTCCCAAATGGTTTCTTTCACCACCCGGTAAAAAGGGCTGTCACTGAACGGGGCCGGGCTTTCATCGGCATTCCGGCCGAACTCCTTCACGTCCCGCTTGAGGTAAGCAGAAATCAACGCCAGCTCGTCTTTGGTCATATCGCTGGCCGCCTGGCGGTACTTTTCCGTCACTTCAGCCCAGTGTTTTAGCTCATCGGGGCTATGCTTGAGAGTTTCAGTGACTTGCTCGAGTAGCGCCTCATAATCCTTTTTCTTTGTTGCCATGGGTCACCTCCTATCCGCTAATTCACCGGCATCCGGCTGCCATCTGGGTAATTGGCACCATAATCGGCCAACAATTCGTCCCCGAAGTGGTTTCAGCTATTGTTGACACCTTTACCTTTAGTTATTCTATGTCGATTATATTGAATGTGTTTGTACTCAACTCACAAAATCCCGGATGTCATCGATGCAAGAACAATATCGTCCACAGGACATTGAACAGAAAGTTCAAGAACATTGGGACAACAAAAAGACCTTTGTTGTAAGTGAAGACCCTAATAAAGAAAAATTCTACTGTCTCTCCATGTTCCCGTACCCAAGTGGTCGACTGCACATGGGTCACGTGCGTAACTACACCATCGGTGATGTGATCTCTCGTTACCAGCGCCTGCAGGGCAAGAATGTCATGCAGCCTATCGGCTGGGATGCGTTCGGCCTGCCTGCTGAAAACGCCGCGGTTAAGAACAAGACCGCTCCTGCACCTTGGACTTACGAGAACATCGAATACATGAAGAACCAGCTCAAACTGCTGGGCTTCGGCTACGACTGGAACCGTGAATTTGCAACCTGTACCCCTGAATACTACCGCTGGGAGCAGGAATTCTTCACCAAGCTGTACGAGAAAGGCTTGGTTTACAAGAAGACCTCTTCAGTAAACTGGTGTCCGAACGACCAGACCGTACTGGCCAACGAGCAGGTAGAAGACGGTTGCTGCTGGCGTTGTGACACGCCGGTAGAGCAGAAAGAAATCCCTCAGTGGTTCATTAAGATCACTGAATACGCCCAGGAGCTACTGGACGATCTGGACACCCTAGAAGGCTGGCCTGACATGGTTAAGACCATGCAACGCAACTGGATCGGCCGCTCTGAAGGTGTTGAACTGACGTTCGAAGTGAAAGGCCACGACGATCTGGAAGTGTACACCACCCGTCCGGATACCCTAATGGGCGTGACTTACGTCGGTATCGCTGCGGGCCACCCTCTGGCGGCAGCAGCTGCGGCGAACAACCCTGAGCTTGCTGCGTTCATCGAAGAGTGCCGTAACACCAAGGTCGCCGAAGCTGAGCTGGCGACCATGGAGAAGAAAGGCATGGCAACCGGCCTGACTGCCATTCACCCGCTAAACGGTCGTGAAGTCCCAGTCTTCGTTGCTAACTTCGTGCTGATGGATTACGGCACAGGCGCGGTAATGGCAGTTCCAGCCCACGACCAGCGTGACTACGAGTTCGCCACCAAGTACGGCCTGGACATTATCCCAGTGATCAAGCCAGAAGACGGCAGCGAGCTAGACATTTCTGAAGCGGCATACACCGAGAAAGGTGTACTGTTCGATTCAGGTGAATTCGACGGCCTGGATTTCCAAGCTGCGTTCGATGCGATCGCCGCTAAGCTGGAAGCAGAAGGCAAAGGCCAGAAGACGGTTAACTTCCGTCTACGCGACTGGGGTGTATCCCGCCAGCGTTACTGGGGCGCCCCAATCCCGATGGTCACCACTGAAGATGGCGAAGTTCACCCGGTACCGGCTGATCAGCTACCAGTGATCCTGCCTGAAGATGTGGTGATGGACGGCGTAACCAGCCCAATCAAAGCCGACAAAGAGTGGGCGAAGACCACGTTCAACGGCCAGCCAGCACTGCTGGAAACGGATACCTTCGATACCTTCATGGAATCGTCTTGGTACTACGCTCGCTACTGTTCGCCACAAGCCGACGAGATGCTAGATTCTGACGCAGCAAACTACTGGCTGCCGGTTGACCAGTACATCGGTGGTATCGAGCACGCGTGTATGCACCTGCTGTACTCTCGCTTCTTCCACAAGCTGCTGCGCGACTGCGGTATGGTAACCAGCGACGAACCATTCAAGCAGCTGCTTTGTCAGGGTATGGTACTGGCTGACGCTTACTACTACACCAACGACAAAGGCGCGAAAATCTGGGTTGCCCCAACAGATGTGACTGTTGAGCGTGACGACAAGGGCCGTATCACCAAGGCCGTTGATAACGAAGGCAACGAAGTGGTTCACTCGGGCATGACCAAGATGTCCAAGTCGAAGAACAACGGTATCGACCCGCAGGAGATGGTAGACAAATACGGTGCGGATACCGTTCGCCTGTTCATGATGTTTGCCTCTCCGGCTGATATGACGCTGGAATGGCAAGAGTCTGGTGTGGAGGGTGCTAACCGCTTCCTGAAGCGTGTTTGGAAGCTGGTACACGACCACACAGCCAAAGGCGAAGCTGAAGCGCTTGACATTGCAGCTCTGACTTCAGATCAAAAAGCCCTGCGCCGCGACGTTCACAAGACTATCGCCAAAGTGAGTGACGACATCGGCCGCCGCCAGACGTTCAACACCGCTATCGCTGCCATCATGGAGCTGATGAACAAGCTGACCAAAGCCTCTCAGGACAGTGCACAAGACCGTGCCCTACTTGACGAAGCACTGAAGGCTATCGTTCGTATGCTGTACCCAATGACACCGCACATCTGTTTCGAAATGTGGGAAGCGCTGGGCCAGAGCGACGTTGACCACGCCGATTGGCCGGAGGCTGACGAAAAAGCATTGGTTGAAGACGAGAAGCTGATTGTTGTTCAGGTCAACGGCAAGCTGCGTGCTAAGCTGACAGTAGCGGCTGATGCCACCAAAGAGCAAGTCGAAGCCCTGGCAATGGCCGAAGAAGGCGTAACCAAATTCACAAGCGACAAAACCATTCGCAAAGTGATTTACGTACCGGGCAAACTGCTGAACATCGTTGCAAACTAATCCCGCAGCGAACTAAAGCAATTTCCCAGTGCCTAACCTGTGGCTCCTGTTTTGGAGCCACAGTTTTAATCCGGCTCACACACATCTAGCAGAACCACCCGCGTCAGCCGGTCAGTTTTCACTTTTTTTCATGGAGCAGACTCGGTGAGAGCTTTCATTTCTCCAAAAAGCGTTATCCGAACCTTCTTTGTTGTCCTCATGGCGCTGGCGACTGCATCTTGCGGTTTTCACCTCCGTGGTAACTACATGCTACCCGACGACATTGCCAAACTATCCCTGACCAGCTTTGACCAATACGGCCAGCTGCACCGTCAGGTAAAATCCCAGTTCCAGCTTCACGGTATCGAGCCGGTTGCGCCTTCAAGCAGAATCCCTAACCTGCACCTGATCAGTGAATCAACCAGTGAACGTACCCTGTCGCTCTACCAGAATGCCCGTGCCGCCGAGTACGAGCTAACCTACACGGTGCGCTACCGTATTGTGGTACCGGAAAAGGGCAGCCAGACGTACACTACCCGTGTCAACCGGACCTTCCTCGATAACCCACTGACAGCTTTGGCAAAATCTGTCGAGCGCGACATGATCGAGCAGGAAATGCGCGAGCAGGCCTCCAAGCAGATCATGCGCCAGCTTGCCCGTCTGACTGCCGTATTCAACCAGCTGGAAGAACAAGAGCTGGAAGCCTTGCTGGAAAAAAATGCCGACAGCAACGAGCGCGTTTCAACTGAGCTCGGCTTGGACGTGAAAGCCGACAGTGCAGCCGCTGCCGGCCAAGCCGCCAAGCAGGAAAACCAGGTTGAGTCCGCACAATGAGGATTTACCCGGAACACCTGGCGCAGCAGCTAAGCAAAGGGCTACGCCGTGCCTATCTCCTGTGTGGTAACGAGCCACTGCTAAAGCTCGAAGCCAGCGATCAGATCAAACTGGCCGCCCAGCAGGCCGGCTTCGATGAGCGCCACAGCTTTGCCGTTGATGCTCAACTCGACTGGAACAGCGTCCTCGATTGCTGCCAGGCCATGAGCCTGTTTTCAGCACGCCAGATCATTGAGCTGGAGCTACCGGAGAACGGCCTCAATGCTCAGCAAGCCAAGTCGCTGCAAGAAGTGATCGACAGTGCCCATGACGATATCTTGCTACTTGTTCAGGGCCCCCGTCTCAACAAAAAACAAGAAAGCACCAAGTGGTTCAAGGCACTGGACGCCCAGGGGTTGTATATCCCTTGCAACACGCCGGAAGCACGCCACTTACCGCGCTTTATCCAGGGCCGCTGCCAGCAGCTCGGGCTCAAGCCGGATCATGAGTCAGTCCAACTATTGGCCCAATGGCATGAAGGCAACCTGCTCGCATTGGCCCAGAGCCTACAAAAACTGGTGCTGCTCTACCCCGACGGCGAGCTGACTGTCGTGCGTCTCGAAGATGCCCTCAGCCGCCACAACCACTATACGCCTTTCCAGCTGCTCGATGCGGTACTGGCCGGCCAGGCCAAGCGCAGTCAGCGTGTATTGCGCCAACTGCAAGGCGAAGGGGTTGAAGCGGTGATCCTGCTACGCACCTTACAGCGCGAGTTGACCCAGTTGTATAAAATGCAGGAGATGGGTAACAAGGGCACGTCGCTCAACAACATTTTCGAGAACTTCCGGATCTGGCAAAGCCGCCGGGAAGTCTACATTGGCGCCCTCCACCGCCTGCCACTGGCAGTGATCATCAAGCTGCTCCAGCAATTGGCCGAGCTGGAGCTGCGGGTCAAGACCGACTTTGACTACCAGCCATGGGATGCCCTGTCGGCCCTGTGCGCCGAGATGTGCGGTGTCCATACCGCAATCCCGAGCAAGCTTTAGCCACCACACGCGAGTTAGGGGCGCAGGCCTATGTAAAGTTACTGCCAACTTGTATTGAACGAGCTTGAGCATGGTATACTGCGCCGCTACATTGGGACCCAGCACTATCTGGGTCTACAGTAATGACACCAAACACACAAAAGAGGACCCCCTTTTGCAGGTTCAAGAACTACACGATTTTATTGTTGATAAAGTAGATGACATCAAAGCACAGGACATTGTTACCCTTGATGTTCGCGGTAAATCAAGCATCACTGATTTCATGGTACTGTGCACCGGTACGTCAAACCGCCATGTCGCCTCGATTGCCGATCACGTTAACAAGGAATCGAAGCTAATTGACTACCCGCCATTTGGGATCAGCGGCGAAGAAGACGGTGAGTGGGTAATCGTTGATATGGGTAGCGTGATGCTGCACATCATGCAGGAAGATGCGCGTAACCTGTACCAACTGGAGAAGCTCTGGGGCTAACCGACAATGAAGCTTCAACTGATTGCTGTCGGCACCAAGATGCCGAAATGGGTCGAGGAAGGCTACAAAGAATACAGCCGCCGCTTCCCGAAAGATATGCCGCTTGAGCTGGTTGAAATCCAGGCAGGCAAGCGCGGTAAGAATGCCGATATCGCCCGTATTCTGCAAAAGGAAGGCGAGGCAATGCTGGCTGCCGTGCCAAAAGGCAACCGCATTGTCACCTTGGATATCCCAGGCAAGCGCTGGGATACCGAGCAATTGGCCGAACAACTGGAAAGCTGGAAGCTCGACGGCCGGGATGTGTCCATCCTGATCGGCGGCCCGGAAGGCTTGGCTCCTGCCTGCAAGGCGGCTGCCGACCAGAGCTGGTCGCTGTCACCACTGACCCTACCCCATCCACTGGTGCGTATTGTCATGGCCGAAAGCCTGTACCGTGCGTGGAGCATCACAGCCAACCATCCGTACCATAGGGAATAATGGGCAATGAGACAAAAGCGAACGCAGATCCGCGACCACCGGGCTGAGTCGGCGTTATTCTTTCGCCGGGCTCTTGTCTCATTTATCGGCATCGTCGTGCTGGTCGGTATTCTGCTCACTAACCTGTATCACATCCAGATCAAGGAGCACGAAGACTACCAAACACGATCGAACGATAACCGGATCAAGATAGTCCCTGTCGCCCCGAACCGCGGCCTGATCTACGACCGTAACGGCATTCTCCTGGCGGAGAACCGCCCGGTATACTCACTCGAGATCACCTCGGAAAAAGTACCGGACAGACAAGACACCTTCGATCGCCTCAAGGACTTGATGGGCGTCACCGACGAGCAGATCGAGCGCTTCGAGCGCGAGCGCCGTCGTACCCGCCGTTTCAAGTCGGTACCGATCCTCAACCAGATGACCGAAGAGCAGGTGGCCCTGTTTTCCGTCAACCAGCACCGCTTCCCGGGCGTCGAAGTCAAAGCCTACCTCAAGCGCCACTACCCGTACGGCGAAGCCCTGACCCATGTGCTGGGCTATGTGGCCAAAATCAACGACCGCGACATCCAGCGCCTTGAACGCGAAGAGAAGATCAATAACTACAAGGCGACCCGAGATATCGGCAAGCTGGGGGTTGAGCGTTACTACGAAGATATGCTGCACGGCACCTCGGGCTACCAGGAAGTCGAGGTCAACAGCCGCGGGCGGATCATCCGTACCCTGAAATATGTCCCGCCGATCCCGGGCAACGACATCAAACTGAACATCGACATTGAGCTCCAGCTCTATGTCCAGGAACTCCTGACCGAGCGCAAGCTCGACCCGGATACCGGCGAGGAGCTAATCAAACGCAGGCGTGGCTCGGTCATCGTCATGGATCCGCGTGACTCGTCTGTACTGGCGATGGTTTCGAGCCCTAGCTACGATCCGAACCTGTTCGTCCACGGCATTTCCGGTGCCAAATACCGCGAACTGCTCAACGACAAGAACCGCCCACTGGTTAACCGGGTCACACTGGGTATTTACCCACCAGCCTCGACGATAAAGCCGATGATTGCAGTCGCCGCGCTGAGCGAAGGGGTGATCACCACCCGCACCACCCGCAATGATCCGGGCTACTGGCGTATCCCGAACTCCAACAGCCGCCCATTCCGCGACTGGCTGCGCTGGGGCCACGGCAAGGTCAATATCTACAAGGCGATTGAAGAGTCGGTCGATACCTTCTTCTACCAGATCGCCTACGACATGGGCATCGATCGCCTCTCTGACTGGATGAGCCGTTTCGGCTTCGGTGAGTACACCGGCATCGACATCCATGAAGAAAGCAAAGCCAACATGCCAACCCGCGAGTGGAAACAAGCCCGCTTCCGCCAGCCTTGGTACCAGGGGGATACCATCCCCGTCGGGATCGGCCAGGGCTACTGGACGGCAACCCCGCTGCAGATCGCCAAAGCCACCACGGTACTGGTCAACCAGGGCCGGGTTCAGGCGCCACACCTGCTCAAAGACATCATCGATGACGATGTTGAACGGCCCGCGGTGTACGATGACTTCCCGCCAATCGACAATGTCGACCCTAAATACTGGGAGGTCGCCAAGCAGGGGATGTACCAGGTACTTTACGGCCCGCGCGGTACCGCCCGCCGTCCGTTCTATGGCACCGAATACAAAGCCGGCGGCAAGTCCGGCTCGGCCCAGGTCTTCGGCCTGGCCGAAGATCAGGAGTACAACGCCGAAGAGCTGGAAGAGCACTTGCGCGACCACGCCCTGTTTACCGCCTTCGCGCCATTTGAAAAGCCGGAAATTGTGGTCTCCATGGTACTGGAAAACGCCGGGGGCGGCTCCTCCAACGGTGGTCCGGTTGCTCGAAGGATATTCGATCACATGCTGCTCAAGCCCGAAAAGCCCGATCCGCTGGTAGAGATCGTCGACAAGAAAATAGCCGAGGTATCGCAATGAGTATCATGGCCGCCACAGGCAATAAACGCACCCTAAGTGACCGCTTGCACCTGGACTTCCCGTTATTGATGGGGATCCTGACCTTGATGGGCTTTGCCCTGATGGTGATGTACAGTGCCAGCGGCCAGGAAATCGCCATGATGGAGCGCCAGGCGGTTCGCATGGTGCTGTCGCTGGGGATCATGTTCATCCTGGCCCAGATCTCCCCGCGCCACTATGAGACCTGGGCTCCCTACCTGTTTGGGATCGGGCTGATACTGCTACTCGGCGTTTTGTTTTTCGGCGAGGCGTCAAAAGGCGCCCAGCGCTGGTTGAATTTGGGCTTCGTCCGCTTCCAGCCCTCGGAGCTGATCAAGCTGGCGGTGCCGTTGATGGTCGCCCGCTTTATCGGCAACAACCCGCTACCGCCCAGCCTGAAAAACATCGTCATCGCCCTGGTGATGATCTTTGTCCCGACCATCTTGATTGCCAAGCAACCCGACTTGGGGACCTCTATCCTGATCGCGGCTTCCGGGGTGTTCGTGCTGTTCCTCTCTGGCATGAGCTGGAAGATCATCGGCGCGGCGGCGGTACTGGTTGGTGCATTCATCCCGGTATTGTGGCTATTCCTGATGCGCGACTACCAGCGTACCCGGGTATTGACCCTGTTCAACCCCGAATCCGATCCGCTTGGTGCCGGTTACCACATTATCCAGTCGAAAATTGCCATCGGCTCTGGTGGCCTGTCCGGCAAGGGGTGGCTGCAAGGCACCCAGTCGCAGCTGGAGTTCCTGCCCGAGCGCCATACCGACTTCATCTTCGCGGTGATTGCCGAGGAGTGGGGCCTGATTGGCGTCCTTTGCCTGCTGGCTATCTACCTGTTCATTATCGGCCGGGGCCTGCTGCTGGCCAGCCGGGCCCAGACCGCTTTCGGCCGGATGATGGCCGGCAGTATCGTACTGAGCTTTTTTGTATATATTTTCGTTAACATCGGCATGGTCAGCGGGTTGCTGCCTGTTGTAGGGGTTCCGCTGCCGCTGGTCAGCTACGGGGGCACCTCGATGGTCACCCTGATGGCCGGCTTCGGGATCCTGATGTCGATTCACACCCATAGAAAAATGTTGTCCAAGGCGACCTAAATGCGCATATCTCCCTTATTCCTTGTTCTTATCCTTGCGGGATGTAGCTCGACGCCGAGCGACGAGCGCTACGATCTGGCCGACGATGTCGCGCCGGAATCATCACCGACACTGGATCACATCGAAGATGCCCAGCCGCGTTATGAGCCTTTGAGCCTCGCGGGCAACAAGGACTACACCCTGCGCGGCAAGCACTACCAGATTGAGCAGGCTGATCAGCCGTTTGTCGAACAAGGCTACGCCTCATGGTATGGCCAGAAATTCCACGGCCACAAAACCTCCAATGGCGAGATCTACGACATGTACTCGATGACCGCGGCCCACAAAACGCTGCCGCTGCCGAGCTATGTCAAGGTCACCAATACCAACAACGGCAAAACCGCCGTGGTCCGGGTCAACGACCGCGGCCCCTTCCACGACGGCCGTATCATCGATCTCAGCATGGCGGCGGCAGCGAGGCTGGATGTCATCAAGCACGGTACGGCGCCGGTCAAAATCGAGCTGATCCAGGTGGCCAAGCCCGATAACCCGAACGAGTGGCAGAGTGCCAACCCCAACTTTTACTTTGTGCAGCTGGCAGCCGTCACCGACGCCGGCAAGGCCGAGCAGATCGCCCAGCAGCTGGAGAAAGAGTTCGGCACCGCGATCGACTTGAAGAAAGCAGACTCGGCCGAGATCTACCGCCTGCGCCTTGGGCCTTACATCGACCGTGATGAGGCAATCAGCCAGCGCGACAAAGCCAAAGCCGGCCGCTACCCGCAAGCCTTCATCATCACTTCCAAGCGCGAGCTGGAACCAAAATCCTAATCTGCGTTCTAACACCAATACCAGAGCAACTGCCTGCTCTGGTATTTTTTTGATTTAAAGTTATGTCAAAATTTGCTTTGAGTCGCCTTGCCACACAACATATCCGAGCCCAAAGCTGGTCTCATATTGTCAATCTGATATAGTGTGTGAAGTTTTTTACATTCGACAAATTAAGTTACAACCAACATGAAAAAATCTGCTGCACTTTTTCGCTCTGTTGCTGTTTCAGCAACCTTGCTGGCTTCAGCAACAGCAGCGGCTGCCCCTGCTGTAGTACCTGAAGCCCCTCAGATTGCTGCTAAGGGCTACGTCCTGATGGACTATCATTCAGGCAAGATCCTGGCAGGCAACAAAGAATACGACCAAATCCCGCCTGCTAGCTTGACCAAAATGATGACCAGCTACGTTATCGGTCAGGAAGTTAACCGCGGCAATATCTCCATGGATGACACAGTCGTGATCAGCAAGAACGCCTGGGCCAAGAACTTCCCGGGCTCTTCGAAGATGTTCATCGAAGTCGGCAGTGAGGTAAAAGTTTCCGACCTCAACCGTGGCATCATCATCCAGTCGGGTAACGACGCCTGTGTAGCAATGGCGGAACATGTTGCTGGCTCTGAAGACTCTTTCGTCGACCTGATGAATGCCTGGGCCAAAACCCTGGGGATGGACTCCACCCACTTTGCCAATGTCCACGGCCTCGACAACCCAGATCTCTACACCACGCCATATGACATGGCACTGCTGGCACAGGGCCTGATCCGCGATGTCCCTGACGAATTCGCGATCTACAAAGAGAAATCGTTCACCTACAACGGTATCACCCAGTACAACCGCAACAGCCTGCTGTGGGACAAGAGCCTCAACGTTGACGGCCTGAAAACCGGCCACACCGACAATGCTGGCTATAGCCTGGTAAGTACGGCAACCGAAGGCCAGATGCGCCTGATCGCCGTCGTGATGGGTACCAGCAACCCGAACGCCCGCAAGGCCGAAAGCAAGAAGCTGCTGAACTACGGCTTCCGTTTCTTCGAAACCGTGTCTCCTCACAAAGCAAACGAAACCTTTGTGACCGAGAAAGTGTGGATGGGTGACAAAGACGAGGTATCCCTTGGCGTAAGCGAAGATACCTTCGTGACCCTGCCTCGTGGCCTGACCAAAGATCTGACTGCCAGCTTCGTGCTGGAAAAAGAGCTGAAAGCCCCAATCCAGAAAGGTGATGTCGTCGGTAAGCTGTACTACCGTGTCGGCGAGGAAGATATCGCCGAATACCCACTGCTGGCACTGGACGACATCAAAGAAGGCAGCATGTTCAGCCGCCTGATTGATTACATCATGCTGCTGTTCAAAGGCTGGCTGAGCTGATCCCTAGCAGAATTCGCCTGTTAGGCATAACTCACCGATAAATAAAGAAAAGAGGCAACCTTGGGTTGCCTCTTCCTTTTCTAGCCGATGGCGAAGGCACCTGATCGCTTGTGAAAAGGCCGCATACCCATTAATATGCACGGCTAACATCGCAAAATGAATGCAATTACTCGGAGTTCAGCATGCAGCAGCAAGAGCAGCCAAAACTAAAAGATCTTCTAGAGTTCCCTTGTAAGTTCACTTACAAGGTAATGGGTTACAACAAGCCTGAGCTCGCGGATCTGGTTGTTGAGGTGATCCAGCGTCACGCACCGGGCGACTACACCCCGAACGTTAAGCCTAGTGGCAAAGGGACCTACAGTGCCGTGTCTGTTTCTATCACCGCAACATCGATCGAGCAGGTAGAGACCCTGTACAAAGAGCTGGGTGAAATCGATATCGTCCGCGTTGTGTTGTAAGCACTTCCCCATTCCCCGATAAACTGGCGGCGGTAAATTCGGCCGCCACGTTTTATCCCCAAGTCACTTCAAACCGCTTGGTCCTACTCTACGCCCAGTAATTTGAAGTCACTTGGGTATATGATACCCTTCGGTATTGAACACCCATGCGGGGTGTCAGTTTTTCAGGCTTCGCCAAACGACTAAATGGGTGTGACATTGCAAGATAAAATTATAATTCGCAACCTAGGCCGCCAAGATTACGAACCAATCTGGCAGGCTATGCATCAATTCACCGACACACGCAGCCCGGAAACCACGGACGAAGTCTGGCTGGTTGAGCACAATCCTGTGTTTACCCAAGGCCAGGCAGGAAAAGCCGAGCACCTGCTCAACACCGGGGATATCCCCGTGGTGCAAAGCGACCGCGGTGGTCAGGTCACCTATCACGGCCCGGGCCAACTGGTTGCCTATGTCCTTATCGACCTACGTCGAAAGAAAATGGGTGTGCGCGATCTTGTCACGCATATCGAAAACACGATCATCAAGACCCTTTCCCGTTTCGGGATTGAGTCCAATGCCCGCCCTGATGCGCCGGGTGTCTATGTCTCCGGTCAGAAGATATGTTCACTTGGTTTACGGATCAGACGCGGTTGCTCTTTTCACGGTCTGGCACTCAATATCAATATGGATCTGGCTCCTTTCCTACGCATCAACCCGTGTGGTTATGCCGGGATGGAAATGACGCAAACCGCGTTGTTGAATGGGCCTTCTGAACTAGCGGAAATTCAGCCTGTACTTGTAGAAGAGCTGGTCAACCTGCTCGATTACCAGAGCATTGAGTGGAAAACGGAAAGCAATTCATGAGTAAACCAATCAAAATTGAAAAAGGTGTCAAATACCGTGATGCCGACAAAATGGCCCTCATTCCTACCCGTAACGTAGAGGTTGAGGAAGCGCCGAAAGAAGTCCTGCGCAAGCCGGAATGGATGAAGATCAAACTTCCTTCAGACAGCCAGCGCATCCAGGACATCAAGTCAGCGATGCGCAAAAACAAGCTGCACTCGGTTTGTGAAGAGGCGTCATGCCCTAACTTGGCCGAGTGCTTCAACCACGGTACGGCTACCTTTATGATCCTGGGTGCCATCTGTACCCGTCGCTGCCCATTCTGTGACGTTGCCCACGGCCGCCCGCTGCCGCCAAACGCCGAGGAGCCGCAGCAGCTTGCCAAAACCATCGCCGACATGAAACTGCGCTACGTGGTGGTTACCTCGGTAGACCGTGATGATCTGCGTGATGGCGGTGCCCAGCATTTCGCCGATTGTACCCGTGAAATCCGAGCTCTGAATCCAGAGATCAAGATCGAAACCTTGGTCCCCGATTTCCGCGGCCGTATGGACCGTGCGCTGGATATTCTGCGTGACAACCCGCCGGATGTCTTCAACCACAACCTGGAAACCGCCCCTCGCCTATACCGCAAGGCTCGTCCGGGAGCCAACTACCAGTGGTCGTTGGATCTGCTGAAGAAATTCAAGGAAATGCACCCTGAAGTACCGACCAAGTCGGGCTTGATGATGGGACTGGGCGAAACCAAAGAAGAGATCATCGAGGTACTCAAAGATCTACGCGCCCACGGCGTAACCATGCTGACGCTGGGCCAGTACCTGGCTCCAAGCCGCCATCACCTGCCGGTTGAGCGCTACGTGCCGCCTTCGGAGTTCGACGAACTGAAAGAGATTGCCCTTGAGCTTGGCTTTACCCACGCGGCATGCGGCCCGTTTGTCCGCTCTTCTTACCACGCCGATATGCAGGCCAAAGGCGAAGAAGTCAAATAAAGCGCTTCTGCCTGGTGAGTGCCTCTCCGGCAGGCACTCACCAATAATTGTGCGTTAAACAAGCCAAAAAAAACGCTGCTGAGCAATCAGCAGCGTTTTTTATTTACCGGTAACCATCATGCCACTTAGCTGTTATTGGCTCGGTCGATGGCTGCGGCCATCACAGGCGCTAGGCTATTGAGCGCTTGCTCGGTCACTGGCTTGCCGTCAGTATCAGTAATGTTGATAGACGTACGGTTGCCAAGATCCCCTAGCTGTAGATTATAAGCACGGTTTTCCAGCTCGATCGGCTGGGTCCCCAGATCGGCCCAGAAATCATCATCCGGCGACTTGAACTGCACCTCGACCACACCTTGCGAGCGGTTACGCCCTTCAATAGTAAAGCCGAGCTGGCCCAAGACTTCTGGCAGGCGCTCCCAGAACACGTTATACGGTGCACGGGCAATGATCACAGGTAAGCCGCTGCGGTCCTGGCCCATCGAAATCGGGATCTGCTTGACCAGCTGCTGGGCACGCAAACGGGCTTGCTCGCGCTCTTGCTCGTCGTAACGAGACGTCACCAGATTGGTCATCAGGATACTGTAGCGCTCTTTGTTCTCAACGCTTACCGGTTGCTCCGCCCCACCTTCACGCCAGTCCACCAGCTTGATCCGGTAGCTATAACGGCCACCATCCGCCGATTTCTCAATCCGGTAACGGCTACCGAGCTCGGTATCCTCGTCTTCGTTGTTCCAGCTAATCCAATCGGTTTCTATAGCATTGGCAGTCTGGCTTCTCAGCCCGATATTCTGCTCGGCAATCAACTTCTGGGTCACCATCCAGACATCGGAGAGATCCTCCTGCTTGACCATCACCAAGGTCACGCCATCATCGTCTCGCAGGGCTCGCGCCCCCGGGATCAAGGCCAGTACCTGCTGTGGCGGGCGGATATCAACCCCAGGACCAATCTCGCCCTGATAATCTCCGGCAGGGATCGCATAGTCATTGACCTGCGCAGACTGGGCATCGCTAGGCAGTGTCCAGCTCTCCAGCGGTTGGGTATTGAGGTAGTTAAAATCCTGGTTCGCCTGACGGCGGCGTTCCGCGCCGTCAGAGCAACCAGCCAGTGTAACTACTGCAACAGCAGCCGCCACCAGCTTATACTTATAATTCATTACGCTTCTGCGCTCCTACGCTCTAGCAAATTACAGCAGTACGTTCGCATCCTTGAGTGCTTCAGCTACTACTGGTTGGGCAGATTCGCTTAGCTCAGTCAACGGCAGGCGAAGAGTGCCATGCGAGATCAGGCCAAGCTGATGTGCCGCCCATTTTACCGGGATAGGGTTGGATTCAACAAACAATTGCTTATGGAGCGGCATCAGACGCTGATTAATATCAATTGCCGCATCCATTTGGCCGGACAGCGCCAGCTTGAACATTTGTGCCATGTCCGCTGCCGCGACATTGGCCGTTACGGAGATCACTCCGTGGCCTCCCTCGGCAACAAAATCCAACCCCGTGGCATCATCACCGCTTAATTGGATAAAATCATCGCCACAAAGTTCCCGTGTTTTCTGCACGCGGGAAAGATCTGCTGTCGCATCCTTGATCCCGACGATGTTATCTATTTTCGCCAGTCGAGCCACCGTCTCTGGCAACAAATCTACGGCGGTACGCCCCGGTACATTGTAGAGGATCTGCGGTAGGTCTGTGGCTTCGGCAATGGCTTTGAAGTGCTGGTACAGGCCTTCCTGGGTAGGCTTGTTGTAGTAAGGCGTTACAGTCAAACAGCCGGCAACACCGGTACCAGTAAAGAGTTTACTAAAGGTGATGGCTTCATGAGTCGCATTTGCCCCGGTGCCTGCAATGACCGGAATGCGGCCCTGTGCATATTCCAAGGTCTTCAATACCACCTTGACGTGCTCTTCCACGGTCAATGTGGCTGACTCGCCGGTCGTTCCCACCGAGACAATCGCGTCGGTGCCGGCGGCAATGTGGTATTCAACAAGTGACGCCAAACTGGCGTAATCGACTTCACCGGCTTCATCGAGCGGTGTTATTAGCGCTACCATGCTTCCTGAAAACATGTCCATCTCCCCTGAAAAAATATATCCCTGGCCTCGTCATGAATTTATGCTGGTTGAGCGAATAATCAAGCGACCAAGTCAAACCATACTACTTTTCAGTTACAGTAAACTCAAGACAGAAGTATGTAAATCAGTGAAGGCTAACTCTTTGCTAACAGCTCACTTTTACATCTACTTTTTCGCTCCCAACCAGAGGTAAAAAAAAAACCACCTTTTATGCAACCATTCACCCAGTTATCGCCAGAGATATTCCTTTGCAGCCAACCGGTCTGTGCTAACATGCAGAAGGTATTCAAAATGTGGTGTAAAAATATGGAACATTATCTTGTCGTTACGGCGGTTGGCACCGACCGCCCGGGTATATCGGATGAAGTGACCCGGCTCATAACCCTATGCGACTGCAACATTGTTGACAGCCGACTAGCCCTGTTTGGAAAAGAATTTACCCTTATCATGCTGCTTTCCGGCTCGGCCAATGCCATCACCCGGGTTGAGTCGACCTTGCCGCTCAAGGCCAGTGAACATGACTTACTGACGGTGATGAAGCGCACCAGCAAACACGAATGCCGCCATTACCCCTATACTGCCGACTTTCAAATCGAGGCCAATGACAGCCCCGGCCTGATAGAACAATTTACCCGCTTCTTCGCCTCAAGAGCGATAGACATTGCCTCGTTGAGCGCCCATACCGTGGAAAGTGAGCAAAACGGCTCACCGAATAGATTTCAGCTGCACATAGGGACAAATTTACCCGAAGGCTGTAACCTAATGACCTTACAAGAAGAATTTGAAGCACTTTGCCAAGACTTGGTGGTCAACGGCAACGTGACTTTTGTCGGCCATAATAATTAAGGAATCCACTATGAAGACTTTGACCGCCGGTACGCCTGCGCCAGCCTTCACGCTACCAAACCAAAATGACGAGCCGGTCAGCCTGGCTGATTTCAAAGGCAAGAAAGTCCTTGCTTACTTTTACCCCAAAGCCATGACACCAGGCTGCACTGTCCAGGCCTGTGGCCTACGTGACAGCAAGGCCGAGCTCGACCAGTTCAATGTCGAAGTACTGGGTATCAGCATCGACGCCGTCAAGCGCCTGCCGAAGTTTATCGAACGCGACAACCTCAACTTCACCCTCCTGTCTGACGAAGATCACGCGGTTGCCGATCAGTTTGGCGTCTGGGGCGAAAAGAAGTTCATGGGGAAAGTCTACGATGGCCTGCACCGCATCAGCTTCCTGATCGATGAAAACGGTGTCATCGAGCATGTGTTCAACAAGTTCAAGACCAAAGATCACCACGAGGTGGTGCTGGCTTACCTGAAAGAAAACAGCTAACAGCCAATCGCCCCATGTCGAGATAGCAAAAAGGCCGCAAAATTGCGGCCTTTTCTTTATCAAAAATGTGATGGAACCTGCTACTCTTCCGCATGCTCTTCAGGCGGGGGCTCTGTCGCAGGCAGGGCGTTCCACACCGCCTTGACCAAGGTCGCCAGCGGGATAGCAAAGAACACCCCCCAGAAGCCCCACATACCGCCAAATACCAGTACCGCGACAATGATGGCCACCGGGTGGAGGTTTACCGCCTCCGAGAACAGAATTGGTACCAGGACATTGCCGTCAAGGGCCTGGATAATGCCGTAGGCGACCAGCAGCCACCAGAACTCGGGGCTGATCCCCCACTGGAACAAGCCCACCATCGCTACCGGCAGCGTAACGGCGGCAGCGCCGATATACGGGATCAGGACCGAGAAGCCGACCAACACCCCGAGCAAGACCGCATAGCGCAGATCCATCACCGCGAAGGTGACATAGCTGACAATGCCGACAATAAAGATTTCCGTGACCTTGCCGCGGATATAGTTGGAGATCTGCTGGTTCATTTCCGCGCCAACCTTGCTGGTCAGGCGGCGGTTCTTCGGCAACAGGCCACTGAGTATCTCAAGCATCTCTTCCTTGTCTTTGAGCAGGAAGAACACCAGCAAAGGCACCAAGATCAGGTAAACCGCCAAAGTCGCCAAACTGACCAGCGACGCCAATGAGCCTTTGACCACACTCTCCCCCAAGCCGAGTACTTTCTCGCGCAGGGTGATCATAAAGGTTGAGACCTGGTGCGGCTGGACAAAGTCGGGATAGCGCTCTGGTAAACTAGAAACGTAGTTCTGCAATCCATTGAACATATTCGGTACATCGGCAATCAAGTTGCCGACCTGATGCCAAATCGTCGGTACCAGGCCAAATATCGCCATGACCATCAAACCGGCAAAGATCAGCAGCACCCCCATCACGGACAGGGTTCTTGGCAGTCCCATCCGGGTCAGTTGCATCACCGGCCACTCCAGCAGGTATGCAAGGACAATCGCCACTAGCAAGGGGGCAATCAGGTTACCGAAGAAATAAATAGTCAGGAAGCCACCCAAGAGAATAGCTACCAAGCTCACGGCATGGGGATCGGAAAATCGTCGCTGATACCAGCGAGTCAGCATATCCAGCATAAAATGTTTACTGCCTTTTGGTCACAATAATTTCAAGCACCTGTTGGTTGTCCAACCGTACATCAATAATAAAGCCATGGTTCGAGAGGTAGCGGGGGATATCCTGCCTTGCCCCTGTGTCAGTGACATGAATTTCAAGCGTATCGTCAACATCAAGCGCCTGTACCGCCCTTTTGGCCATCAAGAGGGCCATCGGGCAGCGCTCTGTCGTCAAATTAAGCAATGCACGTTCCATTCCGGTATACTGACAATTATCATCCATCGGGTTATTGTAAAGGACATTCAAACGACAAAAAAGAAACCTGTCAAAGGTTTCGCTGTCAGACCTTGGTGAAAAACAGCGTTATTCAGGAAAGATTTAGCCTCGCAGTAGTGCGAATGCAGGAACACGCAACAGAAGGCGGTATAAATTATTACTATGTTTCGATTTGCTAAGGCACCAGCCTATCTTCTCATCAGTGCATTACTCGGTACCAGCGTGGCTGCCTCGGCCAATGATCTCAGCGGCCTGCCCGATATCGGGACGGCAGCGGCAGCAACGCTCAGCATCGAAAAGGAAATGGAGTATGGCGATGCCTACATGCGAATGATCCGGGCCAGCATGCCGGTGATCAGTGATCCTTTGCTGTCTGAATACATCCAAGATCTCGGCCACCGGTTGGTTGCCAACGCCAACGATGTCCGGACCCCGTTCAACTTCTTCATGATCCAGAACCGGGAGATCAACGCCTTCGCGTTCTTCGGCGGCCATGTGGCGATCCACTCAGGTTTATTTCTCCATGCCAACACCGAAAGTGAGTTGGCATCGGTTGTCGCGCACGAGATTGCCCACGTAACCCAGCGCCACCTCGCTCGCAGCATGGAAGATCAGGCCCGAAAATCCCCGGCAACGCTGGCAGCCCTGATTGGCTCAATGATGCTGGCCATTGCCTCGCCTGAAGCTGGGATCGCCGCCATTCATGCCACTACGGCAGCATCGGCACAGGGGCAGATCAACTATACCCGCAGCAACGAAAAAGAAGCCGACCGGATCGGGATTGCCACCTTATCCAAGTCCGGTTTCGATGTGCAGGCGATGCCGCGTTTCTTCGGCCGCCTCGCCGACCAATACCGCTATGTCAGCACGCCTCCACCCATGCTGCTGACCCACCCACTGCCAGAATCACGGATCACCGACAGCCGTAGCCGGGCCAACCAATTCCCTGCGCGCCAGGTCCAAACCTCTCAGCGCTACCAGCTCGCCCGAGCACGCATTGTCGCCCGCTATGCCGGGATCGATAGCAACGCGGCGCTTGACTGGCTAGAGCGCCAGGCCCGAAGAGGTAACGCGGTAACCCTAGACGCCGTCAACTACGGCAAGGCGCTGGTGTATATCGACTCTGAGCAGTATGAGAAAGCCCATGCCCTGCTGGATCCGCTGCTGGCCAAGGAGCCAAACAACCGTTTCTACATCGATTCGGCCACCGATCTCGATCTGCACCAGAAGCAATACGACCGGGCCATTACCCGCCTGGAAACCGCACTGAAAGCCAACCCTAACAACAAGGTATTGCGCCTGAACCTGGCCAATGCGTTGCAAGAGGCTGATCGCAGCAACGAGAGTATTCCTATCCTAACCCGCTATACCTATGACAACCCGAATGATCCGAACGGTTGGCACCTACTGGCACAGGCACAGGCCGCCAATGGCCGCCGGGATGCAGAGCTTGCCGCCCGCGCCGAGTTGCTGGCGCTGCGCGGGGCATGGGAAAAGGCTATCCAGCTCTATATCCAGGCAAGTCAGATTGTTGAGATCAACTCACTGGATCAAGCCCGCTATGATGCCCGCATCGATCAACTTCGTCTTGCCAGACAGCGGGTTGCCAATCTCTGATCGCGCTCTCAAAGAACCGCGACCATAGCATTCCTTCTTGATGACAGGTGTTCTACAATGGGGCAACATCATCAAAACAATTAGTAACCGGCGTGGGCACCACGCCGGGTTACCAGCCAGAAGGAAGCACCATGTCAGTCACCATTTACCACAACCCACGCTGCTCGAAGAGCCGCCAGACCCTAGCACTACTGGAAGAGAAAGGGATCAGCCCGACGATTGTCAAGTATCTTGATGACACCCCTTCTGCAGAACAAATCCAAACCCTGCTGAGCCAGTTGGGCTACGCCTCGGCCCGCGATATGATGCGAACCAAAGAAGCGTTATACAAAGAGCTGGAACTGGGCGGCGCGGATGTAACCGAGCAACAGCTGATCGATGCCATGGCGGCCAATCCTAAACTGATCGAGCGCCCTATCGTCGTCAACGGAGAGCGCGCGGCAATGGGCCGCCCACCAGAGCAAGTACTGGACATCCTGTAGTTCGGCTAGCAGCTCATGCACAGTATCCTAGTCCTGTATTACAGCCGCCACGGCTCGACCAGGCAGCTCGCCCGCCAAATTGCCCGGGGTATCGAGCAGGTTGCCGGCTGTGAGGCCGTCTTGCGTACCGTTGCCGATCTCGGCACCGACGGCCAGCTCCAGCCGGAAGCCTCTGGCGATCCGCTGGTGACCAAGGTTGATCTCCAGCACTGTGCCGGGCTGGCACTCGGCAGTCCGGTGCGGTTTGGCAATATGGCCGCCCCACTCAAGCACTTCATCGACTCGACCAGTGCCGAATGGCTGGGCGGTAGCCTGATCGGCAAGCCGGCCTGTGTCTTTACCGCCTCGTCATCCATGCACGGAGGCCAGGAGACGACCTTGCAATCGATGATGCTGCCACTACTGCACCACGGCATGCTGATTGTCGGCTTGCCCTACTCGGAACCCGCCCTGCATACCACGGTGACCGGAGGAACCCCCTATGGCCCCTCCCACCTCAACCACCCACAGTCTCGTCAGCTAAGCCGCGAAGAATGCGAGTTGGCACAGGCCTGTGGCAAACGCCTGGCTGAAGTCGCCTGCAAATTACAAGGATAGAGCCATGACCGTCATGCAGAAAAAAACGCGTATGCTCCGCTACAGCGCCGTGGCCGCCAATGTTGGTCTGTTGGCCTGGGTGGCACTCTGGCAGGCCGCCCTCTCACCGCACCCGCACCTCAACAGCATGATCATGGCCGTGATCTGGATCGCCCCGCTGCTACTGCCACTCAGGGGCATACTGGCAGGCAAGCCCTATACCCATGCCTGGGCCAACTTCATCCTGATGTTTTACTTTCTCCATGCCCTGACCATATTGTGGGTCGACGGCGGAGAGCGCTGGCTGGCACTGGTCGAGCTGGTCCTGACGACTGGTGCCTTCATGGCCAATATCCTGTTTGCCCGCCATCGCGGCAGAGAACTTGGGCTTAAGCTGAAGAAACTCTCCCAAGTCGAGAAAGAAGAGCAAGCACGCCATGAGGGCCGGTAGCGTCTTAATGACGATAGAAACAAAAACGGTGGCCCAAGCCACCGTTTTTTTATCCTCTCACTAACAAGGGGAAAGCCCCTTACAACGCAACCGACGTTGAAGCCGGTGCTGAACTCGACCAGCTAAAGACTGCCGCCTGTTTGGCCGGCTTAGTCTCCACCGGCTCGGCATCACTCTGCTGCTCGTCGCCGAGCTGCTCGGTACCCGACACATCGACCGCCGAGGCATCGCCGTGTTCAGGAGCGGTCGATTTGGCTGGCACAGCCGTTGTATCTATCATACCTTCCGGTTGCGGCACCGGCTCGAGTTGCTCTTCCAGAGGCGCAGCAACGGCTGACAAGCGGCGGTCCTGGCTCAGCTCACGCTGGAACACTTCTTCCGTGCTAAGCAGCTGCACCGAAAACTCAACCCGATCGCCCTGAATACGATAGGCATTGACCGCAGCCACCGATGTCAGGTTGGTGATCAGGCGCTCCAGGGTAAAGAAGTCTTTCGAGGAGTGGATATTCTCAACCACTACCGCCAACTGGCCACTGGTGTCACCGCCTAGCGGCACAGCAAATTTTGCCCCCAGAATATCCGCCACGCTGTCGACCATCTGGGCCACAGAAGTCAGCGCCTCGCCGCTGTTTCGACCTTCAGACGGCGCTACTTGGTTACGGCCAAGCTGTTCGGTATTGCCGGTATACAACTGCCAGTTCAGGGCTAGCTGCTCACCACCTTGCTGGCGGGCACGCACGATCAGTACCGCCTGCGGCTTGTAGCGCTGGCTGGCTGTCGCGATAGGCTGGACAAAACCGCCCCAGATATCCGGCGTACTGATCGCCGTCACATCTTCGAAATCGCCAATCGGCATCATCACCGGCAACCCACGGCGGTCACCTTCTTCCTTGATACGGTTGGCCAGATCATTGTTTGCCTGATCCCAGACAATATTGCGGCTTCGGTTGGCATCTTCTACTAGCCATACCAAGACATTCGGTCGCTGTTCGCTCCAGAACGTCGAATTAGCCTGGGTCAACAGGGTACGGATCCGGCTACGATCAAAAGTCAGCAGCAGGGTACGTTGGCCGTCGCGGTTCGCATAGCTGAACTGGCTGACGTATTGGTTACTGCTCCCCAGCGCCTTGGCAACGACTTCGTTCTCAACGATGTTGCTCTGCCCCGAGACCTTGATCAGTACCTGCTCCAGAGCCTGCCGTCTGGCAGCTTGCTCGGATTGGCGATCCGTATCAGGCAGGGCAACCTGTGCCTGATACAGGTTGGTCACCGTGGCGGCCTTCAGCGGCAGGGCCAGCAGTGCCAAGAAAAGTAATGCAATACGCAACATAAAGTACTCATTATCTCTAAAGTTAATGCCCGATCATAAATTGAACATATCTTGCGGGGCAACTGCTTCCCACACAAAAAATTCATTCAATTGTATTTTTCTATTCCGAACTTGTTATAAGTCTTTGCCATATGACACTCATCAACGTCAATCTTCTGCAAGTTTTCATCATATTCATCACAAAATTATGCTGGGATCCCTTTTTGGCACTTTTTGCCGATAACCCTTAGGTAATCGGTTGCCTCTGTGCTAACATTCCGCGATTTTTTTTACAGCTAGGGTGGAATTCAACCATGATGCAGATATTACAGGGTGCCCAAATGCTTTTTGTTGCATTTGGCGCATTGGTTCTGGTACCGCTTCTTACCGGACTGGATCCCAACGTTGCCCTCTTCGGTGCCGGTCTCGGTACTCTCCTCTTTCAAGTCATCACCAAACGCTCCGTCCCTATCTTCCTCGCCTCCTCTTTTGCTTTCATTGCCCCTATTATGTATGGCGTTCAAACCTGGGGGATCCCTGCGACCATGGGTGGTCTGATGATGGCAGGTGTCATCTACGTCTGCATGGGCGCGATCATCAAGGTGCGCGGTGTGGCGATTATCCACAAACTGCTACCACCGGTAGTTGTCGGCCCGGTGATCATGGTTATTGGTCTTGGCTTGGCTCCGGCTGCCGTCAATATGGCACTGGGTAAAACCGGCGATGGTGCGGTAGAGCTGGTCAACGGCGAGGCCGCCCTGTGGATTTCGGCGATTTCACTGCTGGTCACTATCGGTTTCAGCGTGTTTGCCAAAGGCTTTTTCAAGCTGATCCCGATTATGGCGGGGATTGTCGCGGGTTATCTTGTCAGCTTAGGATTTGGCGTCGTCGACTTCACCCCTGTGCGCGAGGCGGCTTGGTTAGCACTGCCTAACTTCACTTTCCCGGAATTCAACATCAATGCCATGCTGTTCATGATCCCGGTGGCCATTGCCCCGGCGGTCGAGCACGTCGGTGATATGCTGGCGATTTCCAACGTAACAGGCAAAGACTACCTGAAGAAACCGGGCCTGCACCGCACCATGGCCGGTGACGGGGTCGCAACGATGGCCGCTTCGATGTTCGGCGCGCCACCAAACACCACCTATTCCGAGGTCACCGGTGCGGTAATGCTGACCAAAGCCTTCAACCCGGTGATCATGACATATGCTGCCATCACCGCCCTGGTACTGGCCTTCGTCGGAAAGCTGGGCGCGATGCTGCAGACGATCCCGGTACCTGTGATGGGCGGCATCATGATCCTGCTGTTCGGCTCGATTGCCACGGTCGGTCTTAACACCCTGATCAAAAACCAGGTGGATCTGCACAAGGCGCGTAACCTGGTGATTGTGGCGGTAACCCTGGTATTCGGTATCGGCGGGATGGCTTTCGGTATCGGCGAATTCAGCCTGCAGGGTGTGAGCCTGTGCGGTATTGTGGCGATTCTGCTGAACCTGATCTTACCGGACGATCTTGGCGAGAGCCATGTGGTCGATAATGCCCAGATGGAAGAAGCCGCTGACAAATAATCGATGAACCAATTAACCGGGCCTTAGGCCCGGTTAAAGATGACGTTGAGCCATAAAAAAAGCCGGATATTAATCCGGCTTTTTTGGCTTTCGATAATGGCTCAGTACTTACTTGGTACCGAAGATCTTATCACCGGCATCACCTAGGCCCGGTACGATGTAGCCTTTGTCGTTCAGCTTCTCATCAATAGCGGCAGTGTACAGCTCAACATCCGGGTGGGCTTTCTCAAGCGCCGCGATACCCTCAGGTGCCGCAACCAATACCAGTACCTTGAACTGCTTACAGCCTTGCTCTTTCAACAGGTCAAGCGTGGCAATCATCGAGCCGCCAGTTGCCAGCATCGGGTCAACAACCAGGGCAATACGCTCGTCGATGTTTGAGGCCAGCTTGTTGAAGTAAGGCACAGGCTCCAAGGTTTCTTCGTCACGGTAGATACCCACCACACTGATACGTGCACTTGGCATGTGCTCAAGTACGCCGTCCATCATGCCAAGACCAGCACGCAGGATTGGCACAACCGTTACTTTTTTACCTTTGATCTGATCAATTTCAACTGGACCATTCCAGCCATCAATGGTAACTTTTTCTGTTTCGAAGTCTGAAGTCGCTTCATACGTCAGCAAGCTGCCTACTTCCGTTGCAAGCTCACGGAAACGCTTAGTGCTGATGTCACCTTCGCGCATAAGACCAATCTTATGTTTTACTAGTGGGTGTTTAACCTCAACGACTTTCATCTCTGACTCCTGGCAAATAAATTTCAAAAAATCGCACTATTATACACTAGACCATTTACGCTCTGGTAGGGGTGCAGCGGTTGTTTGCTCAGGAAACACTCAGTGACAAATATTGACGCAAACGTTTTCCTTTCCGCCCTGACTGCTGTTATCATACCCCCGCTTTTTTACTTTAATACGTTGAGGAAACTCCTGTGAGCGGCAATAACTCTTCTCTTAGCTACAAAGATGCTGGTGTTGATATCGATGCGGGTAATGCATTAGTTGATCGTATTAAAGGGGTGGTAAAACGCACCCACCGTCCTGAGGTAATGGGCGGTATTGGCGGTTTCGGCGCTTTGTGCAGCCTGCCGACCAAGTATAAGGAGCCAGTTCTGGTATCTGGCACAGACGGTGTGGGAACAAAACTGCGCCTGGCGATGGATCTGAACAAGCACGACACTATCGGTATTGATCTGGTTGCGATGTGTGTCAACGACTTGATCGTACAAGGTGCCGAGCCGCTGTTCTTCCTTGATTACTACGCAACCGGCAAGCTGGACGTAGACACGGCGGCTGACGTGGTAGCAGGGATCGGCGAAGGGTGTATCCAATCTGGCTGTGCACTGATCGGTGGTGAAACTGCGGAAATGCCTGGCATGTACCATGGCGAAGACTACGACGTTGCCGGCTTCTGTGTCGGTGTAGTTGAGAAAGCAGACATCATTGACGGCAGCAAGGTTGAAGAAGGCGATGCCCTGATCGCTGTTGCGTCAAGCGGCCCGCACTCGAATGGCTTCTCGCTGATCCGCAAGATCCTTGAGGTGTCAAAGGCCGATCTGAACCTTGAGCTGGAAGGCAAGCCGCTTTGCGAGCACCTGCTAGAACCAACCAAAATCTATGTTAAGTCGACCCTGAAGATGATGGAGAGCTGCGACGTTCACGCGATTTCCCACATCACAGGCGGCGGCTTCTGGGAAAACATCCCGCGCGTACTGCCAACAGGTACCAAGGCTGTGGTTGACGGTAACAGCTGGCAGTGGCCAGCCGTGTTCAACTGGCTACAAGAAGCCGGTAACGTGGACACGTACGAGATGTACCGTACCTTCAACTGTGGTGTTGGTCTAGTGATTGCCCTGCCAAAAGCCCAGGCAGAGCAAGCGATCAGCATCCTCAATGCCGAAGGCGAGCAAGCTTGGCTGTTGGGCCACATTGCCAATGCCAACGAAGGCGAAGAGCAGGTGGAGATCCTGTAAGCGATGAAGAATATCGTTGTTCTCCTCTCGGGCAACGGCTCTAACCTTCAAGCGATGATTGATGCCTGCGAGTCAGGCATCATCAAGGACGGCCGTATCAGTGCGGTATTGTCCAACAAGGCCGACGCTTACGGACTAGAGCGTGCCCGCCAAGCTGGCATTGATGCCCTCCACCTGTCGGCAGCCGACTATGCCGACCGTGACGCATTTGACCAGGCCATGGCCGAGCGCATCGACAGCTACCAGCCGGATCTGGTGATCCTGGCCGGCTTCATGCGCATCCTCAGCGGTGACTTTGTCCGCCACTACCAGGGCCGGATGCTCAATGTCCACCCCTCCCTGCTACCGAAATACACCGGCCTCAATACCCACCAGCGGGCTATCGACGCCGGCGATGACGAGCACGGTACTAGTGTCCATTTCGTGACCGAGGAGCTCGATGGCGGTCCGGTGATCCTCCAGGCCAAGGTGCCTATCTTTGCCGGTGACACCGCCGACGAAGTAATGGCGCGCGTGCAGGAGCAAGAGCATCGCATCTACCCAATGGTTGCCAACTGGTGCCTGCAGGGCCGGGTGGCGATGGCTGAGGGCAAGGCAGTACTCGATGGCACCCCGTTACCGCTATCGGGTTATGCGGCCGACGAATAAGCCTGTCTGGGTTACTAGCCGGCATAAAAAAACGCGACCGATGGTCGCGTTTTTTATTTATCCTGCGGGATATTACAAGGTCCGGTTGAAAACCTGCTCGCCGAAATGGAACACATTAAACTCCCCGACCGCCATCTTGTGCCAGCTCTCGTCATTGGTCAGCGGCTGGGTGGCAATCACCGTCACCACATCGTTGGGGGTCGTCTCCTGATGAAAATCAATGGTGACGTCTTCGTCAATCAGCGAAGCCTTGCCAAACGGAGCCCGGCGGGTGATCCAATGCAGGTTGTTGGTGCAATAGGTAAGTACGTACTCACCATTGCTCAACAACATGTTGTAAACCCCCAGCGCCCTCAGCTTATCGCAGCATTCCGCCATCACATCGAACAGCTCATTCATGTTTTCTGGACGTTCGGGAAACTGGCTTTCCAGCTGGTTCAGCAGCCAGCAGAACGCAATCTCACTGTCGGTATCGCCCACCGCCTTGAACCGGCCGGTATCAAGCTGTTCGTAACCGGTCAACTGACCGTTGTGGGCAAAGGTCCAGTATTGGCCCCAGAGCTCCCGGGTAAACGGGTGGGTATTCTCCAGGCTCACCCCACCCCGGTTTGCCTGCCGGATATGGCTGACCACCGCACAGCTCTTTATTGGGTATTCCTGCACCAACTCTGCAATACGTGATTTACAGCTCGGGTTTGGATCCTTGAAGGTCCGAAATCCCTTGCCCTCGTAAAAGGTAATTCCCCAGCCATCGCGGTGCGGGCCGGTATTGCCCCCACGCTGCATCAGGCCGGTAAAACTAAAACAAATATCTGTCGGCACATTGGCACTCATGCCAAGTAGTTCACACATAGTCCGTTATGCCCTTCCTCTCTGGCCCAGCTGCAATTGCTGGGTTATTCCGCCATCTCTTTTTCGATAAGCATAATCAAGATGTGGATGATCTTGATATGCACTTCCTGGATACGATCAGCATAGCCGAAATGCGGCACGCGAATTTCAACATCTGCCAAGCCGGCCATCTTACCGCCGTCTTTGCCAGTCAGGGCAATCACTTTCATCCCCTTAGCCTTGGCCGCCTCAATGGCCTTAAGGATATTCCCGGAATTACCCGAAGTCGATAGGCCGAACAGGACATCGCCCTGCGAGCCCACCGCTTCGAGGTAACGGGAAAACACCGACTCGTAGCCAAAGTCATTGCTCACGCAGGACAAGTGGCTCGGATCGGAAATCGCAATCCCAGGGTAGCCCGGACGGTTTTCGCGATAGCGCCCCGTTAGCTCCTCGGCAAAATGCATCGCATCACAGTGAGATCCACCGTTACCACAAGACAACACCTTGCCACCTTGCTTAAACGACTCGGCCAGAAGTTTGGCAGCTGCTTCGATATCAGCAATATTCTTGTCATCGCTTAAAAAACGGTTGAGGACTTCTGCCGCTTCCGTCAACTCGGCGCGGATGGTGTCTTGATACATAGGACCTTCTCTGTCTTATCAAAAATTATTATCAACTAGCAGTGTACAAAGAAACGCTTGGAAGTGTCGACTCCTTAGATTGAACATTGTGAGTCTTTATCGCCAAATGTTCACGTAATGACTCGGCAGAGCCACAGCAAGCGACATTATCTACTGTCAGAAGACCGGCAGCTGCCAGCTTTTTCTCGATGTGCGCAGCCACTCCAAGCAGGTAAACCGGGTAGTCGCGGATCCGGTCGATGGCGTTTTCCAGTGCATGGATAGCGGTAATATCGATGGTGGTGACATCACTGAAATCCAACACCACCGCCTGAGTCTCGGGCGCTGTGTAGTCAATCACCGACAGGGCTTTTTCGCTGGCGGCAAAGAACAGCGGGCCGTTGATGTCATAGACCACCACGTCATCACCAAAATTCTGGTGCGGGTGTTCGCCGGTCACTCTGTTGACCGTGGTCAGCGAAGCGATACGCTGGATAAACAAGACCCCGGCCAATAGCAAGCCAACCACTACCGCCACCACCATGTCGAAGACGACGGTCAGGGTAAAGCAGGTAAGCAGCACCGCGACATCCCTTCTCGGCGCGACTTTCAGGGTATGGACAAAGTGCGGCGCTTCCGACATGTTCCACGCCACCATGATCAGCAAGCCCGCCAGCGCGCTCATCGGCACGTAGGACAGCATCGGGGCCAAGGCAATCATTGCTGCCAGTACAAACAGGGAATGAACAATCGCCGACAACGGGGAGAAGGCACCGGCCCTGATGTTGGTCGCGGTACGGGCAATGGCAGCCGTTGCTGGGATCCCGCCAAAGAACGGCACCACCATATTCGCCAGACCCTGGCCGACCAGCTCGGCATTGGGGTTATGCTTGGTGCCCGTCATACCATCGGCCACAACGGCACACAGCAGGGATTCAATACAACCCAGCATGGCAATGGTAAACGCCGCCGGTAATAGCTCTATCACCAGTGCCCATGAGAAATGGCCGTCCTGCCACGGCATGACGAGTTGCGGCAACACCTGCGGGATCCCCTGGCCAACCAAGTCGCCGATCTGGTAGTGGAACTTCTCCCCCAGTAAACCAACATGCCCGCCACTGCCGTGGTTGACCAGCAGCGCCACCAAAGTACCGGCCAGCAGCGCCACCACATGGGCCGGGACCTTGGTTTTCAGCTTGGCCCAGAGGATAAAAGCCGCGATGGTCACAACCCCGACCAGGGCATCGGCCATATTCAAGGTCGGCATCGCGCTGGCATAGGCCACCACTTTTTCCGGAAAATGAATCGGGTTGGTCGCGACGCTCAGCCCCAGCAGATCTTTGAGCTGCAGAAAAGCGATTGTCAAACCGATACCAGCGGTGAAGCCGGTTGTCACCGGATACGGGACATAGGCCACCAGTTGGCCCAGACGCAATACCCCCATCAGCAGCAAGATCACCCCGGACATCATGGTCGCCAGCATCAGGCCGGAAAGCCCGTATTGCTGGGTGATCGGCAACAGGATCACCACAAAAGCCGCTGTCGGGCCGGTAATATTAAAACGGGAGCCCCCCAGCAGTGCCGCTAGCAGACCGGCCACAATAACTGTGTATAACCCATGCTGGGGCGGTACCCCTACAGCAATCGCCAAAGCCATCCCAAGCGGGATCGCGACCACACCGACGGTAACACCGGAAACAATATCGGACCGTAACGACGAAAGTGAAAAGCCTTCGCGCCACGCCTGTCTAAACGCATCAAATAGCAACACGGTAAACCCCTTGCAAGCCAAACAGCAACGACAAAAGCCAAACAGGCTTGTTACCGCTTGGTGAAAAGAAAGAAAAGGTAGCTGTCATCCCGAGAAAGGGATCCGGCGGGCAACTGTCAGTCGGAGTTCGGGAAAGGCAACAATCTGGAAAGGCCACTTTGCATAGCCTCTATCACTCCCTGAAAATTCACGAAAATGTCGGCGTCGATGCCTTATTCAGAGAATTCGTGAACTATGTCGCGGGATCTTAATTGTATGAGGAATTAACGCAAGTGCTTTTTTCTTTCTCGCTGATCTCGATCAATCCCTTATTTTACAAGCGGTGACAAGACATCTTTACGTAACCGCCCCCTTTCAGAATAGAAATTTATTTTACATTTCATTAAAAACAACATTACACTTATCACAAGTGGTTAGACCTCTTACCTTGCATAAAATGTACCCAAAATATAAAAAAGCAACGCCCAAATAAGGAGATTGAACATGGTTACACTTGTGTACCTACTCGGGCTGGTTGGTATAACCGGTGTGCTGGCTTACCACCGGGCAAACCTGCGCACCTTCACCCTAGCTATTGCCGCCGCACTAGCCGTGGGCACCTTACTCGATATTACTGGCCAGTTCAGCTGGTTGGCTTTCCTTGTCATTGCTTTACCGCTCAATATCACTTCCTTGCGCCGTTCGCTGCTAAGTCGACATGCGCTGGCTGCCTTCAAGCAAGTGATGCCTGAAATGTCGCGAACGGAAAAAGAGGCGATTGACGCCGGTACGGTATGGTGGGAAGCCGACTTGTTCCGCGGCGCTCCCGACTGGAACAAGCTGCACGATATCCCTGCCCCTCGGCTCAGCCCTGAAGAAAAAGCGTTTCTCGATGGTCCGGTCAATGAAGTTTGCCGCATGGTCAATGATTTCCAGGTCACCCACGAGCTGGCCGATCTCCCACCGGAAGTTTGGCAGTACCTGAAAGATCACAAGTTCTTCGCCATGATCATCAAGAAAGAATACGGCGGCCTTGAGTTTTCGGCTTACGCCCAGTCACTGGTTCTGCAGAAGCTGACCGGTGTTTCTGGCGTACTGTCCTCGACTGTCGGCGTCCCGAACTCACTCGGTCCGGGCGAGCTACTGCAGCACTACGGCACCAAAGAACAAAAAGACCATTACCTGCCCCGCCTTGCCGAAGGCAAGGAAATCCCTTGTTTTGCCCTGACCAGCCCAGAAGCGGGCTCCGACGCTGGTTCTATCCCGGACTTCGGTATCGTCAAGAAAGGCATCTGGCAGGGAGAAGAAGTCCTCGGGATGGAACTGACCTGGAACAAGCGCTATATCACCTTGGCACCGGTCGCAACCGTACTCGGCTTGGCCTTCAAACTGTTTGACCCCGACCACCTGCTGGGCGACGAGGAAGAACTGGGGATTACCTGTGCCCTTATCCCAACCGAAATTGACGGCGTGGAAATCGGCCGCCGCCACTTCCCGCTCAATGTCCCGTTCCAGAACGGTCCAACCCAGGGTGATAAGGTCTTCGTCCCTATCGATTTCATCATTGGTGGCCAGGAGATGGCCGGCCAAGGCTGGCGTATGCTGGTTGAATGCCTGTCGGTCGGCCGCGGCATCACCCTGCCTTCTAACTCAACCGGTGGGTTGAAGACCGCTGCCATGGCGACCGGTGCCTACGCCCGTATCCGCCGCCAGTTCAAACTGCCTATCGGTAAGATGGAAGGGATCGAGGAGCCATTGGCCCGTATTACGGGTAATGCCTACGTCATGGATGCGGCCAGCAACCTGACGGTTACCGGTATCGACCTTGGCGAAAAACCATCGGTGATCTCGGCGATTGTAAAATACCACTGTACCCACCGAGGCCAGCGCAGCGTTATCGATGCGATGGACATTGTCGGTGGTAAAGGGATCTGTATGGGGCCGAGTAACTTCCTGGCCCGTGGTTACCAGGGGGCACCGATTGCGGTCACCGTTGAGGGTGCCAATATCCTCACCCGCTCGATGATCATCTTTGGCCAGGGGGCGATCCGCTGCCATCCCTATGTCCTCGACGAAATCAATGCCGCTTACGACGAAGATGCCAACAAAGCGCTGCACGACTTTGACCAATCCCTGTTCGGCCATGTTGGCTTTGTGATCAGCAATATGGTCCGCTCGTTCTGGTTCGGCCTGACCGACGGCAGAGGCTCGTCTGCACCGAGGAAAGATCAAACCGCGCGCTACTACCAGCAACTCAACCGCTACAGCGCTAACCTGGCCCTGCTGGCAGATATGTCGATGGCAGTGCTAGGCGGCTCACTCAAGCGCAAAGAGCGCCTGTCGGCCCGCCTGGGTGATGTGTTGAGCCAACTGTATCTGGCCTCGGCCACATTGAAGCGTTTTACCGACGAAGGCGCCAAGGCAGAAGATCTACCTTTGGTTCACTGGGGATTACAAGATGCGCTCTACCAAACCCAGGAAGCCCTGGACGAGTTCCTGCGCAACTTCCCGAACCGCCCGATTGCAGCATTGCTCCGTACCTTGGTGTTCCCACTGGGACTGAGCCGGGTGCGCCCGTCTGACAAGCTAGATCACAAGGTCGCAAGGATCATCCAGACCCCAAGTGAGACCCGCAGCCGCATCGGCCGCAACCAATACCTTGAAGCAACCGCCAACAATGCGGTGGGGATGATTGAAGAAACACTGCTCGATATTCTTGCCGCCGAACCAATCTACGACCGCATCTGCAAAGCCGCAGGCAAGAAGATGCCGTTCATGCAGCTTGATAAAGTGGCGGAAAAGGGACTTGAGCTTAATGTGATTAACCCTGAAGAAGCCGAGTTGCTGCGCCGTGCCGAAGAGGGCCGACTGCGTACCATCAATGTCGATGACTTTGACTCGCAAGAGCTGGCAGCCAAGCCCTACCAACCGACACCAAAGGAGATAGCGGCTTAAGCGAGCGATAGCCAACGATGACAAAGGGAAGCCACGGCTTCCCTTTTTGCTATCTCGCGGCGAACGTTCTCATATCAACTCCCCGGCACACTGAGTTTGGCACTTTCCATCGCTTTTTTCACTTTGCGCTTGCGCCACAGCACGACACCGGCAACCACCAGCACAATCACCAGCACATTGGCCAATGCGATAATTTTCATTGCCTTGGCGCGGGCAGATTGCCGCTCGGCAGCCAACCGGTCTAACTTCGCCTGCCGCTCCTTGGCTTCCTGCTGCTCGCGGAATGCAGCCAGATTGCGATCTAGCTGGAGCTCGGCCTGAATAGCAAAATGGCTGTCGGGAAGTTGGAAAATCAATTCACGGTTGCTGAAACTATCGGTGGCATAGAGCCAGCCCGACCAGGTATAGCGCCCGGGCAGCTCACCGTTGGGCAGCCATACCGTCAGCGTTTCTTCATCCGGCAAGGCAGCTTGCTGGCTGATCGTCGTTTCCCCTTCGAAGCTCACCTGCTCGATATGGGCAGCCAAGGATCCCGCTTTCAAGGCACCCTCCTCCCCGGCGACCACAACCTGATGGGCCTCGGACTGTCCCCGGCCTTGAATAAAGCTTGCCGAAATTGGCGGCGGGTAGACCAGCACCTCCTGCTCGACAGTACGGAGAAAAATACCATTTCCGGAACTGACCTTGACCGTATACTTACCCGGCTGAAGCTCCATCGGCAGGGCGACCGTAAAGACCCCGTCACCGGCCACCTCATCGAAGCCAAGACCGTCATCGGCAAAGGTCCCCATCGGGATCGGCATCGGCAATGCCTCTTTGGGAAGCTCGTCGAGGTTTTCGATATACTCGTAGAAGACCACCGTTAGGTTGATACGGTCGAGGAAGTCCCGCAGCTGAAGCGGTTTGCCATTTTGGGTCAGGCGGGCAGAAAACTTGATGGTTTCAGATTGGTAAAGGCGGGCCGGTAAATTATCAACCTCCAACTTGAGATCAGACAAGACCACAATCTGGTTTTTCGGGCTAACCTTCCCCACCGCCTGCCATGGTCCCGCCATCGGGTTCTCAATGGAAATAATATCCATCCCCGGGGCTTCGTACCAGGAAACGTTATCGGGATGACGCCAGGCATAGTATTTCTGGCCGTCAGGGCGAACCAATACCACAGAGTTACTTTTCTGATCACGCTTGACCATAAAAGAGACTTGCTGCACCGTCGGGTCAACCCGGAAGCGATTATCCAACCAAGACATCACCGTGCTGTCGTCGGCCCACAATAACTGTGGCCATAACAACAGCAGCGGCCATACCAGCAGTAGCAACCCTAATCGCTTCATCATACCCTTATTGACGCCACATCACGTCACCCTTCTTGTCGATAATATCCAAGCGCGCTTCATGCGCTTGTATTTCATCGGCAGAAGCCCGGATAACCTTTAGCGCTTTTCGTCCTGACGCCAGGCGGCGGATCGCATTTTCTGCACCGGCATCACTATCTTCGCTGCCGCTACTCAGGGCCAGAGACGTCTGGCCACCGGTCATCATCAGGTAGACATCGGCCAGGATCTCGGCATCGAGCAATGCCCCGTGGAGGGTACGGTGCGAGTTATCAATCCCGTAACGGGAACAGAGCACGTCAAGGTTGTTTCTTTTCCCCGGGAACAGCCGCTTGGCCATCTCAAGGGTATCGGTCACCTTGCAGAAATCTACGGTTTTTCCTATCGACGGATCGAGCTTACTAAACTCGTAATCCATAAAGCCGATATCGAAGGGCGCGTTGTGAGCGACCAGCTCTGCACCGCGGATAAAATCCATAAACTCCTGGTGGACGTCCCCGTAAGTCGGTTTGTCAACCAGAAACTCGTCGGTAATACCGTGGACGTCAATCGCCTCGGCATCGATTTCACGATCCGGCTTGATATACACGTGGAAGGTGTTGCCCGTCAGCTTGCGGTTGATAATTTCCACCGCGCCGATCTCGACAATGCAGTGTCCTTCATAGTGAGGGCCGGTCATATTCATACCGGTCGTTTCAGTATCGAATACGATTATGCGTTCATTAGTGGCGTTCATAGTAGCGATTGTGTCAGACTAAAGTTTTTAACTAATACGAATACTACCAAATATGACGAAGCAGGTAGAAATTTTCACGGACGGTTCTTGTCTCGGCAATCCGGGACCGGGCGGCTATGGTACCGTGTTGCGCTACAAACAGCATGAAAAAGAGCTCAGCGAAGGCTTTTTCATGACCACCAACAACCGCATGGAGTTGTTGGCTGCGATAGTGGGTTTAGCCAGTCTGAAAGAGCCGTGCCAGGTCGAGCTGACAACTGATAGCCAGTATGTCCGCCAAGGCATTACCCAGTGGATCCACAACTGGAAAAAGCGCGGCTGGAAGACCGCCGACAAGAAACCGGTCAAAAACGCAGATTTATGGCAGCGCCTCGATAACGAAACCCAACGCCACCAAGTCAATTGGCACTGGGTAAAAGGCCATGCCGGCCACCCGGAAAACGAACGCTGTGACGAGCTGGCTCGTTCTGCGGCAGAATCCCCCACCCAAGATGATACCGGCTATCAGGCAAGCTAGTCCGGCTAAGCTAGCACTTTTGCTTACGGGAAGCCTTGGTGCGGCAGTTCATCCCTAGCGGAGCCAACTGTCGCCTTAGCTTCCACGTCGGTTTGATAGGCTTTAGGGGCACGGTGCGTTTTCTCGCCACGATCAAATACATACTGCCTACCGACGATAAGCTATCCGAGACCATGCCTTCCACCCAGGCAGAACACGCCTGGTGACGGGTGGCGGGCAGAATCGCAAAGTTTTCGTGGAACACGACCTCGTAGTTCAGCACCCCTAGCCAGTCTTTTACCCGCATCGGCATGAACATCCGGCCTTTCCACGGAAAGCGCTTGTGATTCCAAGGCAGAATTCCCCGTAGTCCCAAAGCACTCACCGGGTTATTCCCGCTGATCAGGATATAGCCATCATCGACAATCACCCGGTCAACCTCCCTGAGCAGCCGGTGTGGATCGCTGCAGTAATCCAGCTGATGGGCGACGACACAGGCGTCAAAGGCTTTCTCGACAAACGGCAAAGCGAAAGGGTCAGCAACCACATTATGCAGAGGGTTGAACTTATCAATGCAAATCTGATGCTGGATGTTACAATGGCCACTGGCCAATTCGCAGCTTAGCCCACCCAGCTTTAGCATATGGTAGCCGAAAAGTTTGGGCCACCACTCATCAAGCTGGGCCTGCAGTAGCTCTGCTGCCCATTCACCATTGACCACTTGTGACCAGGTGTGTGGTGGTTCGATATGTTTTAATATGCGGGCTGGCTTCATAGCAATTCCATACTAAGTCGATGCTCAATAGCAAAAAAAGCCGGAGAAACAACGATGCTGACCATTAAAAGCATACCTGCATTCAATGACAATTACATCTGGCTGATTCACAGTCCGAATAACCACTGTGTGGTGGTTGATCCCGGTGATGCCACTCCAGTACTTGAGTTCTTGGAAAGAGAGGCGCTGGAGCTTGATGCCATCCTGATCACCCACCACCACCATGACCATATAGGCGGGATCAGCGAGCTAAAGCGCCGCTACCCCAACATCCATATCGTCGCTCCTTCTGCCGAGCCTATCCCGGGCGTGTCGCAATCGGTCGATGATGGCGATCAGGTCGAAATTTTCGGTGAACGCTTCATGGTCCTAGGCGTGCCGGGCCATACTGCCGGCCATATCGCTTACGTCGGGGACGGCAAGCTATTTTGCGGCGACACCCTGTTTTCTGCTGGCTGTGGCCGTTTGTTCGAAGGCACCGCCGCACAGATGTATGCCTCGCTGCAAAAGCTCAGTGCCCTCCCCGATGAGACCGAGGTGTACTGCGCCCACGAATACACCAGCAGTAATCTCGCCTTTGCCCTAGTCGCCGAGCAAGACAACCCACACCTGCAGCGCTACCGCGAAGAAGTCAGCCGGATGAGGGCACAGGGGATCAGCACGATTCCAAGCACTCTGAAACAAGAAAAATTAATCAATCCATTCCTACGCTGTGACCAGCCTAGCATAAAAAAATCGGTTGCAAATAAAGCAGTTAACGAAAGTGACGTCGAGACTTTCGCAGCCCTGCGCCGTTGGAAAGACGAATTTTGACCTAGGTCACTTGTAACCAAGGTGGTTGGACAAGTATTATCATCCACTATTTTGGCTATAGGCTGGACACATGAAAACCCGATTTTTTTTGGCGAGTGCGCTACTTCTGGCTGGTTGCCAAATTACAAATACGACAAATACAGTAGAAGAAAAAACAAACACAACCAATAACGATCCTGCGGCCCAAGTTGCTCCGACGGCAACAACAAAAACACCAACACCTGAGCCGCAGGTTGTTGTTCCTAAAAAAATTCCAACCCCACAGGAGCAACAAGATGTGTGGCAACGCATCAGCATGCAGCTGAGAGCGGACATTCCCAATGACCAGCGCGTCATTCACTACCGTGACTGGTATCTCCGTCACCCAAGCCACCTCAACACCGTTGCCCAGCGAGCCGAACCTTTCCTCTATATGATCACCGAGGAAATCGAAAAACGCGATTTGCCCCTTGAGCTCGCGCTGCTGCCGATTGTCGAAAGCTCTTTCGACCAGTTCGCCTATTCTCATGGCCGCGCGGCAGGGCTTTGGCAGATCACCGCCCCAACCGGCCGCAGCTTCGGCCTTGAGCAAAACTGGTGGTATGACGGTCGCCGGGATGTGGTGGAATCCACCCGTGCCGCACTGGATCTACTCGAATATCTCAACCGCAAGTTTGACGGTAACTGGCTGCATGCCCTTGCCGCCTACAACACCGGAGAAGGCCGGGTGTTCCGAGCGATCCGCAATAACAAAGCCGCCGGCAAACCAACTGATTTCTGGTCTCTCGATCTACCGCGCGAAACCAGTGACTATGTCCCTAAGCTACTTGCCGTCTCGGACGTGATCCAGAACCGCGACAAGTACGGTATCAGTATCCCAGCGATCGACAACAAACCTGCGGTAAAACTGGTCAAGCCTGAAACCCAGATGGATTTAGCAATGGCAGCCAAATTTGCCAATGTTTCACTCGACGAAATTCAGCGCCTGAACCCTGGTTACAACCGCTGGGCAACGGCACCGGATGGCCCAAGCCATCTGCTGCTGCCGATCAACAAGGTCGACAAATTCAATGCCGCCTTTGATGAAAATGGCCGCCGTGGCATGAAAGTGATCCGCTATGAGGTCAAGCCAGGCGATACCCTGAGTGTACTAGCCCGCCAGCATAAGACCACGACCAAGCAGATCCAACGTGCCAACAATATGAGCGGCACCAATATCCGCGTCGGTCGCCATATTCTGATCCCTGTGGCAATGCAAGACGGTGAGACGGTTGCGGCTCGAATGGCCAACAACACTCAGCAAAGTCACGGCAGTGGCTACCGCACCTCCTATACTGTCCAGTCCGGCGATAGCCTTTGGACTATAGCCCGCCAGCAGAAAGTCACCATCGACCAAATCACTCGGTGGAACGGGATCAGCAAGAATGCCCCTCTTCGTGTTGGCCAAAAGCTGACACTATGGAAAAGCAGTGAAACGGGCGGCGTGATCCGCACGGTTTACTACAAGGTTCGTTCTGGCGACAACCTAAGCACTATTGCCCAGCGCTACCAGGTCAAAGTCTCCGATGTGGTGAAATGGAACCAGATCAGCGGTCAAAAGTACCTCAAGCCAGGACAGCAATTAAAACTCTATGTTGATGTTACCAAGGTAAGTGTATGACGCCTTCCAAAAACCCGTTTGTTGCGGTTCTCGATACTTTCCGCTCCCCCATTGACTGTTTTGCAGCCGTCCACGAACGCCCAAAGTGGGCGTTCGTGCCCTACCTGCTGATCATTATCGGTCCGTTCTTCTTTTGGGGCGGTTACTTCAACCACGTCGATATGGACTGGTTACAGCAGACACTGATGATGCAACTGCCCAATGTTGAACAGCAAGTGCAGGAAGCTTGGCTAACCAAGGAGGTCTTGTTAGCCGGTGAGGTATTCAGTGATTTCTTTGGCCGAACAGCCGCGATTTTCGTATTGGCGCTCTGGCTTAACCTGGCCACCAAGAGCAACAGCTACAAGCACAGTTTCGGCAAGTGGCTGGCAGCCGCGTGTTTTATCATGCTACCGGCTATCATCGGTGACTTCGCCAGCTACCTCAATGCGGTCTTCAACACCAGCAACTTCTTGCCTAATGCTGCTGATCTCAACAGCCTCAATGGCTTCCTGAAGCTGCCACTGAACCACCCGTGGTCGGCATTTGCCACCACTGCACCGCTGTTGGCGCCATGGTATATCGCCCTGAGCTATGCCGCCGTCGCGGCATGGACAGACTATGACAGAGCCAAATGTATCATTGTCGCCGCCTTACCGTGGCTGCTGACCTTGATCGTCTGGCCGATAATGATTATTGCAGCATAAAGTTGGCAATGATCGGATTATGATCGGAGGCATCGGTAGTCGGTGCCTCCGCACTTATCAACTCTAGCCCTCGGTAATACAGGTGATCGAGCGGCTTGCCGAAAATTTTCACCCGTTGGTCGCGGCGCAAAACCGCATCTTCCAAGCCCAAGCTGCGGGCAAACTCATCCACGACATCCAACCTCGCTTGGCGCCATGTATTGAAATCACCGGCCAAGATCACCGGGCCGATATGCTTGTCCAGCACACGTTTCAACGTGTGGAACTGCTCTTTGTACTCTTCCAGTCCCAACGCAAAGTTCACCCCGTGCAGGTTAACCACTGCCAGCGTCTGGCCATTTGACAGGTTGAACTCGGAGAGCAGGGCAGATTTAGGCAAGCGCAACCAGGGTTCCATCGCCAGGTAGGCACAGGTTGTCTTGGCATTGACCGAGGACAAGTTCATAACCCCAGCAGGCGTATTCAAGAACTTGAAAGCATTGGCCATTCTTACCTTCCACCGAGTATCATCCAAATAATCTTTCAGCTCGGCGGTCAGGCTGGCTTCCTGCAGAAGAACAAGCCCGCTGTCTTGAGTAATTTTCTCAAGCTCGGAGCGCCAGTTTTCTTTCTGCTGCTTGTAGATATTCCACACCGATACCGAAAACGATCCGTCCTGATCCAACGGCAAGGCTACATCGCTTTTAATACAGTTGAACGAGAACTGCGGTGCCAACACATTGGCACTGACCTCAGGCACTTCAGACACATCAAACGACCAGTTCAGTGCACCTGTGCTGATCCCCAACGCTCCTGCGACAACCCCCAATCCTGCTACAACCTTGGTATAACGCGACATCAAACTTACCTAACCGACGACTCTTACTAAGCAGCTATGTACCAACCGCTATGAATTTACAGACTCTGTTAACTGCCTGGTACAGCAATAAGGAAAGCGGCCGACTGGCCGCTTTGAGTACTAGTAATGACTGCCATTGTCATAATATGCTGACGGTGTCAGCGCAGTGAATATCACCGCAACGTCCTGCTCTGGCTCTTCAAGTTCAGCGCGAATTGCCTCAGTGATAATCTGCGCCACTTTGTCTTGCACATCCTGACCACGGTCAAACCACAGCACCTCCACAAACGGGTAGGCGTCAGATACTTCACCATCAAAAATAAAAGTCGTTGAAATATGCTCGAGGGTAAAATCCTCTCGGGGACAAACCATTAGCGGCTCCAAATCATCAACCAGCTTGGTCGACAGCGCCTTCACATGATCAAATTCAACAGCTCGGAAACGCAGATGCGGCATGGTGACTCCAATTTTGCTCAACCTGAAAAAGCCACAAGATACCATCTAACACATCTTTTTCGCAGCAATTTTTGTCAATTTCGAGTCAAACCCTACTTAGGGTCACCTCATTTCAGGTCGTTGCACATTTGAAATCGAGTGATATTTTGCTATTATCCCCACAAAATAAAACATCGTTCAATTATTTAAAGACAGCAAACCTATGTTCAAAAAAGTACTTCCTCTTCTGGCACTCAGCCTTATCGTAACCACGCAGGCCCATGCGGCAAGCAACAGTAATGACCAGCGTATCAGAGAGCTGGAATACCAAATCCGTTTGCTGACCCAAAGAGTGGATAGCCTGGAAAGGGAGCTGGAGCGAAAACACGATTACGAACGCCATGATCAAATGTACCAATGCCAAATGAGTGTCTTTGGCAGCCAATACAAGGGGCGCTCATCCAGCCGCGGCAAGGCGATCACCAAGGTGGTCAATCAGTGCATCAGCGATCATGATGAAATGTTCTGCCGCCCTGATGCGGTGCGTTGCAAGACTTTCTGATAGACAATACGCCCTCAACTGAGGGTGTTTTTTTAAATAAGCGACAGACGCAAAAAAGCCCCAACATTTCTGCTAGAGCCTTGAAGGTGGCAGGGGGGACTGGGCCGGCATCCCGGAGATTCGAAAGCTTCGCCCTAACACGCGCTGTTTTGGTATTGGCAGAATCCGCTGCTATGCCAATTGCACATACGAAAAAGGCTCCAGCATTTCTGCTAGAGCCTTGAAGATGGCAGGGGTGGAGAGATTCGAACTCCCAACACGCGGATTTGGAATCCGCTGCTCTGCCAATTGGAGCTACACCCCTGTAGTTATTTTAAAGACTTAACTCTGTCTGAATAAGTGGCGGAGCGGACGGGACTCGAACCCGCGACCCCCGGCGTGACAGGCCGGTATTCTAACCAACTGAACTACCGCTCCACTCAAATCACCGTGTGTTCAGCACGATAATCTAAATTGGAAGCCTGGCGATGTCCTACTCTCACATGGGGAGGCCCCACACTACCATCGGCGCTATTACGTTTCACTGCTGAGTTCGGCATGGGATCAGGTGGGTCCATAATGCTATGGTCGCCAAGCAAAATTCTTACAATCTCGAAAGCTGATGTTCTCGCACTACATTCAAGTGCTCATGGAGTCCGTTAAAACCCCTTGGGTGTTGTATGGTTAAGCCTCACGGGCAATTAGTACAGGTTAGCTCAACGCCTCACAACGCTTACACACCCTGCCTATCTACGTCGTAGTCTCCAACAACCCTTCAGGAACCTTATAGGTTCAGGGATGACTCATCTTGAGGCTCGCTTCCCGCTTAGATGCTTTCAGCGGTTATCGATTCCGAACTTAGCTACCGGGCAATGCGTCTGGCGACACAACCCGAACACCAGAGGTTCGTCCACTCCGGTCCTCTCGTACTAGGAGCAGCCCCTCTCAATCATCCAACGCCCACGGCAGATAGGGACCGAACTGTCTCACGACGTTCTAAACCCAGCTCGCGTACCACTTTAAATGGCGAACAGCCATACCCTTGGGACCGACTTCAGCCCCAGGATGTGATGAGCCGACATCGAGGTGCCAAACACCGCCGTCGATATGAACTCTTGGGCGGTATCAGCCTGTTATCCCCGGAGTACCTTTTATCCGTTGAGCGATGGCCCTTCCATACAGAACCACCGGATCACTATGACCTGCTTTCGCACCTGCTCGAACCGTCATTCTCGCAGTCAAGCGGGCTTATGCCATTGCACTAACCTCACGATGTCCGACCGTGATTAGCCCACCTTCGTGCTCCTCCGTTACGCTTTGGGAGGAGACCGCCCCAGTCAAACTACCCACCAGGCACTGTCCGCACCCCGGATAACGGGGCGACGTTAGAACATCAACACTACAAGGGTGGTATTTCAAGGACGGCTCCACCAACACTGGCGTGCTGGTTTCAAAGCCTCCCACCTATCCTACACATGTAGGGTCAATGTTCAGTGCCAAGCTGTAGTAAAGGTTCACGGGGTCTTTCCGTCTAGCCGCGGGTACGCAGCATCTTCACTGCGATTTCAATTTCACTGAGTCTCGGGTGGAGACAGCGTGGCCATCATTACGCCATTCGTGCAGGTCGGAACTTACCCGACAAGGAATTTCGCTACCTTAGGACCGTTATAGTTACGGCCGCCGTTTACCGGGGCTTCGATCAAGAGCTTCGACCGAAGTCTAACCCCATCAATTAACCTTCCGGCACCGGGCAGGCGTCACACCGTATACGTCATCTTTCGATTTTGCACAGTGCTGTGTTTTTAATAAACAGTTGCAGCCACCTGGTATCTGCGACTGCCAGCAGCTCCAAGAGCAAGTCTCTTCACCGCCGGCAGCGTACCTTCTCCCGAAGTTACGGTACCATTTTGCCTAGTTCCTTCACCCGAGTTCTCTCAAGCGCCTTGGTATTCTCTACCCGACCACCTGTGTCGGTTTGGGGTACGATTCCTTACTATCTGAAGCTTAGAGGCTTTTCCCGGAAGCATGGCATCAATGACTTCACCGCCGTAGCGGCTCGACATCGGGTCTCAGCCTTAAGTAATCCCGGATTTGCCTAAGATTACAGCCTACACCCTTGAACCTGGACAACCGTCGCCAGGCCCACCTAGCCTTCTCCGTCCCCCCATCGCAATAGTAAGAAGTACGGGAATATTAACCCGTTTCCCATCGACTACGCCTTTCGGCCTCGCCTTAGGGGTCGACTCACCCTGCCCCGATTAACGTTGGACAGGAACCCTTGGTCTTCCGGCGAGGGAGTTTTTCACTCCCTTTATCGTTACTCATGTCAGCATTCGCACTTCTGATACGTCCAGCACACCTTACGATGCACCTTCAACCGCTTACAGAACGCTCCCCTACCCAATACATAAAATGCATTGCCGCAGCTTCGGTGTATAGCTTAGCCCCGTTAAATCTTCCGCGCAGGCCGACTCGACCAGTGAGCTATTACGCTTTCTTTAAATGATGGCTGCTTCTAAGCCAACATCCTGGCTGTCTGAGCCTTCCCACATCGTTTCCCACTTAGCTATAACTTTGGGACCTTAGCTGGCGGTCTGGGTTGTTTCCCTCTCCACGACGGACGTTAGCACCCGCCGTGTGTCTCCCGGATAGTACTTACTGGTATTCGGAGTTTGCAAAGGGTTGGTAAGTCGGGATGACCCCCTAGCCTTAACAGTGCTCTACCCCCAGTAGTATTCGTCCGAGGCGCTACCTAAATAGCTTTCGGGGAGAACCAGCTATCTCCAGGTTTGATTGGCCTTTCACCCCTAGCCACAAGTCATCCGCTAATTTTTCAACATTAGTCGGTTCGGTCCTCCAGTAAGTGTTACCTCACCTTCAACCTGCCCATGGCTAGATCACCTGGTTTCGGGTCTAATCCTAGCAACTGTACGCCCAGTTAAGACTCGGTTTCCCTACGGCTCCCCTAATCGGTTAACCTTGCTACTAAAATTAAGTCGCTGACCCATTATACAAAAGGTACGCAGTCACCCCGAAGGGCTCCTACTGCTTGTACGTACACGGTTTCAGGTTCTATTTCACTCCCCTCACAGGGGTTCTTTTCGCCTTTCCCTCACGGTACTGGTTCACTATCGGTCAGTCAGGAGTATTTAGCCTTGGAGGATGGTCCCCCCATCTTCAGACAAGATAACACGTGTCCCGTCCTACTCGTTTTCACTGATAATGCGCTACCGGTTACGGGGCTATCACCCTGTATCGCTGTGCTTTCCAGCACATTCACCTGACGCAAAACTAGCTTAAGGGCTAATCCGGGTTCGCTCGCCGCTACTGCCGGAATCTCGGTTGATTTCTCTTCCTCGGGGTACTTAGATGTTTCAGTTCCCCCGGTTCGCCTCGCAACGCTATGTATTCACGTTACGATAACTGCTTATGCAGCTGGGTTTCCCCATTCGGAAATCCAAGAGTATAGTGATTCTTACCATCTTCTCTTGGCTTATCGCAGGTTAGCACGTCCTTCATCGCCTCTGACTGCCCAGGCATCCACCGTGTACGCTTAGTCACTTAACCATACAACCCCAAGAGGTCTTTCGTATGGCTCAACAACCAAGGTTGTTCATCTGAGTTGTGATGAACTGTGTTTCGCCGGACTCACTATTTGTCTTCACTTTAAAAAAGTGAAATCAAACATAACAAGACACTTGAATGTGTTTTGCTTGAGAACTCGTTCTTCATAAAGAAGAACAAAATAAATCAATCTATCGATTGAATTTACTAGTCAGCTTTCCAGATTGTTAAAGAGCATGTGTTTGTCTTTCGACATCCACTTTCTAAAGATTCTTAAGGAAAAAACCTTAGAAAGTGGCGTCCCATAGGGGAGTCGAACCCCTGTTACCGCCGTGAAAGGGCGGTGTCCTAGGCCTCTAGACGAATGGGACACTATGTTGTCTTTTACTATTAACCAAGCAATCTGTGTGGACACTGCATAAAACGCAGTCATATCGTTAAGGAGGTGATCCAGCCCCAGGTTCCCCTAGGGCTACCTTGTTACGACTTCACCCCAGTCATGAACCACACCGTGGTAAACGCCCTCCCGAAGGTTAAGCTATCTACTTCTGGTGCAGCCCACTCCCATGGTGTGACGGGCGGTGTGTACAAGGCCCGGGAACGTATTCACCGTGGCATTCTGATCCACGATTACTAGCGATTCCGACTTCATGGAGTCGAGTTGCAGACTCCAATCCGGACTACGACGTACTTTCTGGGATTCGCTCACTCTCGCAAGTTGGCAGCCCTCTGTATACGCCATTGTAGCACGTGTGTAGCCCTACTCGTAAGGGCCATGATGACTTGACGTCGTCCCCACCTTCCTCCGGTTTATCACCGGCAGTCTCCCTGGAGTTCCCACCCGAAGTGCTGGCAAACAAGGATAAGGGTTGCGCTCGTTGCGGGACTTAACCCAACATTTCACAACACGAGCTGACGACAGCCATGCAGCACCTGTCTCAGAGTTCCCGAAGGCACCAATCCATCTCTGGAAAGTTCTCTGGATGTCAAGAGTAGGTAAGGTTCTTCGCGTTGCATCGAATTAAACCACATGCTCCACCGCTTGTGCGGGCCCCCGTCAATTCATTTGAGTTTTAATCTTGCGACCGTACTCCCCAGGCGGTCTACTTAACGCGTTAGCTCCGAAAGCCAGTGTTCAAGACACCAACCTCCAAGTAGACATCGTTTACGGCGTGGACTACCAGGGTATCTAATCCTGTTTGCTCCCCACGCTTTCGCATCTGAGCGTCAGTCTTTGTCCAGGGGGCCGCCTTCGCCACCGGTATTCCTTCAGATCTCTACGCATTTCACCGCTACACCTGAAATTCTACCCCCCTCTACAAGACTCTAGCCTGACAGTTCCAAATGCTATTCCGAGGTTGAGCCCCGGGCTTTCACATCTGGCTTAACAAGCCGCCTGCATGCGCTTTACGCCCAGTAATTCCGATTAACGCTCGCACCCTCCGTATTACCGCGGCTGCTGGCACGGAGTTAGCCGGTGCTTCTTCTGTTGCTAACGTCAAACGCTGCCGCTATTAACGACAACGCCTTCCTCACAACTGAAAGTGCTTTACAACCCGAAGGCCTTCTTCACACACGCGGCATGGCTGCATCAGGGTTTCCCCCATTGTGCAATATTCCCCACTGCTGCCTCCCGTAGGAGTCTGGACCGTGTCTCAGTTCCAGTGTGGCTGATCATCCTCTCAGACCAGCTAGAGATCGTCGCCTTGGTGAGCTCTTACCTCACCAACTAGCTAATCTCACCTGGGCTAATCCTGACGCGAGAGGCCCGAAGGTCCCCCTCTTTGCTCCGAAGAGATTATGCGGTATTAGCCATCGTTTCCAATGGTTATCCCCCACATCAGGGCATATTCCCAGGCATTACTCACCCGTCCGCCGCTCGCCGCCCATAACGTCCCCCGAAGGTTCAGTTATGTCGCTGCCGCTCGACTTGCATGTGTTAGGCCTGCCGCCAGCGTTCAATCTGAGCCATGATCAAACTCTTCAATTAAAGTTTTGGCTCAATGAATACTGTTATTACTTCCAATTTATTTCACTTTAAAAAGTGAAGACAAAAAGTAAGTAAGAATTGACTGTGCCGAATCTTGCGATTCGATTTGGTCACTCAGTTTCATTGATAATTCTTTTTGACTATCATTTCACGAGTGCCCACACAGATTGCATGGTCAAATTGTTAAAGAACAATACTGATTGGTTAGCGACTTAAGTTGCCGTTCTCCGTGTCAGTGAGGCGGAATTATAGAGACTTCCGCCAGCCTGACAAGCCCTAATTCAACAAAAAACACCACAAACAAGCCGTTTGATTGTTTTTTGTACCAAGCCGCTCATTTTTGCTTAAAAACCGGAGGGGGCGCGCTGAGACAAATTAGTAAAATCAGCTAGCCGCAATAAAAACAGCACTGACCTAGACGATATAGGAAATGAACTGACAATGGTTAGGCAACATTGGAGCTGTTGTTGGTCCGTCTCTTGCGCTTCCTATCCCTGGGGTGGGTAACAGGTACCGCTGCCAACAATCTCTTGGTGTAATCCGCCTGCGGGTTGGCATAAACCTCCTTAATCTTACCCATTTCAACAATTTTACCGTAATACATCACCGCCACCCGATCAGAGATGCGCTTCACTACCGAGAGATCATGGGAAATAAAGATAATCGCCAGGTTCATCTGTTGCTGGAGGTGCAACAGCAAATTGAGGATTTGTGCCTGAACCGATACATCCAACGCCGATACCGACTCGTCACAAATCAGCAACTTGGGCTTGAGGGCAATCGCCCTGGCAATACCGATCCGCTGCCGCTGGCCGCCGGAAAACTCATGCGGGTACCGATTAACCGACTCTTTCGGCAACCCCACCTTAACCAATAGTTCCCTCACCCACTGCTTACGCTCCTGCGGCGTCCCGATCCGGTGGATAATAAAAGGCTCTTCCAATATCACACCAACAGTATGGCGCTGGTTGAGCGATTCCATCGGATCCTGGAAGACAATTTGCATCTCTTTGCGCAGCGGCCGCATCTCGCGGGAAGACAGCGCCGTAATATCTCTCCCCTCGTAGTAGATCTTCCCTGCCGTCGGCTCATAGAGTTTGAGGATGGTTCTGCCTAGCGTGCTCTTGCCACAACCGGACTCGCCCACCAACCCCAGCGTCTCCCCACGGCGAACCACCAACGATACCCCATCCACGGCTTTGACCGTGTATCCCCTGCGAAATATTCCCTTGCCGGAGACAAAGTGCTGCTTGAGATTTTCTATCCTTAATAATTCAGTCACCACACCCTTCCTTTACCACTCCGCCCCCCTTTCCTACCCGTCGTGCTCTGGTGGGAACAAGGCGACATCTACCGGTTTTATCTCGATAGCCTGCTTGGGCTCATCATCCAATTTCGGTATCAAAGCCAACAAACGTTCGGTGTAAGGGTGCTGGGGCGTATCAAACAAATCGAAGATGTCGGCGTACTCCACCACCTTTCCTCCATACATCACCGCGACATCGTCACAGATTTCAGCGATGACGCCGAGATCATGGGTAATGAAGAGTACCGACATACCCGTTTGCTGCTGAAGCTCATCAATCAACTCAAGAATTGAGGCCTGCACAGTCACATCCAGCGCGGTTGTTGGTTCATCACAAATAAGTATGTCTGGTTTGCACGCCAGCGCCATGGCTATCATGACACGCTGGCGCATGCCCCCCGACAAATTGTGCGGATACTCCCACAGCCGCTTCTCCGGCATAGGGATCTTAACCTTATTGAGCATTTCAAGAGCATATTGACCTCTTTCCTTCTTGCTCAATTCTGGGCGGTGCAGTTGCAGTACTTCGTTGATCTGCTGACCGATCGACTGGACGGGGTTGAGCGCCGTCATCGGGTCTTGGAACACCATCGAGATCCTGTTGCCCCGCATGGCATACATCTGCTCCGGAGGCAGCGCCACCAGATCTGTCCCTCGGTATAGGATCTGCCCGCCGACTACCCGGCCATAGGGCTTGGGCAACAGGCCCATTATCGACATCGCCGTTACGCTCTTGCCACATCCCGACTCTCCGACGATACCAAGGGTTCGCCCTTTATGGACGTCAAAACTGGCGCCATGAAGAACTTTTACCACCCCGTCATCGGTGGCAAACTCAGTCTGCAAATTGCGCACGCTCAATATGACATCATCATTCATCGCAGCCGGCCTTACAGCTTGTAGGTATCATCAATCACAGTAACCGGCTCAAAGGTCTTGCCCTTTTTCATTGCCGCAAGGGTGGCCTCCTTCTCTTTTTGGTCAATCCAGAAGGTAGCCAGATCTACGACCGAGAACATCACTTCAGTATGCTTGGTCATGGCCGGGGTCGGATACTTCATCCAGCGCCAGTAGCCTTCACGGGTATAGGGCACCATGTAACCCGGCACAATAAGGTACTCCTCGGATACTATTTTCTGGATCTGATGGGAAAGAGCCTGTTTCTTTTTGAGGTCAAACTCTTTGTCATAGCTGTCGATCAGTTGATCCATTTCCGCTGAGCGGAAATTGGTATGGTTATTGGTCTGTGGTTTGGCATTGACCGAGTGGAGGTACTCCCAATAGGCCGGGATCTCACCGCCGCTCATATTGATAAATGCCAGATCATGCTTCTTTTCAAGTACATACTTAAAAGCCGAGGAGCCATCGACCAAGTTGAGGGTAAACTCAAGGCCAGCCTGTTTAGCCTGCTCTTTAAGGTAGGCGATGCGCGGGGTATGGGGCGGAAAACCGTAGGTAATGGCAAAACTCAGGCGCTTACCCGAGCTATTGACCCGGATCCCATCGGCACCAATCTTGTCGAACCCGGCTTGGGAAAAATACTCTGCCGCCAATTGGGGGTTGAAGGCCGGCGGGGTGTTATCACTGCGGTCGTACCCGCCATGGCCAAACCCCATCCCATGGGGCTTGCGGGCATAATCGCCCCGGAGCACATTGGCTATCATGCCGTCGAAGTCGGTGGCATAGGTGACTCCGGCGCGAATACTACGCTCATCAAGTAGCGGCTGGGCCGTATTGATCCACAGTCCACCGGCTCCCTGAACCACCTGGTTGTAGCCCCAAAACTTATGGATGTAGCCATTCTGGTATGGCTTGGAATTGGCCTTTTCATGCCACAGGCTAGGCAGAACCAAACCGAAAGTATCCAGATTGCCTTTTTCGAAATGCTTGCGGGCAATGTCGTTATCCCGAATCACCGTGAAGCGGACTTTCTCCACATTGTAGCGATGCCGGTAGTAGCGGTTGCTGTAGCCCCACCAATCCTTGCCGACATGTCTGAAGGTCACGCTTTTGCCTTTCTTGACCTGATCCATGTAGTACGGGCCGGTGGTCGGCTCACTCTTGAAGTTATAGCGACGGACAAAATCATCGTCGATGCCGTCATTGTTAGCGTCTTTCTTCGGTTTGAAAAAATGCTCAGGCCGGGGCTGCAAGCCATTACTCGGTAGGTTGATTTGCAGCATCAGCTCATCATCGGTCATTTTTATCGCCGACCTCACCGCAATGGTGTAGTCATCAAACTTAACAACAGATTCAATCTTGTTAGTAAAGAAATCGTTATACCACGGCGAGACAATATCCTTGGAGCGGTAATAGCTAAGCATGAACAGGTAATCGTCGGCAGTTACTTTCTCGCCATCGGACCAGCGGGCCTTGGGATCTAGCTTGAAATACACCGTCTGGTTGTCATCACCAAACGCCCATGCGGTCGCGAGCTGGGGGATCCAGTTGCCAGTATTGGGGTGACGGGCTGCCAGCTTGGGGACCCCATCCATAAAATAGTGGCGCAACCCGGAGTTTGAATCCGGACCGACACTGCGCAAAGTCTGCGGAAAGCTGGCCAGGTAGGTTCTTAGCGTGCCGCCAAACTGGGCTTCGGGAGAGGCAAAGAGTGGCTCATCCATGTTTGAATGCCATTGCACACCGGATGGCAACGCTGTAGCAAACACGGTATTGCAGGACAGAACCATTATCGCGATAGCAGAACAGTTAAAATGCTTTTTCATTTGCAATATCCTTATTTTCCACATCGGCAAACGTCGCTAGACATAACGGGTAAACTTCTTGGGATCAAAGGCAGCCCGGATCGCTTCGCCAATGAAGGTCACCATCACCAAGACCAGTACAATCGCACTGACCACCGAAGCCACAATCCATGGTGAGTCCAAGTTCGACTTCCCCTGCTGAAGCAGCTCCCCCCAACTCGGCGTCGGCGGCATCAAGCCCAGCCCCAAGTAGTCCAAGGCTGTCAACGCGGTGATATTGGCGGCGATGGTAAAAGGCGCCAAGGTAACGATCATAACCATGGTATTGGGTAAAATATGGTGGAACACGATTCGCAAGGTCGATGCCCCCAGCGCCTTGGCCGCCATCACATACTCCCGGGCCGACTCCTTGTAGGTCATGGTCCGCATATACCAGGTCATCCCCATCCAGCCAAACAACACGTTAATCGCGACAAACAAGGCAAAGGTCGGCTGGGTGATCGACACCAAGATCATAATCACATAGAGGAAAGGTACCATCGACCATACCTCTATAAAGCGTTGGACAAACAAATCAAACTTGCCACCGAAAAAACCCATCGCGCACCCGACAATGGTTCCTATCGCGTAGGAAACGGCCATGGTGATCAGTGCAAACCCCATAGCGATGCGAAATCCATAGACCAAGCGGGCCAGGATATCCCGCCCTATCACATCCGTTCCGAGGTAGTGCTTGTCCATACGGCTCGGTGGCGTTGGCGGGAAGTCACCCGAAAAATCCTGCTCATAAGGATTCCAGGGCACCAGCGGCATAATGACAAAATTATCCCCACCCTGCAGGGCCAGGCTCTGTTGCAGCTGCCGGTAATCGGCCTCCCCCGTTGTGGCTTGGCCAAATTCGCTCCCCAAACGCACCGCCGACAATACCGGGAAGCTGTATTGCCCATCGTATTTCACCACCAGCGCCTTGCTGTTTATCAGCAACTCGGCAAACAACGACAGCAGCAGCAAAGCTGAAAGCAACAGAAACGACCAATAGCCCCGCTTGATTTGTTTAAAGCGCTTGATCTTTTTCCGTGTCAGAGGATTTAGCGTCAACATGATCAGGCTCCGAATCTCACTCTGGGATCGACCAGCGCCACACAGATGTCCGAGATAATATTGCCCAGCATCAGCATGGCCGCATTGATCGCCACGATCCCCATCACAACCGGGTAATCCCGCTCGATAATCGACTCGTACCCAAGCAGACCAATCCCGTCGATATTGAAAATCACCTCAATCAAGAACGAGCCGGTCATGAAAAACAACAGCGAATTGCCAAAGTGGCTGGCGATAGGGATCAAGCTATTGCGCAGGGCATGCTTGCGAACCGCTTTTTTAAACGGCAACCCTTTGGCTATCGCCGTGCGGATATAGTCCGATGACAAGTTTTCCATCAGGTTATTTTTCATCGTCATCGTCAGGGTGGCGAAATCGCCGATCAAATAGCAGATCAGCGGTAGTACCGCATGCCACATTACGTCCTTGGCCCGCTCGAAAAAACTACCGTGGTCATCGAAGTCCTCACCGACGAAGCCGCCCATCGGGAACCATTCCAGGTGATAACTGAATAAGGTGATCAGCAGGACACCGACCACATAGCCGGGCAAGGCATAGCCGATAAAAATGAGGATCGAGGAGCCCGAATCAAACACCGAGCCATGTTTGAGAGCCTTGTAGTAACCCAGAGGTATCGAAATAAAATAGCTGATGAAGAACGTCATGCCGCCATAGAACAAGGAGATGGGTAGTCGCTCGGCAATCATCTCGGCAACCGGCTCGTAATAGCGGGTTGATTCGCCAAAATCCAAGATCATCAGCTTACCAAGCCATTCGGTATAAGCTTCCAGTACCGGCTTATCCAGGCCGTAGAAGGCATTGAGCTCGGCAATTTGCTCTTCAGACAATGCAGAGTTGCCTCCGGCAGAAGCCGTGGCAGCCACACCATCACCTTGCGCCTGCATATTGGCCAGCATGCGCTCCACCGGCCCTCCGGGAACAAACCGGGTGATGGTGAAAATCAGGATAGTGATCCCCAGAAACGTCGGGACGACCAATACCAGCCGACGTAGAAAATATGACAGCATGTTTTAACGGCTCCATGTCAAACAGGCACGATGCGCCATTCCCACTAGCATCTATTCACACGAGGCAGGAAACCAGCTCGAAAACGCCACGCTCATATTAACTTTATATTAACAATCAGCGAGAGGTAGAGCTTTGACATGAAAAAATAAAACAAAGGCCGCGAATGCGGCCTTGGTAACAAGAGGATAGGTGCAGGATTATTGTGCTGCCAGCCAAGCTGGCACATCGGCCACGCTGTCGAGCACGGCGTCAGCCAGTTGTTCACCTTCGGTGGTGACCGGCTTGCCAGTACGCACTAGGATTTTGGTGCCGACTTCGGCAGCTTCGGCCGCTTTCATGTCATCGGCCTTATCACCGATCATCACCGAGCTGGCCATATCAATCTTGAGGAAGTCACGGGCAGAGATAAACATACCTGGCTTTGGTTTGCGGCAGTTGCAATCCTGAAGATAATCGCCTTTACCTTCTGTCGGGTGGTGTGGGCAGTAATAAATACCGTCGAACTCCACGCCGTTATCAACGAAGTTCCAGTCCATCCACTCGGTCAGGGTCAGGAACTCATCTTCGGTGTACATGCCTCGGGCTATACCGGCCTGGTTGGTCACCAACACCAACATATACCCCATCGCCTTAAGTTTCTTACAGGCTTCAAACACCCCCTCGACATATTCAAAGTCGTCGGTGGTATGCACGTAGCCGTGATCGATGTTAATCACGCCATCACGGTCAATAAAAACTGCTGGTTTGGCCAAGTGTTAGCCCTCTGTCTCGCTGTATTCGTTATGCCCCAAATTATGGCACGGCTGGCAAAGGGATTCACCTGTTTCTCTAAGTCCCTATGGCCAAAGCAAACAAAAAGTCACGGCCGAAGTATGGCTATAAAGACATTTAGACGTCCAGACGTAAAAATATCTATTGACTTCATTTATGTTAGCCCATAGCATCAAAGCCATAGATGCAATTGGCAGACAGAGCTCTCGCATCAAGAAAATAATGTAAATGCAACACACAACATAACAATATACCGGTCGCAGCCATTGATGGGCGTGCCCGTCATCAACGCGGTATAGGATTTGGGAAATACGATGATAGAAATAAACAGAGTCAATAAAGTCTTCTATCAAGGGGCCAAGGAGATCCACGCACTGCGTGAAATCAACCTGACCATTGAGCAAGGCACCATCTTCGGGGTGATTGGTTCTTCCGGTGCCGGTAAAAGTACCCTGATCCGCTGTGTTAACCTGCTTGAGCGCCCGACCAGCGGTCATGTCATTGTTGACGGCATCGACCTGACCCAGCTATCAAACCAGGAGCTGACCCAGGCCCGCCGCAAAATAGGCATGATTTTCCAGCACTTCAACCTGCTGTCATCCCGTACCGTTTTCGACAACGTCGCATTGCCCCTCGAACTGGCCGGCACCAGCAAGTCCGCTATCAAAACCAAGGTCGATGAGCTGCTTGAACTGGTTGGTTTGGCCGACAAGCGCGAGTCCTACCCGTCCAACTTGAGTGGCGGCCAGAAGCAGCGTGTGGCCATTGCCCGTGCGCTGGCCTCCGATCCCAAAGTGCTGCTGTGCGACGAAGCCACCAGCGCCCTTGACCCGGCAACGACCCAGTCGATCCTGACACTGCTCAAGGAGATCAACCGCAAGCTCAACCTGACCATTTTGCTGATCACCCATGAAATGGATGTGGTCAAAAGCATCTGCTCCGAAGTGGCGATCATCGGAGGCGGTGAGCTGGTCGAAAAAGGCCCGGTCGGTGAAATCTTTGCCCATCCGAAAACCGAACTGGCACGCGAGTTCATCCGCTCAACGCTGGATCTTTCCATTCCGGAAGACTACCGGGCCCGCATGGTTGAAACCCGGATTGAAAACAGCTACCCGCTGATCCGCCTTGAGTTTACCGGAGCATCGGTCGATGCCCCGCTGATCTCCCAGGTGGCCCGCGAGTTCAATATTGATATCAGTATCCTGAGCTCCGACATGGACTACGCCGGCGGTGTCAAGTTTGGTCTAATGCTGGCCGAGTTCTTCGGTACCGAACAAGCGGCAGAACAAGCCATTAATTTCCTTCGCGATCACAAAGTAAATGTAGAGGTATTGGGCTATGTTGCTTGATTCAATTACCACCTGGTGGACCCAGAATGAACGTTTGGTTGATCTGCTGATCGACGCCCTCGGCCAAACCCTGGTCATGGTCTTAGCCTCAGGACTGATCGGCTTTTTGATCGGGATCCCGGTAGGGGTTGCCCTGCACCTGACCAAGGAAAACGGCCTGCTGGCCAACCCGGTGCTCAACAAAGCACTGGGGATCGTGACCAACATCGGCCGCTCGATCCCATTTATTATCCTGCTGGTCGCGATCATCCCATTTACCCGCTTCGTGGTCGGCAGCTCCATCGGTACCGCTGCCGCTATCGTCCCGCTTACCGTGGGAGCCATTCCGTTCATCGCCCGCTTGGTTGAAGGCGCACTGCTGGAAGTTCCAACCGGCCTGGTGGAAGCGGCGCAGGCGATGGGAGCAACCCCACGCCAGATCATCAGCAAGGTCCTGCTGCCAGAAGCCCTGCCGGGCATCATCAACGCGGTGACCATCACCCTGGTTACCTTGGTGAGCTATTCGGCAATGGCCGGGACCGTCGGTGGCGGCGGCCTGGGTGACGTCGGGATCCGCTACGGCTACCAGCGCTTTGACGGAACCGTCATGCTGATCACCGTGGTGATGCTGGTTATCCTGGTCCAGCTGATCCAGTCAGCCGGCGACCACCTGGTCAAGCGCTTCGATCACAGGTAACAGACAGCACCGATAACAAACAACACAGATAACACATATTCCATCTAGTATTACGGAAACCCCAGTTTTAAGGAGATATAACATGGCTTTTAATTTGAAGAACCTCGTCGCCGTCGCCGGCCTGGCATCAGCATTGGTACTGACCGGTTGTGGCGAGAAGGACGCAGTGGTTGATAACAGCAAAATTAAAATTGGGGTGATGGCAGGCGCTGAAGAGCAAGTGGCTGAAGTAGCAGCAAAAGAAGCCAAGGAAAAATACGGCCTGGATGTTGAGCTGATCACCTTCACCGATTACGTATCGCCGAATGCGGCGCTGGAAGAAGGCTCGATCGATGCCAATGCCTTCCAGCACAAACCATACCTTGATCAGCAAATTGCCGACCGTGGCTACAAGTTTGCCGTTGCCGGTAACACTTTTGTTTACCCGATTGCCGGTTACTCAAGCAAAATCGAATCTATCGATGAGCTAAAAGACGGCGACCAGATTGCAGTACCGAATGATCCAACCAACCTTGGCCGCTCTCTGCTTCTCCTTCAGCAGCAAGGCCTGCTAAAACTGAAAGATGGCGTTGGCCTAACCGCGACCGTATTGGATATCGTGGAAAATCCGAGCAACCTGAAAATTGTTGAACTGGAAGCGGCCCAGCTTCCTCGTTCTCTGGACGATGTCCAGCTGGCCATCATCAATACCACATACGCAAGCAGCATCAACCTAACACCAGAGCGTGATGGTGTGTTCGTGGAAGACAAAGAGTCACCATACGTGAACCTGATTGTTGCCCGTGAAGACAACGTTGACGCAGAAAACGTGCAGACCTTCATCAAGGCTTACCAGTCAGACGTGGTGTACGAAGCGGCGAAAGAGATCTTCCAGGGTGGCGTAGTTAAAGGCTGGTAATTTCCCCTTACCTGATCCCACCTCAGCAATTCCCGCCCCGGCCACCATGCCGGGGCTTTTTTTGCCCCCGCCATAATGCTATGTTCTGCGCCATTACCCATAACACATTGCTCACCTGAACTGCCATGTCATATCAGATTGAACCTATCGGCATTGTCCGCTCCCCTTACAAAGAAAAGTTTGCCGTCCCGCGCCAGCCGGGATTGGTTCCGAGTGCTCGCTCTGAAATCGTCCTTCAAGGTGAGGCCAATGCCCTAGAAGCTGTTCGCGGGCTGGAGCAATTCAGCCATCTGTGGCTCCTCTTCCTGTTCGACCAGAACCTCGAGGCAGGATGGCGCCCCACCGTCCGCCCTCCCCGCCTCGGCGGCAACGAGCGTATTGGGGTGTTTGCCAGCCGGGCAACCTTCCGTCCTAATGGCATCGGTATGTCGGCGGTGGAATTGATCGGTGTGCGCCAGCAAGGCAGTGATGTCATTATCGAGCTTGGCGGTGTTGATTTGGTCGACGGTACCCCGATTGTCGATATCAAGCCTTACATCCCCTATTCCGATAGTCTGCCTCAAGCCCATGGCGGCTTTGCCGACGGCGAGCCGGCAACCCTGCCAGTGGTATTCACCGAACAGGCCGAGAGCCAGTTCAAAGGCAAGCAGCTCGCTCGCCAGAGGGCGGTGATTGAAGAGGTCTTGGCGCAAGACCCTCGCCCGGCCTATAAAAAAGGCAAAGCCGATACCAAGGAATATGCCGTCCACCTGTTCGACTACAATGTTAAATTCACCGTTATCAACGGCGTGGTGACCGTTACGGCACTGGATAAACCGATAGCCAAATAACGCTGGAGGCTTTATTTAGGGGCAATTTCCCCGCTGCGGCTACCCAATCCCTTTGGCTAACGGCCAATTGGCTGGTAGTATATGCGGTTACCGCCTACATAGGTGGCTGGGGCCTGTTCCCCACATTCCTTATTTTCATCTAAACAAACGGATACCATCAATGCGTACCAGTAACTATCTTCTTTCTACTCTGAAGGAGACTCCAAATGACGCAGAAGTTGTTAGCCACCAGCTAATGCTTCGTGCAGGTATGATCCGTAAGCTGGCTTCAGGTCTTTACACCTGGCTGCCTACTGGTCTGCGTGTTTTACGTAAGGTCGAGAACATTGTTCGCGAAGAAATCAACAATGCAGGTGCTGTTGAGACTTTGATGCCCGTGGTTCAGCCGTTCGAACTATGGGAAGAGACAGGTCGCTCTGAAAAGATGGGCGCTGAGCTACTTCGCTTTACTGACCGCCATGATCGTCCGTTTGTACTTAGCCCGACAGCTGAAGAAGTGATCACTAGCCTTGTGCGTAACGAAGTGAGCTCTTACAAGCAGCTGCCGTTAAACCTGTACCAAATCCAGACCAAATTCCGTGACGAACGCCGCCCTCGCTTTGGTGTAATGCGTGCACGTGAATTCTGCATGATGGATGCGTACAGCTTTGACATTGACAAAGAAGGCCTAAAGCAGTCTTACGAAGCTATGCATGAAGCATACTGCAAGGCGTTTGACCGTATGGGCCTTGACTACCGTCCAGTACTGGCCGATACCGGTGCAATCGGTGGTAGCGGTTCTCACGAGTTCCACGTTTTGGCAGAGAGCGGTGAAGACTTGATCGCTTTCTCTACCGAGTCTGATTACGCAGCAAACATCGAAAAAGCAGAAGCACTGGCTCCTGCAACTGAGCTGGCGGCACCAACCCAAGAAATGACGCTGGTTGACACGCCAAACGCGAAAACTATCGCTGAGCTTGTTGAGCAGTTCGAGCTGCCAATCGAGAAAACGGTCAAAACACTGTTCGTCAAAGCCTCTGACGAAATCGACGCAGATCTTGTTGCCCTGATCATCCGTGGCGATCACGAGCTGAACGAAGTTAAGGCCGAAAACCTTAAAGAAGTTGCTTCTCCGCTTGAGATGGCAACCGAAGAAGAGATCCGTGCCCTGATCGGTGCCGGCCCAGGCTCACTAGGCCCTGTAGGCCTGAAACTGCCGTTCATCGTTGACCGCTCTGTGGCGGTAATGAGCGACTTCGGCGCTGGTGCTAACGTTGACGACAAGCACTACTTCGGTATCAACTGGGGTCGTGATGTTGAGCTTGGCAAGGTAGAAGATCTACGCAACGTGGTTGAAGGTGACCCAAGCCCATGCGGTCAGGGTACTATCCAGCTTAAGCGCGGTATCGAAGTCGGCCACATCTTCCAGCTGGGTACGAACTACTCAGAGAAGATGAACTGTGGCGTACTGGGCCCTGACGGCAAGAACGTTATCCTAGAAATGGGTTGTTACGGCATCGGTGTATCCCGTGTGGTTGCTTCTGCTATCGAGCAGAACAACGATGAAAACGGCATCATCTGGCCTGACGCGATCGCTCCGTTCCAGGTATCTATCGTACCGATGAACATGGCGAAGTCAGCTGAAGTGAAGGAAGCGGCTGAGAAGCTGTACGCTGATCTGACGGCTGCTGGTATCGAAGTCCTATTCGACGACCGTAAAGAGCGCCCAGGTGTGATGTTTGCCGACCACGAGCTGATCGGTATCCCGCACACTATCGTGATCGGTAACCGCAGCCTGGAAAACGGCGAGATGGAATACAAAGACCGTCGTGCCGGCACCAAAGAAGGTGTTGCTGTGGCCGATATCGTTGAGTTCATTAAGCAGAAACTGGCTTAATCTCTACACGATGCACGTTCCTCAAGCCTCCCATGCGGAGGCTTTTTTTTAACTGTGACCCAACGGCTTACCTCATTATTACCAAGCTATATTCCATCAGGTACGAAAATGGGGATATAGTTATAGGTAGAAAAAGAAAAAAGGTGCGCTATGGGCAAGGAAACGCCACGGATCAGCCTGCTCCTCACCGGAGGGGGGGCAAGGGCTGCCTACCAGGTTGGGGTCCTCAAGGCCATTTCCGAATGGTATCCACGGGTTCACCACAGCCCGTTCAGTATTTACTGCGGTACGTCGGCAGGGGCTATCAACGCCACTTCAATCGCCTGTTACGCCTCTTGCTTTCGCCTCGGTGTCAAAAAGCTGGAGTGGATCTGGTCACGCCTGCACAGCCGGCGCATATTTGCGACGACGCCTCGGGGCATGAGTGGTTACCTGGCCAGCCAGTGGTTTGCCCGCCTCCAGGCCCACCATCATGAACGCCCCCCCTTTGGCTTGCTCAACAACCGCCCCTTGCGCCAACTGCTCAACCAGGTCAACAACTACTCCCGGCTGGAAAAGCAGATTACTGCCGGCAATCTCCACGGCATTTCCATCACCGCCTCCAGCTACAAAAGCGGTCATTCCGTCAGTTTTTTCCAAGGCCAATCAGACATCAACGAGTGGGACCGGGCCAAGTCGAAGGGGCGACGCTCACTGATCACCACCGATCACCTGCTGGCCTCTTCCGCCATTCCCTTGGTGTTTCCCGCGACCCGTATTGGCCAAGCCTACTATGGGGATGGCTCCATCCACCAATTGGCTCCGCTACGCCCTTCGCTTAAAATGGGGGCTGATAAAATACTGATCATCGATCTCATCAACCAAAAGCTCGACAGTCCCGATCACACCCGGGCGCCAGGACTGGCAGCACTGGGTGGCCACCTGATGGATACGATATTCAGTGACACCCTAACCGCCGATTTGGAAAACCTCTCCCGGATCAATGCGCTGATCGACAGTATGCCGACCATCCAAGAAAAGCAGAAACTGAGGAAAATCGAGCCCTTCCACCTATCACCTAGCCGGTCTTTTGAGCACCTTGCCCGCAAGTACTACTGCCACCTCCCCCCCATGACCCGGGGGTTAATGCAGTTAATAGGCATCAGCCCCAAGGATGATGCTGCAATCACCAGCTATATTCTGTTTGAACCCGCCTACATCCACGCCCTGATCAAGATGGGGTATGAAGACACCCAGGAAAAAGAAGCCCTTCTTCGCAGTTTCTTAATTAAATCAGGTAATTAATAATATAAACTCGGTTTGGGTATTGAAATGGCTTAATAATTGCCTATAGTAAGTTCCCTATTAATTTTTTGACACCTGTATGGAACCACTCCACTGGAATGACAAGCTGGCCGATAGCCAATATGCAAAACCAAGGACCAAACCCCTTGGGGCTGATCAGCGCCTGCTGTTGCTACAAAAACTCCAGGGCAAGTTGGATACCAACCTGTTGTTTGACATTTTCATCCGGGAAGTTGAAAAACAGATAGATATCAGTAGGTTAATATGGCACTCGGATGATGCAACTACCCTCGTCCGCCAAGGTACCAATACTCAATTCCGGCAAACGTTCATCCTTCGTTTCAATAAGCAGGAGTTGGGCAAGCTGCAATACCATACCCCTTATGCCCTCGACAAAGACGAGGTCAACCTGCTTCATACCTATCACCGCCTATTTGCCGGGCCGCTAGCCTGTGCACTTGAGTACCGCCGAGTCAAAAATATGGCGCTGCGGGATTACCTCTCCGGCCTTGGCAACCGTAACAGTTTCGAGCAAGATATTAGCCATGCCATTGCTATGAGTGAAAGACGCAATATCGGCTTGGTATTGACCATGTTCGACCTCGACAACTTCAAACAGGTCAATGATCGGTTTGGCCACCCCGACGGTGACAAAGTGATCCGTCATTTCGCGCTGCTTTTGAAAAAATCAGTCCGGGCAACAGACCGCTGTTATCGCATTGGTGGTGATGAGTTCGCGGTCCTGCTCCAACCCGCGACCGACGCAGCAGCCCTTCATGTGATCCGCCGGCTCGATGCCTTGATGGCGGACGATGCGACCCTGCGAACCCTGAAAATCGGCTGCTCCAGCGGCTTTAGTGTCTACCAGAAGGGCGATACCAATATCACCTTGGTTGACCGCGCTGATCGCCACCTATACAAACAAAAGCGTACCCGCTAAATCCCCTCTGCCGTCACCTGCCAGTCTTTGGTATAGTAAGCCTTTCCAGCATCGGGGGACTGCCATCAGCGATATTAAAGCATGTTTTCGCCAGCCCGCTATGGCTAGTTGGCTGCCGAAATCACTGTTTATGAAGGACAAAAGTATGAAAGTTTACGAGTGCTGCGAGCAAGTACGCATGATCTACGCGCAGATCGGCGGCGGTGAGCTGGGCTATATTCCCAATGCGATTCACTGCGCCGTCAAAGCACTAAATGACATCGCAGCCAACGACGCGCTGCCAGAGGAAGTCCGCGAGCGCGCAGCCTTTGCGGCCGCCAACCTGCTGATGAGCGACCACGAGGACGCGTAATGGATTTGAACAAATACGAGACCATGGATCCTGTCATGCTGATGAGCATCGTCAACATGAAGCTCCGTGATGAGTTCGGTGATCTGGATGCCCTGGTCAAATACTACGATATCGACAAAGACAAACTGGTTGCCAGGCTGGCAGCTGCCGGTTTTGACTACCTGCCGGAAACCAAGCAATTTAGATAAGCAAGCTCAGAGCCGTAAAGCTATGAGCTATAAATGAGCAATCAGCCCGCGATGAACAAAAAACGGAAGCCAAGGCTTCCGTTTTTTTATGCATTCAAGACGAAATGCTCACCCTAGCGTTAGCCTAGCCTTTGAAGACAGGCAGCATATTTGCCATAGCCAGTAGGTGGAAGGCTGCGGTCAGCACCCCGAATGCAATGACCACATAAATTGTTGCATTGCCGCCCGGAACCACAAAACCTTCTTGCTCCGGTGCGCGTTGACGCAGTGTTTTTGCCAACGTCGCCGGGATGATACAGGTCCAAATCGTCGCAGCCGCACCGGCTAAGCCAATCGCCGCGACAAAACCAAACGGCGCCACTAACGAGAACACCAATGGCGGCACAAATGTCACGCCCCAAGTTTTTAGTCGCCCTTGCTTGTCATCCGCAAAACCAAATAGATCAGCCAGGTAATCGAACACCCCTAACCCAACACCAATAAATGATGAGACAATCGCGGCAATAGAAAAGATATGCAAGGCTTGTTTAATGCTGTTTGAGTCAATGGCTGATGTCAGTGCCGACATCAGGGCATCCACACCGCCACCAGCGATCACAACCGGGCCAAAGTCATGGCGTGGTAGGTTACCAAAAATACAGATCACCCAGCCTAGATAGAATGTCAGGGCAATCAGAGTACCGCCAAGGATGGCTTTTTTGGCACGATGCTCATCCTGATAGTAATCACGCATTGTACTCACAGAATGGTGGTAACCAAATGAAGTTAGCGCGACCGGCAGTAGGGCTAAGGCATAGGCCGAATAAGAGCTTTCCCCTTCGCCTTGTGCAAATAGGACTGGCACACTGATATTCGCAGCCAGCCCGGAAACCCCCAGTACAAAGCTAATGATCATGAACAGGATCAGTACAATGGAGATACGGTCCACAGCACGGGTCGAGTGCAGAACAAAGGCCGAGCATAGCGCAACAAACAATACCGAAGCCAGCTCGCGCGTAACCCCCAACATTTCACTGAAAATCATACCGGACGATGAAATATACGCGTAAAGCAGAATGCCACCCACGAAATACAGCGACAAGTTATTGATAAAATTAACCTTTTTACTCAAGATGTCTTTGGCGACAGTATTGAACGACGCTTTGAGCTCATAATGCTTGAGGGCTTCCAGCAGCAACCAGCCTGAAATCGTCATCATGATCATAGTGAAAGAAATGGCTATCACGCTCCATAACGTCCACGCACCCGCACCTGCACTTGGTAACCCAAGCATGCCGGCCCCAACACAGACACTGGCGATAATACACGCGCCTCCAAGGGTGGATGGTTTACTCATAATGACTCCTAGACAATCCCATTGCATCAGCGTGCTAGTACAATAATGTGTTCTAACATTTAACGCAACAGCAGAGTAATCACTTGGGCAAAAGATAACCAAGCAGGTGGAAATATTGGTTTACAGCATTCATTCATTAAAAATCGCCCAGCCCCTTTGCAAGAAAAGGGCTGGGCGACCGTGGTTAACTGTTGTACTAGGTAACCGGAGGGATCAACCGGCTACTGATGACGCAGGGATCATTTCATTTGAGAAAAATACGCCGCGACATTGGCAATATCGTTGTCACTAAGCATAGAAGCCTGCGGCTGCATCACCATGGCCATGCCGCCGTTACGCTCTTTGTTTTTGTATGCCTTCAGCGAACTGACCAGATACTGCTCATTCTGCCCTTTGAGATTTGGGTAACCAGGAATCATCGCTACGCCGTCAGCCCCGTGACAGGCTGCACACACTGCAGCTTTAGCCTTTCCGGCGACCGGATCGCCCGCAGCCATCGCTGGACTTGCCATTACGGCCGCTAACATTACACAAGCTAATACTTTCTTCATCAGGTCCTCATTATTATCTCTGTTATCCATTCCCCCTTCCGGGGTGACGCTGGCACGACAACACACTCAGCAATTTAAATTGTGCCTTTTTTCAACAATAAATACCAAACTAAGTATTGATATTGTGCGCTTATTCCTGCTCGTAGTGCCAATTCAGATCACAATCCTTGCCTGCAAAGGCTTCGACAACAAACAATCCAGCCACCGCCGCCAGCGACTCGCCATAGAAAAGCAAAGGCGTCCGCCGCCGCTGCCAGCTCGGTACCCCGTACTCCTGGAACAGCTTCTTCAGCTTGCGCTTGCCGACCCGGCCAACCGGCTGGACCTCCAGCCCTGCGGGCTCAAAGCGCACCGACAGCGGCTCGTCCGGCCGCGGACGGCGCAGCTGCCCATGCCCTGACTCCGCAAGCACCAACGAGCCCAATGACGCAGGCAACAGACTCACTTCGTTTAGCCGCAACGGAACCACATCGCCGGAGACAGCCGGCCATGGCCGGACAACATACAAACGGCTGCGAAACCTGCGCACTTCCACTTCGCCCCAGCCCACCTTAGGATTGGCATCCGGCTTGGCCAACACGACCGAATACCATATCTGATCGAGCTGGGCCTGCGACGGCATTTTCACGCCGACAGCAGCAAGCCAATAGCGCAGCAGCGCCTTAGCCCGCCGCTCGCTCCCCGGCTTGTCCGGACACAGGCAGGCGATATCCAAACTCTGATCGGCCGAGATGGCCCGGCAGAGCTGCTCTTCCAACAACTCCTGTAACAGGGCCTCCTGCTCGGCACACAACGCTGCACTGCGGGCAACGGCTTTGCGGATCCCCGGCCAACGGGCATTCAACAGCGGGGTGATTTGATGGCGAAGGAAATTGCGGTCATAGCGCTCGTCGCGGTTGCTCTCGTCCTCCACCCACGCAAGGCAGTGTTGGTGGGCGTACTGCTCAATGGCAGCCCGCGGCTGGTCAAGCAGCGGGCGGAGATGCCAGCCAGACGCGAAAGCCGTCCACTGCGGCATGGCGGATAACCCAGCCGGCCCACTGCCCCTTTTCAGGGCCAGCAGCACGGTTTCCAGTTGGTCGTCGGCATGCTGGGCCGTCAATAGGATATCGCCGGGCTGGATATGGGCGCGCAAGGCCGCATAACGGGCCTCCCTGGCCTGCTGTTCGACACTTGTCCGCTTGCCCAAAGCCAGAGAAACCCTTTCAACCACCAAGTCGATACCCGTCTCTTTGGCCCACCCGGCACAGAGCTCTACCCAGTGATCGGCATTGGTACTCAGGCCGTGATGAACATGGACGGCTTTGCAGGATGCCGCTGGGTTACGTTCTAAATAGCGCCCCATCAAATGCAGCAGCACCCGCGAGTCCATGCCGCCACTGAGGGCAAGAACGAAACGGGCTGATTTGTCCGTCAGGGTTGCAAGGTTGGCTTCTAGGTTGGCATAAAGCATTGAGCGACATCCGAATTAACACACAGCAAAAGTATACCTTCTCAGCCCCGGCAAAGGTAAATCCATAATAAAAAACGGGCCAGCCCAAGGGCTGACCCGTTATTTTCTAAACTTCCTTGCGCACTGGCAAGCTCAGCACCTTAACAGTAACCGTAGCTCATCAGGCGCTGGTAGCGGCGCTCAAGCAGGGTTTCGGTATCAAGCTGGTCAAGCTCTTCCAATGTTGCCAGGATTTGCTTTTTCAATGATGCCGACATCTCGACAACATTGCGATGCGCGCCGCCCAGCGGCTCTTCGATGATGTTGTCAATAAGCTCAAGCTCCTTAAGGCGCTCAGCGGTCATGCCCATCGCTTCGGCCGCCTGAGGCGCTTTGTCAGAGTCGCGCCACAGGATAGAGGCGCAACCTTCAGGCGAGATCACCGAGTAGGTTGAGTACTGCAGCATGTTCACGCAGTCACCCACACCGATCGCCAGCGCGCCACCGGAACCACCTTCACCCACCACATTACAGATCACCGGTACGGTAAGACCGGCCATCTCTTTGAGGTTGGTCGCAATCGCTTCGGACTGGCCGCGCTCTTCCGCACCGACACCAGGGTATGCACCCGCGGTGTCAATGAAGGTCACGATAGGCATTTTAAAACGCTCCGCCATTTTCATCAGGCGAAGGGCCTTACGGTACCCTTCCGGCTTTGGCATACCGAAGTTACGCAGCACTTTCTCTTTGGTCTCGCGGCCTTTCTGGTGACCGATCACCATCACAGGGCGGCCATCAAGGCGGGCAATGCCCCCCACAAGGGCTTTGTCATCGGCAAACGCACGGTCACCTGCCAGCTCGTCGAACTCGGTAAACATATTCTCGACATAGTCGAACGTGTATGGACGCTGTGGGTGACGCGCCAACTGAGCCACTTGCCAAGCGCCTAGATCACCGAAGATTTTCTTGGTCAGCTCTAGGCTCTTCTTTTCCAGTTGCTCAATTTCTTTATCCAAATCAACCGATTTAGACTCATCACGACGCGAAACGTCACGCAGTGCTTCGATTTTTGCTTCTAGTTCAGCAATCGGTTGTTCAAACTCAAGGAAGTTCAGGCTCATACCATTTCAGTCCTTTTGCTCATAATTATGGGAATCTATAACAGATAACTATGGGCTATTTTAATTAAACTCAAGCTCAACCTGCTTATCACCCAGCAAAATTTTGAGATCAGAGATTAGTTGATCTGCCGGGGTAACACGCCACTCTGTTCCCAGAGTCAATTTGGCGCGGGCATTCGAGCGCTGATAGTACACGTTGACAGGTACGGTACCTGCACGGTGCGGTTCCAGCACTTTGCTGAAACGTTCAAAAAACTGTTCATCAATTTGCCTCTCGGTTAACGAGATAGCAAGACCGCGTAGGTGCTTTTCTCTCGCATCTGCGATGTCTAGCACTTCCCGGGCCGACATTTTAAGGCCGCCGTTGAAATCATCAAAGCTGACCTGTCCGGAAACGACCAAAATTCTATCTTTTTCAATCAATTCCAAGTGGCGTTCCAAAGCCTCTGAGAACAGCATCACTTCCATCCGGCCACTACGGTCGTCAAGGGTCAAGATACCAATCCGGGTGCCGCGCTTGGTGGTCATTACCCGAGCACCAATCACCAGCCCGGCGACAGTGACGACTTTGTCCCGCCCGGTCGGGTGGGCATCCTTGAGGCGCCAGGTGGTGTAGTGCTTGAGCTCCTTCACATAGGCATTGATCGGGTGACCCGTCAGGTATAGCCCCAACGTCTCGCGCTCGCCTTCCAGCCACACTTTGTCCGGCCATTCCGGAATATTGGCATAGGCGTGCTCCACCTCTTCCGGTGCCGCCGTCAACACCCCGAACATGTCGGTCTGGCCAAAGGCTTCAGCCTGGTGGTGCTGGCTCGCGGCACGGATAGCATCATCCAGCGTCGCCATCATGGCAGCACGGTTCGGCCCCAGTCGGTCCATCGCACCGGATTTGATCAGCTTCTCCAGTACCCGCTTGTTCACCTTCTTGGTATCAATTCGGGCACAAAAATCAAACAGATCCTTGAAGTGGCCGCCCTTTTCACGCGCGGCAATGATATTTTCGATCGGGCCTTCACCGACCCCTTTCACCGCCCCGATACCGTAGACGATGGCTCCATTGTCATCGACGTTGAAACGGTACAGGCCCTTGTTGACATCCGGTGGCAGCAGCTCAAGCTTCATCCGGTGGCACTCGTCCACCAGGCCAACGATCTTGTCGGTATTATCCATATCGGCAGTCATTACCGCTGCCATGAATTCCGCCGGGTAGTGTGCTTTGAGCCACAGGGTCTGGTAGGAAACCAGTGCATAGGCCGCGGAGTGGGACTTGTTGAAGCCATAGCCGGCGAACTTCTCTACCAGGTCGAAGATCTTCATCGCCAGCTCGCCGTCGACGCCGTTATTCACCGCCCCTTCTTCAAAGGTGGCGCGCTGCTTGGCCATCTCCTCCGGCTTTTTCTTACCCATCGCACGGCGAAGCATATCCGCCCCACCCAGGGTATAGCCAGAAAGGACCTGGGCGATCTGCATCACCTGCTCCTGGTAGAGGATGATGCCGTAGGTCGGCTCCAGGATCGGTTTCAGGCTCTCGTGCTGCCAAGTGGCATCCGGATAGGAGACTTCCTCGCGGCCGTGCTTACGGTCGATGAAGTTATCTACCATGCCCGATTGCAACGGACCCGGACGGAACAGGGCCACCAGTGCGATCATATCTTCGAAGCAGTCCGGCTGTAGACGCTTGATCAGATCTTTCATCCCGCGCGATTCGAGCTGGAATACCGCGGTGGATTCCGAGCGCTGCAGCATGGCAAACGACTTGGCATCGTCCATCGGGATCGCCGCGATATTGACCGGCTCCTTGCCCTGCTTTTCAAGGCGCGGGTTGATCATCCCCAACGCCCAGTCGATGATGGTCAGGGTACGCAAGCCCAAGAAGTCGAACTTAACCAGACCGGCGGTTTCCACGTCATTCTTGTCGAACTGGGTAACCGGGTTGCTCCCTTCGGCATCACAGTACAGCGGGGCAAAATCGGTAATCGTGGTTGGTGAAATTACAACCCCACCGGCGTGTTTACCGGCATTTCGTGTCACCCCCTCAAGGATGCGACACATGTCGATCAGATCTTTGACTTCCTCATCAGCCTCATACACCTGCGGCAGCTGCGGCTCGGCTTCGAAGGCCTTGGCCAGGGTCATGCCCGGCTCGGCAGGAACCAGCTTGGAAATACGATCAACAAAGCCGTATGGGTGACCCAATACCCTGCCTACGTCACGGATCACCGCCTTTGCCGCCATGGTACCGAAAGTGATGATCTGGGATACCGCATCCCGGCCATACATCTCGGCCACGTGATCAATCACCTGATCACGCTTGTCCATACAGAAGTCGATATCGAAATCGGGCATCGAGACACGTTCCGGGTTAAGGAAACGTTCGAACAGCAAGTCGAATTCCAGCGGGTCGAGATCGGTAATATCGAGCGCATAAGCCACCAAAGAGCCCGCACCGGAACCACGGCCCGGTCCAACCGGTACCCCGTTGTCCTTCGACCACTGGATAAACTCCATTACGATCAGGAAGTAACCCGGGAAACCCATCTGGTTGATAACCTTCAGCTCGATATCGAGGCGCTCGTCGTACTCAGGACGGCGTTCGGCGCGCTCTTTTTCGTCCGGGAACAGGAACGCCAAACGACGCTCGAGACCTTCTTTCGACTCCTTGATCAGGAAGTCCTCGATGGTCATCTCCCCGGTCGGGAAATTCGGCAGGAAATACTCACCCAGGCGGACGGTCACATTGCAGCGCTTGGCGATCTCGACACTGTTTTCCAGCGCTTCAGGGATATCGGCAAACAGCTCGCACATCTCTTCTTCGCTGCGCAAGTACTGCTGTTCGCTGTAAAGCTTCGGTCGGCTCGGATCGGCCAGGGTATAGCCGTCATGGATAGCCACGCGAATTTCGTGGGCATCGAACTGATCCGGCGTCAGGAAGCGGACATCGTTGGTCGCCACGACCGGCAACTCTGCCTGCTCGGCCAGCTCAATGGCAAAATGCAGATAAGCGTCTTCATCAGCACGGCCGGTACGTACCAGCTCGAGATAATAGGCATCCGGGAAATGTGTTTGGTAGAACTCGACGCACTTGTCCACCAGCTGCTGGTTACCCTTGAGCAGCGCCTTGCCGACATCGCCGCTCTTGCCGCCCGATAGCAGGATCAAGCCCTTCTTGTGCTCCACCAGCCACTCTTTGTCCATCACCGGCAGGTGCTGGACATGGCCGCGCTGGTAGGCTTTGGAAATCAGCATGGTCAGGTTCTGGTAGCCATCGTTGTCGGCAGCCAGCACCGTCAAGTCACACAGCTCCTCACCCATCTCGTCGGACATAACCTTAAAGTCCGCCCCGATAATCGGCTTCATGCCAGCACCGTGGGCGGCAAAGTAGAATTTCACCAAGCCACACAGGTTGGTAAAGTCCGTCAGTGCCATTGCGGGCATGCCCATACCGGCCACGGCTTTCACCAGTGGTGGTACTTTGGACAAGCCGTCTACCATAGAAAAGTCACTGTGGACACGGAGATGAATAAAACGAGGTTCAGCCATGACTAACCAGAATAGAGTTGTTCAAAAAACAAGATGGAGATTATAGCCCAAAGCACCATGGCTGTTGACTCTAATCACCATCTTTTAACGCCTCGGATTTTAGAGGGATGCAAAAATCCGCGGGTTGGCAGGATTATGACCGCCTTCAGTCCAGGCCAAGGATCCGCTTGACCGGTTTGAAGCTTTTGCGGTGCTGCTCGATAGCACCATGTTCGGCCAGCGCTTCGAAGTGCGCCTTGGTCGGATAGCCCTTGTGCTTAGCAAAGCCATATTGCGGATATTCGGCATCCAAGGCTTCCATCTCGCGGTCGCGGGTCACTTTCGCCAGGATAGAAGCGGCACTGATCTCGGCCACCCGCAAGTCACCTTTCACCACAGCCTGCGCGGCCATCGGCAGCTCAGGAATACGGTTACCGTCCACCAGCACAAAGTCAGGTTGGACCGACAGCCCGGCAACCGCACGCTGCATCGCCACCATGGTCGCCTGCAGGATGTTGAGCTGGTCGATCTCTTCCGGCTCGCAGCGGCCCAGTGACCAAGCCAGTGCCTTCTCTTTGATTTCATCAAACAGCAGGTTGCGCTTCTTCTCGGTCAGTTTCTTCGAGTCCGTCAGCCCCTCGATAGGGTTGGCCGGATCCAAAATTACCGCAGCGGTCACCACCGCGCCGACCAACGGGCCGCGGCCCACTTCATCGACACCGGCAATACAGCTTGCTACCGGATACTCAAACGGTTCTAGTTCTTTGCTCATGTTAGTTATCAATCAGTTGTAATACCGCCTCTGCAGCCTTCTGATCCGCATTACACTTGATCAGCTGGTGCAAACGACTAAATTCAGCCATCAGCTCGGTGTTGTCGGCCTCGAGGAAACGGTTCACCTCAGCAGCCAGCTTTTCCGGGGTGCAGTCATCCTGCAGCAGCTCCGGTACCAGCTCGCGGTCGGCAAGGATATTGGCCAGTGACACATACTTGGTCTTAAGCATCTTCTTGGCCAGCCATGCTGTCAGCGGCTTGACCTTGTAACCTACCACCATCGGCCTTTTGACCAGCATACACTCCAGGGCCACCGTACCAGAGGCCAGCAATACTGCGTCAGCGGCAATCATGACATTGCGCGCAGTATCATCGACCAGCACGAAGTCAAGCTCAGGTGCGGTGTCGCGCCATGCCTGTTCAAACTGGGCCCGGCGCTTCTGGTTAACCAAGGCGACAACAAAACCGAGATCCGGGTGCTGCGCCTTGAGTTGCTTGCAGGTTTCAATAAACGGTGGCGCCAGCAGCTCCATTTCCCCGCCGCGGCTACCCGGCAAGACCGCCAGCCAGCGTTTGTGCTGCTCAAGCCCCAGCAACTGTCGCGCTGCAGCCTGATCGGTTTCCATCGGGATCGCATCCGCCATAGTATGACCGATAAACTCACACGGTACGTTGAACTTGTCGTAGAAGGCTTTCTCGAACGGCAGGAAGGCCAGTACCAGATTGGTCGCCGCTTCGATTTTGAAGATCCGCTTCTGGCGCCACGCCCATACTGACGGGCTGACGTAATGCACGGTTTTGATCCCGGCATCTTTGAGGTTGCGCTCGAGGCGAAGGTTGAAGTCCGGCGCATCGATACCGACAAAGACATCCGGCGGATTATCGGTGAAGTACTTGACCAGCTCGGCCTTGACCTTGAACAGCCGAGGCAGGCGACCGAGCACTTCGACAATGCCCATCACCGCCAGCTCTTCCATATCAAACAGCGTCTGGCAGCCTTCGGCCTGCATCCGCGGGCCGGCGATACCGACAAACTCGGCATCCGGATAGCGCTCGCGTACCGCCTTCATAAAGCCGGCGCCTAAAATATCGCCGGAGATTTCCCCGGCGACAATTCCTATTCGAAGTGGCTTCGTCATCTTAACGAATAATTCCGCGTTCGGTGTTGTTCAGTGCATCCAGGAACAAGCCAACAGACGGCCACTCTTCGGCCATCTCTGCCAGTACCGGCTTCACTTCTTCCATGGTTTTGCCTGAACGGTAAATTTCCTTGTAGGCGCGACGCAAAGCATGCAACTCTTTCTTCTCGAAACCGTTGCGCTGCAAGCCGACCAGGTTCAGGCCGTACGGTGTGGCGTGGTTACCCTGCGCCAACACATATGGCGGCACATCCTGGACCACTGCCGAGCAGCCGCCGACATAGCTGTAGGCCCCGACGGTACAGAATGGGTGGATCGCAGACAGCGCCATCACACCAGCATGGTCGGCAACGGTGACGTGGCCACCCAGAATAGAGTTATTACCGATATGGGTGTGGTTGCCAACCACGACATCATGGGCAATGTGGGCATTGACGCACAGCAGGTTATCGTTGCCGACAATGGTCACGCCTTTGTCCTGAATGGTGCCGCGGTGGATCTGAACGCTTTCGCGGATCACGTTACGGTCGCCAATCTCCAGCCGGGTCGGCTCACCGTTGTACTTCTTGTCCTGGCACTCTTCGCCGACAATCGCATACGGGAAGATACGGTTATCATTACCGATCTTGGTCGGGCCCTTGATCACGACATGCGACATGATCTCGTTGCCGTCACCGATTTCGACATCTTTGCCGATGTAGGTGAACGGGCCGACCGTAACATTGGCGCCAATCTTAACGCCGTTTTCAATCACCGCCGATGGGTGAATCTGCGCAGTTTCGTGGATCATTAAAACTCTCGTCTTGCACATTTGAGCTCAGCAGAACATACCACTTCGCCATCAACTTTCGCTACACCATTAAACATAGCAATACCGCGGCGCTCTTTGAGGAATTCGACCTCGATAACCAGCTGGTCACCCGGTACAACCGGTTTACGGAATTTACCGTTATCAACGCTGGCAAAGTAATACAGTTCGTTTTCTGCCGGCGCACCAAAGGTTTTGAATGCCAGCAAGCCGGTAGCCTGCGCCATGGCTTCAAGGATCATCACGCCCGGGAAGACCGGCATTTTAGGGAAGTGGCCCGTGAACTGAGGTTCGTTAACCGACACATTCTTGATACCGGTCAGGGTCTTGCCTTCTTCGTAGTGGGTTACACGGTCGATCATCAAAAACGGGTAACGGTGCGGAAGAAGCTCTTGAATCTCTGTGATATTCAGCGTTTTATTTTCGCTAGTCAAAACTGAATTCCTGTCTAAAAAAGTAAAAATACGGTGTGCTAGAAAAGCAAAGCGACCCGCCTAGCAGGCCACTGAAGTCGTCATGGGCAAGGCCTTATTCGCCTTTCTCTGCCATCTGCTTTTCAACGGCTTTAAGACGCTTGTTCATCTCGTCAATTTTCATGGTACGAGCTGCAGTCTTACGCCACTCTTTGTTTGGCTGAAGCGGGATACCGGAAGAGTACATCCCCTTCTCTTCAATACTGCGCATCACCATACCCATACCGGTAATGGTAACGCCATCGGCAATCTCGATATGGCCGTTAAGCACAGAGGCACCACCAATAATGCAGTATTTGCCGATTTTGGTGCTGCCGGCCACAATGGTACCACCGGCCATGGCCGTACCATATCCGATCTGCACATTGTGGGCGATTTGCATCTGGTTATCGATAATCACGTTATCTTCGATGATGGTATCGTCAAGGGCACCACGGTCAATGGTAGTACATGCACCGATTTCTACCCGGTTGCCGATACGGACACTGCCCAGCTGCGGGATCTTCACCCACTCGCCTTTGTCGTTGGCATAGCCGAAGCCATCGGCACCAATTACGGTGCTTGACTGTACCAAGCACTGCTCGCCCAGTACCACGTTGTGGTACACCGTCACGTTGGCCCATAGCTTGGTACCCGCGCCGATTTGGGCATTCTTACCGATAAAGCAGCCTGCACCAATTTGGGCATTGTCACCAATGCGAGCACCGGCTTCAATCACTGCGTTATGGCCGATCGAGACGTTCTCGCCGAGCTCCGCGGTAGGATCCACATAGGCCGACGGCGCAATATCCGATGCTGAAGCCGGTGTGGTATCCAGCAGTTGGGCGACTTTGGCGTAACCCAGGTAAGGATCAGCCATCAGCAGGGCATTACCTTCGAACCCCTCGGCATCCGCCGCTTTGAGCATCACGGCAGAAGCCTGGCATTCTGCCAGTTGCTTGCGGTACTTACTGCTCGACAGGAAGGTGATCTGGCCTTCGCCAGCCGTTGCCATTCCCGCAATAGATTCGATAACTACAGTGCCATCACCATGAAGTTCAGCACCCAGCTTAGCTGCTATATCAGCAAGAGTCATTCCAGCCATTCGATACCTTTTATTTTCTAATTCTGTGTTGGCATACCTAATACCAACCGGTAATTCTATCTTGCCGTAACAAGCAGACACCTATGATCAAAGTGCCTATGTTGACGCAGAATATCATTCCACTTGGTAAGACCAGTATGCAGTTGGGCCTTCCGCCCCAAATAAAACAAGTCGAAAGCATGAAGTTTACCAAAGTATCCCCCATCCTTTCGACTTATACGTAAGTTTTCTGAGACGTTAAGGCAAGCTTACTTAACGGCTGCAATCACTTTAGAAGACAGATCGTCTTTCGGGTTAGCATAAAGAACCGCATTGGCATCCACCACAAGATCGTAGCCCTCGCGCTTGGCAACATCTTGAATAGCCAGGCGGATCTTCTGTACCAACTTCTGCTCTTCCTCAGCACCACGGCGACGCTGATCTTCCTGCAGGGCCTGCGCCTTCAGTTTGTAATCAGATTCCAGTGACTGCATTTCACGCTGCAGCTTGGTCTTCTCGCTCGAGCTCATCAGCTCGCCGTCGCGCTTGATTTTGTCAACCTTGGTCTTCATGCGACCTTCAATGCCGCGTAGCTCATCGATGCGATCTTTAAACTCATTGCGCAGCTTTTCAGACACATTGTAGCGCTGTGCCAACTGGGCCATGGCTTGGCCGGTGGCAACATAGCCCACTTTCTGTGCGGCTTCTGCTGCCTGGGCATAAAATGACGACGATAGGATCACCAGGCTAAGGCCAGCCGCTTTCATCCACTGTTTCAAAGGGTATCTCCTCAAATAATTAGAATGTTCGACCAATCGTGAAGGTGAAGAATTCTTCATCATCACCCTCGTATTTCTTGATTGGCTTAGCAACCGAGAATACGAGCGGTCCCATTGGCGACATCCACTGCAGGGCTGCACCATAAGACGCACGAATCAACGACGGATCGGAATAATCCTGGATGTATCGGCCATCCGAGTCACGCAGGTCATATTCCGTATCCCACACGGTACCGGCGTCAACAAATACACTGGTACGAATTTGGTTGCGGACCTCGTCGGACGCAAACGGCGTCGGAACGATCAGCTCCATACTGGCAAGCGCAACGGCATTACCCCCGGCCGCATCATCAGAGCCAATCAGCTCAGGGTTGTTGCCCCCCGCGCTGTAGTCCAGATACACCGCTTTCGGGCCGACCGTGTTGGAGCGGAAGCCGCGCAGCGTAGAGAAACCACCCGCATAGTAGTTCTCGTAGAACGGCAACAGCTGATCGCTGCCGTTATCCGTCGTACCGTAGCCATTACCGTAACCGACTCGGCCGCGTAACAGTAGGCTGTAGCCGTGATCTTCGGTCAACGGGAAGTACTGGCGGACATCATACTGGGCCTTGAAGAACTGCGCATCAGAGCCCGGAATAGTCATCCGGAACGAGGCTCGCTGGTGGTTACCGGCCGTCGGGAAGTAACCCCGGTTCAGGTTGTTTCGGGTCCAGGATACCGACCAGTTGAAGTCATCCAGCTCAATCACGTTATCGCCGCGATCGAAGCCGTGGATCTGCTTGAATTTCTCGATCTGGTAGTATTCTTGGGTATTGGAGATCTTGTTATGGTCATAGCCTAGGCCGAACTCGAAGAAGTTCAGCTCGTCAAACGGGAAACCCCAGGTCAGGCTGGCGCCGTAGCTCTGGTTGGTATAGTCCGAGATGTTCGCGTCTGAGGCTTCGAACTCGTTGTAGTACACCTTACCGCCGAGGCTGATCCCGTCGAGGGTGAAATACGGATCGCGGTATTCCAAGCTGACGTTTTTCTGGTAGTCGTTCATCATCGCATTGATGCCGAAACGATTACCGGTACCCAGGAAGTTGTCCTGCTGGATCCCCGCCTGGAAGCTGATCCCTGATTCCGTACCGTAGCCGACACCAAAGTTGATATTACCGGCATTGGCTTCCTTAACGGTGTACTGCAGGTCAACCTGATCGTCGGTACCCGGTACACGGACCGTCTGGACATCAACCGTTTCGAAGAAACCGGTACGGCTCAGGCGCTCCTTACCCCGCTCGACAGAACGGGAGTTCAACCAGCTCCCTTCCATCTGGCGCATCTCGCGGCGCAGAACCTCATCCTTGGTCGAGGTGTTACCAGAGAAACCAATGTTACGCACATAGATCCGCTTGCCCGGCTCGACATTGACAATCAATGCCACTTCCTGGTTGTCGTCGTCAAAGTCAGGAATGGTATTGACCTGCGGGTAGGCATAACCCAACTCGCCCAGCTTGCGCTTCAGGGCTTCTTCCAAGGCCGTCACTTCCGCGCCGTTGTAGACATCGCCGCTGCTGATCGCCACCAAGGCCTCCAGCTCACCCGTCTTGCCCAGCAGATCGCCCCGCAGTTGGACGTTCTTGACTTTGTACTGCTCACCCTCATCGACTTTCAAGGTGATATACACCCCTTTCTTGTCAGGGGAGATGGCAACCTGGGTCGCGTCAAGACGGTACTTGAGGTAACCATTGTTCAGGTACATCGAGCGCAGGGTCTCGAGATCCCCGGCCAGTACCTGCTTCTGGTATTTTTTATCCGCAAAAAAGTTCCACCACGAGACTTCGGACTGCAGCTTGAACTTCTTGCGCAGTTCGTCGTCGCTGAACACATTGTTGCCGATAAAGTTGATCTGCTGGATTTCCGCAGAGACACCTTCGGTGAAGACAAACTTCAAGTCGGCTCGGTTACGTGGCAGCGGTGTGACCACAGCCTGTACCGTGGCATTGTATTTACCTACGCTGTAGTAGAAATCTTCAAGCCCTTTTTCAATTTTGCTCAGGGTGGTGCGATCGAGAGACTCACCGACCCGGATACGGGAGGCATCCAGGTTCTCCTTCAGCTGCTCTTCCTTGATAGCCTTGTTGCCAGAGAAGGTAATACTGGCAATGGTCGGACGCTCCTGCACTTTGACCAGCAGGGTATTACCGTCACGAAAGACTTGGATATCTTCAAAGTTGCCCGACGCAAACAGCGATTGGATCATTCCTGAAATATCACCATCATCAACATTGTCTCCGACCCTTACTGGCATCTGGAGCAATGCGGCACCGAGCGTGACACGCTGGAGACCCTCAAAGCGGATATCGTCTACTACAAATTGTTCCGCACTCTGCGCAACGCTACTGCCTAGCAGTAGCGATGCGACCAACAGTTTTTTCATCGCCATTACTGTTCTGATTATTCCTTGCTAAAACGCTCTTATTAAAGGCGGGTAAAATCATTGAATAGTGCAACAGCCATCAATGCAACCAAAATGGCTGAGCCCACTCTATAGCCTATATCCTGAACACGTTCAGAAACAGGACGACGTGTTACCGCTTCGATGGCAAAAAACATCAAATGCCCGCCATCCAATACCGGAAGCGGCAACAGGTTGACAATCCCCAGGTTGACACTGATCAAGGCCAAGAAGCCGAGGAAGTACACCACCCCATAATCGGCGGTCATTCCTGCGCCTTTGGCAATCGAGATCGGGCCACTCAAATTCTTCATCGCCACATCGCCGGTCACCAACTTGGTCACCATATCGAAGGTCAATGTGACTAGCTGCCAAGTTTTTTCTGCAGCCTTGCCCACCGCCTCAACCGGTCCGTACTGCAAGTTAATGCGGTACGATTCAGGCCATGGTTCTACTTTTGGTGCAAACCCCGCGTAGCCGACCAGCTCTTCACCTGACGCTTTCGCCTCCGGCGTCACAGTCAGTGAAACCGGTTCACCATCGCGCAGTACTTCCATCACCAGCGCCTGCTGGGGATGAGAGCGCACCGCATCAACGACCTGTTGCCAGTCAGTAACACTTTCCCCGCCGATTGCGATAATTTCGTCATTTAAGCGCAAACCAGCGGAAATTGCTGCTCCGTCTTCCACAAGTTGTGAAATGACCAGAGTAATTTTAGGCGAGTATGGCGTGATCCCCAATGTAGTAAGCACGCGCTCACTTTCCGGGTCAAACGACCAGCGAGACAAGTCGAGTTTTTTCTCGACTTCGTAGCTGGCGCCAGGCTCGGTAACGGTCAGCACCATCTCTTTATCGCCAATATGGGAAATCATCGCCATGTTGACAGATTCCCAGTCTGCGGTTTTGATTCCTGAAATGGTCTTTAGTTCCATTCCACTTTCAATTCCGGCCTCGGCAGCAATCGATTGTGGGGCAATCTCACCAATGACAGGCTTCACGGCCGGTACGCCGATCAGATAAACCACCCAGTAGGCAACAATCGCAAACAAGAAGTTGGCTAGCGGCCCTGCCGCAACTATCGCACTGCGCTGCCATAGCTTCTTGTTGTTAAATGCCATATGGCGGCGGCTTGAGTCGACCGGCTCGACCCGCTCGTCCAGCATCTTGACATAGCCGCCCAGCGGGATCATTGCCAGGGTGTATTCGGTACCGTCTTTGCCCACTTTGCGCCATAGCGCCTTGCCAAAGCCAATAGAGAACTTCTCGACATAAACCCCACAGCGGCGTGCAACCCAGAAATGCCCATATTCGTGAACGGCAATCAGTATTCCAAGGGCAAGGAGAAAGGCTCCCAGGTTCCACAATATTCCTGTCATAACGTTACCTTACGTATTACTTCCTGTGCCAAAACTCGGGTCATTCTATCCAGCTCCATGACGCTTTCCAAGTCAGTCGGTTCTACCAGCGATGCTGACGCCAATACCTGGCTGTTGACCCTGGCAATATCGGTAAAGCCAAGGCGGTTATCCAAAAAGGCCGCAACCGCTTCCTCGTTGGCCGCATTGAGCGCTGTGGTCGCTGCCTGGCCGCTGAAGCAGGCATCCATCGCCAGCTTGAGGCAAGGATAGCGGGCAAAGTCCGGCTTGAGGAAAGTAAACTCACCGACTTGGCTGAAATCGAGCGGCGCAACACCCGCATCCACTCTTTCAGGATAGGACATTGCACAGGCAATCGGTGTTCTCATATCAGGCAAACCCATCTGGGCCAACACCGAACCGTCTTTGTACTGCACCATCGAATGGATAACCGACTGCGGGTGAATAATCACATCCATCTGCTCACGAGTGGCATTGAACAGCCAGCGGGCTTCGATAAACTCCAGCCCCTTGTTCATCATGGTAGCCGAATCCACCGAAATCTTTGGCCCCATCGACCAGTTGGGATGGGCTATCGCCATGGCCGGCGTTACCGCAGCCAGTTCGCTGACTTCCGTATAACGGAACGGGCCGCCGGAGCCGGTCAGTAGGATTTTGCTAACCCCGGCCGCATCCAGATCACAGTGCCCCATCGCTTGCTGGACTTGCTCTGGCAGGCTCTGGAAGATCGCGTTGTGCTCGCTATCGACCGGCAGCAGTTCGGCGCCGTACTCGCGGCAGGCATCGATGAACATCTGGCCGGACATGACCAAGGCTTCTTTGTTGGCTAGCAAAATACGCTTTCCTGCCTTGACGCCGGCCATGGTCGGCATCAGACCGGCGGCACCGACAATCGCCGCCATCACGGTATCAACCTCATCCAGCGAGGCAATCTGGCACAGCCCGGCTTCACCGCCCAGCACTTCGGTTGCCACACCCTGTTGTTTTAGCAGTATACGCAGTTCTGCAGCGGCACTTTCACAAGCCATGGCCGCGTACTTCGGCTGCCACTGGCAGCACAGCTCAAACATTTTCTGGCTATTGCTACCCGCCGCAAGGGCTACAACGTCAAACAACTCGGGATTCTGGGCCGCAACAGCCAGTGTGCTGCTCCCTATAGATCCCGTCGCACCAAGAATCGTTAACTTACGCATACTATCACTTAACAACAAACAATCATTGACAGGCCAATTGAGCATGGCACTCAAGCCGGCAGCAAACAAGTTAGTAATGACTCACGCTGCCGGCCAGAAATGGGCGGTTAGCCTACACCAACCACAAATACAGTAGGGCAAAAACAGGAAGGGCAGCCGTTAGGCTGTCGATACGGTCGAGAATACCGCCGTGGCCCGGCAAGATACTGCCACTGTCTTTGATACCAGCAGCCCGCTTGAACATGCTCTCGACCAAATCACCCAACACTGAGGCAACAACGGACACGACTGCAATCAGCAGCAAGCTCGACAGGCTGACAAACGGGATCTCCATCAGCGCCGCGCCGCCCCAGGTCACCGCTACCGCCAACATGGCGCCACCGACCAGCCCCTCAATCGTCTTATTCGGGCTCACCGCCGGTGCCATCTTGTGTTTACCAAAACGCTTACCGGAGAAATAGGCCCCCGTGTCTGCCGCCCACACCAAGAAACACACCAACATGACCAGCTTGGCACCGTGGTAAGGGTTTTCAAGGTAATTAACCGCACGGAGCATCAACACACTCCAGAAGAAAGGGAGCAAGGTCAGCAATCCAAACAGGTGCTTAAGAGGGGGGAAGGATGACCAGAATTTGGTGCTACCTGGGTAGCTAATCGCCAGTGCCGAGGCGACAACCCACCATAGTCCGCCAACCAGCAGCATGGCCTGGTGAGACGATGCCAAAGCTGACAGCGCAGCAACATCGGTTGGCATCACCACCAGCGAAGCCAGCAAGGCCGCTGCCGGGATAACCATCGCGGCAATGCGCGATTTTGTTTCAACAAATTGTGTCCACTCCCAGAAACCCAGTAGGGTAACGGCCGCTAGGGCAGCAATAAAAGCAGGAAAAGGCAAAAGGAAAATTCCTGCGATAACTAGGGGAGCGAGAATGACTGCGGTAATAATACGTTGCTTAAGCAAACTGCGTCCTCTCATTTTTCTATTGTAACCGCGCCCATCGGCGACGGTGTTTCGGGTAATCCGGTTACCAGTAAAAAAGGCATCGAGACCATAGCCAGATGCCCTATAAAATACATAATCCTGTCAGCGTCGACGAGCGAAAAATCACTTGTTCATTAACGCTTGGATTTGTTCGCCAGTACAGCCAAAGCGGCGCTCCCGGTTAACAAACCATGCCACGGCCTCGGCAAAACTGTCTTCGTCGAAATCCGGCCAGTGCTGCTCGGTAAAATAAAGCTCGGCGTAAGCCGCCTGCCACAGCATAAAGTTACTGATCCGGCATTCACCGCTGGTGCGGATCAGGAGATCGACATCGGGCAGGCCTGCAGTAGATAACCCTGAAGCTAACATCTCCTCAGTGATATCTGATGGTGTGAGCTTCTGCTCCGCAGCTTGCTGAACCAGTTGCTTAGCCGCCTGCAAAATATCCCACTGGCCGCCATAGTTAGCTGCCACGTTCAGCACCAATCCGGTATTGTCGGCAGTCAAGGCTTCCGCGTCGGCAATTTTCTTCTGCAGGCGCTCGCTGAATCGGCGGGTATCACCGATAATGCGCAAGCGAATATTGTTCTTGTGAAGGCGCTTTACTTCACGACCGAGTACAGTCATGAACAGTTCCATCAGCAAGGAGACTTCATCTTCCGGGCGACGCCAGTTCTCACTGCTAAACGCAAACAGTGTGATAACCTGAATGCCCAAACGATTTGCGGCCGAGACTGTCTTACGTACGGCTTCCACGCCGGCCTTGTGGCCAAACACTCGAGGCTTACCCTTGGCCTTTGCCCAGCGACCATTTCCGTCCATAATCACGGCAACGTGCTTTGGCAAGCTGTCTGTACCAAGTGCAGTATCGATTGTATGCTCTGCCATACATCTCCCTCAAAAAAAAGCGCCGTGCTGCACGCACAGCGCCCTAAACCATATCAAGCAATCGAACTGAAGGCTAAGCCTTATACTTCCATTAGCTCTTTTTCTTTCGCTTCCAGGATCACTTCGATGTCCTTAACCGCTGCGTCAGTCAGCTTCTGGATATCGTCCTGTGCGCGACGGTCGTCATCTTCAGAGATTTCTTTGTCTTTAAGCAGTGCTTTCACGTCTGCGTTAGCATCACGGCGGATGTTACGAACCGCAACACGACCCTGCTCTGCTTCAGCGCGAACGATTTTAACCAGATCACGACGACGTTCTTCTGTTAGCGGTGGCAGTGGAACGCGGATCACAGTACCCGCAGACATTGGGTTCAGGCCCAGATCAGACATCATGATCGCTTTTTCGATTTTTGGCGTTAGCTCTTTGTCGAAAACAGTGATAGCCAGTGTACGAGAATCTTCTGCCACTACGTTAGCAACCTGCTTCAGCGGGGTGTTCGCGCCGTAGTACTCAACGTAGATAGTGTCTAGCAGGCTTGGGTGGGCACGACCGGTACGTACTTTAGCCAGCTGGTTTTTCAGCGCTTCAACGCTTTTGCCCATGCGCTCTTGCGCATCTTGTTTAATTGCATCAATCACGATTAATACCCTTAATGATTCGGTAAATACGGGAGCCTAGACGCTCCCGCTAAGAATAAGTGGCGTCACTTACTCGCAGACTTAGTCGTTAGAGATCAACGTACCTTCCTGCTCACCCATTACCACGCGGCGTAGGGAACCAGGTTTGTTCATGTTGAACACGCGAATTGGCATGCCGTGATCGCGAGCAAGCGTAAATGCGGCCAGATCCATCACTTTCAGTTCTTTCTCAAGAACATCCTGATAGCTTAGCTTATCATAAAGAACAGCATCTGGGTTCTTAACTGGGTCATCTGTGAACACACCGTCAACTTTTGTTGCTTTGAGCACAACATCCGCTTCGATTTCGATACCACGCAGGCAGGCTGCCGAGTCAGTAGTAAAGAATGGGTTACCGGTACCGGCAGAGAAAATTACTACGCGGCCCTGGCGCAGCTGGCTGATCGCATCAGCCCAGTTGTAGTTGTCACACACGCCGTTCAAAGGAATTGCTGACATTACTCGAGCGTTCACATAGGCACGGTGCAGCGCATCACGCATTGCCAAACCGTTCATGACGGTAGCTAGCATACCCATGTGATCGCCCACAACTCGGTTCATACCTGCTTCAGCTAGGCCTGCACCACGGAACAGGTTACCACCACCGATAACAAGGCCAACCTGTACACCTAGTTCAATCAGTTCTTTGATTTCCTGAGCCATACGGTCAAGAACTTGTGCATCAATACCAAAACCTTCCTCGCCCTGCAGTGCTTCCCCACTGAGTTTGAGCAGAATACGTTGATAAGTCGGTTTAGGATTCGTGGTCATTAGTTTACCTTCCAGGCTTACAAATATAGATACGGAGTTGTAAAAAGACCGCAGCCTAGGCTACGGTCTTTGGAGTTCTTAGCAAGAAGGATTAACCCTTCTGTACTGCTGCTACTTCTTCAGCGAAGCTCATTTCTTGAGCTTTCTCGATACCTTCACCAACTTCTAGACGGATGAAGTTAGTTACTGTAGCGCCTTTCTCTTTCAGGATTTCGCCAACAGATTTCTTAGGTTCCATGATGAATGGCTGACCAGTTAGAGAGATTTCGCCTGTGAATTTCTTCATGCGGCCGATAACCATCTTCTCTGCGATTTCAGCTGGCTTGCCTTCGTTCATCGCGATTTCAACCTGAACCTGACGCTCTTTTTCTACAACGTCTGCAGGTACGTCTTCTGGGTTCACGAACTCAGGCTTAGAAGCAGCTACGTGCATAGCGATGTGCTTCAGAGTTTCTGCGTCGCCGTTACCAGCTACAACAACACCGATACGGTCGCCGTGACGGTAAGAAGATACGCTCTCGCCTTCGATGAACTCAACGCGACGGATAGAGATGTTCTCGCCGATCTTAGCTACTAGAGCAACACGTGCTTCTTCGAACTTAGCCTGAAGAGCTGCGATGTCTAGGCGCTCAGCTAGAGCTGTTTCAAGAACTTCGTTAGCGAAAGCTAGGAAGCTTGCATCTTTAGCAACGAAGTCAGTCTGGCAGTTAACTTCTAGAAGTGCTGCAACGCCGTCAGCGTCTTTGATTAGGATTGTACCTTCAGCAGCAACGTTACCTGCTTTTTTAGCAGCTTTAGCAGCACCGCTCTTACGCATGTTTTCGATCGCTAGCTCGATGTCAGCGTTAGCTTCAACAAGCGCTTTTTTACATTCCATCATGCCTGCGCCAGTACGTTCACGCAGTTCTTTAACTAGGGCAGCTGTAACTGTTGCCATTGTTATATCCTCAGTTTTGAATACTTGGTGTAAAAATCAGGGGCCATGATCGGCCCCTGGTAACCATTCTTAGTTTACACAAGGTAACTTAAGATGCTCAAAAGGAGCGCGGCTATTATTCAGCTTCTACGAAACCGTCTTGCTCAGCTTGAGCAACGATGTCTTGGTTGCGGCCTTCAGTAACAGTCTGAGCAACAGCACCAGTGTATAGCTGGATAGAGCGGATTGCGTCATCGTTACCTGGGATAACGAAGTCAACGCCGTCTGGGTTAGAGTTAGTATCTACAACAGCAAATACTGGGATACCCAGGTTGTTCGCTTCTTTAATTGCAATGTGCTCGTGATCAGCATCGATTACGAACATAGCGTCTGGTAGGCCGCCCATGTTCTTGATACCGCCTAGAGACTTCTCAAGCTTCTCCATTTCACGAGTACGCATTAGCGCTTCTTTCTTGGTTAGCTTGTCGAAAGTACCGTCTGTAGACTGAGTTTCAAGATCTTTTAGACGCTTGATTGACTGACGAACAGTTTTCCAGTTAGTCAGCATACCACCCAACCAGCGGTTGTTTACGTAGTACTGGTCACAGTTAACTGCAGCTTCTTTGATAGATTCGCTGGCTGCACGCTTAGTACCAACGAAAAGGATCTTGCCCTTGCGAGCAGCAATCTTGTTGATTTCTGCTAGAGCGTCGTTGAACATTGGTACAGTTTTCTCAAGGTTGATGATGTGCACCTTGTTACGAGCACCGAAGATGAATGGCTTCATCTTTGGGTTCCAGTAACGAGTTTGGTGACCGAAGTGAACACCAGCCTTAAGCATGTCGCGCATTGATACAGTTGCCATTGAATATTCCTCTATGGGGTTAGGCGTCCACATATCCCATCTTACCGACCCAGGCAACGCCAGAGGCGTTACAGCTTCGCGAAAAACTGCTGGGCACCCCGGAAGATGTGCCGATATGTGTGAGTGATTAATAAAAGTTTAGTGCAACCGGCATGACTGAATCGAAACCCAATCACCCAATTACGGCGCGCTTTATACCATATTTTACTAACGGAAATCCAGCCCCAATGTCCTCAATTCAGCGATTGTACCGAAACTTGGTTTCCATCCAGCCCCCTCACTGTTACCATGTAAAGAAGAGGTAACAACCAAACAGAGAAGACTGAATGAGCATCAAGATCAAAACGGCTGAAGAGATCGAAAAAATGCGCGCTGCCGGCCGTTTGGCGGCTGAAGTGCTGGAAATGATCGAACCTCACATCAAAGAAGGTGTGACGACAGACGAGCTAAACCAAATCTGTCATGATTATGCGTTGGAAAAAGGCGCCTACTCGGCCCCGCTTGATTACCACGGTTTTCCAAAATCTATCTGTACGTCTATCAACCACATCGTGTGCCACGGCATTCCGGCCAGCCAGGATGAGATGGGTAGCAACGGCCAGATGAAGCCAGCCATACTGAAAAACGGCGACATCATCAACGTTGACATCACGGTCATCGTTCCGGATGACGAAAATGCCGATTTGAGCGTGCGCCCAGCAGGCTACCACGGCGACACCTCAAAAATGTTCCTGGTCGGTGATGTCTCCCCTGCCGACAAACGCCTGTGCCGCGTCACCCAAGACGCCCTTTACGTGGGCATGCGCAAAGTCAAACCGGGGGCCCGCGTCGGTGACATCGGTACCGCGATTGAGAAATTCATCAAGGACAACAACAAGAAGAATCCACTTAACAAATACTCGATTGTTAAGGACTTCTGCGGCCACGGTATCGGCAGCGAGTTCCATGAAGAGCCACAAGTTGTCCATTACCGCAATGGCGACCGTACCGTACTGAAGGCGGGCATGTGCTTCACCATCGAGCCGATGATCAATGCCGGTAAATTCGGCTGCACCGTTGATGCGGCGGATGACTGGACGGTCTACACCGGCGACGGCAAGAAATCTGCCCAGTACGAGCACACCATTTTGGTCACCGAGACAGGTTGCGAAGTACTGACCCTGCGTAGCGATGACACGATTCCGCGCCTGATGAATAACTAAGCCGCGCCACGGCATGAGTTTAGATAGTAGGAGCCGGCCCCTGGGTCGGCTTTTTTATTGCTATCAGGCTGGTCCGTGATAGGGTTATAGCAAGAGTATTGACTATGCACGGACGGCAATGACAGATCCTATTTCTCACCCAGCAACCGAACAGGCTGATCCCATGGCTCCGGAACAGCTTCGCCTTGAGCTTGACCAGTTTACCGCTAACCAAAAGGCCCAGTTCCTGGCCCATACCCCGGTAACGAACCTGGTCGAGTCCCGCTCGCGCTATATAGACCAGCTGCTTGAGCGGCTGTGGCAGCATTTCGGCCTGGCTGCGCACCCAAGCCTGGCCTTGATCGCGGTGGGGGGCTATGGCCGCGGTGAACTGCATCCCCTGTCGGATGTCGACATCCTGATCTTGAGCCAAGCACCGATTGACGAGAAGACCGGCTGCACGGTCAGTGCCTTCCTCACCCTGCTCTGGGATCTCAAGCTTGATGTCGGCCACAGCGTCCGTACCATCGATGAGTGCATCAAGTTCGGCCTGGATGATCTGACCGTGGCGACCAACCTGCAGGAGTCACGCTGGTTATGCGGTAACCCGGATACCTACCAGCAGCTGGAAGAGCGCCTCAATGACGGCAGCTTCTGGCCCAGTGAACAGTTCTACCAAGCCAAGCTAGACGAGCAGAAGACCCGCCATGCGCGTTACCACGATACCACTTACAACCTCGAGCCGGATATCAAATCCAGCCCGGGCGGCCTGCGCGACATCCATACCCTGAGCTGGGTAGCCCGGCGCCATTTCGGGGCCACCAGCCTGCTCGAAATGAGCCGCTTTGGTTTTTTGACCGATGCCGAATACCGCGAACTGGTCGAGTGCCAGGACTCGCTGTGGCGGATCCGCTTTGCCCTCCATTGCGAGCTGCGCCGCTACGACAACCGCCTGACCTTCGGCCACCAGGCCTCTGTCGCCGAGCTGCTGGGCTACCAGGGCGAAGGCAACCGCGGGGTAGAAATGATGATGAAGGATTTCTACCGCACCCTGCGCCGGGTGGCCGAGCTCAACAAGATGCTGCTGCAACTGTTCGATCAGGCCATCCTCAACAAAGGCACCGCCCCCGAGCCCATCGCTCTCGACGAGGATTTCCAGCTACGCGGCCACTTGATCGAGGCGACTAAGCCGGCGCTGTTCCAGGCCCGGCCGGAAACTATCCTCGATATGTTCCTGCACATTGCCCGCAACTCGCAAATCGAAGGGATAGCCGCCCCGACCCTGCGCCAGCTGCGCACTGCCCGCCGCCGGCTCAACCGCTTCCTGATCGAGATCCCTGCGGCACGGGAGAAGTTTATGGAGCTGGTCCGCCAGCCCAACTGCCTCCAGCGGGCATTCAAGCTTATGCACCGTCATGGCGTGCTGTCAGCGTACCTGCCCCAGTGGAGCCAAATTGTCGGCCAGATGCAGTTCGACCTGTTCCATGTCTATACCGTGGATGAGCATACGGTTCGGCTACTGAAAAATATCAATACCTTCAGCGACCCCGCGAACCGACAGCGGCACCCTATCTGCTGCGAGGTATACCCGCGCGTCGCCAAGAAAGAGCTGTTGCTTCTGGCGGCGATCTTCCACGATATCGCCAAGGGCCGGGGCGGCGATCACTCCGAGCTCGGCGGCGTCGATGCCTATGAGTTCTGCCTCCAGCACGGACTGTCCAAGCCCGAGGCCAACCTGGTCAAATGGCTGGTCAACCAGCATTTGCTGATGTCTGTCACCGCCCAGCGCCGCGATATCTACGATCCGGAAGTGATCACCGAGTTTGCCAAGGAGGTGCGCGACGAAGAGCGGCTGGATCATCTGATCTGCCTGACCGTGGCCGATATCTGTGCCACCAACCAAGAGTTGTGGAACAGCTGGAAGCGGACCCTGCTGGCCGAGCTGTATTACTCAACCCAGAAAGCCCTGCGCCGCGGCCTGGAAAATCCGCCGGATATGCGCGAGCGGATCCGCCACAACCAGCAGATGGCCTCGGCCCTGCTTCGCAGCAAAGGCTTCGCCCCGCGTGATATCGAGGTGTTGTGGCAGCGTTTCAAAGCGGACTATTTCCTGCGCCATACCCACAAGCAAATCGCCTGGCATGCCGAGGCCATCCTCAACCACGATGATCACAGCAGGCCGCTGATCCTGATCAGCCAGAAGCCGACACGCGGCGGCACCGAGGTTTTCGTCTACTGCCAGGACAAAGCCAAGCTGTTTGCGATTGTGGTTTCCGAACTGGACAAGAAGAACCTCAGTGTCCACGACGCCCAGGTCATGACCAGCAAGGACGGTTTTGCCCTCGACACATTCATGGTGCTCGATCCAACCGGCAAGGCTCTGGGGGAAAGCCGCCACCAGACCGTGCGCCGGGCACTGGTCAACGCCCTGACCCACATGAAGTCGGACCGCAAAAGGAAGCGCCCACCGTACAAACTTCAGCATTTCAATGTCAAAACCACGGTCGACTTCCTGCCAACCAAATCAGGCAAGAAGACCATGATGGAGCTGGTTGCACTGGATATGCCAGGCTTACTGGCCCGGGTCGGGTCGGTATTTGCCTGCCAGAATATCAGCTTGCAAGCCGCCAAAATCACCACTATCGGCGAGCGCGCCGAGGACTTTTTCATCGTCACCAACCAGGACGGCGAGCAGCTGAGCGACGAGCAGCAGGCGCAGCTGAGGGACGCATTGATAGAGCGCCTAGAGAAGAAATAATCGCATCAAAGCAGGGAGAGCGAGTACGCCTGGCTCTCCGGCTAAAAACAACCAACAGCGACAGCTTAACCACTCCAATACCTATAACAACAGAGACACGAGGCCAGTATGTACCCAAACCTCACAGCTATCGGCATCGAGAAGCCGGACACCATTGAACGCTACAGCCTGCGGCAGGAAGCTGCCAACGACATCCTGAAAATCTACTTTGCCAAGCAGAAAGGCGAACTGTTTGCCAAGAGTGTGAAGTTCAAGTTCCCCCGCCAGCGCAAGTCCGTCATGGTCAACAGCGGCAGCCGGGAATACAAGGAAGTCACCGAGATCAACCGCACCCTGACCTTTATCATCGATGAGCTCGACCGCATCACCAACAAAAAGCACAGCGAAGTGGATATCAAGAAGAAGATCCTCGGCGACCTGCGCCATCTGGAGCAGGTGGTGAGCCACAAGATCGCCGAGATCGAGGCGGATCTTGAAAAACTGAAGTGAACGAAGGATTAGAACCTTGCTTGCCAGTCCCGGTAGCGAGGCTCCTGTGCGGCAGAATGCCCCGTGTCTAGGGGCATTTTAGAAGAGGGCGCAGACCGTTATGCCGCATCGGCCTGCTTGGCCCAGCCTTCGACCCACGGCATCGCCACTTCCAAGGCATCGAAATTGACGCACGCATCGACATCCAGGCGTTCCGTCAGCGGCTTGGCCTGCAGTTGGGCCAGCAGTTCGTCAAACTGGCGCCCGCCGCCACAGAAACGATCTTCGCCATAGCTTGAGTCGCCCAGCGCAATCACCCCGTAGCGCAACCGAGGCATCAACGGAAAGCTGTCATTGAGCGCCTGGTATAGCGGCAGTAAATTATCCGGGATTTCCCCTTGGCCGGTAGTCGACGACACCACCAGTGCCAGATCCTGCTGGTAGCCCAGAAAATCCTCCAAGGTCGGCTCAAGGAACAGCTCGACCTGGTGACCCGCGCCAACGAGATAGCGCACCACCTCTTGGGCAACCTCTTCTGCCCCGCCAAAGACCGAGCCGACAAATACACCTATTTTTGCCATCATCCAACACCATCCTTTGTGTTAACTACGTTACTTAACTGTGGTCTTTGAAGAGGTTAGATGCAAGTTTATTCGTCAGGCTCCATCAAGGCCGCTGCCCAGCCAAAGGCATCCATCACCCGCATCCACGGCTCATCGACACCGGCACGAATATCCAACGCCTCCCCGGTCAGCGGATGCTGCAATTGCAGGCGCGAGGCATGGAGCATCAGGCGGCGACAGTCGTAATTGTCGCGGAACATCCGGTTGTGGCGGCCATCGCCATGGTTCACATCGCCAATAATGTGGTGGCTCAGGTGGTGCATATGGCGGCGAAGCTGGTGCTTGCGCCCCGTCTCCGGCTTCATCTCCACCAGGGTATAACGACTGGTCGCATAGCGGCCGACCGGAATATTGGTCTCCACCTTGGCCAACGGGGCATAGGCGGTGATTGCATCTTTGGCTTCTTTGTCCTGGTCGGCATCTTTGTCGGCGATCTTATCCAGCTCTTCTTTGAGCGGGTAATCCAATACCGCCGCTTCCTTGACCCAGCCGCGAACCACTGCATGGTAAGTCTTTTTGACATCACGCCCGGCAAACAGCGGCATCATCAGCGCCGCAGTCTCGCTCGACAGGGCAAACAGCAGGACTCCGGAGGTTGGCCGGTCCAGGCGGTGGAGCGGAAACACATGCTGGCCAATCTGATCGCGCAAGGTCTGCATCACAAACACGGTTTCGTGGCGGTCAAGCCAGGAGCGGTGCACCAGCATGCCGGCCGGTTTGTTGACAGCGACCAAGTGTTCATCGCGGTATAGGATTTCGAGTTCCATCGCTATTTACTCTTAAATAATTGGTCAAGTTCACGAGTCACGGCCAAGATAGCCGCCTGGCCCTTGGCTTCCTTCATCGCTTCCTCAACATAGGGGGAAATTTCAAACGCCGCCGGCAACGGCATATTCATCGCGATCAGGTGGCTGAGCTTAGGAATAAAAATCCACTGGAGCCATTGCTCACAACGAAGGGTATCAATGGCAAACGGCTGGCTGCTGCTCAGCGCCTCAGCCGAGGGCGGCTTGGCCTCCCAATAACCATTCTCCTGCAACACTGTGGCAAGTTTTTCCAATAATCGATGGCAATGACGGGCTCTATCCATCACGTGACCTCTACAATGAATATCTACGAAATAAGGGATTGTCCGGATTAAGGGGGCGAAGGATACCACCTCCGCAACGCGAGCCCAAGGCAACCATAGCGGCAGCCGAGCGAGAAAGTGTCATCGACAAGGAGGTTTGGTATATACTCGTTGTCCTTGATTGAGGAGCACTGAGACTGCCCATGGATAATTTTCATACCCTTACCCAACTCTTAGACAATGCCGGTTGCCAGTACAAAATTTTCGACCTTGGTCGCCGGGTCAACGAGATCGATGTAGAACAGTTCAAGGCTGTGGAAGACAACCGCCAGCCCTATCCATGGCCCCTGCAGCAGCATGCCCACCTGTCTATTTCCTTCTGGCAAGCCGGCAACCCACCGTGGATCTGGTTTTTGCGCCTGCCGCTTGACGAACGCGGCCTGCTCAAACAAGCGGCCGTGGGGGATTTCATCAAGTATGTCATCGAAGCGATGGGGGCAACCCTCAACAGCACCCCGACAGAAGAAGAGCAGGAGAAACTGGCTGCCAACCCGTATACCTTCAAGCCAAGCGATGACAAGATGGCGATCTTCCATGCCCAGCTCCGCAGCCTGCTGGCCTTGCCGGCCAGCCAATACTACGAGCACGCCCAGCATTACCTGACTGGCGAACTGGGCTGGGACAAATGGCAAGGGGTCGGCCTGCAGGGCCTCGCCGATGTCTGCGCCCGCATCAAACAGCAAAACAATGCCACCTTGCTGCGCAAAGCGGTCAACAACCTACCGCTGACACCGCTGTATGCCTTACTCGGCTGTCTGGAGCACTGCCAACTCCCCGAGCCACTGGCTGCACGCCTAGCCGAGCGCCTGGCTGAAGAAGTGGCGGTGGAGACTCCCGACCTATTCCTGGTTGCCGCACTGATCCGCGCCCTTTCCGGCACCGAAACCGCGCTGCTTCGCCAGCAAGTTGAAAAATTGCTGGCCCAGCCGGAGCTGTGCCACCCGGAAGTGCTGGTTGCGGTGGCTGGCCGTTGCTGGCAGGGCTTGGCCGAACCCCAGGTGGCAACCACCTTCCTGCTCCGCCTTGCCGAAACTGGCAAGCAGGCGCTGTTCAACCAGCTGTTTGCCGACCTGGTGATGCTACCGCAGCTGCGCGGGATCATGCTGCAGGTCCTCCATGGCCAAGCAGATCCGGCACTGGTGGACGCAATCACCAAGCTTCAGCAGCATGCCCGAAGCACCCAGTAACCCGATATAATCTTTCCCCAGCATCTTCGGTTGGGGAAAGCGCAAGGACAATTTGATATGGAAAACCTTCTGGGTATCTTACTGCTGGCCATTTTGGGCTTTCTGTTCTGGCAGCAGCGGCGCCAGACAGAGCTGGCCAATTATTTCATCAACCAACGTTGCGAACACTTGGGCTTGCAACTGCTCAATACAGCAAGGGGGGAGCACCGCCTGCGTGATCGCAACGGTCGCTGGGGCTGGCATACCATTTACTTGTTTGAGTTCTCCGCCGATGGCCAAGACGCCTATCAGGGGCACATCGTGATGAAGGGCTTCCATCCGCTGACGATCCATGTCCCGCCGCATAGGATGCCGGGGGAATAAAAAAGAACGGGCGCAACTCGCGTTGCGCCCTTAGGTCTTACTTGCAGCAGTCCCGCTACTAAGGTGCTCCCTGCATCAATCCATCGAATTGCTGTAATCCGTCAGCAGATTCCTTTTATTCTTCGTCCTGAAGTTGTCCTGTGGCCATCCTGACCCGTCAGCCTATCCTATCCTGACTCTCAACATCCTTCCTGGAGGGGTCCTGACTTCATCCTGAAGTGGTCCTTGTGTCGTCCCGACTGGCAAGCATCCTACTTACCATTTTGCCGCTCCTCGGCTATCCCTTCACAGTCCTTGTTCGATACACCATCCTGGTACACCGGCCTCATCCTGAGACTACCCGAATCCTTGGGTGTTTCCTGTTCCGTTCCGTCAGTTCCTTCCGACACTTATAAGATTACACCTTCAGGCCGGATAAAGTAGCGCTCCCTGGTGAAAAGCTCAGCTGCAACCCGCTTGATATATGCCGCATCGCAATAAAAAGATCTAAAATACATAACCTTACGCGATAAAATGACGATTTCCCCCTCATCCTATCACCTTAATCTCCCACGAACTTGTAAGAGATCTCTCACAAGGTTGACAGAGTATCACTGATGAGAAATGGGAGAGAGCCGAAGGGGGTTTTTGCCGGCCCAAAAAGAACGGGCGCAACTTGCGTTGCGCCCTTAGGTCTTACATGCAGCTTTCCCGCTACGACAGTGCTCCCTGCGACTATCCTTGTTATTCTAAATCCTTAGCGGTAATCCCTAAACCCTATCCCGGGTTGTCCTTGGTAGTTCCTTGACCCGTCGCATTGTCCATGTGCGACTCTCTCGTCCTTCCTGGCGGTGTCCACTGCCTTCATCCTGAAGGGTTCCTGATACTCGTCCCTAAGCCGTCCTCTTGCTCTATCCCAGAGCGCTATCCCTACCCCCAATCCTTGAGGTGTTCCGGCTTATCCTAAAGCTGTCCTACTCGATCCTGACGGCAATCATCCTGATCCCCGACGGTATCCATTCCGTGTCCATGACTTCATGTCTGCCAGCCGCCCTGCTGGCACTGCCTTTCCTAGGCTTGCAGATTCCTTCTGCTTTCCATTTCCTGCGCCAACTCCCTGTCGACAAGGGTCATATTACGCGCTTTGCGGATTCATACAATTGACTATCGGCCGGTATGTCTTGACGAATAACATTCACCGTGAAAATACAAAAGACAATACACTGATTTAAAAAGAAAAAATAATCAAACCCGTCTAGTTTGTCTGGTTCCGGCCTGTATTACTCTCACAGCTTTGTAAGAGATCTCTCACAAGGGGGCAAGGCTATAACTGCACCCTGTTTCACAAGGTGATTATTCTGTGTTTCAGTTCGATTACAGAGATTAGTTAAACATATGACCGGCTTGATCCTCTGGTGTACAGGATAAGTCATTGTTTTGTTATTTTGAGAGTGGTGCTGTGATGCTGTCCGAAGCCGCAAACGATTTCAAGCTATTGATTTCAGCATTAATCAAAAATAATCGCTTCAACTTGAAGAGGTCTTGACCCCATAGGGCCATAGAACCGCTCTTCACCATAGGGCCGTTTATTGCGGAGCACAAAAAAGAACGGGCGCAACTTGCGTTGCGCCCTTAGGTCTTACTTGCAGCAATCCCGCTACTGTGGTGCTCCCTGCATCATTCCGTTGACAGCTGTATTCCTTCAGCCTTGTCCTTTTTTACTTCATCCTGAAGTGATCCTGTGGCCGTCCTGACCCGTCAGTCCATCCTGTCCTGACTCTCAACATCCATCCTGGAGGTGTCCCTAACTTCGTCCTGAAGTGGTCCTTGTGTCATCCTGACTGGCAAGCATCCTACTTACCATGTTGCCGTTCCTCGGCTATCCCTTCACAGTCCTTGTTCGACATACCATCCTAGTACACCGGTCTCATCCTGAGACAAACCATATCCTTGGCTTATTTCCTGTTCCGTTCCGTCAGTTCCTTCCGACAGGGTTAATATTACGATTTTCTCCCTCGGCAAAATAGTTACTGCAGTAAAAACCTTTGCCCCAAGCAACCTACCCACCTCCCAGACGACAACAAAAAACACATCAATTCAATAAGTTAAACCCACACCATAAGCCTATTTACCGACTATTTTTCCTTAATGTCCCACACCCTTGTAAGAGATCTCTCACAAGAGTTCGAGATGAATAGGAATGTTCGTTAAGATGAATGAAGGCAGGCACTGTGAAATATTTCTCTATAATTAGGAAAAACATAGCGCTAGCCAAGGAGTGACCATGGAAACCTTTAACCACAACCTTGCCTCCCTCTTCAGTCAGTTGGGATTGAACAATTCCAAAGAGTTTATCGAGACCTTCTTGGCCGAGCACCGGCTCGCCCAGCATGAGCAATTGTCTGAAGCCAGTTTCTGGCAGCCGGCGCAAAAAAGGTTTCTCAAAGAGTCACAGGAACAAGATGCCGACTGGTGTGAAGTTATCGATCAGCTTGATGCCTTGCTGAGGAAATAACAGGCTACGGGCCTATTGTGCCCCTCGGCTGGAATGAGGGAGAATAGCGCCACACCCGGCAGCAAGAAGGAAACCGCATGTCATCAGAAATTACCCAAGCCCTTTCCGAGGCTATTGAAAGTTTGGTGGCCGAAGGCAAAGAGCCTTCGGTGGCATTAATCAAATCGAGGTTGGCCGATCCCCTGCCGATGCCGCTCATCATCAAGGCACTGCAGAGTTGGAAATCGAGCGCCCGAGTCCCAAGAATTGAAAAAGTCGACCCGCAGCCTTCCGCTGAAGCACGGATTGCCGCCTTGGAGCAGCAAGTCGCCTCATTGACCGCCCGGCTTGAACAGCTGGAAAGCAGGCAGGACTAGGCCAGACAAACAAAAAAGCGCAGTCGGTACTGCGCTTTTTTGTTATTGGAAATCCCAGGACAGATTGGAAACAATACGGCACTTGTCGCACTTGTAATGGAAAATGCCATGCAGCGGCTCATCCAACCACCACTGGCCACCGCATTTCGGACACGGTCGGCTCAATTCACTTTCGAGGCTCTCGCCACCGACCCGGTATTGATAGTAATAGGTCGGGATCTTGGTGATGTACTCAATGCGCCCGCGCAAGTCCCACCCCCGGCGGAAGATATCACTGTCGGCATCTCGGATTTCATGCAGGGCCGCATGCTCGGCCTGGCACGCCCCCGCCATTTGCAACTCGTCACAGGCCTGCCATTCCGTCTGCCACTTGATCACCGCTTTGTGATCGCCATTCAAGGTCGGCTCCGGCAGGCGGTAGAGCGGGATCGGCATCAGGGTATCCCCGCAGCGTAATGGGGAGCAGGTGTGCACATACGTGGTATAAATCACCTGCCAGCTCGGCGAGAAGTTCTCGGCCGCGGCTTCCGAGTTCAGATCTCTGCCCAGCAGCTTGACCTTGGGGCTCAGCAAGCTGGCCTGGCTCAGGCGGTTCATCCCGGCTTTGACCTGCGGGCTATGGAAACGGGAGTGTAGGCTGTCCTGCTCCGGGCACACCGCCCTGACTTTGAAAGTGCCCTCGTCCATGACGATGGGAAACTCACGCCCCAGCACCTGGCCGTTATAGCGCAGGGCATCCATCAATCCGTTGATGGCGCTATCCACCGCGGCGACGGTGGTGTTATCAAAACATTCAAATTGCAATTCGACGACGTACATAACTTACTCGGCTCTTACCACAGGTTGCAGGGCTGCCAGGAACTGCTCCAGGCTCGGCGAGAGTACCTCACGGTTGTCCTTGCCCAGCGTCTCCAGGATCACCTCGCCAGAGAGGTTGCACACCGACACCACCTCACTTTCGGAATCCATCGCGCCGATAAAGACTGTCGGCTTGAGCTTCAAGCGACGCTGGGTCACCAGGTGCCCCAGAATGTTCTCCTGCAGGCGCAATACATCGTCTTCGCTGAAGGCCTGGAGCAAGTCAAATTCAATCATACCCGTAACGGTTTGGAATTTAGCGGCCATGTCACCACTGAACTGGGCACCGTAGAAAGCAACAATATCTTCGTGCAGGCGAAGCTCGATCCCTTTCTCGACACTGGCAAGATCCCCCATCGGCGAGCGAGCAACCGGTTGCCAAGTCACTTCGTAGCCATCATCGGCCTTCACGCAAGGTGATGATAACCCCACCAGGTCATCACTTCGGGGAAAACCTTGACCTGCATCACACCATGCCTGCAAAAAACGGGAAGAAAATTCAGATAACGCCGCTGCAACGGGATGATTCATTCGCAACCTCTCAAAAGATTAAGTAAACTTTGGCTATTCTAATCCAAGTGTGTCCAGGACAGTATGAGCAAATATCAAGACGCGAAAGAATTAGCCGGTTTGACCCTAGGTAAAACGACGGAATACAAAGACCAGTACGACCCATCTCTCCTCCAGCCTGTCCCTCGCAGCCTGAACCGAGATGATCTGTCCCTTGGCGACGACCTACCTTTCACCGGTTATGACATCTGGACACTCTACGAGCTGTCTTGGCTAAACAAGAAAGGCCTGCCACAGGTGGCAATCGGTGAGGTTCGCCTGCCGGCCAACAGCCCTAACCTGATCGAGTCCAAGTCATTCAAGCTTTACCTCAACAGCTTCAACCAGACTAAGTTTGACAGCTGGCAGCAGATTGCAGATACCCTGCAAAAAGATCTGACCCAGTGCGCAGGCGCCGATGTCGATGTCACGGTGCAACCCCTGTCTGACTTCGACAATCAGCCAATCGCCAACTTCTTCGGCGAATGCATCGACGATCAGGATATCGAAATTACGGATTACGAATTCGATCCATCGCACCTGGAAGGTGCCGCATCGGAAGAAACGGTCACCGAAATCCTGCACAGCCACCTCCTAAAGTCTAACTGCCTGATCACCAGCCAGCCAGATTGGGGCAGCGTGCGTATTTCCTATACCGGCAAGAAAATCGATCGCGAAAAGCTGCTGCGTTACCTGATCTCGTTCCGCGACCACAACGAGTTCCACGAGCAGTGTGTCGAGCGTATTTTCACTGACATCATGAAGTACTGTAAGCCGGAGCTATTGACGGTTTACGCCCGCTATACCCGTCGCGGCGGTTTGGACATCAACCCGTACCGAACCAACATGGGCAAAACGCCAAGCGATAACTTCCGTCTGGCGCGCCAATAAGCAGGCAGCGTGATCACCTGAGCAAATACCTTTTCAGCCAGTGGGCAAAAAAGTAATCGCTTTGCAATATCCCCAAGTAACTTCAAGATACTTGGGGATAAGTTACGCAAAATCGAAGACTTTGCTGGACTTGATAGGCTAACCCATTAATATTGGTGGTACTGTTTTTTGGGGTTCATGAAAGTATGTCTGCTAGCCGTTGGCTGATCCGTTTGCTGTTCATAGGCATCATCTCGTTCAGCACACAAGCAAAAATTTTTACCACGCCAATCCTGGCAGAAGCCAATGAGCTGCTCCAAACCAATCCCGAGCAATCGCTGGCCATTACGACCCGCTACCTCGACCAGCGTCGCTTAAGCGCCCCCAAAGAAACCTCCCGCGTCCATATCAATGATGAAACTGACCACTCGGTAAGAACCCCGCTGAGCACAGTCAATGCCTTGCAGATCCTCGCCAAGGCCCACTCACTGTTGAACCATCCGGACAAAGCGATTGCGGCTATCAAGCAGGCCGAAGATATATCCACCGAGGAAAACCTGACATTCAGCCGGCTTGAGAGCCAGCTGATCCATGCCGATATCTACTGGAGCAACCTGAAAAATAACGCCCGCTCGCTGAAAATGCTCAGCAAAGTAGAAACTGACATCGTCGCCAGCAGCCACCTGATGCTCGACAGCCAGATCAAGCGCCTGCAATACCAGGCATTGATGCAGCGCTCGATCATCGAGTCGGCAACCGATCACGAGAGCGAGGCGGAAAAGGGATTTCTCAAAGCCAAGCGCTTCCTGATCAACCTTGATGATCCCGCCGAGCTGATCCACTACCAGCTGGTGGTCGGCAGGCATTACTTCAAGCATGGCCATTACGATACGGCACTGGATCGCTTGCTCAGTGGCTACTGGCTTGCCGTCGAAAATGATGACCAGGCCCAAACCGCCGTTGCCAACTACGATCTGGCGGTGCTGTTCGAGCAGCGCAAGGTGTTCGACAAAGCCCTGGAGCATGCCACTCAAGCCGGCGAGTTCTTCGAGCATTACGACCGTAGCCGGCCACTTGCCAAGACCCTGGAGCTGATCGCCTCTATCTATGAGCAGCAGGGTCGCTTCAACCTGGCTCTGGTTCACTACTTCAACGCCTTGGATCAGGAAAACCAGCTCAACAGCGATATCCGCTCGGCAAGGCTGCGCCTGAGCATCGCGCGGGTTTACCTGCAGCTCTACAACTACCCGAAATCCGAGCAGTACCTCCACCACACTCGCCTGATAGCCACCCAGACCGGTAACGAGGCAATCATGGCCGAGGCCCAGATTCTGCAAGGCGAGCTCGAGCTGGCCGAGGGCAAGCCCGAGGAGGCGATTACCAACCTGCAGACGGGGCTGATGGCTGCCAGCCGAATCGGCAACCGCGATCTTCAGCTGGAAGGGGAAAACCTTCTGTCACGTGCCTTCGAGCAGCAGAACGATTACTACAACGCCCTGCTGAGCCAGCGCCGTTACGAGCAACTTTTCATCACTAAGCAGCAAGCCCAGGTGAGAAGCAATGTCGAGGTTTTCAAGCAGCAGCAGCGCATGCTTGAGCGTTCGCTGCACCTCGAGGAACTGGAGCGCCAGCAGTTTGAGAGCAGCAAGGCCCTGTACAAGCAGAAGAACGTCACCATCTTCCTGTTCTGCCTCAGCGGCGTGATCTTTATCCTACTGGTAAGACGCCACAAAACCGCCAAGCAACTGCAAGCGCGCCTGCTGCGCCTGCGGACCGATTTCTATACCCACCCGCGCAGCGGGTTGAGAAACTTGCGGATGCTGACTGCCAAACTGCCGAATTCCCTGCAGCAAAGCAGCGCTAACTTCGAGCAATGGCACCTTGGCGAAATCATCAACGAGCCACTGAGCGATCGCCTGCGCTTCGCTCTGTTCGAGGTGCCTTTCCTCAAGCATATCTACCTCAAGCACGGCTACCAGCAGGGGCTGGATCTCGAACGCCAGTTTGGCGAATACCTCAACCAGCAGATTTGTGAACCGGCCAGGCTGTACCACTTCTCCGATGCCATGTTCCTGTACATTGAGCCAAATTCGCGGCTCGACTCGGCACCAGATCAACTGGCAGGCTCACTGCAACAGCTGGTCGACCGCTTCCTCGAGAACAAGCATATCGACAACCGCGTCAGAATTGGTATGGCAGAATATCCTTTCTTGCCTAGGGCATACACCGCCATTAACGACCACGAGCTGCTTGATATCCTCCTGATGGCCACCAATGCCGCCAGGGAGATCAGCAAGCAGGAGTCGGGCAGCCAATGGGTCCACCTCAGTGCCATTGACGCGGCCCCAGCGGCTAGCTTTGCCAGTGACAATATCCGCCGTTCATGTATCCAAGGCATACATAATGGGCTAGTAAAAGTACAAACTTCAGGAAGTTGCGACATTAGCTGGAACAATGATCACGTTTCTGACAAAAATATCAGTTAATCGAATGGAAATATCCGGGAGATGGCCGATAACAATGAATTAGCAGAAGGTTTTTGTTAGCATCGAATTTAGGATCACTTTTTAACTTCCTGATAAGAAACAAGTTTACCACCATGGACCGCGCTGTAACCCTGTGACAGACATAAATGCCGTAGCTTCGCAATTGAGTCAATTGAAACTACGTTTGGATCAAGCTCAACTCTCACACCGTGACGCCTCTTTGAAGTCAAGGCGGGAGCTTACGATCCTAAAACGCCTGATCAGCCGTCTGTCAGTTGCGTGCCGGGGGCTAGACACAGAGTTCGATGAGAAGCTCGCCATGCTGCGCCAAGATCTGGAACAGCAGAAGGACATCAGCCAGCTAATCCCTCGTATCGCGGTGGTTGAACGACTCGCCAACCGGATGGGTGAAACCCAGCCCAAAGAGCGGGAGAAGCTGGACAGACAGTTCCAGCGCAGCAGTGAGATCCTGCGCCGCTTCCCTGGCCTGCCAGCCCAGCTCAAGCGTGACCTTCACCAACTTCTTGCCCAGCCAACGGCATCGCTTTCGAGTTCATTCAACCAAGTCCTCGGCCTGATGTCGCTGTACGAGCGCGCGCTGAAACTGGTGGCCACCAAAGGGCTGCAAAACAACCCTGCAGCCATCCAGCACGATTTGCTGATGAAACTGACCACCGAGTTGCAGAATTTGATCACCGAACTCGACTTCGACGGCGAAGCCGGAGACAAACTGCTGACAATCCGTAACCAATTGCTAAAAGGTGTGGCGCCATCCGCATTGCTGGAAATCGCCCTCGAGGTACTGCGACTGGTAATGGATGGGACTCACCAGGAACGCCATACCTCACAGCAGTTTCTCGATACGGTAAACGGTGAGCTCGGTACCCTGAGCAAGACCACCCAGCAGAGTGCCGAGCAGAGCCATACCATCTATGAGCACCGCGGCGAAATGACCAACGAACTGGCCGAGCTCGCCCAGTCGATTAAAACAGGTCTGCAAACCCATAAACAACTCGATAGCTGGCGCCCAGAGCTGACCCACCTGACCAAGGAACTCCTGGTACTCGCCGAGCGCAACAAGGCGCTGGAGAAAAGGGAAAAAGCCTTGCTGGAGCAGCTCAGCTACAACAAATCAAAAATCGAGCACCTCTACGAGCAGACTCAGGATTACCGCCAGCGACTGAGCGATCAGGAGCAGCGTATCTTCCTCGATAACCTGACCAAGGTCTACAACCGCACGGCACTCAATGAGCGTCTCGAACACGAGTACCGCCGCTGGCTGCGCTACCAGCACCCGCTATGCGTGACGCTGGTCGACATCGACAACTTCAGCTCGGTCAATAAGCACTATGGCCATCAGGCCGGCGATAAGATCCTCAAAATTATCGCCCGTACCATTCGCAAGCAGCTCGAGCCGACCGACTTTATCGGCCGCTTCGGCGATGATGCGTTCATGCTCATTTTGCCCGACGTGAGCGAGGAGCTGCGCAACCAGCGCCTGGCGGCAATCCGCCAGGCCGTCGCCCAGCTGCCATTTCGCTTCCGTGACAGTAACATCACCATCACCGTATCGATGGGGGCTACCCTGTTCGAGAGCAACGATACCCCGGCCAATATCATCGAACGGACTGACAAGGCCCTCTCCGGCGCCCGCAACGCTGGCTGCAACCGGATTTTCTGGATTTTCTGATCTCCGCGTAAATCATCCACCTATCAATGGCTGGTAAAAACGGGCTACTCTGTGTATGGTAACTATATCAGTCACTTAAAATTCACTCACACATAAGGCTGATCTTCAGGAAACAGAGTGTACTCCCAACCGGTTTACTTTCTGCTTCACCCGGCAGTATTCACCGATTCTTCCTAAAATGAATACACCCAGTGGATACCGCCGCCTTGTCATGACCAGGGAGGTAATCATGATCACTCATATCAGTCCGGTAGGTGCGATGGACCTACTGTCCCAACATGAAGTCGACTTGCTCAAAGCAACGGCCTCCAGTGATATCTACCGCCTGTACCGTAACTGCTCGCTGGCGGTACTCAACTCCGGCAGCCATTCCGACAACTCGAAAGAACTGCTGGAAAGGCATAAAAGCTTCGATGTCAATGTGATGCGGCGCGAGCGCGGGATCAAGCTCGAGCTGATGAACCCGCCGGAGCATGCCTTTGTCGACGGCCGGATCATCCGCGGGATCCAGGAACATATGTTTGCCGTACTGCGCGATATCGTGTACGTCAACATGCATGTCCAGCAGCGCAAGGACATCAACCTGACCAGTTCGCCGCACATCACCAACTTTGTCTTCAGCGTCCTGCGCAACGCCCAGACCGTGCGCTCCGGTGAAGATCCCAATATTGTCGTGTGCTGGGGCGGCCACTCCATTAATCCGGTCGAGTACCAGTATACCCGCGAGGTCGGCAACGAGCTGGGGCTGCGCGAACTCAACATCTGTACCGGGTGTGGCCCCGGGGCCATGGAGGGGCCGATGAAAGGGGCCGCCATCGGCCATGCCAAGCAGCGCTTCCCCAACAGCCGCTTTATTGGCCTGACCGAGCCATCCATTATTGCTGCCGAGCCACCCAACCCGATCGTCAACGAGCTGGTCATCTTGCCGGATATCGAGAAGCGCCTGGAAGCCTTCGTTCGGGTCGGCCACGGCATTATTATCTTCCCCGGCGGTGCCGGAACGGCCGAGGAGCTGCTCTATATCCTCGGTATTTTGATGGAACCGAAAAATGCCGACCAGCCGATGCCCGTCGTGCTCACCGGGCCGAAAGAATCCGAGCCCTATTTCCGCACCCTGGACAGCTTCATCCGCGACACCCTGGGCGAGGCGGCAACCCAGCATTACCAGATCATCATCGATGATCCCGAGCAAGTCGCACGGGTGATGAAATCGGCCATGCCGCTGATCAAAGAGCACCGCCTGGCAACCGGCGATGCCTACAGCTACAACTGGTCACTGGAGATCCCGCCGGAATTCCAGCTGCCGTTCGAGCCAACCCATGAGTCCATGGCCAGCCTCGACTTGCACATGTCCCAGCGCCCAGAGCACCTGGCCGCGAACTTGCGCCGCGCTTTCTCGGGTATCGTGGCGGGCAACGTCAAGGAGGAAGGGATCCGTGAAATCGAACGCAAGGGGCGCTTTAAAATTAACGGCGATATCGCCCTGATGAAGCGGATGGACAAGCTGCTTGCCCAGTTTGTCGAGCAGCAGCGGATGAAGCTGCCGGGCACCCGTTACGAGCCCTGCTACGAAATCATCACGGCTTTGCCACCGATAGCGAAATAATCCCAGCCACCTGCCAGATGGCGGTGCACATTCGCAGCAACAATGCGTACAATAAAGGGTCTGTTGACCCTTTTTTCTTTACTGCTACACGGTTTACGCTATGTCGTCTATCCACCTTGTCATTATTGATGCCCTCAATCTGATCCGCCGCGTCCATGCAGCCCAGCATGGTGAGCCCGATGTCCACAACACGGCCAAGGTGTGCTGTCAGGCCCTGGGTAAAATCATCAGCAGCAGTCAGCCGACCCACATTGTCGCGGTGTTTGATCACCACGGCGAAGACCGTGGCTGGCGGGCTGATTTGCTGCCGTACTACAAGGAGGGCCGCAAGCCAATGCCAGAAGAGCTCATGACGGGGATGGACATCATCCAGGACGCCTTCATGGACATGGGGATCGACTCGCTGCTATCCGACGGCGACGAGGCCGATGATCTGGTGGCGACCCTGGCACTGAAAGTCGCCTCCCGCGGCCAGCAGGTGACGATCATCTCTACCGACAAGGGCTATTGCCAACTGCTCCAGCCGACCTTGCGGATCCGCGATTACTTCCAGCAGCGCTGGCTCGATAGCCCATTTGTCGAAAAGGAGTTCGGCGTCAAGCCCGAGCAGCTGCCGGACTACTGGGGACTGGCCGGGATCAGCTCGAGCAAGATCCCGGGCGTGGCGGGAATTGGCCCCAAGGCCGCCGTGGAGCTGCTCAGCCAATACCCTAACCTCGAAGCTATCCTGGCGGCTGACGACCTACCTGCCAAATGGCAGAAGAAGATCGACGCCTGCCGCAGTGAGGCCATTGCCTCCAAGCAGGTTGCATCTCTGAAAACCGACTTGGTACTAGGGTTCAATTTGCAGGATATACGTTATACGGCGGGGAGTTAGCAAAGAGCGTAATACAAAAACACCACCCGAAGGTGGCGTTTCATGACTTTGCCGATAATCAATGCGGCGAGCGGTTATCCAGACGCTGGATATGTACCGTGATTTCCTCACGGTCATGGTACAGGTGCTTGGCCTGCAGCTTGAATTTCACCCCGTTCTGGATCAGGTAGACCTTGAGGTTTTCGATATCCTGCAGTACCTCGTCATAGCGGCCTTTCATCGGTAGCTTGAGGTTGAAGATCGCTTCTTTTGCCCAGCCCTTGATCAGCCAGTCACCCATCAGGTGCGCCACACGGGCCGGCTTTTCGACCATATCGCACACAATCCAGGTGACGTTTTTGCGCGGTGGCTCGAACTTGAAGCCATCGACCATGTGGTGCTTGACCTGCCCGGTGTCCATCAGGCTCTGTGCCATCTGGCCGTTGTCAATGGCATGGACAAACATCGAGCGCTTGACCAGCTGGTAGGTCCAACCGCCTGGACAAGCACCCAAATCGACTCCCCACATACCGGAAGCTAGACGCTCATCCCACTCATCTCGCGGAATAAAGACATGGAATGCTTCTTCTAGCTTCAGAGTTGAGCGGCTCGGCGCATCCGACGGGAACTTAAGACGAGGGATCCCCATGAAGAACGGCGAGTTATTGGTAGTGTAGGAATAACCGACAAAGCAGCAGCCCGGTGCAATGAAACACAGGTGAAGCACTGGCTTTTTCGGGTTGTCCTTGGCATACATCGCACCAGACTTACGCAGCGCCTGACGTAGCGGCACGGTAAACTTGCGGCAGAATTTCAGCAGTTCTTTGGCTTCGTTGGTATCTGGCGTTTCAACCCGCAGATCCCCACAGCGAGGGAAGTCCGCCACCATTTCCATAATCGGCGAGATACGGTCTTCCTGCGGCAGATCTTCAAGCATTGGCATCACCGCAACCATCTGGCGAGCAAAGATCAGCTCGGAAAATGGCTGCTGCTGGATAAACGTATCCGCATCACCCGGCTGGTAGAACTCAAACAATACATAGCCGGTATTGTTTTTCGCGCGAGGAAAGCCATACAACTCCAGTGCATTTGCTTTGTCTTGAACTTCACCGGCACATTCCTTCTCGAAGCCGGGACGGCAGTACAACAGAACTTGATTCACTCTCAACCCTCAAGCTGAACGCCAGGCAGCTACTGCAAGCGCTACCCAGCCTATGATAAAACAGACGCCTCCCATCGGGGTGATGGGGCCAAACCACTTGATACCCGTCAACGCCAGCGCATACAGGCTGCCGCTAAAGAGTATGATCCCTGCCACAAAAAACAGGGCTGCGTATGATACCCCTTTTGACGGAAGAATGCGTGCCAATATTGCACAACCGATAATCGCCAAGGTGTGCCAGGCCTGATACTGGACGCCCGTTTCGAAGACCCCGAGCAGATACGGCGGTAGCTGTGCCTTCAGACCATGGGCAGCAAACGCGCCCAGCGCGACGGTCACCGCCCCGCTCAGTGCCGCAAAGACCAATAGCCAGCGGCTTGCTTTATGCTCCATCCTTTCCCCCTAGGCCGTACACGCGGCAATAAAGCGAGCCAGCATCTTCACCGCCAGCTGGCGGTTGCCTGGCTCGGTATGGCCCGATGCCTTGCGGGGCTTGAAGCTGTGATCGCCGTCAGGCAGGAACGCCACCTCCACACTCGGCGCATAGTGCCAGCCTTCGACTTCGCTGCGGGTACCGAACGTATCGCGCTCGCCCTGCAGGATCAGCGTCGGCAGGGCAACCGCCTGCAGATGCTCGCCGCGAAAATTCTCCGGCTTGCCCGGCGGGTGGAAAGGAAAGCCCAGGCAGGCCACACCTTTCACTTTATCCTGGCAGTTGGCCACATCCGGTGATTCATCAGCAACACCCGTAACGATCAGGCTGGCCATGCGACCGCCCATGGATTTGCCGCCGATCACCAGGTTGCCCTCATGGGCAAATGCGTCGATGTGGCGCTGGAAGTCCAGCAGTAGCTTGGGCTGCCTGTCTGGCGGCCGTTTCTTACCGTCTTCACGGCGCTTGACCATATAGGGGAAATCAAACCGCACCACCCGGATCCCTTTCAGGGCAAGGCCGTTGGCAATCTCAGCCATGAACTCGTGATCCATGCCAGCGCCGGCGCCATGGGCAAACAGGAAGGTCGCGCTGTACGTGCCGCTTGGCGGCATATCTATGATGTACTCAGTCACACTTGTCTCCGACATTGTCCCTGTGGCTCCTACAGCTCGTCTTCCACGTCCGGCATATCTTCCTGCTCGCGGGCAGCCTTGGCCAGCACCCAGTCGCGGAAGACCTGGATCCGGCCGGTTTCAGCCTGACGCTCCTGGCAAACCAGGAAGAAGGCATTCTTGCTCATCAGCACTTCATCGAATGGGCAGACCAGGCGACCGGCCTCCAGCTCAGGCTGTGCCAGTACGTTGTTGCCCAGCGCGATGCCCTGGCCATGTGCCGCCGCCTGCAGCACCATGGTCGAGTGGCTGAAAATAGGCCCCTGGTTGACGTTGGTGCCTTCGATGCCGTGGTGGCGAACATAGTTTTTCCATTCCTTGCGCGAGGTATCATGCAGCAGGGTATGGTTTTTCAGATCCGCCAACGTCCGCAGCGGCTTGGTGCCGTTGAGGAGCATCGGTGAACAGACCGGCAGCAAGAACTCCTGGTACAGCTTATCGGCCCGCAGCCCAGGCCAGTTCCCCCGGCCGTAATAGATAGCGACATCGACATCTTCGGTCAACGAGCCCTCGTCCAGATCCACCGCCTTGATCCGGACGTCAATATCCGGATGCTGCTCATTGAAATCTGCCAAGCGGGGAACCAACCACTGGATAGCAAAACTAGGAGGTAAACTAATGGTTAATGCCCCTTTCGCGCCGCGTTCCAAGACCTTATCTGTGGCATCTGAGATTGCAGAAAAGATGTCTTTTATATCGAGAAAGTAACTCTGGCCCTCTTCAGTTAGCAATAAAGAGCGATTACGACGACGAAATAATTTGAGCCCCAAAAATTCCTCGAGCGCTTTAATCTGGTGGCTTACAGCAGCTTGTGTGACAAATAGCTCTTCCGCTGCACGGGTAAAACTGAGGTTTCTGGCCGCCGCTTCAAAGACTTTCAATGAATTGAGTGGAGGGAGACGTCTAGACATACTTAACCTGCATTAGTTTTTTTTATGGGAAACATTATAAATTGTCCATTGTTCAAGTGCTACATAAACCATATGATTTGCCCCGCAACGGTGAGCAAGGCCAAGTTTTTCGCCCTCAGGCATTTGGCCGACCGCACAGTTGCGATGTTGTGTTTGCATATTGTCCGGGTTATGCCGGATAGGTAGTCAATCTACCAATTTTACTTCCTGTATTTTTGACCTGTCTGTCAAAATTAATTCTTGGCACTGCGCCCCAACGCAGTGCTTTTTTTTTTGCCTCCAGCCAGGCTCTCTTACCCCCGCGCCTTTTGTCCTCCGCCGACAGGCCATAAAAGTGATGAGTTTGGTATAATTGAACCAACCGGAGAAATACTTGCCCTTATGTGTTTTTCACCGCATGATCTCCCCCTTGTCTTTTTTGCTATGTGACACACCATGACTGCCCAATTTGATATCCAGCGTATTCGCCAGCAATTTCCTGCCCTGGCCCAAGAATGCAACGGCCAGCCACTGGTCTATCTCGACAGTGCCGCCACAACCCAAAAACCGCTAGAGGTCATTGAAACAATCCGGCAGTACTACAGTGGCCACAATGCCAATGTCCACCGCGGCAGCCATACCCTAACCGCGTCCGCTACGGCACAGTTCGAGCAGGCAAGAGAGACCGTTCAGCACTTCATCAACGCCGCCGACAGCAAGGAAATAATCTGGACCCGGGGCGCGACCGAAGCCCTCAATCTAATCGCCCAGACCTACGCCCGCAATAACCTGCAGCCAGGGGATGAGATATTGGTCAGCGAGCTCGAGCACCACGCCAATATTGTTCCCTGGCAAATCGTTGCCGAGCAGACCGGGGCCAAAGTGGTCAAAATTCCAATGCGCAGCGACTGCACGCTGGATATGGAGGCATTCGCCCAGCGCTTGACGGGGAAAACCAAGATTGTGGCTGTCGCCCATGTCACCAATGTGACCGGGACCCGCAATCCGGTCGAGACCATTATCCAGGCCGCCCACCGCGCCGGCGCGATCGTCGTGGTTGATGGGGCCCAGGCTGTCGCCCATGAGCACATCGACGTACAAGCGCTCGATGCGGATTTCTATGTCTTCTCAGGCCACAAGATCTTTGCCCCGGCGGGGATCGGCGTGTTGTATGGCAAGCGGGCACTGCTTGAGGCCATGCCGCCATGGCACGGCGGCGGTAAGATGGTGGAGAAAGTGAGCTTTGAGGGCACCACCTTTTCCGCCCTGCCGGGCAAATTCGAAGCCGGCACCCCGAATGTCGCAGGCAGCCTGGCCATGGCCGCGGCCATCAACTGGCTGCAGGGGATAGACCGGGAAGGTGCCGAGCATCACATCCAGGCCCTCCGCCAGCGCGCTATCGAAGGGATCAAGGACATCGAGGATTTGCGCATTATCGGCCTGCAGCCTGAAGCGAGCCTGTTTTCCTTCGTGGTGGATGGCGTCCACCACCAGGACATTGCCACCTTGCTCGACCAACAGGGTGTCGCCCTTCGTGCCGGGCATCACTGCGCCCACCCGATGATGGATGCGCTCGGTGTCAGCGGCACCCTGCGGGTATCTATTGCGCTGTACAATACCCAACAAGATATAGACCAATTTGTTGCCGCGCTGCACAAAGCCTGCAGCCTGCTTTAGGAGAGATTATGACGCTGCCAAGCCACCCTTTTGGGACCGAGATTACCTGTGAGGCGATCATAGAATTGATGGGCCAAGCCAACGGCTGGGAGGACCGCTACCGCAACGTGATCCAGCTGGGCAAGAAGCTGCCAGCGATGCCGGAAGAGTTAAAGCAGGACCAGCTCAAGGTCAGTGGCTGTGAAAGCCAGGTCTGGCTCGTCCACCAGCAGCGGGAAGACGGGACTTTCCATTTCGTGGCCGACTCGGATGCGCGGATCGTCCGCGGCCTGATCACTCTGGTGCTGGCCGCCTTCGAAGGCAAGAATGCCCAGCAAATCGAAGCCTTCGATATCGACGGCTATTTCGAGCAGCTCAACCTTCTCGCCCACCTCAGTCCCTCCCGCGGCAACGGGCTCAAGGCGATAGTGGAGCAGATCAAGGCATTGGCTGAAGGGTAAAACAGTCCCTTATATCAAGCTAACAAGATCAAAAAAGCGAGGCTAAGCCTCGCTTTTCTTTCATCTGATGCGGCCCGAATACTTTATTTCTGCAGGTGCTTATCGACCAGTTTCTGCAAAATACGAGAGACAGCAACAAAACCAAAGGTTGCGGTCACCATGGTCGCAGCACCGAAACCGCTGGCGCAATCCATTCGCTTCGGACCTTCAGCCGTCGATTTCACACCACACACCGAGCCATCAGCCTGTGGGTACTTCAGCTGTTCGGTGGAGAAGACACAGTCAATACCGAACTTGCGCTTAGGGTTTTTCGGGAAGTTGTGGTGACGGCGCAGGGTATCGCGCAGCTTCTTTGCCAGCGGATCCTGGATGGTCTTGGTCAAGTCCGCGATCTGGATCTGGGTCGGATCGATCTGACCGCCCGCGCCACCGGTGGTGATCACTTTCAGCTTGTTGCTTTTGCAGTAGGCCAGCAATGCCGCTTTCGGCTTCATGCTATCGATCGCATCCAACACATAGTCGTAGCGTCCGTCGATGTACTGCGCCACATTCTCCGGGGTAATAAAGTCATCGATCAGGTTGACCTTGCACTCAGGGTTGATCAGCTTGATACGCTCGGCCATGACCTCGATCTTGCTTTGCCCAACCGTGCCTGACATCGCATGGATCTGACGGTTGATATTGGTGACACAGACATCATCCATATCAATCAGGGTCAACTCCCCAATCCCTGAACGCGCCAGTGCCTCTGCAGCCCATGAGCCCACACCGCCAATACCAATTACGCACACATGCGCGGCACGGAAGATTTCCACTTCGCTGTTACCATACAGGCGGCGGGTCCCGCCGAAACGCTGGTTGTAATTGTCTGATGCTGGGGTATCTAGTTCTCGCATGGCTTTTCCGCGCTGATTCACACATTCATAAAGAAAGAGTGCGATTTATACGCACTCTTTGGGAAATTGTCCAGTCAACCGGTTGATATCTATTTACTGGGTCAGCCAAGGCTGCTCGGTTTTCGAGCCCTGGAGGCCCAGCTTCCACACTCGGCCAAAGTGCTTGTAATGGCCGGCGTCCACGCCGGCCTGGGCACCCATGCCATGGTACAAGTCAAGATGGTTTTTCTTCACCGCACCGCCGGTATCCAGTGCCATTAGTAATTTAAGCACATGCTGGCCATTCCACTTTCCGGCCTCGTCAAGCTGGGGAACCTCTGCCAGTAACACACTGCCCATCGGCAGGTAATCACGGTCGGCCGCAACCGACGCATAGGCCTGCAGCGGAATACCCGCCGTTCCCATCACATCCAGGTTGTCCTGCGGCTTGAAGAACACATATGACGGGTTCTGCTCCAGCAGCTCGCGCACCGTCTCCTCGTCCTGCTGGTTTACCCACTCATCAATCGCCTTAAGCGACATCTTCTCACGCGGCACTTCGCCACGTTCGATGAGGATACGGCCAATACTGACGTAGCGGTGGCCGTTCTTGCCCCTGTAGGCGAAATATTGCAGCTCGTCGTTATCATCGAAGTGGACAAAGCCACTGCCCTGCACTTCCATCATGAACAGATCAAGCATCGAGGCACTGTAACCCAGCTCCAGTCCTTTGCCATCAAGAGCCCCGGCATAGATTTCGGCCCGGCTCGGGCATTGGCCATTACACTCAGGCATGCCGTACACCGGGTAGCGGTATACCTCATCCGGCTGATGGCGCAACTCGATCACTGGAGAGAAATATCCGGTAAACATGACGTTGCCGTAACCGTCGCCGCCCCCCATCTGAGCAACTTCAATACCGTAGTTGCCAAGCTCGGACAGCTCGCCGCCATTTGCTACCCAGCTCTCTACCTGACGGTAAAGCGCCTGATACGTTCCCGCCATCGACGGAGAGCGCTCAATCACTTTCTCCATCTGCGCCGAAAAGCGGCTAAAGTCTTTCGGCTTATCCGACGCCACAACCTCAACCTGGTTGAGTACCTGATCAAATTCCCCGTCCAGGTATTGCTGACCACGATCAGTTGGCTTGGCGCATCCCACCAAACCCATAATTAACAGAGCAATCGTTGCTTTTCGAAACACCGTGAATCCTATATTGTCTTGTTTGGAATCCAATTTTTCATCAGTGTAACCAACTGCGGCACTCCCGCCTACCAGTGGTTACTCCCAGCAACTATTTTTCCTGATCTTTTTCCTACCTGTGTCAGCAATTTGTCTGAATTGCCTCGCATTCCGCACCCATATGCCACACCTGTCATATTTGTGTCACAGTAGTCATGTAACTAATAAAAACGTAACAAAAACGTCATTTTAAACAGCAAGGAAGCGCCATATGCACCCACCTCTCAAAGTCGGTAAAGACACACTCTTGAACATCAATTCAATTGAATACCAATGGATACGGAACCTGGTCAGCGAGGGCAATCCCCCCCAGCAAATCAATGCGGCTATCCAACGCTGTTTGGGCGGAAGTCCTGCTACCGCAGATATCATGAGGCAAGTTGCGCTCAGGCAAATCCCGGTCAACCAGTTGCTGCGGGAGTTGCCCAAAGCGGCAATCAACTAATGGGTTTGTTCGATTAGAAGGGTCTGGCGAGCAAAAGAAGAAGTATAGTGCGCCGGGCTCTGGCGAATTAGCCGGCCGGAGACAAAAGAATAAGAATAGCGCGTCTCGCCCTTCAGGTATTCCAGCTTGCTGCCATCCCATTGATACTGGGTATTGACCTGGCGGCCACCGACAAACACACCCTCCGGTCGGATTTCAAACCGATCGGCGGCATAAGGGGCGACATCCTGCTCGACCCACACCCCGTAGATATTGGGCAAGTTGTTCTCTTGCGCTACCGCATTATCAAACAGGCCTGCCAGGAGTAGCCCCAGTGCCACCGCGCCGGTTGCGGCAATAGCCATGGCCGAACTGATCCGGCGATGGGTGAACAAGGATGTTTTTTGCTTAATGGTCATAACTCTTCAAACATAGCGCTTTTCCCCGCCAATATAACTTAATGCCAACCATTTTCGGCAGTTATCTATTGGCCAAGATAAATAACGGGATCTTCTCCCCAAAAATCACCCGGGCGTTACGAAGTAATCGCCCCCCTAGATTGAATTTTTATTGACACAAAACGCATAATCATCAATAACATCACTATTACCTCGTCATTTCGTACGTTCATTGCCCAGCCGGCAACACAGCTACAAGGAAAGCCAGCCGTGAAGTTCAGAAGTACCGCCTTGGTCAAAGGGTTCCGCCAGTCGGCCCCATACCTCAACGCCCACATTGGCAAAACCATTGTCATCATGGTCGGCGGGGAAGCCATCGCCCATGAAAACTTTCCCCATATCGTCAATGATATCGCCCTGCTCAACAGCCTCGGGCTGCGCATCGTGATGGTATATGGCGCCAGGCCGCAGATCTCCGGCCTGGCCAAGCAGATGAATTACAAGACCCCCTATCACAAAGGGATCCGGGTCACGGACGAGCGGGCCCTGGAAATCGCCAAGCAAGCGGCGGGGCAGCTGCAGCTGGATATTACGGCCAGGTTTTCAATGGGGCTGAATAATACCCCGATGGCCGGCTCACAGATTAACATCGTCAGCGGCAATTTCGTCATTGCCCAGCCGCTGGGGGTTGATGACGGGGTGGATTATGCCCATAGCGGGCGGATCCGGCGGATAGATACCGAGGCCATCCACCGCCAGCTCGACCAGCGTGCCATTGTCCTGCTGGGCCCGATAGCCAGCTCGGTCACCGGTGAGTGTTTCAACCTGACCTCGGAAGAAATTGCGACCCAGCTGGCCATCAAGCTCAATGCCGACAAGCTGATTGGCTTTTGCTCCGAGCAAGGGGTGCTCGACGCCGAGGGAGGGGTTGTTTCTGAAATGCTGCCGATCGAGGCCGAGTACGCCCTGCAACGCCTGATCGAACTGCAACAGCAAGAGCGCGGCACCGGCCGCTTCCTCCGTGGTGCCATCACGGCCTGCCGGGCCGGGGTTCCCCGCAGCCACCTGATCAGCTACAAAGAAGATGGCGCGTTGATCCAGGAGCTGTTTTCACTCGATGGTATCGGCACCCAAATCGTGATGGAGAGCGCCGAGCAGGTCCGCCAGGCCACGATTGACGATATCGGCGGGATCCTAGAGCTGATCCGGCCGCTGGAGCAAGACGGGATCCTGGTCCGCCGCTCGCGAGAGCAGCTCGAGCAGGAAGTAGAGCAGTTTACCATTATCGAACGCGACGGGCTGATCATCGGCTGTGCCGCCCTCTACCCGTTCCCGGACGAACGGATGGCCGAAATGGCCTGTGTCGCCGTCCACCGTGACTTCCGCGACGGCGACCGCGGTGCCTTGCTGCTGAGCCAGCTCAAACTGCAGGCCAAGCGGATGGGGCTGGCCCACTTGTTTGTCCTCACCACCCGCAGCCTGCACTGGTTCCGCGAGCAGGGCTTCAGCGAGTCCAGTGTCGACAGTTTGCCGGTGGCAAAAAAGGCGCTGTACAACTTCCAGCGCCGTTCCAAGATTCTGATCCTCGACTTGTAGGCGATAATCGCTTCCAACCGACCTCAGTAGCCACTCAAAACTGATTTGTCATTCTGCTGTCATGTCAGCTTACGATAACAAGCTCGCCAAGCCGCTCGCCCGCTCTGTCCGCATGGTCACGGAGCGGCTGAGCACATCCTTGGTGGCAAACATGTACAGCTTGGACTTGGCCCTCGTCACCCCGGTATACACCAGCTCGCGGGTCAGTATCGGGCTGAAGTCAGGCGGCAGTACCATCAGGGTGTCGGCAAACTCCGAGCCCTGCGATTTATGGATGGTCATGGCGTAGACAGTCTCGTGCTCGGGCAGTCGGCTCGGCAGTACGCCGCGGATAGTGCCGTCAGGCATCTCGAAGTATACCCTGAGCACCCGGTTGCCCGTCAGCGGATCGGCCTCGCGGTCGTGCATCGCGATACCGATATCCCCGTTGTAAAGCCCCAAGCCATGGTCATTCTGGCTGATCATAACTGGCCTGCCGACATACCAGGTCTCTTCGCCCGGGGCAATCTTGCCCTTGCGTGCCAGGGCCCGCTCGATGCGCTGGTTCAGCCCCGCGACACCGAAATCACCTTCCCGCACCGCGCACAGCAAACGGACCTGGGCAAATGCCTTGAGCACTTCGCCCGGAGTCTTACCCGCGTCGATCGCCTCGAGGTAATCACTGTAGAAGCTGACCACATTGGTGATCATTGCCTGGTAGGCCTCGGCCCCTAGCGGATAGAGCTGGATATCACGAAAGCCCTGCTGCCAAACCTGCTCAACCCGATACGGCTTGCCGCTGTTGATCGCCTTGGCCAGCTGGCCGATCCCCGACTGGGCGTGGAAACGGTAGCTCTTTTGCAGCATACACAAGCTATCGGCAATCGCCGACGGGGCGGCATGCGCTTGCTGAAAGCCAAACCCGGTCAACTGGCCGAGCAACTGGCTTTGAGCCGGGGTGTAGCCTTGTTCGGCAAAAGCACAGATATCGCCCAGTACTGCGCCCGCCTCGACCGATGCCAGCTGATCCCGATCACCGAGCAGGATCAGCTTGGCGTGGGCTGGCAAAGCATCGAGCAGGCGGGCCATCATCGGCAAGTCGACCATCGAGGCCTCGTCCACCACCAGTACATCCAAGTGCAGCGGGTTGTCGCGGTTATGGCGGAAGGCGACCCGGTTGGGGATCGCCCCGAGCAGACGGTGTATGGTGCTCGACTGGGTCGGAATGTTGCTTTTCACCACCTCGTCGACGGCTAACGAGTCCACCGCCGAGCCAATCGATTCGGTCAGCCTGGCCGCCGCCTTACCGGTCGGTGCCACCAGCTTGATATCCGGCAGCTGCAGGGCACCCTGTTCATCGCGCTCGTCACGCTGGATCGCCTGGGTCACCAGGGCCGCCAGCAACTTGGCCACCGTGGTGGTTTTGCCGGTACCGGGGCCGCCGGAAATCACCGCAAACTGGCGGGTCAGCGCGACCGCAGCGGCCACCTTCTGCCAGTTGAGGCAGCTGCCGGCCGGCACCAGGGTGTCCAGCGGCGCGAGCTCTTCAGCGCTCCCAGCCGACAGGAGGACGGCATCAACCGCCGGCCAGTCCAGCATTTCAGGTTGGACGACATCCAGCTTGTCACAGACTTCACGCTGCCTATCCTGTGCGGTCCCTCCGGCTTGTGCCAGCTGCTGCAGGGCGGCAAACAGGTAGCGGTAATCGCGGGCAAACAGTTCATCGAGCTTGGCCGCCATCAGCTCGGGCTGCAAGCCATCTTCGCCGCTTTGCGCCCGCAGGCGCAACTGCTCCGCGACCTGTTGCTCGAACTGCCAATAGCGATTGAGGTAGATCCGATCGCCATCCATCACCAGCGGGGTGGGCCTGCTGCCATCCGAGACGGCCTCGGACTGTGCCAGCTCCGCCAGCCATAATTGCGGCTCGGGCAACCCGTCGGCCAACGGCAGGCTAAGTTTGGCGGGCAGGCCAAACAACCGCGCAGGATCAACCTCTGGCACTCGCACACAGACATGGCCCTGGCCCAGTTCATAACTCGCCAGCGCCGCAACCAGGGCGACCAGCGGCTCAGCCGAGTGATTGCCTCCCTGGGCAACAAATTTGGCAAACTGGTGGTCCAGCGGGCGTAGGTAGCCCTGGCGAACAAGGACTTCAAGGCGATTAAGCATCTGGGGATTCTCCGTCAATCAAGGTCTCCAGTTCGGTCAGCAGGGCCAAAGACGGCTTGGCACGGAAGATGCCACTATCACTGCCCGCCTTCACTCCCCGCAAGAACAGGTAATAGACACCACCGAAGTGGTCATCGTAGTTGTAGTCAGCCTTGCGGCTCTTGAGGAAGCGGTGCAGGGCCAGCGCATAGAGCTGGTACTGTAGATCATAGCGATGCTCGACCATTGCCTGGTCCAGCATATCTCCCCGGTACAGGTTCGGCTCCTCGCCCAGGAAGTTCGACTTCCAGTCCAGCACGTAGTAGCGGCCATTGTGCTCGAAAACCAGATCGATAAAGCCCTTCAGCATGCCGCTTACCGTGGCAAAACCCAACTCACCGGCTTTGGCCGACAGGTTATCGTGGCGGGCAATGGCCTTGTTGAGCAGCGGGGCCGACAGCAGGTTGATCGGCAGCATAAACTCCATTTCGGTCAAGCGCTGTGACGGTGCGATCTCGCCCAGCCGCATCGCCTCGCCATCGAGCGGGCACGCCAGAACATCGCGGATCATGGTCTGCAACACCGGCAGCCATTCCTCGTCGTAATTTTCCAACCGCAGCAATTCAAGGATCTTCCCGGTCGTTTCCGGACTGTCGACCGGTGCGGTAAACTCAATTTCCTCAAACAGGGTATGCAGGAAGGTCCCCGGCCGCGCGCCTTTCGGAAAGGTATAAATGGTAAGGGCAGGCTCGACGCCCTCGTCCCCCTGGGCTTCGTCGCCCGACGAGTCGGTATCAAAGCCCGGCAGTTCGAAAGAGGCATCATGATGGCTATGGCCCTGCTTGATCAGACCTGAGTAACTGGTGATCCACCAGCTGCGGTCAATCTCTTTGTCAAACACCGATGCCGACAGCTGCGGCTTGTCCTCCTCGCCGGGCACCCAAGGCGTGTCGGGCAAAGGCGGTGGCGGCAGCACGGTGACAGCCTCGGATTGCGAGGCCAATGCAGCCAGAGCGCTGGCCAGCTCGGCCAGCCCGCCCTCTTTGGCGTTTTGTACCAGCCAGCCGATTGCCGAGCGATGCAGGCCGGTCGGCTCCTTCCGGCTCAGGCCGTTGCGGATCGGTGACATGCCGATATAACAGCCATAGACCGCGCGGGTCAGGGCGACGTAGAGCAGGCGTAAATCTTCCGCCAGGCGCTCCTTCTCGGCCAGCTCCATGCTCTCTTCGCTGGCAGCGATATCCAGCACCGACTGCTGGCTCTGATCGTCATGGAACAGCGCGGTATTGGCCTCGCGGTAACTGCAGACGAAAGGCAGGAAGACAATGTCATACTCAAGCCCCTTGGACTTGTGGATAGTAACGATCTGCACCAGGTTACGATCCGACTCCAGGCGCAGCTGCTGCTCATCGGCATTGCCGTTAGGCGCTTCGATATGTTCGGCCAGCCAGCGCAACAAGCCATGATCGCTGTCCAGGGTTTGGCTCGCCTGCTGCAGCAACTCGCCAATGTGCAGGATATCGGTGAGCCGGCGCTCGCCACCGTTTTGGCTCAGCAGGGTTTCGGGGATCTTGCGCTGGGCCAGCATATGACGCAGCATCGGCAGCACCCCGCGGGTTTGCCACAGCTTGCGGTAAGCGCGGAACTCCGACACATATTGCTCCCAAACGCTTTCGCTGGTGTTCATCGCATCGAGCGCCTGGGCCGTCAAGCCAAACAAGCTCGAGGCCAAGGCCGCGCGCATATTGCGATCATCTTCAGGGGTCAGTACCGCCTGCAGAAAACGCAGCAAATCCGCGGCCTCGGTGCAGGCAAACACACTGTCACGATTGGAGAGGTAGACACTGGCAATGCCCTGATCGGCCAAGGTACGGCGGATCAACGCCGCCTCACTGCCGGTACGCACCAGTACCGAAATATCACTGGCATGGATCGGGCGGGTTTGCTCGCCATCAACCAGTACCGCCTTGCCCTGCTGTGACATGGTAAGGATTTTCTGAATTTCAGCGGTGGTAGCCTCCGCCATCACCTGCTGGTAATCCCCTTTCTTGGTAGGCTCCTCAGCCTCTTGATGCCAAAAGCACATGGCCGGCTGCTGCATGCCATCAAGCTGCCAGCCGCGCCCCTGGGCTTTCGGGCTGTGAGCAACCGGCAGGAACGTGATGTCCTCGTCGTAGATAAATGGCCGCTCAGGATGTTGGAAAATCCGGTTCACGGCGCCGACCATTTCGGCGGTCGAGCGCCAGTTGGTGCCCAGGGTATAATGGGCGGTCACCTGGCGACGAGCCTGGATATAGGTAAAAATATCGGCGCCGCGGAAGGCGTAAATGGCCTGCTTGGGATCACCAATCATAAACAGGCCACAAGGGCCGAGCTCGCCTTCCGGCAGTTCAGGCGCCTGACGCTGCTCGCCATAAATCGTACTGAAAATACTGTACTGGAGCGGATCGGTATCCTGGAATTCATCGATCATGGCCACCGGAAAAAGATGGCGGATCCGACTGGCCAGCAAGCCGCTGTCATCTTGGCTCAACGCCGCCGACAGCTGGGTCAGCAGATCATCAAATGACAGCCACCCCTTGCGCTGCTTGGCCTCGCGCAACAGCTGGCGACACTCTTTGATGGCATGCGCCAACAAGGGATCGCGTATATTCGGCTTATTGGCCAACAACTCACCGATAGCCACAAACACCGGATGCTCCGGTGGCTGGCCCTTGCTGGTCTTGTCTCGCAGCACCTGCTGATCAAACTTATCCAGAGCTTTGGGCAACTGGTAACCGGTGTTGTCGCGATCGGCCCACTCTCCCACCTCTGCCAGCGCCTTGGGCAAGCTGGTTTTGGTGTAGCTGCGCTTGTTCACCCCGGAGCTGGCAATGATGTCATGCAGGTCGCCAGCACTGTCGCGCCACAGCCGCTTGACATGATTGATACGCAGCAGGTTTTCCTCGTGTACCTGCTCGAGGCTGCCTGTCAGCTGCGGGGCGCGAACGGTAACTTCCGCTCCCGACAGGAAGCGGTTGATCTCCGGCAGCAGGGCCCCCGGCGCCGACCAGAGTTTGCGTACCTCCGCCGCCAGACTGCGTGGCAACGGATAGAAATTACGGCGCCAGAAATCCGCGACCACCTGGGCCCGCAGGTGGCTCTCTTCGGTAACAAACTCATTGTTGAACAGGCTGCCCGACTCGAAGGCATTCTGGGTTAGCATCCGCTGGCAAAAGCCGTGGATGGTAAAAATGGCAGCCTCATCCATCTGGCGCTCGGCCTGCAGCAAAATGGCGGCGGCCGCCTTGTGATCGCCAATATCTCCCAGCAACGGCTTGATCACCGGATCGTCGCTGCTACCTCGACTAAAGGCCAGGCGGGCATCATGGATCCGGCGGCGGATACGATCACGCAGCTCGGCGGTGGCCGCCTCGGTGAAGGTCACCACCAAAATCTGATCAACCGTCAGCTCCCTGGGAAACCGAGTCTGCGCATCACCATGGCCAAGCAGCAAGCGCAGATACAGGCTGGCAATGGTGAAGGTTTTGCCGGTGCCGGCCGAGGCCTCGATCAAGCGATTACCATGCAGCGGAAAGCACATCGGCTCCAGCGGCTCCGGGGTGATGAGAAGAGATTGTTGAGTCATAGAATACGCTGATTCCTATCAGTGAACTGGGCCAAGGTTTCCTTACAAAACCCCAGCCGTCCGAAATTATTTTTTGTGATCTAGCGCGAATTCAAATAAATATATCGAATTCCAGCACTAACCCATCTATCAATATGAGAGACGTTTCACGGTTTCCGCCCAACCGGTCCGCTAGTATCTGAGCCACGAAATTTGGTCAACCTCTGGACCGGTGGCCGTACAGCGAACACCCTACAATCAATAATGATTTGCTGGCGGCCACGCTACACCTCCCTGCCTTATCCACTGCTCGATTAGCCCTGCTCCACCTCTCGCAACTGCATCACCGCAGGTTTCAGGATATGATCTTCCCACTGCTGCAGCTGTGCGGCCAGTTCGCCATCCCACAGCGGCCACACCCGGTAGATATAGCTGTTGTTGCCCTCGCCCTCGAACATGTAGCCGCCGTTGAACGCCTCCGCCCGCTTGCTCTCGGCCTTTGCCAAGGTCGCGTCATCATTGCACCACTGCCCTTTCTTATCGATACTGGCCAGGATCCCGGCATGGGCGGTCCTTGGGAAATACGGCAGCGGCTGGGTCAAGCCACTGTCATAGCCTTCGACAAGCACGGCCAGTTGCTCCAGTGCATACTGGGCCGATACCGGCTCAAGCAGCCAGCGGCCATCAATGCCGATGAGGTAGGTCGGCTGGCTCGGTTTCATCACCGCCAAGCACAGGTGATCAAGCCAGCAGGCCAGAATATCCTGCGCCCGGATTTTACCCGGCCGGTAGCGAACAAGGCCCTGCTGGGTGACATGCTTGAGCCAGCCCTGCAGCCGGATACCGCGTCCGGCAACCGTTACCACGCAATCCACTTCCACATCCGGCAGCGGCTGGGCCATAAACTGGACAACGCTATCGGCCAGCTGCTCTATCTGGCCACGCTCTTCCATCAGCTCCAGCTCGCCAAACTGCGCCACCGGCAAGCCGCCTGCCGCCTGCTGGTAGCGGGCAAACTGTTCGAACGCCTGGTCGCGGCTGAAGGTGTTCCGGCCGAGTGATTGCTGTCTGTGGCAGTCGAGGAAGGTTGTCAGCAAGGCCTCACGCAGCTGATAACGCCCCAGCCCATCGAGGGCAAACGGCTCATCGTCTTCCGGCCCGCCCTGGAGACCATCAAAAAACACCTTCAAACGACGGTTGAAGAAATACTGCACCGGCAGGCGCCAGAAGCGCGCCAGCTCCGCCAGTTCGAGGACTCCCTCGGCCCTGTCGTCGCTCAAATCAGGCTCCAGCGGAGCCGACTGGAAGGCTTCCGGCTCGATAAAAGCCTGGTTGGCCACCGACAACCATTCGGCGGCATAGCTATGGTTTGCGCCGCTGAACGACTGCGGGCTGAACGGTACCAGCGGGTGGGTTTGGGTGAGGTTGGCAACCAGCCTCTGTGCCGATTGATCGACCGGCAGGGTTTCATCACCCGCCAGGCAGTAACCCTGCTGGCAGTACTCCAGCAGCTCGCTGACCAGGACAGACGGCACTTTTTCGCTGTTATCCTGGATCGAGCGCCCCACATAGCTGATGTACAGTGCCTGTTGGGCAGACTGGATCGCCTCGAGGAACAGGTAACGGTCGTCATCCCGGCGGGAACGGTCACCATGGCGTGAGCGGCCGGCCATCAGGTCAAACCCTTCGGGGGGGATCGAGCGAGGATAAACGCCATCATTCATCCCCAGCAGGCACACCACCTTGAACGGGATCGAACGCATCGGCATCAGAGTACAGAAGTTCACCTGACCGGCCAAAAAGCGCTGGCTAACCCGCTCGCCCGACAGCTTGCCGTTAAGGTAATCCCGCATCACTGCCGGGGTTATCTCCGCATCATAACCCGCATCGGCCAACTGCTGCTCCAGCTGCTGGATCTTGTCGCGGATCATCCTCAGCACCAACTCACCGTCAATGTCGACCGCAAAGCAATCATCCAGCATCTCGTTGAGCAGCGTCATCCAGCTCGCGATCGGCTGCGGCTGCGCCAGTTGCTGGCGGTAGTGCATCAGCGTTTCGATGAACAGGCCGAGCTGCCCGGCCAGTTCGGCATCGAGCCCCTGCACTTCTTCATAGCCCAGCACGCCCTGGTACAAACCAGCCTCTTGCGGCATGGCATACCCCAGCAGCATCCGCTGCAAGCCGAACAGCCAAGTGTTTTGCTGCTGGCGCGGCAAGGCAAACTCTTCGGCCGTGTCATCATCCAGCCCCCAGCGGATCCCCACTTCCTCGATCCACAGCTTCACCCGCTCGAACTTGTCGCTATCAAAACCAAACCTGGCCATGACGGCTGGGACCTCAAGCAGCTCCAGCAACTCAGAAGCCTGGCAGCGGCTTTCCGGCAGGGCCAGCAAACGCAGGAATGCAAGTAGCGCCGGGTTTTCCTGATCGGCACTGCGGTCGGAAATGGAGAACGGAATGTAACGCTCGCCTGGCGCATTGCCGAACACCGCCTGGATATACGGGCTGTAACTGTTGATGTCGGCCACCATCACCACAATATCCCGGGGGGATAGAGCAGGGGTGTCCGCCAGCATCGCCAACAAATTGTCGTGCAGCACTTCCACTTCGCGCATCGGCGAATGGCAGGCATGGACGCTCAGCGAGCGGTCGTCTGCGGCAATGGCCAGCTTGTGGTGGCTAGACTCGGTGATTTCGTCATTGATCCGATCCTCGAGGTTGAGGATGTCGGCCTGCACCGCATGGAGCAATGAGTCGGGCTCGATATCGACAAACGCCTCGACTTCATAGGCCTCCATTTCCGACAGCAGATACAGGTTATCCCGGCCAAGCTTGCCGAGCGAGGCCAGCAAGGTGTTGCCCACCGCCCCCTCGTGGGTCTCGTCAACGACATTGGCCTCGATATCCCCCTTGAGCGGCGAAATCACCGCACCGTGCTCACTGTGATCGGCACACCACTGCAGCTGCTGGCGCTGCTTGGCGGCCAGCCGGGCGAGGAATTTGCGGTCGCGGACATCGCCCCAGTAATGGCGGCAAGGGTTGGTAAACATCAAATGCACATCGATATGCTTACCCAGCGCCGCCAAGGCGTCGAGGTAACGCGGTGGCAGGGCTGAAATACCGAACACAAACAGCCGCTTCGGCAAACCCGCCGGCAGTGGCGAGCCACTTTGTAAATAGCCCTCGAGGGTTTCGATGAAGTGGTCATAAAGGTTGGCACGGTGATACGGCGACTGGCCCAATGCGAGGGTATGATCATAGAGTGCTTGCCACAGCAGCGGCTGCCATGGATGCTCCTCCACCAGCTCGGGATCGATAGTGTCGGACTCCCAGGACTGGATCCACTCCGGCCGATACACCAAGTATTGGTCAAAGATATCGGCGATTTTCTCGGCTAGCTGATAGCTCTTGACCTGGTTGGCGTCGTCACACAGATAATTGGCCAGTGGCGCAAACTCCGGACGCGATAGCTGCGGCGGCAACACCTGAAGCAGCTTCCAGGTCATGGCCTCTTTGTTGAAGGCACTGCGCTCGGGCACATCACTCAACACCTTGGTGAACATGTTCCAAATGAAAGTTGCAGGAAGCGGAAACTCAATATTGGCAGCAATCCCCTGGGATTTGGCCAGCTCCAGTTTCAGCCACTGTGACATGCCGGGGCTTTGGACCAAGATCTGCTCTTGCTCGAATGGGTTATCGAGAGGTTCCAAGCGGATCAGCTCGACAAGCAGGGATTTCAGTAGATCCAGTTGGTTGGAGTGATAGACAGTAAACACGCTGGTGACTCACCGATAGAGGAAATTACCCTTGATTGTCTACCATCAGTGGATTGGCTGCAAATTCAAATCATTAAAAAGCCCAGCATCGCTGGGCTCCTAATCACTCCACCTCTAAAGTGGATAATTTTTGGGTCGCTATATCACGCACGGCTTGGCGCAACACAGTGCAGCAACTGGGAAACCGGACGGTAGAAGGCTGCGTAGCGAAGGGCGACATAGCTCACGACTGCAGTAGCAACATACAGCTCAAGATGAGCCAGCGACGACACCTGACTGATATATTCAACCCCATATCCCTGGGTCGCCATCCAGCTTGCCACCTTGAACATCGCGGTCGCCCCAATCACCAATGGGAAAGTGAATGCCGCATAGCCGGGGCTGAACGACAAACGTAGCAAGCGGTAGAACGCCAGATAAATCACAAAGGTCATCAGCACGGCAATCCCACCCAGCAAGGCAATCACCACCGGAGATGGCTGCTGAGTCACGGTCAGATAGCCCGCCAGAGACAGGCTGGCCGGCGCAGCCATAATAGCAATGGTCGGCTTGGCCGCATCTGGAATTTCATGGCTGAAAATCAGGCGGTATACCATCAACGGCAACATTACCGCATAGATCCCCATACCGAATAACTGCAGGCCTTCAGCCAAAGGACGCAATGCCCCGCCAGGAAAGGCCACATCGGCGACGATGATCCCAATCGGTGGCACGAACCAGCTCGGTACCATATGGTGCAGCTCAAAATCCTTGGCGCGGTGATAGGTAAACAGTACCAAAAAGATCAGATGCAATACCACTGCCGCCAGCCACAATACCTGCCCGGCCACCGGGTAATAGTTCCCCAATGCCTTGGACACAACCATGGTTCCCATGGCAAAGGTCGGCACAACGCTACCAACAACCGGATGACTGAGATCTTGCCACAAGGCGCGGGGATGGATAAGAAACTTAACCAGTAACACCACCAACAAGACACTGGCGATCCCTGCCCCGATCAGTTGTCCACGACCGCCGAGATCGGCAGCATTTTCCCAACACCAGCCAAGGCTAGCAATACCCAAGGCCAAGCCAGCCATTGGAGTCGGTGCACCCAGTACTTTTTGCTTTGTTACTGTAATCATTTCGAGGCTCTCCCAAAGACAGCGCATCACTTCTCATAAACACCCGGCTAGTTTATCGGCATCCGATCGTTTAGGATACTTGAATATATTGAATGTATAGTTAAGAAAAGCAGAACAAGAGCCAATACAATGAATATCGCCCTACGCCAATTGAAAGTGTTTGTCACGGTTGCCCAGGAGCTAACCATTACCGCGGCAGCTGAAAAACTGTTCCTCTCCAAGCCCGCGGTCAGCATGGCACTCTCCGAGCTGGAGAAGCAGCTCGGGCACAAGTTGTTTGACCGCAATAATAATCGTCTGCTCATCAACGAACAAGGCAAACGCTTGCTGCCATTAGCCGATGAGTTACTGGCACGCAGCCAAGATATCGAGCAACTGTTTAGCCAGGAAGGGCCGGTAACCGGCAAATTGAAAATCGGCTCAAGCGATACCGTTGGCAACCAGGTCACCCCGTTTTTGCTGCGGGACTTCCGCCATGACTCGGGCCATTGCGATCAGAGCCTATTTATTGCCAATACCGCCCAGATCTGCCACATGCTGGGCGAGTTTGAACTGGATATAGGCCTGGTCGAAGGCAAGGTGCAAGCCGATAACCTCGCGGTGATACCTTGGCTGGGTGACGAAATGGTCGTTGCCTGCCACCCCGAGCACCCGCTGACAAAAGCAGAGCAGCTCAGCCTGAGCGATCTTGAACACAGCGAGTGGATACTGCGTGAACCGGGCTCAGGGACCCGGGAGTATTTCCTTGGCCGCCTCGCACCGAGGCTGGAAAACTGGCATCAGGCGTTTGAACTCAACAACACCGAAGCCATTATCAACTGCACGGCGGCAGGACTCGGCCTGACCCTGCTTTCCCGACGCGCGGTGGAGCATGCCGTCAAGGACAACCGCCTGACCATCCTGCCACTGCCACTCGATATGCAGCGCCAATACTGGCTGCTCTACCACAAGGAGAAGTACCAGAGCCCACTGCTTAAACTGTTTATCGCGTTCTGCCAGCAGTGGAATTCACCGCTTTGCCAGTACAACCGCAACTCTGCAGATGATTAAACGCGGTTATCCCCGCCGCTAAATGCAATGATCTGGCTGATCTGACACAGCGGTCGGCCAGACTCCTGCTGCCAATCCCTAAAAGCAGATTGCGCTGCCGCCAAGGATTTTTGCGTGTCACGCCCACCGTCAATGATGCCGCCCTGGCGCAGGTAAGCTTCGACATCACCGCTGAGGATAAAGGTATCTTTGCCCATAATGCGCAAAGTGTAGGGGCCGGTATTGCCCCCCAAGCGCTTGCCGTGTTTTTTCAGGTAACGCCACAGACCCGTGATATCATCCTGCGGCCAATCGGCAACCATCGCCGAAAAGGAACCGTGCTCGAGTGCAGCCTCGTGGATCATCTGGGCATTGTCGGGAATCGTCATCACCTTGGCTAGGTGGCGTATGATAGCCGGATCAGTCGCTTTTCGTTCCCACATTTCCGTTGGCATCAGCAGCATCTTCTCGATATCGAAACCGAAAAACACCTCTTCGAAGTTGGGCCATTTGTTGCGCACCACCTGCCAGCTGATCCCGGACTGGAACACTTTCTGGGTAAACGCCGCCAGCCAGCGATCATCACCGATCTGCTTGAGCTGCCCAGCGGACAATGGGGTTGCCAACATGCCCTCTAGCACACCCTTTCCCCCCTTCCGCTCCGCGGCTCGGGCATATATTTGCGAAAATTTTTCTCTAGCCATCACATTAACACGCTTATCACTGGACATTGCCCTTAATGCTACTGTATAAACAGCCAGTAAATCAATTTCGGGAGAGGGTGACCATGGCTGTTATCGTCAAATATGTAGTTGAGCGCAACGGAGAAGAAAAGATGACTTTCACCTCTAAGTCCGAAGCCGACGCATACGACAAGATGCTAGATATGGCGGACGAGATGTTTACTTTGCTAAGCGAGAGTGAACTTTTCGAGGATGAAGCCAAGCAAGAAGAGCTTTCGCTATTCTTGGCACAGAAACGTGAAGACGTGCTAGTTGCACTGGGAGCGAAAAAGAAAGCGGCTCCGAAGAAAAAAGCGGTAAAGCCTGAGCTTGTCGCCGAGCAACAGGATGATGCAGCAGCTTAATCACTAAGCCTGCCAACATTCTTCATGACAAACCTCCTTTCAAGGAGGTTTTTTATTGCTTCCCACGCTAAATCGCCCGGCCCTAGCTTGATATTCCGGCGACCAAATCCTCGACAGCGATAGCCGTGCTGTATTGTTATTATTTCATCATTTTTCACCGATCGTCTCCTGCCCCCTTCAATAACGGCGCAAGTGTCTTTATGATGGGTTCATCACACTTTGCCGACCCAGAGGTCCGGCATAAATTACTTTGACATGGAGAACCAACAGTAATGGCCAGCTTTTCACTAGCCCTTGGTACTGCAACCAAAAACCGCGATAACAAAATCATCGAGGCGTTTTTCCCAACCCCTATCCTAAACCCAGCCGACGCGCTAGTAGATGCCATTGCCGCTATCGTCGATTACAAGGAAGGTAATCAAGCTATCGAAGTCACGGCTGCCCAGTGCGCCGATCTTGCAGCAGCTTTCAGTGCAGCCGGTGAAGAAGCCAGTGCAAACTTCGCAACCAAAGCAGCAGCATCAGAGCAACCGCTGGTTGTTGTGATCCTTGCTACTGACGAAGCGCCTGCTTCTGTTGCTGAAGGCTTCCTGAAGCTACAACTTATCTCTCACCGCCTGGTCAAGCCTCACGGTGTGGTACTGGACGGCATTTTCGGCCTGCTGCACAACATCGCGTGGACCAACCAAGGTCCAATCGATCTACCGGAGCTGGCAGAGCGCCAAATGGAAGCTCGCCTGAACGGCGAAACGATCACTGTCGATTGTGTCGACAAGTTCCCTAAAATGGTCGACTACGTGGTACCAACAGGTGTTCGTATTGCTGATACTTCTCGCGTTCGCCTGGGTGCACACGTGGGTGAAGGCACAACCGTTATGCATGAAGGTTTCATCAACTTCAACGCTGGCACAACTGGCGTAAGTATGGTTGAAGGCCGTATTTCCGCAGGCGTTGTGGTCGGCAACGGCTCGGACATCGGTGGTGGTGCTTCTATCATGGGCACGCTATCTGGTGGCGGCAAAGTGGTTGTTTCCATCGGTGAAAACAGCCTGCTGGGTGCCAATGCCGGCCTAGGCTTCCCGATGGGTGATCGCTGTACGATCGAATCAGGCCTGTACGTAACCGCAGGTTCGAAAGTACGCATGCTGGACAAGAGCGGTCAGGAAGTCGAAGTGGTCAAGGCGCGCGATCTAGCTGGCGTGTCTGATTTGCTGTTCCGCCGCAACTCCATGACAGGCCAGATCGAATGTCTGGCGAACAAATCAGCGGTAGAGCTGAACAGCGAATTGCACAGCAACAACTAATCGCCTGTAAAAAACGCCTCCTCGGAGGCGTTTTTTTTAGCTGCGCTTATTAGCGCGACCTTGTTACTATCCCTTACAACTTCGACCTCCTTCCTATCTCCGTTTGTGAGAAGGTATCGGCAAACAAACACAAGGAGAGATAAATGGCGTTTTTCTTTGAACGGGCAGAGACTGACAACGAAGTAAAAATTGTCCTCAAACCCCACTCACTGTATGTGATGCTGCTGATGCTTGCGACATGGCTGATTAATGAAATGGTGCTGCATATCATGCCAGTCACACAGATCATCATGCCGGTGTTTATCGTCTTCATGGTGATCCGCTTCTTCTCTTTGGTCAAAGTACAAAAAGAAGTGCTGATAGCCATGAAGCAAGGCAAAGTACAGACCAGCGGCAGCAAGTTTTCTTTTTCTAACCCGTTCACCTATACCATCAACAAGTAACTCAGTGCTCGTTCCAGCCAGGAAATAATCCATTAAGCCCGCGCTGCTTATTCTTCCCCTCCTAACCGTGCATAATTAATCGGTTAACCAGAGGGGGGGGAAGATGGCAAATTTTAACTGGAAACCGCTATTACTCGCATGCTTGATCGTCAGTATCGGCCAATTGAGCTTAGGGTTGGTCTTTCCCGCCCTCCCTGCCGTTGCTGACTCACTCCAGCTTTCTTCCGAGCAAGTCCAACTTCTGGTTTCGGGCTATTTATTCAGCTTCGGCACCTCACAGCTTGTCTACGGCCCATTATCCGACGTACTTGGCCGTAGACCGGTCCTACTCGCGGGTTTATTGATTGCCGTATCAGGGCTGGCTGTTGCCGTTCTGTGTGCCGATTCGTTTCATTGGCTGCTGCTTGGCCGAATTATTCAAGGGGTAGGTGCCGGCAGTGTCGCCGTCTTGGCCCGCGCGACTATTCGTGATAGTTACCAACGGCAAGACTTGGTCAAAGCCATGACCTGGGTGGCAATTGTTGCCGCCTTCACTCCTATCATGGCCCCTGTGGTGGGCGGTATTGTGAACCACCATTTTGGCTGGCTAGCCGTTTTTGCCATACTGCTCGGTTATATCGCTATCGTCTGGCTGCTATTGCTAGTGTGCTTCACCGAAACCCTATCGGCCACCCAGGCTCCCCAGTCGGTCGGCCAATTGGCAAAATCCTACCTATCGTTGCTCCAAGAGCTGCACTTCCTTTCCTTTGCCGGGATCGGCTGGGTCAACTTCTCGCTGGTTGTGCTTTCTATCTCCATGATGCCCTTTATCATGCAGGTGCAGATAGGGATGTCCTCCGAGCGCTATGCCCTATGGGCAATGGGGCCGGCATTTGGGTTGTTATGCGGAGGCTTGGTATGCCAGAGGCTTCGTCCCCGGTTGGGAACACAAAAAATGTTAATGCTCTCACCGCTGCTTCACCTTGTTGCTGGCTCGGTGTTAATCGCCGCTCCGCTGTCGCCTATCTGGATGGTCAGCGGCCACTTCCTGATGGCGATGGCCAACGGTATCGCCTTTCCATGCGCCCAGTCACTGCTGCTCGTCCCTTATGGCAATAAAGCAGGCACAGTCTCCGCCTTATCCGGTGCCTGCCAGATGGTATTTGCCTCATTGCTGAGCAACGGGCTGTTGAAGCTAGGGATCAGCCAGGCCTGGCACTTGGGCGGGATCATGATCATTGGTGCCGGATTAGGATTACTGCTGGCAATACTGGGGACACTGAGCGAAAGCGGTCGCCGCGCAGTGGCAACTCTCAACGGATAAACCATAATTAAACCAAATTGCCATCTGTTTCAAACGGCCCCCACACAATCTGCAGTTTGGGTCCCTCCGCGTCGTTGATAGAGGAATAACCATGGCTAGGTTTATACGTTTTTTCTTATTGAGTCTCTTGCTTGTCCTTGTCAGCGCCTGCACCAGCCAATATGAAGCCAATCTTGCAAACAACAAGCAATGGGAAGAGCTCGGCGCCTACCACGGTGAGCAAGGCTACCGGGAGTGGAACCAGGCAGAGTTAGGGAAACACGGCGCCTACTCAGAAACTGACTATGAAAAATACCGTGCCGGCTACCTGCAGGGACGGTTTGACTATTGCAGCGGGAAGCACACCGTCGGTACCGTCATCAACCCGGGCTATCCCGATGAATGCCAAGATAACCAGTCAAGTTCTAGCTATGGCCTGCTAGATCGCGGCTATTGATCCACTCATCGAATGGCGAACATTAGCTGTAAACGTAAAAAAGCCAGAGTCTTTCGACTCGGGCTTAGTATCAGTGGCGGAGCGGACGGGCTGGCACTCCAGTGGGACTCAACGCGCCGACATTGCGGCGGGGACGCCTAGTTCCGCGAAAAGTGCGTAGCACTTTCGGGAGCGTCAGATAGCAAAAAAACCCAGCCTTTCGACTGAGGTTTCTTAATAAGTGGCGGAACGGCCGGGCTGGCGCTCCAGCGGGACTCATTCGCCTGCAAGGCGAACATATCCGACAGACGTAAAAAAGCCCGAGTCTTTCGACTCGGGCTTAGTATAAGTGGCGGAGCGGACGGGAATCGATGGTCCGGCATCCCGGCCCGCGAAAAAGTGCACAGCACTTTCGGGAGCGTCAGATAGCAAAAAACCCCAGCCTTTCGACTGAGGTTTCTTAATAAGTGGCGGAGCGGACGGGACTCGAACCCGCGACCCCCGGCGTGACAGGCCGGTATTCTAACCAACTGAACTACCGCTCCACTCAAATCACCGTGTGTTCAGCACGATAATCTAAATTGGAAGCCTGGCGATGTCCTACTCTCACATGGGGAGGCCCCACACTACCATCGGCGCTATTACGTTTCACTGCTGAGTTCGGCATGGGATCAGGTGGGTCCATAATGCTATGGTCGCCAAGCAAAATTCTTACAATCTCGAAAGCTGATGTTCTCGCACTACATTCAAGTGCTCATGGAGTCCGTTAAAACCCCTTGGGTGTTGTATGGTTAAGCCTCACGGGCAATTAGTACAGGTTAGCTCAACGCCTCACAACGCTTACACACCCTGCCTATCTACGTCGTAGTCTCCAACAACCCTTCAGGAACCTTATAGGTTCAGGGATGACTCATCTTGAGGCTCGCTTCCCGCTTAGATGCTTTCAGCGGTTATCGATTCCGAACTTAGCTACCGGGCAATGCGTCTGGCGACACAACCCGAACACCAGAGGTTCGTCCACTCCGGTCCTCTCGTACTAGGAGCAGCCCCTCTCAATCATCCAACGCCCACGGCAGATAGGGACCGAACTGTCTCACGACGTTCTAAACCCAGCTCGCGTACCACTTTAAATGGCGAACAGCCATACCCTTGGGACCGACTTCAGCCCCAGGATGTGATGAGCCGACATCGAGGTGCCAAACACCGCCGTCGATATGAACTCTTGGGCGGTATCAGCCTGTTATCCCCGGAGTACCTTTTATCCGTTGAGCGATGGCCCTTCCATACAGAACCACCGGATCACTATGACCTGCTTTCGCACCTGCTCGAACCGTCATTCTCGCAGTCAAGCGGGCTTATGCCATTGCACTAACCTCACGATGTCCGACCGTGATTAGCCCACCTTCGTGCTCCTCCGTTACGCTTTGGGAGGAGACCGCCCCAGTCAAACTACCCACCAGGCACTGTCCGCACCCCGGATAACGGGGCGACGTTAGAACATCAACACTACAAGGGTGGTATTTCAAGGACGGCTCCACCAACACTGGCGTGCTGGTTTCAAAGCCTCCCACCTATCCTACACATGTAGGGTCAATGTTCAGTGCCAAGCTGTAGTAAAGGTTCACGGGGTCTTTCCGTCTAGCCGCGGGTACGCAGCATCTTCACTGCGATTTCAATTTCACTGAGTCTCGGGTGGAGACAGCGTGGCCATCATTACGCCATTCGTGCAGGTCGGAACTTACCCGACAAGGAATTTCGCTACCTTAGGACCGTTATAGTTACGGCCGCCGTTTACCGGGGCTTCGATCAAGAGCTTCGACCGAAGTCTAACCCCATCAATTAACCTTCCGGCACCGGGCAGGCGTCACACCGTATACGTCATCTTTCGATTTTGCACAGTGCTGTGTTTTTAATAAACAGTTGCAGCCACCTGGTATCTGCGACTGCCAGCAGCTCCAAGAGCAAGTCTCTTCACCGCCGGCAGCGTACCTTCTCCCGAAGTTACGGTACCATTTTGCCTAGTTCCTTCACCCGAGTTCTCTCAAGCGCCTTGGTATTCTCTACCCGACCACCTGTGTCGGTTTGGGGTACGATTCCTTACTATCTGAAGCTTAGAGGCTTTTCCCGGAAGCATGGCATCAATGACTTCAGCACCGTAGTGCCTCGACATCGGGTCTCAGCCTTAAGTAATCCCGGATTTGCCTAAGATTACAGCCTACACCCTTGAACCTGGACAACCGTCGCCAGGCCCACCTAGCCTTCTCCGTCCCCCCATCGCAATAGTAAGAAGTACGGGAATATTAACCCGTTTCCCATCGACTACGCCTTTCGGCCTCGCCTTAGGGGTCGACTCACCCTGCCCCGATTAACGTTGGACAGGAACCCTTGGTCTTCCGGCGAGGGAGTTTTTCACTCCCTTTATCGTTACTCATGTCAGCATTCGCACTTCTGATACGTCCAGCACACCTTACGATGCACCTTCAACCGCTTACAGAACGCTCCCCTACCCAATACATAAAATGCATTGCCGCAGCTTCGGTGTATAGCTTAGCCCCGTTAAATCTTCCGCGCAGGCCGACTCGACCAGTGAGCTATTACGCTTTCTTTAAATGATGGCTGCTTCTAAGCCAACATCCTGGCTGTCTGAGCCTTCCCACATCGTTTCCCACTTAGCTATAACTTTGGGACCTTAGCTGGCGGTCTGGGTTGTTTCCCTCTCCACGACGGACGTTAGCACCCGCCGTGTGTCTCCCGGATAGTACTTACTGGTATTCGGAGTTTGCAAAGGGTTGGTAAGTCGGGATGACCCCCTAGCCTTAACAGTGCTCTACCCCCAGTAGTATTCGTCCGAGGCGCTACCTAAATAGCTTTCGGGGAGAACCAGCTATCTCCAGGTTTGATTGGCCTTTCACCCCTAGCCACAAGTCATCCGCTAATTTTTCAACATTAGTCGGTTCGGTCCTCCAGTAAGTGTTACCTCACCTTCAACCTGCCCATGGCTAGATCACCTGGTTTCGGGTCTAATCCTAGCAACTGTACGCCCAGTTAAGACTCGGTTTCCCTACGGCTCCCCTAATCGGTTAACCTTGCTACTAAAATTAAGTCGCTGACCCATTATACAAAAGGTACGCAGTCACCCCGAAGGGCTCCTACTGCTTGTACGTACACGGTTTCAGGTTCTATTTCACTCCCCTCACAGGGGTTCTTTTCGCCTTTCCCTCACGGTACTGGTTCACTATCGGTCAGTCAGGAGTATTTAGCCTTGGAGGATGGTCCCCCCATCTTCAGACAAGATAACACGTGTCCCGTCCTACTCGTTTTCACTGATAATGCGCTACCGGTTACGGGGCTATCACCCTGTATCGCTGTGCTTTCCAGCACATTCACCTGACGCAAAACTAGCTTAAGGGCTAATCCGGGTTCGCTCGCCGCTACTGCCGGAATCTCGGTTGATTTCTCTTCCTCGGGGTACTTAGATGTTTCAGTTCCCCCGGTTCGCCTCGCAACGCTATGTATTCACGTTACGATAACTGCTTATGCAGCTGGGTTTCCCCATTCGGAAATCCAAGAGTATAGTGATTCTTACCATCTTCTCTTGGCTTATCGCAGGTTAGCACGTCCTTCATCGCCTCTGACTGCCCAGGCATCCACCGTGTACGCTTAGTCACTTAACCATACAACCCCAAGGGGTCTGTTCGTATGGCTCAACAACCAAGGTTGTTCATCTGAGTTGTGATGAACTGTGTTTCGCCGGACTCTTACACAAGACACTTGAATGTGTGTTGCTTGAGAACTCGTTCTTCATAAAGAAGAACAAAATAAATCAATCTATCGATTGAATTTACTAGTCAGCTTTCCAGATTGTTAAAGAGCATGTGTTTGTCTTTCGACATCCACTTTCTAAACACACTCACAAGAATGTTTTTAGAGAGTGGTGGAGCTAAGCAGGATCGAACTGCTGACCTCCTGCGTGCAAGGCAGGCGCTCTCCCAGCTGAGCTATAGCCCCATCGAAATGGTGTCTTTCAAGAAGAAAGAGTGGTGGGCGATACCGGGCTCGAACCAGTGACCCCCTCCTTGTAAGGGAGGTGCTCTCCCAACTGAGCTAATCGCCCTCCGATGTTTTACATCTTCAAAGGAGAAGATGGTGGGTCGTGCAGGATTCGAACCTGCGACCAATTGATTAAAAGTCAACTGCTCTACCAACTGAGCTAACGACCCGTGGCGTCCCATAGGGGAGTCGAACCCCTGTTACCGCCGTGAAAGGGCGGTGTCCTAGGCCTCTAGACGAATGGGACACAAAGTTTGTCAGCGAAATATGTTTCGCTAACTTTGTGTAAGCGGAGCGACGAGCTTGCGAGAAGCGACATCATACCGAAACACAAGTGTTTTCAGGTTTGGGTACCTGAACATGTTCTCTACTTTTCGACCAAGCAATCTGTGTGGACACTGCATAAAACGCAGTCATATCGTTAAGGAGGTGATCCAGCCCCAGGTTCCCCTAGGGCTACCTTGTTACGACTTCACCCCAGTCATGAACCACACCGTGGTAAACGCCCTCCCGAAGGTTAAGCTATCTACTTCTGGTGCAGCCCACTCCCATGGTGTGACGGGCGGTGTGTACAAGGCCCGGGAACGTATTCACCGTGGCATTCTGATCCACGATTACTAGCGATTCCGACTTCATGGAGTCGAGTTGCAGACTCCAATCCGGACTACGACGTACTTTCTGGGATTCGCTCACTCTCGCAAGTTGGCAGCCCTCTGTATACGCCATTGTAGCACGTGTGTAGCCCTACTCGTAAGGGCCATGATGACTTGACGTCGTCCCCACCTTCCTCCGGTTTATCACCGGCAGTCTCCCTGGAGTTCCCACCCGAAGTGCTGGCAAACAAGGATAAGGGTTGCGCTCGTTGCGGGACTTAACCCAACATTTCACAACACGAGCTGACGACAGCCATGCAGCACCTGTCTCAGAGTTCCCGAAGGCACCAATCCATCTCTGGAAAGTTCTCTGGATGTCAAGAGTAGGTAAGGTTCTTCGCGTTGCATCGAATTAAACCACATGCTCCACCGCTTGTGCGGGCCCCCGTCAATTCATTTGAGTTTTAATCTTGCGACCGTACTCCCCAGGCGGTCTACTTAACGCGTTAGCTCCGAAAGCCAGTGTTCAAGACACCAACCTCCAAGTAGACATCGTTTACGGCGTGGACTACCAGGGTATCTAATCCTGTTTGCTCCCCACGCTTTCGCATCTGAGCGTCAGTCTTTGTCCAGGGGGCCGCCTTCGCCACCGGTATTCCTTCAGATCTCTACGCATTTCACCGCTACACCTGAAATTCTACCCCCCTCTACAAGACTCTAGCCTGACAGTTCCAAATGCTATTCCGAGGTTGAGCCCCGGGCTTTCACATCTGGCTTAACAAGCCGCCTGCATGCGCTTTACGCCCAGTAATTCCGATTAACGCTCGCACCCTCCGTATTACCGCGGCTGCTGGCACGGAGTTAGCCGGTGCTTCTTCTGTTGCTAACGTCAAACACTGCCGCTATTAACGACAATGCCTTCCTCACAACTGAAAGTGCTTTACAACCCGAAGGCCTTCTTCACACACGCGGCATGGCTGCATCAGGGTTTCCCCCATTGTGCAATATTCCCCACTGCTGCCTCCCGTAGGAGTCTGGACCGTGTCTCAGTTCCAGTGTGGCTGATCATCCTCTCAGACCAGCTAGAGATCGTCGCCTTGGTGAGCTCTTACCTCACCAACTAGCTAATCTCACCTGGGCTAATCCTGACGCGAGAGGCCCGAAGGTCCCCCTCTTTGCTCCGAAGAGATTATGCGGTATTAGCCATCGTTTCCAATGGTTATCCCCCACATCAGGGCATATTCCCAGGCATTACTCACCCGTCCGCCGCTCGCCGCCCATAACGTCCCCCGAAGGTTCAGTTATGTCGCTGCCGCTCGACTTGCATGTGTTAGGCCTGCCGCCAGCGTTCAATCTGAGCCATGATCAAACTCTTCAATTAAAGTTTTGGCTCAGTGATTACTGATAAATTGACTGTGCTGATACCGAAGTATCAATTTGGTCACTCAGCTCACTGATAAATCTTTTTGACTATCATTTCACGAGTGCCCACACAGATTGCATGGTCAAATTGTTAAAGAACAATGTTTGCCACAACCGCTCTGATTCAGTGCTTTGCCGTGACAACGGAGGCGCATTATAGAGACTTGATTGGGTTTGGCAACACTATAAATTCAATTATTTTGTCAAAACGAATCAACCGAACATTTATTGACCAATAAGCACACTACTAGCGGAAATATCAAACTACCCCTCAGCTTGTTCTTCTATTCGCGTTACCAGCTCTGCAGGTAATTCCAATGCTTTGGCCAGCTCATCGAGGTAAGCCCGCTCCAAAAAATGGTCTACATCTATTGCTAGAAGAGAAACCAGATAGACTTCCGATGCCAAAGCCATATTATCCACCTGCTGGCTAAGTGCATTGGGATCCAACGGCGCATCGACCCAGCGCAAAATAGCGGTCTCGCTATCACCCCCAAAATCCTTCTCGGCGGCCCATTTCGCGATGGCGGCTCGTTCCTGAACGTCTATGTGCCCATCCGCTTTGGCTGCAAATACCATCGCCTGAAGCAGTAAACCAGCTTTGTCATCCAGTTGCTGTTGGAAAGCAGGTTCCGACGTTGCAGATGTCACTGGCACAGATTCATCTTGCTGCCATTTTTTGTAAGCCTGGTAAGCCAACGTCCCCACCAACGCCGTTCCCCCGACAGCCGCTGCTTGGGTACCGTATTTTTTTGCGAGTTTACGGGTTTTCTTATTGCCCAAAAGCGCACCGACTAACCCACCGCCTAATGCTCCTTTGAGCAAGTCGCTCGACGCCCCAGCCTGTATACCTGAATGCGCCTTTCCTCTCTCCAGATATTTACTTGCTTCGCCCAACAATTTATCCATCATGGTTTTCATACCCCCTCCCGTTGCATACATCTTCAAGCATTCACTAAAAACTCAATAAAAAAGCAGGAAAAAGAAGTGAGACTATCGCCTGATAAAGAATGGCGATATCAACAATACGTAGCCTAGATTGGCAGGGATGAATATGAAGTGAATACAAAAGTAAAGGAATGTAAAAAGCCCTCCATAAGGAGGGCTTGAGGGATTAAACAGGCTACTTATTGTTTGGCTTCAATTTGACCGTCGGTTGCAACAATATTAATTGGCTTACCCGTAACAAACTTGCCTGACAATATATCTTGAGCCAGTGGGTTCTCAATATATTGCTGGATGGCACGCTTGAGCGGCCGGGCTCCGAATACCGGGTCGAAACCAGCCTCGGCAATCAAATCCAGCGCACTGTCATCCAGGTTCAGCAGGTAGTCGCGCTCTTCCAAGCGTTTCTCCAGTCGTGCAATCTGAATGCTGGCAATGTTCTTGATATGCTCGGCACCAAGCGGATGGAATACCACAGTTTCGTCAACCCGGTTAATAAACTCAGGGCGGAAGTGATGACCCACCACCTCCATAACCGTTTGCTTGATACCGTCGTAGTCCAACTCACCAAAGTGCTCCTGGATACGATCTGAACCAAGATTGGAAGTCATGATCACCACACTATTGCGGAAGTCGACCGTCCGGCCCTGGCCATCCGTCAATCGCCCGTCATCGAGCACCTGAAGCAAAATGTTGAACACGTCAGGGTGGGCCTTTTCCACCTCATCGAGCAAAATCACCGAATAAGGACGACGGCGAACCGCTTCGGTCAGATAGCCACCTTCTTCATAGCCAACATAGCCAGGGGGCGCACCGACCAAGCGTGCAACCGAGTGTTTCTCCATAAACTCGGACATATCAATCCGCACCATGGCATCGTCACTATCAAACATAAAGTGCGCCAGGGCTTTGCATAGCTCGGTTTTACCGACCCCAGTTGGGCCGAGGAACAAGAACGAGCCAATTGGACGGTTTGGATCCGACAGCCCGGCCCGGCTGCGGCGAATGGCATTCGCGACCGCATCAACCGCTTCATCCTGTCCGATAACCCGCTTGTGCAAAGCTTCTTCCATCCGCAGTAGCTTATCACGCTCCCCTTCGAGCATTTTGGCTACCGGGATCCCGGTCTGGCGGGAGAGTACTTCCGCGATTTCGGCATCGGTCACCTTGTTCTTGAGCAGGCTCATCTCCTGCATTTCCGCTTGAGCCGCCAAGTCGAGTTGCTTTTCAAGCTCTGGAATTTTACCGTACTGTAGCTCCGACATCCGGTTGAGATCGCCTGCTCGGCGAGCGATTTCCATATCGGTACGGGCTTGCTCAAGCGCTGTTTTGATATGCTGAGTACCAGACAGTGCCGCTTTCTCGGCATTCCACACTTCTTCTAGCTCGGCATATTCGCGCTCTTTTTTGTCCAGCTCTTCGCGCAGATCGCTCAGACGCTTCTGGCTGGCCTCATCACTCTCCTTGTCCAGTGCCTGCTGCTCGATCTTGAGCTGGATAATCCGGCGCTCGAGACGGTCCAGTGACTCGGGCTTGGAGTCGATCTGCATGCGGATACTGGATGCTGCTTCGTCGATCAAGTCAATCGCCTTATCCGGCAGCTGTCTATCTGAGATGTAACGGTGCGACAGCCCCGCCGCCGCAACAATTGCCGGATCCGTAATTTCCACATGGTGATGCAGCTCGTAGCGCTCCTTGAGGCCACGCAAAATCGCTACCGTATCTTCAACAGTCGGTTCATCCACCAGCACTTTCTGGAACCGACGTTCCAACGCGGCATCTTTTTCGATGTACTGGCGATACTCGTCCAGCGTAGTGGCACCGACACAGTGCAGCTCACCGCGAGCCAACGCAGGCTTGAGCATGTTCCCCGCATCCATCGAGCCTTCACCTTTACCGGCACCGACCATGGTATGCAGCTCATCGATAAACAGGATGATATTGCCCTCTTCTTGCGAGAGCTCATTAAGCACTGACTTCAGGCGCTCTTCAAACTCACCCCGGTATTTGGCACCAGCAATCAGCGACCCCATGTCCAAGGAAAGTACTCGCTTGTGGCGCAGTCCCTCTGGGACCTCGCCATTGACAATACGTTGCGCCAAGCCTTCGACAATCGCAGTCTTACCTACCCCTGGCTCACCGATAATGACTGGGTTGTTCTTGGTACGGCGCTGCAGGACCTGGATAGTCCGGCGAATTTCATCGTCGCGGCCGATCACCGGATCCAGCTTGCCCTGCTCGGCACGCTCGGTGAGATCAATGGTGAACTTTTCCAGCGCCTGGCGGTTTTCCTCAGCATTGGGATCATCAACATTCTGGCCGCCACGCACTTTTTCTATGGCCTGTTCGATTTTGTCGGCGGTCAGTCCTTTTTCTTTCAGCAACTGACCGAGCGGCCCCTTGTCGTCTACCGCCGCCAAAATAAACAATTCTGACGAAATATATTTGTCCTTGCGCTTCTGGGCCAGCTTGTCACACATGTTGAGCAACATCCCCATCCCATGCGAAAGCTGGACATCACCGCCGATACCGCTCACCTTCGGCAACCGCTCCAGCAATTCTGATAAACCGGACCGTAGCTGGGCAATATCGACATTCAATAGGGTTAGAAGTGGACGGATGGTACTGCCATCCTGGTTTAGCAGCGCCACCATCAAGTGGGCTGGCTCTATATACTGATGGTCTCGCCCCAATGCTAGCGATTGCGCATCAGAGATTGCCATCTGGAATTTGCTAGTAAAACGGTCAAGACGCATAAGTCCTCCTAATCTTCTCTCACGGTAAGATATGGTGGCCTAGCTCCCATTTTTCAAGCCAAATCTTCCCCACTCATTGTGCAAGCTCGGGTGAACCCTTGTCTCACAACACCCCGGAAAAAGAAAAGCCCTGCATCGGCAGGGCTTTGAACTGGGTAAATACGTATGGCTATTCCAGCCAGATCAAGGTTGCCTGACGGCCTGTCACGCCATCGCGCCGGTACGAGTAAAATTGCTCGGCATCAGAAAAGGTACAAGCCTCCCCGCCAAATACATCACTTACTGACGCACTGGCCAAGCGCTGGCGAGCCAGTAGGTACAGATCTGCCAACCACTTTTCGCCGTGCGGCTGAAAACCTTCGGCAGCAGCTGGCCCGTAAGCAAGAAACTGCTCACGCACCTCTCCACCGACCTCAAATGCTTGCGGTCCAATAGCAGGACCGAGCCAAGCCATGATTTCCGAGCCCGGTACAGTAAACTTAGCGATAGCCTGTTCAATGATACCGTCAACCAAACCGCGCCATCCGGCATGAACTGCTGCAACCTGTGTCCCTTGGCGATCACACAGGATCACCGGTAGACAATCGGCCGTCATCACCACGCAAGGAAGATGCCTTTTCGCAGTATAACTGCCATCAGCATCTAGCGCCTGTGCACTTGGCTGCTCAAGGTTTACCACCTCAATACTGTGGGTCTGATTCAGCCAAACGGGTGCGGTGTCTAATCCAAGCTGGAGCTGCAGCCACTGGCGGTTTTGCAACACAACCTCGGGATCATCCCCAACATGGTTACCAAGGTTTAAACCTTGGTATGGCCCTGCACTCTTACCGCCTTCACGCGTTGTCGCAATGGCTTTGACATTGGCTGGAGCCGGCCAGTCGGGGACAATCCACATATCAGTATTCTTCCTCTTGGTGTGCTTCTTTGTCTTTGCGCAAGATGCTGATCATTGCCACCATGTCGATAGGAAGCGGCGCGCGCCATTCCATCAACTCACCGGTGATCGGGTGTTCTAGACGAAGCATGCGTGCATGCAGAGCCTGACGATCGAAAGCACGCAGGGCCTGTACCAGCTCATCAGAAGCATTTTTGGGCGGACGAGGTCGACCGCCGTATATCGCATCACCAACCAGAGGGTGAGTTAGATACGACATATGCACACGGATCTGGTGAGTACGGCCCGTTTCAAGACGCAGGACAATACGGGTATGCTCTCGGAAATGCTCAGCCACCCGGAAGCGGGTGATTGCCGGTTTGCCAAATTCACTCACCGCCATACAGACGCGCTTGGTCGGGTGACGACCAATCGGTTTATCGACTGTACCGCCACCAGTCATCTTACCCATCGCAATCGCTTCGTATTCACGGGTAATTCTGCGTTTTTGCAGTGCACGAACAAGACGAGTTTGCGCCTGGATTGTCTTCGCTACCACCATCAGGCCGGTGGTGTCTTTATCCAAACGGTGCACAATACCGGCACGAGGCACTTCTGCCAAAGACGGGCAATGGTGAAGGAGTGCATTAAGCACCGTGCCATCCGGAGTACCCGCGCCAGGGTGAACAACAAAATCACGCGGTTTGTTGATGACGATAATGTGCTCATCTTCATATACGATATCCAGCGGGATATCCTGAGGAACCCAGCGGACTTCATCTTCGATCTCCGCTTTGATAAACAGCTCCTCACCGCCCATCATTTTCAAACGTGGCTTTGTCGTAACTTCCCCATCGACAGAAACCATGCCATTTAGGATCCACTCTTTGATCCGTGAGCGGGAATAATCGGGGTATAATTCAGCGATAACCTGATCAAGGCGCAAGCCAAGTTGACTATCATTTACTGTATTTGTTAACTCTATCTGCTGTGCCATAGCGAACTTTTTTAAAAAGCGTGGGACTAAACGTCAAACGCTGCGTAAAATAACATAATAGTGTCATTGTATCTGTTAACGGCTCAGACCGTAATGGATCCGCAGAAATAAAATTATTTATCAAGGAAACAGTCGCCGCAATGAAACGCCTGACTCTATCGTCTCTTCTTGCCGTCGCCATACTTTCAGGCTGTTCAAGCACGGAAGAAGTGGTACCGGATGTACCGCCATCTGAACTTTATGCCACCGCTCAGCAGGCCCTGCAAAGCGGTAGCTGGACAACCGCCATCGAACGACTGGAAACATTAGATTCCCGCTACCCATTCGGTGCCTACTCTGAACAGGTTCAGCTTGATCTGATCTATGCCTACTACAAAAACGATGATCTTGCTTTAGGTGAAGCAACCATCGATCGCTTCAACCGCCTAAACCCTGCCCATGAAAAGGCCGACTGGGTATTGTATATGCGCGGCCTGACTAGCATGGCGCAAGACCGTAGCTTTATGCATGACTTGTTCAATATCGATCGCCACGACCGAGATCCTGAGCCGGCCCGCAAAGCCTTCCGTGACTTCAAACGTCTACTCGAGCGCTACCCGAACAGCCGCTATGCTGCCGATGCCCAAGCGCGTATGGTCTTTTTGAAAAACCGCCTAGCCGATTACGAACTAGCCGCTGCCGATTTCTACCTCCGCCGAGAAGCTTGGGTGGCTGCCGTCAACCGCTCCCAGCTGATTCAGCGCGAATATCCAAACACCGAAGCAGCACGCAGATCGTTGCTGATAATGGAAAGCGCCTACGAAAAACTAGGCTTGAGCGAACCGCTGGAGAATACCCGCAAACTTATCGCACTCAACCCCATTTAATGGACTGACTCTTCGGCCATAAAAAAACAGCAGCCAAATGGCTGCTGTTTTTTATGAATCTCACTACATCGTTATCGACACGTAGGAAACAAGCTGGTCAATTTTAACTCAAGCTATTGTTATAAATCGAAAAAAGTCCCTGAATAGCACCAGCCACCAGCGTTCGTTCTTCCCTCATACTGCCCCAACTTTCTAGTGTTCTACAAGCACTTTCTTCAAACTTTTTTGCAACAAGCAAGACGCGATCACAGAATTTTTCTGGACAATATTTTAACAATGCAATTGTGATCCAGATCGCATTATTGATTCATGAATTTAGTAATCTGAAGTCAACCCAACGAAGGGTAGCAAAAGAGGAAAGATAATTATGACAGTAGACATTACCGGCAAAAACCTAGATATCACCCCTGCTATCCGTGAGCGCATTGAGTTTAAATTCAAGAAGTTAGAAAAATACCAGGTTCCTTTTATCAGCAAGCACGCTGTAATCAGCACCGAGCCAAACCGCCAATTCAAAATTGAAGCATCTGCTGCTATTCCGGGAGGTCAACTAGTCGCCTCAGCAGAGCATGACGATATGTACGGTGCCATTACCGAGGTATACCAAAAACTAGAACGCCAACTGAACAAACAAGCTCACAAGCCAACGGCGCGCCGTGCAAGCCACAGCGACAAGCCGCAGATTGAAGAAGCCGAAGAAGAAGCATAATTATTCAAGAGGATTTTATAAACAGCCCTGCCCTGCAGGGCTGTTTAGTTTCTGCTTGACAACACTTCCAAGGCTGCATAATGTTGAGCCATACCTAACCCAAATTCATAACTTTCAGTATTTATGCAAACGACCCGACTGTTTTTCTTTAGCTTCTTTTTTATGTCACCTTAGTGGGGGCTATTCGTTACGCAAGAAACAAGCTAAAGACGAACAGACAGCCTCCTCTAACCGGGAGGCTTTTTTGTATGAATAAGACAGGGAGCGACAATGACAGAACCGCAGTATTCGCTGGACGAAATCCGAACCAACGTCAGCCGTATCGATAACGAAATATTAAAACTGCTCGCCGAGCGCCGCCAGCTCAGCCTCGAAGTCGCCAAGAGCAAAATCCAAACCGCCAAGCCGGTGCGCGATCAAACCCGTGAGCAGGAACTGCTGCTGCGATTGATCGAGACGGGCAAATCGCTTCAACTGGATGCCCAGTACGTCACCCAGATCTTCCATACCATTATCGAAGATTCTGTCTTGTTCCAGCAGGCTTACCTACAGAAACTCGCTAACCCTGAGAGCCTGCAGCCTGTCGCCCGTGTCTCTTTCCTTGGTGCCAAAGGCTCCTACTCCAACCTTGCCAGCCGGAGCTATTTCAGCAAAAAACAAACCAAACTGGTCGAGCTCAGCTGCTCAACCTTCCGTGATGTGCTCCACACAGTAGAGATTGGCAATGCCGACTACGGCGTGCTGCCTATCGAAAACACCAGCTCGGGCTCGATCAACGAAGTCTATGATCTGCTACAGCACACCAGCCTGTCGATTGTCGGAGAGATCAACCAGCCTATCGAGCACTGCCTGCTGGCCGCGGTCGATACCAAGCTGGAAGACATCGACACCCTATATTCGCACCCTCAGCCACACCAGCAATGCAGTGAGTACCTCCACTCCATGGGCAATATCACTCAGGAATACTGCTCCAGCACCGCAGAGGCCATGAAGAAAGTGGCCGAGCTCCAGCTCCCGAATGTGGCGGCTATCGGCAACGCCTCAAGCGGCGAACTGTACGGGCTGACCCCGCTCAAAACCAATATTGCCAACCAGCAGGAAAACTACACCCGTTTTATCGTCGTTGCGCGCAAGCCGGTGGAAGTAACCTCGCTGATCCCGGCCAAGACCACCCTGACCATGTCGACCGCCCAGAAGGCCGGCTCCCTGGTAGAGTGCCTGCTGGTTCTGCGTAACCTCAACATCAACATGACCAAACTGGAGTCGCGCCCGGTGATCGGCAACCCGTGGGAAGAGATGTTCTACGTCGATGTCGAGGAGAACCTGAAATCGGATGTGATGCAGGAAGCTTTGGAGGAGCTCACCCGCCTGACCCGCTTTATCAAGGTACTCGGCTGCTACCCGAGCGAGAACGTCAAGCCGGTTGACCCTGAGACGGGTGATCTGATTTAAGCGGTGTAGTCTGACACTACAGGCACACATCACTGGATGGGAATTTCAAAAACGCGGTAAATACATCCATGTAGCTCCAACCCTGAAGCGCCAGCCCGGGTCTTCCCTGTCAGGTAGGTTTTGAAATTCCATCCAGAAATATGCCACTCTCCAGTCTCCAAAGACCAAAAAGCCCACGCACTGCGAAGTGCGTGGGCTTTGTTATTCTTATCGAAGGCGCTTGGCTTAGCGCCCTGACGCGGTACGGTGAGTCGAGTCGTTCGCCTGTCTAAGTAATCCCTGGCTCTCGGTTAAAAAATGCTGGGCATAGTCTCCAAACCAGCTCTCAACCCGGCCGAAGGCCTGCTTGAACGTCTCTTTATCTTGGCTATCCAGAACCGCAATCGCCTCGCCGAAGCGCTGGTGGAAGCGCTTGATCATCGCCAAGTTCTGCGGCGACGACATTATAATGTCGGCATAGAGCTGGGCGTCCTGGGCAAACAGGCGCCCCACCATCGCCAATTCCAGGCGGTAGATTGGCGAGCTGAGCGACAGCAGTTGCTCCAGCTTGGGATCTTCCTCGGCAAGGTGCACTCCGTACACAAAGGACGTGAAGTGTCGCAGCGCCTGGATCAAGGTCATCCCCTCATCGTGCTCAATCGCACTGATCCGGTTAAGGGTTGCACCCCAAATCTGGATCTGCTCGAGCAACCACTGGTAGCTCTCCGGCATCCGGCCATCGCAATACGCCACCACCTGCTTGGCCAAGCTGGCGATATCTGGACCAAACATCGGGTGCAAGCCGACAACAGGCCCGCGATGTACCTCAAGCATGGCCTGCAGCGGCCCGCTCTTAACCGAAGTCAAGTCGGCAAGAATACAATCATCCGGCAGGTTACCCAGCTTGGCGATAATGGGCTCGGTGATATTGATCGGCACCGACACCACCACCATGCCGGCATCGGCCAGCAACTCATCAGCCCTGTCCCAATCCTGGCTGCCCAGCTTGCGAACCTGATAACCCGACAACTCAAACAGGCGGCAGAACAAGCCACCCAGCTGGCCGTGGCCGCCGACAACGACAATCGGCCGCAGCTCAGGCTTAAGGCACTTGAAACCAGAATCATTTTCGCTGGCATAGGACTCGCGCATGGTGCGGCGCAAAATATCTTCGATCAGATCCGGCGGCACCCCTTTGCTTTCTGCCTCCTGACGCCGTGAAGCCAGCATCGCGGCCTCACGGTCAGGGGCATAGATCGGCAAGCCGTGTTGGCTTTTCACATGGCCGACCTCTTCGACCAGCGACAGGCGGCGGGCTAGCAGCTCCACCATCTGTCGGTCGACATCATCAATTTGATCTCTCAGTTTACTCAGTTCAGCGACCATCTATGGCTCTCTGCATTGGTGGCGGAATTAGTCTTCAACGCGCTGTTGAAGAAATGGCGTTAGCTCCTGGTGCGCATGACGCAATAGGGTCTCAGTCGACTCCCAGCTGATACACGCATCGGTGATAGACACACCGTAAGCCATCTCCTGGCGCGGTAGATCCGCACTCTGGTTTCCTTCATTAATATGGCTTTCCAGCATCAAACCAATGATGGACTTGTTGCCCTCACGGATTTGGTGGATCACATCTTCGGCAACCAGCGGCTGACGGCGGTAATCCTTGCGAGAATTAGCATGGCTACAGTCTACCATCAGCGACGGAGAAAGGCCTGCCGCATTCATCTCGTTTTCACACTCGGTCACTGAGACAGAATCATAGTTGGTCTGCTTGCCGCCACGCAGAATAACATGGCCATCCGGGTTGCCCTGGGTATTGAGCAGCGCAACCTGGCCATCGGGGTTGATCCCGATGAAACGGTGGCCGGAAGCGGCCGCCTGCATGGCGTTGATCGCGGTACCCAAACTGCCATCGGTACCATTCTTGAATCCAACCGGCATAGACAGACCACTGGCCATCTCACGGTGGGTCTGGGATTCAGTGGTGCGGGCACCGATTGCAGCCCAGCTGAACAAATCCCCCAAGTATTGCGGGCTGATAGGGTCAAGTGCCTCGGTGGCGAGCGGGATCCCCATTTCCACCAAATCAATCAGTAACTGGCGGCCGATGTGCAGCCCTTCTTCCACCTCAAACGAGCCGTCTAGGTGCGGGTCATTGATCAACCCCTTCCAGCCAACGGTGGTACGTGGCTTTTCAAAGTAAACCCGCATCACAATGTACAGCTGATCGCTGAGCTCTTCCGACAGTGCTTTGAGTTTCAGCGCATATTCTTTGGCAGCTTCGATGTCGTGGATAGAGCATGGACCACACACCACCAGCAAGCGGGGATCGCGTTTGTGGATGATATCGGCAATCGTCTGGCGAGACTGACGGACGAAGTTGAGGGCATTGTCACTCACCGGCAGCTTGCTGCACAGCTCTTGTGGCGTGATCAATACCGACTCTTTTTCGATATGGACGTTGTTCAACTGATCTTTTTGCATGCGGGCTTCCCTGTAAACTAATTAATACAAAATCAAAAGAAAAAACAGGACTGCCCTGTCATAAAACAGACAATAGCAGCCATTAACAGGGAATTGCAACCACCTGTAAAGAAAAAAATCCACCGTAAATAAAAATTTACAACCTCAGCATTTTTGGCGCTATCGGCCAAAGCCAGTTACCATAATGGCAATGCCCACTCGCACTCCCTATGGCAATGGAACTGATTTTTTCTCTGTTACAGCAGCTCAGCGTATATCTGGTACTGGCTTACCTGTTGAGCAAAACCCCACTGTTTATGCCGCTGACCTCTATTTCAGGCCGGCTATCACAGCGTTTTACCTGCTATATCCTATTTTCCCTCTTTTGTATTTTAGGCACTTACTTCGGATTACACATAGAAGATGCAATTGCCAATACCCGGGCAATCGGTGCCGTCATGGGAGGATTGCTCGGCGGTCCTATCGTCGGATTTGCCGTTGGCTTAACCGGCGGCCTGCACCGCTACACCCTCGGCGGCTTTACCGACCTGGCCTGTGCCATCTCCACCACAGCCGAAGGACTTATCGGCGGCCTGATGCACAGCTACTATGTCCGAAGGGGACAGGCGGACCAAATTTTCCGCCCGCTGGTAGTGTTTGTGATCACCCTAGTCGCCGAAATCATCCAGATGCTGATCATCCTGGCCGTGGCCCAGCCATTTGAAAAAGCCCTCGGCCTGGTCAGTGCGATTGCCCTGCCGATGGTAATCGCCAACTCGGTGGGCGCCGCTTTTTTCATGAGCATTATCCAGGACAGGAAAACCATTTACGAGAAGTACTCTGCCGCCTTCTCGAGCCGCGCCCTGAAAATCGCCCAGCGCTCGGTCGGGATCTTCAGCCAGGGGTTCAACGAAGAAACCACCAAGAAGATTGCCAAGATCATCTATGAGGAAACCGGGGTGGGCGCAGTCGCCATTACCGACCGCGATAAAATCCTCGCTTTCATCGGGATCGGCGACGATCACCATCTGCCCGGTACTCCTATTTCCTCCGGTTATACCCGTCGTGCCATTGATGGCTGCGAGCTGGTCTATGCCGACGGTTACGATATCCCCTACCAGTGCTCGCTCCACGAGAGGTGCAAGCTCGGCTCGGCGCTGGTGATCCCACTGGTGGGCGGAAACCATGAGGTGCTTGGTACCATCAAGCTCTACGAGCCCAAGCGCAAGCTGTTCTCTACGGTCAATCTCACCTTGGGGGAAGGGATCGCCAAACTGCTGTCCAACCAGATCCTGACCGGCCGCTATATTCAGCAACAGAACCTGCTGACCCAGGCCGAGCTACGCCTGCTGCAAGCCCAGGTTAATCCGCATTTCCTGTTCAATGCCCTCAATACCATCAACTCAGTCGTCAGGCGCGATCCGGACAAAGCCCGCCAGCTGATCCAGCATTTGTCGCAATTCTTCCGCCGTAACCTCAAGCAAAATATCGAAACGGTTACCCTGCAAGAAGAGCTACAGCACATCAATGCCTACCTAGAGATCGAACTGGCGCGCTTTTCCGACCGACTCAGCGTCGAGGTCAATGTGGCAGATGAACTGATGACGATGAAGGTCCCCACTTTCACCCTCCAGCCGCTGGTCGAGAATGCAATCAAGCACGGCACCTCATCACTACTGGAAAATGGTAAAATCACTATCAATGGTTTTGTCGAACAAGACCATGTCATCCTCGAAGTAGAGGACAACGCCGGTAACTATGCCCCTGTCGGGGAAGAAAGTGGACTTGGCATGAAGATTGTCGATAAGCGGTTGAAGAATATGTTTGGCAAACAATATGGCCTGACCATGACATTTCAGGCTCATGAATGGACCCGGGCAACCATCAAACTGCCCGTAGATACCCTCACACACCGTAACGGAGAGCATGCGGCATGATTAAGGCCCTTGTCATTGATGATGAAAAATATGCCAGGGAAGAGCTGATCGACCTGCTGGAAGAAAATGGAACGATCGAGGTGATCGGGGAGTGCAGCAACGCCATTGAGGCGCTGAAGAAGATCAATGCCCTCAAACCCGATGTCATCTTCCTCGACATCCAAATGCCACAGATCACCGGTATCGAAATGCTCAGCATGCTCGATCCTGACACCATGCCCAAAGTGGTCTTCGTCACCGCCTATGACGAATATGCGCTAAAGGCGTTTGAGGATAATGCATTTGACTACCTGCTCAAGCCAGTTGAGACCTGCCGCCTGACTAAAACCATCAAGCGCCTGGAGCGGGAGTGCCAGCCAGCGGACTATTCACCGATTGTCAGTGATATGTTGGAGCTGATCCCGTGCAGCGGCCACAACCGAATTTTACTTCTCCGCCCGGACGAGATTGAGACCGCCTACTCCGATCTGACGGGGGTACATATCGTGGGCCGCGACACCGAGGCGACAACGCAACTCACCCTGAAAACCTTGGAGGAAAAGACCCCGTTGATCCGCTGCCACCGCCAGTACCTCATCCATCCGACAGCAATCAGGGAAATCAAGCTATTGGAAAATGGCTTGGCCGAAATTACCACGCTCGGTAACCATCACGTTCCGGTCAGCCGCCGCTATCTCAAAGAGCTCAAGGATCGCTTCGGGCTCTGTTAATCCCCTGTCCGGCGCGATCAGCGATGGAGCCGTCGCTCTCCATCGCTGACCGCCTCGCCTTTATTCGTCCTTCTTTGCCCTCGCCCAATGGGCCCGGACAAGCAAGGCCGGCATGGCAATACCCTGATACTGATCACGGAATTAAAATTCTGTCTTCCGCCGCTCAATCCTCGGTAAAACCGTTCACCCAATTCGATAAAACCGCTTAATGGAATTATCGACCACTCACCCTGCCATACAACCACTCACCCCTTTTGCAGGTGAATATTGCAGTCAAACGTTTAGGATGGCAGCTATCAAAATAAGTTTTGCGCAGTTGCCGAGGGTGTTGAGGCACGGAACGCAAAACTAAACCAACCCCACTCCAATAGGATTAGAGAGACAAGATATGGCCTGGTTTCTGATGTGTGTCGCAGCGCTGGTAGGTGGTTACTTCATCTACGGTGCGTTCATTGAAAAAGTTTTCGGTATCAACGAAAAACGCCAAACTCCGGCATTTACCAAGCAGGACGGCGTTGACTACGTGCCAATGTCGAACAAGAAAGTTTACCTTGTTCAGCTACTTAACATTGCCGGTGTCGGCCCGATTTTCGGCCCTATCATGGGTGCCCTATACGGCCCAGCGGCGATGCTGTGGATTGTACTCGGCTGTATCTTCGCCGGTGCAGTACACGACTACTTCTCTGGCATGCTGTCAGTTCGTAACGGTGGTGCGTCAGTACCAACCATTACTGGCCGCTACCTGGGCAATGGCGCAAAACACTTTATGAATATCTTTGCCATTGTTCTGTTGCTGCTTGTTGGTGTGGTATTCGTTTCGGCACCAGCCGGTATGATCACTAACCTAGTTAACGAGCAAACCGGTATGGGCATGTCGATGACAACCATGGTGGTTATCATCTTCGCTTACTACATCATCGCGACTATCGTTCCTGTTGATAAGATCATCGGCCGCTTCTACCCGCTGTTCGGCGCGCTGCTAATCTTCATGTCTGTTGGCCTTATCACAGCTATCGCCTTCTCTAGCGAGCACACACTGCTAGGCGACTACGAGATGAGCCAGATGTTCACCAACATGAACCCGAATGACCTGCCACTATGGCCTGCCCTATTCATCACTATCGCTTGTGGTGCTATCTCTGGCTTCCACGCAACCCAGTCACCGCTGATGGCGCGTTGTATGGAAAACGAGAAGAACGGCCGTTTCGTGTTCTACGGCGCGATGATCGGTGAAGGTGTCATTGCCCTTATCTGGTGTGCGCTTGCTCTGTCTTTCTTCGGCTCAGTCGAGTTACTACAAGAAGCCGTTGCCAACGGTGGCCCGGGTAACGTGGTATACAGCTCATCAATCGGCCTGCTAGGCGTATTCGGCGGTATCATCGCTTTCCTAGGCGTGGTTATCCTGCCTATCACTTCGGGTGACACCGCATTCCGCTCAAGCCGTCTGATCCTGGCTGAGTACTTCAACATGGAACAGAAATCGCTACGTAATCGCCTACTGATGGCACTTCCACTGTTCGTTATCGGTGGCATCCTGACCCAGGTTGACTTCGGTATCATCTGGCGCTACTTCGGCTTTGCCAACCAGAGCACCGCGGTAATGATGCTATGGACAGCTTCAGCTTACCTACTGCGCCACAACAAGCTGCACTGGGTAACGACTGTTCCTGCTATCTTCATGACCACGGTATGTATTACCTTCATCCTGAACAACAGCCAGCTAGGTTTCGGCCTACCAATGACGGTATCGACTATCGCAGGTATCGTAGGTTCACTATCCATCGCCGGCTATGTCATCAAGCGTTCGAAAGGCAAAGGCGAAACAGACCTGGCTGACGAAGAGAACCTTGAAGGCAGCACGGAAACCGCTTAAGTTTTAGTTCCCCCTAAAACACAAAAACCAGCCGCAAGGCTGGTTTTTTTATGCTTGTAAAACGGTGCTGGGATGCTGGGATGCTGGGATGCTGGGATGCTGGGATGCTGGGATGCTGGGATGCTGGGATGCTGGGATGCTGGGATGCTGGGATGCTGGGATGCTGGGATGCTGGGAAAGGTTATGTTGTTTACGGAAATAAACAACAAGCTTTAAGCCACAAATAGATAAATGATAATTGCGTCCATGTTTATGGCTCTTTCGATATGAATTGACTGAAACTGCTCCTCCAAGAACTCAGTTCCTTGGGCCGCCTACTCCCACTATCCCAAGTACCCAGGACCTAGGGCCGCTCTCAATCCCGCCCTTCCAAGCATAAAAAAAAAAAGCCCACCTTGCGGTGGGCTTTTTCATTAAACGTCTTACGCGTCGCGAATTACTTAGAAGTAAGCTTCTCGCGGATACGTGCAGATTTACCTGAACGCTCACGTAGGTAGTACAACTTGGCACGACGTACTGCACCACGACGTTTAACAGTAATGCTGTCAACGATTGGAGAGTGAGTTTGGAACGCACGCTCAACGCCTTCACCGTTCGAGATCTTACGAACAGTGAACGCAGAATGTAGACCACGGTTACGCTTAGCGATTACAACGCCTTCGAAAGCCTGTAGACGCTCGCGGTTACCTTCTTTTACCTTAACCTGAACAACAACAGTGTCACCTGGTGCGAATTCTGGTAGGTCATTTTTCATTTGCTCTTGCTCAAGAGCTTTGATGATATTACTCATTTGGTATATACCCTAGAATAAACTGATACTAAATTAATTAAATGCTTGCTTTATGTTCGCGGATAAATTCCGCCAGCAAGAATTCCTGATCGTCAGTCAGAGCTAGGTTTTCCAGGAGCTCTGGTCTTCTCAGCCAAGTTCGGCCCAGCGATTGCTTCAACCGCCAGCAGCTAATGTCCTTGTGGTTGCCAGACAACAAGACCTTAGGGACTTCCTGCCCGTCCAACACTTCAGGACGCGTATAGTGGGGACAATCTAGCAAGCCATTGGCGAAAGAGTCTTCTTCCGCTGACGCAAAGTCACCCAGTACACCCGGTACAAACCGGACGACTGCATCGACCAAGGTCATGGCTGGCAGCTCGCCACCCGTCAGCACAAAATCGCCGATAGACCATTCTTCGTCTACCTCTTGTTGGATAATGCGCTCATCTACCCCTTCGTAGCGGCCGCAGATAAGAATCAGGTTCTCGTTCTGTGCCAGCTCCTCAACACCCGCTTGATCAAGCTTACGGCCCTGAGGTGACAGGTAAATCACTTTAGCCTGGCCTTCAACGGATTGTTTAGCAGCGTGAATGGCATCGCGCAAAGGCTGCACCATCATCAACATGCCCGGTCCGCCACCGTATGGTCGATCATCAACCGTTCGGTGTTTGTCGTGGGTAAAATCACGAGGATTCCACGTTTCCACTGACAAGAGGCCTTTTTTTACCGCCTGGCCTGTTACCCCAAAATTGGTAATGGCATTAAACATGTCAGGAAACAGGCTGATTATGCCTACCTTCATTTGTTCACCTATTACCGGGGATTAAAATCCAGGATCCCAGTCAACTTCGATCCGCTGAGCAGTGCGATCAATCGACTTGATGACCTGCTCATCGAGGAACGGGATTAAACGTTCCTTCTGGCCAAAAGCATCCTTCAGGTTGGCTTTGACTACCAAGACGTCGTTGGAACCTGTTTCCAGGATGTCAGTGACTTTACCTAGATCGTAACCTTCGGTAGTGACCACTGTCATTCCATACAACTCACGCCAGTAGAACTCGTCATCTGACAATGCTGGTAGTTGTTCCGCCAATACGTAGACTTCAGCGTTAGTGAACATCTGCGCGTCCTCACGGACATTCAGACCTTCAAGCTTAGCGACTAACCCCTGACCATGGCGTTTCCACGATTCAACGCGGAACTCCTTCCATTCACCCTTAACTTTGATAAACCAAGGCTGGTAGGAAAAAATGCTTTCAGCTTCTTCGGTGTAAGAAAAAACTTTGAGCCAACCCTTGATGCCATAAGAGGAACCAAGTTTCCCAACAACAATGCGGTCTTGTGTACTCATCGCTTCTCTATTACCTGACATGCTAATTAAGCCGCTTTAGCAGCGTCTTTGATTAGCTTAGCTGCGCGGTCAGACACAGTTGCGCCTAGACCAACCCAGTGATTAACACGGTCAAGGTCAAGACGTAGACGTTCTTCCTGACCCTTAGCTAGCGGGTTGAAGAAACCAATTTTTTCAATGTTACGACCGTCGCGAGCAGCGCGAGAGTCAGCAACAACGATTTGATAGAATGGACGCTTCTTAGCGCCGTGACGTGCCAAACGAATGGTAACCATATCGTCCTCTTTGCATTACTGTAAATGAAATCGGCCCCGAAATGGATATAACGGGGCCCGTGCCAAATTAAGCTCGGGAATTTTACTCTTTAAACTGACGAATGCAACCGCTTTAGCTAAATTTTCACCAGTAAAAGTAAGTTGACTTTCCCAAGCTCAATGATTTAGTGGAAGATTGCCGCTTAACGACCGAACATTCCGCCCATGCCACCACCCGGTGGCATCATGCCTTTCATATTGCGCATCATGTTCTTCATGCCGCCCTTCTGCATCTTTTTCATCATCTTCTGCATCTGGGTGAACTGCTTAAGCAGACGGTTGACGTCCTGTACCTGGGTACCAGAACCCATGGCGATACGTTTCTTGCGCGAACCTTTAATCAGCTCAGGACGCTCACGCTCTTTCGGGGTCATCGAGTTAATGATAGCTTCCATCTGGTTGAACATCTTGTCGTCAACCTGATCTTTAACATTGTCAGGTAGCTGCGACATACCAGGAAGCTTGTCCATCATGCCCATCATGCCGCCCATGCTCTTCATCTGCTGCAGCTGGCCGCGGAAGTCTTCCAGGTCGAAGCCCTTCTTCTCTTTGAATTTCTTCGCTAACTTTTCGGCTTTTTCCTTGTCAACGTTGCGCTCTAGATCTTCGATCAGAGACAGCACGTCACCCATGCCAAGGATACGTGACGCCACACGGTCTGGGTGGAATGGCTCTAGGGCATCGGTCTTCTCACCGATACCAAGGAACTTGATTGGCTTGCCGGTAATATGACGCACTGACAGCGCCGCACCGCCTCGTGCATCACCGTCGACCTTGGTCAGGATCACACCGGTCAGCGGCAGGGCCTCATCGAAGGCTTTGGCGGTGTTGGCCGCATCCTGACCGGTCATGGCATCAACCACGAACAGGGTTTCGACCGGGTTGAGCGCCTTATGGACATCCTTGATTTCGTCCATCATTTCGCTGTCGACGTGCAAACGACCCGCGGTATCGACAATCAGGACATCATAGAACTTCAGCTTGGCTTCGGCGTGTGCCGCGGTAACGATATCTACCGGCTTCTGATCGGGTGTCGAAGGGAAGAAGTCAACCTCCAGATCGCTCGCCAGAGTTTCCAGCTGCTTGATCGCCGCCGGACGGTAGACGTCGGCAGATACCACCATCACTTTTTTCTTCTGGCGTTCTTTAAGCAGCTTACTTAGCTTACCGACACTGGTGGTTTTACCTGCCCCCTGCAAACCGGCCATCAAGATAACCGCTGGCGGCTGGCTGGCAAGGTTCAGGTCTTCATTAGCATCGCCCATGACCGCTTCAAGCTCGGCCTGAACGATCTTGATGAACTCCTGACCCGGAGTCAGGCTTTTCGATACTTCAGTACCAACCGCGCGCTCTTTTACGCGCTTGACGAATTCTCGGACAACGGGAAGCGCAACATCAGCCTCGAGTAACGCCATACGTACTTCACGCAGCGTATCCTTGATGTTGTCGTCCGTCAGGCGGCCACGGCCACTGACATTCTTAAGCGTTCGCGATAAACGCTCCGTTAAATTTTCGAACATGTGCTACTCGCTCGTTACGCAACTAATCGATATGATCTGGCTAGTATAACGCAATCCACACCTTGCTTTCATGCCCTGACGGACACTTTCACTGTGATATCCCCAGATAAAACCGCCTCAATATGCTATTGATCTCGCTTTATCATGGCGGCTTAGCGGCTAGCAAGGTATAATTGCGAACTCTTACCATCTTAAATAGTTAAGTTTACTATGGATATGTTGATTGCCGTAATGGCGGCATGCCTTTACTTTCTTGCCCTAGGGCTGGTTGTACCGGGGCTCACCAACAACAATGGCATCAAGACCAAACCGGTCTTTGTCTGTGCCTTGGCCGCTATTGCCCTTCATATCCTGCTGCTCAAAGATCTCATTCTGGGTGGACAGGGACAGAACCTCAGTATTATGAACGTCGCATCGCTGATCAGCCTGCTGATCGCCGCGATTACCACCGGTGCAATGCTAAAGATGCGGGTCTGGTTCCTGCTTCCTGTCGTCTACAGCTTTGCCGCGATTAACCTTACCGCCGCCACATTCCTGCCGGGGGCCTTTATCACCCACTTGGAAACCCATCCAGAGGTGCTGCTGCATATCTCGCTGGCGCTGTTCTCCTATTCGACCCTGATGATTGCGACCCTGTACGCCATTCAACTGGCCTGGTTGGATCATAAGCTGAAGAATAAGAAAAGCCTGCTGATAAACCCGAACATCCCTCCCTTAATGATGGTTGAGCGCCAGCTTTTCAAGATCATTTTGGTCGGTAATTCCCTGTTGACCGTCACCTTGGTAACGGGATTTATCTTTGTTCAAGATATGCTGGCCCACGGCAAGGCCCACAAAGCCGTCTTCTCGCTGCTGGCCTGGGGCGTCTATTCCATTTTGCTGTGGGGGCATTACCAGAAAGGCTGGCGCGGACGCCGTGTGGTTTGGTTCAGCCTGGTCGGTGCATTCCTGCTGACGCTGGCCTATTTCGGCAGCCGCTTCGTCAAAGAAATTATCATCGGGGCATAAAAATCCGTGCCCCTTTCATTGACACCCAGAGCGTCTGGGTACAAAGTTCAAGTAACAGAAACGTTAAGGAAATAGGTTTTTGGACGATATATCCACGGGGATTTTATTCTCTCTCCTGATATTACTTCTTGTTATTTCCGGATATTTTTCCGGTTCTGAAACCGGAATGATGTCTCTCAATCGCTACAAGCTGAGGCATCTGGCCAACCAGGGACACCGAGGGGCCAAGCGGGTCGAAAAGCTGCTTTCGCGCCCCGACAGGTTAATTGGCCTGATCCTGATCGGTAATAACCTGGTTAACATTCTCGCCTCAGCCATCGCGACGATTCTCGGCATGCGACTCTACGGTGATATGGGGGTCGCGATTGCCACCGGTGCACTGACCCTGGTCGTACTGGTCTTTGCCGAAGTCACCCCGAAAACCTTGGCCACGCTTTATCCTGAGCGGATCTCCTTTGCCAGCAGCATCGTGCTGCAGCTGCTGATGAAACTGCTCTATCCGCTGGTGTGGTTTGTCAACGGTATCACCAACGGCTTCCTACTGCTGCTCGGCCTTAAGGTCGACAAAACCCATGACGGCAAGCTCAACTCGGACGAGCTGCGGACCGTGGTTAACGAGGCCGGAGGGCTGATCCCGCGCCGCCACCAAGACATGTTACTGTCGATCCTCGACCTGGAAAATGTCACGGTGGAAGACTTGATGATACCGCGCAACGAAATCGCCGCCATCAATGTCAACGATGACTGGAAGTCGATAGTCCGCCAGCTCAGCCATTCGGCCCATGGCCGGATTGTGCTCTACCGCGATACCATCGATGAAGTCGTCGGCATGCTACGGGTACGCGAAGCCTACCGCCTGATGATGGACAAGAACGATTTCAGCAAGGAAAACCTGCTGCGTGCCGCCGATGAAGTGTACTTTATTCCCGAGGGGACCCCGCTCAATATCCAATTGCTGAAATTCCAGCGCAACAAGGAGCGTATCGGCCTGATCGTCGACGAGTACGGTGATATCCAGGGCCTGATCACCCTGGAAGATATCCTGGAAGAAATTGTCGGTGAGTTTACCACCTCAATCAGCCCGACCTTGGCCGAAGAGATCACCCCGCAGCCGGACGGCAGCCTGATGATCGAAGGCAGTGCCAATATCCGGGATCTGAACAAGAGCCTCAACTGGGGGCTTCCGACCGATGGCCCGCGCACCCTCAACGGCTTGATCCTGGAGCACCTGGAAGATATCCCCGACAGCCAGCTGAGTATCGAGCTGGCAGGCTACCAGATGGAAATCATCGAGGTCTCCGACAATATGATCAAGCAGGTTCGGGTGCTGCCCAATCAGCTCAAGAAAACGGGATAACGCTCTCCCCCAGACACAACAAAGCCGGCAATCGCCGGCTTTTTCATTCAATTGCTGCCAGACAGGCTTACTTTACTTTGAGCTCTTGCAGCATCGACGCGGGCAGAGCCAGCTCGTCATTCTTGTTCACCGCAATACCCTGCTCGAGGATATGGCGAGCAATCGCCTGTGCTTCCTCAAGCGAGTGCATGCTGTAGGTGCCGCACTGGTACTCGTTAAGTTCCGGGATCTTATCCTGCGACTCCACCTTCAGCACATCTTCCATCGCTGCCGCCCAGCTATCGGCAACCGACTGCTCGGAAGGCGTACCGATCAGGCTCATGTAGAAGCCGGTCCGGCATCCCATCGGGGAAATATCGATGATCTCCACCAGCTCGGAGTTGAGGTGATCACGCATGAAGCCGGCATACAGGTGCTCAAGGGTGTGGATCCCACGCTCGCTCAGGATATCGGCATTCGGGCGGCAAAAACGCAGATCGAACACCGTGATGGTGTCTCCTTTCGGGGTCTGCATGGTCTTGGCCACCCGCACGGCTGGCGCATGCATTCGGGTATGGTCAACGGTGAAACTGTCTAATAGAGGCATTGCTTCCTTACTCCTTGGCCTGGCACCGGACCGGCAAAAGCCCGGTGGTCGATTCATATTAAAAGTTATATCACACCGCGGCTACCCAGCAAGTGGGTTTGGCAATCGCCGGTGGCCCGCCGTTAGATTAGAACGGCCACCAGCTGCGGTTATCTTCCAGTTCCTGGCGACACTGCTTGAGCTGCCAGCCATAGTCTTTGGCTTGCTGTTCAACCCGGCGGGAGACCCTCAGCAGCGTAGGCTTGGACTTATAAGTTCCACGGCGGTACCCACCCCGTCCATCGTGATAAGCCAGATACTGATTGTAGGCATCCCACTTTGAGATCCCCAGCTGACGCTGGGTTTCATGGGTATACCAACCGATAAACATCAGCGAATCAGCAAAGTTGGTGCGAGAGCCGCCATTTCGGGTGGCCTTCTGGTAGTCGGACCAAGCCGGATCCTGTGCCTGCGCATAACCATACGCACTGCTGACCCGTCCCCAGGGAATAAAACCAAGCACGTAGTTCTTCGGTGGTCTGGCGTCATGGCGGAAACTACTTTCCTGTTTCACGAACGCCATGGCAACCTGCATCGGCGTACCCCACTCGGCTTCCATATCCCGAGCCGCCTCATACCATCGCGGGTACTCACGGAAGATATTGCACAGGTTGGATTGATCTTTAGGGGGAGGAGTGGCACAGCCGGAAAGCAATACTGCAGCGCAGAACAGCAGTGCCAAGCGCGATATTATCGATTTAGCAGCCTGAGTTTGGGCAAACATGGAACTTCACGCCATCCTTGTGGTCTGAATTTATGATAAGCAGCCATGCGCTGCTATCATCCCTGCGAAATAATTATCGGGCAGCATGGTCGCTGCCCTCTTTTTTTATTTTATATCAGCAAAATAGGCATCAAGAAAAGCATCAAAAGACAGCTCGTCACTGTTTTCAATTTGCTGCTGACGCTCAACCGAAGCTGCCGCTTCCTGCTCAAACACCTCTGCGGAATAGAACTGATACTGACGGCGGTTCAGATCTTCTGCATGGCCGGCCGCCAAGCTCTCACCCACCGAACCAATCCCTTCGTGCTCACGGATGGCATCGAGCAACTGTGCCGACAGGGTAAACGCCGGCTGTTCAATCCACTTCTGCAGACGTGCCAATGTCTCTTGATAAGCCCTATTGCCCGCTGCAGCATCCATTGCCTCTGCTACCTCGGCCAGTTCGGCAAACACTCGGGTCCCCCAATCCTGAACCGACAGGCGCTCGCCGTTACAGCCGATCTTTAGCATCAGCTCTGGGTTACGGCCATCCAAAACCACCCGGTTCCAGTTATCACGCCAGCACTCCAGCTCAGCATCATCCATCGGTGCCGACGGAGATAGCACAGCCCAAGTCAGGAACATATCCAGGAAGCGAACCTGATCAGCCGTGATCCCAATCGGGCTGAACGGGTTCACATCGAGCGAACGAACCTCAATATATTCCACGCCGCCACGGCTCAAGGCCTCAGATGGTTTCTCGCCATTTTGGGCAACACGCTTAGGCCTAATTGGCGCATACAGCTCATTTTCGATCTGCAGCACGTTGTCATTCAACTGACGGTATTCACCGTCGACTTTCACCCCAATCTTGGCAAACTCGGCCGACGGGGTACGGATCGCCTTTCTCAGGCCATCAAGGTACTGCTCCAGGCCGTTGAAGCCAATTTTCAATGAGCTTTGCTCATGGTTGGTATAGCCCAAATCACTCAGGCGCAATGCGGTCGCATTTGGCAAGAAATAGGTCCCGCGGCCGATCTTTTCAAAGTCGAGCTTAGACCCGGTATTTTCCAAGAAAGATCCACACAGCGCCGGCGATGCTCCGAATAGGTAAGGGATCAACCAACCGAAGCGGTAGTAGTTGCGGATCAGCCCGAAATAGGCATCGGAAACGGCATCTTGGCGGACTAGCTCGGATTGCTCGCCGAACAAGGCATCCCAGAAGCTATCAGGGAAAGAAAAGTTAAAGTGCACCCCGGAGATAACCTGCATGATGCTGCCGTAGCGACGCTTGAGGCCCTCGCGGTAGAGGGTTTTCATCCGGCCACTGTTTGAACTGCCGTACTGGGCCAGCGCGATCTCATCTTGATCTCCAACCACGCAAGGCATCGACATCGGCCAGAGCTTCTCGTCACCCAATTTACTGTAGGTAAATTGATGGATATCGCCGAGCTGAGACAGCAGATGCTCCACATCCTGAGAAACCGGGGTAATAAATTCCAGCAATGGCTCGGCAAAATCTGTCGTCACCCATTTGTTGGTCAACGCCGAACCCAGCGCCGCCGGGTGAGGCTCGCCGGACAGCTTTCCGTTCGGGGTAATACGCAGGGCTTCACGCTCAAGACCTCGCCCCAGTTGGGTCAGGGCATCAGGATTAGCCGCAACTTTTTGCAGCCTTTGTGAAAAATCCATTACTGTGATTCTCAATCTTCAACAACTCAGTCCGGTAGATTAATCATAATTGATACTGATTACCATGATTATCGCATCGAAACTCTTTTACCAACGAGTAACAATCACGGATACCGCCACGCTCTTAAAAATAAAGCCGGCACAGGGCCGGCTTCGATCGGGTTACATCTTGGGCGAGAGCGCCCTGACAGGCAGGTCGAGAGTTTCTAGCTGAGGTTTCAAACTCGCCGCGTCTCCGACCACGATGATCTGGTAGTCGGCCGGATCGAACCACTTGGCCGCCAACTCATCGATCCGCGCCTTGGTAATCGATGCCACGATATCGTTACGGGTCTCGACAAAGTTTTCCGGCAGCGAATAGGTCAGGATCTGGCCTAGCAGCTGGGCCTTCTTACTTGGCGTTTCGTAGTTCAAGGCATCTTTCTGCCCCACCGCCAGGCGCATGAAGTTTAGCTCTTCATCCGTAACCCCTTCACTCGACATTTTCTCAAGCTCGGCCAGGAACTCTTTGAGCGACGGAAGGGTCGCATCAGCCCGGACCTGGGCATAGTAGACCGACAACCCGACTTCCTTGCCGCCACTCTGGTACCCCCCCGCCCCGTAGGTATACCCTTTGTCTTCACGCAGGTTGAGGTTAATTCGGCTATTGAAATTGCCAGCCAGGTTGAAGTTGGCCAACTGGGTTTCGTACAACTCGCCGGTCGCATCATACGGCAACCCCTGGCGAGCCAAGCGAATCACCGTCTGCGGTGCTCCCGGCTTGTCCACCAGCCACACCGTCTGCTTCGGCAGGCTAGGCAACGCCGGGGTTACATAGCTCGGCTCAGGCATCCCCTGCCAATCGGCGAGGAAACCCAGCGATGAGCTCAGCTGCGTCTTGTCGATGTCACCGACCACCACGATATCTGCCCCATTCGGGGTGTAGTAACGGCGGTAGAAGGCTTTGACATCTTCCAGTGTGATTGACTCCAGCGAGGCCTTGGTACCTTCCGGAGGCAAACTGAACGTCGTCCCGCCAAACAACACTTCGCGGGTAGCCTGCCCCGCCAGCCATGCCGGGCGCTGATGCTCGTAGATGATCCCTTCTAGGGCCTGCTGCTTCACTCGGGCAAAGTCCGCCGGATCAAATGCCGGCTGGAACAAACGCTCCTTCAGAATATCAAGTGTCTCAGGCAGGTACTTGGTCAGTGACGTTACCGATACCACAGTGCCATATTTACCGGCCGAGAAGCTTACCGTACTGCCGAGGCGATCCAGGCGGGAGGAGAGCTCTTCCACCGTCGACGCCTCCGAGGCCTCCGCCATCATGCTGGCGGTCAGCTTCGCCAAGCCCGCTTTGCCTTCCGGCTCGAAGCGGCGGCCTGCCGGGACAACCATCTGGATTTCAACCGTTGGCGTCTCGCGGTACTCGGTGCCCAGCACCTTGATGCCGTTGGCCAACTCGAACTGGTACAGGTCTGGCATCACCGCCTCGACCGGCGATGACGGCTGCGGCATCACCGAGCGGTCAAAATCATCAACCGGCACGCGCATCTGCTGCTGCAGTTTTTCCTCGGAGACTTTGGTGTACTCCGGAATAATACGTGGCGGCGGTGTGAAGTTCGGTTTCGCCGCCTCAATGCTGGTGCGCCCTCGAGGCACCACACTCAAGGTCACACTCGGATGACCATTAAGGTAGCGCATATATGCTTGTTCCATGCTCGCGGTGGTCACCGCTCGCAGGTTACCAAGTTCGGTGCCTAGGTAACCAGGATCATCAAAGAAGGTCTCATAGGCAGCCAACTGCGATACTTTGCCGCTGACGCTCTGCAAGCCGAAGATCGCATTGGCTTCCACCATACCTTTCAGCTCTTCAAGCTCGGTGGTGGATACCCCTCGCTCTTCAAGGCCATCAAGGATATCGGTCACTTCCGAGCGCAGCTTCTTCAAATCGCCCTGCTTACCACTCTGGCCAATCGCATAAACATACATAGTACAGGCCAGCTCGGCGCAATCATGGAAAGCACCCGCATCGACCACCTTGCCGGTCTTCACCAGATTCTGGTACATCAGGCTATTCTTGCCACCGCCGATCACTCTTGCCAACATATCGAGCGAAGCTTCATCATCCGCACCGTTGTAGGACGTTGGCCACGCCATCAGCAACATCGGCTGCTGGATCTTGTCTTCCAATGTCAGATATAAATCATTGTCAACCGTCACCGGTTGCTTGGCCGGCTTCTCGACTTCAGGCCCGCGAGGGATAGAACCATAGTATTTGTTGACCCACTCGAGTGTCTGCTCGACATCGATATCGCCGCCAATGGTCAGGGTGGCATTGTTCGGGCCATACCAGCGCAGGAAGAATGCCTTGAGATCGTTCACATCAACACGGTCGAGATCTTCCACATAGCCAATGGTCTGCCATGAATACGGGTGGGTGCGCGGATACAGGGCCTCGCCCATCCGTTCGTAGACCAAGCCGTAAGGCCGGTTCTCGTAGCGCTGCGCGCGCTCATTTTTCACCGTGGAGCGCTGGATTTCAAACTTGCGCTGCGAAACCGCCCCGAGCAAAAACCCCATACGGTCCGCTTCCAACCACAAGACCTTCTCAAGCTGGTTGGCCGGTACGGTTTGGAAGTAGTTGGTCCGATCCCGGTTGGTCGTCCCGTTCAGTGTGCCGCCCGCTTCGGTGATCAGCTTGAAGTGCTCCTGATCGCCGACATGCTCGGAGCCCTGGAACATCATGTGCTCGAAAAAATGAGCAAAACCCGACTTGCCGAGCTCCTCACGGGCAGAGCCAACATGGTAAGTCATATCAACATGCACCAGAGGATCAGACTTATCCTCATGGAGCACCACGGTCAGCCCATTGGCAAGTTGGTATTTAGAATACGGGATCACCGGCGTATCTGAAGACTGCCCGGCCTTGATCTGTTCAATGAATGTCACCCCTTGCGGCAACTCGGGCGCCCCGGCCTGTTGCGACTGTAGTTGGCTACAGCCTGCCAGAGAGATCAGCGCGATCCCCACTATCCACTTTTGCACTCAATGCCTTCCTTATAGTAAACCTTGAACCAGCAAGGCCAGTACGGTATAGCGCGCCGCTTTTCCCACCATGATGATGAAGAAGCTGAGCCAATGGCGCATCCGCAGCCAGCCTGCGGCCAAACACAGCGGATCACCGATCACCGGTAACCAGCTGAACAACAACGACCAGTAGCCGTATTTTTTTAGCCATAGTAATGCTTTATGACCATGTTTTTCTTTAGAAGTTTTATCTGGCAGCAACCTTCCCAACCAATAGTTGGTCATTCCGCCCAGGGTGTTGCCGATAGTCGCCACGGCAACCACCAGCCACACCGCATTATCACCGAGCTTCAGCGTGGCAATCAGGTTGGCCTCGGAGCCGCCCGGCAGCAGGGTCGCACTCAAAAAACCGGTGGTGAATAATATCCACAAGGCAGATTCGCCATTAAATAACTCTAGCATTGATCGTTCTAGTTGATTGATATGTTTGCCGTACCATACCCGATCCAGAGGCAAAAAAAACGGGCTATCCCAAAGGATGCCCGTTTTAAATTGTTGCGATTCTTTGCTGCCAGGCAGATTAACCCACCAATGCCAGCAGGATACCGGCAGCAACGGCTGAACCGAGTACCCCCGCCACGTTCGGCCCCATGGCATGCATCAACAGGAAGTTCTGCGGGTTGGCTTCCAAACCGACCTTGTTGACCACCCGTGCCGCCATCGGTACTGCCGAGACCCCGGCGGCACCGATCAACGGGTTGATATCTTCCTTACTGAAGCGGTTGAGCATCTTCGCCATTAATACACCGCCACCGGTTCCGACACTGAATGCCACCGCCCCCAGCACCAAGATCCCCAAGGTTTCGAAGCGCAGGAACTGCTCGGCTGCCAGCTTAGAGCCAACCCCGAGGCCCAGCATGATCGTCACTATGTTGATCAGCTCGTTCTGTACCGTATTTGACAGGCGATCCACCACCCCGGATTCGCGCATCAGATTACCGAGGCAGAACATCCCCACCAGTGGCGTTGCGGCAGGCAGGAACAAGATAGTCATCAGCAACACGACCAGCGGGAAAATAATTTTCTCACCCTTACTCACTTCACGCAGCTGCTGCATCTTGATCTGACGCTCTTCCGGGGTGGTCAGCGCCTTCATGATCGGCGGCTGGATAATCGGTACCAATGCCATATAGCTATAGGCCGCGACCGCAATTGCGCCGAGCAAATCAGGCGATAGCTGGCTGGCCAGGAAAATTGCCGTCGGGCCATCCGCCCCGCCGATGATCGCGATGGATGAAGCATCAGCCAGGGTGAACTCCATGCCCGGTACAGCATTAAGCAAAATCGCGCCGAACAGGGTGAAGAAGATCCCGAACTGGGCCGCCGCACCGAGCAACAGGGTTTTCGGGTTGGCAATCAGCGCCCCGAAATCCGTCATCGCCCCCACTCCCATGAAGATCAACAGCGGGAAAACGCCCGTTTCGATCCCGATGTAGTAGATGTAGTACAGCAAGCCGCCGGGCTCGGTAAATCCGGCATTGGGAATATTGGCCAGAATCGCACCGAAGCCCATCGGTAGCAGCAACAGGGGCTCGAAGCCCTTGCGGATCGCCAAAAACAGCAAGCCACCACCGACCAGCATCATGATCAGCTGGCCCAATTCAAAATTGGCAATACCGGTCTCGTTCCAGAGAGTTAATAATCCGTCCATGGTTCCCTCTTATGCCAGACTCAGGATCGGCGAGCCGACGGCAACAGAGTCACCTTCCTTGACATGGAGATCCTGTACAATCCCGCTGCGGGCAGCACGGACTTCGGTTTCCATCTTCATCGCTTCGAGGATCACCAGCACGTCACCTTCGGAAACCTGCTGGCCAGGCTGGACATTGATCTTGAAGATATTCCCCGCCAACGGTGCCGGCAGCGCTTCGGCACAGCTCGCCTGCGGCGCGGCAACAGGCGCAGGTACGCTGGCCGCCGCAGGCTCAACCGAGGTCAGCTCACCGCTCGGACCGACTTCAACGTTAAACACCTGACCGTTGACCTTCACGCTGTACGCTTCAACCGTGGCAGCACTTGCTGCTGGCGCAGGCTGTACCGCCGGTGCGGCAGCTTCGGGCTCACTGCCCGGAGCAGGCTCAAACGCTTCGGGATTGTTGCGGTTTTTCAGGAAGTTCAGACCAACCTGCGGGAACAGGGCATAGGTCAGCACGTCATCGACCTGCGCATCCGCCAAGGCGATATTGTCTGATTTTGCCTTAGCCACCAGATCGGCGGTCAGCGCACCGAGTTCAGACTCGAGCAGATCTGCCGGACGGCAGGTAATAGGCTTCGCCCCCTCAAGCACCCGGGCCTGAAGTTCGGCATTAACCGGCGCTGGCGCCGCGCCGTATTCGCCTTTAAGCACGCCTGCAGTTTCCTTGCTGATACTCTTGTAGCGTTCACCGGTCAACACATTCAATACCGCCTGGGTGCCCACAATCTGGGACGTAGGCGTCACCAGCGGAATGAAACCGAGATCTTCACGCACGCGCGGGATCTCTTCCAGTACCTCATCAAAACGATCCGCCGCACCTTGCTCCTTGAGCTGGCTTTCCATGTTGGTCAGCATGCCGCCTGGTACCTGGGCGAGCAGGATTCGGGCATCGACCCCTTTCAGGCTGCCTTCAAACTTGGCGTATTTCTTACGTACCGTACGGAAGTAACTGGCAATCGGCTCAAGCTGCTGCAAATCGAGCTTGGTATCACGCTCTGTGCCTTCAAGCATCGCAACAACCGTTTCCGTTGGCGTATGGCCATAGGTTTGGCTCATCGAAGAGATGGCGGTATCAAGGATATCCAGACCGGCTTCAACCGCTTTAACAGCAGTCGCCGTCGACAGGCCAGTGGTCGCATGGCAGTGCAGTGCCAGAGGCACATCACAGGAGGCCTTGATGCGCTTGACCAGCTCTTCCGCCTCATAGGGCTTGAGCAGGCCTGACATGTCTTTGATACAGATAGAGTGGCAGCCAAGATCTTCCAGGCGTTTTGCCAAGTCAGTCCAGGTATCCAAGTTATGCACCGGACTGGTGGTATAGGAGATCGTACCCTGGGCATGGGCACCGACATCAACAGCAGCTTTGACCGCTTTTTCGAAGTTGCGGACATCGTTCATCGCATCGAAAATACGAAAGACATCCATCCCGTTGGCGTGGGCACGCTCAACAAACTTCTCAACCACATCATCCGCGTAGTGACGGTAGCCCAGAAGATTCTGGCCACGCAGCAGCATCTGCATTGGGGTTTTCGGCATTGCTTGCTTAAGCAAGCGCAGGCGCTCCCATGGGTCTTCACCCAAGAAACGGATACAGGCATCAAAAGTCGCACCACCCCAGGTCTCCAATGACCAATAGCCGACATCATCGAGCTTCTCGGCAATCGGCAACATATCTTCGATGCGAAGACGGGTAGCAAATAACGACTGGTGGGCATCACGTAACACAACGTCAGTGATCGCTAATGGCTTGGACATGCTCAAAAACTCCTTGTAAAAAATACTTCCTAAAAATCACAATGTTCCAGCGACAGCAACGCTATCGCTTAGGCTTTCTGCTCGCGGTAGCGATGTACCGCAGCCGAAATAGCCGCAACAACCTCAGGCTGCACGCCATTGTGATTAACAGCAACTGGTGATGGCTGGCGAGGCGCCGGCGCATTCGATGTCTCTTTAGGCGCAATTTTGGCCAACAGTTGTACTAAATAGATCAAAATACTGAGAAACAGAAAAACCACGATCATTCCGGTAACCATGATCGTCGCTGCCTCCCACAGCAAAGGACCTAGATCTGCCATAATGCTTCCTTTCATTCATTTTGTAATAGGCGGGTTAACAAATACCACGTTCAGTAAATTTATGTCAAACTGATTAACAACAGACCAACCAATGGTGGTTATTTAACCTTTTTCTGGGGGTTTGATCGTAAAATTACAAAAAAGCGCTTAACTCTGGGCACAAGCCCGTTCCAGTTTTGGTTTTAGCCACACGAGGCGGGGCCTCTCTCTGCAGGCCTTTCCTGCCACCTTACCCTGTATCAACCCCCACAATACTTACGTTTACGTAAGCGTAATGTGTTATCACTCAATTTAAAGGGTCCTTGTTTTGTAAGTTATATCAACTGGCTGGTAGGGATCTGTTAGTGAGCTCAAATTAAAAGCGAAAAAGTGAAGGAGGCCGAGGACAATGAGTTCACGGTCTCTGGAGCCCAGGAAGGTAAATACCGCGAGGCAGGACATACTGGCGTTGCCAGGTATCGGGGCGATACTAAACGTCCAGATAGAAAAAAAGCCCAGCCGAGGCTGAGCTTTTCAATAATGGCGCGTCCGGGAGGATTCGAACCTCCGACCGCCTGGTTCGTAGCCAGGTACTCTATCCAGCTGAGCTACGGACGCGCAGGCAATGTTCTGCTAGCGCAGAGCATCTTAAATTAATGGCGCGCTCGGGAGGATTCGAACCTCCGACCGCCTGGTTCGTAGCCAGGTACTCTATCCAGCTGAGCTACGAGCGCACACTTAATTCGGTTTTATAGTACTGCCTAACGGGGCAATACGTTTTAAATAATGGCGCGTCCGGGAGGATTCGAACCTCCGACCGCCTGGTTCGTAGCCAGGTACTCTATCCAGCTGAGCTACGGACGCGCAGGCTATGTTCTGCTAGTGCAGAGCATCTTTAATAATGGCGCGCTCGGGAGGATTCGAACCTCCGACCGCCTGGTTCGTAGCCAGGTACTCTATCCAGCTGAGCTACGAGCGCGCAGAATCTGATTGTCGTTGGGAAAACCCCAACAGCCAATGCATTGTTGGTGCATCGGTATAAGTAACAATCCATTGGTACTTAGAAATAATGGCGCGTCCGGGAGGATTCGAACCTCCGACCGCCTGGTTCGTAGCCAGGTACTCTATCCAGCTGAGCTACGGACGCGCAGGCTATATGTTCTGCATTGCAGAGCATACTATAAGAATGGCGCGCTCGGGAGGATTCGAACCTCCGACCGCCTGGTTCGTAGCCAGGTACTCTATCCAGCTGAGCTACGAGCGCGCAGAATCTGTTTTCGGTTAGGAAATACCTAACGACCAATGCGTTTCCGTCATTGGCGTAAGTAACAATCCATTGGTACTTAAGAATAATGGCGCGTCCGGGAGGATTCGAACCTCCGACCGCCTGGTTCGTAGCCAGGTACTCTATCCAGCTGAGCTACGGACGCGCAGGCTTTCTTTCTCAAGCAGAACTTGAAGAGAAGAATGGCGGTGAAGGAGGGATTCGAACCCTCGATACGGCTACAAACCGTATACTCCCTTAGCAGGGGAGCGCCTTCAGCCTCTCGGCCACCTCACCACACAAATTATGGCGCGCTCGGGAGGATTCGAACCTCCGACCGCCTGGTTCGTAGCCAGGTACTCTATCCAGCTGAGCTACGAGCGCACACTTAATTCGGTTTTATAGTACCGCCTAACGGCAATACGTTTTAAATAATGGCGCGTCCGGGAGGATTCGAACCTCCGACCGCCTGGTTCGTAGCCAGGTACTCTATCCAGCTGAGCTACGGACGCGCAGGCATCTTTCCTAAGAAAGAATAAATGGCGGTGAAGGAGGGATTCGAACCCTCGATACGGCTACAAACCGTATACTCCCTTAGCAGGGGAGCGCCTTCAGCCTCTCGGCCACCTCACCACACAAATTAATGGCGCGCTCGGGAGGATTCGAACCTCCGACCGCCTGGTTCGTAGCCAGGTACTCTATCCAGCTGAGCTACGAGCGCACACTTAATTCGGTTTTACGAGTACCGCCTATTGGCCATACCCTTTAAATAATGGCGCGTCCGGGAGGATTCGAACCTCCGACCGCCTGGTTCGTAGCCAGGTACTCTATCCAGCTGAGCTACGGACGCGCAATGCAAGAACATTCACTTTCTAAGTAAGTAAATGGCGGTGAAGGAGGGATTCGAACCCTCGATACGGCTATAAACCGTATACTCCCTTAGCAGGGGAGCGCCTTCAGCCTCTCGGCCACCTCACCGTCTTGCGGGGGCCCATATTACTGCCAGCCAAAAATAAGTCAAACACTTTATTGTGAAAAAACGACATCCACTGCGCGGATGCGCACTTAATAGCCAACACGGCACATTATCGTGCGTAAATGCCCAGTATCTCTTCTAGATTCAAGAGTATGGCGTGGCAGGCAGTTACAAAAAAGGCCAGCATAACAGCCGACCTTCTTCGAATTAGTAGTTACCAGAACCCTGGGAACCCGTTTCTTTTTCCGCTTGAATGCGCATGTAAATTTCTTCGCGGTGAACAGAAACTTCTTTCGGTGCATTTACACCAATACGAACCTGGTTACCTTTAACACCAAGAACAGTAACGGTTACTTCATCACCGATCATTAGCGTTTCACCTACGCGACGTGTCAAAATTAGCATTCGTGTGCTCCTTGAGTAATCTCAGTCTTATAAGAGTTAACGTTTATTATCCAACAATATTTACATTTACGTAAATGTTCACTGCTCAAGAAACAGCGAGAAGTGGTCGATTATCCAGACTTTCTGGCTCCACCACAAATTTTTTGTGGATGTGTTCTACGGCTAACTGTAAATCTTGCCCATTGATCAATAGTGAGACACAACGAGCAGCGTTTTTTTGTTGATATACTCCCACCCCTTTTTCCGTCAGCGAGGCAGTAACTTGCGCACTGTCCCCTTCTACCCCTTCCCCGACCAGGGTCAGTGTAGCAACAGAGGGTTGGGCCAATTCTGTTTTTTCAAAGATAACATTCAGCCGAGCCAATTCATCATCGGCCGCAACGATATAGGTTGCCTGCTGACTATCACCATAACACCAAGCATCAAAACCCAACAGGCCGAGTTGCTGCTCCACCTTTTCAAGCGGCTGCGCCACCCGGTATAGCGCCTGCTGGCCTTTGACAGCCACCCCCGCGGCCCCTTCTGAAGGTGCCGTCGAGAAATCAACCAAGGTCCCTTCCCCTTCATCGAACGATGAAAGGACCCTCAATGGGACCTGGTGTTGCTCAGCATATTCAACCGACTGTAATTGTAGCACTTTTGCGCCATGGCGCGCCATTGCCGTCATATCATCGAAGTGAATCGTCGCGAGACGCGCCGCTTCGCTGACCAAGCGGGGATCCGTGGTATACACCCCGTCGACATCAGTGAAGATCTGGCACTCGTCCGCCGCCAGTGCTCCTGCAATAGCGACCGCCGTGGTATCTGAACCACCGCGCCCCAAGGTGGTGATATTGTTTCTACCATCACGCCCCTGGAACCCAGCCACCACCACAATATGGTCGCGCTCGAGCAGCTCAGTTACCACCTCGGTCTCGACCGCGGTGATGGTGGCATTATTAAATACAGCATCAGTGCGGATCCCTAACTGGTCACCGGTCAATGATGTTGCCAGATACCCCTTTTTGTTCAGGGCCATAGCCAGCAAAGCAATGGTTACTTGCTCTCCCGTCGACAACAGTACGTCCAACTCCCGCTGGGTCGGCACGGCATCAATCTGCTTCGCCAGCCCCAGCAAACGGTTGGTCTCACCAGCCATTGCCGAAACCACCACCACGACCTGGTGGCCAAGCTGGCGCGCTTTGATCACGCGCTCAGCCACCGCTTCAATACGTTCGATACTCCCGACCGACGTACCACCAAATTTCTGCACCAATAGTGCCACAGCACCTCTCCAACTATTACAGTTTTTCAACCAACCAAGGAGTCACTGACTCCAGTGCCGCAGGCAGTGCCGCTGCATCGGTACCACCAGCCTGAGCCATGTCCGGACGGCCGCCGCCCTTACCACCAACCTGCTGAGCAACCAGGTTAACCAGCTCACCGGCTTTAACCTTACCCGTCAGATCTTTGGTCACGCCGGCAATCAGGCCAACCTTGTCGCCGCTGACGTTACCCAGAACGACAATACCGCTGCCTAGCTGGTTCTTCAGCTCGTCAACCATACCGCGTAGGGCTTTGTTGTCCGCACCTTCCAGCTTGGTCACCAACACCTTCACGCCGTTGATTTCCTGCGCCTTGTTGATGAGGCCCGCACTTTCCTGCGCAGCAAGCTTGTCTTTCAGCTGCTGAATTTCTTTTTCTAGCTGCTTGCTGTGGGCAACTAGTGCGCTAACTTTGTTTGCTACCGATGCCGCGTCAGATTTCACCAGGCTTGCCGTTTCAGCCAGCAATGATTCCTGCGCATGCAATGCAGCAATCGCTGCCTCACCCGTTACCGCTTCGATGCGGCGGATACCGGCTGCGATACCACCTTCCGATACAATCTTGAACAGGCCGATATCACCAGTGTTAGATGCATGGATACCACCACACAGCTCAACAGAGAAGTCACCCATGCTCAGGACGCGAACTTCATCATCATATTTCTCGCCAAACAGCGCCATCGCACCTTTTTCTTTGGCAGATTCGATGTCCATCACGTCAGTGTTGATCGCGTGGTTGAAACGGATTTGCTCGTTCACCACACGCTCGATTTCACGCAGTTCCTCCGGCTTCACCGCTTCTAGGTGAGAGAAGTCGAAGCGCAGACCTTCCGGCTTAACCAGCGAGCCTTTCTGGGTTACGTGCTCACCAAGCATGTTGCGCAGCGCTGCGTGCAGCAGGTGGGTCGCCGAGTGGTTCAGGCTCGTCGCCGAACGGCGAGCGGCATCAACAGTTGCCGTTAGCTTGTCGCCCACTTTCAATGCGCCTTGTGCCAGCTTACCGGTATGCCCGATAGCGTTGCCGAACTTCTGGGTATCCGCAACCACAAACTGAACACCTTCTGCGGTCATGGTACCGGTGTCACCGCACTGACCGCCTGACTCGGCATAGAACGGCGTGTTGTCCAATACGATCAATGCATCTTCACCGGCATTGATCGCGTCAACGGCTGCGCCTTCACGGTAAAGGGCAACCACAGAGGCTTGACCTTCAGTCGCATCGTAACCGCAGAATTCAGTATCCGCGTCGACTTTAATCGCGTCGTTGTAATCTACGCCGAACTGGCCAGCATCACGCGCACGCTGACGCTGAGCTTCCATCGCATCGTTGAAGCCTTCTTCGTCGATAGAGAAACCACGCTCGCGAGCAACATCGTTGGTCAGGTCTGCTGGGAAACCGTAGGTATCATACAGTTTGAATACGGTTTCGCCGTCTAGTACCTTGCCGTCAAGGTTATCCAGCGCTTCGGCAAGGAGCGCCATACCGCGGTCCAGAGTACGACCGAAATTGTCTTCTTCGATCTTCAGTACTTTCTCGACCATTTCCTGCTGTTTCTTCAGCTCTTCGCCTGCCGTCCCCATGATTTCAGCTAACGGGCCGACCAACTTGTAGAAGAAGGCACCCTTGGCACCCAACTTGTTACCGTGGCGAACCGCACGACGGATGATACGGCGCAGTACGTAACCGCGGCCTTCGTTGGACGGCATCACACCGTCTGCGATCAGGAATGCGCAAGAGCGGATGTGGTCGGCGACAACGCGCAGTGACTGGTTGCCCAGATCGTCGTGGCCGATAACGGCAGCAGCTTCTTTGATCAGGGTCTGGAAGATATCGATCTCGTAGTTGGAGTGCACGCCCTGCATGATCGCAGAGATACGCTCGATACCCATACCGGTATCTACCGACGGCTTGGGTAGCGGCTCCATGGTACCGTCTGCCTGACGGTTGAACTGCATAAATACGTTGTTCCAGATCTCGATGAAACGGTCACCATCTTCTTCGGGCGTGCCCGGGCGGCCGCCCCAGATGTGTTCACCGTGATCGTAGAAAATTTCGGTGCAAGGGCCACAAGGGCCGGTATCGCCCATTTGCCAGAAGTTGTCTGACTCGAACGGCTTGCCGCCTTTCTTGTCGCCGATGCGCACGATGCGATCAGCCGGTACGCCCACTTCTTTGTTCCAGATCTCGAACGCTTCGTCATCGGTCTCGTAAACGGTCACCAGCAGGCGATCCTGTGGCAGTTTCAGCGTCACGGTCAGGAATTCCCAAGCAAACTTGATCGCGTCTTGCTTGAAGTAATCGCCGAAGCTGAAGTTACCCAGCATCTCGAAAAAGGTGTGGTGACGAGCGGTAAAACCAACATTTTCCAGGTCGTTGTGCTTACCACCAGCACGGACACAGCGCTGAGCTGTTGTTGCTCGAGTGTAGTTGCGCTTTTCCAGACCTAGGAATGTATCTTTAAACTGGTTCATCCCCGCATTGGTGAACAGCAACGTCGGGTCGTTGGCAGGCACAAGAGATGAACTCTCGACTACCTGGTGGCCTTTACTCTCAAAAAACGCAAGAAACGCACGGCGAATCTCATCAGTGCTCATGTACATTGGCAAATCCTGAATAATGCTTTTATGTAAACTGAATGGTCGAATTTAACTGTCTTAATCGCCTGCCCTGAGTTCCACCATGCCCTCGGCAGGACAATTCGGGCAGGCAGTGATGGGACTAAAATAAATTCTTTGGCGGTTATTGTAAAACAACGGCAGCCAATACGGGAAATGTTATGTTCAGAAATAAGGCAATTTGTCCCTCGCTGGCGATGTGCAGGGGGGATCTTGGGGGTTGAAGGCAGGATTTCAGCTATTGACGACAGTTTGCTGCCAACTCAGTACTCATCGTCGACACCGAGAGCATATTTCACCTGTTCGAAGTCAAAGCCCCGGGACTGCATGAAGCGTAGCCGACGGGCTTTTTCCTTATCCGTCTCCATCGGAGTGTCACCATACTTTTTCTGAGCGACTTCACGGGCATGCTCGAACCAGTCGAATTCATCCCCCTCGAACAGCTGGCTAACCACTTCCTCATGTATCCCCTTGAACGCCATTTCCTGGCGGATCCGCAGCTGCCCCCAGCCCTTGGCAATACCGTTGTTCAACAACCGCTCGGCAAAGCGGGCATCGTCGAGCCAGTTGTAGTCTTGGCACAGGGCAACAGCCTCATCAACCTCAGCCTGCTCATAGCCGCGCGCCAGCAGCTTCTGCTGCAACTCCTGCTCGGCATGGTCGCGGCGCGACAAATACCTCACGGCTGCCTGCTTGGCATTCTGTACTGGTTTCTTTGCTCTCATTGTCTTCTCGCTCCAAACAAAAACGGGCGTGGTAATGCTACCGCGCCCGCTTCTCTATTCTGTCATCCAGCTTCACTGGCTCAATGATTTAGAATGCCTGATCTTCTGCATCTTCTTCTGTCTGAGCTTCTGCTGCCGCCTCTTCCAGGGCAGCTGGAGCTAGCAGAAGTTCACGCAGTTTCGCTTCCAGCTCTTCGGCAATGTGGCTGTTTTCCTCGATGTACTTACAGGCATTAGCCTTGCCCTGGCCGATCTTGTCGCCCTGGTAGCTGTACCAAGCACCGGCTTTCTCAACCAGCTTATTCTTCACGCCAAGGTCGATAAGCTCGCCATAGCGGTTGAAGCCCTTGCCGTAAAGGATCTGGGTTTCCGCCTGCTTGAACGGTGCCGCGATCTTGTTCTTCACAACCTTGATGCGGGTTTCGTTACCGACAACCTCGTCACCTTCTTTGATCGCGCCAGTACGACGGATATCAAGGCGAACAGACGCGTAGAACTTCAGTGCGTTACCACCGGTGGTAGTCTCTGGGTTACCGAACATCACACCGATCTTCATACGGATCTGGTTAATGAAGATACACATACAGTTAGACTGCTTCAGGTTACCGGTGATCTTACGCATCGCCTGAGACAACATACGCGCCTGCAGACCCATGTGCGAGTCACCCATTTCACCTTCGATTTCAGCCTTAGGCGTCAGAGCTGCAACGGAATCGACAACCAGAATATCTACCGCGCCAGAGCGTGCTAGGGCATCGGCAATTTCCAACGCCTGCTCACCGGTGTCCGGCTGGGAAACCAAGAGCTGGTCGATATCAACACCCAGCTTGCGGGCATAGATAGGGTCAAGCGCGTGCTCTGCATCGATGAAGGCACAGGTTTTGCCCTGACGCTGAGCAGCCGCGATAACTTCTAGCGTAAGCGTGGTTTTACCTGAAGATTCGGGACCGTAGATTTCAACGATACGGCCCATAGGCAGACCACCAGCACCCAAGGCGATATCGAGAGACAGAGAACCGGTAGACACGGTTTCGACATCCATAGTGCGGTTGTCGCCCAACTTCATGATCGAGCCTTTACCGAATTGCTTTTCAATTTGACCTAACGCGGCGGCGAGTGCCTTCTGCTTGTTGTCGTCCATTCGACTCTCCAAGGAATGCTTAATTAATGCTTAAACTAAGTACTGATAATGATGACTAGTATACTGTCTATTCATACAGTGTCTAGCACTGTATGAAAATTTTTTCGCCAAATTGATCTTGGCCACCGACAACTCAGGATTGTGCCATCAGAGCTATCAATCCAGATAACGCTTTTTCAACGGCTTGCTGGCGCACCTCTTGGCGATCACCAAAAAACAAGCAGGTTTCTACTTTTGATTTACCCGTTTGATCGGCCCAAGCAAAGCACACAGTGCCAACGGGTTTCTCCTCACTGCCGCCACCGGGACCTGCGATCCCGCTGATTGCCACCGCAATATCGCCGCGAGAATGAGCCAGTGCCCCTGCGGCCATTTCGGCAACGACCGGCTCGCTCACTGCACCGAACGCTGCCAAAGTTTCCGCCCTAACACCAAGCATCTCCTGCTTGGCCTCGTTACTGTAAGTCACGAATGCCCGGTCAAACCATGCCGAGCTGCCTGCAATATCGGTAATGGCTGAGGATACCCCGCCACCGGTGCAGGACTCGGCGGTGACGGCCACCCAATTGCGCTGAGCCAATGCCAGCCCGACCTGTTGTGCTAATGCCATCGTCGTTCCCTAAATAAATTCACCTTGGCCAATACGGCTTATTCGCATCGCCCGCAGCCCTTCACATTACTCGGCCTATCCCTCGCGGGCAAGCCTCTTCCCCGGTCCCCCTCTTGCCATGAGGAAAGTACTGTATCGGCAGGACCGGATCACGTATCCTAGGCGGCCAGTAACTTCCCTCCGGATATGCAGGGTAATCCAGCGCTCCGGCCACAATGTAGCAGGCAACGACGTGACAATAAAAGGCATAGAAAAGCACACCCCCATGATGCAACAGTATTTGCGGATCAAGGCAGAGAATCCGGAAGTCTTGCTGTTCTATCGAATGGGTGATTTCTACGAACTATTTTTTGATGACGCCAAGCAGGCTTCGCAACTGCTGGATATCTCGCTTACCAAACGCGGCTCATCCAATGGCCAGCCAATTCCGATGGCCGGTGTGCCATACCATGCGGTAGAGGGTTACCTTGCCCGTCTCGTTCAGCAGGGCGTCTCTGTGGCTATCTGTGAGCAGGTCGGCGATCCTGCCACCAGCAAGGGCCCGGTTGAGCGCAAGGTGGTGCGGATCATCACGCCGGGTACCGTCAGTGACGAAGCGCTGCTGAGCGAACGCCAGGACAACCTGATTGCGGCGATCTACCACGAGGGTAACCAGTTCGGCTACGCCACGCTGGATATCACCTCCGGCCGCTTTATGCTGACCGAGCCCGAGACCGAAGAAGCGATGCAGGCCGAACTGCAGCGTACCAGCCCCGCCGAGTTGCTGTACCCGGAAGACTTCGCACTGCCAGGCCTGTTCCACGGCATGAAAGGCGCCCGCCGCCGCCCGGTGTGGGAGTTCGATCTCGAGACTGCGCGCCAGCAACTGACCATGCAGTTCGGGACCCGCGATCTGGTCGGCTTCGGCGTCGAACAGGCACAACACGGCCTGTGTGCCGCCGGCTGCCTGATGCAATATGTCAAGGACACCCAGCGCACGGCCCTGCCGCATATCCGCTCGATTACACTCGATACCAAAGATCATTCAGTGATCTTGGATGCCGCCACCCGCCGCAACCTCGAATTGACCCAGAACCTGGCCGGCGGCTTCGACAATACCCTGGCCTCGGTGCTCGATCAGACCGCGACACCAATGGGTAGCCGTTTGCTCAAGCGCTGGCTGCATCAGCCGATCCGCGACCGCCAGCAGCTCAATGGCCGCCTTGATGCCATTACTGCCTTCAAAGACACCGGGCTGTTTTTGGATCTGGCTGGCGTACTGCGCCACATGGGCGACTTGGAGCGTATCCTTGCCCGTTTGGCCTTGCGTTCTGCCCGCCCGCGCGATCTCGCCCGCATGCGCACCGCGCTGCAACACCTGCCTGAACTGGCGGAGATGCTCGGCGACATCGACCAAACCCGTATCGGTGAGCTGGCCGGCCTTGCCGCGCCGATGGACGAACTGTGCGAGCTGCTTGAGCATGCCATTATCGAAAACCCGCCTGTGGTGATCCGCGACGGTGGCGTCCTGGCGCCGGGCTACAATGCCGAGCTAGACGAGTGGCGGGACTTGGCCGACGGTGCCACCAAGTTCCTGGAGGAGCTAGAAGCCAACGAGCGCGAACGCCATGACATCGACAGCCTGAAAGTGGGCTTCAACAACGTCCACGGTTTCTATATCCAGGTCAGCCGTGGCCAGAGCCACCTGGTGCCAAGCCACTATGTGCGCCGCCAGACACTGAAAAACGCCGAACGCTACATCATCCCGGAGCTCAAGGAGCACGAGGACAAGGTTCTCAACTCGAAATCGAAAGCCTTGGCGCTGGAGAAGAAACTGTGGGAAGAGCTGTTTGATCTGCTGCTGCCACACCTGGAGCAATTGCAAAACGCTGCAGCCGCGATTTCCGAGCTGGATGTGCTGGCCAACTTGGCCGAGCGTGCCGATACCCTGAACTACTGTCGCCCAGAGCTGACGGAAACCACCGGCATCGAAATCACCGCCGGCCGCCATCCAGTTGTCGAGCAGGTGCTGAGCGAACCGTTTATCGCCAACCCGATCTCGCTCCACCGTGATCGCCGCATGCTGATCATCACCGGCCCGAACATGGGCGGTAAGTCGACCTACATGCGCCAGACCGCCCTGATCGCCCTGCTGGCCCATGTCGGCTCTTTCGTGCCGGCCGAAGCCGTCAAAATCGGCCCGCTGGATCGGATTTTTACCCGTATTGGAGCCTCCGATGACCTGGCGTCAGGCCGCTCGACCTTCATGGTGGAGATGACCGAAACCGCCAACATCCTGCATAATGCGACGCAGAATAGCCTGGTATTGATGGATGAAATTGGTCGTGGTACCAGTACCTATGACGGTCTGTCACTGGCATGGGCCAGTGCCGAATGGCTGGCCGACAAGATTTCGGCCATGACGCTGTTTGCCACCCACTACTTTGAACTGACCGAGCTGCCATCGCTGATGGACGGCCTAGCCAATGTCCACCTTGACGCGGTAGAGCACGGTGACGAGATCGCCTTCATGCACGCGGTACAGGAAGGTGCTGCCAGCAAGTCTTACGGCCTGGCCGTCGCCAGCCTGGCCGGGGTCCCGAAGTCGGTGATCAAGCGCGCCAAGTTCAAGCTCCAGCAGCTGGAGGCCAGTGGCCACCAGCAAGCCGTAGCCCCAGCCAGCCAAACGCCGGTGGCCGAGCAGCAACTTAGCCTGCTGCCGGAGCCAAGTGAAGTCGAAGAAGCCTTGGCTCGCATCAATCCGGATGAAATGACGCCGCGCCAGGCGCTGGATGAACTCTATCGCCTGAAAGCACTTCTGTAGGTGGAGAGGGCTGACTAGTAAGAAATCAAAAGGGATGCCAAACGGCATCCCTTTTTGCAATCACCGAAAAAAGTGTGGAATAAAAGACCCCGGCTAATTACATTTGTTCCTGATTGAACAGCGACTCAATATTCAGCCCCTGATGGGTCAGCATATCACGCAAACGGCGTAGGCCCTCGACCTGGATTTGGCGTACCCTTTCCCGAGTTAGGCCTATCTCGCGGCCAACATCTTCCAGGGTTGACGCCTCATAGCCCAGCAAACCAAAACGGCGGGCCAGCACTTCACGCTGCTTCGGGTTGAGCTCTTGCAGCCAATGGACGATGGACGTTTTGATATCGTCATCTTGGGTTGATGTTTCGGGACCACCGCTCTTCTCATCGGGGATGATATCAAGCAGGGCTTTTTCCGAGTCACCGCCGATTGGGTTGTCCACCGAGCCCACACGCTCATTCAACCGTAGCATCCGGTTGACATCGTCGACTGACTTATCCAGTTTGAGGGCGATGTCTTCAGCCGTCGGCTCATGATCCAGCTTCTGTGCCAGTTCGCGGGCGGTACGGAGGTAGACATTGAGCTCTTTGACGACGTGGATTGGCAGGCGAATGGTACGGGTCTGGTTCATGATCGCCCGTTCGATGGTTTGGCGGATCCACCAGGTTGCGTAGGTTGAAAAACGGAAGCCGCGCTCCGGATCGAACTTTTCTACCGCTCGGATCAACCCCAGGTTACCTTCTTCGACCAAGTCGAGCAGTGCCAGGCCACGGTTACTGTAACGGCGGGAAATTTTAACCACCAGTCGGAGGTTACTTTCGATCATCCGCTTGCGGGCGACTTCGTCGCCACGCAGCGCACGGCGGGCGTAGAGGACTTCTTCCTCTGCGGTAAGCAAGGGGGAAAAACCAATTTCACCCAGGTAGAGCTGGGTCGCATCAAGAGCTTTCTGCGAAGCCCCGTATTGCGACATATCGACATCATCATCGCTAGCACTAACATCTTCGGCTTTGGTTTCGACAGTTGCGGAATCAACTTCCATTTCTTCGTCAAATTCAAAGTCTTCAATATCTGCAGCAGTATTGCTTCCACTCATAGCGCCTCCCAGATGGCGAGTTAGCAAGACATTACAACTTTACTATGCCATGTTGTCTATCGCGGTAAATAACGCATTGGATCTACGGATTTACCTTTGTAACGGATCTCAAAATGCAGCTTCACAGTATTCGTGCCCGAGCTTCCCATCGAAGCAATTTTCTGGCCAACCGATACCTGTTGCTGCTCCTTGACATAAACTTGGTCGTTGTGGGCATAGGCACTGAGGTAATCATCGTTATGCTTGATAATGACCAAGTTGCCATATCCCCGAAGCGCATTACCGGCATAAACCACCACCCCACTGGCAGACGCATTGACAGATTGCCCACGCTGCCCGGCGATGTCGATACCCTTATTGCCGTTCTCCGAATTGGAAAACTTGGCAATGACACGCCCCTTCGACGGCCAAGCCCATTTAGCCACTTTAGCGTTGCTAGGTTGCGGCTTATTTGTAACAACTTTGTTACTTTTGGTTGTTTGAGAGTACTCTTTTGTGGGAGCCGGATCAACATTTTTATTGGCGACTTTTTGCGCGTTTTGCGCCTGGGATGCTGCCGCCGGAGCCGGTTGCTGGGAGGCCGGTTGCTGGGAGGCCGGTTGCGGTGCAGGCTGCGGCTTGGCCGCTGGCTTTGGTTGAGCCGATTTAGAGCTTGTTGTTTTTGTTGATGTTTTAGGTGCAGGGGTAGCGGCAACTGCAACCGGAGCTGCACGCCCGTACTGCGGGGCGACATATTTCGGCCGCCACAGTTGCAACTTCTGACCAGGAAAAATGGTATAAGGAGCCGACAATTTATTACTTCTAACAATATCGTCGACATCCCGCCCGGTAATGTAAGAGATGAAGTACAGGGTATCGCCCTGCTGCACTTCATAATAGCTGCCGCGATAACTCCCGCGCTCAAGGCTGTTATAGTCCTTGCCGAGGCTCATTACCGGTGCAGGGCTGTGATTGCTACAGCCAGACAGCATTAGGCCTGCAACTAATGCTGCCAGCTTCCACGCCCTTGCTGAAGACAACACCCTGACCATTCTTACTACGCCAACTCCCCGGCAACCAGAGGTACAAAGCGTACCGCCTCAATATCACGATAAGTAAAGCGCTCGCCTTCGCGAACGATCACTTTCAATACCTGTGACACCTCGCCCACCGGGATCACCAGTCGGCCTCCGTCAGCGAGCTGCGCGAGGAGTTCGACCGGGATCTCAGCCGCCGCCGCCGTCACGATAATGGCATCAAACGGGCCTTTACTCGCCCAGCCACGCCAACCATCACTGTGCTTGGTCGAAACATTATGCAGCTCAAGCTGTTTCAGGCGCCGCTTCGCCTGCCACTGCAGCGCCTTGATCCGCTCGACGGAGTAAACATGGTTGACCATGTGCGCCAGTACCGCGGTTTGGTAACCGGAGCCAGTACCAATTTCCAACACCCTTGAACCGGGAGCCAGCTCCATCAGTTCGGTCATCTTGGCCACGATATAGGGTTGCGAAATAGTCTGCCCGCAGCCAATAGGCAGAGCATTGTTTTCATAAGCTTTGTGTGACAGGGCCTCATCGATAAACAGTTCTCGCGGGACAGATGCCATCGCCTGGAGCACCTTTTCATCTGCAATCCCCTGACGGCGCAAATAGTTCAGCAAAAGTGTCCGCTCGTCCACGTTACGCATTGCGACTATTTCTCCTGTTGCTCAATCCACTCACTGATCCCTGCCAGCGCGTCATGCGCGGTAAGATCAACCTGCAGTGGGGTTATCGATACACATTGCTGCTCAATGGCGTAAAAATCAGTGCCAGGCCCGGCATCCTGGCAAGGCCCCGGCGGACCCAGCCAGTAAAGCTCCTTGCCCCGGGGATCGATTCCCTTGACCATATTCTCGGCACGGTGACGGGCCCCCAGGCGGGTCACCTGCCAAGTCCCTAGATCTGAATAAGCGACATCCGGCACATTGATATTTAAAATTTTATTGCTCGGCAGTGGCTGTGACTGCATTTTTTGCAGCACTCGCTTCACCACCTGGGCGGCAGTGTCAAAGTGCTGATGCCCGACCAAGGATACGGCTATCGCCGGTACACCGAGGAAGTGCCCCTCGGTCGCCGCCGCAACCGTGCCTGAGTACAGCACGTCATCTCCCAAGTTGGCACCGTGGTTGATCCCGGCGACGACCACATCAGGGCGCTCATCGAGCCATTCATTGAGTGCAAAGTGGACACAATCTGTCGGCGTGCCTTCCACCGAGATCCGCAGCTCACCTTCATGGCGGATCCGCAGCGGGTTATCCAGAGTCAACGAATTGGACGCCCCTGACCGGTTTCGGTCCGGGGCAACCACCGTCACCTCGCCAATTTCGCTCAATGCCTCCGCCAGGGTATTGATCCCCTCAGCGAAGATACCATCATCATTACTGATCAGAATTCGCATCGTATCCTTCCTGTTGTGGCAGCTCGACCATGAGCTCGCGAACGACTGCGGTGGCAAAACAACCAGCCGGTAGCGCAAAAGAAACCGTAACCGTGTCGCCATCATGCTGCCAAGCCATGTCCTGCGGTTTCAGCAGCAACGGCCGGCGTTCATGGCGCATCCGGTTATCGCGGATCAACTTCAGCAGCAACGGTTCTTGCTCGACAATCTCCATTTCGAACGCTTCGCTTTGGCCACACGTCGGCAAGGCATTGTCGCCCATCATCGGGGCGGTAATGCTGGCAGTGCCGTTATCAACAGCCTGCTGCCACTGCGCAATATCGGCTTCCACCAAGTGGCCCCCCTCATCACCATCGACTTGCAGCAAGTCACCATCAATAACGGTGTGGACATCCTGCTGCTTGATGCGCTCGGACAGCACCATGTTAAACAGCCACGAGCGAGCGGCTGACAAGTAGAAGCTGCGCTTGCTCTTGTCGCGCACGCGGAATTCATCATTGCCCCAGGCCCGTGCCTTGACGACATTGTTGCCGCCATGGCCAAAACGCTGTTCACCGAAATAGTTCGGCACACCCAGTTTGGCAACCTGCGCCAAGCGCGCCACCACATCATCGGCCTGATCCAAATCACGCAGGGTCAACTGGAACCAGTTGCCGACCAGATCCCCGGGACGCAGCTTCTTGTCATGGCGGGCGGTTTCCAGTACTTCGACACCGGGATGCTCGGCAACAAACTGGGCCAAATCCGGATCCGGTTTGCCCGGCAGGTGAACACTGAGCCACTGCTCGGTCACCGCATGGCGGTCTTTCAGGCCCGCCCAGCTCACATCGCGTGATTTGACACCGCAAGCTTTGGCCAGTTCGTTCACTACATACTTGGTGTTTTCACCGGTTTTACGGATCTTCACCATGAAATGCTCGCCCGTGCCGGCAAACTCGAAGCCAAGGTTTTCCTTTACTACAAAATCTTCAGGTTCAACCTTAATTCGGCCCTGACAGCTTGGTTTTCCATACAACCAGCTGAAGTTGTCCATTACCGTAGACATAATTACACCATTCTTTAGCAGCACCGAAATGCCAGAAGACAGGGCTACCACCGCCCTGCCCGATTTATTCTTTGCTGATGAGCACTACCGCTTCACAGGCAATGCCTTCTTTGCGCCCGGTAAACCCTAGGCGCTCCGAGGTGGTCGCTTTGACATTGATGTTGTCAACATCGGTCTCCAGATCCTCGGCAATAGCTTGACACATTGCATCAATATGCGGGGCCATTTTCGGCGCCTGGGCAATAATGGTGACATCCAGGTTGCCTAGGCGATAGCCTTTCGCTTTGACTTTGCGGTATACATCGCGCAGCAGCATGCGGCTGTCAGCCCCTTCCCACTCGGCATCGGTATCGGGAAAATGGCGGCCAATATCACCGGCAGCAATGGCACCAAGCAAGGCATCGCACACCGCATGCAGTGCCACATCGCCATCCGAGTGGGCAATCAGCCCCTGCTCATAAGGGATCGCAACGCCACCAATAATCACCGGCCCGTCGCCACCAAATTTATGCACGTCAAAGCCATGTCCAATTCGCATCATTGTTGCTCTTCCTTCAATAAATGTTGCAGGTAAAATTCCGCGATTGCGAGATCTTCTGGCTGGGTCACTTTCAAGTTGTCGGCACGCCCGGCAACCAATTTCGGCGCCATGCCACAGTGCTCCAGCGCGGAGGCTTCATCGGTGACGCTCGCCCCATCGGCCAGTGCTTTTTCCAGCGCCTGCTTCAGCTGGCCAGCACGGAACATCTGCGGAGTGAGGGCATGCCAGAGATCGCTGCGCTCCACGGTCGAGGCTATCGACTGCTGACCATTGCCTCGCTTCATGGTATCGCGCACCGGTGCCGCCAAGATAGCACCGTACTCGCTCGCCAGCGCCTCCTCGATCAGCTTTTGCAGATCGTGCTGGCGCAGACAAGGCCGGGCGGCATCGTGCACCAGCACCCAGGCATCAGGGTCATCGATGGCCGCCAGGCCGGAAAAGACCGAATCGGCCCGCTCCGCCCCGCCATTGACCCGGGTAACCTGGGGATGCTTCGCCAACGGCAGCGTTGGGAAATACGGATCTTGCTCGCTGACGGCGACCACGACGCGGTCGATCATCGGGTGCTGCAGCAGGCGATCAATGGTATGTTCAAGAATAGTCTTGCCTGCAATAAGCAAGTACTGTTTAGGTCGGTCAGCCGCCATCCGGCTTCCAACACCAGCAGCCGGTACGACTGCGATCAATTTATCTTTCATGGAATTCAGTCACTGACAATACGGAAAAAGGTCTCACCCGTTCCGATCATTCCCAGCTCGTTACGGGCTCGCTCTTCGATTGCTTCCTGACCGCGGTGCAGGTCATGAATTTCGAAATACATTTGCTGATTGCGCTGAGCCAGTTCGGCATTGGCCTGCTGTTGCACCACTACGTTGTCGCGCACCGCCAGGTAGTCGACCATGCCGTTCTTGCCGAGCCAGAAGTCATATTGTAACCAGCTAAGGATTGCCAGCAGCAGGAGGTTTAACAATCTCATTGCATCCTCTTGGCAATGGTATTAGAAATTAAGCTAATCATAACAGATTGAAACACAAAGACGTGTCAAGCCGCTGGTAATAATACCAAACTGAATATTACTCAGTTTGGTATATTCCCATAACTTGCAGGCTGACACTAGGGGCTGTAGGCCTCCAAGCCGCTATTCGCCCATAAAAAAACCGCCCCAGAAGGGCGGTTTTCAGTATCAGCTCGGGTTACCCCGACGCGCAGCTTTTAATTAAGCTTGGCCTTTAACTTCTTTAAGACCGTTGTAAGGTGCTTTCTCACCTAGCGCTTCTTCGATACGGATTAGCTGGTTGTACTTAGCAACACGGTCAGAACGGCTCATAGAACCAGTCTTGATCTGGCCAGCAGCAGTACCTACCGCTAGGTCAGCGATAGTTGCATCTTCAGTTTCACCAGAACGGTGAGAGATAACTGCAGTGTAACCAGCGTCTTTAGCCATCTTGATAGCAGCTAGAGTTTCAGTTAGAGAACCGATCTGGTTGAACTTGATAAGGATTGAGTTAGCAACGCCTTTCTCGATACCTTGAGCAAGGATCTTAGTGTTAGTAACGAATAGATCGTCACCTACTAGCTGGATCTTGTCGCCTAGTAGTTCAGTCTGGTGCTTGAAGCCATCCCAGTCAGACTCGTCTAGACCGTCTTCGATAGAAACGATTGGGTACTCAGCAACTAGGCCAGCTAGGTAGTGGTTGAACTCTTCAGAAGTGAAGATCTTACCTTCGCCTTTCATGTTGTAGTGGCCAGCTTCTTTGTCGAAGAACTCAGATGCAGCACAGTCCATAGCAAGAGTTACGTCTTTGCCTAGCTCGTAGCCAGCTAGCTCAACAGCTTCTTTGATTGCAGCTAGAGCAGCAGCGTTAGATTCTAGGTTAGGAGCGAAGCCACCTTCGTCACCTACTGCAGTGCTCATGCCTTTGGCTTTAAGAACTTTAGCTAGGTTGTGGAATACTTCAGCACCGATACGTAGACCTTCTTTAAGAGTCTTAGCGCCAACTGGCTGAATCATGAACTCTTGGATGTCAACGTTGTTGTCAGCGTGCTCACCACCGTTGATGATGTTCATCATTGGTAGAGGCATAGAGAACTGACCAGCAGTACCGTTTAGCTCAGCGATGTGCTCGTATAGAGGCATGCCTTTAGCAGCTGCAGCAGCTTTAGCGTTCGCTAGAGATACAGCTAGGATTGCGTTTGCACCGAAGTTAGATTTGTTTTCAGTGCCGTCTAGGTCGATCATGATCTGATCGATTTCAGCTTGAGCTTTAGCGTCTTTACCTACTAGAGCTTCAGCGATAGGGCCGTTCACAGCTTCAACAGCTTTAAGAACGCCTTTACCTAGGAAACGAGACTTGTCACCGTCGCGTAGCTCAAGAGCTTCACGAGAACCAGTTGATGCACCAGATGGTGCAGCAGCCATACCTACGAAACCGCCTTCTAGGTGAACTTCCGCTTCAACAGTTGGGTTACCACGTGAATCGATAATTTCACGACCTAGAACTTTAACGATCTTAGACATTGTGTTTCCTCTTGCTTTATCTTCAAATTAAAAGCTAAAAAAATAGCTGCAGCTAACACCCGCCGCAGCTATCCGTAATCCTTACTTGTTCAGCTCACCACGCTGGTTTTCGCCAGCCGCTTTCACGAAGCCTTCGAATAGAGGGTGGCCATCGCGAGGCGTTGAGGTGAACTCTGGGTGGAACTGAGCAGCCACGAACCATGGGTGGTTCGGGTTCTCGATGATTTCCACCAGTTTCTTGTCTGCAGACAGACCAGAAATCTTCAAACCCGCCTTCTCAAGTTGAGCGACGTAGTTGTTGTTTACTTCGTAGCGGTGGCGGTGGCGCTCGTGTACAGTTGGGTTACCGTATAGTTCACGCGCTTTTGAACCTTCCGCTAGGTGGCAAAGCTGAGAGCCTAGGCGCATAGTTCCGCCAAGGTCTGATTTTTCGGTACGCTCTTCAACGTTACCTTCACCGTCAACCCACTCGGTGATCAAACCAACCACTGGGTGCTTGGACTGAGCATCGAACTCGGTTGAGTGAGCGCCTTCAAGGCCTGCAACGTTACGAGCAAACTCGATCAGTGCCACCTGCATACCCAGGCAGATGCCAAGGTAAGGAATTTTGTTTTCACGGGCGTACTGTGCAGTCAGGATCTTACCTTCTACACCACGGCCGCCGAAGCCACCAGGAACCAGGATTGCATCAAGGCCTTCCAGTACTTCCGTACCTTTTGACTCAACATCCTGAGAATCCACGTACTTGATCTTCACAGACAGGCGGTTTTTCAGGCCTGCATGCTTCAGTGCTTCGTTCACTGACTTGTACGCGTCCGGTAGTTCGATGTACTTACCAACCATACCGATAGTCACTTCGGCAGTCGGGTTGGCTTCTTCGTAGATCACCTGCTCCCACTCGGCCAGATCGGCTTCTGGAGCCGTGATGCCAAAGCGCTGGCATACTAGGTCATCCAAGCCCTGAGCCTTGATAAGCTGTGGGATCTTGTAGATAGAGTCTACGTCTTTCATGGAGATAACCGCTTTCTCTGGCACATTACAGAACAGTGCGATCTTGGCACGTTCGTTAGCCGGGATCATGCGGTCTGAACGACAGATCAGCACGTCTGGCTGGATACCGATAGAAAGCAGTTCTTTAACTGAGTGCTGAGTTGGCTTGGTCTTCACTTCGCCAGCAGCCGCCAAGTATGGAACCAGCGTCAGGTGCATGAACATCGCGCGCTCGCGGCCTAGTTCAACAGCCAGCTGACGGATAGCTTCCATGAAAGGTAGAGATTCGATATCACCTACTGTGCCGCCTACTTCGACGATAGCGACGTCGTGGCCTTCAGCACCAGCAATAACACGTTCTTTGATCGCGTTGGTGATGTGTGGGATTACCTGAATCGTTGCACCTAGGTAGTCACCGCGACGCTCTTTACGCAGTACATCGGCGTAAACACGTCCCGCAGTGAAGTTGTTGCGCTTGGTCATCTTGGTACGGATGAAACGCTCATAGTGACCTAGGTCAAGGTCAGTCTCTGCACCGTCTTCCGTTACGAATACTTCACCATGCTGAATCGGGCTCATTGTGCCTGGGTCAACGTTGATGTAAGGGTCTAGTTTCATCATGGTCACTTTCAGACCACGTGCTTCTAGAATAGCCGCCAGCGATGCAGCAGCAATACCTTTACCTAGTGAGGATACGACCCCGCCCGTAACAAAAATGTAATTCGTCGTCATGTTTTACCTGGAAGATTGGTATAGAGGATATAAAAAGTATCTGGACGGGAAATTAGTATACCAGACACACTTTATCGCCACAACGTGAAAACTATCACAGCACGTTTGGTTTTTTTTTGTTTCAAATCAATTCTACTAAACTAGGTGACTATAGATTGACCATTCCCCGGTTCGGCCGCCCGTATCCTCTTCACCTAGATCACTTTGTCTTCAGCTCGTTGCGCTTGACCTCGTCCCAGATTGCATCCAGGTACTCCAGCGAACAATCGTCAAGGCGCTTCCCTTTTTCTAGCACAGTTTTCTCCACTTCGCGAAAACGGCGCTCGAATTTCTGGTTGGCCCGCTGCAAGGCGACTTCCGGCTTGACCTGCACATGGCGGCTGAAGTTGGCCACCGCGAACAGCAAGTCCCCCATTTCCTCTTCGATTCTATCCTGATCCGGTGACGCCTGGATGACCTCTTCCATCACCTCGTCAATCTCCTCCTGCACCTTGTCGACCACCGGGCCCAGGGTATCCCAGTCAAAACCGTGCTTGGCACAGCGCTTCTGGATTTTGTCAGCCCGGCTGAGTGCTGGCAGGGCGCGGGGAATATTGGCCAGAATACTGTCATCGCTGCCCTTACTGGCGCGCTCCTTGGCTTTCTCGGCCTCCCAGTTAGCGTTAATGGCCGCCTCGCTGGCAAACTCGGTATCAGAAAACACATGGGGATGGCGACGGGTAAGCTTTTCGTTGATCCCCTCGACCACATCATCAAAGTCAAACAGCCCCTGCTCCTTGCCCAGCTGGCTGTAGAAAATGACCTGGAACAGCAGATCGCCCAGCTCCTCGCGGACATCATCCCAGTTCTGCTGCTCGATGGCATCGGCGACTTCATAGGCTTCTTCCAGGGTATGCGGCACGATTGTGGCAAAGGTCTGTTTCAAGTCCCACGGGCAGCCCTGCTGCGGATCGCGTAGCTTGGCCATGATCTCAACCAGTTGTTCGATAGGACGCTGTGTCTTGCTCATTGAACTCTTCTCTGTCTACAAAAGAAAAAAGCGGCAGCCTCGGCTCCCGCTTTTGTCATCATAATACGGCTTAGTGGAGCCTTTTCGCTTCGGCGACGTCTCTCACCTGCTCGATGCGTTTGAGTACCCGGCTCAACACTTCAAGATCGGTCAGCTCGATATCGAAATCCATGATCGACATCTGCTTCTTGTAATCGACCCGGCTCTTCATGCCCGCCACTTTGACTTTCTCGTTGGCCAGGGTATTGGTCAGCTCCTTGAGCAGGCCGTTACGCTCAGCCGCGGTGACCCTAACTGTGATGTGGTAGTTACCGACAAAGCCGCCGCCCCACACCGTGTCAATGATCCGCTCCGGCGCAACATGGCGCAGCTCTTCAAGCTGCTCACAGTCACTGCGGTGAACCGAAATCCCCCGCCCCTGAGTGACGAAGCCCTGGATATCATCCCCCGGAATTGGCTGGCAACAGCGGGCAAGGTGGGTCATCAGGTTATCCACCCCTTCCACCACGACGGCATCACGCTGCGGCTTCTTGGTGGTCGCCGGTTTGCTGCTGGCTTCGGTCAGTTTCTCAAGCAGTTGCTGATCTTCTTCCTCGGCAGTGGGCTTGTTGACCAGGGCATTGATATGGTTGATGACCTGGTTGATACGCAGGTCACCGCTGCCGATCCCGGCAAACAGCTCATCGGTCGAGTTGACGTTGAAGCGCTTGAGCGCATAGGCCTCGGCATCTTTCATGGTCGCGCCAATCTTGACCAGCTCGATCTCCAAGATCTCGCGGCCAGCCAAAATATTCTTATCGCGATCCTGCTTGCGGAACCAGGCATGGACCTTGGAGCGGGCGCGGCTGGAATTGACAAAACCCAAATTCGGGTTCAGCCAGTCGCGTGACGGGTTCGGCTCTTTCTGGGTGATAATCTCGACCTGATCACCCATCTGAAGGTTGTAGGTAAACGGCACAATCCGCCCCTCAACCTTGGCACCAATACAACGGTGGCCGACTTCCGAGTGAATGTGGTAGGCGAAATCCAACGGCGTCGCATTGAGCGGCAAATCCACCACGTCGCCTTTCGGGGTAAAGGCGTAGACCCGGTCGTCGAACACCTGGCTGCGCAGCTCTTCGAGCATCTCGCCCGAGTCGGACATCTCTTCCTGCCAGGCAAGCAGCTTACGCAACCAGTTGATTTTCTCGTCGTAGGAGGATTTGGCTCCGCCCGATGACGAGCCACTTTCCTTGTACTTCCAGTGGGCTGCAACACCGAGCTCCGACTCTTCATGCATCTGCTTGGTACGGATCTGGATCTCGATAGTCTTGCCTTCCGGCCCCAACACAACGGTGTGGATTGACTGGTAGCCGTTCGGCTTCGGGTTGGCGACGTAGTCGTCAAACTCTTTCGGCAGGTGACGGTACTTGGTATGAACGATACCCAGGGCGGCATAGCAATCCTGGATTTCGTCGGCGATGATCCGCACCGCACGGACATCGAACAGCTCATCGAACGCCAGGCTTTTCTTCTGCATCTTGCGCCAGATACTGTAGATATGCTTCGGACGGCCCTGGACATCGGCTTTGATGGCCGACGCCTTCATATCGTTGGCCAGGTCCGTCACGAAGTGCTCGATATATTGCTCGCGGTCGATGCGGCGCTCGGAAAGCTGCTTGGCAATTTGCTTGTAGGTCTCCGGCTGGCGGTAACGGAACGCGTAGTCTTCGATTTCCCACTTGAGCTGACCGATCCCCAAGCGGTTGGCCAGCGGCGCGTAGATATTGGCACACTCTTTGGCAGCAGCCCGGCGCACCTCATCCGGCTCGTCTTTCACCTCGCGCAAGTTACAGATCCGCTCGGCCAGCTTGATCACCACGCAACGGAAGTCATCGACCATCGACAGCAGCATACGGCGAATATTATCGACCTGTGCCGACTGCTCTGCACCTTCCTTGGTGGCGTTGAGCTGACCGATGGCTGCCATCTGGCCAACACCGGTGACCATCTGCAAAATGGTGTTGCTGTAGTCTTCCTTAAGCTGCTCCGGGCTGTAGACGCCAGCCTCCACCAGCGGGAACAGCAGGGCTGCCACCAGCGTATCTTTATCCATGCTGAGCGTGACCAGGATCTCGACCATCTCGCGGCCCCGCCATAGCAATAATGACGCGCGCTCGTCCCCTGTCGTCAAGTCGATACAGCGCTGATAAGTCTTGGCAAGATGCTTCGCTACCTTGGCATCCTGCTTCAGGCTATCAACCCAAGATGAAAGCTCGAATGTATCATTTTCCTTTAAATGCGCACCGCGAACTGCGACCATTTCTCTATCCTGTTTACTCTAGTAATGTGAGCCTATTGCTTGATAAACAACGCCATCGACTCCAAATGTCCGGTATGGGGGAACATGTCCATCATACCCAACCGTTCCAACTGATAACCTTGCGCCAGTAGGATCTGGCTGTCTCGTGCCAGCGTCGCCGGGTTGCAGGAGACATAAACCACCCGCTCAGGCCCCAGATTCACCACATGCTGCATGACGCCAGCTGCACCGGCCCGGGCCGGGTCGAGCAATACCTTGCTGAACTTTTCTTGGGCCCAAGATTTTGCCGTGACATCCTCTTCTAAGTTGGCTTGATAAAATTCAGCGTTAACCTGTTGATTATTTTTTGCATTCTCTGATGCACGATGCACCATCTCATCGACGCCTTCAACACCAACCAGTGCTTTTGCTCGCTTTGCGAGTGGTAAACTGAAATTACCAAGCCCACAGAATAGATCAAGTACCCGATCATCAGGTTCGACAGCCAACCAGTCCATCGCCTGGGCCACCATCTTCTGGTTCACCTCGCGATTGACCTGGATAAAGTCCTTCGGCGAGAAAGCCAACTGCAGGCCATCCAACTCATAATAAGGAGCCGGCCCGGAAATGCTATCGAGGGACTCAGAAGTGGGCGCCAGGTACAACATTAGCTGGTGCTGGTCAGCAAACTGACGGATTGCGGTCATGTCTTTGTCAGAGAATGGCTGCAGATGGCGGATCAGCACCACCCGGCCATTGTCGGCGTCGACCAGCTCGACATGGCCAAGGTGCTTGCGCCCCTTGAGCCCAGACAACAGACTACGCAACGCCGGCAAAAGTTCATTCAGCGGCTGTGCCAGCACCGGACAGTGCGCCACATCGACGATTTCCTTGCTCTGCTTTTTGCGAAAGCCGATCTGCAGCTCCCCGCCCTTCGGCATCACGCTGAGGCGGGCACAGCGGCGGTATTGCCATTCGGCGCTGGTGATCGGCGCGACCTGCTCGACCTGTCCGCCCGTACGGGCAAACTTGCCCATCAGCTCCCCCAGGGACTGCTGCTTGGCCGCCACCTGGCCTTGGTGCGACAGATGCTGCAGGTTACAGCCGCCGCACTGGTCGTAGAGCGGGCAAGCCGGGGCTACGCGCTCAGTGCTGTCACTCAAACGGCGGATCACCTTGGCACGGGCAAACTGCTTTTTGTCTTCCGTCAGCTGGATAATTGCCTTCTCCCCAGGCAACAGCCCCTCGACAAACACCGGCTTGCGGTCGAGGTGGCCGATACCGGCACCCAGGTGGTCGAGCCGGCTGATGGTGATTTCTTTATGCTTGGTATCGGTTAATTTTCTTTTCTGAGGCTTAAAAAAGCGTGCCATAGTAATTGGACCCACGGAGCAATTTGTCCAAACTGGTGATTTCTACAACAGTTTAGGATGAGTTGATTGTCGAATAGCCTGACTTTCATTAAGCTAGCGGCCATAGATGGGATAATTGTCCCATAGAATCGCATTCTTGTAATTAAGAGAACCATGACCAAATATGGACTTCGTGCCAGGGTGTTCACCCTGACATTAGCACCGACGCTGATTATTGGCCTGCTTTTGAGCGCATTTTTTACCATGAGCCGATATCGCGATCTTGAACATCAGCTTATCTCGACCGGTGCCAGCATTATCGAGCCCCTGGCGATCTCCACCGAATACGGCATGGCCGACCAGAACCGCGAGGCCGTCCGCCGCTTGATCAGCTATGCCCACCGCAAGCATTCGCAAATCGTGCGCAGTATTGCGGTGTTCAATACCAAGAACGAACTGTTCGTCACCTCGAACTTCCACCGTAACTTCGAGGCCCTGATGTACCCGGAAGATCAGCCAATCCCGCTGTTGCTGGAAACCCGGCTCAACGAAAACTCGCTGATCCTGCGCGCGCCGATCCTCAAGGAAGGCCAGTTCAGCAACGCGTCCATTCCCGGCTACCAGGCCGAAACCCTCGGTTATATCGCCCTCGAGCTCGACTTGAGTGCCCTGCGCCTGCAGCAGTATCAGGAAGTCTTTACCGCCCTGATGGTGCTGCTGCTCGGCCTGACCCTGTCTGCGCTGTTCGCCTACCGGCTGATGAAAGATGTGACCCGCCCGATCTCGCACATGGTAAGCATGGTTGACCGGATCCGCCGCGGCCACCTTGATGTGCGTATCGAAGGCCAGCTGCTGGGCGAGCTTGATACCCTGAAGAACGGTATCAATGCGATGGCGATTTCGCTATCGGAATACCATATCGAGATGCAGCAGAGTATCGATCAGGCCACCTCGGACCTGCGTGAGACCCTCGAGCAGCTCGAGATCCAGAACGTCGAGCTGGATATCGCCAAGAAGCGGGCGCAGGAAGCGGCACGAGTCAAGTCCGAGTTCCTCGCCAACATGTCGCACGAGCTGCGTACCCCGCTCAACGGAGTGATCGGCTTCACCCGCCAGATGCTCAAGACCCGCCTGAGCTCCAGCCAGCAGGACTACCTGCAGACTATCGAGAAATCGGCCAACAACCTGCTGACCATCATCAACGACATCCTCGACTTCTCCAAGCTGGAAGCCGGCAAGCTGCTGCTGGAAAATATCCCGTTCGACTTCACCGAGTCCCTTGATGAAGTGATGAAACTACTGGCACCGAGCGCCCACGAAAAAGGCCTCGAGCTCACCCTCAAGGTCGACCACCGCATCCCGAGCGGCATGATCGGCGATCCGCTGCGAATCCAGCAGGTACTGACCAACCTGATCGGCAACGCGGTCAAGTTTACCGAGCGCGGCAACATCGATGTCTCGGTCGAGCTCAAGACCGAACGCGACGAAAGCCTCGAGCTGCAATTCATGGTCCGTGATACCGGGATCGGTATCTCCGAGCGCCAGCAGGCGCAGCTGTTCCAGGCCTTCAGCCAAGCCGATGCCAGCATCTCCCGCCGCTACGGTGGTACCGGCCTTGGCCTGGTGATCACCCAGAAGCTGGTGAGCCAGATGGGCGGCGAAGTCAGCCTGACCAGCCGCCTCCACCAAGGCTCGACCTTCTGGTTCAGCCTGCGCCTGAACAAGACCGATCTGCCGGTGTCCCAGCCTATCGACACCCATTCGCTGATCAACAAGAAACTGTTGCTGATCGAACCCAACATGCAGGCAGCCTCGGTGATCCAGCAGCGCCTGATCCGTGCCGGTATCCATGTCACGTACCGCTCGAGCATGCCAGATGATGCCGAGCACCACGATTTTGCCCTGCTCAACCTATCGCCGGGCGAGCAGCCGCCGATTGCGACCTTGCTCGACCAGGTGTTCAAGGCCGAACAGCTCAGTGAGAAAGTGATCGTCAGCCTGCCGACCACCGAGCTGGCCCTGTCCGAGCGCCTGCTCAATGCCGGGGTCACCTCCTGCTTGCCGAAACCTCTGGGCCACCGCAAGCTGTTCGAAGCCTTGGTCAGCGAGCCCGATCAGTTCAGCGAACCGGAGCCGCAGCCAATCAGCAGTGAAGCGCCAAGCATCCAGCCGCTGACTGTCATGGCGGTGGACGATAACCCGGCCAACCTCAAGCTGATCTCCGCCCTGCTTTGCGAGCGGGTCGAGACGGTGATCACCGCCAGCGGCGGCCGCAAGGCGGTGGAGTATGCCCACCAGAAAGAGTTTGACCTGATTTTCATGGATATCCAGATGCCGGAAATGGACGGGGTCACTGCCTGCCAGGAAATCCACAAAACCGAACTCAACCATTCCACTCCGGTGATTGCGGTGACCGCCCACGCCATGGCCGGGGAGCGCGAGCGCCTGATTGAAGCAGGGATGGATGATTACCTGACCAAGCCCATCGAAGAGCGGATCCTGCAACAGATCCTGGCCAAATGGACCACGCCGCACGACCAGCCGATCAACGCCCTCGACGCCACGGCACCCGAGTCTTCCCAGGCCGATACCAGCAGCAACGAGGCACCGGCGAGCGCGAACCAGAACGTCAGCTGGGATTGGGACTTGGCCCTGAAGCAGGCCGCGGGCAAGAAAGAGCTGGCCAAGGATATGCTGCAGATGCTGCTCGACTTCATGCCGGAAGTGGAAATGCTGGTCAACGAAGCGCTCGACGGCAAAGATATCGAGCTGTGGCCGCCAATCCACAAGCTCCATGGCAGCTGCGCCTACAGCGGCGTACCGCGCCTCAAGCACCTGTGCCATACCATCGAAACCGAGCTCAAGGCCGGGGCCAGCACCGACGACATCGAGCCGGAGCTGTTCGAGCTCATCGACGAGATGAACAACGTGGTCAAGGCGTCGAAGGCGTATCGGCACTAGAGAGCCTGGGTCCTGGGTCCTGGGTCCTGGGTCCTGGGTCCTGGGTCCTGGGTCCTGGGTCCTGGGTCCTGGGTCCTGGGTCCTGGGTCCTGGGTCCTGGGTCCTGGGTCCTGGGTCCTGGGTCCTGCAGTGATATGACCAAGCGCCATACAAAAAAGCGAGTCAATCGACTCGCTTTTTTTAGCTCTTTGCTCTGCCCCAGGGCCTAGGATCCGCTCTTCCCAGCGCCGATTTAAGATTCCAGCACCACCGTCGCCACCGCGTACTTCTTCTCGTCGGCAATGGTCAGGTGGACATGGTTGACCCCCATCGCCGCAGCGAGTTCAGCCGCCTTGCCCGATAACGCCAGCAAGGGCTTGCCGCGCTCATCGTTGGACACGGTAAAGTCGTGGAAGGTCACCCCACAGGCAATACCGGTACCCAGCGCTTTCGAGGCAGCTTCCTTGACCGCAAAACGCTTGGCCAGATAGCGCCCCTGCTGCTTGAGCGACTGGTATATCTCGTATTCACTCGGGGCCAGCAGGCGCTGGGCAAAGGCATCACCGCTACGGGCGAAAGCTTTCTCCACCCGCTCGATATCGGCAATGTCCGTCCCTAAGCCAACAATGGCCATTAGCGGCGGGCGCTCAACATTTCAGCCCGCATGTCAGCAACAGCCTTCTCCAAACCATCAAACACCGCGCGGCCGATGATAGAGTGGCCGATATTGAGCTCGTACAGCTCAGGCAGTGCCGCAATCGGCTTCACGTTATGGTAGGTCAGGCCGTGGCCAGCGTTAACCTTGATACCCTGATCGTCAGCATAGCTCGCCGCAGCAGCGATTTTCTTCAGCTCAGCCTGCTGCTCTTCTTCCGTCTCGGCATCGGCGTAATGGCCGGTATGCAGCTCGATGTAAGGTGCGCCACAGGCTACCGCGGCATCAATCTGAGCACGGTCGGCATCGATGAACAAGGAAACTTTGATACCCGCTTCTGTCAAGGTGGCGGTTGCTGCTTTGATTTTCTCCAGCTGGCCTGCCACATCCAAGCCGCCCTCAGTGGTCAGCTCTTCACGCTTCTCCGGTACCAGACAAACAAACTCCGGCTTGGTGTCCAACGCGATCTGGACCATCTCATCGGTCACAGCCATCTCTAGGTTCATTCGGGTCTGGATGGTCTCGCGCAGGATGCGGACATCACGATCGGTGATATGACGACGGTCTTCGCGCAGGTGGATGGTAATACCGTCTGCTCCGGCACGCTCAGCTACCTCGGCCGCATGCACCGGATCCGGATAACGGGTGCCACGGGCATTACGCAGAGTCGCAATATGGTCGATATTCACGCCGAGTAAGATGTTGTTCATTTTCCGGTACTCCTTCCTCTAGGGATAAACAATTCCCTGCTTTTTAATGGCTTGCCGCCCAGGTAGGGCTTAAGCGCGATACGGGTAAAGCGCTTGGCTGCCCGGAGCTGATCCGGGTTCTCGAACCGCCTAGCGGCAATCGCCTTTAGTTGTTCACCGGTGAAAGTCAGCTGGCCGACTGTCAACGAGGCGATAAATCCCCGTTGTTCCCGGTAGTTATAAGTCATGGTGTCATCCACCGGCAGGCCACTGCCCGCACAATGGAGGAAGTCCACACCATAGCCGAGATGATCGAGCAAAGCCAGTTCAAAACGGCGCAGTGCAGGCTCTGGATTCTCCGCCTGTGCCAGCTCACGCAGCACATTCAGGTAATCCAGAAACAGCACGGGGTAAGGGGTATCAGTTTCCAGCACCCGGGCTAGCAACTCGTTGACGTACATAGCCGAATAGAGGATATAACTGCGCATCGGCAAGCCGATGCTGATTGGCTCAGCATGGGTGAGTACGGGCATGGAGCCCTTGCCGGACCATTTCATGAAGAGCGGGGTAAAAGGCTGAAGCGCCCCTTTGAGGTTGGAGCGCTTGCGTCGCGCCCCCTTCGACAGGAGGGTAAGACGGCCCGAGTCCTCGCTGAAGACGTCGAGGATCAGGCTCGTCTCGCTATAAGGACGAGTATGAAGGACAAAACAACGCTGAAGCCCTTCCATTCGCTACCTTATAGATCGTCAATATAGCCCAGGCTGCGCAGGGCACGTTCGTCATCCGCCCAACCGGATTTCACTTTCACCCACAGCTCAAGGTAAACCTTGCGCTCGAACAGATCTTCCATGTCGATACGGGCTTCACGGCCGATGGTCTTGATCTTGTCACCACCTTTGCCGATCACCATCTTTTTCTGGCCCTTGCGCTCAACCAGGATCAGGCCATTGATGTCAAAGCCGTCGGTATCCGGGTTGTAGTCGAAACGCTCGATTTCGACCGTCACCGAATATGGCAGCTCATCGCCGGTAAAGCGCATCAGTTTCTCACGGATGATCTCAGACGCCATGAAGCGCTGCGAGCGATCGGTCACATACTCCTCCGGGAAGTAGTACTCGCCCTCAGGCAGGTGCTCTCGCACGATCTTCTCGACCGCATCAATGTTGGTGCCGTGTTTGGCTGATACCGGCACCACATCGACAAATTCCATCTTGCTCGAAAGCTCCTGCAAGTGCGGGAACAACTCGTGCTTGTCTTTGACGTTGTCAACCTTGTTGACCAGCAAAACGGTTGGCAGCTGGGACTTAGCCAACTTGTTAAGTACCATCTCGTCGTCTTTGGTCCACATGGTACCGTCGACCAAGAACAGCACCAGCTCGACATCGGTCAGCGAGCTACTGGCCGCCCGGTTCATCAAGCGGTTGATGGTTCGTTTCTCTTCAATGTGCAGGCCAGGGGTATCTACGTAAACCGCCTGATAGCCATCGCGAGTATCGACACCCATAATACGGTGGCGCGTGGTCTGAGGCTTACGCGAAGTAATAGATAGCTTCTGGCCGACCAGACGGTTCAGGAGCGTCGATTTGCCCACGTTCGGGCGACCGACGATGGCAATAAAGCCACAATGTTGCTTGTCTGTCATGATTCCAACTGCTTAAGCGCAATTTCTGCCGCTGCCTGCTCTGCCTTGCGCCGACTGCCGCCTTTACCGATAACAGGTTTCTCCAAACCTGCCACTTCACACTGCACCGTAAACTCTTGGTTATGGGCCTCACCATGTACCTTGGTCACCGTATAGGCTGGCAATGGCTGGCGGCGCCCCTGCAGGCATTCCTGCAGACGGGTTTTCGGATCTTTCTGGTTGATGCCCGGCTTGATGGTTTCAAGGCGAGATTGATACCAGCGCAGCACGATGCCGCGTACATTTTCAATGTCACTATCTAGATAAATAGCGCCGATGATTGCCTCAACACAGTCGGCCAGAATCGAATCACGGCGGAAGCCACCGCTTTTCAGTTCGCCCGGCCCCAGCAGCAAGTGATCGCCCAGGTCGAACTCGCGGCCCAACTCGGCCAGCGTCTTGCCCCGTACCAGTGTGGCACGCATGCGGCTCATGTCGCCCTCATCCACCGCCGGGAAGCGATGGTAGAGATCGTCGGCGATCACGAAGCTGAGGATCGAGTCGCCCAGAAATTCCAGGCGTTCGTTGTGTGTCCCGTTGGCACTGCGGTGTGTCAGTGCCAGGGTCAGCAAATCAAGATTGTTAAATTGGTAGCCCAGCTTGCGCTGGAGTCTATTTGCAGGAGTGGTCATTTTTTCCCGATCAGTTTATGCCACCGATGCGGCTAAAGCGCACACCGGTAGGAATCCAAGATGGAAGTGCACTGTCAGCACCTCGTTCAAACTCAAAGCTGATCCAGATCCCGACCGCTTTGCCCACTAGGTTAGCTTCTGGCACAAAGCCCCAGTAACGGCTGTCTGCACTGTTGTCGCGATTGTCACCCATCACGAAGTACTGGCCTTCCGGCACCACCCATTCGCTGATCCCCGGACGTGGCTGATAGGCCAGCGTACGGTCACGCTTGAGTGGATTAACCAGAATCTGGTGCTCATGCTCGCCCAACTGCTCGTTGAACTGCACCATGCGGGTCATGCCCTGGCTAAATTCGCTGTCGGTCATCTCTGTCAACGGTACCGGCTTACACTCGCCTGAACCTTTCGTCGCCACACAAAGTTGTTTGTTGGCATTGTAACGAACGGTGTCGCCCGGCAAGCCAACGACGCGCTTGATGTAATCGATGTTCGGCTGAGGCGGGTATTTGAATACCACAATGTCACCACGCTCCGGCTCACCGGTTTCAATCATTTGATGACGGAAAACCGGGTCTTTCAGACCGTAGGCAAACTTCTCAACCAGAATAAAATCGCCAACCAGCAAGGTCGGCATCATCGATCCGGATGGGATCTGGAACGGCTCATAAATAAATGAGCGAAATACCATAATGAGCGCGATCACCGGAAACATCGAGCTGGCAGATTCTACCCAGCTCGGTTGCGGTGCCACGGTCTGTAGGGTTTTGGCATCCACCTGATCGCCGGCATTGGCTGCCGCCGCTTCAATTTTCAATTGACGTTTTGGCGCCCAGATAAATTTATCCAGAGCCCAAATGATCCCGGTCACCAGTGTTGCTAGCACCAGGATAAGCGAAAAAGTATTTGCCATTATCTTCCCTACTTATATCAACTACCGAGCAAGCCGCAGCGGCCTTTGCCGTTGTCGCCCACTCGATATAACAATGCAGCAAGCCTAGCCTGCTGCATTGTCTTTGTTATCAATGCCTTCGCTAATGGTAGCAAGGCGAACACAAAAGCGTCCAGTGATAACAATGAGTTATAGTTACTTGTCTTTACCCACATGCAAGATAGCAAGGAAAGCTTCCTGTGGCAGTTCGACGTTACCGATCTGCTTCATTCGCTTCTTACCTTCCTTCTGCTTCTGCAGGAGCTTCTTCTTACGGCTTACGTCACCGCCGTAACACTTGGCGATAACGTTCTTGCGCAGCTGCTTCACCGTCGAACGGGCGATGATGTGGTTACCGATCGCCGCCTGAATCGCGATATCAAACATCTGGCGAGGAATAAATTCCTTCATCTTCTCAACCAAGTCACGACCGCGGTAATGGGCGTTATCCTTGTGCGTGATAATCGCCAGGGCGTCAACGCGATCACCGTTCAGCAGGATATCCACACGAACCATGTCCGATTCTTCGTAGCGCTGGAAATTGTAATCCAGTGACGCATAGCCGCGAGACGTCGACTTCAGACGGTCGAAGAAGTCCAGTACCACTTCTGACATCGGAATATCGTATGTCAGGGCAACCTGGTTGCCGTGGTAAACCATGTCTACCTGCACACCACGCTTCTCAACACACAGGGTGATCACGTTGCCCAGGTACTCACTCGGAACCAGGATATTACAGCGGGCGATAGGCTCGCCGATCACGTCGATATCGTTCACAGCCGGTAGCTTGGACGGGCTATCAACGTAAATCATCGTCCCATCGGTCTTCTTCACCTCGTACACTACCGTTGGTGCCGTGGTGATCAGATCCAGATCGTATTCACGCTCCAGGCGCTCCTGGATAATTTCCATGTGCAGCATGCCCAGGAAGCCACAGCGGAAACCGAAGCCCAGTGCCGCCGAGCTCTCTGGCTCGTAGAACAAGGACGCATCGTTGAGGCTCAGCTTGCCCAGTGCATCACGGAAGTTCTCGTAATCATCAGAAGAAACTGGGAACAGACCCGCATAGACCTGAGGCTTCACTTTCTGGAAACCTGGTAGCGGCGCTTCACAGCCATGCTTGGCGTGGGTCAGGGTATCACCTACTGGTGCACCAAGGATGTCCTTGATACCACATACCACCCAGCCTACTTCGCCAGTGCGCAGGATATCAGTATCAACCTGTTTCGGCGTGAAGATACCGATACGGTCAACACCCCAAACCTGGCCGGTACTCATTACCTTGATCTTGTCATTCTTCTTCAGCTGGCCGTTCTTGATACGAACCAGAGAAACAACACCCAGGTAGTTATCGAACCAGGAGTCGATGATCAGAGCCTGAAGCGGCCCTTCAGGATTGCCCTCCGGCGCAGGGATCGCCGATACGATGTTCTCCAGAACATCTTCAACACCCAGGCCAGTCTTCGCTGAACAGCGCGTCGCTTCCAGGGCATCGATACCAACGATTTCTTCAATTTCTTCCGCTACGCGCTCAGGATCGGCAGCTGGCAGGTCAATCTTGTTCAAGATTGGCACGACTTCCAGATCCATCTCAATGGCGGTGTAGCAGTTTGCCAATGTCTGGGCTTCTACCCCCTGGCCGGCATCAACCACCAGCAAGGCCCCTTCACAGGCTGCCAGAGAACGAGATACTTCGTACGAGAAGTCCACGTGTCCCGGGGTGTCGATAAAGTTCAGCTGGTAGGTTTCACCATCTTTGGCTGTATAGTCGAGCGTCACGCTCTGAGCCTTGATGGTAATACCGCGTTCGCGTTCAAGATCCATGGAATCAAGAACCTGAGCAGCCATTTCACGATCGGAAAGGCCGCCACATACTTGAATCAGACGGTCGGATAGGGTCGACTTACCATGGTCGATATGTGCAATAATCGAAAAGTTACGAATGTGCTTCATGAATTGGCGTGACTAACTCGTGATTAATAAATGAATGGGATCTACAGATCAAGTTGACGGATTCTACCGAATTTCGCCGCTAGTCGCTATCTTTCGATGCGCCATTTATCGCTAACCCTGCAGAAACCGGACTTCCCAGTACCCGTATTAGGTGGGGTTTATAGGCCAAATCCCCTTCAACCCGCACCGCCAGGCGCCTTGCCAGCCATAACCCAAAGGCTGCGCACCCGAGCGCAGTCAGGATCACGCCCAGCTCTCCGCCGCCCGCCAATACCACAAACCACCATTGGCCCAGCGCCGCACCTAGCACTAAGCATAGCAAAGGCAGTACATAAACAAGGGCCGCTGAATGAAGCATACTGCGTTCGGACAGGCCAATCTCGACCACATCGCCGACCCTGACCGGCTTGTCGGTAGCAATGGTGAGCTGGTGCTGGCGTCCCGGCAATGCCTTGCTGACAATGCCGGTACCGCAGCTATCTCGTGAGGCACAGCTGCCGCAGCTGGTTTGCTGCTGGCAGCTGACGGTGATCTCGCCAGGCTTGGCAGCAATCACTTCGGCAAGCGAGCGCATCATGGAGTGTGGCTCCCACGGTTACCGAACACCACCGATTCGGCAACCCGCCGGGCTGTCGCCGGGGGAATATCACCAACAACCGTGACTTCCTTGCCGTTGAGCAGGTAGCTGTGCAGGGTACGGCGACCTTGGCGCACCAGCTGCTCCCTAACGGTGAAGTTATCGGCCGCGGAAATGTAAATCGAGAAACTAAACAGGCCGTCGCTGTACATCTTGCTCTCAACCGGACGCTCGGTCATCATCAACCGGTGGCGGTTGCGTGAAATCGACTCAAACCCCTGAGGCAACCAATTCACCTGCCAGTCAAGATCCGCCTGCGGCTGGGGAGGCAATTGCACCACGGCCGGCAGCTCGACACTTTTCAGGCTTTTCAGCACATCGGCCACTTTCGAGTTGATGACATACGACACCGCGCGGTATTGCTCCAGCGGCTCACCGTCACGGTCGAGCAAGTCGGCCCGCATCACCAGCTTGCTGCGGGTATCAATCCACAGCAAGTAGGAATAACGGGCACCGTCCTTGGGCGCGATCCGGACCACATCGCAGGCCACCCCGGCTTCCCGGGCCCGACCCATTGAGATGAAGTCATAATAGCCGGCCAGTTCATCGATGTCGGTTTTCATAATTGGCGGCAGTGGCGCCACCATCTTGTTACTGTCGATGGTGAACGGATCCAACCCCGGCTCGAAATAGCTGACCTCCTGCCCGCGCTGGATCACCTCGCGCGGCGGACCGCTGAGATAAACCAGATGAGCGTAGGTCTCGCCATCTTCCAGAGCATGGCGATAACGCAGGGGTTCAATACTGTTTTTCTTGATTAAGATATACGACAGCTCATAGCTGAGCTTACGGCTAGCCTCGTCCATTTGATGCAACAAAGCCTCGGCAGAAGAAACCGGTTCTTCAGCAGAGGCTTGGCACGGCATCGCGAGGCTGACCAGTGTCAATACACCGACCAGGAGTCTCTTCATTTATCCGCCATCGATTAATTCACTTCGAGCATGGTACGGTCAATAGAACCGTCTTCCGCGTTGAGACGAAGCTGTAATTCATAATCCTGCAGCATGGCATTGATGCGGCGACGTTGTTCCATCACCTGCTCTTCGCTCGGCCCAGCATGGCGGCTCGAACGAACGGAATCACGTGTCAAACTAACAGGCTCAGCTGTTCCCGCAAACGGAATAGTCTCTAAAACGGGTAGTTGTGCATCCCCGGCCGACGTGGTCAGTGACTCTTCACCGCCATTGTATTGTTGGACACCAACAATAACTGCCAGAGAAACACTCGCGGCAACTGCCACCTGTCCGAATTGGGTTAACCAAGCCGGCATTCTGCGCTTGGCCTGCTGAGGGGTCGGCTGAGCTTCCTCAATCCGCGCCTCACGCGCCGTCGCAATCGAAACTACAGAGGCAGGCTCTGCCTGTAACTGACCTGTTCCTGTATGGGCAGGTTCATCCTCCAGCGCCAGTGCTACCTTAGCCGCAATGTCCCATTCCTTGTTTTGCGGTGCTTCCCCGCGCATCACATCACCAATGAGGTTGAAGTTCTGCCAGGTCTGCTGACTGTCCTCATCGACAGCCAATGCATTGATAATGCTCTGATCTAGTTCTTCGCCATCAAGCAATGACGAGATTTTTTCTTTATCAGCCATCTTTTTCACCGTTTGGCCCAACACTATCGCTGTGTAAGAGGTCGAATACGCTTTTCAACCGCCTCTCGCGCACGAAATATCCGGGAGCGAACTGTACCGACCGGACACCCCATGACCTCTGCAATTTCCTCATAGCTTAAGCCTTCCAGCTCGCGCAAGGTAATCGCGGTTTTGAGATCATCCGGCAATCCTTCAATAGTACTGAAAACTACCCGCCTTAATTCATCAGACAACATTTGGTTCTCAGGGTTCGAAATTTCTTTCAGTGCATTGCCACTTTCATAATATTCCGCTTCCTCCGCATCCACATCTGACGCGGGTGGACGACGCCCCTGAGCCACTAAGTAATTTTTTGCTGTGTTGACAGCAATACGGTACAGCCATGTATAAAACGCACTCTCCCCCCGGAAGGTGGGCAAAGCCCGGTACGCCTTAATAAACGCTTCCTGAGCGACATCCGGCACATCACCGGAGTTGCTGACGTATCTGGCAACCAAGTTGCAGACTTTATTCTGGTACTTCACTACCAGTAAGTTGAATGCCTGCTTGTCACCACGCTGTACCCGCTCAATTAATACCTGATCAGTTTGCTGCTCGCTCATTCGAGCGTGTACTCCTATATCAAATTCACCGCATTTTTATCAGTTGTTCCGGCTTGAAACCAAAAAACCAACTCTTTTTGCTGGTACACCTTGTGCCAAACCCGTCTTGCAATAACGGGCATGCTCAATCAAAACAATATGATAAAAATATATGAGCGTGAGCACTATTTAAGACCTAGAGATACTGGCAAAGTTCCCGATGAAAAAGTAATTTTCCATTAATAGTGCGCGATTTTTTCATTGTATTAAAGCAGTATGACTGCTTGATGTACGCTTTGGTCACGCCAATTTGTGCATTATATCGCTTATGGCGGGTGTTTTGTGAACCATCCGTCAAAAATGAACAAAATGAATGGAATTTGGTAAGATAGCGGGATTACCACAGGGATATGAAATCATTATGAACGAAAACCGTGAACATCAATGCGATGTGCTTGTAGTTGGTAGTGGTGCGGCAGGACTATCATTGGCCCTTCGACTGGCACCCATGGGCAAAGTGATCGTCCTGAGCAAGGGACCGCGTAGCGAAGGGGCAACCTTCTATGCCCAGGGCGGGATCGCCGCCGTGTTCGACGAGTCAGACAGCATCGACTCCCATGTCGAAGACACCCAGATTGCCGGTGCTCATCTGTGTGATGAAGACGTGGTGCGCTTCATAGCCGAGAATGCCAAGCACTGTGTCCAATGGCTGATCGACGGTGGGGTGCCGTTCGACCGCGAAGACAGCGACAGCGACGATGCCCCGCGCTATCACCTGACCCGCGAGGGCGGCCACAGCCATCGCCGTATCCTCCATGCCGCCGATGCCACCGGGATGGCGGTACAGAACTCGTTGCAGGACAATGTTCACAACCACCCGAACATTGAGGTCCTTGAGCGTCATAATGCGCTGGATCTGATCACCACCCACAAGCTGGGCCAGACCGAACAACCTAACCGGGTGCTGGGCGCCTATGTCTGGAACCGCAACCTCGAGGCGGTAGAGACCGTCAGGGCCAAGTTCGTGGTGCTGGCGACCGGTGGTGCCTCGAAGGTGTACCAGTATACCTCCAACCCGGATGTCTCCTCCGGTGATGGTATCGCCATGGCATGGCGTGCTGGCTGCCGCGTGGCCAACCTCGAATTCAACCAGTTCCACCCCACCTGCCTGTTCCACCCCGATGCCCGCAACTTCCTGCTGACCGAAGCCCTGCGCGGGGAAGGTGCCTACCTGCGCCGCCCGGACGGTTCACGGTTTATGAAAGATTTCGATGAGCGTGGCGAGCTGGCACCGCGAGATGTCGTCGCCCGCGCCATCGATTTCGAGATGAAGCGCCTCGGGGCCGACTGCATGTATATCGATATCAGCCACAAGCCGGCCGAGTTTGTCATCAAGCATTTCCCTACAATTTACGAGAAGTTGCTCACCTTCGGCATCGACATTACCAAAGAGCCGATCCCGATAGTGCCGGCCGCCCACTACACCTGCGGCGGGGTGGTGGTCGACAAGCAGGGCCAGACCGATCTCGATGGCCTCTATGCCATCGGCGAGGTCAGCTATACCGGCCTGCACGGTGCCAACCGCATGGCATCCAACTCCTTGCTGGAATGCGTGGTCTACGCCTGGTCCGCTGCAGAGAGTATTGCCGCGAAACTCGAGAGTGTTGAACTACCACCCTCACTGCCTTGCTGGGACGAGAGCCAGGTCAGTTGCTCAGATGAAGAGGTCGTGATCCAACACAACTGGCACGAACTGCGCCTGTTCATGTGGGACTACATGGGAATCGTCCGTACCACCAAGCGCCTTGAGCGCGCCATGCGCCGGATCCAGCTGCTCAAAGACGAGACTGATGAGTATTACAGCAACTTCAAGGTTTCCAACAACCTGCTGGAGCTGCGCAACCTGCTCCAGGTTGCCGAACTGATGGTACGCTGTGCCCTCGAGCGCAAGGAGAGCCTCGGTCTGCACTATACCCTCGACTACCCGGAGACATCGGGTGAGGCCAAGCCTACCGTGCTGGTCCCGGAGCAACAATAATCAAGCGGCCAATATAAAAAACGAGCGCCACACGGCGCTCGTTTTCATTACAGTGCACTCGTCCCCGCCAGTCAGCCGCCTCTACACCCGGAAACCGGCAATGGCTTGTTCCAGCCCGCTGGCTTGCTGCGCAACAGCCTGGGCAGCCTGGACATTGTCGTGTGCCACCGCGGAGTTGACCGACGTCAGCTCACTGATAGCCGAGACATTCTGCCCGACCTCTTCCGATACCAGGCTTTGCTGCTCGACGGCAGCGGCAATCTGGTGGCTGGTATCCATGATCTGCTGCATATCCGTCATGATGAGGTCGATTTTCTGCTCCGCGCTTTCAGCTTGCACGACACTCTGCCCACCCAGCTCGCGGCAGTGGCTAATATGCTCAACCACCTGCCCGGTTTGCGCCTGCAGGGAGCCAATAATCGTGGTGATCTCCTCTGTCGACTGGCGGGTACGCAGCGCCAGGGTCCGCACCTCATCAGCAACCACGGCAAAACCGCGCCCCTGCTCTCCGGCGCGGGCGGCCTCGATAGCGGCATTGAGTGCCAACAGGTTGGTCTGCTCGGCAATATCTTTGATCACATCCAGTACCGAGCCAATATTATCCGACAGACTGGACAGGTTAGAAACCTGCTCGCTGGTACCGGCCAAATCCTCGGAGAGCTCACCGATCTTGCGTTTGGTGTCAGCCACCTCCTGCAGGCCGTCGGTCGCGCCCCGGTAACTGCGCTCGGCATTGCCTGCCGCCGTTTCAGTGTTGCTGGCGATTTCCCGGATCGTCATCCCCATCTCGGTCACCGCCGCCGCTACCGATTCGGTTTCCCCCTGCTGCTGGCGCAGGGCTTGTTCCGCTTCGTTACTGCGCTGCTGGAGCTGGAGCGAAGCGCAGCCCAATTCAGACACGGCCACCTTCACATCACCGACAAGCTGGCGCAAGCTACCGAGCAAGTAATTAAAATTCGCCGCCATATCGGCAAGCTCATCGCTTCCCTCCTGATCAGCCGTTCGGGTCAGGTCGTGGCTGCCCGCAATTTCTGCCATCAGCTGGCTCATCCCGGCCAAGCGGCGGTTGATCGACTGGCTTATCCACCATGACAGGCAAAGCAGCGCGACAACCACCAGCACAACGGCAACCAGCAACATTGATGATAGCTGCTGCTGGGCATCAGCGACGGTCTTGCCTAGCTGTTGCTTGACATGCTCAAACATTGCCTCGACTTGGTGCGCTTGTTCCCGGATATCGCCACGTAACCCTTGGTTATGGCTCAGGCCAATCTGGATCAATTGCTGGCGGACCTGCTCGGTGGCGTGCTGGTAGCGCTGATAATCAGCCCCCAACAACACAGAGAACGGCTCGTCATAGGCCTGCTTTTTAGCAACAAAATCGGAGACACTGTCCTGGGTACCTTCGAGTACCATGATTTTGCTCGCCATCACCAAGGCAAACAGCGGGCTGACATCTTCCAGTTGCTGATCAGCAACATTCACCACGTTATCCGCTGCAGCAAAATACTCACGCAGCATACCTTCATCAGGCGTGAGGCCAAGCTGTTGATAGCCAGCCATCAGAGCCAGCATCCCCTGGCGGTAATTGGCCATGACACGCCCGAGCTGGCCTAACTCAGGAAGAGACAGTGACAAACTTTGCGCCTGCTCTGATAGCTGAGACTCTAACGCTTTGAAGCGATTGAAATTGCCTTCAAAGGTAGCCTGATACTTCATGTCCATCCGCATCAGGAAGTCTTTCTCATTGCGGCGCAAGTTCAGCAATGCAACTTCCATATCACTGACGGTTGTCATCGCCTGGTTGATACTGACAACCCGCTGGCCAGCCGTTAAACCGATAGCCAGCACCGCGCCCAATGCCACGACTGAGATTAGCGTCAGCCCCAGCAACTTATGTTTGATTTTCATTACCCTTCCTGTTTGTCGCTCTACACTGCCTGACTGCAGCAACCTATATTAATCGGCACTGCAGAAAATCACTTGAAACAAAAAATGAAGGTTTCATTTTCAAGCGACCTACCTCACAAAAAAATCATTTAGAGTTCATGAAGATGGCCAGTTTTAACTCACCAAAAAAAATTTATGGCTGGCGGTGTCTAACCGGATATCGCGTGGTAATGATGGGAATACAGCGCCAGGCTGCGGTAGGCCGTGCTTGAGCAGGCATCGGGGCTGATCGGTAACCAGACCCGCTCTGTCTCTCCTTCGAGTCGCCAAAGGAGGATGAGGCCGGAACGCACACGTGAAGAGTGCAGTTGCCATGACTGGCCTTGCCAGCGAATATTTCCCTCGCGGGAGATCTGAAGCCTGCCAGCCAGTGCGCCAAGATCGAGCAAGCGCCTCTCACCTTCACAGAGCAGCCACCAAGCAACCGCAAAAAAAGCCGGCAGAGGAAGCGTCTGGCGAAATACGCAGAGAAGCAACAGAACAAGCGCACCGGCATACAGCAATGCCAGCGCGCCCATTAAACGGTAGGAAGGAGTGAGGGTGAGATCAGCGAAGCTTGCTGTTGTTGTGGGCGACAATCTTATCGACCATTGCGGCATGGGCCGGGTTTTCACTGCGGCCGTGCTGCATCATCCAGGTAAACAAATCAGGATCATCACACTTCAGGAGAGAGACAAAATCCAGCTGCTCTTGCTCGGATAGGGTATCGAAGCACTCCTCGAAAAACGGCATGATAATCACATCCAACTCCAGCATACCGCGGCGGCACGCCCACTTAACCCGTGCTTTATCGTCTGCACTCAACATTTTACAACCTCATTACTGATCCCGGGGCGGCCTTCGAAGGGCGCGAGTCGATCGCAATAGCCCCGGACGTTAACAATGTCCACCATACTAGCAGCCCGTTAAGCCAGCGACCATGAGGTAGCACAAACATTACCCCAAGTTGAGAGCTAGGATCGATTTTGCACTGCGTGCTCTCGCCAGCCAGTACCGCCGGCAATATCTGACCCGCTTCCTTGGGTATTATGCTGACAAATTCCAGCGAGCGCTTTAACATAGACGCTATTAATCGCACATCATCTATCAACGTCTCTCAACTGGAAGTCCTATGAGCAACTGGTCTGAAAACCTCAATTTTGATCGAATCCCCCTCTCCTCGGGCGATTCCCTGCCTTCCCTCGCTCTCATTGATCTCTCTAACTGGGCACTGGTAACCCTGATCGGTGATGACAAAAAATCTTACCTGCACGGCCAGGTAACCTGTGATGTGGTGGGACTTGCCGCCGACCAAAGCACTTTGGCCGGCCATTGCGATGCCAAAGGCAAGCTACGGACGGTGTTCCGCCTGTTCCACCACAATGACGGCTATGGCTTCTTGCAGCGCCGCAGCGTAATGGCCACCCAGCTCCCTGAGCTGAAAAAATACGCCATTTTCTCCAAGGTCGATATCGAAGCGAGCAGTGATGTTCTGCTGGGTATTGCCGGCAGCGAAGCCGATGCTCAGATCGCACAACTATTCGGAGGTGAGGGCGATGTCCGTGCCGTCAATGGCGGTACTGCAGTTAAAATCGACAGCCAGCGTTGGCTGCTGGCGTTACATGCCGATGCCGCTGGCGATATTGCCAACAAGCTGGCAGCCACTGCCGTACTGAGCGACGACAGCCTGTGGGATCTGTACGATATCCGCGCCGCGTTCCCTCGGGTTGATGCCGCCACCGAGCTTGAGTTCATCCCGCAGGCAGTAAACCTGCAGGCCCTCGGCGGGATCAGCTTCACCAAAGGCTGCTACACCGGTCAGGAAACCGTGGCCCGCGCCAAGTACCGCGGGATCAACAAGCGGGCAATGTACATTGTCAGCGGTCCGGCAGAACACGGTCCGCAGGCCGGTGACAGCCTGGAGCGCAGCGTCGGCGAGAACTGGCGCAAAGGCGGCACGATTGTGGCCGGCTATCAATTTACCGATGGCCAGGCCACGGCATTGGTCGTGCTACCCAACGATCTGGACGAGGGCACGACTTTCCGCTTGGCCGAGGGCGAGGACGTATGGCACCTGCAAGCCCTGCCTTATTCGCTGGATGACAACGGCTAAGCGATGAATACCCCGGTTACTCATTACCTGGACAAGGAAGGCGTGGAATACCGCCTTCTCCACCACAGCCAGCCGGCCAAGACGATTGAGGAAGCCGCCCGCGAGCGCGGTGTTGATCCCCGGCAGATGGTCAAATCCATTTTGCTGCGGGATATGGCAGGATTCCACGTCCTGGCGTGTGTACCCGGCCCGGCCCAGGTTGACCCGAAAAAAGTCCGTGCGATGTTCGGCTGCCGGCGGATGACCTGCGCCGATGCCAGCGATGTCGAAAAAGTCACCGGGCTGGTCATCGGCACGGTGGCCCCCATCGGGCTCAAGCGCCCGCTGCCGGTCATTTTCGATCATCAGATCACCGCCCACACTTTGGTCAATATCAGCAGCGGTGACCGGATGGCCGGCGTCGAGCTGGCCACCGATGATCTGCTGGTGCTCTGTGATCCGCTGTTTGCCGATATCTGCCGCTAAACTGGAGTTGCATGAACAATATCAACTGGCGAGGCATTGACCTCAACCTGCTGGTCGCCTTCTCGGCCCTGATGGAGACCCGCAGTGTCACCAAAGCCGCCGCAAAATTGTCAATTGGCCAATCGGCCATGAGCCACAACTTATCGCGGTTGCGAGCCCTGCTCGACGATCCCTTGTTCGAGCGCCGCGGCCACCAGATGATCGCCACCGAGAAAGCGGTGGAACTCATCCCGGTTGTGGAGCATATCCTCCAGCTGATCACCAGCGAGATCCTCCAGCCAGACAAGTTCTCCGCCAAGGAATATCAGGGCACTTTCCGGATCGGCCTGACCGACTATGCTGAGCTGCTGTTCGCCCCGGCGCTGTTTGATGCCATCCGCGAAGCAGCCCCGCACAGCCAGCTCAGCTTCTGCAACGTTGACCGCAACAACTACCAGCAGGCTACCGAGAGCCAGAAAATCGATCTGATCATCGGCTCGATGACCAACCTGCCCCATGAGTTCGACAGCCAATACCTGTATACCGAAGATCATGTTTGCCTGTTCGACGCCAAGGCCACCGGCCTGTCCTCGCCGATAGATCTGGCCCGCTATATCCAGACACCGCAGGCACTGGTTTCCCCCGATGGCAAATTACTGACCAACGTCGACAACCAGCTGCAGCAACAGGGCTTCCAGCGCCAAATTGCCGTAGGCTCCAGCAGTTTCCTAACTATCCGCCACCTACTGAGCGGAAGAAACTTGCTATGCGTGGTCTCGACCCTGATGGCCCGGCTCGATGTGTTCCACGATAACCTGAGCCAATGCCGGCCGCCGGTCGACATTCCCGACTTTGATATCAACATGCTTTGGCTGCGCCGCAATACCAACCACCCGCGCTTGCAATGGTTGCGCCAGTGCGTCGCCGATGCGGTTACCCTGCGGGTTGAAGAGCTACAGCAGATCAGTTAACGCCGACAAAAAAGCGCAGCTGGCAAGCTGCGCTTTTTCATTCAGTCACCCGTTACTGTTTCGCTTCCGGCTCGCTGATCTGGTAGAGCTTGTGCTCGTCGCATGGCTCCTTGCAGCCACACTCCTTATCTACCCCGACATTGGCGAGCCCGCCGCAGCTCCCCTGGATGGCTTTTTTGCGGAACACCCAGCCGATGGCCATCGCAGCAATTACCAACAGAAAAACCAGTACTGTGAACAAGTAGGTCATAGCTTGAAGCCTCCGATCTTGGTCAGTCCAGTGACATTGACATTACCGCTTACCGTCATACCAATTTTAGCGGGTTTCGCCGCTTTCTTGCTGCCGCACCCACAGCCGCAATCGCCTTTCTCGCGCTTGCACGGGCGGCCCTGCTCGGCTGCCAGCAATGGCTCCCGCACAACCTTACCGCCCAGGACATCTTGCACCGACGCTCTGTTTGGTACTCGGAACACCGCAAAGCCGGCGCGCAGCAAGCGAGCCAACGAGCGCTGGCCGACATTGCCGAGCACGAGTGTCTTTACATCGTGCGCTGCCAATTGGGCCTGAAGCTGCTTTTTGTGTTTGCACCCAACCTCTTTGCGCCCATGGTTAATCAGCTCGGCAACCAGTCTTCCTTGCTCATCGTAAACAACAAAGCCGGCGGCTTTCCCGAAGTGCCCGGCCACCTCATGGTTGGGGGTGACGGCGATAGCTACTAACATGATGGCTCCTTTTCATTGTTTGGCGTGGCGGCACTGTCCAGCTCCAGCGCCATACCTTTTACCAATGCGCTCGCCACTTTGTGCCTGGCCGCGGCAACGATATTGCCCAGCGTCTGGCGAGACACCCCCAGCTCCTGTGCTGCGTCCTGCTGGCTGAGCCCGTTGAGATCAACCAGTCTCAGGGCCTCCAGTTCATCGGCTGCCAATGGCAGGGAGTCAAGCTCGGACATCGGTACCCCGTTGGGCTTGAAGCAACTATAAGCGGGGCGGCACCGGATCCGCCGCTGGATTTTCGGTCTAGGCATGGCTGGCTACGAAGGTAATGGCTAAAACCGTTATTATTGGCATATGCCAATAATAATCTTTGATCCAAAGCAGCTTTCTTACAGATCGGTCCAGTTATGGCAATCAGCATTTTCATCTATGTAGCACGGCGTGCTACCTAATATTGTCATGTTTGAGTCCCCATTCCCCGCCGACAAATTTGCTGTTTTTTTGTCCATCAAGCCGCTCAATAATCATAAGTCTCTAAAAGTATTTGATTAATTGAAAACCATGCAAGAAAACGTGAATAATATTCGCTCTCAATACGTTAACCCATAACATACACCAGCAGAATAAAAATCTGCCCACACCGCTATAGAAAAAAGAAAAAGTAAACCCAAGGTTATTTAACATCCCTATTATGCTGAAGGCATCACAAAAGCATCATGCGCGTTGTTTTATAATTCTGGCCGTCAAAAACAAAAGGAAAGGTTGGCTAACTATGCGGATGTTCAAACGCTACGTGCCGAAGATGATCGCAAAGCACGTAAGTCGTTTATTCAGTGGAAGGATCTACATTGACGGTCGGGGCGGCTATGAATTTAACAATGGTCTGCTACTGGTGCCAGTGAAGGCACAACAGCGCCATTACCAAACGGTAAACGAAATCAACCAAGAAATTCGTCGCCTCAAGGACTGCTGATATCGCAGAAAAAAGAAAAGCCCATGATGGGCTTTTCTTTTATCCGGCCAGCCATCAATGGCTAGTCACTGTCTTCATCAACCAAGTCCGAATAGCTGTCGGCATCGAGCAAGTCGGCAAACTCCCCGTCATCTTCAACTTTGAGCTGAAACAACCAACCGTCACCATAGGGATCACTGTTGACCAGTTCGGGCGAGTTTTCCAAATCTTCATTGATAGCAATCACAAACCCAGATAACGGCGCGTAGATATCCGAGGCAGCCTTGACCGACTCCGCCACCGCACAGTCCTCCCCCGCTTCCGTCGCTGCGTCAATTTCCGGCAGATCGACAAACACCATGTCACCCAGCAGCGACTGGGCATGATCGGTAATACCCACCGTAAATATCCCGTCACCTTCATGGCGGACCCATTCATGGGTATTGGTAAACTTCAACTCAGAGGGAATATAGCTCATAGTGAAACTTCCTTATGAAAGCCTGCCTATCGCCACTCTCATGCGGGCCAGCAGTATCAGTTATCGCAGGGACGAGCATAAGCCAGTATTTATCAGGGCTAACAAGCTGAAAACTAACGCCTGGGCCGGTTACTGCCAGCTCTGTATTTTTCCTGATATTTAATGTAGGAGAAAATCACCAAATTGGATAACAATTTTTTGTCATTTCCATCAATCATCCCGGCCCTCCCTGTTTCGTCCCTTACCGGTCAAGATGTTATGGGTTTCACCCATACTGACAGCAGGCACAAAAAAACCGCCAGCTCGGCGGTTTTGAACGCGCGGTATATCGTCAGGCCTGCGGGCATCTGCTTCAGTGCCGGGCCAGCTCTGGCAACTCGCCGCTTAGCCCGAGCGCCCGGCGCATAAATTCGTCTTTCAGGCCCGGAGCCTTGTCGGCAAACAGCATGCCCAGATCACGCACCAGCTTCTTGGCCGGATGACTGCCGTCGAACAGATCCCGGAAGCCTTGCATCGCCGCGATCATTTTTGCCGCTTCCGCTTTGCGCCAGCGCTCGTATTGGCGCAGGTGGCTCTGACGGCCGATATCTTTCTCTGCCAGCCACAACTGCTTGAGCTCCTGGGCCAAGCTGGCAGCATCCAACAGGCCTAGGTTGACCCCCTGCCCCGCCAACGGATGGATGGTATGGGCGGCATCACCGACCAATGCCACACGCTCACGGACAAAGTCACGGGCATAACGCATCTTGAGCGGGAAAGCCTGGCGTTCGCCCTCGACCTTGCACAGCCCCAAACGGTTGTCGAATGCTGCGGTCAAGCGCTTGTTGAATTCCTGCTCCGGCATTTCGCACAAGCGGCTCGCCTCTTCGGGCGGCAGCGACCAGACAATCGAGCACAGATCCGGCTCGGCCAGCGGCAGGAAGGCCAGCGGCCCTTCCGGACGGAAGATCTGCCGTGCCGTGTCCTGGTGCGGCTCGCTGCAGCGGATGTTGGCCACGACAGCACTGTGGCCGTAATCCCAATGGGTCAAAGGGATAGCCAGCTGCTGACGCACCCAGGAGTTGGCGCCATCGGCCCCCACCACCAGCTTGGCCGTGAGGTTGCGGCCAGATGCCAAGCTAAGCCACGCTTCACTCTCGCCAAAGGCGATGCTCTGGCAGCGCTCCGGCGCCAGCAGGGTCACGTTCGGCAACTGCTTGACACGATCCAACAATGACAGCTGGATCACCCGGTTTTCGACGATATGCCCCAAGTCCGGCTGTGCCAGCCGGGCGGCATCGAATGCGATACTGGCAAAGCTGTCCTGCTCCCATACCTGCATCTTGCTGTAGGGTGCCATCCGCCTTGCCGCGATTCCTTCCCAGGCATCAACCCGACGCAGGATGCGCTCACTGGCTCGGCTCAGCGCCGACACCCGAACATCCGGTAGAGGCTCGAGCGCCGTCTCAGGTAGCTTTCCTTCAATCACGGCGACCCGCAGTTCCGTATCGGCCAGGGCTGCCGCTAGGGTCAGTCCCACCATACCGCCGCCAATAATGGCGACATCAACACTTTGCATCATGGTTATCTATCTACCTGTCCCATTGCCCGCCGAACCAGCGGGGCTTTCAATACATCTACACATTCCATCGCCATCAGGCCAAGGTTGCGGCCAGCCACGAAAGGCATGCTGTCATTGGCAAACACCCCAACCAAGCCCGCCGTCATGCCCACTGTTGCCTCACGGTCCGGCTCCCGACGCTGGCGGTAGCGGCTCAGTACCCGGATATGGCCGGCATCACCGGTTTGGTCCCATTCACGGCAAACTTCCTCGGCCAGGCTCATCACGTCACGCAGGCCAAGGTTGAATCCCTGCCCGGCAATAGGATGCAGCGTCTGCGCCGCATTGCCTACCACGGCAACCCGGTGCGAGGTCAGGCGCTGGGATTGGCGCAGCGATAGCGGATAGGCATGACGCACGCCAGTCTGGCTCAAGCGGCCAAGACGCCAGCCGAATGCCTGCTGCAGTTTGGCAAGAAACGTCTCGTCATTCCACCCCATCACTTCGGCCTGATCACCTGGACGGATACACCATACCAAGGAACTGCGCCCTTCCGACATCGGCAGCAGCGCCACCGGCCCCTGCGGGGTAAAGCGTTCAAACGCCCGCCCCTGATGGGCTTCCTCGGTGGTCACATTGGCGATCACCGCCACCTGCGCGAAATCATGCTCGCTGCGGCCCAGCCCAAGCATGTCACATACTGACGACTGGGCACCATCAGCAGCCACCAGCAAGCGACTGTGCAGCTGCTCGCCATTGTCCAATACCAGGTCGATCCCTTGCTGGTGGCGCTCGATCTCGGCGATCCGGGCCGGACAGAACAGATCGACCTGATCCAGCTTGGCGAGCTTGTGATGGAAGATCCGGCCGGCATCGGCCAGTTCAACCACGTAGCCCAACGCCTCCACCGCCTGCTCGCGGGCATCAAGGTGGACGATCCCGGCATGGCCGCGATCGGAAACATGGATTTGGGAGATCGCCGTTGCAACACCCGCTAGCGCCTGCCAGCAGCCAATGGTGTCAAGCAACTGCGCCGAGCCCAGAGACAGGGCGATACTGCGCGCATCATAGCCAGGATGCCGATCCAGCTTCGGCTCCACCGCTTCCACGACGGCAATCCGCAGCCTGCCGCCACCGAGTTTATCCAATGCAATTGCCAAGGTTGCGCCGGCCATTGCCCCGCCGGCTATCACGACATCGTACTGCTTCACATCCGTCCCTTAAGAAAGTCCTGCTTCTAGTGGAGAGTAGGTTTGGCTGCTGTTTCGTCTTCGGCCTCGCCGCGCTGGCTCAGGCCTACCAAGCACGTAAGTACGCATTCCGGTACATACGCCACAACGTTATCGAACAGCATGGCCTGTTCTTGCATATCCTCGTCTTCATCGATGCCAAGCTGGGCAATTTCCTCCAGCGCGGCGACCGCTTCCGTGACATCGTCGGACAGCTGCTTTTTGTCCATGCCCATTAGACCAAGACCAGAAATAAAGTTTGTCACCCACTCGCTGAGTGCCTCGGCACGCAGCATCAGCTCACTGCCTTCAGCAGGAAGCAGCAGCTCGACCGCAAACTCCATCTCAGCCAACTCGGCAGCCGTAGAGGTGAACAGGGTTTGGGTCAAACCACCGAGCTCACTCGCCGCAGCAGAAAATACCGAGCGAACTACCGTCTTGGCACCATCGGTCAATGCTTCGCCCTGGTTGGCATAATCGCAAACCGGTGCCAGCCACTGCTCTCCGTCAACAGCCATCCCGCCGCAGATCATGCCGCAGAGCAGGCCATGCAGCTCTGACGGGGTAACGGCCAGGCCTTGCTCTTTCAGCATTGGCTCCAGGGTTTCATAGCTAGGTAGTTTTACGTCGCTCATGGGCGGTTCACCTTATTGTCATGGGTGTAAATCGTCTTGTGGTATGCTACCACTTATCCAAAAGTGCAGTCACTCGGCATTTCCGGTCTTAGGGCGATGTTTACCTCAATCTGGTTAATATCTGATTAATTAGACACAATTCGTTCTAAAGCATGACGGGGTCACTTGCATGTTGATAGGGCTTTTTCTATATTGGCCTTCTAGCGCATCTCGCAGCGGAATGCCAAATTGGACGATCTGGCACGGAGCAGATTAAACATTTATGAGTAACCAGGCAGTAGAAATTCAGGTATATGGCCGCACCTTCAAGGTGAATTGCCCAGCAGGCCAGGAAGACGCCCTGCGTGCAGCAGCCGCCGATTTTGACCAACGCTTGAAAGATCTTTCCGAGCGCACCAAAATCACCAACGCCGAACAGCTGCTGATGTTTACCGGTTTGAATATCTGTAACGAGCTGCATAGCGAGCGCCAAGAACAACAACGCAATGCTGAAATATTATCCAATAGAATCAATGAGATGGAAGATTTATTGGAGAAGGCATTGCAATATCAGCCAAAGCGTTGATAATGAATTGACCCTGGGGTGTGCGTCAGCGGATTAACGTCCCCGAGCCGATAAGCAAAAACCCAGGATCAGCTTTAATTAGCTATTGAGCATGCTCGGCACGTACCGAGAAGCCTACGGTTAATGTTGCTGATCCACCTTGAACATCTGGTTCAAGGGCCACAATTCGCAACGGCACCTTGGGGCATACCTTTCCAGATGAAAACAGAGCAGACCGTATCGCTCACTTTCATCCCCAGCTTCCCACAGAACCTTTAGTCACTGGACGACCTATGAGATCTGAGGTACCTGCATCAGCCACACGGCAACACCTCCGCCAGCAAACCCGAGCACGCAGACGCCAGCTAACACCTGCTCAGCAGACAGCAGCCGCGCGCGATTTGCTTGAGCACTGCAAGCAGGCCACCCATTTACTCGGTGCCCAGCATATTGCGCTATACCTCGCCAATGACGGCGAGTTAGATACCACCGCTGTGATCGAATGGCTGTGGCGGCAAGGAAAAGAGGTCTACCTCCCGGTACTCCATCCGTTCAGCAAAGGGCACCTGCTGTTTCTCCACTATACACCGACGACACGGATGACCCGCAACCGGTACGGCATCCAAGAGCCCGACTTGGATATCCGCCTGGTGAAACCGGTCCAGGAGCTGGATATCATCTGTACCCCCTTGGTAGCATTTGACAATACCGGCCAGCGGCTTGGCATGGGCGGCGGATATTACGACCGAACCTTGAGTCTGTGGCATAGCGAGCAGCGCGGCCCCCGTCCGATAGGCCTGGCCCACGACTGCCAGCAAGTCGACAACCTGCCGTTTGAAGCCTGGGATGTCCCCCTGCCTGAAATCATTACTCCGTCTTACCATTTCCGCTGGTAACCGCAAGCAAATAGCTATGGGCAGACCGGTATGGCACCAGAAAACCCGGCCCCTGGCGCAAACGTTTGTTTTTTCTGTGCCACACAGCCGCACTTAACCCTATGTTATTAATAGATTTGTCTTTTTCCCTCCACTAAGGTTGCAGTTATCAGGCCAGATAGGGACTGACGTCAGACCGTGATTTGGCTATAATCGGCGCTCCGCGCAACGTTTGTCATCACTAGGAGATAAGCATGACACAAGATGAAATGAAGAAAGCTGCTGGCTGGGCTGCTCTGGAATACGTAAAGAAAGGCAGCATTGTCGGTGTCGGTACTGGCTCGACGGTTAATCACTTCATCGATGCTTTGGCTACCCGCAAAGAAGAAATCAAAGGTGCAGTATCAAGCTCTGTCGCCTCAACAGAGCGCCTTGAGCAGATCGGTATCCCTGTATTTGATGCCAACGAAGTCTCTAGCCTGGACGTTTACGTTGATGGCGCCGACGAAATCAACGGCGACTTCGACATGATCAAAGGCGGCGGCGCAGCCCTGACCCGTGAGAAAATCGTTGCCGCGATTGCCAAGCAGTTTATCTGTATCGTCGATGACACCAAACAGGTCGATGTGCTGGGTAAATTCCCACTACCGGTTGAAGTGATCCCGATGGCACGCTCTTTCATCGGCCGTGAGCTGGTTAAGCTCGGTGGCGATCCTGAGTACCGCGAGGGCTGCATCACGGACAACGGCAATATGATCCTGGATGTCCACAACATGGCAATCACTGATCCGAAAGCGATGGAAGATAAGATCAACGCCCTACCAGGCGTGGTAACGGTTGGCCTGTTTGCCCACCGCGGCGCAGACGTACTGCTGGTAGGCAGCCCTGACGGCGTGAAAAAATTCGAAAAGTAATCGCCCCGCCCCTTTTTCAACTTGATTGACCAGAAAAAGGCGCTTTATGCGTTACTCACTTTCAAAACGGCATAATATATGCCGTTTTTTATTATCAATCCTGTAATATTCTTACCCATTATGGTCATTTTTTGGTAACTTAACTGGCAGCATGTAAGCAAACCGAATGTGGTGCTCATGGATAGCCCGTACACAGGAAATCTATTCCTTCCTTTTCCTGCCTCTGCCCGGCTCCCATGAGCCCCTCAGCCCTAGCGTTAAGGATGAGTATCAATGGCTAAAGTTTCACTGGAAAAAGACAAAATAAAGATCCTGCTGTTAGAAGGTGTTCACCCTTCTGCAATTGAAGTGCTGCAGCAGGCGGGCTACAGCAATATCGAATACCACAAAGGCTCCCTATCCGGTGACGAGCTGCTTGCCGCCATTGAAGATGCCCACTTCGTGGGTATTCGCTCCCGTACCCAACTGACCGAAGAAGTATTCAACGCCGCACCGAAACTGATCGCGGTTGGTTGCTTCTGTATCGGTACCAACCAGGTTGACCTTGATGCCGCAGCCAAACGCGGGATCCCGGTCTTCAACGCGCCATTTTCCAACACCCGAAGCGTGGCCGAGCTAGTACTGGGGGAAATCCTGTTGCTGCTGCGCGGGATCCCGGAAAAAAATGCCAAGGCCCACCGCGGCGAATGGTTGAAGTCTGCCGATCATTCTTTCGAGGCCCGCGGCAAGCGCCTCGGGATCATCGGCTACGGCCATATCGGTACCCAGCTTGGGATCCTGGCGGAAAACCTCGGCATGAAGGTGTACTTCTATGACATCGAGAACAAACTGTCGCTGGGTAATGCCACCCAGGTACCATCAATGACCGAGCTGCTGAACAAGTGCGATGTGATCAGCCTCCACGTGCCGGAAACCCCGGAGACCCAGGACATGATGGGGGCCGAGGAGTTTGCCCGCATGAAACCGGGCGCTATCTTCATCAACGCCGCACGCGGTACCGTGGTCGATATCGATTCACTGTGCAGCGCCCTGGAAAGCAACCATATTGCCGGCGCGGCTATCGACGTGTTCCCGGTTGAGCCCCAAACCAACAACGATCCGTTCGAGAGCCCACTGACCAAATTCGACAACGTATTGCTGACCCCGCATATCGGGGGGTCAACCCAGGAAGCCCAGGCCAATATCGGCGTGGAAGTGGCAGGCAAGATGGCGAAATACTCTGACAACGGCTCGACCCTGTCTGCGGTTGGCTTCCCTGAAGTATCGCTGCCTGAGCACAAGAACTGCTCGCGCCTGCTGCACATCCACGAAAACCGCCCGGGGATCCTCAACCAGATCACCACAATCTTTGCCTCTGAAGGGATCAACATCGCTGCCCAGTACCTGCAGACCGGTCCTGAAATCGGCTACGTGGTTATCGATGTCGAGACCGAGCGTTCGGAGCAGGCCCTGGCCAAGCTGAAAGCTATCGACGGTACTATCCGCGCCCGTATCCTGCACTAAGCGCAAGCGGCGACCACAAACGACAAAGGAGAGCATCGGCTCTCCTTTTGTTTTTGGTCCTGGGTCCTGGGTCCTGGGTCCTGGGTCCTGGGTCCTGGGTCCTGGGTCCTGGGTCCTGGGTCCTGGGTCCTGGGTCCTGGGTCCTGGGTCCTGCAATAACGTTTACTCTTAGCTAATCAATGTCAATCTCTTCGCTCTTGTTCTTTCGCTCTTCCCGCTTTTCCTAGGTCCGAGGGCCAGATCTTCCTTGATCCTTAAACTATTCTTCCAGCTTAAACACCACCTCGACCCGGTCGCGGATAGTGATCTGGGTGTCCTGGTAGCTCACCGCACTCTCCGGCGCGGCGTCCATCGCCATGCGCATCATCATCGGGCGCGGCTGGCTGGCCTGGTAGGAGATCTGCCATACCCCGTCCAGTGACTCGCCGAACCCTTTGGCCAGCGACTCCGCCTTGGCGATGGCATCCTTGATCGCCGCCTGACGCGCTTGCTCTAGATACTCATCCTCGTTGCTGACCTTGAGCTCAATGTTGTTGATACGGTTGATGCCATCACCCAACGCGCTGTCAAGGTAGGTATTGAGGTTATCCAGCTCATTAACCGTCACCGTCACATGGCGGCTGGCACGGTAACCCTTGAGCTCGGGCTCTTTGTCTTTCGGGTAGCGGTACTGTGGATGCAGGCTGATATTCGCGCTCTGGATCTGGTTACGGTCTATCCCCTCTTTAAGCAAACGCGCAACAAAGGCTTCAACCGCTTTATCCACCGCCTGCTTGGCTTCTTTGGCTGTGGGACGGATTTCTTCTACCGCCACGGCAAAAACTGCCATATCCGGCTGGGCCGTCACTTCGCCGTTACCGGTTGTCTGCAAATGCGGAACACTGACCGAGGCCGCTGCGATACCACTGGTGCCCATTAAACCCAACCCTAACATCACTGCGATAAGTTGTTTTTTCATCTGGCTTATTCCTGTTATCCGAGTCTGTTTTTTTCATGCTTGACCATATGACAACAGGCCAGGGCAAAAAATTCCCTCAACTGTGATTTTTTTGTACATTGTTTTATTGGGGCAGGACATTCCCTGCATACAGGGTCAGCTGCTCGGACAGTTCTGACAGTACCCCGCTCTCAAGCGCCCAGTGATGCCAGTACATTCGCCGGGTCAGGAAAATATCGGGAGTCAGATTGACCAGCATTCCCGTGTCCAGTTCCTGCTGGATCTGAATGCGCGGGATCAGGCAATACGCAATGCCTTCCACCGCCATCCTGACAAACGCCTCCGATGAGCGCACCGTGTGTTTCATCACGCTGCCGAACGGCAGGTTGAAGTGCTGGTGGATAAAGCGTTCGTGCATATCATCATGATGGTCAAACGCCACGCCGGGTGCGGCCAGCAAGGTGTCGCGGTTCACCCCTTGGGCAAAATACTTGTCGGCAAACGACGGGCTGGCGACACAAAGAAAGTCCACCCTTCCCAGATAATCGGCGACACACCCCGGCATCGGGGTCGATTCCATACTGATCGCCCCCACCACTTCACCGCTTCGCAGTTTATCCAAGGTACGGGCTTCGTCCTCGATCATCAGATTGAGTTCGATACGCCGTGAGCGCAGCAGTGGACTTAACGCCGGCAGCAACCAGGTGGCCAAACTGTCGGCATTGGTCGCTATCGACACTGACAGTGGCTGGCTACTGTCATCAGGAGTCAGCTCGGGCAGTAGTTCCTGCTCGAGCAGCCTTACCCGGCGGTATAGCCCCAGTATTTTCTGCCCTGCCGCCGTTGGCCGCGGCGGCTGCTCCCTGACCAGCATCGGCTGGGCCATCAACTTTTCCAACTGCTTGATCCGCTGTGATACCGCCGATTGGGTAATACACAGATACTCCGCCGCCCGCTCAAAACCCCGTTGCGAAATCACCGCATCCAGCGCTTCGATCCAGCGGTAATCCAGTCCCCGCATCCTTTTTCACCCCGTTTTATGACCACAAAACCACCTCATTAGAAACTCTTATATTACATAAATTTTATTAGTTGTACTTAATAATGGTGGCAGGAGTATGCTTGCGCCATCACATTCACACAGGCCTCCCAGAGACGGGAGCTGCCATAAAAACAAAACGATAAGGTAAGCAGTAACATGAGCATTTGGGCGTTATTACAAGGATTTGGACTCGGCGCGTCGATGATTATTCCGATCGGGGCACAGAACGCCTTTGTACTCAATCAGGGGATCAAGCGTAACCACCACCTCACGACCGCAACCGTCTGCAGCATCCTCGACACCCTGTTTATCAGCCTGGGGATCTTTGGCGGCGGCGCTCTGCTATCAAGCAATCAAACCCTGCTGACCAGCGTGACTATCGGCGGTATCCTGTTTCTAACTTTTTACGGTTGCCTATCGCTAAGCAGCGCCCTGCGCAAGCCATCCGAGCAAGAAAAAAGCAAAGAGGTGCTGGCCCGTGGCCGCCGGGCAGTGATTCTGGGCGCGCTGGCGGTGACCGTATTGAACCCGCACATGTATCTCGATACGGTGGTTATCCTGGGCTCTATCGGCGGCCAGTTCGAAGGCAATGACCGGGTGGCGTTTGCTATCGGTACCATCCTGGCCTCGTTTGTCTGGTTCTACACCCTGTCGATGGGTGCCGCCAAATTGGGCCCGACCTTGTCAAAACCCAAGGTAAAGCGCGGAATCGATCTGGCCGTTGCCGCTATGATGTTCTTCATCGCCACTCACCTGGCGCAGGGATTATGGAGCCAATATGCAGCCTGAGAAAATAGAGCGTATCTACCAATCTAACCTTGACCTGTTCAGCCAAACCAATGTCAGCTACCAGCACTGGCAGCACGAGCCGATCCTCGATTTCGAGGCGGACGAGCGGATCGGCAAGGCACTCGGCTGGACAGCCGCACCGACCAAGAGCCTGTTCATGAAGGTCAAAGGAGGCGGTCACTGCCTGCTGCTGACCCATCGTGACCGCCGGCTCAACAGCAAGCTGGTCAAGCAAATATTGGGCAAGCGGGTATCGGTCTGCACCCATGAAGAGATGATTGCTGCCATAGGCTGTACGCCGGGTGCGGTGTGTCCGTTCGGCTTGCCTGCCGAGATCACGCTGCTGATCGACCCCATCGTATACAGCTACCAGGAGCTGATGTTCACTCCAGGAAAACCGGACATGACCTTTGCTTTTGCCAGCGCCGATCTCGAGCGGTTACTGGCAGCCCTACCCAACCGGGTGTTGTCTTTGCCAGCTGAAGCCGAAGTCTCATCCGATTAGGGACATAAAAAATGGAGCCTTGCGGCTCCATTTATTGCTTGTGTTATTTGTCGAGCATCTTATTGAGATGGACATCCATTTGCGGGAATGGGATCTCGATACCTTCTTTGTCCAGCTCTTCCTTGATCGCCTGCAGCAGATCAAAGTACACCGCCCAGTAGTCTGCGGTATTGACCCACGGACGGACGACAAAGTTCACCGAAGAATCCGCCAGTGCCACGACACCAATAGTCGGCTCAGGATCTTTAAGAACCCGCTCTTCGGCAGCAACAACGCGCTGCAGCACCGCTTTGGTCTTCTTCAGATCAGACTTGTACGAGACGCCAATCACGTAATCAATACGGCGGGTTTTGTGGCGCGAATAGTTGGTGATCGGGCCGCCGATCACCGATGAGTTAGGTACCACCACCATCTTGTTATCTGGGGTATTCAAAATGGTCGAGAACACCTGAATCGACTCAACCGAGCCAGATACACCGCCGATCTCGACAAAGTCACCGGACTTGAACGGACGGAAGGCGACAATCAGTACACCTGCAGCAAAGTTTGACAGCGAACCTTGCAGAGCCAGGCCGACCGCCAAACCGGCGGCACCGATCACGGCAACCACTGAGGCCGTCTGTACGCCGACACGGCCAAGGGCGGCGATCAGCACAATAACAAATAGCAGATAGCGAACCAGGGAGTGCAAGAACTCAACGACCGCTTCATCCATGTCCTTGCGGCGCAGCATTTTCGCCACACCGTTAGCAATGCTCTTGGTAATGATATTACCGACGAACAGAATAACCAGCGCAGACAGGATGTTCACCCCGTACTGGATCAATAGTTCCTGATTATCCGCCACCCAGGTACCGGCATTGAGTACACCCGTGGTTAGTTCATTGTCCTTGATGGTATCCACCACCGTATCCGCAACACCAGTGACGGTATCCGCTACGGTATCTGTAACACTACTCTCACTCATACCTTTCTCATCCTGCAAATGTTATTTCCTTTCCCGCAAAAAAGGCCACGGGAGCACAAATAATCATAGGCTTAATTATGTTAATTACTTATGCAATCACTACTATAACAGCGATTTATTCATTTGAGGGATCTTTAGAAGCCCTTTTTCGCGCCGGATGATACTCCTGAGCCTAAAAAAAAACCAACAAAAAATTGATGTGAATCACAAATAACTACAGGCATAAAAAAACCCGCCGAAGCGGGTTTTTCGCAAAGCTTAAAGCTAAACGTAACTTATAGTACGTCGATAGCGTTAAGATCTTTGAATGCCTGCTCAAGACGATCAATCATTGAAGTCTGACCAGCACGTAGCCATACGCGTGGATCGTAGTACTTCTTGTTAGGCGCGTCTTCGCCAGTTGGGTTACCGATCTGGCCCTGTAGGTAGTCACGGTTAGCCGCTTCGTACTGGCGGATACCGTCCCAAGTCGCCCACTGAGTATCAGTATCGATGTTCATTTTGATAACACCGTAGCCGATTGACTCTTCGATTTCTTCCTGAGAAGAACCAGAACCACCGTGGAATACGAAGTTCAGAGCGTTTGGTGCGATACCGAATTTCTCTGCACAGTATGCCTGAGAGTCACGTAGGATAGTTGGAGTTAGAACAACGTTACCAGGCTTGTATACACCGTGTACGTTACCGAAAGAGGCAGCGATAGTGAAACGTGGGCTGATAGCGTTTAGTTTCTCGTAAGCGTAAGCAACGTCTTCAGGAGAAGTGTACAGCTCAGACTGATCCATATCAGTGTTGTCAACGCCGTCTTCTTCACCACCAGTACAACCTAGTTCGATCTCAAGAGTCATACCCATCTTAGCCATGCGCTCTAGGTACTGGCCAGAGATTTCGATGTTCTCTTCTAGAGACTCTTCAGAAAGGTCGATCATGTGAGAAGAGAATAGAGGCTTACCAGTTTGCGCGAAGAACTCTTCACCCGCGTCTAGTAGACCGTCGATCCATGGAAGAAGTTTCTTAGCAGCGTGGTCAGTGTGAAGGATAACTGGCACACCGTAAGCTTCAGCTACAGCGTGTACGTATTTCGCACCAGCAACAGCACCCATGATCTGAGCTTCTTGACCTTCTAGTTTCAGGCCTTTACCAGCGAAGAATGCAGCACCGCCGTTAGAGAACTGAACAACAACTGGTGCTTTAACTTTAGCAGCAGCTTCTAGTACAGAGTTTACAGAGTCAGTGTTAACAACGTTAACCGCTGGAAGAGCGAATTTGTTTTCTTTCGCTACTTCAAATACTTTCTGTACGTCGTCGCCAGAAATAACACCAGGTTTTACGAAATCGAAGATCTTAGACATAACAATAGTCCTATTTGCCTTGTTGTCTTATATAAATATAAATCTGTGCAATCGTTTGCGAAGCGCCCATATTCTACAAAAACATGACCTTATTCACAAACAATTAAGTGCGGAAGCGCTGTTCAGAGCTCCCGCCCTCGAATTACTTAAGCTTTAGCACGCTCTTCTAGCATTGCAACCGCTGGAAGTACTTTACCTTCAACGAACTCAAGGAACGCACCGCCACCTGTAGAGATGTAAGAAACGTCAGCCTTGATACCGAACTTGTCGATAGCTGCTAGGGTGTCACCGCCGCCCGCTACAGAGAAACCTTCTGAGTCAGCGATCGCGCGAGAGATGCCTTCAGTACCTGCTTCGAAGTTCTTGAACTCGAATACACCTACTGGGCCGTTCCATAGGATAGTCTTAGCGTTCTTAAGGATTTCAGCTAGAGCTGCAGTTGATTCTGGACCAAGGTCGAAGATCATGTCGTCGTCCTGAACTTCAGAAACGTGCTTGATTTCAGCTTCTGCATTCTCGTCGAATGCTTTTGCACACGCTACGTCAGTGGCAACTGGGATTGCACACTCGTCCATTAGCTTCTTAGCTGTGTCAACTAGGTCTGCTTCGTATAGAGACTTACCAACATTGTGGCCAGCAGCCGCGATGAAGGTGTTAGCGATACCGCCACCAACTACTAGCTGGTCAGCAACTTTAGATAGTGACTCAAGAACAGTCAGCTTAGTTGAAACCTTAGAACCACCAACGATAGCAACCATTGGACGAGCTGGCTTGTCCATTGCTTTGCCTAGTGCGTCTAGCTCGTTCGCTAGTAGAGGACCAGCACAAGCAACAGGCGCGTGCATACCTACACCGTGAGTAGACGCCTGTGCACGGTGAGCCGTACCGAATGCGTCCATTACGAATACGTCACACAGTGCCGCGTACTTCTTAGAAAGCTCTTCTTCGTTCTTCTTCTCGCCTTTGTTGAAGCGAACGTTTTCAAGAACCACTAGCTCGCCAGTGTTTAGCTCAAGACCGTCTAGGTAGTCTTTTGCTAGCTTAACTTCGCAGTCTAGAGCGTCGTTTAGGTAGTTAACAACAGGCTGTAGAGAGAACTCTTCCGCGTACTCGCCTTCAGTTGGACGACCTAGGTGAGAAGTAACCATTACTTTTGCGCCAGCTTCTAGGCAGTGCTTGATAGTTGGCAGAGATGCAAGGATACGTGCATCAGAAGTTACTTTACCGTCTTTTACTGGCACGTTTAGGTCCGCACGGATGAATACGCGTTTACCTGCTAGTTCCAGATCAGTCATCTTGATTACAGACATGGTTTGTCCTCTCAACATTGATTAATTTAAAGTCAAAGTTTTTGTCGGCCCAGCGTCACTGCCAAGCCCAATAATTCTTACATCTACTACTTGGCAGCCTGGTCGGCAGCCTGCATTGCCAAGGCGGTGTCCAGCATCCGGTTGGCAAAACCCCATTCGTTATCACACCAGACCAACAGCTTGATAAGGTGCTGGTTACTAACCCGGGTCTGGGTACCGTCGACAATCGCGCTATGGGGATCGTGATTGAAGTCTATTGAGACAAGTGGCGCTTCTGTGTAATCCACTATGCCATCTAATGTACAACGAGACGCCTCGGCCAGTGATTGATTTACGTCATTAACTTTCACATTTGTTTTTACAGTGACACTTAAATCCATCGCGGTGACGTTAATTGTCGGCACGCGCACAGAGATGGCTTCAAATTTGTCAGAAAATTTCGGAAAGATACGACCAATACCCAGATGAAGTTTAGTATCAACGGGAATAATCGACTGGCTGGCAGCTCGGGTTCGGCGCAAATCGCTATGGTAAGCATCGATGACCTGCTGGTCATTCATCGCCGAGTGAATCGTGGTAATGGTGCCGGACTCGATGCCGAAGGCGTCATCCAGCAGTTTGATAACAGGGACAATACAGTTGGTGGTGCAGGAGCCGTTGGAAACGATATGATGCTCAGGCTTGAGCGAGTCATGGTTCACACCATAGATAATGGTATTGTCGATATCATTTGCAGCAGGGTGGGAAAACAACACTTTCTTGGCGCCCGCGTTAATATGGGCTTCGCCGTCGGCACGGCTGCCAAAGATGCCGGTACAGTCCAGGACAATGTCGATGTCGAGGTCCTTCCAGGGCAGCAAGTGGATCTCGCTTTGGTGGAGAATACGGATACTGTCCTTCTCGCCGTTCTCGTGAGCAATAAACAAGTGCTCCTGGTCATGGCTGACAGGCTTGAAGAAACGTCCATGGCTGGTGTCATACTGCAGAAGATGAGCCATAGCTTCCGGCTCAGCCAGTTCGTTGACCGCCACGACGTCGATGTGCTGATCTTTACCGCTCTCGTAGAGTGCGCGAAGCACACTGCGACCAATACGGCCAAATCCATTAATTGCGACTTTTAGTGTCATATCCGTGCTACAAAATTAATAAGCCGCGTTAGTGTATAACAAGCCTTGCTGATAATCACCATAAATGTGAGCCGAATCACCCAAGACAGCAAAAAGCTAATATTTCATAACCTTAGATTAAAAACCTTGCATTTATGCTGGTCTTTACCAGCAATTTATGGCGTGACAGGGATCGCATTTCATATAAAAAAAGACCCCATTACGGAGTCTTTTTTTCATCCTTCGAAATAAATCGCCTTGCGCAGCGCATCCAGCGGTTTAATTCAGGCTAGGCTTATGCCAGCAATTCTTTCGCTGTGTTTACCACGTTTTCGGTGGTGAAACCAAACATCTTGAATAGCTCACCTGCAGGTGCTGATTCGCCGAAGGTCGTCATGCCGATGATACGGCCGTTGAAGCCCACGTACTTGTACCAGAAATCAGCGATACCCGCTTCGATAGCAACACGAGCCGTGACATCTGATGGCAGAACCGCTTCACGGTATGCCGCGTCTTGCTTGTCGAATGCATCGGTAGATGGCATTGAAACAACGCGTACTTTCTTGCCTTCTGCGGTTAGCTGGGCAGCCGCTTCTACCGCTAGCTCCACTTCAGAACCGGTGGCGATAAAGATAAGCTCTGGCTTGCCTTCGCAATCTTTCAGGATGTAGCCACCCTTCGCGATGTCAGCAACCTGTGCTTCGCTGCGCTCCTGCTGTGCTAGGTTCTGGCGCGAGAAGATCAGAGACGTTGGGCCGTCTTTGCGCTCGATAGCCAGTTTCCATGCTACGGCAGACTCAACCTGGTCACATGGACGCCATGTGCTCATGTTAGGAGTCAGGCGCAGAGATGCCATCTGCTCAACCGGCTGGTGAGTCGGGCCATCTTCACCCAGACCGATAGAGTCGTGAGTGTAAACCTGGATGTTCTGCACTTTCATCAGTGCTGCCATACGCATTGCGTTACGCGCGTATTCCATGAACATTAGGAACGTTGCACCGTATGGTACGAAACCACCGTGTAGCGCGATGCCGTTCATGATTGCGGTCATGCCGAACTCACGTACACCGTAGTGGATGTAGTTACCAGAGAAGTCGTTCGCTTCTAGCGACTTAGAACCAGACCACATAGTCAGGTTAGAAGGTGCTAGGTCAGCCGAGCCGCCCATGAACTCAGGTAGCATCTGACCGAACGCTTCTAGTGCGTTCTGTGAGGCTTTACGAGATGCGATGTTCGCTGGATTAGCTTGCAGATCAGCGATGATAGCGTTCGCTTTTTCTTCCCACTGTGCAGGAAGTTCACCGTTTACGCGGCGCTTGTATTCTGCAGCTAGTTCAGGGTAAGCCGCTGCGTAGGCTTCGAACTTCTCGTTCCAAGCCGCTTCTTTGGCAGCACCCGCTTCTTTCGCATCCCACTGGGCAGCGATGTCTGCTGGGATTTCAAATGGACCGTGGCTCCAACCCAGGAACTCGCGTGCCGCAGCGATTTCATCGTGGCCTAGTGGCGCACCGTGACAGTCGTGCGAGCCGGCTTTGTTTGGTGAACCGAAACCGATGATAGTCTTGGTACAGATCAGCGTAGGGCGCGGATCGGCTTTAGCCGCTTCGATAGCCGCGTTGATAGCGTCTGCATCGTGGCCGTCTACTGCTGGGATTACGTGCCAGCCGTAGGCTTCGAAACGCTTAGGCGTATCGTCAGAGAACCAGCCTTCAACCTCACCGTCGATAGAGATGCCGTTGTCATCCCAGAATGCGATCAATTTGCCAAGGCCTAGGGTGCCCGCAAGAGAACACGCTTCGTGAGAGATACCTTCCATCAGGCAGCCGTCGCCCATGAACACGTAAGTGTAGTGGTCGACGATGTCGTGGCCGTCACGGTTGAACTGGGCAGCAAGGGCTTTTTCAGCCATCGCCATACCCACACCGTTAGTGATGCCCTGGCCTAGAGGGCCAGTAGTGGTTTCAACACCCGGTGCGTAACCGTATTCTGGGTGACCCGGTGTTTTTGAGTGTAGCTGGCGGAAGTTTTTCAGATCGTCGATAGACAGATCGTAGCCAGTCAGGTGAAGCAGAGAGTAAATCAGCATTGAACCATGGCCGTTCGACAGGATGAAACGGTCGCGGTCAGCCCACTCAGGGTTTTGTGGGTTGTGGTTCATGTGGCCACGCCACAGTACTTCAGCGATATCAGCCATACCCATAGGTGCACCTGGGTGGCCAGAGTTAGCTTGTTGAACACCGTCCATGCTCAGGGCACGGATTGCATTAGCAAGATCTTTACGAGAAGACATGTCTGCTCCAGAAATTCGTAGACGTTGAATATTCGGCTACCCTTACCGTCAATGGTTAAGATTAGCCGCAGTTCGGCGGGCGGGTATTGTCGCAAAGACTGGGCTATAACTGCAAACGATTTCCTGAGAAAAATAAGTTCTATATCAAGACAATGATGACAACTTCACACCGTTACTCGAGGCAACTAACTGTAATAAAAGCGTTACAGGGTAAACGATTGCTTAGAATTTAGCTTTAGTACCCCTACTTATTGCAAGTTGATTTTCAACCAACAAAAGGTATTATAGCCGTCTAGACGGAGGTAGCTCTATACATACAAACGTATATCCGTATGCAAGTATGTGACCATCAAGCATGGTTATAGAGCCCAACAACATCAACTAACACATATATTTATGGGAGCGCTCATGTCGAAGCACCTGTTTACTTCTGAGTCGGTATCAGAAGGTCATCCAGATAAAATTGCAGATCAGATTTCAGATGCAGTATTGGATGCGATCTTAGAGCAAGATCCGAAAGCACGTGTTGCGTGTGAGACTTACGTAAAAACCGGTATGGTGATGGTTGGTGGTGAAATCACTACCTCTGCTTGGGTTGACATCGAAGAGCTAACCCGTGAAACCGTTCGTGAAATCGGCTACGTACACTCAGACATGGGCTTCGATGCCAACTCTTGTGCGGTACTGAGCGCAATCGGCAAGCAGTCTCCAGACATCAACCAGGGTGTTGACCGCGAAGACCCGCGCGAGCTGGGTGCCGGTGACCAGGGTATCATGTTCGGTTACGCGACCAACGAAACTGACGTACTGATGCCAGCGCCTGTTACTTACGCTCACCGCCTGGTAGAGCGCCAAGCAAAAGTACGTAAGAACGGTGCCCTACCTTGGCTTCGCCCTGATGCGAAAAGCCAGGTGACGTTTGCCTACGACCAAGGCAAAATCGTTGGTATCGATGCGGTAGTACTTTCAACCCAGCACTGCGACAGCATCGAACTACCTGTACTGCAAGAAGCAGTAATGGAAGAAATCATCAAGCCGGTACTGCCTGCTGAGTGGCTGAACAAAGACACCAAGTACTTCATCAACCCGACCGGCCGTTTCGTTATCGGTGGCCCAATGGGTGACTGTGGCCTGACTGGCCGCAAGATCATCGTTGACACCTACGGCGGCGCAGCACGTCACGGTGGCGGTGCATTCTCCGGTAAAGATCCATCGAAAGTTGACCGTTCAGCAGCCTACGCAGCACGTTACGTAGCGAAGAACATCATCGCGGCTGGCATGGCTGACCGTTGTGAAATCCAGCTTTCTTACGCAATCGGTATTGCTGATCCAACATCTATCATGATCGAAACATTCGGTACCGAGAAAGTATCGCACGACATCATCGTTGAAGCGGTACGCCAGCACTTCGACCTGCGCCCATACGGCCTGATCGAAATGCTTGACCTGCTTAAGCCAATGTACAAGAAGACTGCGGCATACGGTCACTTCGGTCGTGAAGAGTTCCCTTGGGAAAAAACTGACAAAGCTGACATCCTACGCGACTTCGCTAACATCAAGTAAGCGCCTAAGTTTGTCAGATACAGTCTGGTTGCAAAAAGGAAGCTTCGGCTTCCTTTTTTGTTTTTAAAGTTGGGTCCTGGGCCCTGGGCCCTGGGCCCTGGGTCCAAAAGCGTTTCTACTGGCTAATCGATGTCAAGCTCTTCCAAGGACCTCGTTTTCGCTTTTCCTAGGGCCCCGTGCCTAGGGCCGCTCTTCCCTCCCGCCGCTCTTCCACCTATACTCCCCACCTCCACCAGCAAGCCTTGGAAAGACCATGACCGCCCTGCAACACCAAGTTATCGACCGCGTGAGGCAATGCATCGACCAAGCCAACCGGCGCCTCAACAAACGCCTCGCGATGCCCGAAGTCCGCTTTAGCCAGCGCGGCAAGATTGCCGGCAGCGCTCGGCTTCAAGGCTGGGAAGTCCGTTTCAATCCTGTGCTGCTGGAAGAGAACCCAGAGGCCTTCCTCAGTGAGGTCGTGCCGCACGAAGTGGCTCACCTGGTGGTGTTCAAGCTGTTTGGCAAGGTTCGCCCGCACGGCAGGGAGTGGCAGGTCATTATGCAGGAAGTCTTCGGCGTTACGCCGCGCACCACCCACAGCTTCGATGTCAGCTCGGTACAGGGCCAGACCTTCCTCTACCGCTGCCAGTGCGGCGAACACCAAATGACGGTTCGCCGTCACAACAGAGTCCAACGAGGCCAAGCCCACTACCGCTGCCGCCAATGCGGGCACACACTGGCCTTCCAGCAGCAAGGGCGATTATCGACTCGCGGCTAAATTTCCCTCTTGCCCTTGTTTTTCGTCTATCCAGCGTCCATCTATTTACCAACCGCCTGCAATCAGCGGGAGAGTTGATATAATGCAGCCAGACTACAACCAATGGGTTACAAGATAGCCATGAGAATCCCACGTATTTACCACCCAGAACCATTGCCAGGCTCTGGAACCGTTATGCTCAGCGAAGAGGCCGCCAACCATGTCGGCCGTGTCATGCGCATGCAGGCCGGCCAGGAAGTCCTGCTTTTTGACGGCAGCAATGCCGAGTTCCCGGCAGTGATCACCAATGCCAGCAAGAAAAGTGTGGAAGTGGAGATCCAGGCACGTATTGAGAACAGTGTCGAATCCCCGCTGGATATCCACCTAGGCCAGGTGGTTTCTCGTGGTGAGAAGATGGAATTTACCATCCAGAAATCGGTTGAGCTTGGCGTCAACACCATTACTCCACTGATTTCAGAGCGTTGCGGAGTAAAACTGAATGCTGAGCGTTTCGAGAAAAAACTTCAGCAGTGGCAGAAGATCGCCATCAGCGCCTGCGAGCAGTGTGGTCGCAACACGGTACCGGAAATTCGCCCGATCATGAAACTGGAGGACTGGTGCGCCGAGCAATACGATGGCCTCAAGCTCAACCTGCACCCGCGTGCCAACTACTCGATCAACACCCTGCCGGCACCTGTCAGCAAGGTCCGGCTGCTGATTGGTCCGGAAGGCGGCCTGTCTGCTGAAGAGATCAGCATGACCGAACAGTACAAATTCGACGAAATCCTGCTTGGCCCGCGTGTTCTCCGTACCGAGACTGCCGCGATGACAGCAATCACAGCCCTGCAAGTCCGCTTCGGCGATCTAGGCTAACGCTCACCCAAGGGAAATAATTAGGAGAAAGCAATGATCAAACTGGGTATCGTGATGGACCCTATCGAGTCTATCAACATCAAAAAAGACTCCAGCTTTGCCATGATGCTGGAAGCCCAGCGCCGTGGTTGGGAAATCCACTATATGGAAATGAACGACCTGTCACTGGAACAAGGCAAAGCCATGGCCCGTACCCGTGTCGTTAGCCTGAAAGAAGATCCTACCGGCTGGTTCGAGTTCCATAACGAGCAGGAGATCGCGCTGTCCGATCTTGACGCCGTATTGATGCGTAAAGATCCGCCTTTCGACACCGAATATATTTATGCCACTTACATCCTCGAGCGCGCCGAAGATGAAGGCGCGCTGATCGTCAACAAGCCAGAAAGCTTGCGAGACTGCAACGAGAAACTGTTCACGGCTTGGTTCCCTGATCTGACCCCAACTACCGTGGTTACCCGCAGTGCAGACAAGATCAGAGCGTTCCACCAAAAGCACGGCGATGTGATCCTCAAGCCGCTCGACGGCATGGGCGGCTCGTCGATCTTCCGTGTCATGAAGGGCGATCCGAACGTCTCGGTGATCATCGAAACCCTGACCAACCACGGCCAGAACTTCTGCATGGCACAGACTTTCGTGCCAGATATCAGCAACGGTGACAAGCGCATCCTGGTGGTGGACGGCGAGCCGATGCCTTACTGCCTGGCACGAATTCCGGCCAAAGGGGAAACCCGTGGCAACCTGGCCGCTGGCGGCCGGGGCGAAGCCCGCCCTATCAGCGAAACCGACCGCAAGATCGCAGAAACAGTCGCTCCGGTACTGAAGGAGAAAGGCCTGATCTTCGTTGGTCTTGATGTGATCGGCGACAAGCTCACTGAAATCAATGTCACCAGCCCGACCTGTATCCGCGAAATCGAGGCGGCGTTTGATATCTCGATCACCGGCAAGCTGATGGATGCTATCGAGCGACGCATCAACGCGTAATATTGCAAAACGACGCACCCCTCAATGCCCCTCCGATGCGGCATTGATGGGGTTGCATTAATTTTCAAAATCCTCTCCCATTAATACCAATTCTGTTAATTAGTCGGCATACTGTAAGTAAGTCGATCGGTTGTAGGTATCTTCCCATGAACTTGACTAACCACTTTCTGGTAGCCATGCCGAGCATGCAAGATCCGAATTTCAAAGGAAGTGTTGTCTACATTTGCGAGCACAACGACGAAGGTGCAATGGGTATCGTCATTAACCTGCCGATTGAAATTTCGGTAGGCAACATGCTCGATCAAATTGAGATTGAACGCGAGCTGCCCGTCAGGGATCCTGCTTGCCTTGACCAACCGGTGTTCAATGGTGGTCCGGTATCTGCCGATCGCGGTTTTGTCTTGCATAACCGGGTTGGCCGGTTGAGCTCGAGCATCGATGTCACCGACGAGGTCTCTATCACCACTTCCAAGGATATCCTCTCGCTGCTCGGTACCAGTGAATCACCGGATAATTTTCTGGTCGCCCTCGGCTACGCCGGCTGGGATGCCGGACAACTCGAGCAAGAGCTGATTGAAAATGTCTGGCTGACAACAGAAGCCAATACCGATGTGGTGTTCAACACCCCGGTCAACGAACGCTGGAACAAGGCCATTGCCCAACTGGGTATTAGTGCCGCCCACCTTTCTACAGAACAAGGACACGCATGAGTCAATCTCGCAGCGTACTCGCTTTTGATTACGGTACGAAAAGTATCGGTGTCGCCATCGGCCAAGAGCTGACCGGCACCGCCAGCCCGCTTGCCGCCCTGAAGGCGCGAGATGGGATCCCGAACTGGGATGACATCGAAAAAATCCTCAAAGAATGGCAGCCTGACTTAGTGGTTGTCGGCCTGCCGCTTGATATGCAGGGTGGCGAGCTTGAGGCCATCACCCCTCGAGCCAAGAAGTTTGCCAACCGCCTCCACGGCCGCTTCGGCTGCCAGGTGGAGCTGCATGACGAGCGTCTCAGCACCGCCGAAGCCCGCACCGAACTGTTCGAGCGTGGCGGCTACCGCAACCTCAGCAAAGGCAATATCGACTCGCAGTCCGCCGTGGTTATCCTCGAGAGCTGGTTCGAGCAGCAGTACGGGTAAAAAACCAGAGCCTGGGTTCTAGCTCCTAGAACCTAGGTTTTTCCACCACGCTCTTCCCCTTCTCACCTGTACAGCTTTTTCCTATATTTACAGCCCAAAGCGATCACCGACCAAGATCTTGAATCATTGCCGCTATCTGGCCCACAAAGCTCAAGGGGCGATCAGCTTGTACAGCTTTTGGACTATTTAAACCCAAAAGCTCATATCGCTGTACACTTATATCCCTGTCATTTTTCATTCTGTTTAATTTCAATATCTTAGAAAAAATGATCAACAAAAAAAGCATTAGGATCATAGCAACCCCAATGCTTTTGGTTTACCGCTGGCAGATCGGTTGATCTACCCCATATCGACCGTCACTCCAGACAGCGAATTGTTGCTAAGCTGGCTCTTGCTGCCGACTTTGATCATCAGGCGCAGATCATTGGCCGAGTCGGCGTGGTGCAAGGCATCTTGCTCGGTGATCTTGCCGGCGCTGTAGAGCTCATAGAGCGACTGGTCGAAGGTCATCATGCCCGACTCGTTCGACTTGGCCATTGCCTCTTTGATTTCATGCAGCTCACCACGGCGGATCAGATCGGCCACCCGCGGGGTGTTGATCAACAGCTCGAAGGCCCCATGCCTACCGACACCGTGGGCATCGGGGATCAACTGCTGGGCCAGGATGCACTTGAGGTTCAGCGACAGATCGAACAGGAACTGCTCGCGCCGCTCTTTCGGGACCAGATGCAGGATCCGCTCCAGCGCCTGGTTGGCATTGTTGGCATGAAGGGTCGCCATACACAGGTGGCCGGTCTCGGCGAAGTTCATCGCATACTCCATGGTCTCGGGCGTGCGGATCTCGCCGATCAGGATCATATCCGGCGCCTGGCGCAGGGAGTTCTTCAGCGCAACTTCGTAGCTTTCGGTATCCAGCCCTACTTCGCGCTGGGTGACGATACACTTGTTGTGCTTGTGGACAAACTCAATCGGGTCTTCGACAGTCAGGATATGGCCGCTACGGTTGGCGTTGCGGTATCCGGTCATCGCCGCCATTGAGGTCGACTTACCCGAACCGGTCGCCCCCACCACCAGCACCAGCCCGCGTTTGGCCAGCGCCATCTTCTGCATGTCCATCGGCAGATTGAGCGAGAAGATATCCGGGATCTCGGTTTCGATGCGGCGGATCACCATCCCCGGCAGTTCACGCTGCCAGAACGCACTGATCCGGAAACGATATTCCCCCCTTACCAGAGCAAAATTGGCTTCCTTGCTGGCGCGGTACTCCGCTTCCAGCCCGGTGTCCATCGCCTCGGCAACCATCCGCTCGACCGCCTGCAGATCAAGCGTCTCGCCGAGCGGATGGAGGTGGCCATCGATGCGCAGCAAGCAAGGGGAATCGACTGTAATGTAGAGATCCGACGCCTTGCGGCTGACCATTTCGTTGAGAGCGTGTTGCAAAGTCATTGCTATTTTTCCCCACTAAAATTGCGACAAGCCAGAATCAACTACCCGGCGGCCTTCCTCGGCATCAACCAGCCCTTGGGCTACCAACATCTTGACGCTCTGCTCCATAGTCTGCATCCCCATCGCCGAGCCGGTCTGGATCATCGAGAACATCTGGGCCACCTTATCTTCGCGGATCAGGTTGCGGATCGCCGGGGTTGCCATCATCACCTCGTGGGCGGCAATACGGCCGCCACTGGTGCACTTGAGCAGGTTCTGCGATACCACGGCGCGGAGCGACTCCGACAACATCGAGCGCACCATCGCCTTGTCGTTGCCCGGGAACACATCGATAACCCTATCAACGGTCTTAGCCGCCGAGCTGGTATGCAAGGTACCCAGCACCAAATGCCCGGTTTCTGCTGCCGTCAGTGCCAAGCTGATCGTTTCACGATCGCGCAGCTCACCGACCACAATCACATCCGGATCTTCACGTAGCGAAGAGCGCAGGGCATTATGGAAACTGTGGGTATCGCGGTGGACCTCCCGCTGGTTGATCAGGCAGCGCTTGCCGGTATGGACAAACTCCACCGGATCCTCAATGGTCAGGATATGGCGGTTGAAATTCTCGTTGATGTAATCCACCAGCGCGGCGATGGTGGTGGACTTACCCGATCCCGTTGCCCCTGTCACCAGCACCAGGCCCCGTTGGCACTGGGCGATCTGATAGAACACATCAGGCACTCCCAGCGACTCCAGGGTTGGAATGCTAACCGGGATGGTTCTGAATACCGCCGCGCTGCCGCGTGCCTGCTTGAAGGCATTAACACGGAAGCGGCCGACATCGGGCAACTCGAACGAAAAGTCGACTTCCAGCCGCTCTTCGAACTCCCGCCGCTGGGCGTCATTCATTATATCGAATACCAGACGGTGTACTTCACCGTGCTCGAGGGCCGGCAGGCTCAGCTTGCGCACATCACCATCAACACGGATCATTGGCGGAACCCCCGCAGAAAGGTGCAGATCAGAGGCGTTATGCTTTACACTAAAGTCCAGTAGTTCGGTGATATCCATAAATTTTCCCCACAGAATCAATTATGAATAGTATCAAGCAAAACATTGAACAGGTCATCACCCAGATCGGCCTGGCAGCAGAAAAATGCGGTAGAGATGCCGAAACAGTGCAACTGCTTGCAGTAAGCAAGACCAAGCCTATTGCCGCCATCGAAGAAGCGATTGCCGCAGGCCATAGCGCTTTCGGTGAAAACTATGTTCAGGAAGGCGTCGAGAAGGTCCAGTACTTTGCCCAGCAAGATGCCGGCCCAGCATTGAGCTGGCACTTCATCGGCCCTATCCAGTCCAACAAAACTCGCCCGATTGCCGAGCACTTTGACTGGGTCCACTCGGTAGATCGCGCCAAGATAGCCCGCCGCCTGAGCGAGCAGCGCCCTGCCGACATGCCCCCGCTCAATGTCCTGCTTCAGGTCAACACCAGCGGGGAGGATTCCAAATCGGGATTGGCTTTCGACGAAGTCGCTGCCCTGGCCGACGAGGTGGCGGCGATGCCGAACCTAGTATTGCGCGGCCTGATGTCTATTCCGCAAAAGGCCGATGACTATGACAGCCAACTGGCAGCCTTCTCCAGCCTCTCCGAGGCGATGGACAAGCTCAAGGCCAAACACCCGCAACTTGATACCCTATCGATGGGCATGAGCGGTGATCTCGATGCCGCCGTCGCTGCAGGCAGTACCATCGTCCGGATCGGTACCGCAATTTTTGGTGCCCGCGATTATTCAGCCAAGCAGTAAGCGAATTATACTCAGCACCCTTTCATCGCTTGGGTATATAATAGCCTGACAATTTTAACGTCTAGGAAGGACACCACTGTCCTTCCCGGCCTTGAAAACACAGAGGATGTAACATGGAACAACGCTCGATTGCCTTCATTGGTGCCGGTAACATGGCCCGCTCTATCATCGCCGGCCTCGTGGCCAGCGGCTATGCGCCAGACAAAATCACCGCTACAGCACCAAGCCCAGCCCGTCGAGAGCCACTGGCCCGTGATTACGGAATTCATACCACCGACAATAACCTGAGCGCCGCCTCGGATGCCGATGTCATTGTCCTGGCAGTGAAGCCTCAACTGATGGAAGAAGTCTGCCGCCCGCTGCAGATCCTCGACTTCTCCGGCAAACTGGTGATTTCCATTGCGGCCGGGATCGGTGCCGAGCGATTGAATGAGATGCTGGCCACCAAGCTAAACCTGGTGCGCGTGATGCCCAATACCCCATCGCTGATCGGCAAGGGCATGAGCGGCCTTTATGCATCCAGCGCTCTTAACCCTAACGACCGCCAATTTGCCGAAAGCTTAATGCAGGCTGTCGGAGAGGTATGCTGGGTCGAGCAAGAGTCAGGCATAAACAGTATTATTGCGGCTGCAGGCAGTGCACCGGCCTATTTCTTCCTGTTTATGGAAGCGATGCAGGAAGAAGCTATTAAGCAAGGTTTTACTGCCGAGCAAGCCCGTATGCTGGTGCAGCAGTCGGCGCTCGGCGCGGCGGAAATGGTGGTCGCCAACCCGGAAACCGACTTGGCAACACTCCGTGCGCAGGTCACATCGAAAGGCGGCACAACCGCTGAGGCAATCCGTACTTTCAACGAGTGCCAACTTAGTGATACCGTAGCAAAAGCAATGCGTGCTGCCGTTTCCCGCGCGGAAGAAATGGAAAAATTATTTTAAGGTTAGTATATGAACTCAATTGGTTTTCTAGTCAGTACTCTATTTGATCTCTACATTATGGTCGTGCTGCTGCGCATCTGGCTCCAGTGGGCGCGTGCCGATTTCTACAATCCGTTTTCACAGTTTATCGTCAAGGCGACCCAGCCGGTGGTTGGCCCGCTACGCCGCGTTATCCCGTCCATCGGTTCACTGGATGTGGCTACGCTGCTGTTCGCCTACATCCTGAGTATGGGCAAGTTCGTTATCCTGCAGCTGGTATTGGGCGGTGGCTTCATGTTCACTCCTGAATACTTCTGGATTGGCGCCCTGTCGCTGCTGAAAGCCGCTGGCGGCCTGCTGTTCTGGGTACTGCTGCTTCGCGCGATCCTGAGCTGGGTCAGCCAGGGTCGCAGCCCGGTTGAATACGTGATGCACCAGCTAACCGAACCGATGACAGCCCCAATCCGCCGTATCATTCCGGCAATGGGCGGCTTGGATCTGAGTGTGCTGGTACTGTTTATCGGCCTGCAGTTCGCCAACTTCCTGATTGGTGATTTCGTTGGTCCTATCTGGTTCCAGCTATGAGCCAACAGGCTGTCTACCTCAACGGTGACGATTTGATCCTGCGACTTTATATCCAGCCCAAAGCTAGCCGTGACCAAGTGGTTGGCCTGCACGGCGATGAAGTCAAAGTCGCGATCACCGCCCCGCCGGTAGATGGCAAGGCCAATGCCCATCTGGCCAAATACCTGTCCAAGCAGTTCAAGGTCGCCAAGGGCCAGATTGACATCGAGAAAGGGGAGCTGGGACGTCATAAGCAAGTGCGTATCACCGCCCCCAAAACAATACCCGAGCCGATCAAGGCTCTGCTGTAACCGACAGCCATGACCAGCCCGGCGCCGCTAAGACGCCGGGCTGTTTTTCATCTGAGTCTTTTTCATGACTCATTGGTCACAACTATAATGGAACTAAGCAATACCCACTAACAGTGCAGGGGAATACTCTGCCCAGTGCGTATAGAAGGATAATAAAATGACTCGTCTTTTCAGCCTATTTGCCCTGCTAGTCGCCAGCCTGAGCACCAGCTTTGCGGCCCATGCCGAGCAGTTCAAGAATATTGGTGATTTGGAAGTACACTATTCAAGCTTCCCGTCGACCTTCCTGACCCCGGACGTGGCCAGTACCTACAAGATCCAGCGCAGCCGGTATTCAGCCGTTATCAATGTCACCGTGCTGGATAAGGCCCAGCCGGGCAAACCTGCGGTGACCGCAGTACTCAATGGCCAGGCCAAGAACCTGCTCGGCACCATTAAAAACCTGTCCTTCCGCGAAGTCCGGGAAGGGACGGCCATTTATTACATCGCTGAAATCAAACATGCCAATGAAGAGCGCTTTAGCTTTTCCATTGATGTCTCCCACAACGGTACCCGGGGCAGCATCGAGTTTGACCAGACGTTCTATGTCGACTGAACCAATAAATTCGTCGCCTTCATTGACGGTATAGACAGGGGAGCCTCGTGCTCCCCTTTTATTTTCCGGGCAGTGAGATAAGATAGCGCCCTCTTTATTGCGAGGAACTGTGATGAGCAAATTAGTACTGGCCACTGGTAACCAGGGCAAAGTGAAAGAAATGGCTAGCCTACTGGCCGATTTCGGTTTCGATGTCGTCGCCCAGAGCGATTACAACGTTTCTTCGGTGGCCGAGACCGGCACCACCTTTATCGAAAACGCCATTATCAAAGCCCGTCACGCCACCAAGGAAACCGGCCTGCCGGCGATTGCCGATGACTCGGGCCTCGAAGTGGACTACCTGCAAGGGGCACCGGGGATCTACTCAGCCCGCTTTGCCGGCGAGGAGGCCTCTGATCAAGAAAACCTGCAGAAACTGCTCAAAGAAATGGAAGGCGTTGCGGAAGAGAAGCGTACTGCCCGCTTCCACTGCGTCTTGGTCATGATGCGCCACGAGAACGACCCGACTCCGCTTGTCTGCCACGGCAGCTGGGAAGGCAAGATCCTAACCGAAGCCCACGGCGAAAATGGCTTTGGCTACGACCCGATTTTCTGGGTGCCGGAAGACCAGTGCTCTTCTGCCGAGCTTGAGCCAGCACGTAAGAAACAACTGTCACACCGCGGCAAGGCCCTTGCCAAGCTGTTTGCCGCCCTGAAGGAAGCATAAACCATGCTAGTACCACCACCACTGAGCCTGTATATCCACATCCCATGGTGTGTCCAGAAGTGCCCATACTGCGACTTCAACTCCCATGCGCTGAAAGCTGATATTCCCGAGCTCGACTATATTGATGCGCTTATCGAAGATCTCGATACCGACTTGGCAAAATACGATTTGGCAAGTCAGGGCCGGGAGCTGCATTCCATCTTCATCGGTGGTGGTACCCCGAGCCTGATCTCCGCGCCGGAGATCGGCCGCTTGCTTGAGGCCGTCAAGCAGCGGATCCCATTCAGCAGCGATATCGAAATCACCATGGAAGCCAATCCGGGCACCGTCGAGGCCGACCGTTTCAACGCCTACCGCGAAGTCGGCGTCAACCGTATCTCGATCGGCATCCAGAGCTTCCAGGACGAAAAACTCAAACGCCTCGGACGTATCCACGGCAGCCGCGAGGCGATCACCGCCGCGGAACTCGCCCAAGAAGCGGGGCTTGATAGCTTCAACATTGACCTGATGCATGGCCTGCCGGATCAGAGCATCGATGATGCCCTGTCGGATCTCAAACAAGCCATTGCCCTAGAACCGCCGCACCTGTCTTGGTACCAGCTCACTATCGAGCCTAACACCCTGTTCTATTCCAAGCCGCCGGTGTTACCGGACGACGACGATCTGTGGGAGATCTTCGAGCAAGGCCACAAAATGCTGGCCGAAGCGGGCTACGTCCAGTATGAGATCTCCGGTTACAGCAAACCGGGCCGCCAGTGCCGCCATAACCTCAACTACTGGCGTTTCGGGGATTACCTGGGCATTGGTTGTGGTGCCCACGGCAAGCTGAGTTTTGCCGACGGGACCATTACCCGCACCGTCAAGGTCAAGCACCCGCGCGGCTACCTCAACCCGACCAAACCTTACCTGGATCAGGAAACTCAGGTAGACGATAGCGAGCGCCCGTTCGAGTTCTTCATGAACCGCTTCCGCCTGCTTGAGGCTTGTCCGAAACACGATTATGTCGAGCGTACCGGCCTACCGCTATCCAGCATTGAAGGGCCAATCGACTGGGCGCTGGAGCAAAATTACCTCGAAGACAAAGGCGATCAATGGCAGATCACCGAGCACGGCAAACTGTTCCTCAACGACCTGCTCGCTGCATTTGTCGACGAAGAGGAAGAATAGAATCAATAAATAAATCAGGCATCAGAACGAAAATTTCAAAAACGCATAGATACATCCGTGTAGCTCCGCCTCAGGTGCGCCAGCCCGGGTCATCCATGGCGGATAGGTTTTGAAATTTTGCCCTGCTTCCTGAACTCATTAGCAGTTTACGAATCAGTCCAGAGTCACGCTCTGCCAGCGCTTGAGGGCGGGGATCTGGGATTGGATTTCGCTTTCCTTAGCCTGTCGCATAGCTACCCGATCACACAGTTCCTGGTCGATCAGCTGCGAATGCGACAGGGTATACGGTAGGTCGTCGACCATCAGGCGGTGGTAGTCTGCCAGCAGGGCCGACTGGTCGTCACTGAGCTTCACCTTGTGGACACCGAAATAGAGCTGCCCGCTGGGTTCGATCTGGAAGCTCTCGCCTTCCAGCTCCAGATTGAGTGCCCCATCCTGCATACTCAGGCGGTTGTGCCACTCCAGCTGGCACACCGGCGCTTCATCGGCCTGCACGCCAAATGACAAGGCTATCCCTAAGACCGCTATTTTGACCCCACCAACACGCAACAACATAAGCCTCTCCCCATCTTCGGGATAGGCCAAGGTTAAGTCCCTGCTACCCCGCTAAAAGATTGAACGGCCGATCCGCTCGGCCAGCAATTCAAGGGCTGCCGTGCCAGCCAGAGAGTTCCCCGAAGGATCCAGTTCTGGTGACCATACCGCGATGGCCATCTCACCCGGTACGATAGCGATGATCCCACCGCCCACACCGGACTTGCCTGGCATACCAACCCGATAGGCAAATTCTCCAGCACCGTCATACAAGCCACAGGTCGCCAACAGTGCATTCATTTGCTTACACTGAGTTTGGGTGATAATTGTTTTTTTTGCGCCCAAAGGAAGCCCTTTATTTGCCAAGTAGCTGAAAGTCTTAGCCAAATCAACACAGCTCATCTTCAGCGCGCAATAGCTGAAGTAATTGGTCAGTACCGGCATCACTTCGTTGTCGAAGTTACCGAATGAGCGCATCAGGTAGGCAATCGAAGCATTGCGGTCACTGTGCTGCATCTCAGATGCCGCAACGACCTTGTCGTAGCAGATGTGCGGGTTCTGGGCCAAGTTACGTACCAGCTCCAGCATCCGGTACTGTGGGGCCGACAGGCGGCTGTGCAGCAGATCGGAGACCACCAGGGCACCGGCATTGATAAACGGGTTGCGCGGAATACCGTTTTCCAGCTCTAGCTGGATCATCGAATTGAACGCATGGCCCGATGGCTCCTTGCCTACCCGCTGCCAGATTTCTTCCGGCTGATAGAGAGTCATCGCCAGGGTCAGGCTGAGCACCTTGGAAATCGACTGGATCGAGAAACCTTCCTCGCTATCGCCAGCCTGGATAATTTCACCATCGTTATAACACACAGCAATCCCCAGCTTGCTGGCCGGAACTTCCGCCAAAGCCGGGATATAATCAGCCACCTTTCCTTTGCCGATCAGCGGTCTGACTTCATCTAAAATATCATTTAGCAACTGCTCTGTTGGTTTCATTACTTATCTCCAAGGATAAAAAAGCCAACCTGAGGTTGGCTTTTTCGAACAACTGATGCACCCACCGGTGCGTGGCAATACCTTGCCCAACAACGCCTGAAAGCTTATTCAGTGCGCTCGTATTTCATGTCCCATACGCCGTGGCCCAAACGGTGGCCGCGAGCTTCAAACTTGGTCAGCGGACGGTCTTCAGGACGTGGGATGTAAGGGCCATCTGTCGCCGTGTTGCGATAGCCCGGCGCAGCATCCATCACTTCAACCATGTGCTCGGCATAGTTTTCCCAATCGGTCGCCATGTGGAAGATACCACCGATTTTCAGCTTCTTGCGCAGCATTTCTGCGAAAGCAGGCTGAACGATACGACGCTTGTGGTGACGCGCCTTGTGCCATGGATCAGGGAAGAACAGCTGAACGCAGTCCAGGCTGCCGTCAGGGATCATGTGCTCGAACACTTCCACACCATCGTGGCACATTACGCGCAAATTGGTCAGACCCGCCTCTTCTGCACCCATCAGGCAGGCACCCACACCCGGGCTGTGCACTTCGATACCGATGAAGTTCTTCTCCGGTGCGTTCTTCGCCATCTCAACCAGCGAGGCACCCATACCAAAGCCGATTTCCAGAGTTACTGGGTTTTCGTTCTTGAACACTTCTTTCCAGTCCAGCATCTGCTGAGCGAAGTCGATACCCATCGCCGGCCAGTTATTTTCCATGGCCGCTTCCTGGCCCTTGGTCAAACGACCTTCACGACGAACAAAGCTACGTACCTTGCGTACCAGTTTGCCGTCTTCGGTAAATTCGTTCAGGGTAACCTCACCTGACTTCTTTGAAACTTCGCTCATGCTTACTATCCAAACAAAAAAGAAACGGAACGGCATTATCCAAAGTTACAGCGCAAGTGCAAGTCTATCGATTGCGGCGCCCCTAACTTTGTGGTGCAATCAGGGCCAAAAATAAGACAGGCGAAGACGGCTGTCATTAAAGTGAGCTTGAAACTGTGACCAATACCTTCTCTGATGCCATTTTAGCGTGGTATGACAAATTTGGCCGGAAAACCCTGCCGTGGCAGCAGCAAAAGACCCCTTACAAGGTCTGGCTGTCGGAAATCATGCTGCAGCAAACCCAGGTCGCCACGGTGATCCCCTACTTCGAGCGCTTCATCGCGCGCTTCCCTACCGTTGCCGATCTGGCTGGCGCCGAGCAGGACGAGGTGCTTCACCTATGGACCGGCCTTGGCTACTACGCCCGTGCCCGCAACCTGCACAAGGCGGCCAAGCATATCGTTGATCACCATAACGGCGAGTTCCCGACCGACCTCGAACAGGTCATTGCCCTGCCGGGTATCGGCCGCTCAACCGCCGGTGCCGTGCTGTCACTGTCCCTCAAACAGCACCACCCCATTCTTGACGGCAATGTGAAACGGACCTTGTCCCGCTGCTATGCCGTCGAAGGCTGGCCGGGCAAAAAACCGGTTGAAAACAAACTGTGGGACATTGCCGAGGCCAACACCCCAGCACAAGGTGTGGAGCGCTACAACCAGGCGATGATGGATATGGGGGCGATGATCTGCACCCGCAGCAAGCCCAAGTGCGAGCTGTGCCCGGTAGCAAAGCTGTGCGAAGCCAAGGCACAGGGCCGTCAAACCGATTTCCCGGGCAAGAAACCAAAGAAAACCCTACCGGAAAAACAGGCTTGGTTTGCGATCTTCCAGTACGGTGAATATGTCTGGCTGGAAAAGCGCCCCCCCGTCGGGATCTGGGGCGGTCTGTGGTGCTTCCCGCAGCAGGATCAGGCTGATCTTACTCCGGTGATCGAACAGCGCCTTGGCCAGCGGGAAATCATCGTTGCGCAAGAACAGCTCATTGGGTTCCGCCATACCTTCAGCCACTATCACCTCGATATTGTCCCTGTCAAACTGAGCCTGTCTGAGCAACCCAATGGCATCGGTGAATCTGGCAACGGCCAGTGGTATAACCTCAATCAACCTGCAGAAATCGGCCTGGCAGCACCAGTCCAGCAAATCCTAGAGAGCTTGCGTTACGAGCTGAACAAATAGACCTTTATACCCAAATGACTTGGGTATATAGGCATGGTATAAATAGGTATCCAAGAGACTTGGGTATATCCAAGCAAACCTTAAAACGAAGGAACTTCCTGATGAGCCGTACAGTATTTTGTGCCCGCCTTAAGAAAGACGCTGAAGGCCTTGATTTCCAACTCTACCCGGGGGAACTGGGCAAGCGTATTTTCGACAACATCTCGAAAGAAGCGTGGGCCGAGTGGCAAGGCAAGCAAACAATGCTGATCAACGAGAAAAAACTTAACATGATGGATCCGGATCACCGTAAGTTGCTGGAAACTGAAATGGTGAAGTTCTTGTTCGAAGGCCAGGACGTTGTTATCGACGGTTACACGCCGCCGAGCGAATAATTCCGTTAATGCTTCCCCCTCGCTTGGTCGTTTAATTCAAGGGAAGCACCTTAGTCATTCATTCAGGCATCTTTTGTAACTGGTTAGGAAACTGGGCAAACGATGCCTTTTTCGTATTTCGGAACTATGAAATTACACGCGCTGTTTTTGTCCCTGCTCCTGCTGAGCGGCTGTAGCCGGGAGTTTATCGAACAACTCTACGATGTCGACTACAACACGACCAACCGGTTTGCCAACAACCTTGCCCCGCTGCCCGGCCAGTTCACCCAGGACACGGCCGCGCTTGACCGGTTGATGAACTCATTCAGCGGTCAGGTAAAGCGCTATTGGGGGGATAACGACTCGCTGGTTGCCAGCAAGCGCCAATACGTCAAATACACCGACGGTTACCAAAGCCGGGCCCATGTCGATTTCGAACGTGGTGTTGTTATTGTCGAAACCGTCGCCAAAACCGAGCCGACCAAGCACCTCAAGGAAGCCATCACCACCACCCTGCTGACACCGGATAACCCCGGCGGAGTCGACCTGTACTCCGACTCGGCCGTGGATCTGAACGGCAAGCCGTTTCTCTATGGCCAGGTACTCGACAACGAAGGCAAACCGATTGAGTGGTCGTGGCGTGCCAACCGTTTTGCAGACTACCTGATCAACGGCAAACTGAAGAAACGCTCGGAACGTTTCCACCAAGTCTACTACGTTGAGATCCCCATGGTGGCCGACCACGCCAACCAGCGTAGTTATAAGTACGCCGATATTGTCCGCGACGCTTCCCGCCGCTACGGCATCGCCGAAGATTTGATCTATGCCATCATCAAGACCGAGAGCAGCTTCAACCCCTATGCGGTCAGCCATGCCAACGCCTATGGCCTGATGCAGGTCGTGCCGAAGACCGCTGGGGCCGATGTATTCAAACTGGTCAAAAACAAGCCGGGCATACCGACCCCAGAATATCTGTTTGACCCAGTGAGAAATATTGATACGGGCACCGCTTACTTCTACATCTTGCGTACCCGCTATTTGAAAGATGTCCGCGATCCACTGTCACTGCACTACAGCATGATTTCCGCCTATAACGGCGGCACCGGAGGAGTACTCAACACCTTCCACAGCACCGACCGCCAGCGGGCGATGACCAATTTGAACAATTTGCAACCTAACCAAGTTTATTGGGCACTGACCAACAAGCACCGCAATGCCGAAGCCCGGCGATATTTGGAGAAAGTCACCGCATTCCAGAAGGAGTTCAACCAAGGGAAAAATCTGACCCAGTGACAAGGAAATAGCCACAACCGGCATTTCTGGGCAAAAAGCAGGCAACCGAGTGCGGCAATGAAATTTTTCTCAAAAAAATGGTTGACGAAAAGAACGAAAAACCGTTTAATAGCGCTCCGTTGCCTCGATAGCTCAGTCGGTAGAGCAGAGGATTGAAAATCCTCGTGTCGGTGGTTCGATTCCGCCTCGAGGCACCATATTCATATTGTGGTGCTTGATAGCAACATGATTTAAAAGATAATTCCCCCTTAGTTCAGTTGGTAGAACGGCGGACTGTTAATCCGTATGTCGCAGGTTCGAGTCCCGCAGGGGGAGCCACTTTTAGTGTGCCGACTTAGCTCAGTAGGTAGAGCAACTGACTTGTAATCAGTAGGTCACCAGTTCGATTCCGGTAGTCGGCACCATTTATTCCTTACTTCGGTAAGATGAAGCAGAGTCTTAACCGCTCTTGCTTTGCCTCGATAGCTCAGTCGGTAGAGCAGAGGATTGAAAATCCTCGTGTCGGTGGTTCGATTCCGCCTCGAGGCACCATATTCAGTTATGGTGCTTGAAATTAGCAACATGACGTAAAAAGATAATTCCCCCTTAGTTCAGTTGGTAGAACGGCGGACTGTTAATCCGTATGTCGCAGGTTCGAGTCCCGCAGGGGGAGCCACTTTTAGTGTGCCGACTTAGCTCAGTAGGTAGAGCAACTGACTTGTAATCAGTAGGTCACCAGTTCGATTCCGGTAGTCGGCACCATTATTTAGCAAAGCGTTGTGTAAACAACATTTGCAAAAGTCAGTCCTATGACTGCACTTTTGCCTCGATAGCTCAGTCGGTAGAGCAGAGGATTGAAAATCCTCGTGTCGGTGGTTCGATTCCGCCTCGAGGCACCATACAATTCCCCCTTAGTTCAGTCGGTAGAACGGCGGACTGTTAATCCGTATGTCGCAAGTTCAAGTCTTGCAGGGGGAGCCACTTTAGAGAAAGCCGTGTCATTTGACGCGGCTTTTTCGTATCTGCGATTTATCCCTGAGCACTTCCAGAAAAAACAGCCAAGACTGGGCGTCCCCGACGAAAGCCTAACAGGGGGCTCATCTCACGCCGCTTTTCGTCTCCCGCCAGTGTCAGCACTTTGACGCCCAGCCTGCAGTTCGTCTATTTTTTGCTAACTTTAATATCAACAAAATATAAAAACCAAGGAAGAAATGATGATCACCCTTTACGGCTACCCGCGCACCCGCTCTCTCCGTGTCTCTTGGCTACTTGAAGAACTCGGCCTCGACTGGCACTACCGCTTGGTGAATTTTGCCAAAAATGATCATCGCTCCCCCCAGTTCCTTGCCCTCAACCCACAGGGGAAAGTCCCCTGCTTGATTGATGATGGCATCACCATCTGTGAATCCTCGGCCATTTGCCTCTACCTAGCAGAAAAATATGGCCATCACTGGCTACCGGAACCCGGTAGCGCCGAGTCCGCCAGTCACCATGAGTGGATCAGCTATATCATTACCGAATTGGAGCAGCCGCTTTGGAGCATGGGCAAACACCGCTTTGCCCTCCCCGAGTCAATCCGCCTGCCTGAGATGCTGCCCGTCGCCGCCTGGGAGTTCAAAAAGGCACTGCAGGTGGCAGAAGCTCGCCTTCAGAGTGATGAGTACTTATTGGGGCACTTTCCTGCCGTGGCCGATATTTTGCTGGCTCATACCCTTAACTGGGCGGTGAAGTTTGATCAGAAGCTACCGCTGAAACTTGAAAAATACCGCCAATTTGTCAGCCGCCGCCCGGCTCTTTCGCGTGCTCTTGACCGTGAAAACCGCACGCTTTTGGATAGCGAATAACAGTGCTGCAAGCCGTATAGAGTTAGCAATAAGTTCAAAAACCGAGCGATCAGTGCAAAAAAGGCAAAGTCAGCGTGTTTTTATCAAAAAACCATTGACGCAAAGGCCGAAAACCTTTTTAATGCGCCCCGTTGCCTCGATAGCTCAGTCGGTAGAGCAGAGGATTGAAAATCCTCGTGTCGGTGGTTCGATTCCGCCTCGAGGCACCATATTCATATTGTGGTGCTTGATAGCAACATGATTTAAAAGATAATTCCCCCTTAGTTCAGTTGGTAGAACGGCGGACTGTTAATCCGTATGTCGCAGGTTCGAGTCCCGCAGGGGGAGCCACTTTTAGTGTGCCGACTTAGCTCAGTAGGTAGAGCAACTGACTTGTAATCAGTAGGTCACCAGTTCGATTCCGGTAGTCGGCACCATTTATTCCTTACTTCGGTAAGATGAAGCAGAGTCTTAACCGCTCTTGCTTTGCCTCGATAGCTCAGTCGGTAGAGCAGAGGATTGAAAATCCTCGTGTCGGTGGTTCGATTCCGCCTCGAGGCACCATATTCAGTTATGGTGCTTGAAATTAGCAACATGACGTAAAAAGATAATTCCCCCTTAGTTCAGTTGGTAGAACGGCGGACTGTTAATCCGTATGTCGCAGGTTCGAGTCCCGCAGGGGGAGCCACTTTTAGTGTGCCGACTTAGCTCAGTAGGTAGAGCAACTGACTTGTAATCAGTAGGTCACCAGTTCGATTCCGGTAGTCGGCACCATTATTTAGCAAAGCGTTGTGTAAACAACATTTGCAAAAGTCAGTCCTATGACTGCACTTTTGCCTCGATAGCTCAGTCGGTAGAGCAGAGGATTGAAAATCCTCGTGTCGGTGGTTCGATTCCGCCTCGAGGCACCATACAATTCCCCCTTAGTTCAGTCGGTAGAACGGCGGACTGTTAATCCGTATGTCGCAAGTTCAAGTCTTGCAGGGGGAGCCACTTTCGATTTAAGCTTTCTTAGCTTGAATAATAAGAATAAATTGCCGACTTAGCTCAGTAGGTAGAGCAACTGACTTGTAATCAGTAGGTCACCAGTTCGATTCCGGTAGTCGGCACCATCCTTTGAAACCTCATCTTTGATGAGGTTTTTTTTCGCCTGTCGTTTACCCCGGGTCTATTTATCTGGGGCCGTATTTCCTCTAGCCTCTAGAGAATAAGCAACTTCTGTCATATTTGGGAAATGAATCTGGTTAGGTAGAATTGAGCCTCATTATCAACAGGTTGCACCGGACACCATGGCCAGTATCAAACTATCAGTAGAGCGCTTAACCGAAGGCCTTTATATCAAGCTGCCAGTACAGTGGACCGAGCACCCTTTTCTCCTCAACCATTTCAAAATCAAAGACAACCAGCAAATCAGGCTGATCAAGAACCTAGGAATCAAATACGTCTTCCTGATCCCAGAAAAAAGCGATACCCAACCTCTTGCCCCAGACAATGCCCTGGAAGCTATCAGCGCGCACGAAAGCCGTTTTCTCGACCAGCAGGCTGAAAAGCTATGGCAAGAGAAACAGGGCCGCATAGAGAAGCTCAAGAACTACAAGCGAAAGCTGCAGCGTTGTGAAAAAAACTTCAACCGCTCAGTGGCACAGCTGCGCTCGATTGTCGGCAAAATCAAAAGCCGGCCGGTTACCGCCGTCAAGGAAGCGGAGAGCCTGGTTGAGGAGATGGTAGACGCCCTACTTGAAACCGACAACGTCGCCCTTCACCTGATGAACGAAGGCAGCGATAACGAAGATATCTACAGCCATTCGCTCAACGTGGCCATCATGTCAATGATGCTGGCCCGCTCATGCGGGATGGAGGGGCAAGATATCAAAACCATTGCCATCGGGGCACTGTTCCATGACATGGGTAAATTGAAGGTACCAACGGCCATTACCCGCAAGACCACGCCGCTGACCGAGCCGGAGGAGAACTACCTCAAGCTCCATCCTCGGTACAGCGTTGACTTGGCCAATTTGTCAGACAGCTTTACCGAGCAGGCCAAACCGATCCTTTATCAGCACCACGAACTGCTTGATGGCAGTGGCTATCCCAACCGGCTCACGGCAGACCAAATCGATCCCAAGGCCCAACTGGTTGCGGTAGTCAATGCTTATGACAACCTGTGCCATCCGCAGGATCCTGCCAAAGCACGGATCCCCTACAGCGCCCTCTCCTACTTGTTCAAGCACAAGAAAGAACAATACAACAATGACTACCTGGCCCTGCTAATCCGCTTGCTCGGGGTCTACCCGCCGGGCAGTGTGGTGCAACTGTCAAACCAGCAACTGGGGCTGGTTATCTCGGTAAACTCAGAAAGCCTCCTCACACCCAATATCTTGCTTTATGACCCGACGGTCCCCTCCAACGAGGCACCGATCATCGACTTGGAAGAAAGCCACCTGCGCATCGAGCAGGTGATCCACCCCAGCAAGCTGCCGGACAAAGTCCACGACTACCTTAACCCCCGCAGCCGGATTTCCTTGTACTTCGATCCCGATGACTAACCTGGCCCATATCCAAATCGTCCCCCCAGATAAAAAGAACGCCCCAAATAGGGGCGTGTTTATTACCGCTCGATCTCATTTACCAGCTGAACATCTCTTTGATCCAGCCTGCGGGCTTGCTACCGTCACAGTAGCCCTTGACGGAACCGTCCTGGTCCCACATCGGCAGAGAGTGCTGCCCAGCACAGTCCCTCACCAAGGTGCCATTTGGCATCTGGCTGAACTTGGCCGTTGTTAACTGCTGCGGCCATGGCAGTGCCAAGCGCTCCGGCTGACGGCGATTGAGGTAGTCGCCATACAGGCGCAGCGCCCCAGCAGAGCCCGTCAGGTTAACTGGTGTATTGTCATCCCGGCCGACCCATACCGTAACCACTTCACGGCCATCGGCACCGACATACCAGCTGTCACGATTCTTGTCTGTCGTACCGGTTTTCCCAGCCAATGCAGCCCAGCCAAACTGAGGCTGTAGGAACCGAGCGGTTCCCTGCGAGACCACATTTTTCATCCCGTAGGTCGTCAACCAGGCAGCCTGCTCGGGCACCACCTGACTGGCTCGGGGCATCCACTGGTATAACTGGTTGCCCTGTTGGTCGACCACCGACCTCAATGCAGTGAGCTCGGCTCTCATACCACCACTGGCAACCGACTGGTACATCTGGGTCACTTCAAACGGCGTCAGGGTGAAAGCCCCAAGCAAGATAGATGGCAGTTTGGGTACCTCCCCGCGGTCAACCCCCAAGTCCACCATGGTATCAATCACCTCATTGAGCCCAACCTGCATGCCCAGATTAACGGTTGGAACATTGAGTGACTTGGCCAGCGCATAGTAGAGAGGGACTTCGCCGCGGAACTTGCGATCGTAGTTGCGTGGCTGCCAGCTTTTCCCCTTGCTGCCACTTAGCATGATCGGCTTATCTTCGACCGTGGTTGCTAGCGTGAATTGATCTGGATGGCGCAAAGCCGCCAGGTATACCGCCGGCTTGACCAGAGATCCTATCTGTCGGCTGGCATCCAAAGCGCGGTTAAAACCGGCATAGCCCGGATTGCTGCCGCCGATCATCGCCCTGATCTCACCGGTTCTGCGATCAGCAGCCACCAGTGCCGTTTCAAGCCCTACCCCCGCCTTCTGCCTGAGCTTCGGCACCATACTGACAATCGCCTCTTCCGCTTCTTTCTGCGACAGGGGATCCAAGGTACTGAAGATCCGCAAGCCAACACCCGGAGAATAGTTTTTGCCCACCCGCAGCTTGAGCTCACGCTGGAGTTGCTGGAAATAGGCCGGCTGGCGGCGGGCGATCATCGGGCTCGCCTGCACATCCAGCGGTCGTGAAGCGGCCAACTCATAATCTTGGCCGGACAAGATCCCGCTGTCCATCATCAGCCTCAGCACCAAGTCCCGGCGTTGCTTGGCCCGCTCGGGGTTACGCCACGGGTTGTAGTAGGAAGGGCCTTTCGCCATGGCCACCAGCAACGCCTGCTGGTCGATCCGAAGCTCCTGCAGCGGGCGGCCGAAATACAGCCTTGCCCCCAGCCCAAAGCCATGGATTTCCTTGCCGCCATTTTGCCCCAGATAGATCTCATTGAGATAAGCTTCGAGGATCTGATCTTTGCTGTAGCGGTAATCAATAATAATAGCGATGTAGGCTTCCCGGATCTTTCGCCACAACGAACGCTCGCGGCTCAGGAACATATTTTTGGCAAGCTGCTGGGTCAGGGTACTGCCTCCCTGCACGGTTCTGCCCGCCTTGAGGTTGACTACCATTGCCCTGGCAATCGCCAACGGCGAGACCCCGTCATGGTGGTAGAAATCGCGGTCTTCGGTAACCAGCAAAGCATCGACTAAGACCTCGGGGAACTGCTCGCGCGGCAAGAAAAGGCGCTGCTCACTCTCCCCCGTTTCCAGCATCCCCAGCATCTTCGGCTCAATACGCAGGTAGCCTAGCTGCCGCTTGGAGCCCGCTTCCTGGATGCTCTTGAGTTCACTGCCCTCAAAGGTCAGCATAATATGCCGGGCGCCTTCCGGACCATCAGCAAACTCAAACGGGCGGCGGATCAGCTCTATCCGGGTTGTTGACGACGAATACTCCCCATTGCGCTGCGGTGTCCGCACCTTGTGGTACTGCAGCAGATCCAGCTCGCGGCGCACTTCATTCAGGCTGATGGCCTGTCCCGGCTGCAAATCCAGCACCCGGCCGTAGACAACGGCAGGCAGGTTCCATAGCTGGCCATCAAAACGGTCGCGAACAATATTGTCGAGATAGATCCCGACCACCAGCAGCACCGCAAGTACTGCGACGGATAACTTCAGGCCGAAGCCAAGCAGCCACTTGAACCAGCCCGGCAGGCCCTGTCGCTTCCCTTTAGGGCTCTTCTTGCGGCCTCGGGCCGACTTGGCCGGCCGCTTCTTGGCGGCCGCCTTAGTTTTGCTTGCTGCCGCCGGTTTGCGCTTACGAATCGGCTTTTTGGTATCATCCTTGCCGGCGGCGGGCTTTTTGGCGGCCTGCAGTTTAGAGGCAGAAGCCACCGAACGCCTTGCTTGCTCTGTCATCATGATCTTCTGTTTCTACATGTATTTTTTCGTTTTTTTGGTCGGCGCATGGCTGGCCGGATCATCCGGCCAAGGGTGTTTAGGGTAACGCCCTTTCATCTCTTTTTGCACCTCACGGTAAGATCCCTGCCAAAAAGCGGCCAAGTCACGGGTGATCTGCAATGGCCGCTGTGCCGGCGACAGCAACTCCAGTACCACTGCCACCTTACCATTGGCAATCATTGGCGAGCTCTTCTCGCCAAACATTTCCTGCAGCTTGACAGCCAATACCGGGTATTGCCCGGGCTGGTAGCGAATCGCATAACGCGACCCTGTCGGCACAGTGTAATGGGTGGGCAACGCCTCATCGAGCTTCTGCTTTTTATCCCATCCCAGCCTGGCTTCCAATGCCGCCACCAAATCAAGCCGCTCCAGCGCCTTGAGGGTTTTCATCCCGTTCATATAGGGCAGCAACCACGCCTCAGCATCCTCCAGCAGAGCATCATCATCCATCGCCGGTAGCGCCAGCTCAGGCAGCCATTCAATAGCACAGCGGGCACGGCTCAACAGCCCCTCTGCTGACTTGCTCCACGGCAAAAGCGCCAGTCCCTTGCGCTGTACTGCATTGAGCAAAGCTTCGCTAGCCTTGGCCGGTTCAGGCTCGCCCATCGGCTGGCGCTCGAGTACCAGCTTACCGCAGCACAAATGCTTCTCTGCACTCAGGCGGCCTTTCTTGTCATCCCAGTCCAGCCATTCCCGCCACCTAAACAGATGAGGCAAGGCCCGCTGCAACTCGGTCAGTTGGGCCGGTACCGCGGAGAAGATCCGGCTGTCCCCCTGGCGAGTCTTGACAATATCGGCCACCACCAACAGCTCTTCGTCCGCCAGCGGCTCATCCGGCATCATCATCGCACCTTGGCCATTGGCGAGCTGATAACGGCTGTCTTTGCCGCGAGACAGGGCGATGCGATCCGGGAAGCCTGCCGCCAGCAAAGGGGCAATCCACTCGCTTGCGATGCAGATAGCCACCTTATTGGCGCCCAGTTTCGCCAAATGCTGCGAGGCCCGTTGCTGGTAGGCCTTGCTACGCGATTGCTTACCACTTTCGATGAGGTTGAGCTGGAAGTGTAAATCCGGATTGTTGTTGCCCCTTGGCGGCTCTTCCAGCAAGGCAACCAGTAGCGCTGCAGTGGCCATGGCCTTGTGACCGTGCTTTTGGGCCATCAGCAGCATCGCGGCATGGCGAGGCTCGACGCCCAGCGTCTGTATCGCACTGCCCATCTCGGTCAACCGACCGGCCTCATCCATTGCGCCCAGGCCGACCAGTAGCGCATGGGCTTGCTTCAGGGCAGGTTCAGGCGGCAAGTCCAACCAGTGCAGATCCGCGGCGGACTGGCAGCCCCATTGAGCCAATTCCATCGCCAGCGAGGTGAGATCAGCACGCAAGATCTCAGGTTGCGGTGTGGCCGGCTGACGCGCCAACATCTCCTCACTGTACAAGCGCAGGCAGATCCCCGGCTCCAAACGGCCGGCTCGGCCAGCACGCTGCTCAGCAGAAGAGCGGGCGATACGTACCGATTCCAAACGGCTGATCCCGGTTTTCGGATCCCACTGGGCAATACGCTCCAGCCCGCAGTCCACTACCATCCTGATCCCTTCGATGGTCAAACTGGTTTCGGCAATATTTGTCGCCAACACCACCTTACGCTTGCCTTTCGGTGCCGGTGTAATAGCTTGCTGTTGCTGGCTTCCCGTCAACTGGCCATATAGCGGACACACCAGCACATCGCCACCGAGGTTGCCATCAAGCTGCTCGGCCAGGCGGCGGATCTCCCCTGCTCCCGGCAAGAAAACCAGCATGGAGCCCGACTCCAGGGACAGCAGCGTCACAATCTCCCTTGCAGCCGCTTCGATAATTTGGGTATTGTCCGTCAGCTTCTTGTAGCGTAATTCAACCGGGAAGCTACGCCCTTCAGACTCGATATAGCCTGCCTCAGGTAATAACCCGGTCAGAGCATCAGCATCCAGCGTCGCCGACATCACCAGCAGCTTGAGATCATCGCGCAGCGCTTCCTGTACCTCCAATGCCAGCGCCAGCGACGTATCGGCATGGATACTGCGCTCGTGGAATTCATCGAAGATCAGCAGCTCAATCCCCGCCAGCTCGGGATCCTGCTGCAACATCCGGGTCATGACCCCTTCGGTGACGATTTCAAGTTTGGTCTGGCTGCTGACGCGGGTCTCTCCCCTGATCCTAAGGCCGACAGTGTCCCCCACCTGCTCACCCAGCTGGGAGGCCAGGTAGCGGGCAATATTCCTTGCCGCCAGACGACGCGGCTCCAGCATCACTATTTTGCCCGTGACCGCTCCCTGCTGCAGTAGCACCAGAGGCAAGCGGGTCGACTTACCGGCACCGGGCGGGGCTTTGAGGATCAGTTGCGAGCGGGCATCTAGTTGGGTCAGCAGTGCAGGAAGCACATCATCAATAGGCAGCTGTGACAATGGAAACACCTTGTGTCATATTCAATTTAGGCTTGACCATTGTACCTCATACCGCTTGATTTTGATGGATATGAATACACTGGCAATCCACCACCTAGTTCCTATCCCTTTTTATTCTCGCGGATAGGCCGGAATATTGCTCATTTTTGGTATCACCCCATGAAAGAGAAAAAGCAGCGCCTGTTCTTTGCATTATCGCCCGCTAGCCACTGCGAAGCCTTTCACCGCCTTGCCCGCCTCTCATCGCAATGTGGCCAGTTCGGCCGACCGGTCGCCGCGGACAACCTGCATATTACCCTGGCTTTCCTCGGCATGGTCACTGACGAGCAGACCAATACCATTGTCGCCGCCGCCAAGCAGCTAGCACCTCCCCCGCCCTTTTCATTACAGCTGACCACGCTCGGCTACTGGAAGCGCAGCAAGGTCATATGGCTAGCCCCCGAACGGCCCCCCCAGCCATTACTGGCACTGGCCCAGCAGCTAAGCTCCCTCGCCATAGATTGCGGCCTGGAGCAGGAATCCCGCCCGTACAAGCCCCATATCACCCTCGCCAAGTCTGTCGCCAGGCGCCCGGAACGACTACCGGCATTCGACAAAATAGATTTTCACTTCAAACACTTTGGCCTGTATATTTCCAAGCCAGTCAGCCATGACGGCCGCCAAGGCGTCCAGTACCACAGGATTGACCAATGGCCCCTCGGCAGCCGCCAGCAATAACAACCAAAGGACAAGGCATGAATTTCACCCCGCCACTGCAACCTGCGACCCTGATCAAGCGCTACAAGCGGTTTCTAGCCGACATCACCCTGCCCGACGGCTCAATCACCACCATCCACTGCGCCAATACCGGGGCCATGACCGGATGCGCAGAGCCGGGCAATACGGTGTGGTATTCGACCTCGGACAACCCGAAGCGCAAATACCCGTACAGCTGGGAATTATCACAGACACCGCAAGGACATAGCATTTGTGTCAACACCGCCCAGGCCAATCGGCTGGTGGTAGAGGCGATTAACAAGAATGTCATCACAGAATTGGAAGGCTATTCGTCACTTCGTACAGAAGTTAAGTATGGTAGTGAAAACAGTAGGATAGATATTTTGTTACAAGATGGGCACAAACCAGACTGCTACATCGAGGTAAAAAGTGTCACCCTGCTGGATCAGGGAAAGGAAGGGCAAGGGTATTTCCCGGATGCCGTCACCCCCCGGGGGCAAAAGCACCTTAGGGAACTAATTGAGGTGGCACAAAATGGTGAGCGTGCCATACTTTTTTTCGCAATTTTACATTCGGGGATTGAAAAAGTATCTGCGGCGCACCATATAGACCCGGATTACTTTTCATTAATTCAACAAGCAGAGCGGGCTGGCGTAGAGATCCTGTGTTACAAGGCGGTATTGACTCCAACGGAGCTCTACATTGACCGCCGCATAAAATTCAACCAGTAAATACCGCAAAGTGATGCTTTCTTCACATTGGTATAAAATTGAATATATGCAGCAATTGCCACACCACTCCCTTTCTGCTATAGATACCGCCCAAATTTAACCAGTGACGGTTATTAGGTATATTAGGAGATGCTATATGCCAGAGAGCAACGTTAAAAAATCGCTAGGCATCCTGGCTATTGCTGGGGTTGAACCTTACCAGGAAAAAGCTGGCGAAGAATACATGGGTGAAGCTCAGCTAGAGCACTTCCGTAAGATTCTTGAAGCCTGGCGCAACCAGTTACGCGAAGAAGTTGATCGTACCGTAAACCACATGCAGGACGAAGCGGCCAACTTCCCGGATCCCGTTGACCGTGCAGCTCAAGAAGAAGAGTTTAGCCTTGAGTTACGCAACCGCGATCGTGAACGCAAACTGATCAAGAAGATCGAGAAGACACTTCAGCGCATTGAAGATGACGACTTCGGCTTCTGTGACTCTTGCGGTATCGAAATCGGTATCCGCCGTCTGGAAGCCCGTCCAACAGCCGAGCTATGCATCGACTGTAAGACGCTGGCTGAAATCAAAGAAAAGCAGATGGCAGGCTAGTACACTACGTACTGCACCATGATAGTCAAGAGGGAGCGCCAGCTCCCTTTTTCGTTTGAGACCAAACTGCTTAACTATCTGCGCCGTTCAGAATAGTATTCAGGTTGGTACAGTTGATTTTCTTATGAGTACAAACAAGCAATATATCGGTCGCTTTGCGCCGTCCCCGTCAGGCCCACTCCACTTCGGCTCACTGGTAGCCGCCCTCGGCAGCTACCTCCAGGCCAAAGCCGAGCAAGGGGCTTGGCTGGTAAGGATGGAAGATCTTGACCCGCCGCGGGAGATGCCCGGTGCTGCGGATGATATCTTACGTACCCTCGAAGCCTATGGCCTCGAGTGGGACGGGGGGATCATGTACCAAAGCCAGCGCCACGAAGCGTACCAGGCCCAGATAGAGGCATGGCTCGATGATCAGCAGGCCTATTACTGCCAATGTACCCGTAAGCAAATCAAACTGGCCGGGGGCTTCTACCCTGGCAGCTGCCGTGACCTGCGATTGGGGGCGGCAGGCAATGCCATCCGGCTCAAGGTTGACACCCCCGTACTGGCGTTCAACGACCTGCTGCATGGCCACATCAGCATCCCGGCCCCGCTGGCCGCAGAGGATTTCATTATCCGCCGCCGTGACGGCCTGTTCGCCTATAATCTGGCTGTAGTGCTGGATGATATCGAGCAGGGGATCACCGAAGTGGTCCGCGGCGCGGATTTAATTGAACCCACCGGCCGCCAGATCGGGCTATACCGCCTGCTTGGCCAGCCGGAAGTCCGCTATCTGCACCTGCCGCTGGCAGTGACCGAAAACGGCAACAAGCTCTCGAAGCAGAACCATGCCCCGGCCATCGATAAAACCAATCCAAGGCCGGCCCTTATCGCAGCCATGGGGTTTCTTGGCATGCAGCCACCGGTCGATCTGGTAAGCTCGTCGGTCCGCGATATTCTGCTCTGGGGTACAGCCCACTGGCAAGTGGCAAACCTGCCGGCAACCACCGCGATTACCCTGGCCCATTCAGCCCCTTCATCGGGCTGAAACCAAGCGCCTGCAGTATTGTCGTCCAGCTAACTGTTAATTGCCTGTCGCCCCCGAAATGCCCGCAAATTGCCGCCAAAATGCGGGGGAAACAAGCGCTAGGATTCTAAAATGGCCTGCCGTGATATATGATATGCGGCTGTTTGTTGAATCCGAACCACATAAATGAGGTGTATTATCTTTAATCGAGTCGCCAGCTTTTGCCGTAAGGTACTGAATCGAGACGCAAGTGATCTCGACCATGAGGAACTCGCCTTGCAAGTTTATCAGCGCCAAGAGCACGGTATTTCACGTAAAGATATCAGCGAGAATGCGCTGAAGGTCCTTTACCGCCTGAATAAAGCCGGATATGACGCATATCTGGTAGGTGGTGGTGTTCGCGATCTCCTGTTGGACAAACAACCAAAAGACTTCGACATTGCCACCAATGCAACGCCGGAAGAGATCAAGCAGCTGTTTCGCAACTGCCGCCTGATCGGCCGCCGTTTCCGCCTGGCCCATATCCTGTTCGGCAGAGACGTCATCGAAGTGGCCACGTTCCGCGGTCACCACTCTGATGCCAAGCCGAGCATCAAAGACAAGAAGAATGTCTCGGCCCAGAGCCAGGAAGGCATGCTGCTGCGTGACAATGTCTATGGCAGTATCGAAGAAGACGCCGAACGCCGTGACTTCACCATCAATGCGCTGTACTACAGCATCAAGGATTTTACCGTTGCCGACTATGTCAACGGGGTGGAAGATCTCGACAACCGGATTATTCGCCTGATCGGAGATCCTGAAACCCGCTACCGCGAAGATCCGGTCCGGATGCTGCGCGCGGTTCGCTTTGCCGCCAAACTCGATATGACCATCGAGCCAACGACTGCGGGCCCAATCAAGCCGCTATCAACGCTGCTGCAGGATATCCCGGCCGCACGCCTGTTCGAGGAAAGCCTCAAGCTGCTGCAGTCGGGCAACGGCCTGGGTACCTACAAGCTACTGCGCGAATACAACTTGTTCCAGCAACTGTTCCCGCTACTGGCCGAGCACTTCACCGAAGATCACAGCAGCCAGACCGAGCAGATGATCGAGCATATCCTGTCGGCTACCGACAAGCGTATTGCCGATGGCAAGCGAGTTAACCCGGCCTTTATGTTTGCCGCCATGCTGTGGTACCCGCTGGTTACCCGTGCCGAAGAAGTCGCCTTTGCCAGCGGCCTGGCCTACTACGATGCCTTCATGGTAGCGGCCAATGACATTCTTGACGAGCAGGTCAAGACCATTGCCATCCCGCGCCGCTTTACCACGACGATCCGTGATATCTGGCAGCAACAAACCCGTTTCAGCCGCCGCAGTGGCAAGCGAGCATTCAAGATGATGGAGCACCCGAAATTCCGGGCCGCCTTCGACTTCCTGGAAATGCGAGCCAACTTCGAGAGCGAGGACATTGCCGAGCTGGCCCAGTGGTGGGATAAGTTCCAGCACGGTGACCGCAACCAGCGCAGCAAGATGGTGCAGCAGATCAACGAAGGTGGCTCTGGCGCACCCCGTCGTCGTCGCCGTCGCCCGCAGCAGCGCCGCAAGAAACCACAGGCTAAATCGTCATGACCCTGGCCTACATAGCCATCGGCAGTAACCTGTCCGATCCTGTCGCCCAGGCCAACAGTGCGATCGAGGTGCTCAAGCAGCACCCTGATCTCAGCGTGGTTGCCGTATCATCGCTGTACAGCAGTACCCCGATGGGGCCACAGGATCAGCCTGACTACATCAATGCCGTCGTCGCTGTCGAGACCGACCTCAGCCCGCTGGCCCTGCTTGACTGTACCCAGTCTATCGAGCAAGAGCATGGCCGTGTCCGCAAGGCCGAACGCTGGGGACCTCGTACGCTGGATCTCGATATTGTCCTGTACGGCAACCTTGAACATCACTGCGAGCGCCTTACCGTGCCGCATTACGGAATGAAAGTCCGCGAGTTCGTACTCTACCCACTCGCTGAAATTGCCCCTGAACTGGAACTGCCTGATGGCACTCCGCTCAATGCACTGCTGGAGCAGGTAGACCGCAACGGGCTGAGCATCTGGTCTCAGTAGCCGTTTCTCAGGACCAAAGGGAGAACACATGAAAAAAATCACTATCAACGACCTGATGAAATGGAAGCAGGAAGGTCGTAAATTTGCCTCAGTTACCGCATACGATGCCAGCTTTTCCCAGCTGTTCGAACAGCAAGGCGTGCCAGTGATGCTGGTCGGTGACTCGTTGGGCATGGTGCTGCAAGGCAAACCGGATACCCTGCCGGTAACGGTGGACGATATTGCCTACCACACCCGCGCGGTGCGTGCCGGCAGCCCGAACTGCCTGTTGATGGCCGATATGCCATTTATGAGCTATGCCACCCCGGAACAAGCTTGCGAGAGTGCCGCCACCTTGATGCGTGCCGGTGCCAACATGGTGAAGCTGGAAGGCGGTGCCTGGCTGGCTGAAACCGTAACCAAGCTGACGGAACGTGCCGTTCCTGTCTGTGCCCATTTGGGGCTAACTCCCCAATCTGTCAATATTTTTGGCGGCTATAAAGTGCAAGGACGTGACTCCGACCACGCTGAGCAGATGGTAAAAGATGCTATCCTGCTGAAAAACGCGGGTGCACAAATTATCTTGCTGGAATGCGTACCGGCCAGCCTGGCAGAACGTATTACCAAAGCGGTTGAGGTACCGGTGATCGGTATCGGCGCCGGTAATGTGACCGACGGCCAGATCCTGGTGATGCACGATATGTTCGGGATCTCAGCAAACTATATCCCCCGTTTCTCCAAAAACTACCTGGCAGAAACCGGCGAGATGCGCGCAGCCGTAACCAAATACCTAGAAGATGTCGAGGCCGGAACCTTCCCGGGCCCAGAACATACCTTTGAATAAGGAATAAAAATGCAAACATTCGCCGAGATTGCCCAGATCCGTGAACAAATCCGAAGCTGGCGCCGTGAGGGCCGCCGGATTGCTTTCGTACCAACGATGGGAAACCTGCATGAAGGCCACCTGACGCTGGTCCGCAAGGCCCGTGAACTGGCAGACGTGGTTGTGGTCAGCATTTTTGTCAATCCGATGCAGTTCGACAAGGCAGATGATCTCGACAACTACCCGCGCACTTTGGAAGACGATCTGGCCAAGCTGAACAACGAAGGTGTTGAGCTGGTTTTCACCCCAACGCCGGATGTCATGTATCCGCAAGGCTTGGATCGCCAGACCTTCGTCGAAGTACCGGGACTTTCTACCATGCTTGAGGGGGCCCTGCGCCCGAGCCACTTCCGTGGTGTTTCGACGATTGTGACCAAGCTGTTCAACATCGTGCAGCCTGATATCGCCTGCTTCGGTGAGAAGGACTACCAGCAGCTTGCCCTGATCCGCCAGATGGTGATCGACCTTGCCATGGATATCGAGATTGTCGGCGTGGCCACGGTCCGCGAAATGGACGGCCTGGCCATGAGCTCGCGCAACGGTTACCTGACTGTCGACGAGCGCCAGCGTGCACCCGTGCTGGCCCGCACCATGCGCTGGATCAGCAGCCAGATGCGCGGCGGCCGTACCGACTACGCCGAAATCGTGGTCGATGCCAACGACCAGCTGCGTGCCGCAGGCCTGCAGCCGGATGAAATCTATATCCGCGATGCCGTCAGCCTCCAGCCGGTAAACGATGAAACCCAGCAGGCAGTGATCCTGATGTCTGCTTTCCTCGGCAAGGCACGCCTTATCGACAACCAAGTGGTTGAACTGAGCACGGCAACGGTGGCTTCGACAGAAGAGTAAGCGCCAACCTTCCTCCGATAAGAAAATCCCGGCCTTGGCCGGGATTTTTGTTTGCTGGGTTATCGACCGGGCTCGCGGTTATGAGCGCAAACCTATGCCGCGTGAAATCAGGTAGTAGCACAGGCTATAGAGGATCACGGTGAAAACGCCAAGTACCGCGAACGACGTGCCGATCCCGACATCCGACACGCCGAGGAAGCCGTAGCGGAATGCATTGACCATGTAGACAATCGGGTTCAGCTTGGACACCCCCTGCCAAAACTCCGGCAACAGGCTCAGCGAGTAGAACACGCCACCGAGGTAAGTCAGCGGAGTCAATACAAAGGTCGGTATAATACTGATGTCATCGAAGGTCTTGGCAAACACGGCATTGATCAGGCCGCCGAGCGAGAACACCACCGAGGTCATCAGCACCGTTGCGACCACCACCCCGAGATGCGCGATCTGCAGATCGACAAACAACAAGGACACCACCGAGACAATCACGCCGACCCCGAGCCCCCGCAGCACCCCGCCACCGACAAAACCGGCGATAATGATGTAATTCGGCACCGGAGCCACCAGCAGCTCTTCGATGTTGTGCTGGAACTTGGCACTGAAAAACGATGACGCCACATTGGAGTAGGAGTTGGTGATCACCGACATCATGATAAGGCCGGGAACGATGTATTCCATGTAACTGAAGCCCCCCATCTCCCCGATCCGGCTACCGATCAGGCTACCGAAAATGACAAAATACAATGTCATGGTAATAGCTGGCGGTACCATGGTTTGTACCCAGATCCGGGCAAAGCGGTTCACTTCTTTGGTGATCAGGCTCTTGAAGGCGATCCAGTACTGCCGGTTCATGCTTGGGCTCCTTGGTCGTGCTTGCTGTTGGCTACGAGGGTAACGAACAACTCTTCCAGTCGGTTGGCCTTGTTACGCATCGAAATAACCTCTATCCCCTGCTCTGTCAGCTGGGTGAAGACATGGTTCAGGCTCTCGCCTTTGTTGATATCAACTTCAAGGGTGTGGCTGTCAGGCAGTCTCCAGTGGATGCCTTCCAATACTGGCTGGTTGCCGTTCAGTTTCACATCCAGAATGAAGGATTCAACCTCCAACTTGCCAAGCAGTGCTTTCATCGAGGTGTTCTCGATCAGCTCACCATGGTTGATGATGCCGATATTGCGGCACAGCATCTCGGCTTCTTCGAGGTAGTGGGTGGTGAGGATAATCGTCACCCCCTGACGGTTGATCTCGCGCAGGAACTCCCACATCGAACGGCGCAGCTCGATATCGACCCCGGCGGTAGGCTCATCGAGGATCAGCAGACGCGGCTCGTGCATCAATGCCCGGGCAATCATCAGGCGGCGCTTCATCCCGCCAGAAAGATTACGGGCGCGCTCTTTGCGCTTGCCCCACAGATCCAGCTGAGACAGGTACTTTTTCGCCCTTTCCTTGGCCAGCGCCCTTTCGACCCCGTAGTAGCCGGCCTGGTTAATGACGATCTGCTCGACGGTCTCAAACTGGTTGAAGTTAAATTCCTGCGGCACCAAGCCCAACTGCCTCTTGGCATCGACAAGCTGGGTATCCAAATCGAAACCGAATACCTTTACCTTCCCAGAGGTTTTGTTAACCAGCGAGCTAATAATGCCTATTGTGGTTGATTTACCCGCACCGTTAGGGCCCAAAAGCGCAAAAAAGTCGCCTTCTTTAACACATAGGCTCATATTTTTCAGTGCATTAACGCCACCTTTATAGGTTTTGTTTAAATTTTGTATTTCCAAAGCGTTCATAAAATGCGATCTTAATGTTAGAAACTTTCTTCGGACAACTACTCCGATTTGATATCTAAACAGCTTGTGTATAGTTACACCCGGTTTACATAGCTCTCAGGACTGACAGCAGGACTGATACCTATGTAAATTTGTTTTTCCCCAGCACCAGGGACCTCCCTTGGACTGCGGGTATAAAATATCAGAGAAAGGCATCATCATGGCAGATATTAAACAGCTATTCGCAAATAACGTTGCTTGGTCAGAGAACATCAAGGAAGAAAACCCGGAGTTCTTCAGTCATCTTGCGAAAGCCCAGCACCCTGAGTACCTCTGGATCGGTTGTGCCGACAGCCGAGTTCCCGCCGAGCGCCTGACCGGATTGGATTCCGGCGAACTGTTTGTTCACCGTAACGTGGCCAACCAGGTCATCCACACCGATCTGAACTGCTTATCCGTCGTCCAATATGCCGTCGACGTATTGAAAGTTCGCCACATTATTGTCTGCGGTCACTATGGCTGCGGTGGTGTCACCGCTGCGATCGAAAATCCACAGCTTGGCCTGATCAACAACTGGTTGCTGCACATCCGTGATCTGTACATGAAGCACCGCGACGACCTTGCCCTGCTGCCGCGCGAAGAGTGGGACGACAAGCTGTGCGAACTCAATGTGGCCTACCAGGTCTATAACCTGGGCAACTCGACCATCATGCAGCAGGCCTGGGAACGCGGCCAACAAGTGAAAATCCATGGCTGGATTTATGGTATCGGCAATGGTCAGCTGCGCAACCTTGGTGTCACGGCCACCAGCCGCGAGTCGCTGGAAGCCTCCTACAACGCCGCCATGGCGGAGATACTGCCGCACAAAGGCTGATGATCGCCCGGGGAACATATACAAAAAAAGCGACTGCAGCCCAGTCGCTTTTTCCTTTCCGCCCGGTAGGGGGTTAGTCTTCCTGCGGGACAACCTTGCCGATAAATGGCAGGTGGCGATACTTCTGTGCGTAGTCGATGCCCACACCCACCACAAACTCGTCAGGAATTTCGAAGCCGACCCATTTCACGTCGACATCCACTTCTCGACGCTCCGGCTTGTCAAGCAGGGTGCAGATCTCGATAGAGTTTGGCTCACGCAGAGACAGGATTTCACGTACCTTGTTCAAGGTATTGCCGGTATCGATGATATCTTCGACCAGCAGGACATCCTTCCCTTTAATGTCATCATCCAAATCCTTGAGAATACGGACATCACGGCTGCTTTCCATGGTGTTGCCATAGCTTGATGCCGTCATGAAGTCGACTTCATGAGGAAGTTCAATCGCACGAGCCAGGTCCGCCATAAATACAAATGAGCCGCGTAGCAGGCCCACCATCACGAGATCGTTGGAATCTTTATAATGTTCAGTGATTTGCTTTCCCAGCTCTGTTACACGTGCCTGAACGTCCTGCTCAGAAATCATTACTTCAATGGTATGTTTCATCATTATCTCCATCAGTACGGCTGCATCAGCCGCCTGTCGGCTTGCGGTAAAACGGAGCCTTATTCTACCACCCCTACAAAGTAATAGTTATTTTATCGACCCTGTCAATTATATGATACAGAATGAATAAAACATGATTGAATATGAATGAATGCTGCTGTAAAGTTATCACCGTATAAATCATAACCAAAATAATGACAATTGAGCTAGGAATCATCGACATGGATACGATCGCGAAAAAAACAAGGACTCGTCTATCCCCTGAAAAACGCAAAGAGCAACTTCTCAACTTTGCACTAGATGTCTTTGCCAGACGCGGCATTGGCCGTGCGGGACACGCAGATATTGCCGATATGGCCAACGTCTCTGTTGCCACCGTCTTCAACTACTTCCCAACCCGAGAGGCACTGGTCGAGGAGGTCCTGACCCAGGTCGAGCATCACTTCACAGCAATGATGGACGACGGCCTAGCGAACAAACAGCCCTTTGAACAGCAGCTGACTTCTATTTGCTACCATCTCATCGACGAAGTGGTCGAGCAAAAAGACTGGCTAAAAGTTTGGTTTGAATGGAGCACATCAGTGCGGGAGGAGATCTGGCCGCTTTTCGTCAACCGCAACCAAGAGCATTTCTCACAGCTGAACGAACGGTTTGAACAAGCCGCTTTATCGGATGATTTCTCCGCCTGCGACCGCGCATGGCAGTTTCAGGGCCTGTGCTACATCCTCTACCTGCAAACCAATATCACCCCAGAGCGGGAAAAGATGCAGGCGTTGGCCGATAGCCACATCAAGGCACTGTTCAACAAATAGCTCGCTCTTTCGCAGCCAGAAAACGTACAGGGCCGGTCATGAGACCGGCCCTGTACGTTTTATTCGCTATGCTGTCAGGCTAGCTGGCGGCGGCAAAGACCACCGGCTCGTGCGGCTCAAGGGTGACTGCCACTCGCTGGCCGATCTGCAGAATAAGGTGGGAGTTGACAATCAGGCTGTGGCCTTGGAACTCCACCGTATAACGACAGATATCCCCCATGAACAACTGCTCGGTAATAACCCCTGCACCATCTTCCGCCGGCTGCACCTTGAGGTTCTGCGGACGGAGCAGCCATTCGGCATCGCCGTTGCTGGCTGGGGCACTGCCGAGGTTAATCGCCCCAAACGGCGTCGAGAGCGTTTTGCCATCGGCCAGTGTGACAGGCAAATAGGAGCCAGTGCCGAGAAATTCAGCAACAAAGCGGCTGCTCGGACGATAGTAAAGCTCTGTCGCCGTGCCAAATTGCTCGATCACCCCGTTATTCATCACCGCCATACGGTCGGCAAACGCGAATGCTTCCTCACGGCTGTGGGTGACGAAAATCGCCGTTACCCCCTGCGCCTTGAAGATACGACGGATCTCTTTGATCAAGCCGTGGCGCACCTGAGTGTCAATGTTGGAAAACGGTTCATCCAATAGAATCAAATCCGGCTCGCAGGCTAATGCCCGCGCAATCGCGACACGCTGCTGCTGGCCGCCAGAAAGCTGGTGCGGGTAGCGGTCATCGAGCCCGGTCAGGCGCACTAGCTCCAGCATTTGCTGGATCTTGGCGGTCACTTTGGCCTTGTCCCAGTCACGCAGGCCAAAAGCGATGTTTTCCGCCACCGTGAGGTGCGGGAACAGCGCATAGTCCTGGAAGATCATGCCGATATTCCGCTTCTCCGGTGGCAACCAGGTGTGCTCATCGGCAATGGTACGGCCGTTGATATGAATGACTCCACTTTCCAGTGGCAGCAAACCGGCAATGGCCTTGAGCAAGGTTGTCTTGCCACAGCCACTGGCCCCCAGCAGGCAGACAATTTCATTGTCTTTTACCGGCAGCGACAAGTTTTCCAGTACGGCCTGACCATTGTATTTGCAGGTCAGGTTGCTAACAGATAATGCGTGAGTCATCAGTGTTTCTGCTCCAAAGAACGGTTAACCATCACCAGAGGGATCAGGCCAACAATGACCAGTAGGATCGCCGGTAAGGCAGCCAGCTCAAGCTGCTCGTCAGAAGCGAAGTTAAAGACATAGGTTGCCAAGGTCTCGAAGTTGAACGGACGCAATAACAAGGCGGCATTGAGCTCTTTCATCGACTCGATGAACACCAAAAGACCGGCAATCAAGCAGCCGCGGCGGATCAGCGGTAGGTGGACGCGGCGCAGCATCGACAGCGACGCATACCCCATGGTCTTGGAGGCCATATCCAGCGACGGCGGGATCTTGGCGAGACTACTTTCGATGCTGCCTACCGCCACGGCTGCAAAGCGCACCACAAAGGCAAAAATAATGGCAAACATGGTACCGGAGAATACCAGCCCCGGCCTACCCAAACCATTGGCGATGGTAAAGTCATTGAGCAGGTGATCGGCGCTGGTAAGCGGGATCATCACCCCAATCGCCAATACCGTTCCCGGCACAGCATAGCCCAAGGAAGAAAGTCGGGCCGGCACCATAGTAAAGCTGCGACCGTCCAAGCGGCGATAGAAATTCACAATCAAAGCCAAGGCGACCGCCAGCACAGCGGCAATGAGAGAGACCTTCAGGCTATTGTAGCTGTACTGCTGGAATTGGCTGGTCCAGCTGTCGCCAAAGTAATGCCAACCGTAGTAACCTAGCTGCATCAGCGGCATCAGGAAAGCAAATGCCACCAAGCCCCAGCACCAGCCTAACGCCAGCCACTTCTTCCAGCCACTGAGCACATAGCGGACATCATCGCCATGCTCGAATTCCTGCTGGAACATTTTCTGTTTGCGGCGGCTGAAACGTTCGGCGCTGATCAAGACAAAGATCACCAGTAACATGATGGCAGAGATTTTGGCGGCCGCATTCAAATTAGAATACCCCAGCCAAGTATCATAGACTGCCGTCGTCAGGGTGTTCACCGCGAAATAGCTGACGGTACCAAAGTCCCCCAGAGTTTCCATTGCCACCAGCGACATCCCCACCGCAATCGACGGACGGGCCAGAGGCAGTGAAATACGGCGGAAGCTGTCCAGCGGGCTGCATTTGAGCAATCGGGCCGATTGCAGCAAGCTGGTGCTCTGCTCCATAAATGCCGCTCGGGCCAGTAGGTAGATATAAGGATACAGCACCAAGGCCAGCACCAGGCTCGCCCCACCGAGCGAACGGATATTCGGGAACCAGTAGTCCTGCATCGTCTGCCAACCGAAGATATCGCGCAGCAGGATTTGTACCGGGCCGGCATAATCAAGCCAATCGGTATAGATATAGCCGATGATGTAGCCCGGCATGGCCAGCGGCAGTACCAGTGACCACTGCAGCACTTTTTCACCGGGGATACGGCACATCGCCATGATCCAAGCTGCCGGCAAACCAAACAACAATGCCAACACCAAGGTGCCAGCCACCAACCAAAACGTATTGGCGGCATAAGTCGGCATCACAGTTCCCATCAAGTGGGAGAAGACGTTATCAGTCTCACCGAGAGCGGTGTAGAAGATGGCCAGAATAGGCAAAACCAGCAGCAGGGAAAAGCCCCAACCACTGGTCCGCCAGAATAAATATTTTTCTTTCATTGCTAACTACTTAGTACCTTTTGCAATCAAGATGTGGCACCGATGCACTCTTCCCTTCGCGTTTTTCCTACCTAGGGGGAAAAACCTTGCTACAGGAGGGGGGAAACTACCACAACTTATTGGAAAAAGTACTTAGCCTTGAGCAAGAAATGGGGCATTACACCCCATTTTTTGTAACCAATTACAGATCAAACTTCACTTCGTCCAGCAGTTTGATTGCTGTGCTGTGGTATTGCGCTACTTTATCCAGCGATACCTTGTCTGCCGTGAAGTCACCCCAAGATGCCACTAGCTCAGAACGCTTAACGCCTTCTTTCACTGGGTACTCGTAGTTCACTTCCGCGTACATCTGCTGGGCTTTATCGCCAGTCAGGAATTCCATCAGCTTAAGGGCATTTTCTTGGTTAGGCGCGTATTTCGCCATTGCCATACCACTGACGTTCACGTGGGTACCGTTGTTTTCCTGACCCGGGAAGTTAATGTATACCGCTTCGGCCCAAGACTTCTGCTTCTCGTCGTTAACCATCTTACCAAGGTAGTAGCTGTTACCGATAGCCAGATCACACAGGCCTTCTTTCACTGCTTTAACCTGCGCACGGTCATTACCCTGTGGCTTGCGAGCCAGGTTCGCTTTATAGCCTTCCAGCCACTCTTTGGTTTCTACTTCACCGTAATGAGCGATCATCGAAGACACTAGAGAAATATTGTATGGGTGCTTACCAGAGCGGGTACAAATTTTGCCTTTCCACTCAGGCTTGGCAAGATCTGCGTAATCAAAATCAGCAGGTAGACGGCCAACACGATCACGTGATGAGTACACGTTACGAGTGCGTAGCGTCAGCGCAAACCACTCGTCTTCGTTGTCGCGGAACTGTGCCGGTACGTTAGCCTCAATCACCTTGCTGTCAACCGCCTGAACTAACTCTTTATCAGAAAGCTCAACCAAACGGCTAATATCCGTTGTCAAAACTACGTCCGCCGGGCTGTACTGACCTTCTTGCTGCAGTTTTTCTGCCAAACCTTCTTTGGCAAACTTCACGTTCACCTTGATACCAGTCTCAGCAGTGAACTCCTTGAACATAGGCTCAACCAAGAACGGCTGGCGGTATGAGTAAACATTCACTTCTTCAGCCGCGATAGCCGCTTGAGGAGCCGCCAAACCCACTAGAATTGCCGATGCCAACAGCTTTTTCATTTTAATCCTTCCCTTAAACGCAAAATGTAATGATAACGGTTATCAATATCGCTCAATTATACTGTAGACGAAAAGCAAAACAATGCGCAGAAGCAATAAAAAACAAAAAACGCCGCCTTTCGGCAGCGTTTTTTAAAAGATGTGAACTAAATATATGTTACTTATTTCACACTGACAAACTCAGGGTAGGCATCAATACCACAGTCGTGAAGATCCATGCCCGCCAGCTCTTCTTCTTCCGTCACTCGAATGCCGACGGTGTACTTCAACACAGCCCATACCGCCAAGCTTGCTGCGAATACCCAGCCGAAGATCACCGCCGCACCCAGCAACTGCGCACCGAATGTCGCATCACCATTACTGAACGGTACCGCCATCAGACCGAAGAACCCACATACACCGTGAACCGAAATCGCACCGACCGGATCGTCAATCTTGATCTTATCAAAACCGATGATGCTAAAGACGACAAGTGCACCCGCAACCACACCGATGCTCACCGCGGCCATTGGCGATGGTGACAGAGGGTCTGCGGTAATAGCGACCAAGCCGGCCAAGGCACCGTTGAGGATCATCGTCAGATCCGCCTTGCCCCAGGTTGTCTTACATACCGCCAGCGCAGCAATAGCCCCCGCCGCCGCCGCCGCATTGGTGTTAAGGAAGATCTGGCCTACCGCGGTAGCGTTCTCGAAATCCGACAGCATCAGCTGCGAACCGCCGTTGAAACCGAACCAGCCGAACCACAGGATAAAGGTACCCAGCGTCGCCAATGGCATGTTTGAGCCAGGGATGGGGTGGATGGCACCATTCTTGCCGTATTTCCCCTTACGGGCACCAAGCAGCATCACCCCGGCCAACGCAGCGGCAGCACCGGCCATGTGAACGATACCCGAGCCGGCAAAGTCGCTGAAGCCCGCTTCCGACAGGAAGCCACCGCCCCAAGTCCAGTAGCCTTCGAGTGGGTAGATGAAGCCAGTCAAAATGACAGAGAAAATAAGGAAAGACCACAGTTTCATACGCTCGGCAACCGCGCCTGATACCACAGACATTGCCGTGGCCACAAACACCACCTGGAAGAAAAAGTCAGATTCCAAAGAGTGATCCGCGCCCTCGGCCTGCGAACCAATCAAGGCGCCGATGGAAGGCAGCCAACCGCCTTCGCCATTATCGACGTACATGATGTTGTAACCGACAATCAAGTACATGGTGCAAGCGATAGCATACAAACAAAAGTTTTTGGTCAGGATCTCGGTGGTGTTCTTCGAGCGCACCAACCCTGCTTCCAGCATGGCAAAGCCCGCCGCCATCCACATCACCAAGGCACCTGACATTAAAAAGAAAAAGGTGTCGAGTGCATAACGCAGCTCAGTAACAGTCGTTGCTAGTTCCATAATCTTCGTCCCCTACACTTATTCTTATAAGGCTTCTAAATCGATTTCGCCGGTACGGATGCGCACGGCATGATCCAGGTCGTAGACAAAAATCTTGCCGTCTCCGATTTTGCCGGTATGCGCCGCTTTTGAAATGGCTTCAATAATGGCTTCCATGTTTTCGGCCTGGGTGGCAATTTCCAACTTCACTTTCGGCAGGAAGTCCACCTGATACTCAGCCCCGCGGTACAATTCGGTATGGCCCTTCTGGCGACCGAAGCCCTTGACCTCAGAAACGGTCATTCCCTCGACACCAACATCTGCCAGCGCTTCGCGTACATCGTCCAACTTAAATGGTTTGATTATTGCGTTGATCAATTTCATTGCCTGCTCCTCGAAAACAGAATTCCTTCTCAATCACAGTTCAATAACAAACAAGCAACGTGCCAACTTTTTTAACTCTATATTTTCAGCAACTTAACTAGAAATGTGATTTGGGTACAAAAAAGGCCGCACCTAAATAGTGCAGCCTTTTCACCGTAATGAAGCAACTTCCCCCTGCGCGGGCACCCCCGCTCAAAAACGGGTGACGAAAGCGCGCCACGCTGTCAAAACCAGGGCAAAGTCTTCGAACCCGCACACCGCCACGGCCTCTTCGTCGTAAAAGTCCATATTGTCCTCAAGCTCGGTATCATCTTCTGAAAACAGATAGTTAGCTTGAACTAGCGCTTCATTGTCCTGCAGGCTCAAGGTCAGCTCGTCGCCAATCATCCGCCATTCCTGGGTGCTGTTTTTCAGTGCACCAAGCTGGCACATGACGGCATCCATCTTGTCAAAGTCCTTACCGATCTCTTCCACCAGCCAGCGGCCAAGGGCCTCATGCCCCATCGAGAAAACCGCATGATAGCTACCGTCCAAGGTGTTTTTCTTAAAGTCGTAATCCATAGCTATCCTCTGTGTGATGTCGGTGATCTTAAATGATAAACTGGTTTAAGCTGGGCGGTGAGACCGCCTCTTCGCGCAAGAGCGCACATTTTCAGGATCTGACACCAAAATGCAACTCAATGCGACCATTGCCCGGCAAATCGTCGAGCGAGCGATGAAAATCATCCAACACTCGGTCAATGTCATGGACGAATATGGCCGGATCATCGGCTCCGGTGATCCCAGCCGCCTCAACCAGCGCCATGAAGGGGCGATACTGGCCATCAATGACAACCGGGTGGTCGAGATTGATCCCGGCACCGCGCTGCAGCTCAAGGGCGTCAAACCGGGCATTAACCTGCCCATCGTCTTTCGCGACCAGATTATCGGCGTCGTCGGGATCTCCGGCACACCGGATCAAGTGCGCAACTATGGCGAACTGGTCAAGATGACCGCCGAGCTGATCGTCGAGCAGGAAGCGCTGATGTCCCAGGTCCAGTGGAACAAGCGCCACCGCGAGGAACTGGTGCTGCAGCTGATCAAGGATACCGAGCTCAATGATGCCCAGCTGATCTCCATTGCCCAGAAACTCGATCTGGATCTGGCCCAGCCCCGGATCGCCGCCCTGGTCAAAGTGCTTCCCGCCGCGGGCGCATCGCTGTCGCTCGAACACTTACAGAAAATGGTCCACCTACTCGAATACCCCGAGCGTGATAACTTGGTCGGTATCCACTCGGTCTCGCTCAATGAGATAGTGGTACTCAAGCCGATCACGCTCGAAGAGACGGGCTGGTCGCGGGCAATCGAACAGAAGCGGATTGACAAACTGATACGGCGGGTGGCCAAGCAAAGCCACTTTTCGATCCAGATCGCCCTCGGCGACTACTTCCCCGGGCTACAGGGACTGTCGCGCTCGTTCCAAACCGCCCAGGCCACGCTCAATGCCGCCACCAGCAAGGATAGTGTCCTGTTCTACCAAGATCACCTGCTGCCGGTGCTGCTCAGCGGGCTCAAAGAAGACCCATGGCGCTACGAACAATTGGTCAAACCGCTCGAAACCCTCAGGGCCAATGATCCCAAAGGCACCCTGCTAAAAACCTTGAAGGCATTTTTTGCGCAGAATTGTGATTTAGCTCAAACGTGCGAAGTGCTCCATATTCACCGCAATACGCTGCGTTACCGCCTCGATCGCATCGAGCAGGAAACCCAGCTAAGTTTCAATAACTTATCTGATAAGACCCGATTATACCTCGCCCTTTCCTGCTAGCTGACAACCCCCTCAATTTGTGCGATTGCACAAAAACATAATGCTGGGGTGATGATTTTTCGTCACCTCGCCTAAAGCCAAAACGGGCCAGGCCAAGTACATTCCACCGCAGTTAAGAATTTTCGTTTTCTTTTTTTATTTTGACGTGGAATAGAACATGGTAGAAGTATCAACACTTGGTGCGTTGGCTGCGCTGGTCGTGGCCATTAGCCTGATCCTGAAAAAAGTACCGCCCGCCTACGGCATGATCATCGGTGCCCTTGTCGGTGGTATTGTCGGTGGCGTGTCGCTAACCGACACCGTGAACCTGATGATTGGTGGCGCCCAGGGTATTGTCACAGCGGTATTGCGGATCTTGGCCGCGGGTGTCCTTGCCGGTGTCTTGATTGAATCAGGGGCCGCAACCTCTATCGCTGAAACCATCGTAAAGAAAGTCGGTGAAACCCGTGCCCTGCTGGCACTGGCTGTCGCCACCATGATCCTGACCGCTGTCGGCGTTTTCGTTGACGTGGCCGTGATCACTGTCGCCCCGATTGCGCTGGCCATTGCCCGCCGTGCCGACCTGTCGAAAATGGCCATCCTTCTTGCCATGGTCGGTGGCGGTAAGGCCGGTAACATCATGTCACCGAATCCCAATGCTATCGCGGCTGCCGATGCGTTCGATGTCCCGCTGACATCCGTGATGGCAGCCGGTGTGATCCCGGGCCTGTGCGGCATGGCTTTCGCCTACTTCATTGCCAAAAAACTGGTTAACCGCGGCAGCAAGGTGGCTGAGCACGAAGTCGTCGCCATCGACCACAGCCGCCTGCCAAAATTCGGTGCCGCCATTGTTGCACCGCTCATCGCAATTGCCCTGCTGGCCCTGCGCCCAATTGCCGGCATCAACGTTGACCCACTGATCGCGCTTCCTCTTGGTGGCTTGGTCGGTGCCGTCGTGATGGGCCGCTTCCGCGATACCAACCACTTTGCGGTATCCGGCCTGACCCGTATGGCTCCTGTTGCCGTTATGCTGCTGGGTACCGGTACCCTGGCTGGCATCATTGCCAACTCCGGCCTGCGTGACGGCCTGATTGAGCTGCTGACCGCCTCTGGCCTGCCATCTTACCTGCTGGCGCCTATCTCGGGCTCGATGATGTCACTGGCCACGGCTTCAACCACCGCCGGTACCGCCGTTGCCGCAAGTGTTTTCAGCCACACCATCCTTGAGCTGGGTGTGCCAGCACTGGCAGGTGCCGCGATGATCCATGCCGGTGCAACGGTACTGGACCACATGCCTCACGGCAGCTTCTTCCATGCAACCGGTGGTGCTGTGCACATGGACATCAAAGAGCGCCTCAAGCTTGTCCCTTACGAGTCAGCAGTTGGCCTAGTGATTGCTGTCATCTCGACCCTTATTTTCGGTGTATTCGGCTTCTTCGTTTAAGGATTCATAGTCATGAAAATTGTAATTGCCCCAGATTCATACAAAGAAAGTTTGACGGCCATGGAAGTGGCTACGGCTATCGAAGCGGGTTTCCGCCAAGTCCTGCCGGAAGCGGAGTACCACAAACTACCGATGGCTGACGGCGGTGAAGGCACCGTGCAGTCTCTGGTTGATGCCACCAATGGTTCTATCGTCGAACAGTCTGTGACCGGCCCTCTGGGTGAGCAAGTGGACGGTTTCTTCGGTGTGATGGGCGACGGCCGTACCGCGATTATCGAAATGGCGGCGGCATCGGGCCTGCACCTTGTCGAGCCTGAACTGCGTAACCCGCTAAAAACCACCACTTTCGGAACCGGCGAGCTTATCAAGGCGGCATTGGACAAAGGTGTCGAGCACATCATCGTCGGTATCGGCGGCAGTGCCACCAATGATGGCGGTATCGGTATGGCACAGGCTCTGGGTATCCGTTTACTTGACGAAAACGGCGAGGACGTTGGTTTCGGCGGCGGCGAGCTGGCACGCATCGCAACGATCGACAAGACCAACCTAGACCCACGCCTTGCCACCGTGAAACTCGAAGTGGCTTGCGACGTCGACAACCCACTTTGTGGCCCGAAAGGTGCCTCGCAGATCTTCGGCCCGCAGAAAGGCGCGACACCGGAAATGGTCGAGCAACTTGACGCCAATCTGGCCCACTATGCAGATATCATCAAAGCCCAACTGGGCCGTGATGTCAAAGACATGGCCGGTGCCGGGGCTGCAGGAGGCCTTGGCGCTGCCCTACTTGGTCTGCTGGATGCCAGCCTTCGCCCGGGTATCGACATCGTGATGGATGCGGTTAACTTGCTGGATATCTGTGCCGATGCGGATTTGGTGATCACCGGCGAAGGCCGTATCGATAGCCAGACAGTTCACGGCAAAACCCCAATTGGTGTTGCCCGTACGGCCAAGCGCTTCCACCTTCCGGTGATTGGTATCGCAGGCTGTCTGGCTGCAGACTGTGACGCGGTTTACGACCACGGCATCGACGCAGTATTTAGCGTGACTCCACGAGCTATGGAGCTTCAAACCGCCATGGATGAAGCCGCCTTCAACGTCGAGATGACCGCACGCAACGTTGCCGCCATGCTGACCGTCGGCAAACGCTGATAGTTAGCTAGATAACAAGGCCGGTACTACACGTATCGGCTTTTTTTTTGCGCTGACGTCGAGTAATGAAAAACCATGATGTACGAATTTGAGAATTCACCCCGAGTCTACTTTATGGGGCATACCACTCGAGCCTCTAGCTCAAGTGTTACCCACCCCACAAAACCACCATCCTGAAACTGTGTTAGCTTGCTCCCAGAACCACATATTGATCGGTGTCATTCAGATTAAAGTCATCTCCCCCGTAGTCTAATAGGACAAGCTACTCTTTCCCTCTAAAGGATCCTGTCATGGACAAACTACTTGCTCTCTTATCCGGCCGTAACGGATCTCACCGTATCGAAGATCTGCTTCTGCTGCTGCTCCGTTTGGCTATCGGCGGCGCGATGCTGACCCACGGTATCGGCAAGATCATGAACTTCAGCGAACTAGCTCCGACTTTTATCGACCCGTTCGGTATCGGCTCTACCCCAAGCCTGGTACTGGCCATGTTAGCCGAGGTACTTGGCTCGATAGCCTTGATGCTGGGTGTATTAACCCGTATCAGTGCATTGGTACTGCTGTTTACCATGGGCACAGCAACCTACGCGGTGGGAATGGCCAAAGGCTGGGCAGGCGCTGAACTGGCCTTTATCTACTCGCTGGTTTACCTCACCCTGATGGTACAAGGCGGCGGCCGCATCGGCCTCGAACACTTTTGGCTCAGCAAGCGCCGTAAAGCCAAGGCATTAGCGAAAGAAAAAAGCGCATAATTAAAGCAAACAACAACGCCTCCAACTGGAGGCGTTTTTATTAGTAGCAACTTACCCTTAGGCTGGCTGCTGGATAATCACATCATCCGCTTTCTTGGTGTACTGCTCCATGCGGTGGAAGTTGAGGTAGCGGTAGGTATCCGCTGCCGTCGCATCGATCTGCTTGGCGTACTCCAGGTACTCTTCCTTGGTCGGGATACGGCCAAGAATTGCGCCCACTGCCGCCAACTCTGCCGAAGACAGGTACACATTGGCCCCCGTACCCAAACGGTTCGGGAAGTTACGGGTCGATGTCGACATCACCGTTGCCTTGTCGGCAACGCGGGCCTGGTTACCCATACACAGCGAACATCCCGGCGTTTCGATACGCACACCGGCACGGCCGAAGATACCGTAGTAACCTTCTTCCGTAAGCTGGTCTTTGTCCATCTTGGTTGGCGGTGCCACCCACAGGCGGGTATCGAGCGTACCGCCGAACTTCTCTAGCAGTTTACCTGCCGCACGGAAGTGGCCGATGTTGGTCATGCACGAGCCGATGAACACTTCATCGATTGCGGTGCCCTGTACGTCAGACAGCAGACGCGCATCATCCGGGTCATTCGGTGCACACAAGATAGGCTCATTGATTTCTGCCAGATCGATTTCGATAACATGCGCGTACTCGGCATCGCCATCGGCTTCCATCAACTCAGGATTTGCCAGCCACTCTTCCATCGCCGTGATACGACGCTCGATGGTACGGCGGTCGCCATAACCTTCAGCGATCATCCACTTGAGCATCACGATATTCGACTCAAGGTACTCGGCAATCGACTCTTGCGATAGCTTAACAGTACAGCCTGCCGCACTACGCTCGGCGGATGCATCCGATAGCTCGAACGCCTGCTCTACCGTTAAATGCTCAACACCTTCGATTTCCAGCACGCGGCCCGAGAATTCATTGATCTTACCCGCTTTCTCAACGGTCAGCAGCCCCTGCTGAATCGCGTAATAAGGGATGGCATGAACCAGGTCACGCAGGGTAATGCCTTCCTGCATCTCGCCCTTGAAGCGGACTAAGATAGATTCAGGCATGTCCAGCGGCATGACGCCAGTTGCCGCCGCAAACGCGACCAAACCAGAGCCTGCCGGGAACGAAATCCCCAATGGGAAACGGGTATGCGAGTCACCACCAGTACCGACGGTATCAGGCAGCAGCATACGGTTCAGCCATGAGTGGATAACACCGTCACCCGGACGCAGCGACACACCGCCACGGTTCATGATGAAATCAGGCAGGGTGTGGTGGGTGTTCACATCAACCGGCTTAGGGTACGCCGAGGTGTGACAGAACGACTGCATGGTCAGTTCAGCTGAAAAACCCAGACAAGCCAAATCTTTCAGCTCATCACGGGTCATTGGACCGGTGGTATCCTGCGAGCCCACGGTAGTCATCTTCGGCTCACAGTATGTGCCAGGACGGACACCTTCAACACCACACGCTTTACCGACCATCTTCTGGGCCAAAGTGTAACCTTTGCCTGAGTCTTCAACCGCAACCGGGCGGCGGAACACATCAGAAGAAGCGAGCCCCAGAGACTGGCGGGCACGGTCAGTCAGGCCGCGGCCGATGATCAGAGGAATACGACCACCAGCACGCACTTCGTCAATCAATACATCGGTTTTCAGCTCGAAGGTAGACACCACATCATCGCTGCCGTGGCGGCGGACTTCGCCCTTGTACGGGTAGACATCTATCACATCCCCCATGTTAAGCGCAGTCACGTCAACTTCGATTGGCAGTGCACCGGCATCTTCCATGGTATTGAAGAAGATTGGCGCGATCTTGCCGCCAAGTACGTAACCACCGGCACGCTTGTTAGGGACATTAGGGATATCATCGCCCATGAACCACAGTACCGAGTTGGTCGCCGACTTACGGGAAGAGCCGGTACCGACAACATCACCAACATAGACCAACTGATGGCCTTTCTCTTTCAGTGCTTCAATCTGCTTGATAGGACCGATAGAACCCGGTTGTTCAGGCTCGATACCTTCACGTTCGTTCTTGAGCATAGCAAGGGCATGCAGCGGGATATCAGGGCGAGACCATGCATCCGGTGCTGGAGACAAGTCATCAGTATTGGTTTCACCAGTGACCTTGAAAACAGTCAGGGTGATCTTTTCAGCCAACTCCGGCTTGGACAGGAACCACTCGGCATCCGCCCAAGATTGGATCACCTGCTGGGCGAAAGCATTGCCGGCTTTGGCTTTTTCTTCGACGTCATAGAAGGCATCGAACATCAGTAAGGTATGAGACAGCGCTTTAGCCGCAATCGGAGCCAGGGCTTCATCGTCTAGCAATGCAATCAGCGGCTCGATGTTGTAACCACCCTGCATAGTACCCAATAGCTCGGCAGCTTTTTCCTTGCTGACGATTGGGGACTGCGCTTCGCCTTTGGTCAGTGCAGCAAGGAAGCCCGCCTTCACATAGGCGGCTTCATCCACACCAGGGGGAATACGATTTTCCAGGAGATCTAGCAGAAAGGCTTCCTCACCGGCTGGTGGGGTCTTTAGTAATTCAACCAGAGCGGCAACCTGCTCAGCATCGAGCGGCTTTGGAACAACTCCTTCTGCAGCACGTTCTTCGACGTGTTTACGGTAGGCTTCAAGCACGACATATTCCTCATTTTAGGTTTGGCCGCGATGGCCAAACATCCTTGGAAGTGATTGATCTACCGTTAGCGTGTTGGAAGGGCTTGATATTCCTTCTGTCACATAAGAAATGTTACTATTTCAGCCAACGGAGACCAAAACCGTTTATCGAGCATACCAGATTTAACGTAATATTAAAATCCGGTCGTTTTTTACAACATTCACAAATTTTGAATAAATGTAAGCAACCGTAATACCCACCGTTGGCATTCTTCCCCCTCATATCAGACTGTTAACTTATAGTGCCCCGCCGAAGAAGACATAAAATGCATGGTTCGACTGCTCGGTCCGGCCATAAGCCAAGATAAGCGGCCCCACCGGGGTGGTGAGCCCCGAGTACAAGCTGCCTGCGGTATAGAGGGGTACATCCTTGAAGCTCAGATCTGAACTGTTGTAGACCCCGCCGTATTCCAGCGAGCCGCCGAAAAAAACCGAAGATTTGAACAAGCCAAAATCCTGCTCCATCAGGTTGTAGCGGTAAATCGCGGCGGTGAATATTTTGTTGTTACCCGACAAGCTGTTCTTCGGGATCCCGGACAGGTTGAGGAATCCCCCCAGCTCTTTGGGGTCAAGCCGCAAATCAAAGTCCGAGCTTACCCGACCATATTCAGCCTTGCCCATGAAGGTATGATCACCATAGGTCAACGCCCCCTTCCAGTTAATGTCCATATGAACCGAAAAGTCTTCATACTCAACACCATCTAAGCGACTGCTATCATCCGAAGCCGCCAGCTCTAGCTCGAGGAGATTGCCTTGCTTGGGCAGCATAATATCGTCGAGGGTATCGAGACTGTAGCGGATATAACCAATTTGGCTCCTTCGCTTTTCAAGCCCAAGCTCCGGAAAACCCAACACCTCGGTTTCACCGCTGAGATAACGCATCCCAATCCGGAACTCTTGCCACAGCGTCGGCTGCCAGCCAAACGAAGCATCAAATACGGTATCGGTATAGGTGGCAGGAAGGAAGAAATCAATATCCTCAAGAGCCGGCTCCTCCCCGAATAGCGGGATATTGTAATCGGTACTTTTATACTCGGCGGAGATCAGCGAAAACCAGTCGTGATCCTTGACTAGAGGCAGGTATAGCCCGGTGCCAATTCGCTTGTCCGAGCCGTATTCCAACTCGGTACGCCACTCGGCGCCTGCCCGGCTCAGTCCGGTCACATTGAAGGCGACACCAAACGAATAATCGGTACTGTTTTCGAAATCGTCCTCCAGGGCAAAGCGAAAATCGATAAAATTCGGCCCCCAGCTTTTCTCCCTCACATCGAGCAAAATGACATTATCACCGTCAATCTGCTCGATACGGTAATCAACCCGCTCAAAACGATCCAGGGCATACAAGCTGCGTACGCTCTCGCCCAGCTCCTCGGAGGAAATAACCTGGCCGGCCTCGAGCTGCAAGCGGTCGAGCAGCACGTCGTCGGCATAGCTGCTGTTATTCTGCAGCCGGATTTCATCGACCACTAACTCATCGAGCGGTACCAGCTGGCGGCGGCGTTTCTGTTTGTTGTCGATATACTGCTGGAACCAGGTACTTCGACCGAGGTGAGCCAACTCGTCGGCCATCGCCATCACCTCGACATAGCCGCTCTCGAAAGCCAGCGGCATACGGGCAAAATCTGCGGTTTTAATGCCGCGGATGTTGGGGCGGATCAGAAAATCCTTATCCGACAGCAAAGCGATCTGGCGGTCAGCATTATCACGCACCATAAAGTCCGTCAGCTGATCCATCACCGCGAAATAATTGCTGAGCTCATCACGCTTTTTGAACTCATTGCTAATATCAACCGCAATGATGATATCTGCCCCCATATTGCGCACCACTTCAATCGGCAGGTTATCGGTGATCCCGCCATCGACCAGCAGCTTATCATTGAGCTCTTTCGGTGGCAGCAGGCCCGGTATCGACATACTGGCCTGCATCACCTCGGCCAAATCCCCCTTATCAAGAACCACCGGTTGCAGGTTTTCGATATCCGTCGCCACCGCCCGGTAAGGGATCACCATCTGATCAAAACTGTCGAACACCGGCAGGTTGCCGGAGGTCGAGCGCAGGATCTCCCCCATGGTCTGACCCTGGACAATTCCCCGCGGCGCTTTGAGCTCCCAAAAACCAAACCCAAGCTCACTAGTCACCTGGTATCTGTCTTCTTGTTGCTTCTCCCTAACCCGGCGGTCCCCCCGCATCACCCGGTCTTGATAGCCCCGCTCCCAATCGACACTGGTCAGCAACGCCTCAATTTCATCGGCACTCATCCCGGTCGCGTACAAACCGCCGACATAAGCGCCCATACTGGTCCCGGCAATATAGTCGACCGGAATATGAAGATCTTCCAGCGCTTTGAGTACCCCAATATGGGCGGCACCTTTGGCACCGCCGCCACCGAGTACCACGCCAATCTTAGGTCGCTGCTCGGCAAAGGCCACAGCAGAAAAAGAAACGCTGAACAAGCACAAAAATGTGATACCTAGCACTAAAGTTCTGCAACAGTTGTGCAGATAACATATCACGCCGTGAGTTGCCGCAAATGGCTGTTCTTGGGTCATGGGCTACTTATTCCGTGAACGTACACACCGTTCACATCGTCAGACAAAACTATAAAAGACTATGAAGTTCAACCAATTCACAATCAAACAAAAGCTGATCCTGGCTATGGTCCTTGCGGTTCTCGCTTCTACCCTGCTCGTTGGCATCATCAGCCAAAAGCAAGCAAGGCAAGTGGTCGAAAACCGGTTACTGCAGTCGGAGCTACCGGCTACCCTGCTGCAAATCCGCAATAGCATCGATAAAGAAGTATCACTGATGCTGGCTGCCGCCGAGCAACTGGCCACCAGCCGCTTCATTACCGACCTCTATCATGATGGCAGATCGCAAGCCGATGAAAGCAAAATAATCCGGCGCCTGAATGATATCAAAAACCAGTACCAATTGTTCGATGCCTCTATTGCTGATCGTACCAGTGGCGACTACTGGAATCAGGACGGATTTCTGCGCCGCCTGACCCCGCAGCAAGATAGCTGGTTCTATGATTTCACCCGCTCAGGGCAAGCCCGATCGCTCAGTGTCTTCCGCGAATCAAACGGCGACGTCAAACTGTTCGTCAACTACCAGCAGCTAAATGGCAAAGGCATGGCCGGCCTTTCCAAGTCCCTCGCCGAGATGAGCCGCTTCATCAACCAGTTCCAGCTGGAAAAAACCGGCTTTGTCTTCCTCGCTGACGGCCAAGGCCAAGTGCAGATCCATCGCGACCGTGGCGTAATGGGCAAAATGCAGCTCGCGAACCTGTACGGCCAGCAGGCTGCCGCCACCTTACTGGCAAAGGATGATTTCAATGTCGTCCAGCAAACCATCAACGGCCAAGATGTGTTGGTGGCCACCAGCTACATCCCATCCATGAACTGGTATGTGGTTGCCCAGCTGCCCCTGGAGGAAGCCTTTGCCGAGCTGAATCAGGCCCGCCAGCAAATCATGCTATGGACCGCAGGGATCGCCGCCGCGTTTGTCTTGCTTGCCATTTGGCTCGGTAGCAATATCACCCAGCCGATTTCCCGCCTGGCCGCCATGTTCAAAGATCTGGGCGAAGGTGAAGGGGATCTCCGCCACCGTATTGAAGTATCAGGCAATGATGAAATTGCCCAGCTCTCTGCGGGCTTCAACAGCTTCATCGGCAAGATCCACTACTCAGTCAAAGAGGTGGCGGAAACCGGCAACAGCCTCCGCGAAGCGGCCGAGTCTGTCGCCCAGCAGGCTGAAATCACCTTGGATACCAGCCACAGCCAACGTGATCGTACCCTGCAGGTCGTCACGGCTATCAATGAAATGGGTGCCACCGTCAACGAAATTGCCAGCAATGCCGCGCACGCAGCCGATGCCGCGCATAATGCCGAAAACGAAACCCAGAGCGGCCAGAAGGTGGTCAGCCAGGCCCGCGATACCATTAACCAGCTCGCCAATGATGTGACCCAGGTCAGCGAAGTGATTGAGTCGCTGGCCAGCAACACCCAGGCCATTGGCAGTATTCTGGATGTGATCCGCGGTATCTCCGAGCAAACCAATTTGCTGGCGCTCAACGCCGCAATTGAGGCGGCCCGCGCCGGCGAGCAGGGCCGCGGCTTTGCTGTGGTTGCTGACGAGGTACGCAGCTTGGCCAGCCGCACCGCCGATTCGACCGATGAGATCCAGGCGATGATCAACCGCCTGCAGGAAGAAGCCAGCAACGCAGTCAGCGCGATGGTGCAGAGCCGCCAGCTCACCTCCGATGGCGTCTCGGCAGCGGACGAGGCCTCCGGCGCCCTGCTGTCGATATCGGATCGCATCACCCTGATTTCCGACATGAATACCCAGGTCGCCACGGCAACGGAAGAGCAGTCCACCGTGGTCTGCGATATCAACTGCAATATCGAAGAAATCAACGAAGCGACCCAGCGCACTGCCGATACCGCTTCGCAGCTCGCCCAGTCAAGCCAAGCACTGCGCGATCTGTCCAAGCGCCTGGATGACATGGTCGGCACGTTCACGCTCTAAGCGGATACGATGGCGAAGACATAAAAGCAAACGGCAAGGAGGGTTTCGGCCCTCCTTGTTGTTTTCTGGGTTCTAGGTTCAGCAAGCAGACTCTGCGAACCTCAAATTCAAGCCAAGCTTTTGGCTCTTCCTAGCCCCAAAATACCAAAAAAGCGCCCGAAGGCGCTTTTTTCATATCCGCTAGCAAAGCCGTAATTACTTACGCTTAACGGCTTTCGGGTTAGGAAGGTCAGTGATTGAGCCTTCGAATACCTCTGCAGCCAGACCAACAGATTCGTGTAGCGTTGGGTGGGCGTGGATAGTCAGAGCGATATCCTCTGCATCACAGCCCATCTCGATCGCCAGACCGATTTCACCCAGCAGCTCGCCACCGTTAGTACCCACGATAGCACCACCGATCACACGGTGAGTGTCTTTGTCGAAGATCATCTTCGTCATACCGTCGGCACAGTCAGAAGCGATTGCACGGCCAGAAGCAGCCCATGGGAATGTCGCCACTTCGTAGTTGATGCCTTCAGCTTTTGCTTCTTTCTCGGTCTTACCAACCCATGCCACTTCTGGCTCGGTGTAAGCGATTGAAGGAATAACTTTAGGATCGAAGTAGTGCTTCTTGCCAGAGATAACTTCTGCCGCAACGTGGCCTTCATGCACACCTTTGTGAGCAAGCATTGGCTGGCCAACGATGTCACCGATAGCGTGGATGTGAGGAACGTTAGTACGCATCTGCTTGTCAACGTTGATGAAACCGCGCTCGTCAACTTCGATACCCGCTTTCTCTGCGTCAATCAGCTTACCGTTTGGTACACGGCCGATTGCCACAAGAACAGCATCGTAACGTACAGGCTCAGCAGGGGCTTTCTTGCCTTCCATTGATACGTAGATACCATCTTCACGCGCTTCAACAGCGGTCACTTTGGTTTCTAGCATCAGGTTGAATTTCTTCTTGATGCGCTTGGTGAAGACTTTAACGATGTCTTTATCAGCAGCAGGGATAACTTGGTCGAACATCTCAACCACGTCGATCTGTGAACCCAGCGCGTGGTATACCGTACCCATTTCAAGGCCGATGATACCGCCACCCATTACAAGTAGCTTCTCAGGAACTTCTTTCAGCTCAAGGGCGTCAGTTGAATCCCAGATACGTGGGTCTTCATGCGGGATGAACGGTAGCTCGATTGGGCGAGAGCCCGCCGCTACGATCGCATTGTCGAAGTTAACCGTGGTCTGCTCGCCGTCTGCGCCAGCAACTAGGATAGAGTTAGGGCCAGTAAACTTGCCGTAGCCCTGAACCACGTTAACTTTACGCATCTTAGCCATGCCGCCAAGACCGCCAGTTAGCTGGGTGATTACTTTTTCTTTCCAAACACGGATCTTGTTGATATCGGTTTGAGGCTCACCGAATACCACACCATGCTCAGCCATGGCTTTTGCTTCTTCGATAACTTTAGCAACGTGAAGCAGGGCTTTAGATGGGATACAACCCACGTTTAGACATACACCACCAAGCGTGCTGTATTTTTCGATTAGTACCGTTTCTAGGCCTAGGTCGGCGCAACGGAATGCCGCAGAGTAACCTGCAGGGCCTGAACCCAACACCACTACCTGGGCTTTAATTTCTTTACTCATCATGACCTCGTTGTAAGTCTTTTATCCCTAACAGGCTAAGTATTCGTGTTCTACTTTTTGTTTCAGCTGGCTAACGATTTTACAGAGGTGTTAACAAACTGAAAAGTAAATTGCTATAGCCTGTGAGCTACACAACACTTCCATGCCCGCTTTTGCAGGCATGGAGGTTGGGTTAGGAAACCTTAAAGTACCAGACGGCGAATGTCAGACAGACACGCGTTCAGGTAAGTGATGAAGCGAGCACCTTCCGCGCCATCGATCACACGGTGGTCGTATGATAGAGACAGTGGAAGCTGCAGGCGTGGTTCGAATTCTTTGCCGTTCCACACAGGCTTCATTTCAGACTTAGATACACCCAGGATACCAACTTCTGGAGCATTCACGATTGGTGTGAACGCAGTACCGCCGATACCGCCTAGGCTTGAGATAGTGAAACAGCCACCCTGCATGTCAGCAGCAGTCAGCTTGCCAGCGCGTGCCTTCTTAGACACTGCCATTAGCTCTTCAGATAGCTCGTAAATACCTTTCTTGTTCACGTCTTTGAACACAGGAACAACCAGGCCATTTGGTGTATCTACGGCGATACCCACGTTTACGTACTTCTTCAGGATCAGGCTCTCGTTGTCTTCAGACAGCGAAGCGTTGAACGCTGGGAAGGCTTCTAGCGCTTTCGCTACCGCTTTCATGATGAATACAAGCGGAGTGATCTTCATGCCAGTATCTTTCTTCGCTTCGATAGCATTCTGCTCTTTACGGAATGCTTCCAGCTCAGTGATGTCTGCGTTGTCCCACTGTGTAACGTGAGGGATCATTACCCAGTTACGGTGCAGGTTGGCGCCAGAGATCTTCTTGATGCGAGAAAGAGGCTTAGTTTCAGTCTCACCGAACTTGCTGAAATCAACTTTCGGCCATGGTAGTAGACCCAGCGCAGAGCCATCGCCCTTGCCAGATGCCGCCGCACCAGACTCAAGACGCTTAAGCGCATCTTTAACGAAGTTCTGAACGTCTTCTTTCAGGATACGGTTCTTACGACCAGTACCTTTAACCTTAGACAGGTTAACACCGAACTCGCGAGCAAGACGGCGAACAACTGGAGACGCGTGAGCGTAATCGTTGTTCTCCTGGAAATCACCGGTAGATGCAGGAGCTGCCGCCGCTGGCGCTGCTGCTGGAGCAGGTGCTGGGGCTGGGGCTGCTGCCGCAGGAGCCGCTACAGGTGCTGCGCCAGCAACTTCGAATACCATGATTAGCGAGCCAGTCGACACTTTGTCGCCAGCTGCAATCTTGATCTCTTTAACCTTACCAGCGAACGGTGCAGGGACTTCCATAGAAGCCTTGTCACCTTCAACAGTGATCAGAGACTGCTCTTCTTCAATCATGTCGCCTACCGCAACCATGATTTCAGTCACTTCTACTTCGTCGCCACCGATGTCCGGTACGTGAACTTCTTGGTCAGCTGCCGCTGCAGGAGCTGCAGCCGGAGCTGCCGCTGGCGCTGCTGCAGGTGCAGAGCCTGCTGTTTCGAAGATCATGATAAGAGAGCCAGTCGATACTTTATCGCCTGCCGCTACTTTGATCTCTTTTAGAGTACCAGCGAATGGTGCCGGTACTTCCATTGATGCTTTGTCGCCTTCAACAGTAAGAAGAGACTGCTCTTCTTCGATGCTGTCGCCAACGGCAACCATGATTTCAGTCACTTCTACTTCGTCACCGCCGATGTCCGGTACGTGAACTTCTTTCAGTTCAGCCGCTGCTGCTGGAGCTGGAGCAGCAGGCGCTGCTTCAGCCGCAGGAGCAGGTGCTGCAGCTGCAGCACCCTCGGCTTCGAAAATCATGATTAGAGAACCGGTAGAAACCTTGTCGCCTTCAGCCACTTTGATTTCTTTAACGATACCCGCCTGAGAAGCTGGTACTTCCATAGAAGCCTTGTCGCCTTCTACAGTGATCAGAGACTGCTCTTCTTCAACCTTGTCGCCAACGCTTACAAGGATCTCAGTTACTTCAACCTCATCCGCACCGATGTCAGGTACATTAATTTCGATTGCCATGTTTAATTTGCCTCTTACGCGTATAGCGGGTTGATCTTGTCAGCGTCGATGTCGAACTTCGCGATTGCTTCAGCAATTACCGATTTCTCAACATCACCACGCTTAGCCAGTTCAGTCAGTGCAGCAACAACTACGTAGCCAGCGTTAACTTCGAAGTGGCGGCGTAGGTTCGCACGGCTGTCAGAGCGGCCGAAACCGTCAGTACCAAGTACTTTGAAAGACTCAGAAGGCATGAACGCGCGAACTTGTTCTGCGTAGTTCTTCATGTAGTCCGTTGCAGCGATTGCAGGCTCAGTGCCCATAACCTGTGCGATGTACGGTACTTTCGCTTCTGCTTCAGGGTGAAGCATGTTGTAGCGCTCTACGTCTTGACCTTCACGCGTTAGTTCGTTGAAAGACGTCACAGAGTAGATGTCAGAAGCGATACCGTAGTCGTCGCTTAGGATCTGTGCTGCTTTGCGAACTTCGTTCATGATAGTACCAGAGCTCATTAGCTGAACTTTAGACTTGTCACCCGCGTAAGATTCTAGCTTGTAGATACCCTTACGGATGCCTTCTTCAACACCTTCCGGCATTGCTGGCATCGCGTAGTTCTCGTTCATTACCGTTAGGTAGTAGAACACGTTCTCTTGCTCGCCGTACATGCGACGGATACCGTCTTGCATGATCACAGCAACTTCGTAAGCGAACGTTGGGTCGTAAGAGATACAGTTAGGAACAGTGTTAGCCATGATGTGGCTGTGACCGTCTTCGTGCTGTAGACCTTCACCGTTCAGGGTAGTACGACCTGCAGTCGCACCCAGTAGGAAACCACGCGCCTGCTGGTCACCTGCCATCCACGCCATGTCGCCCACACGCTGGAAGCCGAACATTGAGTAGTAGATGTAGAACGGGATCATTGGAAGATCGTTGGTGCTGTATGAAGTTGCTGCAGCAACCCATGAAGACATTGCACCTAACTCGTTGATACCTTCCTGTAGTACCTGGCCCGAAGTCGCTTCTTTGTAGTAAGAAACGATGTCACGGTCCTGCGGCGTGTACTGCTGGCCGTGCGGGTTGTAGATACCGATTTGACGGAACAGACCTTCCATACCGAAAGTACGTGCTTCGTCAGCAATGATAGGAACGATGTTCTTACCGATGTTCTTGTTCTTAAGTAGAACGTTTAGCGCACGAACGAATGCCATCGTGGTAGAGATGTCACGCTTCTGCTCTTCTAGCAGAGGCTTGAACTCTTCAACTTCTGGAAGCACTAGCTCCTCGGTGAAGTTAGGCAGGCGCTGTGGCGTGTAGCCGTGAAGTGCGTTACGACGAGCGTGTAGGTACTCGTGCTCTTTCGAACCTTCTTCCAGTTTCAGGTAAGGCAGGTTCTTCACGTCTTCGTCAGATACTAGGTCTTGTAGGCCTAGGCGGTCACGCAGGTGCATAACAGAAGACATGTCCATCTTCTTAACCTGGTGCGCAATGTTCTTACCTTCAGCCGCTTCACCCATGCCGTAACCTTTAACAGTCTTAGCAAGGATAACTGTTGGACGGCCTTTGGTTTCTGCCGCGTTCTTGTATGCCGCGTACAGCTTAGATGACTCGTGACCACCACGCTTAAGGGCGAAGATTTCGTCATCAGTCATGTCTGCAACCAGTGCTGCAGTTTCTGGGTACTTACCGAAGAAGTGCTCACGTACGTAAGCGCCGTCTTTCGACTTGAATGTCTGGTAGTCACCGTCGATAGTCTCGTTCATAAGCTGCAGCAGCTTGCCAGAGGTGTCTTTCGCCAGTAGGGAATCCCAGTTGTTACCCCAGATAACTTTAACCACGTTCCAGCCAGCACCTTTGAACAGGCCTTCTAGCTCTTGGATGATCTTGCCGTTACCCATTACCGGGCCGTCAAGACGCTGTAGGTTACAGTTGATTAGGAAGCATAGGTTGTCCAGTTTCTCACGCGCAGCGAAAGAAATGGCACCACGTGATTCTGGCTCATCCATCTCACCGTCACCCAGGAACGCGTATACGCGCTGCTCTGACGTATCTTTCAGGCCACGGCCGTCTAGGTACTTAAGGAAACGAGCTTGGTAGATAGCAGAGATTGGACCCAGACCCATAGATACGGTCGGGAACTGCCAGAACTCAGGCATTAGTTTAGGGTGCGGGTATGAAGGGATACCTTTGCCGTCTACTTCCTGACGGAAGTTGTCTAGCTGCTCTTCGGTCAGACGACCTTCAACGAACGCACGAGAGTAGATACCAGGGGCAATGTGGCCTTGGTAGTATACTAGGTCACCACCGTCCTTCTCGTTCGGAGCACGGAAGAAGTGGTTGAAACAGGTCTCGTAGAACGCTGCAGCAGACTGGAATGAAGCCATGTGACCACCAAGCTCTAGGTCTTTCTTAGAGCCGCGCAGTACGATCATTGCAGCATTCCAACGGATGATCGCGCGGATACGGCGCTCAAGCGTTGTGTCGCCAGGGTAAGCTGGTTCTTGATCTGATGGGATGGTGTTGATGTAGTTGGTAGTGATACCAGTTGGCATATCTACGCCATCAAGACGAGCCTTGTCCAGTACTTGCTCAAGTAGGAACTGGGCGCGTTCTACACCTTCTTCACGAACGACTGACTCAAGGGCTGCTAGCCACTCTTGAGTTTCCAGTGCGTCCACGTCATTTTTCATGACTTCAGACATGCGATCTATCCTTTCGTTGATAATCTACAAAACTAACAATGTCGCGACTGTTTACTAGTGCCCTCGGCTTATATGAGGGGTACTAATCCAGCCCGTCCTTGCGTTGTTGAATGCGTCGAAGAGAGCGTTCTCGTCTGCTGTCTTCACGCGATAAATCCAACAAGGTTTCCTCGATATAAGCCAAATGTGCATGCGATGCTTCGCGGGCCTGAACGGGCTCACCCGAAACAATCGCCTGGACAATGTTGGCTCGATGATTGCGCACCTTTTCCACCACATCGGGGCGACGGTTCAGGAGCTCAAAGTTTTGTAATACGTTTTGCTCCAGCAGAGGGGCAAGGCTACGGATGATATGGAGCAATACCACGTTGTGTGCGGACTCGGTCACCGCAATCAGGTATTGCATCACAGCGGCGGCTTCGGCCGGCAAATCACCTTGCTGCTGGGCTTCCTGTATCCGCGAATGGCAGTCACGAATACGGGTGAAATCTTCTTCGTTGCCGCGCAGGGCGGCGTAGTAGGCAGCCAGGCCTTCAAGGGCATGGCGCGACTCCAGCAGGTCAAGCTGGGTCTCTGGGTGGGCGGAAAGGAGTTCCAACAGTGGCTCGGAAAAGCTCTGCCATAGCTTTTCGGTCACAAAGGTACCGCCACCCTGGCGGCGCGTGAGTAGTTTTTTTGCCTCAAGGCGCTGGATAGCTTCACGGACAGACGGGCGAGAAACATCGAATTGCTTGGCCAGCTCACGCTCAGGCGGCAGCTGCTGCCCCGGGGATAGGATTCCCTCGAGGATCAGATGCTCCAGTTCCTGCTCGATAGCATCGGAGAGCTTGGGTTGGCGGATTCGTTTATAAGTCATTCGTTATTTGTTCTTGGTTGTACTTATACGTTTCAAGGTAGTCCGGAATACGGATAATTGGTATTACCAATTTAACTATGGGAGGAAAGTTTACAGAAATAATTGAGGATGTCTACCGACAACTTGATTGAAATCATAGAACGAGGGGTGATTTAACAAAAATTTCAAATTATGAAAACTTGTTAAAACATCACAAACACTAGTAGTCAACAGGGGTTAGGGCAATCTTTGACGAGAAAACAAACAATGGTCAGACCAATTCTTTGTTACACTTTCCCGCCAATTTTCTCATCAGCACTCGCTCTGATTGGCGATTACTTGAGCAATATTGAAGACTTATAGGCAAGCCAATCAAATGCCAAACCCGGATCGGTTTTTCGCCCGGGGGCAATAAACTCGTGGCCGGTGATCCGGCTGGCATCCATGCGGGGGTAGTTGTCGAGCAGCACCCGGGTGAGTGCGGCAAGGGTATCGTACTGGGCCTGGGTATAAGGCAGGGTATCCGTTCCTTCCAGTTCAATTCCGATCGAATAGTCGTTGCACTTGTCGCGGCCTGCAAATGTCGACACACCCGCATGCCAAGCCCGACAGTCAAACGGAACGAACTGGATAATATCGCCATTTCGCATAATTAGACAGTGAGCCGATACCCGAAAACCGGAAATTAACTCGAAATAGGGATGTTCGTCAGGTTTTAGAGTACCGGTAAACAACTGTTCGATATACGGACCGCCGAATTGGCCCGGCGGCAAGCTGATATTATGTACAACAAGCAGCGAAATATCGTCACTATCCGGTCTGGCATCATGGAACGGCGAAGGCACATGCTTGACCCCTTCCAGCCAGTGGTCTTGATTAATTGTTAACATTGTTAAGTCCTGTGGTCCTGTGGTCCTGTGGTCCTGTGGTCCTGTGGTCCTTGGTCCTTGGTCCTTGGTCCTTGGTCCTTGGTCCTTGGTCCTTGGTCCTTGGTCCTTGGTCCTTGGTCCTTGGTCCTTGGTCCTTGGTCCTTGGTCCTTGGTCCTTGGTCCTTGGTCCTTGGTCCTTGGTCCTTGGTCCTTGGTCCTTGGTCCTTGGTCCTTGGTCCTTGGTCCTTGGTCCTTGGTCCTTGGTCCTTGGTCCTTGGTCCTTGGTCCTTGGTCCTTGGTCCTTGGTCCTTGGTCCTTGGTCTAGCAGAAGCATTTACTGATAGCGATTATACGTCAAGCTCTTCGCTCTTATTTATAGCTCTTCCTGCTTTCCTAGGGCCTGCTCCTCCTAGGTCCAAGCACCATCTTTCCTATGAACTAGGCACTCGCACCTAGGATCTCACCCCACATCGCGGTATGATCAGCGCCAGTTAACCTGGGAGCGGCTCCCGCCCCTTTTCAGCAGCCAAACCTTGCTACGGATTTGTCATGACTCAAATGGAAAAGAAGCACGACAGCGAATCGCGCTTGAATTACCTTAAACAGCAGCTTCCCCTTGAAATTACCCGTGCCGTTGCCGACACCCTGCGCGAAGATCTCGGCGGCGAGATTGATGCCAGCCGCGATATTACGGCCAGCCTGATCCCGGCAGACAGCCAAGGGATCGCCACCATCATCACCCGCGAACACGGTATTTTCTGCGGCCAGATGTGGGCCGAGGAAGTGTTCCGCCAGCTTGGCGGCGAAGTCAGCATTGAGTGGCATGTCGAAGACGGCGACAAGGTCGAGCCGAACCAGACCCTGTGCACCCTGCGTGGCCCGTCACGCATTCTGCTGACCGGCGAGCGCAACGCGATGAACTTCATCCAGACCCTGTCTGGCTGTGCCACTACCGTTGCCGAATATGCCAAGCAGCTCGAAGGCACCGAGTGCCGCTTGCTTGATACCCGCAAGACGATTCCGGGCCTGCGCAGCGCGCTGAAATATGCCGTGACCTGCGGCGGCGGTTACAACCACCGTATCGGTGTGTTCGATGCGTACCTGATCAAGGAAAACCACATCATCGCCTGCGGCGGTATCGAGCAAGCCATCAGCACCGCCAAGCAGCTCAACCCGGGCAAGCCGGTTGAAGTCGAGACCGAGTCGCTGGACGAACTGCAGCAGGCCATTGATGCCGGTGCCGACATCATCATGCTGGACAACTTCACCACCGACATGATGCGCCAAGCAGTGAAAATCAACGCCGGCCGCGCCGCGCTGGAGAACTCCGGCAACGTGACGCTGGAGACCATCCGCGAGTTTGCCCAAACGGGTGTGGATTACATTTCCGTCGGCGCACTGACCAAGCACCTCAAGGCGATGGATCTGTCGATGCGCTTCAAATAAGCGCAGCCGCTACCAGTCTTGATTGTTGAGCAGGCTCCTTCGGGGGCCTGTTTTTGTTTCGGGGTACGGCCCACGAGCAGAGATTCGCTTCAATTGACATAAAAATCAACACCTTAAATATGTCTCCACCGACTTAAACGCCTCGGCAGCAGCGCCATTTCCCTTCACCGCGTCGCAAAAAAATGATCAACTTCTGTAAGCCGCTGATCATTTTTCCAAACTATTTCCAGCAACCTTTCGCCACCATTAAAACCCATTGCATATCAGGCGTATGCTGAGCCTACTTTACATTCATGGCTAGAAAACAAGGACAACAACAATGAAAGGACAAAAAGGCTTTACGCTGATTGAGTTGATGATCGTGGTGGCGATTGTTGGCATTATCTCGGCCTTCGCAATTCCGGCGTACTCAGACTATACCCAGCGAGCTCGAGTTGCAGGTGCTGTTGCAGGTATTACCGGTTTTAAAACCGCAGTAGCATTGTGTGCACAAGATTTAGGTACTCTGGCCGGGTGTGCGCACAACACAAATGGCATTCCAGATACCATTGCTGTGGGTGATGGTGGTGCTACTGTTAATTTTGTCGATGGAATAACTGTCGCTGATGGAATAATCACAGTCACATCAACAGGTGTAACCGCTGGTGGAGCTAACATGGCGATTACCCTTACTCCAAATATTACAAACGGAGCTATGGATTGGAATTTAGCTGGAACTGGATGTGCTGTCACCACTCCAGGTCGTGGCATTGATTGCTCAGGCAGCTAATGCACACCAACCTCGCTTCAATCCTGCACCAGGCTGAGCTGATCAGCCCGGTGCAGTTGCAACAGGTGGTTGACCAGGTCCAGGCTGAAAAGCAGTCGGTACCGGCGGCGTTGATTGGCCTTGGGATCATGACCAGCCAGGATCTGGCGCGCCAGCTGGAGGTAATTTTTGCCGTTGCCTTGGTCGATGCCCACCAGTATGACTACGCCGAGTGCTGCAAGACCCTCAACCTGCGTGATTTGATCCTGCGCCACCGAGTACTGCCACTTACCCATACCGACAACACCCTGTTCATCGGCCTGTGCGACCCCACCTATCTCGATGCCCTCGATGACTTCCGCTTTGCCACCGGCAAGCATGTCGAGCCGATGCTGCTGGAATACAAGCAGCTCGAGGCGGCGATACGGCGGGTTTACGGCAGCGAGCTCAAAGGCACCGAACAGCACGCGCCGCAGCGCGGCATCAGCGAAACCGAGCTGACCCAACTGGTGGAGCTCAGCGATGGCGAGCTGATCGATGACACCACCGACCTCAGCAGCGACAGTGCCCCGGTCACCCGCTACATCAACCAGACCCTACTCGATGCCCTGCGCAAGCACGCCTCGGATATCCATTTCGAGCCTTACGAGAAACACTACCGGATCCGCTTGCGCTGCGACGGTATTTTGCACCAGTATGCCACCCCGCCAGCCAACCTCTCCCGCCGCCTGTCGACCCGGCTAAAAGTCATGTCGCGGCTCAATATTGCCGAGCGGCGGATCCCGCAAGACGGCCGGATCAAGCTCAAACTGTCCGATACCGTCTCGGTGGATCTGCGGGTGTCGACCCTGCCGACCATGTGGGGCGAGAAAATCGTGTTGCGGATCCTCGATAGCAGCAGTAGCAAGCTGGATATCGATCATCTCGGTTATAACGAGGTGCAAAAACAGGCCTACCTTGACGCGCTAAACCAGCCGCAGGGCATGATCCTGATGACCGGGCCGACCGGAAGCGGCAAGACCGTCTCGCTCTATTCGGGACTGAAGATCCTCAATACCGAAGCGCGCAACATCGCCACCGCCGAAGACCCGATTGAAATCAACCTGCCGGGGATCAACCAGGTCCAGATCAATCCCGCCGCCGGCTTGGGCTTTGCCGAAGCACTGCGGGCTTTTCTACGCCAGGATCCGGACGTGGTGATGGTGGGCGAAATCCGCGATCTCGAAACCGGTGGCATTGCGGTCAAGGCCGCGCAGACCGGCCACCTGGTGCTATCGACCCTGCATACCAACTCGGCAGCCGAAACCATCACCCGACTAACCAACATGGGGATCGAGGATTTCAATTTGGCCTCGTCACTCAGCCTGATCATCGCCCAGCGCCTGGCCAGGCGGCTTTGCTCCCACTGCAAACAGTCGGACGATCTCGACCCGCAGCTCCGTGCCAGACTCGAGATCCCGCTAGGTGCCGAGCTGTTCAAGGCCAGTCCGAACGGCTGTGATGACTGCAACAAGGGCTACCTGGGACGGGTCGGAATTTATGAAGTGATGCCCTTCTCAAGGCCGTTGTCACACGCCTTGTTGCAGGGAGCCAGTACCTTGGAGCTGGAGGATATCGCCTGCCAGCACGGCATGATCACCCTCCGGCAAGCCGGTATCGAAAAGCTCTGCCAGGGCACCACCAGCCTCGCCGAGCTTCAGCGTGTCCTGCATTTCGCTTGAACAAGCACTCACTAAAAACAACGTCTAGCAAATAAGGAACTCCCCATGGCCAAGGACAGAAAAATACGTTATTACCGCTGGCGTGGGATCAACCCAACCGGCAAGCGCTTGTCAGGTGTCATGCTCGGCTTTCAGGAGCAGGAGATCCGCGCCAAGCTCGGCGAGCAGCAGATCCAGGTACGCAAGATCAAGCGCCACCAGCCCTCGACCCTGAGCAAGCGTAGGAACCAGCTCATGGCCACAGATGTCTCCGCGATCACCCGCCAGCTCGCCACCATGGTGAACGCCGGCGTGCCCGTGGTGCAGGCCCTCAAACTCATCGCACAGAGCCACCACAAAGCCGAGGCCAGGGCCACACTGACCATGGTCAGCAACCAGGTCGAAGCCGGCTCAAGCCTTGCCAAAGCCTTGCATACCAGCTCGCCGCTGTTTGATGATTTCTACTGCGATCTGGTCGCCACCGGCGAGCAAACCGGCCACTTGGCCGAAGCCTTCAACCGCCTTGCCACCTACCGCGAAAAAAACGAAGCCATGCGCAAGAAGGTGATCAAGGCGATGATCTACCCGTCGATGGTGACCCTGACGGCGATTATCGTCACCGTGCTGATGCTGATTTTCGTGATCCCGCAATTTGCCAATATCTTCAATAGCTTTGGCGCTGAACTGCCATGGTTTACCCAATGGGTCATCGATGTATCAAACCTCATGATCAGCCATGGCCCCTACCTCGCGCTGGGCTTGCTGGTGGCGATCATCTTTTCCATTACCGCTTACCGTAAATCAGACAAACACAAGCTGCGGGTTCACCGCTTGCTGCTGGCGATCCCCATTATGGGCCCCATCATGCGCAAAGCCGCCATTGCCCGTTTTGCCCGAACCCTTGCCACCACTTTCTCGTCGGGGATCCCACTGCTGAGCGGTTTGGAAGCGGCCGGAAGAACGGCGGGCAACCGCTTTATCGAGCAAGCAATCGAAGGTGCCCACGGCAATACCGCGGCCGGCATGCCACTGCATCTGGCGCTGCGCCACAGCGGGGTCTTTCCCGAGCTGATGCTGCAGATGGTGATGATCGGCGAAGAATCCGGCTCCATTGACGATATGCTCAACAAAATTGCCCTCACCTACGAGGACGATGTCGACAATAGCGTCGATAATCTGGGGAAAATCCTCGAACCCCTGATTATCCTGCTCCTCGGCGGCCTGATCGGCGGGTTGCTGATCGCCATGTACATGCCGGTGTTCAAGCTGATGAGTGTGGTGGGGTAGCTCCTGGGAACTGGGAACTGGGAACTGGGAACTGGGAACTGGGAACTGGGAACTGGGAACTGGGAACTGGGAACTGCAAGAGATTTCCAATATGTTCGAAGTAGTATCAAGTACTTACTTATGTTTTTCGCTTTTGCTTTTCCTAGGACCTAGGGCCAGCTCCTCCCAGGACCCAGATCCCGCGCCTACCGGGGCCTTTCTTCTGCTTTTCCTAGGATCCATGATCCATTTCCCCTACAATATCCCCATTGAGTAATATGAGAGCTTTTTCATGACGCTGCTGTCTGTCTATCCTTGGTTATTTCCTGTTTTTGCTGCAATTTTCGGATTGCTGGTAGGTAGCTTCCTCAACGTGGTGATCTATCGCCTGCCAATCATGATGGAGCGCCAATGGAGAGCCGACTGCACCGAGTATTTCCCCGAGCTAGGCCCACTGCAGGACACTGGCACCTTCAACCTCAGCATCCCACGATCGCGCTGCCCGCACTGCCAGCACCCAATTAGCATGTGGGATAACATTCCGGTGATCAGCTGGCTGCTGCTCAAAGGTCAATGCCGCAACTGCAAGGCCAGCATCAGCGCGCGTTACCCGGCGATCGAACTCCTAACCGCGGTGATCAGTACCACGGTTGCCCTCTTTCTGCCGGCTTCGACCTGGTCACTGGCGGTGATCCTGTTCAGCTTTGCCCTGATCGCCCTGACCTTTATCGACATCGACAAGATGTTGCTGCCGGATCAGATCACCCTGCCGCTGATGTGGGCTGGCTTGCTGCTGTCGCTACTGGGGATCTCTCCGGTCAGCCTTCAGGATGCCGTCATCGGGGCCATGGCCGGTTACCTCTCGCTGTGGAGCCTGTACTGGACCTTCAAACTGCTAACCGGCAAGGAAGGCATGGGCTACGGCGACTTCAAGCTGCTGGCAGCTCTGGGGGCCTGGCTGGGCTGGCAGTTACTACCATTTGTCGTGCTGTTCTCCTCCCTGGTTGGGGCGATATGCGGCATTATCATGATGCGCCGCCAGCAAACAGACGGTCAGCAGCCCTTCTCTTTCGGCCCTTACCTGGCAGTGGCCGGCTGGGTCGCGATCTTGTGGGGTGAGCCACTGCTCAACTGGTATCTAACCGTTTATCTGGGGCTTTAATTTATGTCTTTCGTTATAGGATTAACCGGCGGGATCGGCAGCGGCAAAACTACTGTTGCCAATCTCTTTGCTGCCCAGCACATTGATATTATCGATGCCGACATCGTTGCCCGTGAAGTAGTGGAGCCCGGCAGTGACGGTTTGCAAGCGATTGTTGAGAAACTGGGTTCTGACATCTTGCTGACAGATGGGTCGCTCAATCGCAGTAAGCTGCGTGAAGCCATCTTCAGTGATCACCAGCTAAAAGAGTGGCTTAACCAGTTATTGCATCCGATGATCAGGGAAAAAATGCAGCAGGATATTGCCGCCGCCCAATCACCGTATTGCTTGCTGGTTGTCCCGCTTATGGTGGAAAATAACCTACAGGTGATGACCGACCGCCTGCTGGTGGTCGATGTCGATGAAGAGATCCAGATCGCCCGCACCCAGCAGCGGGACAACGTCTCTGCTGAGCAGATCCGCAGCATTCTTGCTTCTCAGGCCAGCCGCGAGCAGCGCCTTGCCGCCGCCGATGATGTAATTTGCAATAACGGCAATGGTGACAACCTTGAGCAGCAAGTTGCCAAACTGCACCAAGAATACCTGGCGCTGAGCCGCCAGCAGAACAATACGCCGCAGTGCTAACTAATTTGGGTACGTTGATATGCAAGTAAACCGCTTTGAACACCCGTTGAACGAGAAGGTACGCATTTACCTTCGCCTGGAGTACCTGATCCGCCAAATGCAGCATGCCAGTGAGCTGACTGATCCTTGGCAGCATCAGCTATTCTTCCGCGCTCTGTTTGATTTGCTGGAAATCCTCGACCAAATCCAGCTCAAGTCAGAGCTTGCCAAAGATCTAGAGAAACAGCGTGGTCGCCTCAAACAATGGCTCAATATTGAAGGCGTCGATCAAACCGCGCTGCTGGCATTACTGGACCAACTAGAGCTCGCCCAGCACCAGCTACTGACAGCCAACCGTCTTGGCCAGGCCCTGCGAGAGGACCGCTTCCTAAGTGGGATCAAACAGCGCCTCTCTATTCCTGGGGGCAGCTGCTGCTTTGATTTACCGACCCTGCATCACTGGCTGCACTTGCCGCTGGCCCACAAGCAGAACGATCTCACTAACTGGCTGTCGCAAATCAAGGAGCTGAGCGTCGCCCTCAACCTGTGGCTCAAGCTGGTCAGGGAAAGCGGCCAGTTCCAGAACCAAGTAGCACGCGGCGGCTTCTTCCAGCACGAGGCTGAGGAAGCCAGCCTGATCCGGCTAGAAATTTGCCCCAGCCACGGTGTCTACCCTATGATATCAGGGCACCGCAGCCGGTTTGCCATCCGCTTCATGCCGTTTGAAGAAGGCGCCGGTATTGCCGAGACGATAGAATTTAAACTAGCGATTTGCTGAGGTAACAAGTGACGCAATCCAACACGCCAACTACACCGATCACCGTGGTGAAATGCCCAACCTGCCAAACCGAGGTAGTCTGGGGAGAGCAGAGCCCATTCCGTCCGTTCTGCTGCAAGCGCTGCCAGCTGATCGATCTGGGTGAGTGGGCCGAGGAAGAGAAAGCCATTCCGGGCGCGCCGGATATGTCTGATTCCGACGGCTGGTCGGAAGATATGGGATACTAAGAATCGATCCTATGGTGCTGTGGCCCTATGGTAGTCAAACGCTATAGGTCCACAGAACCACAGAACCACAGAACCAACTTACAAGCTCATCAACCTCTCCAGCACCACGTCGTTGGCCTCTGGGAACGCGTAGTTGCTCAGCTCTTCCAGCCGTACCCACTCGCTTGGCTGGCCTTCTTTTCCGTAGGCCTTGCCTTCGAAGGCGCGTATCAGGAAGAAATCAAACTTCAGTGACTTTTCCGGATAATCGTGCTCCAGCGCCATGAAGTGCTCCAACACTGTCGCCTTGATCCCGACTTCTTCGTACAGCTCCCTGACGACCGCCTGCTCCGCTGTTTCGCCAGCTTCGACCTTGCCCCCGGCAAACTCCCAAAAACCGCCCTTGTGGGCTTTGGCTGCGCGCTGGGTGATAAAAACTTTATCCTGCTCGGCATTGAGGATGATCCCCGCCGAAATCCACACCTGTTTCTTTTCCAAAGCTGTTTACTCTCTCATTGCCTGATCATCAGGTCTCTTTGTGAGGATATACCCAGAAGCCCCCTCTCCATGAAGTGATTTGGGTATAGAAAAAAGGCCGCGAATGCGGCCTTAGTATCGGTTAAGCAGCCCGGTTAGTTAATCTTACCGTGGCATTGCTTGTATTTCTTGCCAGAGCCACACGGGCAAGGCTCGTTACGGCCTACCTTGCGCTCTTCGCGCTGGTAAGGCGCAGCCTCGTCGCTCTGCTGGCTGTCGTCGGCAATTTGGTTTTCCGCATTCTGGTGCTGGAACTGCTGGCGACGAGCTAGCTCTTCAGCCTGGCGGCGGCGCTCGGCTTCAACCCGCTCAACTTCTTCCTGCTGCTGCACACGTACCTTGCTCAAAATCGCAATCACGTCAGACTTCAGGTTCTCCAGCATCCCTTCGAACAGCTCAAACGATTCGCGCTTGTATTCCTGCTTCGGGTTCTTCTGGGCGTAACCGCGCAGGTGGATACCCTGACGAAGGTGATCCATTGCCGCTAGGTGCTCTTTCCACAGCGTATCGAGGTTCTGCAGCATCACTGTCTTCTCGAAGTTGCGCAGTACAGGGGCACCAACGACTTCTTCTTTGTGGCGGTAGATTTCAACCGCTTTATCAACGATGCGCTCACGCAATGCTTCTTCGTAAAGCTTCTCTTCGCTGTCCAGCCACTCCTGAATTGGCAGCTCCATATCGAAGTCGGCTTTCAGGCGCTCTTCCAGACCCTGGATATCCCACATCTCTTCCAGCGACTGCGGTGGGATGTAGCCATCGATAACCGCCTGGATCACATCCTCGCGGTTCTGCTCGATCATCTCGCTGATGTCATCGGCATTCATCAGCTCGTCACGCAGCTCGTAAACCACCTTACGCTGGTCGTTTGCCACGTCATCGAACTCCAGCAACTGCTTACGGATATCGAAGTTGCGGCCTTCAACCTTGCGCTGGGCATTTTCGATCGCCTTGGTCACCCATGGGTGCTCAATCGCTTCGCCTTCTTCCATCCCCAGCTTCTTCATCATGTTAGATACACGATCCGAGGCAAAGATGCGCATTAGGCCATCTTCCATCGATAGGTAGAAGCGAGAAGAGCCGGCATCACCCTGACGGCCCGCACGACCACGTAGCTGGTTATCGATACGGCGAGATTCGTGACGCTCGGTACCGATGATGTGCAGGCCACCAGCAGCCAGAACCGCATCGTGTTTTGTTTGCCACTCGGCTTTGATCTTGGCAATTTGCTCGTCTGTCGGGTTGTCCAGCTTGGCCACTTCGCTCTGCCATGAACCACCCAGTACGATATCGGTACCACGGCCGGCCATGTTGGTCGCGATGGTTACCGCGCTTGGTGCACCCGCCTGGGCGACGATATCTGCTTCACGCTCGTGGAACTTGGCGTTCAGAACTTCGTGCTTGATGCCTTGTTTCTTCAGCGATTTCGACAGCAGCTCAGATTTTTCGATCGAAACTGTACCGACCAGAACCGGCTGGCCGTTCTCAACACGGTTTTTGATGTCTTCGCTGATCGCAGCAAATTTTTCCAGCTCGGTCATGTATACCAAGTCACCCATGTCATCACGGATCATTGGTTTGTTCGTTGGCAACACCACGGTTTCCAGACCGTAGATTGACTGGAATTCGAACGCTTCGGTATCTGCGGTACCGGTCATGCCCGACAGCTTGGTGTAGAGGCGGAAATAGTTCTGGAAAGTGATCGATGCCAGTGTCTGGTTCTCGTTCTGGATCTTCACGCCTTCTTTGGCTTCAACTGCCTGGTGCAGACCTTCAGACCAGCGGCGGCCCGGCATGGTACGGCCGGTGTGCTCATCAACGATGATAACTTCACCGTCTTTGACAATATAATCGACATCACGCTCGAACAGTACGTGAGCACGCAATGCTGCATTGACGTGATGAAGCAGGCTGATGTTGGCTGGCGAGTAGAGGGTATCTTCCTCTTCCATCATGCCATTTGTCTTGAGCAGCTCTTCGACAAACTCCTGGCCGTTTTCGGTAAGGTGGGCTTGCTTCGATTTTTCATCAACCGTGTAGTGACCTTCGCCACGGTATTCTTCGCTGTCTTCCTGATCCTGCTTAGCCAACTGTGGGATCAGGGTATTGATCTTGGTGTACAGCTCAGAGCTATCTTCAGCCGGACCAGAAATAATCAGCGGGGTACGGGCTTCATCGATAAGGATGGAGTCAACCTCATCGACTACCGCAAAGAAACGCTCGCGCTGCACACGGTCTTCCGGACGGAATGCCATGTTGTCACGCAGGTAGTCGAAGCCGAATTCGTTGTTGGTACCGTACAGGATGTCGGCAGCATAGGCTTCTTTTTTCGCCTGAGGCGGCATGTTTGGCACGTTGACGCCAACGGTCATGCCAAGAAATTCGAAGAGCGGGCGGTTAGTTTCGGCATCACGTGCAGCCAGGTAATCGTTCACCGTAACAATATGCACGCCTTTGCCAGTCAGGGCGTTGAGGTAAGCTGGCAGGGTTGCGGTCAGAGTCTTACCTTCACCAGTACGCATTTCCGCGATTTGGCAAGCATTAAGAACCATACCACCCATCAGCTGCACATCGAAATGGCGCATACCGAACACACGCTTGGAGGCTTCACGCACCGTCGCAAACGCTTCAGGCAACAGCTGGTCAAGGTTCTCTCCCTGCTCCAGACGCTCACGGAATTCAACCGTTTTGGCCTTTAGTTCTTCGTCCTGCAAACTTTCGAATTGAGGTTCAAGCTTATTGATCTGGTCAACAATTTTGCGCATACGACGCAGTGTGCGGTCGTTACGGCTACCGATAACTTTGGTCAGTAGTTTTGATAACATGGCGTTGCCGTTTTCTCTTAGTTATTTCAGCCTATCGAGGCTGAATTCTTAATCTGAATTTTTCAACCGGGATTATATCAGCAAGACGCTTGGCGAAGACTTGCGATGAATCATCCCTGTCCCGTCTAAACTCGCCACAAGTGTGACTACGGAAGCCGATACGAAAAACAATGGTTATTGATGATATTGTGGTACGAGTCGACCATTTCAAGGGATAAACGAAAACAATACCAGAAAATTGAACACCATCAGCTATCCGTGGAGGGGTGAAACCCAAACAGACCACAACCGGCCAAACGCCTTTGGCCTATGGGTCTAAGCTCTCCCAAGCTAGGTATAATAAGCCATATTGACGGTGCCGCCTATGGCTAATGGCCTGACGGCGTTTTCCATATTCGAAAAATTAGAACTTAACCCCCTCTTTTCGCTCACTCGAACCTGGCGCATAGCAGGCATTACCTCCCTCCTGGCACCTATCCATGCTGACGAGGCAAAAAAAAACGCCGGACTGAGTCCGGCGTTTATGAAATTCTTGAAGCGCTATTGGCGGATTTACGCCAGCACCATACCTGGCTGAGCAAAGGTTACTGGAACCTGCTGTTCGTCATTGAAAGTCGACCACTCAAAAGCTTCTTGATCGGCAAGCACCGCTCGCAGCAGCTTATTGTTAAGCGCATGGCCTGACTTGTAAGCCACCATTTCGCCAATGATATTGTGGCCACACATGTACAAGTCGCCAATTGCGTCCAGTACTTTGTGGGTCACCAGCTCATTGTCGAAGCGAAGCCCTTCGTCGTTCAGGATGCGGTAGTCGTCAAGCACAATCGCATTGTCAAAGCTCCCGCCCAGGCACAGGTTCTGTGACTGAAGGTACTCGATATCGCGCATGAAGCCGAAGGTACGGGCACGGCTGATATCTTTAACGAATGATTGGCTAGAGAAGTCCAATACCAAACGCTGCTGCTCTGATTCAATCGCCGGGTGATTAAAATCGATAGCAAAATCAAGACGGAACCCGTTGTAAGGACGGAGCTCTGCCCATTTGTCGCCATCTTCGACGCGAACAGTTTTCTTGATACGCAAGAAGCGCTTAGGCGCATTCAAAGTATCGATGCCGGCAGACTGCAGCAGATAGATGAACGGGCTCGCACTGCCATCCATAATTGGGATTTCAGGTGCGTCCACTTCGATAATCACATTATCGATGCCCATTCCTGCCAAAGCAGCGTTAAGGTGCTCAACCGTTGAGATACGCACGCCTTGCTCATTAACCAAAGCGGTACATAACATGGTGTCGCGAACCGAATCTGCGTCTGCCGGAAAATCAACAGGCGGATTCAAATCGGTACGGCGATAAATCACACCAGTGTTTGCAGCAGCAGGACGAAGAATAAGCGTCACTTTACGCCCAGAGTGAAGTCCCACCCCAGTCGTTTGCACAATGCTTTTCAGTGTACGTTGTCTTATCATCTGCTTATCTCAACTAAAATTGCCATAATATCGGCCCCTATCCTTTGTCAAAAAAAGGACAAGGACAGATATCATATCACTTTTTAACCAGTTTCCCAAAATAATTTGCGCGCTTAGTCAGCTTGCTTGCGCAAAAATGCTGGGATGTCCAGGTAGTCGTGATCAGCCTGTGGCTTAGGGTTTGCCGCTGTTGCCGCCTGCGGGTTGCCAGATTCAGACGCCGGTGCAGACTGGTTCAATGGTGCCGCTTTGGTCTCTTCCACCGCAGCCACAGCCGGTTTCTCTGCCGCCACGGCTTGGACTGGCTTCGCAGTACCTGTCACCAAAGTGATGTCAGGCTTGCACTCTTTGCCAATACCGGTCGCAACAACCGTTACACGCAGCTCGTCAGACATTTCAGGGTCAAGCGACGTACCGATGACTACGGTAGCGTTATCAGAAGCAAATGCCTTAACGGTGTTACCAACCGTTTCGAACTCGTCAAGACGCATGTCCAGACCCGCTGTAATGTTAACAAGAACACCACGTGCGCCAGCCAGATCGATATCTTCCAGCAGCGGGCTTGAAATCGCCATTTCCGCCGCTTCTTCTGCGCGGTCATCACCGGTTGCCACGCCGCTGCCCATCATGGCGTGACCCATTTCGGACATTACGGTGCGTACGTCAGCAAAGTCGACGTTGATCATACCCGGGCGGGTGATCAGCTCGGCAATACCCTGTACCGCATTTTTCAATACGTCGTTAGCCTTGGCAAACGCATCGAGCAGCGTGATGCCGCGGCCCAGCACTTTCAGCAGTTTTTCGTTCGGGATAGTGATCAGCGAGTCAACATGCTTTGACAGCTCTTCGATACCCTGCTCGGCAAACGCCATGCGCTTTTTGCCTTCGAAGCTAAATGGCTTGGTCACCACCGCCACCGTCAAGATCCCTAGCTCTTTCGCTACCTCAGCAATGATAGGCGCCGCACCAGTACCGGTACCGCCACCCATGCCGGCCGCGATGAAGATCATGTCAGAGCCTTCCAGCTCTGCCTTGATCGCTTCGCGATCTTCCAGTGCCGAGTCACGACCAACCTGTGGGTTGGCACCCGCGCCCAGACCTTTGGTGATTGCCCCACCGATCTGGATCACTGTACTTACACTGGTTTTACGCAGCGCCTGAGCATCAGTGTTCACACTGATAAACTCAACGCCCTCAATTGATTCACGTACCATGTGATCGACAGCATTACCACCGCCGCCGCCAACGCCTATGACTTTAATTACCGCTTCGTCAGACATTTCCATCATCGGTTCAAACATGTGTTCTCTCCGTCCATCCTGTTCGCATCAGGTTTTAAAATTCTTTTCTAAACCAGCCACTGAGCTTAGAGAAAAAGCCAGAAACAGAACGTTTCTGCTCGATTTCGCTATCATCAAATGTCTGACTATCCTTTCCGTAATGCAGTAAGCCTACTGCAGTCGCATAATGTGGGAATTGTACATGTTCCGTCAGCCCTGTCACATTGAGAGGCAGGCCAACACGTACCTGGTTGCTGAATACACGCTCGGCGCACTCCACCAGGCCTTCCATCTGGGCCGCACCGCCGGTCAGGACAATACCCGCCGCCAGCTGGTGCTTAACTCCCGCATTACGCAGTTGTTCTTGTACTTCTATCAGCTTCTGATTAACCAGCCCCAGCAACTCACTGTAACGGGGCTCTATCACTTCAGCCAGTGTTTGGCTCTGCAGGCTGCGCGACGGTCGGCCGCCAACGCTCGGGACGTCGACCTTGGCATCCTTGCTCACCAGCTCGCTCAGTGCACAGCCATACTTCACTTTAATTTCCTCGGCATCCCCCAACGGGGTACCGAACGCATAGGCAATATCGCTGGTCACGACATTGCCCGCATAAGGGATCACGGCCGCATGACGCAAGGCGCCACCGGTCCAGACGGCAATATCCATGGTACCGCCGCCAATATCCACCACGCACACACCAAGCTCGCGCTCATCAGGCGTCAGAACTGCGTGGCTGGCAGCCAAGCCGGAGAAAATAAGCTGATCGACTTTGAGATCACAGCGCTCTACCGCTTTGACGATATTCCGCGCCATGTCGTTATGGCAGGTGATCAAGTGAACACTGGCCTCCATGCGTACCCCAGATAAACCAACAGGGTTTTTAATTCCCTCTTGATAATCAATAGCAAATTCCTGAGGAATTACATGCAAAACTTTATGTTCATCACTAATTTTTACCGATTTAGCGGTGTGAATGACGTTATCAACATCATCCTGAGTCACTTCTTTGTCAGAAATCGGCACCATGCCTTCTTCCGTCTGGCAGCGGATATGCTTGCCCGACAGAGACAAAAATACCGAGGAGATCTGGCAGTCAGCCATCAACTCAGCTTTGTAGATCGCGCTCTGTACCGATTTGACTACAGACTCGAGATCATTCACGCCACCCTTGTCCATCCCTCCGGACGGACTGCTACCTTCACCGATGACATTGACCTCGCCATCCGGTAGCACTTCACCGACCAAAGCACTGACTTTGGACGTACCAATATCCAGGCCTACTATCAGTTTTTTATCTGCCGCCTTCGTCATAGCGCCTACTCTTATAGTTCTCTTAAGCCAAACAGGCTGCGGGCGAGCCGATCTATTTGGTCTTGCTTTGCTCTGGGCCTGCGACCCAGCCTACAGCAGCCCCAGTATCATAGCGTAAGTCTATGTACTCAATGGCCCTTCCTTGCTGTTCTAATTGCGGAGACAAGGCAATAAAGCGGTCAATCCGCTCCATACGCTCCTTGCGCCCCAACTCAAGCCTGACACCGTTGGTTAACCAAACCCGCCAGGCCCGACGTTCGTTTAATGCCAGCGTAGCAATTTCAAAGCCCGCATGCTGTAACCTCGGTTGCATTTCGCGCAATGCGCTCAACACTTCCGAGCTGGTGCCGTCTGGCCCCGCGAGGCCCACCAGCAATTGGCCGGCCTGTTCGGGCGGGGCTTCGAACACCTCACCATCATGGTTGACCAAGTAACGGCCATTCCAGGTGGCGGCGGGATCTTGTTCCACCAGAAATACTTTCAGGGTATCCGGCCACTGCTTGCGCACTGCCGCCCTGGCAACCCATGGCATCGCCTCGAGCGCATGCTGAATGTCATCGACATCCTGGGTCATGAAACTGCCAAGCTGCTCAAGGTGTAAGATCCCCGCTCGGACGTCGCCGGGCGTGAGGTAGTGTAGCTCACCCTGAATCACCAACTGTGACAACGGCAGTCGGTTGGCATCCGTCATCCAGTTGATGGCCGCGCTGAACAGCCAGGCAACCAACCCGATCACAAACAGAAAAAAAACCAATCCCCTACGGTTGTGTAACGGAGCCGCAGGGGAAAACGATATTCTTTTTAGGACACTATCAGCCATAAATAGTTTAATCCCAATGTCATAGCCGATACCTACCCAGAAAAAGCGGCAAGATCATTCCCTCAATCCGTTCCGCTTTCTCGCGTAAAGTTGACAGATTATACCGAGCAAGTTCCGGCTCTCCAACAACTGATAGCCGATTCCTCGCATATCCTTGGCTACAAGCTTAAATTAAAGCAAAAAACAAGCCAAATATATATTTTTTTATACCACCAAAATTTATTGCTGGCTCATCTGCTCAATATTCAATTGCATATCAGCCAACTGGCGAGCAATTTTGCCAACATCCCCTGCGCCTTGTGTCAGAACCAAATCATCATTTTGTAGAATATTTGCCAATGCTGACGGAAGTGCATCGATATTCGGCACAAAAATCGGATCCAGCTTACCTCGGCCACGGATGGTGCGGCACAGTGCTCGGCCATCCGCGCCGGCAATCGGCTGCTCGCCCGCAGCGTATACATCCAGCATCACCAGCACATCAACTTGCTCAAGCACATTAGCAAAGTCATCATACAGATCGCGGGTACGGCTATAGCGGTGCGGCTGGAACACCATCACCAAGCGCTTATCTTCCCAGCCAGCCCGTGCCGCCTGGATCGTCACGTCGACTTCACTTGGATGATGGCCGTAGTCATCGACCAGCATCACCTTACCATTACCCGTTTCAAACTCACCCAGGTGATCAAAACGTCGTCCAGTACCCTCGAACTCGGCCAGCGCGCGGATGATAGCTTCATCGGCCACCCCTTCTTCCGTTGCTACCGCAACAGCAGCGGTGGCATTGAGCGCATTGTGCTTGCCCGGAATATTCAGTTTGATCTGCAAGGCTGGCTTGCCTTTGCGTAGTATCGAGAAATGTCCCTGCTGACCGCGCTGATCATAATCAACCAAACGCACATCTGCATCTTCGGAAAAACCGTAGGTGATCACCTGACGACCGATTCTCGGCAGCAGCTCACGCACCACAGGATCATCAATACACATCACGGCCAGGCCGTAAAACGGCAGGTTGTGGAGGAAATCGACAAAGGTCTGCTTCAGAACTTCAAAGTCACCACCATAGGTATCCATGTGATCGGCTTCGATATTGGTCACCACGCATACCATTGGCTGCAGGTGCAGGAACGAGGCATCACTTTCGTCTGCTTCGGCAATCAGGTAGCGGCTCGAACCCAAGCGGGCATTGGTTCCGGCACTCTTGACCAAGCCACCATTGACGAACGTTGGATCTAAACCTGCCTCGGAATAAATCTGGGTAACCAGCGCAGTGGTGGTAGTTTTTCCGTGGGTACCGGCGATCGCAATACCGTGACGGTAGCGCATCAGCTCGGCCAGCATTTCCGCCCGGCGCACGACCGGAATACGCAGCTCACGGGCTGCTGCCAACTCAGGGTTGGTTGGGTCGATAGCCGTCGAGGCCACGACAACGCTGGCACCATCGATGTTGCTGGCCGCATGGCCAAAGAAAATCTCAGCCCCTTTGCTTGTTAGGCGGTTGGTCACGGCATTCGGCGCCAAATCCGAGCCGCTGACATGGTAGCCTTCGTTCACCAAGACTTCGGCGATACCGCTCATGCCAGCACCACCGATCCCTACAAAGTGGATACGCTCTACGCGGCGCATCTCTGGCACCATGGTTCTAATTTTTGCTAATTGCTGGTTATCCAGTTTACTCATCACTTTGTCTCGTCTTATTGCTTTGCCAGCGATTTAATCACCTCCGCCACCCGGCGGTCAGCATCCACAATCGCTGCGTCTCGTGCCGCCTGCGCCATCAGGGCCAGCTGTGCACGATCTAATTGTTGTAAGGTATCGGCCAACCCTTCGGCAGTCAGCTCTGGCTGCTCAATCATTTTTGCGGCGCCACACTGCACCAAATGATCGGCATTGAGGGCCTGCTGGCGATCCTTGTGCATGAATGGCACAAACACCGCGCCGAGGCCTGCCGCCGACAGTTCGGAGACCGTCAGGGCCCCCGAGCGGCAAACGACGATGTCGGCCCACGCATAGGCGGCGGCCACATCGTCAATGAATTCGGTTACTTGGTAATTGTCGCCCGGCGCGTTGGCGTATTGGGCGTAATCTTGCTCGGTCTGTGCCTGGGCCCCTTTGCCGGCCTGGTGCCACACCGTGATTTTATCGCCCAGTAAGCCCGCTACTTGAGGCAGTGTTTGATTGAGGATGCGAGCACCCTGGCTACCGCCCATCACCAATACCCTGATCGGGCCTTCACGCTCGCCGAAGCGCTGCTCTGGCGCTGCCAGCGAAACCACATCCTGACGCACAGGGTTGCCGACAACCTCGCGGTTCGGGAAAGCGCCCGGAAAGGCCTGCAGTACGCTGGAAGCAATACGTGAAAGCCACTGGTTGGTCAGGCCGGCTACCGCATTTTGTTCGTGCAGGATCACCGGTACGCCCGACAACCAGGCTGCGACGCCGCCCGGACCGCTGACATAGCCGCCCATGCCCAGCACGGCATCGGGCTGCCACGCTTTGATATATTTTCTCGCCTGCAGGATCGCACCGACAATCTTGAATGGTGCAGCCAACAAGCGGGTAATCCCCTGGCCGCGCAACCCCTTAACCTTGATAAAGTCGATCTCGATACCGTGCTTTGGTACCAATTCGGCTTCCATTCGATCAGCCGTGCCCAACCAGCGAATATCCCAGCCTTCTTGCTGCAAGCGCTTGGCAACAGCCAAGCCCGGAAAGACATGCCCTCCGGTTCCGCCCGCCATGACCAGCAGGCGTTTATTCTTATTCATTGTCATTTTCTTCTACTTCCGGATCCGGCATCGCTTTGACAGCGATTCGCTGCTCGTAGTCTATCCGGATCAAAATGGCGACCGCAGTAGCCATAATAAATAAACTGGAGCCACCGTAACTGATCAGTGGCAGAGTCAGGCCTTTGGTCGGAACCATGCCCGCGGCAGCCCCTACATTGACCAAGGTCTGGAAAGCAAACCAGAATGCAAAGCCAAATGCCAGAAAACCACCATATAACTGCTCGGTCTGCAGGCAGCGGCGGCCAATCATCAGCGCCTTGAACACCAGGGCGAAGATCAGCAGCAGCACCACCGTCACCCCAATCAGCCCGACTTCCTCAGCCAATACCGCAAACACGAAATCGGTATGTGCCTCGGGCAGATACTCGAGTTTCTGGATTGAGTTGCCCAGCCCCTGTCCCAGCCAATCACCCCGGCCGAAGGCCATCAGTGACTGGGTCAACTGGTAGCCGCTGCCAAACGGATCATCCCACGGGTCGAGAAACGACGTCACCCGTCGCCAACGGTAAGGTTCGAAGTAAATCAGAGAGGCAATACCGACGCCCGCCGTGGCTATCATGACAATGAACTGCCACAGTTTGGCACCAGCAATAAACAGCATACCGACCGTGGTAACGAACATCACCACGAAGGAGCCGAGGTCGGGCTGCTCAAGCAACAAGCCGCCGAGTACAATAAGTACTAGCAGCGGCTTGGCAAAACCGACGAAGGTTTCCCTCACCTGCTGATATTGGCGGACCAGGTAACCCGAAAGAAACAAGAACAGGGAAAGCTTGGCCACTTCAGCAGGCTGCAGGTTGAAAATCCCCAGCGGGATCCAGCGCGATGCCCCGTTGACTGAACGGCCAACGCCAAGGACCGCGATCAGCAAAACAATCGAAAGGATCAGCATTGGCACGCTGTACTGACGCCACTTTTCGAGCGGGATCATCAGAACGAAACTTGCCAGCACCAAAGAGCACACCAGAAAGAAGCCATGGCGCAGGGCAAAGTAGAACGGCATATCTGTCAGGCGGGTCGCGATCGGCACCGAGGCAGAGGTCACCATAACCAGCCCTGTGACCATCAAGGCCAATGCGATCCAAACCAGTTGCCTGTCATACGGGCTGTGTGCCGCCGGTTTGGTCATCCAGTCAAAAAACTGCCCCATCCCTTCCTTTACCGCTCCTGCCATCAGCTATCCTTGCCTACTTGATGCTGCAGTGATTGCGCCAATTCGACAAAGGTATCACCACGTACCATAAAGTTAGCAAATTGATCGAAGCTCGCACAGGCCGGAGATAGCAAAATCATGTCACCAGCACGGGCGGTATGCGCGGCTTGCGACATGGCTTGCTCCATCGTCTCAACCATTACCGGCTGCGGCACCAATGGGGCAAACTGATGGCCATCACGGCCAAAACAATATAGCTGGGTATCCAATGTGGCCAACACCGGGGCCAACTCGGAAAAATCCGCCCCCTTGCCGTCACCACCGACCAGCAAGTGCAGCTTGCCGTCAAGCTGCAGACCGTTAAGCGCGGCCAGGGTGCTCGCCAGGTTGGTCGCTTTGGAGTCATTGACCCACTTTACGCCATGCTGCTCGGCAACCAGCTGGCAGCGGTGGGCCAAGCCGTTGTAGCGACGCAGCGCCCGGCACGAGGCCTCGCGGTCAATGCCAGCTGCATCGGCCAGGGCCAGCGCCGCCAAGCTATTGGCCACATTGTGGCGGCCGACCAGGGCAATATCCTTGCTAGGCATGACAGGCTCTCCGGCTACGGCCAGCCACTCCTCGCCTTGGTGCTCAACCAAGCCATAGCGCTCAGTGCTATCACTGTTACCGGCATTGAGGCCAAAGCTGACCAGCTCAAGCTTACGACGATCAGTATCCGGCTTGGTCGCCAGATCTTCGCGGTTGAACACCGCCAGCTCGGCATGGTTGAAGATCCGCATCTTGGCCGCGCTGTACTGGGCCAGGCCGCCAGGATAGCGGTCCATATGATCTTCGGATAGATTGAGGTACGCCGCCGCTTTCAGCGCCAGGCTTGAGGTGGTTTCGAGCTGAAAGCTGGACAACTCGAGGACATACAGATCGTGATCCTCTGCCAGCATATCCAGCGCAGCAAAACCGATGTTACCACCGACACCGACGGTGATACCGGCCTCTTTGGCCATCTCGCCGACCAGGCTGGTCACTGTACTCTTGCCGTTGGAACCGGTGATCGCCACCACCGGCTTGCCTACCGCCCGGGCAAACAGCTCGATATCACCGACGATCTCAATCCCGGCCGCTGCGGCCTGCTGCAACTGCGGGGTAGCCAGGGCGATCCCCGGGCTCGAGACAATCATGTCTGCCGCCATCAGCCAGTCCATCTGCCACTGGCCGCTGCAAAGCTCAACCGACGGCGGGAGTTGTTCGCGGCCTGGAGGGTGCTCGCGGGTATCAATGACCTTGATGTCCAATGGCTGAGCCGCCCTCAGCAAATGGTTCACCACCGACAGGCCTGTCATGCCCAGCCCGATCACCACAACCTGTTTTACGCCTTCCAAGCCTTTCATCTTATCGTACCTTCAGGGTTGCCAGTGCGATCAGTACCAGCATCAAAGTAATGATCCAGAAACGCACAATCACTCGTGGCTCCGGCCAGCCTTTCAATTCATAGTGATGGTGGATCGGTGCCATGCGGAAGATCCGCTGGCCACGCAATTTGTACGAGCCAACCTGCAGGATCACCGACACGGTCTCCATCACGAAGACACCGCCCATCACAACCAGCAGCAGCTCCTGGCGAACCAGTACCGCAATGGTACCCAGCGCGCCGCCCAAGGCCAATGAGCCGACATCGCCCATAAAGACCTGTGCCGGATAGGTGTTGAACCACAGGAAGCCCAAACCGGCACCGACGATCGCGGTACAGACGACAACCAGCTCACTGGCATCTTTGAGGTAAGGGATATGCAGGTAGTTGGCAAAGTTGACGTTACCGGTCGCCCAGGCGATGAATGCCATACCGCCGGCTACCATCACGGTCGGCATGATTGCCAAGCCGTCAAGGCCGTCGGTCAGGTTGACGGCATTACTGGTACCGACAATGACAAAGTAGGTAAATACGATGTAGAACAAGCCAAGCTGCGGCATGACATCCTTGAAGAATGGCACCACCAGCTGGGTCGCCACGGTATCCTGGCCATGCACATACAGGGCAAAGGCTACCCCCAAGGCAATCACCGACTGCCAGAAATACTTCCAGCGGGCGATCAGGCCATCGGTATTCTTGCGCACCACCTTGCGGTAGTCATCGACAAAGCCGACTGCGCCGTAACCTAGCATTACGGTCAGTACCGCCCAGACATACGGATTGGTCAGATCGGCCCAAAGCAGCACCGTAATGGCAATGGAGGCCAAGATCATGATCCCGCCCATTGTCGGGGTACCGCGTTTGCTGAAGTGAGATTCAGGGCCATCGTGGCGGACTACCTGGCCGATCTGCAGCATCTGCAGTCGGGCGATCAGGCGAGGTCCCATCCACAATGAAATCATCAGCGCGGTCAAGATGCTGATGATGGCGCGGAAAGTCAGGTATTCAAACAGTCGAAAAAATGGAAATGTCGATTCCAGTAAATCAGCTAACCAGTAAATCATTATTTATGTTCCTGCAGTGCAACAATCACATCTTCCATGCGGGAGCTACGGGCTCCTTTTGCTAGCACTGTCACTTGGATGTTGTCTTCATTGAGCAAAGGATCAAGCTGCTGCTGCAGCGTCTCAATCAATGCTGTTTTATCGTTAAAATGTTGACCATTGTTGAGCGAGCTGACGATTTGGCTGGCATTGCCAAACGTCAGTACCTTATCCAGGCGACGTTCGAGGGCATACTCTGCCACTTCCTGGTGCAGTGCTGCACTGTCATCGCCCAACTCGGCCATGTCCCCCAATACAAACCAGCGCTGACCGTCGAATCCAGCCAACAAATCGATCGCCGCCTTCACGGAAGCAACACTGGCGTTGTAGGTATCGTCGATCAGGCGCAGATTCTGGCGCGGCTCAGTCACATCGGCACGGCCCTTCACATTGGCCACACCGCCCAGCCCCGCCTGTACCTGCTCCGGCGTTGCCCCCATCGCCATTGCCAGCGCTGCAGCGGCAAGAGCATTGGCGACATTATGACCACCAGCCAACGTCAGGCTGACCGGAAATGTTGCTGCGGGGGTGCGCATTGTAAAGCAAGCACGGCCCATACTGTTAATACTTATGTCAAGCGCGTGAAAATCTGCTTCTGGCTGGCTGGCCGAAAACGTCTGCAGCTGATGCTTATCCAACATCGGCTGCCACATATCCAGGGCATTGGAGTCAAGGTTGATAACGGCGACGGCGTCTTTACCACGCGCTTCCAAGCCTTCGAAGATCTCGCCCTTGGCTTTCGCCACCCCGTCCAGCGAGCCAAACCCTTCGAGATGGGCGGCGGCGAGATTGTTGATCAGTGCCACCTGCGGCTTGACCAGATTAGTGGTGTAGGAAATCTCTTTCTGGTGATTGGCACCCAGCTCAATCACCGCAAACTCATGCTCTGGCTCCAAACGAAGCAGGGTCAGCGGGACTCCAATGTCATTATTGAAGTTTCCACCCGTTGCCAGTACCTTGCCTTTCTGCGCCAAGATAGCAGCCGTCATCTCTTTGACTGTGGTTTTGCCGCAGCTACCGGTCAGGGCCACCGTCTTCAAGCCATGGCGCTGCTCCATCTCTGCCTTTAACCATGCGCCAAGCTGGCCGAGTGCCTTGTGGGTATCGCCGACCACCAACTGTGGCAGCTCAACCGGTAAGTGCTTGCTTACCAGCAAGGCGGTAGCCCCTTGCTCTTTGGCGCTCTGGCAAAAGTCATGGGCATCAAAGCGCTCGCCGATCAAGGCAATGAAAAGGGTCTCGGTGCCGATTTTACGGGTATCGGTCGAGACTGCCGATATAGTGGTATCAGCACCCACCAGCTGGCCGCCCAGCACCTCGGCCAATTGGGATAGTTGAACCGGGATCATGCCTTTACCTCCAGCAACTCGGCGACCGTCTCGCGGTCAGAATAATGAATAGTACGATCAGCCAAGATCTGGTAGTCCTCGTGGCCCTTGCCCGCTACCAACACGATGTCCTCGGCAGCGGCATGGGTAAGTGCCCACTGACACGCTGCGCGGCGGTCATGGATGGTCTCGGCTAATTGCGGCTGGGCGAGACCGGCCAGCATATCAGCCATGATAGCGCCCGGCGCCTCGCTGCGCGGGTTGTCATCGGTCAGGATCACCCGATCCGCCAGGCTCTCCGCCGCCTGCGCCATCAGTGGGCGCTTGCCGCGGTCGCGATCGCCGCCGCAGCCAAAAATACACCAGAGCTTGCCGTGGCAGTGCACTCGCAGGGCTTGCAGGGCCTTTTCCAGGGCGTCGGGAGTGTGAGCATAGTCAACGACCATCATAGGTTTGTCAGGCTTTTGAAAAACTTCCATCCGCCCGGTAACCGCCTGCAGCTGCGGCGCCGCAGCCAGCAGGGCTGCCATCGGATAGCCTGTCGCCAGCAGGGTTGCCAGCGACAGCAGCAGGTTGGTGACATTGAATGCCCCGACTAGCGGCGCGGTGAACTGCCCGGCTCCCCAACTGGACCCAAAGGCAACGGTGACACCCTGCGCGCTGTAGTCAACCGACTCCAACCACAGCAGCTGGCCTTTGTGGCCTGCCAGTTGAGCCGGCTCCATAGCGACCGCAACAGCTTGCGGCAGCTCGACCAGCCATTCACGGCCGACCGGGTCATCGGCATTGATCACCGCAACACCGCACTGGTGCTCGGTAAACAGGGTTTTCTTGGCCTCGGCATAGCTGGCCATATCACCATGGTAATCGAGGTGGTCACGGCTGAGGTTCGTGAAGATACTGGCCTTGAACTCCAGGGCCTTGACCCGCCCCTGGACCAAGCCGTGGGAAGATACTTCCATCGCAGCAAAACGGGCTCCCTGGCCCGCCATCTGCTGCAAGACACAAGGAATTTCAAGGGCGCTACCGGTAGTGTTCGTGGCCGGCTGGATCTGCCCCAGCAAACCGTTGCCCGTCGTGCCCATCACCCCTGCCGGTTTACCCAGCAGCATAACCCATTGCGCCAAGAGCTGGCTGATAGTTGTCTTGCCGTTGGTTCCCGTCACGGCAACCACATCGACGTGTTCGTCCGGCGCCCCATAAAAACGCTTGGCGATTGCCGACAGCAAGTCGCCCAGGCGGGGGAGGTAAATCACGGCACCGCTATCGCTTTGCTCAAGGTAAGGCTGATCGGTGTCGGCCTGTGCCAACACCAACGCGGCACCGGCTTGCTGAGCCTTGGCGATAAACTGCCGGCCGTCGACGCTGTGGCCCTTCACGGCAACAAACATCTCGCCGGTCTTGATCTGCCGGCTATCGAGGGTCATCCCTGAAATAGTCACTGTCGCCAGAGACTCAGGCAGGCAAAGGTCCTCCAGCCACGGCGACAACAGCTCACCGATGGTGTGTAATAATTTAGGTTCCGGCATGGGTATTGCCTCTGTGGTTCACTACATTTAATTCTTCAAGCGTTCCCGCATCCGGCGGGATATTCAAAATCTGTAAGGCACTCTCCATCACTTCGGAGAAAATCGGCGCGGCAATGGCGCCACCGTAATAGGCATCCCCCTGCGGTTCGTTGACCACCACCACCATCGCCAGTCGCGGGTTGCTGATCGGAGCCAGTCCAGCCGTCATCGCCACGTATTCATCGCTGTAGCCGCCGGCTGCCGCTTTCTTCGCGGTACCGGTTTTCGCCCCGACACGGTAGCCCGGCACCGCCGCACGGCGGGCACTGCCGCCCTGGTGGGTCACCAACTCAAGCATATCGAGCAGCTTGCGGGTGTTCTCAGCCGAGACAACCTGGCGACCGGGCACCACCGATTCGGTCTTGAGAATAGAAAGCGGACGGTTGACCCCCATCGCTCCCAGCGTGGCATAGGCCCGCACCAGCTGGATAGGGGTAACGGAAATCCCATAGCCAAACGAGAGGGTCGCCCGTTCAAAGTCAGACCAACGGCGGCGATCCGGGAAAAAGCCCTGCGCCTCACCGATCAGGTTGATCCCCGAGGCATCGCCCAGTCCGACGCTGCTGTACATCCCCAGCACCGCATCGACCGGCATCGCCAGCGAGAGCTTACTGACCCCGATATTACTGGACTTTTGCAGGATCTTAGCAAGATTGGCCTTGCCGACCCGGGACACATCCCGCACCCGGCTACCGCCAATCTGCATCAGGCCGTTGCCGGTATCGATAACGGTATCTTCGTCGGCAACACCATTTTCCATGGCCGCTAACACCACAAACGGCTTGATCGTCGAACCCGGCTCCATCGCATCGGTGATCGCCCGGTTACGCATCCGGAAACTCTTCAGCTGGTCGCGGTTGTTCGGGTTATAGGACGGCGCATTGACCATCGCCAGTATTTCACCGGTACGGACATCGACCATCACCACCGATGCCGACGTCGCTTGGTAATCCGCCACCGCCTGCTTCACCGCGCGGTAGGCAACGGCCTGCAGGCGCTGATCAATACTCAGGCTGAGCGGTTGGCCCGGCTCGCGCTTCTTGAGGGAAATATTCTCGACGACCCGGCCATAGCGATCTTTGCGCACGGTACGGCGACCCGGCTCGCCGGTCAGCCAGCCATCATAGGTCCGCTCGACGCCTTCCAGGCCGTGGCTATCAATACCGGTCACACCGATCAGGTGGGCACTGACTTCACCGGCAGGGTAAAAGCGGCGGGATTCATCTTTCAGGCCAATGCCGGGTAGCTTAAGCTTGCCGACATAGGCTGCCATGGCAGGACTAACCTGGCGTTGCAGGTAAATAAAGCGGCGCTTGCTGTTGTTTTCGAGCCTTGTCATCAACCCTTGGCGATCAAGCCCCAGCACATCGGCCAGGGCATACCAGCGCTCGGGCTGGGCAAGGCCGCCATTGTTGAAGATCTGGACCGGATCGGCCCACACCGCCTGCACGGGGACGCTGACCGCCAACTGCTCGCCATTGCGGTCGGAGATAATCCCGCGGGCAGAAGGCAGTGCCTTGACCCGCAGCGAGCGCAAGTCGCCTTCCTGGATCAGCTTGCCGGGCTCAAGGACCTGGATATAGGCCGATCGCGCCAGCAGGGCGACCAGGGCCAGTAAAATACACGCACAAATAACACCAAAGCGCCACGGGATAAATGCCGGTGGCGCTTTCTGGCGACGTTGATTCTGCTTATCAGAACGCTTGAAGGCTTTTGTTATTTTCATTATTTAACAATAATTTCGCTATCACGGGATGGACGCTGCATCTCCATCTCCTGCTCGGCTAAACGTTCAATTCGACTGTGCTCGGCCAATGAACTTTCTTCAAGGATCTGATTTCGCCACTCGATATCGAGCTGATCACGCTCGATCAGCAGTTGTTCCTGCTGGGCTATCAGCTGGCGCGAATGGTGGGTGATCAACACCACCCCCATTGCCGAAATCAGAACCAGAACCAACAATACCATCGGGATACGACCGACTGATATTAAATCCCGGCCAATGATCTGGGCCAGGTTATCCGTTGGTTCCGGTTGCTGGCTCATAGGCGTTCAGCCAAGCGCAGTACAGAACTACGGGAGCGAGCGTTATCGCTCACTTCATTTTTCGATGGCTTGATCGCTTTACCGACCGGCTTCAGATCCGCGCTGCCCAGCGCCTTGATCTGCTCTTCCGTCAATGGCAAACCAGCCGGTACTTCCGGTCCTTTGCTCTGTTTGCGGATAAAGCGCTTAACCATACGGTCTTCCAGCGAGTGGAAGCTGATCACCGACAGGCGGCCCCCTTTCGCCAAGATACTCACGGCGCCTTTCAGCGCGGTTTCAATTTCTTCAAGCTCGCTGTTGATGTAGATACGAATCGCCTGGAAGCTACGCGTTGCCGGGTGCTTGTGCTTATCCTTGAACGGCGACACATCCGCTATCAGCTTGGCCAGCTGGGTGGTACGGGTCAACGGCTCGTTCTCCGGATCTTCCCGGTAGGCCACGATGCCGCGGGCAATGCGTTTGGCAAAGCGCTCTTCACCAAACTCTTTCAGTACCCAGGCAATGTCATCGGCTTCCGCTTCAGCCAGCCATTCTGCCGCAGAGATCCCGGATGTCGGGTCCATACGCATATCAAGCGGCCCATCTCGCATAAAACTAAAGCCGCGCTCGGCATCGTCCAGCTGCGGAGAAGAAACCCCCAGATCCAACAACACGCCATCGACGCGACCGATCAAATCGCGCTCTTCCATATACTTTTCCATACCCGAGAACGGGCCATGGATGATGGTAAAGCGCGGATCATCAATTTTCTGGGCTTCGGCAATCGCCTGGGGATCGCGGTCAATACTGTATAGACGCCCGTTTTCACCTAGCTGGGAAAGGATCAGGCGGCTGTGACCACCGCGGCCAAATGTACCATCGATATAGATACCATCTGGCTTGATGGCCAAACCATCAACCGATTCATGAAGTAAAACCGAGACGTGCTCAAACTGTTCAGACATAAGTAGTTCTTCAGCTCTTGTAAAAGCGTGCCAACCCGTTAGACAACAAGCCAGCATAAAATCCAGTAACAGTGGAAATTCATAAACTTAGACTATTAAAACACTGTTTTAAAAGAATTTTCCGCAAATTCCCACCGCAAAGTGTACGTATTTGATAAAAAAGATGTCAAGCCGAGGGCCGCAATTCTAACAATCACTTGAAATTAATTGCGGAGGCTAAGGGGGATCACGGCGGTGTCACCGAGCCCAAAACGACAAAAGGTGATGCAACGTCTCGCAAGAGACCTCGCATCACCTTTTATGCTTAAAGGGGTGAGTTGGCCGATGAGCCGGGTTCTGTCCCGCTTACGCGGTGGTAACCATTCCTCTAGGCCTGCAATCACTCACAGGCTCAAGCAACCTACCCGTCCCCAACGCGGGCCACGCCATTAGGGACCTATTTGGTCTTGCTCCGGGTGGAGTTTACCGTGCCACGAACTATTACTAGCCGCGCGGTGCGCTCTTACCGCACCCTTTCACCCTTACCTGTGCACCACTCCGAAGAATGGGCCATCGGCGGTCTGCTCTCTGCTGCACTGGTCGTAGGCTCGCGCCCCCCAGACGTTATCTGGCACCCTGCCCTGTGGAGCCCGGACTTTCCTCCCCCTCGTCAGTCTCCCAAAGGACATCAACGAGGCAGCGGTTACCTGGCCAACTCAGGCGGGCGATTGTATAGGACTTGGCTCACAGTTACCAGTGAAAAATCCTACAAAAACGCGAAGCGGTGGAAATAGCAACAGCGGTGCTGTGGTGCTGTGGTGCTGTGGTGCTGTGGTGCTGTGGTGCTGTGGTGCTGTGGTGCTGTGGTGCTGTGGTGCTGTGGTGCTGTGGTGCTGTGGTGCTGTGGTGCTGTGGTGCTGTGGTGCTGTGGTGCTGTGGTGCTGTGGTGCTGTGGTGCTGTGGTGCTGTGGTGCTGTGCAAGATTGATTCATCCATTCATCTTGTCAATGCCCTTTGTTTCCCAAGGCATATTATAATTATGTGAGCAAAACTTTGTAAGCATATAAAAATCCCCGATTTTGGTTCGGGGATTTCTTTATCGATATTATTTAGTCAGGCAAATCACTGTTTACCCATAGGGCCATAGCCACATAGGACCGTTAATCGAGGTTTTCAAGTCCCCACTTATACAGCGCGTTCTTCTTGACCCCGTGGATCTCCGCCGCCAGCGCCGCCGCCTTTTTCAGCGGCAACTCTTTGACCAGCAGCCCCAGGGTGCGCAGCGCATCGGCCGGCAACTCTTCTTTCTCGGCGCGATGCCCGGCCACCAGCAGGACCATTTCGCCCCGGGTCCGGTTACTGTCTTCGCCCAGCCACTCAATCAGCTCGCCCAGCGGTGCCCCATGGATAGTTTCGTAGGTTTTGGTCAGCTCGCGCGCCAGCACCACCTGGCGGTCGGGGCCCAGCACGGCCAGCATATCTGCCAGCGAGTCCATGATGCGATGCGGTGATTCATAGAAAATCATGGTGCGCTCGTCATTGGCCAGAGCCTGGAAGCGATCACGGCGCCCCTTGCTTTTTGGCGGCAAAAAGCCCTCGAAGCTGAAGCGGTCGGACGGCAGGCCGGCCCCGCTGAGCGCCGTCACAACCGCACAAGGCCCAGGAAGAGGGACAACTTTAACACCCGCCTGACGACAACGGTTGACAAGATGGTATCCTGGATCACTGATCAGCGGCGTACCGGCATCGGACACAAGAGCGATACTGGTACCAGCCTGAAGTTTTTCGATCAGGTAGTCAGCTTTTTGCTGCTCATTGTGATCGTGAAGCGCAAAGGTGCGGGTCGAGATCGAAAAATGGGTCAGCAGGCGCGAGGTATGTCGCGTATCCTCGGCGGCAATCAGATCGACATTTGCCAATACGTCCAATGCACGCTGCGTGATGTCCGCCAAATTACCGATTGGTGTAGGTACGATGTACAAAGTTGCGACATCTACCGTGCATGAATTGGTCTCACTCATTTGTCTAAGATCTCATCTGCAATTAATATAGAGAGTAATTTGTCACAGTTGAATGAATTCAATGCTCAATTTTACCCATAAGCGTAAAAGTGTATCACGACTGTTAGCCCCTGTAGCCCTTGCCGTACTTCTGGCAAGCTGTAGTACTTCTAACCAGCCGGTCGTGGCCACCGATATTACAGCCGCCGCTACTGATAGCGCAGCCAATTATCTGATCAAAGCCGAGTCAAGTGAAGGTGCCCAGAGCATCAACTGGAATATCCTGGCGCTCAAGGCGCTGATCAAGGAAGGCCAGTGGGGCCAAGCCGAACAGCTGGCTACCCGCTTGAGCAGAATGAACATGGATCCGCTGCAGATGGCCGAATGGCAGCTGGCACGCGCAACCCTGCGCTACCAGCAAGGCCAGCCCAAAGCTGCCCTTGATTCGCTCAACTTCCAGCCATGGTGGACACTGGCCGATAGCCAGTACCTGCGCTACCACATGCTGCGCGCAGAACTTTACCGCCAGACCAACCAGCCTCTCAGCGCCGCCCGATCGCGTACGGCATTGGATCAGTACCTGAACAATGACCAGAAAGCAGCGAACTGGCAGAACCTGTGGCAGGATCTGGCCAACTACAACAACAATCAGCTCCAGTCGGTAACCCTGGCTGGCGATGAAGAAGTGTTGCGCGGCTGGATCCAGCTGGCAGTGCTAAAAAATACCTATTCACAGCGTCCGGTCAAGCTCAAGTCGATGGTCGAGGAGTGGCTGGGTAGCCACCCTTACCACCCGGCCAATCAATACCTGCCGACCGATCTCGACAGTATTATGTCACTGGAAATTGCCCAGCTCGACAATGTTGCCCTGCTGCTACCGCTATCCGGCCGCTTTGAACAATCGGGCAAAGCCGTTCGCGATGGCTTTATCAATGCCATGCTCGACGACACCGGCCGTGAGGCCCAAACCGAGCTGACGGTCTACGACACGGAAGCGGAAACCATGGCTTCCATCATGGCCAAGCTGGAGCAAAGCGGCGTCGAGATGGTGATAGGTCCCCTTCGTAAGGAAAAAATCACCGAGTTCCAGCGAGCCAACAACAGCAACATTGCCTTGCTCGCCCTCAACGAGCCGGATCCGAGCCAACTGACCCAGAACAATGCGTGCTACTTCTCGCTTTCTCCGGAGCAGGAAGCGGAGCAGGCCGCCCGCCACCTCTTTGCCAAGGGGCACCAGTACCCGATGGTGCTGGCTCCGGGCAACAGCTTCGGCAGCCGCGTTAGCAACGCCTTCATCGAGCAGTGGCAGCAACTGACCGGCAATACACCGGCGACCCGCCAGTTCAGCTCGCGCAAACAAATCCAGCAGGAAATTGCTGCAGTATTTGGTCTCACCGACAGCCAAAGCCGCATCCAGCAGATGCAGCAGGTACTGGGAATGGAGCTTGAAGCCGAGCCTCGCAGCCGCCGTGATACCGATGCGGTTTACCTGATCGCCAATGTCAACGAGCTGACCCTGCTCAAGCCGTTTATCGAAGTGGCTATCAACCCGGATGCCTCGCAGCCGAAGCTTTACGCCAGCTCACGCAGCTACCCGGATCGTACCGCGGATACTTCTGAAATCCGAGGTATCGAGTTCAGCGATATCCCGTTGCTGATCGACGCCAACCACAATTTCATGAACCGCTATGAAGAGCTGTGGCCAGATAGCAGGAATACCGATGTCCGCCTTCATGCCTTCGGGATGGACGCCTACAAGATGGTTTCCGAACTGCCGCAAATGCGTGTGGTCGATAACTACACCACCCAGGGTAATACCGGCCAGCTAAGCCTCGATGACCACTGTGTGATCCAGCGTCAGCTAAGCTGGGCGATCTATACCGGGAACGGTATTGAGCCCGCTCAATAAGCGCCAGCAAGGACAAACCTACGAGGCCATGGCCGAGCAGTACCTCTGCCGCCATGGCCTGCTCCCCCACACCCGCAACTTCCAGTGCCGCAGTGGCGAAATCGACCTGATCATGCGCCATCGCCAGTGCTGGGTCTTCGTCGAAGTCAAATTCCGCAAAAACAACCATTACGGTTCTGCCGCAGAAGCGGTAAACTGGCGTAAACAACAACGCGTTAAACGTGCAGCCTTGTTGTGGCTAAAGAAAAATGGCCTGGCCATTGAACACACTGAGTTTCGATTTGATGTGGTATCGCTTGAAGGCACACCACCGCAAATCGAATGGTTTACCAACACCCTAGTAGAAGGTTAATCCATGCTAGAGAGCATCAAAGAAAGTTTCACTGAAAGCATCCAAACCCAGATTGCCGCCGCCGAGGCCCTGCCAGACGCAATATCACAGGCAGCCCAGGTCATGGTGCAAAGCCTGCTCAATGGCAACAAGATCCTCTGCTGCGGTAATGGTGGCTCGGCGGCGAATTCACAGCACTTTGCTTCGTGCCTGATCAACCGCTACGAGACCGAGCGCCCCAGCCTGCCAGCTTTGGCACTGACGGCCGATACCACAACCCTGACAGCCGTCGCCAATGACTATCACCACGATGAAGTCTTCTCCAAGCAAGTAAGGGCACTAGGCCAGGGCGGTGACATCCTGTTTGTGCTGTCAACCAGCGGCAACAGCAAGAACATCATCAAGGCCATGGAGGCTGCGCTGACCCGTGATATGACCATTATTGCCCTGACCGGTAAAGATGGTGGCGAGATGGCGGGGTTGCTTGGTATCCAGGATGTCGAGATCCGTATTCCGTCGCAACGAACCGCCCGGATCCAGGAAGGCCAGCTATTGGTGGTTCACTGCCTCTGTGATCTGATCGACAAGGTCTTGTTCCCCCACCACGAAGGATAGAGCCACACAAGGAAGGTAATCATGAACTGGCGTCCGCTAATTGTTCTCCTACTGGCACTGGGCCTGCAAGCCTGCGCGGCTCTGGATCCAGCCGATACCCGCTCGACCAAGCAGCAATGGTATGATCAGGAAATTGAAATGGAGGTCGGAGGCCTCGCCAATAAGCCACCGTACCGTCAGCACACCCGGGTCAACGCCATCGCCATGGAAGGTAAAGTACTGCTGGTTGGTCAGGCGACCGAACAAACCTACAGCCGCCAATTGGAGCAGCAAGTCCGTGAGCTGAAAAACGTCAATACGGTCTACAACCAAATCCAGATCCGCCCGCTGCCCCAACTGGGTGAAGTCAGCAAGGACGGCTGGCTGACTACCAAGGTCAAAGCCCAGCTTATTGGCAGCAAGCAGTTGGGCAATGCCACCATCAAGGTGATCACCGAAGGCCAGGAAGTCTTCCTGCTCGGCTATGTCAGCCGCGAGCAGGGCAATATTGCCGCCGACATCGCCCGCAACGTTTCGGGCGTCAAGAAAGTGGTCAAGGTATTTGAATACCCCAAGGAATAGGGATTAAGACGAGAATTGACCCCAAAAAAAACGCAGCGATAGCTGCGTTTTTTAATTGGGTTATTTGACCGTGTGATTATTTCACGACGCGCAGGCTCGGACGGCCGCGCGGGCGCGGTGGTTCATCGTCAGGCTCGATGTCCGATACGGCTTCAGCCACCGATTCAACAGACGACAGGGTATCCTGTGGCTGCTCCTCGATACCATCTAGCTCTTCGATGTCCGCCATATCCGTCGCATAGGCCGGATCTGGTTCGAACATCGTACCAGCGCCATTTTCACGCGCATAAATCGCCATGGCAGCATACAGCGGAACGATCACCGAGTGAGGCCGACCGCTGAAACGGGCGCTGAAACTGATCGCCTCGTTGCCCAGCTCCAAGTTGCCCACTGCGCGCGGCGCAATGTTCAGGACAATCTGCCCATCACTGACAAATTCCATCGGAACCTTGACACCCGGTAGCGTCGCATCCACCACCAAGTGCGGGGTCAGATCGTTATCTACCAGCCAATCATAAAAAGCACGCAGCAAATACGGTCGACGCGGTGTCATGTTGTCGATGTCCATCATTACTTGCCAGCCAAACGCATTTCGCGCTCTGCTTCAGTCAATGAGGCCAGGAATGAATCACGCTCGAAAACGCGGGTCATGTAGTTTTTCACTTCCTTGGCGCCAGCACCGGTCAGCTCGATACCCATTTCAGGCAAGCGCCACAGTAGCGGAGCCAGGTAACAGTCAACCAAGCTGAACTCTTCGCTCATGAAGTATGGGAACTCAGCAAATACAGGAGCAAGAGCCAACAGCTCTTCGCGCAGCTGCTTACGTGCCTTCTCAGCTTCGTCGGCAGTTCCTTTATTTACTTTTTCAGCCAATGTGTACCAGTTACGTTCGATACGGTACATCATCAAACGGCTGTTACCACGAGCAACAGGGTAAACAGGCATCAACGGTGGATGAGGGAAACGCTCATCCAGATACTCCATAATGATGCTTGCTTGGTAAAGTGCAAGCTCACGGTCAACCAAAGTCGGCACAGAGTTGTACGGGTTTAGGTCTAGCAAGTCCTCAGGCAGGTTGTTTGGGTCAACCAGCTCGATTTCAACACTTACACCTTTTTCTGCTAGTACGATACGCACCTGATGGCTGTAGATGTCAGAAGCATCAGAATACAGAGTCATCACAGAGCGTTTATTGGCAGCAACAGCCATTAACCCCTCCAGTATACTTAAATACACAAAAAGCAACGGGGGCACCGGCCCCCATTGCGAGATTCTAACCCACTAGATTACCTGATCAGTGGACATCACGCCAATATTCTTTCTTCAACAGTAATGTTAGTACAAAGAATACGACGATAAAGCCCATCACCCAGTAACCCAAGCGCTGGCGTTCCAATTTCATCGGCTCGGCTGAATATTCGAGGAAGTTGACCAGATCGCGTACCGCCTCGTCATATTCGTCATCATTCAGCTCACCCGTGCCGTCAGACTTGATCCCGACGTATTCCTGTACTTCTTCCCCGTCAATCAGGCGGGTTTCGTACACCTTGGTCGGTACCCCCTGCAGCTCTTCCAGTACGTGGGGCATGCCCACGCTCGGGAACACCACGTTGTTGACCCCAAACGGACGGCTAGGATCCGCGTAGAAGGAGCGCAGGTAAGTATAGATCCAGTCACTGCCGCGAACACGAGCCACCATGGTCAGATCCGGTGCCGGCGCCCCGAACGAGGCTGCCGCGTATTCGGTCGGAATGGCATTGACCATCAAATCACCGATTTTAGCTTCAGGATCGAAGATCATGTGCTCCTTCATCAGCTCGGCCGGGATCCCGAGATCCGTCGCCACCCGCTCGTAGCGCTGGTACTGGGTCGCATGACAGCCAAAGCAGTAATTCATAAAGGTTTGGGCACCGCGCTGCAGCGACGCTTTATCCGTCAGATCATTGCCTGCCTTGTCCAGCGGCACCGATGGGCCCGCCGCCATAGCCAGAGACGGCAGCAGGGCAAATAGCATTACAATCAACTTCTTCATTTGAATGTTACCCTCTCTGGTAGCGGTTTGGTTGCTTCATTCTTGCTGTAGAAGAACAGCAGGACGAAGAACATGAAGTACGCAAAGCTGAAGATCTGCGCCAGGATAGTGTACGTCGGTGTTGCAGGCAGCGCCCCCAGGATCCCCAGTGCAATAAAGCTGATGGTGAACTGGACGATGTTGGCCAAATGCAACTTGCTACGGTAGCGGTAAGAACGCACCTTACAGCGGTCAAGCCAAGGCAGCAGGAACAGGGCAACAATCGAGGCTCCCATCGCGACAACACCCAGCAGCTTGTCCGGCACCGCACGCAAGATGGCGTAGAACGGTGTGAAGTACCATACCGGTGCGATGTGCTCAGGGGTCTTCAGCGGGTTGGCCGCCTCAAAGTTAGGTGGCTCAAGGAAGTAGCCGCCCATCTCAGGGTTGAAGAAGATCACGTAGCTGAACAGGAAGGCGAATACCGCAATACCGACCATATCTTTTACCGTCCCGTATGGGTGGAAAGGAATCGAGTCGATAATGTCGTACTTCTTGCTGTAGTACTCGTGGAACGGGAACTGGGTCTTGTAGCCATCGCCCTTGGTACCTTTCGGCAGCTTGGTTTCGATGCCATCTGGGTTGTTCGAACCCACTTCGTGCAGTGCCAGGATATGCAGCACAACCAGCAGCAGCAGTACGATAGGCAGTGCGATAACGTGAAGCGCGAAGAAGCGGTTCAGGGTCGCCCCGGAAATCACATAGTCACCCCGGATCCACAGCGTCAGATCATCGCCGATCACAGGGATCGCGCCGAATAGCGAGATGATAACCTGAGCTCCCCAGTAAGACATCTGGCCCCACGGCAGTAGGTAGCCCATGAAGGCTTCGGCCATCAGTACCAAGAAAATCAACATCCCGAACAGCCACAGCAGTTCGCGGGGTTTCTGGTATGAACCGTAAATCAAGCCACGGAACATGTGCAAGTAGACCACGACAAAAAATGCCGAGGCGCCGGTCGAGTGCATGTAGCGCAGCAGCCATCCGTACTCAACATCGCGCATGATGTACTCGATCGAGGCGAAGGCCCCCTCGCCGGACGGCACGTAGTTCATGGTCAGCCAGATCCCGGTAATGATCTGGTTGACCAAGACCAGCATGGCCAGCGAGCCGAACAGATACCAGAAGTTGAAGTTCTTCGGCATCGGGTACTCTGACAAATGCTTGCGGTAGGCATTCATCACAGGCAGGCGTTTCTCAACCCATCCAAGTAACGCTTCCATTAGGCAACCTCCTCATCAACACCGACCAGAATGGTATTATCATCCAGGAACGTATGAGGCGGCACGACCAGGTTCAATGGTGCAGGCACCCCGGCAAAGACCCGGCCAGCCATATCGAACTTCGATCCGTGACACGGGCAGAAGAAACCGGCTGAAATACCGCTGACCTGCTCACTGAAGGTATTCGGTAAATAGGTCGGTGAACAGCCAAGGTGGGTACAGATACCTACGGCTAGAAAGATTTCAGGCTTAACTGAACGAAATTTATTTTGGGCATATCCGGGCTGCTGCGGTTCCGCCGACGACGGATCGCGAAGCTGGCCATCATGGCCACCCAATTCTTTTAAAACAGCATCGCTACGGCGGACCACCCAGACAGGTTTGCCACGCCACTCGACGCGAACCATCTGGCCTTCTTCCAACTTGCTGATATCAACTTCAACTGGTGCACCCGCGGCTTTTGCTTTCGCGCTCGGGTTCCATGATTTGATAAAAGGCACGGCTACAGCGGCTGCACCTAAGCCTCCAACAACCGAAGTCGTCGCAGTCAGGAAGCGGCGTCGGCCGTTACTTACTGGCGCATTGCTCATCCAACATTCTCCCATGTGCTCCCGCTCTGGATTATTATTATGTCCTTGTGCGTCCCTGGAGCTTACGGCTAACTTTCAACGGAAAGAAACAACAGCTACCCCTTCCAACCCGGAAGGCTAAAAGCTGTTGCTTATCACGCCAAATGATAAAGAAAACCCCACTTTTTGACAAGATAAAGCTACTTTTTCGCAACAAATGTGAGAGGTATGTTCTTTTTGTTACTTTGTGTGATGCAAACGGCTGTTGTAAAGCAAATTTAAGCTGCAGGAAGGAGCAGACAAAGACACGGAGACTGGGCTAGATGCGGTGGGTTTGTTGCTTAGATGTGACAAGCCGACGGCTTTTTCAGGCAATAAAAAAGCCCAACCCGAAGGTTGAGCTTTTGCACACAGTTTCCAGAAAAAATCTGGAGCGTTGAATTAACGCTTAGAGAACTGTGGACGACGACGTGCTTTACGTAGACCAACTTTCTTACGTTCAACGCGACGAGCGTCACGAGTAACGTAACCAGCTGCACGTAGAGCAGGACGTAGAGTTTCATCGTACTCCATAAGAGCGCGAGTGATACCGTGACGGATAGCACCAGACTGACCAGTGATACCACCACCTTTAACAGTGATGTATAGGTCAAGCTTCTCAGTCATTTCAACTAGCTCTAGAGGCTGACGAACAACCATGCGAGCAGTTTCGCGACCGAAGTACTCTTCGATGCTGCGCTTGTTGATTACGATGTTACCAGTACCCGGTTTAATGAAAACGCGAGCAGCTGAGCTTTTGCGGCGACCAGTGCCGTAGTATTGATTCTCTGCCATTGTCATCTTCCCCAATTAGATGTCTAGAACTTTAGGCTGCTGTGCAGCGTGGTTGTGCTCAGCACCAGCGTAAACTTTCAGCTTACGGTACATAGCACGGCCTAGAGGACCTTTAGGAAGCATGCCTTTAACAGCAGTCTCGATAATCATTTCTGGTTTCTTATCAAGAAGCTTGTCGAAGCTGATAGACTTCAGACCACCGATGTAGCCAGTGTGGTGGTGGTACATCTTGTCAGTGCGCTTAGCACCAGTTACTGCAACTTTTTCAGCGTTGATAACTACGATGTAGTCACCAGTGTCAACGTGCGGAGTGTACTCCGGCTTGTGCTTACCACGTAGACGAGATGCGATTTCAGTTGCTAGACGACCAAGAGTTTTACCTTCAGCGTCAACAACATACCAGTCACGTTTTACAGTTTCTGGTTTAGCAACGAAAGTTTTCATGCTAATTCTTACCCAAAATTAAATAGTTTCACTTTACAGGAGCAGCAATGCTCCCTCTGTACAGAGCCCTCTCATCACCCCTTCGAGTGGTTGGCACTCCCGGCTTTTGCCGTTACAGGTACGGTGGGTCGCAAGATTATAGGGAAGGGTGGAGAAAAAATCACCTTTTTTTGAAAAAAAATTATGATTTTTTCTCTGGGAGGGTTTAAGGCCCAAAACAACAGGTTATCAACGGCTATTTTGGGTGATTTTAGCACCGATAATCACTACGGAAGGTGCGGGCTGGCCAGATAGTCGTGGCTCTGCATCTCGATGAGCCTTGAGCAACAGCGCTTAAACTCAAACGCCAGCCGCTCCCCTTTGTAGAGTTGCGCCAGGTCGACCTCGGCAGAGAGGATCAATTTGACGTTGCGCTCATAGAATTCATCGACCAAGGCAATGAAGCGGCGGGCGGCATCGCTGTCATCCTCGGCCATCTGAATCACCCCCGATAACAGCACCGTGTGGTAGATCTGCGATAACTCCATATAATCGCTCTGGCTCCGGGCTGTTTGGCACAAGGTGGCAAAATCAAAGTGGATCACCCCTTCCCCCTCATTCAGGATCGGCAAGGCCCGGTTGTTGATCTCCACCGTTCCCCCCGTGCGGTGCTTGCCCGCCGCCAACTGCTCAAAGTAACGGCGCATATTCTGCTCGGCCTGCTCATCGAGCGGGAAATGGTAGATTTCGGCCTGCTCAAGCGTCCGCAGCCGGTAATCGGTCCCCGAATCGACATTGACCACCTCGCAGTGGGTCTTGATCAGATCGATAGCCGGGAGGAAGCGAGCCCGCTGCAGGCCATTGCGGTAAAGCTCGCCCGGCGGTATGTTCGAGGTCGCCACCAAGGTAATTCCCCGACGGAAAAGGGCCTCGAACAAGGTCCCCAGAATCATGGCATCGGTGATATCGGAAACAAAAAACTCATCAAAACAGATGATGTCGGTCTCGGCGGCAAAACGTTCGGCAACAACATCAAGCGGGTCGACCTGCTGCTCCAGCTGCTTCATTTCCTGGTGCACCCGGTGCATGAAGCGGTGGAAGTGAACCCGCATCTTGCGCTCGGTCGGTAGGCAGTCGAAAAAGGTATCCACCAGGTACGTCTTGCCGCGACCTACTCCGCCCCAGAAATAGAGCCCCTTAACAGGCTCAGCCGCTTCGGCCTGGCGACGCATCAGGCGATCGAGCCAACGGCGGGTAGGCGCCGGTCTGGGGGCGAGGAGCCGATGGTACAGGTCGTCGAGATGGCGCACCGCCAGCGCCTGGGCCGGATCGGCAACGAAGCCGCTACGCTTGAGATCTTGTTGGTATTTTTGCTGTGGGGTCATCCTTGTTTGGCCCAAACCGTCATTCTCCATATGCTTGATAGTACCATGCAGCGTCATGTACATGTATAGTAACTAAACATGTACATGAAGTTGACGTGCTATTCAGCACCAATTAAATTTTGATGTTATACAACAGGTACGATGATGTACGTTCACCATTTCGCCCGGCAGGCGAGTCTGCCCATGGTGCCGTAATCCCCCCTGTCCCTATATAAGAGCAAAAGGAGTTTTTCATGGCTTGGATTTATGCGCTGCTGATTTTCATTGCCGGTGCCATTGTCGGTGCCTTTGCCACGAGGCTGAGCAATAAGGGTTTGAAACAGCAAAAAGAACTGAAGAAAGAGCTGGATAAGTCTAAATACGAACTTGAGCAGTTCCGCCAGGAACTGGTTGATCACTTCGCCCAGAGCTCAGAGCTGCTCGATAATATTGCCAAAGACTATGGCAAGCTCTACGAGCACATGGCGAAGACATCCACCGAACTGATGCCGAACTTGCCGGAGCAAGACAACCCGTTTTCCCGCCGTATCAGTACACTGGAAGCAGTAAAAGACGTTAAAGAGGAAGAGCAGCCACGAGATTACGCCAACGGCGCAACCGGCCTGCTGAAAGACCAAAAACCTGAGCAAATCACCGAAGAACCAAAGCCGGTCGCCGAAGAATCCAAGGCGAGCTAAAATTTCTCAGGAACTAAACATCCGTTTTCAAGTCTGAGATTAAGCAGGCATATCAAGCCACTAGGAAGCTGCCTGCGCTTGGACTTGAAAACCGGAGTTTAGTAATAATGAAAAAAACATTACTTGTTTTAAGTGCCCTGACCATCGGCATCAGCTCAGTTATTACCCCAGTGACGGCAACCGCCGCCCTTCCCCAGTCAGTCAACAACCAGCAAGTACCTAGCCTGGCTCCGATGCTAGAGCAAGTCACGCCTGCTGTGGTCAGCATTGCCGTTGAAGGTAAACAAGTATCCAAACAACGCTTACCCGAGACATTCCGTTTCTTTTTCGGCCCTGACTTCCCTGAAGAGCAAATCCGCGAGCGCCCATTCCGCGGCTTAGGATCGGGGGTAATTGTCGATGCTGACAAAGGCTATATCGTCACCAACCACCATGTCATTGGCGGCGCCACCAAAATCCAGGTCCAGCTGCATGATGGCCGTGAGGTTTCCGCCGAGTTGATCGGCAGCGACGAAATGTCGGATATCGCCCTGCTCAAGCTAAAAGATGCCTCTAACCTGACCGAAATAAAACTGGCCGATTCCGATAAGCTGCGAGTCGGTGATTTCGCGGTCGCCATCGGTAACCCGTTCGGCCTAGGACAGACCGTCACATCGGGGATCATCTCGGCCCTCGGCCGCAGCGGCCTGAACATCGAGAACTTCGAGAACTTTATCCAGACCGATGCCGCCATCAACAGCGGCAACTCTGGCGGAGCCCTGGTCAACCTCAATGGCGAGCTAGTCGGGATCAATACCGCTATTCTTGGCCCTAACGGCGGAAACGTCGGCATCGGGTTTGCGATTCCGGTCAACATGGTGAAAAACCTGACGGAGCAGATCATCGAATTTGGCGAGGTCAAGCGCGGCGTTCTTGGGGTACAAGGCGGCGAGCTGACTTCCGAACTGGCTGAAGCTTTCGGTTACGAGACCAACCACGGTGCCTTCATCAACCAGGTGATGCCGGACTCCGCCGCGGAAAAAGCTGGCTTGAAAGCCGGTGACATTATCGTGTCAGTCAACGGCAAGCAGATCCGCACCTTTGGCGAGCTGCGGGCGAAAATTGCCACCTTAGGTGCCGGCAAGCAGGTGTCACTGGGTATCGTCCGCGACGGCAAGGCCATTGATGTAACCGCCAAGCTTCAGGAAGCCTCGGTCAACAAAGTGAAAGCGGACAGCTTGCACGAAGGCCTGGCCGGTGCAGAATTTGCCAACACCACCTCCAGTGACGGTACCAAAGGGGTCAAAGTCACCAGCTTGCAGGAGAACTCCCAGGCAGCCCGCTTCGGCCTACGCGAAGGCGACATCATCCTTGGCGTCAACCGCCAGGCCATCCGTAACCTGGGTGAGCTGAGAAAAGCCCTTGACCAAAAACCAAGTGTGCTGGCCCTTGAGGTGAAACGCGACAACAGTATCCTCTATCTCATCATCCGCTAATCAACCCTACCGGCAGCCGGCCACCGCCGGCTGCCGCATGCCCTTTCCCCCAGCACAAGCTGCTTGGTTCAGACTTCGCTTGCTGTTCATTATTGACTAAAATAGACCGCCAATACTTGGTATCTTGTCTAAGGTAATGGTAACCTCTTCGACTCTTATCAGTAGTTTATTCAATCAAGGGAGCGAACATGCTGGCTTTTTTGGCTAGATCCATTTTGCTTGGTTTCGTTACGGCCATTGCCCTGCTGCTGATCTTCCCTGATCTCCGCACCCAGATGCTCAATACGCCCCAGGTATTGGCCCCAATAGAACTCAACCAGCCGCAAGTCTCCTTTAATTACGCGGTTCGCCGGGCCTCTCCTGCGGTGGTGAATATCTATAACCGCCGCTACAATGCCGACGACCGCCTACAACTCAGCACCCAGGGTCTAGGCTCCGGTGTGATCATGAGCGACAAAGGCTATATCGTTACCAATTACCACGTCGTTGCAGAAGCAGATCAAGTCATTGTCGCCCTGCAAGACGGCCGTATCCTCACCGCCCAGCTGATCGGTAAAGATCAGCGTACCGACTTGGCGGTGCTAAAAATCCAGGCCGAGAACCTGCCGGTGATCCCAACCAGCACCGAATATCGCCCTGCGGTTGGTGATGTGGTATTGGCCATCGGCAACCCCTACAACCTCGGCCAGACCACGACCTATGGCATCATCTCTGCGACCGGCCGCTCGGGCATGAGTTTCTATGGCCGCCAGGACTTCCTGCAAACCGATGCCGCCATCAACGAGGGGAACTCCGGGGGGGCACTGGTCAATACCCGCGGCGAGCTGGTCGGGATCAATACCGCCTCTTTCCAGCAGGCAACCGATATTGAAACTTACGGTATCTCCTTTGCCATTCCCTACGAGCTGACCCAGAAAATCATGAACAAGCTGATTGCTGACGGCAGGGTGATCCGAGGCTATATCGGTATCGAGGCGCGTGATATCAATCCGGTTATGGCGAGGCTCTATGATGCCGAGCAAATCAGCGGGATCATAGTGATGGGAATGGATCCCAACGGCCCAGCGGCCAAAGCCGGCTTCAAGGTGCAAGATATCCTGATCGAAATTGATGGCAAGCGGGTGACAGACCGCCGCAACGTGCTGGATATCGTTACCGAGCTCCGCCCGGGCACCGAAGTCAGCATGAAGGTACTGCGCAACGGCCAGCCAACCGATTTAACCGTCAAGATCGGCGATGAGCCGAATGGGTATTAATATTTAATAGTGCTGTGGTGCTATGGTGCTGTGGTGCTGTGGTGCTGTGGTGCTGTGGTGCTGTGGTGCTGTGGTGCTGTACAAGCTAGCCTGAAGGCGTCATAACTTCAATGACTTTCAAATTTCCCTGACTGTTGGTCAATCTTCCATTTTTAAAACATAAAAAAATCCCCAACATCATGTCGAGGATTTTCTTATCTATGGAGTCAACAGATTCCATGGAACCATAGGGCCGCTTTAACCCCACAGAACCATTATCTTACTCGCTAAAACGCTCGATCTTCATACCTAGGGCGCTGAACTTGTCTTCGATGTGCTCGTAGCCACGGTCAATATGGTAAATACGGTCAACGATGGTTTCGCCTTTAGCAATGCTGCCGGCAATCACCAGACTGGCAGACGCACGTAGGTCGGTTGCCATCACCTGGGCACCGCTCAGGCCGTCGGTGTCACCACAGATCACAGTATTGCCTTCGATTTCAGCATGAGCCCCCATACGGATCAGCTCAGGAATGTGCATGAAGCGGTTTTCGAAGATCGTCTCGGTGATGATACCTGTGCCCTTGGCAACCAGGTTGAGCAACGAGAACTGGGCCTGCATGTCTGTCGGGAAGCCCGGGTGCGGAGCCGTACGAATATTGACCGCCTTCAACTCTCGGTCGGTCATATCCAGGCTGATCCAGTCTTCGCCGGTTTCAATCTTGGCACCCGCTTCTTCCAACTTGGCCAGCGCTGCTTCAAGCAAAGAAGGGCGGGTGTGACGGCACATGATCTTACCGCCAGATACCGCTGCGGCAACCAGGAACGTACCGGTTTCGATACGATCTGCTACGACTTCGTGGTAGCCGCCCCCAAGACGCTCAACACCCTCGATGGTGATAGTATCGGTACCGGCACCGGTAATCTTCGCGCCCAGCGTATTGAGGAAGTCCGCGGTATCGACAATTTCCGGCTCACGGGCCGCATTCTCGATCACGGTAGTACCTTCCGCCAGTGTTGCCGCCGACATAATGGTCACAGTTGCACCAACACTGACCTTGTCCATCACGATGTGGGCACCTTTAAGGCGACCGTCAACCGTCGCTTTAACGTAACCTTCTTCCAGCGTGATTTCTGCGCCGAGCTGCTCAAGGCCGTGGATATGCAAATCCACAGGGCGAGCACCAATTGCACAGCCGCCCGGCAGAGACACTTGCCCCTGACCAAAACGCGCCACCAGCGGACCCAGCGCCCAGATCGAGGCGCGCATGGTTTTCACCAAGTCATACGGCGCGCAGAACTCATTGACCGGACCGGCATCAACATGGACCGAACCGTTGCGGGATACCTTGGCACCCAGTCGGCTCAGCAGCTCCATCGTGGTATCGATATCGCGTAGCTTTGGTACATTCGCCACTTCTACCGGCTCTTCGGCCAATAGAGCTGCGAACAAAATTGGCAATGCTGCATTCTTAGCACCAGAAATGGAGACTTCGCCACTCAGTGGGCCACCGCCCTGGATTCGAAACTTCTGCATCATTAACCTCTTAAGACAGGGACATCAATTTTTTGTCACGTGCCCACTCTTCAGGCGTGTATGTTTTGATGCTCAGCGCATGAATTTCATTCGCTGCGATCTGCCCCATCAGCGGACCGTAAATAGCCTGCTGCTTCTTAACACGGTTCATACCCTCGAACATGGCACCAACAGCGATCACTTCGTAGTGACTGCCGTCGCCCTTGACAATCACTTCGTCAAGTTCCAAGGCATTTTCCAGAATATTCTTAATTTCAGAGATTTCCACAAGCTATCCTCTTTCGCGACTCACTCGATGCAAGCCGCTAACATTGATTCAACGTGACTCAGACGTAGCAGCGTGACAAGCTGCTCTGGCACATTCAATATTTTCAGCTCAGCCCCATTTTGGCTCAGCTGTTGGTATATGTGCAGCAACATCACCATACCGGCAGAGTCGATCCGCCCGACCGCAGACAGATCCAGCTGCACTTTGCTATCCTTCGGCATCCATTCATGGCGTTGCTGCCAAAAAGCTGGAACTGTGTCACGTTCCAATGCCCCTGACAAGCAGTAAAGCCCATTTTCCTGAGCTTGCCACTCAATCTTTTGCTTAGTCATTGTTTTCTGACTCACGACGGATCGGCTTGGCCGCTAATCGTTTCAGATCCTGCGTCACGGCATCAACCCCCTGGCTGCGCAGCTGACCATTCCACTCGCTTTGCTTGGTGGAGATCATACTGACCCCTTCGGCCACCATATCGAAGCCCTGCCACTCGCCGGTTTTCTTGTTCTTGCGCAATGTGAAGTCCAGGCGGATAGGCGGTCGCTTGGTATCGACAATGTCCACCCGGACAGAAATCACACTGCGATCGGCCGGAATCGGCTTTGGCGGCTCGATTTCAATATCCTGATCCGTGTACTGGGTCAGTACCTGGGCATAGGAAGCAACCAAGTAGTCCGTGAACGCCGCCACAAAGTCATTGCGCTGCTGCGGCGTCGTGCTTTTCAGGTGGGGCCCCAGCACCTTGTAAGCGGCATAGCGGGTGTTGATGTAGGGCAGCAGCTCCTGCTGCACCACCCGGCGCAAATGTTCAGGGTTCTGCTGGATCACGCCCTGCTCCGACTTCAGCCGGGCAAAAGTCTTCTGTGAAACCTGATCCATCATGGTATAGGGATTGGTCTTGTCGACCACAGCGGCCTGCGCCATCAGCGGCAGGCAGACAACCATCATCATTACATAACGAAACCATTTCATAATCGTGCTCTCTTAATTACTGTCGCCGCCGATGCTGTACAGCACCTGGCCAATCATATCTTCCAGTACCAGTGCGGACCGGGTCTCTTCGATCAAGTCACCATCACCGAGCATCTCGATATCCTCATCGATAAACCCCGGAGAGATCCCGAGGTACTGCTCACCCAGCAGTCCTGAGGTCAGAATGGCCGCCGAGCTGGTCTCTGGGAAGTAACCGTATTTCTTCTCGATAGACAGAGTGACCACCGGGACATAGGTCTCGGTATCCAGATTAATATTGGTTATTTTTCCAACCGTGACTCCACCGACCTTGATCGGCGAACGGACTTTCAAGCCGCCGATATTGTCAAAATGCGCCTTGAGGGTGTATGTCTCCGCGCCACCCAAATTCTGGACATCGGCAACCTTAAAGATCAAGACCAGCAGGGCAGCAAAACCAGCCAATACGAAGCTGCCTACCCACAATTCTAGTTTTTTCGTTTGCTGCATCAGTTTATTCCTGTTGTATTACCGCGTTGCGGCTGTATCAGTTGCCAAACATCAAGGCGGTGAGGACGAAATCCAGCCCCAGTACTGCCAATGACGAATTCACTACGGTACGTGTCGTTGCCCGGCTGATCCCTTCCGAGGTCGGCACCGCATCGTATCCATTGAAGACCGCAATCCACGTAACGGTGATGGCAAACACCACCGACTTGATAATGCTGTTGCCGATGTCATAACCGAGCTCGACCGACGACTGCATCACTGACCAGAAGCTACCATGGTCAATACCTTTCCAGTCCACACCCACCAGCTCACCGCCCCAAATACCAACAGCACAGAACAACATCGCCAGCAGCGGCATCGAGATCACCCCGGCCCAGAAGCGCGGCGCAATCACCTGGCGCAGGGGATCGACAGCCATCATCTCCATGCTCGACAGTTGCTCGGTGGTTTTCATCAGGCCAATTTCGGCAGTCAGCGCCGAACCAGCCCGGCCGGCAAACAACAAGGCGGTGACCACCGGCCCCAGCTCCCGCAGCAGGGACAAGGCCACCATCTGGCCTAAACTGGTTTCGGCACCGAAATCGACTAGCACAATATAGCCCTGCAAGCTAAGCACCATGCCGATGAACAACCCCGAGACCAGAATGATAGCAACCGACAGCACGCCAACATTGTAGAGTTGACGCATCAGCAGCGGGAACATCTTGCCGGGTTGCGGCCGGCTCACCAGCGCGCCATACAGCACCATGCTGGCCCGGCCTATGGTCTGGCAGATATCCAGCGCCCGCCGCCCCTGACGGGCAATAAAATCAGTCACCATGCTCAGCGCTCCTTCCCACCACCGGTAAACAAGTCCTGCACCATCGGCTGGGCAGGATAACGAAACGGCACCGGCCCATCCGCCTGGCCATCAATAAACTGGCGGATACGGGGATCGGGGTTATCCAGCAGTTGCTGCGGTGTGCCCTGCCCGATAATCTGGCCACCAGAGAGAATATAGACATGATCCGCGATCCCCATCACCTCGGGTACATCATGGGAAACGATCACCGAGGTCGCGCCCAGCGCCTGGTTGAGATCACGGATCAGCTTGACCAACACCCCCATGGTGATCGGATCCTGGCCGACAAAGGGCTCGTCATACAAGAGAAGATCCGGGTCCAGTGCAATTGCCCTGGCCAGAGCCGCCCGGCGGGCCATACCGCCAGACAGTTCACTCGGCATCAATTGGGCCGCACCGCGCAATCCCACTGCCTCGAGTTTGAGCAGCACCAGGGTATGCAATAGATCTTCTGGCAACTGGGTATGCTCGCGCAACGGAAAAGCCACGTTGTCGAACACCGTCATGTCCGTGAACAGTGCCCCCGACTGGAACAGCATGCTCATTTTCTTACGGGCCCGATACAGCTCACTGCGCCCCAGTGTCGGGATATTCCAGCTGTCAAACCAAATATCCCCACTATCTGGCACGATCTGCCCGCCAATCAGCCGGAGCAAGGTGGTCTTACCGATCCCCGACGGCCCCATTATGGCCGTCACTTTGCCCTTAGGCACATCCAACGAAACATCATCAAAGATTTTTCGCTCACCACGGGAGAAGGTCATATGCCGGATGGATACCAGCGCCTCTGTCTGCTCCATAGTTACCTTATCTGGCAGTCCTGCCTGTCCGATAGCCGGCCTGTTAACATAACAAGCGACATTATATGAATAGAATTAATTAGTTATCTTTATGCCTTTGATGATAGGTAGATTATGCAACCAACTCAAGAGATGAACTGTAAGAAGTCTGTGATTTCTCGGCCCTCGCTATGCCAGTCCATTCCCCATGCCAATTATGCCCGATACGGTTTTCACATGACGCCAACATCATAAAAATCCACCGGTATTAACGAATTTCTCACCCCTTTTGCTTTCTTTTTGATGGCCGAACCGTCAAAATTAGTCTCTTAAATTTATCACCCCAATTGGATCACAGCCCCCTTTCTGGCATGCAGCAGTGATCCAATCCAGCACATTTACACAAAAGGGACAACAATGCTCGAAGCCATCGTGTTTCTCTGTATCGGCCTGACTTTACTGGTATGGAGCGCAGATCGACTTGTTTATGGCGCTGCGGCGCTTGCGAAAAATCTAGGTGTCACCCCGCTGGTCATCGGTATGACCATCCTTGCCATGGGTTCATCTGCACCAGAAATGATGGTATCGGCAACGGCGGCCCTGGACGGCAAGACAGATACCGCGGTCGGAAATGTACTGGGCTCTAACATTGCCAATATTGCGCTGATCCTTGGTATTACCGCGCTGCTAAAACCGCTATCTATCAGCTCGGAGATCATCCGCCGCGAGCTGCCGCTAATGATGGGGGTAACACTGATTGCCGGCGCCCTGCTGTGGGACAGCCACCTTGGATTCCTGGAAGGCGTCCTGCTGGTCGTGCTGTTTGTGGCCTTTTTGCTCGCGATGCTAAAAATCAGCCGCAATGCCAAAGCAACCGGCGGCGATCCGCTGGTTGAAGAGCAGGAATCCGAAATCCCTGACGGCGTCAGCAATCCGAGAGCCATCATGTGGACCCTGGTGGGTTTGGTTCTGCTGCCTTATGCTGCCAGCATGCTGGTTGATTCTGCCGTAACTATCGCAAAATACTTCGGCATGAGTGATCTGGTGATCGGCCTGACGATTATCGCCATCGGTACCAGCCTGCCGGAACTGGCGGCATCTATCGCCAGCCTGTTCAAGGGCGAAGATGACATGGCAGTCGGCAACATTATCGGCTCCAACGTCTTCAATATCCTGGCCGTTATGGGTATCCCTGGCCTACTGAACCCATCAACCCTGAGCCCGCTGGCAATGGGCCGCGACTACTACGTCATGTTGGGGGTATCTATCTTGCTGGTGCTAATGGCACTTGGAAAACGTCGCCGAATCAACCGCGTAGAGGGCTTCATCCTGCTGGCGACCTTTATCGCCTATCAAGGTTATCTGTTTTATAATCTAGCGGCCTAACGGAGAGGAATATTATGTCTACAGCATTTGATTATTGCGAAATCGGCCGCAAAGTTATTGAAATTGAAGCAGAAGCTCTAAAAGGACTGACCCATTTCATCAATGGCAGTTTTACCCAGGCCTGCCAGCTGATCAATGACTGCAACGGCAAGGTCATCATCATGGGGATGGGGAAGTCGGGCCACATTGGCAACAAGATAGCCGCGACCTTGGCCAGTACCGGCACCCCAGCCTTTTTCGTCCATCCGGGCGAAGCCAGCCACGGCGACTTGGGCATGATTGAAAAGGGCGATGTGGTACTTGCTATCTCCAATTCCGGCGAAGCCTCTGAAATCCTGACCTTGCTACCGGTGATCAAACGCTTGGGCATTCCGCTGATCAGCATGACCGGCAAGCCAGAGTCCAGCATGGCAAAACTGTCGCAGATCCACTTGCAGATCACCGTCAACAAGGAAGCCTGTCCGCTGAACCTGGCGCCAACATCCAGCACCACCGCCACCCTGGCAATGGGCGATGCCCTGGCCATCGCGCTGATGGAAGCCCGTGGCTTTACCGCTGATGACTTCGCCCTCTCCCACCCGGGCGGCGCGTTGGGCCGTAAGCTGCTGCTCCGTATCAGCGACATCATGCACACTGGCGACCGCCTACCGGTTGTCGGCGAGCAGGCGCTCATCAAAGACGCCCTGCTGGAAGTCTCTCGCAAAGGCTTGGGAATGACGGCTATCATTGATAATGACCAGCAACTACTTGGTATCTTTACCGATGGTGATCTCCGCCGCCTTCTGGATAACCATGTTGATATCCACACCACGGCCATTGGCGAGGTGATGACCCGTAACCCGGCGACAATTCGTGCCGACGTACTGGCCGCCGAAGGCCTGAAATTAATGGAAGACCGCAAAATCAGCGGGCTTCTGGTCACCGACAACGGTATGTTGGTCGGTGCACTCAACATGCACGACCTACTAAAAGCGGGAGTAATGTAATGCAAATCGAGACCCTCTACGGCCCTGTAAGCCAAGCCGTATTTTCCCGCGCCCGTACAATCCAGCTGCTGATCTGCGATGTCGACGGCGTCTTTTCCGACGGCCGCATCTACATGGGAAATGATGGCGAAGAGCTGAAAACCTTCCATACCCGGGATGGCTACGGGATCAAATCCCTGATGGCAGCCGGTATCGACGTCGCGATCATCACTGGCCGCAAATCGGCCATTGTCGAAAACCGCATGGCCGCATTGGGTATCAAGCATGTCTATCAAGGGCAGGACAACAAGCTGGCCGCCTACCAAGACATCCTTGCCAACCTAGACATTTCGCCAGAGCACACCGCCTATATCGGCGATGATCTGATTGATTGGCCAGTAATGGAAAAAATCGGCCTCTCCGTCTGTGTCGCCGACGGCCACCCTCTGCTGGCCCAGCGTGCGGACTTTGTCACCCGTATCCAGGGCGGGTACGGTGCGGTTCGCGAAGTGTGTGATCTGATCCTTGAAGCCCGTGGGGAATTAGATAAACATAAAGGCTTAAGTATATGACCTTACAACGGCTACTCTATGCACTGCTGATTGTCATCTGTGCATGGACAGGCTATTACCTGCTAGAAAAGCACTGGGCAGACGATATTCAGATCGCGCCGGACGCCGAGAAACCGATCTTCACCGGTAAGTCCGTTGTCAATACGTCCTACAATGAGTCGGGACTGCGCAGCTATCAGATAGATGCGGCTCACCTCGAGCATTTTAGCCAGAGCGGCAACACGGACTTCGTCGAACCGGTCCTGTGGGTATACAAAGACGGCAGTGAAACCGAATGGCGGATCAGCTCCAATGAAGCACGACTAGATAAAAACCATATCCTGCAAATGACCGGCAATGTCCGCATATTCAACTTGTTGCCAGAGTCTGCAGTTCGTGTGATTCAGACCGATACCCTGCGCCTGAATTTGGTCAACAAAGACTTCGATACACCGGATCATGTCATTATTACCGGTGATGCCTTCCAAAACGAGGGAACAGGCATGAAAGGCAACATGGACCGTAACATCGCCACCTTATTGAATAATGTAAAAGGTAGATATGAAGCGCTATAAATTAACAACCCTGCTCTGCCTGTGCCTGAGCACCGCCAGCTGGGCACTGAGTAATGACACCGAGCAGCCTATCTATATCGACTCAGACAACCAGGAGTTGGATATTCAGAAGAATATCGTGACCTTCACCGGCAACGTCATCCTGCGCCAAGGCAGTATCGACATCCGGGCTGATAAAGTAGTCGTCACGCGCCCTGGAGGCCAGGAAGGCAGAGAGACAATCGATGCCTATGGCAACCCGGCGACATTCCACCAGGTCATGGACGACGGCAAGCCAATCGACGGCTCAGCCAAGAAAATGCGCTATGAGACGGCCTCTGAGTTCCTCAAGATGACCGAGGACGCCGTCCTGGTTCAGGAAGGCAGCGAAATCAAAGGTAACGTGATCAGCTACCGCATCGACCAGCAGAAACTGGTTGCCGAGAGCGGCAAGAAGCAGCGCGTCACCACGATCCTCCAGCCTAACCAGCTGAACAACGACAAGAAGTAACCACGCTATGGCAATCTTAAAAGCACAACACCTGGCCAAAAGCTATAACGGCCGCAAAGTGGTTTCTGATGTCAGCCTGCAGGTTGAGTCGGGCAAAATCGTCGGCTTGCTGGGCCCTAACGGTGCCGGCAAGACAACCTCTTTCTACATGATTGTCGGCCTGGTAGCCCGCGACGAAGGTACCATCACCATTGATGATACCGATATCAGCCTGCAGCCGATGCACAATCGCTCGCGCATGGGGATCGGCTACCTGCCGCAGGAAGCGTCTATTTTCCGCAAGCTATCTGTCCACGATAACCTGATGGCCGTCCTGCAGACCCGTAAGGAGCTGTCTCGGCTCGAACGTCAGGAAAAACTGGAAGAATTGTTGGATGAATTCAACATACAGCACATTCGTAACAGCTTAGGTATGGCACTATCAGGGGGGGAAAGGCGCCGGGTAGAAATTGCTCGGGCACTGGCCGCCAACCCAAAATTCATCCTGTTGGATGAGCCTTTTGCCGGCGTTGACCCTATATCCGTGATCGATATCAAGAAAATCATTGAGCATTTGCGCGATCGTGGGCTTGGCGTACTGATCACCGATCATAATGTAAGGGAAACGCTGGATGTATGTGAGCAAGCCTACATCGTCAGCCAAGGGCACCTGATTGCCCATGGTACGCCAACAGAAGTGCTCAATGATGAACATGTAAAACGAGTCTATCTGGGTGACCAGTTCCGTCTATAGTTAATTTATAGATGCTTCATGGAAGCCGATGTGGAAGCAGAGGATTCGAACAATATTTTGGGTATTAGGCAGTAAAACCAGCGACAAAAATAAGGTACATACAATAATATGAAAACCTCGCTCCAGCTTAAACTTGGTCAACAATTGGCAATGACGCCGCAGCTACAGCAAGCTATTCGCTTGTTGCAGCTATCTACCCTGGATTTGCAACAGGAAATCCAGGAAGCATTGGATGCAAACCCATTACTCGAGCTGGAAGAAGGGACCCCTGAAGCCACCAGTGGCGACGAAGACAACAACTCAACGGCATCAGAAACAGGCGATAGCAGCAATGATGATGGCCTGTCCGAAGTCGCTGATTCCGAAGCATTTGATACCTCCGATGCCATTGAACAGCAGGAAATGCCGGAAGATCTCCCTGTCGATACCACCTGGGACGATGTCTACAGTGCCAGTACCGGCAACACCGGTATCGCATTGGATGACGACATGCCGGTCTACCAGGGGGAAACGACCGAGAGCCTGCAAGACTACCTGATGTGGCAGGTAGAGCTGACCCCGTTTAGCGAGACAGACCGTACCATCGCGACCGCCATCATTGATGCCATCGACGAAAAAGGCTACCTCACCTGCTCGGCCGAAGACATTCTTGACAGCTTGGGGGATGACGAAGTCGAGCTCGATGAAGTCGAAGCGGTGCTCAAGCGAGTCCAGCAATTTGACCCACTTGGCGTGGCTTCTCGCAACCTGCAAGAGTGCCTGCTGCTGCAGCTGGCCACCTTCCAGCCGGATACCCCTTGGCTCGCCGAGGCCCGAATGCTGCTGACCGATTATATCGATCTTCTGGCCAACCGCGACTACCGCCAGCTGATGCGCGATACCAAGCTCAAAGAGCCTGAGCTCAAGCAAGTCATGCAACTGATCCACGGTTTGGATCCACGCCCTGGCAACCGGGTCATGGCTTCCGAGACCGAATATGTCGTGCCTGATGTCTCGGTATTCAAAGATCACGGCAAGTGGGTGGTCACGATCAATCCAGACAGCGTGCCGCGGATCCGGGTCAATGAGCAGTATGCCGCGCTAAGCAAAAACGCCCGCAACTCGGCTGACAGCCAGTTCATCCGTACCCATTTGCAAGACGCCAAATGGCTGATCAAGAGCCTGGAAAGCCGCAACGAAACCTTACTGAAAGTCGCCCGCTGCATTGTCGAGCACCAACAGGACTTCTTTGAATATGGCGAGGAAGCCATGAAGCCGATGGTACTTAACGACATTGCCCTGGCGGTCGATATGCATGAATCGACCATCTCCCGCGTGACAACGCAAAAATACATGCATACGCCGCGCGGGATTTTTGAACTGAAATACTTCTTCTCCAGTCACGTCAGCACCGATAACGGTGGCGAGTGTTCGTCCACCGCTATCCGGGCCTTGGTGAAAAAGCTGGTTGCCGCCGAAAACCAGGCCAAGCCGCTGAGTGACAGCAAAATCGCGACATTACTGGCGGAACAAGGGATCATGGTAGCAAGACGGACCATTGCCAAATACCGTGAATCGCTAGGTATTCCGCCGTCCAATCAGAGAAAACGTCTGCTCTAACAGACGCAACAAGAAGGAAGATGTCTATGCAAATCAATCTCACTGGCCACCATGTTGAAATTACCCCATCCATGCGTGAGTACGTGGAGACGAAGTTCAATAAGCTAGAGCGGTTTTTCGATAAAATCAATAATGTCCATGTCATCCTAAACGTTGAGAAACTGCAGCAAGTTGCCGAGGCAACCTTGCACATTAACGCTGGAGAAATCCACGCAAAGGCGGATTCGGAAAATATGTATGCCGCTATTGACGCATTAACTGATAAACTGGTGCGTCAACTTAACAAACACAAAGATAAGCTCAACAGCCACTGAATCATGCAACTGAGTAATGTATTGAGCCTGGACTGCACGAAAAGTGCAGTCCCTTGCTCCAGTAAGAAACGTGCCTTGGAAATCATCAGCGAAGTCGCTGCCAAGCATCTTGACCAAAATCCGCAGCCACTGTTTGAGTGCATGCTCAACCGTGAAAAAATGGGCAGTACCGGGATCGGTAACGGTATCGCTATCCCACACGGTCGAATCAGCAGCAGTGACCACGCTATTGCCGTTTTGATCCAGTGCCAGGACCCTATCCAATTCGATGCCATCGACAACCAACCTGTCGACCTTCTTTTTGCCCTGCTGGTACCCGATGAACAGTGCCAAGAGCACCTCAAAACCCTTTCAAGCATGGCTGAAAAGCTCAGCAACAAACAGGTTTGTAAGCAGCTACGCACCGCAAAAAGTGACGAAGAGCTTTATCAAATACTTACCTGTGATTCATAATGACCCCTATACCATCTATGAATGTTAAGGACTGCCAGCCATGATGCTAATGGTCGTAAGCGGACGCTCGGGCTCAGGTAAATCTATTGCCCTGCGGGTATTAGAGGATCTGGGCTATTACTGTGTTGATAACCTCCCGGTAAACCTACTGCCTCAATTCATCAAGACCCAGCAGGGAAACCAGCAAAACATCGCCGTCAGTATCGATGTGCGTAACATGCCGGAAGATCCCGAGGACATCAGCCACACCCTGGATACCCTCGGTGACGACGTCGATGTCAACGTGATCTACCTTGATGCCGACGACAAGACGCTGGTCAAGCGCTATAGCGAAACCCGCCGCCTGCATCCGCTCTCCCGCCATGGCATGAGCCTTGAGCAAGCGATTCTGTCAGAGAGCACCCAGCTTTCCAGCCTCAAGGCACGGGCAGATCTGGTCATAGATACCACCACCAAGTCGATCCACGACCTGAGTGAAACCGTGCGCTCGCGGGTACTCGGCCGCGATTCGCGCGAGCTGATCATGGTGTTCGAATCATTCGGCTTCAAGCACGGCCTGCCGAACGATGCTGACTATGTGTTTGATGTCCGATTCCTACCCAATCCACACTGGATTCCGGAACTCAAGCCATTGACCGGCTTAGATCAGGAAGTCAAAGACTACCTCGCGGGCCATGCCGAGGTCAGCCAGCTGATCTACCAAATTCGCAACTTCATCGAAACCTGGCTACCAATGCTGGAGAAGAACAACCGCAGCTACCTGACCGTGGCCATTGGCTGCACCGGCGGCCAGCACCGCTCGGTCTACATTACCCAGCAGTTGGCCGAGTACTTCCGCTACGAAGGGCATCAAGTCCAGGTGAGACACCGCACGCTGGAAAGCAAATCATGACCGTGTTCTCTCGTGAGCTATTTATCAAAAACCGCCTGGGCCTGCATGCCCGGGCAGCAATCAAACTGGTTGAGCTGGCACAAAGTTTCGAGTCCGTCATCACCATCAGCAACGGTGAAAAAAGCGCCACCGCTGACAGTGTCATGGGCCTGTTGATGCTTGAATCGGCCCAGGGCCAACAGGTGCAGGTCTGTGCAGACGGTGACGACGCTGAGCAAGCCATCAATGCGGTCAGCGACCTGATCGAAGCCGGCTTTGACGAAGAAAACTAACCCCTGAAGCGGCTCTCCCCCTGCCCGTACGGCTGCGGGCAGATAAATCCCGCAATAATTCATCATTCCTCTCACATCTGGTGAGACAACACCCCAGCGATTGCGTTAAAATTCAATTTATTGCGCTGTTATACCATCCCGTCATCCACCACGAATATTCCGGATACGCTGAGGTATTTCGCATCTGAGTCATTTGGGGTACTGCAAACAATGGCCGATGTCATCGATCAAGATCAAACTCATCAAACGCTGCAAGAAGTCAACCAGGCGCTTGAAAACGGCATGTTTGTCCATGTCCGCCGTATGCTCCAGGATATGGAGCCGGAAGATATTGCCCACCTACTAGAGGCCTCTCCACCCAAAGAGCGTCAGGTGCTGTGGCAACTGACCGATCCCGAAGAGCAAGGCGAGATCCTTGACGAGCTGTCGGAAGACGTCAAAGACGGCATTGTGGCCCAGATGGCACCGGATAAACTGGCAGCAGTTACCGAGGGCATGGAAACCGATGATGTCGCTTACGTCCTGCGTAGCCTGCCAGATAGCAAGTACCAGGAAGTTCTGGCCCAGATGGATGCCACCGACCGGCACCGGGTCGAAAAGGCACTGGCCTATCCGGAGGAAACCGCCGGTGGGATCATGAGCACCGACTTCATCACCATCCGCGGTGATGTGACTGCCGATGTGGTGCTACGCTACCTGCGCATGAAGGGTGAGCTGCCGGAAGCCACTGATGCCTTGTACGTAGTCGATCAGAACGAAATGCTGATCGGCCACCTGTCGCTCGCCACCCTGATCACCACCCAACCGGATACCGAAATCCATGATGTGATGGACGATGCCGACGAAGCAATCCCGGTCGATATGGATGACGGCGAAGTGGCCAACCTGTTCGAACGCCGCAACTGGCTGTCAGCGCCAGTCGTCGATGCCGACAACCAGCTCGTCGGCCGTATCACCATCGATGACGTGGTTGATATCATCCGTGAAGAGGCCGAGCACTCGATGATGAGTATGGCCGGTATGGATGACGACGAGGACACCTTTGCACCGGTGGTCAAATCGGCCAAGCGGCGCAGTATCTGGCTCGGCGTCAACGTGCTGGCAGCACTGGCGGCCGCATCGGTCTCCAACCTGTTCGAAGACACGCTTGAGCAAATGGCGGCCATTGCCATCCTGATGACCATCGTTCCCTCGATGGGCGGTGTTGCCGGTAACCAAACTGTCGCCCTAGTGATCCGCGGTTTGGCCGTGGGCCATATCGGGGACACCAACACCCGTTGGCTATTAAGCAAGGAAGCCCGCGTCGGCCTACTCAACGGTATCCTCTGGGCTGCCATCATTGGTGGTGTGGTCGTACTATGGAAAGGCAACCTGCTGCTCGGCGCCATTATCGCCGGTGCCATGCTGACCAACCTACTGGTTGCCGGTATTGCCGGGGTGTGTATTCCAATCATGCTCAAGAAAATGGATATCGACCCGGCACTGGCGGGCGGGATGGCCCTGACCACCATCACCGATATCGTCGGCCTGTCGGTCTTCCTCGGCTTAGCGACCCTCTTTCTTGTCTAAACAGTTTCTGTAGCGGTTAAGTCCAAAAGACACACATAAAAAAGCGAGAGCAGCAATGCTCTCGCTTTTTTGTTTTTGGGTCCTGGGTCCTGGGTCCTGGGTCCTGGGTCCTGGGTCCTGGGTCCTGGGTCCTGGGTCCTTCAAAAAGTAGACACTAATACACTTCTATTCAAAGCTTTGGATTTTGCTTTTCCCAGGTTCTAGGGCCTGCTCTTCCTAGGATCTGGAGAATAGGGTTACGCCCTATTCACCTGCTATCTTCATACTATCAAGCAGCATCGAGCCGGTCTGGATCTGACTACGGGTCTCGGTATCGGTGCCGATAGCCACGATGTTCTGCATCATATCCTTGAGGTTACCGGCAATAGTGATCTCGCTGACCGGGTACTGGATTTGGCCGTTCTCGACCCAGAAACCGGCCGCGCCGCGGGAATAGTCCCCGGTGACGATGTTGACGCCCTGTCCCATCAACTCGGTCACCAACAGGCCACGGTCCATCTTCTTAAGCATCTGCTCAAAGCTCTCGCCGGTCGAGTTAACCAGCCAGTTGTGGATCCCTCCGGCATGGCCGGTTGGCTGGCGGCCCAACTTGCGGGCAGCGTAGCTGGTCATCAAGTAAGTTTGCAGTCGGCCGTCCTGGATGATCTCCAAGTCTCTAGTGGCCAAACCTTCGCTGTCGAATGGCGTACTGGCCATGCCGCGCAGGATATGGGGGCGCTCGCTGATGTTGAGCCATTCAGGGAAAATTTGCTCACCCAGCTTATCAAGCAAGAAAGACGACTTGCGGTACAGGTTCGAGCCACTGATCCCCATCACCAAATGACCGAACATGCCGGTGGCAATATCAGCTGCGAACATCACCGGGGCTTCGCGGGTTGATAGCTTTTGCGGATCAACCCGGCAGGCAGTACGCTCTGCCGCATGCTGGCCGACCGTTTCCGGCGTCCACAAATCACAGACTCGGCGGGCAGTGGTATAGCTGTAATCCCGCTCCATCTCGCCATTCTTGCCTTCGGCGATTACACAGCAACTGGTGCTGTGGCGACTCGAGGCGTAGCTGGCCAACATACCGTGGCTGTTGCCGTAAACGCGGATACCGTAGTGACTATCGTAGCTGGCACCATCGCTCTGCTTGATCCTAGGGTCAAACTCCAGTGCCGCCTGCTCGGCACGGGCAGCGATCTCGGCAGCGTGGTCCGGCTCCGGCTCATCCGGATGGAACAGATCCAAATCAGGGATGTCCTTGGCCATCAGCTCTGCTGGGCCAGGGCCGGCAAACGGATCTTCGGAAGTATAACGGGCGATATCCAGTGCCGCAGCAACCGTTTGGGCAATAGCCTGCTCGCTCAAATCGGAAGTCGACGCGCTCCCTTTTCGCTGGCCACGGTATACAGTGATCCCAAGGGCTCCGTCGCTGTTGAACTCAACGTTCTCGACTTCGCACATCCGGGTCGATACGCTGATCCCTGTAGTTTTATTGATGGCAACTTCCGCTGCATCCGCTTGCTTGCCAGCCACTTCAAGTGCCTTTGCCACAGCGGCCTCTAATTCCACACGCTGCTGGGCAACCTGTTCTCTCACGTCCATACTTATCGTCTCGAAAATGGCCCTTCCCCCCAGATCTGCCTGGCAGCTTGAAAGGTAAGCCAATGAAATTGGTATTACTCTTAGGATAACACTGCCTAGGTGGATTTTGCGCCCCAAATCACGATTAAACTGGTAAAATAAAACTCAAATGCAATTGTCATGAGCCTGTTATGAGCCGTAAAAATCAAAAAGCCCCATGGGAACCCGAAGAAGAAATCATCTGGGTAAGTAAATCCGAGATGAAACGCGACATGGAAGCCCTGCAAAAGCTAGGTGAGCAGCTTGTTGACCTAAAACCCAATGCTCTTGCAAAGATACCTCTCGATGAAGAGATGCTGGAGGCGATCAAAGACGCCCAGCGCTTTAGCAAAGAAGCGCGCCGCCGCCAACTGCAACGCATCGGTAAACTAATGCGTCAGGTAGAAGTTGAGCCGATCCAGGCTGCGTTGGATAAGCTGAACAACAAGCACAACCAAGCGACCGCCGAGCTGAAGAAGCTGGAACAAAAGCGTGATAAGTTGATTGAAAATGGCGATAGCATGATTAATGCCATCTTGGTTGATCACCCAGACGCCGACCGCCAGCACCTGCGCCAGCTGGTACGCCAAGCCAACAAGGAAAAGGCCCAGAACAAGCCACCCAAAGCCTACCGCGAGATTTTCCAGTACCTCAAAGAATTGTACCTGGAAGACTAAGGGGCAGAATTGATTAAAAAAGCCAGCTTGCGCTGGCTTTTCTTTTACTGGGTGCCGCCGACGGTCATCGACTCGACTTTCAAGGTTGGCTGGCCAACACCGACCGGGACACTCTGGCCGGCTTTACCGCACACACCGACACCTCGGTCGATATCCAGATCGTTACCGACCATCGACACCTGCTGCATCGCCTCGATACCACTACCGATCAGGGTCGCCCCCTTAATTGGACGGGTGATCTTACCGTTTTCGATCAGGTAAGCTTCGGATGCCGAGAACACAAACTTACCGGAAGTAATATCTACCTGGCCACCACCAAAGTTCGGCGCATAGACACCTTGCTTCACACTGGCAATGATCTCTTCCGGCGAATGCTCACCCGGCAGCATGTAGGTATTGGTCATCCGCGGCATCGGCAAGTGAGCGTAGGACTCACGGCGCCCGTTACCCGTTGGGGCCACACCCATCAAGCGCGCATTGAGCTTATCCTGCATATAGCCCTTGAGCTTGCCGCCCTCGACCAGCACGTTGTACTGGCCCGGAGTCCCTTCATCATCGATGTTGAGCGAGCCTCGGCGGTCTTTCAGGGTACCGTCATCGACGATGGTACACAGGCTAGAGGTCACTTGCTGCCCCAACTGGCCCGAGAACATCGACGAGCCCTTGCGGTTGAAGTCGCCTTCCAAGCCATGGCCTACCGCTTCGTGAAGCAATACGCCCGGCCAGCCGGCACCCAGCACGACCGGCATGGCACCCGCCGGCGCCTCATCGGCATCGATATTGATCAGCGCCTGACGAATTGCCTCGTCGGCATAATTCAGAGCCACCGACTTACCATTGCCTTCCTCGGTCTGGAAATATTCGTAGCCGTAGCGGCCACCACCACCGGCACTGCCATGCTCACGCTTGTCACCTTTTTCGATCAACACGCTGATAGAAAGGCGAACCAGCGGGCGGATATCCGCCGCATAGGTACCGTCCAGAGCGGCAACCAGCACCTGCTCATAGACACCGTTGATGCTCACCGATACTTCTTTAACCAGCGGCTCTTTGGTGCGGATATAGCGGTCGATTTCCTCTAGCAGAGCGATCTTCTGGTACTTGTCGAAGCTGTCCAGCGGGTTAACCGGTGCATAGATCCCTTGAGCCGTAACAGGGACAAAAGCCTTAACCTGGCCATTACCACCGCTTCGGGTAATACCGCGAGCTGCCTTGGCAGATTGCTGCAAAGCAAGCTGATTGATTTGATCAGAATAAGCGAAGCCTGTCTTCTCGCCAGACACCGCCCTGACACCAACACCACGGTCAATGTTAAAAGAGCCATCCTTAATGATGCTGTCTTCAAGCACCAGAGACTCATGCCAGCATGACTGGAAATAGATGTCGGCATAATCCACATCGCGTGCCGCCACTAGCCCCAGTACCTGATTTAGCTCTTCACGTCCTAACCCTGACTGGGCCAGCATTGTGTTTTCTACAGTTTCCAGCGTCATTTAATTTGCTCTTATATTCATTGCCAGCCGGCCCCTCTGCCGGTCAGCCTTCACGTTGCTGAACACTAAATCTTGCGTGATCAACAAGTGGCATGTTTGTTCTGATCGCCTTGCTCAAATCAAGGTCGACATCGGCCACCATCACCCCGGTGCCCTGTTGCTGGCAAGCAACAACCTGCCCCCAGGGATCGACAATCATCGAATGGCCCCAGGTCTCCCGCTGCTCATTGTGCTCTCCCCACTGTGCGGCAGCAACCATCCAACACTGGGTTTCCACCGCGCGGGCACGCAGCAGCAACTCCCAGTGCGCCTTACCGGTCACTTTGGTAAAAGCAGCAGGAACCACAATAATGTCTGCACCCTGCTCACGCAACGCAGCATAAAGTTGCGGGAACCTGACATCATAGCAGATAGATAAACCAATGTTGCCAAATGGCGTGGAGATCACCTTGGTTTCGCGGCCGGCGCGGAAAGTGTCAGATTCACGATAGCTGTGATGGGCATCGTCGATTTCCACATCAAACATATGCAGCTTATCGTAATGGCCCTGAAGCTGGCCCTGATCATCGAACAGCAAGGCGGTAGTGGTAATCGCTCCATCAAGCTGACGGATAGGCATCGAGCCAATCAATACCCAGATCCCCAATTGCCGGGCCAAAGCAGCCACCTCGGCCTGCATCGGGCCCTCACCCAGCGGCTCAGCATGGGCAAGGTAATCCTCGCGGGAGCCAAATACCAGGCAGTTTTCCGGTGTGACAACCAGTTTGGCCCCCTGCAGCTGCAGCCCCTTAAGTTTCAGCTTCAGGTGTTTGAGGTTGGTTTGAGGATCCGCGCCCGAAGTCATTTGTACAATACCGAATTTAGCCATCTGCATTCTCCCTTTGCTGCCGCTATCAAGCTACCTGTCTCGGTAGCTTGGCGGGTATTGTTGTTATTTTGCTTCCTTATCTTTGCCTTTTAGCATCTCTGAAACATTGTACTCGCCAGTAAAGCGCGACTGCTCGGTCACCACCGGCGCGTCAATCGGCCCTTTCACCACATAGTTAACTTGGGTAAAGACATCCAGAACCGGTGAGAGTGCTGTTGAGATAGCAAAGACATAAATAGCGGTTTGAGGTGCCACCGCAAACGCGGTAAGCACTGGAATTCCTGATGTAAAATCAGGAATGAATCTCACCCTCGCATCCACTGTCTCATTGACAAGATTAGCACTTCCGCGAATAAACATGTCACCCGCAAGTGCCTGCATCTTAATATTGTCGGTCTCAAACTGGCCATTTTCAATTCGCCCGCTCCCCCGGATATAGTTGAAAGCCAGGCCCTCGTCGAAAATCCCCGAGAAGTCGAGCTGCATCCGGCGGATCAGCGAATCAATGCTGAACAAGCCCAGCAGGCGACCGGCACCACCGATATCACTGATGATCCCCTGCCCGGTTTCCGACTTCAGCTCGCCGGTTAAGGTTTCACGGTGCATGGACCAAGGCGCACCTTGCCACTGAATAGAAGCGTAGGTGCTGAATTTTGCCCCCTGGATCCCGCCAGTAATCCCAAAGCGCCCCATCAGATCCGAACTGTTCTGGCCATCAATATCAAATGCAATCTGGGTCTCGCTGCGATCGCCATCAAGGCTCCAGTGGCCATCAAGATTGAGCGACGTGGCCCCAGAGTCGACCGTGAAGTTTCTCAGCTCCAGCATATTGCCCTCACGGCGCAGCTTGCCGGACACCTCACCGAGACTGTAGCCCTGCAACCAAGCATCGTGCAGCACCAGATCGATTTCCGGCATATTTGCCATCATACTACGATCAAAATCGGTCGCCGCCGGCACATCGCGCTGGGGCCGGTACTTTTCCTTCGGCTCGGCACCGCCAACTTGCGGCAAGTTCAAGTGGAAACTATCGATAGTCAAATCCAACGGTAGCCCTTCCGGCCAACGCGCTTGGCCTTTTGCCTCCCGGCTGTCGAGATGAAAACGCCAGATATCGGCCAGCCGATCGGCCGAAAAGTCGACCCGATTCCAGTCCAATGACGCCAATTTCAGCTGGCGAACCTTGGCTTCAATCCGTGTGGGAACAGGAATATCCGGTTTGACAGACACACCGCCAGCTGCCGCCTCGGCTTCGACCTTGTCATGTACCGCCGAAATCAGCTCAACCCAGCGGTCGCCATCGACCTGGTCGGCCACAATATCCAAGCCATGCTCACCATGTTTGAGCGGCAGTAAGGCGGTGGGACCAATCGCCATTTGGCTAGCATCGATTTTGAGCTTTTCCTCTGCCAGATTAATCTTGGCTTGATACGCCACCCCAGGCAGGGACGCCTTACCGACCAGAGCTTGCCCGTTGCCGGTGACATCCAGCTTGAACACCTCCGGGCTACCGGCAGCCAGAGCTAGCGGATAAGGCAGCGTGCTCACAGCCTGGGCCAGGGCCGCCTCAATACCAACTTGATATTCAAAGCCGGTATCATTGAGATCAACCCCGACAGTACCCTGCCAACGGCTTCGGCCCGTTACGTCAGCCAGCAATGGGTCCTGCACCTGCTGCTGCAAGGTCTCGACCTGCCAGTCACCATCAAGCGCGACATCGACCCGGTAGCCATCGGCCACACTGTTGCCGGTAAAGCCCACATTCACCGGTTGCGCCAATAGCTTCGCCGTGATTTGCTCCGCCGAGACCTTATCATCATCGAAACTGATAATTCCGCTAGCCCCTTCAAGGAAGAGCGGCGGCGCATCCAAGCGTACCTGGTTGTCCGTCAACTCGGCGCTGCCCCACGCCCTAACATCACTGCCATCAAAAGGAATATCGAGCTTGAACCGAGAGGTCACCGGGCCACCGACCTGCACCGTCGTCAGCGCCGCCCCCACCGAGTCCACCAGCGGGGTCGCCAGCATGTAGTCCCGTACCTGCTCGCCATCCGCCGCCACATCGACCGTCAATTTCAGGTGCCCGTCTCCGCTCAGCTCGGCATCGCCAGTCACTCTAGAGGCCGTCGCCCCCATAGTCTTGGCATGCGTGGCATCGAGGTACATAAAGTCATTTTCAAACAACAGATCAAGCTTGAGATCAGTCAGCTCAGGCCAGGCGGTATCGAAACTGAATTTACCATTGCGCAATGGTACAAATGCCTGGAATACCCCGTCATGGTTGCCATAGGGGAAATCGGCCAGCTCGCCGTACCACAGCAACTGGGCCGATTTGGCCTGACCACCGCGGATCGCCGCCGACAAGTAGTCGGTCAAACTGCGGCCCAGCGCCAAAGTCGGCAGGTAGCGCCAGGTTTCGCCGGCATTATTCAGGCTGGCTTCACCATAGAATGACAGCCAAGACGGGGCATCGGCCGGGAAGTCCAGCCGGAACTGGCCGTCCACCTTGAGGTGTGGCGTCGCCACATCAATTTTGTCGCTCCACAAACGCCAGCCATCATCCCCAACCTGCCAGTAAGCGGTCACATCCGCAGCTTTGATTTTGAGCGGTGCCTGGAAGACTTCGCCGTACGGCAGTTCATCATCTTGCAGGTTCACTATGGCACGGCCACCCTGGGTGTCACCGGCCACAACCGCATCCAGTTTGTGGATCCCCGGCAGCAATTCCCACTGCTTCAGGCCAAGCTGGCTAACACGGAAAGAAAACTGCGGCGCATTGCCCGCGCTGCTAGCCACACGGATATCGCTGATCTGGCCAGAAGGCTGCAACGTCGATAATACATCCACCAGCTCACTGTCATCGGGTAAGAAAGTGACAAACGGCTGCAGGTTCTCGAGAGAAAGGTTACTCGCAGCCAGGATCCAGTCATCAGGCAGCCAGCGAGCTGCGATATCAAAGGCTGGCCAAGGAGTACCATCGGTCTCCAATACCATCTGATCACTGTCGATACGCCAGCCCGGCTCGCCGTTCTCATTTTCCAGCGGCTGCAGCTTCACCAAGCCCTGCCTCACCCGGAACTGGTGCTTGTCTTCGCCGAGCTGCCAGCGCAAGAAGCTATCATCAAACTTAGCCAGGCTCTGCTGTAGGGCACCGTTCGACAGGGTCAGCCAGATCTCGGCATTGAGGTTACTGCCGCTAATATTGGCATCGGTCAGGTGCTGCTTGTTAAGCCATGGCGTTACCGACAGATTGCGCGCCTGCAGGTAGATGTCACCGGACATCTTGGCCCATGACTGGTTATCGGAAAGGTTAGCAATCACTTGCATTTGGCTGAAATGGGTATCGGCAATACTGACAATCCCTTCCGCCCGGCGCTGACGGTTATGGGTATCCCACTTCAGCTCCTTGATGTCGACCGTCAGCTTCTCATCGGCCGGTGACATCAGAGTAATATCGGAATTGCGGACCGAAAACTGGCCCAGCTGGACAAACAGCAACTCCTCAATCCGCTCGATGGTCGCCATTTGGCTGCGCTCGGAGCTGGCGCTATCGTCGCTCCCGCTGCCCGATAGACGGGTGAGATCCAGGCTCAGCTCATCAATGCGGATATCCTGGAAGACCGGGCGGAGACTCAGTACCGAACCCAGCATATCGAGCTGCATCGAGACATCGCCCACCTTGACCAGCGACTCGGGAGCCCCCGGCAGGTTAACCTTCACCCCTTGCAGCACCAATGATGGGCCAAAGTTGCGCCAGTGCCCCTCAACCAAGTCAACCTCGAGATCCATATCAATCTGCGCCGAGGCCCATTGGCGGATAGGTTCACGGTAATCATTGAGCTGGGGAAGATAAAATCGCAGACCGCTAATCGCAACAGCGGCCAGTACCAACACTGTCAGTACCAGCCACATCAATCCACGTGCCAGCCGAACTGGAACTGTTGTCACTCTGTATTGCTCCGCTTACATCATCACGACGTCAAACTGTTCTTGAACGTACAGCGGCTCCGCTTTGATTTTCACCTGCTTGCCAATGAACACTTCCAGCTCGGCAAGGGCATGGTACTCATCGCCGGCGAGGGCTTCGGCCACAGCCGGAGACACATAGACGACAAACCGATCGGCATCGTAGGCACGGTTGACCCGGGTAATTTCACGCAGAATTTCATAGCAGACACTTTCCACCGTTTTCACGGTGCCGCGCCCTTCACAGGTCGGACAGGTGTCACACAAGACGTGCTCGATACTCTCGCGGGTACGCTTACGGGTCATTTCGACCAGGCCCAGCTGGGTGAAGCCGTTAATATTGGTCTTAACCCTATCGTAGGACAAGGCCTGCTCCAACGCCATCAATACCCGGCGACGGTGATCGTCGTGGGCCATATCGATAAAGTCGATAATGATGATCCCGCCTAGGTTGCGCAGGCGAAGCTGGCGGGCAATGGCCTTGGTAGCTTCGATATTGGTATTGAAGATCGTCTCTTCAAGGTTACGGCGACCGACAAAGGCACCAGTGTTGATATCGACCGTGGTCATCGCTTCGGTTTGGTCGATGATCAGGTAACCGCCTGATTTCAGTTCTACCTTGCGGTCCAGCGAGCGCTGGATTTCATTTTCGGTATCGAACAAATCAAAAATCGGCTGCTCGCCGGCATAGTAATCCAGCTTATCGCTCAGTTCAGGTACAAACTCATCGGTAAACTCCTTGAGCTTCTCGTAGCCCAAACGGGAGTCAACCTGGATACAGTCAAGTTCGGTACCGACAAAGTCACGCAAGATACGCTGCGCCAGGCCAAGCTCACCGTAGAGCATGGATTTCGGCTTGTATTTAGCGCGACGTTCGAGCACTTTGCGCCACAAATGCTTGAGGAATGCGGCATCCTGCGCCATTTCTTCATCCGTTGCCCCTTCGGCGGCGGTACGGATAATGAAGCCGCCCAGATCGTCGCAGTACTCGTTAACGACGGCTTTCAGGCGCTCACGCTCCTCTTCGCTTTCGATACGCTGCGAAACGCCGACATGGCTCGCCCCCGGCATAAATACCAAGTAGCGGGATGGCAAGGTGACATCAGTGGTCAGGCGTGCGCCCTTGGTACCCAATGGGTCTTTGACCACCTGCACCACCAGATCCTGGCCCTGGCGGACCAGTTCTGAAATGTCACGAACCTGAAACTGCTGTTTTTCGTTTTCCGCCACACACTCGGTATGCGGAACAATATCCGACGCGTGCAGGAATGCGGCTTTTTCAAGGCCGATATCGACAAAGGCCGCCTGCATCCCCGGCAGGACGCGGCTGACGCGCCCCTTGTAAATATTGCCGACAATCCCCCGCTTGGATTCACGTTCGATATGAACTTCCTGCAAGGTCCCGGACTCGATCATGGCGACTCGCGTTTCACTCGGGGTTACGTTAATTAGCAGCTCAGTGCTCATGGTTGCCTCTAAATTGATAAATCTAAAAAGTCTTGAACCATGATGTCGGTTTCCACCAAAGGTAACCCCACCACAGCATAATAACTGCCATCGATACGCTCGACGAACTTGCCGCCAATCCCCTGAATGCCGTAGCTCCCTGCTTTGTCCTGCGGCTCACCACTGTGCCAGTAGTCTTCGATTTCTTTATCTGACAGCGTCTTGAACCACACGTCGGTCACCACCAGACGTGTTTCCCGGCGCGCTTCGCTGGCCACGGTCACTGCCGTCATCACCTGATGGCGCGTGCCGGAAAGCAGGCGCAGCATCTGCTGGGCATCGTCAAAATCCTTGGGCTTTTCCAAGATACGATCACCCGCCACCACGATGGTGTCGGCCCCCAGTACGGGTGCCTTGCCGCCGACCTCCGCGACTCCGGCCAAAGCCTTGTCCACCGACAGGCGCTGGACATAGTCGGCGGGCGTTTCACCGGCCTGGTGCTGCTCTTCAACATCCACCACGACCCGCTCAAACTGGTAGCCAAGCTGGGTCAGAAGTTCTTTACGGCGCGGAGAGCCAGAGGCCAAATACAGTTGCGGTGTCGACATGATATCATTCATTTGGTTTTGTGTGATAAATCAATGTGATCCATTCGAAGCACGTTCGATGTGTTTGGTTACACCCTAGCACTGAACGGATCCCATTGGGAAACTAATTTAACGAATTGAGAGCTTGCGACGCATCCGTCGCAACAGCAGGAATAACCATGGCCATAACAAGAAGTTAAGTAGCACGGCCCACAACCTCTCCGGATCAAAAGTGATCACCGAAACCAGGTATTCGGCCCAGAACTCAACCAGCTTACCGCCCAATGTCAGCAGCCCCACCAGCAGAGCCTGCTGCCATAATGATAGATTACGCAGCACCTGGAAGTTCAGCGCAACAATATAGCAAAGCACTGCCATCATCAGCCCCCTGACCCCAAGGGTCGAGCCGAGCATCAGATCCCACAGCAAACCGAGGATCAATGCCGTCCCGACGTTCACCCGGTGCGGCAAGGCCAAGACCCAGTAAAACGCGACCAAGACAACCCATGACGGGCGGAATGGTTCCAGCTCCCCCGGCCAAGGGGCAGCCTGCAGGATCAGCGCAATCAGAAACGACAGCCAAATCCAAATTCGGCCGTTAGCGCGACTATTTGCCACTATTGAACTCTCCCTCAGTCAAGGTTTCACGCGGGGTCGGCCATACCAGCAGCAGGTAGCGCAGACGGTCGAACTGTACCGTCGGCCTTGCTTTGATTTGAGCAAACGGGCGCTTGTTATCAAACGAGAACTCCGTGACGTTGGCCACCGGATAGCCCTCCGGATAACGGCCACCCAACCCCGAACTCACCAGCAAGTCGCCCACTTCGATATCGGTACTGCTTGGCACATGCTCCAGCTGAATTTGGTCAATCTGGCCACTGCCCGAGGCAATCACCCGGATATCATTGCGCACAACCTGCACCGGGATCGCATGGGACGGGTCAATCAGCAGCAGCACCCGGCTGTTGTGAGCCCCTACGTACGAGACCTGACCGACAATCCCCTTTTCGTTGATCACCGGCTGGCCCTCATAGACACCGTCTACCCGCCCCTTGTCGATCATCACCTGATGGCTGTACGGATCGGAGTCGACCGCCATTACCTCGGCAATCAGCTTCTTTTCATCACGGACAAACGGCGAGCCCAGCAGCTCACGCAGGCGCTGGTTTTCCTGTTTCAGCTGCTCGAGCAGCAAGACATCACTCTGCTGAACCAGCAGATCACGTTGCAAGGCTTTGTTTTCTGCCAGCAGACGCCGGTGCGAGCTGAACTGTCCGGAGACACCGCCGAGCAAATCACGCGGCAGGTTAGCCGCATATTGCAACGGGGAGATGGCCGAATTGAGCAGGTAACGGACGTTGGCAAAGGCGTCAAGACGACTGTCGGCCAGCATAAGGCCAACCGACAGTAAAATGGCAAGAAACAGGCGCAGTTGCAGGGAGGGGCCCCTGCCAAAGATAGGTTTCATGTAACACTATAACCTGTTTGTCGATATGCCCAGGCGGGCATTATTCTTCGCTGAATAGATCGCCACCGTGCATGTCGATCATTTCCAGGGCCTTGCCGCCGCCACGGGCAACACAAGTCAACGGCTCGTCGGCCACAACCACTGGAATACCGGTTTCTTCGGTCAGTAGGCGGTCTAGGTCACGCAGTAGCGCACCACCACCGGTCAGTACCATACCGCGCTCGGAGATATCCGATGCCAGCTCTGGCGGACACTGCTCAAGAGCCACCATTACCGCCGATACGATACCTGTCAGCGGCTCTTGCAGCGCTTCTAGGATTTCGTTGGAGTTCAGGGTAAAGCTGCGAGGCACACCTTCAGCAAGGTTACGGCCGCGAACTTCAATCTCACGAACTTCATCGCCCGGGTAAGCCGAGCCGATTTCGTGCTTGATGCGCTCTGCGGTCGCTTCACCGATCAAGCTGCCGTAGTTACGGCGCACGTAGTTGATGATAGCTTCGTCGAAGCGGTCACCACCGATACGGACAGACGATGAGTACACCACGCCGTTCAGCGAGATAACCGCTACTTCTGTGGTACCACCACCGATATCGATCACCATCGAGCCGGTTGCTTCAGAAACTGGCATGCCCGCACCGATCGCCGCCGCCATTGGCTCGTCGATCAAGTACACCTCGCGTGCACCGGCCCCCTGGGCAGATTCACGGATAGCTCGGCGCTCAACCTGAGTAGAGCCACAAGGAACCGCAACTAGAACTCGTGGGCTTGGACGCAGCAGGCTATTGTCATGTACCTGCTTGATAAAATGCTGCAGCATTTTCTCAGTAACATAAAAGTCCGCGATAACACCGTCTTTCATCGGACGGATTGCCGCGATATTACCCGGAGTACGGCCCAGCATCTGCTTGGCGTCGTGACCGACAGCGGCCACACTCTTGGTTGCTCCGGCACGATCCTGGCGGATCGCTACTACTGATGGTTCATCCAGTACGATGCCCTGTCCTTTGACGTAAATAAGGGTATTGGCTGTACCCAAGTCAATAGACAGGTCATTAGAAAACATGCCACGAAGTTTTTTAAACATAGTCTTCGGCTAATCCTGCAAGCTCACAAATTCGTTAAATTGCGCTAAATGTATCAAGGGGTGCGGATCGAGACAAGGCAAGGATTGTCAAACCTGCCACAGATCGGCATTTTATTTAATCGAGCATTGTATTAATGCCCTTTTCGCCGCGATAAAGTACCCGATCGTTGCCGCGATAGGCACCAAAGGTCACTGTCGAGTGCGGACTCTCGTCGCCTTTACCGCGCCAATCGAAGGTCAACCACGGCTGATAGCTGCTGCCATTCGCTGACGATCCAGCCTCACAGCGGATCTCAGGCTCATTATCTATCGCTTTTGGCTTATCGCTAACCACTTTCTGCCAGAAACGCACCTGCTCACGATAAATCACAGCATTACCGTCGTCATCCTTCACGTCGGTTGGCACCGCAACAAACTCGCCGGAGCGAGTCTCCCCTGATTGTACATTTCCTGATCCCTGAGTGTACGAGGTGCTTGTCACGTCAGTGTCAGACTGGGAAAGAATTTGTTTGCACAACAGCTTTCCATCGAAAGCGGCACGACTGTCTTGTTTGTTGGTAACAAAGTCCACACCATCCCAGTACTCAACTCGAAGCGGGATAGACAGTTCACTATCAAAACGGCCGGCGACATCGTCCAGCACCATGCGGCCATAGCGAGTATTGAAAGAAGCAAACTCCATCACTCCCCTCGAATCGGCATCGCGACATCCATCCGGCACCAAATCACAAGGAAACAGCACCCTGTCCACATCGATTGCCGGGTAGCCGATACGCTCAGCCATCCCCACACTCAACGCTTCACGCATAATCCCCAGGGCAACATCATAAGGGCCATCCGGCTCGGTGGTTAGCGCCTTATCTTGTGAAGCGGCACTTTTGACCTCACGCTTAAAGGCCAAGTCAAACCAATTAACTGTGGTGTAAGCCCCCTCCCAACTCTTCTGCCAAGCGTTAGGCAAACCGCCCCAGTCAATGCGCCCACCCAAGTCATTGACTAACCCCGGTTCGACCGCTGTATCTATTGCCGCGATCTCCAAGCCAACTTGCTTGGTCGGCGCAAAATAACCGTAGTTATTGGTTGGGTCCCCTTTTTCATTTTGAGCCTCAACCTTGAAGCGGGCTGGCATTGGCTGGTTCATGTAGACAAACGACTGACCATATGGGTATTGCTTGCTACTCTCTGCCGATACGATGGCGAATCGATACGGATAAAAACGGCCTACCGGGCGGTAGCCCACATTCATTGCCATCCCCAGGTACTCGCCTTGGGTCGATGCCCGTAGCTCAATACTGCCTACCTCATCCCATTTGGCAGTAAAATCGCTATTTTTTATCGCTTCGTTACTTAACGGGGCACTGGTCAGGGTACCGCTGACGGCCCCCGCCTCGGTCGGTGAGTGCGGCTTGATGCCTTCTCCAGACGGAATGGAGAGCGCAACCGTTGCTTGCGGGGCATCACTGGCGTAGAAACCGGGCGTGACCGCCCGGCTACACATATTGCTGCTATCGACCATTGAGGTTGCATTGCCATTGCTATCAATATTCTCAGCATCACCGGCAAGCCAAATGACAGGTTTTGCCTTAACATTGAACGTCTCGCCAGCAGAAACAAATGCGTCACGACTATATGCCGTGCCGTTTGCCGACTCGATTAAATGCTCACCCGCATTGCACGAAGCAAAGGTATACGGTCGCGACCAGACTGATTGTGTCCCCTCGAGGCGGGTCCAGTTGCCGATATTCGATCGGGTCAACATCCTGCTTTGCGGCAGAATCTCGCAGCCCTGCTCCAAGGTGCAGTTAGGATCATGGACAGTCAGCGCAGTCTTGCCCGCATCAAAATAACGCAGCTGGGCATCGGCAACGCCCCTATCAAACGTCAGCTCCACCTCCTGTTGCTGCCATTGAGTGTGCTCCGGCGCTTTAAGTTGCAGCAGATGGCTGTTGGTACTTGTCATCCCCTGGCTTGGCGAGATATAGGTCGTAGCGAATTTCAATGTACGCTTGCCGTGATAGCCGACCGCCACATCGCTATTGCTATCATCGCGGCACGATTTTGCCTTAATCGTAATACTGGCAGGTTTACCGGCCACGACGGGGATACGGCCACCATTAATGTCAAACCGGAAAGGCACGAAGCTTAGCGATGAAAAGGCCGGATCGGCATCGTCATCGACAATCACACCAGTCACCTCAACTTTGCCGACAAAATCACTCTTCATCCATAGTTTGACCTTACCTGCAACAGGAGTTGCGATATAAGGCAAGCTGGCATCCGTTCCCGCGCCGGTACCATTGCTGTTGCTAAACCACTGTGCCTGGCCCGAACGGCTCAAGTTGGTTGTGATTCTTAACTGGCCATCAAAGTCGGTTGCAATCCCGCCACTGTCCATGACAGTAAACTCGACCTCCTGAAGATCACAGGTAAGAGATAGGTCAGTAGTTGGTGTCACTATCAGCGTATAATTTGGCGAGCCACCACCGCATTGCAGCTCAGTGCGACCACGAACACTATTTCTCCAACCCGATATCGCTACACTGTGAGAAGCGATACCTCCGGCGACTTCATTATCACTACCTGCAATATCAAAACCGATGCTTTGAACGAGGTTACCATCAGCCCCGACATAATTAACGCCTTCAATATAGAAGTAAGCATAAATCAGTGAGTTATTAACCCCACCATTGAGGTAAATCGCCGAGTTATTACCATGGCCGATAAAGAGTAAGTTCTCGCTGGTTCCACCGACTCCTGCCGGTGCATTGATATAGATATCCCCGCTGGAAAATCGCATTGTTTTATAATGGACAATCGCTTTACCATTAACCTCCAAGCGTGCCCCGGCTCCCAGAAAGTCAATATTTTCGAACCAGTATTCACCTTCATTCAGCGTAAGGATAGCCCCCGAACCAATGCTTACGTTCTGGTAATTATTGTCACGGAATAGTTCACAGTTCGCCGTACAATTTAATGAACCAGAAACAACCTCAAACGGCTCGAGTTGAGGCGGGTAGTTATCAAACACTTTTTGTGGGTCTGCTTTACATAGCGCGGCACTGCCATCGGGATTTATACAGCTTTCGCCGCCTTGGTATGCAAGATAAGCAAACCAATTTTTCTTGTTTCCATCCAACTGCGGAGATTTAAGATAGACATTACTGCCGGTTCCCGGGGTAATATTCAGCGAACCATGGGGCACCCCAGCCGGATAAGCGTTAGATACCAACTCTTGTGGCACATACTTACAAATATCAAGCTCAATATCCTGCTGTGGAAGCTCAAAAGCAAAGAAGCCAATATCTTCCGCGGTGCGATGCTTGCGGCTATCCAAAGTGTCTTCATCAAAAACAAAGCTGAAGTCAGTTGGTGTTAGCTCGCAACGGCGGATCCAACCACCATCACCGCCATTTCGCGTCTGCTTCATACCCACAACACCCGGCTGCCCGATGTACTGATTAGCAAAAGGGATCCGTAAGTTCTGGCAAGACTGCGCGAGGGTTCCGGCCTGGCTTAAATTATGTTTAAGACCAAACTCAAACTTCATGCCGGAGCTTGTCACTCCCGTCCCTTCACTACTTGCTAAAAAAGCAACCCGTCGTTTATTCGATGGCTCGTCGGTGCCACGTCCCAGCTCCAGAGCCAAATCCAAATCTTGTCTGGTAACACCTTTAATTGCCGACGTTGAAAAAATATCATCTCGGTTTAGCGCTTGCTGCTGGGTCAAAACCACAGGATTAAAGATAGTCGTCCCGCCCCAGTCGGAAAATTTTATCCCTCGCTCCCAACCCCGCCCATTGCCAGAAGCCGCCTGGTACTCAGTCGTATCAACATAGCCGGCAATCACTTCCTTGCCATAAAAATTAGCTCGGCCAGGCTCCATGATTAAATAACTAATCCGGCTCATTTGTTCGGCAGGCCCCATACCAGCGGGAGAGATCTGCTCGATCACCACTTTTCCTTGCAACAAATCGACCGATTTCACGGCCATTGTTGCCGGGGGATCATTATCTGGCGAACCCTGCTCGATGGTCGGCATCAAAAACACCAATGGTTTAATGGTGTATTCACTAGCATTGTTAATTGGAATTTCACATTCACTGGATGTGCAATTTTGCACACCAAACTGGAACTTGGCATCTAGGCTATACTCTGGCTCAACATCAGGAACCTGTGCATCACAGTCAAGTTCCATCTGGATAGAGGAGACCGTAATAGCCCCTTGTTTTAAAAAGTAAATCTCCTTACTTTCTTCTTTTCGCCAGCCATTGATACCATCATTTACATAATATGTAAGCAGGCCATAACCATGGCTATCAGGAGCAAAGTCCAAAACGACATCATACGTACCCGATGTCTCCATATAGTGATCGATAATCTTGTTATAACTACTAAAAGAGCGGTTATTGGTCCAAATATATTGCAGCTCTTTCTCTTTATTACCATGGCTATGGGTAGATTTTACATACGAAAAACCGGTCTGTTGCGAGAAAGGGTTATCGATATGAAAGCCAATGGTAAATCCGTGATTTGTATTTTCCGGACATGACATCGCCGCCAGCGTATTTAGCGAATAAAACAAAGTGACCAATATAAAAATAATGTTTTTCATTGTTTTAAATCCTTCGCCCACACTTCTTGGGTACGGGTCGTTGTAAACTGCCCAGTGCCGCAGGTTGCGGTACTTTCTAGTTGGTATTTCTTCGCTGGCTTGCCGTTGTCTTTGTAGGCATAGCTTTTACAGACAACCTGCAATGCCTGGCACGAGAACAGCTCGGCTTCCTGGTTGAAATTGTAAGTTTGGTCACAGGCCAGGGGCTCCGATGCCTTCCTCCCGAGCGGAAACAGTTTACTCAATACGATTTCGTTGCCGGAATGGGCGGCGTACCAGGCACGGGTCGAGAACACTTCACGGGCCGTGGTATCCTGCCCGGACCAGTCAATACGGATCATGGCGGCGGCAAAAGCTCCCATCACGGTAATAATAAACAGCGATACCACCAACGCGCTGCCGCGCTGCCTGCTATAGAACATTGATCACCTGCACTGTGTGTTCGTAGCGAAAGTGCTCACCCGTCCGGCCATCTTGAAAAGCCAAATTAATATGCACCATACTATTGTTTTCCAAGCCCTTGCCATTGACGGCCACATCAAACCCCGAGACCTGCTCGGCAATAACCACACTGGAATTACCAGACTTTCGCCTCAGCACATTGGCCTCCAGGCAGAACGATACCGGCTGGCCGTATACATAAGCCCGATTCGCAGGCGAGCGATTCTCAAGCGGAGCCGAGACATTGACCAATACCGTCCCACTTCCTGCCGCTCCGGCATCAACACTGCGGATTTTATAAGGTTGCAGGGCATACTCTGCAGCATTCCCGAGTCCAACCGCCAACGCTAACTGGTCACCGCTCTCGACCGCCTGCCACTCAGACTCCGAGCCAATAGTAGGCACTAACTCAACATTTGTGGTCCGCGTATTGCCAAGGGTAAAACCGGCCAGGTGAATCGGATAAAAACTTACGCAGCGCCCTGTCGGTGCCACACTGAACTGAGAGCTGGTCACCAGGCTGTTGGGGGCCGCATGGCGAATTTCGCGGGTCATTTTCTCCAAGGCAAAACGGGCCTGAGACTGAACCCGGTCACGGCTAACGGTGCTGACATAGCCCTCCGCCCCCAGCTGCAGATAGCTGCCGATAGCCAACGAAATAATGCCGAGGATCACCAAGGCAATGATCATCTCCATCAACGAGAAGCCTTGGCTCATCTTCATTGCGGTGCGCTTAACCATCAGTAATTACTCCGGTAGGCGACAAAATCGTACTTACCGTAGCGGCCGGTATCGACTTCGACCACAACACGCTTGTGCTGATGGGGAAAAGGCGTCTCCTCCGGATACGCCGTGTCGAAGCGAGAGTCGTAACTCACTGCAACGCTGACCGTCATATTGTTATAAGTGCCGCTCTCTGCCACCTGATCACCCACGAGGTTCTCTATCGCCCCGCGCCATGGCAACCGGTTGTGGTTATAGCGCTCATGGCAAAGAGACAAGTCCCCCCAGCAGCCATGGAAATCATCGACATCATTGGCAATCGCCACCACCAGGCCTTTTCCGGCTGGCAGCGAGCTGCCGGGAAGCACATAGTCGAAGTACTCGCTCTCCTTGTCTATCGGCCATACGCCACTCTCGTTGGGCTCACTGCAGGTATAGGTTTTCCCCTCATGGGTTTCGCCGCAGCGCACTTGGCTATCGCCAAACGGGTCAGAATATTCATCGAACTGGCGCGAGAGGATTTCATTGAGAAAGGCATTGCCGATCGCCGCCGCGCGTGTCTGGTAATACGGCGTGGCCGAACGCTCGACCTGCGGGAACAGGAAACTGGTCAGGGTCACCATGGCAATCCCCAGGATCACTATGGTGATAACCCCTTCAATCAGGGTAAAACCGCTCTGGTTACCAAGTGTTAGGAGCGTATGGGAAGTGCGAGGACGGCTAATCTTAGAGCGTGCAGTCATTGATATACCCCTCGCTGTTGATACACAGGCTCGCCTGCTCGCCATTGCGTGACGTCATCGTCACCCGGCAGCTCGACGCGGTGCAGATACGCTGCAGTTGCTGGTTGTTGACCACCGACGGACGCCCGAGCATATCGAAATAAATCGCGGCAGAGGGCTGATGGTTGGCACCATCGAAATAGATGAAATTGACCCTGTCGTTCTCGGCCGTCAACTTGCGGGTCGAGTGGCTATTGCTGGCACACTCCTGGCTACCAAATTCGGCCGGGTTAACCACCAGGGCCAGACAGGTATTCGGCGTTGTTGGGTCGACGGGGCTGTTCATCCCCACCAGTTGGATCTGGCGGGCAATGGCAATGGCTTGGTCGCGGGCCAGCACCGCATCGAAGCCGCTGCGGCCGAACAGACGCGAGGCCGCCGTCACGCTGATAATCCCAATCAGCACGATGACAATGATGAGTTCGATAAGCGTAAAACCGGCGCTTTTTCGGTAATCGTGTCGGGGCATCAATCACCCGGAAGGTTGTTATGGTCTCTATTTATTCAGGGCGATAATCAAAATTATCACCCTGAATAAATAGCGCTCCGAGGAGCGCTATAGCATATTGGTTACTTACAATCTTTCACTGTAACTTTTGCAACTTTGTCAGTTGTTGTACCTGTTGCCTGTACATACTCAACATAACACTTAGTTGCACCACCTGTTGGAACAGAGTAATCCTTCAGTGTGTATGCGATAGTTGTACCCTGAGTTGGTGTTGCTGCGGAAACAGCTTTCCATTCTTCAGAATCGGCTAGTCCTTGCACTACTTTATCAAGTGAGTCTGCCTTAGGATAACCATAAGCGATATTTACAGTTTCACCGTCAATTGTTAGCGTTGAACCTTCATCTTGCTCTTTACCTTCAACAGCAGCTTTACCATAAGTAATACCTGCAGCACCATTAATTGCACCTTTCAATCCTTGTAACGCAGAGTTACGAGCATCATCTTGCAGGTTCAAAAAGCGAGGGGCTGCTGTTACAGCTAGGATACCCAAAATAACGATCACAACGACCATTTCAATTAGCGTAAAACCGCCTTGACGTTTCATATTATTTCTCCAAATACAAATTATTATTGAATGTTGACGACAACAGAGCCTTCTTTAGGCGTATACGTAAATGAGTGTGCCGACGTTATCTGAGCAACACCATTTGCATTATTTGTTACTGACGCAAGCTGGAAGTAAGTACAGGCTGAATTATTGCCGTTGTTATCCTTACGTGCTGCGTACTGGTACTTACCGTTCAGGACATCACCGGAATCAATCTCTGCCACCTGAGGCGGGTTTTGCATCAACTGCTCAAACAGCACCTTGCATTCGGTATTATCCAAACCGCCAATGGAGGCTGTGTTGTCCTGACCGTAATGGATCGGGTAACCCACACGGACATCGTTTTGCTCAGCGGTCAGCATGAACGTCGAACCGTCATAGCTCACGCTATTCACTTTGGCGTTATTCACAATTGCAGAAGGGCGACCGTTCGCCTCCCACTGGGCACGCGCTGAAAGAACGGCTGTTGCATAACCACCCGCCACACCTTCAATCGACGCTTTCTTCGCTTCATCCGTGACGTTCAAAAATCGCGGCAAGGCAGCAACAGCAAGCAGGCCGACCACGATAATGACAATCACCAATTCCACCAACGAAAAACCGGCTTGTTTCTTCATCTTTACTTACTCAATTTTTGTTTTTGTCAATTCGACGGCAGCATTATTCGGGCAGCGTCAAAAAACCGTTGGTGTGTATTGTCTCATTTTCATAAAATAATGCTAGCCATTTTCCGTCAGTAATTTGGAAATAACACGAATTATAATGCACTGATCGCACTTCTTTTTTATCCACAAGGCTCAAGTAATCGACAGGCGCCTGTCTTGATGACAGCAAATTCCACATTTTTGCACAATCAATGTGCTGATCTCGGATAATTATCGGCCAACCTTTATGGGTAAACGAGTATTCGATCCCATTGGCCTGAGAGTGGCTGGGCTTATTTTCCAGCTCCCACTGCTGGCGCAATGACGCGGCACTACGGCTCATTGTCTGCGCCAATAATTTGACCCTGGTGCGTTCAGCCTGCTCATTGACCTTATGCCATTGCACCAGCAACACCCAGATCATCAGGAAAATGACGCCGCCCCAGAGAAACCAGCGCATATGACCGAAGTGCTTGAGGTTAGACACCGCGCGCAACATCCAGCAGGCTCCACATTGGCAGGAAGATACCCAGCGCCAATACCAGCACCATAATCGCAACAATAAACAGCAAGATAGGTTCGATACGGGCCGTCAGTGTCTTGAGGTCATAATCCACTTCACGGTCGTAGAAATCCGAGACTTCAAGCAGCAAATCATCGACCTGGCCGGTCTCTTCGCCCACCGCGATCATCTGCAGTACCAAAGGAGTAAACACCCCGGACTGGCGCGCCATCGCGGCAATACTGCTACCACTCTCGATACCGTTTTTCATCTCGATGAGACGGTTTTCAAGGTAGTGGTTGCCCAGCGATTCCGCCGCCATCTGGATCGCCTGATTGAGCGGCACACCAGCGCGTATCATTAGTGAGAAAGTGCGGGAAAAGCGCGATAGCTGGGCTCGATTAACAATATCGCCCACAATTGGCACTTTTAACCGGAATTTATCCCACTTTTCGCCACCCGCTGGGGTTTGGCGCCACATCTTCAAACCGATCCAAATCACCACGACCGCCCCCAGCATCAGAGGCCAGTAATGGACAAAGAAATTCGAGGTTGCGATCAGGATCCGGGTCGGCAGCGGCAACTCTACCCCGAAGCGGCTGAACATCGAGGCAAACTGCGGGATCACCTTAATATTCAGTACCGACATCGCCAGCGTGATAGCGATCAGAACAAAAGTGGGATAGCGCATCGCCGACTTGATCCGGCGGCGGGTTTCCATCTCCTGCTCGAAATACTGCGCCAGCTGGAGCAGCGTTTCATCCAGCCGACCGGTGTTTTCACCGACACTGATCATCGACACGAACAGCTCGGAGAACACCCGCGGGTGGGCCTGCATTGCCACCGACAGCGCCTTACCGTTGGTCAGCTCCACCACCACGGCATCCAGGGTTTCGCGCATCAAGGGGTGGCTGGCACTCTGGCCCAAACCACGTACCGCACGCAGCAAAGGCACACCGGCTTTGGTCAGGCTATAAAGCTGACGGCAGAAAATCACCAGCACCTCGAGCGGGATCCGGCTCTTGAACAGGCGGTCAATATCCAGCCCGGCCGATTTGGCTTTACCTTCGCGAATTTCCAGCGGAATAATGCCTTGGCGCATCAAGATATCTGCCGCGGCATCTTGCGAGGCAGCTTCCAGCTGCCCCCGCTTCATGTCACCCTGGGCACTGCGGCCGCGGTAATTAAAAATTGCCATCTCTCGTACCTGCTAGCCGTTAGACCACATAACTATTGTGCTCATCACCCTCACCGAGCAGCAGCACTTCATCCAGGCTGGTGACGCCTTCCAGCGCCAGCTCCATCGCCGACTCGATCAGCGGCTTATACCCCGCGGACTGACGGGCTATCTGGCTGAAATGCACGGCATCACCGGCACGCAATGCATCCATCATATCCGGCCGTATTTCCAATAGCTCAAACACCCCGATACGGCCACGGTAGCCGGTAAAGTTACAGGTCTGGCAGCCCCGTCCCTTGCGGAAGGTCGTCTCGGTCAAATGGGGGAACCGCGCCATCAACCACTGCTGCTTGTCGGCCTCGAGCTCATGGTCAGTCGCACAGTCTTTACAGACCCGGCGTACCAGGCGCTGAGCCAGTACCGCCCGCACCGCACTGGCAACCAGGTAGCCAGGAGCTTCCATGTCGATCATTCGCAGAGCACTGTCTACGGCATCGTTGGTATGCAGGGTGGACAGCACCAGGTGGCCGGTCAGGGCCGAGCGCAGGCCGATCTCCACCGTTTCCTGATCGCGCATCTCGCCCACCAGGATGATATCGGGATCCTGGCGCAGGAAGGTACGCAGGATCGACGAGAAGTTCAGGCCTATCTTGCTGTTGACCTGAACCTGGTTGACCCGCGGCAAGCGGTATTCCACCGGATCTTCCGCGGTGATCAGCTTCTTGCCCGGCTGGTTGAGCTCACTCAGCGCGCCATACAAGGTGGTGGTTTTCCCCGAGCCGGTCGGGCCGGTAACCAGGATCATACCGTGCGGCCGGCGCAACTGGCGGCGGAAGCGCAGCAAGATATCTTCGGGCATACCAATCTGCTCAAGGCTCAAGATCCCCGCCGACTGGTTGAGCAGACGCATCACCACGGATTCACCGTGCTGCACCGGCATGGTCGATAGACGTACATCGACCGACTGGCCGCGCACCGACATATTGAAGCGGCCGTCTTGCGGCAGGCGCTTCTCGGAAATATCCAGGCTGCCCATCAGCTTCAGGCGCAGCACCAATGCCGATGCGACACCAGATTCCTTGAGCAGGGTTTCGTGCAGCACCCCATCGATACGCTGGCGGATCCGCAACACATCGCTGTCCGGCTCGATATGGATATCCGATGCCCCCACCTGAATTGCATCTTCAAACAGCGAATTGATCAGCTTAACAACGGTGACTTCGTCATTGTCGTTGTCCTCCAAGCCAAACGCGTATTCCGAGTGGTGCTGGTGCTCGGCCTGCAGCTGCTCGGCAAAGGAGACAATTTCCTGGGTACGGCGGTAATAGCGGTCAAATGCCGTGATCAGCTGGCGCTCCGAGGCAATCACCAACTCGATCCGGTACTGTGCCAGCTGGTCGTAAACCGCTTCCTGAGAGGCCAGATCCGCCGGATCACTCATCGCCACCCGGACCATGCCGTCCTGTTCGCTGAGCACCAATGCTCGCAGGCGGCGCGCATGGACTTCGGCCAGCAGGGCCACCGCATTGGTATCTATCGTCAGGCGGTTGAGATCGACCAGCGGAATATCAAGCTGGCGGGAGAGGAACTGCAGCATTTTCTGCTCGCTCAGGAACCCCATGCTGATCAGGGTATCCCCCAGCTTGCGGCCGGTTGACTGCTGGTTGTCCAGCGCCTGTTCCAGCATATCCTGCGAGACGATGCCCTCTTCAATCAACAGGTCGCCAAGGCGTTTACGTAGTCGAAGTGCCATAATTACCCCTTGCTATTGGCCAGCACGGCCAGGCGTTGGCGAATAAACTGTTGCGTCTCACCGGAGATCTGCCCCATCCGCAATGCCTGCTGGTAGGCCTCTTCGGCTTCGGCCAAGTCCTGGTTACGCTCCAAGGCCACCCCTAGCCCCAGCCACCAGCGGCCATCATAAGGCTCGGCTTTGACTAGGTTGTGGTAACTGCTCAGGGCCAAGTCATTTTGGTTAAGCTGCTGGGCCAAGGCACCGCGCATCGCCAAATAATCGCTATGGGCATAACTTGGCAACTGGCTCAGTACGTTCAGTGCCGCCTGCTGCTGTGACTCGTTAACCAGCAGCTTGGCCATGGTCAGGCGCAGATCCGGCTGACCGGCATCCAGCGACAAGCCTTGCTGCAGCGTCGCCATCGCGCGGCGGGTTTCTCCCCGTCCGTAATACAGTGCCGCCAGTTTCTGGCGTGCCGTGATCCACTCAGGGTTGTATTTCACCGTCGTTTCCAAAAAGCTGATCGCCTTGCGGCTATCGCCCTGTTTGAGGGCCTTTTCAGCTTTCCTGTATTCAATCTGGGCCAGCTGACCGGCATCGAGCTCGACCGTTTCAATCATCAGGCTCTCTTCGCCATCGGCTATTTCCATGTCGCCACTGCGATGGATGTCATCAGCATGGCTCAATGTCGTTACCGGCTCAGGTGTCGCAGGCTCTGAAACAACAGGCTTTGCTGCCGGCGCTTTCTGAACCGAAGCCTTAGGTGCAGGGGCTTTCGGGGCAGCAGCTTTAGGCGCTTTAACCTCAGCCACTGGCGCTTGTGTCACTACCGTTTGCTGTTGTGCGGGCTGAGGAGCGGCTTTCACAGACTCTTTCTCAACCGACTTCTTCGCAGGCTCTTGCGGCAAGACCGTTTGTTCAACCTCTGTCATGTTAGCGACAGGTTGCGGCTCGGCCGTCACCTTTTCAGCTTTATCCACCATGGCTTCTGCGATAACCGGAGGCTCTGCAGCAATGGGCTCTGAAGCAGCTTCTGCCGGCGCGACCGGGTTGACCGCCATGACTACCTCGCCGACCGCATTGTCGCTGGACCACAACTGCCAGCCACCTATACCCATGGCGATGCCAAGGCCCAGCACGCCCAGTGTCGCCCAAGGCTTGAGGCTTGCTTGCTTGACCGGCTTAATCGCTGCCGGCTTGATTTCACTGCGACTGAGGCCTCTTTGTTGCTGGCCCTGCTGGCGGCTTAGCGCGCTCAGTTTTTTATTCAATTCACTCATAGATTATTGCCATCCCCATAGTACCGGGTAGGTCCATCTTGGCTGGCGCGCGCCCAAGGTGTCGCGGATTGCCACGAGTACCTCTTCACGCCCAGCCATCAATTTGTCTTCACTGTATGCGGCAATTAACGCCTTGTGACACAGCTGGTTAATTAGTCGGGGGATACCGCCACTGGCCTGCCATATCGCCTTGCCCTGCGGCAGGGCAAACAGCTCGTGCTGGATACCGGCAGTCTGCAGGCGGTGCTCGATATAGGCCAGGGTCTCGGCCAGATTGAGTGGCCTTAATTCGCTACGGAACGTGATCCGCTGGCGGAACTGGCGCAGCTCATGCCTGGCGAGCTGCCGGTCGAGCTCAGGCTGCCCCAGCAGTACAATGTGCAGCAGCTTTTCCTGCTCGGTTTCCAAGTTGCCCAGCAGCCGAATGGCCTCCAGGGCATCATCCGGCAGAGCCTGTGCCTCATCGATCAATACCACAACGGTTTTCCCCGCCGCTTTGCGTGCCAGCAGAGCTTGCTGCAGCCGGTCGGCCAGCAGGCTATTGTCACCTTCGCTTGCCAGCCCCAACTCACGGGACAAGGCAATGCGCAATGCCGGGCCGCTCTCGGCTGGCGTCGGCAAGTAAGCCAGCTCAAAGTGCGCAGGCAACTGGTTGATCAGCATTCGACATACCAAGGTTTTACCCGTGCCCACTTCACCGCTGATCTGGATGATCCCCTCGCCCATCCCCAGCGCCGCCAAGGTGGTATCGATCGCCTCCAGGTGCGGTGGCAAGGCATGGAAAAAATGGGTATTGGGTGTCAGGCCGAAAGGCGCTGACACCATGCCGAAATGCTCGAGGTACACGGCTTAGCCCTCTTCGGGGAACCACTCGTTGAGCAGGGCGCGGGAGCGTTCCACTTCCTGCTGCCAGGTCTGTTCGCCGACGACCGTAGGCTTGAGCAAGATCACCAGCTCGGTCTTGACCTGCAGCTTGTTGACGTTACGGAACAGGTGCCCCAGCATCGGGATATCCCCCAGCAGCGGCACTTTCGACACTTGGTCGGTGGTCGCCGATTTCATCAACCCGCCAATCACCACCACATCACCAGAGCGGGCGTGGATCACCGAGTCCGACTCGCGGATAGAGCTCTTGGCCAGCGGCAGCTGGTAGGTACCGAAAGTATCACCCAGGGCAATATCGCGGATCTCGGTTTCAACATCGATAACCGCCGGGTGGACGTGGAGCAAGACACTGCCCTCATCGCCAATCTGCGGGGTCACATCCAAAGAGATCCCTGAGAAGAACGGTGTCAGCTCGATATCCGGCGAGGCGGTTCCGCCATCACTGTTGACCTCGCCGCCGGAAATGTCGGTCACGAAGTACTGATCGCTACCTACTTTGATCACCGCTTTCTGGTTGTTGGCCGCCGTCACCCTCGGGCTGGACAGCACGTTCAGATCGCCCTGGGTATCGAGGAAGCTCAGTACGGCTTCGAAGTTACCGTCCGAGATCGTAATGTTGGTCTGCCCGCCCAGCAGCGCAGCAATCGGGTCGGCCCCCGGCAAGGTCGGGATAGTGCCGTTGGAAATATTGCCGCGGCCGAAGACAATTTCTGTACCGCCAATGGTCTTGGTAATATTGCTCCAGTTGATCCCCTGCTGGTAGCCATCACTCAGGGCCACTTCCATGATCTTGGCTTCCAGTACGACCTGACGCTTAAGGCGCTGCTGGGAAACACCGAGAAACTCTTTGACTTCGCGCAACTCGTTCGGATAGGCACGGACCGAGATCAAGCTCGCCTGCGGCGAAACCACAATGCTCCGTCCCTGGCCGCTGCCAATCATCGCCTGCACGGCTTTTTCCAGCTGGGCCCAGAAATCACTTTCCGAGACAGTTTCGATCGTCGTGCCACCCGTGGTGGTTGAGCTGTTATTGTTATTGCTGTTGTTTTTATTGCTGCTGTTGCCGGTGTTGTTTTTGGAGTTACCGGCGTTGCCTGAATTACTGTTGGTGATTGAGCCGGTAGTCAGCGAGGTCAAAGAAACACCGCGGCGCTGCAGCTGGAGGTAGTCGACAGGGATCACTTCCGTGCGCAAGGTGGCCGGGAAAACCTGGATTATATTGCCCTTGCGAGTCGTGTTGTAACCGTAAATATCGGAGACCACAGACAGCACTTCGTCCAGCGTGACATCGCGCAGGGTCAGGGAGATACGGCCCTGCACATCCGGGTGGATAACCATATTGAACGGCGTGCCTTTCACCAGGCTACCGAAGAATGCCTTGGCTTCAACATTGCGGGCATTAACCCGAAAGCGCTTTTCAAGCACTGACTGGCTAGCATAATCCATCCCGTCGAGGCCCGGCATCAAATCATTGCTGACCGCCGGCGGTAGATCCATCAATGGTCTACTGTTCGCTTCGTTGGCGGCCTGGTTAAGGGCACCTTTGACCTCCACCGGGTCTCGGTGTCCCATATTGGTCGAGCATCCTGCCAGGGAAGCCATGACTACGGCTACTATTAATCCACGCATGTTTACCACTTCTTGTTCTACTCTGACTTTATGTTATCGGCGAACATTTCCAGCCGCCATTGCCGCCCACCCCGCTGCAAAATGACGTAATCATCCGTCACCTGACTGAGGGTATAACCGCTTATTCGCCCGCCGGTCCCGACAGACACACTGTTAAGAATTGCCCGGCATGCCTGACCATCCTGATCGCAAAAGATCCCCTGCAACTGCGGCAGGCGTGCCCGTGACGGGCTTGTCTTGACCGCCGGCGCCTGCCAGCCCAATGGCGCAGTCGGATCCTGCGCGGCCTGTGCCAGCGGTATCAACAGCCATACCACTACCACCATTGCTAATCTAACCACCAATAAAGTCCTCGCTTACTCCGAGTGTGTAGACTTCCAGCTGGATATCGGCCCAAGGGTAGTTATCCACCCGGTAATCCAAGCTCCGCCAGTAGTACTGGACTGGCAGCGCTTCCAGCTGTTCGAGGTAGCGGATCAAATCAAAGTACCGGCCGCGCAATGTCAGCCTCACCGGGTGGATGTAATACCCCTGATCTTCCCCACCGACCAACTCTACCGGCGGCAGAGACTCCAACGACAGAAGCTTTAGCTGACGCGAATGCTGGAGCACTTTCTCCATCAAAGCCGACATCTGTACCGGCGTAACCAAACTCGATACCCGCCCATCGAGCTGGGCATCCAGCTCTGCATTCTGCTGCTCCAGCAAGGTGATCTGCTCATCGATATCAGCGTCAGGATCCCCCTTGAGCTTGCGCTCCATCACCAACAGTTGATTTGTGTTGGTAAGCAGGGCATTTTTCACCGACTGCAGCTGCCCCTTGGCGGCATCAACCGCTTTCATCTGGGGCTCAATCACCACGATAAAGCCGACGAACAGCAGGGCAATCCAGCCCGACAGGGCGATCAACCACTTCTCTCGCTGGGTCAGCAGGGCAAATTTGTCACACAGCGTCTGCCATTGGTTCATTGGGCGACTCCTTGCGTGACAGCAGGTGCTGCAGGCTGATTTCGCTCTGCCAGCAGCTTGAAGGTCACGATATTCTGTTTGTTACGGCCGAGCGTCATCAGCTTGAAGCGGCGATCCGACAGCGATGGATACTGCCTGAACTCCTGCAACCAAGCCGGAACAGCATCCGGGGTTCGCGCCAACCCTTCAAGATTGAGCTGCGGCCCTTTTACTCTCATGTGCTGGACCGAGATATCACCACTGGCTGCCGCCGACAACTGCTGCATCATGCCGGCATACCCCACCTGCAAGCTACTGTCATGCAGGGCGATGGCCTCCAGGGCAGCCTGCTTCTCGGCGAGGTGCTGCTCCAAACCGTTGGCCACATCCACCTTAAGCTGGCTCGGCAAATGCTTGGCCAGAGCAGCCTTGGTCCGTTCGAGCTCTGCGGATCTTTGCTGCAGGCGCTGCTGCTCAGCAGCTAGCTCTCGCTGTTGCTGGTAACTCTGCCAGCTAAACCAGCCAGCCAACGCCGCCAATACCACAGTGATCGCCACCCAGCTCATTACGACATTGGGAAGGGTCAACAGCTCAAGCTTTGGCTTGAGGGCATCGCTGTAGAAGTTAATCCCGACATGCTCGGGCTCTATCACGGCACAATAGGCCACACGCACGGCGTTGCTGGCCAAAGAAGGATGCGAAGGGGTAACTGGCTCAACCTTGACGTTGAGGCGCTGGCTCAACGCTTGGGCTAGCTCACTGTCGTCATCGTCATCACAGGAAACCAGCAGCTGGGTGATCGGAGCATCACGCAGCTGAGCGCTAAGGAAGTCCAGCGACCGCTGCAGCTCCAATGCCAACCCATCGAGCTGTAAGCCTTTTTCCAGCGACTGGGCATCGTCACCTGCCAACAACGGCACGCTGAAGCCGCGAAGCTGACGCTGGAAGCACAGCACCTGCTGTTTGAAAGCCGACAGCTGCAGGTTGGCTTTCCCCCGGCGGTGCAAGACCAGCTGGCTTCGCTCAAACGCGGTCAGCTGTCCCCATACCACTTCTTCGGCGGAAACCGACAACAGCTCGCACCCCGCCTCCCGGCAGACCTTGTCCAGCTGTTCAATTTGCTTTTTCTGGGTCGAAAATGCCTGCAGGCGCTCTTTCAACGGCGCGACAAAACCATCGGCCACCAGCTCCATCGGCGACTCGTTGACCAGCTCTTTGACCAAAAAGGGCAAGGCCGTCGGATACTCTTCCCGCGGCAGCTCGGGCTTGTCGATCAACATACTCTGATACAAGCCATGGCCTAGCACCAGGCGCAACTCCGCCCCTTTTAGCTGGTGCTTCTCAATCAAGGAACGAATCGCCCCCGGCCAGCCGATCAGTCCCGACACCGGCTGCTCATCCGTTACCCATGATTTATTTTCCTGGTACACCAAAGCCACGGTATCGGCGAATAATGCCATCCCCGCCACAGGAGAATGTGTCTTCTTCCTCAACAATTTCTTTATTATCATTTCAGGCTACTTGGTTTAAACAGGCTTATTTCAAGAGGTATCGCAGGAATTCACTATCCTTGACAACAAGTGTCAATATTTTGACCATTATAATGATAATTCCCTTAATGAATAGTGATTTTTTGCTCTACCCTGTATTTTTTCCAAACAATTTCCGTGGGTTATTATTATTTCCAGTATCATTCTCTGCTGAAATTTCAGGCGAAAAGTAGCGACCTTGACCGCCATTTATCCCTAACTGCTTGAGAACTTGCCACTCATTGGCATTTTCCACCCCCACAGCAATCACCTTGACCTCGGAATCAGCACAAGCCCCCAGCATACTTCTAACAAATAACTGGTTTTCCTGGCGCAGATTTATCTCACGAACCAAGCTGCGGTGCAGTTTGATGTAATCGGCACAGATATCCTTGATATAGTGGGTACTGACAATGGTTCTGCCGGCCTGATCAACCACCAGGCTGCAGCCAAGGCCAACCAGCATCCGGGTTACCGGGCGCATCGCATCCAAATGCTTGACCAGTCCCCCCTCGGGAATTTCGAACGACAGCCGGTTGAGCACCGTACGCGGGGTCTGCAGCAATTCGTCCCGCAGCCATTTGACAAAGCTCTTCTCCAGCAAGGCCTCTACGCTGAGATTGACCGAAATCGACTCGGTTACCGGCTCGCTCTTAAGCATGTGCAGTGCCTTGGTCACCACGATTTTATCCATCCGGGCACTGAAACCGACTTGCTCGACAGCGGTGAGGAAACGCGATGCTTTGATCATCATGCCGTTCTCATCCCTGATGCGGGACAGCAACTCACGATGTAGCGGGCTACCGTCCACCAACTGCACCGACTGCTGATACAAGGCCGGCCCGCCGTTGCTGAACACAGCATCGAGCAAAGTCCGCCAACGTACACTGCCCCTGGCATCTTCAAACTGCTGATCTTTCTTGAAGGCATACCAGCTGTTGGAGCCCTGCAACTGGGCACTGCGCAGCGCCATGTCCGCTTCGTCCATGATCCGGCCTCGGCGCTCGCCGCTGGCACAGAAGGTTACCCCGATATGGCACCAGTTGTCGGGCTCCAGCGGTGCTGGCGGCGACAGCCGATCCAAGGCGTTCATCAGCGTATTGCTGAACTGCTTGACCTCCTTGGCCGACTGCTGCGGCAACAGAATGGCAAACTCCGCATCGAAATAGCGCGACAGCACCGTATCCGGGTAGCGCTGGATAAGGTTCGATAAAATCCCGCCGACATCCTGGATCAGCTCATCGGCCTCGGCTTTGCCCTTGTCAGCCAGCAGCTCTTCCCAGTCGGTGATCCGGATCAAAATGACCGCTCCATGGGTTTCCTGATCCTGCAGCATCGACTGCAATCGGCTATCGAACAACACCCGGTTGGCCGCCCCTGTCAACTGGTCGAGGAAGGTATGGGTTCGAATAAAGGTGTCGAAACGACTGCGCTCCTGTCGGGCATCCTTGAGTTCGGCGATCATCTTGTCGAGGGCCAGACTGGCTGTGGCAGGCCACTCCTGCTCATCGCCCACGGCATTTTCATCCACCCTGCCTGCCAGGATCATCCTCCCTCGGTGCTCGAGCAGCTCCGAGCCGTAAAGCTGGCGACGCAGCCAGTCCATCCCCCAAACCAAGCCCATGATGATGATCGCCACGGCCAAGCTTATCGACGACATCGCACCTAACGAGTAGGTAAACTCGGTATATGGTGGGATCGATTTCATGGTGACGGTGAAGCCTGGGTTGTGTTCGAGCTCGTAGCGGCTCTGATGGAGGATATTCGGGTCGGTCAGCGGCTGTAGCCCCTTGAAAGCGTATACCACCCCGGCCTCGCTGCCGACTTCCAGCTCCACCACATTACTGGCCTTGAGCAACTTGGGCAGCCAGCGCGAAATCGCCTGCGAACCTTGCGGATCGGCCAACTCCTGATCGATGACCCCGACCACCCCTTCCAGATAATGGGTCAGGTAGTCCTGCCCCAACTTACGGAAACTTACCGCCCCGCCAATAAAAATGACGAAAATGGCAGAGATAACAATTAATGTGACAAAGGCGACTAGACGGTTGGTTAACCGCATCCCTGAAGCTTTTCTCATAGGCAGCCAAAAAAACTCATATAGTCAAACAGATACTTAGCCAGATCAAACACCAGAAAGACCAAGGCATGGGCGTATAGTGAAAGCAAAAATACCATTGTATTGATCATGCTGTCAGTGCCAAAGTCGACAAATTAACAATTTTGTAAACCCTTGTAAGACATAAACCGTCTGAACCGGGAGGAAACTCATGGTAATGTAAGGAAATCTGCAACTTCGCCTCCCACCAGCGCAATAGGGTTATTAACAACATGGATTGGATCACCTGCACCAAAAGCTTTGTTACCGTTGTCGATCAGGGCTCACTGGCCCAGGCTGCCACCAAGCTCAATACTTCCAGCTCGGCCCTGTCCAAACGTTTGGCCTGGCTGGAAAAACAGCTGGGCGTGCAGTTGCTCAAACGTACCACCCGCAGCCTGACCATGACCGATGCCGGCCGACTCTTTTACCAGCGCAGCGCACGCCTGCTGGATGACTGGCACCAGATGCTGGCAGAGACCACCTCGACCTATGGCGAAGTCAGCGGGGTATTGCGGATCGGTGCGCCGCTGGCGGTTGGCAGCCGCCTGCTGGTCAACTACCTGGCAGAGTTCATCGAGGTGTATCCCAACATCCAGGTCGAGCTGCATACCATTACCCCTGGCCAGCTCCCGGATCTCAACCTGGACGTCTTTATCAGCAAGGAGCTCACCGATTTCAATTCATCGAGCTATATCGCCACCAAGCTGTTCAACTTCCGCCATGGCTTCTATGCCGCCCCGTCTTACCTGGAAGGAAAACCGCTGATCGACAGTCCTGATCAACTGGCACAGCATAACTGCCTGATGTTCGGCACTCATGGCCACGAGCAAGAGCATTTGTTTGAAAATGAGGTCAGGGTGCGCCTCAAGGGCAACTTCACAACCCAGAACCCGGAGGCGCTGGTCGCCGCCGCCGTGGCCGGGATGGGGATCATTCTGGCGGGAGAGAACACCGTCAAGCGCGAACTCAGCAAGGGCTTGCTGGTACCGGTATTGCCCGAGCTCAGACAACCCGTGAGTTCGGCCTACGCCTACTACCCCAAGCTCGACTACAACCATGTCAAAACCAAGCTGTTCATTGACTTTATCAAGGCCAAGTCCAACCCGGCTCACAGCTAACAGACAATAAAAAGCCCCGCATCGGCGAGGCTTAATCGTTTGGGTCAGTGACCTGTCAACACAGCAAGTGCTTAGAACGGAATATCGTCGTCGAAATCCATTGGCGGCTCGTTGTACTGAGGCTGAGGAGCAGCCTGCTGCTGTGGAGCCTGTTGCTGTTGCTGCGGGGCAAAATTCTGCTGAGGCGCCGCTGCTGGCTGCTGAGGCTGGCCCCAACCACCCTGCTGCTGGCCGCCACCCATTGGTGCGCCCATACCCTGGCCACCGCCCTGACGGCCGCCAAGCATCTGCATTACACCGTTGAAGCCCTGAACCACAACTTCTGTCGTGAAGCGGTCCTGACCGTTTTGGTCTTGCCACTTACGCGTCTGCAGTTGGCCTTCGATGTATACCTGAGAGCCCTTACGCAGGTACTCACCAGCTACTTCAGCTAGCTTGCCGAATAGCGCCACACGGTGCCATTCCGTCTTCTCGCGCTGCTCGCCAGTGTTCTTGTCACGCCAGCTTTCAGAGGTGGCAATGGTAATATTTGCTACTGCACCACCACTTGGCATGTAACGGATTTCCGGATCATTACCCAAGTTACCCACGAGGATAACTTTGTTTACGCCACGACTGGCCATAGTTCACTCCGATCTCATTATCGACGCTGGGAAAAACCAGCTGCCGTTATTGAAAGTTTATACTTAATCGCGCAGTCTATCATGCTTCACCCCTGATCGAACAGGGCTGAATCCGAGTAAAATACAGCAAATGCCAGCACGAATAAGCGACACAGAATGGTGCTATTATAACCAGCTCACTGTGTTTTTATACAGCTTTTTCTTTCAAGGCCCTGAGCCCTGTGCAATAATGCCGCAGTCATAAATCAGTCAATAAAGCTCATCGATATGGATAACATTGAAGTCAGGGGTGCCCGTACCCATAACCTCAAGAACATTTCCCTCACGCTGCCTCGGGATCAGCTGATTGTTATCACCGGCCTGTCGGGATCGGGAAAGTCATCCCTGGCTTTCGATACCCTATACGCCGAGGGACAGCGCCGTTATGTCGAGTCACTGTCGGCCTATGCCCGCCAGTTCCTGTCACTGATGGAAAAACCGGATGTTGACCATATCGAGGGGCTATCTCCCGCAATTTCCATCGAGCAGAAATCCACCTCGCACAACCCGCGCTCGACCGTAGGCACCATTACCGAGGTCTACGACTACCTTCGCTTGCTCTACGCCCGTGTCGGTGAGCCGCGCTGTCCGACCCACCATGTTGAGCTGGCTGCGCAAACCGTCAGCCAGATGGTCGACAAAGTACTCGAGCTGCCGGAAGGCAGCAAGATGATGCTGCTGGCACCGATTGTCAAAGAGCGCAAGGGGGAGCACGTCAAGACCCTGGCCAACCTCGCTGCGCAAGGCTATATCCGCGCCCGTATCGATGGCGAAGTGTGTGATCTGTCCGATCCACCGACGCTCGAGCTGCACAAGAAGCACACCATCGAAGTGGTGGTCGATCGCTTCAAGGTCCGCGATGATCTACAGCAGCGCCTGGCGGAATCCTTCGAAACGGCCCTCGAGCTTTCCGGCGGTACCGTGGTTGTCAGCCCGATGACCGACGGTGAGCATGAGGAGATCGTCTTCTCGGCTAACTTTGCCTGCCCGCACTGTGGCTACAGCATGCAGGAGCTCGAGCCTCGCCTGTTCTCCTTCAACAACCCGGCCGGTGCCTGTGGCACCTGTGACGGCTTGGGGGTACAGCAGTTCTTCGATCCGGAGCGGGTGGTACAAAACGGTGAGCTGAGCCTGGCCGGCGGCGCGATCCGCGGCTGGGACAAGCGCAACTTCTACTATTTCCAGATGCTCAAGTCGCTGGCCGAGCATTATGATTTTGATGTCGAGGCCCCGTTCGACAGCCTGCCGAAGAAGGTCCAGAACGTGATCCTCAATGGTTCGGGCAGCACCAATATCGAGTTCAAATACATCAACGACCGGGGGGATATCACGGTCCGCCGCCATCCGTTCGAGGGGATCCTCAACAACATGGAGCGCCGCTACCGCGAAACCGAATCCAACTCGGTACGCGAAGATTTGATCAAGTTCGTCTCGACCAAACCGTGCAGCAGCTGTAACGGCTCCCGCCTGCGCCTCGAGGCCCGCAATGTCTTTATCGCCGATACCACCTTGCCAACCGTGAGCGAGATGAGTATCAGCGAGGCAATGGACTTCTTCCAACAGCTGGCGCTGACCGGACAGAAAGCCAAGATTGCCGAGAAGGTCCTCAAGGAAATCAATGACAGGTTGAGCTTCCTGGTCAATGTCGGCCTCAACTACCTCAACCTGTCGCGCAGTGCCGAAACCCTGTCGGGCGGTGAAGCCCAGCGGATCCGCCTGGCCAGCCAGATCGGTGCCGGCCTGGTGGGCGTGATGTATGTGCTGGACGAGCCGTCAATCGGCCTCCACCAGCGCGATAACGAACGCCTGCTCAAGACCCTGACCCACCTGCGCGATCTCGGCAACACCGTGATTGTGGTCGAGCACGACGAGGACGCCATCCGCACCGCTGACCATGTGATTGATATCGGCCCGGGAGCCGGTGTCCACGGCGGCAATGTGATTGCCGAGGGCAAGCTGGCCGATATCGTTGCCAACGACAACTCGCTGACCGGCCAATACCTCAGCGGCAAGAAATGCATTGCGGTACCGGAGCAGCGGGTGGCCATGGATCCGGAGCGAACCGTCAAGCTGCTGGGCGCGACCGGCAACAACCTGAAAAATGTCGATGTCGAGATCCCTGTCGGCCTGCTGACCTGTATTACCGGGGTATCGGGCTCGGGCAAGTCGACCTTGATCAACGACACCTTCTTCCAGATCGCCCACCACCAGCTCAACGGGGCGACATCGGGCCAGGCTGCGCCATACCGTGAAATTCAGGATCTCGAGCACTTCGACAAGGTCATTGATATCGACCAGAGCCCGATTGGCCGTACGCCACGCTCTAACCCGGCGACCTATACCGGGATCTTCACCCCTATCCGTGAATTGTTTGCCGGCACCCAAGAGTCGCGTTCACGCGGTTACAAACCGGGCCGCTTCAGTTTCAACGTCAAGGGTGGCCGCTGTGAGGCGTGCCAGGGCGATGGGGTTATCAAGGTAGAGATGCACTTCCTGCCGGATGTCTATGTGCCGTGTGATGCCTGTAAGGGCAAGCGCTACAACCGCGAAACACTGGAAGTCCGCTACAAGGGCAAAACCATCGACGAGGTGCTGGAGCTGACGGTCGAAGATGCCCGCGAATTTTTCGATGCGGTACCGGCTATAGCGAGAAAGTTGCAGACCCTGATTGATGTCGGCCTGTCGTACATCCGCCTGGGCCAGGCGGCGACTACGCTGTCGGGCGGTGAAGCCCAGCGGGTCAAACTAGCCCGAGAACTGTCCAAGCGCGACACCGGCAAGACCCTGTATATTCTGGATGAGCCGACCACTGGCCTGCATTTCCACGATATCCAGCAGTTGCTCAATGTCCTGCACCGCCTGCGTGACCACGGCAATACCATTGTGGTGATCGAGCATAACCTCGATGTGATCAAAACCGCTGACTGGATCATCGACCTCGGTCCCGAGGGCGGTAGCGGTGGCGGTGAAATCATTGCAACCGGTACCCCAGAGCAAGTGGCGCAGATCGCAGGTTCGCACACAGCACGCTTCCTCAAGCCTTTGCTGCCAGAGTGAACGCCAGTACAATAGCTCTGGCAACCTAACCGACGACGAGAAACCGGGCTTACCTTCAAGCCCGGTTTTGTTTGATTCAGACAGTGAGATCCAGCGTAACCACCATGACAGTGTTATATGTAAAAGGCACCAACCTTGCCGAGAAAGGGATCAGCAAGCCGATGATAAAGCCCTTCTTGGTGTCACTCGGGATCCTGTTCCTGTTGGCGATGCATTACTTTCAGCATAATCCCGGCGGCTCCGGACTGGAGCTCTCGTTCAATGCCATGAGCTGGATCCCGTTCAGCTTCGCTATTGCCTTCGGCCTGCTGGAAATCTGCCGCCAACGGATATGGCGCTATTCGCGGCTGACCATTGTCCTGACGATATGCTGCGTCCTGCTCACCCTGCCCATGTTCTACCCCAACGCGGACATCGGCCAGAGCTTGCCACGGCTGCTGGGCCTGTGGGCTGGTTTGCTGTTTTTTGTCGGCTTGCAGCAATTCTCCTTCAACCACAAGCAGCGCCAGCGCATGCTGTGGTTTGTCCTTGCCGCGGTATGGCTTCAAGCCATCCTCGGCTGGGTGCAGTTCATGCTGCTGGAGCCGGGTAACCCGCTGGGCTACGACACGTTGGCCAACCGGCCTTACGGGATTTTCCAGCAGCCCAATGTCATGGCTAGCTTTTTGGCGACCGGCTTAGTGCTGTCCGGCTACCTTCTTGCCCGTATTCCCATGTACCGGGGCAAGTGGAGCTGGCAGCAATGTTTCTTGCTACTGACCCCTGTTATTACCCTGCCATTACTGGTGGTGCTAAGCTCCCGCACCGGCTGGCTCGGTGCCACCGTCGGTACCCTGCTGCTGCTCCCGTACCTGCGCCGCTTTGCCGCCAAAGCCCAGTGGCGGATGTGGCTGCTGATGATTGCGCTCGGGCTTAGCCTGTCATGGCATATCAATAGCACCACGGGGTGGTCGCCTCAGGAGAACCGCCTGAGCTTGGTCAGTGCCCGCGCCATGCATATCCCGCAAGCGGTTAATATGTTCCTCAACCAGCCCTTGACCGGCTACGGCTACGGCACCTTTGAGGTGAGCTACATTACCCAGACTGCAAAATGGCACCATGACAACCCGGACAACCCGGCAGGCATGGCTGCCCTCACCCACCCGCATAATGAGCTGGCACTCTGGGCTGCAGAAGGTGGTATCATTCCACTCCTTGCCCTGTTGGCAGCAGCGGCCGCAGTGTTCCTCAAAATCAAGAAAGCCCGGGAAGGGACACAGCTGGCTCTGATCGGACTGTTTTTCCCGCTGGTCTTGCATAGCCAGCTGGAGTACCCGTTCTACCACTCTCTGGTCCACTGGGTGATCTTCATCTTGTTGATTTACTGGGTCGACAACCTGACGGCCAAGTACTACAAGCAAAACATGCGCTACATCCTGTCGATCCGGGCACTGGTACTGACGCTGCCACTCATCACCACCGGTTTTATGGCGACAACCCTCTACTCCGGCGCCCAGCTGACCCAGTACGAAACCAGCCGCCCCGCCAATGTTGACTATCTGCTGCGGGTCAATAACCCATGGGCGTGGCAGAACCGGTTTGAGTGGGATTTGCATCTTACCCAATTGCAGCTTGGGGTCGCCAGCGACAACCCCGCCCTGATCCAGGAGTACATCAACTGGGCCCAGCAAAAGGCCAAGCGATGGCCACGTCCTGAGCTGTACCAAAACCTGGTCACGGCTTATTACCAGCTGGGGCAACGCAACCGGGCGGAGCAAATCCTGGATGAGGCCCAGTACCTCTATCCTGGCCGTACCTTTTCATCTCCTGGCGCTGAGTCTCCACAGTCGGACAAGCCGGAAATGCCCTGATGCCCAACAAAAAATGGCTACCTCGCGGTAGCCATTTTTCCATGCCGTCACCGAAGGTCGGTTATTTCAGCGTGGTCTCCAGTGCACGTAGGCACAGCGCGACATTTTCACTGCGGGCGGCATACCCCATCAAACCAATACGCCACGCCTTGCCAGCCAGCGCGCCAAGACCGGCGCCAATTTCCAGGTTGTAGCGCTCCAGCAGGGTTTTCCTCACCTCGGCATCATCAATACCGTCAGGAATGTAGACCGCATTGAGCTGCGGCAGGCGGTGGGCTTCATCGACCACGAATTCAATGCCCAGTTGCTCCAGCCCTTCACGCAGCTCCTGGTGGACATCCTTGTGGCGCTGCCACGCATTCTCCAAGCCTTCGTTTTGCAGCAGCACCAAGGCTTCATGCAGTGCATACAGGCTGTTTACCGGCGCGGTATGGTGGTAGCTTCGCTTGCCTTCACCGCTCCAGTACCCCAGCACCAAGCTCTGGTCGAGGAACCAGCTCTGAACCGGTGCCTGCCGGCTCTGGATCTTAGCCACGGCCTTCTCAGAAAAGGTCAACGGCGACAGCCCCGGGACACAGGACAAACATTTCTGGCTGCCGGAATACACCGCATCCAGCTGCCATTCATCCACCAGCAGAGGCACGCCCCCCAGCGATGTGACGGCATCGACGATGGTCAGGCAATCATGGGCTCTGGCCAGCTTGGCAATTGCCTCAGCATCGCTCAGCGCCCCGGTAGAGGTCTCGGCATGGACAAAGGCCACGATCTTCGCATCGGGGTGACTCTCCAGCGCTTGGGCAACCAGGGCTGGATCAACCGGCTCGCCCCAATTGTTATCGACCATGACCGCCACGCCACCGCAGCGCTCGACATTCTCACGCATCCGATCGCCAAATACGCCGTTGCGACAGACAATCACCTTATCACCCGGCTCAACCAAGTTGACAAAACAGGCCTCCATACCGGCACTGCCCGGTGCTGATACGGCAATGGTGAAGGTATTTTGCGTCTGGAAAGCATATTGCAGCAGCTGCTTGAGCTCATCCATCATGCCGATAAACAATGGGTCTAGGTGGCCAATGGTCGGGCGGCTCAGGGCCTGCAGCACCTGCGGGTAGATATCCGATGGGCCCGGTCCCATAAGGGTACGCTGTGGTGGATAGAAGCTGCCAATCGTCATTGTTGTTTTCCTCCCTGGCGGTAAGCGTGACAGTAGATCAGTTATTGTAAGGTACTGATTGACTATATCAGCTATATGCTAATTATGCTTATACCAAATCACCATGACCTCGGGCGGATAGCGTCCACTTCTGTCCGTGACAACTTTTTGCAAATTTTATGCATAATTTACCTCTATCTGATTGACAAAAGGCCAGGAAATCCGGTTCAATATAGAACGTTTTTTGTTCATCCTGAGAAATAGCTTTCTCAGGGGCAGACAGAAGAGGAGCGTTACCCAGGTATCTAGGTTGCGGGGCCCCACCCCGAAGCAGTCTGGAGAGGGGGAGTAACGCCGAGATACGGCATGACAGGGGGCATGGCGTATCGGCTACGAAGGTTGAATCCTTCTGGCTGTCATCTATTCACTATGGTAATGAATAGATGGGGAGCTTCTGGTTGTTGTACCGGTTTACATCTTACCTTACTGCTCTCCTGACTTTTTTGTCGGGACTACCATCCCGAGCCCCCTGATAAATACGTATATACTCTTTATTACTGGGAGACTCGCCGTGAGCTTTGTCGAAAATAACTTTACTGTTCCTCCTCCGATTACTGTAGCGAAATTTGGCGGTACCAGCGTAGCCGATCATGCCGCCATGAGCCGAAGTGCCACGATCATCAAGGAAAATGCTGCTGCCAAAGTAGTTTTGATCAGTGCCTGTTCCGGCGTCACCAACCTGCTAGTTGAACTTGCAAACGGAATTGCCGATAACGAGCAGCGCTCCCTACGGCTACAAAAACTGACCTCTATCCACCAGAACATTATCGACAAGCTGGCCCAGCCAGACACTGTCGCTGGCCACATAGAACAACTCATTAATAACGTGGCAAGCCTCGCCGAGCAAGCCGCCGAATCACCATCGACCAAACTGACCGATCAGTTGGTTGCCCATGGTGAACTATTGTCGACGCACTTATTTACCCAAATTCTCAACGAAATGGGGGCGACTGCCCAGCGTTTCGATATTCGCTCTGTCATGCGTACCGACAGCCAGTACGGCAAAGCCATCCCGGAAATTGATACCATCCGCCAACTGGCCGACTCACAGCTCCAGCCTCTGCTGGAAGGCGATACCATTATTGTTTCTCAAGGCTTCATTGGCTCAAACAGCGACGGGGAAACGACCACCCTCGGCCGCGGTGGCAGCGATTACAGTGCCGCCCTAGTTGCAGAAGCCATCAGCGCAGAAACACTGGAAATCTGGACGGATGTACCGGGCATGTACACCACCGACCCGCGCATCACCGCCAATGCCAAGCCAATCAGCGAGATCAGCTTTAGCGAAGCATCAGAGATGGCAAACTTCGGTGCCAAGATCCTCCACCCGTCGACTCTGCTGCCGGCTGTCCGCCAACAGATCCCGGTCTTTATCGGCTCATCGAAAGCCCCAGAGCAAGGTGGTACCTGGATCCGCCAGCAAGTCAGCGAGCCGCCGAAATTCCGGGCGCTGGCACTGCGCTGCAACCAGACCCTGGTCACCCTGACCAGCCTGAATATGTTCCATGCCTACGGCTTCCTGTCCGAAGTGTTCCGTATTCTGGCCGAGCACAAAATCTCGGTTGATTTGATCACCACCTCGGAAGTCAGTGTATCACTGACCCTGGACCAAACCGATACCGGCGGTGGTGCCCCTAGCCTGCCAGCAGCCGCTATGGAGCAACTGAGCAAACTATGCCGCGTGGAAGTCGAGCAAGATCTGTGTTTAGTTGCCCTCATTGGCAACCAGCTCGGTGATGCCCCGGGTGCCGCAACCCAAGTGTTCAGCCGCCTGGAGCAATACAGCCCGCGCATGATCTGCTTCGGTGCCAGCACCCACAACTTGTGCTTCCTGGTCAAAACCAAAGAGTCGCGTGACGTGGTCAAGGTCTTGCACCAAGGGCTGTTCGAGTAACAGCGGTGTGGATAGACCCCGCAGATAGCAAATAAAAAAGGCGCTCAATGAGCGCCTTTTTTGTTTAGGGTGTCCCCATTTAGCCGTGCAGGTTCGGGCCCAGCCATTTCTCGGCCTCGGCCAGATCCCAGCCTTTGCGATCGGCATAGCTGTCGCGCTGATCGTCCTGGATCTGGGCGATCGCAAAATAGCGCGAGTCCGGGTGGGAGAAATACCAGCCCGATACCGAAGCGCCCGGCCACATCGCATAACTGGTTGTCAGCGACATACCAATCGCCTCTTCAACCTGCAATAGCTCCCACAGCGTGCCTTTTTCGGTATGCTCAGGACACGCCGGATACCCCGGCGCAGGACGGATCCCTTGGTATTTTTCACGGATAAGATCGTCATTCGATAAATTCTCATCCGGCGAATAGCCCCAGATCTCCGTGCGTACCCGCTCATGCAGATACTCGGCAAAGGCTTCTGCCAAACGGTCGGCCACCGCCTGGATCATGATCGCGTTATAGTCATCGCCCGCAGCCTTGTAGGCATCGGCCAACTCACGCTCACCAATCCCGCCGGTTACCGCAAAGGCCCCTATCCAGTCGGCCTTGCCGCTCTCTTTCGGCGCGATATAGTCCGACAAACAATAGTTGAAACCCTTCGGCTTCTCGGTTTGCTGGCGCAGGTTATGCAGTACCTTGGCCACTTCAGTACGCGACTCATCCGTGTACACCTCGATATCATCACCGACACTGTTGGCCGGGAACATGGCGCACATACCACGGGCTTCAAGCAAGCCTTCCTGCTCGACCCTATCAAGCAAGGCGTTGGCATCGTTGAACAAGCGCCGGGCTTCCTCACCCACTTCCTCATGATCAAGAATGGCCGGGTACTTGCCCATCAGCGACCAAGTCATGAAGAAAGGGGTCCAGTCGATATACTCACGCAAGGTCGCCACATCAAAGTTATCAAACACCTGCACACCGGACTTGAGCGGCGCCGGTGGGGTATACGCTTCCCAGTCAATCGCCACCTTGTTAGCCCTTGCCACCTCAAGCGAGACCGGCTGGGTCCTCGGGCGCTTGCGGCTGTGCTGATCACGTACCCTGACATAATCCGCATCCAGTTTTTCAACAAAGGCCGGGCGAAGCTCATCTGACAGCAGCGAGGTGCATACCCCCACCGCACGGGAAGCGTTATTCACATACACCACAGGGTGACTGTAGTTCTGCTCAATCTTCACCGCGGTATGAGCCTTGGACGTCGTGGCCCCGCCAATGAGCAACGGCAGATCAAAGCCTTGGCGCTCCATCTCTTTCGCGACATGGACCATCTCGTCCAGCGAGGGGGTGATAAGGCCAGAGAGGCCGATGATATCGACATTCTCTTCCTTGGCGACCTTGAGGATCTTCTCGCACGGTACCATCACACCCAGATCGATGATCTCGTAGTTATTACACTGCAATACCACGCCGACAATGTTCTTGCCAATGTCGTGGACATCGCCTTTCACCGTTGCCAGCAGGATCTTGCCATTCGACGTACCGGACTGTTTTTCGGCATTGATAAACGGCTCAAGGTGGGCAACCGCCTGCTTCATCACCCGGGCAGATTTCACCACCTGCGGCAAGAACATCTTACCTTCACCGAACAAGTCACCGACCACATTCATACCGTCCATCAGCGGCCCCTCGATCACTTCAAGCGGCTTGGAAGCATTGAGACGGGCTTCCTCGGTATCATCAACGATAAACTCGGTGATGCCTTTCACCAAAGCATGCTCGAGACGCTTTGCAACCGGCCAGCTGCGCCACTCCAGCGCCGCACCGTCATCTTGCTGGCCGACAGTGCTGGTGCGGTACTCTTCGGCGATTTCCAGCAAGCGTTCGGTTGAATCATCGCGGCGGTTGAGGACCACATCCTCTACCGCCTCGCGTAATTTCTCCGGCACGTTGTCGTACACTTCGAGCTGTCCGGCATTGACGATGCCCATGTCCATCCCGCGCTTGAAACAGTGATACAGGAACACGGCATGGATCGCCTCGCGGACATAGTTATTACCCCGGAACGAGAACGACACGTTGGAGACACCACCGGAAATCATCGCATGCGGTAGCTCACGCTTGATATCGCCGACGGCCTCGATGAAATCAACGGCATAGTTGTTGTGTTCTTCGATACCGGTGGCCACAGCAAAGATATTCGGGTCGAAAATAATGTCTTCCGGCGGGAAACCGACTTCATCGACCAAGATACGGTAGGCATTGGTACAGATCTCTACCTTGCGCTCCCGGGTATCTGCCTGACCCACTTCGTCAAACGCCATCACTATCACCGCGGCACCATAGCGGCGGATCAGCTTGGCCTGCTCGACGAATTTCTCTTTGCCTTCCTTGAGCGAGATAGAGTTGACGATCCCCTTGCCCTGGATACATTTAAGGCCCGCCTCGATCACTTCCCACTTCGAGGAGTCGACCATAATCGGTACTTTGGAAATCTCAGGCTCGGAAGCACACAGCTTGAGGAAGCGCACCATACACGCCTCGGCGTCCAGCATCCCTTCATCCATATTGATATCGATGATCTGGGCACCGTTTTCGACCTGCTGGCGGGCGACTTCCAAGGCTTCATCGTACAGCTCTTCTTTGATCAAGCGCTTAAACCGGGCAGAGCCGGTCACGTTGGTCCGCTCACCCACATTGACGAACAGCGTATCCTTTTCAATGGTCAGCGGCTCAAGGCCCGAGAGACGACAAGCGACAGGTAATTCGGGCAAGGTGCGCGGAGCAATGTTTACTACCGCTTCAGCCATCCGGCGAATATGTTCAGGCGTGGTACCACAACAGCCTCCGACCAAATTCAGGAAGCCGCTTTGCGCCCACTCCTTGATATGCACCGCCATTTCCTCTGGCGACAAATCATATTCACCGAAAGCATTCGGCAGGCCGGCATTCGGGTGAGCTGAGACCGCGCACTCGGAGATGCGCGACAACTCCTCGACATATTGGCGCAGCTCATCTGGCCCCAACGCACAGTTAAGGCCAAAGGAAATAGGATTGACATGGCGAAGCGCATTGTAGAACGCTTCGGTTGTCTGGCCCGATAGGGTTCGGCCTGAGGCATCGGTGATGGTACCTGAAATCATCACCGGCAAAGCGTAACCCAACTCTTCAAACACAGTTTCTACTGCGAACGCACAGGCCTTGGCATTGAGCGTATCGAAAATGGTTTCGATAAGGATGATATCCGAGCCGCCCTCGATCAAAGCCCGGGTTGACTCGGCATAAGCCTCTACCAACTGATCGAAGCTGATATTACGAAAGCCGGGATCATTGACATCCGGCGAGATAGAACAGGTACGGTTGGTTGGCCCCAGTACCCCTGCGACAAAACGTGGTTTATCCGGCGTCTTTGCCGTCCACTCATCGGCCACTTGGCGGGCCAGCTTCGCGGCCTCGAGGTTGATCTCGGCACTCAACGCTTCCATCTCGTAATCGGCCATCGCAATGGTCGTTGCGTTGAAGGTATTGGTTTCAAGGATATCGGCCCCCGCCTCTAGATACGAGGCATGGATCTCCTTGATCAATTGCGGTTGTGTCAGTACCAGTAAGTCGTTATTACCTTTGAGGTCCATATGCCAATCGGCAAAACGCTGACCACGGTAATCTTGCTCTTCCAGCTTATAGCCCTGGATCATGGTGCCCATGCCACCATCAATGATCAGGATCTGCTCAGCCAAGCGTTTATTTAGTAAATCCTTGCCCATCAACACCGCTTTACTTCCTTTTCTAATGTCACAGCTAATTCACATCCTACCATAGCAGAAATGGAAATCTAGACGTCTAAAGGGCTTTTCGTTGATTAAATTTTAACTCATTGGAATGAAATTAATGATAGCTATCGGACAATGATAGATTTATATTTTGACACAATTTTCAGCTTTACTTTCAACTATCATCGAGGTCACGGGATGTCAGTTTACAGCACCCTCTGTTTTCTGGCGGCAGCAGCGATGCTGATCGCTTTTATAAACAGCAAAATAGGAAAAATGCAGACCACTATCGCCATCACTGCGGGGGCATTGGTACTATCGCTGGGCATCATCGTTGCCGGGCAAAACGGCTGGTTCCATCTAGAGGACGTTGCCGCTGCCCAGCTTGGCGAAATCAACTTTGAAAATTTCCTACTCAAAGGGATCCTGGGCTTCTTGCTGTTTGCCGGTGGCCTTGGGATCAAACTGCCCCACCTGGAAGACCAAAAATGGGAAATCACCACGCTGGCACTCGCCGCAACCTTGTTCTCGACCTTTTTTATCGGATTTTCCCTATGGGGTATTTGCCAGGCGCTCGGCATCCCGCTTGATCTAATCTACTGCCTGATCTTCGGCTCGCTGATCTCCCCGACCGACCCGATTGCCGTCCTTGCCATTGTCAAAAAACTCGATGCGCCAAAACGCATCTCAACCCAAATTGAGGGCGAATCACTATTCAATGACGGCTTCGGCCTAGTCATTTTCGTTACCCTATTTACCATCGCTTTCGGTAACGAAGCCCCTACCGTTCTTGGCGTCGGCCAGCTATTCCTGCAAGAAGCCATCGGCGGCATTGCCTACGGCTTCGCCCTTGGCCTGATCTTCCACTACCTCATCAGCTCGACCAATGACCACTCGATGGAGCTACTGTTGACCTTGGGTGTCCCAACCGCAGGTTATGTCTTCGCCGACGTTATTCATGTTTCAGGCCCTCTGGCCATGGTGGTATCAGGCATCATGATCGGTAACTGGACACGCTATATTGGCTTTTCCAAAGAAAGTGAAGATCACCTCGATCACTTCTGGGAGCTGGTCGATGAGTTCCTCAACGGCGTACTGTTCCTGTTAATTGGTATGAGTATGCTGCAATTTAGCTTCCACCAAGAAGACTGGATACTGATGGTAATTGCGGTGCCATTGGTTCTACTGAGCCGCTTCCTCAGTATCAAACTCTCTTACGCCGGCTTCCAGCGCTATCGTGACTACAACCCGTTATCCGTCAAGATCCTCACTTGGGGTGGCCTGCGAGGCGGCCTTGCCCTAGCAATGGCAATGGCTATTCCGGCGGGCGTCATGGTGATCCCGGATAAAAACATCGACGTCCGTGAAATCATGCTGGTGATGACCTACTCCGTCGTGGTGTTCTCGATATTGGTCCAGGGCTCAACAATCACTCCGCTCATTCACAAAGCCAAGCTGTGGGAAGCTGAGAACAACGCCTGATAATCGACTGAGGCGGATACAAAAAAGACCTGCATAACGCAGGTCTTTTTTTTCGCCCTTATAGGCTATTCATCCTTGGTGAAATTGGCTTCCGAGAAATGGTCCAAATCATAAGGTGTTTGCTGGTAAACGCAGTAGTTGAGCCAGTTGGAAAATAACAAATGACCATGGCTACGCCAGCTGGCAATCGGCGGGTTATCAGGGTTATTGTCTGGGTAGTAGTTTACCGGTACATTTGGCTCCATGCCCTCACCGACATCGCGTACATATTCATTATGTAAGGTATCGACATCATACTCCGGGTGACCGGTGACAAAGACGTTACGCTTGTCTTTGGTTGCAGCAAGGTAAACGCCAGCTTGCTCTGATGTCGCAAGAATATCGAGATCGGTATGCTCAGCCAGGTACTCCGGCGAGAAGTCCGCATAACGGGAATGCGGCGCCAGGAAAGAGTCATCAAAGCCACGCAGAATAGGGTTGTGGCCATCATGGATCCGGTGCCAATACACGCCGGAGAGTTTCTCCTTACGGGTGCGCTTGGGCAGATCGTACAGCAGTTTCAGTCCAGCCTGGGCTGCCCAGCAAACAAACAAGGTCGAGGTCACATGCTCCTTGGCCCAATTCATGATGGTCTGGATCTCTTCCCAATACAGCACATCCTCAAACTGTACCAGACCTAATGGCGCACCGGTGACGATCAGGCCGTCAAAGTTCCGCTCCTTCACCATCTCGAACTGACGGTAGAAGGTATCGAGGTGTTCTGTCGGCGTATTTCTCGTCGGCCGGTTATCGATGCGGAGCAACTCAACATCGACTTGAAGCGGGCTGTTGGACAACAAGCGCAGGAACTGAGTCTCCGTTTCGATCTTCTTCGGCATCAAATTAAGCAGCAGCACCTTCAAAGGACGGATTTCCTGACTGGATGCACGGGCTTCCGACATCACGAAGATATTCTCACTTCGCAGAATGTCGGTGGCAGGTAATTGGTCAGGGATCTTAATCGGCATTGGTGCTTCTCCTTAAACGTTTTCCCGTCTATTTCCCCTACAGAGATGTTTAGACGTCCAGATATCTAAATAAAACTATAAGAGATCACTCGCAGGTGCAAGCAAAAGAAGATTAAAAGAATGAAAGAGCAGCCTTTATAGCATGAAGAAAACTCATCAAGAGACGACGAGGGCGTGCTATTTTACAAGCGCCAGATATGAAAAAACCCAGCCGTTAGGCTGGGTTTGGAAGAAGTGTTCAGCAATGACCTACTCTCACATGGGGAGGCCCCACACTACCATCGGCGCTACAACGTTTCACTTCTGAGTTCGGCATGGGATCAGGTGGTACCGCTGTGCTATTGTCGCTGAACAAAATCGTGGTGCTAGTACCCAGATTTGAACTGGGGACCTCACCCTTACCAAGGGTGCGCTCTACCAACTGAGCTATACCAGCACGCAATTCTGCGTTGAAACCCGCGTTTGCGAATTTCTAAAATTTAAAGCCTGGCGATGTCCTACTCTCACATGGGGAGGCCCCACACTACCATCGGCGCTATTACGTTTCACTGCTGAGTTCGGCATGGGATCAGGTGGGTCCATAATGCTATGGTCGCCAAGCAAAATTCTTACAATCTTAGAAAGCTGATGTTCTCGCACTACATTCAAGTGCTCATGGAGTCCGTTAAAACCCCTTGGGTGTTGTATGGTTAAGCCTCACGGGCAATTAGTACAGGTTAGCTCAACGCCTCACAACGCTTACACACCCTGCCTATCTACGTCGTAGTCTCCAACAACCCTTCAGGAACCTTATAGGTTCAGGGATGACTCATCTTGAGGCTCGCTTCCCGCTTAGATGCTTTCAGCGGTTATCGATTCCGAACTTAGCTACCGGGCAATGCGTCTGGCGACACAACCCGAACACCAGAGGTTCGTCCACTCCGGTCCTCTCGTACTAGGAGCAGCCCCTCTCAATCATCCAACGCCCACGGCAGATAGGGACCGAACTGTCTCACGACGTTCTAAACCCAGCTCGCGTACCACTTTAAATGGCGAACAGCCATACCCTTGGGACCGACTTCAGCCCCAGGATGTGATGAGCCGACATCGAGGTGCCAAACACCGCCGTCGATATGAACTCTTGGGCGGTATCAGCCTGTTATCCCCGGAGTACCTTTTATCCGTTGAGCGATGGCCCTTCCATACAGAACCACCGGATCACTATGACCTGCTTTCGCACCTGCTCGAACCGTCATTCTCGCAGTCAAGCGGGCTTATGCCATTGCACTAACCTCACGATGTCCGACCGTGATTAGCCCACCTTCGTGCTCCTCCGTTACGCTTTGGGAGGAGACCGCCCCAGTCAAACTACCCACCAGGCACTGTCCGCACCCCGGATAACGGGGCGACGTTAGAACATCAACACTACAAGGGTGGTATTTCAAGGACGGCTCCACCAACACTGGCGTGCTGGTTTCAAAGCCTCCCACCTATCCTACACATGTAGGGTCAATGTTCAGTGCCAAGCTGTAGTAAAGGTTCACGGGGTCTTTCCGTCTAGCCGCGGGTACGCAGCATCTTCACTGCGATTTCAATTTCACTGAGTCTCGGGTGGAGACAGCGTGGCCATCATTACGCCATTCGTGCAGGTCGGAACTTACCCGACAAGGAATTTCGCTACCTTAGGACCGTTATAGTTACGGCCGCCGTTTACCGGGGCTTCGATCAAGAGCTTCGACCGAAGTCTAACCCCATCAATTAACCTTCCGGCACCGGGCAGGCGTCACACCGTATACGTCATCTTTCGATTTTGCACAGTGCTGTGTTTTTAATAAACAGTTGCAGCCACCTGGTATCTGCGACTGCCAGCAGCTCCAAGAGCAAGTCTCTTCACCGCCGGCAGCGTACCTTCTCCCGAAGTTACGGTACCATTTTGCCTAGTTCCTTCACCCGAGTTCTCTCAAGCGCCTTGGTATTCTCTACCCGACCACCTGTGTCGGTTTGGGGTACGATTCCTTACTATCTGAAGCTTAGAGGCTTTTCCCGGAAGCATGGCATCAATGACTTCACCGCCGTAGCGGCTCGACATCGGGTCTCAGCCTTAAGTAATCCCGGATTTGCCTAAGATTACAGCCTACACCCTTGAACCTGGACAACCGTCGCCAGGCCCACCTAGCCTTCTCCGTCCCCCCATCGCAATAGTAAGAAGTACGGGAATATTAACCCGTTTCCCATCGACTACGCCTTTCGGCCTCGCCTTAGGGGTCGACTCACCCTGCCCCGATTAACGTTGGACAGGAACCCTTGGTCTTCCGGCGAGGGAGTTTTTCACTCCCTTTATCGTTACTCATGTCAGCATTCGCACTTCTGATACGTCCAGCACACCTTACGATGCACCTTCAACCGCTTACAGAACGCTCCCCTACCCAATACATAAAATGCATTGCCGCAGCTTCGGTGTATAGCTTAGCCCCGTTAAATCTTCCGCGCAGGCCGACTCGACCAGTGAGCTATTACGCTTTCTTTAAATGATGGCTGCTTCTAAGCCAACATCCTGGCTGTCTGAGCCTTCCCACATCGTTTCCCACTTAGCTATAACTTTGGGACCTTAGCTGGCGGTCTGGGTTGTTTCCCTCTCCACGACGGACGTTAGCACCCGCCGTGTGTCTCCCGGATAGTACTTACTGGTATTCGGAGTTTGCAAAGGGTTGGTAAGTCGGGATGACCCCCTAGCCTTAACAGTGCTCTACCCCCAGTAGTATTCGTCCGAGGCGCTACCTAAATAGCTTTCGGGGAGAACCAGCTATCTCCAGGTTTGATTGGCCTTTCACCCCTAGCCACAAGTCATCCGCTAATTTTTCAACATTAGTCGGTTCGGTCCTCCAGTAAGTGTTACCTCACCTTCAACCTGCCCATGGCTAGATCACCTGGTTTCGGGTCTAATCCTAGCAACTGTACGCCCAGTTAAGACTCGGTTTCCCTACGGCTCCCCTAATCGGTTAACCTTGCTACTAAAATTAAGTCGCTGACCCATTATACAAAAGGTACGCAGTCACCCCGAAGGGCTCCTACTGCTTGTACGTACACGGTTTCAGGTTCTATTTCACTCCCCTCACAGGGGTTCTTTTCGCCTTTCCCTCACGGTACTGGTTCACTATCGGTCAGTCAGGAGTATTTAGCCTTGGAGGATGGTCCCCCCATCTTCAGACAAGATAACACGTGTCCCGTCCTACTCGTTTTCACTGATAATGCGCTACCGGTTACGGGGCTATCACCCTGTATCGCTGTGCTTTCCAGCACATTCACCTGACGCAAAACTAGCTTAAGGGCTAATCCGGGTTCGCTCGCCGCTACTGCCGGAATCTCGGTTGATTTCTCTTCCTCGGGGTACTTAGATGTTTCAGTTCCCCCGGTTCGCCTCGCAACGCTATGTATTCACGTTACGATAACTGCTTATGCAGCTGGGTTTCCCCATTCGGAAATCCAAGAGTATAGTGATTCTTACCATCTTCTCTTGGCTTATCGCAGGTTAGCACGTCCTTCATCGCCTCTGACTGCCCAGGCATCCACCGTGTACGCTTAGTCACTTAACCATACAACCCCAAGAGGTCTTTCGTATGGCTCAACAACCAAGGTTGTTCATCTGAGTATGATGAACTGTGTTTCGCCGGACTCTTACACAAGACACTTGAATGTGTGTTGCTTGAGAACTCGTTCTTCATAAAGAAGAACAAAATAAATCAATCTATCGATTGAATTTACTAGTCAGCTTTCCAGATTGTTAAAGAGCATGTGTTTGTCTTTCGACATCCACTTTCTAAACACACTCACAAGAATGTTTTTAGAGAGTGGTGGAGCTAAGCAGGATCGAACTGCTGACCTCCTGCGTGCAAGGCAGGCGCTCTCCCAGCTGAGCTATAGCCCCATCGAAATACCGATACCGTCACCACATCCTCTGGGAGAAGAAGTGGTGGGTCTGAGTGGACTTGAACCACCGACCTCACCCTTATCAGGGGTGCGCTCTAACCACCTGAGCTACAGACCCGATACCGTATGTCTTTTACTATTAACCAAGCAATCTGTGTGGACACTGCGTAAAACGCAGTCATATCGTTAAGGAGGTGATCCAGCCCCAGGTTCCCCTAGGGCTACCTTGTTACGACTTCACCCCAGTCATGAACCACACCGTGGTAAACGCCCTCCCGAAGGTTAAGCTATCTACTTCTGGTGCAGCCCACTCCCATGGTGTGACGGGCGGTGTGTACAAGGCCCGGGAACGTATTCACCGTGGCATTCTGATCCACGATTACTAGCGATTCCGACTTCATGGAGTCGAGTTGCAGACTCCAATCCGGACTACGACGTACTTTCTGGGATTCGCTCACTCTCGCAAGTTGGCAGCCCTCTGTATACGCCATTGTAGCACGTGTGTAGCCCTACTCGTAAGGGCCATGATGACTTGACGTCGTCCCCACCTTCCTCCGGTTTATCACCGGCAGTCTCCCTGGAGTTCCCACCCGAAGTGCTGGCAAACAAGGATAAGGGTTGCGCTCGTTGCGGGACTTAACCCAACATTTCACAACACGAGCTGACGACAGCCATGCAGCACCTGTCTCAGAGTTCCCGAAGGCACCAATCCATCTCTGGAAAGTTCTCTGGATGTCAAGAGTAGGTAAGGTTCTTCGCGTTGCATCGAATTAAACCACATGCTCCACCGCTTGTGCGGGCCCCCGTCAATTCATTTGAGTTTTAATCTTGCGACCGTACTCCCCAGGCGGTCTACTTAACGCGTTAGCTCCGAAAGCCAGTGTTCAAGACACCAACCTCCAAGTAGACATCGTTTACGGCGTGGACTACCAGGGTATCTAATCCTGTTTGCTCCCCACGCTTTCGCATCTGAGCGTCAGTCTTTGTCCAGGGGGCCGCCTTCGCCACCGGTATTCCTTCAGATCTCTACGCATTTCACCGCTACACCTGAAATTCTACCCCCCTCTACAAGACTCTAGCCTGACAGTTCCAAATGCTATTCCGAGGTTGAGCCCCGGGCTTTCACATCTGGCTTAACAAGCCGCCTGCATGCGCTTTACGCCCAGTAATTCCGATTAACGCTCGCACCCTCCGTATTACCGCGGCTGCTGGCACGGAGTTAGCCGGTGCTTCTTCTGTTGCTAACGTCAAACGCTGCCGCTATTAACGACAACGCCTTCCTCACAACTGAAAGTGCTTTACAACCCGAAGGCCTTCTTCACACACGCGGCATGGCTGCATCAGGGTTTCCCCCATTGTGCAATATTCCCCACTGCTGCCTCCCGTAGGAGTCTGGACCGTGTCTCAGTTCCAGTGTGGCTGATCATCCTCTCAGACCAGCTAGAGATCGTCGCCTTGGTGAGCTCTTACCTCACCAACTAGCTAATCTCACCTGGGCTAATCCTGACGCGAGAGGCCCGAAGGTCCCCCTCTTTGCTCCGAAGAGATTATGCGGTATTAGCCATCGTTTCCAATGGTTATCCCCCACATCAGGGCATATTCCCAGGCATTACTCACCCGTCCGCCGCTCGCCGCCCATAACGTCCCCCGAAGGTTCAGTTATGTCGCTGCCGCTCGACTTGCATGTGTTAGGCCTGCCGCCAGCGTTCAATCTGAGCCATGATCAAACTCTTCAATTAAAGTTTTGGCTCAATGAATACTGTTATTACTTCCAATTTATTTCACTTTAAAAAGTGAAGACAAAAAGTAAGTAAGAATTGACTGTGCCGAATCTTGCGATTCGATTTGGTCACTCAGTTTCATTGATAATTCTTTTTGACTATCATTTCACGAGTGCCCACACAGATTGCATGGTCAAATTGTTAAAGAACAATATATTCAACGTCTTATTAGTGATTATCGAAACAATCTCTCGTTGAACAGGGCAGCCATTCTATCCAATCAATTCTCAGTGTCAAACACTTTTTGAAAATTTATTTTTAAGAGTGAACTCCCTTCCGCTACGCAGTGGGCTTTTCAGCACCGTTCTCCGTGTCGGTGATGCGGCATTATAGGGAGAGATTTATTATTGGCAAGCATAAAAACCAAAAAAAAACGCCGACCGAGCAAAAAACAAACCAGGCAATCCAAACCGGTTCATTTTAGCGTCAAAACACTCAATATATCCCGACCTGCGGCTTTCACTCTTCTTTTACTCGGCTGGAAACACAGCACCATGATCTCCTGGCAGGCCGAATAGCAATAGGCTTTCTTCAACCGATTATATTCCGCCTTCCCTGTCACCCAGCGCAAATACCCCGCCAGCAGATCCGCTGGGTGTTTGCTAACTTTAGGACGGTGCCGGTCAAGGATACGCTTCATCGCTTCGAGCCGCTTGTTGTGATCACGACTTATTGCATCAGCTCTATCTGAAATGTAATGACAAAAATTAGCATTAAGAACCCCAACGACACCTTGCTCTGCTACTTTCAACCACAAATCCCAATCAGAAGCCGATTTCAAGTGAGGATCGAACCCCCCAACCTCTAGTAGGGTTTGCTTTCTTACGATGACGGTACTGGTACCGACCACGTTCTCGGCATAGAGTAATGGGGTGAGCGACGTCAAAACCACGACTGGATTATTGCCTATTTGCTTCCTAAAGCGCGGCCAATATTCAAAACAGCTGATAATAGGCCGCCCTGCCTCGCTCACATGCATGTAATCGGTAAAACTACATACCAGCTCCGGGAAATGTCGATGCAACGATAGTTGCTGGGGTAACTTGTTTTCCAACCAATAGTCATCAGCATCAAGAAAAGCAATTAACTCATTGGAGCAATGCGAAACCCCAACGTTTCTTGCTTGCGACACCCCCGCCCGTTCTGTCAACAACAATGTGATGTCCACTTGCCTAGCCAACCACTCACGTGAGCCATCGGTTGAACCATCGTCCACAACAATGATCTCAACCGGCATTCCTTGCATCCTGATGCTTTCGATGGCACGTGGTAGCGTCGGCAAACAATTATAATTAGGAATAACAACACTCACTTCTGCTTCTGAGCTCATCCGATACACCTCTGTCAATTTTCCTCGCTAGTCAATGCAATCGACACGCCAATGCGTATTGGCATCAATATTGGATATGTGATTAAGGAGACCACTTGCCTGGAAGCCCAAGAGATAGTGCTCAAGCAGCCACCTCTAGCTCGGGCAAAGACACCGCGAGGATTGAGCAATGAAGAAGATTGGTTATGTGATACCGGTATTCCCAACGTTATCCGAAACCTTTGTTGGTGTTGAGATCAGGGCAATGAAAGCACTGGGGCATCCAGTCCAGACCTATGCCTTCAGTCCAGGACAGCATTTCCAGCCTGCGGACGACGAGCTCAAGCAACATTGCCGCTACCTATCCACAGCACCAACCTACCCATTTGAAGGGCTGTGGAACATTCATCGCTGCCACACATTTCTCAGACAGCAAAAAGGGTTTACATACTTGTCACTACTAAGACAAGGACTGCAGCTGGCTTACTTGGCCAAGAGAGACCAATGCGAACACCTTCACGCCCACTTTGCCTGGCACAGCACGGCAACCGCTATTGTCGCGGCCAAATTACTCAATATTCCCGTCTCATTTGTCGGCCATGGCGCTGATATCTATGCCACACCGCAGGACATTGATAGCAAGCTGCAAGCTGCCGATTTTATCTGCGCGGTCACCAAAGAGATGCAAATTGAGCTGCAGGCTGCAACTGAACGTCCAGTTTTGCATATTCCCTGCGGTATTGATTCAGCCCAGTACCCTCCGCTCAATCCCTACTGGCAACCCGATAAAGACTTTCTATTTGTCGGTCGATTGGTGGCCAAGAAAGGGCTGGACACACTGCTTAATGCACTGCACCGGCTGCCACCAGACACGAATTTGGACATTGTTGGTGATGGCCCCCTGCTATCTCACTTACAGCAGCAAGCCCGACAACTGGGGCTTAGCGCACAGATCCACTTTCTGGGCCGCAAAGAAGCCACCTGGTACCGCCAGCACGCCAGTGACTATAAAGCCTTGGTTGCCCCGTTTACTGTTGCGCCCAATGGCGATAAAGACACCGGCCCGCTTGTCATCAAAGAAGCGATGGCCCTGGGGCTACCCGTTATTACAACGGATCTGGCAGGTTGCGATGAAATCCTCGAAAAACAATATGGCCTTCAGGTTCCCATGAATGATCACCGCGCACTGGCCGACGCCATGGCATATCTCCGCCACCAGCCCGCCTCGGCACTCGCTCCGATCAGGGAAAAGGCGTTTAAACGGGTCATGGATCAATTTACTGCTCGAACGCAGGCCCAAAAGCTCTCTGCCCAAGTGGAAGTTTCATGACCGTCTCCATGACGATGGCGGTGTACGCCGTTGGGTTGATCAGCAGCAAGCTCATCGCTTTGGGACTACAGCCCTTTGTCACCCAATGGCTGGGACCGGAACAGTTTGGTCGCTTGGATGTGCTAGTCACCCTGAGCTGCTTACTGACACTGGCGATGTCATTTGGGATCAGCGATGCTATCTACCGCTTTGCCCATGAACAACAAGAGCCAATGACCATTTTCAGCTCGGCGTTTGGGCTCATACTCACAATTGCCGGCGGGCTAACTATTATCGGCCAATTGGCGGTACCTCAAATACAGCAGATCTTGCCCGGCATGCCTGCCGAGTTTGCCCTCCGCTGCCTGCTCGTTACCCTGTTTCTCAATACACTTTGCTGCGTGCCCTTGGCCATTTTGCGGATCCGCAACCAAGCAACACATTTTGTTGCCGCCCAGGTTGTGTTTGCACTGACCCAAGGAGTAGGGATTGTCCTCCTTGCTCCCCATTACGGCATCGAGGGGATCATGGCTGCGGGCTTGGTTGCCCAGATAGTGCAAGTCATCGTATTAGCCAAAAGCTTTCCCTCCCCCAAGCTGGGCAATAACTCGTTGCTACTCAAATATGGCTGGGCAATTACCCTGTCGGGAGTGCTTAACTTCATGGTGCTCGGAGCTGAACGCTGGGCAATAGCACAAACGCTGGGGCTGGCCTCCCTTGCCCCCTATGCCATCGCTATCCAGTGGGCAATCGCTGCCAGCTTGTTGCTCGAACCATTCGGGCTGTGGTGGTTTCCCAAGCGCTTTGGTCTACTGCGCACTCAAGCCGATCGCCAACACGCCGCCACGATCAGCGTCCTTGGCTGCCAGCTAAGTAGCCTAGTTGCCGCGGGGATCATCACCATCGGCTCTCGCTTCCTGCTGATATGGCTTCCGCCCGAATTTCATGCCAGCGCCAACATACTGCCCCTACTGGGCATTGCTATCATGTTCAAACATGCCAGCACATTGCTCAATATCGGCTGCTATTTCCAGAAAGACGGCAAAAGCATCATGATGATAGGCGTGATCAGCGCCAGCTGTGCGGTACTACTGCTGTTATTCATCCTGCCCAATTTCGGCCTTTATGCCTTTATCTGGGCGAGTATCGCTTTGCAGCTGTTGCGGGCCGGCCTCTTTTTTGGCTGGAGCCAACACTACCTTCGCCTGCCCTACCCGCTCTATCGATTGGGTGCCAGTTATGCTCTTGTGGCCATGCTACTGTTCAGTCACTTTCAATTATCTATCATGTATGAGGCGCTCTGCCTGCTATTACTGGCCATCCAAGTCAGCTGGCCATGGCTTGGCAAGCAAATAACCAAAAAAAGAGAGCCGTCAGGGCTTAACAAAGGCTTGGGGAGCGGCTAATGACGCGACCAAACCAATGGCTCCTCGCCCTGACCAGCTGTTGCCTGATTTGTCTGACCTGGATGTCTCACGGCAACTTGGTGTTAGTCGTTAGCCTGTTATTCGTTTTGCCTTTTGTCATCAGCCAAGCCTTTCTGGTTTGTGTCGGCTTTATCATCTTCTCCTATTTCAGGATCCATGAAGCCTTCCCAGTGCTGATGCCACTGAAGATCCCCCAGCTGTTAGCCTTGGCCAGCCTGGCAGGGCTGGGCTGGCAGCTCTGGTCGCAGAGAGAGACGATCTGCTGGCATCGCTTACAGACCCTGATTTTACTGTTTAGCGGCTGGGTACTGGTCTCCTGCGTATTTGCGACCAATCGGGGCGAAGCCTTCGCCAGCCTCAATGGCAATTTCATCAAAATAGTGATCATGGTCTTCGCTATCAGCTGGCTACCGCAGCGGCTGGCACAGCTCAAAATCATTCCTTACCTGCTATTGCTCAGCGGATTGCTGATTGGTGGTTTGGCCCTCTTCAACAAAGCCAATGGCATCGGCTTGGTGGAAGGCACTCGGGTCACTATCAGTAGGGATATCGGCTCAATGCTCGGCGATCCCAATGATCTGGCCTTGGTGCTGCAGTTCCCGGTTTCATTTGCCATGGCGTACAGCTTCCACGGCCCGAAGTGGCAACGGGCTTTGTCGATACTGGTACTGCTCACCATGATCATGAGCGTCCTGGCGACCCAAAGCCGCGGCGGTTTATTGGGGATAGCCAGTGTCGTCTTTGCGATGGCCCTGATGAGAAGCCGCTCGATTGTGCTGCCTACCGTTATCAGCGGGATCGGACTACTGACCTTGGTGCTACTAGCGGGGATCAGCGATCGTAGCTCAGGCGGCGCTGCCGAAGCTGGCATCGATGAGTCGGCAATGGGCCGTATCTACGCTTGGCAGGCGGCCCTCAACATGGCTATCAGCAACCCCTTCACCGGCGTCGGGCTCAACAACTTCTTCTATAACTACTACTTCTATTCGCCGCACTGGGATGGCAAAAACCATGCGGTACACAGCACCTGGCTCCAGATCCTATCGGAAACAGGTTTTGTCGGGCTGGTATTATTCCTGCTTATGCTTATCGGGGCCCTGCGTGTCAGCTACCAGCTTCTCAAACGGCTTGAGGATCATGAAATGAAACCACTGGCCCAGGGGCTGTGGCTTGGCACCTTGTCATTCTGTGTCGGCGGCACTTTCCTCACCCAGGGTACCACCTGGCCGCTGTATATATTGATCGGCCTGTTACTGGCTTTAGATCGGCTAACCCTTAATCAGGAGGCTAACCATGCGCGCGTTCGTCAAGGCCCATCTGGCACCTAGCCACCTTGCGCTCCTTAAAAACTGGCTCCGTCAGTTACGCGGAAGCTACTTTCCTTGCATTCCGGTTGTGCACCGCTGCATGTACCAGTTGCATCTCGCTGTTAAGCAAAGCCTGCATTGCATTTTGCAAAAAGGCTATTTCACACCCATGTTTATCTCCCGTCTCGCCAACCGGCCACGCCAACTCCACCTTGCTTGTGGTATGCCGCAAGTCCTTGGCCCGCTGGATATTCAAATCGGCGAACAATGCCGCCTCTCCGGTATCGCAACCTACTGCGGACGGGCATGGGGGCAACAAAAACCCCGGCTTATCGTGGGGAACAATGTCGATATCGGCTGGCAGAACACCCTTGCGGTGGGGCGTACCATTCGTATTGACGACAATGTCAGGCTTGCCAGCCAAGTCTTTCTCGCCGGTTTTCCCGGCCACCCTATCGATCCTATCGCCCGGGCCGCTGGCCAACCGGACACCGAGGGCCAGGTAGGTGATATTCATCTGTGCCGCAATGCCTGGCTTGGCACCGGCGTCATGGTGATGGCTGGCGTTACCATTGGTGAAGGAAGCGTAATTGCCGCAGGCAGTGTAGTGACAAAAGACATCCCCCCCGGCGTGCTCGCCGGAGGAAACCCGGCTAGAGTGATCAAGCCGCTGGAGTACTGAGATGGAATTTCTGGTTTTCGGCGAGGATTGGGGGCGTCACCCCTCCAGCAGCCAACACATATTGCAGGCAATCGGGGAAAAATATCCGGTCCATTGGATCAACTCCATCGGCTTACGCCAACCGACACTGACCCGCCGGGATCTCAAGCGGGTATGGGAAAAAATCTGCGCCGCCAGGCCGTGCCCTAAAGCAAGCGTACCAAGCCTAACGGCCTTGGAGCCGGCAACCATCACCAAGCCGATGGTATGGCCAATGGCACAATCCACGTTGCTCAGGCACCTCAACAGGCAGTTACTCAAACGGCAACTCAGGCGGCAACTCAATGCAAAGCAATCCCAGCGGATAGTTTGGGCGGCGCTACCCAGCGCGGTTGATTACCTCGATATCTGCGACGGCGATTTAGTCGTGTATTACTGTGGCGATGATTTTTCCGCTCTGGCTGGCGTCGATCACCAACAGGCCACCAGGGCCGAACAGCGCTTGGTGGCTCGGGCTGATCTCATTTTTGCCTGTAGCACCACCCTTCAAGAAAGATTTCCCGCCAGCAAAACCGTTCTGCTACCGCACGGGGTACATTTGTCGCATTTTGCAAAACCTACCGATTGTCCTGATGATATCGACCTGTCCCGGCCCAGTATCGGGTTCTATGGCAGTCTCAACACCTGGCTGGATCAGCCCTTGCTGCTCAAGCTTGCCAAGGCCCGGCCCAATTTCAATTTTTACTTCATCGGCCGCCAAGATGGTGATATCGAAACATTGCGCCAGCAAGGAAATATCATCTTATTGCCCGCCAAGCCCCACCACCAGCTAGCGCGCTACCTGCAACACTGGACCATGGCTATCCTGCCCTTTGTTGACAATGAGCAAATTCAGGCATGTAATCCGTTAAAACTCAGAGAATATCTAGCCGCGGGCTGCCCGGTGATCAGTAGCCGCTATCCCGCAACGCTCCCTTACCATTCCGTCATCACCACCGCCACCAGCACCGATGAGTGGCTGGCCGCTATCGACCACTACATCCAGTGGACACCACGGCAAAGACAGAGCTATTCGCGACAAGCCTATAGAGCCGTAGCAAATGAAAGCTGGGAGCACCGTGCGATACAAGCCGTCGAGGCCATTCAACAGGGGCTGAGACGCTGAGTGATGTCAATGATTTCAGGCGTCAGATTACAACTTAGCTAACTTCGGGCACTTTTTTTGCTATCAATAAATGAAGTAGTAATTTAAAACCTCCGGGGGATGTATGAAAAGAATATTGGTTGTCATCGGCTGCCTACTGGTATTTGGCTGTGCCTCGCCCCCTCCTCAGGCCAGCCTGACACTTTTTTTCAGCCCGGAGCAAATCTCGCTGACGTCCGAACAACAAAGAAAAATTAGTAAATTCTTGGCCGACAATCCCTATCACCAGTTAATTGCCAAAGTGGCGCCGGCAGACTTGGCCAATCCTTTTGATGCTTTGATGCAGGGCCAGAAACGAATCCATGCTGTCAGCAAGTTGGCGGAGAGCCAAAGCATTCCACTGCACCTGGAATATGCGCCCAGTCAGAATGCCGATACCCTGGTATTGCAAAGACAGTCGCCATGAGACACCAACTCTTCGCCAAGCTGTATCCGCTACTGCAGGCGCTGTGGAATCATCGCTACCTGCTGCTGCTCCCTATGGTCATCATGCCCTTGCTCATGACGGCTGGCGGTGCCGTGAAGGCCAAGCGTTATTTCGCCCAAACCACAATCCTGGTTCAGGAAGCCGCGATGCTAAATCCCTTTTTGGAAGACCTGTCAATTTCGATGAACCTCCAAAAACGGATCAAGGCGCTGCGGGTGTTACTCCACAGCCAGTTTGTGCTGGAGCAAGTCGCTATCGACTTGGGGCTCTCTCCTGCCGGTAACCAAAGCCAACTCAATACGGTTGTCAGCCAGCTCAATAGCAATCTCAGTATCAACCTGGTCGGCAGTGACTTGGTTCAATTAGGCCTGAATTGGCACACACCAGCGGAAATGCCGCACATCCTCAACAAGCTCTCTGCATTGTTTCTCGATAAGCTACGCGCTCCAGGTCGCGCCTCGGTTGACAACTCCGAGCAATTTCTCCAGCAGCAGCTCGAAGCAACCCTAACCGACTTGGAAAATGCCGAAAGCGCCCTGGCGAAGTTCAAATCAGACAATGCCGGCAACCTCCCCCAGCTACAAGGAAGCCGAATCCAAAATGATGCCCAGATAAACACCCTTATCCAAGAGACCAAACGCGAACTGCTCAACGCCCGCGCCAAACGCGATAACTTCTATGGCCGCCTTGCCAGTACCAACCCTATCGTTGGGATGCTCGAAGCGGAGATTGTCAAAGCCGAAGCCGAGCTGACCATACTCAGGGCCCGTTATACCGACCTCCACTCTTCGGTCAAGGCCGTGCTTCGCCAGCTAAATCGCCTGAAGCAAGAGCGTTCGCGCTTAGTTGACCAGCAACAATCACTCAACGCTCAAGAGATTGGCCAACTCTGGCAGCGCATCGCCAGCAATACTCAACAACTCGATAACCCCAACCAACCTCTGCTGATCAGCCAGTTCGAACAACTGCAGCAGGCAGAAAGCCAAATCCAATCGCTGGAGGGGGAGCTCAACTTGCTCCAGGCCCAGGCCTCACGTTTGGAGAGGAAACGGGTCGAGTTTGCCCAACTGGAAAAAGAGCTGACCGTGCTGCAGCGCAACTATGACGTCAAGGCCAAGATATACAACCAGCTACTCGAGCGCTACGAAATGGCCAAGGTGACCGGCCAACTCGGGCGTTTTGAAGAACCCGACAAACTCAAGATCATTGCACGTCCCAGCGTCCCTAATCAGCCATTGAACTGGCCGTGGTGGTTCAACTTCACCATGGGGATTGTGGTCGGTTTCGGCCTCGGGCTATCACTGGTTTGCGCGGTGCAATTGCTTGATACCCGACTGTACCAAAGCCAGCAGATCGTCCGTCTGGCCAAGGCCCCCGTGCTAATACGCACCCCCCACTTTCCCGAGGAGACAGCATGACCACTACGACTCTCCAGGTTGTCCAGCATCTAAGTCCCGGCGGTATTGAGCGACTGGTACTCAACCTGGTGCGATTTGCCTCCGCCGACAATCAAGTGTATGTCGTCGCACTGGAAGGCTGCAAAGCGCAAGCTATCGAACAATGGCCCGAGCTAGCCCCACTTGCGGATCGCTTATTCTTCCTCGGCAAACCTTCTGGCCTTAGCGTGAAAATCGTTTTCACTCTGCGCCGCCTTATCCGCTCATTACAAGCCCAAGTGGTCCATTCCCACCACCTGGGCCCGTTACTCTACAGCCGTATGGCGTGTATCGGGCTCAGCGGGATCACCCACATCCAAACAGAACACGACAGCTGGCACCTCGATGATGCCAAGCAGCGCTTACTCACCCGCAGCCTGCTGATGGGCAGCAGTATCCAGCTTGTTGCCGACGCGCCGCGCATTGCCGCTCAGCTCAAAGTCCGGGGGATCGGCACTGATCATGTTATTGTCAACGGGATCGATACCCAGCACTATTGCCCGGGGCAAACCAACCAGGCAAGGCAACGCCTATTGCTACCCACGGATAAACGGCTCATTGGCTGTGCCGGTCGCTTGGTTCATGAAAAAGGGCTGGATACCCTGCTCGAAGCACTGGCAAAGCTACCAGAGGCCTACCACGTCGTAGTGGCCGGCCACGGCCCAGAACGAATAAAGCTGCAAAACATGTCGCAGCAGCTTGGGCTGGCGGTCCGCGTTCACTGGCTTGGCCGCTGTGACAACATGCTGGATTTCTACCGCGCCATCGACCTGTTCTGCATGCCTTCCCGCCAGGAGGGGCTGCCCCTGGCATTGCTTGAAGCCCAGGCGTGCGGCAAGCCTGTTGTCGCCACTAATGTCGGCGGGATCCCCGATCTGATCTGTCCTCATAGCGGTCACCTGATCCCGCCAGAACAACCCACGTTACTGGCCCAGAGCTTAGAGGAAAAATTCCGCATACCTATCCATGACTGCCAGCAAACAACCCAATATATCCGTCGGTTAGCCGATGTTCGGGAAATGACGGCTTCATATGAATCGCTTGGAAAAGGATAACGAAATGACTATGAGCTGGATTGTACTAACCGCAATGACTGTCGTGATTATCTATCACCACATCATCTATACCGCTTTGATGGTATTTCTGGGGCGCAAGGCAAAAGACTCTGCACAAGCGGAGGCAACCTTAGGGCCCTATTCCGTGGACAAAACACTCCCCTCGGTTGCCATCATGATTCCAGCCCATAACGAGGCAGAATTTATCGACGCCAAGCTAGCCAATCTGGTGGTGCTCGATTACCCAGCCGAAAAGCTCTCTGTCTGGATCTGCTGCGATGGTTGCAGTGACAATACCGCCGAGCAGGTACAAGCGTGGCAAGCCAAGTATGCCGGTGCTGGCATTCAGCTAGAGTGCATCGTTGAAGCGGAAAACAAAGGCAAAGTGATACGCATCAACCAGCTGCTCAGTATGGTTAGAGACCAAGCAGATTTGATCGCTATGTCCGATGTCTCTGCGTTGCTCTCCATCGATGCCCTTCGCCAAGCCGCCGATAGCTTCACCGATCCGAAAGTCGGGGCCTTGACCTGTAACTACCTATTGGCCGAAGCCACCAGCGGTGAGCAACAGTACTGGCAGTGGCAGAACTCAATTCGCCAGACGGAAGCAAAACTCGGCAGTGTCATGGGCGGCAACGGGGCATTCTATATTGTCCGTGCCCCGCTTTTTTCCTACTTGCCGGAAGATACCATTAATGATGATTTCATCCAGACCATGCTGGTGATCAAGCAAGGCTACCAAGTCCAGTTCAACCACTATATCAACAGTGTCGAACTCTCCCTATCCACCGTTCAGGATACCTACCAGCGCCGCCAACGCATTGGTGCCGGCAATCTGCAGCAACTGATCCGCTGCCGCTTCGTGTTCCGCCACTCCCATCATGGTGCGCGCTGGCTTTTCACGTCAGGCAAAGCCATGAGAACCGTCATGCCTTTCATTTTGATCGGTTACTTTCTGCTCTCGCTTAGCTTGGCCATCCAGGGTTCAGCAGTAGCCCAAGCCCTGACAGTCCTGCAGGCAACAGGGTATATCGCTGCCACCCTGCCGCTATTTGGCGTGTCCAGCAAGGCTACCGATAAACTGCATTATTTTGTCAGCAGCTATGCAGCCTCGCTAATAGGTATGCTCCGTTACCTGCTGGGCCACTTTCGCAGTGGCTGGCGCCACTTGCCCCCATTGTCAAACTACCAGGCCCTGTCGACCCAGCTACTCAAGCGCACCAGTGATATCTTGCTGGCATCAATCGGTATGGTATTAACGTTACCGATCTGGCCTTTGATCGCCTTGTTGATCAAGCTTGACTCCCCTGGCCCCATTTTCTATCGCCAGCTTCGTGTTGGCCGGATCAGCGAGGAGCAAGTTGAACTGTTTGAAATTATTAAATTTCGCTCTATGTCTAGTCATGCTGAGTCGAAGTCTGGGGCGATCTGGGCCCGGCAGAATGACTCCCGCATTACCCGCACCGGCCACTTTCTGCGTGTCACCCGGCTCGATGAGCTGCCCCAGTTGCTCAATGTCCTCAAAGGCGATATGGCATTGATCGGGCCAAGGCCTGAGCGCCCTGAATTTTGCGGCAAATTGCAAAATGCATTGCCATTTTACCTCGAGCGCACAGCTGGCCTGAAACCGGGAATCACCGGTCTCGCCCAGGTCAACCAAGGCTATGACAGCAGCCTGGAAGATGTAAAAAACAAAATCGCCTTTGATCACGCCTATGCACTGGCTCTGAGTTCAACGTTCCAGTGGCTCAAGATGGATCTATTCATTATTTTCAAAACGATTTACATCATGGTTGGCAAACGCGGGCAGTAATTGGCATAGCACTTGTATTGAATGGAGATACGTCCACTATCGAAAAGGCCACTTATGAATCACACCGTAAATACCGCCAATATCGGATTGACGCTACAGAATGAATTCGATGCCCATCTCGCCAGACAGATGGAACCAGACTTCGAAGCACTGAGCCAAACCGATAGCGATGAGATGGTCATCGACATGACCCAGGTACAATTTATTGACTCCTGTGGAATTGGTGCCATTGTTTTCTTATACAAGCGCTTAAAAAGCAGAGGAAAAACATTACGTCTGCTCAATGTTAACGGCCAGCCGCGCCAGCTAATGAAAATGTTAAGGATCGACAAGGTGATCCCTCTGATCACCTCAGCGGAGTTAGGTTGATATGGGAAAACTCTCAAGCCTGCTAATGATACTGCTCGCCAATGGCTGCACCACCTGGCCAACCACGGGTGATACACCATACTCACCACCTGATGTGGATCAGTGGCACGAGCTTGAGCACCATAGGTTCGAGCTCCAACTACTGGCGACCCGCGGCGTCAAATTGTGCCTGCCGGGACAATACCAGCAGCTTGTCAACCTCCATGATAAAGCAAATCAAGAACACAAAGCGGGGTTCAGCGATGATGCCGATATTACCCTGTTGGCCTACCAAACCCAGTTCGCCAAAATCCAGCGCCAGATGGACTGGCTCGAACACCATACTGAGTGTTTGGATACCCGCTATTCCGAGATCCAGCTCAGGGAGCAACTGCTGCTATTGATGCGGGTCGACAATCAGTTTGCCTTTGACAGAACCAAACTATTACCTGATTACCAAAATGCATTGCGTCGTGCAGCCGCTATTCTGAAACGCCAAGAACACTGGCTGCTTGAACTCACCGGTCATACCGACACCATTGGAACCGCACAGAGCAATTACCAGCTGGGGATGCACCGGGCAGATGCGGTTAGGCGCTACCTTATCGAGCAAGGGGTCAATGCCCACCAAATTTCAATTTTCAGCGCTGGTGAAAAAGAGTCGCTCGAGGATCCTAGTTCTAAGACCGAGAGACTCAGCAATCGTAAAGTCGAGGCCCGGGTGTTGGTTGACCACCATACCCGAGCCTCACACCGGGTATATTCTCTCGGTGACTGGCATGCGGTCCGCGAACAGCTTACTCCGGGGTCACTATGAAATGGCTTATGCTAATTCTATGCATTGTCGTATTCTCCCCGGCCAGGGGAGATCCCCTTACCCCCGGGGATCGAGTATTTCTCCAGCTGCCGGGAGAGCGCGATTTCAATGGCCCCTTCACGATCGACGATCAAGGCCAGATCAGGCTGCCTGAGGTGGGCTTAGTCCCCATTGCAGGGCTAAGCCAGCAGCAAGCCGAGCAGCTATTGCGAGAACGGCTCAGGACTGTGTACCGCAACCTCGATGAATTCAGGCTCAGTATCCTCGAGCAAGTCCTGCGGGTGCAGGTTCTCGGCTATGTCGAGCAGCCAGGAATGATATCGCTCAAGCCCGGAGCCAATGTTCAGATGGCAATATCCACCGCCGGAGGGGCCCGGCCCGGCGCCCAGCTGGATCAATTCAAGCTGATCCGCAACGGCCGCTCCGTGCTGTTCAATTACAAGGCCTATCTCGACAGCGGCGATCCTGCCATGCTCCCAGCCTTGCAAGGGGGCGATACCATATTTGTCCCGGCCTCACCGCTGCTCGGCAACGTCGAAGTCGATTTTGATGCAGCCTCACTGAGGGAGGGGGGCGATGCCGACGAAGAGCAAGGGATCACCATCTTCGGTGAACTGCGAAATCCCGGAACCTTCAGCTACAAACCCGGAATGACCGTTGTCGATGCCCTGATGCGTGCCGATGGCGTCACCCGCTATGCTGATGTCACCAAAATCAGGGTGATCACCGATAACGTCCCTTACCTCTTCGATCTCAAAGCCTATTTAGATACCGGGGTTACCACCGAACTTCCTCCCGTCAAGCCGGGTACCACCATCTTTGCTCCTATCGAAGTTGAGGATATCAACACAACCACTCGAACCGTCTACGTTATGGGAGAGGTCCAGGCACCCGGAGCCTATGAAAGCTCCCCCGGTACTGGCTTTGTCGATGTGCTCGCTAACGCCGGCGGGCCGACACGCTTTGCCGATACCACACAAATCAAACTGCTTCGTAGCAAGGGAACCCCGGTCGGCATCAATCTGGTCACCTATACCCAAAACCCGGCTCAATATCCATTGCCTGATATTGCTCCCGGCGACGTTATCTTTATTCCTGAAAAAATAGACTTCAACGAAAAGTCCTGGCTCAAGATCACCAATGACCGTGCGATCAAAATTATCGGTGCGGTCAACAATCCCGGTCGATTCGAGTGGAACAGCAGTATGGGCCTACTGGATGTCCTCTCCCATGCAGGAGGGCCCAAGCAGCAGGCCAACCTCAGCAACATTCGCTTGCTGCGTGACCAGGCAGGAACCGGAAACAGTGTGGTTTACTTTGACTTGGAGAGCTTTATCACCCAAGGGGGAAGCTTCAGCCAACTCCCCCGCCTAGCCGCAGGCGATACCATCATTATTGACGAGCTTCCCCATGATCCGACAGACAACAAGTCGAGCTGGGTACGCCAATCTGCCGATGACTCTATTTATGTATTCGGTCAGGTCGGCGCCCCTGGTCGCTATGCCTTCAACAAAGAGCTGGGCTTTCTCGATATCCTCTCTGCCGCAGACGGTCCCGATGGCGACGCTGATCTACGCCAGATCCGCATCAGCCACCGTAACGGCAACACGGCAAGGGTGACGACTCTCAACCTCTCACTCTATTTTGAGACCGGAGATGAAAGCCTGCTGCCCGAAGTGGTTCCCGGGGATGTTATTTATGTTCCCCAAATGAAAGGCAACTGGCTGGACAAGCCAGCCGAGCAGGTGGTCAGGCTGATGGGCTCGGTCAACAAACCCGGCCGTTATGCCTTCAATAACCAAATGAATATCCTCGATTTACTGGCCGAAGCCGGTGGCCCTTCAGACAATGCCTATATCGAGCGGATCATGATCGTCAACACCTCATGCTGTGGCGACCAAGCCCAGACATTCAATCTACGCGACTATGTCATCGACCCGGCCCGTTATCCCCTGCCCCTACTTCGTCCCGGCGATACGGTTTATGTCCCCAACCTCAACGACTCGGTGGGCGAGCAATGGCGCAAAGGGCTGCGTGACGTGCTGGGGATCTTTACCCTGATCGCCCTAGGAGCAGCATTATGAAACCTTGGCTTAGCGGCGAATATGAGCAACTCTTCCACCAAATCCATCGCCATCACGCCAGAGTGATCACTCTGGCAGGCGCCTCAAGCCAATGTGGCACCTCAACCCACTGCAACTGGCTGGCGCGCCGCTGCGCGGAAGATCATAAGGTACTGCTGATAGATCTGGATCTGACCGGATCCGGCCAGGGGTGTACCGCCAAGCCCTGGCACAGCAACGGGCTAGGAGAAGCCGAGGCCATGCTCCAGCTCACCGAGCAGCTAACACTACTGCCCCGTCCGAGAGATGAGAAAACAGTGCTAGATTTGCGTCAACACGATAGTTTTTGCCAAGCCATTAAGCGCTGGAAGCAGCGCTACCACTATATCCTGTGCGATGTCGGCACTCTGACCCAGACCAACTGGCGTAACTTACCTATCGGTACGATCAGCCATGCCAGCGATGCCACCATTCTTTGCCTTGCCGCCGCAAAAACTACCGAGAGTGAGCTACTGACCTGCATCCATAAACTGGAACAAAACGGCGTCAGCTTACTCGGTACCTTGGTCAACGATCAGTACAACCCCTCATTGGCCGAAGAGATCATCAGGGTATTGAACGGGAAAGCACGGTGGTTACCCCAGAGCCTCAAATACCTGCTTATCGACTACATTCAAAACAGTCCGCTGCTACAGGGAAAATACCAATAGCCAAGTTACGATCAAGGATCAATCGGGATGAATCAGGTTTTGTTCCAGCGCCAGTTTGCGCTAAGTTATGAAAACATAGCCAATATACGACGGGTGCTGGACGTCAAAACCCAGGCGCTGCTGCTAACTCCTGACTTAATTCAGGACATCAAGCTAGTATGCAGCGAGTACTGTACTAACCTATTAGATCACCAGCAGCAGTCCGCGACTCACTGCACAATCAGTTACGGTAAAGTCGAAGGACAATATCGTTTTGCCATCACCGACAACGGTGCCCCCTGGGCGGCACTTGCACAGCAACTATCAGATGCAGCACTACCCGAACTCCCTTGCGAGTCCGGCATGGGGCTGGCCATCATCAAAACCATTTTCCCCGATTTCAGTTACCAAGTTACCACAGGCGGCAACACCATTGAGTTTGCCCTGCCCCAGGCCTCTTCCCGTAAACATTTGGTCATTGTCGATGACAGCCATAGTCAGCTGGCCATGCTTTGCAGCTACCTCGAACAGGATTACCAAGTCTCTATTTTCAGCCAGGCAGATGATGCTCTAGTTTGGCTGGATGACAACCACTGCGACCTGGTGCTGACCGACTTGTGGATGCCAAATATCAATGGGCTCGAGTTTCGCCGTTTAGTGGCCAATAAGCGCCAACACCGGTTGCTACCTTTTGTCTTCTTATCGGGAGATACATTGTCGGAAACGATGACGGCCGTCAGTCAGTCAGGCATCGATGATTTCCTCACCAAGCCTATCGACAAGTGGCGCTTACTCCAAGTACTAGAACGGGTACTCAAACGCCATGACAACTTACTCAGTGCCTTCGAAGACAACCTGCTGCAACAATTTGAGCACACCGCTATGCCCGGTTCAAAAGCAGCTGCCACAACGACATTGACCACGGGAAACTTCAGGCTCCTGCTAAGCAGAGAGCCGGAGATCAGTGGCGATTTCTTTATTCACCAGCCGCGGCCAGATGGCTCCACTATGGTGATCCTCGGCGATCTGATGGGGCATGGCGTCATCGCAAAAGCCAATGGAGGGATCAGCTACGGGGTGATCCTGGGCCTGCTCCAAGATCCGGACATCACCCCAGAACAGTTTTGCCGCCGCCTCAACCAATACCTCTATCAAACCCAGGCAAATAACTTGGTGTGCTTACTGGTCCTTCACCTTGCTACCGACAACACCATCACCCTCTACAACGCCGGAATGCCAAAGCCGATCCACTGCACTAACTCATGCCATCATATTGACCAGTCTTCCGGCTTGTTAGGGTTATTCGAGTCGCCTCAGACTGGGGGATATCGCATGAAACTGGATGAGGGTCATAGCCTGCACGGCTACAGCGATGGTTTATTGGAAACGGTGCTGACAGAACACGAAAGACAGGACATGGTGCTGATGCCCAGTAGTGAACGCCACCAGTATCTTTGGCAGCGCACTCCACAAAATCACGAAGACGACCGTGCTCTATTCACTCTGACTACAATCCCAGAAATGGGGCACATAGCGGAGAACAACGAGTAGCCATCATACCATCCGATAGATCCGCGCCAGTTGTTGCCAGCACGCCTCACCGCTGTAGTGGTTCTTGACAAGCTGGTGTTGCCGCTTTGACAGCCGCTGCCAGGCTTCGTCACCGGCATTATCGAGCTCTTTCACCCTTGCGGCGAGAGCCTGCCAGTGCGCCTCGGCAACCAAACACTCCTGCTCCAGTAGCGAGGGCATTTCACCCACATCCGTAGATAGCACCACGACACCGTGCGCCATGGCTTCGAGGGCAGCCATCGGCATGCCTTCCGCCCGAGAGGTAATAAGTAAAACATCAAGCAAGTGCCAATAGGGCTCCATCGCAGGCACGGCACCATGCCAGATGACAGGCCGACCTTGCAGCATCCCGGCTTGGTCGCCATCACCAAACACATGGCACTTGATATTCGGTAGCTGTGCGCAGAGAAAAACAAAGCGATCGATGGCCTTTTCATGGCTTAGCCTGCCGACAAAGCCGACCTGCAGCGTCGAATGGCGGTTGCGGCTATCGTTAGCGTTTTGGCAATGGACAAAATTGCGCAGCAATTCGCAACGAAATGGCAAGTCTGTTTTGATTTTTTCACTGACGGCAAGGTTGTAGGAAAAGGCCGCGGTATAGCGGTTGAGCCACTCATAGAAGGCCAGCTTGCCTGACACCGCCTCGCCAGCATGGAAAGTGGTCACCAAATGGTATCGAGCCAGTAACCGGCCAAAACGAGATAGGATCGAGGCCTTGTAGCCGTGGGCATGGACGATGTCATCCGCCTTAAGCTGACGAAAAAAAGTAGTAACAGAGCTCTCGCTAAGGAAACGGTAGGAAATATGGTGCTGCTCTAGCTCCGCATACTGCGGGTGTGAGGGGTAATGCTGGAGGTAAACAACTTCAAGCTCGGCCTGCTTGGACTGAAGCAGTATAGCTAACTGCTGGATGTGGCTCTCAATTCCGCCAAATCCCGAGCTGTCGACAATCAGATAAATCATACATCCGCGTCCTTACCATTATGAGTAATAAACCAGATGCAAAAAAAAAGCCGAGTCTAAGACTCGGCCTCTTTTTTATTTAACGCGCTAGTGCTTATTCAGCAGCAGCTTCTTCCTGAGCTTCAGGACGGTCTACTAGCTCGATGTAAGCCATAGGGGCTTTATCGCCAGCACGGAAACCGCATTTCATGATGCGAGTGTAACCGCCTGGACGCTGAGCAAAACGTGGACCCAGTTCGTTAAATAGTTTCGCAACAACTTCGTTATCACGAGTACGTGCGAATGCAAGACGACGGTTAGCAACACTGTCAGTCTTAGCTAGGGTAATCAATGGCTCAATTACGCGACGCAGCTCTTTTGCCTTAGGCAGGGTAGTCTTGATAAGTTCGTGACGTACCAGAGAGCCAGCCATGTTGCTGAACATCGCTTTGCGATGGCTGCTGTTGCGGTTGAGTTGACGACCACTCTTACGATGGCGCATGACCTAATCCTTCTAACTAGATATCAGTAACTATTAATCTTCAGCAATAGATGCTGGCGGCCAGTTTTCTAGGCGCATACCTAGAGACAGACCACGTGATGCCAGCACGTCTTTGATTTCTGTCAAAGACTTCTTACCAAGGTTTGGAGTCTTAAGGAGCTCAACCTCAGTACGCTGAACAAGATCACCGATGTAGTGGATCGCTTCTGCTTTTAGACAGTTAGCAGAGCGAACAGTTAGTTCAAGATCGTCTACAGGACGCAGTAGGATCGGATCGAACTCCGGCTTCTCTTCTTTCTCTTCAGGAACACGTACATCACGAAGATCTACGAATGCATCCAACTGCTCAGCTAGGATAGTAGCTGCGCGACGGATCGCTTCCTCAGGATCAAGAGTACCGTTAGTCTCCATATCGATAACTAGCTTATCAAGGTCAGTACGTTGTTCTACACGTGCTGCCTCAACGGCGTATGCGATACGGTCAACTGGGCTGAAAGTTGCATCAACTAGCAGACGACCAATTGGACGCTCGTCTTCTTCAGTGTGAATACGAGCAGACGCTGGTACATAGCCACGACCACGCTCTACCTTGATGCGCATGCTGATGTCAGCATGGTCATCAGTTAGGTGGCAGATTACGTGCTCTGGGTTCGCAATCTCAACATCACCGTCGTGGGTGATGTCACCTGCAACAACAGGGCCTGCACCAGATTTGTTCAGAGTAAGGATAACTTCGTCTTTACCCTCAACCTTAACGGCTAGGCCTTTAAGGTTTAGAAGGATTTCAAGGATGTCTTCCTGTACTCCTTCTTTGGTGCTGTACTCGTGTAACACACCGTCGATTTCTACTTCAGTTACGGCACAACCCGGCATTGAAGATAGAAGAATACGACGGAGAGCGTTACCAAGAGTGTGGCCGAAACCACGCTCTAGCGGCTCAAGAGTTACTTTTGCATGCGTCGTGTTAACTTGTTCAATATCAACAAGACGTGGCTTAAGAAATTCTGTTACAGAACCCTGCATTGTGTCCTCTCTTAACTATAGCCTTACTTAGAGTAAAGCTCGACGATCAGGTGTTCGTTGATGTCGGCAGACAAATCAGAACGTTCTGGAAGGCGCTTGAAAGTACCTTCTAGTTTGCTGCTGTCTACTTCGACCCAAGTCGGTAGTTCACGCTGAGTAGCAACTTCTAGAGCTGCTTTGATGCGTGCTTGGTTCTTAGCTTTCTCACGAATGCTAACAACGTCGTTTGCCGCTACCTTGAAAGAAGGAACGTTTACGACTTGACCGTTAACTAGGATCGCTTTGTGGCTTACCAGCTGACGTGCTTCAGCGCGAGTAGCACCAAAACCCATGCGGTAAACTACGTTATCTAGACGACCTTCAAGAAGCTGAAGCAGATTTTCACCTGTGTTGCCTTTAAGGCGAGCAGCTTCTTTGTAGTAGTTACGGAATTGCTTCTCTAGTACGCCGTAAGTACGACGAACTTTTTGCTTCTCACGAAGCTGTACGCCGTAGTCAGATAGACGACCGCGACGAGCACCATGCACACCAGGTGCATTGTCAATTTTACACTTGGTATCAATCGCGCGTACACCAGACTTAAGGAACAAGTCTGTGCCTTCACGACGGCTAAGCTTCAGCTTAGGACCCAAATATCTTGCCATGTTCTTTCTCCAGTTTTCCTAGAAACGAAACGTTATACGCGACGTTTCTTAGGTGGACGACAACCGTTATGAGGGATCGGAGTCGCATCAACAATGTTAGTGATACGGAAACCCGCAGCGTTTAGAGCGCGGATAGTAGACTCACGACCAGGACCTGGGCCCTTAACCATAACTTCCAGGTTCTTAACGCCATACTCTTTGGCCATTTCGCCAGCGCGCTCAGCAGCAACCTGTGCAGCGAACGGAGTAGACTTACGAGAACCACGGAAACCAGAACCACCTGCAGTAGCCCAAGATAGAGCGTTACCCTGACGGTCAGTAATGGTTACGATTGTGTTGTTGAAAGAAGCATGAATGTGCGCAACGCCATCAGCAACTTGCTTACGTACGCGCTTACGAGCGCGAGTTGGTTGTTTAGCCATTGTACTCTACCTTCCGATTATTTTTTGATCGGCTTGCGCGGACCCTTACGGGTACGTGCGTTGGTTTTAGTACGCTGTCCACGTAGTGGTAGACTGCGACGATGACGAAGACCACGGTAACAGCCAAGGTCCATTAGACGCTTGATGTTCATGGAAACTTCACGACGTAGATCACCTTCTACAGTGTACTTAGCTACACCATCACGCAGTAGATCGATCTGCTCTTCAGTTAGTTCACTGATCTTAACATCTTCAGCGATACCCGCTTCAGCTAGGATAGCTTTTGAGCGAGTCTTACCGATGCCGTAGATCGCAGTAAGAGCGATTACAGAATGTTTTTGATCAGGAATGTTAATGCCTGCAATACGGGCCACTATTCACTCCTAGTACTTTTCAAGAATAACCGCTGCAAAGCCCGTTTAGGATACGCAGCGGTGGAACAATTCTTTTGCACACACAAAAGATTGGTTGGCTAATTTAGCCAACCTACCTTCAATTTGCAAGAAATATTTCTGCTAATTAGCCTTGGCGCTGTTTGTGCTTTGGCTCACTGCAAATTACACGCACAACACCGTTGCGCTTGATAACTTTACAGTTACGGCAGATTTTCTTAACGGAAGCACGAACTTTCATTGCTAAACTCCGTAAATGGGATCTTAACGGCCTGAGCCCTTAAGATTAGCCTTTTTCAAAACAGACTCATATTGTTGAGACATCAGATGTGTCTGAACTTGAGCCATGAAGTCCATAATGACCACAACTACGATAAGTAGTGAAGTACCGCCAAAATAGAAGCGGACATTCCATGCAATCATCATAAACTCGGGGATCAGACAGATAAATGTGATATACAACGCGCCAGCCAATGTCAGGCGAGTCATCACTTTATCTATATATTTTGCGGTCTGCTCACCCGGGCGAATACCAGGTACGAACGCACCAGACTTCTTCAAGTTGTCAGCTGTCTCGCGAGGGTTAAACACCAACGCGGTATAGAAGAAACAGAAGAAAATAATCGCAGCAGCATACAGCATCACGTAAAGTGGCTGACCTGGGCTTAGCGCCAGTGAAATATCGCTGAGCCAACCTAGGTTCTCATTCTGACCGAACCACTGAGCCAGTGTACCCGGGAACAGAATAATGCTTGATGCAAAAATCGCTGGAATTACGCCTGCCATGTTGATTTTCAACGGCAGGTGAGTGCTCTGCGCGGCAAAGACACGACGGCCTTGCTGACGCTTGGCGTAGTTAACGACGATACGGCGCTGACCACGTTCCATGAACACTACAAAGTAAATAACAGCGAAAGAGATCACTGCAATTAATAGTAGAAGAAGTACGTGCAATTCACCTTGACGCGCTTGCTCCACTGTCTGTCCAATAGCTGGCGGCAAACCTGCAACGATACCAGTGAAAATAATCAAAGATATACCGTTACCTATGCCACGCTCCGTAATCTGTTCACCCAACCACATCAAGAACATGGTACCGGTAACCAAACTAACAACCGCAACAAAGTAGAATCCAAGGCCTGGGTTAATAACCAGACCCGGGATCATACTTGGTAACCCCGTTGCAATACCAATTGCTTGGAAGGTTGCCAAAACAAGCGTGCCGTAACGGGTGTACTGGCTAATCTTACGACGGCCAGACTCCCCTTCCTTCTTCAACTCGGCAAGAGCCGGGTGAACAACCGTCAGCAACTGGACAATGATCGATGCCGAGATATACGGCATGATACCCAGTGCTAGAATGGAAGCACGCTCAAGTGCACCACCAGAGAACATGTTGAACAGTTCAATGATGGTACCCTTTTGCTGTTCGAACAGATCGGCAAGTACAGCAGCGTCAATACCAGGAATAGGCACAAAAGAGCCTGCTCGGAAAATTAAGATAGCACCTAAAACGAATAATAGGCGTGTCTTAAGCTCTGCTAGGCCACCTTGGGCGCTACGAAAATCTTGTCCTGGTTGTTTAGCCATCTGTACCTCATCCTCGAGTTAATTATTCCTCGATTTTACCGCCTGCAGCTTCGATAGCAGCTTTAGCGCCTTTAGTCACGCGTAGACCTTTAACTGTTACAGCGCGAGCGATTTCACCAGAAAGTACAACTTTCACGAACTCGATGTTCTTAGTGATTACGTTCGCAGCCTTAAGAGTTTCAAGGCTTACTACGTCACCTTCAACTTTCGCTAGCTCACCTAGACGAACTTCAGCTGTTACAAGGCTCTTGCGAGAAGTAAAACCGAATTTTGGTAGACGCTGTTTCAAAGGCATTTGACCGCCTTCGAAGCCTGGACGTACAGAACCACCTGAACGTGATTTCTGACCTTTGTGACCACGGCCACAAGTTTTACCCAGACCTGAACCGATACCACGGCCTACGCGCTTCGCAGAAGGCTTAGAACCCGCAGCCGGTGATAGAGTATTCAAACGCATTCTGATTACTCCTCAACTTTAACCATGTAGTAAACCTTGTTGATCATACCGCGTACGCACGGAGTATCTTCAAGTTCTACAGTGTGGTTGATGCGACGAAGGCCTAGGCCACGCAAAGTAGCTTTGTGCTTAGGCAGACGGCCGATAGAGCTCTTGGTCTGCGTAACTTTAATAGTCTTAGCCATGTCAATTACTCCAGAATTTCTTTAACAGAAAGACCACGCTTCGCAGCGATCATTTCTGGAGAGTTCATGCCACTCAAACCGTCAATTGTCGCGCGAACGATGTTGATTGGGTTTGTAGAGCCGTATGCTTTAGCTAGTACGTTGCGAACACCCGCAACTTCTAGCACTGCACGCATTGCACCACCGGCGATGATACCAGTACCTTCTGATGCAGGCTGCATGTACACTTTAGAACCAGTGTGGCGGCCTTTAACAGCGTGGTGAAGAGTACCTTCGTTTAGGGCAACATTAACCATGTTGCGACGTGCTTTTTCCATCGCTTTCTGGATCGCAGCAGGAACTTCACGTGCCTTGCCGTAACCGAAACCAACGCGACCGTTACCGTCACCAACTACAGTTAGTGCAGTAAAGCTGAAAATACGACCACCTTTAACCGTCTTAGATACACGGTTAACAGCGATCAGCTTTTCATGCAAATCTGATTGTGTTTTTTCGTTAGCCATCTTCCGCCTACCTTAGAATTTCAGACCAGCTTCACGAGCAGCTTCTGCTAGTGCAGCTACACGGCCGTGGTATTGGAAACCAGAACGATCGAATGCAACTGTAGAGATGCCTTTTTCAATCGCGCGCTCAGCAATAGCTTTACCTACAGCTGCAGCAGCGTCTTTGTTACCAGTACCCTTAACCGACTCACGGATCGCTTTTTCTACTGTAGAAGCGGCTGCGATTACCTCAGAACCATTTGGTGCGATAACCTGAGCGTACACGTGACGTGGAGTACGGTGTACAACTAGGCGAGTTGCACCCAGTTCAGCAATCTTACGACGTGCACGGGTCGCACGACGGATACGAGATGCTTTCTTATCCATAGTGTTACCTTACTTCTTCTTAGCTTCTTTAGTACGCACGATTTCATCGGCGTAACGAACACCTTTACCTTTGTAAGGCTCAGGGCTACGGTAAGCGCGAATATCAGCAGCTACCTGACCAACAAGCTGCTTATCAGTACCAGTTAGTACGATTTCAGTTTGTGATGGACATTCAGCTTTGATACCTGCTGGAAGTTCGTGCTCAACTGGGTGAGAGAAGCCAAGAGTTAGCGCTACTGCGTTGCCTTTGATAGCAGCACGGTAACCAACACCCTTAAGGGTAAGCTTCTTGGTGTAACCTTCAGTAACACCAACAACCATGTTGTTAACTAGTGCACGTGCAGTACCTGCCTGTGCCCAAGCTTTCTCGAAACCTTCGCGAGGACCGAAAGTGATAGCGTTCTCTTCCTGGGAAAGAACAACTGCTTCGTGGATAACGCGAGATAGTTCGCCTTTACCACCTTTAACAGTGATTTCCTGACCGTTAAGCTTAACTTCTACGCCGGCAGGAATAACTACTGGTGCTTTTGCAACACGAGACATTTCCTACTCCTATTATGCTACGTAGCAGATAATCTCACCGCCAAGACCCGCTTTGCGTGCAGCGCGGTCGGTCATCAGACCCTTGGAAGTGGAAACAACAGCAATACCAAGGCCACCCATCACTGATGGAAGTGCATCTTTCTTCTTGTAGATGCGCAGACCAGGACGTGATACACGTTGGATTTGCTCGATAACTGGGTTAGCTTCGAAGTACTTAAGAGTAACTTCTAGCTCAGGCTTAACTTCACCAGAAACAGTGTAGTCAGCCACGTAACCTTCTTCTTTAAGCAGTGCAGCGATTGCAACTTTTAGCTTAGAAGATGGCATTTTAACAGCAACTTTTTTCGCTGCCTGACCGTTACGAATGCGGGTCAGCATATCCGAAATCGGATCTTGCATGCTCATAAGTCAATACTCCGTGATTCTAAAATGGTAAAAAATTACCAGCTTGCTTTACGCAGACCCGGAATCTCGCCTTTCATGCAAGCTTCACGAACCTTGATACGGCATAGACCAAACTTACGTAGGTAGCCGTGTGGACGTCCAGTCTGGTTACAGCGGTTACGCTGACGAGACTTCGCAGAATCACGTGGTAGTGACTGAAGCTTAAGCACTGCATTCCAGCGATCTTCTTCAGACGCATTCACGTCGCTAATTAGAGCTTTTAGCGCAGCACGCTTTTCAGCGAACTTAGCTACTAGCTTGGCACGTTTAGCTTCGCGTGCCTTCATTGATTCTTTAGCCATTAGTAACCCTTACTTTTACTTACGGAATGGGAAGTTAAAAGCAGACAGCAGAGCACGAGCTTCTTCGTCAGAATTCGCAGTAGTAGTGATAGTGATGTCAAGACCACGTACACGATCTACTTTATCGTAATCGATTTCTGGGAAGATAATCTGCTCACGAACGCCCATGCTGTAGTTACCACGACCATCGAATGATTTCGGGTTTAGACCACGGAAATCGCGAATACGAGGTACAGCAATTGAGATTAGACGCTCGAAAAAGTCCCACATACGTTCGCCACGTAGAGTCACTTTACAGCCAATAGGGTAGCCCTCACGGATCTTAAAGCCAGCAACAGACTTACGAGCTTTAGTGATTAGCGGCTTCTGACCTGCGATTGCAGTCATGTCAGCAGCAGCATTCTCTAGAAGCTTCTTGTCGTTGATCGCGTCACCCACACCCATGTTAAGTGTGATTTTTTCGATCCTTGGGACTTGCATGATGCTCTTGTATTCGAACTTGTCAGCAAGCTCTTTTACAATAGTCTCTTTGTAGTAATCATGCAGTTTCGCCATAGTACTACTCCAAAAATTACTTGATAGTTTCGCCAGTCGACTTGAAGAAACGAACTTTTTTGCCGTCTTCAAATCGGAAGCCTACACGGTCCGCTTTACCTTCACCGTTAACGATTGCAACGTTAGAAGCGTCGATTGCAGCTTCTTTTTCAACGATGCCACCTTGGATGCCCATAGCCGGTACTGGCTTCTGGTGCTTCTTAACAAGGTTGATACCTTCAACGATTACTTTACCGGTTGCTAGAACCTTAGTTACTTTACCTTTCTTACCTTTGTCTTTACCAGTAAGAACGATAACTTCGTCGTTACGACGGATTTTAGCTGCCATTTTAGTCGCTCCTTACAGTACTTCAGGCGCTAGTGAAACGATCTTCATGAACTTATCGCCACGAAGCTCACGAGTCACAGGGCCGAAGATACGAGTACCGATTGGTTGCTCAGTGTTGTCGTTCAACAATACGCAAGCGTTACGGTCAAAGCGAATGACAGAGCCGTCTGGACGACGTACGCCTTTACGAGTGCGCACAACCACCGCTTTCAGAACGTCACCTTTCTTAACTTTACCGCGAGGAATCGCTTCCTTAACAGTAACCTTGATGACATCACCGATATGTGCATAGCGACGGTGTGAACCACCCAGAACCTTAATACACATTACGCTACGAGCGCCGGAGTTATCCGCTGCGTCAAGCATACTTTGCATTTGGATCATGTTAGTGCTCCGCTAATTTTAAACATCTAGACCCATCACGGGTCGATTTGCCTTTTCTTCAAAGGCGGCGAATGATAACACTCTTTTCGACCGTTGGGTAGACAAAAAATGAACGGCCCCAAAATATTTTCGGGGCCGCTCTGTTATATCGTAGTTAAGTTCGCTTAGATGCGAGCTTTTTCTACTACGCGTACCAGAGTCCAAGACTTAGTCTTAGACAGTGGACGGCACTCACGAATCTCAACAGTGTCGCCTAGGCCACACTCGTTGTTCTCGTCGTGTGCGTGAAGCTTAGTCGTGCGAGTGATGTACTTACCGTAGATTGGGTGTTTCACCTTACGCTCGATAGCAACAACGATAGACTTGTCCATCTTGTCGCTGATTACGCGACCAAGCTGAGTACGAATTTTATCGCTCATTATGCGCCAGCCTTCTCTGTCAGAACGGTTTTAACACGTGCGATATCGCGACGTACTGCTTTTAGAGTGTGAGTCTGCTGTAGCTGACCAGTTGCAGCCTGCATGCGCAGGTTGAACTGCTCGCGCAGTAGGTTCACAAGCTCAGCATTCAGTTCTTCAACGCTTTTAGCGCGCAGATCTTGTGCGTTCATCACATCACCGCCTTAGTTACGAATGTTGTCTTGATTGGTAGCTTACGTGCAGCAAGGTTGAATGCTTCACGTGCTAGCGCTTCAGGAACACCATCCATCTCGTACAGAACTTTACCAGGTTGGATTTGAGCTACCCAGTATTCAACGTTACCTTTACCTTTACCTTGACGAACTTCAAGAGGCTTAGATGTAATTGGTTTGTCTGGGAAGATACGAATCCAGATTTGGCCCTGACGTTTGATGTGACGAGTCATCGCACGACGAGCTGCTTCGATCTGGCGAGCAGTAATACGGCCACGGCCAACTGCTTTAAGACCAAATGTACCGAAGCTTACGTCAGTACCGTTCGCTAGACCGCGGTTACGACCCTTGTGGGTCTTGCGGAATTTAGTGCGTTTAGGTTGCAGCATCAATAAACTCCTTATTTACGGCCTTTGCGCTGCTTCTTAGGCTTGTCAGCCTTTGGCTCTTCTACTGGCATGCCGCCTAGAACTTCACCTTTGAAGATCCAAACTTTAACGCCAATTACACCGTACTGGGTGTGAGCCGAAGAAGTTGCGTAATCAATGTCAGCACGTAGAGTGTGTAGAGGTACACGACCTTCACGGTACCACTCAGAACGTGCGATTTCAGCGCCGCCTAGACGACCGCTTACTTCTACCTTGATACCTTTAGCGCCAAGACGCATAGCGTTCTGAACTGCACGCTTCATAGCGCGACGGAACATAACACGACGCTCTAGCTGAGACGAGATGCTGTCTGCAACTAGCTGACCGTCTAGCTCAGGCTTACGTACTTCAGCGATGTTGATCTGAGCTGGAACACCAGCGATCTTAGCAACGCGAGCGCGTAGTTTTTCTACGTCTTCACCTTTCTTACCGATAACAACGCCTGGACGAGCAGTGTGGATAGTCACACGGATGCTCTTAGCAGGACGCTCGATAACGATGCGTGATAGAGACGCTTTTGAAAGTTCCTTAGTAAGGAACTGACGTACCTTGAAGTCGCCGTCTAGGTTGTCAGCGAACTCTTGGCTGTTAGCAAACCAAGTGGTATTCCATGGCTTAACGATGCCAAGACGAATACCATTAGGATGTACTTTTTGACCCATTGCTTTCTCTCCTAGTCTCTTAGCGGTCTGCTACAACAACAGTGATGTGGCTAGAACGCTTCAAGATGCGATCGGCACGGCCTTTAGCACGAGGCATAATACGCTTCATGGTAGGACCTTCGTCAACGAAGATTTTAGCTACTGATAGATCATCAATATCTGCGCCTTCGTTGTGTTCTGCGTTAGCGATAGCTGACTCTAGAACTTTCTTGATTAGATCAGCAGCTTTTTTGTTGCTGAACTGTAGAATTTCTAGAGCTTGAGCAACTGGCTTACCGCGCAGTTGATCTGCAACCAAACGAGCTTTCTGCGGTGAGATGCGAGCAAAGCGATGTTTAGCGATAGCTTCCATTACCTATACTCCTCTTAGCGCTTCTTAGCTTTCTTATCCGCAGCGTGGCCGCGGTAAGTGCGTGTTGGTGCAAATTCGCCTAGCTTGTGACCGATCATTTCTTCAGAAACGAAAACAGGAACGTGCTGACGACCATTATGGACAGCGATGGTCAAACCGATCATCTGAGGGATGATCATTGAGCGACGGGACCAAGTCTTAACAGGCTTCTTGTCACCGCTTTCCACCGCTTTCTCTACCTTCTTCAGCAAGTGCAGGTCAATAAAAGGACCTTTCTTGAGAGAACGTGGCATGGCTTATCCTCTGATATAAATTACTTGTTACGACGACGTACGATGTACTTGTCGGTACGCTTGTTCTTACGAGTCTTGTAACCCTTAGTAGGAACACCCCAAGGTGTAACTGGGTGACGACCACCAGAAGTACGGCCTTCACCACCACCGTGTGGGTGGTCTACTGGGTTCATTACAACACCACGTACAGTTGGGCGAACACCGCGCCAGCGTGAAGCACCAGCTTTACCTAGCTCACGTAGCATGTGTTCTGCGTTACCAACTTCACCTAGAGTCGCACGACCTTCAGCAAGAACTTTACGCATCTCACCAGAACGTAGACGTAGAGTCACGTAAGTGCCTGCACGTGCAACGATCTGAGCGTATGCACCAGCTGAACGAGCCAGCTGAGCACCTTTACCAGGCTTAAGCTCAACACAGTGTACTGTTGAACCTACTGGGATGTTGCGCATTGGTAGAGTGTTACCAACTTTGATAGCAGCATCTGCGCCAGACTGGATAGTGTCACCAGCCTGAAGACCTTTAGGTGCGATGATGTAGCGGCGCTCACCGTCTGCGTACAGAACTAGAGCAATGTTTGCGCTACGGTTTGGATCGTATTCAAGACGCTCAACTTTCGCTGGGATACCATCTTTAGTACGTTTGAAATCGATGATACGGTAAGCATTCTTGTTACCACCACCGATGTGACGTACTGTGATACGACCGTTGTTGTTACGACCACCTGACTTAGATTTTTTCTCAGTTAGTGGTGCGTACGGCTTACCCTTATGCAGGTCAGAGTTAACCACTTTAACTACGTGGCGACGACCTGGGGAAGTCGGCTTACATTTTACAATAGCCATTCTTCTTTGCTCCTAGCCTTACTCTGCACTACCAGCGAAGTCGATGTCTTGACCTTCTTTCAGGATAACGTAGGCTTTCTTAACGTCTGAACGACGGCCTTGACGCATACCTTGACGCTTGGTCTTACCCTTAGTGATAAGAGTATTTACAGACTTAACTTCAACCTCGAACAGTTTCTCAACTGCTGCTTTGATCTCTTTCTTAGTCGCATCTTTAGCTACTTTGAATACGATAGTGTTACCGTTTTCAGCAGCCATAGTTGCTTTTTCAGAGATGTGCGGAGCACGTAGAACTTTTAGAATACGCTCTTCAGTGATCATGCTAGCATCTCCTCAACTGCTTTAACTGCTTCAGCAGTCATCACAACTTTATCGAAAGCGATCAAGCTAACTGGGTCGATTGCCTTAGCATCACGTACGTCTACTTTGTATAGGTTACGTGCAGCTAGGAATAGATTCTCATCTAGTTCGCCAGTTACGATCAGCGCATCAGTCAGCTCAAGCTCTTTAAGCTTAGCTACTAGCGCTTTAGTTTTTGGTGCTTCTACAGAGAAGTTATCAACAACGATTAGACGCTCTTGACGAACTAGCTCAGAAAGAATGCTCTTCATAGCACCACGGTACATTTTCTTGTTAACTTTCTGGCTGTGGTCCTGTGGACGAGCAGCGAAAGTTACACCACCGGTACGCCATAGTGGGCTACGGATTGTACCTGCACGAGCGCGGCCTGTACCTTTCTGGCGCCATGGTTTAGCACCACCACCAGAAACGTCAGAACGAGTCTTCTGAGCACGTGTACCCTGACGAGCACCTGCTGCGTAAGCAACAACTACCTGGTGTACAAGCGCTTCATTGAAGTCACGCCCAAAAGTAGTTTCGGAGACAGTTAGCGCATCAGCGCCTTTGACTACCAATTCCATTACTAACTCCTCGACGTTACGCTTTAACAGCTGGTTTAACGATCACGTTGCCACCTGTAGCACCTGGTACTGCACCTTTGATAAGAAGCAGATTGCGCTCAGCGTCAACACGTACGATCTCTAGGTTCTGAGTCGTTACACGCTCAGCACCCATGTGACCAGCCATTTTCTTGCCTTTAAATACGCGACCTGGAGTCTGACACTGACCGATAGAACCAGGAGCACGGTGAGACAAGGAGTTACCGTGAGTCATATCTTGAGTACGGAAGTTCCAGCGCTTAACAGCACCCTGGAAGCCTTTACCCTTAGATGTACCAGTAACGTCTACTTTTTTAATTTCGTTGAACAGCTCAACAGTTAGCTCAGCGCCAACAGCGAACTCTTCGTTGTTCTCTAGACGGAATTCCCAAAGACCGCGACCCGCTTCAACACCTGCTTTCGCAAAGTGGCCAGCTTCTGGCTTAGAAACACGGTTAGCTTTCTTTGAACCAGTAGTTACCTGGATTGCGTTGTAGCCGTCAGTTTCTACAGATTTAACCTGAGAAACGCGGTTAGCTTCAACTTCAACCACAGTTACTGGGATAGAAACGCCATCTTCGGTAAATACGCGGGTCATGCCCACTTTACGACCGATTAGACCAATCATTCTCTTATCTCCCCTTAACCTAGGCTGATCTGAACATCAACGCCAGCAGCTAGGTCTAGACGCATAAGAGCGTCAACAGTTTTGTCTGTTGGCTCAACGATGTCGATAAGGCGCTTGTGAGTACGGATTTCGTACTGGTCACGTGCGTCCTTATTAACGTGAGGAGAAATAAGAACAGTGAAACGCTCTTTGCGAGTAGGTAGTGGGATTGGACCCTTAACCTGCGCGCCAGTACGCTTAGCTGTTTCAACGATTTCCGCAGTCGACTGATCGATCAAACGGTGATCGAACGCCTTAAGGCGGATACGAATACGTTGGTTCTGCATGAGACAGAGCTCCAATAATAAAAATTACACAAACAATATCGCCACTCAGACTCGTAAAGACGAGAGAATGCCGATTGATTTATGTGAACGTAGTGTCCCTATCGGACACATTGTCAGTCAATTTAATGACTGCGAACATAAGTCAGAGTATACATTTAGCAAACTGGCTAGCAGTTTCTTCCTCAACGCTTATTGGTTCACAACTGCAGTTACAAGGCTATATCCTCAGGCAGTGGAGGGCATTATACAGATCACAGTTTCGAACGCAAGCCCTGCCGGAAAATTAATCAAGAAGGAAGTAAGTTCCTGGTTCTTGCAGTTTGGGGGCTGGCTTCTGGGTTGGGTTCTGCAAAAGACTCAAATACCATAGCGCTGCTTCAAACTCTTTAGCTCTTAATCTTTTCCTAGGAACCAGAACCCGCTTTTCCTAGGGCCTTGTGCAGTATTATTCCTAGAACCCAAAAACCCACACTGATGTGGGTTTACATGCTTTACCATAGAGGTAGATCTCGCTCTACTCAGGAGCCAGGAGTCTCTGCCCCCCGACCCTAATCATCTTCATCGACAATCTGGGCCTGGTTATAGTTGGCGATCCCCATCTTCTCGATCAGCCCAAGCTGGGTTTCGAGCCAGTCGACATGCTCCTCTTCGTCTTCGAGGATGTCCTGGAATAGATCCCGCGACACGTAGTCCCTTACTTCTTCAGCATAAGCAATCGCATCTCTCAGGTCCGGAATCGCGGCCATCTCCAACGCCAGGTCACACTCAAGCATTTCCTGGGTATCTTCACCGATATTGAGCTTGCCAAGATCCTGCAGGTTCGGCAGCCCTTCCAAAAACAGGATGCGCTCAATCAGATGATCCGCATGGTTCATCTCGTCGATGGACTCGTGATATTCCTTGTCGGCAAGATGCTTAAGGCCCCAGTCTTTGTACATTCTGGCATGGAGGAAATACTGGTTAATGGCAACCAACTCGTTGCCGAGGACTTTGTTGAGGTGCTGGATGATTTTCGGATCGGCTTTCATTACAAAACACTCCTCTGTCAGTTCCCATAAGCATAGAACCGATCGGAAGCGTGTCAAAAGAGACAGCGTGGAAAGCGGTGTTTTAGCTGGCTTTCTTGTACCGAGTGACCGTCGCCTGCTCGATGACTTCTTTGGCCTGGCGAATGCATTTGCCGCACTGCGAACCCAACGGGGTGAACTGGCGAATACCGCGGACATCACTGATGCCATGCTGGTCAGCAAGTTTCATGATCTTCTTGTCGGAAATACCGTGGCAGAGGCAAACGTACATATTCATTCCATCCTAATGTTGACGGAAAGAATATAAACGAGAATTGTTTGCATTACTAGTTGTGACCCACGACTTCAATAGATCGTTTGGCAATAGAAAATTAGGGTTTATGCGATTTACAAATATAAAGACAAACATGACTAAAAATGCAGACCAATAAGCCAGATAGCAAAAAGGGAAGCCGAAGCTTCCCTTTTCTTAGTGTCGTTAGACTATTGCAAATTAAGCAACGATCTTAGCAACAACACCAGCACCTACTGTGCGGCCACCTTCACGGATAGCGAAGCGTAGACCTTCGTCCATCGCGATAGGAGCGATTAGAGTAACAACCATCTTGATGTTGTCACCAGGCATAACCATTTCTACGCCTTCTGGTAGCTCGATAGTACCAGTTACGTCAGTTGTACGGAAGTAGAACTGTGGACGGTAGCCTTTGAAGAATGGCGTGTGACGGCCACCTTCGTCTTTAGACAGAACGTATACTTCTGACTCGAAAGTAGTGTGCGGAGTGATAGAACCTGGCTTAGCAAGAACCTGACCACGCTCAACTTCGTCACGCTTAGTACCACGTAGAAGAACACCAACGTTCTCACCAGCACGGCCTTCGTCAAGAAGCTTACGGAACATCTCAACACCAGTACAAGTAGTTGTGATAGTGTCTTTGATACCGATGATTGCTACTTCGTCACCTACAGTGATGATACCCTGCTCAACACGACCAGTTACAACAGTACCACGGCCCTGGATTGAGAATACATCTTCGATTGGTAGGATGAACGGCTTGTCGATTGCACGCTCTGGCTCTGGGATGTAGTTGTCTAGTGCTTCAGCTAGCTCAACAATCTTGTCTTCCCACTCTTTCTCGCCGTTTAGTGCGCCAAGAGCAGAACCCATGATTACTGGGCAGTCGTCACCTGGGAAGTCGTACTCAGATAGAAGTTCACGTACTTCCATCTCAACTAGCTCTAGAAGCTCTTCGTCATCAACCATGTCACACTTGTTCATGAACACGATGATGTAAGGGATACCAACCTGACGGCCTAGTAGGATGTGCTCACGAGTCTGAGGCATTGGGCCGTCAGTCGCAGCAACAACTAGGATACCACCGTCCATCTGCGCAGCACCAGTGATCATGTTTTTAACGTAATCGGCGTGTCCTGGGCAGTCTACGTGTGCGTAGTGACGAGATGGAGTATCGTACTCTACGTGAGAAGTAGAGATTGTGATACCACGCTCGCGCTCTTCTGGAGCGTTATCGATAGATGCGAAGTCTTTAGCCTCACCACCGTATACTTTAGCTAGAGTAGTACAGATAGCAGCAGTTAGAGTAGTTTTACCGTGGTCAACGTGGCCGATAGTACCAACGTTAACGTGCGGTTTCGTACGTTCAAATTTTTCTTTAGACACGATCGTGTTCCTTCCTAGTTATGATACGCCCCACCGAAATTTTTATGGGACGCGTCAGAAGTTGCTATTTTATGCGCCAACAGCCATCGGCGCAATATAGATCTTGCGATTAACCGCGCTCGGCGATAATAGCGTCGGAGACATTCTTAGGAACATCAGCGTATTCGCTAAATTCCATCGAGTATGACGCACGACCCTGGGTCGCAGAACGCAAGTCGGTTGCGTAACCGAACATTTCCGAAAGCGGTACTTTGGCACGGACAATCTTCAGGCCAGCTGGGCCTTCGTCCATCCCTTCGATCATGCCGCGGCGACGGTTAAGGTCACCAACAACATCACCCATCCAGTCTTCCGGAGTAGTTACTTCAACCTTCATCAATGGCTCAAGAATAACAGGATCCGCTTCTAGCGCACCTTTCTTGAATGCCATAGAACCGGCAATCTTAAATGCCATTTCGTTGGAGTCAACGTCATGGTAAGAACCGTCGAACAGGGTCGCCTTGACATCCAGTACAGGATAGCCAGCCAGCACACCATTGTTCATCTGCTCTTCGATACCTTTAGCAACAGCACCAATGTACTCTTTCGGTACCACACCACCAACGATTTCATCCACGAACACGAAACCTTCATCAGGCTCCGATGGTTCGATTTTCAGCCATACGTGACCATACTGACCGCGACCACCTGACTGGCGGACAAACTTACCTTCCACTTCCGTTTTGCCACGGATAGTTTCACGGTATGCCACCTGCGGTTTACCAACGTTACATTCAACGCTGAATTCGCGCTTCATACGGTCAACGATGATATCCAGGTGAAGCTCACCCATGCCTGAAATCAAAGTCTGACCAGATTCCTGGTCGGTTTCGACGCGGAATGATGGATCTTCTGCAGCCAGTTTACCTAGCGCAATACCCATTTTCTCTTGGTCAGCCTGAGAGCGAGGCTCAACAGCGATTTGAATGACTGGCTCTGGGAACTCCATGCGCTCTAGGATCACTTTGTGGTCCTGGTCACATAGGGTGTCACCGGTGGTGACGTTCTTCAGGCCAATCGCTGCCGCGATATCACCCGCGCGGACTTCCTTGACTTCTTCACGTTTGTTCGCGTGCATCTGAACGATACGACCGAAACGCTCGCGTTTTTCTTTTACTGAGTTGTAGACAGTGTCGCCTGAATTTACAACTCCAGAGTAGACGCGCATGAAGGTCAAGCTACCAACGAATGGGTCGGTCGCGATTTTGAACGCTAGCGCTGAGAATGGTTCGTCATCGCTTGAGTGGCGTTCAACTTCGTTACCGTCTTCGTCTTCACCGCGGATAGCTTTCACTTCCGTTGGCGAAGGCAGGTATTCAATTACTGCATCAAGTACAGCCTGAACACCTTTGTTCTTGAATGCTGAACCACAGGTTGCCAGCACGATCTCGTTCGCTAGCGTACGCTGGCGAAGACCGGCCTTGATTTCCGCTTCAGACAGCTCACCTTCTTCAAGGTACTTGTCCATCAGCTCCTCAGACGCTTCCGCGGCTGATTCAACCAGGTTCTGACGCCATTCCTCAGCAAGCTCAACCATGTCAGCCGGAATGTCCTCATAGGTAAATGACATACCCTGATCGTCTTCATTCCAGTTGATGGCCTTCATCTTGATAAGGTCAACAACGCCTTTGAATTCGTCTTCAGCACCGATATTCAGCTGAATAGGCACTGGGTTCGCACCAAGACGGTTCTTGATCTGGTCGACGACGCGAAGGAAGTCGGCACCAGCACGGTCCATCTTGTTTACGAAAACCATACGCGGTACTTCGTACTTGTCAGCCTGGCGCCAAACGGTTTCAGACTGAGGCTCAACACCTGAAGAACCACAGAAAACAACAACCGCACCATCAAGTACACGCAATGAACGCTCTACCTCGATGGTAAAGTCAACGTGTCCAGGGGTATCGATGATGTTTACGCGGTGCTCAGGGAACTGAGCTTCCATACCACGCCAGAAGGTTGTAGTGGCAGCAGATGTGATTGTGATACCACGCTCCTGCTCCTGCTCCATCCAGTCCATGGTAGCTGCGCCGTCGTGAACCTCACCAATTTTGTGAGATAAGCCTGTATAGAACAGGATACGCTCGGTAGTTGTTGTTTTACCGGCGTCAACGTGAGCACAAATACCGATGTTACGGTAGCGCTCGATAGGCGTTTTACGAGCCACGGCAGTATCCTCTTACTAAGGGAGTCCTTAGAGTATGGTTTAGGCGCGACAAGCCAAGCTTGCCGCGCCCTATTTGTATTACCGAGGTGATTACCAGCGGTAATGTGCGAACGCTTTGTTCGCGTCTGCCATACGGTGAACGTCTTCACGTTTCTTAACAGCAGAACCTTTGTTGTCAGCCGCATCTAGCATTTCTGCTGCAAGACGCTGAGCCATAGATTTTTCACCACGCTTACGCGCAGCTTCAACCAACCAACGCATAGCTAGTGCGTTACGACGTACTGGACGTACTTCTACAGGCACCTGGTAAGTTGAACCACCCACACGGCGAGACTTAACTTCTACCGCTGGACGTACATTTTCAAGAGCTTTTTCAAAGATAGCTAGGTGTTCTTCACCAGAACGCTCAGCCATTGTGTCTAGTGCAGAGTAAACAATTTTCTCAGCAGTAGATTTCTTACCGTCAACCATTAGGATGTTAACGAATTTTGCCAGCAATTCAGATTTGAACTTTGGATCTGGAAGGATCTTACGCTGACCGATTACGCGACGACGTGGCATGGATATTCTCCGTTGTCTTCTTCAGGTTATCCAAAACTTTTCAGTTTCTTCAAAATTAAATAATTTTAGTGTTTGGCCTTACTTAACGGAATCCATTAAGACTTAGGACGCTTCACACCGTACTTAGAACGACCTTGTTTACGGTCATTTACGCCTGCACAGTCAAGTGCACCACGAACGGTGTGGTAACGCACACCCGGAAGGTCTTTAACACGACCACCACGGATTAGAACAACTGAGTGCTCCTGAAGGTTGTGACCTTCACCGCCGATGTACGATGTTACTTCGAAGCCGTTTGTCAGACGTACACGACAAACTTTACGAAGTGCTGAGTTAGGTTTTTTAGGAGTAGTAGTGTATACACGAGTACATACACCACGCTTCTGTGGGCACGCTTCTAGTGCAGGCACGTTGCTTTTTACAACTTGCTTAGCACGTGGCTTACGTACCAACTGGTTAATAGTTGCCATTAAATAGCTCCTGAAAATATTACTTTCGTAAATGTGAAAAATCTGCCTCCCAACAACAGGAGGACGCGAAATTTTAGGCATCGCACCCAAGGGTGTCAAGATGTAACCAGCGATCAATCAAATGATTATTTCTTAATCAACCTGATATCCACGGGTTTTCCAAGGTTTGCGAATGCCAGTTAGACCCACTTCATTTGCGTTTCGCAATCGACCGTCAAGCCAACAAAGCCTTTATAATCAACAACATTGACATCCAGCTTGAGCTTATCTTGCAGCCCGCGTGCAGCCAGATCCTCAGCCAGTAAAAAAATTTTTACGCCAGCATCGCGCAACGAAAAAATTGGGCTATTTTCAACCGTAGCAGCGATAACTGCGTCTTGGATCAACAAAATCGAGTCATTTGGACTGATCATTGCGGCGGCTTCGACATAAGCCTGCGTTTGAAAAGGGGAGCGGGTAAAGATATGGAGCATACTTGCCTCGAAAACGGATGGGGCTAGAACGTCAGCACGCGCTGGCAGGCATGCAGGTGATCGGAAAACTCGGCTGACTCGCATTCGATGACATCGATCAGCAAGTCATCCGCGCTTAAACCACGCGCCTGCAGTGACTGGCGGCAGACGTAGACCTGCTCGATATCATACAGCTCAAGCATCTTGAAGGTCGCGATATAGTCGCGCGACAAAATGTCTGCCGGCTGCTGCCCTTGCAGCAGCTGGTACACGCCATCGCCATGGAAAAACAACGAGATATCCTCGCTGTACGCCGAGGTGGCCAGTACGGCGTCCAACCCCTCTCGGCCAGAGGCATTGCCATGCGGGGCATGGCGGAACACAAAACCTAAGGTAGTCATGGCTATCCCCGTTAGAACTGAATGACACGGTCGGCGGTCAGCATAGCTTCGGCCAAGCCGCCCAACCCCGCCTGCTCAAATCCGGCGGCCAGGTTACTGCCTGCCAACTGGTTCTGCTCGGCTTCCTGGGGACTGACAATACCCCGGCGCAAAGCCGCCGCCACACAGGTTTGCAGCTCGGTGCCGTGCGCCTGGGCCAGCTGCTGCCAGGCCGCTACCAGGTCAAACTCATCCGACGCCGGTGCCGTCAGGGCAGAGCCGTTATAGACCCCGTCCTGATAGAAAAACACCCGCGACAGGCGATGGCCTTCTGCCACCAGTGTGCTGGCGAACTGGTAGGCCGAACGTGCCGACTGGGTCCCGTAAGCCGGGCCTTCCACCACCAGCACATAGTTCAGGCTCATTTTTCGCCATCCTCGGTTTTGCGCTGGCGGATGTAGAGGTAGACCGTGTGCTTGGAGATATTGAGGCGGTCTGCCACCCGGTTGATCGCATCCTTGATATCGAAAATACCCTTGTCGAACAGCTCCATCACGATCTGGCGATTCTTGGCATTGTTCGACACGTTCTTGTCGGCATTGATTTCTTCGATGGTGCGCTCGACCGTCTGATCCACCAGCTCGTCGACATCACTGGCGAAGTTGACGCTCGAGGCCGCTTGCTTGGCTTCATCGGTCGGCATAAAGGACTGCAGGATCTGCGAGAACGGCGCATCCAAATTGATGTTGATACACAACAGGCCAATGATGTCATTGTCGCCATTGCGGATAGCGATGGTGATCGATTTCATCAAATCGCCGCCCTTGGCACGGGTAAAGTAGGCACGAGAAAAGTTACGCTCAGAGCCTTCGATATCACGCAGCATGCGCAGGGCAAGATCGGTGATCGGCGAGCCGACTTTACGACCGGTATTCTCACCATTGGCAATCTTAATCGCCGAGGTGTTGAGATCGGCCAGCGAGTGCAGCACGATTTCACAGAACGGACCAATCAAGGCCGCCAAACCGTCAACCACCGCCTCGTACGAACGTAGGATAATGTAATCGTGCTCGCTAAAAGCACGCGGCTCAATCAAGTCGCTCTCGACCATCACCTCTGAGCCAAAGTTTTCAGTAGATACCACGCGTCTATCTTCCTTGCTGTTGCCCATTCTATTTAACTTCTGCGCCACAGAAATGGGAAAAATTAATAGAATAGGCTATGCCTCGCCGAGAAAAACTTTCACGGCGATTGATAAATTTTAAAATCTTGCTTGCAAGTTTATCAGATTTCAGACACTAGCCTGAACATTTTCGCGTCATATACAACTAGAATGATAAAAAAACCCAGCAAATGCTGGGTTTTTCAAATCATAATTATCGGCAAACGGGTTGTCGATTACTGCGTTTCTTCTTCAGAAGCCGGCTTGTCAGCCTTCACGATATCCAGTAGTTCAACTTCGAATACTAGCGTCGAGTTAGCAGGAATGCTTGGGTTGGCCTGCGAGCCGTAAGCCAGCTCAGGTGGGATAACGAATGTGAACTTAGAACCAACAGGCATTAGCTGAACACCTTCAGTCCAACCAGAAATGACCTGGTTTAGCGGGAAAGTGGCCGGTTGGTTGCGAGCGTAAGAGCTGTCGAACTCAGTGCCATCAGTCAGCATACCTTTGTAGTGAACCTTAACCGTGTCAGTAGCCGCAGGCTTGTCACCTTCACCTTCAGTATCAACCTGGTATAGCAGACCCGACTCGGTCTTCACCACACCGTCTTTTTTCTCGAACTCGGCACGGTACTCTTCACCAGCCTTCATGTTCTTCTCTGCTTCTTCCTGTGCTTTCTGCATGGCCATTTCCGACACGCGCTGATCAAGTGATTGCAGCGCCTGCTGGGTTTCTTCCGGCGTTAGGCGGCTATTGCCCGCAAACACATCGGTAACACCGGCCAGTACTTGCTCACGGCTCAGATCCAAGCCCAGCTCTTTCTGCTGGTCCAGGTTAGCTGCTAGGTACTGGGCCAACGACGCCCCGATAGCGTAAGCAGCTTTGTCATCCTCAGAAGCAAAAGTCGCAGGTGCGGCTTCAGCTGCCACCTGCTCTACTTTTGCAGGCTCTGCCGATTTTGTCTCCGCTGCTTTTTCATCTTGGCAGCCGACAGCTAGCAGGATCGTTGCAGCCAAAACAGACATCTTTAGAACAGGTTTCATGTGTTTCTCCATTTTAAACTGAGGCAATGCCTCAAAAATCAGTCATCAGTCTTTTCATCAAGCGGTATGAAAAGCACTGTAGATCAATATACTAATACGCACCTTATGAATTCACTGCCGACAGTGCATTCATAAGGCAATGACACTATGTGTTAACCAAGTGGAACAAGACCTTAATGCAAACAAAAAGATACGTGCCATGTTTCATTTTGGCACTTTTCATCCTCACTGGCTGTTTTTTTTCCGGCAAAGAGTTAAATCGCTGGCAACTCGCTCCGGAAGGCACCACCAGTTTCAGCCTCAGCCGGGACGGACGGTTTGCCCTTTACCACTCAGACCAACAAGGTATCGTGCTGTGGGACTTACAGCAAAACAAAAAGTTAGCTGATTTTGGTTCTCAAGATCCATATCACAATACGGTACTCAGCAGCCAGATTTCCGACAACGGCCGCTATGCAATTACCGCCACCGCACAGAACTTTGCCGTGTGGGATCTCGCCTGGGGACAGTCCGAAGGGTTATGGTCCATTTCCGACGGTCTGATCCGCGACGTGGCAATTGCCAACAATGGCCAGCATGTACTGCTGGCGCTGTCCAACAGTAAAGCACTGTACGTCGACTTGGGCAGCGGAAGACGGCTAGAGTTCCTTGCCCACCGAGAAAAAGTCAATTCCGTTGCCATTTCTGCCAATGGCCGTTACGCCCTGTCGGGCGGCAATGATCACTCCGCCTATCTCTGGGATACCCAAAGCGGCCAGATCCTGCAACGCTTCGAGCACCAGAGCCGGATCAGCCGGGTCGCCCTGCAGCGCGACGGCAAACTGGCGATGACCGCCGACGGCAGTAACAATATTCTTATCTGGGATTTGCCAAGCGGCAGACAGGTTTCCTCGCTGGCGGTGCGCCTGCGCCAACAGATTATCTCCAGCGCCCGTTTTTCCGATGACGGCCAACAGCTTGCGACCGGCACCCCGGCCCGGCGGATTGAGTTATGGGATACCCAGAGCGGAGATAACCTCGGCCGCTGGGAGGCCGCAGCCAAACAAGATACTCGACCACCCGCTGCGGTGGTGTATGATGTGGCCATTACTCCCGAAGGTCATGTGATCTCGGGCACTTCGGCAGGTATCGCCCAGCAATGGACGACGGAATAACGCAATGAAAGAAATCGAACAGCTACAGGCCCGTATCGACGAGCTTGAAATGAAGCAGGCTTTCCAGGAGCAAACTATCGAGGAGCTAAACCAGGCCCTCACCGAGCAGCAGTTCCTGATTGAGAAAATGCAGACCCAGATGAAGTTCATGGTCGGCAAGGTCAAGGGAATGGAGCCGTCGAACCTGGCCAGCGAGTCGGAAGAGACCCCGCCACCGCATTATTGATTTGAAAATAAAAACGGGAAGCAAATGCTTCCCGTTTTTGATCACTCAACCATTAGAAATGATTAGTGCGAGCAGCCGCAGCCGCCTTTTTCTTCGCCGCCGCAGCAGCCTTCTTCTTTCTCACCGTGGTCGTGGTCGCCGCAGCTACCGCCGCCACAGCAGCCGCCACCCTGGTGGATGTGGCCGTGAGCGATTTCTTCTTCAGTCGCAGCACGAACAGCAACAACTTCTACGCCGAAAGTCAGAGTCTGACCGGCTAGCATGTGGTTGCCGTCAACCACCACGTGGTCACCGTCAACTTCAGTCACTTCCACAGGGATTGGGCCCTGATCAGTGTCTGCTAGAAAACGCATACCAACGGTGATTTCGTCTACGCCCTGGAATACGTCAGCCGGTACGCGCTGAACCATAGCGTCGATGTGCTCGCCGTACGCTTCTTCTGGAGCAACTGTCACTTCAAACTTGTCGCCAGCTTCGCGGCCTTCAAGCGCCTTCTCCAAACCTACGATCAGGTTGTTGTGGCCGTGTAGGTAATCAAGAGGTGCTTCTGTTGTCGACTGATCAACAACCACGCCGTCTTCGGTCTTCACTTGGTAAGCCAGGCTTACTACGATGTCTTTAGCGACTTTCATGTTTACTCCAATTTTGAACTGGGTATCAAAGGATTTCGCCCGCATGATACCGGATAATGGCAGCAAGATGCCAATATTCTGTTTAAAGGCTGTGCAGCCGGATCAGTCCTCGGGCTTGAATATCCCGATAACCTGTTGTTTAGTTTGCGAAGAGAGCTGCTCACTCTGCTCGACCGACTGAGGTGCTCTCACATCGCTATGGCCGCAGGCCACACACTCGACCCGCTCCACATCATTTTCCTGCCACCAGCGCAACGTATCCTGCTGACTACAGCTTGGACAGACTGCACCGGCGATAAACCGTTTCTTGGCCATGCTTTCGCTCCTTGCCACTGTGTTCGAGATGGGGGGCTGGTCAGTCCCAGCCATCATGCCGCTCGCGCTCCCCCCGCATTTCCCTATCAAAGATTTCTTCCAGCTCCTTGCGGGCTTCCCGGGCCCGGGTTGCCAAATGGACGTCTTCCGAGTGCTGCGGCAACAAGTCTCTCAAGGCGGTGGTATCCAAGCGGCGGAAATGGGCCTCGGCCCGCTTGGCCTGATAAGGGTGCATACCAAGGGATATGAGGGCCTGGCGTCCCAAATCAAGGGCACCGGCAAAAGTTTCGCGGGAAAAATTCTCCACCCCGTGACTGAGCAGCTCGTGTGCCTCGACCCGGCTCCTGGCCCTCGCCAGTATTTTAAGCTTAGGAAAATACTGCTGGCACAAATCGACCACTTCCATCACCTCGTCCGGCTCGTCGGTGCAGATAATGATGGCTTCGGCCTTGTCGGCCCCCGCCGCGCGCAGCAAGTCCAACTGGGTCGCATCACCGTAATACACCTTGTAGCCGAACTTGCGAAGAAATTGGATCTGGCTCGGGTCCCGCTCCAGCACCGTTACCCGGATTTTGTTGGCAAACAGCAAACGCCCGACCACCTGGCCGAAGCGGCCAAAACCGGTAATGATCACCCGCGGCTCACGGTCGATCACATCCGATTCCAATTCTGCCTCGGCTTCCGCTTTGAAGGTGCGGATAAACCACTTGTCCTGCAACAGCAAAATCAGCGGCGTTGTCATCATCGACAGGCTGACCACCACCAGCAGGAACGCCGATAGCTCGCGCCCCAACAGCCCCTCGCCCATTGCCGCGGTAAACAGGACAAAGGCAAACTCCCCGCCCTGGCTGAGGATCGCCGCCATCTGGCTGCGCGACTTGGCCCGGATCCCAAACAGGCGTGCCAAGCCGTACAGAATGAAACCTTTGATACTGATCAGCGCCACCACCGCGAGCAATATCTGCAACGGGTACTGCAGCAGCAAGCCCAGGTTGACGGCCATCCCGACCGAGATAAAGAACAGCCCCAGCAACAGCCCCTTGAACGGCTCGATAGCGATTTCCAGCTCGTGCCGGTACTCACTCTCGGCCAGCAGCACGCCAGCCAAAAAGGTCCCGAGCGCCATCGACAACCCCAGAGACTGCATCCCCAGCGCAATGCCTATCACCAGCAGCAAGGCCGCGACATTGAACAGCTCGCGCACGCCGCTCAGCACCACCCAGCGAAACAGTGGCCGCAACAGGAAATGGCCACCGACCAGCAAGGCAAGAATGCCGCCGATCATCCAGGCAAAATCAATCCAGCTGCCACCGCCGCCCCCGGCCAGGACCGGCAGGAAGGCCAGCATCGGGATCACCGCGATATCCTGAAACAGCAGCACCGCGAAACCGGACTGGCCGGTTTCGCTGCCCCCCAGGTTTTGCTCTTCTATCACCCGCAGGGCAATCGCCGTCGACGACAACGCCAGCCCCATCCCGACCACCAGGGCATCCCGCCAGGACACCGCGGGCAGCCATGATTGCCCGGCCAACAGCAGCACCAAGGCCGCTATCACCAAGCTTGTCACCACCACCTGGCTGCCGCCCAGCCCCAAAATCGGTTTGCGCATCTGCCACAGCTTCTTGGGGTTGAGCTCCAGGCCTATGAGGAACAGCAGCAGCACCACACCGAATTCGGAGAAATGGAGAATCGCATCGACATCAGAAATCAGCCTCAGCCCCCACGGACCAATGGCGATCCCCGCCAACAGATAGCCCAGCACCGAGCCCAACCCCAACCGCTGGGCGATCGGCACCGCCACCACCGCGGCGGCAAGGAAAACGACACTGACCGACAATACATCACTCGCCATCCTTCACCTCCTCCATCAAGGCCATTGGTGCTTCCAGCCATTGGCGGTAAAGCTCGGCGTGTTGCTGGCGCTCCTGGGCCGGTATTCGCCGCGCCCAGTGCAGCACCAGCGGGGGCAGCCAAGTCATCCGGCACAGCATGGCACTGAGCTCGAACGGGCGAAGGATTTCATCGACACTGCAGCGGTTGTAGCCATCCGGGGTATAGGCTTCCGCCGCCCCGCCGGTGGTGATCACCGAGCGCCAGTACTTGCCCTGGGTCTGTGTTCCCTCACCATGGGCAAACCCCTTGCTCAGGACCACATCGATCCACTCCTTGAGCAGCGACGGGCAGGAATACATATACAGCGGGTGCTGGAACACGATGACATCATGGTCCCTGACCAACTCGCGCTCGAGGGTGATATCGATGAAAAAATCGGGATAGGCCGCATAGAGATCATGGACCGTGACATGGGGCAAACTGCCAATTGCCGCCAGCATGGCGCGGTTAGCGACCGAAGCCTCCGGATCGGGATGGGCATAGAGTACGAGTATGCGTGGAAGTCCTTTTGCTGACATAGCATTCCTTGTTCAGCGGCAAAATAGGTTTATTTCACCATGAGTTACAACTTTTCATTAACCTATATCCACATAATACATAATTGCAGCCAAAGAAGATCGATTAATCGCCCTTAGCCTCCTGCATGCTTCCCTTTTCTCATTGCAGGGCGATATTAGCGGTCACCGCCGCTTTGCGGTAGACTCCGCACTTATTCTTGCATTTAGTTTTTGCGGAGCGGGCATCCCCGGCACAGTCAATGATCACTTTTTCCGATATCCAACTTCTACGCGGTGGCAAGATCCTGCTTGACCAAGCCACGGCGACTATCCACCCGGGCGACAAGGTCGGTCTGGTCGGCAAAAATGGCTGTGGTAAATCCACCCTGTTTGCCCTGCTCAAGCATGAGCTCAGTGTCGATGCCGGCAACTGCCAGTACCCGGCCAACTGGGAGCTGGCATGGGTTGCTCAGGAAACCCCTGCCCTCGAGCGCGAGGCGCTGGAGTACGTGATTGACGGTGACCGTGAATACCGCCAGCTGGAAGCCGATCTGCACGCCGCAGAGCAAGCTGACAACGGCACCAAGGTCGCGGAGCTGCACGGCAAGCTGGAAGCCATCGGTGGCTACAGTATCCGTGCCCGTGCCGCCGAGCTGCTGGACGGCCTGGGCTTCTCGCAGGAGCAAATGAGCTGGCACCTGACCCAATTCTCAGGTGGTTGGCGGATGCGCCTCAACCTCGCCCAGGCCCTGCTATGCCGCTCCGATCTGCTGCTGCTCGATGAACCAACCAACCACCTCGACCTCGATGCCGTGATGTGGCTGGAGAAGTGGCTGCAGAGCTACCGCGGTACCCTTGTGCTGATCTCGCACGACCGCGATTTTCTCGATCCTGTGGTCAACCGGATCATCCATATCGAAAACCAAACCATGAATAGCTACACCGGTAACTACTCGTCGTTTGAAACCCAGCGCGCAGAAAAACTGATCTTGCAGCAGGCGATGTACCAAAAGCAGCAGAAGCAGATGGCCCACATGCAGTCCTATATCGACCGCTTCCGCTACAAGGCCAGCAAGGCCCGCCAGGCCCAGAGCCGGATCAAGGCGCTGGAGCGGATGGAAAAAGTCCTGCCGGCCCAGTTCGACAACCCGTTCAGCTTCGAATTCCGCGAGCCGAGCGCCCTGCCGAACCCTATCTTGATGATGGACCAAGTCGCCGCCGGCTATGGCGACAACCTGATCCTCGAGAAGATCCGTCTCAATCTGGTGCCGGGCAGCCGCATCGGCCTGCTGGGCCGCAACGGTGCCGGTAAGTCGACCCTGATCAAGATGCTGGCTGGCGAGCTGCCTGCCAAGGCCGGGGATCTGGCCTACTCGCAAGGTGTGAAGATTGGCTACTTTGCCCAGCACCAACTCGAGACCCTGTACATGGACGACACCCCGGTCCAGCATATGGCCCGTATTGCCCCGCAGGCCACCGAGCAGCAACTGCGCGACTACCTCGGCAGCTTCGGCTTCTTGGGTGACAAGGCGCTGGAAAAGGTCGGCCCGTTCTCCGGTGGCGAGAAAGCCCGTCTGGTCTTGGCGCTGATTGTATGGCAGCGCCCTAACCTGTTGCTACTCGATGAACCGACCAACCACCTCGATCTCGACATGCGCCAGGCGCTCACGCTTGCCCTGCAGTCTTATGATGGTGCCATGGTGATTGTCAGCCACGACCGTTTCCTACTGCGTGCTACCACCGATGATCTCTATCTGGTCCATGATCGCCAAGTCGTACCGTTCAACGGTGATCTCAATGACTACCACAAGTGGCTGACCGAACAGCAGCGCAACGAGCGCCGCGAGCTGCAGGCCAGCAAGCCGGATGTGACCAAGGACAACAGCGCCGCCTCGCGCAAAGAGCAAAAGCGCCTCGAGGCCGAGCTGCGCAAGCTCACCGCCCCGCTGCGCAAGAAAATCACCCAGCTTGAAACCAAGATGGACAAGCTCAATGCCACTATCGCCGATGCCGAAGCCCAGCTCAGCGACAGCAGCATCTACGAGGCGGAAAACAAGGCACGCCTCAACGAACAGCTGCAGCTTCAAGCCGATGCCAAGTCATCGCTAGAAGAGGTCGAGATGGAATGGATGGAGCTGCAGGAAGAACTCGAGGCGATGGAGCAGCAGCATGCCCCAGAGTAATGCACTGAGCCATGATGCTTTTTGGCAGTTCAGCTACAACCATTATTTCAAGGCGGACGTCGAGGCCGCCTGCCTGGCTCTGCAGACTTTCCACAAAGGTAGCGTCAATCTGGCCCTGCTGATGATCTGGCTCGATGCACAGGCCATTGGCCTCTCGCACGCTCAGCTGCTGCAGCTGGAGGACAGCCTCCAGCCGACCGAAGGCTTACTCGAACGCTACCGTCATATGCGCCGAGCGCTGAAACCCCAGCTAGATAGCGACGGGTACGAGCAACTCAAGGACTTCGAACTGCAGATGGAGCGCCAGCAGCAGCATGACTTGATAGCAGTGCTAAACCAAATGCTGCTTCGCCACGTAGCAGAGCAAGAGCCGGCCGCGAACCTGGCCCGCTATTGCCATCGCCAGGGAGCCATGGCATTAATTGACAAACTGCTGGCGAAATAACACCGAGGTAACGTTATGACAATGGCTTTCCACCCAGCCAAAGGGCTTGCCAATCCCCACCTGCAGACCCTGCTGCCGCGCTTTTTGCGCCGCAAGCCATTGTTCATGCCCCTTACCCAGCGGATCGAGACGCCGGATGGTGACTTCCTCGATTTGGCCTGGACTGCGCCTGCTGCCGACTGCCTGCCCCGCCAACCGGTGCTGATCCTGTTCCACGGCCTGGAAGGCAGCTTCCACAGCCCCTATGCCAACGGTTTGCTCCATGCCGCCAAGCAACAGGGCTGGCTCGGGGTAATGATGCACTTTCGCGGCTGCAGCGGCGAGCTGAACCGCAAGCCACGCGGCTACCATTCGGGGGAAACCAGCGATGCCCGCTTTTTCATCCAGTGGCTGCGCCAGCAACTCCCCGGGCGCCCTTTCTTTGCCGTCGGGGTCTCGCTCGGTGGCAATATGTTGGTCAACTACCTGGCCGAAAGTGGCGACCACTCGCAGCTCACGGCCGCCCAGGTGATTTCTCCCCCGCTGGATCTAGCTGCCTGCTCGGAGCGGATCCAGCAAGGCTTCTCCAAAGTCTACCAGCAGTACCTGCTCGGCTCGATGAAGCGCAACCTGGAGCGGAAGATCGCCGCCCTGCCCGATGCGATGCCTCTCTCGGGCGAAGATGCCAAACAGCTCGAAACCCTGTGGCAATTCGACGAGTTCGTCACCGCGCCGCTGCACGGCTTCAAGGATGCCGCCGATTACTACCAGCGCTGCAGCGGGCTGTCCCGACTGGGCGATGTCGCCATCCCGTTGCGGGTGATCCACGCCAAGGACGACCCGTTCATGACCGAGGCCGTGATCCCCACCGGCCCGCTTCCCCCCCATATCCGATATGATCTGTACCAGTACGGCGGCCATGTCGGCTTCGTCACCGGTTCGTGGCGCCAACCGGACTTCTGGCTGGAGAAGACAGTGCCAGCGTGGTTTCACAAGATCCTAGGTTCTGGCTCCTAGTTCAGGAGTGAAACTCTGGGTCCTGCGGTCCTGCGGTCCTGCGGTCCTGCGGTCCTGCAAACAGAATCTTAAAGCCGACAGCCTGTGTCAAACCTTTAACTTTTTAATATCTTAGGCTTTTACCCATAGGGCCATAGAACCTCAGAGCCTTAGAACCGCTCTTATCCCTCTACAACTGATGTATTTGCCAATATAATCGTCGTATCGTCTGCAACAGAAAAAGTGCCGTTATGAATATCCCTTGGCAAGACATTGATCCCGAAACCCTGACCAACATCATCGAACATTTCGTCTTGCGCGAAGGGACCGACTACGGCGAACGCGAGCTGTCCTTGGCTGCCAAGGTAGCCAGGGTGCGCCAGCAATTGGAAAGCGGCGAGGCGGTGATCGTTTACTCGGAACTGCATGAAACCATCGACATCAAATCCAAACGCCAGTTGGGACACCGCTAACCCCTCGCAAATTCTGTCGACCCTGCATTTTTGACATCCCGGCTTGACCTTGCCGCCCAGCCCTGTTAATAACTCTTTCCGTTAATGTTAACGACAGGGTTTGTCATGTCTGCAAAACACCCCATTATTGCAGTAACAGGGTCCTCGGGGGCGGGTACGTCTACCACCTCCGAAGCATTCCGTAAGATGTTCAATATGATGGGCATCAATGCTGCCTGGCTTGAAGGCGACAGTTTTCACCGCTTCACCCGTCCGGAAATGGACGTCGAAATCCGCAAGGCCAAAGAGCAAGGCCGCCATATCAGCTATTTCGGGCCCCAGGCCAACGACTTCCCGCTGCTGGAGACTTTCTTCCGCCAGTACGGCGCAGACGGCAGCGGCCAGTTCCGCCGTTACCTGCACACGTTTGACGAAGCCGTGCCGTACAACCAGATGCCGGGCACGTTCACGCCTTGGCAGACCCTGCCAGAAAATACCGACCTGCTGTTCTATGAAGGGCTACACGGCGGGGTGGTTGATGGCGAGGTCAATGCCGCCCAGCATGTCGACCTACTTATCGGCATGGTGCCTATCGTCAACCTCGAGTGGATCCAGAAAATTGTCAGGGACACCCGGGATCGCGGCCACTCCCGCGAGGCGGTGATGGAGTCCATCGTGCGCTCGATGGATGACTACCTCAATTACATCACCCCGCAATTCTCCCGCACCCATATCAATTTCCAGCGGGTGCCAACGGTCGATACCTCCAATCCCCTCAGTGCCAAGGGGATCCCGAGCCTGGATGAAAGCTTCGTGGTGATCCGCTTCCGCGGGATCAAGAATGTCGACTTCCCCTACCTGCTGTCAATGATTCAGGGCTCGTTTATGTCGCGCCACAACACCCTGGTGGTACCCGGCGGCAAGATGAGCTTCGCGATGGAGCTCATCATGCGGCCGCTGATCCAGCAATTGATCGATACCGGTAAAATCGGTTAAACCATCGATAAAAGCGATGGTATTGGCCTAGAGAATCTATTGGCTGAAATGGAAGTTCTCTTCTTTAATCTTATTGAGTGATGTCTCAATAATTACCAAGAGGAGGACTTCCCATGGCTCTCAAAGGCTCCGCCACTGAACAGAACCTCAAAGATGCTTTCGCCGGTGAAAGCCAGGCCAACCGGCGCTACCTCTACTTTGCCGCCAAAGCCGATGTCGAGGGCTACAACGATGTCGCAGCCGTCTTTCGTTCCACGGCCGAAGGGGAAACCGGTCATGCCCATGGCCACCTTGAGTACCTCGAAGAGGTCGGTGACCCGGCTACCGGCTTGCCTATGGGCGATACCGGCAATAACCTCAAAGCCGCCATTGCTGGCGAAACCCACGAATACACCGACATGTACCCGGGCATGGCCGCCAAAGCCCGCGAGGAAGGCTTCGATGAAATTGCCGACTGGTTCGAGACCCTCGCTAAGGCCGAGCGAAGCCACGCCAACCGCTTCCAGAAAGCCCTAGACCAGCTCGACGACTGAGTCCGCCTATGGCAGCACCTGAAGCAGGAGCCGTGCCTTCTGCTTCCCTACCGGGAACCATGCCATGAAAAACAAAAAAGAGGGCGGGATAGAAGCCCCGACCCGCCATGCCATCGACTGGCAAAGTGAAGACTTTTACGACACCGATGCCCTTAACCAAGAGCTGGGGCGGGTATTTGATATCTGCCACGGGTGCCGCCGCTGCGTCAACCTATGCCACGCTTTCCCGACCCTATTCGATTTGATCGATGAGTCATCCACCCTGGAAGTTGACGGCGTCGACCCAGCAGACTTTAGCAAGGTGAGCGACCAGTGCTATCTCTGCGATATGTGCTACATGACCAAATGCCCGTATGTTCCGCCTCATGAGTGGAATGTCGACTTTCCCCACCTGATGCTACGCGCCAAGGCGAACCACTTCAAGCACCATGGTGCCAGCCTCCGTGACAAGATCTTGTCGAGCACTGACGCCGTCGGCAAAGCCGCGACCCTTCCCGTCATCGACAAAACCGTCAACGCCCTCAACAACAATGTGCATTTCCGGGGAGTACTGCACAAAGCCGGGGTGCACAAGGACGCCCCGGTCCCGGCTTACCACAGCCGAACCCTGCGCAAATCCGTCCCCAACGTGCCGTCGGCGATTGCCCCCCAGCCCGCCAACGGGACAACCGGCAAGATCGCCCTGTTCGCCACCTGCTATGGCAACTACAACAGCCCCGCCGTCGGCACCGACTTCTTCAAAGTCTTCGAGCATAACGGTATCGCCATCGAGCTGGTAAAATCCGAGCAGTGCTGCGGAATGCCCAAAATGGAGCTGGGAGATCTCGAAAGTGTCCGCCAGGCCAAGGAACGCAATATCCCGGTGCTGCTGGGCATGGTTGAGCAAGGCTTCGACCTTACCGCCCCCATCCCCTCGTGCGTACTGATGTTCAAACAGGAGCTGCCGCTGTTGTTTCCGGATGACCCGGACGTGCTAAGGGTGCGGGACGCCTTCTTCGACCCTTTTGAATATCTGTCGCTCCGCCACAAGGCCGGCTTGCTCAACACCGACTTTCCGCATCCCCTGGGAGACATCGGCTACCAAGTCGCCTGCCACCAGCGGGTGCAGAATATCGGCATGAAAACCGAAGAGATCCTCAAGTTGGTTCCCGGCACGACCCTGCATACCCAGCCGCGCTGCTCCGGCCACGACGGTACTTACGCGGTCAAGGTCGAGAGCCATGAGCTCGCCGTTAAAATTGGCCGCCCGGTGGTCCGCAAACTCGAGCTGCATCCGCTGGATCATTTCACCAGCGACTGCCCGATGGCAGCCACCCACCTGGCCAATTTGGCCAGCAATATCGAGCAGGCCGAGCATCCCATTACCTTACTGCGCAAAGCCTATGGGCTATGACCTTCAACCAACAAGGAGCTCCCATGACCCTTTCCGCTTCCGACCTAATGTCCCTCGAGGTATATGCCCGCCAACGGCCTGAGTTCCGGCAGCGGGTAATGGCCCATAAACAGCCACGGCGCATCGCGATCGGCCCCGATGTAAAGCTCTATTTCGAAGACAGGCTGACCATCCAGTACCAGATCCAGGAAATGCTGCGCGTTGAGCGGATCTTCGAGCCCGAAGGGATCGCCGACGAACTTGCGGCCTACAATCCGCTGATCCCCGACGGCAGTAATTGGAAGGCTACGATGATGATCGAGTACCCGGCGCCGGAGGAGCGCAAACGCCAGCTGCAGCGGCTGGTCGGTATTGAACGGAAAACGTGGATCCAAGTCAATGGCGGGGAGCGAGTAAGTCCTATATGCGACGAGGACCTAGCCCGGGAAGACCGGAACAAAACATCCAGCGTCCACTTCTTGCGCTTTGAGCTGAGCCAGTCAGACATCAGCCTGCTCAAGCAGGGGGCCCATGTGAAAATGGGGATCGACCATCCCCACTACCGGGCCGTCACCGAGCTGACCGCCGAGCAGCGACTGGCGCTGCTCGCCGATCTCGACTAATGCCGCTAGATCAAAGCTGCTCCAGCACTTCGTATGAATGGGTCATCTCGACCCCTTCACCCAACATCAGGCATACCGAGCAGTATTTTTCCAACGAGTCTGCTACCGTCTTGGCCACAACCGCTTCATCCAAGTTTTCACCAGTGACGACGAAATGCAAATTGGCCGTGGTAAAAATGCGCGGGGCCTGCTCGCGTCGTACCGAGGAGATCTGCGCTTCGCAGCCGGTAATTTTCTGCCCCGCCGACTTAAGACCATCAACCACATCCACCGAGCTACACCCGCCTGCAGCCATCAATACCAACTCCATCGGACTCGGTGCTTTTTCGCCACCGTTACCGTCCATAACTACGCTGTGGCCAGAATTTGACTGTCCTAGAAAGGTCATATTTTCGACCCATTTCACTCGTGATTGCATTGCTTTCTCCTTACAACTTTTAGGGGCTTTGGGCACTATCTAGCAACTGTGTGATCATGTGCACACTTATGACTACAAAATGGCCTTTTCAGATAGATCAATATCAAGAAAAGCGCGCCGAAAAAAGATAAAATCTGAACTAATTATTCACGTGAGCTTGCAGCCCAGCGGTTGACTGAATATCCTAAACGACGAGCTAATTATGATTAGGCCCAGCCTCATTTTGAAGGACGTCGTTGTTGGGCAACAAACGCAGAGGAAGTTAGTAATATGGTTCCAGGTAAACCTCAAACAGATCCAACTCTAGAGTGGTTTCTTTCCCATTGCCACATTCATAAATACCCATCAAAGAGTACTTTGATCCACGCGGGTGAAAAAGCAGAGACGCTCTACTACATCGTCAAAGGTTCTGTTGCGGTCCTGATCAAGGATGAAGAAGGTAAGGAAATGATCCTGTCTTACCTAAACCAAGGTGACTTCATCGGTGAATTAGGCCTATTCGAAGAAGGCCAAGAGCGTACCGCTTGGGTTCGTGCCAAGACCCCTTGTGAAGTAGCAGAAATTTCGTTCAAGAAATTCCGCCAGCTTATCCAGGTTAACCCGGATATCCTAATGCGCCTATCGGCACAGATGGCAAGCCGCCTTCAGGTGACGAGCCAGAAAGTAGGTGACTTGGCATTCTTGGATGTTACCGGCCGTATCGCACAGACACTATTGAACCTGGCCAAACAGCCAGACGCAATGACGCACCCAGACGGTATGCAGATCAAGATCACCCGTCAGGAAATCGGCCAGATTGTTGGCTGTTCCCGCGAGACGGTGGGCCGCATCTTGAAGATGCTGGAAGAGCAGAACCTGATCTCAGCCCACGGTAAGACCATCGTTGTTTACGGTACGCGCTAAGCAGCCCGTTTGAACAAGCAGATAGCCAAAAGCCGCATCATGCGGCTTTTTTTATTGCCTCTCGCCCGCCCCTTTCATACTTACACAGCATTACTGTCTAGCGCATCACTGTTTTTATGCTTGTATCTACACCGCTTAATGCTACATTGTGCATATCAACCCTCATCACCTGTAATGGAATACCGGTATGGACATCGAACGCTTTTCACCACACAGCTCCCACCACTTGCACCGCGGGATCATTTCGCCGCTTCCTGATACCATCGAAATGACCGGTTTCAGTGACAGCCGCCACTACCTCGAGCAGCACGAGAGGGTGAAGCGCCACTCGCCTGGAGCTCACTTGGGCTATCCGCTCGACAGTTTCAAGCATTAGTACAACGCATAGAACTGAGCCTGTGACAGCAAGTGGCCACAGGCTCTTGGGCTTGGGACTTTTACGCTACCCGCTGCAGCGAGGGCTGCGACGTTAACCTGCGTCGGTACTTTCGAAGATCTTGTCAGCCGACGCCTCGACAAAGCCGGTATACAGCTCGCCGTCTTCCTTCGGATAACGCTTGGCAAACTCATAGAAGCCACCGGGGATGGTATACACACCATCGGTAAAGCCGACCTCTACCCTATCAGCCATGGTCGATGACTGCTCCAGCATCACCTCGGGACTGCCCTTGACCTCACCGCCCGAACTATTGATTTCGAAACCGTTATGGCGCAGTAGGTGATTGACCTCGGCCACCTCGGTAAACTGCTCGAGCTGGTTGAGGCTGACAGTAAAGTGATTGGCCCCGAAACCATGGGCGGCCAGCCAGCCGGCATATTCGCTCTCTGCCGCCAGCAACTCATAGGTCGCGTAGTCCAGATCCCACAATCGGCCACCATACAAAAAGGCCGGATCGTGCATGGCCTGCTCGGGAACCTGATCAACCAGATCCCTGACCGTTTGCTGCAGCAAGGAGCTAAACTGGCCGACCATCAGCTCGCTGATAAACACTTTGGGTGCCAGTGGATTGGGGTGCTCAAAGTGCTCGGCGTACAGCTTCTTGGCCTCGAAGTGATAACGGCCACACGGCTTGTAGCCAAGCGCGATAAACGGTGCCGCCAGCCGGTCAAGACCGACCTTCGGCAAGTTGAATGTCCGCAGCGCAATATGGTCGTTGAGCAGCGGCTCCTCCTCGGTCAGCAGATCGTGAACCTGGGCAGCCGAGGGGCACAGGCGCTGGATGTAATCCTGCCATAACTGTTCAAATAGTTGCTCTACCCTTTCCATGTGCTCGCTATCCTCTTTGGCTAGTGAATGATTGTCGATGGCCCTCAAAGCATGATCCCCGGTGAAAGCTGGGCTGGTAGCTCCGGCTGCTCACCTTCCATCGAGGCCATCGGGTACGCACAGTAGTCTGCCGCGTAATACGCACTCGGCCGCAAGTTGCCAGACGCTCCCGGCCCACCGAATGGCGCATCGCCGCTGGCCCCGGTCAACTGGCGGTTGCGATTGACGATCCCGGCCCGGATATGCTCGATAAAGTACTGCCACTCGCTGTCATCGGTCGACACCAGGCCTGCCGACAGGCCGTAGCGGGTGTCATTGGCCTTCTCCACCGCCTCCTCCAGATCGCGGTAGCGGGCAACCTGCAGCAATGGGCCAAAATATTCTTCATCCGGCAGCTCAGCGATTTGGCTAACCTCAATGATTCCCGGGGTGACAATCGCCCCCTGGCCACGGGCCGCCGGCAGCAGCGAGACGCCGCCCATCTCGACCAGTCGCGACTGGGCCTGGATGATATTGTCGGCGGCCTGGACCGAGACTTGCGCCCCCATGAACGGGGCTGGCTCGTCAAACTGGCCGCCCACCCGGATTTGCCGGGTCAGCTCAATCAAACGGGCCAAAATGCGATCGCCTTCCGTGCCGTGCGGCAGATAGAGCCGGCGGGCACAGGTACAACGTTGGCCGGCACTGATAAAGGCAGACTGAATAATAGTGTAGACAGTGGCATCCAGCTCGCCAAAGTGACGGGAGATCACCATCGGGTTGTTGCCGCCCATCTCGAGCGCCAACATCTTACCCGGCTGGCCGGCAAACTGACGGTGCAGCAAGTGGCCGGTATTGGCACTGCCGGTAAAGAGCAGGCCATCAATCCCTTTCGAGCCAGCCAGGGCTTCCCCGGTTTCTCGGGCCCCCTGCACCAAGTTGATAACCCCGTCCGGTAACCCGGCCTGCTGCCATAGCTTCATGGTCTCTTCCGCGACCTTCGGCGTCAGATCCGAGGGTTTGAACACCACGGTATTGCCCGCCAGTAACGCTGGCACAATATGGCCGTTAGGCAAATGCCCCGGGAAATTATACGGCCCGAACACCGCCATCACCCCCAACGGGCGGTGGCGAAGCACGGCCTGGGTACCCGCAACCTCTTTCTGCTTCTCGCCGGTACGTTCATGGTAGGCGCGCAGCGATATCGCAATCTTGCCGACCATGGCCCCGGCTTCGGTGCGGGTCTCCCACAGCGGCTTACCGGTTTCCTCGGCAATCACCACCGCAATGGCCTCGCTATGGGCTTTGACCAGCTCGGCAAACCGTTCGACTATCGCCTGGCGCTCGGCCAACGGTGTGTGGCGCCAGCCCACCAGGGCTGCCCTCGCGGCAGACACAGCCTGCTCGACCTGCTCAGCCGTTGCGGTCTGGCCCTGCCACACCACTTCACCGGTATAGGGATTGAGCGACTGCATCGCCTGCCCTTCGCCGGCGAGCCAGCGACCTGCAATCCATTGAGTCATGATGTTCTCCTTTACTGGGCGATCAGGCGCACCTGATCCCCTTGTTTAACGTCCAACGCCCTGGCTGCCTCTGGGCTCAGCAGCGCGGTGCCATCCAGTACATCGACCTTGTCGACCACCGCTCGGAAATGGGTAAATGAGGTATTGCTGACAATGCAATCGGTCTGCCCGGCCGGTTGGCCGATCTCGACCCGGCATACTTGCGAGTGACGGACCGACTCGATATTTCTGACATCGCACTCGACGGTCGGACCGGCATCGAAAATATCGACATAGCCGCGGCAGGTGAACCCCTCATTCTCCAGCAAACGCAGTGCCGGGCGGGTCTTCTCGTGTACTTCTCCGATCACCGCCTGGGCTTCAGGGCTGAGCAAGTTGACGTAAATAGGCAGCTTCGGCATCAGGTCGGCGATAAAACCCTTCTTGCCGATACCAGTCAGGTAGTCAGCCAGGGTGAAGTCAATCGAGAAGAAATGCTCTTTGAGCCATTCCCAGAACGGGGAATGGCCGTCTTCATCCGATACCCCGCGCATTTCGGCAATGACGGTGCTGTCAAAGCGCTCGGGGTGCTGCGCCATCATCAGGAAACGGCATTTAGACAGCAGCCGGCCATTGAGGCCTTGCCGCCACTCCGGACGCAGGAACAGGGTACAAAGCTCACTTACGCCGGTGTAGTCATTGCCAAAGGTCAGCACCTTGACCACGTTGTGGACATTGAGGCGGCGGGACGAGTGCACTACGGTACTCAAGTGGTAGGTATAGAACGGATTATCCAACCCAATGGCGGCTTCGATCGCCGTCGTCCCAGCAATTTCCCCGGTCTCGGTATCTTCCGCCACCATCAGGTAACCTTCCGAACCCGGCAGGGTCACCGCCTTGGCAAAGCTCTCTTCAGAGTGTTGAATCCGGTTGGCGAGGATTTCCTCGTTAACCGGTAGCGAGGTGAAACCATGGCCCGACTCTTCCGCGCACTGTAGTAGTGCCGGCAGATCCGCGGCAGTAATAGGACGTATAACCAGCATCGAACTCCCTCCTGATGCAAGCTGCAGCAACGCTGCCAATGAATGAGAATACCGGCACAGGGCCGGAGGCAGCGGCCAAGCTCCTGCCAGCCGCAACCAGTTGACTAAACTTATGAATAGATTTTGGCGATGGCACGCTCGAGCCGGGCCATGCCCTCGTCGATATCGGCTTTGTCAATCACCAGAGACGGGGTGAAGCGCACGACATTAGCCCCGGCGACCAGCACCATCAGCCCTTCTTCACCGGCAGCAACAAGAATATCTCTTGCCCGGCCCTGCCACTCCTCGTTGAGTGCCGCGCCCAGCAGCAAGCCCTTGCCGCGGATTTCGGCAAACACCGGATACTTGGCATTGATTGCTGCAAGGGCTTCGCGGAACCATTGCTCACGCTGCTTGACCCCAGCCAGCACTTCCGGCTTGGTCACTTCACTGACCACCGCCTCGGCCACTGCACAAGCCAACGGGTTACCACCGTATGTCGACCCATGGGTACCGACTTTAAGGTGCGCTGCCAACGCGGTTGTGGTCAGCATGGCACCGATAGGGAAACCGCCGCCAAGGGATTTGGCAGTACTGAGGATATCCGGCGTCACTCCCAGCCCCTGGTAGGCATAGAAATCCCCTGTCCGGCCATTGCCAGTCTGCACCTCGTCGAAGATCAGCAGGGCATTGTGCTTGTTACACAGCTCGCGGACCCCCTGCACAAATTCCGGCGTCGGCGACACAATACCGCCCTCGCCCTGCAGCGGCTCCATCATCACCGCACAGGTCCGCTCCGACATGTGCTCGGCCAGGCTGGCCAGATCGTTATAGGCAAGGTGGGTGACCGCGCCCGGCTTGGGCCCGAAGCCATCGGAATACGCTTCCTGGCCACCGACAGTCACAGTGAAAAAGGTCCGGCCGTGGAAACCTTGCTTGAAGGAGATAATCTCGGACTTCTCCGGACCAAATTTATCCGCCGCATAACGGCGCGCCAACTTCAGCGCAGCCTCATTGGCCTCGGCCCCGGAGTTGGCAAAAAAGACTTTCTCGGCAAAGCTGTGTTCGGTGAGCAGCTTAGCCAACCGCAGTGCCGGCTCGTTGGTCATGACATTGCTGAGATGCCAGATCTTCTCGGCCTGCGCCTTGAGCGCATCCACCATCACCGGGTGACAATGCCCCAAACAGCTCACCGCGATGCCGCCGGCAAAATCAATATACTCCCGCCCGTCTTGGTCCCACACCCGAGCACCCTGACCCTTGACCGGGATCATCTGCATCGGTGCGTAGCACGGCACCATTACTTCATCGAACACCTGACGATCGACGCTATACTCCTTTGCCATTATCGTTTCCTTCTCTCGTTTTTGCCCTAAGCATAGTATTTACATTTTATTAACCAATTCCAATAGCAGAATATTTTTTTATTCCCCACCAGTGACCGGTTAATTACCTACAAAATACATATTTATGCGGGGTTGCGGAAAACTTATTAAGCCCAGATCACAAAAAGGTGTTTTTCCTGCAAGGAAATAAAATCATTCCCCGCCCCGGAGCTGCATAATTTTTCCGTGCCAAAAAATGCAAAAAAGCTAAGCAAATGTTAAGAAAGGTGACAAGGATCGCGTCCTTGGGACAGCCGTGAAGACGGATTCCACGAATTTTGGTGCAGAGATGAACGAGGGGGGGGACAAAAAGTGGGGCACAAACGGGGCATGGCAGCATTTCCTGCTGCCAGCGGCTGACACACTCAACGGCGAAGGAAATTCGCCAGCAGCTGATGGCCCTGCTCGGTCAGGACACTTTCCGGGTGGAACTGGACCCCTTCGATCGGCAGCGTTTTATGGCGGATCCCCATGATTTCATCGCGCACGCCGTCTTTTTCCGTCCACGCCGTGACTTCAAAGCAATCAGGCAACGTCTCAGCCTTGACCACCAGCGAATGATAGCGGGTCACGGTGAGCGGGTTATTCAGCCCGGCAAACACGCTGCGGTCGGTATGGATAACCGGGGAGGTCTTGCCGTGCATCACCTGGCGGGCGCGGACGACGTCGCCACCAAACACCTGGGCAATGGACTGATGGCCGAGGCAAACCCCGAGGATTGGCAGCTTGCCAGCAAAGTGGCGGATAGCCGCCAGCGAGATCCCCGCTTCATTCGGGGTACAGGGGCCCGGCGAGATCACCAGGTGGGACGGGGCCAGCGCCTCGATGCCCGCAATATCGATGTCATCATTACGTACCACCTTCACCTCGGCCCCCAGCTCACAGAAATACTGGTACAGGTTGTAGGTAAACGAGTCGTAGTTATCGATCATCAATAGCATGGGTACTTCTGCTCCCTGGAAAATACAGCGGCCTATTGTGCAGCAGGACAGCAAAAAGGCAAGCATAGACGAAAAAAAACCGGCCAGAGGCCGGTTTTCGGTGTTTAGCGCTGCGCTGGCATTATGGGCGAGCCACAAAACCTACTGCTGCATACGCTTTCTTAAGCGTTTCAGCTGCGCGGGCAGACGCCTTCTCGGCACCGGCTTTCATCACTTCGTCAAGGAAGGCACGGTCAGCGCGGATACGGTGGTATTCCGACTGGATAGGCTCGAGCATCGCCACAATCGCTTCACCGACGTCTTTCTTGAACGGACCGTACATCTCAACGCCCTGGTACTGCGCTTCGATTTCAGCAAACGTCTTGCCGGTTGCTGCCGAGTACAGCCCCATCAGGTTGGAGATCCCGGCTTTGTTCTCGATATCGTGGGCGATACGCGGTGGTGTTTCGGTATCGGTCTGGGCCTTGTTGATCTTCTTGATGATCGCCTTCGGCTCTTCCAGCAGGGTGATCACGTTCTTGCGGTTATCATCCGACTTCGACATCTTCTTGGTCGCATCCTGCAGGCTCATCACGCGTGCGTTTACCGTCGGGATGTATGGCTCAGGCACCTGGAAGATCGCTTCGCCATCGCCGTAGATGTTGTTGAAGCGGGTTGCGATATCGCGTGCCAGCTCAAGGTGCTGCTTCTGATCGCTACCCACGGGTACCTGGTGGGCACCGTATAGCAAGATATCGGCCGCCATCAGTACCGGGTAGCCGAACAGGCCAACGTTCACATCGTTGGCGTGGCGCTGCGACTTGTCCTTGAACTGGGTCATGCGGCTCAGCTCACCCATTTGGGTGTAGCAGTTCAGCAACCAGCCAAGCTGGGCATGCTCAGGCACGTGCGACTGAACAAACAGGGTGCTCTTCTTTGGATCTACACCAACAGCCAAGCAAATCGCCAGCGCGTCCAGCGTCGCTTCGTGCAGCGCTTTTGGGTCCTGGCGCACAGTGATGGCATGCAGGTCTACAACACAGTACTGGCAATCATAATCATCCTGCATCTGTTCCCACTGACGCAGCGCACCCAGATAATTACCGATACTTAATTCACCTGAAGGCTGTACGCCACTCAATACAATGGGTTTGGTCATGATGAGATTTTCCTATGTCACAAAAAAGCTGCGGCTATCTGCCGCAGACACAATATCAATCCAGGCTCGGCACAACACCGAACGTACTAGCTGCCTAGTTTAACCACTTCTGCCAAGTGACTGAAGTGATCCAGTACAATATCTGGGTTACTTTCGCTGATCGGCTGGCCATAGTTGTAGCCGTAAGTCAGCCCCACAACATAACATGACGCCGCTTTCGCCGCCAAGATATCGTTACGGGAGTCACCGACCATCAGCATTTTCTCTGCCGTGATCTGGTGTTTGTCGAGCAACCAGTTCAGGGCAAACGGATCCGGTTTTTTCAGCGGGAAGGTATCGCCACCGATGACATCGACAAAATACTCGGCGATGCCATGCTCTTCCAGCAAGTGCGGTACAAACTGGGCCGGCTTGTTGGTCACGATAGCCATCGGTAGCCCAGCAGCATGGAATGCCGCCAGCGTCTCCCTGACCCCAGGGTAAAGCGCGCTCTTCTCATGGCCGCCTTCTTCGTAGAAGCGGTCAAACAGCGCCCTGGCTTCACGGTGCAAGGCTGGGTCGAGAGCCGGGTCAACATCAATGCTCTGGCTCAGGGCGCGGCCAATCAGGATATCGGCCCCGTTGCCAATCCAGGTGGTGACCTGCTCAACCGTCACCCCCGCGCGGCCCAAGGCGCGCATGGTCTTGTCAGCTGCATCGGCCAAGTCCGGCACGCTGTCGAGCAGCGTACCGTCGAGGTCAAAAGCAATAAAATCTATACCGCTCAACTGGCTCATTAGCGCTCAACCTTGGCCAGCTCAGCACGCATTTCATCGATCACCGCCTTGTAGTCCGGCTGGCTGAAAATCGCCGAGCCCGCCACAAACATATCCGCACCGGCTTCGGCGATTTCGCGGATGTTGTCGACCTTCACCCCACCGTCAATTTCAAGACGGATCTGGCGGCCTGAGGCATCGATGCGCTTGCGCACTTCACGCAGCTTGTCCAGTGTCGCTGGGATAAACGACTGGCCGCCGAAGCCCGGGTTGACCGACATCAACAGGATCATGTCAACCTTGTCCATGATGTAGTCAAGGTAGTGCAGCGGCGTTGCCGGGTTAAATACCACACCGGCCTGGCAGCCGTGCTCTTTGATCAGCTGCAGTGAGCGATCCAGGTGCTCGGTCGCTTCGGCATGGATAGTGATCATGGTCGCACCGGCCTTGGCAAAATCAGGAATAATGCGATCCACCGGCTTCACCATCAGGTGTACGTCGATCGGCGCAGTAATACCGTAGTCACGCAGGGCCTTGCACACTGGCGCACCGAAAGTCAGGTTCGGTACGTAGTGGTTGTCCATCACGTCAAAGTGCACGACATCGGCACCAGCTGCCAATACTTTCTCTACATCCTCGCCAAGACGAGCAAAATCTGCAGACAGGATAGATGGAGCGATCAAAAAGTCCTTCATGTTCAGCCTCTATACGGTACAAACGAAAACGTTATCGGAAGTCGGCGCAATTCTACCCGATCCTCAAGATGATGTCTTACCGGATTTCGAGATGGGTGTGCCACAGGGCAGCTACACTTATGTTCGGGCTGCCGGATGTCGCAAGCGGTAGATATAGAAACTCAACAGTGACTGTTTTATACGGAGATAAACCATGGCCGAGCGCAAACCGCCCCGCCCCAACTTAGTGAAAAGCATCGCCGGGGCACTGTTCGGGGTGCAGTCGGAGAAAAACAGGGAGATAGATTTCAGCCAGCAGCGCCCGCTGCCATTTATTGTGGCCGGTCTCGCTGCTATCGCGCTGTTTGTCGGGGTGCTGGTCGCTATCAGCCAGCTGGTCAGCAGCGGCTAGCGTGTGCTTAGCCTTGTGACGGCCGAAACAGGGCCAGCAGCTCATCGACCTTGTTACGGCCACCGCCATTGCGGCTGATGGTACGCTTGACCTTAACCACAGACAGCTCGGCACCGTGGTACAAGCGGCGGGTCAAGGTGGTGTCATGGTTGGAAATCAGCACCGGTATATCGCGCTCGGTTGCCGCCTTCTCGGCGGCATCGGCCAACGCCGCCTGATCATCGAGGCTGAAGCCATTGCCGGCATATGACGTAAAGTTTGCCGTGGTCGAGAGTGGCGCATACGGTGGATCACAGTACACGACACACCCCTTGCGCGCCCGCGAGAAAGTCTGCTGGTAGCCCTCGCAGACAAAGGTGGCCCGCTTGGCTTTTTCGGCAAAGAAATACAGCTCATCTTCCGGGAAGTACGGCTTCTTGTACGAGCCGAACGGCACATTGAAGCCACCTTTCTTGTTGTAGCGGCACAATCCGTTGAAACCGTGGCGGTTCATGTACAGGAAGTACAACGAGCGCAAGTACGGATCCTGGGTGTTGTTGAACGCCTCACGGATCTCCAGGTATGCCCCCTTCTGATTATATTCCGGGGTAAATAGCGCCTTGGAATCGCGCACATACTGCTCGGGGTTGTCCTTGAGGATATTGTAGAGGTTAATCAAATCGGGATTGATATCGGCAAGCAGGTACTGCTCGAAATCCGTATTGAGAAAAACCGAGCCGGCACCGACAAAGGGCTCGACCAATTTTCGCGCAGGCGGCAAGTGGCGCTCGATCTCCTCGACCAGAGAATATTTACCTCCAGCCCATTTCAGGAATGCACGATGCTTTTTCATTCAGCTGACCACCAATACCGACTTTGTAACGAAAGGTGGCGGATTGTACACCATTTCAATCTGTGTCTGTACCGCTTGAGGGAAATATCTGACAAAGAAACAGGTTATTTAGCCCGATCCATTTCAGTATGGATCTGGCGGTAGGACTTCACCCAGGGATCGACCGACTGCAACTGGGCCGGCAGACGGCTTTCGGCAAGGCGTGCCGACTGCACATCCGGGTAGTCGCCGGTGACGATAATAAACCACGCCACACCGTTACGGCGGGTCTCGTACACTTCGGCCAAGGTTTCGATATCATAATCCAGGATAAACTGCTGGGCGGTCGGCAATGAGCGCATTGCCGCCAGCTGCAGGGCATAGTGCTCAGGCGCAACTGCGCGCAGCTTGCTGCCCAGCTCTTGAGCGACAACGGGAGTGGCAGCGACAGCCGATGCCCCTTCCTCTACCGCAGCGCCCTCCGCGGCATCGAGCTCGGTCACCTCAACCGGCGGCTCAGAGCGGGCTGCGGAGTCTTCCCCTGCCTCGGGGACTGGTTGCGGGCTGTCACCATCGGGGTGAACCTCTGGCAGCGCTACCGGCTGTCCTTCGGGTAAGCTCGGCTGCAGGCTATCCTGGCGTTCGGCGACCGCCTGCTCGCCAGTGCCGCCGAGCTGCTGTTCATCCAGCATTGCGTCAACCACATCGGAGGGCACGACAACCCGAGGGGCACTATCACGACGGCCGACCGTCAGCCCTTCGACCGACACATCCGGCGGCAGGGCATGGCTGTCCTCTTCAACGGCTGGCGTTGAATCAGGCACCGGCGAAACCGCATTATCATCTGCGATGGCCGTCTCAGCCGGCTCGTCCGGCAGCCGATCCAACTGTGCTTGAGGGATCCCCCCCGGAGTCGGGCGCTCATCGTCAAGCGGCATGAACCACCAGGCTATCACGGCGACCACGACCACAACCAATCCGCCCAGCAGCGCCAGCGGCGATACCCTGCGGGATACTTTTTCAGCCATATCCTTATCCTCTGCTAATTCGAGCTTGAGCAACTCCCCCGGCAGCGGGGCACAGCTTGAAGCCAGCTCGCGGATCCTCCGCCTTCCCTGCGCATCAAGGTGCTCGCCATCAAACAACTTTTCGACCATCAACTGGGCTTCTTGTTCCGACAGCGGACCGATTTCTACCTCCAGCGGCGTGTTGCCCTGTCCCTGTACCAGCTGGCCCAGGTATTTATCCAGCCTGCTGCTGTAGCTAAACAGCAGTACATTGACCTGCCAGTCCGGATAGAGACGGGCCTGCTGCACAATCCCCCACAGCTCAGCCACCAGTTCCTGGCTCAGCAAATGCGCATCATCAACCACGATCAACGCATTGACCGGCTGGCCCTGACACAAACGTTCAAGACTCTGGCCGAGCGGATCCTGCTCATTGAACACGGCGCGGGGAGCAAGTTGCTGGAGTATAATCGAGCGGTGCTGACCGTCCTGCTGGTTGGGATGGCAAAGCAGTAAGGACTGGCGGGAATCACCGGCCCAGTGTTCGAGATAGCGCTGGGAGAGCCAGGTTTTACCGGCCCCTTCATTACCCGTCACCTGGATGAGGTTGGAGCTGAAGCGGGTGAGAAACTGCAGTCGGGAAAGAAGCTGGACTTGGGAATCCAAATCCAGCGGGTTCAAGTGTAGGCCGCGGCTCATAGGCAACCTACGGGATCAGGCTTGTACCGCTTGGCGCAGTACGTCTTCCGGTACACCAGCGACGACTTCTGCACTGCCAATACCGGTCGGCAGGATCAGACGCAGCTGACCAGAAAGTACTTTTTTGTCTCGCATCATATGCTTCATGTAAGCATCAAAGTCCATGCCTTCCGGGCCTTTTACCGGCAGGTTGGCTTTTTCCAGCAAGCGGATAATACGCTCGACATCTTCCTCTGCGATAAGCCCCTGCAGTTGCGCGGTGCGGGCAGCCTGTACCGTGCCAGCAGCAACCGCTTCTCCGTGTAGCCAGTTACCATAGCCCATTTCGGCCTCGATAGCATGACCGAAGGTATGGCCAAGGTTAAGCAATGCCCTAACCCCCGATTCCTTTTCGTCAGCCGCCACCACATCGGCCTTGATTTGGCAGCAACGGGCAATGGCATAACTCAGGGCATCGTTATCAAGGGCTTGAAGCTTGTCGATGTTCTGCTCGAGCCAAACAAAGAAATCAGCGTCGACAATAATGCCGTACTTGATCACTTCCGCCATACCTGCTGCAAACTCGCGGGCAGGCAAGGTCTGCAAGCAGTGGTTGTCGATCACTACCGCTTTCGGCTGGTAGAACGCCCCGACCATATTTTTACCCAACGGATGATTGACCGCCGTCTTGCCGCCGACCGAGGAGTCGACCTGGGCCAGTAGTGTGGTCGGGACCTGGACAAAATCCACCCCGCGCTGGAAGCAGGCAGCCGCAAAACCGACAATATCCCCAATCACCCCTCCGCCCAGGGCGACCAGGACCACATCGCGGCCGTAGTTGCCTTCTAGCAGGAAGGACATGATTTGATTGAAAGTATCGAGGGTTTTGTACTGTTCGCCGTCGGGCAGTGACAGCAAAGCGACGTCGCTTGGCAGCGAACGGATAGTCCCGATGATCTGCTCGGCATACAGCGGGGCTACCGTTTCATTACTGACCACAACAACGCGTCGGCCTGCCGGGATGGCAGAGGAAAACAACGCCGGGTTATCGAATAACTCGGCGCCGATTGAGATAGGGTAACTTCTGTCACCAAGATTGACGTTGATCCGTTCCATGGCCAGCTCTCTTTTCGATTAACGCTCTTCTAGCATTTTGATGATTTGATTAGCAACTACCTTGGCGCTCTGATCATCAGTGCGAACCACGTAGTCTGCTACTTCTTCATACAATGGATTACGCTCGTCTGCAAGTGATTCCAATACGTCGCGAGGAGTATCAGTTTGCAGTAGTGGACGCTTTTTATCGCGCTGAGTACGTGCCAGCTGCTTCTCGATAGTCGTCTCAAGGTAGACCACAATGCCACGGGCAGAAAGGCGGTTACGGCTTTCTTTGCTCTTCACCGAGCCACCACCCGTTGCCAGCACAATCCCCTGCTTCTGAGTCAGATCGTCAATCACGTTCTCTTCACGAGCACGGAAGCCGTCTTCACCTTCAACATCGAATACCCAGCTAATATCAGCACCGGTACGCTCTTCAATCACAGTATCTGAATCAAAAAACTCCATATGCAGCTGCTGTGCAAGGTGTCTACCGATAGTACTTTTGCCGGCACCCATCGGGCCGACCAGGAAAATATTTCGTTTTTCAGCCATTTTTAGCAATATTTACGCGCGGTTAATAAAACGACACCGCCCGCAGGCTTCGATAAATCAAGCCCGAGGCGCCAACTTCCTCACATTTAATTCGTGATAAGATCGAAAATTATCTCAGGACAAGGCCGCTGTTGGCAATAGCTAGGTGGGGATTAATTCCGTTCTGGCGCAATGCTGGGACGATTATTGTCCCAGCGCGCGGCCAAAAATAGATCACTGGTAGACAATTTTGGGCGTGACAAAAATCAGCAGCTCCTTCTTGCCCAGCTCTTCCAGCCGATGGCGGAACAGTGCCCCCAGCATGGGCAAATCCCCCAGCAGCGGCACCTTGCGTACCGTATTATTGATGGCGTGCTGGTAGATCCCGCCGAGCACCACCGTTTCGCCGTTTGCCACCAGCACCTGGGTACCGATACGCTGGGTGTCGATGGCCACCGCTTCACCCGTACCGGTTTGCACCACCTTGCCTTTTTTGTCCTGGGTCACCACCAGATCCAGCACCAGGTTACCGTCCGAGGTGATTTGCGGGGTCACCATCAGGCTCAGCACCGCTTTCTTGAAGCTGACCGAAACGGCACCGCTGGAAGCCGCCTCGAGGTAGGGAATTTCAGTTCCCTGCTCGATGTAGGCCATTTTCTTGTTGGTGGTCACCAGCCTTGGGCTGGAGATCACTTCAGCCTTCTGTTCCGACTGCAGGGCCGAGAGCTCCAGGTCGAGCAAGATATCGCCCATCTTGGCGACCTGAAAGGCAATGCTTGAGGCGCCGGGAGAGGTTGCCCCCAAGTTGACATTGAGGAAGTTCTCCACCGCCTTCTCGCCATCGGTGATATCCAGCAGCCCGGCCGACGCCAAATTCCCCTCGATCGAGCCACCAACCGTCGAGCTGCCGTTGGTCTTGAGGATCCCCCAACGGACGCCCAGTTCATCGATATCCCCCTCGTTGATGGTGACAATCCTGGCTTCGATTTCGACCTGCTGTACCGGTATGTCTAGCGCTGCCACTATGTCACGGATATTGGCCAGGCTGTCAGGAATATCATTGATGATCAGAGAGTTGGTCCGCTCATCGATATGCAGTGAGCCCCGGGCCGATAGCATGCTGATCCCGTCATCGGCCCCCTGCAGCAGCCCTCCCAGTTCAAGCGCATTGGCGTAATTTATCTTGAAGATCTCCGAACGCAGCGAGGCCAGCTCCTCGGCCTTGCGCTTCGATTCCAGCACCTGCTGCTCGCTGCGGGCGAGCTCCTCCTTGGGTGCTACCATCAATACCGAGCCCTGCTCTCGCTTGTCCAGTCCCTTAGCCCGGAGAATGATATCCAGTACCTGTTGCCAGGGTACCTCGTCGAGGCGTAAAGTCAGGTTACCCTGCACCGAGTCTGAGACCACCAAGTTGAAATCGTTATACTCGGCGATAAGTTGCAGCACGTTGCGTACCGGCACATCTTGGAAGTTAATCGAAATCGGCTTGCTATCGTAGCGGATCCCCGCTCCGCCACCATTGCCCCCCTGCGGCTGCACGGCCGGCTGTACCGTCACTAACAGCGACGTGCTCCCTGCCGTATCCCGGGTGATGTAGTCGTAGCGGTAATCCCCCTCAACGGCCAGTACCAACCGGCTACCGCTTGTCACCTGGAAAGTTTCAACGGCGAGTACCGGGGTGCCGAACTCCTTGACATCAAGCACATAGACCAACTCCTCGGGCAGCTCTGCCTGCGGCAACTCGATCACCAGTTGCTTATCCAGCCGCCGAGCACCGACCTCAACGGCCCCGCTCGACAACACCACCTCCAACACGCCGTCCCCCTTTACGTTACGGGAAAAGTCGATACTGCTGATCTGCGTGACCGCGTTGGCGGCAACCGCATGGCCATGCAGCAACGCCACGCCGAGCAGTACCCCCCAGCCACCCCGTGCCACTCTCTTTGCCCATCTCAACCGCAGGGCCTGCAACCATTTCCTTGTCATCCGTTCTATCTCTATTCTGGTAGTGCTTGCGATGCCAGCTTCAATATCGCGGGGATCTTCAACCAACAGCCGTCCCCATCCGGCATAATTTGCTCTATGGCCACCTTATTAGCCGTGACGGCCATTACCCGGCCATGATTTCTGCCGACATAACTTCCTTCCCTTACCCTGACCAGCGCACCATCGGGGGTATGGATCAGCGCCCACTCCTTGCCGCCACCACCTATCACCCCGCGCATACTGAGCTGATCAAGCGAAAAGCTCTCCAGGGGTGACGAGCGCTCCCTCTGCCTCGGCTGCCAACAGGCTTTGCCTTCTTCCCACCCGGGGATACCAGGCTCCTGGTGAGGCAACTGAAAGGGAGAGCGTTCACTGCTCATCGTGAACACTTGCGCCACAAAAACCGGCTGCTCATCCAGCGGCTCGACGCGGGCGACAGCCTGCTGGTATGCCTGGTTGATAAACAGCTCGACTGAGTCATCATTGGCTTGGCACCCCATCAGTGCCAGCCAGAGCCCGAGACAAAGAATTGGCTTGATCGTCATGCTCCCTCCATCGACGGTGCCTTGAAACGATAAGTCGTTGCCGCCACCTTAAGCTGCAGTAACCCCGGCTGGGAGTGGCTCCGGCGCAGATCGATATCCTTCAGCGAGACAATGCGAGGCAGCTGGGCAATATCGGCGGCAAAGCGGCCTATATCCTCATAGCGGCCAACGACATTGATATGGAGCGGCAATTCGAAAAACAGCGGGTGCTCAACCCGTGCTGCCCATTCAATACGCTGGAAATCAAGCCCATTGCGTACTCCGATGTCATTCACACTGGCCAGCAGACTCGATAGCTCATCCTCTTCGGGCAACTGCTCCACTACTTGCAGGTAGCGACTGTGCAACATCTCCACCTGCTCACGGACTTTCGGCAACGCCGCCACCTGGTTGGCCCGCCGGACAAGCTGCAGCCGCAGCTCCTGCTCTTGGGACTTGAGTCCTTCCAGACTGTCCAGCCGGGGGGAGACCCAATACCAGTACCCCGCCAATGCCACTACACCGGCCACGATAAGGACAACCAGTGCCTGGGCCATCAACGGCCAATCGGGCATTTCATCAAGTTCCAATTCTTGCCAATCAATCATTGCGGCTCCTTCCATCGCTGCTGGCCGGCGATGAGGCCAGCACAAACGACGCCTTAAACTGGATCAAGGCTTCTTTATCACTGGCACGGACTATCGAGTGCATGGTGACATCCCTTACCCATTCGGATTGTTCAGCATTGGCCAACAGAGTAGCCAAATGCCCGTTCGACTCCCCTTTGCCACTGAACTTGACCTGCTCGCCAGTCAGCGAGATATCATCGAGATACACCCCTTGCGGAACCAAACCGGGCAGCAAGCCGAGCAACTGGGTGATATGGTTGCGGCCTTTTTGGATATCGGTGATCACGCTCAGCCGCTTGAGCAGGGCTTCTCGCTGGATATCCATCTCCGGCAGCAACGAGAGTTTGTTTTCAAGCACGCTGATTTCCTGTTGTATCCGGGTATTGCGTTCCGACTGGATATCGAGCTGCGTATCGAACAGCCAGCCGCTCATGCCCACCAGCAACACCGCCGCCACAACAGCCCCTCCCAGCATCAGGCCGAAGCGCTGTCGGTAGCGCTTTTTCCCCTCTTCCCGCCACGGGAGTAAATTGACTTTTGCTATCATTCACAACACCCTCTGATGGCCAGCCCCGCAGCAACAGCAAATTGGCCGAAGGAGCCGCCTTCCAGCACAAGATCCAGCTTGGCCGAACGGCGGAATCCCAACAGCGGCTCTATCTTGCGGACGGATATCGACAGCATCCTTGCCAGCATTTCCTCAATAACATGGTGCTGCCCACCGCCTGACAGCCAGATCCCCTGCAGGGGCGAGCGAGGATAGGTCGTGCTGTAGAGCTGCAGTTGCCGCTTCAAGTGATCGGCCAGCTGCTTGGTAAACTGTTCGGCCCGTTCGGCGTTTCCACCGCCAACGGGCAGGGTCTGCGCAATCTGCGACATCGCCTCGCACCCCATTGCCAGTTCTCGTCGGTAAACCGTGCCGGCCGGTACCCGGATCCCAATCGCCGTCGCGCTCTGGCCGATATCGACCATCCCCCAGCAGCCCTCGCTGCCTAGCCGCTCGGCCTGGTACTGCTCAAGCCAGACCAAGGCATGGGTTTGCAGTTCCACCACTGTCGGGGAAAGCCTGACTTGGCGCAGTGCGTCCACCCGGCTATCGATGGTTTCTTTACGGGCCGCGTAAACCTGAACCGGGTGGGTCTGTGCCGGCTCGCCAAATGACTCCGCGGGGATTGGAAAGAAGTCCAGCCTGAGCTCTTCGACAGGGAACGGCGACGAGGCGCTAATAGCCTGCTCAACCGCAAACACTGACTCCTCTTCCGTGAGGTGGCTGTCAAGCTGGATCACCTTGCTGATGATCGCGCTATCGGGCAGGGCCAGCACCGTCCGCCGCGCGCCAAAGGGCAGCCCTTTCTTTAATTTACGCACGGCTGACAACAACGCAGGGGCATTTACGCTATTCTGGTTGTTTAACACTGGGGTGGGCCATTCCACCTCGGCAAAGGCAACAAGCTCGAGCTCTGGCTTTTTCTGTCGCAAGACCACCGCTTTAATGCTGTGATGGCCGATATCAATCCCAATAGTTAGTGGGTTCCGAAACATACCGTGCTATGCTCCCTCTTAGACAGAAAAGCAAATTACTTATTTAAAACAAACACTGGCAATTTAGCGTTAATTTTCCATGAGTTATCTTTATACTATTAGTGGAAACCGATGAAACGCATGAATGCTGGTGTAACGGGAAATCTCAAGTGAAGTTCATAAAGCGATTACTCATATTTGCAATTATTTGCATAATTCTTGGAGTCACTACAATTTTTGGTTTTTACCTTTACGTAAAACCAGAACTGCCTGATGTTGCCACCCTGAAAAATGTTGAATTACAAACACCTATGCAGGTATTCAGTGCAGACGGCAAACTGATCTCCCAGTTTGGCGAACAACGCCGGATCCCGCTAACGCTTGATGAAATCCCACCGCAGATGATCAATGCGGTTCTCGCAACAGAAGATAGCCGCTACTACGATCACCCGGGTATCGACCCGATTGGTATCGCCCGTGCGGCGTTCGTGGTCGCCACTTCCGGGTCGGCCAAGCAGGGGGCGAGTACCATCACCCAGCAGCTTGCGCGTAACTTCTTCCTCTCCAACGAGAAGAAGATCATGCGTAAGGTCAAAGAGATTTTCATTGCCATCCATATCGAGCAGCTGCTCAGCAAAGATGAAATCCTTGAGCTGTACCTGAACAAAATCTATTTGGGCTACCGGGCCTACGGTGTGGGTGCCGCGGCACAGGTGTACTACGGCAAAGACGTCAGCCAGCTGACTCTGAGCGAAATTGCAGTAATTGCCGGCCTACCGAAAGCCCCATCGACCATGAACCCGCTTTACTCGGTGAGCCGTGCCACGGCACGCCGTAATGTGGTGTTGGGTCGTATGCTGGCTGAAAACCACATCACACAGGCAGAGTTTGACCAAGCCCGCGCCGAGCCTGTCGTCGCCCGCTACCACACCGCAGAAATCGAGCTCAGCGCACCGTATTTTGCCGAGCAGGCTCGCGCCTGGATGATCAACCGCTACGGCGAGGATGCTTACACCTCCGGCATGCGTGTCTTTACCACGGCCGATCCTAAGCTGCAGACTGCAGCCCAGCAGGCAGCCATTGATAACCTGCTAGGTTATGACCAACGCCACGGCTTCCGCGGTGCGGTTGAAACGCTTTGGAAGTCGGGGCAATCGGCATGGTCGAACGAGCAAATCAACGACCATCTCACCAAGCAGCCAACCTATGGCCAGCTCGTCCCAGCCGTGGTACTGCAGGTGGAAGGCAAAACGGCTACCGTACTGGCTAAGGGCGGCGAACAGCATACCCTTGGCTGGGAAGGCATGAAGTGGGCCCGCAAGTTCATTACCGATGACCGCCAGGGGCCTGCCCCGAGCAACGCCGGTGATATTTTGGCTGCCGGCCAGCAGATCTGGATCCAGCAGCGCGGTGAAAACTGGGTACTGAGCCAGGTGCCTGATGCCAATACGGCTTTCGTCGCGGTATCGCCACAAGACGGTGCGGTCAAGGCCATGGTCGGCGGTTTCAACTTCGTCCACAGCAAATTCAACCGCGCTACCCAGTCGGTTCGCCAGGTCGGCTCGGCAATCAAGCCGTTCATCTACTCGGCAGCACTGGACAATGGCATGACCTTGGCCAGCCTGGTCAACGATGCCCCGATCAACCGCTGGGACCAGAGTATGGGTACCGCTTGGCGGCCGAAGAACTCACCGCCAACCTACAACGGCCCTACCCGCCTGCGTATCGGTCTGGCACAGTCCAAGAACGTTATGGCCGTTCGCGTGCTGCAGAATGTCGGCCTGGACGAGACCATCGACTTCCTGACCCGTTTCGGCTTCAAAAAGCAAGATCTGCCTCGTGCCGAGCCCCTGGCTCTGGGTGCGGGTAGCCTAACCCCGCTGGAAGTAGCGCAGGGCTTTGCCGTGTTTGCCAACGGCGGCTACTACGTCGAGCCGTACTTCATCGATCGCGTTGAAGACCCGAATGGCAACGTGGTGTACCAAGCCAGCCCAACAGTCGTCTGCAGCGAGGAGTGCCAACAACAGCAAGGCATGGCAGCAGTGCAGCCAACCTCTAACCCTATCCTGGACGACATTGCGCTCAGTGAGGAAGAGCTGGGTGACGAGCCACAGCAGCCAGGTCCCCATTACGCCCAGCAGGTGATCTCGGAGCAGAATGCCTTCTTGATCCGCGAGATGCTGGAAAGCAATATCTGGGGCGGCGGCGACTGGCGCCACGGTACGGGCTGGAATGGTACGGGATGGCGTGGCCAGGTACTCAAGCGCCGCGATATCGGTGGCAAAACGGGTACCACCAACGACTCAAAAGATGCCTGGTACTCTGGTTTTGCCCCGGGTCTTGTCGCCACTGCGTGGGTCGGCTTCGATGATCACAGCCGCAACCTCGGCCGTACGGCATGGAACAACAACGACGACAAGAACCAGATCTCCGGTGCTGAAGCTGGTGCGAAAACCGCGCAGCCGGCCTGGATCGAGTTCATGAAAAATGCCCTGGAAAATGTCCCGGTACAGCGCAAGCAGCTACCGGAGCACATTATCCAGGTCCGTATCGACCGCGATAGCGGCAAGCTGAGCAACCAGAACGACTACACCTCGATGTTCGAGTATTTCGAGGAAGGCACAGAGCCGACAGAGTCGGTCAGCGACTCGGTTTCAGAGGGCATTTTCGAATCCGATAGCTCTGACGAGCTGTTCTAAACCTCGTCAATCCAAAGCGAGCAGTCAAAACCAAGCAGAGCGCCTCGGCGCTCTGTTTTTTTATGTGCCTTTCCGGGATCAGGCAGGCAACTGCGCTTCCAGGTGATCCTGGATCAACGCCGCCAATTTTTCATAGCGCCCTTTTAGCGGCGAGCCTGGACGATAGGCCAAGGTGATCAACCGGCTCGGTACCGGATCTTCGGCTGCAATATAGCAGACCCCGTCCCGGCGCTGCTCTTTCGGGGTCGCCAGCTTGGGCATCAGGGTGATCCCGCTGCCCGCCGCGACCATATTGCGCAGGGTTTCCAAGCTGGTTGCTTTGAAACTGCCGTCCTCCTGCGCCCCGGCGGCAAAGCAGAACCCCATCGCCTGATCCCGCAAGCAATGGCCGTCCCCCAGCATCAGCAATGTATGGCCATGTAACTCTTCCATCGGCAGCGACTGGCGATCCGCCCAAGGGTGATCTTCCGGCACCGCCAATACCATCGGCTCATGGTAGAGCGGTAATTCGATGAACGGCTCGCTTTCCTTGACGGCCGCCAAGATAATGCAGTCAAGCTTGCCATCTTCAAGCTGCTGCACCAGCTGATGGGTTTGCGCCTCATGGAGGAACAGCTCCAGCTCGGGAAAGCTGGCTTTTATCTTGGGAATAATATGCGGCAGCAGGTAAGGCCCGACCGTCGGGATAAAACCGATATGCAAAGGCCCGGACATGCTGCCCCCCTGCTCACTGGCCAGCTCGGTCAGTACCTTGACCTCCAGCAGAACCTTCTGCGCCTGCGCCACCAGCGCCAAGCCGGCGTCGGTAAACAGCACCTTGCGGCTGGTGCGCTCCAGCAATGCCACGCCCAACTCCTCTTCCAGCTTGCGGATCTGCCCGCTCAATGTCGGCTGGCTGACAAAGCAGGCTTCGGCCGCCTTGCGAAAATGCTTGTGCTCGGACAATGCCACCAGATATTCGAGATCACGGATATTCATCACTTACCACTTTGATAGAAATTAACTATCAAAACCATAGCACCAAACGATTAGAGCTATCAATGTCAAACTTGCATAATCATCACATCAACAGGGAGCAATGAAGACAAGGCTCCGGTTGCTACAAACAACGCATTCAAATTCAAAGGAAATAATCATGTTCGCATCTAAAGAAGGCCAAGCCGTACCTCAGGTAACTTTCCACACACGCCAGGGCGACCAGTGGGTTGACGTAACCACACAGGAACTCTTTGCCGACAAAACCGTTATCGTGTTCAGCCTACCGGGCGCATTCACACCGACCTGTTCATCTAGCCACCTGCCTCGCTACAACGAACTGGCTTCGGTATTTGCCGAGCACGGTGTTGACGACATTCTGTGTGTATCGGTCAACGACACCTTCGTGATGAACGCATGGAAAGCGGATCAGGAAGCGGAGAACATCACCTTCATTCCGGACGGCAACGGCGAGTTTTCCAAAGGCATGGGCATGCTGGTCGGCAAGGAAGATCTTGGCTTCGGTGCTCGCTCATGGCGCTACAGCATGCTGGTGAAAAACGGTGTGGTTGAAAAAATGTTCATCGAAAACGACGAGCCGGGCGACCCGTTCAAGGTTTCTGATGCGGATACCATGCTCGGCTACATCGCGCCGGAGCACAAGCTGCAAGAATCTATCACGGTCTTTACCAAGCCTGGCTGCCCTTTCTGCGCCAAGGCCAAGCAGAACCTGATCGACAAAGGCCTGAGCTACGAAGAAGTGGTGCTGGGCAAAGATGCCACCACCGTTAGCCTGCGCGCTATCTCTGGCCGCAGCACCGTTCCTCAGGTGTTTATCGGCGGTAAGCACATCGGTGGCAGCGAAGAGCTGGAAGCCTACCTAGGCTAATCCGCCACCTAACGACAAAGGGCCCGCTCGACGGGCCCAGACCGGCAAGACCGCCCTTGGCAAAGCTAGATTGGAGAGAAGAAGATATGAAAACCCTGAATGTTGATGTTGCTGTAATCGGTGGTGGCACCGCTGGCCTTGGCGCTTACCGTGCCGCCAAAGCCCATACCGACAGCGTTGTGATGATTGAAGGCGGCCCTTACGGCACCACCTGTGCCCGCGTCGGCTGCATGCCATCCAAACTGCTGATCGCGGCAGCTGAAAGCGTTCACCAGATCGAAAAAGCCCCGGGCTTCGGTGTCCACCCGCAAGGTGAGCTCGTGATCAACGGCCGCGAAGTCATGGACCGTGTGAAGCGCGAGCGCGACCGCTTCGTTGGCTTTGTTCTGGAGGGGGTGGACGAGATCCCAGCCGGAGACAAAATTGCCGGCTATGCCAAGTTTATCGACAACAACACCCTGGTTGTTGACGGTCATACCACCATCCATGCCAAACGCATTGTGATTGCCACCGGTTCACGCCCGGCCTACCCTGCGGTGTGGAACGAGTTGGGTGACCGCCTGATCATCAACGATGACGTGTTCAACTGGGATGATCTGCCAAAAGCGGTGGCGGTTTTCGGCCCGGGTGTTATCGGCCTTGAGCTCGGCCAGTCACTCAAGCGCCTAGGTGTGGAAGTGGTAATGTTCGGCCTGGGTGGCCAAGTCGGCCCGCTGACCGACCCGGAAGTCATGGCCTACGCCAACAAGACTTTCAATGAAGAATTTTACCTCGATGCAGACGTACGCATCGAGAGCATGAAGCGTATCGGTGACGAGGTTGAGATCCAATACCTCGACCAAGAAGGGGCGCTGCAAGTGATCAACGTCGAGTACGTGCTGGCCGCGACCGGACGCCGCCCTAACGTCGACAAGCTGGATATCGACAACACCACCATGGAGTTGGATGCCCGCGGAGTACCGGTCGCCGATTACTACACCATGCAGACCTCGGTTGACTCGATTTTCGTCGCCGGTGATGCCAGCAACCAAATTCCGCTGCTGCACGAAGCCGCAGATCAGGGCCGTATCGCCGGTGACAATGCAGGCCGCTTCCCGGATATCCGAGCCGGCCACCGCCGCTCGAAGATTTCAGCGGTGTTCTCGGATCCGCAGATTGCCATGGTCGGCGAGACCTACAAAGAAATTACCGAGCGCCTGGGTCTATGCGGCTGCTTCGAGACCGGTGAAGTGTCGTTCGAAAACCAGGGCCGCTCCCGTGTGATGCTACGCAACAAAGGCATCCTGCATGTCTACGGTGAGCAAGGTACCGGCCGCTTCCTGGGTGCAGAGATGATGGGCCCGAATGCCGAGCACCTGGCACACCTGCTGGCCTGGGCACACCAGAACAAGATGACGATTGCCGAAATGCTGGATATGCCGTTTTACCACCCGGTTATCGAAGAAGGTGTCCGTACTGCGCTGCGCGATCTGAACGCCAAATTGCACTTAGGCCCTGAAATGATCAAGCATTGTCTGGACTGTGGCCCGGGTTGTTAAGACCAAGACCAGACTGAACAGAACTCTCCCTTGCACTACCGAACCGCCCTCCTTGTGAGGGCTTTTTTTGTTTCCGGCAGCTGTCATCAAAGATAAACTGGCTCGAGTAAATAAAGGAGAATAACCACATGGGATGCCAAGCCTGCACTCGCTCTGAATTCTGGCACAAACTCGGCCGCTGCCGACGTTGTATTCGCCAGTTATCAGTATTAAGCCCGTTTGGCTGGTTCATCTGGCTTACCTTCTATCGCCACCAGCCGGCCACCATCGAAGCCATCACCGTCTTTGTCGCCGCCAGCAGTACGACCTTGCTACTGCTGGCCCATGGCATTCGCGCGTGGCAACTGCGCCTAAAGGCGACTCGAGCAAAGTCGGTAGATAAAAAAAGCCCGACATAATTGCCGGGCAAATAGACTAAGAGAATCGTATCATGCTGGCGCTGAGGCTCAGGCCACATTTATCGTCGGGATAACCTGCTCCTGATCCATGCGAACTTCCAGCGCCACTTCGTCACAGGCATGTTGGCGCGGACAGCGGTCACAGTCTTTCATCACCTTCTCAGGCAACAGCGATTTCGACGTCGGTACAAAGCCTTGCTTCATGAAGAATTCCGGTACCCGGGTCAGCACGAACACTTTCTTGATCGCCATCTGCCCGGCTTTCTCAATCAGGTACTCGACTATCGCCTTGCCCTGCCCCTGCTGCTGCCAGCCCGCTTCCACGCCCAGCGAACGAATTTCGGCCAAGCCTGAATCGTAGACATACAAGGATGCACAGCCGGTAACCGTTCCATGATGCTCAGCAACGGCGAACGAGCCGATATCACGCACCAGTTCATTGCGCATCCGCGGCAGGTTCTCGCCAAGGCCGGCCCAGTAAGCAACCATCCCCTCGAGCGCATCAAGATCGGTCAGACGCGCACCCCGTACTTTCACCCCAGGCGAGTAGCGTTTCTCGAGACGCTTCTCTGCTTGACCAATGGCAAAGTCGACCTGATTTGGTGCCACACCGCCCAAGGCGCAGCGCTTCTCCAAGCAAGACTCAATGGTGAGGATTGGATATACGTCCTCGTCAATGACCTCGGAGAAGGCCTTCATCTCGGCCAGCGACAGCTCTTCAAGTGCACAGCCTTTTTCGATCGCGGCAACGACGGCGACACCGACAATATGGTGGGCCTCACGGAACGGGATCCCCTTGGCGACCAGATAATCCGCCAGCTCAGTGGCATTGGAATAGCCCTGCATCGCCGCTTCCAGCGTCCGCTCCTTGTTGACCTTGATGCCTTCAAAGCACAGTGCTGCCATTTCCATGCACTCATACCAGCTGTCGAGCGCATCGAACAGCCCCTCTTTGTCTTCCTGCATGTCTTTGTTGTAGGCCAGCGGCAGCGCCTTGACTGTCATCATCATGCCGGTCATCGCGCCGTAAACCCGGCCGCATTTGCCACGGATCAGCTCCAGGGCATCCGGATTCTTCTTCTGCGGCATCAGGGACGAGCCGGAGGTGACAGTATCGGCCAGCTCGATGAAGTTTGATTCACCGGAGTTGTAGAAGATCAGATCTTCTGCCATCCGCGACAGGTGCAACATCGAAATCGATGCGGTCGACAGCAGCTCCATCACATGGTCGCGATCCGACACCGAATCAAGACTGTTGCGGGTCGCTCGCTGGAAACCCAAGCTATGGGCCAGCACCTCACGGTCAATCGGGTAAGCGGTACCAGCCAGCGCGCCGGAGCCCAGCGGGCAGGTATCCAACCTGTTCAGCGCATCAGACAAACGCGAATAGTCACGTTCGAACATCTCGACATAAGCCAAGCACCAATGGGCAAAAGTGACCGGCTGGGCCCGCTGCAAGTGGGTGTAGCCCGGCAAGACTGTCGCTTGGTGCTGGCGAGCCACCGTTACCAGCTGGTTCTGCAGCTGATCCAGCATCAACAGCAACTGCTGTCCCTGCTGGCGACACCACAACTTGAGATCGGTCGCCACCTGATCATTACGCGAACGCCCGGTATGGAGCTTCTTGCCCAGGTCACCGACCTTACCGATCAACTGCTGCTCAACCCAACTATGGATATCCTCAGCATCAGAACGCAAAATCTGCTCCGGATCTTCCATTACAGCCAGCTTCAGCTCATTGAGTGCCAGCTCGAGGCGCTGCTGCTCCTCGTCGGTCAGCACATTGACCTGGCGCAGCGCCTTCGACCAGGCGATCGAGCCGACGATGTCCTGCTCCGCCAAACGGTAATCAAAACGCAATGAATCGTTGAACTGCTTAAACCGTGTGTCAGCCGCCTGACTGAACCGTCCGCCCCATAGTGCCATGGCCTTTCTCCTGTGTATCTTGCTCGACTTGCTCGTTATTTATAATGTCGTGGTCTGGGTTATTTCTTCTGTTCGTTCAGCGCACGGATACGACTTGCCAGCGAGTAAAGGCGGATGAAACCACCAGCATGGCTGTGGTCGTATACCTCGTCCTCACCGAAGGTGGCGAACTCTTCGGAATACAGGCTATTGGCCGAACGCTTCTGTACTACCGTAGCTTGGCCTTTATACAGTTTGACAACAACCTCACCGCTCACATCTTGTGACAGCTCTTGTGCGGCAGCCAGCAAAGACTTGCAAAGCGGCGTGAACCAACGGCCATCGTAGATCAGGTGGGACGCTTTGAGGCCAATGCTTTCACGGAACTCAAAGGAGTCTTTGTCCAGTACCAGCTGCTCTACCGCACGCAGGGCTTCATTCATAATGGTGCCGCCCGGGGTTTCGTAACAGCCACGGGATTTGATGCCGACCAGGCGGTTCTCGACGATGTCGATACGGCCAATGCCGTGCTCGGCACCTTTCTCGTTGAGGTAAACCAGCGCGTTGTATGGCGACATGGCTTCACCGTCCACCGCGACAATTTCGCCCTTCTCGACCAGGATCGAAACTAGCTCAGGTTTATCCGGCGCCGCTTCAGGATCCTTGGTCCATACCCAGCACAGTTCATTCGGCTGGTTCCACGTCTCTTCCAAAACACCACCTTCAGTAGAGATATGCCAAGCATTGGCATCACGGGAGTAGATTTTCTCCAGCGAGGCAGAACAAGGGATATCGCGCTCGGCCAGGTAATCCAGCAGGGCTTCACGGCTGCGCAGATCCCATTCACGCCACGGTGCAATCACTTCTAGCTGCGGTGCCAGCGCCGCATAGGCACTTTCGAAACGGACCTGATCATTACCTTTACCGGTACAGCCATGGCAAAGGGCATCAGCACCGACTTCAAGTGCACACTCAACCTGCGCCTTGGCAATAATTGGACGGGCCATTGAGGTACCCAACAGGTACTTGCCCTCGTAAACCGCACCGGTCTTCAAGCTTGGGTAGATGTAATCCTTGACCATCTCTTCTTTCAGATCGGCGATGTAGCAGGCCGATGCACCAGAAGCCAAGGCTTTCTCTTCGATGCCTTCCAGCTCTTCCTCACCCTGGCCGACATCGGCCACGAATGCCACCACTTCGCAGTCATAGTTTTCTTTCAGCCAAGGAATGATTGCCGAGGTGTCCAGTCCGCCGGAATAAGCCAATACCACTTTATTTACTTTGCTCATAACTCTCTCCTGATGCCTGTTCGACGGTCTTCCCGCTCAGGCGTTATCTCAATCCGTGTGTACTAATGTGTGTCTTAACTGTGTTCTTTACCGTAGGCATTACGCCTGCGGAGAAAATTTGGTCCCGATGCTCTGGCCATCAAACAGCGCCGCCAGTTTGTCCGGGTAGCGCCAGGTCGCCACTTCAATCGAGCGCCCTAGGGCATTGGCGGCTTCAAAGGCGGCGCGCACTTTGACGACCATGCCATCGGTGATCACCGCCTGGGCGATCAGTGTTTCAGCCTGTGTCTCGGTCAGCTCGCTGATCAGCTTGCCTTTGCCATCCAGCACCCCGCTGACATCCGACAGCAGTACCAGCTCACCGTCCAGGGCTGCCGCGACGGCCACCGCAGCCTGATCGGCATTGACATTCATCAGCTGGCCGGTGCCATCAAGGCCAATCGAGCTGACAATCGGCAAGAACCCCGCCTGCATGATTTGACTCACCAGACTGCTGTCCCCCGGCTCGGCCTTGCCCACCGCGCCCAGCTCAGGATCCAGCTCGGTCACGTTACACAGGCCGCCATCGGCCAAGCTCAGGCCAACCGCAGCAACACCCGCTTTCTTTGCCTGCCCCTGCAGCAGCTTGTTGGCAGTACCAGCCAATGCTCCGGCGATGAAAGGGATCTGCTCAACCGGCGTGACCCGCAGGCCTTCTTTTTTCACCGTGTCCAGCTGCAGCTTGGCCATCAGCTCATCGACCAGGTATCCGCCACCATGCACCAGAACCAACGGGCGCTGCGCCTGCTGCTGGTAGGCACTGATCGCACCAAATAATTTCTCTAGGGTTTCACCGCAAGACAGCACTGCACCGCCTAGCTTTATCACCAAAGGAACCTGACTCATTGCTACTCTCCTGACCGTTAAACCAACGCTGTAAGCTGTGGAAAACCATTTCGAATATTTATGCACTGCATCGCTTGCGATGACGCGCCCTTAAGCAGGTTGTCAATCGCAGACGTTAAAATTATGTGTCCATCCTGTATCTGCCAACCGATATCACAGAAGCAGGTACCGACCACGCTCTGTAGTTTCGCCGCCTGCTGGCCCAGCAGACGAACGGCATGCATGTCACTTTCACCGGCATACGCTGCATTCATTGCCGCTTCGACTTGTTCGGCAGTGACCCCAGCAGCCAATTTGGCGGTGATGGTCGCCAGGATCCCACGCTTGAAGTTGCCGAGATGAGGAATAAAGATCACCTCCTGGCCGAGGTGGGTGGCAATTTCAGGCTGGTGACGGTGGTTGAAAATACCGTAGGCCTGGAGGCTGACTTCGCAAAAGCTGTTGGTCATTGATGCCTTGCGGCCTGCCCCGGACACACCGCTTACCGCATTGATCACCGGCCACTGCAGGGTATCTAACAGTTCACTTTCAATAAGTGGTTTTAAAGCCAGTTGCGAAGCCGTTGGGTAACAGCCCGGAACGGCAACTAGCTGGGCACTGGCAATGGCGTCATGGTTCCACTCGGCAAGGCCATAAACCGCTTTTTCCAACCATGTCGGAGACTGGTGGTCAAAACCATAAAACTGGGTATAAAACGCGTCGCCCTGAACCCGAAACGCCCCTGACAAATCAAACACCTGACAACCACAATCCAAAAAAATCGGAGCCAAGTCATGGCTCACTTCATGGGCCGTTGCCAGCAACACGATGTCACCCGCCTTCGCGACCTCTTGCGGCGAACATAGCGGCTGCAGCGGCAAATCAACAATACCTTTTAGCTGACCGTGGAGTTCACTGATCGGCTTGTTGGCATCGAGGCTGTTGGCCGAAACGAATAAGCCCGCCAGCTTGAGGTGAGGATGTAGGTGTACCATTTTCGCCAGCTCTGCGCCGGTGTAGCCGCTGGCACCGATAATATAGGTGTTCAACATAATCAATCCGTGTATTTTGGTTTGTGGGTGCTTTGGGTTAGGGGTGTAGCTAGCAGCAAGGCTGCCTCGGGATGGGGTGCGCAGAGGCACCAAGCGAAACTCAGCGTCGTCGGAGGGCGTGTTGTGATTGGCTAGTCGCTTGGTTCATGGGGCTTCGTACCTATTTCAGTTCCGTTACAAACATTGATACTGTTTGGTTAACATTCCACTCTGGCTAACCGAACCTCAAGATCAATATTTTTATTCATATCTTTTGAATTAATATGTTTACCGACATTTACTGCCAGTGTCAACTCCTAGGCGGGAAAAAATAATAAAAGATGCACCAATCAGCCCATTTAGGGGATTTCTCTTTTTATCTACGCCAATCAACCGCAGCACAAAGCACTAAATCGCACCAAAAATGAGAACTTTCTCAACACATTGCACACCAAGCACGCAGTTTTTGTGCCTTATCACACCATTTTAGAGAAACTTTGTTACACCCTCCGTTTCATAACATGATAAAAATCAATGCACTGTCGTTTTCTTACTAGTTATGACGATCAATGTTGACCTCAAAGCCTGAACACGGCTAGATTGTTGTCTAATGAGTTAATTGGATGTAATAAATTTACGAGATGGATGCGATATGAACGAAAAGTACAGCGCGCTTAGAAGCAACGTCAGTATGCTCGGTCACATGCTGGGTACGACAATCAAGGATGCGCATGGTGAAGAACTGCTAAGTAAAGTAGAAACCATCCGCAAACTATCCAAGTCCGCCCGCGCAGGCAATCAAGACGATCGTGCCAAACTGATCGACGAACTGCAGAACCTGCCGGACGACCAGCTATTGCCTGTAGCCCGGGCCTTCAGCCAATTCCTGAACCTGACTAATATTGCCGAGCAGTACCATACCGTCTCGCGCCACAGTGAAGAACATATCTGCAGCCCAGACTCCATTGATGCATTGTTCGCCAAACTGGACGAGCAGGACATCAGCAAATTCGATTCAATCCAGGCGGTCCGTGATCTCAACATTGATTTGGTCCTGACGGCCCACCCAACCGAGATTGCCCGTCGTACCATGATCCACAAGCTGGTACAGATCAACAAATGCCTGTCCAAGCTGGAGCTGAGCGAGCTGTCTAACAGCGAACGCCAGCGCGTTGAGCGTCGCCTCGAGCAGCTGATCGCCCAGGCATGGCATTCCGATGTTATCCGCAAGCAACGCCCGACGCCGCTCGATGAAGCCAAGTGGGGCTTTGCCGTGGTCGAAAACTCGCTATGGCAAGCTGTGCCGGAATTCCTGCGCCAGTTTGACGAGAAACTTACAGCCCACCTGGGCGAAGGCCTGCCGATTGACGCGGCACCGGTCACCTTCTCATCATGGATGGGTGGGGACCGTGACGGTAACCCGTTTGTGACGTCGGAAGTAACCCGCGAAGTGCTGCTGCTATCCCGCTGGAAAGCGGCCGACCTCTACCTGCAGGATGTCAAAGAGCTGGTCAGCGAACTGTCGATGGTCAAGTGCAACGACGAGGTCCGCGATCTTGCCGGTGACGAACACGAACCTTACCGTGCCATCTTGAAAGATCTGCGCGCCAAGCTGACCAATACCCGTGATGTGCTTGATGCCAAGATCAAGGGCCTCGACGCACCAAGCTACGGTATCATCGACGATGTCAGCCAGTTGTGGGATCCGCTTTACGCCTGCTACCGCTCACTTCACGAATGTGACATGGGCATCATCGCCGACGGCCTGCTGCTCGACGTACTGCGCCGCATCAAGTGTTTCGGTGTCCACCTGGTCCGCTTGGATATCCGCCAGGAAAGCACCCGCCACTCCAACGTGATTTCCGAGTTGACCCGCTACCTGGGCCTGGGCGATTACGATCAATGGAGCGAGCAAGACAAAGTGGCCTTCCTGGTCCGCGAACTGTCCTCCAAGCGCCCGCTGCTGCCTCGTGACTGGGCCCCTTCTGACGAAGTCAAAGAAGTTATTGATACCTGCAAGGCCATTGCCGATCAGCCACGCGAAGCCCTGGGCGCGTATGTCATCTCCATGGCCCGTACTGCCTCTGATGTGCTGGCCGTACACTTGCTGCTGCAAGAAGCCGGCTGCAAGTTCCGCATGGATGTGTGCCCGCTGTTTGAAACCTTGGACGATCTCAACAATGCCGAGAGCGTGATCAAGCAACTGATGAACATCGACTGGTACCGTGGTTATATTCAGAACCACCAGATGGTGATGATCGGCTACTCCGACTCCGCCAAAGATGCCGGCGTCATGGCCGCTGGCTGGGCCCAGTACCATGCGATGGAATCGCTGGTTGAGGTGTGTGAGGAAGCGGGCGTCGAACTGACCCTGTTCCACGGCCGCGGCGGCTCCATTGGCCGGGGCGGTGCACCAGCACACGCAGCCCTGTTGTCACAGCCACCGCGCAGCCTGAAAGGCGGCCTGCGCGTGACAGAGCAAGGCGAGATGATCCGCTTCAAGCTGGGCCTACCTGAAGTGGCGGTCAACAGCCTGAGCCTGTATGCCAGCGCAATCTTGGAAGCGAACCTGATGCCGCCTCCGCAGCCTAAGCAAGAATGGCGCGAGCTGATGGATGTGTTGTCTGAGGTGTCCTGCGACGCCTACCGCGACGTCGTGCGAGGCAATGAAGAGTTTGTCCCATACTTCCGTGCAGCAACCCCTGAGCTAGAACTGGGCAAACTGCCGCTGGGCTCACGTCCGGCCAAGCGTAACCCGAAAGGTGGCGTGGAAAGCCTACGTGCTATCCCGTGGATCTTCGCCTGGAGCCAGAACCGCCTGATCCTGCCAGCTTGGTTGGGTGCCGGTGAGGCCATCCAGTTCTCGATTGACAAGGGCCATGCCGCTCAGCTTGAGGAAATGTGCCGCGAGTGGCCATTCTTCTCAACCCGCCTGGGGATGCTGGAAATGGTATTTACCAAGACCAATATCGGCATTGCGGAATACTACGACCAGCGCCTGACCGACAAGTCACTGTGGCCTATGGGACAGAAGCTACGTGAGCAACTGCAAAAAGACATCAAGGCGGTGCTGAACGTGGAAAACAGTGCCCACCTGATGGAACAAAACCCATGGGGTGCCGAGTCAATCCGCCTGCGTAACATCTATGTCGAGCCGCTGAATATGCTGCAGGCCGAGTTGCTCTACCGTACCCGCCGCCAGGAGACGCCATCGCCGATGCTGGAAGAAGCACTGATGGTCACCATTGCTGGTATCGCGACCGGTATGCGAAACACCGGCTAACCGGCACGCGCCATATTCGACATAAAAGGCTAGCGCCTGATGCGCTAGCCTTTTCTTTTCTCCACAGCTTCACATCGCCTCACTATTGAGACAGTACTGCCAACACGGGTTTAACTAAACTAAACCACACGCAGTGAAATTGTTTGATGCAAAACAATTTGCATCAAAGAATGAATAGCAAATAACAGGCAATATATAGACCAGCATCACAAGACGGGCAATTGGTTGCACCAGTTTTCGTCGATATCACGCTCTGATGTCGAAAATTAGCTCATTGATGTGTATGCTACGTGATCTTGATCAGGCACTGCAACAGCACGATTATAAAAACGCCAATGAGCGATGGGTACGTTGCGGCCGTCTCAGGCCATGCCGATTGAGTTATTTTTTTGTAGTATTTTAACGGATAGAAGAGATGTCACTACCACACGTTATTTTGACTGTGTTGAGTAACCGAGATGCCACCGGTTACGATATCACCAAAGAGTTTTCCCACAGTATTGGCTACTTCTGGAAAGCCAGCCACCAGCAAGTATACCGCGAGCTGAACAAGATGGCCGGCAATGACCAGGTAACCTGCAAACTGGAGCCGCAAGAAGGCAAACCCGATCGCAAAGTCTATTCCATTACCGATCTGGGCCGTCAGGCACTGTTTGAGTGGTTCCAAGAGCCAGCCCGAAACCCAACCATCCGCGATGAATTTTCTGCCAAGCTGGTCGTGTGCGGTGTCCACAATTCAGAGCCGATGCAGCAGCAGCTTGAAGGCCTGATCGAAGAGTCACACACACTAATCAACCATTACAACGAAATGGAGAAAATCCATTTTGCTGACCACAAGAACCTCGATCGCCAATCCCGTCTTGACCGTCTAACCCTTCGCCGAGCGATCCACAACCGCCAGGCATGGATTGACTGGGCCGAAGAAGTACTGGCTGAGCTGAAAGACATGGACTCCGCTGGCAGCCCTGTTGCCCTGTAAGTTTTAACTTCAGCGAAGAACATAAAAAAGCCGCTCCGAGCGGCTTTTCTTTTATTTATCACTTGGTGCCGGCCTTCTCGCATCAGGCCTTGGCACGCACCCCCAGCGTATGGCAGATGGCATAGGTCAGTTCGGCGCGGTTAAGGGTATAGAAGTGGAAGTCCTTCACCCCTTCGCGGCTCAGTACCCGCACCATATCGATCGCATTGCTGGCCCCTACCATCTGGCGGCTGAGCAAATCGTCATCCAGCCCTTCGTACTGCTTCTCCAGCCAGCCCGGGATCTTGACGTTATTGGCGTTGGCAAAGCGCTTGGCCTGCTTCATGTTGGAAACCGGCAGGATCCCCGGTACGATTTCAACATCGATCCCCGCCGCCACGCAGCGGTCACGGAAGCGCAGGTAGCTTTCAACGTCAAAGAAGAACTGGGTGATGGCACGGCAGGCACCGGCATCTACCTTGCGCTTGAGGTTGATCAGGTCGGCCTGGGCACTCTTGGCTTCAGGATGCACTTCCGGGTACGCTGCCACCGAGATATCGAAGTCGGCTTCCGAGCGCAGCAGCTCAACCAAGTCCGCCGCATACATATCCGGCTTTCCCCCCTGGGCCGGCAAATCGCCGCGCAGGGCAACGATATCGCGGATACCGTTGTTCCAGTAGTCGCGTGCAATGCTGCGCAGTTCATCGCGGGTCGCATCGATACAGGTCAAGTGCGGTGCCGCCACCAAGCCGGTCTGCTCCTTGATGTCTTTGATAATCGAGTGGGTACGGTCACGCTCACCCGAGTTAGCCCCGTAAGTCACCGAGACGAACTTAGGTTGCAGCGTTTTCAGGCGGTGAATGGAATTCCACAGCGTCTGCTCCATCTGCTCGCTGCTTGGCGGAAAGAATTCGAACGACACATTGATGTTGCCGTCAATGTCAGCAATATTCTGGTTCAGTGAATCCAAGTGGCTTGCGTATGAATACCCCATAATCCATTCCTTACTCTTGTTGGCGCGCGGCCGCTCCCTAAAACTGACGTCATCCAAATAACCGTTTAGACGTCTATATGTCTACAGGATGTCTTGTAACCAATTTAATGTCAACACGATGATCATGAATATTTCTCAACTTCAAATTGCAGGATCTTCAACATTGCCCGGCCACTAAAAAGCCCGCAAACAGCGGGCTTGTCGGTCATTAACGATAGTCATGGACACTTGAGCTGGGCAATCTCAACCACCCAGACCATTGCACTGGATCGCCTTCTTTTAGCCAGTGAATTTCACTGACGAGAGGCGGCAGTTGGCAGCCTGATTACAACATCGACGCCAGGCGGTTGATATCCGACAGCAGCGCCCCGGCCGTCACATCACGGCCCGCCCCCGGTCCACGGATCACCAACGGATTATCGCGGTACCAGCGGCTTTCAATCGCAAAGATATTATCGCAAGGCAGCAAGTTAGCCAGGGCATGCTCGCGCGGCAGCGCCTCTATCCCCACCGCCGCCTTGCCGTGGCGATCAAGCCGGGCAATATAGCGCAGGACTTTCTCCTCTTTCTGGGCCTTGCCCAGCCGCTCATAGAGCAGCTCATCCAACTCTACGGACTGTTCGAAAAAGTCATCGACCCCAAGAGCGGCCAGCGACTCAGGCACCAAGGTTTCCACCCTGACCTGCTCAGGCTCCAATGACAGACCGGATTCTCGAGCCAAGATCACCAGCTTGCGCATCACATCGCTGCCGTCCAGGTCATGGCGCGGATCCGGCTCGGTCAGCCCCTGCTGCCAGGCCTGCTCGACCAGCTGCGAGAAAGGCACCGAGCCATCATACTGCTGGAACAACCACGACAAGGTTCCGGAGAAGATGCCCGACAAGGCAATGATTTCATCGCCGCTCTCGCGCAGGTCACGCACCGTATGGTTGACCGGCAGGCCGGCCCCCACGGTCGCATTGTAGAGCCAGAACCGGCTGCTCTTGGCGAACGCATCAATGACCTGATGGTAGGCATCACCTGAGGCAGAGCCTGCCACCTTGTTGGCCGAAATCAGATGCAGCCCCGCTTCGGCCACCTGCGGATAACGCGCAGCCAGTTCGCTGCTGGCGGTCACATCCAGCACGATCACATCGTCATAGGTGTGGCTGGCCAGCACCGACAGCCACTCACTGCCTTCATATTCCACCGATTCATCATCAAAGGCATGCTGGGCTCGGCCGGCATCAATGCCCTCAAAGTCAATCCAGTGGCGGCGGCTGTCGACCACGCCAATCAGGGTAAAGCTCATCCCGTGGCGCTTTTCCAGCGTCGCCTTCTCGGCCCCGAACAGCTCGAGCCAGCGGCTGCCGATATTGCCCTTGCCACACAGCACCAGGCCAATCCGCTTCTGGGCCTGGAACAAACTCTGGTGGATCCCCTGAATCAGGCTGTCGGTATCGGCCTTGCGCAGTACCGCGACCAGACTCAGGCCCGATTCCGACTCGGCGATAAATTCCAATGCCTGACCTTTGAGCTGCTGGTAGAAACCGTAGCAGTGCACCGCATTGTTCACCACCCCGGCCCCCACTGCCGCCACCAGCGAGAAGCCCTCGCGCAAGCGCAGCTCAGCCGCGATGCCGCTATCTTGCAGCTGGGCCAACACACTGTTGACCACTTCCGCGGTATAGGCCAGCTGCACCCGGCCTTTGTCCGGCTCAACGCTGCTGGCAAGCGGCTGCAGTTGGGTACGCTGCAGGAAACGCTCGATATCGGTGGCAATCGGTGCAAAGTCATGGGCTCGGGTCACCGACAGTTCAATCAGGCACACATCATCGAGCGAGGTAATGATCTTGGCACCGCGCCCCGAGGCCAAGACCCGCTCAACCCGGGTCGAGCCCTGCTCCGGCTGATGGCTACAACGAAGAGTCAGGTCGATAGCACTCTGCGCCACCGGCTGCAAGGTACGGCTATGCAATACCGGTGCTGCCAAACGCGCCAGTTCACTGGCCTCATCAAGGCGCAGCAGCGGCAGCAGGCAGGCATCGGCTACCTTGCGCGGATCGGCACTGTAGACACCGGCGACGTCACTCCAAATCGTGACCCGCTCGACATCCGCCAGAGCCCCGATCACGGTGGCCGAATAGTCAGAGCCGTTGCGACCGAGCAGCACTGTCTCGCCGCTCCCGTTTTGGGCCATAAAACCGGTGATCACCACCCTTTGCTGGCTGTACTGGGCCAACTGCTCCTTGAGCAGCGGCCATGACTGAGCACGGTCCACTTCCGGCTGGGCAGCGCGCTCGGCGCGCAGGAAGCAACGCGAGTCGAGGCTGACAGCCGGCACCTGCTGCTTGTTCAGCAACGCGGCCAGCAACCGCGCCGACCACTGCTCGCCGTGGCCCAGCACCCTGGCATATTCCGCCTCGGTCAAAGGCTTTTCCGCCAGGGCGGACAGCCCCCCCAGCTCAAGGTGCAGCTGGGTCAACAGCGCATCAGCCGCCTCCCCCTCAAGCAGCGACTCTATCAGCTCCTGCTGGAACCCGCGCAGTGACTGCAACGCCTCGTGGGCCTGGCGGCCGTCTTTCTCCAACAGCTCAAGCCACTCAATCAAACGGTTGGTGGTCTTGCCGGCCGCCGACACCACCACCAAATCGCTCTCGTTCGAATACTCGCGCAAAATCTCAGCGACCCGCAGGTAGCACTGCGGATCCGCCAGGCTACTTCCCCCGAACTTGTGCAGCTGACGTGTTACCGAAACGCTCATTTACACTTCCTCCGCCGCTTTGTTGAAGGCCTGTTCCAAATCGGCAATCAAGTCCGCGGGATCTTCAAGCCCTACCGACAGCCGCAGCAAAGACGGCTTCAAACCCGCTTCGGCCTGGGCCTCATCTGACATCGCGCGGTGAGTCATGCTGGCCGGGTGACAAATCAGGCTTTCGGTCCCACCGAGAGACTCTGCCAATGAGAAACAGTTTAGCGCTTTCACAAACACTTCAAGCTGCGCCATGCTGCCAGCTATTTCAAAACTCAGCATCGCCCCGAAGCCCTTCTGCTGCTTGAGAGCAATGGCATGGCCTGGGTGCTCCGGCTGGCTCGGATGGTAGATCGTCCCCACCAATGGCTGCTGCTGGAGATAAGCCAGGATCTGGCGGCTGTTTTCTTCGTGCATGCGCATTCTCGGCGCCAGTGTTCGCAGGCCGCGCAGTGTCATATAGGCATCGAACGGTGCCCCGGTCGCACCGATACAGTTCGCCCACCAGGCGATCTCCTCGGCATGCTCGTCCTGCTTGGCGATCAGCACACCGCCAACCACATCCGAATGGCCGTTGATGTATTTGGTGGTAGAGTGGACAACAAAATCAGCCCCAAGGGCGATAGGCTGCTGCAGGATCGGAGACAGGAAAGTGTTGTCGACCGCCACCAGCGCACCAGCCTGTTTGGCTGCAGCACAAAGCTCAGCCACATCGACAATACGCAGCAGGGGATTTGACGGGGTTTCCACCCAAATCAACTTGGGCTGCAACGCCAGCGCATCGGCCAGGGCAGCCGGATCGGTCTGGTCCACAAAGCGGACCTTAAAATCGCCTTTTGCTGCCCGGGTATTGAACAGGCGGTAGGTACCGCCGTAGCAGTCATGCGGGGCTATAATCAAGTCATCCGGCCCGATCAGTGCAGAAACCAGCAGGTTGATCGCCGCCGTCCCACAGTTGGTCACCACAGCACCCGCCCCTCCCTCCAGCTCAGCCAGCGCATCGGCCAAGGTGTTACGGGTCGGGTTGCCAGAGCGGGAGTAATCATATTGAGGCACCTCGCCCAACTGCGCAAAACTATAGGTCGAGGTCAAATAGAGGGGAGGTACCACAGCATTGTACTGGGTGTCAGATTCGATGCCGGTGCGAACAGCGACGGTGGCTAGCTTCTTGTCACACATAATTACTTTCCTTGTCAGGGCGGCCCTGGTGAATAACTTTTATGCAACAACATAACCACAAACACAGAAGACGTCAACACTTCTAGACGTCTATATGTCTTTGCTTATGGCGGTAAATCCCGCTAAAATTCAGGCATACTATATTTCATCACTTTTATATCGCTGAGAAGGTAAAAAATGGCAGAGTGGAATGGCGAATACATCAGCCCTTACGCGGAACATGGTAAGAAAAACGAACAAGTAAAAAAAATTACAGTTTCGATTCCATTGAAGGTACTGAAAATTCTGACCGACGAGCGTACCCGCCGCCAGGTCAATAACTTACGCCATGCTACCAACAGTGAACTGCTGTGCGAGGCTTTCCTGCACGCCTACACCGGACAGCCGCTTCCTACTGATGACGACATCCGTAAAGACCGTCCTGACGACCTTCCGGCCGAAGCCAAGGCCCTGATGGAAGAGATGGGGATCAACTACGAAGACATTACCGAATAAGCCAATGTGCATTCGTCTGCGTCAATAATGCCACGGTATTTTGACGATAAAAAAACCAGCCTTGCGGCTGGTTTTTTCGTTTACGGTGCAATGTGCGAAAATTATTTCGCTTCCATGTAGCCGGCAGGCATCTCGATTTGGGCCACGCCCGACTCCACGGCGGCCTGGGCGACGGCCTTCGCCACGCGTGGCAGCAGGCGAGGATCCATCGGCTTAGGAATGATGTAATCCGGGCCGAACTCCAGCTTGTCAGCACCGGCAGCGGCAACCACCTCGGCCGGTACCGGCTCTTTGGCCAGCGCCCGGATGGCATCCACCGCGGCCAGTTTCATCTCGTCATTGATCTCGCTGGCGCGAACGTCCAGGGCGCCACGGAAGATGAACGGGAAGCAGATAACATTGTTGACCTGGTTCGGGTAGTCCGAGCGACCGGTACCCATGATCAGATCATCGCGCACCGCATGGGCCAGCTCAGGCTTGATTTCCGGATCCGGGTTAGAACACGCAAACACCACCGGTTTGTCTGCCATCAGCTTCAGCGCTTCCGGTGCCAGCAGATCCGGACCTGATACCCCGACAAAGATGTCGGCACCTTCGATCACATCTTCCAAGGTACGCTTGTCGGTGTTGTTGGCGAACAGCTGCTTGTACTCGTTGATGTCGTCGCGACGGGTGTGGATCACGCCCTTGCGGTCAAGCATGTAGATCTTCTCGCGCTGGGCACCGCACTTGATAAGCAGCTCCATACACGCCACCGCTGCCGCACCGGCACCCAGGCAGACAATCACGGCTTCGCTGATCTTCTTGCCCTGGAGCTCCAGCGCATTGAGCATACCCGCCGCAGTCACAATCGCCGTGCCGTGCTGGTCATCATGGAATACAGGGACGTGGCAACGCTCAATCAGGCGTTTTTCGATTTCGAAACAATCAGGCGCCTTGATATCTTCCAGGTTAATGCCGCCAAACGTGTCGGCAATATTGGCTACCGTATCAACGAACTCATCAATCGTACGGTGCTTGACTTCGATATCAATCGAGTCCAGACCCGCAAAACGCTTGAACAGCAGCGCCTTGCCTTCCATAACAGGTTTTGAAGCCAATGGGCCAAGGTTGCCTAGACCTAGAATTGCAGTGCCGTTGGTGATCACCGCAACCATGTTGCCCTTGCCGGTGTACTTGTAGACATTTTCCGCGTTTTGCGCAATTTCACGCACAGGCTCGGCAACGCCCGGGCTGTAGGCAAGGGCGAGATCTTCGACGGTATTGGCAGGCTTGGTAAGCTCTACTGCAATTTTGCCGGGTACTGGGTAAGCATGGTAATGAAGGGCCTGTTGGCGAAAATCTTCAGACATAGTGTTCGAAATCCTGACTGGAGGTGACTTTATTTTGGAATTTAGACATAGATCATATTCTATGGCAGCTCAAAATCCTAGCACCTAACATCTGGTCGATCCAATGATTCCCGGGCGGAATGTCCAACACCAGAGGGGAATATCGTGGCCAGGAGGATAACTCCCAGTGCGACTTACCAGCGCCGCGGGCCAAAGCATACAGATTGGGTATAAAGCAGGGAAAACGTGGAATAAAAAACGGGCATAAAAAAAGGGATGCTTGCGCATCCCCTTTTTCGAAATTCATCTGGCAATTACTTGCTAGAAAGCGCACCGAAACGCTTGTTGAATTTGTCGATACGACCACCAGAGCTAACCTGACGCTGCTTACCAGTGTAGAATGGGTGACACTTGTCGCATACATCAAGGTTGATGTCTTTACCCATAGTAGAGTTAAATACGAAAGTGTTGCCGCAAGAACAACGTGCGTTTACTGCAGTGTACTCTGGGTGAATACCTTGTTTCATGGGATAACCTCAAAAGTAAGGCCGTGTCGCTCTCCCGATCCAAAGCCGGGCACCACACGTCGTTAATAACAAGCGTAACGGCTACATTGCCAATACGCCAAATTCAGGCGGCGTATAGTAATCAATCGCGCAGCCCAGATCAACCGATATGCGCCTTTTTTCGCCGCTTTGCCGCCTGACGCCGGGCAAGGTACACTTCTCTATCTTAGTAAATACGGATTTAGCCGGTTAGATATGACGCCCAACATTGCCCGAGTGGCCCTTCCTGTTCCCCTGGACAAGCAATTTGATTATCTGGTCAAGCCCGGCCAGCAGCCTGTCGTCGGCGGACGGGTCAAAGTGCCGTTCGGGCGCCAGCAACTGGTCGGGATCGTGATGGCACTGACCGATACCTCCGACTTTGCCATCAACCAGCTCAAGCCGATCCACACCGTGCTAGATTCGGCTCCGCTGTGGGAGCCCAGCCTGTTCAAGCTGCTGACCTGGGCCAGCCAGTATTACCAATACCCCCTGGGTGACAGCTTGGCCAACGCCATGCCCGCTTTGCTGCGCAAGGGCCGCGAGGCCGCCCCCTCGGCCCTGAAGATGTGGCAGTTGACCGAGAGCGGCCACAACCAGCCGCTGACCGCCCTCAAACGCGCCCCGCGCCAGGTCCAGGCCCTGACCATGCTGCGCCAGGGCGCACTGAGCCACGAAGCCTTGCTGGCTGAAGAGGTCAGCAGTACGACCCTCAAAGCACTGGCCGATAAAGGCTGGATCGAAGCCATCGAGCAAACCCCCGCCCTGCGCCACTGGCAGTCTCAGTTTGCCGTCACCGAGGAGAAGCCCCGGCTCAACGAAGAGCAGGCCCTGGCCATTGCCAGCGTCAACGCCAACCCGGATTTCGGCTGCTACCTGCTCGAGGGCGTCACGGGCTCGGGCAAGACCGAGGTCTACCTCAACCTGCTGGAGCCGGTGCTGGCCGCCGGCAAGCAGGCGTTGATCCTGGTCCCCGAGATAGGCCTGACCCCGCAGACCATCAACCGCTTCCGCCGCCGCTTCAATGTGCCGCTGGAAACCGTCCACTCCGGACTCAACGACACCGAGCGTCTGTCAGCCTGGCTCGCCGGCCGGGATAACCAGGCCGGGATCATCATCGGTACCCGCTCGGCGCTGTTCACCCCGCTTGCCAACCTCGGCATTATCATTGTCGACGAGGAGCATGACGCCTCCTACAAGCAACAGGACAGCCTACGCTACCATGCCCGGGACTTGGCGGTGATGCGCGCCAGCCAGGCCAACATCCCCGTTGTCCTTGGCTCGGCCACCCCGGCGCTGGAGACCCTGCACAACGCCAAGAGCGGCAAGTACCACCACCTGATCCTGTCGCGCCGGGCAGGCTCGGCGCAGGCCGCCCGCCACGGCGTGCTCGACGTCAAGGGGCAGTACCTCGAGGCCGGGTTATCCGCCCCGCTGATCGCCCGGATGCGCCAGCACCTCGAGGCGGGCAACCAGGTAATGCTGTTTCTCAACCGCCGCGGTTTCGCCCCGGCGGTGATCTGCCATGACTGTGGCTGGCTGGCCGAGTGCCAGCGCTGCGATGCCTACTACACCTTCCACCAGCAGAGCGGCGAGCTGCGCTGCCACCACTGTGCCACCCAGCGGCCGATGATGCACCATTGCGGCCAGTGTGGCTCGACCCAGCTCAACGCGGTCGGGGTCGGGACCGAGCAGCTCGAGCAGCAGCTCGAGGCATTGTTCCCAACCTTCAGGACGGTACGCATCGACCGCGACAGCACCCGGCGCAAGGGCAGCCTCGAGAACTACCTCGAGGCGATTCGCAACAACGAATACCAGATCTTGATTGGCACCCAGATGCTGGCCAAGGGGCACCATTTCCCCGATGTCACCCTGGTTGCCCTGCTTGATGTCGACAGCGCACTGTTCAGCAACGATTTCCGGGCCAGCGAGCGCCTGGCGCAGCTGTTTATCCAGGTTGCCGGGCGCGCGGGCCGCGCCAGCAAGCCCGGAGAGGTGGTCCTGCAGACCCACCACCCGGAACATGCCCTGCTGCAGTCCCTGCTCTACAAGGGCTATGACCACTTTGCCGCCGAGGCCCTGAGCGAGCGCAAGCAGGCCTGGCTGCCGCCCTTTACCTACCTCGCCCTGCTTCGGGCCGAGGCCAACCAGAGCGAGCTGGTCGAGCAGTTCCTGCAGCAGGTTCGGGGGATTTTCGAGACCAGCCCTGTCGCCAGCCAGGATACCCAGGTGATGGGCCCCAACCCGGCCCCGCTGGCACGCCGGGCGGGGCGCTACCGCTGGCAGCTGCTGTTGCAAGCACCGAGCCGCAGGGCGCTGCAGCAATGGCTGTCGGTAGCCAAGCCGGCGATTGCCTTGCTGCCCCTCGCCAAGAAGATCCGCTGGTCAATTGATGTCGAACCGCAAGATTTAACTTAAAATGAACAATGCGACGTACATCACATATCGGATGTAATTTATGCTGTTTAAAGCATGTTTAATCCCCGGCAGACAGCCTACAATAACAAGCTCGCTGGCTCAGGTATCGGCCGTTTTGGCCATGATCCCCCAGCGGCAAAAGAGAGAAAAATAAATAGAGAGGAACCTTAACTATGGCGACAATGAAGGATGTTGCCCAGCTCGCCGGTGTCTCGACGGCCACGGTTTCCCGTGCCCTGATGAACCCGGAAAAAGTGTCAGCCTCGACCCGGAAAAAGGTCGAGCAGGCTGTCATGGATGCTGGCTATTCACCCAATTCACTGGCTAGGAATCTACGTCGCAACGAATCAAAAACCATCGTCACTATCGTACCCGATATCTGTGATCCCTATTTCACCGAAATCATCCGCGGTATCGAAGAAGCGGCAATGGAACATGGCTACCTGGTCCTGCTAGGCGATAGCGGGCAACAGAAAACCCGCGAAAATTCATTCGTAAACCTCGTATTCACCAAGCAAGCTGACGGAATGTTGCTGCTCGGCACCGACCTGCCCTTTGATGTCAGCAAACCCGAACAGAAAAACCTACCACCGATGGTGATGGCGTGTGAGTTTGCGCCGGAGCTCGAGCTGCCAACTGTCCATATCGATAACCTGACCGCCGCCTTTGAGGCCGTCAATTACCTGACCCAGATGGGCCACAAGCACATCGCCCAAATCGCCGGTCCGGACAGTGCTGCCCTGTGCCAGTTCCGCTCGCAGGGTTACCAGCAGGCGCTGCGCCGTGCCGGGGCCGAGTTGAACCCCGCGTATACCGTCAAGAGTGATTTCAGCTTTGCCGGTGGTGCCCGGGCCGTCACCGCACTGCTGTCGCTTCCGGAGCCACCAACCGCGCTGCTGTGCCACAACGATGTCATGGCCATTGGTGCCATGCAGCAAGCCAAGCGCCTGGGCTTCCGCGTACCGCAAGATCTGTCGATTGTCGGCTTCGATGACATCCAGTTTGCCGAGTACTGCGATCCGCCGCTGACCACGGTCTCCCAGCCGCGCTATGAGATCGGCCGCCAGTCGATGCTGATGCTGCTCGATATCCTCAAGGGCAAAGATATTGCCTCCGGCTCGCGCCTGCTTGATGCCAAACTGGTCATCAGGGAAAGTGCCGCGCCACCGGCCAATTAACCCTAACCAGCCATATTGGCAGATTTTTTAGGGCAAGCTCACAAAACCCATGCCTTACGGTGCAACCTGAAAGTCAGGATGCATCGCAAGGTCTGGTCAGAGCTGACGCAAATTTGTACCATAGGTTTATTCTAATCACCTTATACTGATCAACACCGTGGCTACCAAAGATTACGTCAAACGCGGCCGAGCCGCCGCCAAGAAACCCCGTGGCAACCGCAATCAAGCCCCTAGCAATGGTTTCCCGTTCAAATGGGCCGCAGTCGCCCTGTGCTTGGTCGGAGCCCTGGGCTATGGACTGTATTTCCTGTCCGCCAACCCGGCGCCCCCATCCCAGCCGCAAACCAGCCCACCGGCAACCAGCCCACCGGCAACCAAACCCGAGCCGGCCAAACCGGTCAAACCGCAGCCGGTGACCACGCCAAAGGCGACCAAGCCGCTACCGCCGAAGCCGGAGGAGAAGTGGCGTTACATCGAAGAGCTGGAGAACAAGGAAGTCCAGGTTGAAGCCAAGAAAGAGCAGGCCCCTACCCGCCCGTACTTGATGCAATGCGGCGCCTACCGCAGCGAGAGCCAGGCCGAAGAGCGCAAGGCGATGATTGCCTTCCAGGGGTTGACCAGCCAAGTCAAGGTTAGCCAGGGCGAAAAAGGCAACTGGTACCGGGTGGTGCTCGGTCCATACCCGCAAAAACGCAAGGCCGAGAGTGATCGCAACCAGCTGCGCCGGGCCGGTATCGAGCCGTGTGCGATCTGGTTCTGGGAGTAGCCTCGCTGCAGCTTGAAAAAGGATGCCTTCGGGCATCCTTTTCTTTTCCCCCTTGAAACTTCTCTCCCCCGTCCCCAGATCTGCAATATATCGAGACCGGCATATTGGCCGGAGCAGACCAAAAGAGGTAAGACCGTGACAACTATCGTATCTGTTCGTCGAAACGGTAAAGTCGTTATCGCTGGTGATGGCCAGGTGTCCCTGGGCAACACCGTTATGAAAGGTAACGCCCGCAAAGTACGCCGTCTATACAACAACAAAGTGCTGGCTGGCTTTGCCGGCGGTACAGCGGACGCCTTCACCCTATTCGAACGTTTCGAGCGCAAGCTGGAAATGCACCAAGGCCACCTGCTAAAAGCCGCAGTGGAACTGGCAAAAGACTGGCGTACCGACCGTATGCTACGCAAACTGGAAGCCCTGCTGGCCGTCGCCGACGAGACCGGCTCGCTGATCATCACAGGTAACGGTGATGTGGTTCAGCCTGAAAACGACCTGATCGCCATTGGCTCAGGCGGCAACTTCGCCCAGGCCGCAGCAACAGCCCTGCTGGAGAATACCGATCTCAGCGCCCGTGAAATCGCCGAGAAATCACTGAAAATTGCCGGTGATATCTGCGTCTTCACCAACCACTTCCACACCATTGAAGAGCTTGAAGAGAAATAAGGAAGGGCTATGTCTGAAATGACTCCTCGCGAAATCGTCCATGAGCTTGACCGCCACATTATCGGTCAGGACAAAGCCAAGCGTGCAGTGGCCATTGCCCTGCGTAACCGCTGGCGCCGCATGCAGCTACCTGAAGAGCTGCGTGTCGAAGTCACCCCGAAGAATATTCTGATGATCGGCCCAACCGGTGTCGGTAAAACCGAAATCGCCCGTCGCCTGGCCAAACTGGCCAACGCACCGTTCATCAAGGTCGAAGCCACCAAGTTCACCGAAGTAGGCTACGTGGGTAAAGAAGTCGAAACCATCATTCGCGATCTGACGGATGTCGCAGTGAAGATGACCCACCAGCAGGCGATGGAAAAAGTGCGCTTCCGCGCCGAAGAACTGGCCGAAGACCGTATCCTGGATATCCTGCTGCCGCCGGCACGCGATGCCTGGGGCCAGAACGAAGAAGCCGACAACAACTCTTCGGCCCGCCAGTCATTCCGCAAAAAGCTGCGTGAAGGCAAGCTGGATGACAAGGAAATCGAAATTGATGTTGCCGCCCCGCAAATGGGTGTCGAGATCATGGCGCCTCCAGGCATGGAAGAGATGACCAACCAGCTTCAGGGCATGTTCCAGAACCTGGCTGGCAACACCACCAAGAAGCGCAAGATGAAGATCAAGGACGCGATGAAAGCCGCGACCGAAGAAGAAGCCGCCAAGCTGGTTAACCAGGAAGAGCTCAAAGAGCAGGCGATCTTCGCGGTCGAGAACAACGGTATTGTGTTCCTCGATGAAATCGACAAGATCTGTAAGCGTGGCGACACCTCCGGCCCGGACGTGTCGCGCGAAGGTGTACAGCGTGATCTGCTGCCGCTGGTTGAAGGCAGCACGGTATCGACCAAGCACGGCATGGTGCGTACCGACCACATCCTGTTCGTGGCCTCAGGTGCTTTCCAGGTGGCCAAGCCATCCGACCTGATCCCTGAGCTGCAGGGCCGTCTGCCGATCCGTGTAGAGCTGGAAGCCCTGACCAGCAACGACTTCAAGCGCATCCTGACCGAGCCGAATGCGTCTCTGACCGAGCAGTACAAAGCCCTGATGGCAACCGAGTCGGTGGACATCGAGTTTGCCGAGAGCGGGATCAACAAGCTGGCCGAAGCGGCATGGCAGGTGAACGAACGTACCGAGAATATCGGTGCCCGTCGCCTGCACACGGTGATGGAACGTCTGATGGAAGAGCTGTCTTACGACGCTTCTGAGAAATCCGGCGACAAGATTGTGATCGACGATACCTACGTGACATCACGTCTGGGCGAGCTGGTCGAAGACGAAGATCTCAGCCGCTTCATCCTGTGATCCATCCCGGCGCATGACAACAAACGGCACCCCCAGCGGGTGCCGTTTTTTTGTTCTCAAACAAACAAAGTGGCGATAAAGTTGCCCCCTGCTACAGTTACGCCATAATAAGCACCTACTCGGTTATCGGTAAATCACATTATGAAATCATCTTCTCTCACAGTTTGGCTCGATGCGGCAAGGCCGAAGACCCTGCCCCTGGCCATCGCCTCAATTGTTTGTGGTAGTGCAGTAGCAGGATGGCAAGGAAGTTTCTCCGCAGTCATAGCAGGCCTGGCCCTGTTGACCGCTCTGTTATTGCAAATTCTCTCCAACCTGGCCAATGACTACGGTGACGCGGTAAAAGGCACGGATAACGACCAGCGATTGGGGCCGCAGCGCGCTATCCAATCTGGCCTGGTCACCCCTGGAGCCATGCGCAAGGCGATGATCCTCAATATTGTCCTGACGGCAATCAGCGGCCTGAGCCTGATCTTCATCGCGACCAACAACCTGCAGGATATGGTTGGTTTCATGCTGCTCGGCCTGATGGCGATTGTCGCCTCAATCGCCTACACCGTTGGCAATAAGCCCTACGGCTACCGTGGCTTGGGCGATCTTTCGGTATTAATGTTCTTCGGTTGGCTGGGTGTCGCAGGAACCTATTACCTGCAGGCCGGACAGATTGATTCGATCATTATGCTGCCGGCAACGGCCTGTGGCCTGCTGGCCGTGGGCGTGCTCAATATCAACAACCTGCGCGATATCGACAACGATCGCGAGTGCGGAAAACTGACTCTGGCCGTTCGCATGGGGCCGGAATGGGGCCGCAAATACCACCTTTTCTTGCTGGTTGGCAGCGTGCTGTGTCTGGCACTGTTTGCCTTGCTGGAGCTGCATTCGCCGTTCGGCTGGCTGTTTATCCTCAGTGCCCCGCTGCTGTTCAAGCACGGCAAACAGGTACTGCAATCGGCTGACGGTGCGGCCCTGCGCCCGATGATGGCGACCATGGTCAAATGCGCTTTGCTGACCAACTTGCTGTTCGCCGCGGGGGTGGTGCTGGCTGCCGCCTAAGTAACCATGCTAGCGGCAAGGATATCTCCTTGTGCGAAAGCTTATTAACTGGTTATACTTTCAACAAGTTAAGTTTGGCCGCGCCAGCCAGCGGCCAACCAACCCTTTTCAATTGCCACAGAAGAAACGCGCTTATGGAATACAATACGTCCGAGTTATGCGATATCTATCTCGACAAAGTTGACGTCGTCGAACCCATGTTCAGCTCCTATGGCGGTCGTAGCTCCTTCGGCGGCCAAATCACCACGATCAAATGCTTCGAGGACTGCGGGCTGCTCCGCACTGCGCTGCAAGAGCCGGGGGCCGGCCGAGTATTGCTGGTCGATGGCGGCGGATCGCTGCGCCGGGCTCTGCTGGATGCCGAGCTAGCCCAACTGGCGGCCGATAACGAGTGGGAAGGGTTGATCATTTATGGCTGTGTCCGCCACGTGGATGATCTCGACGAGCTGGATATCGGGATTCAAGCCATGGCCTCGATCCCTGTCGGTGCCGATGAAAACGGCATCGGCGAAATGGATATCGCCGTCAATTTCGGTGGGGTCACCTTCCTGCCGGAAGATCATATCTATGCCGACAATACCGGTGTGATCCTATCCCCCGAGCCGCTGGATATCGACTAGCGACGGGACATCACCAGGACCATAAAAAAACAGAGCCGGCCGGCTCTGTTTTTGTCTCTACTGACAGACTCATTGGCTGCCCGGCAAATAGCACTTATTCAACGTGCTCCATTTTGCCCAGCAACGCACGAACACGCTCCTGCCATGCCTGATGGTCATTGCGCAGTTTGTTGTTCTCTTGCTCCAGCTCTTCACGGCCAGAACGCAGTGCCTGCGCTTCGCCAGCTAGGCTATCATTTTTTTCTTTTAGTTCTTCAATTTCCATCTGTAGCAGAGAAATTGTATCAACAGCCATTTGTACTTTGGCTTCCAGCTTTTCCAACATTTCTAATGACATATTGTCCACCTGTATTCAGCCTATCAGTTTGCCCTAACCGTTTAAGGCAACGTTCCACAGGCACATTTACGATTAATTACCACCTATTCTAACGAGGCTGCCGCCTTCTGACATCTACAAATACCATGCTTTGTCGTAAATGGGGAAATTTTGCACGAATTTAATCAAATCCTTGCTTTCCATATGCTTGCGCTCCCTCTGGAGTGGACTCCAATAGCGCTTGGCAAAAGAAATGAGCAAGCCGTGCAAAAATCAGCCGGCCTCGCAGCCAAATGCTTAGAATTGCGATCAAACTCTATTTTAATGCACCAGCAGCGTGCTAATTTTTATCTTGATCGTATCTCTCTTGGAATTTTCCAAGAATTTGCCCCTCTGGCACATCCGACCTTTTTAGGTCGGATTTTTTATTCTATAAACAAACACATACCACCAAAGCACATTTTTACCCCGCCCCTCCAATTACGCAACAAGTAGCAATGGGGATTTTTCCCGCTAAACGGCAATCGTTTGCGCGAACGCGCAAAAATCAAAACCATTTTATGCTCGAACGCACACTTTTCGCGCGACCCAATTTTATTCTTTGTGGATTCGAGTACATTAGCCACACATAAATACAAAAAAAGCTATACCCCTACGACATTGACAAAAGGACTGAACATGACTACCCAAAAACAACATACCCTGCTCGGCGAATGCCTGGCCGAGTTCATTGGTACTGGGCTTCTGATCTTCTTCGGCGTCGGCTGTGTCGCCGCCTTGGTACTGACCGGAGCCGAATTCGGCCAGTGGGAAATCAGTATTATGTGGGGCCTTGGCGTTGCCATCGCCATCTACTGCACTGCTGGCGTCTCCGGCGCCCATATCAACCCAGCCGTCACCATTGCCCTTGCCCTGTTCCACGGATTCGATAAGCGCAAAGTACTGCCATACATTGCTGCCCAGCTACTCGGGGCTTTCTGTACCGCAGCACTGATCTACAGCCTGTACAGCAACCTGTTCGTTGAATTCGAAGCCGCCAACGGCATTGTCCGAGGTAGCGAAGCCAGCCTGGCGACTGCCGGCATTTTCTCTACCTACCCGCATGCAGCGCTGTCATTTGCCGGTGCCTTCGCGGTGGAATTTGTGATCACCGCGGTACTGATGTTTGCCATCTTGGCAATTGGTGATGAGAAAAACGGCGCACCACGTGGCGCAATGGGCCCGCTGCTGATCGGTATCTTGATTGCGGTTATCGGTGGCTCACTCGGTCCACTAACCGGTTTTGCGATGAACCCAGCCCGTGACTTTGGCCCTAAATTCTTCGCCTTCCTAGCTGGCTGGGGTGATATGGCCCTGACCGGTGGTAAAGATATCCCGTACATGATTGTACCTATCCTTGCCCCTATCATGGGTGCCGCCTTCGGTGGTTGGCTATACCCGAAAGCCATCGGCGCCTACTTGCCAGGCAACCGCTGCACCCTGCCGAACCAGTGCGAAGACACGGCAGAAGAAGCCGCAAACGCCTAGTAACAAATTCATAAAACTAGAACATTATCGGCCTGCCCCCGCACAGGCCGATCCGAACACCACACTCTACTACCCTTATATAATGACAATGAGAGGAAACCGTTATGACTACTGAGCAAAAGTACATTGTTGCACTCGATCAGGGTACGACCAGCTCCCGTGCCGTGGTGCTTGATCACAACGCCAACATTGTGTGCTCGTCACAGCGTGAATTCACCCAAATTTATCCCAAGGCTGGATGGGTCGAGCATGATCCTCTAGAAATCTATGCAACCCAGAGCTCAACGCTAGTTGAAGCCCTGGCCAAAGCAGGGATCCGCTCAGACCAAGTCGCTGGTATCGGTATCACCAACCAGCGCGAAACCACCATTGTCTGGAACAAGAACACAGGTAAGCCGGTTTACAACGCCATTGTATGGCAGTGCCGCCGTACTGCAGATACCTGTGAAGAGCTGAAAAAAGCCGGCCTGGAAGAATACATCCGCGAAAACACCGGTCTGGTGGTCGACCCTTACTTCTCAGGCACTAAAATCAAGTGGATCCTCGACAATGTCGAAGGTGCCCGCGAAGAAGCCGAAGCCGGTAACTTGCTGTTCGGTACCGTTGATACCTGGTTGATTTGGAAGATGACTCAGGGACGTGTACACGTTACCGACTACACCAACGCCTCACGCACCATGGTGTTCAACATCAACACCCTGGAGTGGGACGAAAAACTTCTCAAAGCGCTGGATATTCCGCTTTCTATGATGCCGGAAGTGAAATCGTCGTCTGAGGTCTACGGCGAAACCAACATCGGTGGTAAGGGCGGCACCCGTATCCCAATCGCCGGTATTGCCGGTGACCAACAAGCAGCCCTATTCGGCCAGATGTGTGTGGAACCAGGCCAGGCCAAGAACACCTACGGGACGGGCTGTTTCCTACTGATGAATACAGGTAAGGAAAAAGTGACCTCGCACAACGGCCTGCTGACCACGCTGGCATGCGGCCCTAAAGGCGAAGTGGCTTACGCCCTTGAGGGTGCGGTATTTATGGGCGGCGCCTCTATCCAGTGGTTACGCGATGAAGTGAAATTGCTTGATGACGCCAAAGACTCCGAATACTTCGCCGAAAAAGTCGGTAGTGCCAATGGGGTCTATGTCGTTCCTGCATTCACCGGCCTTGGCGCCCCATACTGGGACCCATATGCCCGTGGTGCTATCGTCGGCCTGACTCGTGGCGTAAACAGCAACCACATCATCCGTGCAACGCTGGAAAGTGTCGCCTACCAGACCCGAGACGTACTGGATGCGATGCAGGCTGACTCCGGCATCAAGCTGGGTACCCTGCGCGTCGACGGTGGTGCCGTGGCCAATAACTTCCTGATGCAGTTCCAGTCAGACATCCTTGATACCGAAGTCCATCGTCCCGTGGTTACCGAAGTCACCGCACTGGGCTCCGCCTACCTCGCGGGTCTGGCTGTTGGCTTCTGGGGCAGTATTGATGAGCTGAAAGACAAAGCGGTATTGGATCGCAAGTTCGTCGCCTGCAACGACGATGGCAAGCGTAACCGCCGTTACAACGGCTGGAAGCGCGCGGTCGAGTGTGCCAAAGGCTGGGCGGTCGAAGACGACATCTAAGCCGAAGCAACCCTCGCATTACCACGTTCCCCATCAAGGCCTGCGCAAGCGGGCCTTTTTTTTGCCAACACGCCGCGAAACGGCAAGAAATAAACATTTTTGCGCTAACGCAAACGTTTCCTTGCAACCTGTGTTAGAATCGCCGCCAGATTTATTCGGGCCTGTAGCCTACAGGCCCTAGCCCACTGATTTCTATTTCTGGAGTAATCATGAAACGCGATTTGGCGATGGCATTTTCCCGTGTCACTGAAGGCGCTGCGCTGGCTGGCTACAAATGGCTAGGCCGTGGCGACAAGAATGCAGCAGACGGTGCTGCGGTTGAGGTTATGCGTTCACTGCTTAACCAGACCGAGATTGAAGGTGAAATCGTTATCGGTGAAGGCGAAATTGATGAAGCACCTATGCTTTACATCGGTGAGAAAGTGGGTACTGGTGGCGACGCTGTTGATATTGCGGTAGACCCTATCGAAGGGACCCGCATGACAGCGATGGGCCAGAACAATGCCCTGGCGGTACTGGCTGCCGGCGAAAAAGGCTCTTTCCTGAAGGCGCCTGACATGTACATGGAAAAACTGGTTGTCGGCCCGGGAGCCAAAGGCGCGATTGATCTGAGCAGGCCGCTGGCAGAAAACCTGGAAGCTGCTGCGGCGGCGCTGGGCAAGAGCTTGGACAGCTTGGTCGTGATCACGCTGGCTAAACCGCGCCACGATGCGGTTATTGCCGAGATGCAGGCCATGGGTATCCGCGTCTACGCCGTGCCAGACGGTGACGTTGCGGCATCAATCCTGACCTGTATGCCCGACAGCGAAGTCGATATCATGTACTGCATCGGCGGCGCGCCTGAAGGCGTGGTATCAGCAGCGGCTATCCGCGCGCTGGGCGGAGACATGCACGGTCGCCTTCTTCCTCGCCACGAAGTGAAAGGCGACACACCAGAAAACCGCGATCACGGCCAATTGGAAATTGACCGCTGCCGCGAGATGGGTATCGAGCCGAACACCGTACTACGTATGGAAGACATGGCGCAGAGCGACAACGTTATCTTCGCCGGTACAGGTATCACCAAAGGTGATCTGCTGGACGGCATCAGCCGTCAGGGCAACATCGCGACCACAGAAACCCTGCTGATCCGCGGCAAGTGCCGGACTATCCGCCGTATCAAGTCGACCCACTACTTGGATCGCAAAGACGACGCGATCAAGGGCCACATCCTGTAAGTCGCAGATACCGCTATCTAGCGCGCCGTTTGGCGCGCTTTTTTATATCCGCATATCCAAAGCATCCCTCCCCTCCCAGCTTCTCGATGCCTGAAGGTTTTTGACTTTGTAAAGTTGTTGCTTTATTTAGCAAGCTGGCTACATAATTAACTATGCAAATTTGTTACCTGGGGCGGCCATGAAAACCATCGACAAAATACTCTACCGAATGAAGCGTGAAGGGCCGGTTACCGCCAAAATGCTGGCCGAGGACTTCCAGCTCACTACCATGGGAGTACGCCAGCACCTACAGGGTCTGGAAGAAGATGGCCTGGTCGACTTCGAGGACATCAAAGCCAAAGTCGGCCGGCCAACCCGCCATTGGCACCTGACCCAAAAAGGGCACCGCCGTTTTACCGACCGCCATGGCGATCTGATCATTCAAATGCTTGATTCTGTCGAAGAGTTGTTTGGCCCGGATGGACTGAGCAAAGTTGTCGATCGGCGAGAGGCTCAAACCTTTGAACAATACCAAACCCAATTGGCCGGGGTGGAAAATATCGCAGAAAAACTGCAAATCCTGACTACACTCAGGGAGCGGGAAGGTTACATGGCCGAGCTTCATCAGGACGGTGAAGATTTCGTGCTGATTGAAAACCACTGCCCGATATGCCACGCGGCCCAACGCTGCCCTTCACTGTGCCAGTCCGAGCTGGCTGTTTTCCAGCGCTTGCTGGGCAGCGAATACCAGGTCAACAGACAGGAACACATCATTGCCGGAGAGAGGCGCTGTGCGTATCGAATAATAAAATCATAACGAGGAGAACATTATGGCTGACTGGATCCCTGCAGAGGTCATCAAAAACCGCCACTGGAACAACGACTTGTTCAGTCTTGTGCTGCAAGCCAATATCGAGCCCTTCAAGGCTGGCCAGTTCACCAAGCTGGGGCTGGAGATCGACGGCAAAATGATCCAGCGGGCCTACTCTTTCGTTAACCCTCCCTCGAGCAATCAGATCGAAGTGTACGCCACCCGGGTGGCCGACGGTCTGCTGTCCCCCCGGCTCCATGCCCTCGAACCGGGTCAGCAGGTGTTCATCTCCGCCCGGGCCAACGGCTTCTTCACTTTGGAGGAGGTTCCTGACAGCGATCACCTATGGTTGCTGGCAACCGGTACCGCCATCGGCCCATACCTCTCCATCCTGCGCGAGTCCGCGGCCTGGCAGCGATTTCGCAAAATCGTGCTGGTCCATGCGGTACGCTTTTCGGCTGATCTGAGCTATCAGGCCGAGATCAACGCACTCAAGGAGCTGTATCCGGAGCAATTGATCGTACAGCCCTTCGTCAGCCGAGAGCCGGCTCCCCCGGCTCTGCCGGGCCGTATCCCCCAGGCCATCGAGGATGGCATGCTGGAACGCCATGTCGGCCTCGCCCTAACGCCCGAGCAAAGCCAGATAATGCTATGCGGTAACCCGGAGATGGTCCGGGAAACCAAGGCGGTATTGGAGCAAAAGGGCTTTAGCAAAAACCTGCGCCGCCAGCCCGGTCAAATCACCACCGAACACTACTGGTAAACCACCACCTGCAGGCTCGGGTAACCGGGCTTGCCCTTTCCCTTCTTGGCAAAATGTGGCTTTGTCTCATTCCTGAGCCAGTTTATCGCCCTGTTGACAACTAACTTTATTGCATAGCAACCGAGCGGATAAACGCCACATCTGTCCGCGCGCAAATGTTTTTTGCCGTAAGGGGAAGCACGATGCAAACACTGCCACCGTTTGATGAGTTGAAAGCCATGGCCGAGAATGAGCCGGAGAAACTCGAAGCCCTCCGGCTGGCGATGAGCGAGGAGGTCATCCACAATGCCAGCAGCGAGATGCAGCCCCGGCTGCGGGCTCAGATGAGCCATATCAATCACGTGATTGCCAAAGGCAAGAACCCGAACCATACCAATATCATGCTGATGGCAGAGTTGCAGCAACAGCTCAAACGGTTCGCCCAGGCACTGAATGCCCCAGAGACCCTGACCGAGCACCAAGCGGATATCACGCCCTTCCGCCGGCCAGAGTCAACAGATCAGTCCGTCAGCAGCTGACTTTAAGGAAACAGTCGCTGTCCATATCACGGATATCCACCGTCAGGCTGTTGATGGTACTGGCATGCTGTTCTAGAGCGCTCATCAGGGCGCGGGATAATTCGCGCTTGACCTCGGCGCTGCGGCCGGAGAGCATGGTCAGCTCGATATGGATGAAGGTATCGAGATCGCGGTTCTCGCCCACCAGCCAGTTATGGCAGCGATAGCTGCGCGATTTCACCGACTCAGGCTCGAAGACCCCGCACTCGAGCAAAATGGTATGTAGATCATCGAGAAGCCCTGGAATATTGACCCTCTCGACGACAGGTTCGGCATACTCCATCACTAAGTTAGGCATCCGCTCCTCCTTGCGCTTTACACTTCACTTATTTTGACCGGAAAAAGCCATACCTGGCATAGCTTTATCCTGAAATGGGCCTCAACCTTAGCGGATCTTCTCCCACGACGCCAAAGATACAGGCTATATTTCAATCACGGATCACTGTCTTTTTTTTCCCCGCCATGATGCGATTCGCACCAGAGTGAAAAAAATTCCCGCGTAGCGGTTCACTTTTGCCGGGGAAAAGGGTACAACCGAGCACTGATATGATTTCGGACAGGAAATTGATTTCCTAAGCTGTGGTAATGTTGGCGCTGCTTTCGGTGTTAACAGATAAGACCGCAAGCAAACCCGGCCAGTGATACTCTATAGCCTAGTGTTTAGCGCCGCCTACAACGGGTTGTCCCCGGGGCTGTATGCTAAGCTATTGAGTATTTTTTAAGTCAATTTGATATGGAGAAAAGCTATGCGCCATCCTGTGGTTATGGGTAACTGGAAGCTTAACGGTAGCAAAGAAATGGTATCTAACCTTCTTAAGGGCCTTGATGCTGAACTTAAGGGCCTTGAAGGTGTAGACGTTGCCGTTGCGCCACCAGCTATGTACCTTGACCTGGCTGAGCAACTGATCGGCAAAGCTGAGAGCAAAATCATCCTAGGTGCACAGAACGTTGACGTTAACGCTAGCGGTGCATTCACTGGCGATATCTCTCCAGAGATGCTGAAAGACTTTGGTGCAAGCCACATCATCATCGGTCACTCTGAGCGTCGCGACTACCACAACGAGTCTGACGAGTTCGTTGCTAAGAAATTCGCGTTCCTTAAAGAGCACGGCCTAACACCTGTACTATGTATCGGTGAGTCAGAAGCACAAAACGAAGCGGGCGAAACGGTCGCTGTTTGTGCTCGTCAAATCGACGCAGTGATCAACACCCAGGGCGTAGAAGCGCTTGAAGGTGCGATCATCGCTTACGAACCAATCTGGGCTATCGGTACCGGTAAAGCAGCAACCGCTGAAGATGCACAGCGCATCCACGCAGCTATCCGCGCTCACATCGCTGCGAAGAGCGAAGAAGTGGCGAGCAAAGTTGTGATCCAGTACGGCGGTTCGGTTAAGCCAGAAAACGCAGCAGCTTACTTCGCCCAGCCAGATATCGACGGCGCGCTAGTGGGCGGTGCAGCGCTTGACGCAGCAAGCTTTGCAGCAATCGCGAAAGCAGCGGCTGAAGCGAAAAAATAATCCTGTTCTTGGCTAAGAGCAAGACATTAAAAAAGCTACCCGAGGGTAGCTTTTTTATTACCTCAAATTAGCCAAAGGCTTTTATTCGGTACAAAAAAACCGGCCGCAGCCGGTTTTTTTACGTCAAGGGAAGTCCCTTAGAACAGCTTGTCAGCCAATGCGTAAAGATCTTTACGGACTGGGCGCTTCATGTTCTCGATAGCGTCGATGATGTCGTGGTGAACCATCTGCTCGTTCTGGATACCCACACAACGGCCGCCGTGACCTTCCATCAGCAGCTCAACCGCGTAGGCACCCATGCGAGATGCCAAGATACGGTCGAAGGCTGTTGGCTGGCCGCCACGCTGGATGTGGCCAAGAACGGTTGCACGCGTTTCACGGCCGGTTTCGTCCTCGATGTACTTCGCCAACTCGTTAGCATCCGTCATCAATTCCGTCAGGGCAATAATCGCGTGCTTCTTGCCTTTGTAGATCCCTTCTTTGATCTTCGCTAGCAGCTCTTCTTTGTTCAGGCCCGTTTCTGGTGTGATGATGTACTCACAACCGCCGGCAATTGCAGACATCAGAGTAAGATCGCCACAGTGACGGCCCATCACCTCAACGATCGAGATACGCTGGTGAGAAGAAGACGTGTCGCGCAGACGGTCAATCGCATCGATAACCGTGTTCAGCGCCGTCAGATAACCGATTGTGTAGTCAGTACCTGCAACGTCGTTATCAATTGTGCCCGGCAAACCGATACATGGGTAACCCATCTCAGTCAGCTTCTTCGCACCCATGTACGAACCGTCACCACCGATCACAACCAATGCGTCGATACCGTGGATCTTCAGGTTTTCGATCGCTTGCTGGCGAACTTTCTCTTCCTTAAACTCAGGAAAACGAGCAGAACCCAGGAATGTACCGCCTCTGTTGATGACGTCTGATACGCTTGAGCGAGTCAGTTTTTCAATACGGTTCTGGTGCAGGCCCTGGTAGCCGTCGTAAACACCGTAAACTTCTAGGCCTTCAGACAATGCTGCACGAACAACACCGCGAACAGCCGCGTTCATACCAGGTGCGTCACCACCACTGGTCAATACACCAATCTTCTTAATCATGGTTACCCTCTGACTTTGGGAAATGAAAATTCAAATCCGACATGAGTGGCCAAGGTTCCCCCTCTCGGCCGCAGGGCCATCACCGACCCTACCTCATGAAAACTGTAACTTTCCTACTAATGTAGGAGTATTACAATTTTGATAAAAAAATTTGTTGATTCATATCACGATAGCCTGCAACTGCACCATGACGCGGGGAATATCGCCGCTTCATACCGCTACCGAGAGCTACAAAACAGTTAGCCTATGGGCTGGCACCGCAAGCACCATTGCGCTTGGCCGACATACCGCTACTTCTTCAGTATAACGGCTGGCACCAGAGCCTCCAGTTGTGCCAAGTAAGGAGGAAGACCGCGGGTGACTGTGAACTCATCCTTGATAATCACACCTGACATCATGCACAGGGCTGGGCAATACCCCGCAGTATAGCTTTTTTATGACGAAAATTAATAACAAAATAATTCAAATCGATGTTTTGCAAAGCCTCCTCCTGGGCAACCGGTAACAAAAAAGCCGCCAAGTGCTTTGGCGGCTTTTGTCAGTCAACGGACAGCGATTAGTTCGCTTGCTTGCTCTCTAGGCGCTGCTCAATTCGGGCCTGGCACTTTTCAGCACGCTCAGCCTGTAGCTCCTGCAGCTTGGTCTTCTGATCGGCAGTCAGCACCTGCATCATTTCGTGGCGCTGCTTGAGCATGGCAACGCGGCGCTCAACCTGCTGCTGGGACATCTCTTCGGCCAGGGCACGAACCTGGGCTTCGTCGAAGTTTTCGCTCAGCATAAGCTGTTGCATTTTCTGGTGTTGTGCCTGCATCTCGGCATGGCGCTCAGCCATCGTGCCGCGCATAGCGTCCCTGTTGGTCTGGCGCAGCTCTTTCAGCTCGGTCTTCTGCGCATCGGTCAGATCCAACTGGCGGAACATCCGGCTGTCATCCATGCCGCAGCCACCTTTACCGCCTTGGCCGTTGTGGTGCTTGCCGCCACCGTAAGCCAGAGCAGAGGCAGAGCCAAGGGCTAGAGGAAGGGCAATTGCTAGCGCCAATGTTTTCTTGAAAGTCATCATTATGTTCTTCTCCATTAGAGGCTGCTGTTGCAGCGCCGTAATCTCAGGTACGGATATAGCTTACCCCCTACAAGGTAAAGGGCTGTCTGGTAAACGTAAAACTGCGTAAAGCCAAACCAGTTTTACTTGGCGACCCTGCAACGATTAGGGATACTTACCTTATCGCTGTTGCTTATTAAAGGTAGAGACTATGGCCAAAATCCTGCTTGTTGATGATGATACCGAATTGACCTCCTTGCTGTCCGACATTCTCGATATGGAAGGGTTTGAGGTTGTCGAGGCCAATAATGGCGAGGAAGGATTGGCCAAGGTCGACGACAGCATTGATCTGATCTTGCTCGACGTGATGATGCCGGTCATGAACGGTACCGAGATGCTGCGTCGCCTGCGTGAGAAGCATGAAACCCCAGTGTTGATGCTGACCGCCAAGGGCGAAGAAATAGACCGGGTACTCGGGCTGGAGTTGGGCGCCGATGACTATATGCCCAAGCCATTTAGCGATCGGGAGCTGCTGGCCCGCATTCGCGCTATCCTGCGCCGGACCCAAAACCGGAATACCGCCACCAAGGCTGGGCCCGAGTGCCTGAACTATCAGGAGATCGAAATATATCCAGGCCGGCAGGAAGTACTTTGCCACGGCAGCCCTATCGAGATGACCGGCACCGAGCTGGCACTGCTAAGCTACTTTGTCCAGCATCCGGGCAAGATCATTGCCAAGAACGAACTCAGCCTCGAGGTCCTTGGCAAGCGGCTGGCCCCGTTCGACCGTGCCATCGACATGCATGTTTCCAACCTGCGCAAGAAGCTGCCCGAGCGCGATGACGGCAAGCCGTGGATCAAGACCCTGCGTGGTAAGGGCTACCTGCTGGTCGAGGACGCGTAATGAAGCTGCCGCGCTTTTCCAGCCTGTATGGCCGTATCTTTGCGGTGTTCTGGCTCACCCTCTTGCTTGTGGTTCTGGTGCTGCTGTTGCTGCCCAACCTGGATCCACGTACCCAGCACACCATTCCCCAACCGCAGCAAGAGCGATTTCAGGAGTCGGCTGCCAGCATATCCAGCCAGATCTCCCGCGATGGCGGCTCGCTGGAGAAGAAGCTCGGCCGCTTTACCGACCACAACCGCCACAAGGGGTTCCAGCTCTACTTCACCACCACCGATGGCGATGTCATTTCCCCGCGGCGCAACAGCAAAGCACTGCGCAACTTCATTACCATGGCCGACAGCCCCAGCGAGCCCAAGCAAAAGCTCTATGGCCGCTGGATGATGGCCGGCCCGTTCGAGGTCCAGCACAAGGGCGACACCTTGTTGATGTATGTCGGCCGGATCGTCAGGGAGCCGCCGCCGTTTTTCATCCAGATCCTGGACAGGCCTTTCCAGCTACTGCTGCTGACCATGCTGGTCAGTACCCCGCTGCTGCTGTGGTTGGCCTGGGCCATATCCCTGCCGGCCCGCCGCTTGCAAAATGCCGCCGAGCGGGTAGCCAAAGGGGAGTTCGAGGCCGATCCACAGCTCGAGTCCGGCTCGAAGGAATTCAAGCAGGCAGGCGCCAGCTTCAACCAAATGGTGCAGGCTATCAACCATATGATTGGCGGCCAGCAGCGCTTGCTGTCCGATATCAGCCATGAATTGCGCTCACCGCTGACCCGGTTGCGAATGGCTACCGCCCTGGCCAAGCGCAAACAAGGCGAGAGCAACGAGCTGACACGGATAGATACCGAGGCCGAGCGGCTGGAAATCATGATTGCGGAGTTGCTGGAGCTGTCTCGGATGCAGGTCAACAGCCATGAGCAGCGGGAGGCCACCGATGCCGCCTCGCTGTGGTTCGACATGCTGGAAGATGCCCGCTTCGAAGCCGAGCAGTGCGGCAAGCAGCTGGACTATACCCCGCTGGAAGAATGGCCGCTGCACGGTAACCCCAACTTGCTGATCAGCGCACTGGAAAACGTCGTCCGCAATGCTATTAAATACGGTAACGATCATATCCGGATCCGCTTTGAGGCCCAGGCAAAGCATCTTTGTATCACGGTCGAGGACAACGGCGAAGGCGTCCCCGACAACGAATTGGATGATATCTTCCGCCCGTTCTACCGCGTCTCGACCGCACGGGATCGCAGCAGCGGCGGTACCGGCCTTGGCCTCGCCATCACCGAAAGCGCCATCCGCCAACACAGCGGCGCCATCAAGGCCTGCCGCAGCGAGCTGGGCGGGCTCAAGGTCACCATCACCCTGCCGCTATCGCGCTAGCCGCCAGGACCAACGCAAGCAGCGGCCTGCAACCAGGTCGCCGCTTGCCGGCGATTTTTTCTGCTGCGCTTTTCCCGTACAATAGCGCGATTGTCACCACGGATTGTCTACTATGTTTGATATCGCCCTTTACGAACCGGAGATCGCCCCAAATACCGGCAACATCATCCGCCTCTGCGCTAACTGTGGGGCCAACCTCCACTTGATCGAACCGCTGGGCTTCGACCTGGAAGAGAAAAAGCTGCGCCGTGCCGGCCTGGACTACCACGATCTGGCCCACGTCCACCGCCATGCCAATTTCGAGGCCTTTCTTGCCCACATCGGCGAGCGCCGGATCTTCGCCTGCACCACCAAGACCACCAACTTCCACACCAACGCCAAGTTCGAAGAAGGCGATGTACTGCTGTTCGGCCCGGAAACCCGCGGCCTACCCGCCGAGCTGATCGAAAGCCTGCCGCTCGAGCAGCGCCTGCGTATCCCAATGCACCCGGACAGCCGCAGCTTGAACCTATCCAATGCCGCGGCAATCATTGGCTACGAGGCCTGGCGCCAACTTGGCTTCAAGGGTGCGGTGTAACAGGCTAAGCGTTTTATCGATAGCCAGATACAAAAAAAGCGAGAGCAGTGGCTCTCGCTTTTGTGGTTCTGTGGTTCTGTGGTTCTGCAGGACGGCTCCCTCTGCAGCACCATAGTGCCAATCTTTGCCATCACTCCGCTTCTCATCCCATAGGACCAAAGCGCCTTAGAACCATAGTACCGCTCTTCTATATTCCATCCCCGGCCGTGAAAGTCTGGCTGGTGCCGTTGAACTGCTGGTCCATGTCCATCGACGGCTTGTCGCTGCTCGGGCGGCCGACGATCTTGGCCGGCACACCGGCGACAGTGGTATGGGGCGGCACAGGATTGAGCACCACCGAGCAGGAGCCGATCTTGGCGCCCTCGCCCACTTCGATATTGCCCAGGATCTTGGCCCCGGCACCGATCATCACCCCTTCGCGGATTTTCGGGTGGCGATCGCCCCCTTCCTTACCGGTACCGCCCAGAGTAACGTCCTGCAGGATAGACACGTCATTCTCGATCACTGCTGTCTCACCGATCACAATCCCGGTGGCATGGTCGAACATGATGCCTTGGCCGATGCGTGCCGCCGGGTGGACATCCACCTGGCAGGCGACCGAAATTTGGTTTTGCAAATACACCGCCAGCGCCACACGTTTCTGTTTCCACAGCCAGTTGGCCACCCGGTAGCCCTGCAAGGCATGGAAGCCCTTGAGGTAGAGCAAAGGGATAGAAAACATCTCTACCGCCGGATCCCGCTCGACAACAGCCCGAATATCACAGGCCGCTGACTCGGTGATCAGACAATCGGCAGCAAAAGCCTCTTCTATCACTTCACGTACCGCCATGGCTGGCATCGATGGCGTGGCCAGCTTATTGGCCAAAATATAGCTCAGTGCCGCAGCCAGGTTATCGTGCTTGATAATGGTGGCATGGTAAAAGCTCGCGAGCATCGGCTCCTGCTCTGACTGCTGCCTTGCTTCCTGCTTGATAGCCTGCCAAACGGCATATTGTTGACATTCCCTCACATTACCCTCGGTATCATTACTGTTGGTATCGGCTTGCTTTAACTTTAACGCGCCCTGAAAAAAAAACAACGCAGGCCAAAACAGCCCGCGTTGCATCTTAAGTAGAACAGATTGGATGCATAGGACTCCAAACTGTTATTCGTCTTTTTTCTCGCGGGCCAGCAGATCCTTGGCCGCTTCGCGGGCATCTTTGCCCTGGTACAGCACTTGGTAGATCTGTTCGGTGATCGGCATTTCGACCCCCATCCGCTGAGAAAGAACCCAGACTTCCTTGGTGTTGCGATAGCCCTCGACCACCTGGCCAATTTCTTCCTGGGCCTGGTCAACGTCTTTGCCTTGGCCCAGCGCCAAGCCGAAACGGCGGTTGCGAGATTGGTTATCGGTACAAGTCAGCACCAAATCACCAAGGCCAGCCATCCCCATAAAGGTTTCAGGCTGAGCACCCAATGCAGCACCCAAGCGTGACATTTCGGCCAGACCGCGGGTGATCAATGCGGTACGGGCGTTGGCACCAAAGCCAATACCATCCGACATCCCCGCACCAATCGCAATCACGTTCTTGACCGCACCGCCCAGCTGCATACCGGTAAAATCGCTGTTGCTGTAAACCCGGAAGGTTTTGCTGCAGTGAATTTTGTCCTGCAGATCGCGAACAAACTCGTCATCCGGCGACGCCACGGAAATCGCTGTCGGCATACCTGCAGCAAGTTCCTTGGCAAACGTCGGTCCTGACAATACCGCCAACGGCACATCTTCACCCAGCGCCTCAACGGCCACGTCTTTGAGCAGGCGGCCCGTTTCCGGCTCCAGCCCCTTGGTCGCCCAGCAGACGCGGGAGTCGTCACGCAAGTGCGGCTTGACATTGCCCAGTACCTCGCCGAACACATGGCTCGGCACCACCACCAACAGATCGCGGCTGGCCTTGACGGCCTGCTCCAAGTCGGCAGTGACAATCAGGGAATCGGGGAAAGCGACACCCGGCAGGAATGCCTCGTTGGCACGATCCATTTCCAGCTGCGCCATATGCTCCGGCTCGTGGCCCCACAGGATCACATTAGCACCGTTACGGGCCAAGGAAATAGCCAATGAGGTACCGTATGAGCCGGCGCCTAGCACCGCCATGGAAATTACTTGTTCTGAGCCTGGATTCATTGTGTCCACCCTAAAGCTTACGCTTCGGTGTTTTCTGGGTTAGCTTGCGCCTGGTTCTGCAGGTAGTTCATGAACAGTGCATCGAAGTTAACCGGTGCTAGGTTCAGCTGAGGGAATGTACCCTTAACCACTAGGCTTGAAATCGTTTCGCGAGCATATGGGAACAGGATGTTCGGGCAGAATGCGCCTAGGCAGTGGGCAAGCTGTGGTGCTTCCATACCCGCAACTGAGAAGATACCGCCCTGCTGAACTTCACATAGGAATGCAGTTTCTTCTTCATTCTTCACCGTTACAGTCAGACGAAGAACAACCTCGAATACACCTTCACCCAGTTCGCGGCTCTGCGTGTCTAGATCCAGTTTCACGTCTGGGTTCCACTCTTTCTGGAACATCTGTGGTGAGTTTGGTGCTTCGAAAGACACATCTTTCAGGAAGATACGCTGGATTTGGAAGTTTTGCTGTGCTTCGTTGTTTGCTGCTTCAGCCATGTTAGAGTCCTTTTTCTCTCATGCCCACGGAAGTGAGCCTATCAATATCGCAACCATGATAACTATCACAACTGCACAAAATTCGGTATGTCCCCGCAGCCCAACCGAGTGTGCCGCGGGAGGGCAAAATTACTTTCTTGCCTTGCCTGACTTACTGCGGATCAGCGGCAGGTTCGCCTCGTTCCAAGAAATCAGGCCGTCTTTGAGCAGGTTCACGTTCTCGAAACCGGCTTTGCTCAGCAGGTTGGCACTTTCTTGCGCCGTTTGACCTGTCTTGCATACTACGATGATTGGGGCTTGCTTGTATTTTTCAAGATCTGCCAAGTTCTGTTCTTTGATTTGGCTAGGCAAAATGTGAAGTGCGCCAGCAATATGGCCGCCACGGTACTCGTCGCGGCTACGGATATCGACAAACACGCCATCTTCACGGTTGACCATCACGGTCGCTTCATTTGGGGTGACAATCTTGTAGCCAGCCGTCTTTTGCTTGACGTAAGACGTAATGATAGCCACAACCAAGCCAACCCATACCAATGACAACATTGGGTTACTTGTTACAAAATCAATGTATTGCTGCATGACCTTCGCTCTATATTCCTAATACCAGCCTGCTGTAACCCAGGCTCGAGTCGACAAAATTCAAAGACCCCGAGTATACCCGCGACAGCCTAGTTGTACAGCAGGATGCAATAAATCCGCGCGGCGGCTCACTGGCCTTTGGCGCTCTCAGTATAAGTCTTAACTGGCTTGAGCATTATTGCAGCACAATAAAAAGTGAAAAAAACTGTGCTTCAGGGCTTACACTGAAAGGCAGAAATGAATATATTTCCGTAGGAAGATAACAATCTATTTACAGCATAGTTTGATCTTGACCTACAGTTTGCGCCATAAACTGTAGTAAAATTACGGCCGCTGCGATCAATTCCCTAAGTCCCCGCCAATGAGGGCTTAGGTAATTGATCGAAATTACATTTCAGGTTTTAACATACGAGGGACAGCATATGTCTGCTAAGAAGCCATTGGCTTTGGTTATCCTAGATGGCTGGGGTTACCGCCAAGACAACGCCAACAACGCTATTGCTAACGCCAACACGCCAGTTATCGACGGCCTGATGGCAAACGAAGCAAATACCCTGATCTCAGCATCAGGTATGGATGTTGGCCTGCCTGACGGCCAGATGGGTAACTCTGAAGTAGGTCACACCAACATCGGTGCCGGCCGCATCGTTTACCAAGATCTAACCCGCATCACCAAGTCAATTGCTGACGGCGACTTCTTCGAAAACCCTGCGATGACAGGCGCTATCGACAAAGCCGTTAACGCAGGCAAAGCTGTACACATCATGGGCCTGATGTCTCCGGGCGGTGTTCACAGCCACGAAGACCACATCGCAGCCGCTGTTGAAATGGCAGCCAAGCGCGGTGCTGAGAAGATCTACCTACACTGCTTCCTTGACGGCCGTGATACGCCACCTCGTAGCGCACAGGCATCACTTGAGCGTTTCGACGCCCTGTTTGCTGAGCTAGGCAAAGGCCGCGTTGCATCTCTCGTGGGTCGTTACTACGCGATGGACCGTGACAACAACTGGGATCGCGTTGAAGTTGCCTACAACCTACTGACAGCAGCCAACGCTGAGTTCAACGCGGCATCTGCCGTGGAAGGCCTACAAGCGGCTTACGCCCGTGACGAGAACGACGAGTTCGTTAAAGCGACTGAAATCCGTGCCGAAGGCCAGGACGTTGCGGCAATGGAAGATGGCGACGCGGTTATCTTCATGAACTACCGTGCTGACCGTGCACGCCAAATCACCCGCGCCTTCGAAGTTGACTTCGCTGGTTTTGAGCGTGCTCAATTCCCGGCACTTGCGGATGTCGTGATGCTGACCCAGTACGCCGCTGACATCAACCTGCCTATCGCTTTCCCACCGGCAGACCTGGTTAACACTCTAGGTGAGTGGCTATCGAAGAAAGGCAAGAAGCAGCTACGTATCTCCGAAACTGAGAAGTACGCGCACGTGACCTTCTTCTTCAACGGCGGCGTAGAGAACGAGTTTGACGGCGAAGAGCGCCAGCTAGTGGCTTCGCCGAAAGTCGCGACTTACGATCTGCAGCCTGAAATGAGCGCACCTGAGCTGACTGACAAACTGGTTGCGGCCATCAAGAGCGGTGAGTTCGATACCATTATCTGTAACTACCCTAACCTGGATATGGTTGGCCACACCGGCGTTTACGATGCTGCCGTGCAAGCAACCGAAGCGGTTGACGGCTGCCTGGGTCGCGTGGTGGAAGCTATCCGTGAAATGGACGGCCAGTTGCTGATCACTGCCGACCACGGTAACGCAGAAATGATGGTTAACCCGGAAACCGGTGGTATCCACACGGCGCACACCAACCTACCTGTACCGCTAGTGTACGTAGGTGACAAAGCGCTGACGCTGAAAGAAGGCGGTAAGCTGTCTGATCTAGCGCCAACTATGCTGGCCCTAACAGATATGGAAATCCCTGCAGAGATGACTGGTCAGGTGCTGTTTGATCTGAAATAATCTCCCCCATGCGGGAAGTTATCAAACACCTACACCATAGTCTTCGCGCCAGTGCATTTTGCACTGGCGCTTTTCTATGCCTGCTATTTGGCTCCAGTGCCTTGGCCGATGAAGGCCAGCTCAAAGGGGTCAAGCAGGAAATATCACGCCAGCAAAACCAGGTCGCCACCAACCGCAAAAAGGTTGACCAGCTCCAGAAAAGCCTGCGCCAGCAGGAAGTCGGTATTGCCGAAACCGCCAGGGCGATCCATCAAGCCGAACAACGCTCAGGCGAATTAGATAGATCAATCCGCTCGCTGAGACAACAACTCGAGCAGCTACGCCAGCAGCAACTCGGCCAGCAAGAGCTGCTCAAGGAACTACTCAACGCCCACTACAAGCAAGGCAAGCAGAGTCAATTGGCCCTGATGCTCAGCGGTGAAGACAGCAGCCAACTCGACCGCTTTACCGTCTATGCCGAGCGCCTCAGCCAGGCCCGCAGCCATGCGCTTGATGAGCTGGCAGCAACCACTACCGAATTGCAGCTCAAGCAACACCAGTTGACTGAGCAACAAAAAGAGCAACAGGCATTGCTGGCCAAGCTCACGGAACAAAAACGCAAGCTGGAATCGGAGCGCAACCAACGGCAGAAAACCGTAAACAACCTGCGCAGCCAGCTGACCACCGATAACCAGTATCTGGTCGAGCTGAAAGAAAACGAGCAGCGGCTGATCAAGGAAATTGAAAAGGCCCGGGCAGCGGCAGAAGCGGCTCGCCGGGTGCCGATGGATGGTTTGGCCAAACAAAAAGGCAAACTGCCGTGGCCGGTCAAAGGTCAGATCCTGCATAACTATGGCACCAGTCAGCAAGGCGAGCTGCACTGGAAAGGCATGGTCATTGCCCAATCAGCCGGCAGCCCAGTCAAAGCCATTTATCCTGGCAAGGTGGTATTTGCCGATTGGCTACGAGGTTACGGTTTGGTGCTGGCTGTCGACCACGGCAAGGGCGACATGAGCTTCTATGGCTACAACCAGACCTTGCTCAAGAAGGTCGGTGATACGGTACAGGCCAATGAGAACATTGCCCTGATCGGTGATAGTGGCGGCCAGGCACAGTCTTCCCTGTACTTTGAAATCCGCCGCAAGGGTTCGCCGACCAACCCGCGCGCCTGGCTGACAAGATAACAGGCCATTTGCTGGCATCGCAGACAAACAATTTTCCGCTGCAACCGATAAGCAAGGAATCGCTTTTGGCAACGAGTCGAGTATTAAAGAAATGGGCCCTTGCCCTCGTATGCGCCATTCTTGGCGCACCCAGTGGGGCCGTTGCGGCCAAATTGGCCATTGTCATCGACGATCTGGGCTACCAACGTATGCCTGAGGCCCTAGCGGCCTTGCCGCCGCAGATCAGTGTATCCATCCTGCCCGACACCCCGTATGACCGAGCAACCAGCAAGTTGGCCCACCAACAGCGACGCGATGTCCTGCTCCATATGCCGATGGAACCCCTGCACCGGGCACCGCTGGAGATGGCTACCCTGACCCGGGACATGGACCGGCAGACACTGCAGCAGGTGCTGCGCTGGGGGCTGCAAAGGGTACCGGATGCTATTGCCGTCAACAATCACATGGGCAGTTCCCTGACCCAGAGCGCACAGGCGATGAGCTGGGTCATGGAAGTGTTGTCCGAGCAAGGGCTGTTCTTCCTCGACAGCCGCACCACCGCCAAGTCGGTCGCCCTCAAGCAGGCCGAGCGACAGAATGTTCCCGCCCTGCGCCGCCATATTTTTCTCGACCATCTCAGTACCGAAAAATTCATCAACCAACAGCTCTCAAGAGCCATCCGTCAGGCCAAGATAAACGGCTATGCCATCGCTATCGGCCATCCTTACCCGGTCACCCTTGATGTCTTGGGCCAGGCACTCCCGCAGCTCGAAGCGCAAGGGATCCAACTGGTCCGGCTATCGGATCTATCCCCGTCCTACTGATTAGGTATCTTTTTCAATCTGCGCCCGGTAGTGCGCCTTTAACTGCAGGACTTGCGCCTTGCCTTCGGCGGTGGTCAGCGGCCTGACGATACCGAGAATATGCAGCACCCCCTGGTAGAGTACCGCTTTGGTGATCTTGGCTCCCGGGGCCTGAGTGGTCTGGTAGAAGATCCAGCTCGAGGCAACCAGCTTCAAGGTCGTCGCCAGGTTCTCAAGCTCTTCTTCATCGATATCCAGCAGCCCACCGCTACGGAAGCTGGCCATCATCGCCATGATGTCCTTGTGCAGCCCTTCCTGTGCCGCCAGGTATTTTTGCTGCAGCTCCGGATCACGCTGCAAGATATCAGGCAGGTTGGCATAGAAGAAACGGTAGCGCCACATCAGCATGAATACCGAATCCAGGTATACCAACAGATCGTCGGCCGTTATTTGCTGATGCTCAAGGGGTTGGAAGTGAATACTGAGATCATGCGCGTATTGATCGAAAATACTGTGTATAATCTCTTCCTTATTGCGGAAATGATAATACAGGTTACCGGGGCTAATCCCTAGATGGGCAGCAATATGGTTAGTGGTAATATTCGGCTCACCGCTTTCGTTGAAAAGCTCCAGTGCAGCCAGGATGATTTTGTCACGGGTTTTCATTTGCTTCTCACTTCTCTGCCCAAAAAAATTGGCAATCTGCTAATACTATCATAAACCTATTCTATAACAGCGGGTCTAACCCTTGTTATCCACCCACAGACTGGAAGAGCCATGATTATAGTAACTGGTGGTGCCGGGATGATCGGCAGCAATCTTGTAAAAGCGCTTAATGAACAGGGCCGCAACGATATTCTCGTGGTCGACAACCTCAAGGATGGCACCAAGTTCGCCAACCTGGTCGACCTGGATATCGCCGACTACATGGACAAGGAAGACTTCCTGGCCCAGATCATGGCGGGCGACGACTTCGGACCGATCGACGCGGTATTTCACCAGGGGGCCTGCTCGTCCACCACCGAGTGGGACGGCAAGTACATGATGCTCAACAACTACGAGTATTCCAAAGAGCTGCTGCATTACTGCCTCGAGCGTGCCATTCCGTTCCTGTACGCCTCATCTGCCGCTACCTACGGCGGCCGCGACCACGACTTCATCGAAGCACGTGTGTACGAAGGGGCACTCAATGTCTACGGCTATTCCAAGCAGCTGTTCGACAACTATGTCCGCCGCCTGTGGCAAGATGCCGAGGAGCACGGCGAAACCCTGTCGCAAGTTACCGGCTTCCGCTACTTCAATGTCTACGGCCCGCGCGAGCAGCACAAAGGCAGCATGGCCTCGGTGGCGTTCCACCTGAACAACCAGATCAACCAGGGCGACAACCCGAAACTGTTCGAGGGCTCGGACAACCTCAAGCGTGATTTTGTATTTGTCGGCGATGTCTGCAAGGTCAACCTGTGGTTCTGGCAAAACGGTGTGTCCGGTATCTTCAACTGCGGGACCGGCAAGGCCGAGCCGTTCAGCGAAGTCGCCAAGGCGGTGATCAAACACCACGGCAAAGGCCTGGTTGAAGAGATCCCTTTTCCAGACCACCTCAAAGGCCGCTACCAGGCTTTTACTGAAGCCGACCTGACCCAATTGCGTGCCGCAGGTTACACCGACACATTCAAGTCCGTCGCCGAAGGCGTGGCCGAATACATGGCAACCATCAACCCAACACCGAAACACTAGATGAAAGACCATTACGATAAACAAGCCTACAACCCGGAATTCAGCTGGGCCTTTCTCCACCCTAAATACTGGGGGACCTGGCTGGCTGTTGCTTTTGCCGCCCTGCTGTGCCTGCTGCCGCACCGTACCCGCCGTGCCATAGCCAGCCTGTTCGCCAAACGCGCCGTGAAGTTCAACAGCAAGGCCAACCGCCGTGCCCGGGTCAACCTGAAAATGTGCTTCCCCGATAAAAGCGACGCCGAGCGCGAGGCCATGCTGCTGGAGAACTACATCACCGCCGGCAGTTTCCTGATGGGCTTTGCCGCCCTCAGTGTCCGCAATCGCCAGTGGCTGGAAGACAACACCATCGTCCGGGGTGAAGAACACCTGACAGCGCTGAAGGAAAATGGCGACAGTGCTATCTTGCTGGTGCCACACACCTGGGCCATTGATATTCCAGCGGTTTTGCTCGCATCGCGCGGCCTGCCGGTATCGGCGATGGCGAAAAAGCAGAAAAATGAGGTGTCAGACTGGTTAATGCATAAACAGCGTGTACAATACGGCGGCCGTGTTTATGAGCGCAGTGGCGGGATCAAGCCCTTTATCAAGTCCATCCGCGAGGGCTACTTGGGTTACTATTTGCCGGATGAAGACCTGGGAGCCGAACACAGTGTGTTCGTCGATTTCTTTGCCACCACCAAGGCCACCATTGCCGGGCTGGGCCGCCTGGCGAAACTGAGCCGCGCCAAGATCGTACCCTTGTACTCGATCTACAACAGCGAGACCGGCAAGTACGAGATAGACATCTATCCCCCGCTTTCTCCGTTCCCGCTGGACACCGAGGAGCAAGACGCCCGTTTAATGAACCAGTGTATCGAGCAGTACGTGACCGAGCGCCCTGAGCAGTACATGTGGATTTTACGTTTGTTGAAGACCCGGCCGGAAGGCGGGGAAAATCCTTACAAGATAAGAAAATGAGCACTAAATTAAAACTCAATTGGTTCGATACAATCCTGTATCTGCCTTTAATCAGTTTGTTCACAGCCGCTTTTGTGATCCCAGGTTGGGATAAGAAGGTAGTGATCCTTTTTTCCGTATCTATAATCGCTATTATTTGTAAATATGGGCTTAATACGATTAAAGAAAACTATAAAGATCCCTATGTGGTAATCTTAATCATTAGTGCTCTTTATGGCTCAGCTCTATATGAAACGATTGGGTACGGCTCTGGAGAGATTAGAACTCTTATTGTTGTTTCAATTTTCTTACTTACGTTCCCTAGAGAGAGAATTAATATACAAGGCTTACCGTTATTATTGCTGATCGGTGCGATTATATCTTTTCTTTATACTTTGTATTTTAGTGTATATCTTGATATACCAAGAAGCAAGCAACCAATAAATGCAATTCCTTTTGCAATTACACTTTGCTTATTAGCAACCGTTTCTTTATTTATTTTTTTCAAAGAGAGAAGAATAATTACTCTACTATCATTCTTCTTATTAGCAATATCAATAATTATAACGGAAACTCGAGGGGCTATAATTCCACTTACAGTTTCAAGCTCTATTTTGCTACTATATAAGATTTTTGAGAGAAACAATATCAAAAAATTGATAACCACTTCAATTTTTGGAACCTTTTTTATTATTTCCCTATCATATGGTTTTGTTGAAGCAAGAGTAAACGCTACTGTTGCTGAAATTCAATCAATTAGTGAAGGTAATTACAACACTTCTATAGGCTTGAGATTACAAATGTGGCAAGCAAGCCCAGAACTTATTTCAATAAACCCAATTTTTGGTTTAGGTGATAACCACAAGCAAGAATTACAGCGCTTATACAAAGCAGGAAAAATAGATAAATCATTGGCTAAATATTCACCAACACACTACCACAATCAATATATTGATAAAATTATTAAAAGTGGTGTTATTGGCTTTATTTTATTTTTACTGGCTGTATATTACCCAATTTATGCTTGCTTTATAAAAGCCAATGAGAACTCAAACAAAGAATGCATTATTGCAATAACTGCAGCATTTAGCTTAATCTGTTTAACAGATTCACCGTTCAGTCAAACTTTTACTCTATATCCGCTTTTGTTAATAAATTACTTTATTTTAAATAGTGGCTTCAGAAGAGTGGCTTGATTTATTAAAGCAGCCATTTTAATGGCTGCTTTAATAGTTATTTTAATTTACCATATTTCTTTGCCACTTGCTCAGGATGAAAGCATTCTCTAACAAGAGAAAGATAGTTGTTAGGGTTCTCTACAACATCGTCAATTTTTTCGGCAAAAGAACTATTATCACCAAAAGGACAAATAGAATGTGTCTCTATATCAATAATTTCATCAATGCCACCAGGACACTTCATTGATATAACTGGAACCTGAAGAGCCATTGCTTCTAACAATACCGTTGGCAAGCCTTCAAAGTCAGATGTTAAAACTAATGCCTTAGAGCTTTTAATATAAGGATAAGGGTTATCTTTAAACCCTAAAAATATAACCCTATTCTCAAGGTTTAGTTCACTTACTTTCTTTAACACTTCAGCTTTCAAATCGCCATCACCTAGCAGAGCCAGCTTGATGTTTTTATTTTTCACCTCGCTAAAAATAGAAATCAAGCGGTCATGTCGTTTAGCTCTATTAAATCTTCCAACATGAATTATATAATCACCATCAATATCACTACTGAAATTATTTGATAATAAAAATATCTCATCTAAATCAATTGGGTTATAAATAACATGATTATCTTTATGTGATTTGAATTTTTTAAAGTAGCTTTCTTTAGAAGCTTCAGATACAAATACTAACGGGTGGTTTTTATAAATATTGTTTGTTTTTACTATAACTCTAAGTTGATTAAGTTTATTTTTACCTTTAAGTAAAGATGTCGAGTATGAGTTATGTATAACATGAAAAACATTAAGCTTGCTATAAGACATAATCTTATCAGCAAGCAGCATGTTTGATAAAACCAATGCATCTTCACCAATATTTTTCATCACGAAGTCATCAATAGCCTTAGCGACATTCTTCTTGTAGAAAAGTCTGCGCCAGCCTTTCTTCGACACGTTACAAATATCACTGGCAAAGTGTACCCTAAAGCCAGCAATATCATGCTGGACAGCCTTTTCGATTGCAAGAATGTGGCACTCAAAGTTCTCATACTTCTCAAGAGCTTTATATAAATTGAGAACAAACTTCTCAGCGCCACCCCCCCTCAGGGCCGAGACAACTAGTACAGCTTTTCTTTTCATAGAATATTATTTAACCTTTTCTCAAGCTCAGAGCGATCTGTTCTCCAACTATCAAACACATCAGCCATAATTTCTGCTTCATTTTCATTGATAAGTGTTTTGCGAGTACAGTACTTTTCAAATCCCATACCTGCGCTGGAGTAAATTGACAGAACATCCAGTTTTTTCTTCGCACCGAAGATCAACAATTCAAGCGGAACTTTTCCCTGAAGAAAAATACAATCTGGAAAAGCTCTCTGATAACGCTCTATCGACTCACGAGGATGGAGTTTACATATAAAGCGCCGTTGATGTTTATTGAGCTGTTCAATCAATTCACTATACACCTCCAAGTCAAAATTGGAAGCGGTCAAATTCCCAACCGAAATAGGCTGTGTAGCAATAATAGCATCGGCAGAAGGATCCAAGCATCCAGTAGCCTTGAACAGCGGAAAGACATACTCAGACACATTCTTAGCATTAATAAAATCAATATCATGGACTTTATCCGCAATATCCCTTGGTGCCTTATCGGGATTTAAAAGCCATATGCCACTGCAACGACTACTATCTCCGATATACCTGAGAGTGTTTTTATTTCCACTAAATATTTTCTTTAATTTATCAAACTTGCTCAGCGGAACCCCATAATAATTGGACAGGCCATCTTCAATTACTGTGTATTGATTGACTGCGAGCTTCAATAAACGGGAAAGCCTATTTCTATCATTGAAAAGATAGAGCTGAAGATCCGATAAATCCTGCAAGCCAAAAATCTGCTGCAAGACCTTCTTTCGAGTGTAAACTTGTAAACTTGAAGTCGGCCTAATCCCTGCTACCGCGGTTAATTTCAAGAGGGATCCACTCAAACCACAATATGCACGGGACAGTATTTGCTTACGGTTGACAAACTGAATATCAATATTTTTTGGCAGTGCTTCAATATCAAAGTCCACCTCACGTAAATTTTGCTGATCTTTTATCAACAAAATTGTCGCTGCTACTTGAGGTTCATCTAAAGATTTTAGCACTGCCAACATTAAATGCCGGATGGTAGAGCAAAGATACAAATTCATGCCATTAACTCATATTTTACATGGCTATGATTTCCATAGCCAACATTGTAACCAACAAAACTTTAATAAAAAACTCAAGTATTTCTCTAACTATTCATAATTCTATTGAATAGTTCTAGGTGTTTTTTCACCGTAACCTTAGAGCTAAATTCCTTTTGTAAACGAACTTTAGCCGCTTCTCCCATATCTCTACAGATCTGTTTATCAGCTGCCATTTTGTTGATAGCCGATGCAAATGCGGATGCGTCATTTGTAGGAACAATATAACCGGTGCAACCATCTTCAACCAACTCAGGAGAGCCGCCAGTTGTCGTTACTACTGATGCCGTTCCATTCGCCATTGCTTCAATGATGGTTCTTGGCAATCCTTCTCCACTGATCGATGGCTGGACCTGAATATCCGCCATTGCCATCAGTGAGGGCACATCTTTTCGATGACCAATATAGTGAATGCGATCAGCCATCGGGCTATCTTTCATTTCTTGGAAATGGGGTTCAAAACCATGACCCGCTAGCACGAGATGAAAATTCTTGCTTTCAATCTCATGGGTAGCCTTTAGCAAAACAGAAATCCCTTTGCTCGGGCGTACATGAGCCGCACACATTGCCACAATGTCCTCTTCGCCAAGGCCCAGAGATGCCCGATCCGTCGGCGCAACATCATACCAATGCAATTCATGTCCTTTGTAAATGGTGACGACATTTTGCGGATTCTTCCATACCCGTTTAACGACATCTTTACGTACCGCCTCTGACACACAAACGATCGCATCGACACGAGGATGGAGCTGGGTTAAGTATGCAGAAGGGTCATGACGGTACAAACCACCAGTTGTACCTCGATACACTACCAATTTGACAGGAAACCCAATACAAGCAAAAGCTGCATTTGGGATAGTTTTAGAGTTAAAGGCATAGCAAATATCGTAGCTGCCCTCAGTTAACTCCTGGCGGATACGCTTTATGGTCTGGAGACAAATTTTACGCTTTGGATAGCAATCTATCACTTTTACGCCATTTTCTTGCAATTTAGTAACATGCTCTGACTCCCCCTGTGTCATCACTGTTACTTCATGTCCCTGTCTGACCATTTCAATAAAGATCTCAGCCTCAGGCCGAATACTATTCCATGCATGCAGGTAAGATGCACATACTAGAACTTTCATTTACGCAATGCCTCAAAAACGATTAAAAGTAAGCATCCCAGCTTGAACCGACTTATTCCTGATACTGTCCTTCCTGCTCCAGCAACCACAGGCCAACATACTTATTGAAATTCACCTGGGCATAGGTCATAGCAACGATAAATCCAACACTGCCATCCAAGAAGCCACGGCGGATCACGTAGATGAGGAAGAAGGTCCAGATGGCACGCAACAGCGCCAAGAACAGACCATGGGACTTTTTGCCTTTGCGATGATATTTCTGCGAGCCAAGCCAAGCATATTTAGCCGCCTTGTCTAGGCCATGTCCGTAATCACGGTGGGTATAGTGCAACAGCAGGCCTTTCATCACTCCCTTGCTACCCGGCGCGGGAACGACCGTCTCGTGCACCTCATCAAGGGTAAACTTAGCCCCCTCGCGCTTGAACAAACGCAACACCGAACGGGCACTGCGGCCGTACTTGAGGGTCTTGCCGTACAGGGTTACCCCCCACGGCAGGCGATAAGCGGTATGCTCGATGACATCTTGCTCCAGCATGGCAACCAACGCCTGCTTCATCTCGTCATCAAGCGCCTCATCGGCATCAATGGATAGCACCCAGTCACAGCTGGCCTTGTCCAACGCACGTTGCTTCTGCTTGCCAAATCCAGGCCAGTCGGTCACGGTGACATTGTCGGTATAGCGATGGCAGATCTCGACCGTCTCATCGGTCGAACCGCTATCAAGTACAATGATCTCGTCCGCGATCGTGGCGACAGAACGCAGGCAACCCTCAATTCTATCGGCTTCATTTTTGGTGATCACAATCACTGATAGTGAGTGCTTTCTCATACGATGACCTTCTATTCCTCAGTGCGCTGCAATATGACAGCGCAGATCCTATAGTTTCCAGTAGCCCAGCTTCTTGCGCATTTTAAATTGACGCAGCAGGTTCAGCGGCTTGGGTTTTAATCCAGCCCGACCATCTTCCACCAGCAGGTTGGTCGCAGCCAGCACCCGCAGGCTAGATTGTCCATCCGTGTAAGGATGGATGGTCTGGCAGTATTGTTCGATTTCTGCCATCAATTCCGCCGGGCGCAGCAAGGCTTGTTCCAGAGCCGCTTCTACTTGCTCCACCTCGGTCACGTTGAGCAGGTGGCTTGCCGGCGCCTGGTTGCGAAATGTCACCACCGGTTTGCGCTGAAGCAGAAACATCAGCAGCACCGACGACGTGTCACACAGCATCACATCGGCCGCCTGCAGCAGCGGCAGCACATTGTCCGTCTCGACAAACTGCAGGTGCTCACTTTGCAACTGCTTGTACTGCTTGACTGTCACCGGATCCATTTTCGGGTGGAACTGGATAAGCCAACGCCATTTCCCGGTCGCCGCCAGCGCCTTGATTTTATCGTAAAGGATCGGCGCACAGGTCAGGTTGCGGGAAAACGTCGAGCACATCAGCACTGTCGGGCGCTCGTCGCGCGGAGCCCGGTAAGGGTTATCTGCAGCTGGCGAAAATAGCGGATCCAAAGCTGGCCATCCCGTCTGGGCGACGCGGAAAAAACCGTGCTCGGCTGCCAGCAGCTCAAAGCGCTCCGTGGTGTCGGGCCCCTGGGTGCAGTAGAGATCAAAACAGCCGCGGATCTCAAAATGGTCCTCGCGGCCGCGGCGGTTAAGCTTGCCAGCATTGAAACCATGGAAAACCCCCACCTTGATCCCCGGGATGAAGCTAGGCACGACATTACCGGGGACAAAAACCGCATCCGGTCGCCATTGTTTTACCGCCGCGACCGAGGTCAGCAAGGTTTCATCCGGCTTGATATAGCCTGGATCAGCTTCATTACCCTCGACGAACCAGCAAACTTCGCCGCCCTGCTCACGGATCGCCGCTTGCAGCGGGCGCAGCATGGCATAGGAATAGTTCTGGGCAACATACATCAAATAGCGTTTGCACGGCTGGCTCACGGCTCCACCCTCGGCGTCAATTTACAAAAATTACTGTGCATTCTATCGCAATCATAAGCAGTGTTGGGAAATTTCCCTGCCTGTTATCGACACAAGATAGCGTTATAATGAGCCGATAACCCAAAACCCTAACCTATTGTATGTTTATCCGAGCCCTGTACACCTTGCTGCTGGCCGCCTTATCCCCGCTGCTGCTCTTCGGCCTCTACCGCCGCCGCCCCAACAAACCGGCCTTCGGCCCGCGCTGGAAAGAGCATTTCGGCTTTACGCCCTCGCTGCCGGACACAAAAGCAGCCCAGCCGATTTGGATCCATGCGGTATCTGTCGGTGAGTCGATTGCCGCGATTCCGGTGATCAAGGCCATCAAGGCGAAAAATCCCGATCAGCGCATCGTGGTCACCACGACCACCAGCACCGGGGCCGAGCAAATCGCCAAACTGGGCGAGTTGGTCGAGCACCGCTACATGCCGATTGACTTTGCCTGGTGCGTGCGGGGATTCCTGAAGGCCGTCAATCCAGCGGCTCTGCTGATCATGGAAACCGAGCTGTGGCCCAACACCCTGGCGACGGTCCACCAAGTCGGGGTTCCGGTGATTGTCATGAATGCCCGCTTGTCAGCGCGCTCTGCCAGGCGTTATGCCAAATTCCAACCCGTGTTCAATATGATCGCGCCCAACCTCGACCACCTTCTGTGCCTGCACCAGGACGACGCCGAGCGTTTTGCTCGCCTGGGGATCCCTGCCGAGCGGCTTAGTGTGACCGGCTCAGTTAAGTTCGATATCCAGGTCGAGCCCGACCTGCTGACGCAATCCCAGCAGCTTCGCCAGCAGTTGGGTGAAACGCGACCGGTATGGATTGCCGCCAGTACCCACAAGGGGGAGGACGAGCAAATCCTCGCGGCCTTCAAGGCGGTGAAAAAGCAGCACCCTGACTGCCTGCTGATCTTGGTGCCACGCCACCCGGAACGCTTCGATAGCGTTGCCGAGCTATGCCTCGCGCAGCAGCTCACCTGCGTTCGCCGTACTGCAGGAGACGCCGTCGACGGCGCAACCGATGTCTACCTGGCTGATACCATGGGGGAAATGCTGCTACTGATGGGCGCGGCAGATGTTACCGTGATGTGCGGCAGCTTGATTGGCGACAAGGTCGGCGGCCACAATATGCTCGAGCCCGCCGCCCTGGCCAAGCCGGTACTAACCGGCCCAAGCTACTACAACTTTACCGATATCACCCAGCAGCTCGAAGGTGCCGGCGCGCTTGAGGTTTGTGGCAGCGCCGAGCAGATTGGCCTACGCCTTGTCGCCCTGCTCGGCGATCCCGCGCTGTGCCGGCGTATGGGCCAGGCGGCCATCGAGGTGGTGCGACAAAACCAAGGGGCAGTGGCCAAAACACTGGACGTTGTCGACCAGCTGCTGACGCCTAAAAACTAAAGCCTCTCGCCTCAGTTGGCCTGATAGCCGTCCAGTAGCCACTGCCAGCATTGCGGCTCAAAATGGATCCCCCGCTTGCCCTGCTCTTTGACAAACGAGCGGTGCAGGCGGGACAGGTTATCCTCTTTCCACCCCTGCCCGCCTTTTTCAAAGCACTTGTCAAAATCGATCAGCCAGACCTGCCCCTTGCTATCTAGCAAAATATTGTGGCTGTTGAGATCGGTATGGCAAACCTGGAGCTCGTGCATCTTTCTGACCATCGCCCCGATTGCGCGCCAGCTTTGCTCCGGCAAGGCGTCTTTTTCCAGCACAGCAACCAAATCCTTCGCCTCCGGGACTTTTTCAACCAGCAGATCAGCCCGGTAGGTCAGGCCGTGTTTGATCGCCCGGGCAGCTACCGGGCGCGGCACCCTAACCCCGCCACGGGCCAGCTTATCCAGCAGCCGGAACTCCTCGGCCGAGCGGGTTTTCTCCCAACCGGCAAACCAGTATGCATCCTCTACCAGCTTGCCAAACAGCCCGCCGCGGCGATAGTGGCGCAGTGCCATCTCGAGATGGGTCCCTTTGACAAACCAGGTCGTCCCCCGGCCCTGGGCTGAACCAATGACCAAGTTGTGCTGCTGCCAAAAAGCCGGGTCGAAGCATTGTTGTGGGTCTTCAGCCAATAATTCAGGGGCAAACCAGATCCGCTGGTTACGGCTAGCTATTTCTTGCACGCTTTATCTCCAAGCTTGTGGGACAGAGTATTTTACAATCACTTACCTGAACTGCATAATTTCATCTCTGATTGATTAACAGGATTTTGCCATGGCGTTATTTACCACCCCGCCACGCTCGATTTGTATTCTCCGGCTCTCTGCCATCGGTGATGTCTGCCATGCCATCTCTGTCGTGCAGGCTATCCAGGCGCACTGGCCGTCAACCGATATCACTTGGGTTGCCGGGAAAATCGAAGCCCAGCTGATCGGCGATCTACCCGGCATCAAGGTTGTGGTATTTGACAAAAAAGCCGGCTGGGCCGGGATGAAAGCTGTATGGCAGGCGCTCAAGGGCCAGAAATTTGATGCCCTGCTCCATATGCAGGCCGCCCTGCGCGCCAGTGCCCTGTCGCTCGGGATCAAAGCGAAGTATCGTATCGGCTTTGGCAAAAACCGCACCAAGGAGGGCCAATGGCTGTTTACCAACCGCCATTTGCCTAACACCGAGAGCTTCCATGTGCTGGATAACTTCGCCGACTTCGCCCGCTACCTCGGTGTCCCTTTCGAGGCCCCGCAGTGGAATATCCCGCTAAGCGACGATGACAAAGTTTTCGCCGCGCAGCAGATCGGCGGCAAGCCAACCCTCATCATTTCACCGGCCGCGAGCAAAGATGAGCGAAACTGGCTAACCGAGCGCTATGCCCAACTTGCCGACTATGCCTCAGGGAAAGGCATGCAGGTCATATTGTGTGGCTCGCCAGCTCCGCGAGAAGTCGCGCTGGGCGAGGCGATCAGCCAGCACTGCCAGCATGCACCGGTCAATCTGATCGGAAAAACCAGCCTCAAGCAGCTGACGGCCCTACTGGGTGCCGCCGATGTCGTCGTGGCCCCCGATACCGGCCCGGCCCACCTGGCAACGACCCAAGGGACCCCGGTGATCGGCCTCTATGCCCACAGCAATCCGCAACGCACCGGTCCCTACAATAGCCTGGCCTATGTCGCCAGTGCCTATGAACAACATGCCGAGCAGCAGCACGGCAAGCCGGTGGCCGAGCTGCCTTGGGGAACCCGGGTCAAAGGCGATACCCTGATGCAGGACATCCAGCTGGACGATGTCACGGCCATTTTGGACCAACTTATTTCTTAATTTTGATTGTTACTGACTGGTATTCATTATGACAACCCGCGTTATCTACCCTGGTACGTTTGATCCGATCACTAACGGCCATCTCGACCTGATCGAGCGGGCGGCCGCCATGTTCGACCACGTGGTAGTCGGCATTGCCTACAGCCCGAGCAAGAAGCCCTTGTTTGATCTCAAGGAGCGTGTAGAACTGGCCCAGAAAATCACCCAGCACCTGCCGAACGTCGACATTGTCGGCTTTTCTGGCCTGTTGGTGGATTTTGCCAAAGAGTACCAAGCCAACGTGCTAGTCCGAGGCTTGCGCGCGGTCTCGGATTTCGAGTACGAATTCCAGCTGGCCAACATGAACCGCCGCCTGATGCCCGAGCTGGAGACGGTGTTCCTGACCCCGGCCGAAGAGAACTCCTTCATCTCGTCGACTATCGTCAAGGAAGTTGCCCTGCACAAAGGGGATGTCAGCCAGTTTGTCGACCCGGTGATCTGTGACGCGCTGATGGCAAAGCTCGGCAACAAGAAATAACACCGACAGGCAAATACAAATAAGGAGGCTACCGCCTCCTTATTTTTAGTCCTCATTCAGGCGGCGCCCAAGGCCACAATGGCACTCAACGCTGGTAGTACTCACGGTACCAGTCAACAAATGCCTTCACGCCTTCCTTCACCTTCACTGCCGGCTTGTAGCCCGTAGCATCGAACAAATCGGTTGTGTCTGCATAGGTAGCATAGACATCGCCCGGCTGCATCGGCATGAAGTTTTTCTTCGCCTCGATACCCAACGCCTCTTCCAGCGCCTCGATGAAATCCATCAGTTTAACCGGGCTGCCATGGCCGATGTTATAAACCCGGTAAGGTGCCGAGCTGGTCGCCGGCGTACCGGCTTCGACGGTCCAGTCCTGGGTCTTTTCAGGGATCACGTCCTGAATACGGATGATCCCCTCGACAATATCATCGATGTAGGTGAAATCACGGCGCATGTCACCGTTGTTGTACACATCGATTTCACGCCCCTCGATAATCGCATTGGTGAACTTGAACAGCGCCATATCCGGGCGTCCCCAAGGACCATAGACAGTAAAGAAGCGCAGGCCGGTGGTCGGCACGCCGTAAAGGTGCGAATAGGTATGCGCCATCAACTCGTTCGACTTCTTGGTCGCGGCATACAGAGAAATCGGGTGGTCGACACTGTCGGCAGTATCAAACGGCATTTTTTGGTTGAGGCCATAGACCGAGCTGGACGAGGCATACACCAAGTGCTCAATCTTGTGGTGGCGGCAGCCTTCGAGGATAGTCAGGTGCCCCACCAGGTTGCTGTCGGCATACGCCATCGGGTTGTCGATCGAGTAACGCACACCGGCCTGGGCTGCCAGGTGGATCACCCGGTCGAATTTCTGCTCGGCAAACAGGTTGGCGATCCCGTCCCGGTCTGCCAGATCCATGGTAATGAAAGTAAAGTGCGGGTGGGTGATCCTGGCCAGCCGGGCGTCCTTGAGTGACACCTCGTAGTAGTCATTGAGATTATCAATCCCGACCACCTCGTGCCCCATGGCACACAACCGCTCCACCACGGCACTTCCGATAAAGCCGGCCGCGCCGGTAACCAAATACTTCTTCATCTATCTAGACCTTAAAAAATGTACTCTTTATCCAAATTTAGGATAACGATGCGTAAAAAAATCATAGCACCCAAACGCAGGCGACGGTAGCGGCCCAGGGCAAAAGGCGCATCAATAAAACTGACAAGGTGGTTCAGCCAGCCTTAACCGCGTCCCCACCGGGCCAGCCATCGACAGAAATGCAACCCGGCTAGGTCTGGCAAGCGCTGCAATATACCGTAGCCCGCTGGCCGATTTTTACTTCGCTCAGGGGCTTGTCACACCGCGGGCACGGCTCCCCTCCCTTGCCATATACCTGCAGCTCCTGGGCAAAATACCCCGGCTTGCCGTCAGCGTTCTTGAAGTCCTTCAGGGTTGTGCCACCCTGCTCGATGGCAAAGGCCAGCACCGACTTGATTTCATCGACCAGCAAAGCAAGGCGCTGGGCGGAGATTTTGCCGGCCTCCCGCTTGGGGTGGATCCCGGCGGCAAACAGCGATTCATTGGCATAGATATTACCGACGCCGACCACCACGTGATTATCCATGATGAACTGCTTCACGGCGGTGCGTTTACCTTTGGCCTTCTCTTGCAGGTACGCCGCGGTAAACCCCTCGCTAAGCGGCTCCGGGCCGAGTTTGGCCAGGACCGGGTGCTCTCCCTGATCCGGCTGCCACAGCCAGGCACCAAAGCGGCGCGGATCGTTGTAGCGCAGGACCTCGCCACTGGACAGGCACAAATCGACATGGTCATGTTTTTCCGGCGGGATCCCTGACGGTAACACCCGCAGGCTGCCCGACATCCCGAGATGGATAATGGCGTAGCCCGCGTCGGTCTCAAGCATCAGGTATTTGGCCCGGCGGCTTACCCGGCGGATCACCTCTCCTTCGATATGGCGGATCTCTTCAGGCACCGGCCAGCGCAACTTAGGGTTACGGACCACAATCTCGGTCACGGTCTGGTTGGTCACATGGGGGGCGATCCCCATCCGGCTGACTTCGACTTCAGGTAATTCAGGCATGACTTTCTCTGCTATTGGTAGAGTTATAGCGCCACTATAACACCGGCGGGAACAAATAGGCCTCTTCCACCGAGACTGCCAGCCACTCCCCTTGCCAGTTTTGCAATAGCCAAAATTGCGGCTGCTGGTAGACGGTTACCCTGACCGGCTCTTCCCGCCCCGCCAGCCAAATTTCGACACTGCTAGGCGGCGGCAGGGTTGGCTTGAGCTTACCCACCATCTCATCGCTGACCGCGGTTCCTCCCAGCGCCTGCCAGTGGCTGATCAGCAAATCGGCCGGCAGCGCCACCCGCGGACTGGCTAGCCAACCCAATGCCTGCTGATGAACACTGGTATGGGGTAAGTGCAACTGCTCTATGGTCGAGTCGGAAGGCAATAGCATCGTCATTTCCGCCGGCGTTTGGGGCGAATGCTCATGGCCAAGGCGCTGCTTGACGAGCTCCGGAAGCTGTACCACAGCAATAAAGCACACCACGGCGATAATAATGACATTGTTCCAGCCACGACGAGACAGCCTCATCACGCTACTCCATGAAAGTTGGTTATATCTCAACTATACCGCCCGGGCCTTGAGATTGCAGTTATTTAGGATAGGCGGGAGCACCACCGTAAATTGCAGGTATAAAAAAACCCAGTTAAAAAACTGGGTTTTTATCAAAAAAGCGATTAACCAATTACTTGATTTTTGCTTCTTTGTACATAACGTGCTGGCGAACTACAGGATCAAATTTTTTGATCTCGAATTTGCCTGGCATGTTACGCTTGTTTTTGTCGGTAGTGTAGAAGTGGCCTGTACCAGCAGATGATACTAGACGGATCTTCTCACGAATGCCTTTAGCCATTGTTCAAATCCTCTTAAACGTTCTCGCCGCGAGCACGCATATCAGAAAGAACGGCGTCGATGCCTTTCTTATCAATGATACGCATACCTTTCGCAGAAAGGCGTAGTTTAACGAAGCGTTTTTCGCTTTCTACCCAGAAACGATGAGTTTGCAGGTTCGGCAGAAAACGACGCTTGGTGGCATTACGTGCGTGTGAACGGTTGTTACCCGTTACAGGACGCTTACCAGTTACTTGGCATACTCGGGACATTACTGTCTTCTCCAAATCGTTTCAGCTCGATATCTACCATGGCTATTTCAATGTGAAAAATGATTCTCACATACAACCACAGCTATCAAAGGTCGCGCATTATACTAAGTCAAAACCAGTTGCTCAAGTCCCGAGCAGTCCTTTCTCAACTTTTTAAGCAAAAAATGGCCATTTTATAACCATCCCCGCTCTGCAAAAGAAGTGATTTCTCCGTCACCGACAACAAAGTGATCCAGAACCCGAATATCCACCAACGCCAGTGCATCACTGATGCGGCGGGTAATTCGGCGGTCTGCCTGACTTGGCTCTGCCACGCCTGACGGGTGATTATGCGCTAAAATGAGCGCGGCTGCATTAAGTTCTAGTGATCTTTTTACAACTTCCCGCGGATAAATGCTCGCGGCATCGATCGTTCCCTCGAAAAGTACCTCGCCACTGAGCACCCTGTGCTGGTTGTCGAGAAACAAAATATAAAACGCCTCGCGGGGACGATCGCGCAGCACATGACTAAGGTAGCGCCTTGTATGAGAGGGACTTGTCAGCGCATCTTCCTTCTTGAGCGTCTCTTCCAAGTGGCGCAGGTTCATTTCCAGCACCGCCTGCAGCTGGGCATACTTGGCCGGGCCCAATCCCTTGTATTGGCAAAACGTGGCCTTATCGGCGGCCAGCAGCGCCCGCAGCGAGCCAAACCGATCCAGCAGCTCGGTAGCCAGCTCTATCGCGTTCATCCCGGCAATACCGGTACGCAAGAAAATGGCCAGCAACTCGGCATCCGACAGAGCGCCGGGACCGCGTTCGAGTAATTTTTCCCTCGGCCGAGACTGCACCGGTAGTAACTTGAGTGTCATGTCCACCTCCTGATGCCCTAGCTAAACGAGCCATACAGCCTTTGGCAAGGCGCAACACGGTATCTCCAGCCGCCCGCACAAAAAAGCCGGGCGGCCTTGTACCTCCCGGCCACAAACTGCCAACTGGCTCGCAATCGTCCTCGTCACGAGGCCAGCCCTCGGCACAAACTTGATCCCGAGCAAGGAAGCCGGCTTTTTTTGGTGACTAGCAATTTTTGGTGGTAAGGTGTGGCGCATTGACATTCCGGATATCGAGAGCAGGCAATAAGATGCAAACTTTGGCAGGAAAAAAAATTCTCCTTGGGATCAGCGGCGGCATTGCTGCATACAAATGTGCAGAACTCACCCGCAGGCTGATTGAGCGCGGCGCGCAAGTGCAGGTGGTCATGACCAAGGCCGCCAAGGAGTTCATTACCCCGCTCACCATGCAGGCGGTATCCGGCAGGCCGGTCTCCGACAGCTTGCTCGACCCCGCAGCGGAAGCCTCGATGGGGCACATTGAGCTGGCCAAGTGGGCCGACTTGGTTCTGCTGGCACCGGCGACCGCCGATCTGATCGCCCGTATGGCCGCGGGCATGGGCAATGACCTTCTGACCACCCTGTGCCTGGCAACCGACGCCCCGGTTGCCGTTGCACCAGCGATGAACCAGCAGATGTACCGCCATGTGGCGACCCAGGAAAACATTGCCACCCTCGCCCGCCGCGGTTGCCATATCTGGGGTCCGGCCAGCGGTGAGCAGGCCTGTGGCGATGTCGGCCCGGGCCGGATGCTTGAGCCGATGCAACTGGTTCACCTGGCAGAAGATTTCTTCAAACCAGCGGATCTGGACGGGCTCAGGCTGACCATTACCGCGGGGCCAACCCGCGAGGCAATTGATCCGGTCCGTTACCTGACCAACCACAGCTCCGGCAAAATGGGCTACGCCATCGCCGAAGCCGCAGCCAAGCGCGGTGCGGCCGTCACCCTTATCAGCGGCCCGACCAATTTGGCAACGCCTCCGGGCGTTACCCGGCTCGATATCACCAGCGCCGAGCAGATGCACCAAGCCGCGCTGAACCATGCGCCAGCCAGTGATATTTTCATCGGCTGTGCTGCCGTGGCCGATTTCCGCCCGGCGGACATCGCCGCGCAGAAGGTGAAAAAGAAAGACGGCGAAGATGACATGGTGATCCGCCTGGTGAAAAACCCGGATATTATCGCCAGTGTTGCCGCGCTGGAGACCCAGCGCCCATTTACCGTCGGCTTTGCCGCCGAGACCCAGGACGTCGAACAATATGCCCGCGGCAAACTGGCCCGCAAGCACCTGGATCTGATCTGCGCCAACGATGTGTCAAACGAAGGCCAGGGCTTCAACAGCGACCAGAATGCCCTGCACCTCTATTGGCCAGCCGGTGACAAGGCGCTGCCGCTAACCAGCAAGGCGGCGCTGGGTGCCCAACTGGTCGACGAAATTGTCACCCTATTCAAAGCCGGGCAGCCAGATTAATCCCTGTCGCCGGTGCTGACGAATTAACCGAATAAGATCAAATATAAAGCCCAACACTTCAGGTTGGGCTTTTTTTGTCGATAAAGAGATCAGTATCGACGGGCAATGCTTTTCACGGCAGAGTTACGCCGCTAAGATATGCGGGTTTCATCCTGTCCATTGACAGTTTTATTTTGAAAAGGAACGGTTATTCATGGCTGGCAACAAGAAAAACAACCGCCGCGAAGAAATTTTGCAAGCGCTGGCACAAATGCTGGAATCTGCCCAGGGCAGCCAACGTATTACTACCGCCAAGCTGGCAGCCCAGGTTGGTGTCTCAGAAGCCGCCCTCTACCGCCACTTCCCAAGCAAGGCGCGGATGTTCGAGGGGCTGATCGAGTTTATCGAAGACGCGATCACGACCCGGATTAACCGCATCCTCAATGATGAAAAGGATACTCTCCAGCGCCTGCGTATGGTGCTGCAGCTGATCCTCGGCTTTGCCGAGCGCAACCCGGGCCTGACCCGCATCATGACCGGCCATGCGCTGATGTTCGAGCAGGACCGTCTCCAGGCCCGCATCAACCAGCTGTTCGAGCGCATCGAAACCCAGCTGCGCCAGATCCTGCGCGAGCGCAAGCTGCGCGAGGGCAAGGGCTTCCCGGTTGACGAGTCCATCTTGGCCGCCCAGTTGCTCGGCCAGGTTGAAGGCAGCCTCAACCGCTTTGTCCGCTCTAACTTCAAGTACAAGCCGACTGCCAACTTCGACGACTACTGGCAGTTGCTGAGCGCCGAGCTAGGGTAAACTAGGACAGGTTGCTAGATCCTGGTTCCTAGTTCATAGAAAAAACAAATAAAAAAGCGAGAGGCTTACGCTTCTCGCTTTTTTATTTACGGTTCTGGGTTCTGCTCTTCCTAGAAGGAACTAGGTTCTAGGATCCCGAGCCTTATACCCCGTATTCTGCACGGTAAGCTTTCACCGCTTCCAGGTGCTGCTCCATGCCATCCTGCTCTTCCAGGTAGCTCACCACATCGCCCAGCGACACGATAGAAATCACCGCACAACCGAAATCGCGCTCGACTTCCTGGATGGCAGACAGCTCGCCCTTGCCTTTCTCCTGGCGGTCGATAGCCACCAGCACACCGGCCAGATCGGCACCGTTGGCCTTGATGATTTCCATCGACTCGCGGATCGCCGTACCGGCAGTGATCACATCATCCACCAGCATGATACGGCCTTCCAGTGCGCTACCGACCAAGTTGCCGCCCTCACCGTGGTCTTTGGCTTCCTTGCGGTTGAAACAGTACGGGGTATCCACATCGTGCTGATCGGCCAAGGCAACGGCTGTCGTGGTGGCAATTGGGATCCCCTTGTACGCAGGGCCGAACAACACATCGTACTCGATACCGGCATCTACCAAAGCCTCAGCATAGAAACGGCCTAGGCGTGCAAGGTCACGTCCAGTATTGAACAAACCCGCGTTGAAGAAGTACGGGCTTTTACGGCCAGATTTCAGAGTGAACTCACCAAACTTCAGTACCCCTTTCTCCAAGGCAAATTCGATGAACTGACGCTGATATGCTTTCATGGTTTCTCCTTATAGATGCAACTTGTGATTACACGATTCAAATCTAAGTTCTGGGCGCCATTGCCAGGCAACGCGAAATCCAGACCAAAAAAAAGCGGCTCCAACAGGAACCGCTTCAAAAAACTAACTTTCCAGCGCTTGCTTCTGAACGCTGATGATGTCGGCAATGCCGTGTTTTGCCAGAGCCAGCATGGCCAGCAACTCTTCATGGCTAAAGGCTTCACCTTCCGCCGTGCCCTGGATCTCGATCATCTTGCCTTCTTCGGTCATGACCACGTTCATGTCCGTTTCTGCTGCCGAATCCTCGACATACTCCAGATCGCAAATCGCCTCGCCGTTGTAGATACCGACAGAAACTGCGGCCACCATGCCTTTTAGCGGGCTGGCTTTGAGCAGGCCCTTCTCCAACATGTAGTTGATGGCATCAACCAGCGCCACCATCGCACCGGTGATAGATGCCGTGCGAGTACCGCCATCGGCCTGGATAACATCACAGTCTACCGTGATCATCTGCTCACCCAGGGCTTCCAGGTCAACAGCAGCACGCAAGCTGCGAGCGATCAGGCGCTGAATTTCCATGGTACGGCCACCCTGCTTACCGCCCGCCGCTTCACGGCGGTTGCGTGAGTGAGTTGCACGCGGCAGCATGCCATACTCCGCCGTCACCCAACCCTGTCCTTTACCTTTAAGCCAGCGTGGTACATTCTCTTCCACACTTGCGGTACAAATTACCTTGGTATCACCAAACTCAACCAATACCGAGCCTTCGGCATGGGCAGTAAAGTTACGGGTTATGGTAATTGGACGTACTTGGTTGTTGCTTCTTCCGCTTGGACGCATCGGCGGCTCCCTCTGGCTGGATGACATTAACCGGCGATTATAGCCACAACCGATCGGTTGTGCACGCGAAACCCAACCAGCATGGCATTTCCCGCACCGACTGCTGGCAGAATCGTCATATCGCCACCACGCGGCTGCATTTCCTTTATTATTAAGGCTAAGTATAATCTGGACATCCGGATAACTGCGCACCACTGACACCTCGATGACGGTGGCTTGCCCCTGGCATCCCACCCAAAGCAGTTATCAATCACCACTATTAGAGGCCACTAGCCAATGATTCATAGCATGACCGCCTACGCCCGTCGCGAAGTCAAAGCCGATTGGGGTACTGCCGTATGGGAAATCCGCTCGGTTAACCAGCGTTACCTAGAAACTTACCTGCGTATGCCAGAGCAATTCCGTAGCCTTGAGCCAGTGCTGCGCGAGCGTTTCCGCAAGCGTCTGGCCCGCGGCAAGGTTGAGTGCAACCTGCGCTTCGAGGTAAACCCGGCCGCCAATACAGAGCTGAAAATCAACGAAGGGCTGGCCAAGCAGGTGATCAATGCCGCCAAGTGGGTCAAAGAGACCGCCGGCGAAGGCAGTGTCGGCCCGTTCCAGGTCCTGAACTGGCCGGGTGTGATGGAAGCGCCGGAGCAGGATCTCGATGCCATCAACCAAGATCTGCTCGATGCGTTCGACAGCACGGTGGATGACTTCATCGCCGCCCGCGCCAGCGAGGGTGAGAACATGAAGGCTCTTATCGAACAACGCCTTGACGCGATCTCGGTCGAAGCCAGCAAAGTACGCAGCATGATGCCGGAAGTCCTGAACTGGCAGCGCGAGCGCATCCTAAACCGCTTGGAAGAAGCCAAGGTCGAGCTGGATGCCAACCGTGTCGAGCAGGAACTGATCATGCTGGCACAGAAGAGCGATGTCGCCGAAGAGCTGGACCGCCTTGATTCACACGTCAAGGAAACCCAGAAGATCATGAAGAAAGGCGGTGCCTGCGGTCGCCGCCTCGACTTCATGATGCAGGAGTTCAACCGCGAGTCGAACACCCTGGCCTCGAAATCGATCAACACCGAGATCACTGCCGCGGCCGTCGAGCTAAAAGTGCTTATCGAGCAGATGCGCGAGCAGATCCAGAACATCGAATAAGACCCGGGTCGCCCCCAGCGTATAGTCTGGCACCTGACGATAAAGCCCTATTCCTTAGGGCTTTATTTCTATATGGCTAGCCCCTTCTTTTTGCCAGCCCACAACGAAAAAACATTCTCAACCCGCCCCAAAAGACACATAATAGCTACATTTAAGTAACACCAAACAGCCAAGTGACTCACTCAGCGTCCGGTATCTCGCACTAATCTCTCAGGCCCTGATGAGTCACCCGATATAAGAGATGGTGAGAATGGATACCAATACCCCTTTGCTAAACCTTCGTGCAATCGAGCCCAGTGATTACGACGAGCTGGCAGCCCTGATGGATTTGGTCTTTGCCGATGTCGGGGGCGCATGGCCGCGCATGACGATCATGGATTTGATCCACCAGTTCCCCGACGGCCAGATCTGTATCGAAGACAGCGGCAAGATAGTCGGGGCCGCCCTCACCATCAAGGTTAACTACAACCGTTTTTCCCTAAACCACGCCTACACCGACATCATCAGTGAGCAGAATGTGATCCAGCATCAAGTCACCGGGGATGCGCTATACGGCCTGGATGTGTTCGTCCATCCCGATTACCGCGGGCTTCGCCTGGGCCGGCGTCTCTACGACGCCCGCAAGGAGCTCTGCCGCAGCACCAACCTCAAGGCTATCCTGGCAGGAGGGCGCCTCCCAGGCTACCACAAGGTGGCAGACCAGCTCACGGTTATCGAGTACCTCGAGAAGGTCAAGCGCAAGGAAATCCACGATCCCATCCTGTCGTTCCAGCTGGCCAATGATTTTGACGTCAAACGACTGATGAAGAATTACTTACCGGAAGATGCCAAGTCCTGCGGCTACGCGACCTTGCTGGAATGGGACAATGTGTTTTACGACGAGGAAATGCCGTCGGTCATCGAGTCCGAGAAGAAAATCGTCCGGATAGGGATTGTCCAATGGCAAATGCGCAAGATGGTGTCGGTGGACGATCTGATCGACCAGGCCGAATTCTTTGTCTCCTCGCTCTCCAACTACCAGGCCGACTTTGCGCTCTTCCCCGAGTTCTTCAATGCCCCGTTGATGGGGCTCAGGCCCGAGCTCAGCCCGGTCGAGGCGATCCGGTTTCTCAGCGAATTCAGCGAAGACATCAAGCAGCGCTTTTCCCAAATGGCCGTCACCTACAATATCAACATCATCTCGGGCAGCATGCCGATACTGGAGAATGACCGCCTGTACAATGTCTCCTACCTGCTTCACCGTGATGGCTGTATCGACGAACAGTACAAGATCCATATCACCCCGCATGAACAAAAAGACTGGGTCATTGACGGCGGCGACAAAGTGAAGGTCTTCGAGACGGATGCCGGACGGGTCGGCATCCTCATCTGCTACGATGCAGAATTCCCCGAGCTGGGACGGATGCTGGCTGAGCAAGGTGTACAAATCATGTTTGTGCCTTTTTGGACAGACACCAAAAACGGCTACTTGCGGGTCAGGCTGTGCGCCCAGGCAAGGGCTATCGAAAATGAATGTTACGTGGCACTCGGCGGCAGCGTCGGTAACCTGCCACGGGTCAATAACGTCGATATCCAATATGCCCAGTCAGCGGTTTTTTCGCCATCCGATATCTACTTCCCCCACGACGCCACCATAACCGAAGCCAGCGCCAACACGGAAATGATCATCTTCGCCGATGTCGAACTCGACAAGCTCAAGTACCTCAATACCGAAGGCTCGGTCACCAACCTGCGCCACCGCCGGCTCGACCTCTATGGCGGGTTCACCCGGGCCGGCAATGGACCGGGATCAGGCAAGCCCTAACCAGGCAATCCCCTACGCCAGTGACAACCAGTTATGAAATGATCATAAATTCCAACTAGGCTTAACTTTAACTCGAGCAAAAAGTTGAATTTTCAAGCAACCAGCTAATTTCTTTTGCGCGCGGATCATGATAATCTGCGCGCCCTTCTATCACTGAGTGAAAATAGGCAATGAGCAAAGGTACTCTATACATTGTGTCGGCCCCGAGCGGCGCAGGCAAATCCAGTCTGATTAACGCCCTGTTGGAAACCAACCCGATCTATGACATGAAAGTATCCGTCTCTCACACCACCCGTGGCATGCGCCCGGGCGAAGAGCACGGTGTTCATTACAATTTCGTTAGCGTAGAAGAGTTCCAAGAACTAGTAGAGCAAGGTGCATTCCTTGAGCACGCTGAAGTTTTCGGCAACTACTACGGCACATCTCGCCCGTGGATCGAGCAGCAGCTGAACAAAGGTATCGATGTATTCCTCGATATCGATTGGCAGGGTGCCCGCCAGATCCGCAAGCAGATGCCACAAGCAAAAAGCCTGTTCATCCTGCCGCCTTCGAAAGAAGAGCTGGAGCGCCGCCTCAATGCCCGAGGGCAAGACAGCGACGCTGTTATCGCCCGCCGCATGCAGGAAGCCCGTTCGGAAATCTCCCATTACAACGAATACGATTATGTGATCGTCAATGATGATTTCGATGTCGCGCTGATGGATTTCAAAGCCATTATCCGCGCAGAACGATTGAAGCAAGACAAGCAAGCTGCTAAATATAACAGCATGCTCAATGCCCTACTGGCAGAACAGTAAGTATTTTTGTACAATTTTCCATCTTTATTTATATAACCACTGGAGTCCTCCATGGCACGCGTAACCGTTCAAGACGCTGTTGATAAAATTGGCAACCGTTTCGATCTAATCCAAATTGCTGCTCGCCGCGCTCGTCAGATGCAAACCGGCGGTAAGGATCCACTGGTTCCGGAAGAAAACGACAAGTACACCGTTATCGCCCTTCGCGAAATCGAAGAAGGTCTGATCACGAAAGATATCCTCGATGCTCGCGAGCGTCAGGAACTTCAAGAGCAAGAAGCAGCAGAGCTAGCAGCTGTTAGCGCTATTGCCGGCGACAACCGTTAATTCAGGGAACCGGGCGAATTGTATCTTTTTGATAGCCTGAAAGAAGTCGCAATCGAATACCTGCCTGAGTCCCAAATCGAGGCGCTCAGGCAGGCCTATCTCGTTGCGCGAGATGCCCACGAAGGGCAAACCCGCTCCAGCGGTGAACCTTACATCATCCACCCTATTGCCGTTGCTCGTATCCTGGCCGAAATGCGCCTCGACTACGAGACCTTGATGGCAGCCCTCCTCCACGACGTCATCGAAGATACCGAGGTCACCAAAGACGATCTCGACAGTCGCTTTGGCTCTACCGTGGCCGAGCTGGTCGATGGGGTTTCCAAGCTGGACAAGCTGAAGTTCCGCGACCGCAAAGAAGCGCAAGCCGAGAACTTCCGCAAGATGATCATGGCGATGGCCCATGACATCCGCGTTATCCTCATCAAGCTGGCTGACCGCACGCACAACATGCGCACCTTGGGTGCCCTGCGTCCGGACAAACGCCGCCGTATAGCCCGCGAAACGCTGGAGATCTTCTCTCCGCTGGCGCACCGCCTGGGCATCCACAATATCAAGACCGAACTGGAAGAGCTGGGTTTCGAGGCCCTGTATCCAAACCGTTACCGTGTTTTGAAGGAAGTGGTGGCTGCCGCACGGGGTAACCGCAAAGAAATGATTAACAAGATCCACGCCGAGATTGAGGGCCGCCTCAAGGACGCGGGGATCAATGGCACGGTGCAAGGCCGCGAGAAGAACCTGTACTCCATCTACAACAAGATGAAGAACAAGGAGCAGCGCTTCCACTCGATCATGGACATCTACGCCTTCCGCGTACTGGTCAAGGACCTGGATACCTGCTATCGCGTGCTGGGCCAGGTCCACAACCTGTACAAGCCCCGCCCGAGCCGGATGAAGGACTACATCGCGATCCCGAAAGCCAACGGCTACCAGTCGCTGCATACGTCTCTGGTGGGCCCGCACGGGGTACCGGTGGAGGTCCAGATCCGTACCGAAGATATGGATCAGATGGCCGACAAAGGGGTTGCCGCCCACTGGGCCTACAAAGATGGCGAAAGCTCCGGGACCACAGCGCAGGTCAAGGCCCAGCGCTGGATGCAGAGCCTGCTTGAACTGCAGCAGAGCGCCGGCAGCTCGTTCGAGTTCATCGAGAACGTTAAGTCCGACCTGTTCCCGGACGAGATTTACGTCTTTACGCCGAAAGGCCGGATTGTTGAGCTGCCAGTCGGAGCAACCGCGGTCGACTTTGCCTACGCGGTACACACCGATGTCGGTAACGCCTGTGTCGGAGCCCGGGTCGAGCGCCAGCCTTATCCGCTGAGCAAACCGCTGAAGAACGGCCAGACCATCGAGATCATCAGTGCGCCGGGCGCCCGCCCGAATGCCGCCTGGCTCAACTACGTGGTCACTTCCCGCGCCCGCACCAAGATCCGCCAGGTGCTCAAGACCATGCGCCGCGAAGAGTCGATCACCCTTGGCCGACGCCTGCTCAACCACGCCCTCGGGGCTATCAACATCGACCAGATCGATGCGAATAACCTGCAGCAGGTTTTGACCGATCTGCGGCTGACCAGCCTCGAAGATCTGCTGGCCGAAATTGGCCTCGGTGAGCTGATGAGCGTAGTGATCGCCCGCCGCCTGTTGGGCAATGCCGATGAGCTGACACCGAAGGAATCCGATCAGCGCCTGCCAATCCGCGGTGCCGACGGTATCTTGCTGACCTTTGCCAACTGCTGTCACCCTATCCACGGTGACCCGATCATGGCCCACGTCAGCCCGGGCAAAGGACTGGTGATCCACCGCGAGGAGTGTGCCAACATCCGCGGCTACCAGAAAGAGCCGGATAAGTACATGGCCGTTGAGTGGAGCGAGGACTTCGAGCAAGAGTTTGTCACTTCGCTCAAGGTCGACATGCAGAACCACCAGGGTGCACTGGCCGATTTGACCAACACCATTGCCGCGACCGGATCGAACATCCAGGGCCTGGCAACGGAAGAGAAAGACGGCCGCCTGTATACCATTACCGTGCGCCTGACCACCAAGGGACGTATCCACCTGGCCAACATTATGCGCCGGATCCGGGTCATGCCCAACGTGGTGCGCGTCTCGCGCCAGAAAAATTAAACCGCGCCAGGCACATCGCTTGGCCCGTCACAGAATACAAACGCCCGCTCGCGGGCGTTTTCTTTAGGTAACACAACATGAGCCCTGAACGATTCCAACGTATCCACGAGGTCCTTGCCACCCGCCAACCAGACTTGACGGTGTGCATGGAAGAAGTCCACAAGCCCAACAATGTCTCGGCCATTGTCCGTACCGCCGATGCCGTTGGGATCCATAAAGTGCACGCGGTATGGCCCAACGACGGTATGCGCATGCTCGGCAACACCTCGGCCGGTGCCCGCAACTGGGTCGAGCTCGAAACCCACGACTCGATGGTCAATGCCGTCAATACGCTCAAGGCACAGGGCATGCAGGTGCTGGCCACCAACCTGTCCGACACCGCAATTGATTTCCGTGACGTGGATTACACCAAGCCGACGGCGGTTATCCTCGGCGGCGAGAAAAATGGGATCACCGCTGAAGCCCTGGCGATGGCCGATCAGGATATCATCATCCCGATGGTAGGTATGGTACAGTCATTGAATGTCTCGGTCGCCAGTGCCCTGATCCTTTACGAAGCACAGCGCCAGCGCCAAAATGCCGGTATGTATGACAGGGAGAAAACCCTGCTGCCCGATGAGGTGGTTCACCGTATCCTGTTCGAGCGCGGTCACCCGGTGCTGGCCAAAGTTGCCCGCCGCAAGGGGCTGCCCTACCCGCCGCTGGACGAGCACGGCCAGATCGCTGCCGATGAGCAGTGGTGGAGCATCATGCAGGCCACCGAGCCGAAAAAGAAAAAAGCCTTACCTTAAAAGGAAGTAGCGATGAGCGGACAAGTTCTCGATACCATAGCCCTGACCGAGCTGTCGGGCGTCGGCGCCAAAATGGCAGAAAAACTGGAAAAAATCGGTCTGCACACCGTGCAGGATCTCCTCTTCCACCTTCCGCTCCGCTACGAGGACCGTACCCGGATCTGGCCGATTGCCAGCGCCATGGCCGGCCAGCACCTAACCATTCAGGGCGAGGTACTGAGCAGCAATATCGCCTTCGGCAAACGCCGGATGCTGACGGTCAAAATCGGCGACCAGACCGGCAGCGCCACCCTGCGTTTTTTCAACTTCAATGCCGCGATGAAAAACAGCCTGAGCGAGGGCAAGCAGGTCAAGGCCTACGGCGAGATCAAGCGCGGCAAGTACGGGCTGGAAATCATCCATCCCGACTACAAGGTGTTTTCCGAGCCCACCGAACTCAGCGTCGAGGAAACCCTGACCCCGGTTTACCCGACAACGGAAGGCCTGCGCCAACTCACCCTGCGCAACCTCACCGATCAGGCCATGCGCCTGCTCGACAAATCGGCGGTGCGCGAGCTGCTGCCCGAAGGCTTGTACGACCGCCAGATGACCCTGTCGCAAGCGTTGCATGTGATGCACCGGCCTACCCCGGATGTCTCCCTCGACCAGCTCGAGGAAGGCAAGCATCCGGCCCAGCAGCGCCTGATCCTCGAAGAGCTGCTGGCACAGAACCTGTCGATGCTGGCCGTGCGTCACAAGAGCCAGCGCCATGCTGCCTGGCCACTGGCCGAGGGCAACACGCTAAAAAATAAACTGCTGGCGAGCTTGCCATTCAGCCCTACCGGAGCCCAGCAGCGGGTGGTGGCCGATATCGAGCGCGACCTTGCCGTGCCGCACCCGATGATGCGCCTGGTACAGGGCGATGTCGGCTCGGGCAAAACCCTGGTTGCCGCGCTGGCTGCCCTGCGTGCCATCGAGCATGGCTACCAAGTCGCGCTGATGGCGCCAACCGAGCTGCTGGCCGAGCAGCACGCGATCAACTTCGCCGCCTGGCTCAACCCGCTGGGGATTGAAGTCGGCTGGCTGGCCGGCAAGCTCAAGGGCAAGACCCGCGACAAGGAGCTGGCCCGCATCGAAAGCGGCGAAGCCAAGATGGTGGTCGGTACCCATGCCCTGTTCCAGGAGCAGGTGGTATTCAATAACCTCGCTTTGGTGATCATCGACGAGCAGCACCGCTTCGGTGTCCACCAGCGCCTCGAGCTGCGCGAGAAAGGGGCCAACGGCGGCTGCTACCCGCACCAGCTGATCATGACCGCCACCCCGATCCCCCGTACCCTGGCAATGACCGCTTACGCTGATCTGGAAACCTCGGTCATCGACGAGCTGCCACCGGGCCGGACCCCGATCCAAACTGTCGCCCTGCCCGACTCGCGCCGTCAGGAGATCATCGAGCGCATCCGCTCGGCCTGCCTCAATGAAGGCCGCCAAGCCTATTGGGTCTGTACCTTGATTGATGAGTCTGAAGTATTGGAAGCCCAGGCCGCCTCCGATACCGCCGACGAGCTAACCGCGCAACTGCCGGAGCTCAATATCGGGCTGGTTCACGGCCGGATGAAACCGGCTGAGAAGCAGGCAGTGATGAAGCGCTTCAAAGATGGCGAGTTGCACCTGCTGGTTGCCACCACGGTGATCGAGGTGGGTGTCGACGTCCCCAATGCCAGCCTGATGGTGATTGAAAACCCGGAGCGCCTCGGCCTGGCCCAGCTGCACCAGTTACGCGGCCGGGTTGGCCGGGGCAGCGTCGCCAGCCACTGCGTGCTGCTTTACCATGCCCCGCTGTCGAAAACCGCCCAGAAACGTCTGGGAGTATTGCGCGAGAGCAGCGATGGCTTTGTCATTGCCCAGCGAGATTTGGAGATCCGCGGCCCCGGCGAGCTGCTCGGTACCAAGCAGACCGGGATAGCCGAGTTCAAGGTCGCAGACTTGGTTCGCGACCAGCACCTGATCCCCCAGGTCCAGAAGCTGGCCCGCTATCTGCACGACAACTACCCGGACAACGCCAAGGCGATTATCGACCGTTGGCTCGGCCAGCGGGAAAACTACTCCAATGCCTAAAAGCAGGTCCATGACCTAACAGCTGGCAATAAAAAAGCGAGGAAATCCTCGCTTTTTTATCATTGCAGAAGCGACCTTAGCCGCTACTTCCTGGTGTGCAACGGCAAGCTTATCTGCACCCGCAGGCCACCCTCGCGGCGGTTGGAGACCTGAATGACCCCTTCGTGCTGGTCGATAATACGTTTGACAATCGCCAGCCCCAAGCCGGTGCCTTCGGTATCCGTCCCGCGGGCAGTATCACCCCGCGTCAGTGGCTGGAACATCTTCGCCACCTGATCAGGCTCTATACCCGGACCATCATCCTCGACGCAGAACCAGGCACTCTTGCGATCGGCTGCTGTACCGCTGGAAATCTTGACCAGGCCATTGCCGTAGCGCTGGGCATTGACCACCAGGTTGGTGATAGAGCGCTTGATAGATACCCCGTTGCCGACAATCACCCCCGGAATGTCAGACAGATCCAAATCAACCTGGCGCTCGTAGCCCCCTTCGGCTTCAGCCACTTCTTCCAGCAAGTAGTTAAGCTCGAGTTCTTCTTCCGCCTGCTTCTTGGTCGACTTGAGGTAGTCCATAAACTGGCTGATGATCTCGTTACACTCTTCGGTATCATTGATCATGCTCTCGGCCAAGTAGCTGTCTTCCGGCGACATCATTTCTGTGGCCAGGCGGATGCGGGTCAGCGGCGTGCGCAAGTCGTGGCTCACACCGGCCATCAGCAGGGCCCGGTCATCTTCCAGTTGCTTGATGCCGGCCGACATGCGGTTGAACGCCTTGGTCACCGCCCGGATCTCCGATGCCCCTCGCTCCGGCAGCACCGGCGGCGTCTCGCCCTTTGCCACCTGAAGGGCTGCTTGCTCCAGGGCCACCAGCGGACGGTTCTGGATCCGGATAAACAGCCAACCGCCTGCAATCACCATGAAGGCGATGATCAGGCTATAGTGGAACAGCGGCGAGAAGTCATCTTCCTGCAACTCGGAGAGCGGGATCCGCATCAGGTAGCCGGGTATCGACTCGCTTTTCAGCCACAGGACATAACTGTCGGCTCCCAGCACCAGACGGACTTCCGTCGGCGACTCGAGCTCCTGGGTCATCTCCTCGCTGAGGTACTCGATCACCGTCGCTTTGGTAAACTCCTGCAGTTCATCGTCATGGACCGGATCGGTCCCGTCCTCGGCATGCAGGGTCACGCCCAGTTGCTCGAGCAACTGGCGGCGCAGCGGAGTATCGAGATGGAAGGTATTGCCATCGGCCAGCTCAACATCTTCCTTGAGCATCAACCGCACCTCGTAGGCAAGGATCCGGTTGAACTGCTGCAAACTCGGCAGCAAGGCGTAGTTGAGTACCGCCAGGTAAGAGAAAATCTGGCTGGCTATCAGCAAGCCAGCCAGAAGGATCAGTGTCCGGGTAAAGGTACTGCGTGGTGACAGTCGCATGGCTTACGCCTCGCTGCCGTCCGGTACGAATACGTAGCCCAGTCCCCACACGGTCTGGATATAGCGCGGGCGGCTAGGATCTTCTTCAATCATCCGGCGCAGACGCGAGATCTGAACGTCAATCGAACGCTCCATCGCCGAATACTCACGGCCACGGGCCATGTTCATCAGCTTGTCACGGGACATCGGCTCACGGGCATTGGTTACAAGCGCCTTCAATACCGCAAACTCACCCGAGGTCAGAGGCATCGATTCTTCGCCACGGAACATTTCGCGAGTACCTAGGTTCAGGCGGAACTCGCCGAACTCGATGATCTTGCTGTCGACACTCGGCGCACCCGGAGCTTCAACCGTCTGGCGGCGCAGTACGGCTCGGATACGGGCCAGCAGCTCGCGTGGGTTGAATGGCTTAGGCAGGTAGTCGTCGGCACCGACTTCCAAACCGACGATGCGATCGACTTCGTCGCCCTTGGCGGTCAGCATCAGGATCGGCAGCATGTTGTTGGCATTACGCAAACGGCGGCAAATCGAGAGGCCATCTTCACCCGGCAGCATCAAATCCAATACCATCAGGTGGAAAGTTTCACGGGACAATAAGCGGTCCATTTGCTCACCGTTGGCCACGCTACGCACTTGGAAGCCCTGCTCAGAGAGGTAACGTTCCAGCAGCGCACGCAGACGCATGTCATCATCAACAACCAGAATCTTATAATTTTCCTGCATATCTCACCTTACTTGCATCGACCAAAGTTATCGTGCTTTGGGCGTATTTTACTCGACGTACCCAGCGGTTAGCTGAAATTTGCCGCTAAAATAACCACTAAATTGTTACCGTTTATGTCAGAGCTGCCCGTTTGTGGGGAGCTTTTGTCCGGAAGGTGAACAATATTGATTGTTTACCTACCTTTTAAACTAACCTAAATTCAATGAACTATCCAAAACAATACGCATTCTGGGTGGCTGAGACTTGATCTGTACCCCGTCCCGGACGACTATGGTCAGCAACTGAGACATTCAGCGTTCAGCAACCCGACAGACACCGGATCCTGCAATGAAAACCAACCTCATTACCCGCGAGGGCTATGACAAGCTCAAGCAAGAACTCGACTTTCTGTGGAAAGAAGAGCGCCCCGAAGTCACCAAAAAAGTGACCTGGGCAGCCAGCCTTGGCGACCGCAGCGAAAATGCCGATTACCAGTACAACAAAAAACGCCTGCGCGAAATAGACCGCCGGGTCCGCTACCTGCGCAAGCGCCTCGAACAAGTACAGGTGGTAGACTACTCGCCGCAGCAAGACGGCAAGATCTTCTTCGGGGCCTGGGTCGAAATTGAAAACGATGAGGGAGAGACCAAAGCCTTCCGTATCGTCGGCCCGGATGAAATCTACGGCCGCAACGACTACATCTCGATTGACTCGCCCATGGCCCGAGCCCTGCTGAAAAAAGAGGTCGATGACGAGGTCGAAGTGAATACGCCCGCGGGCAAAAAAGAGTGGTTTGTCAACAGCATCCGCTACCAATAGTTGCAGTTTGATAGCACTGTCAGATACTGACAGATCGTTAACACGCAATGCCTTGCCTGCACCCCAATCGCCCGTAGAATGGGCCCATACCAGACAACAAAGAGAAATGAACGGATGAGCAATACGATCAACCAGATGATTGCCAACGAGCTGAATGTTCGCCAGGAACAAGTCACAGCCGCAATCACTTTGCTCGATGACGGTAATACCGTGCCTTTCGTGGCCCGTTACCGTAAGGAAGTGACCGGCGGGCTGGATGATACCCAGCTCCGCACCCTAGAGTCTCGCCTTGGCTACCTGCGCGAGCTCGAAGACCGCCGCCAGGTGATCATCAAATCCATTTCCGAACAGGGCAAGCTGACCGCCGAGCTCGAAGCAGCCATCAAGGATGCCGACAGCAAAACCCGCCTGGAAGATCTCTATCTGCCCTACAAGCCCAAGCGCCGTACCAAAGGGCAGATCGCCATCGAGGCCGGTATTGAGCCACTGGCCGACTCGTTATGGAGCGATCCGAGCCAAACGCCGGAGCACAGCGCGGCCGCCTATGTCGATGCCGACAAGGGCTTTGCCGATGCCAAAGCAGTGCTCGACGGTGCCCGCGCCATCTTGATGGAGCGCTTTGCCGAAGACGCCACCCTGCTGGAAAAAATCCGCCGCCACCTGCAATCCCAGGCCGAGCTGACCTCGCGCGTGGTTGAGGGCAAGGAGCTGGAAGGAGCCAAATTCAAGGACTACTTCGAGTACAACGAAGCATTCAAGAATATTCCTTCCCACCGAGCCCTCGCCCTGTTCCGAGGCCGTAACGAAGGCATCCTGCAGATCAGCCTCAATGCCGATCCTAACCAGGAAGAAGGCGTGCGCGGCTCCTACTGCGAAGTCATGATTGCCGACCACCTCGGTGTGACGCTGGGCAGCCAACCGGCCGATATCTGGCGCAAGCAAGTGATCAGCTGGGCATGGCGCATCAAGATTGCCATGCACCTGGAAACCGAACTGATGGCGGCACTGAGGGAAAAAGCCGAAGACGGCGCGATGCAGGTGTTTGCCGACAACCTCAAAGATTTGCTGATGGCTGCGCCTGCGGGTCCTCGTGTCACGCTGGCACTGGATCCCGGTCTACGTACCGGCTGCAAGGTGGCGGTAGTCGATGCCACCGGCAAGCTGCTCGATACGGCCACTATCTACCCGCATACCGCCCGTGCCCGCGTCGCGGAAGCCGAGGCCTCCTTGTTGGCCCTGCTGAACAAGCACAACGTCGATTTGATTGCGATCGGTAACGGCACTGCTTCACGTGAAACAGACAGCTTTGTGGCCAGCCTGCTCAAGGACAACAACCTCAAGATCCAGAGCGTGATGGTCAGCGAAGCCGGCGCATCGGTGTACTCGGCCTCCGAGCTGGCCGCCAACGAATTCCCGCAGCTGGATGTATCGCTGCGCGGTGCCGTGTCTATCGGCCGCCGCCTGCAAGACCCGTTAGCCGAACTGGTGAAGATCGATCCGAAATCCATCGGTGTCGGCCAGTACCAGCACGATGTCAGCCAGAGCATGCTGGCCAAGCGCCTGGATGCCGTGGTCGAGGACTGCGTGAACGCCGTCGGTGTCGATGTGAATACCGCCTCGCCGGCCCTGCTGACCCGCGTCGCCGGCCTGAATGGCACTATTGCCCAGAACATCGTGAACTACCGCGATGAGAACGGCCGCTTCGACAGCCGCACTACGCTGAAGAAAGTCGCGCGCCTCGGGCCGAAGGCCTTCGAGCAGTGTGCCGGCTTCCTGCGTATCATGGGCGGCAAGAACCCGCTCGATAGCTCGGCGGTCCACCCGGAATCCTACGCCGTGGTCAAGAGCATCGCCGCTGCCAACGACAAGGCGCTCGAGGCCATCATTGGCAACACCGAGTTCCTGCGCAGCTTAAAGGCTGTTGACTATACCGATGACAAATTCGGCCTGCCGACGGTAACCGACATCATCAGCGAGCTCGACAAACCGGGCCGCGACCCGCGTCCGGAATTCAAGACCGCCACCTTCGCCGAAGGGGTCAACGAGGTCAAGGATCTGATCCCGGGCATGGTGCTGGAGGGGGTGATCACCAACGTCACCAACTTCGGCGCCTTCGTCGATGTCGGTGTCCACCAGGACGGCCTGGTGCATATCTCTGCCCTGTCGGACAAGTTCGTGTCTGACCCGCGCGAAGTGGTCAAGGCCGGTGATATCGTCAAGGTCAAGGTGATGGAAGTGGATCTGCAGCGCAACCGGATCGGGATGTCGATGCGCCTGAGCGACGAGCCAGGCCAGGACAGCAAGCCGGCCCGCAAGCCGCAGCAACCCCGTCCTCAGGGCAACCAGCGCAACCAACAATCACGCCAGCGCCAAGACCGCCAGTCGGGCAACGGCAACAGCGCGATGGGTGGTGCCTTTGCCGCCGCGTTTGCCAACGCGAAGAAGAAGTAAAGCGCCAATAGGCCAATAAGCAAAAAGAGCCGGCATTAAAGCCGGCTCTTTTTTTGGTTCTGTGGTTCTGTGGTTCTGTGGTTCTGTACCATAGCACCAGCTTTTTAAAGCACCACCAAGTACTCGGTCGGCGGGTTGGGCACCGTGGCCTGGGCATACTTGTGGGCTACCACCCCCTTGGTGCGCTCGGACTGGCTGATTTGCTCCAGCGCCTCGAGCAACTCGCGCGGCAGCTTGATGTGCATCGAATAGCCCAGATCACTGGCATCCGCCATATAGCTATCTGCCGACAGGGCTTTGACCAGCCTTTCCATCGCTTCCTGGTAGCCGTAGTGTTTCTCTTCCACGGCCGGATGCTGGTAGTCGGGGTGTTCGGAGGGATCCCAGGATGGCTTCTTGAGCTGCTTCTCTTCACTGCTCAGTGCACGCTCACGGGCCGAGGATTGCATTTCTGTGGGGGGGACGATTTTTTCACGTACACGGTTATCCCGCGCAGTTTGCTCGGTCGGCGGGTTAATCGTCGGGGCAACGGCTGGCGCGCCCACCTGTACGGGAGTGACTAGCATATCGGAGCCTCTCTCCTACCCACTACGCTTGGTGCCGATTGTCATGTTGGTTTCCCCTTTCCACCATCGCAACAAAACCAGTAACAGCCTCATAAGTCCGCGTCTTTACTTTGCTATCGGCTTAAGCGCGGAAAAGTTTAGCCCGCTCACTCTGCGCTCGTGCTTGACAGGCTGTACTCATATTAACCCGTAAACGCTTTTAGCGTATCGATAAATTCATCAGGATGGGAAATAAACGGCGCATGGGAAGCGGCAGCAAATACATGTTGCTGCGACTGCGGGGCGAGCGAGTCAAGATCGCGGGCGACCTTCGCCGGCACCAAACCATCGAGCCGGCCATAAAGCCGCAGCCACGGCTGCGAGACCGCCGCCAGTTCGGGGCGCAAATCGACCCGGGCCAAGATATCCAGCCCCAGCGCCAACGCGGCTGGGTTGGGTTCGGGACGGGACAGCACCGCCTCCTTGAGTTGGCGGATATCCTGCCTTGCAGTCCGGCTCCCCATTGCCTGCAAGGCCATAAAACGTTCGATGGTGGCCCTGAAATCCAGATCAAGCTGGCGGCGGAAATCGTCCAGCACCTCAGGTTTGATCCCCCGCCAGGTCTTTTCGGCTGCAAACCGTGGTGAGCTCGCCACGGTCACCAGTTTCTGTACCCTGCCCGGAGCCTGCAACGCAGCTGTTGTCGCGACCAAGCCGCCCAGCGACCAGCCGAGCCAAATCGCCTGCTCCGGCGCTTGCGCCAGTAGCATATTGGCCATCTCGTCGACATCGACAGCCGGGTGATGCCGGCTGTGGCCGTAACCAGGCAGATCAACCACATGCACCCGGTAATGCTGGGTAAGCTCCGGCAATACCTGCTGCCACACGGCACCGTTCATTCCCCAGCCATGAATGAGAAGTAGATCGGAACCTTGTCCTTCCGTTTGCCAGTGAAGCTGTGCTGTCATCTATATTTCCTGTATTTACGCCTCGGGATGACACGGATGGTATCGCTATTCACCCAATTCACCAACTTTCTCCGCCGCTACCATCGCTGCCAACTTTGTCAGCTGCCCGCTGACGGTAGCCATCCCTTATGGTGCAACCATTGCCTTGCCCGCTTTCCGTGCCCGCCCTACTGCCACCATTGTGGCAACACCCTAGTGGCATCCGCCAGCCACTGTGGCCAGTGCCTGGGCCACGCCAAGCCCTGGCAGCGCTTCTACCGCGCCGGCGAATACCAATTCCCGCTGCGCCAGCTGATCCACCAGCTCAAATTCCAACGCAAGTTCTGGCTGGCCCAGCCCTTGGGCGAACTGTTGGCACGGCAGATTGACGATCCGGCACCGTTATTGCTGCCCATCCCCCTGCACCCTCTTCGCCGGCTTAACCGGGGCTTCAACCAGAGCAGCCTCATCGCCCAGGCCGTTGCCCTGCAGACCGGCAGTCAGTTTGACACCCGGCTGCTCAAGCGCCGGCGTTACACCCCACCCCAGCACCGGCTCAGCAAAGCACAGCGTCAGCATAACCTCGAACAAGCATTTAGACTGGCCAACCCGCGCTCACTGCCGTCCCATGTCGCCCTCGTCGATGATGTCGTTACGACTGGCTCCACCGTGGCTGAAGCGGCGGCCCTGCTCCGTCAGTACGGCGTAGCACGGATCGATATCTACTGCCTCAGCTATACCCCACCGCAAAATTCTGCAGAAAAATCGCCGAGATCCGTGCCGAAATCATAGTTGCAGCGAATAATGGGTGATAGAAAGGGCAGCAAAGAGTAGAATAGAATTAATCTTACTAAATAAGTCAGGTATTACGTCGTGTCTATGATTACTATTTCTGAGAATGCTCAACAGCACTTCGGCAAGCTTCTGGCCCAGCAACCAGAAGGGACAAACATCCGTGTATTCGTGGTAAACCCAGGGACGCAAAATGCAGAGTGCGGCGTGTCCTACTGTCCACCGGAAGCCGTGGAAGCCAGTGACACCGAAATCAAATTCGATCTGTTCTCGGCTTTCGTCGATGAGCTGAGCCTACCGTTCCTTGAAGATGCCGAGATTGATTTTGTCACCGACAAGATGGGATCGCAGCTAACGCTTAAAGCACCGAATGCCAAGGTACGCAAAGTGTCTGATGACGCGCCGCTGATGGAGCGTGTTGACTATGTGATCCAAACCCAGGTTAACCCACAGCTAGCTGGCCACGGTGGCCATGTATCACTGTCTGAAATCACTGAAGACGGTGTGGCTATCCTGCAGTTCGGCGGCGGTTGTAACGGCTGTTCAATGGTTGACGTGACCTTGAAAGAAGGTATCGAAAAAGAGCTACTGGCCCAGTTCGCCGGCGAGCTCACTGGCGTGCGTGATGTTACCGAACACGCCCGTGGCGAGCACTCTTACTACTGATCCGCTGCCCCGCCAAACAAAAGTACATAAAAAAGCGAGCGCCTTGCGGCACTCGCTTTTTTGTATCTCGAATCTGAAAAAATAGCGGTTCTAAGCGTTGCCAAGAAGAACAGTTATGTTTTCAGGTTATTGACGTTTATTTATGCTCTCACAACCGTAATCGTCACGTTGCGACGGCCCCAGTTCCTTGCGGCTTTGACATCCTGGCCCATGTAGATATCAATTTTGTTGCGCCATCGCTTGTTCATTTTGTCCAGTACCACATACTCACCCGGCAGGCCGGAAATCTTGACCACGGTACCGCGCTTGAAGCCTTGTCCGAGCAAATCCCGCGAAACCGCAATCGCCTTCATGCCCGGTTTGAGCCGATCCCCCCAGGCCGCAATCGTCGGGTTGGCATTCGTCTGGGCCCGTACTGAGTTGTAGGCTGTTGCCGTAACCTTGTATGATTTGCCCTGGATAGCGGCCATTGCCGGCGCTACCCAGCTTATCGTCATTACCGCTAAAAAAAGTGCCAGAATTACTTTTTTCATTTACTCCTCCAAGTGGCAGAAATGCTCGCATTTTAACCAGATCATGCTGTACCTGGATAGCTTTTTTTGCCGCAAAAGTGAGCAAATTAAGTCAATTCATCCTAACTATTTGTTTGCATTAGCTGGCTGTAGGAAAATATTTTTTTGCCATTGGTAAGCAAATATCGCGGCCAGGCCACCCCCGCGCATCGCCATAAAACCGAGCATCGCCCCCCAAAGGGCATGGTTGCCAAAGCCCGACAGCAGCCACCAGAGGGCAAAATAGCAACAGGTGGCAACGAACATACTGTTGCGCATCTCACGCCCGCGTGTCGCGCCGATGAAAATACCATCGAGCAAGAAGCACCACATGGCAACCAACGGGACGGCGGCCAGCCATGGCAGATACTGCGCCGCCTCATCCTGTACCGCTGGAATATCCGAAATCAGGGCGATAATGTCACGCCCGAACACGGCAAAGACCAGGGTCAGCACCAGTGAGATCACCAGGCTCCAGAACGTTGTACCCACAAGGCTGCGTCCCAATTCATCACGATTTCGCGCCCCAATGGCCTTGCCGACCATCGCCTCCATGGCATAGGCAAACCCATCCATGGCATAGGAAACCAGCATCAAAAAGCTCATCAGTACGGCATTGGCAGCCACCACATTATCGCCTAGCGTGGCTCCCTGAAATGTCATGAAGGTGAACGTTAACTGCAGGCATAAACTGCGCAGGAAGATGTCCCGGTTGAGCTTGAGCAAGCGGCCGATACCTTGGCGAACACTGCCCAGCTTGCTGCGCAAGGCCGGCAGCGCATGGCTACGCCACTGACAGGAAACAAACCACAGCCCCATTATCAGCCCGCTGTACTCCGCCAGTACCGATGCCGCTGCCGCGCCCTGTACCTTCCAGCCAAAGCCGAGAACAAACAACACATCCAGACCGATATTGACCAAGTTGGTTACGATCAGCAGCCACATCGGCAGCTTGGCATTCTGGGTACCGAGCAGCCAGCCCATGATGACAAAATTGGCCAGTGCCGCCGGCGCGCCCCAAATCCGGATTGAAAAATATTGCTCGGCGTAAGTTTTCACTTCACTGCTGGCCGAGCTGAAGTGGAAAATGAGCTCGGCAACAGGCTGGTGGAACACAATCAGCACCAAGGCCATCAGCCAGGCGAGGGCTAGCCCCTGAATAAAGACCGTAGCCTGCGCCTCGCGATCCGACGCGCCGTAGGCCTGGGCGCTAAGCCCGGTAGTCGCCATCCGCAAGAAGCCCAACAGCCAGAAAGTCACGTTGATCATGGTCCCGCCGACCGCGACCCCGCCAAGGTACCAGGCGTGCTCGAGGTGCCCGATCACAGCCGCATCGACCAACCCCAGCAGGGGAACCGTAATATTCGACAACACCATCGGCAGTGCCAGGGCAAATACCTGACGGTGCAATGTTCTATCTCGCAACGCTTGCAGCACAACAACCTCAACTTTCGGACTCCAGCCCGCGATTATCTGGTGTTAAGCGGCAAATAAAAAGCCCCCATGGACAAAATCCACAGGGGCAATTCCCAGTCTGCAGGATGGGAATATTCGGTCCGGCGGCCCAACCCAATCATCAGGCCACGGTTAAACCGATAATAGCACCAAAACCTGCCAGCGCTATACGGCACGCACTAAATCAGCAGGGCCGCCAACCAGTGATCGGCCAGCAATACCACAAACAGTGCCAGCAAATGCCATATCGAATACTTGAAGGTGGCCCATGCATGGCCGGGCTCGTCGGCAAACTTCAGCTTGAGCGCATAGCCGATGAAGCCGAGGTTGAGCACGCTGCTTCCTATCAGGTACAGCCAGCCGCTCATCCCGGTTAGCCAAGGTAGTAACCCAACCAAGGCCAGCATCAAGGTGTAAAGAAGCACCATGGTCTTGGTGTACCCGATGCCATGGGTGACCGGCAGCATCGGGATCCCCGCCTTGGCATAGTCATCCCGACGGTGGATAGCCAGCGCCCAGAAATGGGGGGGAGTCCAGGTGAAGACCAGCATCACCAGCAGCAGGGCATGGGAGTGCAGTTCGCCGGTGACGGCGGTCCAACCGAGCAAGGGCGGTGCGGCTCCGGCGAGCCCGCCGATCACAATGTTCTGCGGCGTGGCATGCTTGAGCCAGACGGTGTATACCAGGGCATAGCCGATCAGGCTGGCGAAAGTCAGCCAGGCGGTCAGGGCGTTGAGCTGCCACAGCACCACAAACCCGGCGACCATCAATACACAGGCAAAAACTACCGCCTTGTGGGTTTCAACCCTCCCCTTTGCCAGTGGGCGATGGTAAGTCCTCGCCATCTTGGCATCAAAACGGCGATCCAGTACATGGTTGAAGGCCGCCGCAGCGGCCGACTGCAGGCCGATCCCCACCAGACCGAACACCACCGCTTTGAGCGGCGGGATCCCCGGCACGGCCAAACACATCCCGACCAATGCTGTCAGCAACAGCATGGCAACCACTTTGGGCTTGGTCATGGTCAGGTAATCCTGCCACACCCTACCCGGTGACAGGGGCTTATAGCCCCCTTTGACTACAACCTGACTCTTTGCCATGCCCTGGCCCTCCTCTGGCTATGCCACATGTTTATCCATTCCCTGTCCGGCTGCGACCTGGCCGGGGCAAGCGCCCTGCAATCGCATCCGATATACCTGCAGGTTGACCGCCACCAACGATAGCAGCAACAACACACCCGTCACGTTATGCGCCACTGCGACCGACAGCGGCAGACTGGCCACAATATTGGTAATACCAAGGCCGATTTGCCCCGCCAGCACCAGGAGCATCACCGTCGCCACCACTCTCAGCGCCCGCAGCCGCCACAGCAAAAAGGCAAGCGCAGTCAGTGTCATTGCGGTGACCATGGCACCTATTCTGTGGGTGACATGGATAGTGACCCGCTGCTGGTAATCGAGCACCCCGTATTGGTAGGTCTCATGCTCGGGCTGGATCAGGGCGAAGGCCGACGTATCGAACCCCTGCCGCCAGTCCACTTCACACAGCGGCAGCTGGGTACAGACCACCGCCGCGTAGTTGGCCGCCGTCCACCCGCCCAGTCCGATTTGCCCGATGACGACCAGCAGACCAAACACAGCAAACACCTGAAGCCCCCTGTGGGGAATCTCCACTTGTGGTAGTACCGCTCTGCTGTCAAGCCGCAGCCAGAGCAAGAAAAGTAAGGAGGCGGTGGTAAACCCGCCCAATAAATGCCCCATCACGACGACAGGCATCAAATCCATGGTGACGGTCCACATCCCGAGCAGGGCTTGGAAAATAACCGTAGCCAACAGCATGAAAGGAAGGGCTTTGGGGCGGGTTGGCTTGCGCCACGCCAAGATATTGAGTGCCAAAATCATCAGCCCCAGGGTACCGGCAACATAGCGGTGCAGCATTTCGTTCCAGGCTTTATCTGCCTCCAGCGGGGCATCAGGAAAACGAGAAGCGGCCAACGCCTGCTGGGCGTCCCCCTTCGGCACCCCGGCAAAGCCATAGCAGCCAGGCCAGTCCGGACAGCCCAGTCCGGCTTCGGTGAGGCGGGTGTAGGCACCAAGGGCAATGACGCACAGTGACAAAGCGAAGGTCACAGCTACCCAGGTGCGGTAGTTATCTTGTTTCATCCTATGCTCTCCTTAGCCAATTTTGGAAATCTTCAGCAGCCGTTTGAGATCCCTCAACACATCCTTGCCCTGTGCCAATACCGCCATCTGCCCCTTCACCAAGGGGTAAGCCATCATCACATTGCCGAGCGGATCGGCGATATAAATCGCCTTAGCACCGTACTCAAGAGTCTTTAGCTGGCTGACCACATTCTTCGGCACCTCCCGCTGCTCGATGCCAGCCAGCTGCTTTTTGACATCGGCAGGCTGCTCGTCGAGCGTGTCGCCGTCTATCAGCAGGACGCTGCTCAGCCGGTCCTGCTCCGCCCCCACGGCCTGCGGGACTTGGCGCAGATTGAACAAGGCCCCCTGGCACAACTCATCGCATTGCTGGGGCAGCAGGTAAATCAGCTGCCATTGCTTACTCTGGCCCAGCCACTCCGAAGCCATGGGCGATGCCAGCAACTCACCACGGTTAGTCACCCCGCCCTGGTACCAGTTGAGATCCAACACCAGCTTGGCCAGGATCGCCGGCAACGCAAAGGCCGCCAGCAGTAACAGCAACGTTCCTTGTTTCTTCATGATTTGCTCCTTCTCAGCCACCAAAAAGCGAGGCCGGATACCGCCAGCGCCATCAAAAACCATTGCAACGCATAGGCATAGTGTTTCTGCGGCCCCATGACCACCGGGACCCAGGTCTGGTTGAGGGCCAGCGGGCTGCCCGGGTCAATCTGCAACACCCAGGGCTGCAGGTCTAGGCCCATATGCTGACTCAATGCCTGCGGACGGATATTCTGGACCCGCAGGGGGTAACCCTGCCCCATCACCTCCGGCGCCAGCTCGAGCAGGGCGGACGGCGGGGCAATAATGCCGCTGACCCTGAGCTCGCCGTGATGCTCGGGCAACACCGGGATCTGATCCCGGTAGGCCGGCGCGGCAATCCAGCCCAAATTGACCAGCACCCACCCGTCATCGGTCGCCAAGGGATACAGCACATGGTATCCCGGCCGCCCCTGGTAGAGCTGGTTGTCCAGCAATACCGCCTTACTGTGGTCGAACTCCCCCCTTAAGGTCAGGCTGTACCAGCGGGGGTCCGACGGCAGACTGGCCAGGCTGTAGTACATCTGCTCGCTGCGAAACTTCAGCGTATGGCCAAGGCTTTCCTTTTCCTGGGCGCGGGTCATTTGCCACAACCCCAACTTGACCAATGTCGCCAGCACAGCCACAGTAAAAAGAATAAAACCTATCCGACGCATGATTCACCCAGCCCTAACCGGAGACCTCTATGTTGCTGAAAGCTATAATTGTTTGCCTGTTGGTTTTTATCGTGTTGAACCTCTTCCGAGCCTTGCCCGTAATGCTCCAGGGCAAGCAGGCACAGCCGATGTCTCGCCACTTGGGGCGCCGGGTACTGTTCTCGGTCTTCCTGTTTGCCCTGCTGCTGATTGCCCTGGCCAGCGGCTACATCACCCCTAACCCGAGGCCCTACTAGCCTCACAGGATGTAAACGAACACGAACAGCCCCAGCCACACTACGTCGACAAAGTGCCAGTACCAGGCTCCGGCCTGGAAGGCAAAATGCTTCTCTGGGGTAAAATGCCCCCGCAGTACTCGCAGCCACACAATAAACAGAATGAGCGTCCCTAGCGTGACATGCAGGCCGTGGAAACCGGTCAGCAGGAAGAAGGTGTTGCCATAGATCCCGGCATCCAGTGTCAGGCCCATATCTTGATAGGCATGGATATACTCCACCCCCTGCAGGTAGACAAACAGCGAGCCGAGCAGCACGGTCAGCAGCAAGAACAGTTTGAGCTTGGGCCGGTTATCCTGCTCCAAAGCCGTATGGGCAATATGCACCGTCACCGATGAGGTCAGCAGGATCAAGGTGTTGTAGAGCGGCAGGCCCAACGGCCCCATCGCCGTGGTTTCCGTCCCGCCCGGCGTCATCACCAAAGGCCACTGGGCGATAAATTCCGGCCACAATACCTCATGGGTCATCGCGTTGTTGCCTGCACCGCCCAACCAAGGCACCGCTATCATCCGGGCGTAGAACAGGGCGCCGAAGAAGGCAGCGAAGAACATCACCTCGGAGAAGATGAACCAACTCATCCCCTGGCGGAAAGAGCGATCCATCTGGCGGCTATACAGTCCGCCCATCGACTCGCTGATCACATCCCGGAACCAGCCCACCAGCATGATCAGCAGCAAGCCCACCCCTGCCAGCAGAATCCAAGGCCCCTGGCCGCCGAAAAGATCCCCTACCGTTGCCCCTGCCCCCATGGCGATCAGGAACAGGGCGATCGCACCGACAATCGGCCAGGCGCTGGCCTCGGGCACATAATAGTTCTCGTGGGGAGGTGTCACCGATTGATCATGTTCAGAATAAGGATTCGCCATCATTCAACCTCATTGCGTTTGTGCCGGCGCATCCGGCTGGGCGTTGTAAAGGGTATAGGCTAGGGTCAGGGTGTTGATGTCCTCCGGTAATTCCGGATCGACATAGAACACCAGAGGCAAGCTGGCCGTTTCACCGCCAGCCAGCGGCTGGCGGTTGAAACAGAAGCATTCGATTTTATTGAGGTAGCGGGCCCCAAGGCCCGGGCTGACCGAAGGCACCGCTTGACCGACCGTTTCTTGCCCGGTCAGGTTCTTCGCCTTGTAGGTGATGGTATGGGTCTGGCCGGGGTTGACTACCAACTGCCTGATCTCCGGCTCGAACGTCCATTGCACCCCGGGATTGATGTACGAGACAAACTCCACCGTCACCTCGCGGCTGGTATCAACCCGCTCGCTGGCCGCGGCCTGGGTATCCGAGGTTTTGCCATTGATACCCGTGATATCGCAGAACACGTCGTACAGCGGCACCAGTGCAAAAGCGAAACCGAACATCGCAACGGCCATCAGGGTCAGAGACCAGATAGAACGCTGCTTTTTTTTACCCGACGCCATATCTGCGCTGGTAGCAGGCTGTTTGCCAGGCTCTTGATCAAACTGGGGCTTATCCATCGCCAACCCTCCGCTTAATCCACTTTAGGTGGAGTCGAGAACGTATGGTGCGGAGCCGGCGAGGCCACCGTCCATTCCAGCCCTTCGGCACCATCCCACGGCTTGGCCGCAGCTTTCTCCCCGCCGCGAACACATTTGATTACCACGGCAAGGAATATCAGCTGGGACAAGCCGAACAGGAACCCGCCGACACTGACCACCGCATTGATATCTGCAAACTGCAGTGCGTAATCGGGGATCCGGCGCGGCATCCCGGCCAGGCCGAGGAAATGCATCGGAAAAAATAAGATATTGACCGAAATGATCGAGCACCAGAAATGCCACTTGGCCAGCTTCTCGTCAAACATATGCCCGGTCCATTTCGGCAGCCAGTAGTAAGCCGCGGCCATGATGGAGAAAATCGCCCCCGAGACCAGCACATAATGGAAGTGAGCCACCACGAAGTAAGTATCGTGGTACTGGAAGTCGGCCGGGGTTATCGCCAGCATCAGGCCGGAGAAACCGCCGATGGTAAACAGCACGATAAAAGCAATGGCAAACAGCATCGGCACTTCGAAGGTCAGTGAGCCGCGCCACATGGTCGCCACCCAATTGAATACCTTCACCCCGGTCGGCACCGAGATCAGCATGGTGCAGTACATGAAGAACAGCTCGGCGGCGACCGGCATCCCGGTGGTGAACATATGGTGGGCCCATACCAGGAAGCTCAGCCCAGCAATCGACGCGGTGGCGTAGACCATAGAACTGTAGCCAAACAGCTTCTTGCGGGAAAAAGCAGGGATAATCGCCGAAATGATACCGAAACTAGGCAAAATCATGATATATACTTCCGGGTGGCCGAAGAACCAGAAGATATGCTGGAACATCACCGGATCGCCCCCGCCGGCGGCATCGAAGAAACTGGTACCGAAGTACTTGTCGGTCAGCACCATAGTGACCGCCCCGGCCAAGACCGGCATCACGGCAATCAGCAGGAACGCGGTGATCAGCCAGGTCCAGACAAACAGCGGCATCTTCATGTAGGTCATACCCGGCGCGCGCATGTTGACGATGGTCACAATCACATTGATCGCCCCCATAATCGAGCTGATCCCCATAATATGGATCGCAAACACAAACAGGCCGGTACTCTCCGGGCTGAAGGTGGTCGACAGCGGCGCGTAGAAGGTCCAGCCAAAGTTGGGACCGCCGCCCTCCATGAACAGCGAGGCCAACAGCATGGTGAACGCAAACGGCAGGATCCAGAAGCTCCAGTTGTTCATCCGCGGCAGGGCCATATCCGGCGCGCCGATCATCAGCGGCACCATCCAGTTGGCCAGGCCGGTAAAGGCCGGCATCACGGCGCCAAATACCATGATAAGGCCATGAACTGTGGTCATCTGGTTAAAAAAGTTAGGGTCGACCAGCTGCAGCCCGGGCTGGAACAGCTCCGCCCGGATCACCATCGCCATGGCCCCGCCAATCAGGAACATGGCAAAGCTGAACATCAGATACAGCGAGCCGATATCCTTGTGGTTAGTGGTAAACAGCCAGCGCTTGAGACCGGTCTGGTGGTGCTCGTGATGCTCATGCTGCTCGGTCTGGGTGTCCTCGACCTCGGTCTGCTCACGCAACATATCCGTCATCGTCACTCTCTCCCTTATAGATCCTGACCGTCCATCACAGCCTGCACTTCGGCAGCCTGCACGGTGTCTCCGGTGTTGTTATCCCAGGCGTTGCGCTCATAGGTGATCACTGCCGCCAACTCTTTGAGGCTCAACTGCGGTCCGAAGGCCTGCATAGCCGTTCCCTGCTTGCCATGGACCACAATACTGATGTGTTCGAGCTTGGCACTGGGATCAACCGATAACCCTTGGCCTGCCAGCGCCGGGAAGGCCCCGGGGATCCCCTGACCATTGGCCTGGTGGCACATGGCGCAGCGGGTGTTGTAGACCTGTTCGCCCAAGATCATCAGCTCGTCCAAGTCCATCTGCATGGCCAGCAGCCGCTGCTCTTCTTCCCGGGCCTGTTGCTGGGCAATCTTGGTGGTTTGCAGCCACTCCTCGTATTCCGCCTGCGGCTTGGCAATCACCACCACCGGCATAAAGCCGTGGTCCTTGCCGCACAGTTCGGCACACTGGCCGCGGTATACGCCGGGTTGATCAATCCGGGTCCAGGCTTCGTTGATAAAGCCAGGATTGGCATCTTTCTTCACCGCAAAATCCGGAACCCACCAAGAGTGGATAACATCCTGCGAGGTAATGAGGAAACGGACTTTCTTGCCGACGGGCAGTACCAGAGGGCGATCAACTTCCAACAGGTAGTTGCTGCGCTTTTCGCGTTCGTTGGCGATATGGGCTGGGCTGGTCGCCAGCAGGGAAAAGAACTCAACGTCTTCATCGAAATAGCGGTAGTGCCATTTCCATTGTGAGCCGGTAACTTGGATGGTCATGTCTGGCTGGGAGGTATCTTCCATCGCCAGCAAGGTTTTGGTGGCCGGGACCGCCATGATGATGAGGATAACGAACGGGATCACCGTCCAGAGGATTTCGACTTTGGTACTCTCGTGAAAAGAAGCGGCTACCGCTCCCTTGGACTTGCGGTGATGGATGATAGACCAGAACATCACCCCGAAGACCACCAGGCCGATCGCCACACAAATGTAGAAAATCGTCATGTGGAGATCAAATACCCGCTGGCTGACCTCAGTCACCCCCTGGGTCATGTTCAGTGGCATGGGTTGAACTTCTGCCTGTGCTGGCAGTGTCAGCAGAACAAACAGATAGCACATCAAATGGCGAATCATCACCCGGCTCCCTCCTATCCTTTTCCTATCAAAGCCCCCCCTCAACACAACCGCTTTAGTGGGGGTAGCGCAAAATGACTCAGAGTCATCCCTGCATACTGTACAGATACGTTGTCATCTGCCGTTACATGGTTAACAGTTTGTTTACATTTTAACTTAGGACAGGATCGTCAGATTGCGCAAAAAAAATTGGGCAGAAAAAAAGGAGAAAAAACAAACTGGCATATTGCATGCAGGACATTAATGGGGAGCAAAGTAGCAGCATTCCAATGCCAGTTCTGGGAATTACAGACGAATATGCAGCAATACCGGCAACATCCGGAATTTCAATCCAGGGAGCCGTGCCAACCAGCGCTGCCAGGGCCGCCATCTGGAGCAGCCGGTGTCCATCGGGCTGTACCGCCCAACAGCCGTCGCCCAGGGCACCCACTGCAGCAACGTGCGACGTGGGTCTCGCAGGGCATGGCGATAAGGTTTATCTATTCCCATTTTGCCCGCTAGCGGCGACTGGCAAAGATCACCCGCCAGCACCAAGCACAGCTCGAACCGACCAAAGTGACACGCCAGCGACTGGACCACATGGGCCAGCTCGGACTCGCTGGCTGCCAGCAAGGCATGATCGCACAGCACCATTACCGGCACCCCAGGCATTGATGGCAAGGCCTGGAGCCAGGACAGATCAGTGGTTGACCCGGGGAACATCCGATAGCGCTCGCTGCGATGGAACAGACGCTGTCGCCACAACAAGTTCTCACCGACATCGACATCAAACCAACGGCAGCGGCCGTTATCAACCCGGTAAAAGCGCGTATCGAGCCCACTGCCAAGGCTGATGATCCGCCCATCAGGATGGCGGCGGAGGAATTGCTGGATCTGGCGGTCGCAAATGAGTGTCAGGCTGGCGTGCAGCAGCTGCTGCTGGGAGACATTACCTTCGAGGCATTCGGGCTTGAGGCTGCAGTGCGTGCAGGCCGCAGCAGCAACGGGATCATAAATCAGGCGATCATCAGCCAGGCTTTCACGGCTTCGGAGCCAAAGCGGCTGGAGGAGATCGGCGGGAATATCGTGGCGGACGGTATCGGTCATTATCATCTCCTTTTGAATACAGAGATGATAATGACTATCATTACCAGTTGTAAAGGGGTAACGGCTGGTTTTTAAAACAGTGCCGCTACATCCAGTCGCTGTTGCGGATCACCCCCACCGCAATGCCTTCAATCGACAGTTGCTGGGTGTTGAGATCAACCACGATCGGAGCAAACTCTTCGTTCTCGGCATGCAGCAGCACCTGCGCGCCCTTGCGTTCAAGACGCTTGACCGTCACATCATCTTCAACCCGGGCAACCACAACCTGGCCGTTGCGGACATCCTGGGTTTTGTGCACAGCCAGCAAATCACCGTCCATGATCCCGATATCTTTCATGCTCATCCCGTTGACTCGCAGCAGGAAGTCGGCACGGGGCTTGAACAGCGATGGATCCACCTCGTAGTGGGTTTCAACATGCTCCTGGGCCAAAATCGGCTCACCGGCGGCGACTTGGCCGATCAGTGGCAAGCCGCTTTCTTGTTCCTCGCTGCTACCCAGCAGGCGGATCCCACGTGAGGCACCAGGAATGATTTCAATCACTTCCTTGCGGGCCAGTGCCTTAAGGTGCTCTTCGGCAGCATTGGCAGAGCGGAAGCCGAGTTCACGGGCTATTTCAGCACGTGTTGGCGGCATTCCAGTATCTTCAATTTTTGCTTTGATCAAATCAAAGACTTCTTGTTGGCGCGGCGTTAACGGCTTCATAACTCACCCTGTCTTTTTATACAGTTCACTGTGAGTATATCCAGTGTTATCTCGCTTGAAAAGGTTATTGTTTAGGAAAACAACAATATTGGCGTAAATCCACCAGCCGGCCTTCTTTACCGTAACCCCGCATTTCTAATACCCAAAAGCGATACCAAAGACGGTATTTAAATCAATAAAATTGTCATATAACCGCAAGTCTGTGCTATTTCGCTGCTTATAACAGGTTTTTTTCTGCTATCCTTGCCACGCATTAAGAATTCGAGGCTAGTAAAAGATATGTCAAGTTGGCAGAAAATCTATCAAAAAATACTGGATTTGCCGCTTTCTCTGCTGGTTAAAACCCACTCTATTCCTTCCGATCCGGTTGCGGATCTGGAATTGGATTTGGAACGCCCGATTGTTTACATCCTGCCGTTCCGCTCAAACACCGATTTGATGACGCTGCGCAGCAGCACCCAGAAACTAGGATTGCCGGATCCGCTGTCTCCGCTAGAGCTCAACGGACAGCAGTTTGTCCGCTATGTCTACATTTCCGACGGCCCAAGTGTCTTCGGCGATAAGACCGAGCTGCCGCAAGAATCGATTGATCTTTTTACGGCCCTGCTCGAGCACCACAAGCAAGACAGTGAACTGGATATTCAGGTTGTTCCTGCCTCTATCCTCTGGGGCCGCAAACCCGGCAAGGAAGAGAACCAGAAACCAGTGCTGCGCCCGCTCAATGGCCCGGAGAAGTTCTTCACCATCCTAGGCCATGGCCGCGACTGTATGGTCCGCCTGAGCCCAGCAGTATCGCTGCGCTACATGGCCGATCACCACGGTACCGACGACTCGATTGCCAACAAGCTGGCAAGGGTGGCCCGTATCCATTTCTCGCGCCAGCAGCTGGCCGCATCCGGGCCGAAGTTGCCGGATCGCCAGGTGCTGTTCAACCGCCTGCTGAACTCCAAGGCGATTGAAAAAGTTGTCGCAGAAGAAGCGGCAAGCCGTGATGTGCCAATCGAGAAGGTACGCAAGGAAGCCGTCGATATGATGGAAGAAATTGCGGCCGATTTCTCCTACTCGCTGATCAAGCGGGGGGACCGTTTCCTCGGCTGGCTGTGGAACAAGCTCTACCAGGGGCTGAATATCCACAATGCCAAGCAGGTACGCAAGCTGGCCCAAGACGGCCACGAGATTGTCTACGTGCCATGCCACCGCAGCCACATGGACTACCTGCTGCTGTCTTACGTGCTTTATCAGGAAGGCTTGGTGCCACCGCACATTGCAGCCGGTATCAACCTGAACTTCTTCCCGGCCGGCCCTATCTTCCGCCGTGGTGGTGCGTTCTTTATCCGCCGTAGCTTCAAGGGCAACCGCCTGTACTCCACCGTATTCCGTGAATACCTGGCCGAGCTATTTGCCAAGGGCTATTCGGTTGAATACTTCAGTGAAGGCGGCCGCTCCCGGACCGGCCGTTTGCTACCGGCCAAAACCGGTATGCTGTCGATGACCATCCAGGCGATGCTGCGCGGCCTCAACCGCCCGGTGACCCTGGTGCCGGTCTATATCGGCTACGAGCACGTGATGGAAGTGGCGACCTACGCCAAAGAGCTGCGCGGCAAGCGCAAAGAGAAGGAAAACGTCGGCCAGGTGATCCGTACCCTGCGCAAGCTGCGCAACCTCGGCCAGGGCTACGTGAACTTCGGCGAACCAATCCCACTCAACCACTACCTCAACGAGCATGTCCCTGAGTGGCACAAGGATATTGACCCGATCGAGCCCCAGCGTCCGCAATGGCTGAACCCGGTGGTCAACGACCTAGCAGTGAAAATGATGACCCACATCAACGATGCGGCGGCAACCAATGCCCTGACGCTGTGTGGGGTCGCACTGCTTGCCGCCCGCCAGCGTGCACTGAGCCGTGAAGATCTGGAGCAGCAGCTTGAGTGCTACCTGCAGTTGCTGCGCAATGTGCCTTATTCTGAGCAGTTCACCGTGCCGGACGAAGATGCCAAAGCGATGGTTAAGCATGCCATCGAAATGGACAAGTTCGTGGTCGAGCGCGACAGCTTGGGGGAAATGGTGTCACTGAACCGCCAGCAGGCGATCCTGATGACCTACTACCGCAACAACATCATCCACCTGTTCGCGATGCCGTCGCTGATCGCCAATATCGTCATCCACCACCAGGAACTGGCCGTGGGCGAGATTGTCGAGCAGGTCCGCCGCCTGTATCCATTCCTGCAGGCAGAGCTGTTCCTGCGCTATGGCAAGGACGAACTGGACTCGGTGATCGAAGCTCAGGTGGAAGAGCTGGTTCGCCAGCGCCTAGTATTGCGCGACGGTGACCAAATCACCCTCAACAGCGCCCGTATCGGCCCGCTTCACCTACTGGCCCGCACCATCTCGGAAACCCTGCAGCGTTATGCGATTGCCCTGACCCTGCTCAACTCCGAGCCGCAGCTGATGAAGAGCGATCTCGAGCAGCAGAGCCAGATGATGGCCCAGCGCCTGAGCCGTCTGCACGGTATCAATGCGCCGGAGTTCTTCGACAAGGGTGTGTTTGCGACTCTGGTGAAAACCCTGCGCAGCGAAGGCTACCTCAACGAGGAATGCCACGCGGTATCGCAACCGGTCGAGCAGCTGGCCGAGCAATTGGCTGCCCTGGTATCGCCGGAAGTGAAGCTGACCATCCAAGCGGTGATGAACCGCGAAGACCGTGGCGACGAGAGCGAAACCGACGCCTAACCGCGCAATTCACCTCACCCAAAGGGCTGCCGAACGGCGGCCCTTTTTGATCCCAGCCTAATGCCTTGTCCCACCGTACTGCTTTTCGAGCTTTTGACCAGCCATAGTCCCAAAGCTCTGTGCCACTTTGTGGGATGGCTGGCGGACACAAAAAAAGCGCCCTAAACGGCGCTTTTCGATAGTGGGAACGGCGGGCTATTTAGGCCAGATACGTACTGACCACGATGCCGATACAGATCAGCATGCCAACATAATTGTTGTTCAGGAACGCCTTGAAACACGGCTCGCGCTCGCGGCCGCGGATCAGCATTTGCTGGTACACAAACAGCGACGAGGCCAACAGCAAACACCAGTAATAGACCTGCGACATCCCTTCGATCGCACCAACGGCAATCAACAGCACCAAGGTACCCAGCTGCAGCAAGCCGATGAGCATCTTGTCAAACCGACCAAACAAGATCGCGGTAGATTTGATACCCACCTTGACGTCATCATCGCGATCAACCATGGCATACTGGGTATCGTAAGCGATAGTCCACAAGATATTGGCGACAAACAGCAGCCATGCCACCGCCGGCAACTCACCGGCCTGGGCCGCATACGCCATAGGGATCGACCAGCCGAACGCCATCCCCAGCACCAGCTGAGGCAAATGGGTATAGCGCTTCATGAACGGATAAGCCGCGGCCAATATCACCGCCACCACCGACAGCATGATGGTCAGGGTGTTCATGGTCAGCACCAGCAGGAATGATACCAACACCAACAAGCCGAACAAGGCTAGCGCCTCGCGCTCAGACACCTTGCCCGATGGCATCGGCCGCTGGGCGGTACGCTTGACATGGCCGTCGAAGTTACGGTCGGCAAAGTCGTTGATCACACACCCGGCCGCCCGCATGAAAATCACCCCGAGTACAAATACCAGCATCACATGGGGATTGGGCATGCCTTCCGCAGCCAGAAACAACGCCCACAGTGTCGGCCACAAAAGCAACAGGCTACCAATCGGGCGATCGAAGCGCGCCAGCTGCCAGAACGCTTTCATCTTGGTCATTTCCAACTTAGGGTCTCCTTATATATAGGTGCTTCCTGCAAAAACAGCTCGGCCACCAACAGCGGCTTGTCATTGAGCCACAACCGTGAGCGGCGGGCCCAGACGGGCTTATCCTCACTGCCGACATTGGCGATCACCAACGCATCACGGCGTGCGGTGCGGTCGGTAAAGACCCGGAAACCGAGCGGCATCTCCCCCAGTTGTGCCAAGTCCTGCTCCTGGCCTGTCAGGGTAGTCAGCGGGATCAATGTTCTGGCAAAGACCCACGGTACCCCGTCCCCCTTGAGCACCACCTTGCGCAGCAGACAATCAACATCACCAATCAGGGCGCGTTCATCCCCCGTTAGGCGTTCACGGCTGATCTGGCTCTGCTCCTCCAGCGACACGGTAAAAGCCTGGCAATGGCGCTCAAACCGACGCGACAAGGAGTCCAGCTCCAACAACCAATGCCCAAATTCGGTCCCTTCAATGACTGTCTCTTCCGGCGCCAGCCATTGGGCACTATCTAGCAAGGGCTTGTACAACTGTTTGAATTTCGACATCTTTCCAACAAAATCTCTACCCAATCGCCAGCTAGGGCTTGGTAGATCAAGGTTAATTTATTACCATGAAGAAACACTATTGTAGCAAGCTGTAACCAGTACGAATATCGTTACGATCGAAAGAAACTCATTTGCAGCCATAAAAACCAATAACTCTATGAGCATCATAATGAAATTGACTTTACCTGGATTACTTATCCTATTGGCGAGCTTACTAGTGCCAATGTCTGCCCAGGCCAACGATGAGGCCCTTGCCACCCCACAATACACCTATTACACCTTGGCCCCGGACATTACGACCAATTATGTTACCCAAGGCAAGAAAATCGGTTATCTCCGCCTGCAGGTTGATCTGATGGTGGCCGACCCATCACTGATCCCAGAAGTCGAGCACCATGCCCCGCTGATCCGCGATGCCATCATCAGTATTATCGGCCAGCAGTCCGAAGCCAGGGTCAAATCGCTGGCGGGCCGCGAGGAAATCCGCCAGGCGTGCCTGAACAAGGTCAACGAGCTGCTGCTTATCGAGACCAACAAACGGCTGCTGACCGAGCTGCTATTTACCAAGTACCTTTACCAGTAAATCGATAGCTCCCAGACACAACAAAGGCGCCCCAGGCGCCTTTGTTGCTGTGTGTGCTAACATCCACTTTTATCAAGCCGCATTCTCGTGGAAAGCGTGCCAGGTAGTAATGTACTCGGCCACTTGCTGTTGCTGCTCTTGGTTGAGATACAGACCCAGTTTGCTGCGACGCCACAATACGTCTTCTGCCTGCTGGACAAATTCGTAGCGCAGCAGGTAGTCCAGCTCCTTGGCATAGAAGCCGGCGCCAAAATGCTGCCCCATATCGGCTTCGCTAGCGACACCGATAAAGATATCTGCGCTGCGGTTGCCGTAGTTGGTCGCCATCCGCTCGGCGGCCACCGCCTCCAACCACGGGAAACGCTGATGCAGATCAGCGGCCTGCGCCTTGGCATCATAGCCAGCTTCACCGCCCGGCAGGTAGGCATCCGCCGTCCACGGCTGGGCCATGTGCGGGAAGAACGGCGCCAGCTTGGCCATCGCGGTCTCGGCCAGTTTGCGGTACGTCGTCAGCTTGCCGCCGAAAATCGACAGCAGCGGTGCCTGATTGCCTTCCTGCTCCAGCTCCAGCGTATAGTCACGGGTGATGGCCTGCGGCGAGTCAGACTCATCGTCACACAGTGGGCGCACCCCGCTGTAGGTCCATGCTACATCGTCACGATCGAGCTTGTTGACGAAATGGTTATTGTAGACATCCAACAGATAGCCGATTTCATTGTCATCAATCGCGACCTCGCGCGGATCCCCTTGGTACTCAACATCCGTGGTGCCGATGATCGAAAAGCGGTCGAGATACGGGATCACAAACACAATACGGCTGTCTTCATTTTGCAGGATATACGCCTGCTCCTCACCATGGACCCGCGGAACCACAATGTGGGAGCCCTTGATCAAGCGAATATTGCGCGGTGACGGCAGCGCTAGGCTGTTATCGTAAAAGGCTTTCACCCATGGACCGGCAGCATTGACCAAGGCATGGCAGCGGCGCTCGAACACCTCCCCAGTGAGGGCGTTACGCACCGTCACCCGCCACAGATCCCCTTCACGCTCGGCGGCTTCGACCGCACAGCGGTTGCGGACTTCGCCGCCACGCTGAGCCACTTCCATCGCATTGAGGATCACCAAGCGCGCATCATCCACCCAGCAGTCGGAATATTCAAAACCCTTGGTAATTTCCGGTACCAAGACCGAATCGGCCCCAAACTTCAGGCCGCAGCTTGCCGGCAGTGTGGTGCGCTTGCCAAGGTGGTCATAGAGGAACAGTCCGGCGCGGATCATCCACGCCGGGCGCAAATGCGGACGGTGCGGCAGACGAAAGCGCATCGGGCGGGCAATATGGGGGATTTTTTTCAGCAGTACTTCCCGCTCGGCCAGCGCTTCGCCGACCAAGCGAAACTCGTAATGCTCGAGGTAACGCAGGCCGCCATGGATCAGCTTCGAGCTGGCCGACGAGGTTGCCGATGCAAAATCCTGCGCTTCGTAAAGGCCGACACTGAGGCCACGCCCCGCGGCATCCGCCGCGATACCGGCCCCGTTGATACCGCCACCGACGACAATCAGATCCAACACTTCGTTTTTTGCTGCCATTTCACCACCTCGACTACTGACTTTCGTTTTAATGTTCGTTTTCGCGCACAAACGCTCGATTACGAACACTATAGACAATAAATTGATTGAGATCATCATTATTGTGCTCGAATGTTTAAGTAATCATGACCAGCATGGCATTTCACGAAAAAAAACGGGCTGCTTATTAAGCAGCCCGTTAAGGGTGTATCTGTCGATTAGGCCTACAAGCCTATAATATTGAAGCGCTATCGGATAATTTCTATATGAGTATCATGCTCAGCCAGGCGTTTGGCCAACTCTTCAGGCGGTGTCTGGTCGGTAAACAGCATATCAACCTGGCTGATATCCCCCAGGTTGACCATCGCATTACGGCCGAATTTGGTATGATCGACACCCAGCATCACACAGCGGCTGTTTTCAATGATCGCCTGCTTAACCCGCACTTCATGGTAGTCGAAATCGAGCAACGAGCCGTCGAGGTCAATCCCACTGATCCCCAAGATGCCGAAATCAAGGCGGAACTGGGAGATGAAATCCAGTGTTGCCTCACCGACGATGCCCCCATCGCGGTTACGAACTTCACCGCCGGCGAGGATCACCCTGAAATCATCCTTGCCGGTCAGAATACTCGCCACATTGAGGTTGTTGGTAACGATACGCAAATCGTTATGGTTAAGCAGCGCACGGGCTACCGCTTCCGGTGTCGTACCGATATCAATAAACAGGGTCGCGCCGTCGGGGATATGGGCAACCATTGCCTGTGCGATGTTATCTTTTTCGGCCAGCTGCATCACCTTGCGGGTGCTGTAGGAGGTATTGACCGAGCTTGATGGGATGGTGGCTCCACCGTGGTGGCGGCGGATCTTGTTATCTTCCGCCAGCTCGTTGAGATCCCGCCGGATAGTCTGCGGGCTGACATTGAACCGCTCAACCAAGTCATCGGTGCTGACATAGCCTTGGGTTTTGACGAGATCAATAATTTCCTGGTGACGTTTACTCTGCTTCACGACTGACGCGGCTCCCTTTCGCTGTGGCCTGGTACCCTAACAAGCTGTCTTATGAAATCGATATCATTTAAGGCAAGATCAACTTGAAAAACAACAAGGCTCCGCACAATGCGAAGCCTTGTCATATTACCTAGGGTCTAATCAAGATGCCAATGATGGCGCTCCCAATCATGCATTTTGTGCTTGCTGACCGGCTTCTTTTTCTCGGTGCAGACGGCTTTCGCCAATCAGCGCCAGGGTCAAGAAAAAGATTGATAGGCCACAGGATGCAGTCAACACCATGAAACCGCCATCCCAGCCGAAGTGGTCAACGGTGTAGCCCAAGATAGCGTTCGCCGCTACCGCACCACCCAAATAACCAAACAATCCTGTCAGGCCAGCTGCAGTACCTGCCGCTTTCTTCGGTGCCAACTCAAGCGCGTACAGGCCAATCAGCATCACCGGACCGTAGATCAGGAAGCCGATAGCAACCAGGGCGGCCATATCGACCGTCGGGTTACCTGCAGGGTTGAACCAGTAGACCAGTACCGCGATGGTCACCAGTGCCATGAACAGAATACCTGCCGGTGCCCGGCGGCCCTTGAAGAATTTATCTGACATCCAACCACACAGCAGCGTACCTGGGATCCCCGCCCACTCGTACAGGAAGTAGGCCCAAGACGACTTGTCGACGGTGAAATGCTTCACTTCGCTCAGGTAAACCGGTGCCCAGTCCAATACCCCGTAGCGGATCAGGTAGACAAAGGCGTTGGCTACCGCAATGAACCACAACAGCTTGTTGTTGAACACGTACTTGAAGAAGATTTCCTTGGCGGTCATTTCCTGCTCGTGAGAAACATCATAGCTATCCGGGTAGTCATTCTTGTGCTCTTCAATGGAAGGCAGGCCACACGACTGCGGGGTATCACGCATTACCAACAGGGTGAATGCGGCTACCAGCAAGGCAAAGAATGCCGGTACATAGAAAGCCGCTTTCCAGTCATCGTTGAATGCCCACAGGCCTAGCAGGAACATAGGTCCAATCAAGCCGCCGCCCACGTTGTGGGCCACGTTCCAGACCGAGACAACCTCACCCCTTTCCTTGCGGGACCACCAGTGCACCATGGTCCGGCCGCAAGCAGGCCACCCCATGCCCTGGAACCAGCCGTTGAGGAACAGCAGGATAAACATGGCCGCGATACTGCCCGTTGCCCACGGCATAAAGCCAAAGCACAGCATTACGATAGCCGACATGCTCAGACCGGCCGCGAGGAAATAGCGCGGGTTAGAACGATCAGAGACGCTGCCCATCAGGAATTTCGACAGGCCGTAGGCGATAGAGACGGCGGCCAGGGCAACACCCAGATCCCCGCGGCTGTAACCGTATTCTTCGATCAGGTAAGGCATCGCCAGGCTGAAATTTTTTCGAACAAGGTAGTAGCCAGCGTAGCCAATGAAAATACCGGCAAACAGCTGCCAGCGCAGGCGCTGATAAGCGGAGTCAACCTGGCCATCGGGCAGACGCTCCCGATGCATAGCCGGTTTGAAAATACCAAACATAGAATGTTCCTTTTTATAGTGTTTTTGCGATGGTATGGGTACAAACGAGTACAAGACGAGCGAAAATAATCAATAACGCTCAATGTATGCAAATTATTGCTCTAATGAAGGTAAGAAAATGTGAATAATGTCAAATAGGTAGATTTAATCACTAACTCTGGCGAGAAAAGCGGGAGATTTTGGCGGAACTACGAGCGGGTTTGACATATCAACAAAAAAGGTGAACATCCGCAGCCGGATATTCACCTCTTTATAGTGGCCATATCGGCCTAGCGGCGAAGTTTGGCATCCGCCCAGCCGAGGGCGCAGCCGCTGAGCAAACCGAATAGATGAGCCATATTGGCCACCGACATCCCCAGGATATCGGCAAAGCCCAGTACCAGCCAAACCAGCATAAAGACCACGTAAGGCTTGGGGATCGACAGGCCGCGCTGAGGTGCCAGCCAGCCCATCCACCAGATATAGCCCAGTAGCGCGTACACCACGCCTGACAAGCCACCAAAATTCGGACCATGGAACCAGAACTGGGCAAAGCCCGATACCAGCGCCGATATCAGGAACACCTGAAGCAGCTTGGCGCTGCCGCTGTGCCGCTCCAACTGACCACCGAGGATCCACCACCACAGGCAATTGAAAATCACATGCAGGGTCGAGAAGTGAATGAGGGCATGGGAGAAAAAACGCCATAGCTGCCACTCATCGCCGTCCATCAACGGAAAATGCATCAAGCTGAAGACCGGTTGCTGCATACCGAATAGCCACAGCAGATAAATCGCCACAGAGGCGGCCATCACCAGCAAGGTGAAAGGGCCCGCCTGGGCGCGGATCAACCCGAGCAAACTGGGGCTCCGGTAGTAAAACTTGGCCGTGCGGCTTTCGGCAACATCCCACGAGGCCGCCTGGTATTTGCGATCATAAGGATTGGCGAGAAACTGGTTGAGCTCCGCTTCTGCCTCCACCAAATGCTGCCCATCTTCCAGCCAAAGAGCAAACAACCCTTCCGGCTCCGGGGCCATCACCAGCGAAATGCCTCGTGAGGCCATATAATCAATAAAAGCCTGGGCCTGGCGAGGGTTGTCCAATCCGGCTAAGCGGTGCATATCAGTCTCCACAGTGAAGGGCTTTCGGCATCATAAGGTTATCAGACCGAGCGATACCTGCCCCGCCCCACCATCGCCTGCCACTCAGGCCATCTGGATACACGGGTATGCGCTGCGCTTCCAGGCTTCAAATCCCCCATCGAGGCTGTAGACACAGTCGTAGCCCTGATGGATAAGATATTGGGCAGCGCCTTGGCTGCTGATGCCGTGGTAGCACATCACTATCACAGGTTGCTCGAAATCAACCTCATCCATAAACGCCACCATTGTATCATTAGTTAGGTGGAAGGCGCCTTCCGGATGGTTCAAGGCATAGGACTGGGGATCCCGAATATCGACCAGTACCGCTTCGCTACCTTCCCGGGTTAGCAACTGGTAGGCCTTCTCGACAGAAATATGTGCAAATTGGTCCATAAAATACGCTGACTCTTGTTGGTAATGATCAACAGGCAGGATCATCCCGCCCGATAAAAATGTGACGATCGTCCGTTTTGGCCATGACCACCACGTACCGTCGTGTTTTCCCATTGTACCCGATCAAGTTACTCACAACCCCATCGAAAAAATAGGGTTAACCATCACCGGCCAAACAGCGGCAAAGCCCCGTACGGCAAGGGCTAGCAACGCCCTTGGCCACCACGGCCACAGCAAGATGATCAAAACACCACCAGCTGTGGAAAAATCTGTGAATTGCGTTGATAATGTGTCCCGGCCAATTTGGATCCACTATATATAGATCGGATCATGCAAAAACCTGTGGATAACTTCAATTCGAGTTCACATTTCTCCATGCTTTTGTGAGGTATCTCTCAGATTTTAGGTACAAAAAAACCAGCCTCAGGCTGGTTTTCTTTCTTTGCGATTTGTGGATAAATTACCCAGGATCCTTAGGCAAAGTCACCGACGGCTTCCTTGAGCTTTTTCATCGCATTTTTCTCCAACTGGCGGATCCGCTCAGCGGAGACCTGGTAGTGTTCTGCCAGCTCCTGCAAAGTCGCTTTGTTATCTTCAAGCCAACGCGAACGCACGATATGCTGGCTTCGCTCATCCAGGCTCGCCAGGGCATTCGACAAACGGTTGTTGGCGTGCGTTTCCCAGTTGTTTTCTTCAACACTTAACGCAACGTCTGATGATTTATCCTCAAGATAATATGCCGGGGCACTGTAGCTGGCCTCACGATCATCATCTTCTGCTGGCATTTCGAAAGCAGGATCCTGGGCGGCAAGGCGGGATTCCATCTCGCGAACTTCATTCGCCTCCACACCAAGTTGCTCAGCAACCATTGCCACTTCGTCATTGTTGAACCAGCCAAGGCGCTTCTTCGCCTTGCGCAGGTTGAAGAACAATTTGCGCTGTGCCTTGGTAGTTGCAACCTTGACGATACGCCAGTTACGCAGCACGTATTCGTGGATTTCAGCTTTGATCCAGTGAACTGCAAACGACACCAAGCGAACACCCACTTCCGGGTTGAAACGCTTGACCGCTTTCATCAGGCCAATGTTACCTTCCTGAACCAGATCAGCCATTGGCAAGCCGTAGCCAGAGTAGCCACGAGCAATGTGAACAACAAAGCGCAGATGGGACATGACCAATGCCTTTGCCGCATTGAGATCACCATCGAAATGAAGACGCTCAGCTAACTCGCGCTCCTGCTCAGCCGACAGCATAGGATAGCTGTTGACGCTCTGGACATAGCTATCCAGACTATCTGCAGTAACCAGAGCCATTGAAGTCATCTCTTGTGCCATTCAACAAACCTCGTTTATTTTTTGTACCAATGAGAAATTGCATGAACCGACAATGATGCCTGTAAAACAGGCCTCATTGCAAGCAAGCCGCGTAATTTACACCATTTATAGAGTCAAAAATGTCAGATAGGTTCAATTTCTTTCAAATGGCGTCCCGCCGACAAACGGGCTGCCAGCAGTCCTAGAAACGCCGAGATCATCAATAAGATCAATGACTCATCCCAACCTAAACCGATCATTCTAAACGGGCTGTCATACAAATCTGCCAAATTAGCCACGGCGCCATCAAGCAGCATCGCAACCAGTGCGGTCAGCAACCAGGCGGCCACTCCGCCGATCACCCCATACCAAACACCGGTATAGAGGTACGGGCGCAGGATAAAACTGTCCGTCGCCCCAACCAGTTTCATCACCTGGATTTCATCGCGCTGGTTGAGCACCTGCAAACGCAGGGTATTACCGACAACCAAGAACACAGCAAAAAGCATCAGCCCGGAAATAATCATAGCCAGAATAATGACAAGTTGCTTAATCGCAGCCAAACGCTGGAGCCAGTCGCTATCCAGCCTGACCTCATCTACCCCGTTTTGCACCCGCAAGCGCGAGGCCAGGTCAGTGGCCTTGGCATCCATTTGCCATGCCTCGGTCGGCTTGATAATTAACACCGCCGGCAGCGGGTTGTCATCCAGCAAGCTCAGGGCCTGTTCAAATCCGGCCTGCTGGCGGAACTCAGCCAGCCCCTGCTCGGGCGAGATCGATTCCAGGTCGGCGATTTCCGGCCATGCCGCCAACTCATTATGCAGCTGCTTGGCCTGTCCTGCCGAGATCGCTGGCTCGAGGTACACCGTCATTTGGGTCGGGCTTTGCCACACCTGGGCCACCATGGTGACATTTTTGGCGAATAAATAGAAACTGGCAGGCAACGTCAGCGCAAACGCCAACACTGCCAAGGTCAGTATGTTGCCGAGCGGGCGGCGCATCATGTCGGTAAGCGACTGCTTACATTGCTGTTTGTGCAGGGCAAAAAAGCCCGTTTTATTTTGCGCCACTGGCTAACTCCCTTAACTGTCCCTGATACAGATCCAACCGGCGGTAGTGATGGGTGGTCAGCAGCGAAGTATCATGGGTCGCCATCAGCACCGTGACCCCGACCCGGTTGAACTCTTCGAACAGCGCCATGATCTGGCGCGACAGGGCCGCATCGAGATTACCGGTCGGCTCGTCGGCCAACAGCAGCATCGGCTTATTGACGATAGCCCGGGCAATACCCACCCGCTGCTGCTCTCCCCCCGATAGCTGCATCGGCAAACAACGGGCCTTGTCCAGCAGCCCGACCTTGTCTAGAGCCGCCGAAGCCCGGCGCTTGATCTCGTTCTCGGTCGCCTGCTCAACCCGCAGCGGCAGGGCCACATTGTCGTAGATGGTTCTATCCATCAACAACTTGTGATCCTGAAAAATAATCCCGATATTGCGGCGCAGAAACGGGATCTGCTTGTTATCAATGCGGGTAATATCATGTCCATTGAACATGATCTTGCCGTCACTCGGCCGCTCGATGGCACAGATCAGCTTCAGCAGAGTACTCTTACCCGCACCCGAGTGCCCGGTCAGGAACGCCATATCTGCGGGCTGCAGATGGAAATCGACCTTTTGCAGGGCCTGGCGTCCGCCCCGATAAGCCTTACTTACCTGCTGAAACCGAATCACACCTTATTCCTCGTCACTAAACAACGCTTCGATAAACTCATCCGCCGCAAACGGGCGCAAATCTTCGATCCCCTCACCGATACCGATGTAGCGGATTGGGATATTGAACTGATCGGCGATGGCAAAGATCACCCCGCCCTTGGCGGTCCCATCCAGCTTGGTCAGGGTAATGCCGGTTACCGGTGCCACCTCGCTGAACAACTTGGCCTGACTGATGGCATTCTGGCCGGTGCCAGCATCAACCGTCAGCATGATTTCATGCGGTGCATGCGGATCCACCTTCTTCATCACGCGGACGATCTTGCGCAGCTCTTCCATCAGGTTGCCTTTGTTCTGCAGACGACCTGCAGTATCGGCGATCACCACATCGACGTTCTTCGCCTTGGCCGACTCGATCGCATCGAAGATCACCGAAGCACTGTCCGCACCAGTGTGCTGCGCCACAACCGGGACGTTGTTACGCTCACCCCATACCTGCAGCTGCTCGACCGCCGCTGCACGGAAAGTATCGCCAGCGGCCAGCATCACCGACTTGCCCTGGCTCTGGAATTGCTTGGCCAGCTTGCCTATAGTCGTTGTCTTACCGACCCCGTTCACGCCAACCATCAAGATCACGTAAGGCTTCTTGGCTTGGTCAATCACCAGAGGCTGTTCGACCTTAGCCAGCATGCCGGACAGCTCTTCTTTCAGCAAGCCGTACAGGGCATCGCCATCTTTGAGCGACTTGCGATCCGCTTTATCGGTCAGGTTCTCAATGATTTTGAGAGTAGTATCCATACCGACATCGGCCACCAGCAGCTGCTCTTCCAACTCCTCAAACAGCTCGTCGTCGATTTTCTTGCCGCGGAACAGGCCGGCAAACCCCGAGCCGAAATTGGTCTTGGTCTTCTTCAGGCCACGCATCAGGCGGGCGAAGAAGCCTTCGCTCTTCGGTTTTTCCTGCAGAGCCTCGGCTTCTTGTAGCTGGGCCTTGGCTTCTTCTTCGGCCACGACCTGGGCCTCGGCTTCGGCTTCCGCCACCGCTTTCGCTGCTGCCTCGGCTTCGGCTTCCGCCGCCGCTTTCGCTGCTGCCTCGGCTTCGGCTTCCGCCGCCGCTTTCGCTGCTGCCTCGGCTTCGGCTTCCGCCGCCGCTTTCGCTGCTGCCTCGGCTTCGGCTTCCGCCGCCGCTTTTGCTGCTGCCTCGGCTTCGGCTTTCGCTGCCGCCTCGGCGTCTAGCGATTCATTCGGTTGTTCTTTTACCGCTTCAGCCTCAGCTGAAACCGTTGATTGTTCTTGATTTTGTTCGGTTTGCTCGGTCTGCTCCTCAGAGCCAAAACCCAACCACGAAAATAATCCGCGTTTCTTTTTTTCTGCCATTGGCAAATCCTAGAGCTTGATTGGTACAATTTGCGGCCTAAACACAGGTGTATACCCCTGGCGGCATAATTCGGCAAGCATGTTTTCACCTACAGCCAAGGGGTTTGGGTATACTATCATTTTCTAAACGGTCGAAGAAATCTATGACAAGACGCAGACAACAATCAGGGCGAAATATGCCAAACAGCCGCCGTGACGGGTTCGTTAGGATCATCAGCGGACGCTGGCGTGGGCGCAAACTGCCCGTTCACGACGTCGAAGGCCTACGCCCGACCACCGATCGTGTCAAAGAGACCGTGTTCAACTGGTTGGCGCAAGATATTATCGAATCACGCTGCCTTGACCTGTTCACCGGCAGCGGCAGCCTCAGTTTCGAAGCCCTCTCTCGCGGCGCCAGCCATGTCACCATGCTGGAGCTCGACAAAAAAGCCGCTGAACAGCTTGAAAAAAACCGCACCACCATCGGCGCCGACAATGCCAAGGTCGTCAATGCCGACAGCCTGGCGTTTTTGAAACAAGCCGGTACCCCGCATGACGTGGTGTTCATCGACCCGCCGTTTCGCAAGGATCTGATTGATGAGGTGATCACCCTGCTGGAGCAGAACAATTGGCTATCTCCCCATGCGGTCATTTATATTGAGGCAGAAAAAGAACTCGGGGAGCTAGCGACACCGGCACACTGGCATCTCCATAGGGAAAAAACAGCGGGACAGGTTTGTTACCGCTTATTCGAAAGAGAGGAAGCATGAAAGCACTGATTTTACTTGCCAAAGCGGCGATTGGCTTTGTCTGGCTGGTGTTGCTGATCAACATTTTCCACCCGTTTCCGGGGGTTGCAGCCATGGCACTCTATATCATGACCGGTTTCCTGTTCATGATGCATGGCCTGCAAATGCTGATCTTCATCGGCGCTTTCGGGGACAAAATCGCCATGACCCGGTGGGAGAAATGGTCAATCCTGATCTTCGGCATCTTTGCCCTACTCGACATCCGCCGCAAGCACATGATGTAACCCCAAGCGACAAAAAACGAGGCCATTGGCCTCGTTTTTTTACAGCATAAAGAACTTGCGGATCCCATCGAGGAACATCTGGGTCGATATCATGATCAGCAGCAGCCCCATCAGGCGCTCGACGGCCTTGAGCCCCTTCTCGCCCAGCAGACGGTTGAACACCTCATAGAACATCAGGATCACAAACGACGCGCCCCAGGCCAGCAACACGGCAATCACCCAGTCCATGGTCCGGCCCGGCCCCTGGTTAGAGAGCAACAGCAACGACGCCAATACCGACGGTCCGGCAATCATCGGGATTGCCATCGGCACGATAAACGGCTCTTCGCCCGCCGCCAACCCCGTTACGCCTCCTGGCTGCGGGAAAATCATCCTGATCGCGATAAGGAACAGAATAATACCGCCGGAAATGCTGACGGTCTCGGTCGAAACGTGCAGGAAGTTCAGCATTTTCTGGCCGCCAAACAGAAACAGCAGCAAGATCACCAAGGCAATCAGTAATTCCCGGATCATGATAAAACGACGGCGCTTAGGCTCAATATGCCGCAGGATAGACAACATAACCGGCAAGTTGCCGAGCGGATCCATGATCAGAAATAGCATGACCGCCGCAGAAATAATTTCCACAGAGCAGACCTCAGATAGAGAATAAGTAAAAGAAATATCAAGAAATAAGAGCGATCGGCCAGAAAGCCAACCGGAGGCGGAAGAGTATAACAAACCATCAGCGGAGTGGCGATATTTTTACCACCCGCCTATCCAAGCGGCTAGCAGGCGCTAGCCACCCAAGCCAGCACTAGTGGTTGCACATCCGCTCGCGGTTGGCTGCAACATAATCGCCATCCTGTACCACCTTGCGGCGGTCAAGCAGGAACGTCATCAGGGCATCAAAAGTCAGATCTTGCTGGCTGCAGGTATAGAAACGGACATCTTCACCGTATTCAGCCACAATCGCCTGCTTCAGGCTAGCAAAAGTGTATGGGGTTTCAGCGGCCAATAACATATTCAGCAGGTTATGGGCGTGGACTTGATTATCACTCATCGTCGGTATTCTCTTCACGGCATAATAGCGGCATTGTAGCGCTCCCCCAGTGAGGATATTTTGACCAAAGACAATATAATGCATTTTAAATGTATGTTTCAAGGTTCGGCCAACCTATCCTGACCGCACCGCCAGCACAATTCAAACTGGCTGCCGTTATGCTCGCCGCAACCTGAGCATACCCAGCCCGCTTGGTCGGCGCGTTCATATTGTTCAAGCAACCGCTGGGCGCTCGCTTGCTGCGAGGCTTTCACCCACAAGCCCACTTCCACCACATTGGCTGGCAACTCCCCCGCGGCAGCGGCTAGCCCCTCGCCGCTGAGCTGAACCTCAATCTGCTGGGCTTCCAGCATCCCCTTGAGGCTATGTGCTTCCAGGGCATTCCCGGCATCATAGATCTTGCACCATGTCTGCGACATTCGATCCCCCATAACTGCTGGCTACAGACCAGTATGATCTAAAGACAGGTTTCCGGTTGCAAAAGTTTCCGCTGTCAGCCACTAAACGGCGAGTAACGTGGCGGCAATTAACGACTGGGCAAGAAAGTAGCTGGCCATCACCAAGGTTGTCGCCACTTTGAACGGCCCTCGGAAACGATCAATTGCAAGGCAGAGATCGGAAAACATAAATACCGCCGCCCCGGCAAATGCCAGCAGCGCCGAAGTTGACGCCGTCGTCAACCAAAACTCACCGGCGGCCCAAGCCATCTGAGTAATTACGGCAATGTATATTGCAACCGGGACAAGCATCCGGCCCAGCGAAGGGAGCAAAAGCAGAAAAACAATGACCCCACCCGCAGCCAGCATTGCCGGCAACCACCAGACCATCTGGCTGCCAAGCTGGGACCAGAAGGCGGCGGAATAAGCAATATGCGCCAGAGCGAAAGCCGCCACCCCTGGTATAAAGCGGTCTTTTGGCCACATCAAGAAGACATCACCGACTACGGACAAGCTCAATCCGAGCAAGATAGCTAGGTGATAGAAACTGCCGTCTCCCGACTGCCAAGCCACGCTGATCAGGAGCAGCATGGTAAAAGGCTTGAAAATATAGAATTGCCAACGAGGGCCGTAATAAGCCGCCGTTATATGTAAAAGAGCTGAAAGAGCAATGGCTAACCAAACCCACATAGTTTCACCGTTATTATTATGAAATTGTCACTGACGGCAATATTGGCCGAGTCAGTGGCTTGCTCAGTTTAGGATCTGATCGGCGATTGTCTAGCAAGGAAAGCCAATAACTAGCGGCGAATCATATTAATCAGCTTCTCTCTGAATGTTCTGTGAGCGGTAAATCATCCGCTGCTGGAAAACTCAAACAGCAAACGATTGGCCTTGTTCTGCCTTGCTCCCAATAGGCAAAATTAGACAACCCAGCCGACAAAGGGCAGTATCACAGCCTAAAACACGCAAAAATAAAAAACAAAAAATACTATAAAACAGACACATAAACTCAAATGAACTTAATTTACCAGAGGTAAACATTCAGTCCGCCAACAAGACAATCATGAAGACAAAAGGATGTTGATCTCACATAAAAAAACTCAAATATGCATTTTATCTAGCCATGAGAGCCGCCCACAAGGTCACTCCCCGCCAGCAAACAGCTCAATAACACCTTTTTTGATCCAGCAATAACATCGACTAGCATTTTGAGATAAAAACACCACAAAGCTCAAGCAGACCACAAAACAACCAATAAAGTTCAATTAAAAAGAAATATAAAACAATAACTTAAATTAAAACGACGTACTAAATAGCGATTAGGTTGATTTTTATCCCGCTCAAAAAACACAATTCACTTAACCATAAATAGCCTTTTAATGGGTCAATAAATTATTTTTATGACAACAATATGACAATTTGGCTTGTTTAAAGCATAAAATCAGTGCTATTCTTATTTACAACATCAATCAAGCAGCAAAAAGGAGCCTTACCATGTTCACTTCCTCTCAAAAACAAGGCCTTATGATGATCGCCGTGGTTGTCGGACTAATGACGCTGCCAGTGATTTATTAAGCAAAAAAAATTCAAAAAAAAGGTGCCTGATAGGCACCTTTTTTGTTTTCCTCTTTTTCTTCAGCCTTTGAAGGCTAGAGCTTGCGTCTATTATTGCCTTTTCCTACGGCGTCAAATCGATATGATGCCAGTGAAGGGAATAAAACCATATTGCCAACGCCGTAACCCCTACGACTAATAGCACGGCTGCCGTCCAGACAAAACGACCGCTGCGCGGGGTCAGCTCTTTCTCGCAGGCATTGCAGGCAGCGATGAATCCTTTTTTGTCGTCGAGCTTATAGCCTTCTTCATGTACGGTCTTGTTACGGATAGAAGCAATAAACCGTAACTTGGGAATAATTTCGTGTGGCAGGCGCTCCTCACAGCTAGTGATCAGCTGGTGCAAGCCTTTGCCCTCAGCATGGTAATGTTCACGCAGCAGGCTTTCGATACGCCTCGAACGTGTTACCACTAACTCTATGTTTGCCATCGACTCTCTTCCTTGCTCACTCGTTCTACTAACTTACCTCGACTTTGCACTAAAGCAAAGTACCGCGTTGAGCCATATCATGGATACCTCCAAGGAATACGCAAAGACTTGGCCGTATATCTTTGCAAACCATGCTTGCCGCGATCACGGTTTTTGCCGCCGGTCGTATCCTAACCTTCCCAAATTGCACAATAATGAGAGCCTGTTAGCCCCTCAAGGAGAACTCATGCCAGTCACCATTCCCGTCATCATTATTGCCTTGCTAGCGATCGCCCTGTTCTGCTTTGTCCGTGTCTACCGCCAGCACACCATGGGGGAGAATGCCCCGGAGCGCCAGATCGAGGTCCAAATCCTCGACAAGCAAAGTGTCCCGATCATGGGTGCCCGCCCGGGTGAAGACGACGAAGAGTACTGGATTTATGTGCAACCAACCCAAGGCGGGCCGAAGCGCGAATTCATGGTCGGCATCCATTATTACCATGCCCTCAACCCGGGAGATACGGGGTTAATGACCTACCAAGGCGTGACCTTTCGCCATTTTGCCCTCAAGCGAGACTAAATAGCCCAGCTAAGGCACCAGCCAGGCTGTTTTGGGACTTTTCGCCAGCAACCAGCTTGCAGCAAGGGCCAAGGCCGTGATGATCACCGTCCAAAACGGGATCATCAAAGCCGGCGGCATAAAGTACCAGTCATAAGCTCTCACTGGCCACAGGAAGATTGGATGCAACAAATAGATCCCGAGGCTATAGCGGCTCATAAAGGCCAGTTTATCCAGCCCGCCCTCGCTAATCTTGTCCGCGACATACCGCCCCAAAGCAAAGATCATGGCAGCAATCAGGGCGGTATTGAGCGTCTTGTAGGACATCCACCGGCCAACCTGATATTCCCCGGCGGCGAAACTGTTGCTCAGCACCATCGCATCGGTGATCAGCAAAGCTGCAATACCCAGCGGCAACAGCCACTTCAGGCTCGGCCAGCGTAACTGGAAGATGCAATAGCCGAACAGTAAGTACCCACTATACAAAACCAGCTCGTGGCTCCATGGACCATCGATTTTGAACAAGAACAAGGTTGTCAGCAGCAGCCACACCGAAGTCAACGCCAGCGTCGCCTGCCTGTCGTGATGCTGGACAAAATAGCGCAGGAAAGGCACGACGAAATACAACGGGATAAAGTAGTAGAAAAAGCCCAGGTGATAGTAGGTTTCATGCACCGGCAGTGCTTTGAGGGTTTCGAAGGCCGCACCGCTATCGAAACCGGCTGGTGTTAGCCCAGACAGCCAAGCATAAAACACTGACCAGACCAAAAAAGGTACCAACACCTTGCCGAGACGGCGCCGGACATAGTAACCGAGTTCAAACGGACGGGTATCGGTCAGCATCAGGGCACCGGTGATCATAATAAACACAGGCACCGCCCAGCGACTGAAGCTGTTAAAGGTGGTGGCCGTAATCCAGCCGCTGTCCGGCATCACCCCGAACTGATCGCGGTAGGGGCCGAGCACGTGGATCACCACCACGGCTAGCGCAGCCACACAGCGCAGCACATCAAAAAAGCGAACCTTTTCCCTCACACCAGCCCCCTAGCAGCCCCAACAAAAAAGGGTATCCCCGTAAGGATACCCTTTTGAATATAGCAGGCTGTGTCTATTAAGTAACTGAATAAGCATAGATTTGCTGCTAAATTAACCCCATGCTGACATTAAGGCTAGAGCCTTGACTGAATCGCCCTAGGGTTGCTGACGCGTTGCCGCCAGCACAATTTCACGAATGCACAAGTGTTGCGGCTGCTGGTAAGCATAGCTAATGGCATTGGCAATATCCTGCGGAGCGATCACCCCGCCCATACCCTCTTTCCACTCTTCATAGCCCGCTTTGATATCCTCGCTGGTGGTATGGCTCAGCAATTCGGTTTCCACTGCACCCGGTGCAATCGTGATAAAGCGCACATTGTCGTCGGCCACTTCCTCACGGATATTTTCCGTGATCGCATGCACCGCAAACTTGGTACCACAGTAGGCCGCGTGGTTAGGGAAAGTCTTGCGGCCGGCAATTGAGCTAATGTTGATCACCGTCCCGCTCTGGCGAGCCTTCATTTTGGCCAGTACCGCATGGATACCGTTCAGCAGCCCCATCACATTGACGTCGAACATGGTTTTCCATTCCGCCGGATCTTGCTCATGCGCTAGGCCAAGCAACATCACTCCAGCATTGTTCACCAGGCAATCAACCGGGCCGTACTGGGCTTCCGCTTCTTCAATTGCAGCGGCAAACGCCGGGCCGTCGGTCACATCAACTTGGCGGCACATCGTGTTTGGCAGGCCCAAAGCCGTCAAGCGGTCGATACGGCGCGCGAGCAACAGCAAAGGATGTCCCTGTGCCGACAGCGTTCTGGCCGCCGCTTCACCAATACCCGAACTTGCCCCTGTGATCACAACAAGAGACTTAGACATAGTTTCACCTTATATATAGAAAGAGAACATCCCCCGGGCTCTTGCCCGCCAGGTCCATACCAGTGGCCACCAGCAGATGGGTGCTACTATATCGGCCTTATCCCTCGGTGAAAAATATCGATTACCTCTGATTATCATAAATTCTAGCTATGGATACAGGCTCTCCCCGCTGGAAATTTGATAAGAATTGGTTAACAAAATGCTATCACAGCGCAATTAACCGGCGATAAATTGCCCTTTTTGTGAGTTTAAGCACGCTATTTTCGGGCTGCGATTTCTAATTAATTGATATCCGGTTATTGAACAAAGGTTAACAAACCGAAAATGGACAACTGATTTCATAGAAATCAACAATAATAAAGCAAGCAACCATCACAAACCCAGCACATTACAACGAAAAAATAACAACACGCAGACAAAAAATAAGCAATTGACACATTTTGACACAATTATATCTTGTTTGTGACGTTAACAATGACGTAACCTTCCCCGCGACAAGAGATGTACCCATTGATGGGATTAAAACGATAAATGGAGGTCGTGATGCATTCATCTGCTTCACCGCAAACACAACAACAACCCAAGAAAACATTATTTACCCGTTTTCTAGATACCGTCGAGTGGCTAGGTAACCTGCTACCACACCCAATCACCCTTTTTGCCCTTTTCTGTGTGGCTATCTTGGTTGCTTCCGGTATTGCTGGCTATTTCGGCGTGTCTGTCGTCGACCCGCGTCCTGAAGGAGCTGCCGGCCGAGCGGCTGACGGTATGATCCATGTGGTCAGCCTGTTCAATGCCGAAGGTCTGCAAAAAATCGTTGCCAATCTGGTAACCAACTTCACCGGTTTTGCCCCGCTCGGTACCGTACTGGTCGCCATGCTGGGTGTAGCGATTGCCGAGCACTCAGGCATGCTGTCTTCTGCAATGCGTGGCCTGGTTATGGGTGCTTCCAAGCGTATGGTGACACTGGTTGTCGTTTTCGCAGGCATCATTTCCAACACCGCTTCTGAACTAGGCTACGTCGTACTGGTTCCACTAGCGGCGATGCTATTCCACTCACTGGGCCGTCACCCGCTCGCTGGTCTGGCTGCGGCGTTTGCCGGTGTATCCGGTGGCTACAGTGCGAACCTGCTGCTAGGCACCGTTGACCCGCTGTTGTCAGGCATTACCCAGACCGCGGCACAGATGATCGACCCGAACTACTCGGTCGGCCCAGAGGTTAACTGGTACTTCATGTTCGCGTCGACGTTTGCCATCACCATCATGGGTGCGTTCGTTACCGAGAAGGTTGTTGAGCCGAAGCTGGGTAAATACAACCCAGAGGAAGCCAGCGAGGACTTGGGCAGCGACAAGCTGGGCAAGATCACCGAACTTGAGAAGAAAGGCCTTAAAATGGCCGGCCTTGCGGCACTGGTTGTTGCGGCTCTGCTGGCACTGACCATCGTGCCGGAAAACGGCATCCTGCGTCACCCTGAAACCGGTCTGGTCGCCGGCTCTCCGTTCCTGAAGGGTATTGTTGCCTTCATCTTCGTCTTCTTCGCTATCCCTGGCTTTGTCTACGGTAAAGTCGTGGGCACGATGAAGAACGACCGCGATGTTATCGATGCGATGTCAAAGTCCATGTCTTCTATGGGTATGTACATCGTGCTGGTATTCTTTGCCGCGCAGTTCGTGGCCTTCTTCAGCTGGACCAACTTCGGCCAGGTGTTCGCGGTAGCGGGTGCTGACTTCCTGCAGTCAATCGGCCTGACCGGCCCGATGCTGTTCTTCGCCTTCATCCTGATGTGTGGCTTCATCAACCTGATGCTAGGCTCTGCGTCAGCGCAGTGGGCAGTAACCGCACCTATCTTCGTGCCGATGCTGATGCTGGTTGGCTACGCGCCGGAAACGATCCAGGCGGCTTACCGTATCGGTGACTCAGTAACCAACATCATCACACCGATGATGAGCTATTTCGGCATGATCCTGGCGGTAGCAACGCGCTACAAGAAGAACCTGGGTCTGGGTACGCTGATCTCAACTATGCTGCCATACTCGCTAGTGTTTATGGTCGGTTGGAGCCTAATGTTCTACCTCTGGGTATTCGTATTCGGTATCCCAGTCGGCCCTGGCGCAGCTACCTACTACAGCGTAGGCTAATCCAACTCTCTGTCACCAAAGCCGGGCTTCTGCCCGGCTTTGTGTTTTCTCCTCCGCTCCACCTCTCGCCAGTCTTAGGCCCCATTCTTTGCTATTATTGGCGGCATCACTTACCAGCCTGAGCCATTCCATGGATCTACGCCTCCTGCGCTTTTTTGTCGCGGTGTACGAAGAGAAGAACATCACCCTCGCCGCCGAGCGCTGTTTTGTGTCCCAGCCATCGATCTCCAATGCCATCAAGCAACTGGAAGATGAGCTCAATACCACCTTGTTCGAGCGCCACAAGAAAGGGGTCAACCTGACCGACGAGGCCCATTACCTCTACCCCCTGGCAGTCAGATTGCTCAGTGACGTCAACCGCCTGCCGTCGCTGTTCCAACAGCGTACTGAATGTCTGCCACTGCGACTGGGCAACTTTCCCGATCTGAGCCAGACCGCCCTGGCCCGGGTATTCCGCTGCCTACAACAGCATATCCCGAATTTGCTACTGGAGCTGGTGGATCACGATGCGCCAGCGGATGCCCGCCTGACGCTGGATATGTTCAAGCAAGACGACGAGATTTTTCTGCCGCTGTGGGAGGAAGACTATGTGCTGTGCATGCTGCCGTCCCATCCGCTGGCCAAACTGGACAAAGTCAGGCCGGAACAGCTTCACCAGCATGACTTTATAGAGTGCCCGCCGTGCGAGGCCCACCAGCAGACCATCGGCCTGTTGGCCTGTGACGGGCTGGCCGTCAACCTGGTTGCCAAGGCCGAGCATAAAACCCAGGTCATGCACCTGGTTCAGGCCGGTCTCGGGATCTCCTTCCTGCCGACCGGGGTGCTGGAAACCGCCACCGAGCTGGTCACCGTCCCGCTCGACGGGCCGCGGATGTTCCGCCGGCTCGGGTTATGCTATCCGGCCAACAAGACGCTCAATCCCGCTCTGGCCGAGACTATCAAGGCGCTCAGCCAGTCTGGGCGGCGGTAAGGGGACGAGGTGGGGCTTGGAGATCGTATTTCGACGACCACAGTAGCGCGAGCTGGTAGCTTTGGCCGATGCGCGGACCATCGATCCCCAGCGCCTGGCCGAGCTGGTTTACCTGCCACCACCGAGCCTGCTCGTAGGCAATGGCCAGCTCCAGCAGTTGACCCAGCGGGCCCTGCTGGTGCAGCAGGGCCTGGCGTATTTCCGCCTGCAGGGGCAGCTGGGCCAGCAACTCGTCCAGAGGCTGGTCGAGCAAGGCATCGATCAAAGAGAGCAAGCCGGTCATAAAGGCTGGTTTGGCCTCGACATCCTGCCCGCAGGCCGCCGCCAAGATCTCGCACATCCTTCCGCGCTGTAGCGATAAGGCGTAAAGCTCGTGGGGCTTATCCAACGAGGCCTGGGCGGTCGCCACGGCGCTGACAAAAACCTTGAGCTTTTCCTCGCCCAGATACACCAGAGCCTGCTTGAACTCACTGATCGGCACTTTGAGCCTATCGACAGCCGTATTGACATAGCGCAGCAACAGATAAGACAGCGACAAGTCAGAGGCGATGATCTGCTCCACTCGCTCGAAGTCGACCTGATCCCGGCATACCTCCTGCAGCAGCCGCAGGGTCGATAGCCGCTCGGGCTTGAGGTTGCGGCTTTTGAGCAGTTCAGGACGGCTGAAGTAATAGCCCTGGAAAAAGTGGAACCCCGCCTGGTGAGTCAGGGTGTAGTCGCGGTGGGTCTCGACCTTCTCGGCAAGAAACATCAGCTTCTTGTCGCGGTTCTGCGCGACATACTCGCACGCGGCCTCAAGCCCGATTTTGAGCAAGTCCAGCTTGATGATATGCACATAGGGCAAGAAACGCTGCCAACGGGGATCCATATTGAAATCATCGAGTGCGATCATATAACCCAACCGGTTCAAATGGCGGATCGCAAGCAGCAACTCATCATTGGGCTGGCAGGTTTCCAGCACTTCGATCACCACCTGCTTTTTCGGCAGCAGGGTCGGTAGCAGCCTCACCAGGCTTTTGTGGGGAAAATTAATGAAGCAACGTTTGCCCGCCTGAGCCATACCATCGCTGTCGGCAATAAAGCTATTGACCAGCAGGCAGCAGGTCGCCTTGTTCTCATCGACACCGACGGGAAAGGCATTGTCCTCACCGTCCCTGAACAGCAGCTCATAGCCGGCCGTTTTCTGGTGACGGTTGAAGATAGGCTGGCGTGCAACGTAGGAATACATAAAACTGAAAGAGTCTCCACAACAAAAGGCAAATACCGTATTGCCCCGATGGCCGCGAACAGCCTCAGGCCTTGGCGGTCGCCAACAGCGCCCCACAACCAATAAACATCGACCCGAACACGCGGTTCAGGGCTGCCATGATCCTGTCCGAGCGAATATAGCCCGCGAGCCGGGAAGCCAGTACCACGTATCCCAGCATCACCATGGCATCGACTGCAATCGTGGTGATCCCCAGCACCCACAGCTGGGCCATCTGCGGCTGACCAGGGTCGATAAACTGGGGAAACAGCGCCACCAGAAAGACCACGGTCTTGGGGTTGGTCAGGTTCACCAGTACCGCCTGGCGGCACAGTTGCCGGGCTGGCACCTGCGGGCTTTCGCCACCGAGCTGGAACTGGCCCCGATCGCGCCACTTTTGCACCCCGAGCCAGATCAGGTAACCGACCCCTGCCCATTTGATCACCGTGAACGCCGTTGCCGACTGGGCAATCAAGGCGCCCAGACCCACTCCCACCAGCACAATGTATACCCCAAGGCCGATTTGCAGACCCGCTATCGATGCCAGAGACTTGCGCCAGCCATAGGTCATCCCATTGCTGATGGAGTTTACCGTGCCTGATCCCGGCGCGATGCTAAACACAATCGCCGTCGCCAGGTAAGCCAACCAGATTTCAAGTTCCACAGAGCTTTTTCCTTTTCGCTATTCTACCGGAGGTGAGAGGGTAACCGCATAAAAACGCCACACGTTAACAGCTGTTCACACCTTATGGCAACAGGAAGAATCACATTGGGTTATACTTGCCCCAGATACTGTTAACCGAGATGATGAATGACTGTCCAGCCCCCACATTTTTTTGATTTATCCCAGGAAAACCGCTTCGCAGAAACCATGGCCGGCCCCGCGGCCAAGCTGTGGCAACATCGCCAGGAAGGTATGTTCCAGGGGGTCAACCGCACCAATATTGGCTGGGTCTCATTTACCGGCAACAACCCGGACAAGGCCATTGTCGTCGTCAACGGCCGTATCGAGAGTTACTGGAAATACCAAGAGCTGTTTTATGACCTGGTCCGCCAGGGCTACGATGTCTACTCCCTCGACCACCGCGGCCAGGGCATGTCTGATCGTCTGGCAGAAGACACCGAACTCGGCCACGTCGGCCACTTCGACGACTACGTCAACGATCTGGACACCTTCATCGAGACGGTGGTCAAACCCAAAGGCTACCAGCAACTGTTCATGATCGGCCACTCGATGGGCGGTACGGTGACCAGCCTCTATTTGGCCCGCCACCCGGGCACGGTTGCTCGGGCAGCGCTCAGTGCCCCGATGCACGGTATCAACATCAGCAAGTGGATGCGCCCTATCGCTTCGCCCCTAGCCCGGGTGATGGAGCAGCTCCAGCGCCAACCAAGCTATGCGCCGGGCCAGGTCCCCTACTACCCCAAGCCCTTTGCCAACAACCCGCTGACCCAGAGTCAGGTGCGCTACCAGTGGTTCCGGGATCTGTACGAGCACAAACCGGAACTGAAAATCGGCGGACCCAGCGCCCGCTGGGTATGGCAAGGACTGGCTGCCGCAAAGAGCTGTATCAACGAGGCCAGCAAGATTACGGCCCCGGTCCTGCTGCTGCAGGCCAGTGAAGATACCATCATCGACAATGCCGCCCAGCAGCAATTCCACCAGGCCATGGTCGAGGCCAACCGCGACTGCCAGTTCAAGGTGATCGAAGGCGCCCGCCACGAGTTGCTGTTCGAGGCCGATACCTACCGCCTACCGGCGCTGGCCTCTGTGCTTGAGCATTTCCGTAAAGCGGAAATACCCAACGCATAAAATAGCCTCTTTTCTCTTGGGGGAACTGGTTTAAAATTGCACTGTTTCCCCAATGCCGCAGGCATTGGGCCTCTGTTCCTACCGCGAGAGGTTTCATGTACAAAATTATTGCATCGGATCTGGATGGCACCCTGCTAACCCCTGATCACAAAATTGCCCCGTTTACCAAAGATACCCTCAACCAGCTTCACCATCAGGGCAAAGACTTTATCTTCGCCACTGGCCGCCACCACATTGATGTGGCAGGGCTGCGTGAGCAACTGGGGATCCCTGCTTACATGATCACCTCCAATGGCGCCCGGGTGCACAATTGCAAGAACGAAGTGATTTTCCAGCAGGATGTCAAACCTGAGGTGATCACCGGCATTATTGCCATGACCAAACACGATCCGGCGCTGAAAATCCATATCTACCGCAACGATGACTGGCTGCTTAACCAGGAAGACCCAAGCTTGCGTGATTTCCATGACACGTTCAGCTACCAATTGTTTGATGTCGATAACCCGCCGCTCGAAGGCGTCGCCAAAATTTTCTTCACCCGCGATGACCGCGACCACGACAAGCTGGTGGAATGGGAAGACAAGATCAACGCCCAGTACGGTGACAAGGCCAATGTGGCGTTTTCTACCCCGTGGTGTCTCGAGGTGATGGATGCCAATGTCTCCAAGGGCCATGCCCTGGAAGCAGTGGCCAAAGAGAAAGGCTATGCCCTGAAAGACTGCATTGCCTTCGGGGACGGCATGAACGATGTCGAAATGCTGACCATGGCCGGCAAGGGGCTGGTGATGGGGACATCGCACGACAAGGTCAAAAATGCCCTGCCGAACAACGAGGTGATCGGTAACTGCAGCGACGAGGCTGTGGCCCACTACCTCAGCGGCCTACTGCTCAAATAGGCAGACAGGAGTGCCCGTCGGGGAGGCAGCCGCTGGCTGCTTCCCGTTGCCTCGCGGCCTCCAGTCTCAAAACTGTCCGGTCATCTGCAAAATTTCCTGCCACTGCGCTTCGGTCACTGGCATGATACTGAGCCGGTTACCCCGCTTGACCAACGGCATATCGGCCAGCGCCTGATTGGCTTTGATCCGCTTTAGCGATACCAGTCGCAAGTGGCGACGGTACTCGATATCGACCATGACCCAGCGCGGGTTGTCCGGATCGGACTTCGGGTCGAAGTACGTCCCCTCGGGATCAAACTGGAAATGATCCGGATACGCTTCGCGCACCACTTCGGCAATCCCCACCACGCCGACATCCTTGCAGGAGGAATGGTAAATCAATACCTGATCCCCTAGCTTTATATCATCACGCATCATATTTCGTGCCTGATAATTCCTGACGCCTTCCCAGCAGGAAACTTTTTGCTGCTTGAGCGTGTCTATCGAAAAGGTGTCCGGCTCTGTCTTGAATAACCAATACGCCATTCTGATACTCTTTTATTTATCTGGTATAACTGACTTTATACCCCAGCCTATCACAACGAGGGATCCCGATGATACGCCGACAACTCCCCCTTGCCCCTATTGCGGGCGCCCTGCTGCTGGCAGGCTGTGCCAGTCAGCCTTCCTCCGGCCCGACGCCAGAAGAAATCGCGCTCACCACGCCGGAAGTGGCCACCAGCAGCGGCAAGGTCCAAGCTTTCATGCTGCGCGGCCAGGTGATCCTCGGCCACGAAAGCCGCAGCATCCAGCCCTGCGGCAGCACCCAGCAGTATTGGCTGCATTTGCCTGCCGGCGACCTCCCCGCGGCCAATGCGGTCACGCCGCCGGGGTACGAGCCGATGTACGGTGAGTTTATCGGCCATCTCGAGCCCGCCCCAGAAGAAGGGTTCGCCGCCGACTACAACGCCCGTTTCAACGTAAAACAGATCAACCTGCTGTCAGCCGAAATGCGCCAGGGCTGCCAGCAACCACCACGCAAGACATGGGCGTTTGGTAACGAACCGGGATGGTCTATCGAAGTCGCCGGAGAGACGGTCTCACTAAGCCGGATCGGCTACCCGACCCAGCAGCAAGCGATTAACAGCCGCGATATCCGCTCTGGCCAGCAGGTCTACCAAGGACGCGATTTCACCCTCACCATGACCCAGGCCCAGTGCAACGACACCATGAGCGATGCCCTGTTCGGCTGGCAGGCGACTCTCGACTGGCAAGGAACGAAATACACTGGCTGCGCCACCCTCGGGGCAACCGATACGACCCAGCACTGGGTCGGTACTTACCAGGGCCACAGCGATCTGGGTGCCGCAGTACTGACGACCACCCTGAGCCTGCTGCCGGACCACTCGGCGATCACGGCATACAGCTACAGCAACGGGCAGCCTGGGCTGGAGGAAAAAGGCTTCTGGCAACAGGCTGGTGATGGCAAAGTCAAAGTCACCATGGCCCAGTACCAAGGCCGCAGGCTGATCAGCGAAAGGCTCTTCCGCCGGGAGGATGGCCAGCTCTCGACCCGCCAGGAGATCATCAACGGCGAAACCTATGAACTCGGCGATAATGGCCTGACCCTCGACAAGCTCAGCCCCGTCCGGGAGTAGCCCTCCACTTTTCCGCCGGGTTATGCCACACTGCGTGGCATAACCCACTGGCCAAACCAACCATCATGACCACACCCTGCCCGCGCTGCGGCTTTCACCACAACTGTATTTGCCATGCCGAACCCGCGTTGGATTGCCCGCATACCTTTATCCTGCTCACCCACCCCAAGGAGATGGGCAAAGACACCAATACCGGTCAATTGATGGAGCGCAGCCTAGCCCATTGCCAACGCCAGCTCTGGGACCGGGTCAATCCGCCGCGAGCCCTGCTCGACATGCTGGCTGATCCGCAGTACCAGCCTTGGTTGCTGTTCCCCGGCGATGACACCGTGTCGGCCATACCGTTCCAGGCAACGGCAGGCAAAACCCCCTTGTTTATCCTGCTTGATGCTACCTGGCAGGAGGCACGCAAGATGATCCGCCGCAGCTCTTGGCTGGCAACCCTGCCCCGGTTGGCGCTTGCCCCGAATACCGATTCGGCCTATACCCTGCGCCGCAACCAACAAACGGGCAACCTGTGCACCTGCGAGGCCGGTATCGCCTTGCTCGAAGCCACCGGCTTTGGCCGGGATGCCAACCAGCTTCAGCAGTATTTCAACCACTTCCTCGCAGTATTCCATGCCGAGAAGAGTGGCCATAAAAAATAAACCGGCAAATTTCCAGCTCGGCGACAGGCAAAGTCTTCTATACTGAAACCGACTGACTAGTCAGTTTTATTGATAGGGAGACCAACCGATGACCGTGGCCGAGAATATCCAGATCCAGCACAATGACTGCACCGACATGGACCGCACGTTGCAGGCCCAGCAGGCCGCCTTCAGAGCAGCGCCCATGCCCTCGCTGGACGAGCGCAAACACCAGCTTACCGCTCTCAAGCGCGCCATCAAGCAGCACCGGGATGCCCTCTGCCAGGCACTGGCCGAAGACTACGGCCAGCGCCACCGCCAGGACTCCCTAGCGGCAGATATTGTCCCATGCATCAACAATATCAACTACACCCTTGCCAGACTCAAGCGCTGGATGAAACCATCGCGCCGCCATGCCGGTATGATGCTCTCTCCGGCTAAAGTGACGGTTCATTTCCAGCCTATAGGTGTCGTCGGTATTGTCGTGCCGTGGAACTTCCCGGTCATGCTCAGCCTGGGGCCGCTGATCTCGGCCCTGGCAGCCGGTAACCGGGCGATGATCAAGCTCAGTGAGTTTACCCCGGCGACCAACCGCGTGCTCCGGACCCTGCTTGAGGGAACCTTCCGCCCCGAACAGGTCGCGGTATTCGAGGGCGAGGCGGAGGCTGCGGCCCATTTTACCCACCTGCCGTTTGATCACCTGCTGTTCACCGGCTCTACCGCTGTCGGCCACCATGTGATGCGCGCGGCGGCCGATAACCTGACACCGGTAACACTCGAGCTTGGCGGCAAATCCCCGGTCATTGTCGCGCACGATATGCCTATCTCCCTGGCCGTGGAGCGAATGTTGTTCGGCAAGTGTCTGAATGCCGGACAAATCTGTGTTGCCCCCGACTATATCCTGGTCCCCAAGGGGCGAGCACGGGCCTTTATCGACCGCTTTATCGAGCAGTTCAACCACCACTACCCCGGCGGGGTGGATAACCCGGATTTTGCCTCGGTGATCAACGAGCGCCAGTACCGACGCCTGTGCCAGTGGCTGGACGAAGCCAAGCAGCTCGGTGCCAATGTCTACCCATGCCACACCAAAGCCCGCAGCGATAGCCGCCACCGCCTGATCCCCCATCTGCTCAGCCAGGTGCCGGAGCAGGCAACCCTGATGAAAGAGGAAATTTTCGGCCCGCTGCTTCCCGTCATCGAATATGATGAGCTAACCGATGCCATCGACTTCGTCCAGCAGCGCCCAAGGCCGCTGGCCCTCTACTTGATGAGCCAAGATCCGGCCGTCCAACAGCAAGTCAGAGACGGAACGATATCGGGTGGGATGGCGATCAATGAAACCCTGCTGCAAGTCGGCGCTGATGATGCGCCTTTCGGTGGGGTGGGGCCTTCCGGGATGGGCCATTACCACGGCAAGGAAGGCTTTTTGGCCCTGACCAAGGCCAAAACCGTGCTGACCCAGCACAAATACGCCACCACCGGACTGATCAAGCCGCCTTATGGACGGTGGTGGCAAAAGTTGATGCTGGCCTTCTTTATGCGCTAACCCTACGCTATCGCCCGGAGCACCATGAAACGACAGCAGCTACTCGATACAGCCCTGGCCCTGTTTGTCGCCAACGGAGTACAGGCAACATCGACCGCCAGCATTGCCCGCGAAGCGGGCGTGGCAACCGGCACCCTGTTCCATCACTTTGCCAGCAAGCAGGCGCTGGTCGATGTCCTCTACCTTGAGGCCAAGCAGGATCTGGCCCAGGCCTTGTCGAGCCCGCCCGATGCCACGGCCTTGCCGGAGCAGCTTCGCCAACTGTGGGAGCGGGCCCTGGCGTGGGCCACGAGCCACCCTTGCCAGCTCAAGCTGATGCTGCAGCTCAGCCACGACCCGGCCTACCCCATCAGCCGCCACCAGGATCTGATGCTGACGACCATGGGGTTCATTGGCAACAAGGTCGAACAGGCCCAGCAACAGGGGCTACTGGCTCCCCTGCCGATGCCGCTGGTACTGAATTTTTTCCGCCAGCACTTCCTGAGCACCGCACAGTTGTTCATCGAACAGCCAGAACTGGCCCGGCAGGCACAATACCGCCAAGGAGCATTTCACATCCTTTGGCAAGGGCTGCAGCCGATCCCCCAGGGCACGGCGGCAGCCACCAGGTAGCAAAACGGGAGCCAAAGGCTCCCGTTTTGCTTTCACTCAACCTGAAAAGCCATTAGGCCTGGTTACTGGCGTACTGGCTCAGTTCAGCGATGCTGACAGCGGTAATGAATTCGCCGTCCAGGTAAAATTCCACGTCGTCACCGTCACGCTCGCCACGCAGCACTGCTTGCTCACCGCTCTGGTAAACCACGTTCATTTCCAACGTACGCTCATCAATCTGGCGGAAGCTTGCCGCGAAAATGTCACTGTTCTGCACGCTAGCCAACGGTACTGTCGTCAATGACGGATCAAGCTGGCCGTTGACTTTGAAAATGGCATCAACGGGTGTATCTGCCACCGCCGGAGACTTGCCCGTGATCGGGTTCTTGCCGGTCCAGAACTCAATAGTGTTGAAGATGAACAAATCCGCCGTCGCCGCAATACCGTACACTGGGCTTAGCAGCATAAACAAACCGGCACGGCCATAACGGTTGTCGACTGCGCTAAGGTTGGCTTTGGTCACCAGTTGTGAGGTACCCATCTGGCCAATACAACCAGTCAGTGACGTCGCAAGCAGGGTCATTACGATCGCTTTAGATGCGATTTTTTTCATTTGGGCTCTACTCCGCAAAGAGATGATGAAAATCATAAAAAAGTGCGCGGATTATAGGCATTTTTAGGCGGGTTGCTAGTAAAATTAGCAAAAACTTTCCAGCTAATTACAGTCGTAAAAGCCGGGTGAGATTTGGGTAAATAAAAGGTTACATTTCAATATTGTATGAAATCACTAAAAACCGAAACATCGGTCTCGATAAGCAGTCTCGTAACAACACAGCGATGCACTGCACCGCTGTGTCTGAAACGCGAAACTCGCGGGCACTATCGCCTAGGCATGCTGCCCGGCGACAAACCCCGAGCTCCAGGCCCACTGAAAATTATAGCCGCCGAGCCAGCCGCTCACGTCCATCACCTCACCGGCGAAGTACAGGCCCGGTACCTGCTTCGCTTCCATGGTTTTCGATGACAGCTCATCGGTATCAACGCCACCCAAGGTGACCTCTGCAGTGCGGTAGCCTTCGGTACCGTTCGGGGCAATGCGCCACTTGTGGAAGTAGTTGGCCATTACGGTGATGTCCTTGGGGTTAAACTGCTTGAGCGGCTTGTCAACCAAATCACCACGTTCGATCAGCACTTCAATCAAGCGCTTGGGCAACAAACGAGACAGCGAGTTTTTCAGGCTCTGGTTCGGGTGCTTGTCGCGCATGGCAGTGAGGGTCTCTTCCAGCTCCAGATCCGGCAAAAGATCGACCGTCACCTTCTGGCCCGGCGTCCAGTAGGACGAAATCTGCAAAATAACCGGCCCGGACAGGCCACGGTGGGTAAACAGCAGGTTTTCGCGGAACGTTGTGCCGTCTTCGGCTTCCACCACCGCCGGAACAGCAATCCCCGATAGCTCGGCGAACGCTTCCTTGTCTTCCTTATGCAGGGTAAACGGCACCAAACCGGCCGTGGTCGGCACCATCTTCAGACCAAACTGCTCGGCAATCTGATAACCGAACGGCGTGGCGCCCAGCTTTGGCATCGACAGGCCACCGGTTGCCACCACCAGAGACTCACACTCCACCCGCTCAGTATTGAGTTTGAGGCTAAAGCCGCTGTCGGTCTTGGCAATGTCATGGACATCGACCTGGTAGCGCTGCTGGACCGTCGGCAAGTCACACTCGGCCAGCAACATGGCCACAATGTCCTTGGCCGATTCTTCGCAGAACAACTGGCCATGGTCGCGCTCCTCGAACGCAATCCCATACTTGGCGATCATCGAAATGAAATCCCAGTTGGTATATTGCGACAAGGCCGATTTCACAAAGTGCGGGTTACGGCAGACATAGTTATTGGCCGCGACATCGTAGTTGGTAAAATTACAGCGACCACCGCCAGAAATCAGTATCTTACGGCCAGGTTTCTTGCCATGATCGACCACCAGCACAGAGCGCCCGCGCTTGCCCGCCTCGGCGGCACACATCAAGCCAGCCGCACCGGCTCCAATTACCACTACATCAAATTTCTCTGCCATTACGCCACCGCTATCGGTCCAAATCAAACGGGAGCCATACCCTCCCAACAAAAAAGGGACGCAGGGGCCAGTTGGCCTGCATCCCTTATTCGAACAGTTGGCTTACCATCGCCACCGGACGGTGATTTTACCTGCCCTGCAGACTGATTGCCACCGTGTGATCAGACGCGGTTCAGATCCCCATATAGGCAACCACGAAAATCGCCACCAAGAATACCATCAGGTACGTACTGGCCAGGATAAATAACCGCCGCACCTTGGAGCATTTTTCCATAAACACCGGATCGTGGTGGTTATGGTACTGATGACTGCGGATATAGTGGAATAGCCGGATTTGCTTAGTGACATTGCCCTGGGATGAGAAGAACCCACGGCCGTCGACCTGCTGGTAAAGAAGGGGATCGCATTCGCGCATCACCGCCAGCAGAGTACGTAACGTACTAATATAGCGGGAAATATTCACCACAGCGACCAAAAAAAGTGCGAGTAAGATTGCGTCACCACTCATAATATAGCCCCCGAACAACGTGACTGATCAGCTGGCCACACTCTGGTGAGATTAAGAGGGGCATTGCGACATGCCCCCTGGACTAATTAGCCAGCTGGTGAATCCATTACTGACGTCGATCCAGCTTTCGCCATTTCGGCTAGGTCTTTGTCGATAAAGAACAGTGCCTTGCCATCTTCGCCAACCAGCTCGATCTTATCAAGAATACCTTTGAACAGTTTTTCTTCTTCGTGCTGCTCTGCCACATACCACTGCAAGAAGTTAAACGTCGAGTAGTCCTGGGTGGTAAATGCAACGTGTGCCAGCTTGTTGATCTTATCGGTGATCAGCTGTTCGTGTTCGTAAGTTTCACGGAACACATCACCCAGCGAGGCGAACTCGTGCTTTGGTGCTTCGATGGCGCCGAGAATTGGCAGAGCGCCTGTTTCACTGACATAGGTGAAAAGTCGCTGCATATGTTCCATCTCCTCAACGGCATGCTTGCGCAGAAACTCCGCCGCACCTTCAAAGCCCTTGTCTTCGCACCATGCACTCATCTGCAGGTAAAGGTTAGAAGAGAAGAACTCTAAGTTGATTTGCTCGTTGAGTTTATCAACCATTGCTTGAGCTAACATCGCACTACTCCTATCTATTCTAGTGTATACCAATCTCAACGGGTGGTATGAAAACGCTGTTTTCCCCATTGTCACAATGCCATGGTGAGAATGCAACTCATCGTGCGGTAAGGCACACAATCTGTGACATGTTTTGGCCAATCCAGCGAATTAGATTAAAAATGTTCAATAATTCAAGTAATTCCACTACCGAAATTATTTCGTAAAAAGGCCGAACAAGTTGCGATCACGGTAATATTTTTTATCAAATTTAGGTGCTAGCATGAGGTAAAGCCCCTAAGTCAAGGAGTGAAAACTATGGCCTACAAACACATCCTGGTTGCTATCGACCTGTCCGATGACAGCCACATCATCGTCGGCAAAGCCGCCGAACTCGCCAAGGCACTGGACGCCAAACTGTCGCTTATCCACATCGACGTCAACTATGCCGAGCTCTATACCGGACTGATTGATATCAACCTCTCTGATGCCCAGAACCGCATGGCGGACGAGGCACAGAAACAGCTCCAGTCACTGGCCGACAAGGCCAACTATCCCGTCTCCCATACCTTGGTTGGCAGCGGGGATCTGAGTGAAGAGATCTGCCATGCTATCGACGACATGGATATCGAGCTGGTTGTTTGCGGCCACCACCAAGACTTCTGGAGCAAGATCCTCAGCTCGGCCAAGCAGCTCATCAACCGCTCGCCGGTCGACATGCTGATGATCCCTCTCAAATGATAACGGCGTGATCCTTCCTAGTTACGCCAGCCTGGCACGGGACGATCACCGTGCCTGGCTTTCGCCAGCCTGACGGCAGTAACCGCACCAATTGGCAGTATTTACCTTGCCCTTTTTTCGCTACACTTGCCCCATCATTCAACTACCCCCTGAAAACCACTATGGGATACTTATCCGCTGTCACCCTGCTCTGGGCCTTTTCCTTTAGCCTGATCGGGGTCTACCTAGCTGGTCAGGTCGATGCCTGGTTCTCGGTGCTGACCCGTGTCAGCCTGGCAGCCCTGCTCTTTCTGCCGTTCTTGCGCCGCCAGCACCTGCACCGCGCGCTGGCACTCAAAATCATGGTTGTGGGTGCCTTCCAGCTCGGCATCATGTACTGCTTCTACTACCAGTCTTTCCTATACCTCAGCGTACCGGAAGTCTTGCTGTTTACCATTTTCACCCCGATCTACGTCACCCTGATCTATGACATGCTGCACCGCCGCTTCTCGGCCTGGTATCTGGCAACAGCCGCGATAGCGGTGCTGGGCGCAGCAGTGATCAAGTTCGAGGGGATCAACGAGGACTTCATTACCGGCTTCCTGATTGTCCAGGGGGCCAACCTGAGCTTTGCCATCGGCCAAGTCGGCTACAAGCGCATCATGGAGCAGGAGCTGCAAACCATCCCGCAGCACACGGTGTTCGGCCTGTTCTACCTCGGGGCGGTGTGTGTCGCGCTGCCGATGTTCCTGCTGTTTGGTAACACCGAGCAGCTGCCGACCACCACGACCCAGTGGGGCATCCTGATCTACCTGGGCACCATCGCCTCCGGCCTTGGCTATTTCCTGTGGAACAAAGGGGCTACCCTGGTCAATGCTGGCGCACTGGCCATCATGAACAATGCCCTGGTCCCGGCAGGCCTTATCGTCAATATCCTGATCTGGAACCGGGATGTCGACTTGGTCCGGTTATCGATTGGCGGGGTGATCATTATCGCTTCACTGTGGTTCAACGAAACCTGGGTCAAGCGCAAGGTGGAGCTGGCGAGAGCGGCATAAGCGATACGCAGTTTCGAATACAACAAAGGCGAACCTTTTGGGTTCGCCTTTGTTATACCCAGATCCTAAGAACTAGAATCTAGAACCTAAGAACTGCATTTAAATAAACGAAAACGCATCGGCAAACATACGCTCGCGCTCGGCCCCTTTCTCAGCCGAGAACAGCTCACGCGCTGCGCCAGCCATTTCGAACCGGCCGCAGATATAGATGTCGTAGGCCGACAGGCTGACGAAATCATCGCTTACCGCTTCCAGCACATTGCCAGTTTTGCCCTGCCAGCCTTCCGGCGCCGTTTCGACGACCGGGACATAGGTCAGGTTGGCGTGCTGCTCGGCCAGGGCCTTGAGCTCGTCGTTGGCATAGAGCTGGCATTCATCGCGCCCGCCCCAGTACACGAAGATCGGCTGGCGAACACCGCGGCTCAGGCAGTTGTCCAAAATGCTGCGCACATAAGAGAAGCCCGTTCCGCCGGCAATCAGCAGCAATGGCTTGTCACTGTCGTCGCGCACCCAGGCCTCACCGTGCGGCGCTTCGATATCAACCGGCGTGCCAGCCTCAAGCGCAGCTTTCATGTGTTCGACCACCTCGATGGCATAAGGGTTATGCTCGGCAGCGCCGATGTGCAGCTCCAGCTCCCCTTCGCGGCACGGGCTGCTGGCAATCGAAAACGGACGCTTGTCCTTCTCGCCCATCACTGCCAGCAGGTACTGGCCAGCCTTAAATTCAATTTTGGATTCCGGCCGCAGCAGAATACGGTGGGTATTGCACGCCAGCGGCTCGACGGATTTTACTTCGCACTTGATGGACATTCGCTTCCTCTAATCTAGCTGGAGCACCAAATCACTCGTAGCCATTGCCTGACACGCAAAGATCCAGCCTTCGGCCTGCTCCTTCTCGGTGAGCATAGGCTCGAGCTGATAGCGGATCTCCCCCAGCTGCTTGCGGCACATGCACATGGCACAAGCACCAACCTGGCAGCGATTGGGAAAAGCAATGCCTGCGTTGAGCGCGGCCTCAAGCACCGTTTGTTCGCCATCGGTGGCAAACGTCACATCATGAGGCAGCAGGCGGACTTGGTACATATTTATTTTCTCGTGCCCGGCGCTTGTGCCCGGCTTTGCTATCTAACTTAGTTTACAGGCTGGGCTGACTCACAGGTTAACCCAGGATCCCTAGTTCGTCCCAGATGGCATCGACTCGGGCGACCACCTCGGGCGACTTGGCAATTGGTGTGCCCCATTCTCGGCTGGCCTCACCCGGCAGCTTGTTGGTGGCGTCCAGGCCGATCCTGGCACCATGCTGTGCCGTTTGCTTGACCATCAGGGTATCACGGCTTGGATCCATCCGGGTGGTTATCGCCCAGATCACATCATTCCAGTCGCGGGCATCGACGTCACCGTCACAGACAATCACGAACTTGGTGTCGGTCTTCCCGGCCAGCACCGTCCAGATGCTATCCATCACCTGCAATGCCTGACCCACTTGGTCCTTGTTGATAGTCACTATCGCCACGCCAGCGCACTCTGCTGTTTGCGGCAGGTAGCAATCAATCACAGCCGGAAGCTGCTTGATCTCCGACTGCAGGATATCGCGATCCGGTTCGGCCAACGGGCGGGAATAAGCAACCGCGTTGGCCGTTTCCGCTTCCCACTTGCGGGTTGCATCCAGTCCCATCTTGGAGCCCAGGCCCACCACCGGCGAGGCAAAATCCAGCGAGTCTATCGGGGTTTGATCGATAAACAGCGTGTCGCGCACCGGATCCATTTCGCGGCTCATGGCAGCAACCACACTGCCCCAGTCGCGGGTATCGACCTCTTCATCCACCACGATGACAAACTTGGTGTACATGAACTGGCGCAGGAAGGACCAGACGCCCATCATCACCCGCTTGGCATGGCCGGGGTATTGCTTCTTCATCGACACCACAGCCATGCGGTAAGAGCAGCCCTCAGGCGGCAGATAGAAATCGACAATCTCCGGAAACTGCTTTTGCAAAATGGGCACGAACACTTCGTTGAGTGCCACGCCTAGCACTGCGGGCTCATCGGGCGGACGGCCGGTATAGGTACTGTGGTAGATAGGTGCCTTGCGCATGGTCACATGGGTAATGGTGAACACATGGTGGCGCTCGACCTCGTTGTAGTAGCCGGTATGGTCGCCATACGGCCCCTCGTCGGCAAACTCGTTCGGGTCGATATAGCCTTCTAGCACAATTTCCGCACTGGCCGGCACTTCCAGATCATTGCTCAGGCTCTTGACCACTTCGCTCTTGCGGCCACGCAGCAGGCCGGCGAAGGCATACTCGGACAAGGTATCGGGGATCGGGGTCACCGCACCGAGTATCGTTGCCGGATCAGCACCGAAGGCCACGCTCACCGGGAAAGGCTTGCCCGGATGGGTTTCCATCCAGTCGCGCAGATCCAGTGCACCGCCACGGTGCGCCAACCAGCGCATGATGATTTTGTTCTTGCCGATTTTCTGCTGGCGGTAAATCCCAAGATTCTGGCGCTTTTTATTCGGTCCCTTGGTGATGGTCAGGCCCCAGGTCAGCAAGGGAGCCACATCATCAGGCCAACAGCTCATGACCGGAATTTTGTCCAAATCGACCTCGTCACCCTGCCAGACGATGTCCTGGCACGGGGCGCTGCGCAGCCGCTTGACCGGCATGTTAAGCACCTGCTTGAATACCGGGAGCTTATCCAACGCTTCGCGGAAGCCTTTCGGTGGCTCCGGCTCTTTCAGGTAAGCCAGTAACTTGCCGACTTCCCGCAGTTCACGGACATCGGTCCGCCCCATTCCCATCGCCACCCGGCCCGGCGTACCAAACAAGTTTGCCAGTACCGGAACGTCGTAGCCCACCGGGTTTTCGAACAACAGCGCCGGTCCGCCGGCACGCAAGGTACGATCACAGATTTCGGTGATCTCCTGATCCGGGTCGACCGGCAGCTTGATGCGCTTGAGCTCGCCCTGTTGCTCCAGATAGTCAATAAACTCTCGCAGATCCTTGAACTTCATCGGTTTCGCGGTTACCTATCCTAAATACACCAGCACCCGGTGCTGGTTTCAGTCACCGGGTACAAATAATCATTATCAAAACATTATAACGACTTGTTAACGGTAGGACAGCGGAAAATCCGACCACTGCGATCCAGCCCCGGCCTTAGCGGCAGGCCAAAGCAGGTTGTTCAAGGCAGCTTGGCAAGCGCCGAGCGGAAGTTCTTCTGCAGCACCTGGCTGCGGCTGGCCGAGGCCAACTGCTCGAGCCACTCGAGATAACCGCTGCGGGCCAGCTCGGTGGCCACCAGCTCACCGTCATCGACTTCGCTCAGCTTATCGCTGAGAAAGTCCCTGGCAGCCACCGGCAACGGCTTGAGAGTGATCAGCGCGCGGTAGGCCTGAAGCTTCAGGGTCGGGTTGATGGTCGCAGCCATCAGCTGCTTGGTCGCTGCGGGTTGCGGTGCCAGCTCAGCCAGCCGATTTAGCTCGGCCAGACTGTATTGATCGCTGCGGCGGCGCCAGAGTAAGTGGTAGACCCCCTCGTCGCCCGACGCCGCGGCAACGGCGGCAATCACTGCATTGTCCGGCAGCCAGAGCAGCTTGCTGTCCGAGGTAAACTGCTCGGCCAGCACCTCGACAGCGGTCTCTGACAATTCGGGTAATTGCGCCAGAAAAATATCACGCCGGATCGCCTGGGTCTGGATATCCCCGACCAGCCACTGTGATAGCTGCAGCGCACCGTCTTCTGCTTGTTCGATCATCTGCTGAGCCAGCAACTGCTGCTGCCAGCGGATCACCAAACTGCGCGCCTTGGCGCCATAATGGAAGGCTGATTTGGTCACCAGGTAGCCATCCCCTTGCTCGACCACATTGAAAACCGGCATCCGAGCCGCCTGGGCCTCAAGCCAGTCCGCTTTGGCCTGATCCAATCCACCGGGCTTTACTGCAGAGCTGATAGCATAATCAATCAGCTGGCTGCGCACCGCTTCTTGCTGGAGGGGGGGCAATGGGGACAGGTGGGTTTCTAACAGTGCAAAGTCACTGTTGTCATAGTATTGGCGCAGGGCCGATACCCGGTTCTTAACTTGCAGGGAAGCCTGGATGTGCTCAACGTCCTGTTGGGAAATTTCGGTTGGCTGAATGGCTATCTGGGCCGTGGCCTGGGCTGCTACCATCCCTACAGCCAGCAAACCTATCTGCATGCACTTTCCTAGTCGCATGTCACCTCCTTGGTGAAAAAAGATATGTCGGTTATCCGGATCATCCTGATCCGTAGTCACAAGTTGATAACAAACACAGTATATCGATCTATCGGGGGCAATTACCAGCAAAGCCGTAATTGAACAACGATCAATTAGAGGTTCAGTGTACCAAAAATAAAAAACGCCACAAGCTGTGGCGTTTTTCAAAACTGTGAGTCAAGCGACGAATTAGGACTTCTGGCGACGCATCGCGTCGAAGAACTCGTCGTTGGTCTTGGTCATCGATAGCTTGTCGATCAAAAACTCCATGCTATCAGTTTCACCCATTGGGTGAACAATCTTACGCAGGATCCACATCTTCTGCAGTTCGTCCGCTTTCGCTAGCAGCTCTTCGCGACGGGTACCTGAGCGGTTAAAGTCAATCGCCGGGAAGACACGTTTTTCTGCGATCTTGCGAGACAGGTGCAGTTCCATGTTACCGGTACCCTTGAACTCTTCGTAGATAACTTCATCCATCTTAGAGCCGGTATCAACCAGTGCCGTAGCGATGATGGTCAGGCTGCCGCCCTCTTCGACGTTACGGGCCGCACCGAAGAAACGCTTCGGACGGTGCAGGGCGTTGGCATCGACACCACCGGTCAGTACCTTGCCCGATGACGGGATCACGGTATTGTAGGCACGGGCCAGACGGGTAATAGAGTCAAGCAGGATAACCACGTCTTTCTTGTGTTCAACCAAGCGCTTGGCCTTCTCAATCACCATTTCAGCTACCTGAACGTGGCGTGATGCTGGCTCGTCAAAGGTTGAAGCAACCACTTCACCCTTAACCAGGCGCTGCATCTCGGTTACTTCTTCCGGACGTTCGTCGATCAGCAGTACCATCAGCTCACACTCTGGGTGGTTGTAGGCAATGCTCTGGGCAATGTTCTGCAGCAGCATGGTCTTACCCGCTTTTGGCGGTGCAACAATCAAACCACGCTGGCCTTTACCGATTGGCGAAGCCAAGTCCAGTACACGGGCCGTGATGTCTTCGGTCGAACCGTTACCACGCTCCATACGCATACGCTCGTTGGCGTGCAGCGGAGTCAAGTTTTCAAACAGGATCTTGTTGCGGGCGTTATCAGGCTTGTCGTAGTTAACCTCGTTAACCTTCAGCAGCGCAAAGTAGCGCTCACCGTCTTTCGGCGGACGGATCTTGCCGGAGATAGTGTCACCAGTGCGAAGGTTGAAACGGCGGATTTGGCTAGGAGAAACGTAGATATCATCAGGACCGGCGAGGTAAGAACTGTCTGCAGAGCGGAGGAAGCCGAAGCCATCTTGAAGGATTTCTAGAACACCATCGCCAAAAATGTCCTCACCACTTTTCGCATGCTGTTTGAGAATCGCGAAGATAATGTCTTGTTTTCTCAAACGCGCCAGGTTTTCCAGTCCTAAGCTTTCGCCAAGCGCAACCAACTTAGAAATAGGTTGGTTCTTTAGTTCAGTAAGATTCATAGTGGTGGGTTTCTTGTCAGTCAAAATTGGGGTTCTATGTTAATTGAGATAAAGTCGACCAATGGGGCTGGTCAAGGAATGAACAAAATTACAATTTACGTGCAATAAGTTAGCACTAAAGATCTCATCCGTCTAGCATAGACGCAAGTCAAACCATGCACAACGAGAAATTGTGCACGGTTCAAGGCAGAGTTGCTTACAGGTTCGCGTCGAGGAACTCTTTCAGCTGGCTCTTTGACAGGGCACCCACTTTGGTTGCCGCCACACCGCCGTCCTTGAACAGCAGTAGCGTTGGGATACCACGGATGCCGAATTTTGGTGGCGTTGCTGCATTTTGGTCGATATTTAATTTACCGATGGTCAGCTTACCTTCATACTCGTCCGCGATCTCATCAAGAATTGGGGCAATCATTTTGCAAGGACCACACCATTCAGCCCAAAAATCGACTAGTACCGGGCCTGCAGCAGTAATAACATCGCTTTCGAAACTTGCGTCTGTTAGCTGCACAATCTTGTCGCTCATCTTCCACTCCAATGGTTGATTTTGTTAGCTGATTTGATTTTAACCAGCAAATCGATGCCCTATTTGAATGGAATCCGTTTCGTATTGCAACCCTAAGCTGATATTCTATACGAATGAAGACGACTCACATCACAGAGCAAAAATTTGCCGACCTGGGTTTAGAACCTCGGGTTTTACAAGGATTGGAAGCCAAAGGTTTCCATAATTGTACGCCGATCCAGGCGCTGGCATTGCCGGTAGTGCTCTCCGGCCGTGACATTGCTGGTCAGGCTCAAACAGGCACAGGGAAAACCCTGGCTTTCCTGACCGCGACTTTCAACCACTTGCTGCTAACCCCGGCAAAAGAGGAGCGTAAGCAAAACCATCCTCGTGCCATTATTATGGCACCAACTCGTGAGCTGGCGATCCAAATTTACAACGATGCCAAACCACTGCTCGAAAGCACCGGCCTGACGGCAGGGCTTGCCTACGGCGGTGAAGCCTACGAGAAACAGCAGAAGACACTCGAAGCGGGTGTGGACATTCTGATCGGCACCTGCGGCCGTATCATCGATTTCTACAAGCAGCGCGTGATCGATCTGCGCTCTATCCAGGCTGTGGTTCTGGACGAAGCCGACCGCATGTTCGACCTTGGCTTTATCAAGGACATCCGTTTCTTGTTCCGTCGCATGCCGGTGCCGCAGGAGCGTTTGAACATGCTGTTCTCGGCAACGCTGTCTTACCGTGTGAAAGAGCTCGCGTTCGAGCACATGAACTCGCCTGAAAGCGTGATTGTCGAGCCAGAGCAGAAGACCGGCCACCGCATCCAGGAAGAACTGTTCTATCCGTCCAACCAGGACAAGATGCGCCTGCTGCAGAGCCTGCTGGAAGAAGAATGGCCGGACCGTGCCATCGTCTTTGCCAACACCAAGCACCGCTGTGAAGATATCTGGGCCCACCTGGCCGCTGATAAGCACCGCGTTGGCTTGCTGACCGGCGATGTCCCGCAGAAGAAGCGTGTTCGCATCCTGGAGCAGTTCACCCAAGGTGAAGTGGATATCCTGGTGGCTACCGATGTCGCGGCCCGCGGCCTGCACATCCCTCAGGTGACCCACGTATTCAACTATGATCTGCCTGACGATGCAGAGGATTACGTGCATCGAATCGGCCGTACCGGTCGTGCTGGCGCCAGCGGCCATTCGATCAGCTTTGCCTGTGAAGAATATGCCATCAACCTGCCGGCGATCGAAACGTACATCGAGCATGCCATTCCGCTATCGAAATACGACCCGGAAGCCCTGCTGGACGACCTTCCGCCGCCAATCAGCGTACCACGTTCACCGCGCCAAGGTGGCAACCGTCGTAGCGGTGGCTCACAGCGCCAGGGCCAGTCACGCCAGCGCAGCCGTCGCCGTCCGCAGCAAAACAAACAGCAGTAACACGTAAGATATGCCTATGGAAAGAACAGTATCACCCTTGTATGCCGCCATTGACCTTGGCTCCAACAGCTTCCACATGTGGATCGTCCGGGAGGTGGCTGGCACCGTCCAGACACTGGCCAAGATCAAGCGCAAAGTCCGCCTGGCAGCTGGCCTCAACAGCGAAAACGCGCTGAGTATTGAGGCGATGCAACGGGGGTGGGACTGCCTCAGCCTGTTTGCCGAGCGCCTGCAGGATATTCCGGCAAGTAACATCCGTATTGTCGGGACGGCCGCACTGCGTACCGCCGTCAATGCCGAGGACTTTCTTTCCAAGGCCGAGACCATTCTCGGCTACCCGGTCGATATCATTCCAGGCGAGGAAGAAGCCCGGATCATCTACCAGGGGGTTGCCCATACCTCAGGCGGTTGTGGCAAACGCCTGGTAGTCGATATTGGCGGTGCCAGTACCGAAGTGATCATTGGCGAGGGGTTTGATGCCAGTGCCCTGACCAGCCTGAAAATAGGCTGTGTGACCTGGCTTGAGCGTTACTTCAAAGACCGCTACCTCACCGCAGCCAACTTCGATGCCGCGATCGCAGCCGCCAAGGCCGCCATCGCCCCGATTGTCGAGCAATACCAGACGCTGGGTTGGCAAACCTGTGTCGGGGCCAGCGGCACCGTCCAGGCCCTGCAGGAAATCATGCTGGCGCAGGGAATGGATGAGATCATCACCCTGCAGAAACTCAAGCGGATGCAGCGCCAGGCCATGCAGTATGAACGGCTGGAAGATCTTGATATCGAAGGCCTGACTCTGGAGCGCGCCCTGGTCTTCCCGAGCGGGTTGTCGATCCTGATTGCGATTTTCGAGTCTCTGGGTATCGAATCGATGACCCTGGCCGGCGGTGCACTGCGCGAAGGCATGGTGTACGAGATGATGAGCCAGATGCGCCACCACGATGTCCGTGAGCGTACCCTGCAAAGCCTGCAGACCCGCTTCCAACTCGACAGCATTCACGCCGGCAATGTCAGCGACACGGCCCGTGCCCTGCTTGGCAGCTGCCAATCTGCGTGGCACCTGGAGCCGCAGGCGCACTACCTGCTTGATGCCAGTACGGCCCTGCATGAAATCGGCACCATGATTGAGTTCAAGAAAAGTGGCGAGCATGCCGCTTACCTGATCCACCATAGTGATCTGCCTGGTTTCACCCGTGCCCAGAAGCACCTGATTGCGGAGCTGCTGCGCCGTTACCGCGAGAATCTGACCAGCCTGCCGGAGCAACACGCTCTGTCAGCGCAAAGTGCCACGCGTCTGCTGCGTCTGCTGCGCCTGGCGGTGATTTTGTGCCACCGCCGCGACAGCAGCCACCAGCCGCCGTTCGCGCTCAAGGCCGATGACAACGCCCTGAGCCTGACTCTGCCGGCCAGCTGGCTGGCCGCCAACCCGCTGACCGATGCCGAGCTGCAGCAAGAAGCTACCCGCCAGAGCGACATGGGCTGGCCGCTGACCATCATCGCCAGCGAGTAAGCGGCAACACCGATAAAAAAAGCACCCCGAGGGGTGCTTTTTACTTTCTTGCGGTCTGCCTTCGCAGCAATTAGCCAGTGATGCCGCTATGTTTTAGCAGCGCATCAATCTGCGGTTCGCGGCCACGGAAGCGCTTGAACAAGTCCATCGGCTCCTCGCTGCCGCCGCGCTCGAGAATACAGTCTAGGAAGTCAGCCCCGGTCTGGGTGTTGAAGATCCCCTCTTCCTCGAAACGCGAATACGCATCTGCCGACAGCACTTCGGCCCACAGGTAGCTGTAGTAACCGGCACTGTAGCCGCCGGCAAAGATATGGCTGAAACTATGCGGGAAGCGGCCCCACTCCGGGCTTGGTACCACTGACACGCGCGACTTGATATCCGCCAGCGTTTCCAGCACCTTGGCGCCGGCTTCTGGGTCGTACTCGGTGTACAGGGTAAAGTCGAACAGGCCAAACTCAAGCTGGCGCAGGATCCCCATCGCCGACTGGAAGTTCTTCGCTGCCAGCATCTTGTCCAGCATCTCTTTTGGCAATGGCTCGCCAGTTTCGTAATGGCCTGAGATAAAGGCCAATGCTTCTTCTTCCCAGCACCAGTTTTCCAGGAACTGGCTCGGCAGCTCGACCGCGTCCCAAGGCACACCGTTGATGCCCGACACCGCCGGCACTTCGATCTGGGTCAGCATGTGGTGGATACCGTGGCCGGTTTCGTGGAACAGGGTGACCACCTCGTCATGGGTAAACAATGCTGGTTTATCGCCCACCGGCTTGTTGAAGTTGCAGGTCAGGTAAGCCACTGGCATCTGCATAGTGCCATCCTGACGAGTACGGCGAACCATACATTCGTCCATCCATGCCCCGCCACGCTTGTGCTCGCGGGCGTACAAGTCCAGGTAGAAGCTGCCACGCAGTTCCCCTTTTCCATCGAAAATATCGTAGAACTTCACGGACTCATGCCAGGTATCAACCCCCTCGCGCTCTTTAACGTCCATGCCGAAGACACGCTTGAGTACTTCGAACAGGCCGGCAACCACTTTCTGCTCTGGGAAATACGGACGCAGCTGCTCGTCGGAAATGCTGTAACGGTGCTGCTTGAGCTTCTCGGCGTAGAAGGCAAAGTCCCACGGCTCCAGCTGCTCGGCACCAAACTCGGCGCTGGCATACTCGCGCAGCTCCGCCACTTCACGCTCGCCCTGTGGTTTGGCCCGGCAGGCCAGATCATTGAGGAAGCCCAGCACCTGATCCGGCGCTTCCGCCATCTTGGTCGCCAGTGACTTCTCGCTGTAGGTATTGAAGCCCAGCAGGCGGGCGATTTCATGACTCAGCTTGAGCTTCTCGGCAATAATTTCGCTGTTGTCCCACTTGCCGGCATTCGGGCCACGGTCTGAAGCACGGGTGACAAAGGCTTCGTACATCTCCTGGCGCAACTCACGGTTTTCGCAGTAGGTCATCACCGGCAGGTAAGACGGAATATCCAAAGTAAACAGGTACCCTTCCTGCTCCTTGGCGTCGGCTGCCGCCTTGGCCGCCTGCAGGGCCGACTCCGGCAACCCGCCCAGCTCGGCTTCATCGCTCACCAGCTTGCTCCAGCCCATGGTGGCATCGAGCACGTTATTGCTAAAAGACGATGACAGCTCGGACAGGCGCTTGCTGATCTCGCCATAGCGGTGCTGCTCTTTGGCTGGCAGGCCGATCCCTGACAGCTCGAACTCCTTCAGCGCATCGGTGATAGATTTTTGCTGGGCCTGGCTCAGCTCGGCAAAACTCTCGTCGGCCTTGATCGCCTTGTAGGCTTCGTACAGCCCCTTGTGCTGACCAACCCAGGTCCCGTAATCCGACAGCAGCGGCAGACAGCTCTCGTACGCTTCACGCAGCTCGCTGCTGTTCTTCACCGCATTGAGGTGGCCGACTGGCGACCAGATCCGGCTCAGGCGATCATCCGTCTCGGCCAGCGGTACGCAGATTGTCTCCCAGCTCGGCGTCGTATCAGCGGCCAGTACTTGCTCCACGGCAGCCCGGCAGTCGGCAATCGCCTGCTCAACGGCAGGTTTGACGTGCTCGGGTTGGATAAGCGAAAACGGAGGCAGGCCCGTCATCGAAAGTAGTGGGTTAGTCATGCGCAATTCCTTAAATTAGTTATCCATTATTAAATGCGTCTTGGGGAGGCTAAATTCAATCCTTTCATCACGCTAAATCATCATCTTCCTGTTTAATAGTAAACTAGATCGCAGCGCCAAAGACGGAAAGTCATCACGTCTACTGGCTATTCCCAGCCAATTGGCGATAATACTGACCCAATTTATCCCTAGCCTGTCGAGATCCCAGCCATGCTGAGCTACCGCCATAGTTTCCATGCCGGCAACCATGCCGATGTGGTCAAGCACATTGTCCAGAGCCTGATCCTGGATGCCCTGAAACAAAAGGACAAACCGTTCGTCTACCATGATACCCACTCGGGTGTCGGCCGTTACGACCTTCAGGATGAGCGCAGCGAAAAAACCGGCGAGTTCAAACAAGGCATTGCCCGGATCTGGCAGCGTGACGATATCCCGGCAGACATCGCCAGCTATATCGACGCCATCAAGGTACTCAATGACGGTGACAAGCTGCGCTACTACCCGGGCTCGCCGAAAGTCGCCCGCGCCCAAATCCGCGAGCAGGACCGCATGGTATTGACCGAGCTGCATCCGAGCGACTTCCCGCTGCTGCTGCAGGAATTCCGCGGCGACCGCCAGGTCCGCATCTACAAAGAAGATGCCTTTGCCCGCCTCAAGGGCAGCCTGCCGCCAAAAGAGCGCCGCGGCGTGGTGCTGATCGACCCGCCGTACGAGCTCAAGCACGAGTACATGGATGTGGTCAAGGCCATCAAAGAGAGCTATAAGCGCTGGGCAACAGGCACCTACGCCATCTGGTACCCGGTGGTTTACCGCGAGAATATCGACAAGATGCTCAAGGGGCTAGAGGGGTTGGGGATCCGCAAGATTCTGCAAATTGAGCTGGGCGTCGAGCCGGATACCGAGGAGCGCGGCATGACCGCATCGGGCATGATTGTGATCAACCCGCCGTGGAAATTGGAGAGCCAAATGCAGGCAATTTTGCCTTGGCTAAAAGACGCAATCGCGCCGAACCACGGCCACTACAAGGTGGAGTGGATCGTCCCGGAATAAGCGGTGATTTTCCGCTAACAACTTGTAAGGCGGGGATTTCCCGCCTTTTTTGTGGCTGATATTTTTTGTTCCAACTTTCTCGAACTCCCCCTCTCGTAACTCTTCCCATTCTTGATTACACTAGGGCTAACACAGCTGGAGCTGTAACCAAATCAAAAAAACATTGGAGTAAAGTCATGGCAAAGCATTTTGATTACATCTGTATCGGCGGCGGCAGTGGCGGTATTGCTTCGGCAAACCGTGCAGCTATGTACGGTGCCAAGGTGGCACTGGTCGAAGCCAAGGCACTGGGTGGTACCTGTGTCAATGTCGGCTGCGTGCCGAAGAAAGTGATGTGGCACGGCGCCCAAATTGCTGAAGCGATGCACCTTTACGCCAAAGACTACGGTTTTGACGTTGACGTCAAAGGTTTTGACTGGGGCAAACTGGTCGAGAGCCGTGAAGCCTATATCAGCCGTATCCACACCGCCTACGACAACGTGCTGGGCAACAACAAGATTGAAGTGATCAACGGCTTTGCCAAGTTTGTCGATCAAAAGACCATCGAAGTGAACGGCGAGCACTACACCGCCGACCACATCCTGATCGCCGTCGGCGGCGAGCCGACTATCCCGAACGTCCCGGGTGCCGAGCACGGCATCGATTCAAACGGCTTCTTCGAGCTAAGCGAGCAACCTAAGCGCACTGCGGTTGTCGGTGCAGGCTACATCGCGGTTGAAATCGCCGGCGTTCTGAGCGCACTGGGTACCGATACCCACCTGTTCGTCCGCAAGGAATCGCCACTGCGCAGCTTCGACCCGATGATCATCGAAACTCTGGTTGAAGTGATGGACAATGAAGGCCCGACACTGCACACCCACAGCGTACCGAAAGAAGTGGTCAAGGAAGCCGATGGTTCGGTGACCCTGCATTTCGAAAACGGTGAGTCACACAACACTGACGTGCTGATCTGGGCGATTGGCCGTAACCCGACCACCGACAAAATCAACCTGGCCGTAACAGGCGTTGCAACCAACGACCGTGGCTACATCAAGGTTGACGAATACCAGCGCACCAATGTCGAAGGCATCTACTGTGTCGGCGACATTATGGAAGGCGGTATCGAGCTAACGCCTGTGGCGGTTAAGGCCGGTCGCCAGCTGTCAGAGCGTCTGTTCAACAACAAGCCTGATGCCAAGATGGACTACAAGCTGGTGCCAACCGTGGTATTCAGCCACCCACCAATCGGCACGATCGGCCTGACCGAGCCTGAAGCGGTTGCCCAGTACGGCGCAGAAAACGTGAAAGTCTACAAATCTGGCTTTACTGCCATGTACACCGCAGTGACCTCAAACCGCCAACCTTGCAAGATGAAACTGGTCTGTGCCGGCCCTGACGAGAAGGTGGTTGGCCTGCACGGCATTGGCTACACCGTCGACGAAATGATCCAGGGCTTCGGTGTCGCGATGAAGATGGGTGCAACCAAGGCCGATTTCGATGCCGTGGTCGCTATTCACCCAACCGGCAGCGAAGAGTTCGTTACCATGAGATAAAGACGGTGCCCAGAGCATATCCGTCAGATCAAAAAGGAGCGGTCACCGCTCCTTTTTTGTGGCTATTTGACTGTGCCTAGCGTTGCAGATCATGCAACAGCCTTACGAGCACTTACAGGATCCTACACCATAAATATCGCTCGATAACGAATAATAATGAATAAAAGCGCAGATATTGGCGAAAATAATTCCATTTCTTGGTGAAAAACTGTAATCTTGCCCGACCTGATTATGGAAGATCAGTGAATATTTATTCCCAAGAGAATAAAGCATTAATTTACTCTTAACTAATCAATCAGTTAAAGGCCAAGTATGCAGGATCAGGTTATTTCCCAAAACGGTAAAAAGAGCCCATGGCTCATGTTCCTCCTACCGTCGCTCCTCGGTGTCTTCCTTTTCATGGCACCTATCAGTTATCAGGATTCGCTGACAATTCCTATCGCCATTTTGGCCAAATCTGTCCAAGCCATCTTCGATGGCATGCTGCCGGCAATGGTGACCTTTGTTATCGCCATTACGGGAATCGCATCAATCGCGACTAAGCTGCTTAAGCCAAAAGCAATTATCGACAACAGTTTCCTCAGCGGATTGCTCAACCCGTCCCTGCCTTGGTTCGTGGTCCAGCAACTCGGCGCTATCTTTGTGGTAATGACCTATTTCGGTATCGGTCCTGAAATGATCCACCACGGTGACACCGGCGGCCTGGTGCTCAATGATCTGCTACCGGTCCTCTTTTCTGTTTTCCTGTTTGCCGGTTTATTGTTGCCCCTGCTGCTTAACTTCGGCCTGCTGGAGTTCGTCGGTGCCCTGTTCACCCGGGTGATGCGTCCGCTGTTCAACCTACCGGGCCGCTCGGCGGTAAACTGTATTGCGTCCTGGCTGGGCGACGGCAGTGTCGGCGTGCTGATGACCAGCAAGCAGTACGAGAGCAAAATCTACACCGAGCGTGAAGCGGCCGTTATCGGTACCACGTTCACTGCAGTATCGATCACGTTCAGCCTGGTGGTGATTGCCCAGGTGAACCTGGAGCATATGTTTGCCCCGTTCTACCTGACAGTGTGCCTTGCTGGCTTGGCGGCCGCTGTGATTGTTCCTCGCCTGCCACCACTATCGTGGAAAAAAGACCGCTACATCGACGGCCAGCCGCTGGAAGGCGATATCGAAGCCCTACCAGAAGGCAAGACGGTGGTTGGTTTTGGCCTTGAGCAAGCGCTGGAGAAAGCCTCTCAGGTGAAGAGCCTGCGTGGCATGGTGGTTGAAGGGGTGAAGAACGCGATTGATATGATCTTTGGCGTGCTGCCTGTGGTGATGGCGATCGGCACCATTGCTTTGGTGATTGCCGAGAACACCCCGGTATTTAGCCTGCTCGGCCAGCCGTTCATTCCGTTCCTGGAGCTACTGCGTATTCCTGAAGCAGCTGCGGCATCGGAGACTATCGTTGTTGGCTTTGCCGATATGTTCCTGCCATCTATCCTGGCCTCGGGTATCGAGAGCGATCTGACCCGCTTTGTGATTGCGGCGATGTCGGTGACCCAGCTGATCTACATGTCGGAAATCGGCGCCCTGCTGATCGGCAGTAAAATCCCGGTCAAGCCGTGGGAGCTGTTCATGATCTTCATCCTTCGTACCCTGGTCACCCTGCCGGTTATCGCGATGATGGCGCATATTTTCTTCTAACAGACCGCCGTCGCCTCTCCCAAAGCCAGCGCCTAGCCGCTGGCTTTTTTGTTTCCACCGCACGCCTTTGTCATTAACCATCAAAGACATACAATTAAGCCATTCATTTTATTAATCATTCATAAAAGCAACAAATCACACCCAACCCATAAGCAAAAATGCGCTACTCGTCACACATCAAGGTTTAGGCAATTGATGGCAGATGCAATTATCACTATATATCGCTGCACTCATAAATGTATGAGTCATAAATAAAAAAACAACAATCATCAATTTCCGTTTTTGCATTCCAAGGAAAAACAATGCATTTCAAATACTCAGCTATTGCAGCTTCGATGATTGCCGCCCTATCGCTAACGGGCTGTGGCAGTGATTCATCCTCTTCAACAGGCGGCAACACCGGCGGTGGCAACGGTACCGAGCTTGCCCAGAAGCCGACTATCGCTGTACCAGCAACAGGCCAGTTTATCGATGCAAAAGTAGAAGGCCTGCACTTTGTCTCCGGTGAGAAAGCAGGCATAACCGACGCGGATGGCAACTATGACGTCGACAGCAGCGCCCCAGGAGTCAACTTCTACCTGGGTGGCGAAGACGGCATGCTGATCGGCTCAGTTTCCAGCCGCCACGTCACCACGCCTTTCGAGGCTGTCGGTACCCACCAGCGTGCGGTTAACCTGGCACGTCTGCTGCTAACCCTCGACACTACAGCAGAAAACAGCACGATTGTACTGCCCGAGGCGATCACCTCCCCGAGTTACGTTGTGAAGTCAGCCCTGAAAACCATCCAGCTTGATGACGTTGCCTCTTTCACTCCGCTGCTTGAAGAACTAGGTAAAACAGAAGCCGATCTGGTTACCGAAGAAAACGCAATCAACCACATGAACGCGTCGCTAAAAGATATTGCACGCGGCTCTGACGTGGTACTCACCCACTGGGCAAAAGGATCTAACTGGACCTTCATATCGCGCAGAGCCAATCAGCGCATCCGCCGCTCAGCCAGTGACAGTTTCCAAAACGTGATCCATGCCGACCGCAGCCTGGGTGATGAGCTATTCGAACAAACAGGCGGCCTGACTGCCTCGATCTACACCTTGGCCAAAGACAACTTCGTGATGCGCAAGGGCTCGAACGACGGCAGCATCAGCGATTACTTCGCCCTGCAGTACCTGAGCTGTGTCGATGAAGGCGGCAAGTTCGACTGGGATGACAATACTGATCAGCCAACATGCAACGGCGACAGCAACATCAGCATCGCCCCTGCGCTAAGCGGCATGGCAGGCAATAGCCACTATCAGTACGTGCTGGCCGATCCTACCGCCACCAGCACCGCAGATGAACATTACGACTGGGCTGAGCTGACGGAAATGGGTGGCGCGTATGCCTGTATGGCCAGCGGCAACTGTAGCGAGCAGAGCCTGACCAAATTCGAAATTATCGAGCGCGATGATGCCGACGAAGGCGAGGCGGCTATGATGCTGCGCGAAGTGATCTCGGGCTCTTACGACCCAATCACTGATGTCTATGTTCAGACCCGCAGCAAGGAATATCTGGACGGTAACCACGCAGGTCGCATCAGCGAAAGTATCAACTTCCTCTACCCGGTTGAAGCCGTCGGCCAAGACCGCTACGTTGACTTCAAGGGCACCTGGCTGGCAACAGAAAGCCGCGAAAACTGTGACTTGGTAGCCGAGTCCACTCTGGTCTTCGACGAAACAGGTGTGACGCTGACCGGCCAAGAGTTCAACGGCAACTGCAGTCTGAGCGCCGAGCTGAATGAAACCGCAAGCTATGCCGAGCTGGCGACCATGGACTTCTGGTGGTTCGGCACCAACCAGGCAGGCGTTTCCAAAGCGACCCTTGATCAGCTAAACACGACAATCCGCTGGAATGATGTCGACGAAGACGAAGTGGGCCCTAACTACAAGATCAACCGCTTCAGCTACATCCCGGCCGGTAAGAACTGGGACCGTGGCACCTTGGTTCGCGATACGCTATCAGACAACGGTGTGAAAAGCTCTACCATCACCATGCGCAAGCAGTGATTGCGAGCTCTCCCCGCCCAGTGGCAGGGGGAGCCCACCCGGCAGACTCATCTGTCAGGCACAAAAAAACCGGCCTCGGCCGGTTTTTTCTTGCCCGTAACACAGGCTATCGGATGCCTTACTGCTCTTCGGCAGCGTCGTCTTCTTCGTCGCGGACATAAAAGCGCGAGAAGAACAAGCCGACTTCAAACAGCAAACACATCGGGATGGCCAGAAGGGTCTGCGAAATCATGTCCGGCGGTGTCAGCATCATGCCCACCACGAAGGCGCCAACGATGATGTACGGCCGCTTGGTACGCAGGCTTTCCGGATCCGTCGCGCCTGTCCAGCACAGCAGGATAATGGCCACCGGGATTTCAAACGCAATACCGAATGCCATGAACAGCGCCAGAACAAAGTCCAGATAGCTGGCAATATCCGTCGCCACCTGGATCCCTTCCGGGGCCACACTGGTGAAAAAACTGAACACCAGGGGGAATACCACGAAGTAGGCAAAGGCAACGCCGGCATAGAACAGCAGCGAGCTGGAAAACAGCAGCGGCATGATCAACTTGCGCTCATGCTTGTATAGCCCCGGTGCCACGAAGGCCCAAACCTGATACAAGATCATCGGCACGGCGACAAATACCGAGGTCACCAGTGTGAGCTTAATTGGCGTGAAGAATGGCGATGCCACATCCGTTGCGATCATGCTCGCCCCTTCCGGCAGACGCTCTACCAAGGGGGCGGACAAGAAGGCATAGATGTCGTTGGCAAACCACACCAGGCCAAGAAAAACCACAATGACACTCAGGATGGAACGCAACAGTCGGTTACGCAGCTCAAGCAAGTGGCTGAATAACGGTTGCGTATCTTCAACAGTAGACATAGTGACTTATATTAATCCTGCTTTTGAGAGGTCGTCGCCGAGGGCTGCTCGTCTTTGTTGTCGGCATAAGGGCGCTGTACTTCCGAGGCGGCTTTTTTGAGCTCCTCCACAGTGTCCCTCAGCTCAGGCGAGAGATCTTTCATCCCCATTTGCTCGGCTTTTTTCAAGTTTTCCTGAAGTTCCTGGAGCTTGAGCTCCTGGTTCAGTTCATCCTTGACCGAGTTCGCCATATTACGTGCAGCCCCGATCCAGCGCGATACCGTACGGATCGCGACAGGCAGGCGTTCCGGCCCCAGTACAACCAACCCCACCACGGAGATCAGTATTAGTTCCCAGAACCCGATATCAAACACGTGTTAAACCTGCTCTTTGTCTTTCTGGCTCTTCTGAGCCTGATCACCCTGCTGTTCAGCCAGTTTCTTCTGATCGAAATCCGCATCTGCGTCTTTCTTCTCAGCAGTTGGCTCCTCATCGCTGATCGCCTTCTTGAAACCTTTCACGGCAGAGCCCAAGTCACCGCCCAGTGTGCGCAACTTCTTGGTTCCGAACAGCAGAACAATGATTAGTGCAATGATTAGCAATTGCCAGATACTGATACCACCCATGCTTGTTTTACCTCAGCTAATTGTGGTTAATAACGAATCGTATATGTGTTGGCTGCATACTTTACCGCCTATTTGCGGCAAGCACGCCACCCAAGTAACCAAAACGTGACCCCCATTGCAGCACTGATAGCCGAATAGTTTTCAATATGATTACTAAAAAGTATGGCAGAACATACAACCAGGGTTGCACCAATGCCAAAGTAGAACCTTGCCTGGCCCTGGTAACGTCGACTCTCCATGAAATTGTCGTAGAGTTTATCGATACGTTGGTTCAGCGCATTGCCTTGGCGCAAACTATCGTAAAGTAATTCCGGCAACTCCGGCAACTTCTCGGCCCAGAATGGCGCCCGGGTTTTCACCCCGTCAATCACGGCCTGCGGGCCGACCTGACGTGACATCCAGTCTTCCAGGAATGGCTTGGCGGTATCCCACAAATCAAGCTGCGGATACAGCTGGCGCCCCAATCCCTCGACATATAATAAGGTTTTCTGCAGCAATACCAACTGTGGCTGCACTTCCATATTGAAACGGCGCGCGGTATTGAACAGGTTCAGCAACACATGGCCAAACGAGATCTCGGCCAGCGGCTTTTCGAAAATCGGCTCGCACACCGTGCGGATCGCGAACTCGAATTCATCGATATTGGTATCTTCCGGTACCCAGCCGGAATCGACGTGCAACTCGGCCACCTTACGGTAGTCACGGTTGAAAAACGCCAACAGGTTTTCGGCCAGGTATCGCTTGTCTTCGCGGTTCAAGCTGCCGACGATACCACAGTCGAGCGCGATCCACTGCGGGTTGTCCGGATTTTCCCGCGCAACGAAAATATTACCCGGGTGCATGTCGGCATGGAAGAAGCTGTCGCGGAACACCTGGGTGAAGAAAATCGTCACCGCGTTTTCCGACAGCAGTTTCATGTCGGTACCGTTGGCCACCAGCGCCTCGATATCCGAGACCTGGATGCCATAGATACGCTCCATCACCAGCAGGTTTTCCCGGCTCAGATCGGTATACACCTCGGGGACATACAGCATATGGCTATCTTCGAAATTGCGCCTTAGCTGGATGCCGTTGGCGGCTTCGCGCATCAGGTTCAGCTCGTCGAGCAAGGTTTTCTCGTACTCGCGTACCACCTCGACCGGACGCAGACGGCGCGCATCCGGCAGCACCTTGGCCAGCAAGCCGGCCATGCGGTACATCAGGGTGATATCGGCCTTGATCACCGGCAGGATATCCGGGCGGATCACCTTGAGCACCACTTCCTTGCCGGTTTCCTTCAAGGTGGCGGTATGGACCTGGGCAATCGACGCTGATGCCAGCGGTACCTCGTCAAAATCATCGAACCAGATGTCGAGCGGGCCGCCCAGCGCTTTCTCCATCTGCTCCTTGGCCAAGCGGCCATCGAATGGCGCCACCTGATCCTGTAGCAAAGCTAACTGGTCAGCAATATGCGGCGGGAACAAGTCGCGTCGGGTCGACATCATCTGGCCGAACTTGATCCACACTGGACCCAGCTCCTGCAACGCCAGACGCAGACGCTCGCCCAATGGCTTTTCCGGATGCTCGTTGCGCAGCCAGAACAGGGATTTGCGCATTGCCTTAGGGAGCTTGAGTCGCGGATCTTCGGGCAGCAGCTCGTCCAGCCCGTAGCGCAGCTGGACAGCGGTAATTTGGTATAGGCGCTTAACTTCTGACAACACCATCATCGAGGCGCTTGCTCCATTAGACGATTCAGGCGAGCTTCGCAACGTGCCACATCCATCTTCAGATCATCGACCTGATCGGCAAAGTAGGCGATTTCCAGCGCCTGCGGTGCCAGGCGCCACTCTTCGGTGATCACCTCGGCCAGGTCTCGCTGGCGTTTAGCTACCCCTTGCTGGATAAAACGTGCGCCCTGCTTGGCGCCACTCACTAGAGTATGGGCAACAATATCACCCGTATATTGCGAGAGTTTTTCTTCGAAATCCGGTTTTAGCCCGCTCAGCAAGGCCGAGAACTGCTGTGCCAGCTGGATATCGCCGTCAAGCGATAGCTTGTCAGCCTTGATCAGCTGAGTCAGGTTGGCTTGCTGGCGGAGCTCAGGCAAAACGGACAGGTTGAGGGCCAGTTCACAGTCAATCTCGCCCTCATAGGCACCCAAGACATCGATCTGCTGGCTGAAAACAAAATACAGCTGCTTGCCAAATTCATTGATGGTCACGCCAATCACCTTGCCCTTCAAGCGGGCAAGGCGACGCTGGCTGGCTTCATCATCCTTCAGCAGGGCATTGAGCGAGGTCTCAATCGCCCCGGTTACAAACGCATCAACAGGCATAGTTTCCTCAGAACTTGTAGCCACGGTGCAAGGCAACAATGCCACCCGTCAGGTTGTAGTAGTTGGTCTGCTCGAAGCCCGCATTCTGCATCATCCCTTCCAGGGTATCTTGGTCCGGGTGCATGCGGATAGACTCAGCCAGGTAGCGGTAGCTTTCGGCATCGTTGGCAATCACTTCGCCCATTTTCGGCAACAGGTGGAAGGAATAAGCGTCATAGACTTTCGACAGCGGCTCGACAATCGGCTTGGAAAATTCCAATACCAACAAGCGGCCACCCGGCTTGAGCACGCGGTACATCGAGCGCAGTGCCTTGTCCTTGTCGGTCACGTTACGCAGGCAGAAGCTGATCGTAATACAGTCAAAATAGTCATCCGGGAAAGGCAGCTCTTCGGCATTGGCCTGTACATAGCCAACGTTGCCGACAATGCCGTTGTCACGCAGCTTGCTGCGGCCAACCTTGAGCATCGAGTTGTTGATATCGGCCAGGATCACCTGACCGTCATCACCGACTATGCGGGAGAACTTGGCGGTCAGATCTCCGGTACCGCCCCCCAAGTCGAGTACCTTGTGACCACGGCGAACACCACTGCAATCAATGGTAAAGCGCTTCCACACCCGGTGGATCCCCATCGACATCAAGTCATTCATAATGTCGTACTTAGCCGCTACCGAGTGGAATACCTCAGCAACCATTTCCGCCTTGTCTTCCTTGGCTACAGTCCGGTAGCCAAAATGGGTCGTCTCTAGTGTGGTGTCCGTCATGCTACTTCCGTCATGGTTAACATTTCATTTCGCCCTAGTGTACTTGATGGTTGAGGTTTGCTCAAAGCACAACCTGCATCTATGTCCACACCGCACAATTATGCTGTCGGGCTATCCTCGCCAATCGCCGCCAGCGGCTCGTCATCTGCCGCCCCCAGCATGGCCCGCTCGGTCAGTACCGGGCTGATATCGCGCTTGACCTCGACCCCCAAGAGGCGGAACCCTTCGGCCTGACGGATCACGTTGCCACGCCCCGTCACCAGTTTGTTCATCGCCCCCTGATAACTCTGGTTGGCCTTTTCCAGCGATGCGCCCATCGCTTCCATATCAGTCACAAACAAGCGCAGCTTGTCATACAGCTTGCTGGCCCGTTCGGCGATCTGCTTGGCATTCTGGTTCTGGCGCTCATTGCGCCATAGGTTATTGATGGTACGCAATGCCACCAGTAAGGTGGTCGGGCTGACCAGCATGATGTTCTGATCCATCGCATCGCGGATCAGGCTCGGATCGGCTTCGATCGCCGCCTGGAACGCCGGCTCGACCGGGATAAACATCAATACATAGTCGAGACTTTCGACGCCGTGCAGCTGATGGTAGTCCTTGCGGCTCAAGCCGCGGATATGGCTACGCACCGAGGCGACATGCTCGCCAAGGGCAAGCTCTTGCTCGGCAACGGTATCGGCATTGAAAAAACGCTCGTAGGCGATCAGCGACATCTTGGCATCGATCACCACATCCTTGCTTTGCGGCAGGTGCACCACCACATCAGGCTGGTAACGCTTGCCCTCTTCATTCTCGAGGCTGATCTGGGTTTGGTACTCATGACCCTCGCGCAGGCCGGACTCGCTCAGTACCCGCGCCAGCACGACTTCGCCCCAGTTGCCCTGCGCCTTATTGTCGCCCTTGAGTGCCTGAGTCAGGTTGACGGCCTCGCGCGCCATTTGCTCATTGAGCTGCTTGAGGTTGTTGATTTCATGGACCAGGGTATGGCGTTCGCGGGCTTCCTGGCTGAAGTTGTCATTGACCTGCTTGCGGAAACCTTCGAGCTGCTCGCGCAGCGGCCCAAGCAAGCCTTCCATACTGATACGGTTCTGCTGATCGACGGTGCGGGTCTTGTGCTCGAACATCTTGTTGGCCAGGCTTTCGAACTGCACCCGCAGCCGTTCTTCGGCATTTTCCAATAGGGCTATCTTGTCATCCGCCGCTCTCTGCTCCTCGAAGTGGCGGGCTTCCTGCTCACGCAAATCGGCTTCGAGGCCGGCGTTAGCCATCCGGCTGTTTTCCAGCTGCTCGGTCAGGTACTGCTTTTCGTTCCTTAGCGCTTCGAAATGGCGCATCTTTTCCAGTGCGGCAGCCAACCGGCCATGCATCTGGCGCAACTCGGCAGTAAGCCGATCCCGCTCGATATCCATGTCATCAAGCTCCTGATTGCGTTCATCGAGCTGCCCCTGGTAGTGCTGCTCTTTGCTCTGCGCCAGCCTCAGCTCGGCTTCTGCCTGCTGGCGCAACAGTTGCATTTGCTGTTGCCAGCGATTGTTCACCAACCATGCGGCAATGGCCCCCGCCAATGCTGCGCCGGACACTCCGGTCACCATCGCCAAGCCGTATCCCGACAGCCACTCATTCATCATGCTTTTTTCCTGACTCTTTGATTAACCAGCAAATGATCTGCTTTTGCCAATAAGGCTAAGAGGATACTGGATAAATGTCCAGTCTCGTTATTCCCGCCCCCTCGGTTTTCCGCCCGTGCACCGCGGCGCAATTTTCTGGTCGGCTTCCGTGCAATCGAATACACTGACGCCCTAACCGATTTCCCTGCTGCCTTGCCGAAGCAGCAATTGATTATGGATGAACAATGAACGAACGTTATGCGCTCGGATATGGCCTGGCGGCCGTCCTGCTGTGGTCCACCGTTGCCACCGCTTTTAAGATCACCCTCGAATTCTTCACCCCAATCCAAATGCTGGTTGCGGCCAGCGTGATATCCGCTATGGCCCTCACCGGGATAGCGCTCTACCAAGGCAAGCTGCACCTGCTGGGTCGTACTTTCATGGCAAGACCGCTTTACTATTTGCTGTTGGGCCTGATCAACCCCTTTGCCTATTACCTAGTGCTCTTCAAAGCCTACGAGCTGCTGCCCGCCTCCCAGGCCCAGCCGCTCAACTACAGCTGGGCAATCACCCTGACACTGATGGCGGCAGTCTTCCTCGGCCAGAAAATCCGCAAACAAGACTGGGCGGCGTGTGCGCTGGGCTACCTGGGTGTGGTGGTGATTGCAACCAAAGGCGATGTGATGGCCTTGCAGTTCGACAACCCGACCGGTGTCGCGTTAGCACTGCTGTCGACCCTGCTGTGGGCTATGTACTGGATCCTCAATACCAAGAACCAGGCCGATGCGGTCTTAGGCGTTCTGCTTGGCTTTTTGGTATCGCTGCCATTCTCCATCGGCTTGAGCCTTTACACCGGCGGCTGGACAGCGATCCCTTGGCAAGGCTGGGCGGCGGTGAGCTATGTCGGCCTGTTCGAGATGGGCGTGACGTTCGTACTGTGGATCAATGCACTCAAGCTCACCCGCAATACCGCACGGATCAGCAACCTGATCTTCATCTCGCCGTTTATCTCACTGATGCTGCTGGCAACGATTATCGGCGAAGAAATCCACTCATCGACCCTGGCCGGCCTGGTGTTGATTGTCTGCGGCCTGCTGATCCAGCAGTGGAAGGGCAAGAAGCAACGAGCGCAATCGGCCGCATAATCTGTTGCCAACAGAATAAAAAAAGCCTGCCACAGAGTGGCAGGCGAACTAGTGAGTAAGGGTTGTCGAGACCCTGCGCCTTAAAAGGGACGGCGTCTTTTTATTATCGAGAGTTTTCTTTTAGGCTGTCACCGGGGCGTGCCAGCGGCGGCCCATCTTTGTCCACAACAGGAACAAGCCAGGGATCAGCAGCCACATCTGCAATACCATCAAATCCGGTGAGCTCAAACCCAAACGCTGGGTAAGGCTAACCATGGCACCGGCACCACTCATCTGGAACAGGCCCAGCAGCGCCGCTGCGGTACCAGCACGGTCACCAAACGGAGCCAGCGCTTTGCCCGCCGCCGAGCCAAGCACAAAGGCAAAGCCGAACGACGACATGAAAATCGGCACCATAAAGGCCCAAGCTTCGGCAATATGGCCCACCAGCAGCATCAGCATGCCAGCCAGCACCAAGATCACCAGTCCGGTACTGAGTGTCTTGCGCGAACCGAAACGGTCGATATATTTCGGCGCCACCATACACGCTAAGATATTCAATGCGGCATTGATACCAAACCACAGGGTGAACTGGTTCATACTCTGGCCAAGCTCGACCATCAGCCACGCCGGGGCGGAAGTCACGTAAGCCAGGATCACTGCCATCGCCAGCATGCACAGGCTGGCATGGTACAAGAAAGTCGGCTCCCTAAGGACAGACCAGTAGCGCGATAGGCTGATCGCCGAACCTGACACATCGGTATCTGCCGGACGGGTTTCGCGGAACAACAGCAAGATAAACAAGCCTGCTACCAGAGCGAATCCGGCCATGAAGCTGAAGTTGGCGCGCCAGCCAAACTGGTGGGTCAGCCAAGTACCCAAGAGTGGTGCCAATGCCGGGATAAAGCAGATCGCACCATTGAGGTAGCTGATCATCCGGCCACTTTTCTCCGGACCGAAGCTATCGCGAACCGCGGCAAAGGCCGCTACCGAAGTTGCACAAGCACCAAAGCCTTGCAGCAGACGGGCAACCAGCAGCATATCAAGGGATTGGGCAACATAGGCCAGAGCGGCGCTCGCGCCGTAAATCGCGATACCGCCAAGGGCAATGGGACGACGGCCGATACGGTCAGCCAGAGGGCCCGCCAGCAACTGGCCGAGGCCAAGGCTGAACATAAACCAGGTCACGGTATCCTGGACCCGGGTCAAGTCGACCGCAAAGGCCTCCGCCATCGCCGGTAGCGCTGGCAGGTAAATATCAATAGCTAGCGGGCTGAACAGCACCAGGGTCACCATCAAGGCCACCAGCCGTTTATCCGCAGAGTGTTTCGGTTGCATAGTTTTATCCTGTTGAGCAATGGCGGCAGTTTACGGCGTTCGAGATATGAATAGAAATGGTATATATTCAACACCGATTTTCCATTTAGGAATATCATGGTCTTTACGGGAGGAAGGTGCCGTGTCATTTGAAAAACTTGCCAGATTAGATCTCAACCTATTGGTCTGCCTCCATGTTCTGCTCGAGGAAGGCAGCGTCACCCTGGCCGCCAAGCGGCTATGTCTGAGCCAATCTGCCGTCAGCAAAAGCCTCAACCGGCTACGCGAGCAATTCGACGATCCCTTGTTTGTCCGTACCGCCCATGGCATGAAACCCACCCCGCGCGCCATGGCCTTGACGCCCATGCTCGAACAACTGCTTAGGGATATCGAGCACCTAACCGCCCCGGCCAGTTTCGAGCCCCACACCAGTGACCGCCACTTCCGCATGGCGCTGGTCGAAAGTGCCTACCCCTTGTTCTTGCCGCAGTTCCTCGGGGATATTTTTGCCGAAGGCCCGAATATCATCCTCGATACCCAGGCCTGGGAGTCGAACACCTTCGACAAGCTGACCAACGGCGAAGTGGACTTCGGGATCACCGGCAAGGATCTCAACCCCAAAGATGCGATGCTGACCCTGATGCCGCCGAAAGGAATTGTGTTTACCGAGCTGTGCCGCGATACCCAGTGCTGCCTGGTACGTCAGGGCCACCCTATCCTGTCGCAACCATGGGATGAGGACTGCTACCTCCGGCAGCGACATATCCAGGTACGCTGCGGCAATGATGATCGCTGGCTGCTCGACTACAAATTGGCCGAACGCGGGCTGCAGCGGGATATCGCCATGTATGTTCCGGACTTCAACAGTGCCGCCAGCCTGTGTACCCACACCGATCTGGTGTTCACCGCCCCGAGCCACTTTGCCGACTACATCAGCGCCCAGCTGGACTTGGCGGTATTACCGCTACCGTCAGCACTTCCTCCTATGGCCTACACCTTGTTCTGGCATCAACATCAAGAAAAAGACCCTGGCCATAGCTGGTTACGGCAAATTATCACCTCGCGCTGCCGTGATTTGTCTGTTAGCTAATTGCAGCTATTACGCAAAAGCGCTAATTTAGGAAGATCAGCCTGAACAGCCAACACGGCCTCACCATGAATGCAAATGGCAAGGCGTGTTCGTTATTCAGGCTGGCCTCTTAGCCGTCACACGGACGGTGACTCAGTGAAAGGAAAAAGACACCCATGCAAGCAGTTATCTCGCAGCGCGTTGCGCAGATCCGCCAATGGCTGGAAGCCCACCAGCTCGACGCCCTTTTGATCCCGCACGAAGATGAATATCTGGGCGAATATATCCCGGCCCACAACGAGCGCCTGCACTGGGCGACCGGCTTTACCGGCTCTGCTGGTATGGCAGTGATTGCCCGCGACAAGGCGGCGATGTTCGTCGACGGCCGCTATGTCGTTCAGGTCCGCAAGCAGGTACCGGGCGACGTTTACGAATACCGCCATCTGATTGACGAGCCGCCGGTCCAGTGGGCATTGGACAACCTCGCGGCCAACAGCAAAATCGCTATCGACCCGCGCCTCCACAGTGCCGCGTGGCTAACTCGTACCCAAGAGCAAGTAGCCGGTGAATTGGAACTCGTCAGCATTAGCGACAACCCAATCGAGCAACTGTGGTCAGATCGCCCAGCGGCGACGCTGTCGCAGGCCAAACTGATGGGACTGGACTTCGTCGGCCAATGCAGCAGCGACAAGCGCGAGCAAATTGCCGCCGAGCTCACCAAGCAGAAAGCCGATGCTGTACTGCTGACCCAACTTGACAGTATTGCCTGGCTACTCAACATCCGCGGCAGCGATGTGCCGAGCCTGCCAGTACTGCTCTCCACCGCACTGCTTCATGCCGATCAAAGCGTGGATTTCTACATTGACCCAAGCCGCCTGCCAGAAGGCTTTGCCGACCATGTTGGCACAGGTGTCCGCGTCCACGCGCCAGATGCGCTGGAAGCAGGCCTCAAGCAACTTTCGGGCAAAACCGTATTGGTTGACCCAGCCACCAGCAATGCCTGGGCCAGCCAAACCCTGCGCGATGCCAAGGCCACGTTGCTAGAGGCTGCCGACCCTTGCCTGCTACCGAAAGCCGCCAAGAACCCGACAGAAATTGCCGGCATGAAGGCCTGCCATATCCGCGACGGCGTGGCCGTGAGCAAATTCCTGGCTTGGGTCGATAGCCAAGTTGCCCAGGGCAACTTGCTCGACGAAGGAACCCTGTCGGACAAGCTGTGGCAGTTCCGCAGCGAAGACAGTAGCTGCACCGATGTCAGCTTCGATACCATTTCGGCCGCTGCCGGCAATGCGGCGATGTGCCACTACAACCACAATAACCAGCCAGAGCCTAGCGTGCTGGAAATGGACAACGTCTACCTGGTGGATTCAGGCGGCCAGTACCCGGACGGTACTACCGACATCACCCGAACCATCGCCATCGGCGAGCCGGGCGATGAAGTGAAAAAGACCTTCACCTTGGTGCTTAAAGGCCATATTGGCCTGGCCTCTGCCCGTTTCCCGAAAGGCACCACCGGCTCACAGCTTGATGCCCTTGCCCGCCAGCATCTTTGGGCCCACGGCTTCGATTACGATCACGGTACCGGCCATGGCGTCGGCCACTTCCTGAGTGTTCACGAAGGTCCGCAGCGCATTGCCAAAGTGCACAACCCTACCGCCCTGCTGCCGGGTATGGTGTTGTCGAACGAACCGGGTTACTACCGTGCAGATGCCTTCGGGATCCGTATCGAAAACCTAGAGCTGGTTGTCGAAGTCGAAACCGCCGGCGACATGACAGTAATGGGCTTCGAGTCACTGACCCGCGCGCCTATCGACCGTCGCCTGGTTGACTTGTCTCTGATGACAGACGCCGAGCTAAACTGGCTTAACAACTACCATCAAACCGTATTCGACGTACTGAGCCCTTCGCTGCAAGGTGATGATCTAGCTTGGCTTGAGCAGGCAACCGCCCCGCTAGCACGGTGATAGTCAGTTAACTGCTGTTGGTCGCATAGCACCAACTGCTGCAATGCCAACAATATAAAGAAAACGCCCGCACAGGGATGCTGTGCGGGCGTTTTGTTATTTATACCCTGCAGTAAAGTATTTAACGGTTTAGCGCCAAATAACTACGGTCTGTTAACCCGAATAGGCGTGGTGCCAGTCCTTCCACACCACTTCAAAACCACGTTGCTTAACTGCCGAGGCCACTTCGGCAGCCGGGCGCTCATCGCTGATCGCAAACTGCTCGAGCTCTGGCACATCATCGGCATAGCCGCCCGGCTGGGTCTTGGACTCTGCCGACATCGTGGTGATCCCCAAGGGCAGCACATTATCACGGAACTGCGCCGATTCACGGGTCGACAGCGATAGCTCTACTTCAGGATTAAGCAGGCGGTAGGCACAGATCAGCTGTACCAGCTGGCGGTCATTCATCACCGATTTGGGCTGCAGTCCCCCCTCGCAAGGACGCAGTCGCGGGAAAGAGATCGAATAACGGGTCTGCCAGTAGGTTCGTTCCAGGTAATCCAGATGTGCGGCAACAAAGAAGCTATCGGTACGCCACTCCTCGAGACCAATCAGTGCCCCAATACCAATCTTGTCGATGCCAGCCTTGGCCAGACGATCCGGCGTTTCCAGCCGGTATTCAAAGTCCATCTTGTTGCCGCGCAAGTGATGCTGGGCATAAGTCGGTGCACAATAGGTTTCCTGGTAGACCATGACCGCGTCCAGGCCGAGGGTCTTCAGCTCAGCATACTCATCCTGCTCCAGCGGCTGAACTTCCATTGCCAGATAACTGAAATGGGATTTGATTGCCGGCAGTGCTGCACGGAAATATTCCATCCCGACCTTGCGCTCATGCTCACCGGTCACCAGCAAAATGCTGTCGAACTGCTTGGCCTTGATCGCCTCGCACTCGCGCTCAATCTCAGCCATATCCAAAGTGCGACGCTTGATGCGGTTTTCCATCGAGAACCCACAGTAGGTACACGCATTGGCACACAAATTGGACAGGTATAGCGGGATATAAAACGACACCGTATGGCCGAAGCGCTTACGGGTCAATGCTGCCGACTGCTGCGCCATCTGCTCGAGATAAGGCTCTGCCGCCGGTGAGATCAAGGCTTTGAAATCCTCCAGATCACGCTTGGGCTTGCGCAGCGCCCGCTCGACATCCACCGCCGTCTTGCCATAGATGGACATCCGGATATCATCCCATTCCAGCTGCTTCCACTCATCAACGAAACTCATCGCAAGCTCCTTAAGCTGGCTGATCCAAGAACGCCGTTAGCGGACTGGAGGCAATAGCATGGTTGACCGTTCCCGCCAAACCCGCCTCATAAGCCATACGACCACCTTCTACCGCCAGCTTGAAGGCACGCCCCATCACAACAGGATCGGCTGCCGCTGCAATTGCCGTATTTACCAGCACTGCATCCGCCCCCATCTCCATAGCCTCAGCGGCATGAGATGGCGCACCAATACCGGCATCGACAATCACCGGTACCTTGGCCTGATCGATGATGATTTCGAGGAAATCGCGCGAAGCCAACCCCTTGTTGGAGCCAATCGGTGCACCCAGCGGCATCACCGCCGCACAACCCACCTCTTCCAGGCGCTTACATAAAACAGGATCAGCGTGACAATATGGCAACACGATGAATCCTTCACGGACCAACTCTTCCGCCGCCGCCAACGTCTCGATCGGATCTGGCATCAAGTACTTCGGGTCCGGGTGAATTTCCAATTTCAACCAGTTGGTACCCAGCGCTTCTCGAGCCAGCTTGGCCGCAAACACTGCCTCCTTGGCATTCTTAGCACCAGAAGTATTGGGTAGCAGGTTTACCCCAGCCTCAATTAGCGGCGCCAGGATATCATCATCACGGTTTTCGATATCCACGCGCTTAAGGGCCATGGTCACTAACTCGGAGCCCGAAGCGATGATTGATTCAGCCATGGTGTGGCGGTTGGCATACTTACCGGTACCGGTAAACAGGCGTGACGAGAACGTCTTATCAGCGATAGTTAGCATTTATCCTCCTGCAATCGCTTGGAACAAGGCGATGCGATCGCCGGCGCTTAGTAATGTTGTTTCCCACTCACTGCGGGCGACAATATCTTCGTTCAAGGCTACGGCCGTGGCCTGCAGCGGCATCTCCAGCTGCGTCAACAATGCGCTGAGAGACTGGCCTTCTGGAACCTCGACTGATTTATCATTGACCCGTACCTGGATCAGCGTCGCTGTCGTCATAATGGTTCTATTCTCCCGTGCCGCAAACCGGGCACGCTCTATCTGTTGGTAATTGAAAGGCTTGCCAGCCCATCGTCAGACCATCGAACTGGCGCAGCGTGCCAAAGCCCACCTCGCCAGCACCGGTCAATAATTTAATGGTTTCCAATGCCTGCAAATTGCCGACCGTGCCGACCACCGGCCCGGCGATCCCGGAATTGCTGCAGTTCTGTGGTTCATCAATCGTCCCAGCCTGGCGCGGAAACAAGCAGTGATAGCAAGGTCCTTTTCCCTGCCGGAAATCAAAAACCATCAACTGCCCCTGCCAGCGGATCGCCGCTCCCGATATCAAGGGCTTATTGGCCTTGAAGCAGGCGTGATTGACGGCGTATCGCGTTGCTAAGTTATCAGAGCAATCGAGCACCACGTCAGCCAGCGATACCTCCATCGCCAACCGCTGATCAGCCAGCCGGGCTTTCACCGCCCGGATACGGATATGCGGATTTAACGCCTGCAACTGCTCCGCTGCCATCGGTGCCTTGGCTTTGCCCTGATCGCTATCGCGATAGACCACCTGGCGCTGAAGGTTGGAGCTATCGACAGTGTCATCATCGGCAATCACCAAGTTGCCAACTCCTGCACCTGCAAGATACAAAGCCGCAGCCGATCCCAAACCGCCAGCACCAACCAGCAAAACTTGGGCGTCGGACAGTGACTGCTGGCCAGATTCGCCGATCTGCGGCAGCATGATCTGACGGTTATAACGGAGAAATTCCTGATCACTGAGCATAGTTGCCTTCCTACTCGGCCGCGTTACGCACTAAGATATCGCCAAATGCCGTGACAGCCTGCGCCGGGTCGTCGGCTTGGGTGACAGCGCGGACAACTGCCACACTGCTGACCCCGGTACGCCAGACACGCTCGGCACGGGTCAAGTCAATGCCGCCAATCGCCACAGTTGGGAACGCGTCACCTATCAGCTTCTGATAAAGCGCCAAGCGGTTAAGCCCCTGCGGTTTTGATGGCATATCCTTAGTGGTTGTCGGGAAGATATGACCCAGTGCGATATAGCTTGGGGCAAACTCCGCGGCACGCAGGATTTCGTAGTAGCCATGGGTCGAGAGACCTAGCCGCAGTCCTGCTTGCTGGATCGCCGCCAGATCAGCCGTTTCCAGATCTTCCTGCCCAAGGTGAACACCATAAGCTTGGTGAGCAATGGCCAACTGCCAGTAGTCATTTACAAACACCTGGGCATTATGCTGCTTACCTGCCTCAACGATAGTGCTGATCTGCGCCGGTAAAGTGGGCTCAAACGGATCTTTGATCCTAAGCTGGGTCGTCTTCACCCCCAGCTCCAGCAAACGAGTAACCCACTCTGCGGTATCGACCACCGGATACAACGCCAGCTTATCGCGTTCTACGGTCGCAAACGGTGCCACCGCCACTTCTTTGCTGGCCCAGCCCAGCTCATTGCATTCAGGATGATTGGCCGTCAGCGGGCGCGGAAACAAGGCGCGCACCATCGGCCATCCGGTTTCGCCATAGCCATCAGCATGGCTTTCAAGGTAACCACGGGCATGGGCACGCGATAGCGTGACCGCATCTTCCAGCGGGTAGTCCAATGCCAGCGCAGCCAGCAGCATGGCTCGTTGCGGCTCACTGGCCCCGGCATGGTGGCAATATACGCCACGCGCTTCTCCGAGATGGTGCCAGATATCGACACAGCCTCGATCTGTCGGCAGACCGCAAACCACCAAAGCTGGATTCTTTGCGACCTCGTGCTGCATCTCTGCCAAGGTCGGATAAGGGGCGAGCCACTGATCACGCACTTCCAACCCCTTCGCCACACTTTCAGACGGATTAAACGCCACCGAGAAGGTTTCACCTTCAAGGTGAATGTCTACCACCTCCGATCCGCTCCACTCCATACTGACGGCTTCACCAAGCTGGTATTTATCAGCCGCTGCCAACAACGGCTCGATATGCATCAGTAATGGCGCCAAGTGATCGGGTAAACACAACGCGTTCATTAACTTTCCTCTTTGATTGGGTGATATAACTCACTCCCCTTGGCCCGGAACTCATCGGCTTTTTGCTGCATGCCCTCAAGGGGGTCATCCAACATCCGCACGGCCAAATCACCGGCTTTCTCCAGCCCGCTCGCGTAGTCACGGACTTCTTGCGAGATCTTCATCGAACAGAATTTCGGTCCGCACATCGAGCAGAAATGGGCGATCTTGCCGGATTCCTGAGGGAGGGTTTCATCATGGTAGGCTCGAGCCGTTTCAGGATCTAAAGCCAGGTTAAATTGATCTTCCCAGCGGAACTCAAAGCGAGCCTTCGACAAGGCGTTATCGCGCACTTGAGCACCGGGGTGTCCTTTTGCTAAGTCTGCCGCATGGGCACACAGCTTGTACGTGATCAGCCCCACCTTTACATCTTCTTTATTCGGTAGGCCCAAATGTTCTTTTGGTGTGACATAACACAGCATGGCACAGCCATACCAACCTATCATGGCTGCACCAATGCCGGAGGTAATATGGTCATAGCCCGGTGCAATATCGGTCGTCAGAGGCCCCAAGGTATAAAACGGTGCTTCATGGCAGTGCTTGAGCTGCTCTTCCATGTTCTCTTTGATCATGTGCATCGGTACATGCCCCGGCCCTTCGATCATCACCTGAACATCATATTCCCAGGCAACTTTGGTCAGCTCACCCAAGGTACGCAGCTCGCTGAACTGCGCTTCATCATTGGCATCAGCCACCGATCCAGGACGCAGGCCATCTCCCAGTGACAAGGCGATATCATACTGGGCACAGATTTCACAGATCTCCCGGAAATGCTCATACAGGAAACTTTCCTTGTGATGGGCCAGACACCACTTAGCCATTATAGAGCCACCGCGCGAGACAATGCCGGTAACCCTTTTCGCCGTCATCGGGACATAACGCAGCAGCACGCCGGCATGAATAGTGAAATAATCCACGCCCTGCTCAGCTTGCTCGAGCAAGGTATCTCGAAAGACCTCCCAGTTGAGGTTCTCAGCAATACCGTTGACCTTTTCCAGAGCCTGATACATAGGCACCGTGCCGATCGGCACCGGGCTGTTGCGGATGATCCATTCTCGGGTTTCGTGAATGTTACGACCGGTCGAGAGATCCATGACGGTATCGCCCCCCCAACGGGTCGACCACACCAACTTCTCCACTTCCTCTTCAATCGACGAACTGACAGACGAGTTACCGATATTGGCGTTGACCTTGACCAGGAAGTTACGGCCGATGATCATCGGCTCAGTTTCAGGGTGATTGATATTCGATGGGATAATTGCCCGGCCTTCAGCGACTTCTTGGCGGACAAATTCAGGGGTGATTTCTTTTGGCAGGTTGGCACCAAACGCCATGCCCGGGTGCTGCTGGTTTAGTACCTCATCACGGTATTTCGCGCGGCCCATGTTTTCACGAATGGCAATAAACTCCATCTCAGGAGTGATGATCCCCTGGCGTGCATAATGCAGCTGGGTGACATTTTTGCCTGGCTTGGCACGGCGAATGCGCGCCTGTTGCTCAAACCTCAGTTCATCAAGGGTGTCATCGGCCAGGCGTTCTTTGGAAAACTGAGAACTCAGCTCGCCCAACAACTCGGTGTCCCCCCGTTCCTCGATCCAGCCTTCACGAAGCTTAGGCAGGCCAGTGTAGATATTTGCAGGCTGCTCAGGATCGGTATAGAAACCGGAGGTATCATAGACCCGTACCGGTTCATTAGTTTCAAAAACAGGGGCTTCTCTGGTTCCACCGACCAAGCTATCGGCCAGGGCAATCTCACGCATTGGCACGCGGATATCTTCGCGGCTCCCGGTGACATAGACTTTCCGGGAGTTCGGGTAAGCCTGGGTGGTCAATGAGTCGATAAATTGTTTCGCGTCCAGTCTCGCTTGTTTGCGATTCGACATAGCAATTTCCTTTGGTCCATAACAGGGAAGTTGCTTGGCGGATGGGTGCGTAAACAAGAGGCTATACGTAGGCTGTATAGTGTCGTCTGAAACAGCCACTGTGAATACAGTGATACAGATGGTCTCTCTTGTTCCCTTCGCAGGTATTAGCCTGATCAGGTTCTACGGATCCCGCAATGCGGTCTCAGCCAAGTGGCACTCCGACAAGTTGAATTTGCAGTATATGAAAGGGGTTCCGCCTCGGCAAGGCAGAACCCCAAAAATTAATACTTAAAAGGCAAAAGCCTTGCTACTTTTGCATAACTCCGTTTAGCACGACAAATTTATTTGAAACGCTTCACAAGTGTCTTCAGCAAAGAAGAATGGGTTTCCCTCAACTCACCCAGTTTATGGGTGATCTTGGGTGCCCCCTCCAAATCAAACAGCTTAGGTACCGCCACTCGCTGCGAAGAGTAGATCCCGGTGTGTCCGCTGAAGTAGTAAGCGGTATAACAGGCAATGGCGAAATACAGCATGTGCTCGGCACCAAATAACTCGATGCCCATGATGGTACAGGCCAACGGCGTGTTGGTCGCAGCTGCAAATACAGCTAGAAAGCCTAATGCAGCAAACAAATCAACCGGTGCACCCAGCACCCATGCCATGGTATTGCCCAATGTTGCTCCGACAAAGAACAGCGGTGTGACCTCCCCGCCCTTATAACCGGCAGCTAGGGTAATCGCCGTTAGCAGCAACTTGAGTAGCCAGCTGTACCACTCTGCTCCCCCCTCCTGAAAGGCCGTTAAGATACTGACACCTCCCTCCCTGCTCGAGTAAACCCCCAAACCGATATAATCATAGTTACCGATCAGCTGCACGGCCGCTATAACAATCAAGCCACCAACAACTACTATCAGGTACGGGTTTTTGAGTGTCGCTTTGAAGATATCTTTAAAGGCATGGGTCAGTTCTCCGAATAGGTATCCCGCTAGACCAAAAGCCACGGCAGCAATCACAATCTTGGCGATCATCAGCAGGTCTACTTTGACAGCATGTTCAAACAGGGTAATGGTTTCGAGGAAATCTATCCGGTAGTGGGTATGGTGCACTCCCCAAGCGGAACACACGACATCTGCCAAGATAGCAGCAAACAAGGCAGGAATAATTGCATCATAGCGCAGGCGTCCTATCGCCAGCACTTCTAGGGCAAAGATTGCGCCTGTTAGCGGCGTACCGAATACGGCACCAAAACCTGCCGCCACACCGGCAATCAAAATCAACCGGGTATCCGCTTCATTGAGCCTGAACTTGCGAGCCAGCCAGTGAGTCGATGCCCCACCGATTTGTACTGCGGTTCCTTCACGGCCAGCCGATCCCCCGAATAGGTGGGTGATCACTGTTGTTATCAATACCAAGGGAGCCATACGGGCAGGAATTCCGGCACCGGGCTCATGGATCTCATCCATAATGAGATTGTTGCCCCCCTCGGAGTTTTTCCCTAGGTTACGGTAGCAATAAACAATCACAATCCCGGCCAGCGGTAAAAGATAAATCAGCCAAGGATTATCAATCCGGGTCGCTGTAGCGACACTGAGGATCCAGAGGAAAAAAGCATTGAGCGAGCCGACAATAACGGCAACGGGAATAATGAGAAGTGTCCAACGGAGAATTTGAACGAATATTTTGGGATTTGAACTTAATGGATGCGCCATACCATGTCTATCTTATCTCGAATTACTATCAAGGATAGGTGCTATGGCAAATAACAAGCCCCACCATAGACGGATCTATCCTACTACAGCAGGAGTCATTATCTCGGTTGAGCGGTTAAAGGTGGAACTCCATCACCCGTCATCCCCCGAAGACGATGACAATGACCAAATGCTATCGCTTATCCCTACTGACAACAAGTGGAAATAATCAATTAGGAACGAAAAAAGTTCCGCACTGCTTCTGGGAATGCAGTATAGAGTATTGAGGGGAGCAGGAGCAGATTGAGCCGGCATCCCGGAGACTTGACCGGGTTGGCGCTCCAGGGGACTTACCTACAAGCAGGCTAGCGGGTCAGGGGGACGCCGAGTCCTCCCAAGATTGCTTCGCAAAAGAAACAGACGCAAAAAAGCCCCAGCATTTCTGCTGAGGCTTCGTAGATGGCAGGGGTGGAGAGATTCGAACTCCCAACACGCGGATTTGGAATCCGCTGCTCTGCCAATTGGAGCTACACCCCTAATGTGTTAATTATTCTACTGACAAATCACGGCAGATCAAACTGATTTTCTCAAACCGAGTCACAGTATTGATAGATAAAGGAAAAATAATAATTACAACATTCGGTGGGACTAGTCTTCAAGCGGGCTGGCGGAAATCCAACTCCCAACACGCGCTGTTTTGGTATTGGCAGAATCCGCTGCTATGCCAATTGCACATACGAAAAAGGCTCCAGCATTTCTGCTAGAGCCTTGAAGATGGCAGGGGTGGAGAGATTCGAACTCCCAACACGCGGATTTGGAATCCGCTGCTCTGCCAATTGGAGCTACACCCCTGTAGTTATTTTAAAGACTTAACTCTGTCTGAATAAGTGGCGGAGCGGACGGGACTCGAACCCGCGACCCCCGGCGTGACAGGCCGGTATTCTAACCAACTGAACTACCGCTCCACTCAAATCACCGTGTGTTCAGCACGATAATCTAAATTGGAAGCCTGGCGATGTCCTACTCTCACATGGGGAGGCCCCACACTACCATCGGCGCTATTACGTTTCACTGCTGAGTTCGGCATGGGATCAGGTGGGTCCATAATGCTATGGTCGCCAAGCAAAATTCTTACAATCTTAGAAAGCTGATGTTCTCGCACTACATTCAAGTGCTCATGGAGTCCGTTAAAACCCCTTGGGTGTTGTATGGTTAAGCCTCACGGGCAATTAGTACAGGTTAGCTCAACGCCTCACAACGCTTACACACCCTGCCTATCTACGTCGTAGTCTCCAACAACCCTTCAGGAACCTTATAGGTTCAGGGATGACTCATCTTGAGGCTCGCTTCCCGCTTAGATGCTTTCAGCGGTTATCGATTCCGAACTTAGCTACCGGGCAATGCGTCTGGCGACACAACCCGAACACCAGAGGTTCGTCCACTCCGGTCCTCTCGTACTAGGAGCAGCCCCTCTCAATCATCCAACGCCCACGGCAGATAGGGACCGAACTGTCTCACGACGTTCTAAACCCAGCTCGCGTACCACTTTAAATGGCGAACAGCCATACCCTTGGGACCGACTTCAGCCCCAGGATGTGATGAGCCGACATCGAGGTGCCAAACACCGCCGTCGATATGAACTCTTGGGCGGTATCAGCCTGTTATCCCCGGAGTACCTTTTATCCGTTGAGCGATGGCCCTTCCATACAGAACCACCGGATCACTATGACCTGCTTTCGCACCTGCTCGAACCGTCATTCTCGCAGTCAAGCGGGCTTATGCCATTGCACTAACCTCACGATGTCCGACCGTGATTAGCCCACCTTCGTGCTCCTCCGTTACGCTTTGGGAGGAGACCGCCCCAGTCAAACTACCCACCAGGCACTGTCCGCACCCCGGATAACGGGGCGACGTTAGAACATCAACACTACAAGGGTGGTATTTCAAGGACGGCTCCACCAACACTGGCGTGCTGGTTTCAAAGCCTCCCACCTATCCTACACATGTAGGGTCAATGTTCAGTGCCAAGCTGTAGTAAAGGTTCACGGGGTCTTTCCGTCTAGCCGCGGGTACGCAGCATCTTCACTGCGATTTCAATTTCACTGAGTCTCGGGTGGAGACAGCGTGGCCATCATTACGCCATTCGTGCAGGTCGGAACTTACCCGACAAGGAATTTCGCTACCTTAGGACCGTTATAGTTACGGCCGCCGTTTACCGGGGCTTCGATCAAGAGCTTCGACCGAAGTCTAACCCCATCAATTAACCTTCCGGCACCGGGCAGGCGTCACACCGTATACGTCATCTTTCGATTTTGCACAGTGCTGTGTTTTTAATAAACAGTTGCAGCCACCTGGTATCTGCGACTGCCAGCAGCTCCAAGAGCAAGTCTCTTCACCGCCGGCAGCGTACCTTCTCCCGAAGTTACGGTACCATTTTGCCTAGTTCCTTCACCCGAGTTCTCTCAAGCGCCTTGGTATTCTCTACCCGACCACCTGTGTCGGTTTGGGGTACGATTCCTTACTATCTGAAGCTTAGAGGCTTTTCCCGGAAGCATGGCATCAATGACTTCACCGCCGTAGCGGCTCGACATCGGGTCTCAGCCTTAAGTAATCCCGGATTTGCCTAAGATTACAGCCTACACCCTTGAACCTGGACAACCGTCGCCAGGCCCACCTAGCCTTCTCCGTCCCCCCATCGCAATAGTAAGAAGTACGGGAATATTAACCCGTTTCCCATCGACTACGCCTTTCGGCCTCGCCTTAGGGGTCGACTCACCCTGCCCCGATTAACGTTGGACAGGAACCCTTGGTCTTCCGGCGAGGGAGTTTTTCACTCCCTTTATCGTTACTCATGTCAGCATTCGCACTTCTGATACGTCCAGCACACCTTACGATGCACCTTCAACCGCTTACAGAACGCTCCCCTACCCAATACATAAAATGCATTGCCGCAGCTTCGGTGTATAGCTTAGCCCCGTTAAATCTTCCGCGCAGGCCGACTCGACCAGTGAGCTATTACGCTTTCTTTAAATGATGGCTGCTTCTAAGCCAACATCCTGGCTGTCTGAGCCTTCCCACATCGTTTCCCACTTAGCTATAACTTTGGGACCTTAGCTGGCGGTCTGGGTTGTTTCCCTCTCCACGACGGACGTTAGCACCCGCCGTGTGTCTCCCGGATAGTACTTACTGGTATTCGGAGTTTGCAAAGGGTTGGTAAGTCGGGATGACCCCCTAGCCTTAACAGTGCTCTACCCCCAGTAGTATTCGTCCGAGGCGCTACCTAAATAGCTTTCGGGGAGAACCAGCTATCTCCAGGTTTGATTGGCCTTTCACCCCTAGCCACAAGTCATCCGCTAATTTTTCAACATTAGTCGGTTCGGTCCTCCAGTAAGTGTTACCTCACCTTCAACCTGCCCATGGCTAGATCACCTGGTTTCGGGTCTAATCCTAGCAACTGTACGCCCAGTTAAGACTCGGTTTCCCTACGGCTCCCCTAATCGGTTAACCTTGCTACTAAAATTAAGTCGCTGACCCATTATACAAAAGGTACGCAGTCACCCCGAAGGGCTCCTACTGCTTGTACGTACACGGTTTCAGGTTCTATTTCACTCCCCTCACAGGGGTTCTTTTCGCCTTTCCCTCACGGTACTGGTTCACTATCGGTCAGTCAGGAGTATTTAGCCTTGGAGGATGGTCCCCCCATCTTCAGACAAGATAACACGTGTCCCGTCCTACTCGTTTTCACTGATAATGCGCTACCGGTTACGGGGCTATCACCCTGTATCGCTGTGCTTTCCAGCACATTCACCTGACGCAAAACTAGCTTAAGGGCTAATCCGGGTTCGCTCGCCGCTACTGCCGGAATCTCGGTTGATTTCTCTTCCTCGGGGTACTTAGATGTTTCAGTTCCCCCGGTTCGCCTCGCAACGCTATGTATTCACGTTACGATAACTGCTTATGCAGCTGGGTTTCCCCATTCGGAAATCCAAGAGTATAGTGATTCTTACCATCTTCTCTTGGCTTATCGCAGGTTAGCACGTCCTTCATCGCCTCTGACTGCCCAGGCATCCACCGTGTACGCTTAGTCACTTAACCATACAACCCCAAGAGGTCTTTCGTATGGCTCAACAACCAAGGTTGTTCATCTGAGTATGATGAACTGTGTTTCGCCGGACTCTTACACAAGACACTTGAATGTGTTTTGCTTGAGAACTCGTTCTTCATAAAGAAGAACAAAATAAATCAATCTATCGATTGAATTTACTAGTCAGCTTTCCAGATTGTTAAAGAGCATGTGTTTGTCTTTCGACATCCACTTTCTAAACACACTCACAAGAATGTTTTTAGAGAGTGGTGGAGCTAGGCGGGATCGAACCGCCGACCTCTTGCATGCCATGCAAGCGCTCTCCCAGCTGAGCTATAGCCCCATCGAAATGGTGTCTTTCAAGAAGAAAGAGTGGTGGGCGATACCGGGCTCGAACCAGTGACCCCCTCCTTGTAAGGGAGGTGCTCTCCCAACTGAGCTAATCGCCCTCCGATGTTTTACATCTTCAAAGGAGAAGATGGTGGGTCGTGCAGGATTCGAACCTGCGACCAATTGATTAAAAGTCAACTGCTCTACCAACTGAGCTAACGACCCGTGGCGTCCCATAGGGGAGTCGAACCCCTGTTACCGCCGTGAAAGGGCGGTGTCCTAGGCCTCTAGACGAATGGGACTAAGTGTTTTCAGGTTTGGGTACCTGAACATGTTCTCTACTTTTCGACCAAGCAATCTGTGTGGACACTGCATAAAACGCAGTCATATCGTTAAGGAGGTGATCCAGCCCCAGGTTCCCCTAGGGCTACCTTGTTACGACTTCACCCCAGTCATGAACCACACCGTGGTAAACGCCCTCCCGAAGGTTAAGCTATCTACTTCTGGTGCAGCCCACTCCCATGGTGTGACGGGCGGTGTGTACAAGGCCCGGGAACGTATTCACCGTGGCATTCTGATCCACGATTACTAGCGATTCCGACTTCATGGAGTCGAGTTGCAGACTCCAATCCGGACTACGACGTACTTTCTGGGATTCGCTCACTCTCGCAAGTTGGCAGCCCTCTGTATACGCCATTGTAGCACGTGTGTAGCCCTACTCGTAAGGGCCATGATGACTTGACGTCGTCCCCACCTTCCTCCGGTTTATCACCGGCAGTCTCCCTGGAGTTCCCACCCGAAGTGCTGGCAAACAAGGATAAGGGTTGCGCTCGTTGCGGGACTTAACCCAACATTTCACAACACGAGCTGACGACAGCCATGCAGCACCTGTCTCAGAGTTCCCGAAGGCACCAATCCATCTCTGGAAAGTTCTCTGGATGTCAAGAGTAGGTAAGGTTCTTCGCGTTGCATCGAATTAAACCACATGCTCCACCGCTTGTGCGGGCCCCCGTCAATTCATTTGAGTTTTAATCTTGCGACCGTACTCCCCAGGCGGTCTACTTAACGCGTTAGCTCCGAAAGCCAGTGTTCAAGACACCAACCTCCAAGTAGACATCGTTTACGGCGTGGACTACCAGGGTATCTAATCCTGTTTGCTCCCCACGCTTTCGCATCTGAGCGTCAGTCTTTGTCCAGGGGGCCGCCTTCGCCACCGGTATTCCTTCAGATCTCTACGCATTTCACCGCTACACCTGAAATTCTACCCCCCTCTACAAGACTCTAGCCTGACAGTTCCAAATGCTATTCCGAGGTTGAGCCCCGGGCTTTCACATCTGGCTTAACAAGCCGCCTGCATGCGCTTTACGCCCAGTAATTCCGATTAACGCTCGCACCCTCCGTATTACCGCGGCTGCTGGCACGGAGTTAGCCGGTGCTTCTTCTGTTGCTAACGTCAAACACTGCCGCTATTAACGACAATGCCTTCCTCACAACTGAAAGTGCTTTACAACCCGAAGGCCTTCTTCACACACGCGGCATGGCTGCATCAGGGTTTCCCCCATTGTGCAATATTCCCCACTGCTGCCTCCCGTAGGAGTCTGGACCGTGTCTCAGTTCCAGTGTGGCTGATCATCCTCTCAGACCAGCTAGAGATCGTCGCCTTGGTGAGCTCTTACCTCACCAACTAGCTAATCTCACCTGGGCTAATCCTGACGCGAGAGGCCCGAAGGTCCCCCTCTTTGCTCCGAAGAGATTATGCGGTATTAGCCATCGTTTCCAATGGTTATCCCCCACATCAGGGCATATTCCCAGGCATTACTCACCCGTCCGCCGCTCGCCGCCCATAACATCCCCCGAAGGTTCAGTTATGTCGCTGCCGCTCGACTTGCATGTGTTAGGCCTGCCGCCAGCGTTCAATCTGAGCCATGATCAAACTCTTCAATTAAAGTTTTGGCTCAATGAATACTGTTATTACTTATTTCTAAGTAAGAATTGACTGTGCCGAATCTTGCGATTCGATTTGGTCACTCAGTTTCATTGATAATTCTTTTTGACTATCATTTCACGAGTGCCCACACAGATTGCATGGTCAAATTGTTAAAGAACATATTGCCTTTCAGTGCCTTAGCACTTAAGCAGGACGCGTATAATACGCTACTCACTTTGAAAGTCAACATAAAACTCTAAGAAAACTTAAAGCTCTATGGTGACTTGCTTACGTTGTAAGCAAGTGCCCTATTTGTCTTCACTTTTTAAAAGTGAAAATAAATTGGAAGCCTGGCGATGTCCTACTCTCACATGGGGAGGCCCCACACTACCATCGGCGCTATTACGTTTCACTGCTGAGTTCGGCATGGGATCAGGTGGGTCCATAATGCTATGGTCGCCAAGCAAATTCTTACAATCTTAGAAAGCTGATGTTCTCGCACTACATTCAAGTGCTCATGGAGTCCGTTAAAACCCCTTGGGTGTTGTATGGTTAAGCCTCACGGGCAATTAGTACAGGTTAGCTCAACGCCTCACAACGCTTACACACCCTGCCTATCTACGTCGTAGTCTCCAACAACCCTTCAGGAACCTTATAGGTTCAGGGATGACTCATCTTGAGGCTCGCTTCCCGCTTAGATGCTTTCAGCGGTTATCGATTCCGAACTTAGCTACCGGGCAATGCGTCTGGCGACACAACCCGAACACCAGAGGTTCGTCCACTCCGGTCCTCTCGTACTAGGAGCAGCCCCTCTCAATCATCCAACGCCCACGGCAGATAGGGACCGAACTGTCTCACGACGTTCTAAACCCAGCTCGCGTACCACTTTAAATGGCGAACAGCCATACCCTTGGGACCGACTTCAGCCCCAGGATGTGATGAGCCGACATCGAGGTGCCAAACACCGCCGTCGATATGAACTCTTGGGCGGTATCAGCCTGTTATCCCCGGAGTACCTTTTATCCGTTGAGCGATGGCCCTTCCATACAGAACCACCGGATCACTATGACCTGCTTTCGCACCTGCTCGAACCGTCATTCTCGCAGTCAAGCGGGCTTATGCCATTGCACTAACCTCACGATGTCCGACCGTGATTAGCCCACCTTCGTGCTCCTCCGTTACGCTTTGGGAGGAGACCGCCCCAGTCAAACTACCCACCAGGCACTGTCCGCACCCCGGATAACGGGGCGACGTTAGAACATCAACACTACAAGGGTGGTATTTCAAGGACGGCTCCACCAACACTGGCGTGCTGGTTTCAAAGCCTCCCACCTATCCTACACATGTAGGGTCAATGTTCAGTGCCAAGCTGTAGTAAAGGTTCACGGGGTCTTTCCGTCTAGCCGCGGGTACGCAGCATCTTCACTGCGATTTCAATTTCACTGAGTCTCGGGTGGAGACAGCGTGGCCATCATTACGCCATTCGTGCAGGTCGGAACTTACCCGACAAGGAATTTCGCTACCTTAGGACCGTTATAGTTACGGCCGCCGTTTACCGGGGCTTCGATCAAGAGCTTCGACCGAAGTCTAACCCCATCAATTAACCTTCCGGCACCGGGCAGGCGTCACACCGTATACGTCATCTTTCGATTTTGCACAGTGCTGTGTTTTTAATAAACAGTTGCAGCCACCTGGTATCTGCGACTGCCAGCAGCTCCAAGAGCAAGTCTCTTCACCGCCGGCAGCGTACCTTCTCCCGAAGTTACGGTACCATTTTGCCTAGTTCCTTCACCCGAGTTCTCTCAAGCGCCTTGGTATTCTCTACCCGACCACCTGTGTCGGTTTGGGGTACGATTCCTTACTATCTGAAGCTTAGAGGCTTTTCCCGGAAGCATGGCATCAATGACTTCACCGCCGTAGCGGCTCGACATCGGGTCTCAGCCTTAGGTAATCCCGGATTTGCCTAAGATTACAGCCTACACCCTTGAACCTGGACAACCGTCGCCAGGCCCACCTAGCCTTCTCCGTCCCCCCATCGCAATAGTAAGAAGTACGGGAATATTAACCCGTTTCCCATCGACTACGCCTTTCGGCCTCGCCTTAGGGGTCGACTCACCCTGCCCCGATTAACGTTGGACAGGAACCCTTGGTCTTCCGGCGAGGGAGTTTTTCACTCCCTTTATCGTTACTCATGTCAGCATTCGCACTTCTGATACGTCCAGCACACCTTACGATGCACCTTCAACCGCTTACAGAACGCTCCCCTACCCAATACATAAAATGCATTGCCGCAGCTTCGGTGTATAGCTTAGCCCCGTTAAATCTTCCGCGCAGGCCGACTCGACCAGTGAGCTATTACGCTTTCTTTAAATGATGGCTGCTTCTAAGCCAACATCCTGGCTGTCTGAGCCTTCCCACATCGTTTCCCACTTAGCTATAACTTTGGGACCTTAGCTGGCGGTCTGGGTTGTTTCCCTCTCCACGACGGACGTTAGCACCCGCCGTGTGTCTCCCGGATAGTACTTACTGGTATTCGGAGTTTGCAAAGGGTTGGTAAGTCGGGATGACCCCCTAGCCTTAACAGTGCTCTACCCCCAGTAGTATTCGTCCGAGGCGCTACCTAAATAGCTTTCGGGGAGAACCAGCTATCTCCAGGTTTGATTGGCCTTTCACCCCTAGCCACAAGTCATCCGCTAATTTTTCAACATTAGTCGGTTCGGTCCTCCAGTAAGTGTTACCTCACCTTCAACCTGCCCATGGCTAGATCACCTGGTTTCGGGTCTAATCCTAGCAACTGTACGCCCAGTTAAGACTCGGTTTCCCTACGGCTCCCCTAATCGGTTAACCTTGCTACTAAAATTAAGTCGCTGACCCATTATACAAAAGGTACGCAGTCACCCCGAAGGGCTCCTACTGCTTGTACGTACACGGTTTCAGGTTCTATTTCACTCCCCTCACAGGGGTTCTTTTCGCCTTTCCCTCACGGTACTGGTTCACTATCGGTCAGTCAGGAGTATTTAGCCTTGGAGGATGGTCCCCCCATCTTCAGACAAGATAACACGTGTCCCGTCCTACTCGTTTTCACTGATAATGCGCTACCGGTTACGGGGCTATCACCCTGTATCGCTGTGCTTTCCAGCACATTCACCTGACGCAAAACTAGCTTAAGGGCTAATCCGGGTTCGCTCGCCGCTACTGCCGGAATCTCGGTTGATTTCTCTTCCTCGGGGTACTTAGATGTTTCAGTTCCCCCGGTTCGCCTCGCAACGCTATGTATTCACGTTACGATAACTGCTTATGCAGCTGGGTTTCCCCATTCGGAAATCCAAGAGTATAGTGATTCTTACCATCTTCTCTTGGCTTATCGCAGGTTAGCACGTCCTTCATCGCCTCTGACTGCCCAGGCATCCACCGTGTACGCTTAGTCACTTAACCATACAACCCCAAGAGGTCTTTCGTATGGCTCAACAACCAAGGTTGTTCATCTGAGTATGATGAACTGTGTTTCGCCGGACTCTTACACAAGACACTTGAATGTGTGTTGCTTGAGAACTCGTTCTTCATAAAGAAGAACAAAATAAATCAATCTATCGATTGAATTTACTAGTCAGCTTTCCAGATTGTTAAAGAGCATGTGTTTGTCTTTCGACATCCACTTTCTAAACACACTCACAAGAATGTTTTTAGAGAGTGGTGGAGCTAAGCAGGATCGAACTGCTGACCTCCTGCGTGCAAGGCAGGCGCTCTCCCAGCTGAGCTATAGCCCCATCGAAATACCGATACCGTCACCACATCCTCTGGGAGAAGAAGTGGTGGGTCTGAGTGGACTTGAACCACCGACCTCACCCTTATCAGGGGTGCGCTCTAACCACCTGAGCTACAGACCCGATACCGTATGTCTTTTACTATTAACCAAGCAATCTGTGTGGACACTGCGTAAAACGCAGTCATATCGTTAAGGAGGTGATCCAGCCCCAGGTTCCCCTAGGGCTACCTTGTTACGACTTCACCCCAGTCATGAACCACACCGTGGTAAACGCCCTCCCGAAGGTTAAGCTATCTACTTCTGGTGCAGCCCACTCCCATGGTGTGACGGGCGGTGTGTACAAGGCCCGGGAACGTATTCACCGTGGCATTCTGATCCACGATTACTAGCGATTCCGACTTCATGGAGTCGAGTTGCAGACTCCAATCCGGACTACGACGTACTTTCTGGGATTCGCTCACTCTCGCAAGTTGGCAGCCCTCTGTATACGCCATTGTAGCACGTGTGTAGCCCTACTCGTAAGGGCCATGATGACTTGACGTCGTCCCCACCTTCCTCCGGTTTATCACCGGCAGTCTCCCTGGAGTTCCCACCCGAAGTGCTGGCAAACAAGGATAAGGGTTGCGCTCGTTGCGGGACTTAACCCAACATTTCACAACACGAGCTGACGACAGCCATGCAGCACCTGTCTCAGAGTTCCCGAAGGCACCAATCCATCTCTGGAAAGTTCTCTGGATGTCAAGAGTAGGTAAGGTTCTTCGCGTTGCATCGAATTAAACCACATGCTCCACCGCTTGTGCGGGCCCCCGTCAATTCATTTGAGTTTTAATCTTGCGACCGTACTCCCCAGGCGGTCTACTTAACGCGTTAGCTCCGAAAGCCAGTGTTCAAGACACCAACCTCCAAGTAGACATCGTTTACGGCGTGGACTACCAGGGTATCTAATCCTGTTTGCTCCCCACGCTTTCGCATCTGAGCGTCAGTCTTTGTCCAGGGGGCCGCCTTCGCCACCGGTATTCCTTCAGATCTCTACGCATTTCACCGCTACACCTGAAATTCTACCCCCCTCTACAAGACTCTAGCCTGACAGTTCCAAATGCTATTCCGAGGTTGAGCCCCGGGCTTTCACATCTGGCTTAACAAGCCGCCTGCATGCGCTTTACGCCCAGTAATTCCGATTAACGCTCGCACCCTCCGTATTACCGCGGCTGCTGGCACGGAGTTAGCCGGTGCTTCTTCTGTTGCTAACGTCAAACGCTGCCGCTATTAACGACAACGCCTTCCTCACAACTGAAAGTGCTTTACAACCCGAAGGCCTTCTTCACACACGCGGCATGGCTGCATCAGGGTTTCCCCCATTGTGCAATATTCCCCACTGCTGCCTCCCGTAGGAGTCTGGACCGTGTCTCAGTTCCAGTGTGGCTGATCATCCTCTCAGACCAGCTAGAGATCGTCGCCTTGGTGAGCTCTTACCTCACCAACTAGCTAATCTCACCTGGGCTAATCCTGACGCGAGAGGCCCGAAGGTCCCCCTCTTTGCTCCGAAGAGATTATGCGGTATTAGCCATCGTTTCCAATGGTTATCCCCCACATCAGGGCATATTCCCAGGCATTACTCACCCGTCCGCCGCTCGCCGCCCATAACGTCCCCCGAAGGTTCAGTCATGTCGCTGCCGCTCGACTTGCATGTGTTAGGCCTGCCGCCAGCGTTCAATCTGAGCCATGATCAAACTCTTCAATTAAAGTTTTGGCTCAATGAATACTGTTATTACTTATTTCTAAGTAAGAATTGACTGTGCCGAATCTTGCGATTCGATTTGGTCACTCAGTTTCATTGATAATTCTTTTTGACTATCATTTCACGAGTGCCCACACAGATTGCATGGTCAAATTGTTAAAGAACAATCCGCTACGTCGCCGGCTTAACTCGCCGTGCTCCGTGTCGGTGAGGTGGCATTATAGAGAGTTCGATCACGTTGGCAAGAGGCTTTTTTAAAAAATTAAGTAAAACCTAACAGTTCGAACAAAAAACACTCAAAACCATCAAAAAGGCAGCTTAAAACGCCTTAAACTGGGCCGCAAAGGCCTCAACTTTTTGCCAATCCGTGTACTCTACCTCTTTACTGGTGTCGGTTTCTCCCCCAGTGATACGCATGATTAACTGAATCATGACCCGATCAAACCATTTATAGCGTGGATAGCGGAGCGCCCCGGCAAATACTGCCTGCAAACTAGGCTGCCATGGTGACTTCTGGCGAAACTTCTTCATATAGGCACTCGTCTCCGGCGTGTTCTTGCCTTCTTTACGGGCCGTTAAGTTGACGCAGAAGAAACCTACTTTGTGCTGCTCCAGCGCTGGCAGGTTCTGCTCAATAAACTGATAGAGCTTTTTGTTGAGATGACCATAACGGATCGATGCCCCAATTAGGATGCGGTTATACTGCTCAAAAGCAACAGCAGGCAGTTGGTTCAAATCTGCCAACTCACATTGATAGCCCTCTCCTAGGGTTTTCTCTATATGACGCATGATTTTGATGGTTTGCCCATCACTGCTCGAATGAAGTAAAAGGACTTTTTCCACGGCATTTCCTTATCTATTAACTACGCCAAAATGTAGGAGTAAACAGCACCAACAAGGTAAAGACTTCCAAGCGACCAAATAACATCGCAATCACCAATACCCACTTTGCCGGGTCATTAACTTCGCCAAAGTGAACCGCGACTTCCCCCAAGCCCGGCCCTAGGTTATTCAAAGTAGCAGCCACGGCTGAGAACGCCGTTAGCTCATCAATCCCAGTTGCGATCAACGCCAGCATACAGATCACAAAAACCAAGGCATACGCCGAGAAGAACCCCCACACCGCATCAACTACACGTTGCGGCAAGGCCTTATTTCCTACCTTGATGGTATAAACCGCCCGCGGGTGAACCAAGCGTTTTAGCTCCCTGACACCTTGCAGTAACAGCAAGAACATCCGGATCACCTTGATACCTCCGCCGGTCGATCCCGCGCAGCCGCCGACAAACGATGAAAACAGCAGCAATACCGGCAAAAACAGTGGCCATTCCGAGAATCCCGTGGTGGTGAAACCAGCGGTAGTTGAAATGGAGACCGTTTGGAACAGCGCCTGATCAAAGGCGTCGTGATACGAGTCATAGGAATGGTGCTTGAGCAACATGCCAAAACAGATCAGGAACAAAATCAGCTGTGATGCGAAAAATGCCCGGAACTCAGGATCACGCCAATAAGTGCGCAAATGAATGCCACCATTGGCAAAGGCTGCAAAGTGGAGTGAAAAGTTACAGGCGGAAATTAGCAGGAACACCACGGTGATCATGTTAATTGTCGGGCTGTTGAAGTACCCCATGCTGGCGTCATGGGTAGAGAACCCTCCGATCGCCACGGTAGAAAAACTATGGGCTATCGCATCAAATGCGGTCATGCCGGCTAACCAGAAAGCCAACGCACAACTGATGGTCAAAGCGAGGTAGATATACCATAGCGCCTTGGCGGTTTCGGCAATACGCGGGGTCATCTTGCTATCTTTGACTGGGCCAGGGATCTCAGCCCGGTATAGCTGCATGCCACCGATACCCAGTACCGGCAAGATGGCAACAGCCAATACGATGATCCCCATTCCGCCGAACCATTGCAGCAGCTGGCGATAAAACAAAATCGCCTTGGGAAGATGATCTAATCCGACAATCACGGTTGCCCCGGTGGTGGTCAGCGCCGAGAATGATTCGAAAAAAGAATCTGTGACTGATAAATCGGGGGTTTTGGCCAGGATAAAGGGAACTGCACCGGCACTGCCGATAACCGTCCAGAACAAGACCACAATCAGGAAGCCATCCCGTGCTTTTAGCTCTCTACGGTAATGGCGGTTGGGGACCCACAACAAGGCGCCGCCGGCAAAAAGAAGAAAAAAAGTCACGACAAACGGCAGCCCCGCTCCGTCGCGATAAATAAATGCCACCAAAGCTGGCGCCAGCATAGTGACACTGAATAAGGCGAGCAGCAGCCCGACAATCCTGATAATGGAACGAAATTGCATTGCCTATTCGGCTCTCATTGATAATTAGAAAACGTTAGCAGGGCTACTCTGAACGGTCGACCGCACTCACCTGCCCACCACTACGACTAAACAGGGTCGCACTGAATGACTCGACCTGACGGCGATCCAATTCAATCACCAATGTCACCCGCTGGCCATAATCAGCCTCAACTTGGCGGCCGGCGAACTCTGCGACCAAAGACTCCACCAGCGATACCTGATTATACTCGCAGCTAATCAGCAGTTCCGAAGTTATTAACTTTTCTTTGGTTTGCAGCACAGTTAAGGCTTGCTGGACACCGCCACCATAGGCTTTGACCAAGCCACCGGTACCGAGCTTAATACCGCCAGAGTAGCGCGTCACAACAGCCGTGATTTCTCCCACTCCAGATCCAGTCAGCTGGGCAAGGATTGGCTTACCCGCCGTTCCTGACGGCTCGCCATCATCGCTAAATCCCCACTTCATCGAATCTTCAGGTCGCCCAGCAACAAACGCCCAGCAGTTATGCCTGGCATCATGGTGTTTATCCTTAATGCTTTGGACAAACGCCTTAGCGGCGTCGACATTCGGGGTATGTGCTAAATAGGTAATAAAGCGGCTTTTCTTGATTTCTTCTTCGAAAGTCGCACTGCTTGCCGGGATCAGGTAGGGCTCACTGACGGTCATATCCTGCCGTATTTCTCTGTTATAGGTCGAATATCTCAGGATACCACAACCCCTGTTGGAGCTGTAACTGCTCCATCCTCTATACCGCGCGATGCCGCGAATCAACCATCAAAACATTGACAGATTACTTAATGCCACAAAATACTAACAAAACCAAACCCTGCCAAACAATCACATCTATCTGAATTTAAAAACAAAAAACCAAAACCCAGTAACTTCTCCCGTAACACTCACTCTGTCACCACCCCAAAAAGTTAAACAAATGTTTAAAATAGGTATTGTAATCGTTGCACAACAGGTTCAGACTATTATTTAACCTACTGACAGGTCAAACCAGTTAAATCAAATTCGGCACAGACCGAAACTCATGGAGATAGATGATGATTTACCAAGGTGAAACCCTATCCGTTCGCTATCTGGAAGATGGCATCGCCGAGCTCAACCTCAACGCACCCGGCGCAATCAACAAGTTCGACCTCAAAACCCTGGAAAGCTTCAACGAAGCCCTCAATGCGCTCTATCACCAGAGTGATCTAAAGGGACTACTACTCACCTCAAGCAAAGATGCCTTTGTGGTGGGAGCTGATATCACTGAGTTCCTTGGCTTATTTGCCAAGCCTGCCGAGGAGCTGTCACAGTGGGTCACCCATGCCAACGACATCTTCAATAAATTGGAAGACTTACCGGTTCCAACCCTGTCAGCGGTTAATGGCCATGCCCTCGGCGGTGGCTGCGAATGTATTTTGGCGACCGATTTACGTCTGGCAGACAGCAAAGCCCGTATTGGCCTGCCGGAAACCAAGCTCGGTATCATGCCAGGGTTCGGGGGCACTGTTCGTCTGCCCCGCCTTATTGGTGCCGACTCTGCCATGGAAATTATTACCGCCGGTAAAGACAAGAAAGCCCTCGATGCCCTCAAACTTGGCCTAGTTGACGGGGTGGTCGAGCCAGAGCAACTGCACAGTGCCGCACTCGCCATGCTCAAGGACGCCATTGCCGGCAAGCTCGACTGGCAGTCGCGCCGAGACCAGAAAAAAGCACCGCTGGCCCTGAACAAGATTGAGGCGACCATGAGCTTTACCATCGCCAAAGGGATGGTGGCCCAAGTTGCAGGCCCTCACTACCCGGCCCCTATGGCTGCAGTCAAGACCATTGAAGAAGCCGCAAGGTGCCAGAGAGACGAAGCACTAGCAATTGAAAACAAGCACTTCGTTACCCTGGCGAAAACCGATGTCGCCAAATCCTTGGTTGGGATCTTCCTCAACGACCAATACATTAAGGGCCAAGCCAAACAAGCAGCCAAGTCCGGCCAGTCCACCCGCAAAGCGATGGTACTCGGAGCCGGGATCATGGGAGGTGGTATTGCCTATCAATCTGCCCTTAAAGGCGTACCGGTACTGATGAAAGACATCAGCGAATCATCCCTCGAGCTGGGGATGGGTGAAGCGGCCAAGCTGCTGAACAAACAACTCGAACGCGGGCGTATCGATGGGCTAGGTATGGCCAAAGTCCTAGGTGGGATCACCCCTAGCCTACACTATGCTGGTGCCGAAGATGTCGATGTAGTGGTTGAAGCCGTGGTTGAAAACCCAAAGGTCAAGGCAGCAGTATTGAGTGAGGTCGAAAGCCTCGTCGGTGGGGAGACGGTTATTACTTCCAATACCTCGACTATCCCTATCAACTTGCTGGCCAAATCACTCAAGCACCCCGAGAAATTCTGTGGCATGCACTTCTTCAACCCGGTCCACCGCATGCCGCTGGTCGAAATCATCCGTGGCGAGCATACCTCCGACGAAACCATCAACCGGGTCGTTGCCTATGCTGCCAAGATGGGGAAATCCCCGATTGTGGTCAACGACTGCCCCGGGTTCTTCGTCAACCGCGTGCTGTTCCCATACTTTGCCGGTTTCAGCCTGTTGCTCCGTGACGGGGCCGATTTCCAGCAAATTGATAAAGTGATGGAAAAACAGTTCGGCTGGCCGATGGGACCTGCTTATCTATTGGATGTGGTCGGTATCGATACCGCTCACCACGCCCAGGCCGTAATGGCAGAAGGCTTCCCGGATCGCATGGGCAAAGACTACAGAGATGGCGTCGATGTGATGTTCGACAATGGCCGCTATGGTCAGAAGAATGGCCAGGGTTTCTACGCCTATACTACCGACCGCAAGGGCAAGCCAAAGAAAACCAGCGCGCCCGAGGTCACCGAATTGATTGCGCCGGTCACCGGCAATGCCACCCCATATGATGCCGAAACAATCATTGCCCGTATGATGATCCCAATGATCAACGAAGTGGTTCGCTGCCTCGAGGAAGGGATCATTGCCAGCCCAGCCGAAGCCGATATGGCCCTGGTCTACGGTTTAGGCTTCCCTCCATTCCGTGGCGGTGTTTTCCGTTATCTCGATAGCCTTGGCCTGGCCAACTATGTCCAGTTGGCCGACAGCTATGCCCACCTTGGTGCCGTTTATGAAGTACCGGCGGGCTTGCGTGAAAAAGCGGCCCAAGACAGCTGCTACTACCCTGTACCGAGCAACGCGTAATCATGGCTTAAGGATGAGGAATTGAAAATGAATAACGTTGTAATCGTTGATTGTATCCGTACCCCGATGGGACGCTCGAAAGGCGGGGCCTTCCGCCATGTCCGCGCCGAAGACTTGTCGGCCCACCTGATGAAGGGACTGCTGGCACGCAATCCACAGGTTGATCCGAGCAGCATTGAAGACATCTACTGGGGCTGTGTCCAGCAGACACTGGAGCAAGGCTTTAATGTCGGCCGCAATGCGGCCCTGTTAGCGGGGATCCCACACACAGTGGGCGCGACAACCGTCAATCGCCTGTGTGGCTCATCGATGCAGGCGCTGCATGATGCCGCCCGCGCGATTATGGTCGGTGATGCCGATACCTGCCTGATCGGTGGTGTCGAGCATATGGGCCACGTACCAATGAACCACGGGGTCGACTTCCACCCGGGGCTATCAAAGTCTGTCGCCAAAGCAGCAGGCATGATGGGACTGACCGCAGAAATGCTGGGTCGTATGCATGGTATCAGCAGGGAAATGCAGGATGCCTTCGCGGCGCGCTCCCATCAGCGAGCCCATGCCGCGACTATCGAAGGTCGGTTTGCCAATGAAATCTACCCGACCGAAGGCCACGATGCCGATGGCCGCCTGACTCTCTTCAACCAAGACGAAGTCATTCGCCCGGATACTACCGCGGAATCGCTTGCTGCACTGCGCCCGGTATTCGACCCAGCCAACGGAACGGTTACCGCCGGCTCCTCTTCCGCTTTATCCGATGGTGCTTCGGCCATGCTGGTCATGAGCGAAGACAAAGCCAAAGCGCTGGGCCTGACCATCCGCGCCCGGGTAAAAGCAATGGCCATCGCCGGCTGCGATCCTTCTATCATGGGCTACGGCCCGGTACCAGCTAGCCAGAAGGCACTCCAGCGCGCAGGATTGACGATCAATGATATCGGTATGGTCGAGCTCAACGAAGCCTTTGCCGCCCAATCGCTACCTTGCGCCAAAGATCTTGGCCTGCTGGATGTGGTGGAAGAAAAGGTCAACCTCAATGGCGGTGCCATCGCCCTAGGCCATCCTCTGGGATGCTCAGGTGCAAGGATTTCAACCACCCTGATCAACCTGATGGAACACCACGATGTCCAGTTCGGCCTGGCCACCATGTGCATCGGGCTCGGCCAAGGTATTGCCACCGTTTTCGAACGCGTTGACTAGCCCCTTTAGCCTCGATACAGCCCGCTTCGGCGGGCTTTTTTGATCCAGTCCGCACATGCAATAAGAGCATAGATTAAATGATTAACTTTCATTTTATTCATAGTTGTTTCGGATCTACACTCATTACCACTTAAGACGCTTGTTTAATTTGGAGCATCCCTATGTTTAAGGCACTGGTTCTAAACCAAGAAGAGAAAAAAACAATTGCGACAATCGAACAATTAGACGATAACCACCTTCCTGAAGGCGATGTTCTGATTGATATCGATTACTCTTCCCTGAACTACAAAGACGGCTTGGCCATCACAGGCAAAGGTAAGATCATCCGTAACTTCCCGATGGTACCGGGTATCGACCTAGCCGGTACAGTCGTTAGCTCTGAGGATGCACGCTACCAAGCGGGTGACAAAGTCGTGCTAACTGGCTGGGGCGTCGGTGAAAACCACTGGGGTGGTATGGCACAACGTGCGCGCCTGAAAGCCGATTGGCTGGTGCCGCTACCAACAGGTTTCGACAGCAAGAAAGCCATGATGGTTGGTACTGCCGGTTTTACCGCGATGCTATGTGTACAAGCATTGCTTGATGCCGATATCAAGCCAGAGGCTGGCGAAATCTTAGTAACCGGTGCCAGTGGTGGTGTAGGCTCTGTTGCCGTAACCCTTCTGGCGCAGCTGGGTTACAAAGTGGCAGCTGTCACAGGCCGGGTTGAACAGAACGGTCCGCTGTTAGAAAAGCTAGGGGCAAGCCGTATTATTGACCGTACTGAATTCGAAGAGCCAGCCCGCCCGCTGGAGAAACAAATCTGGGCGGGTGCTGTCGATACCGTCGGTAGCAAGGTCTTGGCAAAAGTACTGGCACAAATGGACTACAACAGCGCTGTTGCCGCTTGTGGTTTGGCTGGCGGTTTTGACCTGCCGACAACCGTAATGCCTTTCATCCTGCGCAACGTCCGCCTGCAGGGCGTGGACTCGGTAATGTGCCCAACGGACAAGCGTATCGCGGCATGGGAAAAACTGGTTGAGCTACTACCAGAGAGCTTCTACGAGCAAGCCTGCACCGAAGTCGAGCTGGAAGCTGCGCCCCAGTATGCAGAAGACATTACCAATGGCCAAGTAACCGGTCGTGTGGTGATCAAACTGTAAGGCAAGCTTTGTCACGATAACCTAGTGATAATCAGAGAAAGCCGGGCATCGCCCGGCTTTGTTGTTGCTACCGTTTCCTCTCTCTCGCCAGAGAGCCGCTTACCCCAACCCCATATCATCGATACGCTTGGCGATCAGGCGGCTGCACTCCTCTTTGACAATCGCCCGCAGCCATTCCTGGGCAGGCGAATGCTCACAGCGAGGATGCCAGATCATCGAATAATCAAACGGCGTAAAGGCAAACGGCAAGGGCTTGACCGCCAAGTCATAGCGCTCTGCAACCAGATAAGCCAGATCCGCAGGCACAGTAATAATCAACGGCATAGTATCCACAATCGCCAACGCCGCCTCGAGGTGATAGGCCCGCAGCACCATCTTGCGCTTGGGCTGCCCGACCAAGGCTTGCTCTATCAACGCCTTGACCCCATCACTTATCGCAATCATCGCATGGGGATGCGCCAAGTATTCCGCCAGGCTCATGTCTTTATCGGCCAACGGGTGATGCTTCGACAGCAGGCACAATACTCCCACCCGGCCGAGTACTTCGCTGCGCAATGGCTCCACCGGCCCGGTCGGACGGCAAATTGCAAGATCGGCCCCTTCATAGGTCAGCTGATCGGCCAGCCTGTCATGCTGCAGCGGTAGGAATTCAAACGAGACTTCCGGTGCCTCCTGGTAAATCCGCGGCAGGGCAAACGGCAAAATAGTTTGCATGGCATAATCGGTGGTAGCGATGGCAAAAGTTTGGTCGCAGCGGCGCGGATCAAACTCGACAGGGGAAAGTAGCTGCCGTAATGATTCCAGCGGCTCACCCAGTGCGCGATCGAATTCCAGCGCCTTTTCAGTTGGGATCAGGTGCTGGCCCTGGCGGGTAAACAAGGGATCGCCGAGCAAGTCACGCAACCGCCCCAGTACCCGACTCATGGCCGACTGGCTCAGGTTCAAACGCGTGGCGGCCTTGCTGACACTGCTCTCTTCAATCAAAACCCGCAATGCCACCAGCAAATTCAAATCACGGCGATAGATATCTTCTAGTTCCACTCTGGGCTACCTTGGCTGGACATTTGGTTTTATTTTATCGTCCAGATAAAAAAAATCCCGCTATAAAAGCGGGGAAGCCCAAGAAAACTGGGGGAGTGTAGTAGATGTGCAATGTTAATTTTCTTCTTCCTCGAGCTCGGGTGAATTGGTAAGCTCGAGCCAAAGTCCCAGCGCGGCAGCAATCAGGCCACCGAGCGCAATAAAACTGGTCTCATTCGGCGAACGTAGCATCAACGAACAAAATGTAATGAAGCACAGTACGCTGTAAATTGTCAGGCGATCCATCTGAGTCAACATAGTCCCTCCTAATCCATCAGAAGATAAACGTTAATGACTTGTTAAATACGTTACACGTTTTATTTTGATTTGCCAACCCTTATTGATTAATTCTTGCCCATAAGTATGATCACAATCTTCACCAGAAGATATAGATGCTATGACCGCTATTTTTGATAATCCCACCCACAGCTTGGAAGCAGAAGGACTTCGCTGCCCGGAGCCTGTGATGATGGTGCGTAAAACCGTAAGGAAAATGGCCGAAGGCGATACCCTGCTCGTCACTGCCGATGACCCTTCTACTACTAGGGATATTCCAAGTTTTTGCCGATTCATGGATCACACCCTGGTCGCGGCGGAAACCGACAGCCTGCCTTACCGCTACTTGATCAGAAAAGGCACCAGCTAATCCATACAAAAAAAGGCAGCTCAAATGAGCTGCCTTTTGCTATTCAGATAACCGTGATAACTCAATCATCTTCGCGGTAGGTGTCACGCAATTGGCGATGAGCTTTGTCGAGCTCATGACGCAACTCACGAATTTCCTTCTTCATTGGCAATACATAGCGCAAGCGAACCAAGGCATCCACTGACAGATAAGTCGTCACTATTGCCCCGACGACCATCGGCAACCACATGTCAGTCAGCACCATGCCGAGGATATTCAGCGCCAACGCCGTGTTGAACAACCAGAATTGACTCTGGGGCGATATTGCAAGAAAACGGTCCATAACCCCCTCCTATACATCGACAACCATCCAAAGGTACTGGTTCCACCATACCATGCCGCTCGCCCCAGCTCTGCTGCCATGCTCACATTTTATGTTGCTGATCTCATACTCTATATCAACATGAAAACATTAAGGTTTCACGTGAAACAGCACAGAGAGGAATCACATTCCAAATGCAGCAGCAACGGCTAGACCAAAGAACAAGGCGGCGGTGATTTTGCGGATCAGCCCCAACGGCATGCGATCCGCCGACAGCTTACCAATCAATACGACAGGCACATTGGCCAGCAACATACCAATCGTCGTGCCGAGCACGACCCACATCAGGGCGTCGTTGTATTTAGCACCTAGCATGGTGGTGGCAACCTGTGTCTTGTCACCGATCTCGGCAATGAAGAAAGCAATGAAACTAGCCACGAACGGTCCGCGGTTTGAGACCTCTTCGTCATCATCAAGTTTATCCGGGATCAAAATCCAACCGGCCATGGCAACGAAGCTCACCACCAGCACCCACTTCAGGACGTCCGGCGTGAGGTAATCGGCAACAACCACACCGAGCCAGGCAGCCAATGCATGGTTGGCAATGGTGGCAAAGAAAATCGCCAGGATGATCGGAACAGGTTTGCGGTAGCGGCTGGCAAGCAGCAACGATAACAACTGGGTTTTATCGCCGATTTCTGCCAATGCAACCGACGTAATAGAGATAGCTAAAACACTCACGACATGCTCTTTGGGGTGAGGAATACTGTAAAAAAACCACAGGTAAACGCACATGCCCCACCCCGGTTCATGCTGGTTTACCGATGGTCTCGCCAAACTCACTAGTAGGATAAACGTGAGTCACAAACGCCATGAAGATTTTGCTTCAATTATGTTGACGCTTGTCTTGTTAGGACAAGAGGCTACTCCCCAAAGGTGCGGCAATTCTACACAGCACCAACACTATTCGCAAGCCGCAAAAAAGGGCCCGTATGGGCCCTTTTATCCATTCAGCTTATATCCGTAAGATTAACTTTGTGGAGAAAGCACAATTTCAACCCGGCGGTTCTGGGCACGGCCTTGCTCATTATCATTCGATGCAATTGGGTGGGATTCCCCCATCCCTTTGGTCACAATACGGTTGCTGGCAACACCGCCGCGCATCAGCTCGTTGCTCACCTCGCTGGCACGGACTTGCGACAGGCGAAGGTTATAGGATGCGGCACCGGTACTATCGGTAAAGCCATAGACATTCAGCAGCGTCTTGTCATACTCCTTCGCGACCAGCGCAACACTTTTTAGTGCGTTCTTGGCCTGTCCGCTCAACGCCGTGTCATCCACGCCAAAGGTGATGGTATTTGGCATGTTGAGGATAATATTCTCGCCGTCACGGGTTACGCTGATCCCGGTTGATTGCAATTGCTTGCGCAGCTCGGCTTCCTGCACATCCATGTAGTAACCGATACCACCACCGAGAGCAGCGCCGGATGCCGCGCCAATCAAAGCTCCCTTACCACGATCGCTTTTGCTCGAAGAAGCAGCACCAATTGCAGCCCCTGCCACAGCGCCGATAATCGAACCACTGGTTGCTTTCGCCGTTTGCTCTTCGCCGGTGTACGGGTTAGTGGTCGAACACCCAGTTGCAACCACAGCAGTAGCCGTAGCAAACACCAGGTTACGAATCCATTTGCTAGATTTTGCGCAATTAGTCAAATCCATATTGTTTACCTTCTGTCTTCTCGGCTCTGTGCCGATGTCATTGTGTCAGCGTCTTTGGCAAGGCAAGCCAAAGCTGTTCATTGGCGGCAGTATTGTATCTGCACCTTGGAGACTGATATCAGAACAATGTCAAAAATATCCATACCTCGCCAGCCCGAGCCCATTAATTTAAGCAAATTAAACAAAGATGGCCAAAAAACATGCACTAGCCCTACTAGCCTCGGGACTGCCGAGGTATACTGGATAGTTACTAAAAATCTCTCAATCCATTAATCACGCGAAGCTGACAATGCAGAAATACGATATTAAAACCTTTCAGGGCATGATCCTCGCGCTGCAGGATTACTGGGGCCAACAGGGTTGTACTATTGTGCAACCTCTGGACATGGAAGTAGGTGCAGGTACCTCTCACCCAATGACATGTCTTCGTGCTCTGGGTCCAGAACCTATTGCAGCAGCGTATGTGCAACCATCTCGCCGTCCTACCGACGGCCGCTACGGTGAAAACCCAAACCGTCTTCAGCACTACTACCAGTTCCAGGTGATCATCAAACCGTCACCGGACAATATCCAGGAACTATACCTGGGCTCGCTGGAAGCACTTGGCATCGACACTCAAGTCCACGATATCCGTTTTGTGGAAGACAACTGGGAAAACCCAACACTGGGTGCCTGGGGTCTTGGCTGGGAAGTGTGGCTTAACGGCATGGAAGTGACCCAGTTCACCTACTTCCAGCAGGTTGGTGGCCTTGAGTGTAAACCGGTTACCGGTGAAATCACTTACGGTATCGAGCGCTTGGCAATGTACATCCAAGGCGTTGACTCTGTTTACGATCTGGTTTGGACCGACGGCCCGCTAGGCAAAGTGACCTACGGTGATATTTTCCACCAGAACGAAGTAGAACAGTCCACCTATAACTTCGAACACGCTGATGTCGACTTCCTATTCACCTTCTTCGACCAGTGCGAAAAAGAGTGTAAGGAGCTGCTTGAACTTGAGAAGCCACTTCCGCTTCCTGCTTACGAGCGAATCCTCAAAGCCGGCCATGCCTTCAACCTGCTTGATGCCCGCAAAGCCATTTCGGTGACCGAGCGTCAGCGCTACATCCTGCGCATCCGTAACCTAACCAAGCAAGTTGCAGAAGCCTACTACGCATCGCGTGAAGCACTTGGCTTCCCAATGTGTAAAACAAACAAGTAAGGATACGGCATGAGCGATAAGAATTTCCTAATTGAACTGGGCACCGAAGAGTTACCACCAACGGCCCTACGTACCCTTGCTGAAGCATTTGCCGGCAACTTTGAGGCAGAGCTAGCCGCTGCCGATCTTGCACACCAGGGTGTGACGTGGTTCGCCGCCCCTCGCCGCCTGGCCCTTAAAGTAACCGGGCTAGCTGGCGGCCAGCCAGACAAGGTTGTTGAAAAGCGCGGCCCTGCAGTTGCAGCTGCCTTCGATGCAGATGGTAACCCGACCAAAGCGGCTCAAGGCTGGGCGCGCGGTAATGGTATCAGTGTTGAACAAGCAGAGCGTCTGAAGACAGACAAAGGCGAATGGCTTCTGTACAAGCAAGAGGTCAAAGGCAAGCCTGCACATGATCTACTGTGTGATCTTGCGGCTGCAGCCCTGTCTAAACTTCCTATCCCTAAGCCAATGCGCTGGGGTGACAAAGACACCCAGTTCATCCGTCCGGTTAAAACACTGACCATGCTGCTTGGCGAAGAGTTGATCCCAGGCACTATCCTTGGTGTTGAATCTGCACGCGTGATCCGTGGCCACCGCTTCATGGGTGAGGCCGAGTTTACTATCGACAATGCTGATCAATACCCTGCGCTGCTTGAAGAGCGTGGTATGGTAATGGCGGATTACGAAGCACGTAAAGCAATCATCCTCGCTGATGCCAAGAAAGCGGCTGAAGCGGTGGGCGGTATTGCCGATCTTGAAGACGATCTAGTTGAAGAAGTAACGTCGCTGGTTGAATGGCCTGTTGTACTGACAGCATCATTCGAAGAAGAATTCCTCAAAGTTCCTTCCGAGGCGCTGGTTTACACCATGAAGGGTGACCAGAAATACTTCCCAGTTTACGATGCGGATGGCAAGCTGTTACCGAAGTTTATCTTCGTTTCCAACATCATCTCTAAAGACCCAAGCCAGATCATCAGCGGCAACGAGAAGGTCGTTCGCCCTCGCCTAGCGGATGCGGAGTTCTTCTTCAACACGGACCGCAAGCGCCCGTTGATCGAACGCCTACCTGAACTTGACGGGGTATTGTTCCAGAAACAACTTGGCTCACTGCGCGACAAAACAGACCGCATCACCGCGCTGGCAGGCTACATTGCCCAGCAAATCGGTGCTGATGTTGAGCATTCAGAGCGTGCTGGCCTGCTGTCTAAGTGTGACCTGATGACCTCGATGGTATTCGAGTTCACCGATACCCAAGGCGTAATGGGCATGCACTATGCGCGTCACGACGGTGAAGCTGAAGAAGTCGCCTTAGCACTGAACGAGCAGTACATGCCGCGTTTTGCCGGTGACGAACTACCAAGCACTGACGTATCAGCAGCCGTTGCGATGGCCGACAAGCTGGATACGCTGGTGGGCATCTTTGGTATCGGCCAGGCACCGAAAGGCAGCGACCCGTTCGCCCTGCGCCGTGCCGCACTGGGTATTCTGCGTATCATTGTAGAAAAAGGTTACGACCTGGATTTGGTGAACCTGATTGGTAAAGCGCGAGAGCTACTGGCCGATAAACTTACCAACCACAACGTCGAAGAAGAAGTGATCGACTTCATGCTTGGCCGCTTCCGTGCTTGGTACCAAGACGAAGGCCACAGTGTTGATGTTATCCAGGCAGTATTGGCACGTCGCCCAACCCAGCCTGCAGACTTCGACAAGCGTGTTAAAGCTGTAAGCCACTTCCGCTCGCTAGACGCCGCCGAATCGTTGGCTGCAGCGAACAAGCGTGTCGGTAACATCCTGGCGAAATTCGACGGTGAGCTGTCTGCCGAAATCAACCGCGAACTACTGGTTGAAGATGCAGAAAAAGCGTTGGCAGAAAACGTGGAAACTATGCTGACTTCGCTGTCGCCAATCTTCGCCAGCGGCGATTACCAGCAAGCACTGTCCGAGCTGGCTACCCTGCGCGAGGCCGTTGATGCGTTCTTTGATAACGTAATGGTAATGGCTGACGACGAGCAGCTTAAAGTGAATCGTCTAACGATGCTGAACCTGCTTCGTAACGAGTTCCTAAAAGTTGCTGATATCTCGTTGCTTCAGAAGTAATATCGCGATATAGCATCAATTGAAGCCCCAGCTTATACAGCTGGGGCTTTTTTATCTGCCTCTCCAACCCCACCTGTTGTCCTGCCATACTCGGGTATTACTCGCCCACAGCTCCCTAACCTTATACCGCCTTTGCCAGTTTCACGTGAAACCACCACAGGTATATTGGCCGCGCCACGCGTATTGTTTCACGTGGAACCTCAGCAACTCCACTGACCGCTCAGTACAAGCGCAACCATACGCAGATAGCTTCCACAGCAAGGATTACTCTAAAGCCAGTCCGGCAATCAAGGAGGAGCAAGGGGTTTAATAAAACGCTTTGTTGAGGTATGTTGACGAACAGCACAACATAAACCATAACCATATCGAATAAGATAAACACAGCACACCGAGGTCAGAAGTAAAGATGGAGTTTTCTACATTTGGTGACAAGTTCGCCCGCTACTCAGGTATCACCCAGTTGATGGATGATTTGAACGATGGATTGCGCAACCCCGATGCGATCATGCTCGGAGGTGGCAACCCAGCCCAGATCCCTGAAATGGTAGAGTACTTCAATCAGCTCTGCAGCCAGATGGCTGCCACTGGAGAGCTCACCCAAGCCCTGACCAACTATGATGGCCCACAGGGCAAGAATGTTTTTATCAATGCCCTCGCCCAGCTCCTCAAATCACGCTATGGCTGGGACATCAGTGCCAAGAATATTGCCCTGACCAACGGTAGCCAGAGTGCTTTCTTCAACCTGTTCAACTTGCTGGCAGGGAAATTCGAGAACGGCAAGAAGAAAAGAATCTTGTTGCCACTGGCACCTGAATATATTGGCTACGGTGACTCAGGGTTGAGTGACGATATGTTCATTTCGTACAAGCCGGAGATCAGCCTGCTTGAAAATGGCCTGTTCAAATACCATGTCGACTTTAACCGCCTGGTTGTCGATGATTTAGTTGGAGCCATCTGTGCGTCGCGGCCAACCAATCCAACTGGCAATGTCCTGACGGATGATGAAATCCAGCATCTCGATCAACTGGCGCGCGAGCATAACATTCCGCTGATCATCGATAATGCCTACGGCATGCCTTTTCCCGATATCATTTTTGAAGATGTTACCCCGTTCTGGAATGACAATACGATCTTGTGCATGAGCCTATCGAAACTTGGCTTACCTGGAGTACGCTGCGGCATCGTGGTTGCCCGTGAAGAGATCTCCTCTGCCATTGCCAACATGAATGGCGTACTGAGTTTGGCACCGGGAAGTGTCGGCCCGGCCATTGGCTACAAGATGATCGAGCAACATGATCTAATGCGCTTGAGCGAAGACGTCATCAAACCTTTCTACCTCCGTAAATCCCAGCATGCCGTGGAGCTGCTCCAGCAGGCTATTACCGACCCGCGGTTTAGGATCCACAAGCCTGAAGGCGCCATGTTCCTGTGGCTATGGTTCAAGGACTTGCCAATCAGCACCATGGAGCTGTATCGCCGCTTAAAAGCCCGCGGTGTTCTCATTGTTCCTGGTGAGTATTTCTTCATTGGACTCGATGAAGACTGGCAGCATGGCCACGAGTGTTTGCGGATGAACTACGTTCAGGAAGATGACGTGATGCGCAAAGGTATCACCATCATTGCCGAGGAAGTGGAAAAGGCATACCGAGAACAATAACCTACTCAGCCCCTACAACTGAGCAATATACACAGGCTACCTTGGGTAGCCTGTTGTACTTTATCACTAGCTCACGCAAGCACTTTGCTTAAATTTAGCGGGTCTCTTGTTACACATCAGCCCTCTTTGAGAAGACGCCATCTAGACTTGTTTATAACTATGTGTTTTCAGCAATTCGTTATTAGCGAAACGGCGCCAATACAATAACTCTGACTGCCAATAACACTCATACGATCCGCTATCCTGTTATCTATCGATTTTTCGTTCGATGAACTGAGACTTCCAGAAGCTCCTACTGATCTTTGTCTTTCCACCAAATGAGCATCAGTTTGGCTTGATGACATGCAATCAGAAAACTTCACCCTTGCTAGACGGCGTATATACTTGACCATGGTTTCACGTGAAACAGTATTGCAGCGCATAGCTATACGAATGAATAACAGACCTCTTTCACCACTACTCATAGATAATTGAACGGACTTCAGAGTAAGGGGTGCATTACTGGCATTGATACTGATAAGGAAAAACAAAAAAGGCCAGCACGCTGGCTGACCTTTCACACCTCTAACGGAAATAATGTTCCCGTGTGCAATTACTCGCTTTCAAGCAAGCGACGACCGTTGATGGCAATTTTGCGTGGCTTCTGCTCTTCAGGGATCTCGCGCTCAAGATCAATATGCAGTAGACCGTTTTCCATCTCTGCACCGACAACTTTTACGTAATCAGCCAACTGAAATTTACGCTCAAAGTCGCGTTCGGCAATACCCTGGTACAGATACTGGCGTTCGGTCTCACCGCTAGCTTCGCGGGTACCGCGGACAATCAGTTTGTTTTGCTGCTGGGTAATATCCAGTTGCTCATCAGCAAAACCGGCCACGGCCATAGTAATACGGTAGTGGTTTTCGTCTTGCTGTTCGATGTTATATGGCGGGTAACCGGCGTTGGCGTTGGTTGCCGATTTTTCCATTTGGTTGAACAGCCGATCGAAGCCGATAGCAGAGCGGTATAGAGGAGTGAAATCTAGGTTACGCATAAACTTTATCCTTCTTATGAAGCAATACATTTAACGATTGAAATGTCGAAGTGGCTTTCCATCTGCGGACAAGCCGATCGCAGGCCCAATCTATGGCACCTTGCTCTTCATCAATAGATATAGGGGCGGCGCAAAATTTTTCCAACCCCATGACAGAATTATTTTTATCCGCGCATCCAACAGCACCACACAGGGACAATCGGACACCCTCGGCTATGGCAAGAAAACATTTTTTGAATTTTCGGATGTAACTATCAGATCGCTTGCTCGCTACAGATACAAACAAAACGCGTCATTCCAGAGCAGGCATCTCGCTCCGGGCAATGCATGATCATACGCAGGATGATTGTCTAAAAGTGGAAGCTATACACGCATTGACGAGAATTGGTCAGCGCGAAAATACCTTGAAGATAACTCTCCTCCCCTGCTGCTTTACTATTTTGGGACCATCACCTAGCAAGCTTTCAGATACAAAAACGCCGCACTAAGTGCGGCGTTTTTTACATTGAATCTTGCACAGTACGTTTAATTACACATCCAGATTCGCGTTAAGTGCGTTAGCTTCGATAAAGTTACGTCGCGGTTCTACGTGATCACCCATGAGTGTGGTGAACAGTTCATCGGCAGCAACTGCATCGTTGATGGTTACCTGCATCATACGGCGAGTTTCAGGATCCATAGTTGTTTCCCAAAGCTGCTCAGGGTTCATCTCACCCAAACCTTTGTATCGCTGTAGCGACAGGCCACGGCGAGACTCTTTGATCAGCCATTCCAATGCTTCCTTGAAGCTGCCTACCGGTTGCTTGCGCTCGCCACGTTGTACGTAGGCAGAATCTTCAAGCAGTTCAAACAAAGCTTCTGACAGTGATGCCAGCTTGCCGTACTCTTTCGAGTTCAGCAGATCAGCACTTAGCAGGTATTCATGCTCAACACCGTGAGTACGTACCGTCACTTTCGGTAGCCATAGGCCCTGCTCTTCATCACGAACAACGGCATAGGAATACTGGCTCTCGCCAGACTGCTTGGCATTCAATGCGGCAACCAGCGCCTTAGTCCACCCTTCAACATCGCTTTCGTTGTTTAGCATCTCTGCCGTCAAGCGAGGCTGGTAAGTAAACTCGTTCAGCATTAGCGTCGGGTAACGGCGGCTCATGCGTTCAATCAGTTTGGACGCGCCATTAAATTGCTTAACCAGAGACTCCAGCGCTTCACCAGAAATAGCCGGTGCACCTTCAGCAGTAAACAGTGCAGCATTGTCCAGCGCCAAGGCAACCTGGTACTGGCCCATATCCTCGTCATCCTGGATGTATTGCTCCTGCTTGCCCTTCTTCACTTTGTAAAGCGGTGGCTGGGCAATGTAGATGTGTCCACGTTCGATCAGCTCAGGCATCTGACGGTAGAAGAACGTCAGCAGCAGTGTACGGATGTGGGAACCATCGACATCGGCATCGGTCATGATGATGATATTGTGGTAACGCAGTTTGTCCGGGTTGTACTCGTCACGGCCGATACCACAGCCCATGGCCGTGATCAGTGTTGCGACTTCCTGAGAGGACAGCATCTTGTCAAAGCGTGCTTTCTCTACGTTCAGGATCTTACCTTTCAGTGGCAGGATAGCCTGGTTCTTACGGTTACGACCCTGCTTAGCACTACCGCCCGCAGAGTCACCCTCCACAATGTAGAGTTCAGAAAGGGCGGGATCTTTTTCCTGACAGTCCGCTAGCTTGCCTGGAAGGCCTGCCAAGTCCAGCGCACCTTTACGGCGAGTCATTTCACGCGCTTTACGCGCGGCTTCACGGGCACGTGAAGCATCGATGATCTTGGTACACACCGTTTTGGCATCGGCTGGGTTTTCCAACAGGAACTCGCTCAGCTTCTCACCCATGGTAGATTCAACCGCAGGTTTTACTTCACTCGATACCAGCTTGTCTTTGGTCTGGCTTGAGAACTTAGGGTCCGGCACTTTCACCGATACAACCGCCGTTAGGCCTTCACGGGCATCATCACCGGATGTCGCTGTTTTGGCTTTCTTCGAATAACCTTCCTTATCCATGAAGTTATTCAGAGTACGGGTCAATGCACCACGGAAACCAGCAAGGTGGGTACCACCGTCACGCTGCGGGATGTTGTTGGTGAAACAGTAGATGTTTTCCTGGAAACCATCGTTCCACTGCATCGCCACTTCCACACCGATACCGTCCTCGCGAGTAAACTCGAAGTGGAATACTTTCGGGTGGATTGGGGTTTTGTTGCGGTTAAGGTGCTCGACGAATGCACGGATACCACCTTCATACATGAAGTGGTCCTGCTTGTCTTCCTCACGCTCGTCAATCAGCTTAATCGACACACCGGAGTTGAGGAACGATAGCTCACGCAGGCGCTTCGCCAGGATTTCATATTGGAATTCGATGTTGGTGAAGGTTTCAGCACTCGGCCAGAAGCGGATACGGGTACCGGTTTTCTCGGTTTCGCCAATAACCCCCAGTGGTGCTTGAGGCTCGCCATGGTGGTAAACCTGCTGATGCACAGAGCCACCACGGTGGATAGTCAGCTCGACTTTTTCAGACAGGGCGTTAACAACAGAAACACCTACCCCGTGCAGACCACCAGATACCTTGTACGAGTTATCATCGAACTTACCACCGGCGTGCAGTACCGTCATGATAACTTCAGCCGCCGATACGCCTTCTTCAGGGTGCATTTCAGTCGGGATACCACGACCATCATCACTCACAGACACAGAGCCATCTTCGTGGATAGTGACGATGATATCTTCACAGTGGCCAGCAAGAGCTTCGTCGATAGAGTTATCGACTACCTCAAATACCATGTGGTGCAAGCCTGTACCGTCATCGGTATCGCCAATATACATCCCTGGGCGCTTACGTACCGCATCAAGGCCCTTAAGTACCTTGATACTTGATGAATCGTAGTTGTTGGACATTGAGTTACTCTCGCTTAAATTATCCTGCGGTTATTTTACCGTGTTCCACATGAAACATCTTGCCATTTTCATCATGCATTTCCGCTATTTGGTCAATGCTGATCGCACTGATAAAAACTTGCGCTCCGGTCTCTTTCAACCGCTGCGCCAACAGTGCCCGACGATGGCTATCCAGCTCGGAAGCAAAATCATCAATTAAATATATACACTGCTTACCCGTTGCTTCGGTCAGGTGCAATCCTTGCGCGAGGCGCAAAGCGCACATCATCAGCTTGAGCTGACCGCGGGAAAGCACATCCTCGACCGGGGTGCCGGCTACCTTCACCCGCAAGTCCGCTTTGTGTGGACCGCTGGCGGTGTAACCCAATTGGCTATCCCGTTCGAAATTACGCTGAAGCAATTCCGCGTAAGGGGTGTCTTTTTCCCAACCCCGGTAGTACCCGAGTTGGATCTCGAATTCAGGCAAAAAGACTTCGCAGATCTCTTTGGCCTTAAGTTTAACGGCTTCGAGATAATCATGACGCCATTGCGATATCTCTTCAGCCAGTATGCTGAGTTCCTGATCCCAGTAACTCAACTCGCGATAGTGCCGGGCGGTTTTGAGCAAGGCATTACGCTGTTTGGTCAGCCGTTTGACCCGAGTCCAGGCATGATAAAACTGAGGTTCCACGTGAAAAACGCCCCAATCAATGAAAGAGCGTCGGAACTTCGGCCCACCAATCAATAAATCAAACCCTTCCGGCGTAATGAGCTGCAGGGGTAACAGCTGGGCTAGCTGAGCCAGTTTCTGGCTCCCCTCCCCACCGATTTTCAGCTCCGTCGTGCCATCACGTTTTTTGTTGATGCCAACAGGCAGCTCGAAAGACGAAGAAGATTGCAACCGTCCATGGACAAACAGTTCTTGCTGGTCATGGCGGATCACCCGGCCGGTAAGATGACTTCGGAAAGAGCGGCCATGGCCGAGATAATGGATCGCCTCCAAAACACTGGTCTTGCCGCTGCCGTTGGCACCAACAAGAAAATTGAAGCCTGGTGACAATGACAGGTCACAGGCTTCAATGTTCCGGAAATCTTTAACGATCAGACGTGTTAACGACATGACCCTATAGCCTGATTGGCATCACCACGTACATGGCATCACCGCTGGCACTGTCTTCCAGCAAGGCACTGGCATTGGCATCAGTCAGCGACCAGCGTACTTGCTCACACTTGAGGGTGTTGAGCACGTCTAGCACGTAGCTTACGTTGAAACCAATTTCGAGTGGCTCCCCCTGGTAGTCGACATCCAAGAACTCTTCCGCTTCTTCCTGCTCTGGGTTATTGGCAGTTATGCGCATTTCACCCTGCGACAAGTTCAGTCTTACACCACGGAATTTCTCGTTCGACAGGATAGCCGCGCGGGAAAATGCCTTGCGCAGCTCATCACAGCTCGCTTCAACGACCTTGGTGCTGTTCTGTGGCATAACCCGGCGATAATCAGGGAATCGACCATCTACCAGCTTAGAGGTAAATACGAAATTGTTCACCTCGGCGCGAATATTGGAGTGGCCGATCTGCAGGCGGACCTCATCTTCAGGGCTATCAAGCAAGCGCATCAGCTCCATTACCCCTTTACGCGGGACAATGATCTGCTTGGCAGGCAGATCGGCACTGGTTGATACCGAACACACCGCCATCCGGTGGCCATCGGTGGCGACCGAACGCAGCAACTGGCCATCGGTTTCAAACAACATACCGTTGAGGTAGTAGCGTACATCTTGGTGAGCCATCGAAAACTGGGTGCTGTCGATAAGCTGGCGCATCTGGCCCTGAGGAAGGGTAATTTCCACTTCACTTTGCCAGTCTTCGATATTCGGGAAATCAGCAGCTGGCAGTACAGATAGCGTATAGCGGCTGCGGCCAGAGCGGATAATCGCACGGTCCCCTTCTAGAGAGATCGCAATATTGGCACTATCAGGCAAGCCACGACAGATATCCAGAAACTTGCGAGACGGAACCGTGACGGCGCCTTCTTCGAAATCGCCTTCCAAAGCCAGCTTGGCAATCATCTCAACTTCGAGATCGGTACCCGTCATCGACAGGCACCCCTGCTCGACAACCAACAGAATATTGCCGAGGATCGGCAATGAAGGGCGGCTACCCAATGCACCAGAAACCTGCTGCAGGGGTTTTAATAGCTGTTCGCGTGCAACTGTAAATTTCATATTAAGATGACAGTGTTCTTATTAGGTTAGAATAATCTTCTTTGATGTCATGGCTTTCCTCACGCAGCTGCTCAATTTTGCGGCACGCGTGTAGCACCGTGGTATGGTCCCGGCCACCAAAGGCATCACCGATCTCCGGCAAGCTGTGGTTAGTCAGCTCTTTGGCCAGTGCCATCGCCATCTGGCGCGGGCGGGCCACCGAGCGGGAGCGGCGCTTGGATAGCATATCAGCCATCTTAATCTTATAGTACTCGGCCACCGTCTTTTGAATATTATCGATTGTGACCAGTTTTTCCTGCAAGGCCAGCAAATCACGCAGCGCCTCACGGACAAAGTCTATGGTAATAGCACGGCCGGTAAAGTTGGCATTGGCTATCACCCGGTTCAACGCCCCTTCCAGCTCGCGGACATTGGAGCGCAGGCGCTTGGCTATGAAGAACGCCACTTCATCGGCCAGGCGAATGTTGTGATCCTCAGCCTTCTTCATCAGGATAGCGACGCGGGTTTCCAGCTCCGGCGGCTCGATTGCCACCGTCAGGCCCCAGCCAAATCGCGATTTTAGGCGATCCTCCACCCCGTTGATCTCACGCGGATAGCGGTCGGAAGTCAGGATTATCTGCTGGTTACCTTCCAAGAGCGCATTAAACGTGTGGAAAAACTCTTCCTGCGAGCGCTCCTTGTTAGCAAAGAACTGGATGTCATCGATCAGCAGCGCATCGACACTGCGGTAGTAGCGTTTGAATTCTTCGATGGCATTGTTCTGCAGCGCCTTAACCATATCCTGGACAAAGCGCTCTGAATGCATGTACACCACTTTGGCGTTGGGCTTGCGATCGGCAATGGCATTGCCCACCGCATGCAGCAAGTGGGTTTTACCCAGACCGGTACCGCCATACAGGAACAGCGGGTTATACGCTGCACCGGGGTTATCGGCCAC